>NZ_BRVO01000002.1 GCF_027924185.1 Neptunitalea lumnitzerae
ACTTTTGTAATTAGAACATCTCCATTTTATTACTTCGTAAACTGTTTTGAGTTATATCTTGTTTATTTGTTGATTAATCTATAATAATCTATTAAATGAGATATAAAGGACGTTTTCTTAAACAATTTAGCAATATATCAATTCAATTTAATCTATCGTTATATACCATTTCTAAACGTGTTATGTAGAATATTAGGTTGTGAAATGTATTGAACTTCTTTTATATAGTAATATTATCGTGGTGTTATTGTGGTGTAATTGTGGTTTGCTCAATTAATTTTAAAATATTGGTACAGCTTTTATGTATTAGTTTAATGTATATCGTCCAGAGTAATTTGCTAACACTAAAATGAAGTATCTGTTTCAGAAAACTGATGAAGGGGTCTGTCTGATATTAATTCTGAGTTCTTTATGTGAGGTAAGGTATTTATTTCAATTGTTATGAAAATCATTTTGTAATTGCTCTCAGGTATTTAGCTATTTTGTTACTTGTTTTTATGTTATAAAGGTGGTTTAATTCTTTATTTTCGTCATGGATGTGTCATGAAACATTTTAAATGTATTGAGTACACTTTATAGAATTTTGAGTAGTTTCAAATATAAAACGTTTTCGTTGTTGATATTGTAATAAATTAATGTGTAATTTTATAAAATCATATAAATAGAGTTATAGTTTTAGTTATTTATTAAACGATATGGCTACTTTAAGCTAAATTGCTATATTTATGCAAAAATATTATATATGAAAATTAATGCATGTCCAAGTTGTGGGTCTAATCAGTTTGTTAAGGCCGGTATAGTTAACGATAGACAACGTTACAAGTGCAAAAAATGTAGTTACTACTTTACTGTTAATAAACTAGGTAAGCAAATAGACGATTATTATGTAAATAAATCGTTACAGCTATACCTAGAGGGTTTAACCTATAGAGAAATTGAACGTATTCTGGGGATATCTCATGTGACAATTATGAATTGGGTTAAAAAGTACAATATCAAAAGACCTTATAATTCAGAGTATCATCCTACGTATAAGATAATTAACGGGTCAGAGTTGTCTAATTATTTTAAAGATCCTAGTATTTTAAAAGGTGCTGGAGTTATTATTACCGAGCTAGGAGATAAGTTTATGCTTATAAAATGGGAACGTTTTAGGGATTAGATATACTAAATAAACAAAAATATATAATATTTTTTTATTAATCCGAAAATAGTGAGAAGTTCGTACTGCACACAAAATCAATTTTAATAGTAGTACAATTTAAAACAAATCACTATGAGGAAACTATTTCTTCTTATGAGTGTTGTTGTGTTATATTCAGCACAGTTACATTCACAAGCATCACCTTATTACAAAGGTGGTTTAAAAGTAAATTTCGGGGATGATGGTAAAAAATATCTTCGAATGATTTCTTGGGCACAGTTTCAAGCAACGTATTCAGATGATGTACCTGAGGACCAAAGTAACACCAATTTTATGGTTAGGCGAGCAAGGGTTTTAATGTTTGCTCAAATCAATGAGAAGTTTTTAATACTTACTCATTTTGGACTTAACAGTTTAAACAGTAATACCATGAGTCCGACTGGTAAATCAGAGGGTTCTCAATTATTTTTCCATGATGTTTGGGCTCAGTACAATGTGGCACCAGACCATGTAGTTGGGGGGGGATTACATTATTTTAATGGTATTTCAAGATTAAATAACCAAAGTACCTTAAATATGTTAAGTCTTGATAATAACAGACAATCTTGGTCTACTTTAGGTTTATCAGATCAATTTGCAAGACATATAGGAGTGTTTGCAAAAGGAAAATTTAACAAGTTACAATATCGTGTATCAATAAACGATGCTATTACAACAGGATTAGATACCAGAGATGCATTAACTGGTCAAGCTGTATATGGCGGTAAAAGATTACTAGGATCTAAAGATGCCGGTAAAACATATTCAGGGTATTTCGATTTTAATTTCTTTGATCAGGAATCTAACTTTTTACCCTTTAAAGTGGGAACCTATTTAGGAGGAAAAAAAGTATTCAATGTGGGAGCCGGATTCTTTTTACATCCTAAAGGTTCTGTGATTATGGATGGAACCGAACTAAAAGGGGAAGATGTTCAAATTTTTGCTGTTGATGCATTTTATGATACACCACTTGGTAGCAACGGAAGTGCACTTACAGCATATGCAACCTTTCAATCTAACGATTATGGTACCAATTATTTATACAGTGCATACGGTACTGGTAGTATGGTTTACGGGCACTTAGGATATGTGGTGCCAGGTAATGTTGATAAAACTCGTTTTCAACCTTATGTAACTTATGCTTCTAACAGTTATGACGCTGTAGATGATAACCGTAATGTTTTTGGTATTGGTGCCAATGCTTACTTAAGTGGTAATAACTCTAAATTGACGTTAGAGTACCAAAACCAAAATTTTGGAGATACCAAAACCGGTACGCTTACCTTACAAGCAATGATTTACTTATAAAATTTAAAAACTAACACATTATGACTGACAAGCAAAAAGCTATCGCATATTGGAAGGAAAACCTAAAATACCTAACCATCTTATTAGTTGTTTGGTTTTTAGCTTCCTACGGGGCGGGAATTTTATTTAAAGATGCTCTTAATGAAATAAGTTTAGGAGGGTTTAAACTAGGTTTCTGGTTTGCTCAACAAGGATCTATCTATGTATTTGTAATATTAATATTCGTATACGTAAGATTGATGAATAAATTAGATGAAAAATACGGGTATAACGAATAACCCTTACTTAACAACCTTTAAAAAATATTATTATGAGTGTACAATTTTGGACATGGTTATTAGTAGGGATTACATTCGCCCTATATTTTGGAATCGCAATTTGGGCTAGAGCTGGCTCAACAAAAGAATTTTATGTAGCCGGAGGTGGTGTTTCTCCAATGGCTAACGGAATGGCTACCGCAGCCGATTGGATGAGTGCGGCGTCATTTATATCTATGGCAGGATTAATATCTTTTATGGGATATGATGGTTCTGTATTTTTAATGGGATGGACCGGTGGTTATGTGCTCTTGGCATTGCTCTTGGCACCTTATCTAAGAAAATTTGGAAAATTTACAGTACCTGCTTTTATTGGCGATAGATATTATTCTAATACTGCAAGAACGGTAGCTGTTATTTGTGCTTTACTTGTATCTTTTACCTATGTTGCTGGGCAAATGCGTGGTGTTGGTATTGTTTTCTCTCAATTCTTACAAGTAGATATTAATTTAGGAGTAGTTATAGGAATGGCTGTAGTACTTATATTTTCGTTCTTAGGAGGTATGAAGGGTATTACCTATACACAAGTAGCTCAATATTGTGTTTTGATGTTTGCTTTCTTAGTTCCTGCAATTTTTATCTCATTACAAATGACAGGAAACCCAATTCCGCAAATAGGAATGGGAGGTAAGGTACAAGACGGAACTTATTTATTAGAGAAATTAGATAATTTACATACTGAATTAGGATTTAAAGAATATACAGATGGGTCTAAATCTACCTGGGATGTATTTGCTATTACTCTTGCCTTAATGGCGGGTACAGCAGGATTACCACACGTAATTGTACGTTTCTTTACAGTACCTAAGGTTAAAGATGCTAGAAAATCTGCTGGGTTGGCACTTTTATTTATCGCTTTCTTATATACAACAGCACCTGCAGTGGCTGTATTTGCAAGAACCAATTTAATTGAAACTGTAAGAGATAAAGAGTATGCTAATATGCCAGAATGGTTTAAAAACTGGGAAAATACCGGTTTAATAGCATGGAGTGATAAAAACAATGATGGTAAAATACAGTATAATGCAGACGGAAGCGCTATTGATGGTAAAAAACCTGCTTTTGCTGCAGAAAGAGGAACACATGGAGAACGCTTAGTTAGTAATCCGGGAGCTGGAGAGAATGAATTATATGTAGATAGAGATATTATGGTGTTAGCAAACCCAGAGATTGCCAACCTACCTAATTGGGTAATTGGTTTAGTTGCAGCCGGTGGTTTAGCAGCAGCATTATCTACAGCAGCAGGATTGTTATTGGTGATTTCTACATCGATTTCGCACGATTTAATTAAGAAACAATTAAAACCAGACATTTCTGAAAAAGGTGAATTATTAGCGGCAAGAATAGCCATTTTTGTAGCTATCATCATTGCAGGTTTATTCGGTATTTATCCTCCAGGTTTTGTGGCAGCAGTAGTAGCGCTCGCCTTTGGTTTAGGTGCTGCATCTTTCTTCCCTGCTATTGTTTTAGGAGTATTTGATAAGCGAATGAATAAAGAAGGAGCTATATCAGGTATGGTGGTAGGTATTGGATTAATGTTGTTTTATATGATTAGATATAAAACCGGATTGATTGGAGTGATGGAGCCTAGACCTGCCAGTGAATGGTGGTTTGGTACTTCGCCAGAAGGATTTGGAACCGTTGCAATGTGTGTAAACGTTGTAATATCATTAGTGGTTTCAAGATTAACTAAACCTACACCAGAACATGTACAAGAAATAGTTGAAAAT
The DNA here is from genome assembly GCF_027924185.1 of Neptunitalea lumnitzerae. Taxonomy (GTDB): domain Bacteria; phylum Bacteroidota; class Bacteroidia; order Flavobacteriales; family Flavobacteriaceae; genus Neptunitalea; species Neptunitalea lumnitzerae. The sequence continues at coordinate 4,539 of NZ_BRVO01000002.1, forward strand.
ATTAGAATTCCAAGTGGAGCAGGTGAGGCACATTCTCACTAGCATTTGTATTTGTTGGTCTGAAACAGTGTTGTGTATGCAACACTGTTTTTTTGTATATTTAAATTCATGAAAAAAAGACATGCGCAAAAGTTGGTAGTATCAGCCATTATTATGGCTTTGTTACTAAATATGCCCTTAATTTTAACCTATAATAAGGAAGGGGCCATATTTGGAATTCCCTATTTATATTTGGGTATTTTCTCACTCTGGATACTTTCTATTGTAATTTCTTTTGTGATCATTAAACGACATTATGAATAATTATATACTCATTACCATTATAATAACGTATTTGGTAATGCTTTTTTTTATAGCCTTTTGGGCTGAGAAGAATGCGAAAAGTAAATGGATTAATAATCCTATTGTATATACACTTTCTTTAGGTGTTTTTTGTTCTGCTTGGACTTACTACGGAAGTGTAGGTGTTGCAGCTACGGAGGGAGCCACTTTTTTACCCACCTATTTAGGGCCTGTGATTGCTTCTCCTATTTTCATAATGCTCTTACGGAAAATTATGCGAATTTCTAAACACCAAAGAGTAGCTTCTATAGCAGATTTTATTTCCTTAAGATATGGTAATAATAGATTTATTGGTGCTTTGGTTACGGTTACCTGCGTAATTGCCATTTTGCCATATATCTCTCTGCAATTGAAGGCTATATCTGAAACTTTTGAAATTATAACCTCTGGAAATGTTACGGTTGATAATTCCGGATCTATTTTCTCAGATTCCACTTTTTATATTGCAGTTTTGCTAGCTGTTTTCGCTACATTTTTTGGTACACAGACTACCGATACTACCGATAAACATATTGGTATTGTGGCTTCTGTGGCATTTGAATCTATTATTAAGTTATTATTCTTCCTTATCATAGGAGTTTATGTTACCTATTTTGTTTTTGATGGAACCGAAGATATTTACAATCAGTTTTCAGCAATTGCCGATATTGAAAAGTTTACCACATTTCCTGATATTTATGGAGGTTTCAATTGGTTTTATATGACTGTTATCTCATTTGTGGCGGTCTTTTTATTACCAAGACAGTTTCAGATGATGGTAGTAGAAAACGATCGAGAGCGTTATTTAAAATATGCAATTTGGTTGTTCCCATTATACTTGTTATTATTTAACGTATTTGTAATTTTTATAGCATGGGGAGGTAATGTTGAGCTTGGTGATACGGTAAATTCAGAATATTACACGCTTTTACTTCCTTTAAAGAATAACAATATTGTTTTATCTCTTTTAGTGTTCTTAGGCGGATTTTCTGCTGTAATTTCTATGGTAGTGGTATCTACTATAGCATTGTCTACTATGTTAAGTAATAACGTAATTATACCTTATGGATATTTAGAGGTGTTTAGAAATAGAGATACCGAACGTAACAATAAGTATATTAAGAACATACGTAGACTAGCAATATTTTCGCTTATTGTAGTAGCATATTTGTTTTATATTAATTTTTCTAAGCAACTTTCTTTATTTTCTATAGGCTATATATCGTTTGTAATTGTAGCACAACTAGCACCATCTTTATTTATAGGTTTGTATTGGAATAGGGGAGCTGCTAGAGGCGTTGTTGCAGGTATTGTAGCTGGGTTGTTAGTAGTTTTCTATACATTGATACTACCTGTGATATTAGATGGAATACTCAACATTAATAGTTTTGTTTCAGAAGGTCCGTTTGGCATTACTTTGTTTAAGCCTTATGCGTTTTTGGGAATTGATTTTCTTAACCCAATTGCACATGCATTTTTTTGGAGTATGTTTTTTAATATAGCAGCATACCTAACGTTTTCATTGGTAGGTAGCGGAAACTATAGAGAGCGTAACTATGCCGAGATGTTTGTGCGTAGTAGTAATTACAGCGATTTGCAAGAAGGTGCTTATGTTTGGAGAGGAGAGGCGTACATATCAGATATCAAACGAATTTTAGAGCGATTTTTGGGTAGTGAAAAGACAGAACGAGCATTTGATTTGTTTTATAAAAAATACGATATACCAAAAGATACTGTAATGGCAGATGCTAAATTGATTAATTTTTCTGAGAAATTATTAATTGGTAGCATCGGGAGTTCATCGGCGCGAATCTTAATAAGTAATGTTGTTAAAGAAGAGCCAGTGAGTTTAGCAGAAGTATTGCAGATACTAGAAGAAAGTAAGGAAACTATAATTACGAATAAATTTTTAAAGGAGAAATCTGCACAGTTAACAGTGCTCACAGCTGAATTAAAAAATGCAAATGAGGAGTTAATTTTTCAGGATAAACAAAAGGATGAATTTTTAGATACGGTAGCACATGAGTTAAAAACTCCTATCACAGCAATAAAAGCATCTGCAGAGATTGTAATGGACGATGATGAAATGGATAATGAAATTCGTTTGCAATTTTTAAACAATATTGTAGAAGACTCTGAGCGCTTATCTAGATTAATACATAATATTTTAGATATAGAGAAATTATCTACAGGTAGAGAAAAGCTTGATATTAAGGAATGTGACATTTCTGAAACCATAGAAAAGGCAATTCATTTTGTGACAGCCGAGGTTAATTCGAAAAAAGTTAGTATCTTTAATTCAACTACTGCTATAAAATTAAAATATGATGAAGACCGTTTGATACAGGTGTTCACCAATTTATTATCAAATGCCTTAAAATTTGTTGATGAGAATACCGGAGAAATAAAGGTAATGCTAGAGGCGTTTCCTAAACATGTGTTAATTTATATAGAAGATAACGGAAAAGGTATTCCTAAAGAAGATTTTAATTATATATTTGATAAGTTTTATCAATCAAAAAACCAAAATACCAAGAAACCTCAGGGTAGCGGATTTGGTTTAGCTATTTGTAAACATATAGTAGAAAGTCACGGCGGAGCCATTTGGGCTTATGAAAATGTAGAAAAAGGTGCTAAATTTGTAGTTAAACTTCCGAGATGAAGAAAGTATTAATAGTAGACGACGAGCCAAATATTGTAATGTCTTTGGAATATACACTAAAAAGGAATAACTTTGAGGTGTTTATTGCTAGAGATGGCAGTGAAGCTTTAGAGATACTTAAAACCAATATACCAGATTTAGTGTTGTTAGATATAATGATGCCAGAGGTAGATGGTTACGAAACTTTAAAGAGAATTAGACTAGAAGAAAAACTGAACAATACAAAAGTTGTTTTTCTTTCAGCCAAAAATAAAGCATCTGATATAGAAAAAGGGTTAGCATTAGGTGCTGCTAAATATATAACCAAACCTTTTTCAATTAAAAAAATAGTTTCTGATATAAATGAGCTACTAAATTAAAGTTGGTTTTGTGTGCAAAAAAAGCCAGTGTTTAATTTAAGTTAGTATCAATATGAAAATCAGATTAAGTCCGTTAGCTTCAGATATTGTTATCAGTATCTACGTAGCAGCCACTCTATTGCTTCGTTTGAAGTTTGAGAACCAAACGGCTGTAGATCCTCTTACCTCCATTTTAATTGGTTTATCCTTTGTTGTAATGCTTTGGGTATTAATCAAGTTGCGTTTTTTAAATCCAAATTGGTTTGGACTGTTTAACCCTAAAAAAGCAAAATGATGAACTACAAAGATTTTTACCAAAATAGTATTCAGAATCCTGAAGAATTCTGGAAAGAACAAGCAAACCAATTAACGTGGTATGATTTTCCTAGTACCATTCTTTCAAAAGATGCTTATAACTACGATCAGTGGTTTGCAGATGGTAAATTGAATATGAGTTATCTATGTATAGATAAACATATTCAGGATGGTTACGGAGATCAGGTGGCTATAATCTATGATTCTCCTGTTACTAATACAAAACAGAAATATACCTATAATGATATGAAATCGGAAGTAGGTAGGCTAGCTGGGGCATTAAAAAAACTTGGTTTAGAAAAAGGCGATACTGCTATTATTTACATGCCTATGATACCACAGGCGATGTTCTCAATGTTAGCGTGCGCAAGAATTGGGGTTATACATTCAGTTGTTTTTGGTGGTTTTGCTCCGCATGAGCTTGCTATACGTATAGATGATTGTAAACCTAAAATTATACTAACTGCTTCTAGCGGTATAGAGGTTGATAGAATTATACCTTACAAACCATATGTAGATAAAGCAATAACACTTTCTACGCATAAACCAGAAAACGTTGTAGTTTATAAGCGTCATTTAGGAGCCGATGTTCCAGATCAGCCTTATGACCTAGATTACAAATCATTAGTACGTACTGCAGATATTGCTTCACCAATTTCTGTTCCTTCAACACATCCGTTGTATATTTTGTATACTTCTGGAACTACTGGTAGACCAAAAGGAATTATTAGAGATACCGGTGGGTATGCTACCGCTTTAAAATTCTCTATGAAATATGTATATGGAGTAGCACAAGATGAAATTTTCTGGGCAGCTAGTGATGTAGGTTGGGTAGTAGGGCATAGTTATATAGTATATGGTCCGTTAGTAAATAGAAACACTACCGTAATTTTTGAAGGAAAACCTATTAGAACACCTGATGCCTCTACCTTTTGGAGAGTAATTAGTGAATATGGTGTGAGTGTTATGTTTACTGCACCTACAGCTATTAGAGCCATCAAAAAAGAAGATCCGCAAGGAAACTTTATTAAGGAGTTTGATTTATCTAGCTTAAAGTATCAGTTTTTAGCGGGTGAACGTTGTGATGCGGCTACCTTAAACTGGTTGCAGCAACAATTAAACATTCCAGTAATAGACCACTGGTGGCAAACAGAGTCTGGTTGGCCTATGCTGTCTAATATGGCTGGTGTAGAATTAGCTGATGTTAAGCCAGGTTCAGCTACATTTCCTGTTTGTGGTTATGATATTAGAGTATTAAACGACGAAGGTGTACAAGTAGACGCTAGTACTGAAGGATATGTTGCCGTGAAGTTGCCTTTACCTCCTGGTACCCTTCAAAACATTTGGGGCAATCCTGAAAGGTTTCAAGAGGGTTATCTAAAACCTTTTAAAGGCTATTATTTTTCTGGGGATGGTGGTTACATAGATGAAGACGGCTATGTATTTATTACCGGAAGGGTAGATGATATTATTAATGTGGCGGGTCATAGACTTTCAACGGCTGAAATGGAAGAAGTAGTAGCTTCTCATAACTCGGTAGCAGAATGTGCTGTGATTGGCGTACATGACGATTTAAAAGGACAAATACCCATTGCACTTGCTGTAACAAAGTCTGATAATCTATTAGCAGAATCTGTTATACAAGAAGAAATTGTAAAGGATGTGCGCGCTGTAATTGGAGCGGTGGCATCTTTAAGAATGGTTTTAATAGTAGACAGGCTACCAAAAACAAGATCTGGTAAAATTCTTAGAAAACTTTTAAGAAGTATTGCAGATGATAAAGAATTTTCTGTACCTTCTACCATTGATGACCCAAACATTATCAACGAAATACAACTAGCATTCAAAACACATAAAGTAGGCATTAATTAATTTAACACAACAACATGAGTAATTATCATATTAAACATTTAGAAGAGTATTTTCAAGTATACCGTAAATCTGTGAGAGACCCAGAACGATTCTGGGAAGAGGTTGCGGAAGAACATTTTGTTTGGAGAAAACGTTGGAGTAATGTTTTGTCTTGGGACTTTGCAAAACCAGAAGTAAAATGGTTTGAAGGAGCAGAATTAAATATTACCGAAAACTGTTTAGATAGACATTTAAGAACGCATGGTGAGCAAACTGCTATTTTATTTGAGCCGAATAGCCCCGATGAAGAAGCACAGCATATTACCTATAATGCCTTATTTGAAAAGGTAAATAAAATGGCAAATGTGCTAAAAGCTCAAGGGATAGAAAAAGGGGATAGAGTTTGTATTTATTTACCCATGATTCCTGAACTAGCTATTGCTTTATTAGCGTGTGCCCGTATTGGTGCAGTACATTCAGTTGTATTTGCTGGGTTTTCTGCAAAGGCATTGGCTACCAGAATAAACGATGCGTCTTGTAAAATGGTAATTACATCAGATGGGTCTTACCGTGGTGCTAAAACTTTAGATTTAAAAGCTATTGTAGATGAGGCACTTTTATCATGTGAGACTATTGAGAAAGTATTGTTAGTTGAAAGAACTAAAAATAAGGTTACACTAAAAGAAGGAAGAGACCTTTGGATTCAACCTTTATTAGATGAGGCGGATGGATTCTGTGAAGCTGTTTCTATGAATGCAGAAGATCCTTTATTTATTTTATATACTTCTGGTTCTACAGGTAAACCAAAAGGTATGGTGCATACTACCGGTGGTTACATGGTGTATACGGCATATACGTTTAAAAATATTTTTCAATATAGAGAAGGAGATATATACTGGTGTACAGCAGATATAGGATGGATTACCGGGCATAGCTATATAGTATATGGTCCGTTAGCTAATGGAGGTACAACTGTAATGTTTGAGGGTGTACCTAGTTATCCGGATTTTAGTAGATTCTGGGAAATTGTAGAAAAACATAAAATAACACATTTATATACGGCACCAACAGCTATTAGAGCTTTGGCTAAAGAAAATATTGAGTATGTAGAGAAATGTGATTTATCATCGTTAAAAGTACTGGGGTCAGTTGGTGAACCAATTAACGAGGAAGCTTGGCACTGGTATAACGATAATGTAGGTAAAAATAAGAGTCCGATTGTAGATACCTGGTGGCAAACAGAAACTGGTGGTATTATGATTTCGCCAATCCCTTTTGTAACACCAACAAAACCAACGTATGCTACGTTACCTTTTATTGGTATTCAACCAGCATTAATGGATGAAAATGCACAAGAATTAAAAGGGAACCAAGTAGAAGGTAGGTTATGTATTAAATATCCTTGGCCATCTATGGCACGAACCATTTGGGGAGATCACGACCGTTACCGAGATACCTATTTCTCTGCTTATGCCAATATGTATTTTACAGGAGATGGTGCTATGAGAGATGAAGTAGGTTATTATAGAATTACGGGTAGAGTAGATGATGTAATTATAGTTTCTGGACACAACCTTGGTACAGCACCAATTGAAGATGCTATTAACGAACACCAGGCTGTAGCAGAATCTGCAATTGTAGGATTCCCTCACGAAGTGAAAGGTAATGCATTATATGGTTATGTAATCTTAAAAGAATATGGAGAATCAAGAAACTTTGATAATCTTAAGAAAGAGATTAACCAGCAAATTGCTGATAAGATTGGACCAATTGCAAAATTAGATAAGATTCAATTTGTACCAGGATTACCAAAAACGCGTTCTGGTAAGATTATGAGAAGAATTTTACGTAAAATTGCAAGTAAAGATACAAGTAACTTAGGAGATACCAGTACATTACTGAATCCTGAGGTAGTAAAAGAAATTATGGATAATGCTCTATAATGTTATGTTAGTTAGTTTTACTGAAGGCGCTTTGAAAAAAGCGCCTTTTTAACTTTATAGAATATCTTTTATTTTTTCGGGTGGTCTGCCTACTACTGCTTTGTTGCCATTAATTACAATAGGGCGTTCAATTAGTTTAGGATTTTCTACCATTATAGTAATGAGTTCATCATCAGTAAAAGTTTTCCCCTTATAATTTTCTTTCCAAATGGCCTCGTTGGTTCTTATTAACTCTGAGGGTTTATATCCTAATTTATTTAGAATTTCTTTAAGCTCGGTTTCTGTTGGTGGAGTATCTAAATACTTTACAATTTCAAACTCTTGGTTACTTTCTTCTACAAGTTTTAAGCCTTCTCTAGATTTTCCGCAACGGGCATTGTGATATATGGTAATCATGTGTTTTATCTTTAATTTGTTACAAAGATAGGCAATGATTATTTTTTGGTTGTTTATCTTTTACTGGATAATAGAGATTCAACATTTAGTGTGCATGAATGTATTCAACTAGCTTGTTTAATTGGGTATCGTTACCATGTAATACTTGTGCTTCATCTTCTGGAATATAAATATCTGGTTGGGTTCCGTTGCCATCCAAGGTTAAACCGTTTCGTTGAAATGAGAGCATGGTAGAAACTTTTACTCTTATATTAGAATTCTTTAAATATATTTTTTTTGAGTTGCCACTAGAGCCATCCGTAGTAACCCCCACTATAGTAACATTAGGAAGTTCTTTAAAGGCACTTGTAAAAACAGTAGCAGCACTAAAGCTGCGTTCGTTAACTAATATATAAACAGGTTTAGTGTAGTTAGTATTTCCACTTTTTAAGATCATATAATGAGGTTTACTAAATTTTGTAATATCAAAGTTTCTTTGAAAACGATATTTGCTTAAGAACGTATCAATAGCGTTTCTATCCAATTCAGTTATAGTTTCTGAGCCATACATATTTAGATATCTATAGGACATTGATTTGTAGAAATCCTTTTCTTCATCAGTTCTTAAGTAGGCAATATTAGCTACCCAAGGGCTTTCTGTTTTAGGAATTATATAATTTCCTATGTTGTTGATGAGTTCTCTCCCTCCACCTGGGTTAAAACGTATATCAATAATTAATGCCTTTGTATTTTTAAAGTTTATAAATGTATCATCTATAAATTTTTCTAATTCTTTATTGTCGCTAGAATGATACATTTTTGGAATGGTTAAATACCCAATTTGATTATCTATTATTTTGCTCATATTGGTAAAGTTTGAGTTTTCAATTTCTTTAGATAAATCATACATAGCAAGCTGTTGTTTAGAAGTATAGTTGTATTGTTTATTGTTTAACTCAACTATAGCTAAGCTATCTGTTTTACCATTGGTAAATACTACTTTAATTTTTTTGGGTAAGGCTATATTATTTTTAAAATAAAGTTCCCCTAGGTTTTGTAATTCAGTGACACCCCTTCTAAATTTAGCTTCTTTAGGTGCTAGTTTGGCTTTGTAAGACATTGAATCTATAAGATTATGAACGGGAATATTGTTAATAGATTTTAAGTAAGGAAAGTTATTACTTAAGTATTCATATTCACTGTTTGTTTTTTTTAGCACAATAATAGAATCATGCAAAGGGGCTAGTGTATAGGGTAATTGTAGACTGTAAGTTGGTATTTTCTTTTTATCCAGAAACTCATTTTTAACGCTAGCATGTCTATCTCCAATAGAAGCCATAATTTTTGCTAGTTCGTGGGTGAGAAAATTAACGTCTATCTTTTCTTTTTTACTAGATATTTTATGTTTAAGATTATTGATGGCCGAAGTATAATCAAAAGTTGAAAGATGAATATATGAGGATTTAGTAGTAAGTATTTCTTCAAATTCATTAATATCTTCTAAAGCTTGGACGGCAGTTATATGCGTTATAGCTTTTTGTTTAGAGGGATGTTGGTTATTATATTTTAAAACCTTTTGTCTGTTTTCAAAGTTATAGGTTCCTGTTACCTTTATAGTTTTAGTACTGTCTGATAAAATAAGCAATACCTTTTTTTCAGGAGGTGTTCCTAATTCGGTTAGTATTTCTACTAAATCTTCTGAAAAACGTTTTTTCCATTTGCTGCCGTATTCTTTTCTACAAAATGCTAATAATTCTTCAGTAGTGTAGGTGTCTAGCTTTTCTAATGTATACCAATGGTTTTCAAATAATACTATGGGGGTGTTTTTTTCCCATTTTACAGCTGTAAATGGAGAGGCTTTTTCCATTTCTAATTTTTGACTATAGCCCCTTACAAGAATTAAACATAGCATTAGTGCTAAATAATAAGTTTTCATTGTTTTTTGATTTTAAATTCTGAGTGAACTTATTTTTAATAGCAGAAATGTAAAAATGTTATCGACAAACCTAGTGTCTGATCAGATGACTGTGTAGTACTACTAGACTTAGCTGAATATGATTTTTCTATATTTACGTTATAAAATTTTAAGCAGCTTATTGTATGATTCAATTTTCAGGAAAGGTTACCAAATTGCTAAAACTCTTGTTTCATATAGGGTTTCTAGGAATTATAGGAACCCAATTGTTAATGAGAGTATTTGATACCTTACCAGATAATTGGCTTTTTTTATTTACGAGTGATGCTTTCGAAAATTTTATATGTGTAAGCATTGTATATGTCCTTTACTATGTCATTTTTAGGTTTGATAACCTTGCAAAAAGAATAGCCTATACCGTATTTTTAATTCTGCCATTGATAGGGGTTGCTATTCTCAAAGATTATAGAATACATGGTGCAATAACTATAAACTATGCTTTTGGCTATTTTACAAGCCTTTTAGGGCAAGCTTTATTGTTTTATTTGCTATTGTATTTTATTAACAGGCTTGATGCATTGAATAAATACAAGAAAATGGAGAAAGAGTTAATAGAGACAAAAGAGCTATTAATGCGAAATCAATTACATCCTCATTTTTTGTTTAATGCGTTTAACTCTTTGTATAGTTTATCGCTTAAGAAAAAAGATGAGGTACCAGAGAATATTTTAAAATTGGCCGGAATGATGCGCTATATAACTGATGATATACAGCTTGATAAAGTACCTTTAAAAAAGGAAATTGATTTTATAGAGAAGTATATTGCGATAGAAAAAATACGTTTTGGGGAAGAGGCTTCTATTACGTTTACAATAGAAAACACCCTAACCTCTGATATTTTAATAGCTCCTTTTCTATTAATACCCTTGGTAGAAAATGCTTTTAAGCATGGGTTTTATACCAATGCTAAAGAAGCTTATGTACATATGAGTTTAAACATAACCGGTAACCAATTGTTATTTCTTGTAACTAATAGTGTTTTTAAAAAGCAGCATTTTCAAGAAAGTAATAGAGAAGGAAAAGGGTTAACTAATTTAAAACAGCGCTTGCAGACTTTGTATCCTAATCAATTTAGTTTGCATAGTAATAGTACAGCTAATAGTTACCAAGCCCAGTTAAAAATAGAAATATAAATGAATTTATATAAGGCCATAATTGTAGATGATGAACAATTAGCTATTGATGTTATTGCTCATTATTTAGATAGATTTTCTACTATAGAAATAGTAAAAACATTTAATAGTTCAGTAGCGGCATTTAATTATTTAAAGCTAACAAATACGATAGATTTAGTTTTTACAGATATTGCTATGCCTGAAATTTCAGGTATTGAGTTGGTAAAATTGCTTGAGGGAAAAACTAAGTTTATCATAACAACCTCTTACAGTGAGTACGCTGTAGAAAGTTTTGATTTAGATGTGATTGACTACTTGTTAAAACCAATTTCCTTTGAACGATTTACAAAGGCTATTCTTCGTTTTGAACATTCCAAAAAAGAAGAAGCAGTAGCGTTAATGCCTTCCTTTTTTGTAAAAGAAGGGGATGAGTATGTGAAAATTTTATTAGGCGATATAGATTATATACAAGGGCTTAAAGACTATGCTAAAATAGTAACTGGAAATAATTTTTGTTTGGCTTTAAAAACACTTAAATCTCTTGAAGTCAATTTAAAATCTTATGAGTTTATGAGAATTCATAAATCTTATATCGTTCCATTGTCTAAAATAAGCCAGTATAATGGTAAGTGTGTGCTAATTAATAATACGGAGATTCCAGTTGGAAATAACTATAGAGAGGGAGTGAAAAAGTACTTGAATAAGAATATGTTATGATATTGTAATAATGTTTTATTTTACTTAACTGGAGTAAGAGAAGGAATAATTGAACGTATTCCTGTTCCTGAAAATATTTTATGAATTAGTGCTTATTATAAGTCATGAATATTGTTTTATATTTAGAAAAACTTTGCTGTACCCACAGAACTACCGCTAAAAGAATTAAGTGAAATTCTTTTGATGGATAATTATGAATCGGTTTTAGGATGGAAGGATAATGACACCTTACTATCTGATAAAAGAAAGGAAATACAGGTATGAAGTTACCCAAAGGAATAACAGGATTTCTTAAATCAAGTGATGAAGAGTTACCGGAGATTGGTGAAAAATGGTTAAAAGAACAAATCTATTTATGTACTAGCGCCAAATATGTAGTGCACGAGATAACATTGCCTACCACCTCAACTAATTTTTATAAAGTAACGTTTGTAAATTCGGTTACAGGTAAACTTATTTTGATTTTAGTAAATGATACGTATCCGTTTTTTGCGGGTGTTACCGAAGATAGTTCCTGGATGCAAAATAATTTTATAGAGGTGCTGGATGATTTAAAAAATTGTCTAGAACCGAAGCTTACGTATTTATCTACTGAGCTATTAAATACAGAATTTGTAAATGATAATTTATCCGACTTAGGTAAAGAAGAATTAGCGCAAATTAAGTATTGGAAATGTAAGACATTTGGAGAGATTATATTTAATGAGTTTGATTAGAAAATTAAATCATATATCGTTACTAATTAATAACTATTGTTAGTCTTTTATAGAAACATCATTCATTTGTTTTTCAAAGTGTATAGGTACGGATAATTGAGGATATTGGGAAAATGGAAGGGAGTTTTGAATGAATGTTTAGAGTATAATAATTTTTTAGGTTTTGGTTTGTGGTTAAGGTAAATGGATTAAATTGTAGATAAAAATTATCATGACTAATCCATTAAGAGTAATAGCCGAAATTGACAAGAATATTAAAAAAAAGCGTTGGGAGTGTATGATTAGTCAGTGTACTTCTAATGCTATTAATTCTCATTTAATTCAACAAAATGGAGTGTTAAGTAATATAGCAGAGAAGGGACATCTTGTAGAATTAAAATTAAAGGATATTTATACATGGAAGCCTAATAGTTCTCCATTTGAATTTAAAAAAGTTGGAATAAACAATGCAATGTCACATAAAGTTTTTTGTAACCATCATGATACAAGTATTTTTAAATCAATTGAAAATAAGACTAAAAACTTAAATTCTTATGAATCGTTTGTCTTATTAAGTTATAGAGCAACTTGTTCAGAAATATTCAAAAAAAGAGTTGAAATAGAAAAGAACTTAAGACTTATTAATTCAACTAAACTTGGTAGGAAAATTGATAAATGTAGATTGCAGAAGTTTGTGAATGGCTTCGAACTTGGTATTGTGGATTTAGAAATATTAAAGAGGGAGTTAGAGAAAGAAATAGAATTAAAAGAAAATAGATATTCATACTATGCTTATAGCTATACAAAAATACCTGTATATGCATCTGCAATATTTAGTGCAACCGATTTAGATTATCCAGAAAAAGATGTAGATATAGATCTTTTGAATATATATGTTCATATTTTACCTTTAACAAATGAAACACTGATTTTAATCGGATATCACAACGGTTTTTCTTCTAGTGATATAAAGGCATATTGTAAGTCATGGGCTAATTTATCAAGGGAGGAATTAGAAGTTAAGCTTTCGGAATTATTCATTTTATATATTGAAAATTGGGGTATTTCGCCTGATTTTTTTCAAAGAATTAGTAATCAGAATAAAGTTAAATATCTGAATCTACTACAAGAAAGTATTCACTCGTATGGAATTTCGAAGAGAGTTGATTTTAATTTTTTTAAAATATAGTCATCAAAGAAATTAGAACAAATGTAAAACCTCTCGCTCCCGCTAGTGGAGTTTCAGTATATAGTTATCTCACTCTTACGGCCACTGGCATGATGCCAGCGGTAGTGGGGAGAAGTTATATTTAATGGGTTTGATTGATAATATAAATGATAAAAAATGAAAGTACTTTGGTGTTGGAGGTGTAAAAAGGATATTCCTATGTTGGATGAGGATGAGTATGACAAAGCATCTGAACTTTATAAAGAAGGATTTAGAAATATTAAGGCTAAGACAAGTCGTGAAGAACGTTTTAAAACGTTATTAGATTACTATGAGAAAATTACCGGATTTAAAGAAACCGAACCCGCCGCTATTATGCACCATCGTATATCGCAATACGGACCACCTTGTGAAGTATGCGGTAAACCTTACCGTACACCTCAAGCGTCCTTTTGTGCTGCTTGTGGTAATAAACATTAGAAAAACAAAAAGCAGCCAATTGGCTGCTTTTTGTTTATGAAGTTATATGGGTTTAACTTTCTTCTTCTTTTTGCCCCATCATCATAAGGAATCCTTTTAAGAAGTCGTCAATGTTACCATTCATGACCGAATCTACATCGGTAGATTCAATTCCGGTACGTACATCTTTTACAAGCTTATAAGGTTGCATAACGTAATTACGTATTTGCGATCCCCATTCAATTTTCATTTTGCCAGCTTCAATATCGGCACGGGCTTCCAAACGTTTTTTAAGCTCAATCTCGTATAACTGAGAACGTAACATTTGCATAGCACGGTCGCGGTTATCGTGCTGCGATCGGGTTTCAGAACATGAAATTTGTATTCCGGTAGGTTTGTGTACTAATTGTACTTTGGTTTCTACCTTGTTTACATTTTGTCCACCGGCACCACTGGAACGGGCTGTGGTAATCTCAATATCTGCCGGGTTAATGTTAATCTCAATAGTATCATCTACTAACGGATACACATATACCGATGCAAATGATGTATGGCGTTTTCCATTACTATCAAAAGGAGAAATACGTACCAAACGGTGTACACCATTTTCACCTTTCAAATATCCAAAGGCAAATTCACCTTCAATTTCTAAAGTAACGGTTTTAATACCAGCAACATCACCTTCTTGGTAGTTAAGCTCTTTTATTTTATACCCATTTTTCTCGCTCCACATTAAGTACATACGCATTAGCATAGAAGCCCAATCACAACTTTCGGTACCACCGGCACCTGCAGTAATTTGTAATACGGCACTCATACTATCACCTTCTTCAGATAGCATGTTTCTAAATTCTATGTTTTCTATGTGTTCAGAAGCTTTTTGGTATTGCTCTTCTACGTCAGAGGCTTCTGCTTCATCCTCTTTGTAAAACTCGTAAAGCACTTCTAAATCGCTCACTAAAGTTTGGGCTTTTTCATAATCTTCTACCCATTTTTTTTGGCTTCGTAAAGTTTGCATAAGTGCCTCTGCTTCTTTTGGGTTATCCCAAAAGTCTGGAGCAAAAGTTTTTTCTTCTTCGTTTTGAATTTCTATTCGTTTGGCATCAATGTCAAAGATACCTCCTTAACGCACCAAGGCGTTCAACAAGATCTTTTACTTGTTCAGTAGTGACCATAAATTATTAATTTTTTACCAAAGGTAGCATAAATTTTACCTTTTCAGAAAATTAAAATC
The DNA here is from genome assembly GCF_027924185.1 of Neptunitalea lumnitzerae. GTDB lineage: Bacteria > Bacteroidota > Bacteroidia > Flavobacteriales > Flavobacteriaceae > Neptunitalea > Neptunitalea lumnitzerae. The sequence goes on from NZ_BRVO01000002.1 coordinate 19,707, forward strand.
TATTGCTGGTGGTTTACTTCAACCGTATATTTGGTAAAATTGTTTCCTGAGGAATATACTATACCTTTTAATGGCGGACAATCGTTATAATCTTTACCATGAGCTACCTTAATATGGTTATGGTTGGCTACTAAATTGTTAGTACTATCAAAGCCTACCCAACCTATTTCAGGTATGTATAATTCTGTCCAGGCATGCATTTGCATGTCACCTAAAAAACCGTCTCCTTGGTGTAAGTAGCCAGACACATAGCGCGCTGGTACTTGGTTAACTCTGGCAACGGCACACATAAGATGTGTATAATCTTGGCAAACTCCCTCTTTGTTTTCTAAAATGGTTGGTAAGGTAGTGTTGGTGTTAGTAACGCCAGTTTTAAAAGTAATAAAATTATGAATGAAGGTATTAAGAGCAATACAATTTTCAAAAACAGATTTAGACTGCTCAAACTTAAATAAGTCTTCACTTATTTTAGGAAGTATAGTTAGTGCAGTATTTTTTAAGTAAGCTTCAAACTCTACTCTAAAGGGCAAACTAGATAACAATTCATAGTCTAGTGAATTGTCTAAGGGTAGGGTGAAGTCAAACGGGTTTACTTCTCTCTTGGTAAGTTTAAATTCCGCTTCGAAAACAATATCTTTAAAAGGCTTTTTGCAATGTATTCTAGAAGTTGTAAAGCCTAAACCATTAACAGATTCTTCAATCCTTGCATTTACCGAAGTGGTAAATTTTTCGGTAATCAGTTTTTGGGTACTGTTGTTTTCAGGGGTTACTAAAAATTGCCAATACGCCTCAAATACAGGGGTTTCATAATGATTTTCAGATCTGTATTTTATGGTATAATCATACTTCATTTTCAAAAATTGGGAAGCCAAAAATACTATAAAAAGCCGTAGGTTGTAAGCAGTTACACATAGAAATACTCATTTTCTAGTTTAAAACCAATACTAAATAATAATTGCGATGTTTTTTCTATAAAGTTTTGTACGTTAATTTGTATTTCTTCAATAGTTTTAAATTCATATTCCGCTCTCATTTTTCCTATTAGAAAGGCAGGGGAGTCTTTATCGAAAATTTTAGCATTATCAATGGTACAAATATTTGTATAGATTTGATTAAGGCTGTTCATTACCGATCTAGGACAACTAGGATTTAAGATTAAAAACTCAAGCGTAGATAATTGAGTAGGAGACTTTTTATAAAGTCTACGCATCATATCATAAGATTCAGCACATTTAAGAAGCGTGGTCCACTCGTAACTATTTTTAACTGGGTTTGCATAACCACCTATTGCTTTGTGCGCATCGTCAAACTTAGTTTTTATAATTCTAATAATTTGTGTGGCTCTCTCTATGTTAATCCCTAACATAATAAGTGCATAAATTTCGTCGTGTAATAGGGTACCTCTTATTTTTCCTCTTAAAATCGCGGTATGTTCTGTAATGGTAGAGGTAAAGTCATACAACCCACTTTTTACTAATACATCAGAGGGATAATTCATTACATGGTGATAAAATTTATTAATAGACTCATAGAATTCTGTAGAAATTAAATCTCTAGAGCTATTGGCATTTTCACGAGCATTTTTAACGCTGTTTAGTATAGAATATGTTTTTTCACTATTAAGTCCAACATTGAATAAAACAGTTTCTTCTTCTAAAGTATCATTAATAAACATGGTTTCACCTACCATCTGATAAATAGATTGTAGCACAAACTGTCTTGATTGCGATAGTTTATTAGGAGCATCTAACGATGAAAAATAGTTTACTTTTAAAAAACGGGCGGTATGTTCGGCTCTTTCTATATAGCGTCCCATCCAATATAGATTGTTGGCAACTCTGGCTAGCATAGGTTTATTTATTTTTTAATATCCATGTATCTTTAGATCCACCTCCTTGCGAAGAATTTACTATTAGATTGCCCTTTTTAAGAGCAACTCTAGTGAGGCCTCCTTTCAGTACAAAGTCTTTCTGGTTACCTAATAGGGTAAAGGTTCTAAGGTCTACATGTCGTTGTTCAAATGAGTTTTCGTCTTCTATAAAAGTTGCGTGTACAGATAAAGACATAATAGGTTGCGCAATATATTTTCTAGGTTCTTTTTTAATAACTTCTTGTACCTGTTTAATTTCTTCTTTGGTAAGTTTATTACCAATAGAAATTCCATAACCGCCAGCCTCGTCTACAGGTTTTATTACAAGCTTATCAATATTTTCTAAAACATATTTTAAATCATCTTCTCTACTACAATGGTAGGTATGTACATTTTTTAAAATGGGTTCTTCATCTAAATAATATTTTATAATATCTGGCATGTAGGTATAGATGGCTTTATCATCTGCTACACCAGTTCCAGGTGCATTAACTATGGTTACGTTTCCTTTTTTGTAGGCTGCAAATAATCCGGGAACACCAATAGCAGAGTCACTTCTAAATTCTAAAGGATCTAGAAAAGTATCATCTATTCTTCGGTAAATGACATCTACACGTTTAGGCCCTGAAATTGTTTTCATATACACAAAATCATTCTCAACAAAAAGGTCTCTACCCTCTACCAGTTCAATACCAATGGTTTTAGCTAGGTAAGAATGCTCGTAATAAGCAGAATTATAAATACCAGGGGTAATTACCACAACAGTAGGAATATCTACACCGTTTGGTTTTACGCTTTCTAATATTTCTAATAAATTTTCTGCATAGTCTGTAACGGTGTGAATATCGTAATGATTAAAAACACCAAATAAAGCTTTCTTTAAAGCATTTCTATTACACATAACATAACTTACACCCGATGGACACCTGATATTGTCTTCAAGCACATAATAATGACCATCTGAGTGTTTGATAAGGTCTGTACCAGAAATATGATTATAAATACCACCAGGTGGATCTATACCCATCATAGATTGTAGATAGTTAGAAGAGGAACTAATTAAATCTAAAGGAACAATTCCTTCTTTTATAATTTTCTTATCATGATACACATCATGCAGAAAAAGGTTCAAGGCTTTAGAACGCTGTAATACTCCCTTTTCAATGGTTTCCCATTCGGTTGCATCTATAATGCGAGGGAATAAGTCAAAAGGGAAAATTTTTTCTTGTGCCTTGGCATCACTGTAAACCTGAAAGGTAATACCTTGATTAAAAAAAGTAGCTTTTGCTTTTTCATTTAAAGTACCAAAATCGTTACTTGAAAGTCCACTGTAGAGTTCAAAAAGCTTTTTGTAGACGTCTCTTACCTCATCATTTTCATCAAAAATTTCATCGTAGAGCGCATCTTTCTTTTCATAAGAAGAAAAGATTGGGTTTGCAGTATTTTTAATCATAAGGTTGTTTTGTTCTAAATTATATATTTAATAGGGAAAATACTATGATAAAATGATAATAATTTAACTTTAAAATTATGATTTACATAACTTTATATGGTTTGCGTTTTTTGTGAAATATTCATAAGTATTTTATAGAGCACTCTTTTTGTTATTAATTTGCACCCTTAAAAAATCTACGTTCCCAAATAATAATAGCATAAACAACACACGATGAAAGTAAATTTAGTAAGCGACACCATTACAAAACCAACAGCAGAAATGTTAAAGGTAATGATGGATGCCAAGGTAGGAGATGATATGTACAGAGAAGATGAGACTACCATAGCATTAGAACAAAAAATAGCAGGTATGTTTGGTATGGAAGCTGCTATGTTTTTTCCCAGTGGTACTATGGCTAATCAAACTGGTATTAAACTGCATACCCAGCCTGGGGACCAATTGATATGTGATAAAGATGCCCATATTTTTCATTACGAATCTGGGGGAGTAAGTTTTAATAGCGGTGTATCTTGTAGAATGGTTGATGGTGACCGTGGTACTATTAAAGCGCACCAGGTAGCTGAGGTTATTAACGACCCTAATTCTTTCCATAGCCCAATGACTACTTTAGTATCATTAGAAAACACGGCAAATAAAGGAGGTGGAACTTGTTATGATTTTCAAGAGATTTTAAAAATTAGAGAAGTTTGTGATAGCCATAACCTTAAGTTACATTTAGATGGTGCTAGATTATGGAATGCCCTTGTAGCTAAGGGTGAAAGTACTACTCAGTACGGAGAAGTTTTTGATAGTATTTCTGTTTGTTTAAGTAAAGGACTTGGGTGCCCAGTGGGGTCTGTTCTTTTGGGTACTGAAGAGTTTATTAATAGAGCTTACAGAGTACGTAAGATACTTGGAGGAGCTATGCGACAAATAGGTTATTTAACTTCTGCTGGTATTTATGCTTTAGATAATAATATTGCCCGTTTGTCGGAAGATCATAGAAGAGCGAAAGAATTAGAAGCTACTTTGGCTAGTTTACCTTTTGTAAAAAGTATCACTCCAGTAGAAACTAATATTATCATTTTTGATTTAGAGGAAGGCTATAGTAATACTGCTTTTATTGAAGCATTGAAGGGATACAACATTTTTATTAGCCCAATGGGAGCTAAGTTAAGAATGGTAACTCATTTAGATTATACTCAAGAAATGCATGAATATGTATTAGACTGTTTAGCTAAGCTTGAATTGGTAACACAGTAATATTTTTTTTCCAGAACATTATTTAAACAGCTTAAAACCATTGGTTTTAAGCTGTTTTTTTTTGAAACATTTGAATAATAGAATCAATTACATTTTGCATGCCTACTTCTGAAGAAAAATAAGAGCTATCGGCAATAGCTTTACCAAACATATCTTTAATAATAAAAAAGAATTTACCGTTGCTTGCGGTTTTACGTTCAAAATTAGTTTTAGATAAACTCAATTGCTTACACAATCTGCTAGCCGTAAACGCATCTTCTTCCGACATATATTCCATGCTAAACAATAGTACATTACCGTTGTTTGTTTTTAAAATGAACTGAAAGTATTCAGTATCGTCTATTTGTATTACCTCAAACATAACCTAACAATTTATTTCAATATACTAATTATCAGTGTGATATAAAATAATTTATTCCATAAAATCGCTCACAAACTGCGTTATTTGGTTAATATCTATCGGTTTAATAATATATCCTTTTACGTCTGAAATATTTTTCGCTCTTTTTATATCATCTTCGTCGGCAGAAGAAGATACGATGTAAATTACTAAATCTAGTTGACGATCATTTTTTATGGGAAGCATTTCTTCCAAGAAATCCCAGCCGTCCATAATAGGCATATTTAAGTCTAAAAGAATAAGTTTTGGTACTTGTAACTCTTTTTCTATATGTTCTTTTATATGGTCTATAGCTTCCTTACCGTTTTCAAAAAGTAAAACATCTACTTTGCCTGGTGCAACGTGCTCAAAGGCAATTTTGGTAAGTTTCCTAAAAACAAGATTGTCGTCAATTATTGCTACCTTCATTTTTCTTATTTTTAAATGTTAAAATAAATGTGGTTCCTTCATTCACTTCACTTTGTATATGAATAAGACCATTAATTTTTTCTACATGAATTTTGGTAAAATACAAACCGAACCCTGTTGAGGGTAAATGGGTTTTGTGAAATCTCTTATTAGGTTTAAAAATTTCATTTCCGTATTTCTTTAAATCAATACCTAGTCCATTATCTTTATATTTTATGATATAGTTAGGACCGTCAAATTCATCTTCAATAGTTATAATCAGTGGTTTGTTAGGGGTGCAATATTTATAAGAATTAGATAATAAGTTATATAAAATACTATCAATATATACTTTAGGAAAGTTTAAGTTATGCGTAATCTTGAAATTGACTGTTACTTCAAGATTAGTGGTAAAATCTAATAAGTTTTTTTGTTGTTCTTCAAAACTAGAGCTTATTGATACATATTCAAAATTACAACTTTCACCTTTTTTAATGGCCATTAGAAATTTATATATGGTATCAATAGTTTTGTTGAGGTTGCCTATGTTGGTTTTAAGCATGTCGTCTAATTCTTCATTGCTTAAAGCATCTCTGTAAATTTCATTATTCTTTAATTCAACAATATTATTTAAAGCTACAATAGGCTCCTTAAGGTTGTGTGATGTTATAGAGGCAAAGTCTTCTAAATATTTATTTTTCTCTGTTAGCCTTATATTATTTTCGGTAAGCGTAATTTGAGCCTTAAGTATCATATTAAAAAGCTTTATAAACTTGGCTACAAATATGAATGCACTTAATATAGATATACCATTTAAAACTAGAAAAATTAAGAAGAGCGCAAAGTTCATTTTAATAAACATAAAATGGACTAAAATGGATACTATAACTATAGTAAGTATAGGAACCCCAAAATAGATAGGAAAAAATTTAAAAGGATTCAAATTAAAGGTATGGTTATTAAGGGTATATACCTGCTCTGCTTTTTTCCTTAATATTAATTGGTAACTTGACAATGAATTTATGTGGAATAGGATAGCTGTATTCCAACTAATAGATTCAAAGCCTTTAATGTTGGCTAAAAAATTCGGATCTATAAAAAAATAATAGATACAAAAAAAACTGATAAGATATACAAGTGTATTTAGTATGAGAACAATCTTATTTTTTTGATAAATGGTTTCAAAATAAATAACTAAAAAACTAAGTAGAAATAGGATGATAGTAATTAAAGAGCTCGACTTAAAAAACGAGAGTCCATATATATTTATCAATTGTAAAATTTGAATCGCTATACCTGCACTAAAAATGTAAAATACATTACTCTTTTTAACTATGTACTTCAATCCTATTAAGAGAAAGCTAACACTAGTTACTATTTTCATAGTAGCCTGAGGATTGTTATTGTAGTTGAAAGTAAGCAATTGAATTTTACCTATAAGCCAAAAAACTATATTTATAAGCGCTATGATTACAATAACCATTGCAGTCAATTTCTTTACTCTGAAATTGAAAATATTTTTTAGACTAGGATTTATTGTAATCATTTTAGCTATACGTGGTTATTATTGTGATAATTATCAAAATATACGTATAAAAAAAATAAATTTTAACTTATTGAAGTGTTAAAAATATAGATTTTTAACAAATAGAAGATATATCTGTACAGTATAAAAAAAGCGAAGTTGAATTTACTTACAACTTCGCTTTTGTTTTGTATAAAATTATCAGTTTTTAAGAAAACATATCCATTCCTGGTATATTAGGCATGCCTTCTTTGGCAACAGCTGCTAATTCTGTTTCATTTACATTAGTAGCTTTTTCAATAGCTTTATTTAAGGTAAGAATAAGATAATCTTCTAACTGTTCTTTATCTTCTAATAAACTTTCATCTATATCAATAGATTTAATAGCTCTGTTAGCAGTTAAGGTTACTTTTAATAAACCATCAGATGATTGTTCATCTACTAACACGGTATCTAGTCTTTTTTTAGTTTCTTCAACTTTTTGTTGGGTTTCTTTTAGTTTACCCATCATTCCCATTAAGTCTCCAAACATATTCTTTTAGTTTTATTGTTTTTGCAAAAATAGAAATCTATCTAAATATTTTATAGGCCTCTGATGTAATTTCCGTATAAATCATTGAATTGATACCCATCTATAAAACGTTGCTTGCTTAATTTGTTAAATGCAACCAAGCCCCACAAAACAAATTCTTTCATAAAATTAGCATCCGTTTCCGGAAGATCTTTTTGATATTTCTGAATTAAATCTGTTAACGGAGTTACTTTGCTTAAAATTTCTTTATACTCTGTATTGGTTACATCATCTACTAATTCAAAATCGGTATTTTCAAAAAACCAACTGATTAAATCGTCATAAGGAGTTTCATCATTGGCTCTTGCCAATTTTTCAATTTTCGGGAAGTAATCAGGGAACAAGGTTTTTATAGCTGACTCTAAAAGCTGAATAGCCACTTCTGAAGCACCTTCTTGTTCACCTTCATAAACTAACTCTACTTTACCTGTTATGGCTGGTATTACCCCCATAAAATCTGATAGCCTTACGGTAGTTGAGGTTTCGCCATTTTGTAAAGCACGTCTTTCTGCGGTACTTAGTAAGTTTTCATAAGCGGTAATACTCATACGGGCACTTACCCCGCTTTTAGCATCTATATAATCGCTGTTTCTGGCTTCAAAACCTATTTGCTCTAAAATATCTTTAGCTAATTCAGGTACATGAATAGCGCCAGATTGTCTACTATCTAATTTAGCTTCTTGTGATGTAATGGTTTTAGCAATAGCTATAGACTTAGGGTAGTGGGTTAATATTTGCGAACCAATACGGTCTTTTAAAGGAGTAACAATACTACCTCGGTTGGTATAATCTTCTGGGTTAGCTGTAAATACAAATTGAACATCTAATGATAGTCTTAATTTAAATCCTCTAATTTGTATGTCGCCTTCTTGTAAAATATTAAATAGCGCTACTTGTATTCTTGCTTGTAAATCGGGTAGCTCATTAATTACAAAAATGCAGCGGTTGGCTCTGGGTATCATACCAAAATGAATCACTCGGTCATCGGCATAACTAAGTTTTAAATTAGCTGCTTTAATAGGGTCAACGTCTCCAATTAAATCGGCCACTGTAACATCTGGAGTTGCTAGTTTTTCATAAAATCTATCTGACCTATGTAACCATGAAATAGGTGTGTTATCTCCTTCTTTTTCTAATAAGTCTATGGCATATTTAGAAAGTGGTTGAAATGGATCATCATGAATTTCAGAACCACTTACATAGGGTATATATTCATCTAACAACTTAGTCATTAATCTGGCAAGTCTCGTTTTTGCCTGGCCACGCAGCCCTAATAAATTAATGTTGTGTTTAGATAATATGGCACGCTCTAGTTCTGGTATTACACTATTTTCGTATCCGTGGATTCCAGAGAAAACTTGTTCACCTTCTTTTATTTTTTGAATAAGGTTATCTCGTAATTCTTCTTTAATATTTTTTGTGGTGTATCCTATGGCTTTTAAATCGCCTAATGTTTTTAATTGCTCAATATTCATAGTTTCTTATCGAATTCTTTTTTTTCTGTTTTTTTCGTAATCTTCAAAAATCATTTCACCCAAATCACTGAGTCCTGTATAAAATGCTTTCCCTTGGTTTGCATAGGTAAACTCTCTAACAAATTTCATTAAGTAGGGGTCTTCGGCAATCATAAAGGTAGTAATGGGTATATGCAATCTTCTTGCTTGTCTGGCCTTGTTGTAGCATTGCCCCACAATATACTCATCTAAGCCCATACTGTTTTTATAATACTCTCCGTTACGTTCTCTAATGCAACTAGGTTTACCATCGGTAATCATAAAAATCTGTTTGTTGGTATTTCTCTTCCTACGCAGCATATCCATAGCCAAATTTAAACCAGCTACGGTATTGGTGTGGTATGGTCCTACTTGTAAGAAGGGAAGTTCCTTTATAGAAACCGGCCATGCATCATTTCCAAAAACCAATATATCTAAAGTATCTTTAGGATAACGTGTGGTTATTAGCTCGGCTAATGCCATCGCTACTTTTTTTGCAGGGGTAATACGGTCTTCGCCATACAAAATCATACTATGACTAATATCTATCATCAGTACAGTACTCATCTGAGCTTTAAACTGGGTTTCTTCTACAACTAAGTCGCTCTCATCTAAGGTAAAGGAATCCATACCATGGTTTATCTGAGCATTTTTTAAACTCTCTGTCATTGAAATTTGCTCCACCGAATCACCATATTGGTAATTTCTAAATTCACCTACTTGCTCATCTCCGCTACCAGTTCTGCTGGTGCTATGGTTTCCTTTGGCTCCTTTCTTTAGTTTACCAAAAATTTGGTTTAATGCGTGTTTTCTTATTGCTTGTTCTGTTTTAGCAGTAATGCTAATACCTGAGCCATTTTCATCTGGTTCTGCTTCTTCTTTTATGTAGCCTTTTTTCTTTAGATCTTCAATAAAGTCATCTAATGTATATTCCGGGGTGGTAAGTTGGTACTCATCATCTAATTGTTTAAGCCATTCTATAGCTTCATCAAAATCTCCGGAAGTATGCGTTATTAATTCTTTGAAGATACCAAGTAATTTTTCGAAAATAGATTCTTCTGGGGCTTCATATTGCTTAAAAACAAAACCTTTTCTATTGTTTTTTGCATTCCTGTTCATATTCTAAATGTATTAAAAAATCTGTAAAGGGTACAGTATATGTTAGAGTTAAAGTTTTGTTAGAACGTTTTAGGAGCATAAAAACATGAGATTTCTGGTTTATTTAATTGACTATATCTGAAATAAAAACATCTTAAACAGTTGTAAGTAAATTTTTATAATTAATAGCGTAAGTTTTTACTTTGTAATTTTTTATTGAATGTTCTAGGTTGTGTTAATGTTTAATTAAATAACAATTTGTTAAGTAGAAAACGTTTTCAGAATTGGTATCTTTATGCTAATTAAATATACATACAAATGAGTACTTTTGAAAACAATACAATAGTAATAACCGGTGCCGCAATGGGACTCGGTTTAGCAGCAGCTAAGGTGCTTGCTAAAAAAGGAGCTAACTTGGTTATAGTAGATTATAATGAGAAAGCTCTTAATGAAGCGCAAGCAGAATTGGCTTCTTTGAATGAAAATATAAAAGTTTTACCTGTAGTAGCAGATGTGTCTGATGAAGCACAAGTTAAGAATTATGTAGATAAAGCTGTAGAGGCATTTGGTACCATCGATGGTTTTTACAACAATGCTGGTATTGAAGGTAAACAAGCTCCTATGGTAGATTATGATATTGACGTATTTAAAAAAGTTGTTGATATTAACCTAATGGGAGTTTATTACGGATTAAAATATGTTATTCCGGTAATGCAAAAGCAAGGTAAGGGTAATATTGTAAATGTTGCTTCTGTTGGTGGTATTAGAGGTGTACTTAACCAAACACCTTATGTAGCTACAAAGCACGCAGTTGCTGGTATGACTAAAAATGCTGCATTAGAATATGGTAAAGATGGTATTATTACTAATGCTATTGCACCGGGTGCCATTTTAACACCAATGGTAGCAGGAGCTTTTAAACAAGTTAATCCTGAAGACCCGGCTGCGGCGGAAAAAGAATATGCATCTCGTAACCCAATAAGAAGATTAGGAAAACCTGATGAAGTAGGGGAGTTGGTAGCTTTTCTTTTAAGTGATGTTTGTACATATGTAAACGGACAAATTATTGCCATAGATGGTGGCGAATCTAATATGTATGGTAATGCATAATTAATATTATAAACACAGAAAAAAAGAGGGCGTTTCATTAAAACGCCCTCTTTTTGTATGAGGATATTTGTAAATTATTAACGTATTGTTGTTTTGATATTACGTAAATTTGCACTTTAATTTTTGAGTCTTATAATTCTATGATATATCCCGCTATTCCCCTAGCACAAACGGTTTTAGAGCTTTGTAAAGCAAATCAAATAAAACATATTGTAATTTCTCCGGGTAGTAGAAATGCGCCTCTTACAATAGGTTTTTCACACGATGATTATTTTACTTGTTATAGTATTGTTGATGAGCGTGTAGCAGCTTTTTTTGCATTAGGTATGGCACAACAGATAGATAGTCCTGTGGCTATTGTATGTACATCTGGTTCTGCTTTGTTAAATTATTATCCTGCCATAGCTGAGGCATTTTATAGTGATATACCTTTGGTGGTAATATCGGCAGATAGACCAACAGATAAAATTGATATTGGAGATGGCCAAACTATTAGACAAACCAATGTGTTTGCCAATCATATAGTATATACAGCTAATTTAAAACAAGATATTCCTCACCAATTGGCTATTCATGGAGATGGTAAACATCAAGATTTACCGTTAATAGATGTTTCTTCTACGGTGCAACTTTATAACGAACAAGAAATTTCTAAGGCGTTGCACGCTGCATTTTTAGAGAAAGGACCTGTACATATTAATGCTCCTTTTGAAGAGCCTTTGTACAAAACCTTACATGCACCTTTAGTTACGGTAAAAGAGTATCCAAGGCCTTTTCATCCTGATGTTATTAGTTCAGAATCTTTACATCAGTTTGTAGAATCTTGGAATACTTCTAAAAAGAAAATGATTTTAGTAGGGGTGCTTAAGCCTAATTCTGTAGAAGAAAAAATAATAGAATATCTAGCAGCTGATAGCTCTGTTGTTGTGTTTACAGAAACTACTTCTAATTTACATAACGATAACTTTTTTCCAGGGATTGATAAAATTTTAGCTCCTATAGAACAGGTGCCAGAAGAATTAGAGAAGCTGCAACCAGAACTGCTGTTAACCTTCGGAGGAATGGTAGTGTCTAAAAAAATAAAGGCTTTTTTAAGAAAATATAGTCCAAAATTACATTTTCATGTAGATGAGAAGAAGGCTTACGATACATTTTTCTGTTTAACACACCATTTTAAGGTAACGGTAAATTCTTTTTTCAGTTATGCTTTTGATGATCTTCAAAAGGTAGATAGTAATTATCAGTTGTATTGGTTAGAAGTTCAAAAACAGCGTAGAATTGCGCATAAAGCCTATGCTTCTGAAATCCAGTATTCAGATTTTTTAGTATATGATTGTATTTTTCACAATTTGCCTAATAATCAGTTACTACAGCTTAGTAATAGTTCTACTATAAGATATATGCAGTTGTTTGATTTAGATGCATCTTGGACTGTTTTCTGTAACAGAGGAACCAGTGGTATAGATGGTAGTACTTCTACAGCTATGGGAGCTTCTATATATTCTGATACACCTACAACCTTAATCACTGGCGATTTGAGCTTTTTATATGATAGCAATGGGTTATGGAACAATTATGTTAGAAAGGATATGACCATTATAGTTGTAAATAATGGAGGTGGAGGTATTTTTAGAATACTACCTGGTGATAAAAATACAAAAGAGTTTGATACTTATTTTGAAACCATTCATAATAAAGATGCATCTCATTTAGCTGCTATGTACGGTTTTGAATATGTATCTGCATCTAGTAAAGATGAAGTAGTAACTCAGCTAACTACGGTTTATGATAACGTTAACAACAGAAATAAGCCTGTTATTTTAGAAATTTTTACACCTAGGTTAGAAAACGATGAAATATTAATTTCTTATTTTAAATATTTAAGAAATCATAGAGCATAACCATCTGCGGGCAGTATCTAAATCTTTAAAAGATTGGTAAGTTCTAGGACAGATTACTTTTTCTACAACTTCAGATTCAAAAGGATAGGTAGTTTTATTGATATAGTTAACTACAGCTATACAGCGTAGATTAAAAAACATATTTTTAAGGTAGAAGTAATCTGTTGGAAAAACAGAATATGAGTTAATTCGGTTAGATATTACTCCATACGGAGTAGTATCTCCGTAATATTTATTAATTAAAAAGCATAAATCTTTACAGGAATCAAAGCTTACTGTAACTCCTTCATTGAATTCAGTGATTACATACTCATCAAAAAAATAAAAAGTACCAATTTTAGTTTGATGCTTTTTATAGAAGGATCCACAACAATTTATTTTTATAGCTTTTTTTTGCATTTTCTCACTATAATTGATGAGACATTAGATGGACAAATATAAAAGCTAGCTATATTTGATTTTTATAAATAGGAATCAAATCGATTAAAAGGTCTAACAATCAGATTATTGACCACATTTTATTATGTTCGTCGAATCGACATTTGTCGAAACAACTTTTAATATATTTGCACAAATTATTATATATGATACAATTAGGAGTTTTTCATAAATTACCCATACTTAGAGAACGTTCGGTAGGTTTATATTTAGGAGATATAAATAAAGAGGAAGATCAAATTTTACTTCCTAGTAAGTACGTTCCGGAAGACTTTACTATAGGGGATGAGTTAGAAGTTTTTTGTTATTTAGACCATGAAGAACGACCTATAGCTACAACCCTTAAACCTTTTATTACTTTAAATGAGTTTGCTCTTTTAAAAGTTTTAGAGGTAAATAAGTATGGAGCCTTTTTAGAATGGGGGCTAGAGAAAAACCTTTTTGTTCCTTTTAGAGAGCAAGCAAGAAAAATGGTAGAAGGTAAGTGGTACCTTGTTTACTTATATCTTGATGAAACTACTAATAGATTGGTTGCTTCTAGTAAAACCAATAACTTTATATCTAACGAAGAGTTAACGGTAGAAAAGTTTGATGAGGTAGATATTATTGTATCTAGATATACAGATTTGGGTGTAGAGGTTATTATTAATAATAAACATAAAGGTTTAGTATATAATAATGAAATTTTTGAAGATTTGTCTTTAGGGGAGAAACGTAAAGGTGTTATTAAGAAAATACGTGAGGATAATAAGATAGATGTATCTTTACAACAGATTGGTTTTAAAAATATAGAACCCTCTTCTGCAAAAGTGCTTGAATTTCTTGAAAGAAATAATGGTTTTCTAGGGTTACATGATAAAAGTAGTCCGGAAGATATCGAAGCCATTCTTGGTATGAGTAAAAAATCTTTTAAAAAATCGATTGGACATCTTTATAAAGAAAAAGTAATTGTAATAGAAGAAAATGGTATTAAGCTAGTGAAATAACTAGCTTAAAATTTTACATAAACATAATTCTTGCATTGTTGTTAAATCATGTAATATCTATACATTGCGTTACCTCATAAACCAATATATTACATGCAAACTAATGCTATACTTTTAGAAAAAATTAGTAGCGGAGATATAGGAGCGTTTAATACGCTCTACAACAATTATTGGGATAGACTCTTTTCTTTTGCTTACAAAATAAGTAATGGAGACAGGGAGCTATCTCAGCAAATTGTTCAAGACATTTTTATATATGTTTGGGAGAAAAAAGAAACTTTAAAAATAGATAATTTAGAAAGTTATTTGTTTCAAGCTACTAAGTTTCAGGTATATAATTACTACAATAGAAATAAACTTAATACCGTCTATTTAGAAGACACGTTTGAAATATACTTAACGGAAGTATCTTTTACAGAAGATCACCCAGTGTATGAGTTATTGTATGGGGCTATTGAAAAACTACCTGAAAAGCGTAAGAATATTTTATTACTTAATAAAATACAAGGATTAGATATTAATCAGATAGCGCAACAACTAGATCTTTCTCCACAAACGGTTAAGAACCAATTAGGTTCAGCTTTAAAACAGTTACGATTAGAATTAAAAGATGTATCTATGGTTATTGCCCTAATTGAACTTTATGAAATATTCAAATAATCTACACTTAATGTTTTCGTAATATTTGGCAATAGTACTTTTTTCGTCATAGTGGTACTTACTAGCGTAAGAAACTAAATAACTGTGAAAAAAAGAAAGCACATTTTAAAGGTACTAACAGACCGATTTTTAAAAGGAGAATTATCTCAGCAGGAAGATGAATTATTAGAAGCCTTTATTAAAAAAGAATATCAACAATCTACAGTACAAAGTACTAGTCATTTAGATAAAATTCAAATATCTAATCATATTTGGTCAGGTATACAGGCTAATATTCAAAAAACACCAAAGGTTATTTATATGCCATATATTAAATACGTGGCTGCTGCATGTATAGTAATAGCCATAGCTATTCCTTTTTTGCTAAATAGAACGCAGTACGAATACCTTGTTACACAAAATAGCATAGATTCAATACAACTACCAGATGGTTCTAAAATATACTTAGGAGCTAATAGTAGTTTAAAATATCCTATAAACTTTAAGGGAGATACACGTAAATTAACTTTAGAGTGTGGTAACGCTTTTTTTAAAGTTTTTCCTGATAAAACTAAACCCTTTATTGTTATCTCTAATGATATTGAAACAAAGGTTTTAGGTACTTCATTTAATATAAATACATCAAAGTCTAGAACAGAGGTGGTTGTTGCCACTGGTAAGGTTAATGTAAGTAGTCCATCAAACTCAATAGACCTAATACCTTTAGAAAAAACTGTTTACAAAAACCATCAGTTAGTGAAAGAAAAAGTGTTTACTAACGAATTTTCTAGTTGGTTTAAAGGGCATCATAATTTTAAAGATACTCAATTAAACAAGGTTACTGAGTTGTTAGCGTATAAATACAATATAGATTTTTCTTATGATGGAAATATAGAAGAAACACAAAAGATTACTATAGACATATCCCCAAACGAAAGTTTATCTCAAATTTTAGAAAACCTATCATTTATAACCCATTTAAACTTTACGCTGCATGACAAAAAAGTAATTGTAACGAACTCCTAAAAAACAAAAAAATCCACAATTGCTGCAACAATTGTGGATTGTATTAAGTATTGACAAACTGATTAATCAACACTAAAACATGTATTTTTTTAAAAACAATTTTCAAAAATCAAGGATTATAACAACTGCAATGTTATTCCTATTATCGCTTACTACCGTTTGGTCTAGTAACCGAGTTTATCAAACAAAGATAACTATTTCTTCAGAAAGCATTACGTTAAATTCTTTATTTTCAAAACTAGAAGAGCAAACCTCGTTTACCTTTAGTTTTGGTCAAGAGATTTTAAACGATCAAAAACAATATGCTATCAATTACGTACAAGAAGATATAGAAGACGTAATGAACGATATTTCTGTGAAGGCAAATTTGTCTTATGTAATATCAAATACTAAAGTTTTAATTAGAAAAAAGACAAATACTCAAAGCGGTTTAAAAACACAAACTACTATTAAAGGTTTGGTTACCGATGAAAATAAGGTGCCGTTACCTATGGTAAATATAGCTGAGTTGGGTACTAATAATGGCGCTGTTACCGATTTTGAGGGTACCTTTACTTTTACGCCACAAACTGAAAATCCGGTATTGGTGTTTACCTACATGGGTTTTGAAACCACGCAAGTTGAAGTAAATGGGCAAACTGAAATAACAGTGCAGATGCAGCCTTCTCAAAATGCATTAGATGAGGTGGTGGTTATTGGTTACGGTAAAGAAACCAAAAGAGACTTAACAGGTGCTGTAGGTTCTGTTAGTGGAGAAGAAATTCAAGAAGTACCTTCTACTAATGTAATTCAGGCAATGAAAGGTAGAGTAGCGGGTTTAGATATTATAGATAATGGCCACGAACCAGGAGGCGGTGTTAGTATTAATATTAGAGGTCAAAGATCTATTACAGCTAGTAACTCTCCTTTAATTATTGTAGATGGTATACCTGTAATAGATGGTTTAAATGACTTAAACCCTAATGATGTGGCTTCTGTAGAGGTTTTAAAAGATGCTTCAGCTTCGGCTATTTATGGTTCTAGAGCGTCTAATGGAGTAATTATTATTACTACAAAGAGAGGTAAAAATGATGAGGTAAAAATAAGCTATAACGGATATTATGGGGTAACATCGGTATCTAAAAAAGTAGATATGATGAACGGAACTGAGTTTGCTCAATTAAGAAGAGAAGCTTACCGTACCTATAATGGTGGTAATACCTATCCTACAGATGCTTCTATTTTTGATGATATAGCGTTAAGCTCTATTGAAAATGGAGAATCTACAAATTGGCAAGATCTTATTTATGAAGAAGGATATAAACAAAGTCATCAATTATCTGCTATTGGGGGTAATGAGAAGTTTAAATATGCTATTTCTGGTAACTATTATGATGAAGGTGGTATTGTAGATAATACTGGTTTTAAAAGATACTCGTTACGTGTAAATACAGATTATGTAAAAAGTAATCGTTTAAAATTTGGAGTTTCATCATATTTAAGTCGTTCTAAACAAGAAACAGTAGATAGTGAAATTTATGATTATGTATTAAAGCTAAGTCCATTAGGAAAGGCATTTGATGATAATGGAGATATTTTGTTTAGACCAACCACCGACGAAGGAAAGTTGATTAACCCATTATCTCAATTTCAAAATGCGGTAAATGAAAACTTTACAACAAGATTGTTTGCTAGTTTATATGCAGAATATGAAGTTTTTAACGGCTTAACTTATAAATTAAAGGCAGGGCCAGATTACAAGCATACGTTTAGTGGATATTTTAATGGAGAAGAAACCATAGCAAATCAGGGGCAAGGTACAACGGCTGGTAATTCTAACTCAGAAGTAACCTCCTTAACGGTAGAAAATATATTAGACTTTACTAAACAAATAAATGCTAATAACCATTTAAATGTAACCTTGGTTAGTAGTTATCAAAAGCAAATTGCTAAGAGTACTTATTTAAATGTAAATGACTTACCATTTAGCTCTAAATTATATTATGATTTAGGAGCTGGGTCTATTACAAGTTTTGGAACTACTTATAGTGATTGGTCTTTAATGTCTTATGCAGGTAGATTTAATTACAAATTAAAGAACAGATACTTGTTTACGGCTACCATGCGTGCCGACGGATCTTCAAGATTATCTGATGATAATAAATGGGGTTATTTTCCTTCTGCTGCAGTAGCATGGATAGCATCTGAAGAAAATTTCTTAAAGAATAATTTTTCTAAACTCTCTAACTTAAAGGTACGTTTAAGCTACGGTGAAACAGGTAATACGGGTATTAATCCGTATCAAACATTAAGTACTTACGATAAAGATTCTTATGCCTTTGGTGATACGGGATATGTAACATATATACCAAGTTCTTTAGCAAATGAAGATTTAAAGTGGGAAACTACCAAAGAATTGAACATAGGATTAGATGCTGGCTTTTTTAATAATAGAATTAATGCAAGTGTTAATTATTACATAGCTAAAACAGAAGATTTATTATTACAAAGAAGTATTCCTATAAGTTCTGGTTTTGAAACTGCTATGCAAAATATTGGTAGCACAGAAAACCGTGGGTTAGAGGTAACTCTTAATACTGTAAATATTGACAGTAATGAATTTAGATGGGAAACAACATTAACTTTTGCTAGAAACAAGAACAAGATTACAGACCTTTATGGAGATGGTACCTTGGCAGATATAGATAATAGTTGGTTTGTTGGTTCGCCAATAAATGTGTACTACGATTATGTTGGGCAAGGAGTATGGCAAGAAGATGAAGCTGCAGAAGCTGCATCATACGGATATAACGTAGGAGAAATTAAAGTTGCAGACCTTGATAATGATGGTGATATTGATGATGATGATAGAACCATTATAGGTACCAATACCCCTAAGTGGACTGCTGGTTTAACTAGTAGAATGACCTACAAGAACTTTGATCTTTCTATACTTATGTTTGCAAGACAAGGTAATGTAACTTACTCAAAATTCTATGATGATTACAATACATTAGGTGGTAAATATAACAATTTAGATGTAGCGTATTTTTTGCCTGAGAATGCTACTAATGCAAATCCACGTCCATATTATAATACTCAAGATAGCAAGTCTTCAGCGCTAGCATATAGAGAAATAAATTTTGTAAAAGTTAAGAACATCGTGTTAGGTTATACATTGCCAGAAACTTTGTTTGAAAAAGTAGGAGTAGATAATGTACGTTTAAATGTAACAGCAGAAAATCCGTTTACATTTACAAAATACGAAGGATACGATCCTGAATATGAAGCATCAGGAGAGAAAGCTTCATACCCGGCTACTCGATTTATTTCAGTTGGTTTAAATGTTAATTTCTAAAAAAAATTCAGTAATGAAAACTATAAAATATTATATAAAAGGAATGTTACTTCTTTTGGTAATGGTAAATATTGGTTGTTCTTTAGATGAAAATCCGTATACCACTACTACTGCGCCAATTTTATTTGCAAATGAAGATGGTGTAAAACAAGCGTTAGCAGGAGCTTATTCTCCCTTAAGGCTTATCTACGGAAGACAGTCTAGCTTATTATTAACAACATCTGGAACAGATATTTTTCAGCATGGTAACGATGGAGACTGGGAACTAGACCAATATGATAACGATTTAAACCCTGCTCAAGGTAGAGTTGATAGAGTTTGGGGAGAGTTGTATCAAGGAGTTTCTGCTTCTAACTCATTTTTAGAAAATATTGAAGGGGTGACGTTTTTAGATGAAGAATTAAAAACTACATACATAGCTGAAGCTAGGTTTTTGAGATCTCATTTTTATTATTGGCTAACCATGCAGTGGGGAGATGTGGTTTTTATGGATAATGCTGCAAACGAAGTAAATACTAATACAACAAGAACAGCTAAAGAAACAATTTGGCAATCTATGTTAGAAGATACTCAGTTTGCAGTAGATAATTTAGATTGGGAGGCAGAAGAATTTGGTAGAATTACCAAAGGGGCAGCCTTACAACAATTGGCTTTTGTTCAAATGTTATTAGGAGACTATAGTGGAGCTAAAGCATCGTTAGATGCTATTATAAATAGCGGAACATATGAGCTAGAGCCTACTTTTGCAGATGTTTTTGATTATGATAATCAAATAAATAATGAAGTTATTTTTTCTGTACAATATACCAATGACGATGTGTATAATGGTGGAGGAAATAGAGGACACTTATTCTTTACACCTAATTATGCTGCTTTTAATGGATTAGAAAGAGAAGCTTCACAAGGGGGAAGACCTTATACAAGATTTAGACCAACAGAATTTTTCAGAAATCTTTTTGAAACTAACGATACCCGTTTTGATGCAACTTTTAGAAGAGTTTGGTATTATAATGTAGACAATTATTCTGCTACAGTAAATTATAATGGCAACAATGTAGCGGTACAAGAAGGTGATTCTGTAATATGGGATATACAAGATGTAAATGGTAATGTGCTTTACCAAAGCAAAATTGCTCCTAATAGAGACGATATGCATTGGGGGATGAAAAAGCATGATGATTACACAAGAAGTTCGGCAAACGATAAAAATGGTTTTAGAGACTTTTTTGTATACCGCTTAGCGGAAACGTATTTGTTAAAAGCTGAGGTTGCCTTTTATTTGGGTAATCAAACAGAAGCAGCTGAAGCATTAAATGTTATTAGAAATAGAGCTGCAGCCTCAGGTACTTCTTTAACAAATATTACGGCATCTGATGTAACTATAGATTTAATATTGGATGAAAGAGCACGTGAATTAGGAGGAGAAGAGAGAAGATGGATGGATTTAAAAAGAACGGGTAAATTGTTAGAACGTGTACAAGCACATAACCCTAATGCTGCACCTAATATTAAGGAGTTCCATTTATACAGACCTATTCCGCAAGCAGAAATTGATGCAAGTACTGGAGGAATGCAACAAAACCCTGGTTATTAATTAGTATATCATGATTAAAAAGATAGTTTACTTAATTATTGTATTGTTAGTAGTTTCAGTACAGTCATTAATTGCTCAAAATACTAGAGTAGATAGTTTACTTACAGATTTTAATAATCATCCGGAATATATTTTGGTGGCAGCTCATAGAGCTGCCCACCAACAATATCCTGAAAATTCTAAGAATGCTATTTTAGAGGCCATTAGGGTTAGAACAGATATTGTAGAATTAGATGTTAGAGAAACAAAAGATCATGAATTGGTAATAATACATGATAGAACTATTGATAGAACCACAAACCAAACTGGTAGCGTAATAGATTTTACCTTGGCTGAATTAAAGGAAATTCCTTTACTACATAATGGAGAACCAACAGACCAGCGTATACTTACGTTAGATGAAGCTTTGAAATTGGCCAAAGACAAAATAATTGTTGATATAGACTTTAAAGCAGAAACAAAGCAAGCTTTCTTTAAGGCTCTGGAGATTATTGAAAGTAATGCCATGGAACAGCAAGTACTTTTCTATATCTATGATGATTATAAGTACATCAAAAAAATAAGAAAATTAGCTAATAATATTACAGTGATGCCTAGAGCATATTCTGAAAAAAATATAAAAAAGTTAGTAGGGTTAGATGTAATTGAAGTAATCCATATTGATTTTTCGTTTTATAACGATGCTTTAATGCAAGAAACTATAAATTCTGGAAGTAGAGTTTGGGCAAATGCATTAGGTAAATATGACAAAATGCAGGTAGAACAAGGAAATGGGTATGATGCCATAACTCAAATGAAAATCAATATTATTCAAACAGATTATCCTGAAGAGTTATTAATTTATTTGAAAGCGCATGGTTTACATCGCTAACAATGTGTTGTTGTTTGATTTTGAATTACATAAAAGCCGCTATTAAAGCGGCTTTTATATTGTTAGAGATGTCTCCTTTTGAGTATGATGTTATAAATTTAGTTTCTTTTTAATAGCTTTTGGTAAAGCATCTTTATGTACTAAAACAGAAATAGATTTTAACTCCATATATGCTTTACTTACATAAACATATCCTTTATTAGATACTCTATCAGGGTTTGTACCCCAAGAATTTTTTACTTTATAATATACATTACCTTTTTGGTCTTTCATGGTACCTACAATGTGCATAAGGTGGTCATCGGTAGTACTGTAGTTTTCAAACTCTTGTTGTCTGTAATTAGCAGTAATGTTCTTCTCTTTTACAATTTCTGTAAGTCCTTTAATAGCATCATTATCATTTTCTGGTATAAATGCAACACCGTTTTTAGCAGAAAAAGTTTTTTCAGATACATCGGTATCCCATTCAACAGTATATCCGTTTTTCAAGGCATTATCAATTACATCCATAAATTCATTTAAAGGAACATTATACATACTTCCATTAGAAAAATTATCAGGAACGCTTAAAATAAATGAGCTGTAATAAGGTTGATGGGTAAAAGATGTAATAGTTACATAATCATCCATGTCTAATTTGGTCATTTCTAAAAAGCTCTGAGGAGTATAAGTAGTACCCTCATAAGTAAATTCCTCAGGATTTTCTCCAATATATAAATCAAGAGTTTGTTCTACAGCTTTTTTCCAAGTTGGTGATAAGCTACCAGCTCTGCTACTAATATAATTATCAAGCATAGCCTTTAATGTACTTTCTACTTCAATGTGGTTATATTTATCTTGTACTTTAAAACCACCAAAAGCAAGCTCTGGTACCAAACCGTTTTCTTTGACAGCATTAATAACGTCGTGCGCTAGAGCCCCTTGACTAAATTGAGCTTTTCCTTGTCTCATTACATAATTCCAAGCTTTTTTAGTGTATGTGTTTCGTACGTTATACATTTCAGAAACATCAATGTGCTTTCCAGTTAGTCTAATAATTTCAGACTCTAGAAAAGAGGTGGTGGAAAAACTCCAACAGGTTCCAGTAATATCTTGGCTTTTAACTTCTGTTGCTTCAATGTCTATAACAGGAGTAAATTCATATTCTTGAGCATCTGCCAAATAACTTGATAATGAAATAAGTAAGGCAAAAAATAGTTTTCTCATGGTGTATTTAATTTTACGGTAAGAAAGAAATAAGTTAATTTTACGCTAAATTAACAAAATATGAGTAAGATAGATTGGGTTACTGTCAAAGAATTTACAGATATCACATATAAAAAATGCAACGGGGTAGCCCGTATTGCATTTAACAGACCAGAGGTTAGAAATGCTTTTAGACCTCAAACTACTAAAGAATTATATGAAGCCTTTTACGATGCTAATGAAGATACTTCTATTGGGGTAGTTTTATTATCGGCCGAAGGTCCGTCTCCTAAAGACGGGGTATATTCTTTTTGTAGTGGTGGTGACCAAAAAGCAAGAGGACATAAGGGGTATGTTGGTGAAGACGGATATCACAGATTAAATATACTAGAAGTGCAAAGGTTAATACGTTTTATGCCTAAGGCTGTAATTGCTGTAGTACCAGGTTGGGCTGTAGGTGGTGGACATAGTTTGCACGTGGTTTGTGATTTAACACTAGCAAGTAAAGAGCATGCTATTTTTAAACAAACAGATGCTGATGTAACCAGTTTTGATGGTGGATATGGATCTGCTTACTTAGCTAAAATGGTAGGACAGAAAAAAGCGCGTGAAATTTTCTTTTTAGGAAGAAACTACTCTGCTCAAGATGCTTATGAAATGGGAATGGTGAATGCAGTAATACCTCATGATGAGTTAGAGGATACTGCTTATGAGTGGGCGCAAGAAATATTAGCAAAATCTCCTATTTCTATAAAAATGTTGAAGTTTGCTATGAACTTAACAGACGACGGAATGGTAGGACAACAGGTTTTTGCTGGTGAAGCTACACGCCTTGCATATATGACAGATGAGGCAAAAGAAGGTAGAAATGCGTTTCTTGAAAAACGTAAACCTAATTTCGAGAAAAAATACATTCCTTAATTAATAGATAAAGGATTTATGAAACATTGGATACAAGCGGCAAGGTTAAGAACCTTGCCTTTGTCTATTTCGGGTATATTGGTTGGTACTGCTGTAGCAATTTCTTATGGTTATTTTGATGCTATAACTTTTATCTTGGCACTACTAACTACTGTTGGTTTTCAGGTACTTTCTAATTATGCAAACGATTATGGAGACGGAGTGAAGGGAACGGATGCAAATAGAGTAGGAGAACAACGTTTGGTTAACTCTGGTATTATTACTGCCAAACAGATGAAAAAGGCTATAGTTATAACCAGTATTATTACATTAATAATTGCTTTAGGGTTAATTTACAGAGCCTTTGGAGTAGAGAATTTTGGATATTCGGTATTATTTTTCTTGTTAGGAATAGCCAGTATTGTAGCTGCTATTAAATACACCGTAGGTAAATCTGCATACGGGTATACAGGCTTTGGAGATTTATTTGTTTTTATATTCTTTGGGCTTGTAAGTGTTATTGGTTCCTTCTTTTTATACACACAGGTTTTTTATTGGAAAGTTATTTTACCTGCGGTAGCAGTGGGGTTATTAAGCATTGCTGTTTTAAACTTAAACAATATGCGTGATAGAGAAAATGATATTAAAGCAGGTAAGAATACTATTGTAGTTAAGTTAGGAGTTCCTCTTTCTAAATTTTACCATTATTTTCTTATAATTATTTCTATGGTATGCATGATGTTATATTCTATCTTATCTTTTGAATATCAGTGGGAAATTGTATATTTGGTAGCTTTTATTCCATTAGTGATTCATCTAATTACTGTAAAAAAGAATACAAACCCTGTTTTATTAGATAGTGAATTAAAAAAAGTAGCTCTAAGTACTTTCTTTATGTCGTTATTATTTCTGATAGGAAAATTTTTATAGTGTGTAGATACAGGTTGTTATGCAACCGATAAAATTTGGAAGTAACTAACTGTATGATAATAAATATGAGATTCGAAAAAAGGAAGATTATATTTTTTCTATTTCTATTTTTGATGGTGCAAATGACAATGTTGTTTGCCCAATCAAAAAAACAGATTCAGAAATCTGAAAAGTATCGTACGTATGAAATAGCTACAGATACACTAACCAAATTAAAAACTATATTAAGTTTTTCTAAAGTAGATTATCTGCCAAATAAAGATTTGGTAGATGATTTTATGGATAACGTAGTTGCAAATTTACATGAAGGAACAGACGAGTACTTGTATTATAACTTTGTAAAAGGTCATCTGTATCGCTTACAAGAAAATTATGTAAATTCTGTACAATACCTTAGTAAGGTTGTAGAAGATTCTTCTAAACTATCTTCTGTAGAGCTAATAAAGGTTTATGCACAACTTTTTAAGGGCTACCAAGCGAGCTCTAATTATGGAGCAAGTTTGTATTACTTTAATAAATTAAAAGGAGTAAGAGATACTTTAGACCCCAAATCCGTAGCGTATTCAGACTTAGTAAACTACAATATAAACGAGGAAAATGTATTTTATAGGTTGGGAATGTATAGCGAAGCTATTAGTATTTTACGCCCAAAATACTTTAATGAGTATGTAAAAGAAAATAGGGATGAGTACTTGCTGTTAGGAGCTGCTAATAATTTAGGTTTATATTATCTTCAAGTAGAAAAAATGGATAGTGCAGCCATATTTTTCAGACGTTCTTTAAGTCACTTAAATAAATTAGATGAAACCGATAAAAGAGCATCTGTACATTTAATGGCGCTTATTAAAGGTAATCTTGGAGAGGCGTATTATCATTTAGGAAATATAGATGTAGCCATAAGATTTTTAGAAGAAGATGTAGATTACAATTCAGACTATGAGCCTATAAACGTAGCATGGTCATCGTTATTGCTGGTTAAATGCTATTTGCAAAAAGAAAATTTCACGAAAGCTTTAAGCTATTTAGAATTATATAAAACACTAGATTTTGATCATGCTGGTTATGCTAAATTAGATAAAGAGTATTACATTTTATTAAGTGAGTACTATTCTGCCAGAAATAATTATAAAAGTTCTTATGAATATTTGCGAAAAGCAAATAGAATATCTGATAGCCTAGATGAAGTAAAGAGTTCTAATTCTTTTATAGAATCTAAAATAGCTTTTATTGTTTCTTTAAAAGAGGATGAGATTAAAAATAAAGAGCAAGAATTGGCAGCACTAAAATTAGCAGATGTTTCTGAAAATGATATTTATGAGGACTTGAAAAATAAATATAGAAATGCTTTTATAGGCTTGGTAATTTTGGCAATTCTAGTGTTTATTTCTTGTATTGTAGTAGCAAAAACTAATAAACATAACAAGCTTTTAGTAAAGCAAAATAAAGAGGTAGATCAGCACTTGTTAATAAACACTAACAAGGTTGAGAAACTGCAAGAATATTACATAGATATCAATAGGTGTGTTGCTATTTATATTAATTTGCTCTCAGAAGTTTTCTTTGACGAGAATAAAAGTGTTTACAAGGCAAGTGCCTATAAAACTAGAATGTCATTTTTATTTACAATTCAAAGAATTTTAAGTGTAAGAGGAGTAGATTCTGTATCAATAAACGAAGTGTTTGGAAAAGTTATTTCTGCTGTTTGGTTAGAAGCTAAAAAACCTCAAGTTTTTATAACTAATATTGCATTATCAGAATATGAGTTTATAGCTATTTCAATGCTTATTTTTGAACTACATAAAAAGTATTTAGGTATACCTAGTAATTTGGAAGAGTCGAGTGTTCAAATATCTATTGTAAATCTTGATGATAGTAGAAAGTTAACTTATGTTGATAAAACAATTTCAGATGATATTTCCTTTTCTGAAGAAGAGATGTATCGTAACGAAATGATTAAGGGACTAACCAAATTGATGAAAGGTTACCACAAAATAACCTTAAAAGAAGGTCTTAATTTCGAACTTATTTTTTAAAGAGAGAACTTACACTACTCGTTTCTACTACATTTTATCTTTAACATAATTATATTTTTTCTCTTATACTTAAAGCCATATTATTTGTTTATTTTTGGTAGGTAACCAAAAAAATACATGATGAAGATTACATTTTACGGACAGAATTCTCTGTACATTGAAACAGAGGGTAAAAAGTTATTAGTAGATCCATTTATATCACCAAATGAAGCTACTAAGGGTATTGTTGATATTGATACATTAGAAGTAGACTATATACTGGTAACACATGCTCACCAAGACCACGTGTATGACGTAGAAGCTATAGCAAAGAGAACCAATGCAGTTATTGTTTCTAATGCAGAGATAGCATCTTATTATGCCGATAAAGGTTTTGAAACACATCCTATGAATCATGGAGGTAGTTGGAATTTTGATTTTGGAAGTTTAAAATATGTTATTGCGCTACATTCGTCTACTTTTCCTGATGGAAAAAGTGGTGGACTTCCGGGAGGATTTGTATTAGTTTCAGGAGGTAAGACAGTGTATATAGCTGGAGATACCTCATTAACTATGGATATGAAACTAATTCCTATGTTTTTTAAACTAGACTTAGCTATATTACCTATAGGTGATAATTTTACTATGGGACTTGATGAAGCGGTAGTTGCAGCTGAATTTGTTGATTGTAATAAAGTTTTAGGTTGTCATTATGATACTTTTGGATATATTGAAATAGATCATGATAAAGCAAAGGAAACTTTCTCTCAAAAAGGTAAGGAATTGATTCTCTTGAATATAGGTGAATCAATTGATTTATGATTATTTTGTTAAAAAATTAACATTTGGAATGAGGAATTGGATAACATGAATATATTTGTTATCTAATTTCCCAAACCGAATGAAAGACACTACTTCTACACTTACGGATAAGTTTAGAGAAACCCCCAAGATATTTGATGAAATTGAAGACTATGCTATTATTCTTTTAGACGTTAACGGTAATATTATAAACTGGAACCGTGGAGCTGAAAGAATAAAAGGTTATAGCGCTTATGAAATACTTGGTAAAAACTTCCGACAATTTTATACTCAAAAAGATTTAGATTTTGGCAAGCCCGATATGCTTATTGAAAAAGCAAGGAATGAGGGTAAAGCTATTGATGAAGGCTGGAGAATTAAAAAAGATGGCTCTGCCTTTTGGGGTAGTGTAACTATTACAGCAAGGCATAATGATTTAGGTGAAGTAATTGGTTTTATTAAAGTTACTAGAGACTTAACGGAGCGTAAAAGAGCAGAGGAGGCGTTACTAAAGCATACCAGAGAAATTGAAATCAAAAATAAAGAGCTTGAACAGTATACCTATATCGCCTCTCATGATCTTCAAGAACCTATTAGAACAGTTATAAATTTTGTAGAACTTCTGAATTCTGAGTACGAAGAGAAGTTAGATGAAAATGCAAAATTGTATATGAGTTTTATATCAGAGGCTTCTCATAGAATGAGTAATTTGGTAAAAGGACTTTTAGATTTTACGAGAATAGGAAATACCAAACAACTGGTTACCGTTAATTGTAATAAACTGGTTGAAAGTTTACTTCAAGATT
Source organism: Neptunitalea lumnitzerae (assembly GCF_027924185.1). Taxonomy (GTDB): domain Bacteria; phylum Bacteroidota; class Bacteroidia; order Flavobacteriales; family Flavobacteriaceae; genus Neptunitalea; species Neptunitalea lumnitzerae. The sequence continues at coordinate 48,285 of NZ_BRVO01000002.1, forward strand.
TAGAAGTAAAAATTTCAGAATCTAAGGCTGAAATTATAGTTGGCGACCTTCCCGAAATTAAGGCTTATGAACCTGAGTTAATTTCACTTTTTCTAAATTTAATAACAAATGCAATTAAGTTTAGAAAGAATGATGTAACCCCAAAAATTAAAATTACTTCGAAATTAGAAAAAGATGGTTGGCATTTTTCAGTTAAGGATAATGGAATAGGCATAAAAGAAAGATATTTATCTAAAATATTTGTTATGTTCCAAAGGTTACATAGTAGATCTGAGTTCGATGGTACAGGTATTGGCCTTGCTTATTGTAAGAAGATTGTTGATTTACATAATGGTAGAATTTGGGTAGAATCTGAGTTTGGAAACGGAAGTAATTTCTTTTTCTCGCTTGGAGCAAAATAAGATAGAAGTATGAGTGATTTAAGACATGTTTTACTTGTGGATGATGATCCGGCAACTAATTTTATTAATAGAAAAATTATTACTGATAGTGGTTGCGCAGATATAATAACTACGGTTACTAGTGCAGAAGCAGCGTTAGAATTTCTAGTTTCTACTAAGGAGTCTGAAAAGGATCAACCCGATTTAATTTTACTAGACATTAATATGCCTGGTATGAATGGTTGGGAGTTTCTAGAAGAATATAAAGATTTAGATGAGGAGCAGAAGGCTAAGATTGTAATTGTCATGTTAACAACCTCTCTAAATCCTGATGATGAAGAGCGCGCAAGAAAAAATCCGTTAGTTAACGGATTTAAGAATAAACCTTTAAATCCTATTGCTATTAAAGATATATTAGAAAACTATTTTAATAAATAATATTGCTTTATCTTTATGCTTTTATGAATTCATGAAAGCATTTTATAAGCGATATGTCCTCAATTTTAAACGCCCTAGTGGAACTTCTAGAGGCGTTTTGCATGAAAAAGAAACTTGGTTTATTATTCTTAAAAATGGTGATGCTACAGGTATAGGTGAATGTGGTATACTCAGATCATTAAGTTATGATGATAGGCCAGATTACGAAGAAAAATTGCAATGGGCGTGTGCTAATATACACTTAGGAGAAGCTCAATTATTTACAGCCTTAAAAGAGTTTCCTTCAATTCAATTTGGAATAGAGCAAGCCTTTCTTTCTTTAAAATCTTCAGATAAATATATATTACATCCATCAAACTTTACTTTAGGTAACGATGCAATACCTATTAATGGTCTTATTTGGATGGGAGACCGTGAGTATATGAAGTCTCAAATAATAGAGAAATTAAATAGTGGTTTTAATTGTATTAAATTAAAAATTGGAGCTATTGATTTTGAAACGGAATTATCTCTTTTAAAATATATTAGAAGTGAATTTACATCTGAAGAGATTGAAATTAGAGTAGATGCTAATGGTGCATTTTCCACTTCCATAGCCCTTGAAAATCTTAAGAAATTATCAGATTTTGAATTACATTCAATAGAACAGCCTATTAAAGCTGGTAATTGGGATGCTATGGCTGAATTATGCAGTAACACTCCACTTGAAATAGCATTAGACGAAGAATTAATAGGTATTACAGATTACGATGAGAAACAGTGTTTGTTAAAGCATATTAAACCACAATACATAATTTTAAAGCCTAGTTTAGTGGGGGGATATAGAGGTTGTGTGGAATGGATTAAGCTTGCAGAAGCACAAGATACAGGTTGGTGGATAACGAGTGCTTTGGAAAGCAATATAGGATTAAATGCAATAGCCCAATTTACCTATACATTAGAGAATAAAATGCCCCAAGGTTTAGGTACCGGTGGTTTATATACCAACAATTTTGAAAGTCCTTTAGAAGTTCAAGATGGATATTTACATTACAACACTAACAAAGCATGGGACTTTAATTTACTAGCGGAATAGATATGTTTATAAAGCAGGCATTACAAGGAAAAAATGATTGGTTTGGGTATTTAGGAGGCTTTGTATTTACTATGTTTTCTTGGCAATTAATAGGAGCTTTACCGCTGTTGATTGTTTTAATGCAAAAAAATCTTGTAAACAGTAGTTTGGCCCAGATGGCAAATACTATTGGGTTTAATAACTTTTTAATACTTAATATTATAAGCTTTGGGGTTGGATTGCTAGGATTATTTTTTTGGGTTACCAAATATCATGGCTTATCAATTCTTAAACTAACAACTACTAGAACTAACGTAAATTGGAAACGAGTTTTTTTAGCGTTTCTAGTAGTGGCTATTACCAGTGCAGTACAAGTTTATGTTGATTATGGAATGCATCCGGAATCTTATGAATGGAATTTCAATCTAGATAAATTTTTAGTGCTGTTAGGGGTGGTGTTACTATTACCTATACAAACTAGTTTTGAGGAGTACTTATTTAGAGGGTATTTAATGCAAGGGATAGGTGTAGTAACCAAAACCAAATGGCTGCCTTTAGTGGTTACGTCTGTGGTGTTTGGTTTAATGCACTTGGGAAACCCTGAGGTAGATAAATTAGGTCCCATAGTAATGGTATATTATATAGGTACTGGGTTTAGTTTAGCCATTATGACCTTAATGGACGAGGGAATGGAACTAGCTTTAGGTTTTCATGCAGCTAATAATATGATTGGAGCCTTATTGGTTACGGCAGATTGGTCGGCAATTCAAACAGATTCTGTATTAAAAGATATTTCTACACCTGAAATGGGAATGGATGTACTTTTCCCTATTGTAAGCCAAATATTAATTTTGGTCATTTTTGCAAAAATTTTTAAATGGAATGACTGGAAGGGGAAATTGTTTGGTAAATTGCAGGTACAAACAAATGAAACTACTAACTAAAATATAATCAGCAATGCAAACACCTGGATTTAAAAATATTCACAACAGATTTAAACTTAACGGGTATCATTTTTCTAGAACAGACTTAAAAGATGTGGCTTATACTTTTATTAAAGAGGGGAGACCTTTTGAGAGAGAAATAGGTAACTTTTTGTTAGACTGGTTAGATGACAATGAATTTGTAACGGTTAAAACTTCTGGTTCTACAGGAACTCCTAAGAGAATTCAATTAAGTAAAGATAAGATGGTAAACTCGGCATTAGCTACGGGTAATCATTTTAAATTAGAAGTTGGGCAGCGTGCATTGCATTGTTTACCTGCAGAGTATATTGCAGGTAAAATGATGTTAGTAAGAGCAATGATTTTAGGGTTAGAGATAGATTTGGTTCCGCCAGATAAGTATCCTCTACTATATAACGAAAAAGAATATGATTTTTGTGCTATGGTGCCTATGCAAGTAAAATTTTCTTTAGAAGAATTGCCTAGAGTAAAGAGAATTATTGTAGGTGGAGCACCGTTAACACCAAGTTTAAAGGAAGAATTACAGAATGTATCTTCTTATATTTATGAAACCTATGGAATGACCGAGACTATTACCCATATAGCTTCTAGAAAGGTAAATAAATTTAAGAAAGGAAAAGAATATAGTTATTTTAAAGTAATGCCAGATGTTGCTATTAGCACAGATGAGCGTAGTTGTTTGGTAATAACAGCACCGCACCTTTCAGATGAGCCTGTAGTAACTAATGATGTTGTAAATATTATAACCAAGCGTAAATTTGAATGGTTAGGACGAATAGATAATGCTATTAATTCTGGTGGTATTAAACTATTCCCTGAACGAGTAGAAGCAAAACTTGATACTATTAAAAAACCATTTTTTGTTACTGGAGTACCTGATGAAAATTTAGGAGAGAAATTGGTTTTAGTTGTAGAATGTAGTAAACCAGAAACTGAAGATATTATTAAAAAACAGATTGAGGAAGCAGACTTAGAGAAATATGCTAAACCTAAAGAAGTTGTAATGGTACCTAAATTTGTTAGAACTTTAAATGATAAAATTCTTAGAAAAGAAACTTTAGAAAAAGTAAATACTCATTAAAAGGTAGTAATAACTTACTAATAAGGCTACTTTACTCATTGTTAGTGGAAGTAGGCAGATTGACTTCATAAGTTTGATAATAATAAATATCAAAACTATGAAGTCAATTTTTTTTACAGTCGTTTTTATTTTTATTGGTTATAAGAGTTTTTCGCAAACAAATACTAGTGAAAATATAGCCATTACAAATAATGAAACAATAGCTGAGTATACCATAACTACCAATAATATTGTTTTAAACACTTGGCAAGATGTAGCCAATCAGTTGAATTGTAAAGTGCCTAGTGTACAGGTAATTTTAGATCAGTTTGGGCAAATACAACAAATGAGTATTAGAAACCAAGAAACAAACATAGTTTATATTGACGGAGTTAGAACTACTATGGAGGCATTACAAATGCTGAACCCTGCAGATATAGAAAGTATCAAGGTATTGCCTAATACTAATACTTATATTCCTGTTAATGATTGATTTATAATTTGTTTTTGGCAGGAAAATTGTTATATTAAAATTAAGGGTTCGGGAGAATAGTCTCAAAACAGATGAAGATAAAATGAAATGAGTTTTGAGACTATTTTTTACTCGATCTTTAGTTTCCTTATATATAATACTTTCATTTAAAGCGCCGATATTGAGATTTTAAGTAAAGTTAAAGCTTCCTATAATGAATGGGAAGCTTTAACTTTTTATATACATTTAATTTTCGACATATTTCGTATTTTTGTCGAATGAGCATTTTGATAGAAGATAAGACACAAGGAAAGAAGCGCGAAATATTAAGTGCTTCTAAAGAAGTTTTTAGACAATTTGGTTTGTCTAAAGTAACTATGGATGATATCGCACGGGCCTCTAAAATGGGGAGAAGCACGCTTTATTATTATTATAAGAATAAAATGGAAGTTTTTCTAGATTTAATATCTGAAGAATTTATGGATGTTATTATTCCTGCTACCGATAAAGTTCGTCCGGCTAATTCTTTAAAAGAAAATCTGGTTATTTATACCAGCACCAAATTAGAAAGACTCCAATTAAAGGAGAAACAATATTATCATTTAATACAAGATTTAAGAGATAACAGAGATATCTTTTTTCAAATTCATAACATTAGTACAGAGAAAGAATTTCAAATCTATAACCAAATTATTTTGTGGGGAATAGAGAATGGAGATGTTCCTGAAATGACGGATAGTGATCGAGAGTTTTTGGTAAAAACTATTGTAACCGCACTAAGTGCACTTGAAAAGGAGTTTTTTCTGTTTGATGCTATTGATGATTTAAATAGCCGATTAGACTGGTTGGCTAACCTATTGGTAAAAGGATTACAATATTAAATAATAAGCTATGAGAACTTTAAATGTAACTAAACCCTTATGCTTGCTTTTGGCAAGTATGGTATTTTTTTCCTGTAAAGAAGAGAAGGTAGTAAAAGAGCAAAAACCTGTTAATGTAAAAGTACTGACTGTAGGCACGGAAACTGATTATAGTCCTATTACGTATAGTGGAACCATTAAAGCAGATAAATCGGTAACCTTATCATTTCAGGTATCAGGTACCGTACAGAATGTAATGGTTGATAAAGGTGATTTTGTTTCTAAAGGAAGTTTAGTTGCAACCATGGATGCTGTTATTTATCAAAACAGATATGCCGCTCAAAAAGCACAGGCCGATTTAGCCAAAGAGAATTACGATAGAATTTTAGCGGTCTATAAAAAAGGAAGTATTGCAGAAATTAAAATGTTAGACGCAAAATCTAAGTATGAGCAGGCACAAGCTGCAGCCAATGCTACGTATGAGCAAATGCAATACACCAAACTAAAAGCTCCTATGGATGGGTACATAAGCAATAGGTTTTTAGATCCGGGAGATTTAGGTAGTCCGGGAGTACCAGTGGTAGTAATAGAACAAATTGAAAAGGTAAAGGCAGAACTACCCGTACCCGACAACGAAATTAATAAAACACAAAAGGGAGATACGGTTATTATACAAATACCGGCTCTAGGGAATACTAAATTCACAGGTACTATATCAGATGTAGCTATTGTTTCTGAAAGAGGGACACCTGTATATACGGCAGGCGTAACTATTCATAATCCAGATCAAAAGATAAAACCTGGTATGGTTTGCAACGCTTATTTTAAAAGTTTAACATCTGGTAATGATATCGTAGTTCCTATTCAGGCCATTGTGGTAGATGAAGAAGATAACAAGTTTGTATATACCACTACAGATAATAAGGCATATAGAAAAAAAGTACAGACAGGAGCTTTATATGATAATGGTATTGCTATAACTGAGGGTATTAAAAAAGGAGATAAAGTTGTAGTTTCTGGTTACCATAAGCTTACCGATAGTACACAAGTTAATATTATTAAATAACCCAGAAGTAGAACATCCATGAAACATAAAACAAATAATATTGTTGCCTGGGCAATGGAATATAAAGCAGTGCCTTTATCAGTTGCTTTTGTTCTGGTAATATTTGGTATTTATAGTTTATTTATGATGCCAAGAAATGAGTTTCCTGATTTTACAGTAAGACAAGGTTTAGTAATTGGAGTATATCCGGGAGCTACATCTGAACAAGTAGAAAAAAACCTTACTACCAAGGTAGAAGAATATTTGTTTAGCTTTAATGAGGTAAATAAAGAAAAAACATATTCTTACTCCCGAGATGGAATGATGTACATCTATGTTGAAATTGAAAACAGAGTTGGTCATGATGCTTCTCAGCAGTTTTGGAATAAATTAAAGCATGGGTTACTGGTGTTTCAACAAACAGAATTACCAAAGGCAGTAAGAGGTGTTATTGTAAATAGTGATTTTGGAGATACAGCAGCCATTATTTTATCTATAGAATCAGATACTAGAACGTATAAAGATCTTGAAACTCATGTAAAAGAAATAGAGGATGAGTTACGACAAATTGATGATATGGCTAAAATTAGTCATTCAGGAAATTTGCAGGAGCAAATAGGTATTTATATAGATAACGAAAAACTAGCTCATTACGGTATTAGCCCTGGGTTGGTAATGCAAATTTTACAAAAGCAAGGTAATGTGGTGCCTGCAGGTTCTTTAGAGGGAGAAATTATTGAGCGCCCTATTCATTTAGATACATTTTACACCACAGAATCTGATTTGGCGCAACAGATTATTAAAACCGATGAAGATGGTAATGCTATTCGTTTAAATGATATAGCAGAAATTACACGAGAGTATGAAGATGAAGATTCTTATATAAGGGTAAATGGAGCCAAGTCTATGATTATTACTATGGAAATGGCTAAGGGGAGAAATATTGTTCAGTTTGGAGAAGAAGTAGATGAAAATTTAGCGAGGATAGAACAGAGCTTACCAGATGATATAACCATAACGCGTTTGGCCGACCAGCCAGCGGTAGTAGATCATTCTATTACGCACTTTATGAAAGAATTTCTATATGCCTTAATAGGGGTAATTATTGTTGCTATCTTGCTATTGCCTTTTAGAGTGGCATCTGTAGCAGCGGCTACTATACCTATTACTATTACAGCAACTTTGGCCATCATGTATTTATGCGGATTAGAGCTAAATACGGTAACCTTAGCGGCATTGGTGGTTGTTTTAGGTATTGTGGTAGATGATCCTATTGTAGTGATTGATAATCACGTGGAAAAACTAGACCATGGTATGTCTGTTTGGGATGCAGCTAAAAATAGCGCTATTGAATTATTTCCTTCTGTATTTACGGCTACACTAGCAATATCGGCTACTTTTTTACCGCTTATCTTTTTTATGGAAGGGGTAGCGGCAGATTTTATTGGAGACTTTCCAATTACTATTATGATAGCGCTATTCTTGTCGTTAATGATATCTATGGTAGTAGTACCGTTTTTTAATACAGTATTTATTAGAAGAGGATTGCATAAAGATGAGGAAAAGAAAAAGGATAAAAAGTCAATGTTAGACCGTTTGCAATCATTTTTTAATAAGCAAATTAATAATTCCATGAAACGATGGAAGTTGACATTGTTTTTAGGAATAGGAGCTATTGTAGTAGGGGTGTTATTATTTTCAGGACTTACCCAACAGTTGTTTCCTATTATAGAGAGAAATCAATTGGCTATAGAAATATCGTTGCCAGAAGGTTATAACCTAGATGAAACAGGTAATGTAGTGAAAGATGTTGAAGATATATTAGCGAATGATGAGCGAGTGGTGTCTTATGCAAGTTTTATTGGTACTAGTTCTCCAAGATTTCACACATTGTATGCTCCTAAGTTGCCTGCAAAAAATTATGCACAAATTTTGGTAAACACCATAGACGATGATGCAACAGAAGAAATTCTGGAAGAGTATCAAGAGAAATACAGTGATAGTATTCCGGGGGCTTATGTGCGTATGAAACAGTTAGATATGATTGTAGCACCAGCACCTATAGAAATTAGAATTTTTGGAGAGGATATAGATAGCTTGAAGTATGCTAGTGAAAAGATAGAAACTATAGCTAAGACTACACCTAATACCACTTGGGTGCGAACAAGTTTTAACGAAAACAAAAATGGCATCAATCTTAAAATTAAAAAGGATGAAGCCAGCAGGTTAGGACTTACCAAAGAAGATATTGCCAATGCGGTAGGAATGAATACAGAAGGATTAACGGCTTCGCAAATTTGGGAAGATGATTATGCTATTAATATAAGGGTGAAAACTAATCATACGAATAATATGAGTGTTTCTGACCTAGAAAGATTGTCGGTTATTGTTCCCAATCTAAGAACAGTAGTTCCACTACGTCAGGTAGCAGAGATATCTCCAAAATGGGATGAAGGTCAGTTAGTGCATCGTAACGGAGTGAGATGTTTAACTGTTCGTGTAGATATTAAAAAAGGAATGGTTGCTAATGAAATATTACCTCATATTCAAAAAGAGATACAGAATATTCAACTTCCTGAAGGAGTTAAAATTGGTTATGGAGGTGAGTTAGAAATGCAAGCAGAGAACGAACCGCCAATGGCACTGTCGTTAGGGTTAAGTGTAATTATCATCTTCCTTATTCTCATATGGCACTTTAAGAGTTTTAAACATGCTTTTTTAAGTTTTTTAACCATGCCATTGAGTGTGTTTGGTGCAGCTTTAGGTTTAATGGTAATGCAGTATCCGTTTGGTTTTACTTCTTTTATAGGTTTATTAGCATTGTGTGGTATTGTAGTACGAAATGGAATTATTCTAATAGATTTTGCCGATGAGCTTAGAAGTGAAGGTCAATCTGTGAAAGAGGCGGCAATACATGCGGCCGAACGAAGAATGCGACCTATCTTTTTAACATCATCTGCGGCGGCTGTTGGGGTTATACCTATGATTATGAGTAGATCTACCTTGTGGGGGCCTTTGGGTACTGTTATCTGCTTTGGGTTAATGATGTCTATGATTTTAACCTTGTTTGTATTACCCGTTATGTATTGGTTGTTTTTTAGAAAAGAAGATGAGCATAAAACCGTAAATCATGAAAACTAATAAAATGGTACACTGTAAATATATTGCATTCATACTAGTTGTTTTGTTGAGTAGTATGCTAACTGCACAAGAAACTTTTACCCTAAAAGACAGTAAAGAAGCAGCCTTAAATTATAGTAAGGCTATTAAGAATGGAGACATACGATTGGAGCAAGCAGCTGCAGCTAAGAAAGAGGCGCTGTCTCATTATTTTCCCTCTATAAGTGCCACGGGTATTGGGTTGTATGGTTTTGATGATATTATATCTCCCATACAAGGATTAGTACCTACCGGAATAGATAATATTTATTTTGCAAGCGTAACTGCTAATGAGGTGTTGTATGCCGGAGGTAAAGTACAACATGCTAACGAGATGGCAGTACTACAATCAGATGTTTATAAGATACAAGCTACACAGTCTAAGGACTCTGTGGTATTAATGACTTCGCAGAAGTTTTGGAATATAATTGAGTTACAAGAACAAATGAAAGTGCTGGAAAGTACCGAACAATATTTGAATAAGCTGTTAGAACAGCAGCAAGATTTGTTAGATGCGGGCTTAATAGCCAGAAATGACCAACTAAAGGTAAAAGCAGAAAAAAACCGTTTGTTGCTTAATAAGAGTAAATTAAACAATGGGCGAAAATTAGCATTGTTAGATTTTGCACTTTACACCGGGATGAAGTATGATACCACAATGGTTGCCCTAGCAGAATTTGAAGATGTAGATAATCCTAAATTGACGTACCAAACTGCAGATACAGTAGTTACTAATAATAGTAGCTACCAACTAATGCAAAAATCTGTTGAAGCTAAGGAGTTGCAAGTGCAAATAAGTAATGCAGAATTGTTACCAAGTATAAGTGTAGGAATATCAGGTACACAGTTTGGTAGTTTTGATAATGCTATAGATAGTCGTTTTGTACCTGTGGCTATGGGCGTAATTAGTATCCCTATATCCGACTGGTGGGGAGCAGGTAGGCAAAAAGTGAAACAAGATAAATTAGCTATTGAGATAGCTAAAAATAATTTAGAGGATGTAAAAGATAAATTGCATGTTGCTGTTTTACAAAGCTGGTATAACCTTACCGACGCTTATGAACAAATTCGTTTTGCAGAAATTAATAATGAGCAAGCTACCGAGAATTTAGAGGTAAGTACAGACAATTATAATGCAGGTTTAGCTGGTTTAACCGATTTGTTAGATGCACAGCGGTTACAGCAACAAGCGGCTGCAGATTTAGTAAATGCGTATGCTAATTATAAAAAAATGGAAGTAGTTTATTTATTTAGAACCAACAATTTGCTAGGAGAAGATTAATAGAAAGATTTATTTTATTGTTATATCTACAACTTTTTAGCAGAAAACATACAGTCTTGTTTACCATTAATATGAAAACATTTGTATTTTTGTTATAATTGGTAAGAAAAAAAGACTTCAAATAATAAACTTATTATGACTCAATATGATGTAGCCGTTATAGGCTCAGGTCCTGGAGGATATGTAGCAGCAATTCGTTGCGCTCAGCTAGGAATGAAAACCGCAATAATAGAAAAATATTCAACATTAGGAGGTACTTGCTTAAATGTAGGTTGTATTCCTTCTAAAGCGTTATTAGATTCTACACACCATTTTCATGATGCTTTAAAGCATTTTGATGAGCACGGAATTGAAATTTCAGGAGAAGTAAAAGCAAATCTTGAAAAAATGATTTCTCGTAAGCAAGGGGTTGTAGACCAAACTACCAAAGGAATTCAGTTTTTAATGGATAAAAACAAGATTGATGTGTACGAAGGTGTAGGTAGTTTTGCAGATGCAACGCACGTTGAAATTACTAAAGCAGATGGTAGTACAGAAAAAATAGAAGCTAAAAATACGATTATAGCAACAGGTTCTAAACCATCGTCATTACCGTTTATTTCTGTTGATAAAGAACGAGTAATTACTTCTACAGAAGCCTTGAAGTTGAAAGAAGTACCTAAGCACTTAGTAATTATTGGTGGTGGGGTAATAGGTTTAGAATTAGGACAGGTATATAGCCGTTTAGGTGCACAGGTATCTGTAGTTGAGTTTATGGATAGAATTATTCCAGGAATGGATGGCGCTTTATCTAAAGAGTTAACTAAAGTTCTTAAAAAGCAAGGCTTTAAATTCTATACCTCTCATAAAGTAAAAGAAGTTACCAGAGATGGAGATACTGTTACTGTGAAAGCAGATGACAAAAAAGGTAATGAAGTTACTTTTGAAGGAGATTATTGTTTAGTATCTGTAGGTCGTCGTCCGTACACGGAAGGATTAAATGCGGAAGCTGCAGGTGTAAAACTTACTGATAGAGGTCAGATAGAAGTAAACGATCATTTACAAACTTCTGCTGCTAACATCTACGCTATTGGAGATGTTGTAAAAGGTGCAATGCTTGCGCATAAAGCAGAAGAAGAAGGTGTTATGGTTGCTGAAATTTTAGCAGGACAAAAACCTCATATTGATTATAACTTAATTCCAGGGGTTGTATATACATGGCCAGAAGTTGCTGCTGTTGGTAAAACAGAAGAGCAATTAAAAGAGGCTGGCGTTAAGTATAAGTCGGGTCAGTTTCCTATGAGAGCCTTAGGTAGAGCTAGAGCGAGTATGGATATTGACGGATTTGTAAAAATACTTGCAGATGAAGCTACTGATGAGGTATTGGGTATACACATGATTGGTGCTCGTGTAGCAGATTTAATTTCAGAAGCTGTTACTGCTATGGAATTTAGAGCGTCTGCAGAAGATATTTCTAGAATGAGCCATGCGCACCCTACGTATGCAGAGGCTGTGAAAGAAGCGGCATTGGCGGCTACTGAAAACAGACCATTACATACATAAAAAGATATTCAATAGATAGATAAAAAGGCTGCTTATGCAGCCTTTTGTCTTATAAAAGCCATAAGATTTATGACTACTTTATTTGTAAATATTAAGGAACTACTTCAAATTAGAGAGCCTGACGAAAAATGGGTAGCAGGTGCAGCTATGAAGGTACTACCGTCTATAGAAAATGCTTACCTGTTGGTAAGTGATGGCGTGATAGTAGATTTTGGGAAAATGGAAGAACTGCCTTTGGTAGATTTTGATGTGACTGAAGATTGTAGCGATAGAATCGTGTTACCTACATGGTATGATAGCCATACACACTTAGTTTATGCAGGAAACAGAGAACAAGAGTTTGTAGATAGAATAAACGGTTTAAGTTATGAGGAGATTGCCAATAGAGGAGGAGGTATTTTAAATTCTGCAAAAAAATTACAGGAAACACCTGAAGAAGAATTGTATGAGCAATCTAAACATAGGTTGGTTGAGGTTATGAAAATGGGAACCGGGGGTATTGAAATTAAATCGGGTTACGGACTTACCCTTGAAGCAGAATTAAAAATGCTGCGCGTGATTAAGCGTTTAGGCGAAGAATTTTCATTACCTATAAAGGCTACTTTTTTAGGGGCACATGCTTTTCCGGCTGAGTATAAAGAAAATCAGGAAGCCTACATTGATATAATTATTAATGACATGTTACCTAAGGTGGCAGCAGAAAATTTAGCTGAGTTTATTGATGCATTTTGCGAAACCGGTTATTTTTCTGTAGACCAAACCAAGCGTATTATAGAAGCAGCACAAAAGTATGGTATGGTACCTAAAATTCACGTAAATCAGTTTACAGTAATAGATGGTATACAAATGGCTGTGGAGTGTAATGCTTTATCTGTAGATCATTTAGAGGTGTTGGAAGATAAAGATATTGAAGCATTAAAAGAGTCTGAAACAATGCCTGTAGCATTGCCAAGTTGTTCTTATTTTATTTCCATACCATATACGCCTGCTAGGAAATTAATGGAAGCTGGGTTACCTGTAGCGTTAGCTTCAGATTATAACCCAGGTACAACCCCAAGTGGTAATATGAACTTTGTAGTGGCAACAGCTTGCATTAAAATGAAAATGACACCTGAAGAAGCTATTAATGCGGCTACACTAAACGGTGCATATGCTATGAATCTTTCAAAAGAGTATGGTAGCATAACCAAAGGTAAAAAAGCAAATATAATGGTTACAAAACCTGTACCTTCTTATTATTATTTGCCTTATTCTTTTGGTGAGCAGCTAATAGACAAGGTAATGATACATGGAGAATTTATATAAAGACAAAAGGGTGTTCTAATGAACACCCTTTTGTTTTATTTTGTACTTTTTTACTAATTAATCCATAGTAAAGCTAGTGCTTCCTAGTTCATTTAATTCAGCATCGTATAGCGTAATTAAATATTTACCCTCAGAAAAATCTCCTGCTGGTTTTTTAATGTATTCACATACATCTAAAGCATCATTTTCATAGTAGAATTCTGAAACAGAAGTATAGGTAACTGCATCTTTACCCTCTACCATTACAGCAGCGTTTTCTCCTAAAATCTTTTCTCCAGGAGCAACTACTTTAATATAGAATTTTTTGTCTTCTGATTCTGCTAATTTGTTAGGAGCTACTGTAAAACAAACTTTTACGCGGTCTGCTCTTCTTGCTTTTTGAGTAGATTTCATTTTACCACTGTTTTTAACTTTAACAGCATCTACTTTTAGGTCTGATAGTTGTAAAGCAGAACCTAACGCTACTTTATCCGAAAGTTGCGTAGTTTGAACTACTAGGGAATCACTAATTTTAATTTGTTTTCCTAAGTTGGTATCTAACGCAACATTTAAACTATCTAGTCTTTGATTTTGTACTAAAACAGAATCATATTTTTGTTGTAATAAAGCGTATTCTTTTTTAAGACGACTTACATCATATCTATATCTTCTTAAAGAATTGATATCTACTTTTAAACCGTTTATAGAATCTAAGTATTGGTCTACTTCATTTTTAGCTACTGTCCAATCATCATATAAGTCAGCATATAAAGAGTCTTTTTCCTCTAAGCGAGTTTCATAATCTTTACTCATTCTAGTTAGATCAGCTTTTAAGGAGTCTTTATCAGCTTGAAGTGCCATTTCTACTTCTTTTCCTTCGCTGTACTGAGAGTATGTGAAAATACTAAGCCCAATTAAAGCAATGGCTAAAACAATAATGGCAGCCAGTGCTACACTGTTATTCTTCTTGTCGGTTTTGTTGTCAGTCATAATAAATTTTTTAGAGTGAAACTAAGTAAGTTAAATATGTTTGGTATAATAAATAAATTAACACAATTTAATAAACAAAATTTTAATCTTTAACAAAATGATAATAGATTTAAGGGCATCATTCAAACATAAAATCCATTAAGTTTGTAAAGCTAATATAATATTCTGATGAATAAACTGAAAACTTATAATTTTCCTAAAATAGATTCATATATCAATCATCGAGAAGGGGAAATTAAACTAGGCGAAAAGGTTGACTATATAAATGACAATGATCCTGTAGAAAGTCAGCTTGAATTATCTAAGGCAAAGTATGTTGTTTTAGGAATACCTGAAAATCTTGGTATTAAAGCCGGATTGGGAGTAAGAGACGCAGCCTATACTTGGGAAGCAGCTTTACGTGCTTTGTTAAATGTACAACATAACAGATTTAATAAAGGAAAAAAATTATTAATATTAGGGCATCTTGATTTTGTAGATGAGGAAAATGAAGCTGCCGGACTGAACACCGAATCTGCCGAGGGAATTAAACAGTTAAAGAAAATTGTTGATACCATTGATAAAGAAGTAACCTACTGGGTACAAAAAATAGTAGCATCTGGTAAAACACCAATTATAATTGGTGGCGGACAAAATAATGCCTACGGTATTATTAAAGGATGTGCTTTAGCACTTAATAAACCTTTAAACGTGATTAACTTTGATGCCCATGCCGATTTATTAAAAATGAATGGGAGACATAGTGGTAATGCTTTTTCGTATGTTTTAAAAGAAGGCTTTATGAAAAAGTATTATATTTTTGGTATTCAGGAAAATCACGTACCAAAGTATGTTTTAAATACCATTAAAAAGAATAAAGACTTTATAAGATTTACCACCTTAGAAGAGCTTTTTATTAGAAGAGAAAAAGGAATTGATTTTGAACTTAACAGGGCGTATGAATTTGTAAAGAGTAGTGCCTTTGGGGTAGAAGTAGATTGTGATGTAATGACTAATTTCCCTTCTGATGCTATAAGTTTTAGTGGTTTTACACCTAGGGAGTTAAGACGCTCGGTTACACAATTTAGTAGTAGTAGTAATACTACGTATTTGCACATATCTGAAGCAACACCAGATAGTGGTAGTAAATATGAAGCGCAACAAGTGGGAAGTTTTATATCTTGCCTTATTACAGATTTTATTCGTTAGTCTTTTTTTTTATTTTTTGAGGAGTCTCATCATTAAACAAACCACTAACAATAGTTTGTAAACCTCTAAAAGCCATATAAACCCCGAAAAAGCAAAGCGCTACGCCAATTATTAATATAGGGTAGAAAAGGGGTTTATCTTGATTTTTGAAACTAGAATGTATCACTACAGGTCCTATGAATATAGGAAGTAATGTTAATGATAGTCTAGTGATACCTTTTTTTATAAGTTCTCTATTTGTTGCCATAAGCTTCTATTGCTTTACGTACATTTTTATGTTCATTTAATAGGGTAGCAGCTTCTTCTTTAGATATGGGTAAGGCCTGCATAATCATTCTAATACCTCTATCTACCAATTTATCATTGCTCAATTGCATGTCTACCATTTTATTGCCTTTTACACGTCCTAGTTGTATCATGGTAGTGGTAGATAACATATTAAGCACTAATTTTTGTGCTGTACCTGCCTTCATACGTGAGCTTCCTGTTACAAATTCTGGTCCTACAACCACCTCTATAGGGTATTGTGCAGTATTAGCTAAGGGACTGCCTGCATTACAAGTAATGCATCCGGTAACAATGCCGTTTTTATTACATTTTTCAAGAGCAGCAATTACATAAGGTGTGGTACCAGAGGCAGCTATACCAACAACCACATCGTTTGAACTTATGCTGTATGATTGTAAGTCTTCCCAGCCTTGAGTAGTGCTATCTTCTGCAAATTCTACGGCTTTTCTAATAGCAGTATCACCACCAGCTATAATACCTACTACTAAATCATAAGAAACACCAAAGGTAGGCGGGCATTCAGAGGCATCAACAATACCTAATCGTCCGCTAGTACCAGCTCCCATATAGAATAAGCGTCCACCTTGTCTTAATTTTAAAACTATCTGTTCGGTAAGTTTTTCAATTTGTCGTATTGCTTTTTCTACTGCTAAAGGTACTGTTTGGTCTTCTTTATTAATAGCGCTTAACAACGCTGAAATACTCATTTCTTCCAGGTTGTTGTAGTTAGAATCTTTTTCGGTAGTTCTTTCGTATTGCATGGTACAAAATTACAATTTCATGAAGTGATAACATAAAAAAAAGCAACCGTATTACGGTTGCTTTTTTTTATAATGGATCGTTTTATAAACTATAAAGCATCAATAATAGCATTGAAAGTTGAACTTGGACGCATCGCAGCATACGTAGCCTCAACATCTGGCTTGTAATATCCTCCAATATCCATAGCTTTTCCTTGTACTTTGTTAAGCTCCTCAACAATAACAGTTTCTTCTGCAAGCATTTTTTCATATACAGGAGCAAAAGTAGCTGCAAGCTCTGCATCAGCTGTTTGATTTGCTAATGCCTCTGCCCAGTATAATGATAGGTAGAAGTGGCTTCCTCTGTTATCTAACTCATTTACCTTCCTAGAAGGAGACTTGTCATTCTCTAAGAATTTCTCTGTAGCTACATCTAATGCTTCAGCTAATACTTTAGCTTTTGCATTTCCGTAAGTTTCACTTAAATGCTCTAAAGAAACTCCTAGTGCTAAGAATTCTCCTAAAGAATCCCAACGTAAGTGGTTTTCTGTAGTAAACTGATCTACGTGTTTAGGAGCAGAACCTCCGGCACCAGTTTCAAATAAACCTCCACCATTCATTAAAGGAACAATAGATAACATTTTTGCTGAAGTACCTACTTCTAAAATAGGGAAAAGGTCAGTTAAATAATCTCTAAGTACGTTTCCTGTAACAGAAATAGTATCTAACCCTTTTACAATTCTTTCTAAAGAAAAAGTGGTAGCTTCAATAGGAGCTAATATTTTAATATCAAGACCCGTTGTATCATGGTCTTTTAAATATGTTTCAACTTTGGTAATTAATTGTGCATCGTGCGCTCTTTCTTTGTCTAACCAAAAAACAGCAGGATTATCTGTTGCTCTAGCTCTATTAACTGCTAATTTAACCCAGTCTTGGATAGGAGCATCTTTTACTTGGCACATTCTAAAAATATCACCAGGAGCAACTGCTTGTTCCATTAAAACAGTTCCGTTACCATCGGTTACTTTTACAGTACCTTCAGCATCCATTTGGAATGTTTTATCATGTGAACCATATTCCTCAGCTTTTTTAGCCATTAAACCAACGTTAGAAACGCTTCCCATAGTAGTTGGGTCTAATGCACCGTTTGCTTTACAAAAATCTATAGTAGATTGGTATACACCTGCGTATGAACGGTCTGGTATAACTGCTTTTGTATCTTGACTTTTACCTTCTTTATTCCACATTTGACCAGAAGTTCTAATCATAGCTGGCATAGATGCATCAATAATAACATCAGAAGGTACGTGTAAGTTTGTAATTCCTTTATCAGAATTTACCATTGCTAAATCTGGACCGGCTGCAATAGCAGCTTCCAAAGCAGCTTCAATCTCAGCTTGTTTTTCAGTACCATCTATTTTAGCATATACATCACCTAATCCATTTTTAGTATCAACTCCAAGAGTACTAAACGTATCAGCGTATTTTTCAAAAACATCTTTGAAGAATACTTCAACAAAAGCACCAAAAATTAACGGATCCGAAACTTTCATCATAGTAGCTTTTAAGTGTACAGAAAACAATACACCAGAAGCTTTAGCATCGGCAACCTCTTTAGCAATAAATGCTTTAAGTTTGCTCATGCTCATCACTGAGCTGTCTATAATTTCACCAGCTTCTAATGGGCTAGCATCTTTTAATACTTTCGTAGCACCATCTTTACCTTCAAACGAAATCGTAAAAGTAGTAGGCTCAGCAATAGTCACTGATTTTTCACTGCCGTAAAAATCACCCTCAGACATAGAAGCAACATGCGATTGAGAATCTGATGTCCAAGCTCCCATACTATGTGGGTGTGCTTTTGCATAATTTTTAACAGCTTTAGGAGCTCTACGGTCAGAGTTACCTTCTCTTAAAACTGGGTTTACAGCAGAACCTAAAACTTTAGCGTATGTAGCTTTAATAGCTTTTTCTTCTTCTGTTTTTGGTTCAGAAGGATAATCTGGTAAAGCAAAACCTTTTGCTTGTAATTCTTTAATAGCCGCAGTTAATTGAGGAACTGAAGCCGAAATATTAGGTAATTTAATAATATTAGCTTCAGGTGTTGTTGCTAAAGCACCAAGCTCAGCAAGTGCATCAGGTATTTGTTGATCTGCAGGTAACATATCTGAAAAGTTAGCTAGAATTCTACCAGCTAATGAAATATCTTTAGTTTCAAATGTTATGCCTGATGATTTAGTGAATGCCTGTACAATAGGAAGAAACGAATGAGTAGCTAGCATAGGAGCTTCATCCGTTATCGTATACATTATTTTTGAATTTGACATAGGGATTAATTATAATAACTCTATATTTATTTGAAATGGAAACAAATATACAATTTAATAGGCGTTTTTAAAATTTAGCTATGTATAGTTTTGGTAAGTACTATACAAAATTATCACTATGCATTAAATTATGTTAAGATACTGGCAAAACCATAATTTTTAATGGTTTAATGGTGGTTGAGATGCAGAGTGTAAAACGTTGTATTATGTTAAAATTGAATTTCTTATGCTATCTAGAATTTTCTCTTTATTCTGAGATGGGAATAGTTGCAAATTTATAGCCTTCTAAAGCTGCGATTAATGGAAATAGCACATCAAAAAAGCTAAAGTTTTCAGTGAGTAAATCGGGTAGTTGTGAATAGTCTAAGTATGTAATAACTTCTAATAATGTTACGTCTTCAAACTTAGCTATTAATAAAAATAAGCTAAACACGTTACCCAAGAAACAACTAACAATAGCTATAAAAGCTCCTGTAATAGCAAATTTTTGTGATACGCCCTTACCTGTTATTCTCATGACATATCCCACACCAGCTCCTATAGCAATTGCCATATAACCAAATTGAATCATAAGAGCCACCGAGATGAGTCCCCACAAGATAGCACCTATAATACCAGTAATACCTCCGGCAATGCATGCTAAAGAATAATTCTCATGTTGTTTTAGTTCAGCAATTGACATGCCTTTATATGTTGTGGCTAGAATTTGCTCGTGGTTTACGTTACCATTTGAAGCTAAGAGTGCTTCTACTTGTGGATCCGGATTAAATTGTTCACAATTATCTGTGAATGTAGGTTTTGCATGAGTTAGGGTACAAACGATACCTTGTTTAGTATCTAGTTTACGATTTGTACATCTTTTACAAAATTGGTACTGTTCATTTGTAGTCATTGATTTTAGTTATTGGTTGGTAGGACTAAGGTATAAAAAAACCCGTACTAAATCTTCATTAGTACGGGTTTTTCTGAAAACTCCCGAAACCAGCGTTTAAACTTTTTAAGCTTAAACTGTAACCCTTGATTACTTCCGGTTTGTTCTCAATTTAAAAATGAACTTTGAATGTTTTTCACTTTAGTATTCTAAAGATACTAATTATTTTTCAATATGTTACTAAATTGTTAAATTTTTTTGCGTAATATTTTAAAACAAAAAGCACCGCCTATTGGCAGTGCTTTAATATTTTTCAGCGTGTTTAAATTAGCGTCTAGCTTCTTTAATTCTTGCTTTTTTACCAGTAAGACCTCTAAAGTAGAAAATACGAGCTCTTCTAACTTTACCTCTCTTGTTGATTTCAACTTTTTGTAATGCAGGCATGTTCACTGGGAAGATACGCTCTACACCAACAGTACCAGACATTTTTCTAATAGTGAAAGTTTCAGAAGCTCCAGCACCTCTTTTTTGAATAACAACACCTCTAAAGAACTGAGTACGTGTTTTTTCACCTTCTTTAATTTCGTAATACACAGTAATTGTGTCACCTGCAGAAAACTCAGGAAATTCTTTTTTTGCTACAAACTCGTCTTGTACAAATTTAATTAACGATTCCATTTTTAGATCATTTAAAAAAAGTTATTTCAAAGCAACATTCACGTACCTCGCCAGAGGTTACTCCAAAAGTGGTTGCAAAATTAGTAATTAAATCAATTTGTGCAACAGTTTATTATCAAAATTTTAAAGAAAGTTGAAACTTTTTTCTGTTTGTAAATCAGAAAGTTAACTTTTATTTGTCTAAAAGGTCAGGTCTTCTGGTTTTGGTGCGCTCGTAAGCTTCTTTCTCTCTCCATTCTTCAATCTTTGGAAAATTACCACTTAATAATATTTCTGGTACTTTCCATCCTTTATAATCAGAAGGTCTTGTATATACTGGTGGAGCTAATAAATTATCCTGAAACGAATCGGTTAGGGCAGAGGTTTCATCATTTAAAACTCCCGGTAATAAACGTATTACGGCATCACAAAATACTGCCGCACCTAACTCACCTCCTGATAATACATAATCTCCTATAGAAATTTCTTTGGTGATGAAATGATCTCTAACGCGTTGATCTACTCCTTTATAATGGCCGCAAAGAATAATTACATTTTCTTTTAAAGACATTGTGTTAGCAATGCCTTGGTTTAGAGTTTCTCCATCAGGAGTCATATAAATAATCTCGTCGTAAGTGCGTTCTGCTTTTAGCTTAGAAATACATTTATCAATAGGCTCTATCATCATAACCATGCCTGCACCACCACCAAATTGGTAATCGTCTATTTGTTTATAATTGTCAGTAACGTAATCTCTAAGATTATGAAAATGTACCTCTACTAATCCTTTTTCAATAGCTCTCTTTAAAATAGAAGCTTCAAACGGACTTTTTAAAAGTTCTGGTAAAACGGTGATAATATCAATTCGCATGGTGCAATATTTTTGCAAAGGTGCAATTTTTTAAGCTACCATGCGAATTATTATTTAAATAGCAATAGTACTTAGCTCTGTTATATTTTCTATGTTATTGCTGTCTAATAGATATTGATATACTCCTGTGTCTCCCACCAGTATCAGTTGATTTCCATTTATAATAACATCAAATGCTTCTTTGTTAATACTTGTAACTAGTACGGAAGCTTCGGGATCTGAGACATCAAATATTTTTACTTCGTCATCACAAACTATTAAATAGTTATGGTATAATCCTAAACCTTTTGGGTATGTTAAATTTCTACTAGAAATTAATATAGGATTGGTTACATCGGTTACATCATATATTTCTAGGCTATTAATATTGTTACCGCACCAGGTTTCAGAATGTAGCGTTACAAAAGCGTGTGTTAGGTTAGCAACAACGGGGTCACACGAAGTAAAATGCCATGCTTCACTTAAATAACTTGGCATTTCTGCATTGTCTATAGCATAAATGTACATACCGTTATTAGAGCCAATGTATAAGTAGTTACGGTAGTTAAAAATAGTTTCAATATTAAAACCTATGTTTACGGTATTTACTAAAACCGGATTGGTGTTATTAGTTACGCTAAATACTTTTAGGTTACTGTGATCTACTGTGTACATGTAGTCTCCTACAACAATAAACCTAGCTAAAGAACCTGCTTTACCGGTATCACTACTTAAATTAGAAGAACTGAAGGAATCACTATCTTGACTACAAGCCATTAATAGCATAATGGTAAAAAAAGAGATGTAAAGTTTTTTCATGATTATTCTTTTAAGGTCCAGTTTACTATAATTTGATCGTTTCCTTCATAAAATTGATATCCATCTGGAGATAGCATTTGAGGAAAGGCATTTTCAATACGCTTTGTTATTTGAATAGTTTCTGAAGCATAATCCATTTGTAGTGCTACTAAATCTATTGCATTATTAATGTAAATGACATCGTTTTTAATGGCAATATCTGTAGCTCCAGGTACTTGAATAAAAGCTATCTGATTTGGGTTGGCAGGATTTGCGTTGTTGAAAACGTGAAAACCTTCATACTTTTCACCTATAAATAAGAAGTTGTCTTTTACATAAATTTTTCCGCTATTTTCAATTGATTTGCTTGGAGTAATTGCAACACTCTCCTGTAGCGCATCTCGTGTCATGTAAACAGGGTTGTACATAGATAATTCAAAAGAATCAACATTTACAATATCAACTTCGTCATTGGGTTCATACCAACAACTTTGTGCACTTACTAATAGTATTAGTGTGCTTAAAAGAATGAATGTTTTTTTCATGAAATAGAGTTTTCTACAAGATGCTCTAATCATAAAAAGGTTGCTTACTTAATTGGAAATTAGAAAATTAAATAACAGTGGTGTTTTAATTCTCCTTAATAGATACATTTTCAAATTCAATATCTCTGTCAATATCTTTTTTATAAGCTTCAATAAAGGCATTCTTTAAAATACCTCCTATGGTATGAAAAATACCCGATGAGTCTACGTTATTTAAGTCTCCCTCTACATTAATATTAGTTGCAAGGGTATCTTCTTTGTGATTTTTAAATAAGAATTTAAAAACACCTACAAAACCTTCCCATAGTTTTTTAAATATACTACTATCTTCTTTTTTAAAGGAGTCTAGTATTTTGACCTTTGTAAAAATGGGTTTAAAGTATCCTTTTAAATATCCATCGTTTATAACCATTTCACTATAAAGGTCAAATGAACCTTTTTCAAAATCAATACCAGCATAAGCTAGTGTAAGATCATTTAAGGCGGTTACATCTGCCTCTTCTAATTTAAAATCCAAATCTAAATCAGGTATTTCTTTTAATAAATTCAACCTGCCATTGAGGCTTACGTTTCCTTCGCCAAAACTAACAGCTGTACCTTTAATGGTAGAGGGAAGTTTTTTTTGTTGGTCTGTTACATTTTTCAGATTGGTGGCTGTTAAGTTTATATTCTGTAAGATTAAATCTATATCTGGTTCTTTATTTAATTGCATGAAGGAGAATGAGCCATTATTTACCATTAGTGTGTTAATGTCTATAGGAACTAAATCAGTTAGCGCTTTTGTCCAATCTTCGTTAGAAGGAGCTATGGTGTCTTGTTGCTGCTCTTCTAATATGTAATTTACAGTAGGTTTATACATTTCTATTTCACTAACAATTTTTCCTTTAAAAAGGGATTTCCATTGAATGGAAATATCCGTTTTTTTAAAATTTAGAAATGGTATGTTGTTGTTGCCATTAACCTTATCTAGGTTTAGCTCATGTATAACATAGGCTCCTCTAATAAGAGCAATGTCAATATCTTCTACGTGCCCATAATACCCAGGTAAATCGGCTAAAGTGTTATTTACATAGTTTTTTACTATAGTGGGTAATAGTAGTCTAAACACCAGCAAAAGTGCTACAATTATCAAAAATATATTTCGTGTTTTTTTCTTTTTAGACATCCTATTTTTTCTTTAATTGTATGAAATTACTGTTTAACTAGTTAAACTTTTTGAAAACGGTTTATAAATCTATCTTAAAATGAAAAAATTGATTTTAACCCTAGCTCTTGGGTTATTTGCCTTTATTGGTTCCGCACAGAAAAAAGGAAATGATTATTTATTGTTCTACTTAGGAGGGCAATCTAATATGGTAGGATATGGTTATGTAAAGGAATTACCTGATTCTCTTAGTAAAAAAATGAAAGACATTTATATTTTTGACGGCAATTCTGTAAATGATGGTACAGAAACTGGTGGAGGTTTGGGTATTTGGGCGCCTTTACAGCCAGGGCATGGTAGTAAATTTACATCTGACGGTAAGAAGAATAATTATTCGGAACGATTTGGTGTAGAATTAAGCTTTGCATATACCTTAAAACAAAAATATCCTGATAAAAAAATTGCCATTATAAAATATGCTAGGGGAGGTACCTCTATAGATAGTCTTGCTTCTAATGATTGGGCAGGTTGTTGGGAACCTGATATGAAAGGGAAAAAAGGATTGAACCAATACGATTATTTTTTAAATACTATGCAAAACGCCATGAGTGTTAAAGATATTGACGGAGATGGAAAAGAAGATAGGTTGATACCTGCTGGTATTTTATGGATGCAAGGGGAGCAAGATGCTACTTATGATGAGAAGGTGGCTATGGGGTATTATGGTAATCTTAAAAATTTAATGGGGTTACTAAGAGCTTCAATGCTTAGTAATGACTTACCTGTAGTGATAGGTAAAATTTCAGACTCATGGAATAGTGATACTGGTAAAGTATGGACATATGGAGAGTTGGTTCAGTATGCTCAAGAAAAGTTTGCAAGAACTGATGGCAACGCTGCTATAGTAAGAACCACTAGATATTACAAATATTCTGATACTTGGCACTACGATACAGAAGGTTATATTGATTTTGGGAAACAATTTGCATTTAAAATGTTAGAACTTATGAAATAGTTATTAATGGGCTAGTGTAAACGTAATTTTTTGATTTCAGTGTTTTGGTAGCTCAAGAGGTCTAGTTTAAATATTAGATAAAAAATACTTTTTAATAGATTTTATTGATTAATATTATTTTTAAACCGTTATAATTATTGTAAGTTTATATATAATTTAAAAGTAAAAGAAAACGTCATGAACAAAATTCTATATGCAACAGATTATTCGAAAAATTCTGTTTCGGCACTTAAATACGCTAATTACTTGAGTGAAGTAACAGGAGCTTCTTTAACTGTTTTGAATATATTGGAATACCCAACTATTTGGAATAGTGATGTGCCAAAACCAGCTTTTGAAGATTTCGAAAAAGGACCAACAGGAGCCTATAAAAAATTACTTTCTGAATTTTGCGAACAGCACCTTGGAAAAGAAAAGGCTGACAAAATTATCTTTGATACTGAAAAGGGAGACGATATAGAGGAAACCCTTAAAGCGTATGTGTTAAAAAATGATTTTGATGCAATATTATTAGGGGTGCATGGTATGAATCCTGTACAAGAATTTTTTATGGGTAGTACTACACAATCGTTAATTTCTAGCATTGATATTCCTGTGATAGCAGTACCAGAAACTGCAGCCTTAAAAGATTTTAAAACAGCTGTTTTTGCAACTTCATTAGACACTACAGATGTATCTACCATTAAAAAAGTAGTTCCGTTTTTAAAAGAAGTAGGGGCTACCCTTAAAGTGGTACACATTGCAGAAAAGAAAACAGATGAAAAGTTAAAGTCTATAGCTGCTTTTATGGAGCTGTTAAATGACGATGTTGACTATGCAACTAAAACTTTTGATGTAGTATATAACGAAGATATTTTACGAGGGCTTTTCAATTTTATTGATGCTCAAAAAGCAGATCTAATTATTATGAAAGAGCGTAAGGTACAAAGTAAGTTACGTGAATTATTTCATAAAGATTTAGTTAAGCGTATGGAGTCTCAAACAAGAATTCCTTTGATGAGTATAAAATAAAGAAAACTCAACTTTGATAAAATAAAAAACCGCCATTAGTGAAACTAAATGGCGGTTTTTAGATATATTAAGGTTGGTTAGTTACGAGTTTAACATTACCGGCATTACAAGCATGGTAATTGTTTCACCTTCATCCAATCCGTCTACAGGGTTTAAAATACCTGCTCTATTTGGTAATGACATTTCCAGCGTTACTTCATCTGCACCTAAGTTGTTTAACATCTCTGTTAAAAAACGAGAGTTAAAGCCAATTTGCATATCGTCTCCTCTGTAGTCACATGTAAGTCTTTCTTCTGCTTTGTTACTGTAGTCAATATCTTCTGCAGAAATATTTAACTCAGCACCAGCAATTTTCAAGCGTATTTGATGTGTAGTTTTATTAGAGAAAATAGAAACCCTTTTTACCGAGCTAAGAAACTGCGTACGGTCAATAGTAAGTTTATTAGGATTCTCTTTTGGTATTACCGCTTCGTAGTTAGGGTATTTACCATCTATTAATCTACATACCAACTCTACATTATCAAATGTAAATTTAGCGTTGCTTTCGTTGTACTCAATAAGTACATCACTTTCGCTACCTGCTAAAATACCTTTTAATAAGTTTAAAGGTTTTTTAGGCATAATAAATTCAGCTACTTGACTTGCCGTAACATCTGTACGTTGATATTTTACAAGTTTGTGAGCATCTGTCGCTACAAACGTTAAATTCTCTTGAGAGAATTGGAAAAATACACCACTCATTACAGGTCTTAAATCATCGTTACCGGTAGCAAAAATAGTTTTGCTAATAGCAGTAGCTAAGATATCACCCATAATAGTTGTAGAACTAGGGTCTGATAAATTCACCGTTTTAGGGAATTCCTCACCATCAGCATATGCTAATGCATATTTACCATGGTTAGAGCTAATTTCTACAGTGTTGTTTCCTTCCACTACAAAAGTAAGTGGTTGCTCAGGAAAAGTTTTTAACGTATCTAGTAATAGTTTTGCAGGTACTGCAATACTTCCTTCAGATTCCGATTCTACTTCTAAAGTAGTGGTCATGGTGGTTTCCAAATCCGATGCGGAAACTGTTAATTGATTGCTGGAAATTTCAAATAGAAAATTGTCCAGAATCGGCAATGTATTGCTATTATTAATAACACCTCCTAATACTTGAAGTTGCTTTAATAAGTACGAACTTGAGACTATAAATTTCATTAATTGTTCGGTTTATATTCAGAATTACAAATATATTTTAATTGCAAGTTAATGAGAAACAAACTTATTAACACTTATTTTGAATACTTTCTTTTACGTAAAAAGACAAATAGTACCCCAAATATAATTAATAAAACTATGGGAACCCCTATGTTTATTAATTTTATAGAGATTTCGTCTTCCTCTATTTTTTCATGATTTAAGAAAGCTAATTTTATTTCTTTTCCTCGAATGTTTATAAGTCCAGTATCATCTAACAGGTAATTCATGCAATTAATCAAGAAATCTTTGTTTCCATAGATCTGTTGTGTCCATGGATCAATACCGTTGGTTAATGGTTTTTTATTAGCATATGAATAGTTAATAACGTCTCCATCGCTAATAATAATCATTTTATTATCGGCACTTTCATTTAAGTTATTGGGTAACTCAACTGGCTTCACTCTATTTTTGTACACGCTGGTAAAAGAACCCTCTAAAAGTACCCCAGCTATTTGAGAACCATTCGTGAATTTCTCTGGCTGTAAATTACCTGAAAACTCATTCAGATGTATTTCTATTGGTGCACCTACAACTCTAGATTGCGGTGAGCTTTCTAATAAAACAGTTTTTTTAATTCCGTTTTCTAAAGTATCAATCTGATTAGCAAACTCAAGTTTAACTACGTTAATATTTTTATTTATAGGATGATTCTCTGGAGACATGGTAATAGGGCTAAACAACCATTCTAATGGCATGTTACCATTAGGTCCTTGTACTGTAATAGGGGTAGAAATTAAGTCTTCTATTAAGTTGTAATTAATACGTACCCCGTATTTAAATAATAAATCGTCTAAGTTTAACTGTCTAGGGAATGCAACAGTACTTTGTGTTTCATTTTGCAAACTGTCTAAATCTACAGCAACCTTATCTATACACCACAAGGTTTTGCCACCATACATAATGTACTGGTCTATTATTTGCTTTTCAACATCTGTAAATGCCTCTGTTGGTTTTGCTATTATAGCAGCATCAAATTGTTGTAGGTTTTTAAGAATTTGGTTAGGCTGATCTTTCAGTGAATCTAAATTGAACAATCCTAATCTATAATAGTCTTTTAAATTTAATAGGTAGTCAGACATATACTTGTCTTTTAACTCCCCATTCCCTTTGAAAATTGCAATTTTTTTCTTGTTCTCAAGCGTAAGTTTTGTAATTGCATCGGTTAGGTTATATTCTAATTGTTGTACCGATTTATTAATATTTTCTTCTCCGTCGCTTCCAAGGTTGTTTATAAGTAAAGGTACCCTAACGGTCTTTTGACCATAATTGGCCACTGCCCAAGGGAAAATTTGAGTAACCGATTTTTTACCATTTTCGCTTACGGGAATATTGGTAGGTAACATTCCTAGGCTAGTTAGGTAGTTAACCACTTCATCTGGGTTTTCTTCACCTTCTAATGGGTTAGTGAATGAAAAAATAATATTGTCATTTTCATTCTCATATTGTTCCAGTAATTGTTGTAGCTCATACTGTAACTTTTTAAACTGATTTGGGAAATCTCCTTGTAGTAAAACATCTATATATAAAGGGCTGTTTACATTTTCCAGCGTTTCCTTAGTGGTGTCAGAAAGTGTGTAGCGCTTGTCTTTGGTTACATCAAAACGTAGATAATAATCAGATAATCCCCAATTTACAACAACCAGTAAAAGGGCAACAACACATATTTGAACGGCGGTTTTTTTAAGCATTACTGGTGTAAGTTTTTAAGTTTTACATTAGTTAAGTACAAGAAGAAAAAAGTGAACGATAGAAAATAAATCATATCTCTTGTATCAATAATACCTCTACTTATATTTTCGTAATGAGCCTTCATACCAAAGCTGCTTATTAAAATAGGGTTGTCGCTAACACCTGTAGAACTCAGTAATTCAGGTCCGTATAGTAACAGAAAACAAATGCAAATGCTAATTATAAAAGCTACAATCTGGTTTTCAGAAAGGGTAGATGCAAAAAGACCAATAGCAGTATAAGCGCTCATTAAAAAAATAAGACCTAAATAAGAACCTAAGATACTTCCTAAGTCTAAATTACCAATAGGAGCTCCTAAATTGTAGACAGTGTATACATATAAAAGAGTAGGTATAATAGCTATAAGCGTTAAAATAAAAGCCCCTAAAAATTTACCCCAGACTAACGATGGTAGTCCAATAGGTTTAGTGAATAAAATTTCTAGCATCCCTTGTTTTTTCTCCTCAGAAAATCCCTTCATAGTTACTGCCGGAATTAAAAAAAGTAACAACCATGGAGCTAAAAAGAAGAAGCCGTTAATTTCGGCAAAGCCGTTATCTAAAATATTATATTCACCCTTAAATACCCATAGGAATAAACCGCAAGCGGTTAAAAATACTCCGATGACTAAATAGCCAATAGGAGAGGCAAAAAAGGAATTAATTTCTTTTTTTAATATCGCGTACATATGTGCAAAATTAAGCTAATGAAACAAGTTTATCAACGCTCCAGGCTTCAGCTTTATTGCTAAACCATGATTTGGTTATTTTCCAAACCCCTTTAAATAAATCAGAGTTGCGGTAATTTTCCAAAGCAGCTTCTTCTGTCCAATAGCTGTAAGTAAAAAATATTTGTGGATTGTTTTTATCTTGGTAAAGTTCTAAGTACTCACAACCTTCAAAGCTTCTTATAAAGCTTTTCTTTTCTTCAAAAAAAGCTTTAAAGTCTTCTATTTTTTCAGGTTGAAATGTAAGTTTTACAATTCTAATAAACATACGTATTACTTGAAATTTATAAAAACAGTATCTCGGTATCTTAGTCCTAATAAAGAAGAAGCACCTCCTACAGTTTGCAAATTACTTTTATATATAGCCAATTCAAGATACCCTAACTCGTTAAATAGAGCTAAACGCTTTCCATCTTCATCACGGGTTTCTTTAGGAATGGTAAAGTTAATACTCTCACTATACCTATTGTAAATTTTGCTAAACTTATAGTTTCTTACACTTATTTCAAAGTTTCTACCCTTTCTAATAAGGTCAAACCAATTTTTGGTAATGTTGGTAATTACGTTTCCGTAGTTGTCAATATAAATTACATTACCTGTAATTAGGTCTTCTTTTGCATTTAAAATAGGGGTAAGGTCTTTTACTTCTTTCACCCCTCCAACTTGTCTGCCTAACAATTCTAATCTTCCTCCGCGTGCTATGTGGCAGGCAGCTTTTACAAAAACATCCGTAGCACAAAGGTCTTTATCAGGTAAGCTAATGGCAATAACTTGTTCAAAATTTTCTGCAGGAGCTATAAGTGATAAGATACCATTGTCGGCTCCAATAAAATAGTGACCATCATAAGCAGCAACAATATGTTTTTGCTCTGGTGTTTGCTCATCATCAATTCCAATAATATGAATACTCCCTTTAGGAAACTTTTTATAAGAGGTTTTTAAAATATAAGCACCTTCATGAATATTAAAAGGACTTACAAGATGTGATATATCTACTATAGTAGCATTTTCTAACTCAGAGTATATGCCTCCTTTTAAAACGGCTACGTAAGGGTCTTTAAGACCAAAGTCTGATGTAAGAGTAATAATAGCCATAAAAGTTACAGTGCCGAATGCCTAAATAGTAAGGTGAAATTCAGTTTTTAATATTCAACAATAAGTTGTTCATAAATCAATCACAAACGTACAAAAACTAGCTAAAATTTTAGTACTTTGTAGTAGATTAATATTTAAATATATTAACAATTGATAACTAAAATTATTCTAGCTTTTGAACGAAATCATAATTGAACTTACCGAGGTGAATCCAAGAGATTTTTTTGGAGAGAGAAACCAGAATATTGAAATTTTAAAGAAATATTTTCCTAAGCTAAGGATTGTTGCTAGAGGGAATAAAATTAAAGCCTTTGGGGAAGAAGGTATTTTGGAAGAGTTTGATAAACGGCTAGATATGCTTGTTACCCATTTTGGAAAGTATAATAATTTAGATGAGAATACTATTGAACGTATTTTAACGTACGATTCTAGAGAGGCATATGAAGGTGCAAGTACAGATATGGGGGAGATTCTGCTTCATGGGGTAAGTGGTAAAATTATAAAAGCACAAACAGTAAACCAACGGAAGATTGTAAACCTGATGAAAAAGAATGATATGCTTTTTGCTATTGGGCCAGCGGGTACAGGTAAAACGTATACCGGGGTGGCATTGGCTGTAAAGGCATTGAAGGAAAAGCAGGTGAAAAGAATTATAATTACCAGGCCAGCAGTAGAAGCAGGGGAGAACCTTGGTTTTTTACCTGGAGATTTAAAAGAAAAGTTAGACCCCTACATGCAACCACTGTATGATGCCTTAAGAGATATGATTCCTGCTGAAAAACTGGCGAGTTATATTGAAAAGGATATTATTCAAATAGCTCCTTTGGCATTTATGAGGGGTAGAACCTTAGATAATGCTTTTGTAATATTAGATGAAGCTCAGAATACTACCCATGCTCAAATGAAAATGTTTTTAACGCGTATGGGAAAAAATGCTAAGTTTATGATTACAGGAGATCCTGGGCAAATAGATTTACCAAGACGCGTAATTTCTGGGTTAAAAGAAGCCTTGTTGGTATTAAAAGATACCTCAGGAATTGGAATTGTGTATCTAGATGATAAAGATGTAATTCGTCACCGTTTGGTAAAAGAAATTATAGAAGCTTATAAAAAAATAGAGCACGATAATTAACAACTGATAAAGCTGTGTATCTTTGCAGCTTTAAAACTTAAAAACACATGAATACAATTACTAGCTCTAACTTTACATTTCCCGGACAAAAGTCGGTATATAAAGGGAAAGTGAGAGAAGTGTATAATATAAACGATGAGTTGTTGGTAATGATTGCCACTGACCGTCTTTCTGCTTTTGATGTAGTGATGCCTAAGGGTATTCCTTTCAAAGGGCAAATATTAAACCAAATTGCTACTAAATTTATGGAGCAAACTAAAGATATTGTTCCTAATTGGTTAATGGCTACGCCTGACCCAAATGTTGCAGTAGGGCATTTATGTGAGCCTTTTAAAGTTGAAATGGTAATACGTGGTTACCTAAGCGGGCACGCAGCTAGAGAATACAAGGCTGGTAAGCGTTTGCTTTGTGGTGTTGCTATGCCAGATGGTTTAAAAGAAAACGATAAGTTTCCAGAACCTATTATAACACCTTCTACTAAGGCGGATAATGGAGAGCATGATGAGGATATTTCTCGTGAAGATATTTTAGCTAAAGGTATTGTTAGTGAAGCAGATTATGTTCAATTAGAAAAATATACCCGTGCATTATTCCAAAGAGGTACGGAAATAGCTGCAGAACGCGGACTTATTTTAGTGGATACCAAATACGAATTTGGTAAAACTAAAGATGGTAAAATTGTTTTGATTGACGAGATACACACTCCAGACTCATCTCGTTATTTCTATGCAGAAGGATATGAAGAGTTGCAAGCAAAAGAAGAGCCTCAAAAACAATTGTCTAAAGAGTTTGTACGTCAATGGCTTATTAGCAATGGTTTTCAAGGCAAAGAAGGACAACAGATTCCTGAAATGACAGATGCTTATATAGAAACTGTTTCTGAGCGTTATATTGAACTATACGAAAACATTATGGGAGAGAAGTTTGTAAAAGCAGACATCACTAATATTGAAGAGCGTATAGAGAAAAACGTATTAGCTTATTTAAGTAAATAATCTGTTTTTAAAACATATACGAATCCCTCTGAGTTATCAGGGGGATTTTTTTATAGTGTAGTAAACTTTGGGGTCATTTGTTGCGTTTCAACTATATCACCATTTCTATAGTAAAGCACTTTCTGTATGTCTCCGTTGTAGGTGTTATAGAAAACCCATTTTCCTTCTTCTTTTCCATTTTTAAAGCGTCCTTTTAGTTGTATCTTACCATTTGGAGCATAGTTTACAACCTTACCTTCTAATACACCATTTTTAAAATACTCAACAGCTTTTACCTTACCGTTTAGGTGAAAGGTTTTCCAAGTTCCAATTTTAATATCGTTTGCTACCTGTCCTATTTGAGAAGGTTTACCGTTATCAAAATAGTATTTCACACTACCGTTAGGTACTCCGTTCTTATAAACTGTAGCTTCTCTTAAATTTCCGTTGTTATAGTACTTTTTAACCTTACCTACTATAAGTCCTTTTCTAAATTTTATTTTACATAGTAATTTGCCATTTGGGTATTTGGCAGTACAAGTACCATTAAAAGCTTCATCTTTTAAAAACCAAGTATTTTCTACTTCGGTTAATCTATCACAGTTGCATTTTTTTCTTTTACTATTGTTTTGGGCAAATGTTATACAAGAGGTTATTAATAAGCATATAAGAAATAATTTTTTCATGTTTTTTTTAAAATATACATGAAAGCCTAAAATTATTGTTTTAAAGTACTACTAAAAAATGTTTTGTATATATTAAATTTGTCTAAATATATGTTTGTTTTAAAATATTTCTTAAACTATTGTATGTGTTTTTATGATATAAGTGTTATTTTTAAAGTGTTAACAAACAACCTATTGTATGCGTTTTTTAGTTAAGTATTTAATTGCTTATTCTCAACTTTATTATTATCGTTTTAAGAAAAGTTCTGGAACTACGTCTTTTGTTAAAATGTATCCTACTAAAAGCTTTAGTAGTCCGTACCATAGTAAGTGGATGAAGCCACATTATTGCAAGCGCCTACACCATTTTATAGCAACGCCCTTACGTAGGAATGATGTTGTTTTTATAGGGGATAGCATTACGGAACAAGGTATACATTGGGATAAAAAATTTGGGATACGCAAAGTTAGAAATAGGGGAATTTCTGGAGATATGACAGATGGTGTTTTGCATAGGCTAAATGAAATAGCTTATTACAAACCTAAAGCAGTGTTTATACTTATCGGGATTAATGATTTAAATAACTATTATGAAACCCATCAAGGGAATAAGAAGAAGTATAAGAAAGCAGTACCTTCTGTTGGTTATATTCCCCGAACAATTTTAAAAATCACTCAGAAAATTAAAGAATCTACACCAGAAACAGATGTGTATGTAAGAACAGTGTTGCCTACGGACAGACCGGTTCTGGTAGATCATATTATTAAGATTAATTCAAAAATTAAGAAGAATGCAACTGAAGGAGGGTATACGGTAATAGATTTATACAGTGCCTTTGCAGCGCCTAATAATTTAATAATAGATGCGTATACCAGAGATGGTTTGCATTTGAGCTCTGAAGGATATAAACATTGGGTTGCTTTTGAAAAGGATATTGTAAGACAGTATCGACAGTAGGTGAACATGATAATTCTGAATCAAGTTCAGAATGACGTTTATTGATGTTGTGATGATGAAACTTCCCGTCACCCTGAATTTAGTTCAGGGTCTCATTGGAGTGAATTTTTCATCACTTAGATAAGTAAGTTAGAAAGTCTATTTTGTATTTATGAGCTAGTTGTAGGATTCTGAATCAAGTTCAGAATGACGTGTATTGGTATTGTGTTGGAGAAACTTCCGTTACCCTGAATTTATTTCAGGGTCTAATCTTATTGATAGCCTAATCTAGGTGTGCTGAAAAAAAAATTTCAGAGAGAATATTATTTTTAAACATAAACTTAAAAACGTATGTATTTTCTAAATTACCAACCTCTATGGTATCATTGTTTACTTTTTGTTTTATAATTTTTTCAAATTTACTTTTGGGAATACCTACAGTTATATAGTTGCCTATAAAAAAGTTATTATCTGTTATTTTTGCTTTATACAAGGTTTCTTTAAAACTTGATTTATATATTTCAAAGTAGCTTTTTTTGAAGCTTTTCTTAACAAGTGTATCAATGATTAAAGTGTCTTTGATATGTTTATTTTTTATAGTTTCTTTTTTTGTTTTTAATAAGTGTTTTGAAGTAAGAACATACAAATCATTCAAAAAAGTTTCTGTTAAGGAATCATTAGAAATATAGTTGGTTTTTTCAAGCTTCACTTTTGATGTGCTCGTAGATTTGATGCTATCATTCTCTACTTTTTGGTTGCAACAAATTAATGAGCAAATTATTCCTATAAAGACTAATTGTTTCAGATGTCTCATATTAATTTTTTTTAAATATATATAAAAAATAGGGATGTTAAAATGTAATTTTTTGTAAGCTACTTGTGAGATTCTGAATCAAGTTCAGAATGACGTTTATTGGTGTTGTGATGATGAAACTTCCGTCACCCTGAATTTAGTTCAGGGTCTCATCAGAGTTAGTTTAACGATAAAATTAATTGTATTGACAAAATAATTTTTTTCAAATTTCCCTTTTCAATAAAAACTTTAAATTTGAGTAACTTCTTTAGGATAGAGATTTGTGGAGATTCAATATTAATAATCTAGTAGTAAAATGGCTAAACCAAGGATATTTATTAGTTCTACTTATTATGATTTACGTCAAGTAAGAGCGGATATAGAAAGATTTATAAAAGATTTAGGTTACGACCCTGTACTTAACGAACATGGAGATATTCCATATGGTAGTGAAGATAAACTTGAGGATTATTGTTATAAAGAAATAAATAATGTAGATATCCTTGTTTCAATTATTGGTGGTAGATATGGAACGGAAAGTAATAAGGAAAAAAATTCCATTTCTCAAATGGAATTAAAAACTGCATTTGAATTGAATAAGCAAGTATATATTTTTATTGAAAAGAGCATTTATAGTGAATACTATTTTTATTTAAAAAATAAGGGCAATGATAGTGTTAAATTGTATTATGCTGATAATATAAAAATTCATGAGTTTATCGATATGGTAAAAGCTTTACCAAATAATAATACCATACATGGGTTTGAAACTTCATCAGATATAACACAATTTTTAAAGGTACAATGGGCAGGATTGTTTCAAAGATTTTTACAAGAACAAACTAGGTTAAAGGAGTTGAACGTAATAAAGGGTATTGAAGCTACTTCAAAAACATTAAATCAACTAGTAACTTTTTTAACAGAAGAGAAAAGAGGAACAAATGAAGCTATTAATGAGATTCTTTTAAGTAATCACCCAGCAATGGAACAGATAAAAGTTTTACTAAGTATTCCGTATAGGGTGTTTTTTATGAATTTAGAAGAGTTCACGGATTTGATAATCGCAAGAGGTTTTAAAAAGGAGCTTACTTTCGAAAATCATGTATTTGTTCAGCAGAAGAAATCATCTAAAATTACTTTAACTGTTGATGAATCTATATTTAATGGAGATGGTAAGTTAAAAGTCTACACAAAAGAAGAGTGGAAGACAGAATATATCCAGATAGAGGAGAAAGAAGATGAAGATGAATTTGGGGATTTACCTTTTTAAATAAACTATAATGTTTTTTATTTACTATGAAGAACCGGCTCATAAGAGGCGGTTCTTCATAGCAATTTTTAATTTATACTTGTAATAGTGAAGTTCAATTCACTAACTCAGATTGATTTCTAAATACCAATTCATCATCAAAAGCATCTAGTAGTATAATACTTTCGGTAGTAATGGTTCCTTTTAAAATTTCTTTAGAAAGGGCATTCAGTACCTCACGTTGTATTACACGTTTTACAGGTCGGGCTCCAAATTGCGGATCAAAACCTGCTTTGGCTAAATGCATAATAGCTTCGTTGGTGGCGTCTAAAGTAATGTTTTGTTTCGCCAACATTTTAGAAACTCCTTTCAATTGTAAAGCAACAATTTCAGAAATGTTATTAGCGGTTAAAGGTGTAAACATTACAATGTCATCAATACGGTTTATAAACTCTGGTCGTACCGTTTGTTTTAATAAACCAAGCACTTCCACTTTAGCTATTTCTATAGCTGCATCTACATCTTTGGTAGCTTCAAATTTTTCCTGAATAATATGGCTACCCATGTTACTAGTCATAATAATAATGGTATTCTTAAAGTCGGCAATTCTACCTTTGTTATCGGTAAGTCTACCTTCATCTAATACCTGTAATAAAATGTTGAAGGTATCAGGGTGTGCTTTTTCAATTTCATCTAACAATACTACAGAGTATGGTTTTCTGCGTACAGCTTCTGTTAACTGTCCACCTTCATCATAACCAACATATCCCGGAGGCGCACCTACCAATCTACTTACACTATGACGCTCTTGGTACTCACTCATATCAATTCGGGTCATTGCGCTATCATCGTCAAATAAGTACTCAGCAAGGGCCTTCGCAAGTTCTGTTTTACCAACCCCAGTAGTACCTAAAAATAGGAATGAACCAATGGGTCTGTTAGCATCTTGTAACCCTGCACGACTTCTTCTGATAGCATCAGACACTGCTTGAATAGCTTCTTCTTGTCCCACTACACGTTTATGTAGCTCATCCTCAAGGCGCAACAATTTTTCGCGTTCGCTCTGTAGCATTTTCGTAATAGGGATACCTGTCCATTTAGCTACTACTTCAGCAATATCATCATTAGTTACTTCCTCTTTAATCAAGGAGTTATCTTCTTTTTCTTCAAGTGTTTCTTGAAGTTTATTAAGTTCTTCTTGAGCATCTTTAATCTTTCCATAACGCAATTCTGCTACCTTACCATAGTCACCTTCTCTTTCGGCCCTTTCGGCTTCCATTTTATAGTTTTCAATAGCCTCTTTGGTAGCTTGTACTTTATCTACTACGTCTTTTTCAGACTGCCATTTTGCATAGATGGTATTGCGGTCTTCTTTTAAGTTAGCAAGGTCTGCATTTAACGATTTCAGTTTTAATTCGTCCTTCTCACGTTTAATGGCTTCAATCTCAATTTCAAGCTGCATTATTTTTCTATCTAATACATCTAGCTCTTCTGGTTTAGAGTTGATTTCCATACGTAATTTAGAAGCAGCCTCATCCATTAAGTCAATAGCCTTGTCTGGTAAAAAACGATTGGTAATGTAGCGTTGTGATAATTCTACAGCTGCAATAATAGCTTCGTCTTTAATACGTACTTTATGGTGGGTTTCATACTTCTCTTTAATACCACGTAAAATAGAAATAGCACTTTCAGTATCAGGCTCATCTACAGTTACCTTTTGGAAACGACGCTCTAAGGCTTTGTCTTTCTCAAAATACTTTTGGTATTCATCTAGGGTAGTGGCACCAATAGCTCTTAACTCTCCACGTGCTAAAGCAGGTTTTAAAATGTTAGCCGCATCCATGGCTCCTTGTCCGCCACCAGCACCTACAAGGGTATGTATCTCGTCAATGAATAATACAATATCGCCTTCGGCTGAGGTTACTTCTTTCACCACTGCTTTTAAACGCTCTTCAAATTCTCCTTTATACTTAGCACCTGCAATAAGAGCTCCCATATCTAAAGAGAATATAATTTTATTCTTTAGGTTTTCAGGTACGTCTCCTTGTACTATACGGTGAGCTAAACCTTCTGCAATGGCTGTTTTACCCACACCTGGTTCACCAATAAGCATTGGGTTGTTTTTGGTTCTACGTGAAAGAATCTGTAAGATTCTACGAATCTCTTCATCACGACCAATAACTGGGTCTAGCTTACCAGATTCTGCTAAATCGTTTAAATTTTTAGCATACTTGTTTAGAGAGTTATATGTTTCTTCAGCACTTTGTGAAGTTACTTTTTCTCCGTTACGCAATTGCTTAATTGCTGCTGTAAGGTCTTTTTCCGTTACTCCTTGATCTTTTAAAATCTGAGCTATTTTACTTTTAGATCTGAATATGGCAATAAGCATATGCTCAATAGACACATACTCATCTTCCATCTTTTTAGCAATGCTTACTGCTTCTGTAAGGGCAATACTTGCCTCACGAGAAAGCATTACTTCTGCACCAGAAACTTTGGCAAAGCTTTGTAAGGTACTTTCTAGTATCTGTTGTAATAGGTCTACGTTTACATTCAATTTCTTTAAAAGAAATGGTAAAACGTTTTCATCAACTTCAGAAATAGCTTTAAAAATATGCTCATTTTCTATTTGTTGATGTCCATACCCATGCGCAATTTGTTGCGCCTGTTGTATGGCTTCTTGTGATTTAATTGTGAAATTATTAAAATTCATAGCTTTTATCTTTTCCTTAAATATTTTTACTTTTGCTAGGAGAATAGCAATTGTTGTTCCAATTGTTAAAACGGACAAAAAGGCAGAAACAACAGTTGTTAAGCAAGACAAGTTGTCTTTTTAAATCATTTATAAAGTTACATAAGATAATAACCATATGGGAATATTTAACAGCATTTTTGGAAAGGGATCGGACGGAGAAACAAGCACATTTCCATGGGTTCCGCTAGAGGATATAGCACAGCTAGATGCTATAGAGAATGAGAGTGAAACACAAACAGTAGCTATTTTTAAACACAGTGTACGTTGCGGCATTAGTGCTATGGTAAAACGTGGGTTTGAAAACGAAGAGAATAGCAATGTAGATGTGAAATTGTATTATTTAGATTTAATTAATTACCGACCTATCTCTAATGAGATAGCAGAGCGCTTTGGAGTAGTGCATGAGAGTCCGCAATTAATTGTATTGAAAAATAAAGAAGTTATTACTACAGCTTCTCACGGAGCTATCAACGAGGTTGATTTGGCTAGTTTATAAAACAAAAGCTCCGTTGTAACATTACAACGGAGCTTTCTTCAAAATACTTAAAACCTAAACGGGAACTGAAAATTATAACGTATATTTCTTTAAGATAGATTTCATTTTATCTTTCAAGTTTTCGCCGGCATCATATACCATTTGTTCATCTGATGGAAATTGTAATGCTGCTACCTCTAATAAATCTAACTGATTATTTTCTAAGGCTCTTGTATCACCTCTGTGTTTTGCATAACTATTGTTAAATACAAATTGACTGTTCATAGGAAAAGTATCTACCAATTGTTGTTCTTTAGTATCAAATAACGAAACGGTTGCCATTACCTGAGCTGTTTTGTTCTGTGTAAATTGATAGAAAGAACATACCACAGTAGTATACTTATCAACCAATATTTCGTTACCCAAACTGTCTTTTACTACATTGCCTTCTTCATCATATAAATTGGTTTTACCGTCTACTATTTGTTTCTCTTTTACATATTCTTTTTCATTAACAAATTCAGGACTTACCTCAATGGCTTCAAAGTTCATAGTAACTTCATAGTCATATACCTTATTTGGTAATGGGTTACTATGAAAAACAGTCCAGTTAGAGCTTAAACCATAACTATTAAAATCTAATAAGTCTTGCTCTAATTGATAAGGTATCATTACGTTGCTCGTATTCTGTATGTACACAGCAATATACTCAGTACCTTTTTCTAAAGTTGTTTGCAATAAACTAGCAACATCTTTGTAATTAGGATTCAAGTTGTTTAAGTAAGCTAAATTTTCATATACGTTTCTGTATACATACTTAGGCTGTTCTTGTTGTAAACTAGCCACAGCTTCTGTATATAAATATTCAGATAAAGCTGTTTTAGCCTCTGCAATGGTAGCTGAATAATCAACTATATTAAATTGTGCCGATCTTCTTTCAGCGTTTACCGCAAGGGGTAATAATGGCTTTATGTAGTTCTGTCTGTAATTTAAAGCTACATAAATATTGTATATCTCTTCTAAGTGAGCTTTGTTACCATCGGCTTTTAAGTAGGTAATTCTATCTACATCTTTGCTGTTTGCTTTCGCATACGCTTCTTCTAATAGCACTACATATTCATCGCTATTTTTTCTGTCGGCATTGTGTTGTAATTTCTGTACAGCTTTTTCAATGGCAGTATTATAATTACCAGCGTGTAATGCCTTTTCGGTTTGTTTTACTCCGCTACAGGAAGCAAGAAACACCATAACTAAAACTAAAGTAATTTTTTTCATAAGCCACGATTTTTGGTTCGTATACTTATGGATACTCAACTACTGTGCCAAAAAGAAAATAAAAAAGCCCTGAAGTATTCAAGGCTTTGATTTTTAATATTTTGTATGGGTTATTTAATTGTAATTGCAGGGAGTAATTTGTTAGCTACTTCCCCAAAACCAATACGTACCTTATCGTTTTGGCAATATCCTTTTATGCTAATGGTATCGTTATCATTAACAAAATACCTAGGTTCTCCATCTTCTAATGTAACAGGTTCTTTACCGCATTTGGTTAGCTCTAATAAGGAACTGTAAGAATCTGGAGTATCTCCTGATAATGCCCCACTCGCCATCATATCTCCACTATTAACCTTACAACCATTTATGGTGTGGTGTGCTAATTGTTGCGCCATATTCCAATACATATATTTTGCATTAGACTTTGATAATAGGGTAGTGCTGCCTTCTTGGGTAATTAAAGAGGCTTCTAAATTAATATCAAAATTTTTAGCACCTTCAGATTGCAAGTATTCAAATGGTTTAGGCTCTTGTTTAGGTCCTTCCGTTCTAAAAGGAGCTAATGCATCCATCGTTACAATCCATGGAGAGATAGAGCATGCAAAGTTTTTAGCAAGAAATGCTCCAAGAGGTTCTTGTTCCCATTTCTGTATATCTCTGGCGCTCCAATCGTTTAGTAGTACCATCCCAAAAATGTAATCTTCAGCTTCATCTACAGCCACCGGATCTCCTAATACATTAGCATCGGTAGTAATAAATGCAACCTCCATTTCAAAATCTACTTTTTGAGAAGTACCAAAAATAGGAGTGTGAGACTCTGCCGGAAACATTTGTCCGTGTGGTCTTTTTACGGGTATCCCAGAAGTTACTATAGAAGAGCTTCTACCATGGTACCCTATAGGAATGTGTACCCAGTTTGGTAGTAAGTCAGATTCGCCTTCGTTTAAAAGTTCTTCAATGTTTTTTGCATGTTGCTTGCTAGAGTAGAAGTCAGTATAGTCTCCTATAAGCACAGGCATTTGCATTTCAATTTCGTCTAGGGTAAATAATACAACATCTTTGTGTGCATCATTATCTCTCAAACCTGGAGTATTAGCATCAAAAATTTTGCTGATACGGCTTCTAACCGCTCTCCAAGTTTGTTGTCCGTCTGATATAAAATCGTTCAGGGTATCTTGTAAAAATATATCGTCTGTTAAAGGAATACCTTCAAAATACCCTAACTGATGTAAAGCACCAAGGTCTATAGCAGTATCGCCAATTCTAGTTCCTATGGTAATAACATCGTCTCTAGTTAAAAACACTCCAAACGGAATATTCTGTATAGGGAAGTCAGAGCCTTCTGCTACAGGTATCCAAGAAGTCTTATTTGGGTCGTTAACTTTATTTGGCATTTTTATAATTGTTAATTACTTTTTTAATAAATATTATTCAAATATATAAGAATATTACAATTGGCAAGCAGGATTTAGTATTTTTGCTTTTTATTTAACGAAATCAAATATAATGCAACGGGACGAACAGATTTTTGAACTAATAGAGGCTGAGAAAGACAGACAAATTCACGGTTTGGAATTGATAGCTTCTGAAAACTTTGTGAGCGAACAAGTAATGGAAGCTGCGGGTTCTATTCTTACCAACAAATACGCTGAGGGATATCCAGGAAAGCGTTATTATGGGGGTTGTGAAGTAGTAGATGAAATTGAAACTATTGCTATTGAAAGAGCAAAGGCTCTTTTTGGTGCTGCTTATGCCAATGTACAACCACACAGTGGTTCACAGGCAAATACGGCGGTTTTTGCTGCCTGCTTAAAGCCAGGGGATAAAATTTTAGGGTTTGACCTTTCTCACGGAGGGCATTTAACTCATGGTTCTCCTGTAAATTTTTCTGGTAAGTTATACAATCCTGTATTTTACGGTGTAGAGCAAGAAACAGGAATGCTTAACTACGATAAGATTGAAGAAATTGCAAAAGCTGAAAAGCCACAATTAATTATTGCGGGTGCTTCTGCATACTCTAGAGATATCGATTTTAAGCGTTTTAGAGCTATTGCAGATAGCGTTGGTGCTATTTTAATGGCAGATATATCTCACCCAGCAGGTTTAATTGCTAAGGGTATTTTAAATGATCCAATTCCTCATTGTCATGTAGTAACTACTACTACTCACAAAACGTTACGTGGGCCACGTGGAGGTATGATTTTAATGGGAGAAGATTTTGAAAACCCATTCGGATTAAAAACTCCTAAAGGGGTTGTACGTATGATGTCTTCTTTATTTGACAGTGCTGTATTCCCAGGGAACCAAGGTGGACCATTAGAGCATATTATTGCTGCTAAAGCAATTGCTTTTGGTGAAGCCTTAACCGATGAGTTTTTATCGTACATTCTACAAGTAAAGAAAAATGCAGCCGCTATGGCAGAAGCATTAGTAGCAAAAGGGTATAATATTATTTCTGGAGGTACAGATAACCACATGATGTTAATTGACCTTAGAAATAAAGATATTACTGGTAAGGCTGCTGAAGAAGCTTTAGGAGTAGCAGATATTACAGTAAACAAAAACATGGTACCATTTGATGATAAGAGTCCGTTTGTAACTAGTGGTATTCGTGTAGGTACGGCTGCTGTTACAAGTAGAGGTTTAAAAGAAGATGATATGGCTGTTATTGTTGGTTATATTGATGAGGCTTTAATGAATGCTGATAACGAAGAAGTGTTAGAAGCTGTAGCTATTAAAGTAAATGCTTTAATGAGCGAAAAGCCTTTGTTTACTTTCTAAGAAATAGAAGTTTTTACATATAGATGAAAAGTCCGGTTTTTATAAGCCGGACTTTTTTTGTTTATAAATTTATACAGAGTGTGTTTAATTGGGAAAGATTTTATTTATCAATTAAAAGAAAAAGATACGTATAGGTTATTGACACCTTAATTATTAATCATCTAGGTTCATTTTCTCTGCAATCCAAGAAAGTGCTATGGTTACGGGTAAAGTTGTATTTGCAAAAGCTGTATTATGTCCTAGAGTAGGGAATAGGGTATATTCAAATGGTTTTCCCTTTGCTTTTAAATCATTAATTTGCTCTAAACATACCTTTACGGGTATTTGAATATCTTTTTCTCCAAATAGATACAGTGCAGGAATTTCAAGATTACGAAGTGATGCTTTTGGATCTGTTGGCGCAAATTCATATCGGTCAGGATCATTTTTTAAATGTTCTCTAGCTTCTGCTTCTGTATGTTGTTCCCAAAAATTAGGGTTGCCGTTGGTATAAAATTGAAATCGTAATTGTTCTAAGGTTGTAATC
Source organism: Neptunitalea lumnitzerae (assembly GCF_027924185.1). Taxonomy (GTDB): domain Bacteria; phylum Bacteroidota; class Bacteroidia; order Flavobacteriales; family Flavobacteriaceae; genus Neptunitalea; species Neptunitalea lumnitzerae. Next base: position 92,604 of record NZ_BRVO01000002.1, read on the forward strand.
GTAGGGCAACTGAATAAAACCATATATGTTACCGATTTATTTTTAGTAGCCGCTAAAGGCATTACCCAACCAGCTTGACTAAACCCTATAAGGCCTACAGGTATATTTTTATGTTTCTTTTTAAGAGTGTTGACAGCTGCGCTGGCATCGTCTGCCAATAGGTTGAGGTTAAGAGAGTCTATGTTATTAGTACCCACTTCCGGCCCAGCATATATTCCTTCTGATGCTCCTACACCTCGCTTGTCGTAAGTAAGTACCAGTATTCCGTTAGAGGCTAGTAGTTCTGCAAAGGTACCCATTCGTAGCTCTTGTCCAGACCCATGTACAACTACTAAAGCTGCATGAGGTTGCCTTGGTGTGTATAAGGTGCCTGAAAGCTTAATACCGTTACTACTAAATACTACTTCTTCCGTTTTAATAGTGTTGTTAGCTTGTGCTGTTAGTTGTTGGGTAGTTATAAAAAGTAGTATAATAGTTATGGAGAGCGTTCCTTTTATAATCTTTTTTAGGAGGGTGGTGTGTAAAAGCATATAGTTACGTGTATTGGTATAAAAATACGCATAACATTTTATTTATTTTCTAATTATAAGGATTAAAAAAAGCCTCTAGGACCATACGTACTAGAGGCTATATTTTGTGTTGTTGTATTTTTTACTTAGCCAAATAACCACCATCTACAGGGTAGTAAGCTCCTGTAGCAAAAGAAGCCTTATCACTTGCTAACCATACAAACAGCTCAGCAACTTCTTCTGGTTCACCTAAACGTCCTATAGGGTGTAAGGAGGCTAAACCGTCATATTCTTCTTTAGAAAGAGAACTTTCCACTAAAGGGGTTTTAATAAAACCTGGGCCAACTGCATTTACTCTAATACCTTTAGCAGCATATTCAATTCCTGCGTTTTGGGTTAACCCAACTACACCATGTTTTGCAGCAACATAAGCTGCAGAATGAGCAAAACCTACAGCACCTAATATAGAGGCTACATTAATAATAGAGCCTTTACCGTTTTTTTCCATTGCTGGTAATTGATAGCGCATTCCGTAAAATACACCGTTTAAGTTAACAGCTATTACCTTATCCCATGAATCAATAGGATAGTCTCCAATAGGTGCTTGAGCACCACTAATACCAGCATTGTTAACAGCAATGTCTAATTTACCAAAGGTTTTTACTGCTTCGTTTACGGTACGTTCAGAATCTTCTGGTTTAGAGGTATCTGCTTTTACAAAAATGGCTTCACCACCTTTTGTTTTAATGTCTTCTACTACTTGTTTACCATGTTCTTCGTTTACATCAGTTACTACCACTTTTGCACCATTTTCAGCAAAAAGGGTAGCGGTAGCTTTTCCTATTCCAGAACCTGCTCCGGTAATAATGGCTACCTTATTATCTAGTATTTTCATAACTTTTATTTTATGTAATTTTTATAATTAAAATTTCAATACTTAAAGTTACGAATAGGGCAATGATAAATGTTTAGTGGTACTCTTAATGTTTTGGTAATTGTATTTTCTTTAGTACTAATCTTCTTCAAACACTTGCGATTCATAGGCGCCTGCATCTGGAGAAGAAGAACGTGTTGCTCCTGTAATGTCTTGTACTGTAGCGCCTTGTGTAGTGCTTGCTAAACCGTTAGCAGCAGAACCATCTCCAATAGCATATTTGCTATTATTGGTGTCTTCAAAATCAGGGTCTTCATTCAATACCACATTATTGTAATATTGCGTGTTGGTGAAATCGTAAAAGTCTTCATCAACATTTCCAAAAGGATTAAATCTCACTAGGGAGTTATTTAACGCGTAGTTATAAGCTACATCATCAATAAAAGAAACTAAAAATTCTAAATTGTTATTACCGTATATAATACAATTATTAAAAGTTGCTTCTTGTAAATCGGCAGCTACAATAGTGCCGTCTTCTAATTGTAAATAATTATCTAATAAAACTGTTGGGTAACTTCTGTAACCATTACCCCAATAATTAGCAAAAGTACAGTGGTTGAAGTTATAAATACCACCTAAGCTACAATACGCTGAGGTTAACCCTGCATTACCGTATACGCTATTTTCAGAAAGTATGTGCGCTGTTTGTGCCCACAAACCATAGTTAGCTGAATTATGAATTTGAGAGTTTGTAATGGTTAGTGTAGGTGTGCTACTTCCATCGTTACTATCCATTTTAATTCCTACTGTAGCGTTTTTAATGGTAGCATGATTAAACATATTGTTGGTACTACCTTGTGTAAGCCAAATAGTACCCCATTGTCCTGGAACATCTGAATAATCGGTTTCTAAGCGGTCACCTTCAAAAATAACTTCATTCTCTTGCAGTTCAGTATCATTACTTACATCACCATTTACTTGAATACTAGCATCATTAGCTACAATAATTCCAGAGTCTGCATGAAAATAGATACGTGCTCCTGCATCAATAGTCAATGTTTTGTTTTCAGGTACTGCGGCATATCCATAGATAACGTAAGGTTTCTCATTGGTAAAGTTAAGCTCATTATCATCTAACCCAAATCCGTATATTTCGGTTGCATTTTCACCAGAACCTAATGTAATATATTCTGTAGAGCCATTGTCTGCACGTTCAGGGTATAGAAATACTGCATCTTGTACTAAAGTTATCAATTCAACTTTTTGTTGATTTACATCCGTATCAAATTCAATTGCATCTGAGTACAAAAATTGCGTTTCAGAAGTAGTGAGATCTGTTATATCTACTGTAGTTTCAATAAATATGTACATACTGTCTTTGGCTAGCAGTTCTACATCATAAAATTGTTTGCCAGGCATACCATCTACATTTAATCTAAACTTAGAGTTTTGTCCGTTAGCTAATTGTATTACAGGTATAGAAATGTCAGAATCACTATGGTTGTATACTTTTAAGTTATAGGTACTAGAACCAATATTGGTAAAAACGGTATCAAGGTATATGGTATCTCTAGAAAACTCTAAAGAGCCAGTACTTGGAGAAAATTCAAAGTCTTCTCTACAAGAAAATGTGCTTATAGCTAGTACTACTATGGAAATGATAAATAGATAACGTTTCATAAATAAAATGGTTCTGAAAGAATAGAACGTAAAAATACTAATTATGGTGTATGTGGTACAGTAATATATGAGATTATTCTATGGAATCTTTACAACAAGAATAGCTCATCAATTTCTTTGGGTATTCTAGTAGGTCTTTTTGTAGCAATAGTAAGCAGGCACCATTCGGTTGTGGCGGTTAAAATCAGTTTCTCATCTTTGTATATATCCACTTTTCTATGAGAAATAACACCTTTATTACTTTCTATATACGTTTTAAGTAGTAAGGTGTCGCCGGCAAAACATTCACCTTTATAATAGATATGGTGAGCTGCTACCACCCAAATGTAATTTTCTGAAAAATCTTTTGGAGCAACTGCTTCCCAATGGCCTTGCGCCATATCTTGAATCCATTGTACGTACCTAACATTGTTTACATGGTTAAGTTCGTCAATATCATCAGTAGATACAATTTTCAGTTGCTCGTAGATTTTCATATTATTTTTCAGAAAAAGTTACTTCAAACATTTTATCCCAGTTTTTACCAGTAATAAAAAACGTTTTTGTTTTTGGGTTGTAGGCTATGCCGTTAAGTACATCTAGCTGTTGGTGTTGGGTTACTTTTTCTTTTAACCCTCTACAGTCAATAACTCCTGTAATAATACCGGTTTCAGCATCAATAATCATAATACCATCTTTTTGGTAGGCATTGGCATAAATAGTACCATCTACGTATTCTAGTTCATTCGCCTTTTCGTAAACCGACTTATTAGTAACTAATTGTATGAATCCTTGTTCAGCTAACGTTTCTTTGTCTAAGGTATAAATTCTTTCAGAGCCATCGCTTTTATAAATATGTTCACCGTCGTTACACAATCCCCAGCCTTGTTTGCTATCTACATAACTAAAGGTCTTTTCTTTTTCAAAGGTGGTTAAGTTGTATACATAACCAATCATGCTTTGCCAGGTTAATTGATAAATTTTATCATTTAAAATGGTTAAACCTTCACCAAATATTTTGTTGTCTAAAGCTATTTTCTTTAATACTTCCCCAGTTTTGAAATCTACTTTTCTAAGTGAAGATTGTCCTCTGAGCCCAGTACTTTCATATAGGGTATCTTTATGAAATTCTAATCCTTGAGTATACGCCTTAATATCGTGCGGATAGGTATTTACTATAGTGTAGGAGTAAATTTTAGGAGCAGTAGCTGCTAATACTTCTATTTGCTTTGTAACTGTTTCGCTACTCTCACCATAACTAACCACAGCCTTTAGGGTTTGTTTACCATAAGGAATATCTGTAAGCGTATAAGATCCGTTAGTTAGGGTAATAGGAGTGTCTCCTATATAGTAATTAGTAGCGGCTATTTGTTTCTGATCAGGATTTTTTAAGCTTACTTTTAGCTCGTCATTAGGCTTAAATTTGTTGTTTTCGCTATTTAATTCTATTGAAAAATGATTTTTTTCTTCATTTTTTTCCTCTCCACAAGAAAGGAGAGAAGTAGCTAATAATATGGCAGACAGAAAATTAAGAGGTTTCATTGTTTTTTCTAATGTTTATGGCAAGTTAGATAATTTAATTAAGACGCTAAAATGGTTGCTAAAAAATAAAAAGATTGTATATTTGCACCCGGCAAGTCCTACACGACCAGCTCCTGCAGAATCCCCCAGGGTGGGAACGCAGCAAGGGTATGTGGTTGTAGCGGTGCGATGTAGGTAGCTTGCCTTTTTTATTTCTTTTCCTAACATAAATTTCACAACTCTTTTATCTTTAATTTCGTTTCTTTGTAAACGCTAAATTTGTTTGTATGTCTGAAAAGGTAATTTTAATTACCGGAGCTTCTTCGGGAATAGGAAAAGCTATTGGTATGTTTTTAAATACCAAGAATTATAAAGTATATGGAACTAGCAGAAATCCTGATAGAATAACCGATTCTCCTTTTCCTTTATTAGCACTTGATGTAAGAAATACAGAAAGTATTAAAAGTGCTGTTGAAACACTTCTTGAAAAAGAAAAACGTATTGATGTTTTAATTAATAATGCGGGAGTGGGTATTACGGGGCCGTTAGAGGAAATACCAGCAGAAGAAATTTTAAATAATTTTAATACCAATTTATTTGGACCTATTGAGGTTATGAAAGCGGTTTTACCTGCTATGCGAGCTCAAAAGGGAGGACTTATTATTAATGTTACTTCTATTGCTGGTTACATGGGGTTACCTTTTAGAAGTGTTTATTCGGCGTCTAAAGGAGCTTTAGAGTTAGTTACGGAAGCTTTGAGAATGGAGGTAAAGCCTTTTAATGTACATATTACAAATGTGGCACCAGGAGATTTTTCTACCAATATTGCATCGGGTAGGTATCATGCACCTTTGTTAAAAGGATCGGCCTACGAAGATACCTATGGGTATTCTTTAAAAACAATGGATGAGCATGTAGACGGCGGAAGTGACCCTAAAGAGATGGCGGCCGCCATTTATAAGGTTATAAATACACCAAATCCGAAAGTGCATTATAAGGTAGGTGCGCCTTTACAAAAGTTCAGTATTGTGCTAAAACGAATTTTACCAGATAAAATTTACGAAAAAATGCTTATGAATCATTATAAATTATAAATTTGTAAATGTGAATTTTACACTTATTAATAATTTTATTGACTATTAAGTTTAATTAATTTATATTTAAATAGTTACGAAAAAATAATACTAAAAATAGAATTAGATGAAATTTTTTATTGACACTGCTAACCTAGATCAAATTAAGGAAGCTCAAGATTTAGGAGTTTTAGATGGAGTTACAACAAACCCATCTTTAATGGCTAAAGAAGGTATTACAGGAAAAGAAAATATTTTAAAACATTACGTAGACATTTGTAATATTGTTGATGGTGATGTATCTGCAGAGGTAATTGCTACAGAATTTGACGAAATGGTTAAAGAAGGTGAAGAACTTGCCGCTTTACACCCACAAATTGTTGTTAAGTTACCAATGATTAAAGATGGTGTAAAAGCTTGTAAATATTTTACAGACAAAGGTATTAGAACAAACGTTACTTTGGTGTTTAGTGCTGGGCAAGCGTTATTAGCTGCTAAAGCAGGTGCTACTTATGTATCTCCTTTCTTAGGACGTTTAGATGATATTTCTACAGATGGTTTAGGTCTTATTGAAGAAATTAGATTAATATATGATAACTACGGATTTGAAACAGAAATTTTAGCTGCTTCTATTCGTCACACAATGCACGTTCTTAATTGTGCTAAAATTGGTGCTGATGTAATGACTGGTCCGTTATCATCTATTACCGGCTTATTAAGTCACCCTTTAACTGATATAGGTTTAGAGAAATTCCTTGCTGATTACAAGAAAGGAAACTAAAAGCATAAACTTTTGATGTAAGAAGTTTATATTTGGATAAGTAAAAACGCATTGATTATTCAATGCGTTTTTTTATGTTGTTAATAAAATAGAATTGATTGCTATTTCCTCTTTTTTAATACGTTATATTAATATATAACTTTAAATATTATTTATTAGGCATATAGTGATGCGCTAGATTTTTACTTTTCTGTGTTGTAGATAATAAAGACGTAAAATCGATATCGTAGATATCTGCAAACGCATTTACAATAATACCTTCATGATCAAGAACAATCACTTTGTTCATTTTGTTGAGTAAAAGCTTTTTATTTGTTTTATTAAAGTCTGTAACGCGATATTGATTTTCGGTATTAAGATTGAATTTTTTTAAGGTATTTCTCCATTCATTCTGAGGTAAGTCTAAATTAACACCTACAAAATTTACTTTAGGAAAGTCTTTGTGAAGTTCGTGTACTCTTTTTAAGATATTATGAAAATGATTCTTTTGTTTTAAAGACCAAAAGTAATAAACCGTTAAGGTGTTATTGGTGATATCGTAGATATCCTCTTGGTTTCCTTCTTCATTGATAAAGTGAACATCTGTAATTTTATTACCAGCTTGTAATGCACTAATGGTATTGTATATTTCAGTTATTTCTGGAAGGTATTGATTGTTGCCCGCATATTTTTTAAACTCTTCTAAATACTCTTGATCTAAAGAAAGGTCTCTTTCTTCATCTAAGAAAAACATATAGGCTGCATTTCTTAATACAATATCTTTAACGCTTTTATCGGTAATAGCCTCCTCTAAGTACTTTAATTTATTGATATGGAATGGATACGTTTTTACCACTTCTTTTGCGGTTAATTCTGGTTGTGCATCCGAAACATTAATGTAAGATTTTCCGGAAGCGTATAACTTTAAGTATTTTTGATATGGATAAAATCCACCAAGTTTTTCTTCATTGAAATTTATATGATCTCTAAAGTTGTAATATGCATCCGTTAATTCAGTTTCATCTACTTTTTCATCATATAATTTGTGGTGTACATACGGGTATATTTCAACATATCTGTATAATGTTAAATCTAAATTGGTTTCTAGTAATTCTTGTGTAAGTAAACTAGGGTGTTGGTTTGTATAAAAGATGCCTAATTTGTTAGATCTAACATCATGAATAGAATCAATTTTATTCTTAAAAGCTATAGGGGGTAACTTAAAAAACTTTTCTTTAATTAGTTTTTTGTCTTCTTCATCTTGTAAAAATTGACTTATTAAGATGTTGTTTTTTTTCGCGCCTTTTCCTGAAAATACCAAGGATTCATCAAAATCCATTGTGTTTAAGCGTAGTAGTAAACTATCACCTTGTTCTAATATAATGTATTGGTGTTCAGGCTGATTTGAGAATTTATAAATTCCGCCTTCAAGTTTATCAAACCGAAATGAAAACCTATTATGAGCATCAAGCTTTACAGAGTCAAAAGCATTATCATTTTTGTAGAGTACAACATAATCGTGTTTCGGGTTCACTATTTGTCCTCCGAAATACGTATACACCTCGTCATCATTTCCACAGCTCACTAAGGTACATATGAAAAGTAAATAGAATATCTTATTCATAAAGTTTGTTGCGTCCAAAAGGGAAAATTATTGTCTGCAAATCTAATGAAGTGTACTTATCTAAGGTGTTAATACGTAGTTAAAAATAAAGATTCTTAACACTTTAGACAGGTAATTCTAGTGTTTGTAATTATATTTCTTAATTTTGCAAATTATTGTAAAACACATAATAACTAATATATGTTATCAGTTTCAAATTTATCAGTTCAATTTGGTAAAAGAGTACTTTTTGATGAAGTAAATGTAACTTTTACACAAGGTAACTGTTATGGTATTATTGGTGCTAATGGTGCCGGTAAATCTACCTTTCTTAAAATACTATCTAAAAAGATAGAACCAACAAGCGGACATGTTCATTTAGAGCCAGGTAAGCGTATGTCGGTTTTAGAACAGGACCACTATGCGTACGATGAATATACAGCATTAGAAACTGTAATTAGAGGTAATAAGGAATTGTTTGCCATTAAAAAGGAAATGGATGACTTATATGCGAAACCAGACTTTGGTGATGCAGATTCTGATAGAGTAGGTGAGCTTCAAATTATTTTTGAAGAAATGAATGGATGGAATGCTGATAGTGATGCTGCCGCGTTACTGTCTAGTTTAGGGATCTCAGAAGACTTACATTATACACCAATGGCCGACTTAGATAATAAGTTAAAGGTACGTGTTTTGTTGGCGCAAGCATTATTTGGTAACCCAGATGTGTTGATTATGGATGAGCCTACCAACGACTTGGATTTTGAAACTATTGGTTGGTTAGAGAATTTCTTAGCTAATTATGATAATACTGTAATTGTAGTATCTCACGACCGTCACTTTTTAGATGCTGTGTGTACTCATATTTCTGATATTGACTTTGGAAAAATTAACCATTATTCTGGTAACTACACCTTCTGGTATGAAAGTAGTCAGTTAGCGGCTCGCCAAAGAGCACAGCAAAACAAAAAGTCTGAAGAAAAGGCGAAAGAGTTACAAGAGTTTATTCAGCGTTTTAGTGCGAACGTAGCAAAATCTAAGCAAGCTACATCTCGTAAGAAAATGTTAGAGAAGCTTAAAGTAGATGATATTAAGCCTTCAAGTAGAAGATATCCTGCTATTATTTTTGAGCGTGAGCGTGAAGCTGGAGATCAAATTTTGAATGTAGAGAATTTAGCTGCTTCTATAGATGGAGAGGTGTTATTTAAAAATGTAGATATTAACCTTGCAAAAGGAGATAAGGTAGCAGTTATATCTAAAGACTCTAGAGCTACTTCTGCTTTCTATGAAATTATTAATGGAAAAATGGAAGCTGATTCTGGTGAATTTAACTGGGGAGTTACCACTACACAGTCTTATTTACCTGTAGATAACTCAGCGTATTTTGAGGTAGATTTAAATTTGGTAGACTGGTTAAGACAATGGGCTAAAACAGAAGAAGAGCGCGAAGAAGTATTTGTACGTGGTTTTCTTGGGAAAATGTTATTTAGTGGAGAAGAAGCATTGAAAAAGTGTAATGTACTTTCTGGTGGAGAAAAAGTACGTTGTATGCTAAGTAGAATGATGATGATACGTGCAAATGTTTTAATGTTAGATGAGCCTACCAATCACTTAGACTTAGAGAGTATTACAGCGTTCAATAATTCATTAAAGAATTTTAAAGGTACTGTTATGTTTACAACTCATGACCACGAGTTTGCGCAAACGGTGGCAACCAGAGTTATTGAATTAACACCTAACGGATGTATTGATAGATATTTATCATTTGATGATTATATGGATGATAAAAATATTAAAGAGCAACGTGCTAAAATGTATGAAGTTTAAACTTCAATTACCATAGATAATTAAAAAAGGAGCATTTATATAAATGCTCCTTTTTTAATTCAGTCTACAAGATTTAATTAGTTATCCATTAAATCTACATAAGCTTCTTCAATAACTTCTTGTGCTTGTATTACGTTTTCTCTTGGGACATAAACATTTAGTTTTTCAGGTACCTTTTGCTCGTTAGTAACAACATCTTTGTAAAAGTCATCATCTTCTAGAGAAGCTTTAATGCCATTTTCTATTAAACGTTCTTTAATCATTGTGGCAGTAATTTCTGTGCCTGTAAATACTTTAATTCCATTTTCTAGCCTCATATCTCAATAAAGAATTTTAATTTTTATTCAAAAATAAGAGGTTTTATAGAGAGTATGTAACTGATTAACAAGTTTTAATATTTGTGTTAACGTATTTTAAACATTTTCGTTCTCAAGAGAAGCTACAACCTCTTTGGAAAGTGTTAATTCATCTTTATGAACAAAAAGCTGAACATTATTAATAATTTTTGGAGCAAAACCGGCTAGTCTGCCAGACTCAGTTTCATCTTTAACTATAGGCTCAATTCCTTTTTCTTCAAGTGCTGCAATAATTTGTTTTGCAGCAATGCTTGAACCTTCAAAAACTTTTTCAAAATCTTTCATAATTACCACGCATTAAAATATTTTTTATTCCAAACTCTATTACTTACACTTTTGCCTTGAGCAAAACTAAAGTAGAGTGATAAACCAATGAAACCCTTCATTACAAATAATAATAAAACCCAAAACATATAGGGTTCTGGCTTCTTGGTAAACATACTTAAAGGTAGTGCTTTTGTAATAATTATGCTTACTATTGAAAGGAAGATTAATAGATTTAAGAAATTTTTAAAAGGTAGCATGGCTATTTTCCTAAAAGAACTTAAATCATTTCCCCATTTATGAATTAAATAGTAATAGCCATTACCCATAGGTGCAAATAATAAAGGGTCGTCTGCACTTTTTAGTTGAAAGAATTTAGCAGGAGCCATAAGGGATAGGTTCTTTATTGAGACTCCGTGTTCTAACTCTAATGCTTTTACTTTATCTAAAGCTTCTGTAGGTAAGGGGGCTTTAAAAATGGAGGCGCATAGAAAACGAAGTCGGTAGGTAATGCAAATTTCCTTTATTTGATCTACATGATATATCTTTGAGGTATCTAATAAGTCAAAATTAAAGTAATTTATTTCTGTTGTTCCTTTAGTCTTTATTTTTTCTAACGTAGTTTTTTGACTTAATATAGCCTTTACTTCCTCCATAACAACTGTTTCGTTTGCTTGTTTATTTCTAAGCAAACACAGTTTTTCCTCGATGTTTGTTTTCTTTAATGCCATTCTTATTTGGGTTTTGGTATTTTAAAAATAACCAAATAAGTACACTATATCAAGTATTTAGAAGAATGGGAGAGTGTTAATATATACTTAAATATATATTTTTAGATACTAATACGCTTTAAAGTTAGTTAAGTATATGTTATTTCCCAAGTTACATATTTCAGGTACAGTAGGTGATGTTTGAAATGTAGAATACCTGAAAAAAAAAGCCTTTGTAAAATTTTACAAAGGCTTTTTCTTTATATAAGAATATTGAATTTATCTTAGGGTAGCAGCAAATTGTTTTTCAAAACTACTCTGTAGTTTAGTCATCACTTTATCTATTTGCTTATCCGTTAAAGTTTTATTTTCATCTTGTAAAATAAAGCTTATAGCGTAGCTTTTTTTGCCTTCAGGTAACTTATCACCTTCATATACATCAAATAAGCTAACTTCTTTTAATAAAGCCTTTTCGCTTTGCTTAGCTACTTTGTATATGTCTTCAAAAGTAACTGTAGTATCTAATAATAGCGCTAAATCTCTACGTACTTCAGGATGCTTAGGAATATCAGTATATTGTACTTTATTAAATTTAGCTACTTCTAAAATATTATCCCAGTTAAAGTCTGCAAATAGTACTTCTTGTTTAATATCTAGAGCCTTTAAAACTTGCTTTTTAACTTTACCAAACTCAACTAATTTTGTGTTTTTAGCAAACGTAAGTGTAAGTCCTTCTGAGAAAACATCACTTTTTACAGGAGTAGTTTTAATTTTGTTAATACCCAGTCTTTCTAAAATAGATAAAAGAGTACCTTTTAAGTAAAAGAAATCACTTGTTTGGTTGGTTGTATTCCAGCTTTCTTTGTTTCTGTTTCCTGTTACAAAAATGCCCAAATGTTTTTGCTCAGAATAGGCGTCATATTTGTGGTATGACTTACCAAACTCATATAATTTAAGATCGGTTCTCCTACGGTTAATGTTATATGCTACTGCTTCTAAGCCAGAGAATAAGATAGATTGGCGCATTACAGCCAAATCATTACTCAATGGGTTTAACATGGTTACATTGTGTTCTTCACTTAATTGTTCGCTAAGTGAAACATAAGAACCTGTTGTTAAACTATTAGACATGATTTCATTAAATCCTTGAGCTACTAGTTGATTGGCAATAATGTTCTGAATTTTATAATCATCAAACTTAGATGAATGTGCCATTGAGGCATTTAATTTTTCAGAAAATTCAATGTTGTTGTAACCATATACACGTAAGATTTCTTCAATCACATCTGCTTCTCTCTGCACATCTACACGGTATGATGGAATGGTTAAACCAATACCAGCCTCAGTAACACTGTTTACCTTAATCTCTAACGATGATAGAATAGATTTAATGGTTTCTGTAGAAAGATTTTGTCCTACTAACTTATTTACTTTCTCAAATGTTAAGAATACTTGGAAGTCTTCAAACTTCTTAGGGTAGAAGTCAATAACTTCAGAGGTAATATTACCACCTGCAATTTGTTTAATTAATAATGCAGCACGTAACAAAGCGTATTTTGTAAAGTTTACATCAATACCTCTTTCAAAACGGAAAGAAGCATCTGTGTTTAAACCATGGCGTTTAGCTGTTTTTCTAACCGAAACAGGATTGAAGTAAGCGCTCTCTAAAAAGATAGATTTAGTATGCTCTGTAACCCCAGATTTAAGACCACCAAAAACACCAGCAATACACAATGGTTTTTCGTTATCATAAATCATTAGGTCGTCAGCATCTAAAGTACGTTCAACTTCATCAAGCGTAGTGAATTTAGTACCTGCTTCAGCAGTTTTAACTACTATTTTGTTACCTGTAATTTTATTAGCATCAAAAGCATGTAATGGTTGCCCTAATTCGTGCATTACATAATTAGTAATATCTACTACATTATTTTTAGGAGCTAAACCAATAGCTTTTAATCTGTTTTGTAACCAAGCAGGAGATTCTTTAATTTCAATATCGCTTATGGTTACCCCACAGTATCTTGGTGCAAGGTCTGTGTTCTCAACCTCTACATCAATTTTTAAAGTTCTGTTGTCTACATGGAAACTACTAACAGAAGGAGAAATTAATTCGGCGTGAATTTCTTTTTGTAAAAGACCCGCTTTTAAATCTCTTGCCACCCCGTAATGACTCATAGCATCTGCACGGTTAGGAGTAAGGCCTATTTCAAAAACTTCATCAGATTCTACCTCAAATATAGAAGCACAAGGTGTACCAGGTTCTAAATCTTCAGCTAAAACCATAATACCTTCATGACTTTTTCCTAAGCCTAATTCATCTTCGGCGCAAATCATACCAAAGCTTTCTTCACCTCTAATTTTACCTTTTTTAATGGTCCATTCTTCACCCTTGTCATCATAAAGAACGGTTCCAATAGTGGCTACAGGAACTTTTTGACCTTTTGCAACATTAGGAGCTCCACAAACAATTTGTACAACTTCGCCGTTTCCTAAATCTACTTTTGTAACTCTTAGGCGGTCTGCATTAGGGTGCTGCTCACATTCTAAAACGTGACCAACAACAATACCTTTAAGTCCTCCTTTTACAGATTCAAAAGTTTCAACACCTTCTACTTCTAAACCTAAATCGGTTAGTAGTTCAGATGTTTGATCAGAATTCCAGTCTACTTTAATAAATTGTTTTAACCAGTTGTAAGAAATTTTCATTGTACAATTTTTGAGATGCCAAAGATAATAATAGAAATGCTATTTTAAAGGGAATTTTACTGAAAGATTATCTTTAAACTATATTATTAAAGACCAAATAAACGTTGTAATTAATGAAATAGGAATCCCTAAGCCTAGAATCATATTGGCTAATTTAGGATTCAGGTTATAGTCTGCTGCTATAATCGCAGCCGTTACCATAGGCGCCATGGCGGCTTCAAAAATAGTTACTTGTTTTATAAGCCCACTACTTTGCATCAATAAACTCAATAATAATATAACACTTGGCGCTATCATTAATTTATACAGTAGGCTTAAACTTATAAGTCTAATATCGGTTCTCCAGTTTTTAATATTTAGTTGCAATCCTACAGAAAATAAAGCTAACGGGACTAAGGTAGCTCCTATGATATTTAAAAACTCTTCCATGGGACTATAATCAATAAAAGGAGCCGTAATTAGTGCAATTAATGATACTACAAAAGGAGGAAAGCTAAAAACCTTTCTTACCAAAAATAGCGGCTTCACCTTTGTTTCTTGTGATGCTTTTAGCGCTATGATAATTCCAAAAGTAGAGGTGATGATAAAACATGCTTGATCACAAAGTACTGCCACTTGTAAACCATTTTCAAAATAAGCTTGCGTTAATGGAAAACCTAAAAAAGATGTGTTTCCTAGCCCAGATACCAAAATAAGAGCAGTTTTGGTAGCGCGTGTCATGGCATATTTCTTAGCTATTAAATTGATAAAAAGGTACGATCCAATCCAAACCACTAAAGGCATAGATAACGGTAAGATGAGCTCGGTACTCCATTCAATTTTTGGTATGTATTTTAAAGCAAATGCTGGCAGTGCTATATTGATAAGCCAAGCATTAACCGATTTATGAGAATCTTGAGGAAGGTATTTGTATTTTTTAAGTAAAACACCACTTACAATACAGAAAAAGATAATTATAAAATTAATCATGGTTTTAGCTTATATAATTCCAAATAGTCTTGTTGGCTTGAATTTTTTTATAAGTGTTTAGTACCACTTTATTTTCTTCAAGTCTTAGGTTAGGGTCATTTTTCAAAAGTTTCATAGCGTAATACCTAGCAGCTTTTAAAATGTCGTTATCCTTTACAATATCTGCAATACGTAAATTAAGTACACCACTTTGTTGGGTGCCCATAATATCTCCCGGACCTCTTAGCTTAAGGTCTACTTCTGCTATTTCAAAACCATCATTGGTACGTACCATAGTTTCTAATCGGGTTTTAGAATCGTCAGACAGTTTATGACTGGTCATTAAAATACAGTAACTCTGTTCTGCGCCTCTACCTACACGGCCTCTTAACTGGTGTAATTGTGATAAGCCAAAGCGTTCTGCACTCTCTATAATCATAACCGAAGCATTGGGTACATTTACACCTACTTCAATAACCGTTGTAGCCACCATAATTTGAGTTTCACCTCTTACAAAGCGTTCCATTTCAACATCTTTATCGGCAGGTTTCATTTGTCCGTGTACAATGGATATTTGATATTTAGGAGCAGGAAAATCTCTGGCTATGCTTTCATAACCATCCATTAAATCTTTATAATCTAAGGTTTCAGATTCCTGAATAAGTGGGTATACAATATATACTTGTCTGCCCAAAGCTATTTCATCTCTTATAAATTGGAATACCTTTAATCTGTTACTGTCGTACCTGTGAACTGTCTTAATGGGTTTTCTTCCTGGTGGTAATTCATCTATTACAGAAATGTCTAAATCTCCATATAAGCTCATTGCTAGGGTACGAGGGATGGGGGTAGCAGTCATTACTAATACATGGGGTGGTATATCATTCTTATGCCAAAGTTTAGCTCTTTGTGCCACACCAAACCTGTGCTGTTCATCTATAATAGCTAATCCCAAATTATTAAACTGAACCTTGTCTTCTAGGATAGCGTGTGTACCAATTAAAATATGTAATGAGCCGTCTAGCAAGGCTTCATGTATTTCTTTACGTTCAGCAGTTTTAGTAGAACCTGTTAAAAGTCTGATATTAATAGGTAGTTTTTCAACTAGCTCTAATAACCCATTATAATGTTGTGTAGCTAAAATTTCGGTAGGCGCCATAATACAAGCCTGAAAACCGTTATCTATTGCTAATAGCGCACTTAAAAGTGCCACAATAGTTTTTCCACTACCTACGTCTCCTTGCAGTAATCGGTTCATTTGGGCATTGCTACCTAAATCTTTTCTAATTTCTTTAATAACCCGCTTTTGCGCATTGGTTAAATCAAATGGCAGGTGGTTGGCATAGAAATCATTAAATAAAACCCCCACTTGATCAAAGGTGTATCCTTTAATTTTTTGCTTTCTAATCAGGTTTTTTAAAATTAGTTGAAGCTGAATATAAAAGAGTTCTTCAAATTTTAATCGGTATTGTGCTTGAGCTAATTTTTGGGTTGTTCTAGGAAAATGAATATTAAAAAGCGATTCAGCTTTATTCATTAGCTTCAGTTCTTCCAATAGGTATTTAGGCAAGGTATCGTAAAATTTACCGCCAGATTCTCTAAATAACTCTTGTATTAACTGGTTCATTACCCTATTGGTAATTCCCATTTTAGTAAGCTTTTCGGTAGAAGGATATACCGGTTGCATGGCTGTTTTTAAACTAGCTTTATGATCTTCCAATAACTCCATTTCAGGATGCGGAAGACTAAACGTACCATTAAACCAATTACACTTTCCATAAACTACATATGGGGTGTTTAGTTTTATGCTATCCTTAATCCATTTATGGCCCTTAAACCACACCAATTCCATTTCCCCTGTATCATCTATAAAGGTAGCTACTAAACGTTTCCCGCGTTTTTGCTCTACCATTTTTAGATGCACAATTTTACCTACTATTTGTACTTCAGCAGAATTTCTGTGTAGCTGATTGATTTTGTAATAGTTGGTTTTATCAATGTATTTATTCGGAAAAAAATTGATGAGATCTTTATAATAATGGATGCCTAATTCTTGTTTTAAAAGAGTAGCACGCTGAGGGCCAACTCGTTTCAAATAATCAATTGGTGTATTTAAGAAATTAGGATTCATAGCGCTAATTTAGCTAAATTATAGCTTTTGCAAAGTCTGAATTTATTTTAATAAAACTAGCTATTTATTGTATTTTAGTGCAAATTATAAATACCTATAATGAATTTTAAGCATATTCTTTTTTTAATAACCGTTTTTGTTTCTTCTGTCGCTATTGCACAGCAAACCAAAGTGGCAGATTTTATTAAGGCCGATGTAGATGTAACAATTGACCCATATAAACAGCGTGTTAGTGGTACCGTTACTTATTTGGTAGACATACTAGACAAAACAGATTCTTTATACTTAGATGCTCAGCATACCAATTTTTCTGATGTTAGATGGAATGGGAAAAAGGTAACATATGAAGTTACTGATAAGTATTTAATTCTTCGAAAAAAGTTAAAAGTTAAAGAGGGGAATACACTTGAGTTTACTTATGAAACTACTCCAAAAAAGGCAATGTACTTTGTAGGCTGGGATTTTGAAGATGCCAGAAAACAAGTTTGGACCCAAGGACAAGGAAAATATACCAGTAATTGGTTACCTAGCTTTGACGATGTTAATGAAAAAGTGATTTTTAATCTATCAGTTGCTTTCTTAAAAGATTATGAGGTAATAGCTAATGGAGCACTGGTTAGTAGTAGTATGGTGAATGATACTTTGAAGAAATGGAATTATGAAATGCAGTATCCCATGAGTAGCTATTTATTGGCAATAGCTGCAGGTAAGTACAAGTATAAAACTGTAATGGCAGCTAGCGGAAAAGAATTACTATTGTATTACTACCCGAATTTGGAAAATAGATATGAGCCTACTTACAGATACTCTAAAGAAATATTTGATTTTTTTGAGAAAGAAATTGGCGTTCCGTTTGGGTGGAGTAATTACAAACAAATACCGGTAAAAGACTTTATGTACGGTGGTATGGAAAATACTACGGCTACCATTTTTAATGATAGTTATTATATAGATTCTTTATCTTTTGTAGATAGAAATTATGTAAACGTAAATGGCCATGAATTAGCACATCAATGGTTTGGTGATTTAATAACAGAGGCCACACCTGAAGATCATTGGTTGCAAGAAGGTTTTGCAACGTATTACGCTTTGTTGGCAGAGAAAAAAATATTTGGAGATGCTTATTTTAAGGCTTCATTATTTGATAATGCAGCACAATTAAAATACCAAGATGATAGTGGTAATGGCGAAAGTATTTTAAACCCGAAAGCTGGGAGCCTTACTTTTTATCAAAAAGGAGCTTGGGCGCTTGTGGCTTTAGCACATGAAGTAGGACACGATAACTTTAGAAAAGGTATTAAAAAGTATTTGCAAAAATATCAATACAAAAATGTAACTACCGATGAATTTTTGTTTGAAATAGAGAGTGTATCAGGTAAAAATCTAACAGATTTTAAAGAAAGATGGTTGGAGAATACGCATTTCTTGTATGAAGAAGCTATGCAGTTACTAGAGGATAAACCTTATTCTTTGCCTAATCTGGTGAATGAAAAGTTTAAAGATACCAGTAGTGTTAAAGCTACTGATGCCTATAAAGAGCTTTGGAATACCATGCCGTCAGAATATAAACAAAGGGTTATTTCGTATAGATATAATGTTTTAAAAGATTCCTTTTTTATTAAGTCTGCCTTGGCAGATAAAAATGTTTTGGTAAGACAGGCTTACATAGTACAAACACAAGAAGTGCCATCTTACTTACAGGAAACATTTGAAGGTTTTTTAGTAGACAGTAGTTACAATACCATTGAAAATGTACTTTATAAACTATGGATTAATTTCCCTGAAAAAAGAGGAGAGTATTTAGATAAAACAAAAACTGTAAAAGGATTTAACGATTTGAATATACGTGTGCTATGGTTGGCATTAGCTTTGGCTACACCAGATTATAGCGCTTTAGAAACCAAAGCATATTTTGATGAGCTTTCAGGGTATACATCTCCTAAATATGATTATAATGTTAGAGAAAAGGCATTTGGTTTTCTGTTGCAAATGGATGCTTTTACGAATGCTAATTTAAAAGATTTAGTAGATGGTTGCTTGCACCACTCTTGGAGTTTTGCTAGCCGTTGCAGAACTATTTTAGATAAACTTTTAGATGACCCTGTGTATAAAGAAAGATTTCAAAACTTATTAGAAAAATTGTCTGATAAAGAACAAAACTATTTAAAAAAGAAACTATGAGAGCACTTGTAATATCGGGTGGAGGTAGTAAAGGAGCATTTGCTGGTGGGGTAGCACAATACCTTATAGAGGAAATGCATAGAGATTACGATTTGTACATTGGTACTTCTACCGGTAGTTTACTTGTGAGTCATTTGGCGCTAAAGAAAGTAGATAAGATTAAAAAAATATATACTTCTGTAAATCAAAAAAGTATTTTTAGTCACAATCCATTTACCATTACTAAAAAGCACGGTCTTACTAATGTAGGGATTAATCACTTTAATGTATTGCTTAACTTTTTAAGAGGTAAAAAAACCTTTGGAGAAAGTGTAAATTTAAAAGTGCTTTTAAATAATTCTCTTTTAAAGGAAGAGTTTTTAGAATTGAAAAATTCTGAAAAAGATATTGTAGTTACGGTTTCTAATTTATCTTTAAATTCTATAGAATATAAGTCTATAAAAGATTTTGAATATGAAGAATTTATAGAGTGGATGTGGATTTCTTGCAACTATACGCCATTTATGAGTTTAGTAGTTAAAAACAATTGTGAGTATGCAGATGGAGGTCTTGGGGTTATTGTACCTATTGAAGAGGCGGTAAGGAGAGGGGCTAAGGTAATAGATGTAATTGTATTACAAACAGAGGTAACACAGTTTAATAAACTACCTTCAAAAAATCCCTTTTCTCTACTAACAAATATGTTTGGTTTTATGTTAGATAGAATATCTCACCAGAATATTAAAATAGGTAAGTTTTCTGCTAATCATAGCAACGCTATTTTAAACTTCTATTATACACCTATAGTATTAACCACCAACTCTTTAATATTTGATGAACAAAGTATGCAAAAGTGGTGGAAAAGTGGTTTTGAATATGCTAAATTGAAAAATAAAGAGACTAGCCAATTAAATATTTTAGACTCTTAACTATATAATTCTTGTACTTCTTTTCTAATATAAGAAATAGCGGTAGCAGAAGGAGAGTTTTTATCTAAAAACTCATTTAAAATAGCTTCTCTTAATTTACCAGAGGTTTCTATTTTATCACTCATAGCAATTTTTCTTATTACCTGAATAGTGGCATTTTTTGCTGCTCTAATAATGTTCCAACATTCATCAGTTACATAAATCTGTTGTGATATATTGTGTACAAACTCACTTTCAATTTGTTGAATCAATAAGTTCTCGTAAGCATCTTTATCGTCAGATTGTGGTACCACATTAATAATCAGGTTTGCAGGTCTAATACGCTCTACAAATAAAGTCATTCGCTCATAAGCTTGTAAGCGCAATGGTAAAATGTCTTTTTGAGCTTCTTTATGTAATAAATATCTTCTTCTTCCTTCTTCGTTTTTGGTGTGCGTATTAAAAAAATAAAAAGCAATTAAACCTGTTATTACAGCAGGTAAACAATAAAAAAGAAGTTGAACAATCTGGTTTTCCATGAGTATGTTTTTAGCGTGACGAATTTACTATATTTTTTAAACTATTAAAATCAATTCTTACCTCCAAGGTATTCACAATCTTTTAATTTTTGTACCCCATCAAAATCAACTTTAGTTTTGTGGTATTTATAAATTGCTGCTAATGTTTGGGTTAAGTTTTTGTCGCCTAGGTTCATTTCAACATCATCCATTGTAAATTGGCATGGATGCTCATATCCACAGGCATGTGTAAGCTCTAAAAATTCTTTTTTAAAGTTATGGAAATATTGTGCTAGCCTGTCAGATTTCAGCGGAATGTCAATACCGTTTTGCAACCATTTATTTTGGGTAGCAATACCTGCCGGGCATCGGTTGGTATGGCATACTTGTGCTTGTATACATCCAATACTCATCATAGCTTCTCTTGCTACATTAATAAGGTCTGCACCCATAGCAAAAGCTTTAGCTGCCTGAGCAGGGAAACCTAATTTACCGCTGGCAATAAATACCACACGGTCTGCAATATCATTTTCTTTAAATAGTCTGTAGACATCTGTAAAACCATATATCCATGGTAACGAAACGTGGTCGGCAAAACTCGGAGGTGCAGCACCAGTACCACCTTCACCACCATCAATAGAGATAAAATCAGGGCCTTTATTGGTCGCTTTCATAATATCTATCAACTCTTTCCAATGGTCTAGTTTTCCTATAGCAGCTTTAATTCCTACTGGTAATCCTGTTTCTTTAGCAATGGTTTCAATAAATTCAACCATTTCTTTCACTGTTGAGAATGCGCTATGGTATGGTGGAGATATAATATCTTTCCCCATAGGTACGTGTCTGATATCAGCAATTTCTTTGGTTATTTTTTTGCCAGGTAAAACACCACCTTTACCAGGTTTAGCTCCTTGAGATAGTTTTATTTCAATTGCTTTAATACATGGATTTTCTTCCACTAGCTTTTTAAGTTTAGCTATTTCAAAGTTTCCATGTTCATCTCTAATACCAAAGTAGGCTGTTCCTATTTGAAAAACTACGTCAGCACCATTTTTATGGTACGGAGATAAACCACCTTCACCTGTATTATGAAATGCATTTGCTTTTTTTGCTCCGATGTTTAAAGACTCTACTGCTTTTGCAGACAGAGAACCAAAACTCATTGCAGAAATATTAATAATAGAAGCAGGTCTGTAAGGTTTTAAACGGTTGTGATAGGCTCCTATAATTTTAGCACAGGGTATAAAGTCGTTTTGCTCTAAGTTCGGGTGTCCTACCGGCATTTTATAAGGCAACATAGTGTTGTTTATAAATACATAGTTTTGAGAAAAAATATCTCTATCGGTACCAAAACCTTTGTAGTTGTTCTCATTTTTTGAAGAGGCATATACCCAACTTCTTTCAATACGGTTAAACGGAAGTTCTTCTCGGTTGTTAGCTACTAGGTATTGTCTTAATTCTGGACCAATACTTTCTAGCATATATCTAATATGCCCAACAATTGGGAAGTTATGACTAATAGAGTGTCTTCTTTGAATAAATATATCTCTTATAGCTACAATGGCTAGGGCAATTAAAATCCAGCCCCACCATGGTATTGAACTTAGAGTTTCTAACATGTTTACTTTAATTTTGGGTGTCAAAATTAAGCATTCTAAAGTATAAAAGTGTTTATAAAAAATTAAAACTTGCTTGATTTGTGCCCCAATTTATAGTTAACTTGTACCGTTTTAATGATTGATGATTAATGGAAAAATATTTAGCAGAACTTAATGAGGCTCAGCGAGCTCCTGTACTACATGTAGATGGTCCGTTAATGGTTATTGCCGGGGCAGGATCTGGTAAAACCCGTGTATTGACTTATAGAATTGCTTATTTGATGAGTAAAGGGGTAGATGCGTTTAATATTTTATCGCTCACCTTTACCAATAAAGCGGCACGTGAAATGAAAGGAAGGATTGCTTCTATTGTTGGAAATAGTGAAGCAAAAAATCTTTGGATGGGAACCTTTCACTCTGTTTTTGCCAAAATTTTACGAATGGAAGCAGATAAGTTAGGGTACCCTTCTAACTTTACAATCTATGATACACAAGATTCGCAGCGCTTAATAAATGCTATTATTAAAGAAAAAGGATTGGATAAAGATGTATACAAATACAAACAAATTCAATCTAGAATATCTTCTTATAAAAATAGCTTAATTACTGTTAGAGCTTATTTTAAGGATGCTGAATTAATGGAGGCTGATGCAATGGCTAAGCGTCCTAGAATGGGAGATATTTATCAGGAGTATTGTGACCGTTGTTTTAAGGCGGGTGCCATGGATTTTGATGATTTATTATTAAAAACCAATGAGCTTTTAAATAGATTCCCGGAAGTATTACAGAAATACCAAAATAGGTTTAGATATATATTGGTAGATGAGTACCAAGATACCAACCACTCACAGTACTTAATTGTAAAAGCACTTTCAGATAAGTTTCAGAATATATGTGTAGTAGGGGACGATGCCCAAAGTATATATGCGTTTCGTGGTGCTAACATTAATAACATTATGAACTTTCAGAAAGATTATGATGGAGTTGTAGTATATAGGTTAGAGCAGAACTACCGTTCTACTAGGAATATTGTGGAGGCGGCTAATTCGGTGATTGAAAAAAATAAAACCAGATTAGATAAGGTTGTTTGGACAGCCAATGATGATGGAGGTAAGATTAAAGTACATAGATCATTAACCGATGCTGAAGAAGGACGTTTTGTAGCAAGTTCTATTTTTGATACAGAAATGAATCATCAGTTAGGGCATGGTAATTTTGCCGTATTGTACAGAACCAACTCACAATCGAGGGCTATTGAAGATGCGTTGAGAAAAAGAGATATTCCGTATCGTATTTACGGTGGACTTTCTTTTTACCAACGTAAAGAGATTAAAGATATTCTTGCCTATTTACGATTGGTGTTAAACCCTAAAGATGAGGAAGCTTTAGTTAGAATTATAAACTTTCCCGCAAGAGGTATTGGGCAAACAACGGTTGATAAGTTAACCGTAGTGGCCAACCATTATAAGCGTTCTATTTTTGAGGTAATGCAAAACCTTGATAAGATAGATCTAAAGATTAATTCTGGAACAAGAAGAAAATTAGATGATTTTGTAAACATGATAAAGAGTTTTCAGATTATGAATGAAAACTCGGATGCCTTTACGCTTTCTGAGCATGTTGCTAAGAAAACAGGTATTTTACAAATGTTTAAAAAAGATGGTACTCCAGAGGGTATAGCCCGTATGGAAAATGTGGAAGAGCTTTTAAATGGTATTAAAGATTTTGTAGAGGGACAACAAGAAGTGGCGGATGCAACGGGGTCTTTATCTGAGTTTTTAGAGGATGTTGCCTTGGCTACAGATTTAGATAAAGATACGGGAGAAGATGATCGTGTAGCTATGATGACCATTCACTTAGCAAAAGGATTAGAATTTCCGTATGTATACATAGTAGGTATGGAGGAAGATTTATTCCCTTCTGCTATGAGTATGAATACACGAAGTGAATTAGAAGAAGAAAGACGTTTGTTTTATGTAGCACTTACACGTGCTGAAAAGCAAGCTTATCTTACCTATGCAGAGAGCAGGTATAGGTGGGGTAAATTAGTAGATAGTGAGCCAAGTAGATTTATTGAGGAAATTGAAGATAAGTATATAGAATATTTAACTCCCCCAGCGAAATCAGGTTACCGATTTAAACCTCTTTTAGATACTGATATATTTGGAGAAGTAGATAAAAGTAAGTTTAGGCAGAATAAACCAGTAGCAAGTACACCACCTGTTCACAAGCAACCATCGCAAGAGAAACTGCGTAAATTACGTAAGTTAAAACCAAATTTAGGAACTCCTGTGGGGAATGCTTCTGCTCCAGATACTTCTGCCTTAAATGTGGGAACAAAAATAGAACATAGTCGTTTTGGTAGAGGAGAGGTAATAGGTCTTGAAGGTGTTGGGAATGATAAAAAAGCTGAAATTAAATTTCAGAATGGAGAAGTAAAGAAACTGCTGCTCCGTTTTGCTAAGCTTGATATTTTAAGTTAAAAAAAAGGATTATTATGGCAGAGTTGATAAGAATTTATGAAGAGAATCCAAATCCTAGAGAAATCAGCAAAGTTGTTGAAGTACTAAGAAACGGAGGCCTAATTATATACCCTACAGATACGGTATATGGTTTAGGATGTGATATTACAAACTCTAAGGCCTTACAAAAAATTGCAAGAATTAAAGGGATTAAATTAGAAAAAGCTAATTTTTCTTTTATTTGTGCAGACCTTAGTAATTTATCTGATTACGTAAAGCAAATAGATACGCCTACCTTTAAAATTTTGAAGAAAGCCTTACCAGGCCCTTATACGTTTATTTTACCTGGTAATAATAGTTTGCCTAAAGATTTTAAAAAGAAAAAGACAGTGGGTATACGTGTACCCGATAATTCTATTGCTGTAGAAATTGTAAAACAATTGGGGAATCCTATTATTTCTACATCTATTCATGATGAAGATGAAGTATTAGAGTATACTACAGATCCTGAATTGATTTATGAGAAATGGGATAATTTGGTTGATATTGTTATTGACGGTGGCTATGGAGATAATGTAGCTTCCACAATAATAGATTTGTCTGAAGGAGAGTTTAATGTAATTAGAGAAGGTAAAGGAAGTATTGATATCTAATCTAATATTCCCTTAAGTATGTAAAATATAAAAGCCCGGTGTAAACCGGGCTTTATTTTTTGTGATCTGTCTTCTAATCTAAATTAGTTGATGTTAGGATCTTTCATTCCTTCTTCAATCATGCTGTAGAACTGATCAATTTTAGGAAGAACAACAATTCTAGTTCTTCTGTTTTTAGCTTTTCCGTCGTTAGTTTCGTTACTAGCAACAGGAACATACTCACCACGACCAGCAGCAGTCATTCTCTTAGGATCTACTCCAAACTCATCTTGTAGTAATCTAACAACAGCAGTAGCTCTTAAAACACTTAAATCCCAGTTATCTTTAAAGCTAGCACCAGTTTTAACACCATCATCATCAGTGTGACCTTCTACCATAAATTCAAAGTCTGGCTTGTTTTTAACAACAGTAGCAACTTTACCTAAAACCTCTTTAGCTTTAGCAGTTACTCTAGTACTACCACTAGAGAATAATAATTTGTCAGAAATGTTTACGTAAACAACTCCTTTTTCAACACTAATGTTAATGTCATCATCATTAAGATCTCCTAAAACACCTTTTAAGCTTTGTACTAATGCAAGGTTAACAGAATCTCTTCTTGTTACAGCATCTTGTAATTTTCTAATAGTTAAATCTTTCTCACGTAAAGATTCTAAAGATTTTTCAAGGTTTTCAGCTCCTTTAGTAGTTAAGGTAGTTAAGTTACCCATATTGTTGATAAGCTCTTGGTTGTTAGCTCTCAACATATCGTTTTGATCTCTAAGTGCATTAGTAGTTGCAGTTAAAGAAGCTTTTTCTTCTAAACAACTATTCAGCTTAACTGTAGCTGAATCTAATAATTCTTGAGTTTCTTTGTTTTTTTCTTCTAACTCAGCAATTTTTTTGGTACCACAAGATGTAGTAGCTAAAAAAACAGCGAAAAGTGAAGCAATAAGACCAATTTTCTTCATGTTTATAAATTTAATTAATAGCATACCAAAGGTAAAAAAACCTAAATTTTAACAAATGTATTTAACAGGTATTTTAGTTAATGTTTTATTAAAATTTTATAAGTTTTTTTCTTGTTAATATAGTATTCACGCACAATTGAGGTTATCTTAAAGTAATTAGTGGTTTTAACATTTTTAACCCTGTTTCTAAGGTATTGTTTCTTAAGCTTATAGTAAGAAGCGTGAGCTTTTAGAATGGCAAAAGCATGTTTCAATTGAAATTTTAAACAAAATCTAACAAAAGCTAGTCCGTCTAAAACCATTCTAGTGAAAACAATCTTTTTTATCTGATTTTCTGGTAAGTTTTTTAGTAATGTAAAAAGCGAATTTCTGAAGTTATAGTAAGTTTTCTTCGGGTTTAGTGTGTCTAAGGTACCACCACCTACATGGTATACGGTAGATTCTGGTGTGTAAAATATCTTTTTGGAGGTATTAATAATTCTCCAACATAAATCTATTTCTTCCATGTGAGCAAAAAATTGCTCGTCAAAACCTTGTTGTTCTTCAAAAACAGTTTTTCTGATAAAGAAGCAGGCTCCTGATGCCCAAAAAATCTCTTCTTCCTTATTATATTGGCCAGTATCTTTTTCTAGTTCGGTAAATATTCTTCCTTTACAAAAAGGATACCCATATTTATCAATAAAACCACCAGCGGCCCCTGCATATTCAAAATAGTCTTTGTTGGTATACCATTTTATTTTAGGTTGTACAACGGCAATAGATTCATTCTTGAATAGTTGCTCAATAGGAGTTAACCAATCAGGGGTTACTTCAACATCAGAATTTAAAAGGCAAAATATATCTTCCTGTACATGTTTTAGTGCATCATTATATCCTTTTGCATAACCACCATTTTCTTTATTTTTTATAATAGTTACATCATTTGGATAGTTGGTTTCTAGAAATAGCACAGAATCATCGGTAGAGGCATTATCAGCCACATATATAGTGGCATCTTTAGAGTTTTCAATTACCGAAGGTAAAAACTTTTCTAGTAATGCTTTACCATTCCAGTTTAATATAACAACAGCTATGCTCATTATTTATTGGTATAGTTAGGTAGTTCTCTTAAAAAGTGATAGCACTCTTGTTCATAATCCATTTTACAAAAGTAATGAGACTTTCCATTAGTAACCATCAAATGTTCGGCATTTAAGGCCAGATTGTATCTTGCTATTTGATCAAATGTATGCTGACTAATGGTTACTTCCGGGGCTTTACATTCTACCATTAATAAAATTGAACCATCAGAATTGTATACCACCACATCGTATCTTTTTACTAAGTTGTTTATAGTCAACTTTTTCTCTACATTAATTAATGATTTGGGGTATAGTTTCTCTTCCATAAGGTATTTAACCACATGTTGCCGTACCCATTCTTCGGGTTGTAATACCACAAACTTTTTGCGAATTTCATCAAAGATGTAGATTTTATTTTCCCTATTTTTGAACCTAAAGGAATATTTTGGAAAGTTTAAAAGTTGCATGGACATGTGACTATACTTACTGGCATTTATAGATGCAAATATAACAATGTGTACGTTTAATGGATGAAGTAAAACAAATAGTTACTGATATAAAGAATAAACAATTGGCTCCTATTTATTTTTTAATGGGTGATGAACCTTATTATATAGATAGAATTTCTGATTATATAGCCAATAATGTTTTAGATGAAGCCGACCGTGGATTTAACCAAATGGTACTATATGGTAGAGATGTAACTGTAGATGATATTGTAGGGAATGCTAAGAGATATCCTATGATGGCTGATAGACAAGTTGTTATTGTAAAGGAAGCACAGGAGTTATCTAGAACCATTGAGAATTTGGTAGCTTACGCTGAAAAGCCGTTAGAGTCTACCGTACTGGTTATGTGTTATAAATACAAAACTATTGATAAGCGTAAAAAACTATACAAGGCAGTAAAGAAAAACGGAGTTATTTTTGAGAGTAAGAAGATGTATGAAGATAAGGTAGCCGATTGGATACGTAAGGTGTTGGCAGGCCAGAAATATGCAATTACTCCAAAAGCTTCTCAAATGTTAGTAGAATTTTTAGGTAATGATTTAGGTAGAATAGCAAAGGAGTTAGAAAAGCTACAATTAATACTACCTAAAGAAAGTCAAATTACCCCAGAAATAATAGAAGAGAATATTGGTATAAGTAAAGAGTTTAACAATTTTGAGCTGAGAAAAGCAATAGGGGATAGAGATGTTGTGAAGGCTACTAAAATTATTACTCACTTTGCGCAAAATCCAAAAGACAATCCTATTATAGTAACGGTTACTATGCTTTTTATGTTTTTTTCCCAACTTTTAAAATATCATGGGTTAAACAATCATTCTCCTAAAAATGTAGCTTCAGCTTTAAAAATCAATCCATATTTTGTGAGTGATTATCAAGCGGCTGCAAGAAATTATCCAATGAAAAAAGTTAGTTATGCTGTTGCTGTCTTAAGAGATATAGATGTTAAAACAAAGGGTGTAGGCTCTAATGCAGATATGGCAGACTTACTTAAAGAGCTATTGGTTAAAGTGATGTTATAAGTGTGTTACAGAAATAAAAAAATCTCTATTTTCTTTTCTTAGGTATGTACCTTAGTGTAAAAGAAAATAGAGATTATGAATAGAAATACAAAATTAACCGTTTTTGATTATAGCATAAGAATTTTAATGGTTCTAGTAGCCTTAGGAATTCTTGTATTCTTCTTTACAAGTGTAATTTCTGGTGCTATAGCAGTTCTACTTGTTGTATTGGCCATAGCGCTCATTGTACTTAGTATTACAGGATTTAAAAAATTAAAAGAAAAGTTTTAAGCTTACTTTTTATCAATGCTTATTTTACCAGCACCTGTAAATGCCAGTCCTAAAAAGATAAAGAAGTAAATTAATGCTAATTCTTTTTGTTGTAATGGGTCTGATGCATGTACATAAAATGCAGCCACCGCCATTGTTATTGCTGCTGGTATAGCGGCAAATCTTGTTTTAAAGCCAACAATGATAAATAGAGGAGCTAAAAATTCTCCTATAACAGCTAATACCAATGATACAGAACCGCTACCTATTAGTGCCGGAAATTCTTTTCCGCCACCATCTAATAAAAGTTGTAATTTTTGGTATCCATGCACCATCATTAAGCACGATGCTGCTACTCTTAAAATGAGTAGGCCAATGTCAGTTAAATTTTTCATAATGTATGAGAGTGTTAATTAGTAATATGCTTAATATACAGAATTTAACTAAAAACTTCGTTGTGTTGCTCTTGAACTCTAATGAATGTAGTTCTTTTAGTTAATTCCTTAAGTCTTGCTGCGCCTACATAAGTACATGTAGATCTTAAACCGCCAAGTATGTCTTGTAAGGTATGTGCAACATCTCCTCTGTATGGTATTTGTACTGTTTTACCTTCGCTAGCTCTGTATTCTGCTACACCACCTGCATGTTTTTCCATGGCTGTCTCAGAGCTCATACCGTAGAATTTTTTGTATTTCACACCATCTTCTTCAATAATTTCACCTCCACTTTCTGTGTGTCCTGCTAACATACCACCAAGCATCACAAAATCTGCTCCACCACCAAATGCTTTGGCAACATCTCCTGGTATTTTACATCCACCATCAGAGATAATTTGTCCGCCTAATCCATGTGCAGCGTCTGCACATTCTATAATAGCTGATAGTTGCGGATAACCAACTCCGGTTTTAATACGGGTAGTACATACGCTTCCTGGGCCTATACCAACTTTTACAATATCTGCTCCAGAAAGTAAAAGTTCTTCAACCATTTCGCCAGTAACCACATTACCTGCCATAATAATTTTATCAGGATAGAGATCTCTTGTTCTTTTAAGAAATTCTGTAAAATGCTCAGAATATCCGTTTGCTACATCAATACATATAAAGGATAGCTCAGGGTGTGTCTCTATAATTTTTTTCAGTTTTTCACCATCGGCTTCACCAGTACCAGTACTAACGGCAATATTTTTATATTCATTTTCATTGGCGTTACTCATAAAGTTTTTCCAATCTTCCAGTGAATAGTGTTTATGTACGGCTGTAATTAAATTTTGTTTAGCCAATTCTTTTGACATTTCAAAAGTACCCACGGTGTCCATATTTGCAGCAATAATAGGAACTCCTGTCCAAGTTTTTGGACTATGTAAAAATTTAAACTCTCTTTCTAAAGTAACCTGACTTCTAGACTTTAAAGTAGATCTTTTAGGGCGAATCATTACATCTTTAAACCCTAATTTTAATTCATTTTCTATTCTCATGTTTCAATCTTTATATATTGACATAAAAAAATCTCGTAGAGACGAGATTTTAATATTTTATTTTAAGTTGAATACAAGTTACAAAAGTTTTGGATATTTTGTAGGATTACTTTCATGCATTATAGCATAAATTTTTTCAAAAATATCTTCAACATTCGGTTTTGAGAAGTAATCTCCGTCTGTACCATATGCAGGACGATGCTCTTGCGCTGCTAATGTTTGCGGTGCGCTATCTAAATATTGGTAGGCGCCTTGTTTTTCAACTATTTCTTGTAATAGATATGCAGAAGCACCACCTGGCACATCTTCATCTACCACTAAAAGTCTGTTTGTTTTTTCTACGCTCTTAACTACATCGTGGTTAAGGTCAAAAGGAATTAACGATTGACAATCAATTATTTCAATATTAATGTCTACAGTTTGTAATTCTTTGGCTGCTTGCTCAACTACTCTAAGCGTAGAACCGTACGTTACAACGGTAATATTAGTACCTTCTTTAACCGTTTCTACAACTCCAATTGGGGTTCTTATTTCAGAAAGGTTATCTGGCATTTGTTCTTTTAAACGGTACCCATTTAAACATTCTATAATTAAAGCAGGCTGATCTCCTTCTAAAAGCGTATTATAAAAACCAGCGGCTTTGGTCATATTTCTAGGTACTAAAGTGTACATACCTCTGGTAAGGTTAATTATACCACCCATTTGAGATCCTGCATGCCATATACCTTCTAATCTGTGTCCTCTGGTTCTAATAATTAATGGAGCTTTTTGTTTACCTAATGTTCGGTAGCTAAGTGTAGCTAAGTCATCACTAATAATTTGTAATGCGTACATTAGATAATCTAAGTATTGAATTTCAGCAATTGGGCGTAGTCCACGCATTGCTAAACCAATACCTTGCCCTAAAATAGTTGCTTCTCTAATTCCTGTATCAGAAATTCTGTATTCCCCATATTTTTCCTGTAAGCCTTCAAGCCCTTGGTTTACATCTCCTATGTTTCCACTATCTTCACCAAAAACAAGAGCTTCTGGATAGGTAGAAAAAATAGTATCAAAATTTTCTCTTAAGATAATACGAGCATCTACCGTTTCAGAATCTTCAGAATAAGTAGGTTTTACTTCTTTTACGTGTAATGGCGAATATTTACTTTCACTATATAAAAGAGAGCTATACTTAGGTTGAATTTCTGCTGTTATATTTTTTATCCAATTTCTTAGTTCGTTAGCCTCAGCTGTTTGTTCATTGCTAATATATCTCAATGTTTTACGAGCCGTAGAGAAGGTATCTTTTCTACTAGGTTCGTCAATTGAAATAAGATCATTTTTAAGCTTATTAACAAAGGCTTTATTAGGGCTAGAGTTCGCTATTTTGTTTAAGATAGCGGTAAGCTCTTTCTTTTCGTTTTTTATTGGGTTAATAAAATTAGCCCATGCACGTTTTTTACCTTCTCTAACTAATCTTTTTATATCTTTTTCAATGGCTTCTAATTCCTCATCGGTACTAATACCGTTTTCAATCATCCATTGGCGCATTTTTGCGTTACAATCATGTGCTCTTTCCCAAGCTAAACGCTCTTTGCTTTTATATCTCTCATGAGAACCAGAGGTAGAGTGTCCTTGTGGTTGTGTTAATTCTTGTACATGAATTAAAACAGGTACATGTTCTGTTCTGGCAATTTCAGAAGCCTTTTCAAAAACTTCTACAAGAGTAGGGTAGTCCCAACCTTTTACAGTTAATATTTCAAATCCTGCTTCTGTTTCAGTTCTTTGAAAACCTTTTAAAATCTCAGAAATACTTTCTTTAGTGGTTTGGTACTTAGCTGGTACAGAAATTCCATAATCATCGTCCCATACACACATTACCATAGGTATTTGCATAACCCCGGCAGCATTAATGGCTTCAAAAAAGATACCTTCAGATGTAGAAGCATTACCTATTGTACCCCAAGCTACTTCGTTTCCATTATCAGAAAATTTACTAGCATCTATACCTTTAACATGACGGTATATTTTAGATGCTTGTGCTAAACCAACTAAACGAGGCATTTGACCAGCGGTAGGAGATATATCTGAACTAGAGTTTTTTTGTTGAAGTAAGTTCTTCCAATCATCATTTTCATCAAAACTGTGTGTAGCAAAGTGTCCACCCATTTGTCTACCACCACTCATTGGGTCAGCTTCTAAATCGGTATGTGCATACAATCCGGCAAAAAAGTTTTCAATGCTATATAAATCAAGCGCCATCATAAAAGTTTGGTCTCTATAGTACCCACTTCTAAAATCACCATCTCTAAAAGCTTTTGCCATGGCTAATTGAGGAACTTCTTTTCCGTCTCCGAAAATTCCAAATTTAGCTTTTCCTGTAAGTACTTCTCTTCTTCCTAATAAACTACATTCTCTACTTGTAACGGCAATTTTATAGTCTGATAATATTTCTTGTTTGAAATCTTGGAAGGTGATGTTCTTAGTTTCAGGATTTTCTTGCATAGTTTAGAAAAATTAGATTGATGGTGCAAATATACCAAATCGAAAGATGATTTGCAATTTTACTTTTCTTTACAATTTGTTAATTATATAATTTAACCCTTGTAAAAATAAATTTTTCTTAAAAATGTTTTAAATTATTGTGATTTATTGAGGTTTTTGAAATCTATAGGGCTTAGAACCATTTTCTGGTGAATAGACCTGTAAGGGCTTTAGGGGAAAGGGTAACAATAAAACGAATGTTATTAGCATAATGTGGTTGTGCTATTTCCCATCCGTTGTTAGAATATACAGGTAAGTACAATTCAAAATAGTCGGTAACCAAATTTAAACGAATACCAGAATCATAAACAAACTTGGTAGGAATGTTTTTATTTTTAACCAACCCCAGATCTCCATAGGCTTCAATCCATCTATAAATACTTGTACTAAAATTGCTTGTTAGCATCCAATCATTGCTATATTGTGGTGTAAGTTTTGATTTAAAACCACCCTCAGCAACTATTAATTGTTGACTAAAAATACCTGTACTTTCTGAACGACCTAAATAGTTATAATCAAATAAATAATCTGTTGGCCTATCTAGAGCAAAATCAAAATAATTGGTATTAGTATTATTATGAAGAAATTTTCCTCCAAAGAACCGAATGTTAATTTGTCTGTTATTATCAAATAATTTTCGGTACTCGTAATTAAAAGAAAGTTTAGAAAATTTAGAACCAGCTTGCGCATCTACAAACCAAGAATGATAATTTAATATATTGTTATTATAGTTAAGGTACCTAGCATTAAAAACAGTATAGCTTGGGTTTTCTAGTTCAACTAAGGTATCTTTTTCACGTTCAATATTTACCGCTCTAAAATTTAAAATTTGTCTTTTATTAGACCTTAGGTCTTTAGGTCTAAACGTAAAACTTACAGAAGGGGTAAAGGATTTGTATACTAGACCCTCTGCATAATGATAGTAGCTACCTGATAAGCCATAATTGACAAGAAATAAATTAGAATTGTCTATAAATTGTCTGTATTGTATAGAAGCTCCTCCAACTAAATCATTGGAGTTAAAACCGTATTGAGGTTTAATAGAGTAGAGCAGGGGCTTAGTTAAAAGTGTTTTATTATACATTTTAGCTCCTAAAATAAAACCATCGTAAAGGTTAAAGCCAAACTCTGGCATAAAAAATACTTGGTTGTAATTAGGATCTTCTGCATCTTGAAATAATCTAAATTGTAAAGGTTTATGATTGAATAAGCCTTTAGTAGACTTGTAATTATTTCGTTGATTGTATTCAGGAATTACTTTTTCATAATTTAAAGCAAACTTATCTTCTCCATTATTAGGAATTGTAAAGGTTTTGTTGTTCTTAATATCAGTTAACCAATATTTATGTAAAAGCTTTTTGTTTTTAAAGGTATAGATGGAAATAGGCACTTCTGCTTTTTGCTTATTTTTAATTTTAACCTCTAATGAATCTCCTTTTTCTTTAACTGATTTTATGGTATAATCAATCTTATGATTTGTGCTAAGATAATCATTGAAAAACCAATCAACATTTTTATCAGACTTACTAATGATTAGGTTTTTAAAGTGTTCTTTTGTTTTTTGGTTGCTTAGTAAAAAGTCTTTGATTAAAGAAACAGACATTTGCTGTTCTAAGTAATCATCTAAATATTTTAAGCCTATACCAGCTTTATATTTGTTAGCAATGTTATTATTAAATTTTAATAAGGAATCTCTTGAGGTATCTAGCGGTTGATCAATGTGCTTTCTAGCCATGAGCATATAGTACATTTGATATTGCTCATTAAAATCCATTTGAGTAAAGTGAAAGCTTTTTAATCCCCATACATTAGAAAAATTCCCAGCAAGTTTCATGTCAGGATAGTAATCCTCTATAAATTGCATCATCAAATACGTTTCTATTGCATCGTAAACCCATTTATCTTTTCTAGGGTCGGCATCTATACTTTCTGCTAAATAGCTACTCAGCGTAGTTTTTAAAAGTTTTAATTCATATAAAAACTGATCTTGAAAAGGAGCTAAAAATGAGGGTAACTGATTTAAACCATAAATAGGGTTTTTACGGTAATCACTTTCAGAGATGAGAACTCTTATTTTCTTTTTTTGCGGTATGTACTCTTGTAAAAAACGGCTCACCTTATCTATAGATAGGTAAGAAACAGGTTCTGAAATGTTTTCGGGTTCTATATTACTAGTAAAAACAATATTATCTGTTTCAATTTCAGTGAACGTTTTAAACGGTTCAAAGTATAGTTTTATATTTTTTACTTCATCATATTCTAGTTGAACATGCCTGTAAGTACCAACAGTTTCTTTAGAAGTAACAGCAGCATTAGATGTAAGAAATAATGTGTTTGGATAGTTGAAGTTAACCTTGTACTTACTTTTTTCTACGTACATGTCGTTTAAGTTCATGTTACTGTAGAGTTTCCAATCATCCTTGTAAGGAATAGGGGCTAGGTACCAATATTCTAGCTTAATATTGCCAAACTTATCGTAGCCATATCCTGTAAATTCAGCAGAAGGTAATTTGGTAGTATAGGTTAAGTTTAAGGTGTAGCTTTCATTAGGGTACACAGGAGATTTTAATTGCACTTTAATTAAATCATCTGCTTCTAATCTTTTCCAAGAAAGCGTTTTGTAGGTTTTATCTATAATAGATATAATTTGGGTGCTACCCCTTTGTTCCTCATTTGCAAAATGAAGACTTTTATCAAATTCTTCTGCAAACCTTTTGGCCAGCGCCGTGTTTTTATTTTGGTACGCATTGTTCCAATCATACAAATAAATCTGGTTTAAGGTATCATTTGTATGATTGGTAAAAACTAATGTTTGCTGAATATTTATAGCCTTTAAATCTTCATGTAAAGTTGCCGTAATGGATTGTTCTTCCTGAGCAAAACCGCTTTTGCTCAAAAAACAGCAAAAGGACAGAAGTACTATATGTATATAAACGTTAGTTTTTAGTGCGTATGTCATTCAATTGAGTGCTGAATTAACAAAAATGTAATTAGACTAATTTGTCTAGCGGTTGATCTACAATACCATATTCTAATGATTCTTCTGCAGACATCCAATAATCTCTGTTAAAGTCTTTCATTACTTTTTCTATGGTTTGGCCACAATTTTCTGCTAATATTTCGGCACTTAATTTTCTTGTTTTAACAATTTCTTCCATCTGAATAGCTATGTCAGAGGCCTGACCTCTTGCTCCACCACTAGGTTGGTGAATCATAACTCTTGCGTTTGGCATTATAAATCTTTTTCCTTTTTCACCAGCTGATAAAAGGATAGACCCCATAGAGGCTGCAAATCCTGTACAAATAGTAGAAACCGGACTGCTAATACCTTTCATGGTATCATAAATAGCAAAACCTGAAGTTACGTACCCACCAGGGCTATTAATTATTAATTGAATTTCTGTACCAGGAGCGGTTAATTCTAAATACATTAACCTGTCAATAACATGTTTTGCAGAATTATCATCTACTTGTCCCCAAAGAAATACTTTTCTTTGTTCTAGCAATTTTTCATCAATTGCTTCTTGTATTTTCTTTTTACTCATTGTTTTTTATATTACGACAATATACCTTTTATAATAGTGTACTAAGTTTTCTAATGTTTTTTATTATGTAAATAAAAATAAAACTTTAGTAAATTACTTTTAATTTTTTGAAATTAAAAGTTAGGACTCAAATTATATTCTTTGTAAAAATCGTCCAGTATTTCAACTACCTCATCTTCATGGTCTACAATCTTTACAAGGTCTAAATCTTTTTCACTTATATTTTTGTATTGGTTGAATAAAGTTTCTTTAATCCACTCAAATAAACCACCCCAAAATTTAGTACCTACAAGTATAATAGGGAATTTATCTATTTTTCCTGTTTGTATTAAGGTAATAGCCTCAAATAATTCATCCATGGTTCCAAAGCCACCTGGCATTACAACAAAACCTTGTGAATATTTTACAAACATTACTTTTCTAACAAAAAAGTAATCAAAGTCCATCATTTTATCGCTGTCTATGTAAGGGTTGTAATGTTGTTCAAACGGAAGTTCAATATTTAAACCTACAGAGGTTCCGTTAGCTAAATGAGCACCTTTGTTACCTGCCTCCATTAAACCAGGGCCTCCTCCGGTAATTACGCCATAGCCAGCTTCTACTATTTTTTTTGCAATTCGTTCTGTTAATTCATAGGTAGGATGGTCTGGTTTAATACGTGCACTACCAAATATAGATACACATGGACCAATCTGACTCATTTTTTCAAATCCGTTTACAAACTCACTCATAATTTTGAACAATGCCCATGAGTCGTTCGTTTTTATTTCATTCCAGCTTTTAGAATGTTTTTCGTTACTTTTCATATTATAATTTCAATTCTTTTTTTAGGAAAGTAGCTGTGTAGCTTTCCTTATTTTTAATTATTTCTTCGGGTGTTCCTGTAGCCAGTAACTCTCCACCGCCTTTTCCGCCTTCTTTACCTATGTCAATAATGTAATCTACCATTTTTATAACGTCTAGATTATGCTCTATAATTAAAACGGTATTTCCTTTATCAACCAAAGAGTTTAAAACATCCATTAATATTCTAATATCTTCAAAATGTAAACCTGTGGTAGGCTCATCTAGTATATAGAAAGTATTACCGGTATCTTTTTTAGAAAGTTCAGTGGCTAATTTAATACGTTGTGCCTCTCCACCAGATAGGGTAGTAGATTGCTGCCCTAGGGTAATATACCCTAAACCAACATCTTTAATAGTTTTTAATTTACGATATATTTTCGGAATGTTTTCAAAAAAGTCTACAGCTTCATCAATGGTCATTTCTAAAACATCTGCAATAGATTTTCCCTTGTATCTAATTTCTAGGGTTTCTCTGTTAAATCGTTTTCCATTACAGGTTTCACATTCTACATATACATCTGGCAAAAAGTTCATTTCAATAACTTTTAAACCTCCACCTTTACAAGTTTCACAGCGTCCGCCAGCAACATTAAAACTAAATCTGCCAGGTTTGTAACCTCTAATCATAGCTTCAGGGGTTTTGGTGAATAAAGTTCTTATTTCACTAAAAACACCTGTGTACGTAGCAGGGTTAGAACGTGGAGTTCTACCAATAGGAGACTGGTTAATATCAATAACCTTATCTATATGCTCTAAACCTTTTATACTTTTATAAGGTTTTGGTTTTTTTAATGCATTAAAAAAGTGAGCATTTAAAATAGGGAATAGGGTTTCATTAATTAGAGTAGATTTACCACTTCCAGAAACACCAGTAACCCCAATCATTTTACCTAATGGAAAAGTAACACTTATGTTTTTAAGGTTATTACCCGTACATCCATTAAGTTTTATTTCGTTTCCATTTCCTTTTCTACGCTCTTCAGGTATAGCAATTTCTCTTTCGCCACTTATATAGTCAGAGGTTAAGGTATGGTGTTTCATAATCTCTTTAGGAGTACCTTGAGATATTATTTCTCCACCATGTTTACCAGCTTTAGGGCCAATATCTATCACATAATCGGCCTGTTC
Source organism: Neptunitalea lumnitzerae (assembly GCF_027924185.1). Classification (GTDB taxonomy): domain Bacteria; phylum Bacteroidota; class Bacteroidia; order Flavobacteriales; family Flavobacteriaceae; genus Neptunitalea; species Neptunitalea lumnitzerae. The sequence goes on from NZ_BRVO01000002.1 coordinate 131,154, forward strand.
AATCATATCTTTATCATGCTCAACCACTAACACAGAGTTACCAATATCACGTAGAGAAACCAACGATTTGATAAGTCTTTCGTTATCTCTTTGGTGTAACCCAATACTTGGCTCATCTAAAATATATAATACCCCTACTAGTTGCGAACCAATTTGAGTAGCCAAACGTATACGTTGTGCTTCACCACCTGATAATGATTTAGAACTTCTGTCTAACGTTAAGTAGTCTAAACCTACATCTAACAAGAAACTTATACGGGCCTTAATTTCTTTTAAGATTTCTTCGGCAATGGCAAATTGTTTTTTAGATAGTTTTTTAGGAAGTTTTTCAAACCAATTAGCAAGGTCTACCACATCCATGTGTGCTAGCTCAGAAATGTTTAGACCATTTACCTTAAAGTATAACGATTCTTTTCTAAGTCTGCTACCATTACATTCCGGACAATCGTTTTTGTCCATAAACTCTTTAGCCCATCTCTTTATTGAAGAAGTATTACTTTCTTCATACTGAGTAGTTATAAAGTTGATGATACCTTCAAAATCAATTTTATAATCTCGGGTAATACCCATTACTTTAGAAACTACAGAGAATTTTTCTTTACCCCCGTGCAAAATCATTTGCATAGCTTCTTCCGGGATGTCACTTATAGGATCGGTAAGTTTAAATTCAAAACGTTCTGCAATTAGTTCTAACTGCTTAAAAATCCAACTCTTTTTATATTCACCAACAGGAGCTAATCCTCCGTTTTTTATAGATATTTTCTTGTTAGGAATAATCTTATCAATGTTTACTTCATGTACCAATCCTAGCCCTTTACAGTTAGGGCACATTCCTTTTGGAGAGTTAAAGGAAAAAGTGTTAGGTTCTGGAGTAGGATATGATATACCCGAACTTGGACACATTAGGCTTCTACTAAAAAAGCGAGCTTCTTTTGCACCATGAGCAATCACCATCATTACATCATCTCCATGGTACATGGCTGTGTTAATGCTTTCCATTAAACGCTTTTCAAACTCTTCACCCTCGGTAACTTGTAGTCTATCAATAACAATTTCAATGTCATGTGTTTTGTAACGGTCTACCTTCATACCATGTTCTAGGTCTTGAATTTCTCCGTCTACTCTTACCTTTAAGAAACCTTGTTTAGAAATTTGTTCAAAAAGCTCTCTGTAATGACCTTTTCTAGATCTAATTACCGGAGCCAATATATTAATACGTTCCCCTTTAAAATCATTTATAATTAAATCTTTTATTTGCTCATCAGAGTAGCTAACCATTTGCTCACCTGTTTTATAACTATAGGCATCACTGGCTCTTGCATAAAGTAGCCTTAGAAAGTCATAAATTTCAGTAATGGTACCAACAGTAGAACGTGGTGACTTAGAGGTGGTTTTTTGTTCAATTGCAATAACAGGAGACAACCCATCTATTTTATCAACATCCGGGCGTTCTAATCCTCCTAAAAACTGACGAGCATAAGCAGAAAAGGTTTCTATATATCTTCTTTGTCCTTCGGCATAGATAGTATCAAATGCTAAGGAAGATTTACCACTCCCAGAAAGTCCTGTAATAACTACTAACTTTTCTCGGGGAATAGATACATCTATATTCTTTAAATTATGAACTCTCGCTCCTTGAACTTCTATATAATCGTCAAATGTCTTCATAGTAATACTGCAAACCGCAAAAATACAAATTTGAATACAAACTTTATTTTGCTTTGGCGGATAATGCGTAACGTTAACAAGCATTTAAGATTCTTAACAGTAAAATGAAAATATTTAAGATAAATGGAAGTCCTTAGTGAAGTTATTTTTACTTTTGATATGGGTATCACTCGTATGTATTTCTAAAACATTACAAGAACATTTTATCGTGGACTTGCCTAAGACTAATTTAGTACTCTTTTAAGCAACTTAATTATGAAAGAAATTAAAAAATGTAAAACTGCAGTTTTTGAAATGTATAAAAGATATTATGAATCATCTTTTATATTTCATAATTATACCTATACAGTGTTTGCCGCAGAAGCACTTGATACGTTAATTGAAGCCGAAAAAATTAAAGATGAACAACAAATTTTAAAACTTAAGTTAGCGGTATGGTTGCATGCAGTGGGGTACTATAAAGATTTAGAAGTAGGGGGAGAGACTAGTGTACATTTAGCCAAAGAATACATGGTAGATGCTGGTTATGAGGCTGCGTTTATTAATGAAGTATTAGCTTTAGTAGCTGTTACAAATTATAAAAACGGACCTTCTAATTTGTTAGAGGAAATTATGAATGATGTTTCTTTTCATTTCTTTTTTGCTAAGAATTTTAATGAATTATATCAGTTATGGCGAGTGCAAGAGGAGTCTATTAAAAATAGAAAACTAAGCAATGATGAATGGGGAGCTCATGTAAAAGGATATTTAAATCATGTGCAGTTTTATACCTACTATGCTATTAGAAATTGGGAAACTAAGGTGCGATTTAATTATTTAAAAGTACTTTCTAGAGAAGAAAAGCAAAATGAAAAGTTGATAGAAAAGGGGAAGGATACGGTGTTTAGAATAACCCTTAGAAATCATATTTCTTTGAGTGATAATGCAGATAGAAAGGCACATATTTTGCTCTCGGTTAATGCCATTGTTATATCTATTATTTTTTCTAGAATATTTCCGAAGTTAGATAATCCGTCTAACCACTTTTTATATGTTCCTACCTTAGTGTTTATTGTTTTTACCGTATTGTCTATTATACTTTCGGTTATTGCCACAAGGCCAAGAGTTACAAAAGGAAAATTCTCTTATGAAGAGCTTACCCATAAAAAGGTGAACATTTTATTTTTTGGTAATTTTTATAGAGTAAAGCTACAAGACTATGAGAGAGCTATGGATAAACTGTTACAAGATGGAGATTTAATATATAGTTCACTCACCAAAGACCTTTATTATTTAGGGAAGGTAGTAGCTAAGAAGTACAGAATATTACAATATACCTATGTAGTTTTTATGATAGGAATTGTAATTTCTACCATGATGTATGTTATCTATTTTAATATGTACAATTAGGTGTCTAAAAACTTAGCTTTCAATTCGGGTGTTGGTATCATGCAGGTATCTTTTTTACCATACCATTTGTATCTGTTTTTAGCAATATAATCATATACTTTATTAGTGATGGAAGATGGTAAAATACTTTTAAAGATACCTAAAATAGCATACCAGCCTCTTAGATTTTTGGCTATTTCAAGTGCAGCATCTGCTTTAATGTAGTATGCCTTACCGGGTATTATTAGTATAATGGAATCTAACTTGTCAGTATCAATACCTCTTTCTTTGGTTAGTTTTTGTCCTAAATCACTTTGTAAAGAGGCGAAGCGATACAGATCTTTTTTATCATTTTTAATAATACGTTGAACGGCGTTGTCACATAGGTTACAAACGCCGTCAAAAAGTACGATATGTTTATGTTTAGGTAATTCCATTATTTTTTAGCCTCTACAAGTTCTAACTGATCAATAGCTACATTGGTTGTAAAGAAACCATAATTAATAACAGCTTTCTTTTTCTCAATAATATCTATAGTACCTACAGCTTTACCGTCAGGTAAACGTACTCGATCACCAACTTTAAAAATATGTTTTGGTTTTAGCTTTTCTTTTTGTTCTACCTGTTTCTTTTCTTCTTTTTTCTTTTCTCTTATTACTTCAACTTTTTTCTCTACTTCTTTAGCAACAACAGTAGTAAGTTTTTTAGCTTCTTTTTTCTCTTCTTTCGTTTTTACTTTTCGTTTGCTATTCTCCGTTTCAATAATGTGTAAAAGTTCAGATATAAGAGCTCTTTTCTTTTTCCCATAAAAGTAGCGTTCCGCAGCTTCGTTCACCTTGTTACCTAAGTATATCATACGTTGGTTATGGTCGTATAACTGTTGGTAACTCTCTAACTTGGTTTGAATACGTTCATTTAAGTTTTCAAGTTTTTTAGCTTCTTCACGGGCTTTTACTTCTTCTTCTGCTAACTGGGTAGAAGTTTTCTCCATTTTACTACGTTGCTTTTGTAGTTTAGCAATGGTAGCATCAAACCTAACCTTACCACGTTCAATTTTCTTTTTAGCCCTGTTAATTAATCCGTAAGGAATACCATTTTTCTGAGCCACTTCAAATGTAAATGAACTACCAGCTTCACCAATAATAAGTTTAAATTCTGGTTCTAAAGATTTACGGTCAAACAACATATTAGCATTAGTAGCATTCGGCAATTCATTGGCTAACATTTTTAAATTAGCATAGTGGGTAGTAATCACCCCAAATGCCTTACGATGGTAAAATTCTTCTAGGAACGTTTCTGCCAAAGCCCCACCCAATTCAGGGTCAGATCCGGTACCGAACTCATCTATTAAAAATAAAGTTTTGGCATTGCACTTTCGTAAAAAGAAATTCATGTTTTTTAAGCGGTAACTATACGTACTTAAATGATTTTCTATAGATTGGTTGTCTCCAATGTCTGTTAACACACGCTCAAACAAACAAACTTCGCTACGTTCGTGCACTGGTAATAACATACCGCTTTGCAGCATTACTTGTAACAACCCAATGGTTTTTAAGGTAATACTTTTACCACCTGCATTTGGCCCAGAAATAACAATAATTCTATTATCGTCATTTAAAGTGATTGTTTGAGGGTAAGTTACTGCTCTTTTAGCTTTATTAGATAACAATAATAAAGGGTGGTAAGCATCTATAAGATTTAAGGTTCTTTCCTTATTAATTTTAGGAAGAATACCATTCATACTTTGTGCATACTTAGCTTTAGCAGCAACCACGTCTATAGTGGTTAGGAAAGATTGGTAGGCATTTAATAGTCCATAAAACGGTCTAAGGAAATTGGTTAAATCTTTTAATATTTTATTTATCTCTTCACGTTCATCAAACTGTAGGTTTACCAATTGTCTGGAAAACTGTTCTGTAGCTTGTGGTTCTATATAAATAATACTGCCCGTTTTAGATGTACCCAAGGCGGTACCTTTTACACGCTTGCGGTACATAGCTTTTACTGCTAAAACACGTCTGTTTTCTACAACGGTTTCTCTAATATCATCCAGAAAACCACCACCATTATACATGCTTAGTGCGGCACCAAAACTTTGGTTAATTTTAGCTTTCACGCTATTCATCTCTCTACGGATGTTTAATAGGGAAGGAGAGGCATTGTCTTTAATTTCTCCAAAACGGTCTATAACACTTTCTATTTTTTCTATAATAGCAGTAGTAAACTCTATGGTGTCCGATAATTCAAAAAGAGTAGGGTAGTACTCTTTGAATTTTTTAAAGAAACTTAAGTGCAGGTTTACCGTATTAGAAAGCGCATTAATTTTTCTGAAACCGTTAATTTCAATCAAGGAATTTTCAATACCTAATAATTGTAACTCTTGGTTAATAGCTTCAAAATAATGATTTGGTATGGCATTATTATTATCAAATGAGGCTACGTACTCATGTGTTTTATACAGGCCAGAATATAATTCTTCCTCGGTAGCATAAGGTACAATTTTTAAAGCCGCATCTTTACCAAGGTCGGTGTTGCAATAATCTGATATTTGATTTAGAACCTTTGAAAACTCAAGGTCTTGTAATGTTTTTTTATGTATTCTGAGCATTGTCTAATTTTATGCTAATTTTATAGCGATACAAAAATAAATAAAATCTAATGAACGTAAAGGTACACGAAAGCTGGAAACCCTATTTGGAAAAAGAATTTGATCAACCTTATTTTACAGCATTAACTGATTTTGTTAAGACAGAGTATGAGCAACATACGTGCTATCCTACCGGTAAGGAGATTTTTGCAGCTTTTGACCATTGTTCATTTCAAGATTTAAAGGTAGTAATTATTGGGCAAGACCCTTATCATGGGTCTAACCAAGCTAATGGTTTATGTTTTTCTGTTCATGATGGTATTTCGCATCCTCCTTCGTTAATTAATATTTTTAAAGAAATAGAAACCGATTTGGGTAAACCCTATCCACAAAGTGGTAATTTAGAACGTTGGGCAGACCAAGGTGTTTTATTACTCAATGCAACTTTAACCGTTAGAGCCCATGAGGCAGGGAGCCACCAAAACAAAGGTTGGGAAACCTTTACCGATGCTGTTATTAAAACCATATCTCAAGAAAAGCAAGACGTAGTTTTCTTGTTATGGGGTGGTTTTGCAAAAAAGAAAGTAAAACTTATTGATAGTAAAAAACATCATGTCCTTACTTCAGGGCATCCGTCTCCGTTAAGTGCTAACCGAGGTTATTGGTTTGGTAACAAACACTTTTCTTTGTGTAATGAATTTTTAAGCTCTAAAGGTTTAGATATTATAGCTTGGTAATACTTTAGTAAGTATTTTGGTTAAAAAACGTTTCCGTTTCTGAAATGTCATTTGTATCTGTAGCTGTTTTATCCTCTTTTGGGGTAACGGAGCTGTATCTGTTTACGCAGCTTTTACCACAATAAGATTTACAAGAAAAACAACTTAATGCAATTATTGCTAAACAACCAATCATTAATCTTTTCATAAGAGTTTATATAGTTTAAATTCTGTTTGCTACTCTTTAGTCGAATACATAGTTGATTCCTAACAATAAAATTATAAGATGTTTATTGTTAGGAATTTTTAGTTGTAAGATCTTGCTAATTGACAATTACGTTATCTCCACAGAATATCTGTACTACTAACATTGTTTTCAAGAAGATTTAAAGCAGTTAATTGTTCAATAACCTTAGTAATTGTAGTATCACTTAACTGTTGTTGTCCCCATCGTGTAATAGGTAACCAATCTTGTACATCTTCTAGCTGAATTCCGTATCGGTTGGCAATTGTTCTGTCTATACTTGGTATTATTTTAAACTCTTCGGTATAAGTATTAATTACTTCTAATATGTGTTTCAGTATAGCAGCATTCGTAGTAATAAATTCTTCTGAAGCAGCTATTACAAAACATGGCCATGGCGTTGGGCAATCTGTAATTCTTCTAAAAATTCCCTTGTCTACAACAGGTTTTGTAGTAAAGCGTTCCCACATAAAATATTGGGCAGTGTCATTAGTTAAAGCTTCAATGGCACCATCTAGCGTATTAACAACTTCAAAATTTAAGTCTTGTTGTAAGTTCCAATGTTGGTTAGAAGCATTTACATATGCCATTAGGTGACTACCGCTACCAAAACGAGATATGGCAGCCTTAGTTCCCTTTAAGTCTTCAATAGAGCTATATGTACTGTTGTAAGCAACATGAATACCCCATAAAAGAGGAGAATCTACATAACCCTGTACTATTTTAGAAGTATTACCAGCGGCTATATCTTTTACAATACCTTCGGTTAAGATAATGGCTAAATCAGTTTCATTATTGCGAAGCATCTGGCACATTTTGCCGGTTCCTTCTGGTACTTCTGTAAATTCTAAATCAATTCCTCTATTTTCAAAGGCACCATCTTCAATTGCTAAATGCCAAGGTAAATTAAAATGTTCAGGTACTCCTGCTATGGTTACTTTCTTCATAATTTTATTTTGAACCTTTTTAAAAAGGATATCCTATTGCAAAATTAAAAATATATTGTCCAGAATTTAAATCCCATCTATTTCCTTTTGGCATATATGGTTTTCTAATAGGAGTTGCTAAATCAAATCGTATCACAAAAGTTTGAATTTCAATACGTAAACCTGTCCCTACACCAATACCCAATTCATCTATAAAAGAGGAAGTAAATTGTCCGCCAGGGAGCGCTTCATTATTATTTTTAAGCCAAACATTACCCGCATCTGCAAAAAATGCACCTTTAAAAAAGGAAAACAGTGGGAATCTATATTCAGCATTGGCTTCTAGTTTAATATCCCCTGACTGATCAAAATAAGAATTGGTATCTGAGTCATCAGGTCTGTATGTTCCAGGTCCTAACGATCTAATTCTAAAGGCTCTTACACTGTATGGCCCTCCAGAAAAGAATTGTTTGGAGAAAGGTAGAATATCCGAATTTCCGTAGGGCAAACCGTAACCACCATACAATCTAAAGGCCAATGTTTTTTCATGGTCAAATCTAAAATGATAGCGTAAATCGGCTTCAAATCTTACATATTGAGCATATTCTAACCCCAAAACAGTATCAGGGTTATCGCTAGTTCCAGATCCTAGGAGTCCTAAACCATTTCCTGCAGTATCTAAACCTAAACTTGCGAAAAAGGCACCGCTCTTACTAGGGTTAATTAATTCGTTATAGGTAAATTGGTAGGTAAGTCCAGCTATAAATTCTTGCTCAAAACTTCTTCTTAAATAGGGGTTTTCGGTTAATATTTGTTCAAATTCATCAGAGGTTTGCCCTAATCGTAAATAGTTTAAAGATACCGGATAGATTTCATGAGTTACATATTTATTGGCATTCCATAGGTATCCGAAGGAAGCAGAAGAAGAAATAAGCGAGTATAATTCGCTTCTGTTTAAATGGTCGCCACTTAAAATAACCTTGGTTTGGGGTATTGAGTAGCTGAATTTAGCGTCTAAATTCCACGGGAAAAGCATTCTAGGGAAAATAAGTTCACCTTTTAAACCTACTTGAGTACTTCGTAATCCTGTATTGGAACCTCCTGCTATTTGTGATTCATAACCTAAATTAGTTGAAATATTTAAGGTTTCACCACCTTTAAATAAGTTTCTGTTGGTATATGTAAGCGCTAGTGCAGGTCCTGCAAAATTATTCGATTTAGAAACGGCTTGAAGCTCGGCTCTAAGTGCACGCTTATTTAAGGGAGATAAATATACCTTGGCGTCTAAATAGGCTAAGCTATCGGTAGCTAAACTATCTACTTCTTCGTATTGAATGTTCACGAATCGGTAATTACCAATAGATCCTAATCTTCTACTGGTGTTACTTGAATTTTCAGGATTGTAATATTGACCATCTTTAAAAAGTATATAAGGTGCCAGACGTTTAGGTTTAAAGTATAAATCTCCTTGAACAAAATCTATATTGTTGATAGTTACTGTATCATAAGCTTTTTCGTTATCGGTTAAGGAATAATTTGGGTATACAGTAATGTTTCTAATTTTATAAGGAGTCTTAGCTTTGGCAGGTACATTTTCTTTAAATCCTAGATATAAATCGAACCTTTTGTTTTTATATTGGTTAGTATCCGATTCAAATATCAAGAAATCAGGATTAAAATTATAGTATCCTTTTCTTTTTAATTCAAAATTGATTCGTTCTCTTTCAGCTTTAAATCTATCTAAATCAAATCGATCCCCTTTTTTAATAAAGCTTCTTTCCATAGTGCTTTTTATAGCATTGTAGACAGGGAAACTATCTGGGTCTATTTGATAGGTTTCTACTATATAAGGTTTATCTAATTTAACCGTATAAGTAGCATGAGAACGTTTAATAGTATCGTCAACTATTAAATCTGAAATTACTTGAGAATGGAAAAAGCCTCTATTTTCTAAACGATTTATAATTAAGTCTTCGGTAATAGATAAATCTACATCAGAAGTATATACGGGTTCTTTACCTATTTTTTTATTTAAAAATCTATTAATGAAACCTGGTTTTTCCTTTTGGGCTACATAATAGTAATGTAATCCGGGTCGTAAACCTAAAATGGTAGAATTTGGTTCAGGTTTTAAAACGGTTATTAACTCTTGTTTAATAGATTCAATATCTTCTATTTTATCAGATATCGAATCTTTTTTAATGGTAACTTCTGCACCTGTGTATAATTGTTTTTCTTCAGGAATATATTTATCTACAGCACACGAATTAAGGAGTGTTACCAATAATAAATTAATTGTGATAAGAAAAATGTATGGTTTGTTATTTTTCAGGTTGCTCTTCATCTTCTGATTTCTTCGTTTCGGTATTTTCAGGTTCCTTATTTTTTTCTTCAGGTGTTAATTCATCCTCTTCTTTCAAATTGGCTTTCCATAGTTCTTTAAACTCATTAAACTGTTTTGTAAAAATTAAAGAAATACCATTCACAATTAACTGACCATCAATAATGTTTTCGTACGTGTTTTTTCTAAAACCTCTAATGCTAAATCTGCCGTCTTCAGTAAGTAAGTATTCTATACTTACATTCCCCATCATTTGGTTGGTTTGTCCTGGTCTGTTTTCCCCTTGAATATTTACTTCGCTACCCACTTTTACAATTACCCTATCATTAAATAATTTTTTCTGTGCGGTGATGTCAACATCGGTACGTTGGTCAGCGGTACTTCCTTGATAATCTGTATAGCTATCTACATCAAAACTTAATTCAAAACCAGAGTTACCTAGAAGCTGATTAGAAAACATATTTAACTGGTCAGATAATGCTTGGTTTAAATTATCTCTTGCAATAGTGGCCGTTCCTCCGTTGCTACCGTCACTACCAGTTTCGGGAAAGAAGCGGTTAAGCACAAGTAATGAGAATACTTGTTTGTTAAGTTCATCATCTTGTTGGTTTAGTTGTTGAATTCTGCTATAGACAGATCCACCACTCATACCTCTTTCATCTTCTGGCATATCTAATGCAAAGCTCAATTTAGGATGCATTAAATCTCCGTTTACATTAAGGTATACAAAGAAGGGTAGACGCTGTTGGTAGCTGTTTCTTATAGCTGCAGATTCTCCGGATGATTGTAGGGACATTAGTGATGATGGTGCCGTTTTAATTTCGTAAATAGCCTTGATGTCTAGGTCGGCATCCATGGGATCTCCAGACCAAGTTACGGTACTACCCGATGCTATTTGAAATTCTCTACTCACTAGATTGTATAGGTTCATTTTATAATGACCTTCGGTTACTTCGTACCTACCGCTTAGTGAGGTTCGTCCGTTTTCTGCTATTGAAAAATTTAGATCACCTTTACCTACAATGCGTAAGTTATCACCAGTTTTTTCATTTATAATTACGTTAAAAGCAGCATTTTTATTTAATGCTAACAATGCGTTAAATCTAAAGCCATTTAGAATAGCATTATTTTCTTCATCATTTCTGGTAATAATAGCATCCGGATTTTGTCTATTAACAAATACAACCACCCCATCTTGTTCAACAATATCCAACTGTTCTTCAGGAAGTATATAATAAATGTTGGTACCTTCATTTGCAGAAAGCATTACATTTACATCGGGTATTTCTAAATCTCCTTTTATTTCAGCAGCGATGCTAATATTTGCTTTTCCGTAAAACAAATCATTGTCTTCTCTAGTTGCATCTAGTAGCTGAAATTTCTCTGCATTAACATTTAAGTTGAAAGAAGGGTTTAAAGGATCTTCTGTTAGAATGTCACCTTTTATTTGAAAAGTATTGTTAGCAACATCTTTAATTGTGAAAGTGTCAAAATTAATACCATCATTGTTAAAGGATATTTCTTCATTATCTATTTTAAAAGGAGTGTCTAACATTTTAATGGTGAAGTTGGTATTGTTAAAACCAATATTACCATTGAATTCGGGTTCTTTAGTATTTCCTGTAATGTTAAATTTACCACTCAGAAAACCTGATGTTTTATGAATTTCACCTTTGGAGAAATGTTCAATCACTGAAAGGTTTAATTTGTTCAAATCAAAATCTAAGTTTAATTGTGCAGCTTCATTACTGGCAGTGTACTTCCCTTTCATGTCTAAATCAAGGTCGCCATCTTTTACAGATAAATCAATGCCGTATTTCTCATTACCAATAGCGGCTCCTTTTAGAGAAAGATTTCCTAGAGGAGCATTTAATACCTCTAAATTGTCTATAGTTAAACCTGCTAATAAACCTGTTCTTCCATAGGGCTCAACCACAATAAGGTTCCCGTTTAAGGTTCCTTTGGCTATAGATTCATCCGGATTTAATATGTTGAGAAAATTAGCTAGGTTAAATTTTTGAAATTCAACGCCAATATGATCTTTCTTAATTTTGGTCATATTATTGCCAAACACTACTTTTTGATTTTGATTACTAAAATTGAAATCGGTGAATTGAATACTTTTCTCTGATAATGCAATCTGGTTAGTGTTTGGTACTTCCCATAGCTTCTTATTAAAAATTACAGTATCGGTTTTAATATTAAAAAGAAGTGAGTCATTTTTTCTGTACAGGGTAGAAGCTACATTAATAAGTTTTTCAGCATCGTCAAAAGCTGTAAAGAGCATATTCATTTTTTCATTTTCAGTTTTTCCTTTGAAAGTGATTTTTTTAATAGCAATAGGTCCGCTCTCTATTCTTCTAACACCAAAAGTAAATCTTGGTGCATTGGTTTGCGCATCAATTTGTAGCTCTAAACTATCAATGGTTATTCCATTATATTCTGCATAGGGCAGGTGTATATTGGTGTAAAGAGATTGTTTTTTTTCGTTAAAGTCAATATCAATTGTAGTGGTATCTATTTTTTCTAAACCAGCTAATAAAACATCTTCTAAAAATGGTGTTTTATTTATTTGTGATCTTAAATGTAAGATAACAGGTTTAGAAATGGTATCGCTCACAATACTATCGGTACTTACAAGGCCTTTATAATAACTGTTTAAAGAAGCAGCAATTTTATCAATGGATGCGTTTGCTTGCAATTTCATATTTAAAATGCTATTCTTAATGGTTACAGCGCTACTGTCTTTTTCTACAGAAGCGTCTAAAGTAATATCTCCAGGATAATACGGGTCGCTTTCATAAACTACAACCATATCGGTTACGTTAGCCTTGGTTTTAAACGTTTGTATATTTCCTGTAAAATTGATTTTAGTTTTAAATTGTGTGCGTAAGTTTTTAGCGGTTAGGTTCAATCTTCTTAAGTCAGCTCCAATAATATCTATATCTGCTACAATTTTTGGATTTATAGAGTCTAGCTCTATTTGGGTATTGATAGAACCATTTAAATTAGTGTCTTTAAAACGTGCGTTTACATTACCTTTTCCGTTTGTAAGTTCTCCCGAAAGTTGTAAAGGAGTAAGGTCGTAATTGTTATAACTTAATTGCTTAATATCAGTTTCTAATGTAGCGTCTAGGGTGTTAACTGAAGTACCATGTCCCGAAGCTCTTATAGAAAGATTTACAGTATCCAATGCTTCATTTTTAACAATGCGCTTAAGGTTTATATCTTCTAATTTAATAGTTGCATCAAAGGCTATAGAGTCTGTGTTTTTATAAGTACCCCTAGCAAAAACAGATCCTTCAGATGTTTTTAGGGAAGCATCTGCAAAAAGGTTGTTTAAATTTCCTTTTGCCTTGGCATTTATTTCTATATTTTTTGGTATTTCAATACTTAAAGAGTCTGTATTATAAAATTGATTAATATCGGTGCTAAGTGATACTGCTTTGAATTTTTGAATATCAAAGCTTAAGTTTTTTGGTGATTGAATGTTTTGTAAAGATGCAGTAGTAGCTACATAGGTATTCTTACCCCAATTTACTTTTGTGTTTCTTATGTTTAAATTAGAGAGTTTACCAGATGCATATAATGAACCATTTAATTTCTTTCTACTTAGTGATTTTACATACTCGTTTTTTGCTAGTTGAGGTTGAAATATAAAGGCGTCACTAACATTTAACTGAAATTTAGGAAGTGAAATGTTTAGGGTAGCATTATCAGGGGTTGAAATAAAAGTTGATAAGGAATTATAGGAAACATTGGCTCCTCCAGAAATGATGTTTTGGTTGAGTCCAACCAGCATATTTTCCAAGGTAACACCTTTATTGGTAATTTCAGTTTTAAATTCTAGATGTTTTAAATGAATACCACTTGCTTCAGTTATAGCTCCTTCGGTTACTTCAATTCCGGCAGATTCATTTTGTAAATATACATTTTTAACCTTAATGGTTGCGTTGCTTAATTCAATAGCATCAGGGTTTAGCTTACCATACTGTGGTTTGGCATTATTATTAGTATAGCTAATGTAATTGTTTTGCAGTGTAAGCGTTTGTAATGTAACATCCCATGCTGGCCAAGTAAAATCACTACTAGTAGTTGTATTAGTAGTAGCATCAGCATTAATGTCAGAGGTATGAACAGTTACTTGTGAATTGGCTAACAGAATATTTTCAGCCTTTATTTTTTGATTGGTTAAATCTAATTCAGGGATGTTAATAGTACTTTCTGAAATTGTAGCTGCTAATTCTATGTGGTCTGGCACAGATTTATAGTTAGCAGAAACATTTTTTAGCGTGATGTTATGAAGTCCAAGATAGGGAAGTGGAGAATCACTTTCTGGTTCTGTTGTTGGAAGTTCTTTATTTTGTTGATAGACAATGTTTGAGTTAGAAATAGATAATTGGTCTATTATAAATTTCATGTTGTCTAAATCAAACGAATCCATTTCAACCAATATGTTGCCTATTTCTCCTTGGGCATACATACCTGTAGCTTGATCATCAAACTGTAGTTGAAAATCTTCTAGATTTACCTTGCCAATATTTATATCAAAACTACTTTGTGATGATGTTGTTGCTTGGTTGGTAGTGTCAGAAGCAAAGGCATCTATAAGAAATTGGTAGTTAAATCCATTAAGGGTGTCTTGTTGTTTTATATTGGCTTTAACTCCTTTCCAGTCTAAACGGTTTAAGGTGAAACCAGATCCTTTAATAAGAGGCATTAAAGCTATGTTGGCTTCTAATTCTTTAGAATAGATAAGTGTGTCTTTTTGTGTGTCTTCTAAGTACAAACCTTCCACAAATACATTTCCAGAAAATGTGATAAAAACTCTATCAACATTAACAGTTGTATGCGTTTTATCAGATACGTAATTGGTTAATTTTTGAACAATAATCTTTTGCCCCCATTCACTTCTAACAAATAGGAGTAGGGAGATAACTAGGAAAAGTAATACTAAAACAATGCTGCCAATAACCTTTAGCAGCTTAATTAACTTCTTTTTAAGCTTAATTTTTTTCAAAAAGGAATATGTATTTCTATTGAAGATGAAATTACGAATATTCCTATCACTATGCATTTAAACTTATCTTAAAATGCTGTTTTAATAAGGTTAAATGTAGGCGTAAAACTTATAATCTCGACTTTAAAGTAAGTAATGTTTTAACAAAGTCAATTTCTACTGTGTTTTTGTGTATATGTTTTCCGTCTTTTACCATCCACTTACCATTAAATAATGTTCCTAACATGTTAGAAGCATCTTGCGTATATACAATAGTATTGCTTAAATGCTTTGTTGATGAGGTAGCAATTAAAGGGTGTGTGGCATTTATTACTGCCGCGTTTAGAGGTTCTCCAATTTTAAAGAATGCTTCCGATTGTAGTCCCATAGCTTTTCTTCCTGATTTCCACATCATATTTATGGCGTTAAAACCGCTGTCACCATAACCCTGTGTATAAAAAGATGTTCTTTTGTGCGTGGTTAATCGCTGACCGTAATCTAATATTCTTAATTCTTCTAACGGATTTAAGCCAATATGGCTATCTGTACCAATGCTCCAGCTACCATTAAGGTTTTTAAAATCATGAAGTCTAAAAATACCATCCCCAAGATTTCCTTCGGTAGAAGGGCATAGTACAACGTGTGCTCCAGAAGAAGCGATCCCTTGTACTTCAGCATCATCTAAATGAGTAGCGTGTACCAAATGGAAGTTATTATCTAAATTCACATTGTCTAATAACCATTGAACGGGGCGTTTTCCGTAAAAGGCAATGCAGTCATCAATTTCTTTGAGTTGTTCTGCTATGTGTAAATGAAAAGGAGTGTCTCCTTTGTATTCTTCAGTTAATTGAATAATATCTTCTGCACATACAGCACGTAAAGAGTGAATACCAATACCACAAATGGCATGCTCGTAGGTTTGACAAGCTTTTTTGGTAGCCTCTAATAAATTATAATAATCTTCTATTGTATCGCTAATAAATCTAGCTTGATTTTTAGAAGGTTCCATTCCAAAACCTCCTTTTTGATAGAACATAGGAACTAAGGTAATGTGTAACCCAGCCTTTTTTGCGGCATTCACAAGGCGTAGTCCCATTTCAGCTAGATTATCATAAGGGGTACCATCAGGTTGATGGTGTAGATAATGAAATTCTGTAACTGCTGTATATCCATGGCGAACCATCTCAGTATATAACTGTGTAGCTATTGCCTCTAGTTGTTCAGGTGAAATAGTTAATGCTAGCTCATACATTGCAGTACGCCAGCTCCAAAAATCGTCTGGTATACCAGTGCCTTCATGTAACTCTGCCAAACCTGCCATGGCGTATTGAAATGCATGTGAATGCGCATTCTGAAATCCTGGTAAGGCATAACCCTCTACTACCTCTGTATCGTGCACAGGTGAAGTATTTGCTTCAATGTTTTTAATGATACCGTTTTCAGTGGTTATTAATGTGTTAGATAACCATCCGTGTTCGGTTAAGAGTCCTTTAAAAAAAATATGTTTTTCCATTAAGGTTTGGTTGCAATTAAATTAGCAAAAACTTGTTTTAGTACCGGTAGTAATTCTTCAGCATTCTCTTCACTAAAAGCAGTTTCACTCTCATTCATATAGTTGGTTTTGGCCATTTCTAATTGTAAAGCGTGAATATTGTTCTCTGGTTTACCAAAAAATCGAGTAATGTGGCCTCCTTTGAACGGGTAGTTATGAGTAGCCTCATATTCTGAATTTACCAATGGATTTAAAGCTGCTTTGATAATATTTGGAGAGGCAGATGTTTCATCGTTATCACCTAAAATCAAATCAGGGAAAGGTACTTTTCTAATTCCAGGTACCATTTTTCTTATAGAGTGGGCATCAAATAGAATGGCATATCCAAACTCATTTTTTAAGGCTTCTAACAACTCGCCAACTTTTGAATGGTATGGTTGATAGTAATTTTTAACTCTTCTTTGTATTTCAGCTTCGTCCGGCGTTTTATTAGCGTAAATAGCGTTTCCATTAAAATCGGTTTCAGGTACTAATCCTGTAATAACCCTACCATCATCATATAAGGGTTTGCTGTTTGGATCTCGGTTGAGGTCTATAACCCATCTATTGTAGTTTGCCGTAATCATGGTAATACCCATGCTAGGAGCAAAATTGTATAAGGTATCTATAAACCAATCGGTGTCATCAGGATTAGCGATAGCGCTAGGGTCTAATTGTTTTTTTACTTCCTCAGGAAATTCAGTACCTGAATGAGGTGAACTAATTAAAATTGGTACTTTGGGAGCCGTAGGCTCTATGATAGAATACACCATGTGCTTAATTTTTCTGAAAGTTAGGAAATATTCACGAGTGCTGAAACTTATCGTCTTAGATGTAGTGCTAAAAGTAGTATGAGAAAATTACTTTTTCTGATTTTTTAAATACTCATTAATAGCTGCTTTTCTACCAATAGTTTTGGTAATGATATCATTGTCAAGTTTCCACCCACGTGCCTGACAATATTCTCTTCCATACCAAATAATTTGTAAGTGTAGCTTGTTCCATTTTTCTTCAGGGAACAAACGCTTAGCATCTTTTTCTGTTTGTTGTACAGTAGTACCGTTAGAAAGTCCCCATCTGTACATAAGTCTATGAATATGTGTATCTACAGGAAATGCAGGTATGTTAAATGCTTGACTCATCACTACACTAGCTGTTTTGTGCCCTACAGCAGGCAATTCTTCAAGATCTACAAAGTTAGCAGGTACCTCTCCTTGATGCTTATCAATTAAAATATGCGAAAGCTCGTATATACCTTTTGATTTCATTGGTGATAATCCGCAAGGTCTAATAATTTCTTTTATTTCTTCTTGCGTTAATTTTATCATGTCATACGGGTTATCTGCTTTAGCAAATAGCAAGGGGGTAATTTGGTTTACACGAACATCAGTGCATTGAGCCGAAAGTAAAACTGCAATTAATAGTGTGTATGGGTCTTTATGATCCAGAGGTATGGGAACCTCTGGATATATATTTTCTAACGTATCTATTACAAAGTTTACTTTTTCAGCTTTCGTCATGCTTCTTATGTCAATAGTTAGTCAACCCACTTGTAATAGCGAGCACCTAATTTGTTTACGTTCGTTTCTTCAATACCTTCCAAAATCCATTCGTTAGAAGGGGTAAGAACGCTTGTAGATAGTTCTTTTTTGTGTAAGCTATGGTAGGTATCAATATCAATTGCTGTAGTTACTTCTAATGTTTCAAAAAGACCTGTTTTAGCAATGGCTTCTTTCCAACTAGGTGACACTTCACCTTCAAAAACCTTAGATTTAGCGCCACTTCCGTATGCAAGGAAACCAAGGGTTGTACCTGTTAAATCTTCATTACTTTCTGCATAGTAGCATAAGGTAGAAAGTAATCCCATAAAAATAGACCCTGTGTACATGTTTCCAATTAGGGAAGATGCTTTTTCTGCTGGCATAAATTTTTCAGCAATAAAAGCTTTATAAGTTTCAGATTTACTGAATGCTTTTAACTTGGTAAAATACTCAGCATCTGTTTTGCTAATTTCCTTACTTAATTCAGGGCTGTCTGATATGTATATTTCTGGGAACATTCTACGTGCCTGAAAACTGTAAGGTAAGTGCATTACAATAGCTTTCCAATTTTCATATAAAGTTCCCTCTGTTTTGTTTAATTCTTTAAATCTGTAATAGGCTTCAACAGTACGCTCTACATAGCAGTCATTAGAGTATTGACCATCAAAAACAGGTTGTTCTTTAAAAATTTCAATCTCAGCTTCTAAAACTCCTTGCCACGGTTGGTTATCTGTTATGCCAAGTTCTTCTTTTTTAACAATTCTGTGTGGTTTAAAGAAGTCGAACACGCCTTTGGCACTGGTAGCTACTGTGCGGTTAAAGCTAATAATACGAGGGTTTTTAGCTACTAACATAGCAATAGCGCCTGCCCCTTGTGTATATTCTCCTGTAGAGTTAAGATCATACTTAGCAATATCTGTACAAATAACGATTGCTTTTTTATCAGGATTTAATGTTACAAAATCTACGCAGTTCTGTAATGCATCAACACCACCAATACATGCAAAAGTTAAATCTACCGCATCACAATGCGTCATGGTATTGTCTCCAAAAATAGACTCTAATATTGCTAATAAGTATGAAGCTATAGGTTTAGAAGCGTCTAATCCACTTTCTGTACCTACATAAATTCTATCAATATCTGTAGGAGTTAAATTTTCTTGTTTTACTAACTTGGTTATAGCGTTTGCTGCAAATGTTATCACATCTTGGTGTACATCTGGCATAGCCATTTGAAGTAAGCCTAATCCTTTTTCTAATTTAACGGGTTCTATATTTCTTGCTACTGCCAACTCTTTAATTGGCAGTTGTAGTTTTGGTATATCAAAACTAATTGCGTCAATTCCTATTTTCATAACAGCGAAAGTAAAACCACCCCCGTTTTTTTCCAAATAAAACTGTTGTTAAATTTCAGTTTTTCGAGATATAACAAGGCATTAACTGTAATATGTTAATAACTCTATTAAAGTTTTGGTAAATCTTCTTAACAGATTTACTATTATCCTTTTTAATAGATATTTTTAATAAAAAATTAAATTATGAATACATTAAAAGTAGGGGATAAGGTTCCTCATTTTACAGCAATAGATGATAGTGGTAATACCATTGATTGGAATGATTACCTAGGACATAGAGTAGTTGTGTTCTTTTACCCAAAGGCTAGTACGCCTGGTTGTACGGCGGAAGCTTGCAACTTACGTGACCATTACGAAGATCTAAAAGCTAGTGGTTACCGATTATTGGGTGTAAGTGCAGATTCGGTTAAAAGACAGGCTAATTTTAGAGATAAAAATAGTTTACCGTTTCCGTTATTAGCAGATGAAAACAGAGAAGTGATAAATGCCTTTGGTGTTTGGGGATTAAAAAAGTTTATGGGGAAAGAGTATGATGGAATTCATAGAATGACCTTTATAATTAATGAACTTGGAGAGGTGGAGAAGGTTATTGAAAAAGTAAAAACCAAAGATCATGCAGCTCAAATTCTTGTAGTATAGTTTTAAGTAATCATATAAAACAAAAAAGCCTGAATGGAAACATTCAGGCTTTTTTTGTAGAGCGGGAGACGAGGTTCGAACTCGCGACATTCAGCTTGGAAGGCTGACGCTCTACCAACTGAGCTACTCCCGCAAAAAATAAACTGGTGGGGAGAGCAGGATTCGAACCTGCGAAGGTAAAAACCAACAGATTTACAGTCTGTCCTCGTTGGCCGCTTGAGTATCTCCCCGATATTTTAAAGAACACTTCCTTGTTGAAAGCGGATGCAAATATAGGACTGTTTTTGGTGTTTACAAGCGTTTCTGCAAAATAATTTTAAAATATTTTACAAGTCGTTGTAAATGAGAATATTTACAAATAAACTTTTTTTGATGTTTTTTTCTATTTGGTGGTTAAAGCATCTTTTACCTCTAACAACAAAGTTTTAGATTTGAAGTTTACGGGGTCGTCACAGTGGTTATTTCTTCCACTAAAATTATCACTAATCACAAAAAAAGAGTTCCCATTAATAGTTAATCCTTCCATATTGCTACTATATCCTAATTTTTTATAGGTGTCAACTGCTTTAGTAATATCAATAGTAGGAAGGTTTACAAAATTATATGATAGTTTATTATCCTGTAAGGTTACTGTGTCTATATTGTAATTACCTATTTTGCTTCTTAAAAGATAAATCTTTTTACCGTCTTCACTTACCTGTAAGTCTGTATACCTATGTTGGCGGTCTAATTGTACGGTAATGGTTTTATCATATGCTAAAAAGAAGTGATTATCTGCTAGAATAAGGTTATAACAATAAATTTCGCTCTCAAATTTTTTGTTGAGTTCTTTCAAGATATAGAGCTGTTCTCCCGTTTTACTAACACAGATACCTTCCAATCCAAAATCGTGGTTTTTGTTTTGCACCTCATTTACATGACTTAATAAAAGGTTGGTAACCGTTTTGGTATTCATGTCAATGTATTTAATGCTATTATCATGTTCATCTGCTAGAAATATATAATGCTTGTAAATCGAAATTCCTTCCAAATCGCTATCTTCTCCTAGATCTTGATAATAATCTTTTTGTAT
Source organism: Neptunitalea lumnitzerae (assembly GCF_027924185.1). Taxonomy (GTDB): domain Bacteria; phylum Bacteroidota; class Bacteroidia; order Flavobacteriales; family Flavobacteriaceae; genus Neptunitalea; species Neptunitalea lumnitzerae. The sequence goes on from NZ_BRVO01000002.1 coordinate 152,141, forward strand.
TACTTTTTTTGTTTTTTGATTTACATAGAAAATAGTATTACAATTTTCTGTCACTAAGAAGATGGTATCATTTCTTATGTCTAAGGCTGAAAACTCGTAGGGCTTGTTCAAAATACTATCCAACACGTGAAGTTGGATATCTTGTGCACGTAATCCTATACCGGATAACAGCATTGTGGTGATAACAATAATTTTTTTCATAGCTTTTAGAATAACTTACTTTGTGAGAAATATAAACATGAATTTAAATATTAATTTTAATTAACTGAAAATTAATATGTTAAATAATAATGAAGTGTGTTTTTTATTTTGGCAAATTATCTTTTGGTTAGGGTGAGGTATGTTTATAACGGGTTACTTTTAATGTATAAAAAAAGACATACCTACGTATGTCTTTTTAGTAATCTGATGTTCAAAATTTTATTTTTGTTTCTCTCTATATTCTTTCATTCCGCCAGCATAGTTTTTTATATTGTTAAACCCATTTTTTCTCAGTAGGGAATATGCTATGGCAGCTCGGTCTCCAGATTGGCAGTGAATTACAACTTCTTTATCTGTACTTATTTTTTCTAAGTTATCTTCTAAGGTACCAACAAAAACATTGTCGGCATTTTTTACATGATACTCATTGTATTCACTTTCATTTCTAACATCAACAATTTGAGTATTTTTGTTATTTATGTAATCTACAAACTCTTCATAGTTGATAATATCAGCTTTTTGTAGTTCAAGGTTTAAAGTATGCACATCAGTAATAAAGCCATAAATATTATCTAAACCAATGCGCATTAATTTTCTGGTAAGATCTTCTATTTGTTCTTGTTTAGCAACAATTATAAATTGCTCTTGGTAGTTAAGCACCCAGCCAGCCCATGTTGCAAAAGAGTTATTTCCTTGAATATTAATACTACCAGGAATAAAACCATCGGCAAATTCTGATTTATGTCTGGCATCTATAATCTTTACCCCTCGGTTATAGGCTTGTAAAAATTCTTCTATTGAAAGTGTAGGGTGTTTAGGTACTTCAATAAGTAGCGGTCTGCTTACCTTATTAAGGTGCTTCATCATGGCAAAGTACTTCGGTGGTTCTGGTTGTCCATCAAGTAGTTCTGCTACAAATTCTTTTTGGTTATTTTTAAACTGAAAAGCCCAATTTCTAATTTTTTCGTACCCAATGGTTGAACTTGGTACAGCGCCTAATGATTTACCACAAGCAGAACCTGCTCCATGCCCTGGCCATACTTGTATAAAATCGGGTAAATCGGCAAATTTTTGAATAGACTCATACATTTGTACCGCTCCTTTTTCTTTTGTGTCAACAATACCAGCAGCTTTTTCCAGTAGGTCGGGTCTACCAACATCCCCCACAAAAACAAAGTCTCCCGTAAATATCATTACAGGTTCATCTGATGCAGGATGATCGGTTAGTAAAAAACTAATACTTTCAGGAGTGTGTCCGGGTGTGTGTAGTACCTCTAAACTTAAATTACCAACCTTAATTACATCGCCATGTCTAAGACCTTCGTGCTCAAATTCATATTGCCAATCGGTGTCTCCTTCATCAGAAAGATACATTTTGGCACCGGTAACTGCTGCTAATTCTCTTGAACCACTTAAAAAATCGGCATGAATATGAGTTTCAGCAATGTGGGTAATTTTCAAATTATTTTGTTCAGCCACCTCTAAATAGGTGTCTATATCTCTTTTAGCATCAATAACAATAGCTTCTTTTTTAGCCTGACAAGCAACTATATAACTAGCCTGAGCCAAGCTTTTATCATAAATATTTTGAAAAAACATAGTTTAATTTTTTCTTTTTAAGATACTAAATATTTACAATAAAACAGTAACAATGGTTACTTAAGAATTGGTTAATTTATTATAAAAACACTAAGGTAATTGATTGAGAATAACCTTAAAAGGTAGTGATTAACCTATAGATTTTTAGGGGTATCCCTAATAGATGACTCACCAGATTTGGTCATATTTGGCATATCCTAAATAGCAGCAGTTAGCCCCAAGCTTGTGTATTTAGTTTGAGAGGAAAAATCAATAATTAAATATAGCATTATGAAAAACTTAAAGAAAGCGTTACTGCTTATGGCGGTAGCATGTTGTTTTGTAACTACTAGTGGGTGTGTAGATGTAGAAGATACAGATTGTCCTGCAGGTTATTCTTATAATTATGAGACTAAGCTTTGTGAAATGGATATATTACCAGGTGTAGAGTAAGCAGCTTTAAAGAAAAAGATAATCCTGTTTATGAAAAAGAGCTTATGAATTTACTAATTAATAAGCTCTTTTAGTATTTTGTAATAATAGAAACCGTTAGTTCCTTTAAAAGCTCTTATTCTTCTTCATATACGTTGAACATAATAGCATAGCCATACTCTTCAGCCTCTTCATAAAGTTCTTTGTAGTCTTCTTCTACATTTTCTATGCTATCTAAAATTTCATAATCTTCTTCCATTTCTGTAATTTCCCATTCTTCATCTTCAAGGTAAAATTTGAATAAGGCGTAGGCTCCATCAACATCTTTATAATCTATAAATATAGTGGCATAAGCACCAAGTGCTTTACCAAACCACTCAGAACCTTCTTTTGGCTTTACGTCTGCAATAATTTGTAACATACTTATTTTCTTTTACTTGCTAATTAATTTTAAATAAAAGTTTCATAATTTATTATGAAATACTTCTTAGGTAAAGATAGTTGGTTTTTAATTAGAAATAGAAAGGAAATAAAGGAACGGAGTTCTTACGAATAAATTATACCTAGTATAAGGGTGAAAATCTACACTTAATTTACCTTTTATGCTATAAAAAAATTGTATTTTACACCAACCAGTAGTGCTAACATTTGTTAGTGAAAATAAACAAAGAGAATGAAGAATTTATATACATATGCATTTTTAAGCATATTATTGATTACCTGTAAACTACAAGCACAACGTAACCAAGGGTTAGAAGAAAGAAAAGTATTTGTAGAAAACCTTACTAAAATAGCAGAACCCATATTAAAAAATCTGGCTAACGATAAACTCAAGGCTACAATGCCAGTAGAAAAGGCGGCCAACCCCTATGGAGGTAGAGAAGAGGTAGTGCACTTAGAGGCTGTAGGCAGAACTTTAGCCGGTATTGCCCCATGGTTGGCACTTGGTGTTGACGCTACTAAAGAAGGAAAACTGCGCAAAAAATATATTGACTGGGCGGTAAGCGGAATTACCAATGCGGTTAACCCCGAAGCAAACGATTATTTAAACTTTTCTGGTGAAGGACAACCTTTGGTAGATGCTGCCTTTTTTGCACAGGCTTTGTTGAGGGCTCCGCATCAATTATGGGATAATTTAGATACTACTACCCAACAGCGGGTGTTGTTAGAGCTTAAGAAAACCAGAGCTACCTCACCACCTTATATGAACTGGTTGTTGTTTAGTGCTATGATAGAAGCTACTTTGCTTAAGTTTGAAGGTAAAGCAGATATGATGCGTATTGAGTATGCATTACTAAAACATGATGAATGGTATTTAGGAGATGGTACTTACGGAGACGGACCTAATTTTCATTGGGATTATTACAATAGCTTTGTTATTCAACCCATGTTGTTAGATATACTAGCTGTTCTAAAAGAAAAGGAAACAGCATTAGAAAGCTATAGGTATAAAGATAAGTTTATAACCAACGCAAGTGTTTTTTATGAGAGAGCGCAACGGTATGCTGCTGTACAAGAACGTTTCATAAGTACCACTGGAACCTACCCACCTATAGGCCGCTCGTTAGCATATAGATTTGGAGTGTTTCAGGCATTAGCACAAATAGCCCTGTTTCAGCAATTACCAGAACCCTTAGAACCTGCACAGGTGAGAGAAGCGCTATTTACTGTGGTAGAAAATCAAATAAATGCTCCAGGAACATTTGACGCAAACGGTTGGTTAACTATTGGTTTTTATGGGCATCAGCCATCGGTAGCTGAGCCTTATATTACTACCGGTAGTTTGTATTTATGTACTACTGCATTTTTGGTGCTTGGTTTACCGGAAGATGCTCCGTTTTGGCAAGATGCTCCAAAACCTTGGACTCAAAAACAAATTTGGGAGGGCGGCATAGTACCTATAGATCATGCACATTAGTAGCTGAGTTTGTAAAATGGTGGATGACTTTGGGGAAAGATTCGGGGTGAGTATTTGTTTAATAGGCTCTTTAACATACGTAAAAGGGGATCATTGGACTGTTTTTTCTGATAGTTTAAGTTATGGAGCTGGAGGAGGAATTATCAAGTTAACATTTTAGGGGATACAGATTCATGGAGTATGGTAATGGTTAACCACTATAAAAAATTGGCAGGATTAAATAAAAAACTAATTAGAAGATGTATAGAAAGTTTATGATTTTATATTTAATAGTTGTTTTATTCTCATTTGGTTGTAGTAGTGAGAATAATAATAATGATTTAAAAGTAAGAATATTAAATGAATCAATCAAAATATCAGATTCTTTAATTAAAGATAATTTTTTAACTGGGGATAGTTTTTCTGGTCAGGTTATTAATTTTGAATTCATAAATAAAAGTAAATATAATTATTTCTTTTTACCTTTTACTAATAATATGAGTCAAGGCAGTATAAGATATAATTGTTTTCCAGAATCGAATAAGGGTTTGAGTTTAACAAATCTAAAGATATACATGGAAGATATGAATAAATCACTCGAACTAAAGATACCAATATTACACAGATATCCAGACAGTCAAGTGAATATTTTGAATGAACGATTTGTAAAATTAGGAAATAAAACTATAGACCTTTATAAGGAGGATGGATATTCTGAAATATTAAAACATATGAATGCTGCGGCATATCTTATAATACCTGCTCATTCAAAATTATATTTTGAAATACCAATAGAAATAAAGTATCATTCGATGAATGAAGAAATAACCTCCGAATTTTATGAGGTCGAAGTATATACAAACTATGCATCGTCATTATTTTTTAAAGCGGATACCACTCACATAAAGAAATATTTACCAGAAAGTTTAGTTAAAACAATAGAAGAGAATAATTTTAAAATTTTTCATGGTGAGTTGGAGTCTAATAGAATACCTATTGAACTAAAAAAATGAAAATAAAAACTCTAGAATACAAAATATTTTAAATGTTATACTAAGTAAGTATTATGAAAGTTATAAAAATATTAGCTATAATTTTAATTTTAGAATTATTTAATGTAACTAATTTAAAAGGTCAAGATTGTAAAAAATAAGTTGATGTTGTATATGGGAATGAAAAAATAGAAATTACATATTTAAATGGATTTATTAATTTTTTAAATAAAGAAACGAATAAATACTTAATGAAAATCGAGTATTCATCCTTTGATGATGAAATTTTAAATTGGAAAAGTATATTATTAAATGATAGTTCTATACAAGGTTCTTTTTTAGATAAGAACATATTATTATTGTCAGTTAAAGAGATTAATACTATGTCTAATATTTTAATTTTTAATTTAGAGACTAGAGAATTACTTAAAATTAGAGATCATAAGTTTTTAACCACCTCTTTACCTCTCGTAATGTTTAATTCAAATAAAAATAGATTAATTATTCCACATTTACCTACACTAAATGATGATGATACTTATTCATTGGATTTATATTATTATAAAGTGGAAAATAATTCAGTAGTGTATTTATTTAATAAAGTAATCAATGAACGTGATAATATTTATGAGGAAAATGTTTTAAAAGACATTTTATTAAAACAAAATTCACAATAACAGAAAAGAATTAGATCTTGAAATGAATGTTTCCCTAGCACTGCATATGATAACAATACAAAACTACCCAATTAATGAAAGGAATGCATTGGAGAGGAGCTGCTCTAGCTCCCGCAAGTGTCGCGCTAGTTGCGGTGTGAGTTAGAAAGATATACAGAGCCCAACTTTAAAAAAGGTGGGCTTTTTATTTGTAATAGTTTTAAAATAAGAAACTTCTTACTATATTTAAATTGATAAAAGTTTATTATTTGATTTGCCAATGATTAACAATTATTATTACGGTGCCCGCTATTACAACCCAAAAACCAGTATTTGGTTAAGTGTTGACCCGTTGACGGAGCAGCGTCTTGGCATCTCACCGTACAATTATGTCCAGAATAACCCTCTAAATAGGATAGATCCCACAGGAGCTCTGGATGAATCCGTACAAAATCCTGATGATATTATTTTTAGCAATAATAATGGAGAGGAGTTAGGGAGAGTTGTAATGGAAGGAGATGATATAAATATTAAAATAGATACAGACATTTCAGTTGATAATCCTGTTATAGTAAACGTTAACGATCTTAAGAAAGAGTTAGGAGTTGATAAATTAGATGCTATAGGTATAGGTGTAGAATATAGTGCAACTGTAGGAGGAGGACTTAATGCTGGTTTTGAGGCTGTATATTTTTTAAGCGGAAAAAACCAAGATGAAGCTTTTTTATATGATAAAATAGGAGGTAATGTAGGTTATGAAGGTTCTGTAGGTGCATATGGATTTGTAGCAGTAAAAGGAGATAATAATGTTACAGCTGATAGTTGGGTTGGAAAATCTAACTCTTTTAGTGTTGGTTATGAAACATTAGGGTTTTCATACTTTTGGACTAATACAGATGGAAGCGCTGATATATTTCCAGGCTTATTAGGAGATGTTGATTGGCAAGGTGTGTCTGTCCCTGCGGGTTTGAGTGCACGTGCAGGAGGTAAATGGAGCGTTTCTGATTATTCTTATGCAGAATGGGCTGGAGATAAAGGGAAAATTTATTCTAGTAAGAATTAGAATAATCTGTAAAAAAACATATAGATTTTAACGCATGACTCAATTTAAAAATTTTAAATTATTGACTAATAATGAAAATTAGATTAGATTTCACGAATTTAAATAAGGTTTTATTATTAAATCATATAAAGGAAGAACTTATAAAATATCAAATTAGTAAGGTCATTTTAGAAGGTGATAAACTTTTATTAAAAAATAATTTTTTTAATAATTTACAAAGTAATTTGAATCCATTTGCATATACCAAAAAAGGAGTCATTTATATTAGTAATACAAAGACATATGATGAATTAATTTACAATTATAATTATTTTAAATTTCCTTTATATTTATGCATAATTTCATTTGTTCTTATTTTTATTTGGAACATAGCAATTCTTATTTTTCTTTATTTTTCATTCATGTCTGTTATATCTCATTATCTATTTAAATATAAACAAAAAAAAGCATTAATGTCAATACTAAAGAAATTAGAAGATGGTAGTAAGTTTTCAAATTAGGATATGAATAAAATAGTAAACAGACACCTTTTTTAAAAAAAGAGGTGGGCTTTTTATTTGTAATAGTTTTATTTAAGAAACTTCTTACTATATTTAAATTGGTAAAATGGTTTATTCTTTGGAATACCATGGACTAGTAATTATTATTACGGTGCAAGGTATTACAACCCAAAAACGAGTATTTGGTTAAGTGTTGACCCATTGGCTGATAAATACCCGGGGTGGTCTCCTTATAATTATTGTATGTTGAATCCGGTGCGGTTGGTGGATCCAAATGGGATGTATGTTACTGGAGGACCAGGAGATGGAGAGAAAGATAATGAAGAAACTTATGATGAGGATAGGAAAATATATTCAGATTATGCAAATTCACTAGCCGCTGTTGAAATTACTGGCAGAAAAAAACCAGGTCAATGGAGTAGTCAAGTAGGAATTAGTGGTTGTGCAACTTGGTCGTCGCCTTTGACAAGTATGTCTCAATTTAACGACTATTATGGTACAAATTTTGATGATGATGACTATCATGGGGCAAAGGCTTGGTATGATAATCAGATAGAAGCAGCACGAAGAGAAGCACGTATTCAGGACTTTTACGCAGGTCGTCAAGAAATGAGTTTGGGTGTATTAGAATTGATGTATTGTATTGTTTCTACAGTGCAACTGGTTGAAGTTGGTGTGTTAGGTTATGCTGCAGTCTCAGAGTGGGGTACTGCTGCTGCTGCTAAGGGGGCATTTAGCCCAAAAGCTTTTGCTGATGATATATTTAAGTTTAATAAAGCTACTGATGGAGGTGGTGTTTTATTAAATGGAAATCCAGCTTCAGCTATCAATTCAGCAATGTATTATGAGACTGCAGCCGAACAAGGGGCATCAATTTTTAGGTCAATCTCTCACGGACACATGTTTATGAATGGTAATAAAAGAACGGCAGTAGCAGCTTTTCAAGCATTTGCACGTCAGAACGGATTAAAGACAGTAAGTCTACAACAAATGATGAATGTTGCTACAAAGGTCTCAACAGGACAAGTAACAGATGTGTCATAAATAGCCAAAATGCTCATAAAATAAGATGGTTGAAATAACGAAAATATTAGAAAAGCAATCTGTGTCCTTTGATGATTTGTTAGCCTGTTTTGAGCAAGTTAAGGAAAACGGGGATGTAGCAGTGATTAAATTTGACGGAGAAAGGGTAGAAAATCAGTATACCGTTTTCATTTCTTTCCCTCAAAATGAGAATAAATCAATGATAAGAGCTGATAGTGATGACTTAAAAGATGCTCTTTCAAACGTGTTGAAGAGTTATGTCAATTAAGTAAGCTCTTGTATCATTAAGGAAATTAAAAGCCTCACAGAGATGTGGGGCTTTTTTATTTATTGGCGTAAGCCTGTCCAGCTTTGTGGTCTCTGATAATGAGGTCTATAAAGTGAAAAATCCTATTTTTTTCTTCCTGTGGTAAGTTCCCCAGCTCCCGCTAGCGTCGCGCTAGTGGAATTCATGAGTAAGTAATCAAATAATGTTAAACATAAATCACGCTTCTACTAGAAGCGTGATTTTTTATATAAGCATATTCAAATGAACTTTTGTGTATAAATAGTAGTAATCTAGTAACGTTATTTGCCAATACATAAGTTAACTTCCCCTTATTTTAACAGTGTTTGGGTAGGGTAGTGGTGTAAAACTATTGTAATTATAGCTTCTATTATGTTAGGAAAATAATTAAGATTTAGGTTTTTACCAATAGAGCTTTCAATAGTTACGCCCCGCCAAACTTAAATTGTGATGGTCAGTAAAAATAACAACCGCCTTCGGGCGGTTTTTTAAGTTACATAATGCTCTGGAGCTTGGTCTGTTTTAGGAAAGAGTCCAGCAGTTCCATCACGACATTCCTTTTATCTTCTGGCAGTTTTTGAATATCCGTAATTTTCTTCAGTAGGTCTTTTTACAGAGCCGTGTCTGTGTTCCCTACTAAATAATCCAAAGACACATCAAGGGCATCCGCAATCTTGCGAGCAATCTCAATAGAGGGTTTTACTTCGAGCCTTTCATAACGACAATCACAGCACGGTGAACACGCCAACTCCCACTAGCGTCACGCTAGTGGCGGTAAGATAGAGAAAGATAATTACAAATCTATAGAAAATAAAAAAAACCTCTTGAGAATCAAGAGGTTTCTGAGGTCTGTTTTCTTAGCGTAGACGGGAGTTGAACCCGTGACCTCAGGGTTATGAGAATGTGGTGTAGGTTGGTTACAAGGTTTTCCGCTGTCTATGATCAACGTTTTACGTAAAGATCTACCCAAAGCCATAGCTGCAGATAACCCAGCAAAACTTCCTCCTATAATAATCACTTCATAATCTGTTGTTGTATTCATATTATGATCTTTTTAGAGTGTGTTAACTTATTTTTTTTAAAAGCACTTTCGTTACGTTAAATAGATCCCTACCTTTATTTAGCAGTTCAGTAGAAAGCCCATGTGGGGAATATCAACTACCTACGAGCAGTTTTATCTAAAAGGTATGTGAAATCTAATATGATTTATAATGGTAAACTATAAGGATTATCCTTATAAATGGCATGTAGTGTAGTTTGTGTATTACACACCCATCATAGTTTTCCAAAGGTTTAAGCTGTACTTGGATTGTTTTACAAATTCTTCCATTTGAGCAGCTGTCATGGGTAATTTATAAGGGCGACATTCAGCAATTACAATTTCAAAACATAGTAAATCATCAAAACCAACTTCTTTTAGGGCATTGAATTGAGCTAAATAATCAATATGTCCAGTACCAATTCCACCTCTTCCAGAATCTGAAACGTGGTAGCTATACAATAAATCACCACCAATTTTGTGAATAGGCGATATCATATCTTTCTCTGTAATGTTCATATGAAAACTGTCTAAGACAAGTTTTACATTGCTAGGACTTCCTGCAGCCTCATAAATTTGTAGCAGTTCTGCAGCGGTTTGTCCTTGTGGTACTTCGTAATGGCAACAAGCTTCGTAAGAAAGTAGAATATCTTTTCCTTTGGCATAATCACTTAACTGTTTTACAGCTTCGCCAATTTGTTGCATAGCAGCCTCGTAGCTAGGTTGATTTTTTGTCCAGAAAGATAAACCTTGTAATGTGCTCATAGGAACGCCCAACTCAATAGCATAGTCAATTACTTTTTTATAGAAAGCTACTGAGTTTTTTAGAGTAGCATCTTCATCGGTATCAGGTTTACAACTAAGCGGATCATAACTGGTTAATGCTATGTCATATGCTTTTGATTTTGCTACTACATCCTTGGCATCGTATTTTTTAAAGTCACCACAAAACTGTAATCCTGTATAACCAATTTCTTTTACTTTACTAAATAATTCGTCTAAATCATCCAGACCAAACGTCCAGCTAATAGTTGCTAATTTCATCTCTTTCTTTTTTGGGTTTTCAATAGTTTTTGCTGTTGCTGCAAGTGGATGCTCATTGGCAAATCCGGATAAAGTTCCGCCGACTATTGCTGCAGAGGCCAAAGCCGATTGTTTAAAAAATTTTCTTCTTGTATTCATAGCATTGTGTTTTTTAATTTGAAATATTCCTACTTACAAACTGTATAAAGTCTTGCATTTCTTTTGGGGAAATAGAATGACTCATTCCTTCATACGTATGAAAATCTGTTTGAAAATTGTGCGCTGTTAACCATGTATTAGATGCAGTTGCACTACTTTCAGGAATCCTGTTGTCAGCAGTTCCGTGTCCTATAAAAATAGCGACAGCGATATTATTTTCTTTGATCACTTTTTCTTTTTCTGAATTGAACAAAACACCACTAAACACACCGATACCTTTACAAAGTTTTGGATATAATAAACCCATTTGATAACTCATATTGGCACCTTGGCTAAAACCTGAAATAAAAGTATGATCAGCATTGATATGGAATTGTTGCTGTGTTTTTTGAACCAGTTTTTGAATTAATTCTTGACTTGTAGAAAGATCAGAAGCTTTTCCTCCAAAATTGGTTCCTTTGGAAGTACTTTGGTACCATTGGTAAGCCCCGTTTCTTAACGTAAATGGTGCTCTTGCTGAGATTATGGTGTAGTTTTTAGGAAAAAATCGGGCGAGTCCAAGTAAGTCATTTTCATTTGAACCATAACCATGAAGTAACACTAATAAAACTTCATTTTCCTTATTGGTAGCACGTTTCATTTTGTAAAATAACGTGTCAGTTACAGGTGTCGTTTCTGTAATTTTAATTTGATTTTTTACGGGAAAAGCACTTTCAGGGGTTGCATTGCAAGGAATGCTATACAGGAAACCTATGATGAGTATGGAAATATATTTTATCATCTATTCAAATGTTGGAATTATCTTTTCAGTTTGAAGTTCTTTGAATGTATTGATCAATTTAGTTTCGGTGTCGCCATTCATTTCGTGAAAACCAAACCTTCTGGCTTTGTTTACATCCTGAAAAGCATCGGTTTCTACATTAAAGATAAAATCACCAAATCCCCACTGAACCAATTCATCAAGTTCATAAGCTTTCAAACCGTATTTTTTAACCATTTTTTTCCAAAGGTCTTTCTTGCCGGGCATATATTCATTTAGAGCGAAAGTTTGTGGTTCTGCTACCGAAACCCCAAAAAATTCTCCAATTTTTGGCCAAAGTTGACTCCATCTAAAAACATCGCCATTGGTAATATTGAAAATTTCATTTTCAGTCTCTTTGTTTTCTGCAGCCCATTGCATTGCTTTCGATAAAACATCTACATGGGTTACATTGGCTAAAATTTCATAAGCTTTTGCCGAACCTGGAAAACGCATGGGAATACCTTCTTCTTTACAAAGACTTGCGTATACTGATAATAGGTTTGCCATATTCATTGGATTTTTAATAGTGAAGCCCATTACAATATCGGGTCTGATGGCTGTCCAATTCCATGATTTTCCTTTGGAAATAGTCCTTAGATAATCTTCTTGATCATAATAAAAGTTAGGAGTGATACTTCTAAGATCCGTTTCATAAGCGGGTGTTTTATAAAAACCTAAATGTGCGCCATACGCTTTTCCTCCTTGAATGAATAGAATGCGCTCTAGCTTTGGTAAATAATCTTCTACTTTATCGACCAAATTAGTTAACAAGGAAAGATTGGCTTCCGTTTGCTCGTACGGGTCTTGTTTTTCGCTATAGGCTGCATAGAAAATATGGGTAACTTCTTTAAGCTTTTTTGCATGTTTTTTTACCGCATTGCTTTTACTAAGATCCATCGCAACAAATGCAGCTTTCGTTTCATAAGTTAATGTTGAACGCGACGTGATGACGACATTCCATTCTTCCTGTTCCTGAAGATATTGACCTAGATTTTTGCCTATAATTCCGTTTCCGCCAACAATTAAGGCGGTATGCTTGGTATTTTTCATGTTATGCTTTTTTGTTGCGCACATTTAGTGCGTCTGTTTTTTTGATGGTGAAGAAGTCGTAGATGGCGAGCACCCCAATAATGGCAATAATTTGTAGCGTTAACTGAAAGTCTTCCACTTGATAATTGGAGCCATTTCCGTGGTAATTAGCTGAAAGATGCAAAAGTAAAGCGCCTATAGAAATCCCTGTGGCTAACGCAATTTGGCGAAGTGTACTGTTTAATGTGTTGGCATTGTTCATTTCCTTATCATTTATATCTGCAAAAGCCAACGTATTCATACTACTGTATTGCATAGACCGCGTGAGGCCACTACAAAATAATAATGCTGCCATTAACCAATAAGGTGTTTCTGGTTGTAAGTACGATTGTAAAAAGACAGCCAATGCAAGGAGCAAACCATTTACCACTAAAACCGCTTTAAAGTTGAATTTGCGAGTAATCCAGATGGTAGCGGGTTTCATGGCTAAATTTCCTATCATACTAAACATATACAAAAGGCCAGCATTGAAAGCCGACATTCCAAAACCAATCTGAAAGAATAAAGGCAGCACATAAGGAGCTGTATTAATTACAATTTGAGTAATAGTTCCTGAAGTGAATGTAACTTTAAAGGTTCTTATCTTCATCACGGAATAGTCGATCAAAGGATGTTCAATTTTGAAGGAATGCCATACCGAAATTCCCAATAATATAAGAGCACCTACAAATAATGAAATAACCAATGCAAGATTGATATGCGTTTCACTGGCTAGTTCAATTCCTATCATAAATGCTAATAAACCAATACCGCTGAGTAAAAATCCTACCCAGTCTAATTTCTTTTTGAAATGCTGTGTACTTTTTGGGATGTACTTAAAGGTTAGCAAAATAGCAATAATACCTAAGGGGACATTCACAAAAAATATCCAATGCCAAGTGAAATAGGTAGTAAAAAATCCACCTAGAAAAGGACCACAAATAGGCCCTGCCAATCCGGGCCAACTTAAATAAGCGATGGTTGTTACCAAATCTTTCTTTTCGGTATTGCTTAATACTGCTAATCGACCTACCGGAACCATTAAGGCTCCAAAAATTCCCTGAAGAATTCTGGCTCCAATGAATATTGGTAAGGAATAGGATAATCCACAAAGTGCTGAGCTTATGGTAAAACCTGCAATGGCGATACTGAAAATATTTCGGGTTCCAAACCGTTCTGCAAACCATCCGCTTATAGGAATGAAAACCGCCAACATAATCACATAAGAAGTAATCCCCATACTCATGGTTACCGGATCTACACTAAAATCCTGTGCCATTTTAGGTATTGCGGTTGTAATGGCGGTACTGTCTAAATTTTCCATGAAGAACGTACCACCAACAATGAGTGCTATAATGAGCGATTTTCTATTCAAAAAGTGTATGATTTAGTTAAAAAATAAAACTGCGATACAGATTAAGTATCACAGTTTTTGAAATTAATTAGTTACTAGCGTTGTTTAGCAATGCTAAATCTTCAGCGTCTAATTGTAATGCTGGCGCATTGAATAATGTTTGTAATTGACTTTCGCTGGTAGCACTTGCAATTGGTGCTCCAATTTGTGGTTGTGCTAAAAGCCAAGCCAAAGAAACAGTTGCTTGAGAAGTATTATGTTTTTCAGCTACCTTATCCAAAGCAGTTATAACACCCAAACCTTTATCTGTTAAGTATTTTTCTACGCTTCCACCACGTACACTTTTGTTTAAATCTTCTTTGGAACGGTACTTACCTGTTAAAAATCCGGCTGCTAAAGACCAATAAGGGAACACTGTTAGATTGTATTTCTTTGCTAAGGCCGCATAATTACTTTCGTAACCCTCACGTTCCATTAAATTATAATGCGGTTGCAATGCTTCGTATTTTGGTAAACCATTTTTTTCTGAAGCAGCAAAAGAAGCTTCTAAACGTTCCGGAGAAATATTAGAGGCAGCAATGTAGCGTACTTTACCTGCTTTGATGATTTCGTCATACGCTTCTAGCGTTTCTTCAACAGGTGTTTTTTCGTCATCAAAATGGGTGTAGTACAAATCAATATAATCTGTTTGAAGGCGCTGTAATGATTTGTCAACCGCTTCTAAAATATGTTTTTTGCTAGTGTCCACAGGGTGAGTTCCTGTTTCTCCACCTACTTTGGTAGCCAAAACAATATCTTTACGATTGCCACGCTCTTTCATCCATTTTCCTAGAATGGTTTCAGACTGTCCGCCTTCGCCTCCGTCTATCCAGTACGAATACATATCGGCAGTATCAATAAAATTGAAGCCCTTTGCTACAAATGCATCTAAGATTTGAAATGATTTTTTTTCGTCTAAGGTCCATCCAAAAACATTTCCTCCCAAGTTGATAGGAGCTACTTCTAGATCGGTATTTCCAATTTTTATTTTTTTCATGATTTTTTATTTAGTGATAATTAATCCTTCTTTTAAAATTCCTTTTTTTACCAATTGTGGTTGAATAATATCATCGTGATTCACAATGAGTTGAATTCCTTCCTTACTTGGAAGTTGGTTGAGCCAATCCAGTTCAAACTGAATCATAGTGGCGTCTTCTCCAATGCGATCACGCTGACTTTTTGGTTTTTGTTTTTTCTCTAGAATTCCAGTATAACTCCAGCTAACATCACCGGTTACTATATATTCTTTCCCGTCTTTAAATTGAATGTATATCATGATTTCTCCCGGTGTATGACCAGGCGCTTTGATTAAAACAACTCCTGGTGCTACGGGTAAAATGTCTTCAAAATCTACCAATGTAAAATCGGTAAGTTGAGAAGATTTCATTTGTAGCTCGGGCATTTGAGGCTTGTTCAAAAGCGTTGTTATCATTTGCTTGGTGAGCATAGTTTTGGGAGCTATATCACTGTAAAATTCAGATCGTAAAACACCTGCTACATGGTCACCGTGTTCATGAGTGATAATGATTTTTTTTGCACCTTTTAAAGCGAGTTGAATGCTGTCATTTTTCTTAGCGAAATAGGGTTGTTGCTTTCCATGACCAAAAAATTGATGCACTTCTTTATCCATTCCAGCATCGATCATGATATAGCCATCTTTGAAAACAAGCTGATACGCCGTTCGTGCTTGTATGTATGGGGTTTCATCTCCGCCTTCAACGGTAGCACTAAACGTTCTTGGACTTTCCGCAAACTTTATATAATGTAAACTTTCAGCTTTTTCTCCTGGAACTGAGTTCGCTGCAATTCTGATTTTTTTCAATAGCGATTCATTATAGGTAATGTTAGTGAGTTCTTGTGCGTGGGACACAAAACTCACTAAACATAGTATCTGGGCTATGAAAAAGTTACTTTTCAATATCTTCATAACTTATGTGAATGATTTTTCCTTCTTCGGCACTTCTTCTCACGGCGTCCATAACAGTCATGGTTCTATAACCGTCCCAGCCGGATACTGGGGAAGGTGCATTATTGATGATGGTTTGATAAACAGCATCAAAATATTCAAAGTAATTTCCTTCTTCACTTTTGATAAATTCCGTGATTTTATCACCATCTTCTAAATAACTTAATTTTCCGTCTTTGTGATCTTTATGGTTCACCCAATCTTCTCTACTTGGAATTGCACCTGCAATAAGTCTGTCCTCTTGGATATCTGTTCGGTCTTGCAAATAAGATCCGTTGCGGCCATGAAAAACGTAGCCGTATTCGTGTTCCAAAGAAATATCTGTGGCTCTTAATTTGACTCTTTTATCTGGATAAATCAGCGTAGCTAAAAAGTAATCTTCTACAGGAGAATCTTTACGCAATGCTGTAAAATCTGCCAGAACCGCATCTGGAATTCCAAATAATTTCACTGCCTGATCTGTGATGTGTGAACCACGATTATTGTATTCTCCACCACTTTTAGGATGTTCGGTATGCACATCGCCACGTACGTTTGGGACAAAAAAGTCATACGAAATGGTAGCTTCTACCAATTCTCCAAGTTTATCCATTTCCAGTACTTTTTGGGTTGTTTTAAAATCAGAATCGTATCTTCTGTTTTGGAAAACAAATAGATAAACTCCTCTGCTTTTCGCAAGCAAATGCAATTCTTTAGCTTCTTCAGCAGTATTGGTGAAAGCTTTTTCTACAATAGCATGTTTCCCGGCTTCTAACACTTTTTTTGCGTATTCAAAATGTGTATCAATGGGGGTGTTTACCACAACTAAATCTACTTGATCATCTGCTAAAACAGCTTCTAGCGAAGGATAACTTTCCGTATAGTCATAATCATTTTGAATTTTCTTTTTTGAGCGTTCCCAAGCACCTTTCAAAAGGTAACCTTCTGAAACGTCAAGAAATGGAGCAAAAAAAGTCTTGCCAGAAAAACCGTAACCTAGTAATACGGTGCGAATTGTGTTTATTGTCATTTTTTGTGTTTTTAGGGGAAATGTATTTTTATTATTGTCCTATGGATTTTTCCATAAGAATTCTCCAAACATTCATGGGCAACCATTCTTCATAATTCATCCAATGTTTGTAGTTGGGCAATTCTACTTTATTTGGAATTTCGAAAAGATTGGTTCCTTTATCTAATTCTGCCTGAACAGCAGCATATAATTCATTAAAGTAATTTTGAATTAGGTGTAGATCTTTGCGACTTCCTACAGCTCTCACGTGTGACATAAGTAGTGTATCAAATTCTAACTGATCTATTTTCTTTAAAGAAGTAACCCAGTTGGAAGGGTCAGCATCGGGTAGATAAGCATACAAAACTCTATCGGGTACTACCAGATCTATTGAGAAGACGGTGTTGTGTTCGGGGAATCGAAAGGTGGTCATTCCATCGCCATGATTTCTTCCGTAGAAATATAATTCTATTGTTTTTCCACCAATTGTGTATGTAGTGAACTCGCCTTCCCAAGTTTCATCTGGCATGATAACTTTTGGATTTGGTGCAATGGTTTCTTTTGCTTTTATATGACTGATGATGGTTGCGCCTTGATCTTTAAACAATTGTCCGCCACTGATATGATCCCAATGATTGTGGCTATAAAAAAGATGGGTTACCGGTAAATCAGTCACTTTCTTGATAGCTTTCATCGTGGCTTTGGCATGTATTTCATCTAAGGGGTCAATTACTACAACACCAGTATCTGTGATGTAAAATAGCGAATAGGTGCGGTCGCCAACCATATACAAATTGTCTTTAACCTTGATGATTTCTATATCTTTCGCCTTTACAAGCGTTACAGCAAAAAGAGTTAAAAAAAAGATGAGTTGTTTCATGTAAATTTAAATTGGGTTTTGGTTATAAGATTTGGCTTTATAGTAGGGGACTCTTTTCAGAAAATAAACCTCAATTATTTTTCAATTTTGATGAAAACAAGCCTTTGTTATAGTCAGCAAATAGATACAATATAGCAAAATAAAGGCCGTATACCATTTCAATATAAATGGCATTCCAGTTTTCTTGAAAAGACATTCCAAAAATGAGTATACAAATAAGCATTACTCCAATGGTGGCAGAAGCCTTCATTTTAAAACCAACAATTAATGCTATTCCTAAGAGAAGTTCTAAAAAAGGAAGTAGATATGCGAATGGTTGTACTATGGCTAATGGAAATGCAGTTTCCGAAAAACCTTTCGTCATTCCTTCTGTAAATTGTTGTAATTTAGGGATTCGGATAAATCCATGTCCTAAAAAACTAAAACCAATAGGGAGCCTGGCTAGTGTGTATGCAGTTACATTTTCTTTCATAGCTTCAATTTTAATCAAAGAAACAAAGACTTCTATGGCTTTTATTGTAAAAAACAACTAATGTTTTGTAAAAAATTACGAAAAGTATATGCTACATTATATTGAAGAATAATTAGATTTATACAGCAAACAAGTGTTGAATGCTATTGGTTTAAAGAAGTTTGCAAACGTAATTTATCATGTTATAATGTGGATGCGAGCCTTGCGACAAGGCTACCTTTGGTACAATAAGGATATTTCTTTGGAGACGGCAAGTAGAGGTTTGAAAAAGGCAGTGACTACTGATGTTTTTTGTTAAAAATGAATATTTTGCTGAAAAGAAACGAGTTGAAGTAAGGAATCTATCAACAACGAATTTATTTTTTTTATCCAAAATACTGAATATTAGCAAGATGATTCAAGATAGGTTCAAACGCACAAACGGTTACTCGGTTATAGTAAGCAGCATTTTTACTGGTTCATAAAATATCGTGGAAGAATTTCTTAGGATGCTGTCTATATTGAATTTGTAGATTTAGGAATCTGCTCTACAAGTGCTTACGCTAGTATTAATTTTTTAAAATAAAATCAAAGGAAGAGTTGTAATCATCCTCCGATTCATAGACAATGAAATAACTATAGGTGTTAACCTATAAAGAATATTATATACTATTAAATCTATTGAAGAACTCCGTTTAGGAGCTTTTCAATAGATTTAAATGCCACCAAATGAGTCTGAAAAATGTTAAAGTTTATACTTTAACAGTGTGTTGTACCTATGTTGTACCCAAGAAAATAAAGTCCATAAAAAAAGGCCTCCGATCTCTCGAAAGCCTTGATTTTACTGGTAGCGAAGACGGGAGTTGAACCCGTGACCTCAGGGTTATGAATCCTGCGCTCTAACCAACTGAGCTACCTCGCCATTTGTATTGCATCTCTCAATGCGGGTGCAAATATATAACTTAATTTAAATACTCCAAATACTTTCGCAAAAATAATTATATATCTTTTTATTTTGATTTTTTAATTAAATACCTATATTGTCAATCTGATATTTTTTTACAATTAACGAACATTTCTATGGAAGAAAAGGTAAAGTATGAGTTAGAATTTGTGGTACAATCATCACCATCTTTGTTATATCAATATATTTCTACGCCTTCAGGCTTGTCTGAATGGTTTGCAGATAATGTAAACTCTAGAGGAGAACGTTTCACCTTTATTTGGGATGGAGCTGAAGAAGAAGCTAAATTGGTTAAAAAGAAAAATGGTGAATTAGTAAAATTCCGTTGGGCAGCTAATGAAGATAGTTCATTTTTTGAAATGAAAATTGTTGTTGACGAAATTACTAAAGATGTATCGTTACTTATTACTGACTTTGCTGAAGAGGATGAGGTTGATGAAGCTAAAATGCTTTGGGAAAATCAAATCTCTGATTTAAAACAAGTATTAGGTTCTGCTTAAAATATACTTCTAAAATATATGAATTAAGTATCTTTGCCCTGAATTTTTCAGGGCTTTTTTTATGATTAATTATAACGGAACTATACAACCAACAGATACTAAACAACTTACTTTTAATAACAGAGGTTTTAAATTTGGTGATGCCTTGTTTGAAACTATCAGAGTTATAGATGGTAAGGTTATTTTTGCAGAGGAACATTACTTACGTTTAATGGCTTCTATGCGTATTATGCGTATGGAAATACCTATGGAATATACCTTGGAGTTTTTTGAAAGTGAGATATTAAAGTTGGTAGAGGCTACCGGGTTTAAGAATAAACCACTGAAAATTAGGTTTAACGTTTTTAGAAACGATGGTGGTTTGTATGCACCAACCACCAATGATGTTACGTTTTATATTCAGGCAAATTTACTTACCAATCCGTTTTATATAATGGATGATGCGCCTTATGAGGTAGATTTGTATAAAGATTTTTATCAGGCTCCTGGTTTATTATCTTCTATTAAAACAAATAATAAAGCATTACAAGTAGTAGGGAGTGTTTATGCTAAAGAAAACGACCTTCATAACTGTTTGATATTAAACACCGATAAAAGTGTGGTAGAAGCTTTAAATGGTAATTTGTTTTTGGTAAAAGGTACTACCGTGAAAACGCCACCTTTAAAAGATGGTTGTTTAAATGGTATAATTAGAAAACAGGTGCTAGCAATTTTAAAAAAGATTGAAGGGTATACTATTGAAGAAACATCTATTTCTCCGTTTGAACTTCAAAAGGCAGATGAGCTTTTTATAACCAATACGGTAGTGGGTATTCAGCCTATTACTAAATATCGTAAAAAGACATATACCAATAGTTTTTCTAAAGGTTTATTGGGTAAATTAAATGCAGTAGTGCGTTTGGGGTAGGGTTATAAGCGCTTAGAGGGGCTAAGCGTATTATTTAATGCTTATTCTTTAGATAAAGTAACTTTGTTAGCTATAGTTTTTATTTTTTAATTAAAACTTGGGTTTTCGGGTGCATTTGCCCACAATAAATAGTCGCCACCTAATTCTTGAATCTTTTCTTTCCAAAAGCTTCCTGAGGGTTTTCGTATCACATTGCTGCTATAAGTGTTTTTGGTAACAACCCATGAGTTAGCATCTAACTCATCTGTTAATTGTTGAGCTTCCCAGCCAGAGTATCCCAGAAAAAACTTAATATCTTTTTCTTTTATTTGGTTGTCATTTATTAAGTGTACTATACTTTCAAAATCGCCACCCCAATAAATACCAGAGGCTATTTCTATACTATTTGGTATAAGCTCAGGTATTTTATGAATAAAATATAAATTTTCTTGTTCCACCGGGCCACCATTGTACACCTTAAATGTTTTATGAATTTCGGGTACAATTTCATGTAGTTTAAAGTCCAGCGGTTTATTTAATATAAAACCAACGGAACCCACACTGTTATGATCTGCCAATAAAATTACCGACCTATTAAAGGAAATATCACCTATAATGGAAGGCTCGGCAATAAGTAAAAGTCCTTTTTGGGGTTTTAGAGCTTCCATACGCAATAACTTTTATTTAAACTTATAATATTTTATTTACAAATACAAATGTATGTATAACAAAAAAGCACCCTACAAAGGTGCTTTTTCATTGAACTGTGATATTTTGACTAATTTACAGCATCACTTAATTCAGCACCTGCCTTAAACTTAACAACTTTTTTAGCTGCAATTTGAATTGTTGCTCCAGTTTGAGGATTTCTACCTTCTCTTGCAGCTCTTTCAGATACTGACCAAGATCCGAAACCTACTAGAGAAATTTTTCCTCCTTCTTTTAATGTTTTTTCAACATTACCTAAAAATGATTCTAATGCTTTTTTAGCTGCCGCTTTAGTAACTCCGGCATCTGCTGCCATAGCATCAATTAATTCTGTCTTGTTCATAAGTTTAAATTTAAATTTTAATTTGGGCTTACGTTTTATTAATAAACCATAACAAATTTATACGGATTTCGTTATTATACAAGTATTTCGGGCTGAAATAGGAATATTTGTTAATAACTTAACACCATTGTTAATAAACCGCGCTATTATCTAACATTTTTTTAAGGAAATCCAGTGTTTATAAGGGTTATTCAAGGTAAGCGCCCTCTTCAAATGTAAATCCGTTTAAAACGGCACTTACTGGCATTTTCTTTTTACCTGGCATTTGTATTTCTTTTAAATTAATGTAGCCATCGGTGGTAGCTACTTTAATTGTTTTTTTAGTGGTTACTATGGTGCCAGGTTTTTGTTTTACTTCACTCATATCTTTAGCTACTTCATACACTTTAATATTAAAGTTCTCGTCTTGCTGCTTTAATAAGGTCCATGCAGTAGGGTATGGGCTCATACCGCGTATAAAGTTGTACACATTGGCTGTAGTGTTGTTCCAGTTAATTTTACAGGTGTCTTTATGTATTTTAAAGGCATCTTTTGTTATCTCGTTATCGTTTTGTAGGGTAGTGGTAACTTCGTCGTTTTCTATTAGGTTAACAGTTTTTACTACCACACTAGCTCCAAGGTGCATTAATTTATCGTGTAGTGTTCCTGCGGTGTCTTTTTCATCAATTGCAATTTCTTCTTGCAATATCATAGCTCCTGTATCTATTTTTTCATCTATAAAGAATGAGGTAACCCCTGTTTTGGTTTCTCCATTAATGATAGCCCAGTTAATTGGGGCAGCACCTCTGTAATTAGGTAATAAGGATGCATGTAAATTAAAGGTGCCATATGCTGGCAATTGCCAAACTACTTTTGGTAACATTCTAAAGGCTACTACAATTTGTAAGTTATCTTCTAAGGCTGTTAACTCATTAATAAAAGATTCATCTTTTAAATTGGTCGGTTGTAAAATGTGTAAGCCTTTTTCAAGGGCATAAGTTTTTACTGCCGAATATTGTATTTTTCTACCTCTGCCGGCAGGTTTATCAGGCGCAGTTATTACTCCAACTACATTATAGTTTTCTTCAATTAATTTATCTAAAATGGCAACCGCAAAATCGGGTGTTCCCATAAATACTATTCGTAAATCTCTCATGTTAGTTTTTGTAAAATTCGTTTTTATGATTAATGCTGATGTTACCTTCTTCTAACATCTTTTTTAATGCCTCTAAAATATGATTCTCGTGATATGGCAAGCTACTATAAATTACTTGTGAACTAGCAGCATTATTTGTCAATAATGTTAGGATGGCATTTTTTATGGTAGGGTAGTTGTTTTCGCGTAAGGCTAGTTTATCTGCAATACATACGGAACAAATACCGCAGTTGGTAGCGTTTTCTTCACCAAAATAAGATAGTAGCTGAATGCTTTTGCAAATGGTGTCGTTATTAATAAACGCAATGGTGTCTAACAATTGCTTTTTTATATGCTCTTGTTGTTCTTTAATATCCTTAGCAATAATATTTATTGTCTGGTCGTCTTCTCTTGGAACTAAAAAGGTTATTTCGGCATCTGTTTTAACCGCCTCGTACGTAATTATTTCATCTTTAGCCAACTGCTCAAGCATTGCAATAATATCTTTTTCTGCAGTGCGTGTTTTGGTAGCAATTAATACAGGGTTTATAGCGGTTTCATAATTAAATACACCACCATAGGTTCTTAATATAACATCTAACCACATGTTGTAAGATGGATGTTTTGCTAAATAATGCTCATAAGTACCTCTAGATACATGAATTAATATCGTATGCTTTTCTCTAAAATTATCAGTTAAGGCTATAATAGAAAACCGGTCTAACAATTGTAACGCTAAGTATGTGCTTGCTGCTGGTAGTTGATACGTATTACAGAAATCATTAAAGTTAAAAGTATGGTTGGTATTTTCTCCCTCCCCATACGATATCTGAAAATAGTTGTAGAGCTTTTTGTAGATAAACTTAATGGTCTTGGTATCTGGTAATACCTCAATATATTGCTGTATGGCTTTTTTTTCTTCTACTTTATTTCTAAACAAAATAGCAAAGGACTTTTTGCCATCTCTACCGGCTCTTCCTGCTTCTTGAAAATAACTTTCTATACTATCTGGGTAGCTAAGGTGTATCACGGTTCTAACATCGGGTTTGTCTATACCCATACCAAAGGCATTGGTTGCTACCATAACCTGTATTCGGTTAGACAACCAATCATTCAAACGGTCTGTTTTTTCATTGGTAGTTAACCCACCATGAAAATAAGTAGCTTTAATACCTTCTTGTTCAATTAAAGCGCTAATTTCTTTGGTGGCTTTTCTATTTCTAACATATATAATAGAAGAGCCTTTATTCTTTTTTAAAATTTGAATAAGCTTAAAGGTGCTGTTTTCCTCGGTAAAAGTCATGTATGCAACATTGGGTCTGGCAAAAGAACTTTGAAATACGTTAGCTTTCTCTATGTGTAAGTTTTCTTGTATGTCTTTTAAAACCTTTGGTGTTGCCGATGCGGTTAAAGCAATCATTGGGCATTTAGGAAACAATTCTTTTAGTACAACACAATTGCGGTACGCGGGTCTAAAATTATTTCCCCATTGACTAATACAATGGGCTTCATCTATGGCTATCATAGATACATCCATTTGCTTAATACGTTCTAGTACTAGCTCTTGTTGCAATCTTTCAGGTGATAGGTATAAAAACTTGTAATTGCCATAAATGGCATTATCTAAGGTTGCATCTAAATCGGGTAATGAAATTCCACCAGTGAGCGCAATAGCTTTGATGTTTTTTTCTTGTAGTTTTTGCACTTGCTCTTTCATAAGTGCAACCAAAGGAGATACTACAATACAAATACCGTTTTTAACCAGTGCAGGCACCTGAAAGCACATAGTTTTACCTCCACCAGTAGGTAAAAGCGCTACGGTGTCTTTGTTTTCTAATACCGAGTTAATGATGTCTTCTTGTAAATCTCTAAAACTATCAAAACCCCAGTATTTATTTAAAACTGCTGCAGGTGTTTGCATTTAGTTTGTATTAAGCTCACTAAGAATAAAATCGGTACGTTCTTCTATGGTACCAAACGGAACTTCAATAAGCTCGTAACCGTATCTTTTATAGGTTTCTTTTAAACTATCAAAAATAGCTACTGCTTGTTCATAGCTTTCGTATCTTTCATTGTCAGAAATATAAATTTCTTCCCAAGGGGGTAACATAAATACTTTGTCGTATATGTATTGCTCGCAAGCGTTATGAAAAATATCGGGGTAGGTATTGTTAATAAAATCCATGTAGGCAACTACGTCATGTATTCCTCTGTCAAAAAATAAATAAGGAGTTTCAACCTGTATGGTTTTGTATTGTAAAATTCTACCGTGCAATAATTTTTCACTAAACAGAATAGGATCTTTTAGAAATAATTGATCAATGCCTTGACGTTTGGCTTCCAAAATTATTTCTCTGGAAATTTCGGGTAAGCAATGAAACTTTCTTTTTAGAAGTTCATTAATTAATGAAGTTTTACCAGATCCTGGTCCGCCTGTAATAACAACTTTTTTAGAGCTCATAAACTATAATACTGGGTACAAAAGTACTCAATTACAAAAACTGTTACAAGACCAATTTATGAGACTCTATTTTATGCAAAAGATTTGAGTATCTTTGTAGGTATAAACGAAATGTAATGAGCACGCCAAAAGAAGAAGAATTTTACGTAAGATTAAAAGAAGAATTAACCAATACGTCTTTATGGCCAACAGAGTATTTGTATAAATTTATTATTCCGTCTGATGCCGAAAAGATGGCTCAGATAGAAAATATTTTTGATAATAGAGATGCTCAAATTAACGTGAAAGAATCGTCTAAAGGGAAGTTTTCAAGTATATCTATTAAGTTGAAACTGAAAAATCCGGATGAAGTAATTCACTTTTATAAAGAAGTTGGAAAAATAGAGGGAGTCATTTCTTTATAAATGAATGATTTTTGCTATTTTGCAAAAGAGAATAAGATTCATTATAATATTTTTAGATTTTGATAGACGCTATTGAATATAATACAGAAAGGGAAAAATTAATTATACCTGAATATGGAAGACATATTCAGAAAATGGTTAATCATTGTAAATCCATAGCAGATGATGCCGAGCGTAATAAGGTAGCGCAATCTATTATTGGTGTAATGGGAAATTTGAATCCGCATTTACGTGATGTGCCAGATTTTCAGCATAAATTATGGGATCAGCTATTTATTATGGCCGATTTTGATTTAGATGTTGAGTCTCCGTACCCAACACCATCAAAGGAATTGTATGCACAAAGACCAGAGCCTTTAAGATACCCACAGAATCATCCTAAATACAGATTTTACGGTAATAACATCAAACGCATGATTGATGTTTGTAACAGTTGGGAAGAGGGCGACTTAAAGCAGGCATTGAAGTTTAGTATAGCCAATCACATGAAAAAAAGTTACTTGAACTGGAATAAAGATACAGTGGAAGATGAAGTAATTTTTAAGCATCTATACGAGCTTAGTGATGGTAATATTAACTTGGCTAGATTTGAAGAGGATTTATCTTCTAGCTCTGATTTACTAAGAAGTAAACAGAAGCAACGACCTAAAAATAATAGAAATAACAAAGGCAAGGGATACTCTAAAAAGCGTTATTAATCACAGACTTTTTTATGGGAACTTTTAGTATAGAAGGAGGCCATCAGCTTCAAGGGGAGATAACTCCTCAAGGAGCAAAAAATGAGGCTTTACAGATTTTATGTGCTGTTTTGTTAACAGACAAAAAAATAACAATTAGTAATATACCAGACATTGTAGATGTTAATAAACTAATAGACCTTTTAGAAAATCTGGGGGTTAAAATTCAGAAAAAAGGAAAAGGAACCTATGTTTTTCAAGCAGACGATGTTGATTTGGAATACCTTCAATCAGAACAATTTAAAATTGATGGTAGAGGCTTAAGAGGTTCTATTATGATTGTGGGGCCGCTTTTAGCACGTTTTGGTAAAGGATATATTCCTAAACCTGGGGGCGATAAAATTGGTAGAAGAAGACTTGATACGCACTTTGAAGGTTTTATTAAACTTGGTGCTAAGTTTAGATATAATAAAGAAGACCATTTTTATGGTGTAGAAGCAGATAAGCTTACAGGTACTTATATGTTGCTAGATGAAGCTTCTGTAACTGGTACTGCTAATATTGTAATGGCTTCTGTTATGGCAGAAGGGGTTACTACCATTTATAATGCAGCATGTGAGCCATATTTACAACAACTTTGTACCATGCTTAATAATATGGGCGCAAAGATTGGTGGTATAGGCTCTAATTTGCTTACTATAGAAGGTGTTACAGAACTTGGCGGTTGCGAGCATACCATGTTACCAGATATGATTGAAATTGGTAGCTGGATTGGTTTGGCGGCTATGACTAAGAGTGAGCTTACTATTAAAAATGTAAATTGGGATATGTTGGGGTTAATACCTAATGTGTTTAGAAAATTAGGTATTACTGTAGAGAAAAAAGGGGATGATATTTTTATTCCAGCTCATAAAGATGGTTATGAGATACAAAACTTTATTGATGGATCTATATTAACTATTTCTGATGCTCCTTGGCCTGGTTTTACACCTGACTTATTAAGTATTATTTTAGTTGTAGCTACGCAGGCTAGAGGTGAAGTACTTATTCATCAAAAAATGTTTGAAAGTAGACTGTTCTTTGTAGATAAATTAATTGATATGGGGGCAAAAATTATTTTATGTGACCCACACAGAGCTACAGTGATAGGGCACGATTTTAAATCTACTTTAAAAGCAACTACTATGACCTCTCCTGATATTAGAGCAGGGGTTTCTTTATTAATTGCAGCATTATCTGCTAAAGGTACTTCTACTATTCATAATATTGAACAGATTGACAGAGGGTACGAAGATATAGATACAAGATTAAAAGCAATAGGAGCTAAAATTGTGAGAGTTAGTTAAATAAGTTATATATTTATTGCTTAAAATTAGGTGAGCTTTATAAAGAACTTTATTAGTTGATGAAGAAAAAGTATGTCATAGGTGTTGTTATTTCTATTTCGGTTCTTACGTTTAACCAAATATTTATTCAATATTGGTTACAAAAGAAGAAAGAAGATGCAGAAATAATAAATATAGCTGGTAGACAGCGTATGCTTAGTCAACGTATAAATCTTGAACTTTATAAAATTAATAATGGGCATGCTGATACCAAGGTTTTATTTGATTTACAAGACCAATGGACAGTTGCACATAGTGCTTTGTTAAATGGAAATGAGGACCTTAATTTTTCTGGGGTTGAAGATGAAGATTCTAGAGCACTTTTAGAAAATCTAACACCTAAACTTGATGCTATTAATAGCTTTATTGCAGAAAGAACATATACAAACGATGCCTCTTTAATAGAGGTGTCGTATCTTTTAAATGATTTTTTAATAGACATGGACAAAGCGGTAAAAGCTTTGGAAGAAAGTGCTAATCAAAAACTTATGTTTATTATAATAACTGAAATTATACTAGCATTAATTTCAATTATTGTTATTATTTCAGAGGTATTTATTATTTATAGACCTATAAGCAATCGCTTAGAAGAACAGGTTCTTGAAATTAAGAAATCTGAAAAAGAGTTAATGCAGAAAAACAGCAAACTTAAACGCATTGCTCAAATACAATCGCATTCTTTGCGCAAGCCATTGGCAAATATTTTAGGCTTAATTCATCTTATTAAATTTGATGATAGAAACGAATTCAATCCTTTATATTTAGAAAAATTAAAACAGTCTGCAGAGCAATTGGATGAAACAGTTTCTTCAATTGTAGAGAATACCAAGACTATTGAGCATCATTAAGGGTAGAGAATCTTTACAATTACGCGCCGGTTAGCGGCTTTGTCTTCTTCGGTTTTTTCAGGGTATATTTTAGGTTTGTTAAAACCATAGCCAACAAACGATAGCCTGTTTTCACTAATCCCATTTTTTATTAAATACTGATAAACAGAATGCGCTCTGTCTTTAGATAGTTGCTTTTGTTTTTGTTTAAAAGCTTGGGCATAATAGGTATAAATATCACCGCAGCAAACATGCCCCTCTATGCGTATTTTAACAGAGGTATGGTTTTTTAATTCTTGTACTAAAGTGTCTAATGATTTTTTAGAGTTTTCCTCTAAGTTAGTAGTGTTAAGAACAAAATGTAGATTTCTGAGTTCTATAGAATCTCCAGCTTTTAATTGAGCATATGGCTTTCCCATAAACTTTTTTTTATCAAGCTGAATAAAGCCTGTGTAGCCTGCGTACATGATAACAACATCAACACGTCTACTCTCATGTTCTCCATTCTTAGATGATTTAATAGCATCTTCTTCTGTTATTAATTCTCCGTGGGCACTGGTGTACAGGGAATGGATTAGTTGCGGATATTTAGTTTCTATGTAATCTTTTATGTAATCAGCTCGTTTTTTAGCCAATTGCATATTATAATCTTTCGAGGCAACATAATCGGTATAACCGGTAATGTTAAAATCATAATTATTACCAATGTTCAACGAGTCTAGTGTACTAGCAAGCAAGCTTTTTTGCTCAGTAGATAGGGTATGAACATCCATCGGGTAAAACAGCTGTACTACCTTATTTTGTGCATATAAGCCACTAATTGTACATATATAAATTAGAAAGGCTAGGGGAGTTTTCATTGGTCATTTTGTATTTCTCTTTAAAAATACAAAATCAATTATTATTTAAGGCTTCTTTATAAGCATTTAAGCATCGGTTTCTGGCAAAAGAATGTTCTACTATAGGTTGTGCATATTCTAAAGAATCAAAGTCTTTTACCCATTTTTTGGTGTATTTTAAATCTTTATCAAATTTCTTTAGTTGTGTAGTAGGATTGAAAATTCTAAAGTATGGTGCTGCATCTACTCCTGTACCTGCCACCCATTGCCAATTACCCACATTACTAGACATTTCATAATCTAAAAGCTTTTCAGCAAAATAGGCTTCACCCCAACGCCAATCAATTAATAAATGTTTGCATAAGAAACTACCCACCACCATGCGCACTCTGTTGTGCATATAACCAGTTTCGTTGAGTTCTCTCATACCTGCATCTACCAAAGGATATCCTGTTTTGCCTTGTTTCCAAAGTTCAAATTCTTCCTTATTGTTTCGCCATTTAATGTTGTCGTAAGCAGGCTTAAAGCTATCAGTTAAGGTTTTTGGAAAGTGCCATAGTATTTGCATAAAGAATTCTCTCCAAATCAATTCACTTAAAAAGGTTTGGTCAGATGCTTCTTTGGCTTTTTTCACCATTTGACGCACACTCACGGTACCAAATCTTAGGTGCGGACTTAAATTGGAAGTTCCTTCTGTAGCAGGAAAGTTTCTGGTATCACTATAGTTATTTATAAGCCCCTTTGAAGTATTGTATGGAAGTACTTTAATAGCTGATTTTTTAAAGCCTATGTCTGATAAGTTAAGGTTTGGTAATAGAGAATTTTTATAAAGAGCATCTAATTGATTTTCTGAATGATGAGATATAACATTTGTCTCTTTAAAAGTCTCTTTCCATTTTTTCATGAAAGGAGTATATACCAAGTAAGGATCACCATCATCTTTTACTACTTCATCTTTTTCAAAGATTACCTGATCTTTAAAGCTATGAAAAGTGATTTCTTTTTTTTCTAAAAACTTACCAATTTGTTGATCTCTTTTAATAGCATAAGGCTCATAATCATTGTTGGTATAAACTTCTTTTATATTGTAGGAATCAATAAGCTCTTTGAATACATTTTCAGGTGTGTCATAATACAAAGCGATAGAACTATCATGATGATTTTGAAGTTCAACACGCATTTCTTGAAGCGTGTCATATATAAAGGTTACTCGGGCATCATCTTCAGGAAGAGACTGTAATATCTCTTTGTCAAAAATAAATATAGGAAGCACTTTATAACCACTTTTTAAAGCATTATAGAAGCCTATATTATCATGCAAACGTAAATCTCTTCTAAACCAAAAAATAGCTTGTGGTTGTTCTTTCATAGCTTAAAATGATTTTAGCTTTAATACTGTTCTTCTATCTGAATGTGTACCATAAATGCTATTTAGTTTATCTGCTCTATATTCAAAAATTTCTTTCAATTTTGGTTTTACTAAATAAGGGTGTACCATTTGACCAATAACACCTGCAGGTAACTTATAGTCAACTATGTCTTTCATTAATATACCTCCTTCAATAGGTTCAAGAAAATGTTTGTGGTGCCACAATTTATAAGGACCAAAACGTTGCTCATCTACAAAATAAGATTGATCTTTTATATGTGTAATTTCAGTCACCCATTTTGTTTTAATGTTGGCAATAGGGGTAACAATGTACTGTATAATTTGACCTTCAAACATATTGCTCTCGGCACCTGCAACTATATCAAACCCCATGTAGTCTGGAGTAATTGTTTTTAGGTTTGTAGGATTTGATAAAAAATCCCATGCTTCTTCCATCGATATGGGTAGCGCCTGTTCTGCGTATAATTGATACATTTTCATAGTACAAATATACTTTTAATTTTGTTTAATTTTTAAAATAAAAAGTTAAACAAAAACCTTTTGTTTTTAAGTAAATATTAACATTTAAGCTATATTCTTTCTATAATTTAGTATCGAATCAAATTAATCCATAAAATGAAAAATATTACACTTGCATTGTTTTGTGTTTTTGCTGTTTTAGTAGGGAATGCACAAATTAAAACACCTCAAGCCAGCCCTAATGCTAAAATAGAGCAAACCGTTGGTTTAACTGAAATTACAGTTGCTTACTCAAGACCTTCAATGAAGGGAAGAGAGATTTTTGGAGATCTTGTTCCTTATGATAAAATTTGGAGAACCGGAGCTAATGAAAATACAGTAATATCTTTTAGTGAAGATATTATGTTTGGAGGAACCAAAGTAAGCAAAGGTTCTTATGCTATTATAACTAAACCAGGCAAAAAAAGCTGGGAAATGTATTTGTACGCAGAAACTACCAATTGGGGAGCACCAAGAAATTTTGATATGTCTAAAGTTGTGGCGAAGGCTACGGCTGAAGTATTTGAAGTACCATTTCAGGTAGAAACATTTACGATTGATTTTAATAATTTAACCAATAATGGTGCAGATCTTGAACTACTTTGGTCTAATGTATATGTAGCTTTCCCTATTGAGACTTTAACTAAGGAGCAGACAATGGCTAGCATTGATAAAGTAATGCAAGGTCCTTCTGCAAGAGATTATTATAGTGCAGCAGTTTATTATTATGCTGAAGATATGGAATTAGCTAAAGCTGTAGAAATGATTGATAAAGCCATAGCTATGGATGGTGACAATGCAGCATTTTGGATGTATCGTCAACAGTCTTTAATTCATGATAAAGCTGGTGATAGAAAAGGTGCTATTAAAGCAGCTAAAACTTCATTAAAAAAGGCTAAAGAGGCAGGTAATGCTGATTATGTAAAAATGAATGAGGATACGTTAAGAGAGTGGAAAGCCCTATAGTGCTAAAGCTTAAATAATATAACGAGGCTGTTCTTAGGAGCAGCCTTTTTTAGTTGAAATTATAGGTGTGAATTACTTCATACTGTGTTATCTCTGGATTGAATTTTCTTAGAGATATATTAGAACAAGTAAAATGAAAGGGTGTAAAATGTAACACTTGTTTGCCTATATCAATTTGTTCTAGCGTAAGTTTACGTCCAATTGTCAAATACGGATTAGCAACACTTCCTTTTAAATTTAAGCGTTGATGAAATAAACGCATTACGTTGATAATGTTATTAGTTGATGTGGCATTTGGTTTCATATACAGTGTTCCGGTAGTAGTAAAACTATCAAGTTTTTCAAATGAAATATCAAAACTTTTTAATACCTCACAAACGCTGCTAATTTGTTCATGTATATGTTGTAGCGAACTGGAATTTCCTTCAAATTCTCCTATGGTAATATGAGCCAGTGCATTTTTACTAGAATACCAACCTATCTCTTTAGCTAAATGAAGCTTTAATTCTTTTATAACTTCTATTGTAATGGCATCTGGTACAATAGCAATAGAATATTTACTGGTACTCATTGGTTAACTATGTAGTTTACTTGTTTATTTAAAAATCAAAGTTAACGGCTTCGCTAATTTTATCATATCCTTATAAATAAGTATTTGTTTAGAAACCTTTTACAGTTGGTCTTAAGGGGAGGTTAAAGTTAAAAGATATACCTAGTAAAGATTCAACAAAACGAAATGATTGGATAACTTAAAAGAAAAATTTTTGTTATGAATTATAATGTGAAAATATTGAGGGTTGAGAATCTCAACCATAATGTAAAAAGATTTACTACGGAACGACCAGAAGGGTATGAGTTTACACCAGGACAAGCAACGCATGTATCTGTTAATAAACCTGGCTGGAAAGGAGAAGACAGACCATTTACCTTTACCAGTCTTACGGATGCTGACACGCTTGAGTTTACTATTAAAATATACAATAGTCATAATGGGGTAACCGATGAATTGGATGAACTGAAGGAAGGCGATGAACTTATATTAAGAGAAGCCGCTGGAGCTATACACTATGAAGGTCCTGGTTATTTTATTGCAGGTGGAGCAGGATTAACACCTTTCATTGCTATTTTTAAAGATTTAGAAAAGCAAGGTAAGTTAGAAGGTAATGTATTATACTTCTCTAATAAAACCGATAAGGATATTTTTCTAAAAGAAGAATTAGATAGTATGCTAGGTGAAAAAGTTAGATACGTGGTTACAGACCAAAAAGATACAGAGTATTATAATGGTTATATTGATGAAGAGTTTTTAAGAAATAATATTACCGATTTAACTAAGCATTTTTATGTATGTGGACCAAAAGCTATGACAAAAGATGTTAATGCTGCTTTGGAAAAAATAGGAGCTACCACAGAAGAATTAGTTTTTGAAAAATAGGGGTAATTTTAATAAAAAGAAAGCCGTTGTTATAACAACGGCTTTCTTTTTTATTTACTGATTCATTTTCATTTCATGATCGTAATGGCAACATGCCGGTAACTTTTCATAAGCTGCTTCAGAGCCTGTAAAGCCTTCTGTATCATAACCAGATGCAGCAATAGCCTTCTTAATGCTTGTTACATCTGTTTTAGTGCTATCAAAGGCTACTTTAATAATTTTATGATCTACATCCCAAGTAGATTTAGCCACACCATCTACACTATTGGCAGCTTTTTCAATGGTAGCTTTACACATACCACAATTACCTCTTACACCAAAGGTTTCCACAGCTTTTCCTTCTATACTTGCTGTGTCAAGGTTTTCAGTAGTTGTTTTTTCCTCTTTTTTAGTTTCTTCACAACTAGTAAATCCGATTGCAGCAATAACTGCTACTGCTAAAATTACTTTTCTCATTTGTCTAGATTTTGTTTTATTATATGTTATTAATGAATTGTATCTTTTGTGCTACCGCATGTTAGCATTGATTTTCCGAAATATGGGTTTTTAATTTCTGTTTGATTACTTAACCAATAAGCACCCTCATTATTATCTGCCATTGGACAATATTGAAGATAAGCTGCTTCTTCAACTCCAAAAGCTTTAACTAAGAATATCATCTCTTTAGAAATTTCAAGGAAATGTTCTCTTTGTATTTCTATAGTTGATGCTTTCGTGAATTTGGATAATGCTGCTATAAGTTTCTTTTTACTATTCATCCAAATAGGATGAGAGTTTTTATTTTTTAGTGACTTCATTTTCGCTGCTTGAACAGCACTACTTAATGCTTTACCATTTTCTTTCGCTGCCTTAAAATTATCTTCTGATAAGTTTACTTTAAGGGTAATATAAGCTTTGTAAACGTAATGTAATTGATTGATAAAACTTTGAGATTCTTCTATTCTTTCCACCGTCATATTAGACATAGCTCCGGTATGTTTTTTAGATGGTACAGAGGTTGTCATCATAGATGGTTTACCTTGTAATTGTGCTGCTGCGTCTACTGTAAAAGTTCCGTTGGTAACAATTTCCTCACCATTTTCAAGTCCGTCTAGTATGGTATAAGATGTGCCTACTTTACTGCCTAAAGTAACAGGTCTCATCTCAAAAATAGGTTCGTTTTTAGAGGTTTTTACATATACAATAGATTGTTTTCCTGTCCATAAAACTGCAGATGCCGGAACATTAATATTATTAGTTTCATCAGTTTCTGTTTTTAAAGAAGCTTTTACAAACATACCTGGTTTCCATTTTTTATTGTTGTTTTTTAGGGTTACCCTTAAAGCAGTAGTTCTGGTATTTGAATTCAAAACAGGATCAATAAAATCTACTTTAGCCTTTACTTCCTCTGAAGGATATGCATTACTTGTAATGGTTATTTGCTGTCCTTCTTTGATATGTTTCAAATCTCTTTCATAGACATCAAAAATAGCCCAAACACTGTTCAGATTACTTATTTTAAGCAGGGATTGCCCCGCTTTTATTTGATCGCCTTCATTCACTAACTTATCAATTACAGTACCGTTTACTGTTGCGTAAATGGGAAAGTACTCTTGAATAGTTTGTGAACTTTCAATATGCTCAATTTGCTTATCGGTAAGCTTCCAAAGTTTAAGTTTGTTCTTTACAGCTTTGTATAATTTAGGTTGACTCTCTTTTATTTTTGAAGCCGTTAAAAGTTCTTGCTGGGCTGTTATTAATTCAGGAGCATATATGGTGGCTAATAATTGTCCGGAAGAAATAGTTTGTCCTGTGTAATTAATGTATAGTTTTTCTATTCTACCATTAAAGTAACTTACCTGTACTTGGTTTAACTCTTCGTTAGCTTCAATGGTGCCTGATAAGATGTTTTGGGCATTGTTAGCTAAAGAATCACCTACTAGTGTAGTTTGTATATTAGCAAGTGCTACAGCATTTTCAGATAGCCTTAATTGGTTTGCTGATAGCCCACTGGTTTCATTTTCTAACGGAATTAATTCCATACCACAAATTGGGCAATCACCAGGTTCTTTTTTTACTATTTGTGGATGCATGGAGCATGTCCATAATTCTTCTTTATGTGCAGTACTCTCGTGATGCGTATTACTGGTAGAGGTATTTGAATTGTTAAATAACATCCAACCCAAAAACAAGCCTACTAATAGAATTAGAATGTATGTTATATATTTTTTCATTAGTATGTACTTAAATAGTTAATAGTAGTAGTTTGCAAATGGTAATCTAATGTAGCATCTACTTTGTTTAGTTCAAACCCAAGCATGAGTTCCTGAACGTCTAATAAATCTTGATATTTTAAGGTTCCATTTTCATAGTTAGACATTAAAATGGTTTCAGCATTTTTAGCTTGTTCAATGTTTTTAAGTTGCGTCTTGTACTTTATTAAAGAAGCCTTTCTATCAGAAATGCTCTTTTTCAAGCGTGCAGCCAAAAAGTTATAGCGTTCAACTTTTGCTAATTCAATTTCTTGTTGCGCTAATTGATGTTGCTTCGATTTTGATTTGAATGAAGCGTTAAAAATGGGGATGGATACTGAAACCATAGGCATAAATATGTCTTTGCCATTATCTAAAACATTCATATCTGTGCGTTCTGCTACATTAATATAATCTACACCTACGCCAATCATGGCACTTTTACTTTTATTATTTACAATTTCTGATTGCACTACAGACTCATACATTTTATCATACTTTATAAGTTCAGGATGCAATTGTAAGCTATCTATATTAATGGGAGTCTGTTCTTTATCAATAGACGATTCTTCAGGAAAAGAAACAACAAGCATATCTTCGGTATTCAAAAGTTCTGTAAATGTGGCTAATTCAGCCGTGTAATTTTGTTTCAATTGTTCTTGTTTCCCTTCTAATTCATTTTTTCGCATTTGAAT
Source organism: Neptunitalea lumnitzerae (assembly GCF_027924185.1). GTDB lineage: Bacteria > Bacteroidota > Bacteroidia > Flavobacteriales > Flavobacteriaceae > Neptunitalea > Neptunitalea lumnitzerae. The sequence goes on from NZ_BRVO01000002.1 coordinate 188,882, forward strand.
TTTTAATGCGTCTACAGCAGTAGCTTTATTCACTTCTAACGATTTTAAAACCAAGGTTTCGTAGGTGTTTAATAATTCAATTTGCTTAGTTAGTACATTTTCTTTTTGCTTAATGCTGTACAACTTATAATAGGATTGCGCTACTTTGAATATTAATTTACGTTTAGCGATAACAACATCTTGGTGAGCAACATCCGCTAAGGAAGATTGATAATCTTCTTTAGAAGTAATAGTTCCAAACCATGGAAACATTTGTTTAGCTGATAGTTTAAAAGTTTGTGGACCTGTTCTTGTTTCGGGCTCACTTACAAAATAGCCTGCACCAAATTCGGTATTAGGTAATACAGCTACTTCATTTACTTTTTCTTTGGAAATAGCATATCTCAGTTCTAGCTTTTGAATCTCCGGATTGTTATCAATAGCTTTTTCTATGTATGTGTTAACATCTTGAGCATGTACTGAAACATACATTAACCAAAAACAGAAAACCATGCCTATGTTATGTATTTTACTTAGTCTCATGAGCTACTTTAGATTTTAATTGAAACTCTTGTTTCCATGAAAATAATATGGGAACTACAAATAAGGTGATGAGTGCTACCAGCATACCACCAAAAGCTGGTATAGCCATAGGAATCATTATATCACTACCGCGTCCAGTAGATGTTAATACTGGTAATAAGGCTAATAGGGTAGTGGCAGTTGTCATTAAACAAGGTCTAATTCTTTTTTCTCCTGCTATAATTACAGCTTTTCTAATGTTATCTATGGTATTGGTTTTTTCTTTTTCAAAAGTTTGTGTTAGGTAGGTAGCCATTACCACACCATCATCTGTAGCAATACCAAATAATGCAATGAAACCTACCCAAATAGCTACACTTAAATTTATAGTGTGCATTTGAAATAGCTCTCGCATATTTTCACCAAACAAAGAGAAATTAAAAAACCATGATTCTCCATACAGCCATAACATTAATAAGCCACCAGAAAAAGCTACGGCAATACCCGTGAAAACCATAAGTGATGTACTAACCGATTTGAATTGGAAGTATAAAATGAGAAATATGATTAATAACGCTAGCGGAACTACAATTTGCAGGGTTTTATCAGCACGTACCTGATTTTCATAGGTACCTGTAAATTGATAGCTAACACCATTTGGTATTGTTAAAGCTCCACTTTCAATTTTCTCTTTTATTTTTTGTTGTGCATTTTCTACAACATTCACTTCTGCAAAATCATTTTGTTTATCAAATAGAACATAGCCTGTTAAAAAGGTATCCTCACTTTTTATTACTTGTGGTCCTTGTTCATATTTTATACTAGCCACTTCACTTAATGGAATTGTATTTCCATCTTTAAGAGGAATGTAAATTTGTTCTAAGTCGGTAGGAGTTCCTCTAAGTTCTCTAGGGTATCTTACTCGTATGCTATAGCGTTCACGACCTTCTACGGTTTGAGAAAGAACCATACCACCAACAGCCACTTTTAGTTGATTTTGAATAGCTTGAATAGATAACCCATATCGTGCAATTTTTTCTCTATTAATATCAATTAATAAATAAGGTTTACCAACAATTCTATCTGCAAAAACAGCTTCGTTTTTAACTCCTTCTGTTTCTTTAAGAATATCCTCTAGTTGTATACCAAAATCTTCAATTTGTTTTAAGTTTTGACCTTTTACTTTAATCCCCATAGGAGCACGCATACCTGTTTGTAGCATTACAAGGCGCGTTTCTATTGGCTGTAATTTTGGTGCAGATGTAATACCTGGTAACTTGGTAGCACTTACAATTTCTGACCATATATCATCTGGACTTTTAATTTCAGGGCGCCAATTTCTAAACAGCTCTCCATCTTCATCAATTACTAGTTCAGAGGAATTTATGCGTAATGCGTTTATAACATTTTGTTCCTTTGTATTTGGAGTATCAAAACTAGTATTGGGGTTATACGCTAATGAACCATTTTTTAAAATAAATAGACCATCTTTATTTACTTTAAAACGAAGTTTTTCGCCTTGCTCGTTTTCTATGTATTCTGTTTTGTATTGAATAATATTTTCATACATAGATAGGGGTGCTGGGTCTAATGCACTTTCTGTTCTCCCTGCTTTACCAACAACAGTTTCAATTTCTGGTATCGAAGCAACTGCCATATCTAACTGTTGTAAGACTCTTTTGTTTTCTTCTATTCCTGCATGAGGTAAAGAGGTTGGCATTAATAGAAAAGATCCCTCATTTAAAGAGGGCATAAACTCCTTACCCGTATTTTTAAGAATAAATACCGCCCCAACAAGTAAAGCTGTTGGTATTGTTAGAAATAATATTTTGTGAGCTAACGCCCAGGTTAATATTTGTGTATATAGTTTTCTAAACACGGTAATTAGAGCAAGTATTCCCAAGCAAATTAATGCCACAAATAGAAAGTTAATAGCATAACTTTTTTGCATCCCTAAAGGTCTCCAATAGTTGGCCAACAAACATATAATGGTTGTAACACAAATGGCAACCTGTAAAGTAGCAACTCTTTTTAAGGTTATATAATTTAGTTTAGCACCTATTGCTATAAGACTAAAAGCAATAAGTGTGAGTCCAATCCAATAGCCATTTATAAGTGCTACAGTTGCTATTACTAGTAGCAATGTATTCCATAACCAGAAAGTAGTATGCTTTAATGTTCGCTTTTTAAAAAGTATTGCGGCAAAAGGAGGAAGAATAAACAGGGCAACTATGATAGAAGCTGTTAAGGCAAAGGTTTTTGTAAAAGCCAAAGGTCTAAACAGTTTTCCTTCGGCACCTACCATGGTAAATACAGGGATAAAACTAATGATAGTAGTTAATACAGCGGTAATAATTGCTCCAGACACTTCTGATGTTGCATTGTAAATAACGGTATTTAGAGGTAACTTATCTTTGTCTTCGTCTAAATGTCTAATAATATTTTCGCATAAAATAATACCTACATCTACCATGGTACCAATGGCAATAGCAATACCTGAAAGTGCTACAATATTAGCGTCTATTTGAAACCATTTCATAGCTATAAAAACCATGAGAACTGCTACAGGTAGTAGGGATGAAATTAAAATAGAAGCTCTTAGATTGAATACCATAACCATAATCACAAAAATGGTAATGAGAATTTCCATAGTTAATGCTTCATTTAAAGTGCCTATGGTTTCTTTAATTAACACAGATCTATCATAGAAAGGAACTATGGTAAGCTTAGATAGGGTGCCATCTTTTAGGGTTTTAGTAGGTAAGCCATTACTAAGTTCTTTAATTTTACTTTTTACATTAGTAATAACTTCCATAGGATTGGCTCCATATCTTGCTACTACAACTCCACCAACCACTTCAGCACCTTCTTTATCTAAAATCCCTCTTCTGGCTGCAGGACCCAAAGTAACTTTGGCTACGTCTTTTACCAATAGAGGAGTATAGTTAGTACTTGTGACTACCGAATTTTCAATATCTGATATAGATTTCACGTAACCTAGTCCTCTAACTAAATATTCTGCTTTGTTAATTTCTAAAGTTTGAGCACCTATATCTTCGTTACTTTGTTTAATAGCTGCTACTATTTGTGGCAACGTAATATTGTATTGCCTCATTAATTCTGGTTGCACATCAATTTGGTATTCCTTTACATAACCACCAATGGAAGCTACTTCTGAAACACCAGCTGCAGAAGAAAGTGCGTATTTTACAATATAATCTTGAGTACTTCTCAACTCTTGTAAATCCCATCCTCCAGTAACGTTCCCATTTTCATCTCGACCTTCAAGGGTGTACCAAAAAATTTGTCCTAATCCTGTAGCATCTGGCCCTAAGGTAGGTTGTACATCGGTAGGTAATACATTAGTAGGAAGTGAGTTTAGTTTTTCTAAAATTCTACTTCTACTCCAATAAAATTCTACATCCTCTTCAAAAATGATATAGATGGTAGAAAAACCAAACATAGAAGAACTTCTGATAGTTTTTACCCCTGGTATACCCAATAGAGAAGAGGTAAGGGGATAGGTGATTTGATCTTCAATATCTTGAGGAGATCTACCTTCCCATTTTGTAAATACAATTTGTTGATTTTCTCCAATATCTGGGATAGCATCTACCGCTACCGGGTTGGTAGGTAATAGCCCTTTATTCCACTCAAATGGAGCGTAAACAATACCTGTTGTAACTAATGTTAGTAATAGAAGAATAGCTACAAGCTTATTTTCTATTAGAAATTTAATGCTTTTGTTAAGCATAAGAAATCATTATTAAATAATTAGACATTTTGTGATATTCATCAAATACCCCCTTAATAAAATTTTGGGGTACTGCCTATACTACTTAATAATCAAATTAAATATACCTCGTGCAATTTGTGTATGGACTTAACAACCAGATCGGGTTCATAGCTATTTAGAGAAGATACCTCTTCATCAAACCCTTCAAATAAGTTTATATAAGAATAAACAAAGGAAGTTAAGAATAGTTGTTGAGAAAATGTTAAGTCAGAAAATGAAGTTTGTAGTTCGTTCTGTCCTTTAACTAACTGTGTTTTATTATGGCAGCATTGCTTTTTTAAAATGTTATTACATTTTTCAGTGGTGCTTACTTTCTCTGCCATTTCCATACCACATGAATCAGCTTTAGTAAAAACTGATAATGATACAAGTTGATCTCCGCAATAATGCTCATCTATAGTAAAAGACACTGTAGAAAAGAACACTACTACTGCGAGTACACTACTTAATATTTTACTAAGTATGGATTTCATAATTACAAATATACAAAGAATAACTATTAGTGATGTACGAAAATTATCTTAAAAATAAATTTATATCATTTTGTTTTCTCAAATAATCAGTTGATTTATAAAAGATTGTTATAACCCTTAGAGGAGATTTATCTATGGATTGTCATACTTTGTAGAGAGAATACCTGTTAACGTAGAATCAATTTTTTACTAAGATTATAAAATTGGACATTCGTAGTGTGATTAATAAAAATTTGAGTTTTTGATAGCAAAATCAATGTAGAATTTAAGACCCTATTTCAAGTTTTCATAGCAGTTATATAAGAAATGGGTTTTTTTAATTATTTCAGTCTAAGTTTTAGAATGATGTAATTATGGTTAAAATTTTTGGGTTATCTAATTAAAAAAAGGGTTTTCTGTAAAGGAATCCCTTTTTAATTGGTTTCTACATTATTTTTTTTACCCTTAAATCGTTTTTTTAATTCAGTTAATATATCGGTTTGCGTAATATCTTTCATATCTTTTTTGACCAATAAGTGGGCAAGTGTTTGTATGTAGGCTTCACCAAAAGCTGTAGTAACCGCTGCTGCTGTACCTGCAGAAATAATACCACCGGCAACACTACCAACTCCAGGAATAAATTTTAATAAATTAGAAGCTATACTTCTTCCAATTAGGGTGGCACCGCTTCCGGTAATTACTGATGCTATTAAGGTTTTTAGAAAGCCTTCTTCTAGGGTGAACCCAAAAACTGATGTAATACCTGCCAGCATAGTTACTTGTACAGGTACTAATGCAACAGCATCTGAAAAAGGTATAGGGGTGGCTCCAATACTACCAGCAATTCCCGCAGCCGAAACTACTATTTTATGGGCTGTCTTTTTTTTTATATCTATAGAAACTTTTTGAGAAGCAGCAAAAGCTCTATGTTGTCCTTCTGGCACTATTTCCATAGTAGCTTCTACAAGTTCTTGTAAACCGAATTTTTTAATTACATATCCATCATCTAAGGTTTCATCAATAGAGTTTACCCTGATAATGTTTTTTACATCTTTTAAATGTTCAAAAACAATTGCTCTAAAACCTCTATCTGCTTGTGCTTTTGTAATAACCCCTAAAACAGGTATATAACTCGCAAGCATTTTGGTTAACTGTATTTCAGCATCTTCAATTCTTCTAGAGCTTTCATCAATGCATACCCAGGCAGCATGTATATGTTCATCGGGGTTTTTACGTTTAGAACGTTCTTTAACCAATTCTTCTAATTGCGAATAGGTAGTTTCAAATTCGCTAACTTCCATTCCTCTAGTGTCAAACAACGTTAAAGGAATCCCTTCTTTTTTTATTTCCCGAGTACTTTTTGTAACAGGTTTACCCTGTCCGGTGGTAGCGTAGTTACCTTGAAATACAGCATTAATGAGCGTAGATTTTCCAACACCCGTTTTTCCAGCAATTAAAATATTTATATTGCCTGTTTCTGTTTTTGCTTTATCAATAGCCTCTTTAACTACTTTACCTATATCTAGTTGACTCATATATTTATGCTATACATATAAATATAAGAATCTTATTAGCTTGATTATTGTTTTTAAGAAAATGTTATTACAATTTTATAATACAAAGGAAGTATAGCCAACCTATATAAAAGAGTTGAATAGGTATTCTAAGCCATAAATATGAAAGTCCGGGACCTTCAATTTTTGGGTTTTGATAGTTTATCTTTTCAACTGCGCTATAAATATTAAAAGGTAAAACACATATAAGGTATACTATAATAACCCACGCAAATAACTTTTCATATTTTGGAATTAATAGCACGAACGCTAAGACAATTTCTAGAATACCACTTAGTACTATAAGTTGAAAACGAAATGGAAAGAAAGAAGGAATCATATATTGCATTCCTTCGGTGTACATAAAGTGGCCTAATGAGGCAAATAGCAACATACCCGTAATAGCAAAAATTGCGGCTTTATGTACATGATAATATCCAAAAGCTATTTTGGTTATAAATAAGGTAACTACAAAAACAACTAATAGGGCTATAAAAGGTTTCATATGTTTTTGTTACAAACTTAGGTAACCAAAATATGTGATAAAATGAACCCGAGTTAATTAATTCGTTTCCTAATTCTACTTAATGCTTGTGGAGTTACCCCTATATAAGAAGCTATATATTTTAGTGGAATTTGAGCTATCACATTTGGTCGGTCTTTAAATAAATTTATATATCGTTTTTCAGGTGTTTCTTGAAGAAATGAATACTCTCTTTTAGTTTTCAGCAAGAACAGATTTTCTGCAATGTGTCTGCCTATTTCATTTCCAGATGAGGTATTTTGATAAATGAAATGGAGATCATTATAATGTATCTTATAGAGTACTGTGCTAGTTAGGCTTTCAATAGTAAAGTTACTAGGTGTTCGGGTAATAAAGGAATCATAACCACTCATAAAGGTATTGCTAAAACCAAAACCTAGAGTAATCTCTTTTTCTTCTAATGGAATATATTGTCGTAAAATTCCATCTTTTATAAAATAGATATAGTTTTCAACATACCCTTGTTTTAATATGGATGTTTTTTTTGAGACCGCACATTTGATAAGTTTTTCGCTGAATAGTTTCCAATCCTTATCGTTTATCGGGCTAAGTAGTTCTAATTGTTCTCTAATTTCATGCATTAAAAAGCCGTTTGTAAGTATATTATAAAGGATTATTTATTAAAGTTATGTTATTATTTAAAATAAATATAAATAATTTTTGATGGTTATGGGTATACCTTTCCATAAATATTTATGGTTTTATATTGTTGATAATTAAATATTTATAATGAAAGTTATTTAGTTTAGGTTTAATTTGTTAGGTTCAAATTAAACCATTTCAATACTTATGAGTCCTATAAACTCTAGGATAACTCGTTATTTAGAATTATTTTTGATAACGAAAATTGAACATTAAATATAGTAATGAAAAAAGTCTATTTAACCTTTATAGGTTTACTTATGGTAATGCTTGTATCGGCACAGCAAAACATTTTAATTCAGAATGATTTTTGGAAAAAAAATCCGTCAGTATCAACTATAAAAAAAGCTATTAAAGATGGTAATAGTCCAGTAGAAAAAAATTCAAGAAGTTTTGATGCTACTGCGCTTGCTATTTTAGAAGGAGCTTCTGTTGATGCGGTTGATTATTTAATCTCTTTGAAAGAAGTTTCTGTGAATACAAGAACACATGATGGTCGTACGTATTTAATATGGGCAGCTTACAAGGGAAACTTACCAGTAATACAACTGTTATTAAAAAAGGGAGCAGATGTTAGTTTGAAAGGAACACATGGATTTGATGCTATTAATTTTGCAGCCTTTGCTGGTATAGATAATAAGGAATTGTATGATGCTTTAATAAATGGTGGTGCAGATATTACCCAAACTAATAATGATGGAGCATCGGCAATACTTTTAGTAGCTTCTAGAGTTAAAGATGCATCTTTAATTGATTATTTTGTTTCAAAAGGATTGGATATTAATAGTGTTGATGAAGAAGGGAATGGCATTTTTAATTATGCCGCAAGAGGTGGAAATATACCACTTATGAAAATTTTAGTAGATAGAGGTATTGCTTATAAAAATACGAATAAAGAGGGAGCAAATGCTGTTCTTTTTGCTGCTAAAGGAACACGTAGAGGAGCTCCAGATTTAGAAACGTTTGAGTTTTTAGCCTCGTTGGGTTTAAAAATGAATACAACAGATCGTATAGGAAATACACCATTAACTATTATTAGTGGTAAAGCTAAAAATTTGGAGCTAATTAATTACTTTATTAAGAAAGGTGTAGAAGTAAATAGAGTAAACGAAGAAGGCACAAATGCATTGCTTAGTGCAGCAGGAAATACTATAGAAATAGTAGAAAGATTAGCTACACTTACTAAAGATTTGAATCATGCTAATAAAGATGGAGTAACCGCTTTAGCTATAGCTATGAAATATAATTCTGCCGAGGTGGTTTCTATGCTTTTAGAGAGAGGAGCTTCTGTAGATGTAAACGACAAAGATGGTAATAGTATACTTTACTATTGGGCAACTACCAATTCTGTTAGACGTTCTGCTACTAAAGTAGACCAAACTAAATTAGCTCTATTAAAAAAACAAGGTTTTGATGTAGCTAAAGCTCAGCCAAATGGCAATAATTTATTTCATATTGCAGTAGAGACAGAAAATATGGATTTACTTAAATTAGCTTTGGCAGAGGATGTTGATATCAATGCTAAAAATAAAGAAGGGTATACGCCATTGTTAAAAGCAGCTTTATTAGCTAAGGATACACAAATACTAAAATTTTTAGTGGCTAATGGAGCAGATGTAAAAGCAACTACTGATTTTGAGGAAAGTGCTTATGATTTGGCTAGCGAAAATGAATTGTTAAAAGAAGCCAAAGCTTCTATAGAATTTTTAAAATAAGAAGTTGATTATGAAAAATATAACGTATAAAATGGTATTACTTGCTGTAGCTATATTCTCTATGGTAGGTTTTACGGCTTCTAACACCTTTGAAGCACAAACAGTAAAGTGTTTGTTACAAACAAAAAATTATACAGGGGAAGGCGCTTACATTGCCGTATCATTAATTAATGATAAAGGAGGATACGAGCAAACACTATATATGGTAGGTGATGATAGTGAATGGTATGAGTCTTTACAACAGTGGTACAGAGGTATTGGGCACAAAGAGGATGATGTAGATGCTATTAGTGGAGCTACCATAAACCCTGGAGCAAGAGCTATTATTGCATTTGATGTTCCAAAAGAGAAACTTGATAAAGGTTACAAAATTAGATTTGAAAGTGCAGTAGAGGATCAAGAATATTACACTTCTGATTTGGAAGTTCCTTTTACAACTGAGAGTTTAAATGGTAAATTTGAAGGAACGGGATATATTCGTTATATCCGTTTAATTTCAAAATAAGTTTATGACATTATCAATATGGAGATACAGCCACTTAGCGTTGGCTGTATGCTCTTTTTTATTTTTAATTATTGCTTCTTTAACCGGAATTGTATTGGCATTTCAGCCAATTAATAATGAATTTCAATTATCTTCTAACACTAATTTAAATGAAATTCCGGTTGCCAAAACTATAGATGCTCTTCAACAAAATTACCTTGAAATTTTAGAGGTAAAAATAACCCCTAGCCACTTAGTTACAGCTTCTGTAATTACAGATGAAGGCGATTTGGAGGAGTTTTATATAGACCCAATTACTACTGAAAAAATATGTGATATTATACCTGAAACAGCTACCTATAAGTTTGCAAAAACCTTACACAGATCATTGTTTTTACATACAACAGGTCGAATTTTTATGATGCTAACTTCCTTTATACTTGTAATTATTACTATTTCAGGATTTGTACTTATTATAAAAAGACAACAGGGTATTAGGCATTTTTTTGATAGAATTATCAATGATCATTTTTTTCAGTATAGTCACGTTTATCTTGGTAGAGTACTTTTAATACCCATATTGATTATTAGTATTAGTGGAGTGTTGCTATCGGTTTATCAATTAAATATTGTTACACATACGGTATTAGAGCACAGTATAGATGAAGATAATTTAAGTGAGGAACCTACTTTATTAGTTGAAGAATTTCCTGGTATACATGATGTTTACTTGAGTGACATAAAATCTATTGAATTTCCTTTTTCACCAGATGTAACCGATTTTTATAAATTTTATCTAGAAGATAGAGAGCTTGTTATCAATCAGTATACAGGGGAGGTAGAAAGTAGTATTAGGTATCCTTTCTCTGAAATAGCATATCAATGGGGATATATTTTGCATACTGGTGAAAGTAGCTATTGGTGGGCAACAATTTTATTATTAGCGGCAATTGCTATTTTATTCTTTGTAGTATCAGGATTTAAAATAACTTTTAAAAGAAGAGAAGCTAAATTAAAGAATAAGTACAAAAGGGTAGAAGCCACTCATGTGATATTAGTAGGTTCAGAAGGGGGTACCACCCTTAAGTTTGCTGTATGGCTACAAGAACAGCTAACGAATAACCAAAAGAAGGTATATATAGATCATTTAAACAACTATACCCACTATCCTAAACTCCAACAGCTTTTAATTTTAACGGCAAGTTATGGGGTAGGAGAAGCACCTTCTAATGCCAGCAAATTTATAAGTAAGTTTAGTAATGTAAGTAATACTAATTTTCAATTTACCGTTTTAGGTTTTGGATCATTAGCTTATAAAGACTATTGTAAATTTGCTTATGAGGTACAAGCTGTTTTAAAAAAATCTCCTAATTGTACTCCAGTATTGCCTTTACATACTGTAAACAATCAATCTGCTGAGTCGTTTAACCAATGGGTTTTACAATATGCAGAGGTAAGTGGTGTAGCACTTGGTAATTATAAAAGAAATGAAGATGCTTTTAAGCATAGTAGGGAAAAAGAGTTCGTGGTACAGGTTAAAACTGAATTAGAAACTTCTAGTAACGCGTTTATGTTGTTTTTAAAACCTACGGATAAAAGCAAGTTTAAGTCGGGTGATTTAGTAGGTATTTCTCCAGCCCAAGAGGAACATCAACGGTTGTATTCTGTTGGGGTTTTACCTAATCAAGAACTTGTACTTAGTATTAAGTTACACGAATATGGTAAGTGTTCAAATTTCTTAAATAATTTATCTGCAGGAGAAACAATTAAGGCTTCTAGAATTAAAAATAAGAGTTTCTATTTTCCTAAACGTGCTAACCATGTGGTTTTAATAGCTACTGGTACTGGTATAGCGCCTTTTTTAGGAATGGTAAAGCAAAATACTAGCAAAATAGCTACACATCTTTTTTGGGGTGCTAAAAATAGTATTTCATATAATTTATATGCAGATATTGTTTCAGAAGCATTACAAAATAAGCAATTAGAAGATTTTATACCCGCATATTCTAGAGAGTTTACTGAAAAACAATATGTTCAGGATAAGCTAAAAGAAAAATCGGAATGGTTGGCAGGTGTTCTAGATTCAGGCGGAGTGATAATGATTTGTGGTTCCGTTTTAATGCAAAAAGATGTGCTTGAATTATTACAAAGTATTTGTTTAGAATATAACGGTAAACCTCTTAGTTACTATCAGAAGAAAAAGCAATTATTAATGGATTGCTACTAAATAAAAAAGGCTGCTTAAATGTTTAAGCAGCCTTTCTTTTTATGTGTGATAATTGTAAGCTAATTTTAAATAAAATTCATCCAATCAGAATTTTCATTGTAGGCAACAATTGGTTCTGCGTTATTGTAATCAATAAAATCAGAAAGTAATCTAGTAATATCCATAGACATATGTTTGAAACAATTATCAAATAAATCATTTCTAAAGCCTTTATCTACCATCTCACTAACATACTGTAAACTCACCATTCTTGCTACAACCTGTCCCAAAACAACCATTTGTCTTTGAACCATGTTGTCAGGTAAGTTAAAATCTAATTGTTTTTTCAGCATTGGAGCAATTCTGCTAGTTCTATCCATTTCAGAAAGAGCTTTACCAAGCTTTGTCTCCTTAAGCCTTTTCATTTGCTTAGTAACAACTTCTGCAATTTGAGTATAAAGCATTTCGTTAGAACCTTCAAAAATTTGGAAAGGTCTACTATCTACAATACCACGGCCTGCAATATGATCTAGTTTATATCCACTAGAACCAGAAAGTTGTGTGCATAGTTGAGCAGATTCTTGCATCATGTCTGTTACCAAAGCTTTCATACTGTTTGCTTCTAAACCTTGACCAGATAGTTCAAAATCAATTCCACTCATAGAAGAACTTCTAGCGCACATACCAGAACATAAACTATAAGCAGCTTGAATTCTAGAAATCTGGAATTTTACAGAATCTAAATGCAGTAAGCTCTGTCCGCCAACAATACGGTTGGTACAATGCTCAATAGCTTCGTCTAACATTCTTTTAATAAAGCCCATTCCCATACCCGGAAATTGTAATCTACTACGGTGTAGTATATCAAGCATCATTTTAATACCTGTGCGTGGTGCTTCTAATTTCTGATTTGCAGGAACTTTTAAGTCAATATTATTCAAACCGTAAGGTATCATATATAACCCTAGGTTGTTGAAATAGTTCTCTACATTGATTTTTTGTTCAGGCTTACTTTCATCTGTAACAAAAAAGTCAATATCTCTTGCTAGATCTCCATTATCATTTTTCTTTCTAGATGTTACTAACCAATAGTCTGCCATGCCAGTTAGACCTTGCCAGTGCTTTTGACCTTTAAGTGCATATCCTTCTTCCGTTAGCACATTACTGGTTTGCATACTTAAAGCATCACTACCATAATCTGGTTCAGTAATCATAAGGCCACCCATAGCGCCATGATTTATAAAACGATTGTAGACTTCTGGTTTAATAGCATCGTTACTATATTTAGCAAATGGTTCTAAAAATAGGGCAATGTTAATACCAAAAGTTAGAGATAACGGTAAGGCTTCATAAGATGCTGCAGAAAGCACACTTAAACACTCCTTTACTTCTAATCCGCGTCCACCAAATTGTTCTGGCACAGCAACTGATAATGGTTTTAATGCCATTATTTCACTCCAAACTTTTTCTGGTAATCCACGAGAAAGACTTAAGTTATCAATATCCGTTTTGTTATGAAATAAATCATGCAATCGGTCTTTAAATCTAGTAATAAACTCCTCAAAATTTTCTTTCATAATAGGGGTCGTTAATTTTCTAAACTTTATATATCTAAGTACTTACGTACGTATTACTTTCTTATTTCTTGAACTTATTTCACGAAAAATAAGACGATTTTATAAATATAACTTTTTCTCCTAGCTATAAGGGGTTAAAGGTCTGATATTCTTTTGAAATAATAAGAATTTTTGATAAATAATTTTAACTTTTTATAATAATTTCATTAAAAAAGTACGCTATAATTATTTTTTTATTTAATAGACGTTCTATTTGTAAGGAATAACGTGTGGAGGTTGATAGTCATAATTTTCTAAACCGAAATTATTATTTGTAGATGCTTTAATTTGGAAATTGCCTCCATTAGCTCCTGGAATTTCGGGTATATAGAAGAACGAAATAGTAATATTTTCAAATACAAAGTAATCATTACTTATTAGAAAACCGAACCCAAACTTTTTATAAGATTCATTTTGAAATAAAGGCTGCTTTTCTTGCCCTATGTATCCTAAATCTACGTTTATGAATGGACTCATACGAAAACCCAACCAATTGAAGGGAACATAAGATTGCGTTTTAAAACTAAACACAAACTTTCGAGTTCCATGCACTATTGGACTGTCAAAGCCTTGTATACCATTGTCTTCATTTAAGGTAATTCTATCTAAAACAAAGTCTTTTCTACCAAAACCCATTACGGAGTTTATTCTTGCAAATTGTCTAAAATACCAAGCGCCAATTCTAAAAACCGGAGTAAAATATGTACTTTCTAGTCTAAGTAAAGATTGTGTAGTTTTACCATCATTAAAGTAACTTCCATATTCAAAATTTCCTGCCAAGTAGCCAAAATTTTTAAAATAGTTATTTAAAGTAATACTGGTACCTAAATAACAATTACCACCCATAGGATACTGTTGGTATCCGGCATTTAAAAATAAACTACTTCCTATAGCAATATCTTCAATATCACCATTTCTAAATATATAACGGTCTCTAACGTAATTTACGTGTCTTACTCCAATGGAAGTCATATATAAATCTTCATCTTGAAAATAAGAAACAGAGTCAATAGTAGCATCGGGTTTATCCATATAATCTGTATGAGTGTACCTAGCTGCCAAAATTAAATTTGTGGGTAATTTTTCTGAATTCTTTTGGTTACTAATAGGAATTGCTAAACCACTCCATACATCAAAGGTATTATCTTCTACAGGCTCATAAATAATGGTATCTAACTGGTTAATATAAAGTCCTTCTAGTTTAAGTTGTTCTGTATAGCCTATTTTACCCGCCCACCTAGTAAATGGAGAGTAAAAAGTTCTATCAACTACAAATTTATTTTCAAAGGTATTGTCAATTTCTAAATCTCTTGATGCTTCTGCGTTTATAAAGGTGTTGTACAAGTTGGCTGCTCTGTATCCTAATGTATAGGCGTTTCCTTTATTGTCTTTATAGCCTTGTTTATAAGCCATAGTTAATCGGTGCCCCAACCCCATAAAGTTAAATTCCCTTAATCTAATTTCTCCACTGCTTCCACTAACGTCACCATCTACAAGAAAACTCCAACTATCTAAAACATATATGTAGAGGTCTACTTCTTCATCATTATTTTGAATTGGAGTAGGTTTTATAAGGGCACGTCTTATAAAATTACGGCGTCTTAATAAACGTTCAGATTCTAGTATGAGTAAGGAATCTAATGGCTGATTTTCTTTAACTAAAAGTAAACCTCTCACCGTGAAGGGGGTAGTTTTCAGGTGCACAGAATTAGCTAGTATGTCTAATTTTCTTGTGGGTACTTGCGTGGTATCCTTTTCATTGTAACCAATAGGGTCTAAAGATTTAATAACAATTTTTCTGATTGTTTTGCCTTGATATTCTTTAAAATTTCTTTGAAGATCTCTTTCTAAAGTTGCAGCTGTGGCTTTTTTATCAGAAGGATTTACAGGTTTAAAAATAAAGTCGTGTAACATATGTCCGAATTTACTTTTACCGGATTTATCCTGTAGGTTTTGATAGAATTGTTGATTTTTAAGTTGCCTTACACTATCAATTTCTTTTCGTTTTGTGGAGATAGAGTCTTTCTTTTGAGCATATAAGGAAGCTCCACAAAAAAAAATGATAATTAAAACAACATACTTCAATTCCTACTCATTTTAACGGTAACCAAACATACTATTTTTTTAAGTAGTGGGAACCATTTTAACTTTAAAAGTTCAAGTTTAAGAGTGTTTTTAAGATATATTTAAAGTATACTTCTATAAGTAAAAGCTACCCCTCAAAATTTATTGAATGGGGTAGCAAAGTTATACTACTTATTTGTCATATTTTTCCAAGCAGTAAATCCTCCTGCTAAATTGTAGATATTATTAAATCCGTTATGTGCTAGAATAAGAGATGATAAATAGCCTCTTAGTCCTTTTGCACAGTAAACTAGTATGGACTTGTTAGGATCTAATTCTTCCAATCTGTTTCTTAATTCATCCAAAGGAATATTTACAGCATTATCTAGAGCACCATTTTTATGTAATTCTGCAACGTTTCTTACATCTAATAGAATCAAATCTTTATTCGTATGTATTAGCTCTGCTGCTTTAGTTACATTTACTTCCTGATACTTTTGTTTTAAAGAGTTTTCTGCTACATAGCCGGCAACTACAACAGGGTCTTTTGCTGGGGAGTAGGGCGGGGCATACGCTAAATCTAATCGAGGTAAATCACTAATAGTTAGTTTAGCATATATTGCGGTGGCTAGTACATCAACTCTCTTATCTACACCTTTTTCTCCAATCATTTCTGCTCCAAGAATAACTCCTGAATCAGCATCAAAATAAATTTCTAAAAATAAGTCTTTCGGATCAGGATAGAAACCTGGAGTAGTACCAGCTATAATCATGGACGATTTATAATTTATCTGTTTTCTTTCCAATTCTTTAATTCCCATTCCTGTTCTGGCAATCGTATAATCAAACAATTTCATAATGGCAGTACCATAAGCACCTTCAAAGGTTTCATTACCTCCTGCGGCATTAGCCCCTGCAACACGGCCTGCCTTGTTAGAATGCGTACCCATAGGGTACCAAGACGACTCTCCTGTGAGCAGGTTGGGTATAGAAGCGCAATCACCAGCAGCATAAATATTTGGTAACGATGTTTCCATGCGTTCATTAACAATTAGTGCCCCATTTTGTAAATGTTCAGCCCCTTTAGCTATTAACATTTCAGTATTTGGTTTTACACTAATACCTACTAACATATAGTCTGTGTAAAACCGTTCTCCATTGGTTAGAATAAGTTCTTGAACTGAAGTGTCTATTTCCTTAACAGTGGTGTTTAATTTTACTTCAACACCATTTTTGGTAAGTTCATGTAGAGCTATTTGTGCAAATTTTTTATCCCAGTTTCCTAATACCTGATCTGCGTATTCTACTATGGTTACTTTTTTACCTGCATGTACTAAATTTTCAGCAGTTTCTAATCCAATAAGTCCGGCGCCTACTATGGTAATATGTTGTGCTTTATCAATAACACCGTTTTTCATGATTTTATCAAAATCTTCTATAGTTTTAGCAAATGCCCAATTTTGATAGTTTTGAATGTTTTTAATAGGAGGTAAGAAGGCGTTTCCACCAGTAGCAAGTACAAGTTTGTCGTAAGAATAAGATCCATTGCTGGTGTAAACTAATTGTGCATTTGGGTCAATATCTATAACGGGTTCATTTAAATGTAAGTCTACCCCAAATCTTTTTTTTAGTAATTCGGGTTGCACTACCATAAGCTTGTCTCTAGTTTTAATTTTACCAGACATAGCATACGGGATACCACAAGTAGCATAACTTATATGTTTGGTTTTTTCAAAGAGTATAATTTCAGCATTTTCATTGGTTCTTCTTGCTTTAGCAGCTGCAGAAGGTCCAGCAGATAGTCCTCCTATAATAATTATTTTAGTTCGTTTCATATAGAAAACTTTAGTAGTATTTATTAGTAAAATATAGCTCTAAAGTACTTAATAAATTAGCAATGGTAAGTAACATAGGTAACATACACTATAAAGTTTTAAACGTCTATTTATTAGTGTTTTATTTAATAAAAAAAGATCTCAGAAGTTAATCTGAGATCTTTTAAACTTAAAACTTAATCGAGTATTTAAAGTCAACTAATGACTTTATATTTTAATTACTTGTCTTCTTCGGTAACCATTAATTTTTTCATCATGGTTTGTGCACAAATTGGTATGATAGAACCGGGTCCAAATACCTCAAAAATGCCTCGTTCGTACAAATATTCATAATCTTGACGTGGAATTACACCTCCTGCAAATACTAAGATATCTCCTCTTCCTAATTTTTTAAGTTCTTCTACTAGTTTAGGAATTAAAGTTTTGTGTCCACCTGCAAGTGAAGATGCACCTACAAAATCAACATCATTCTCTGCAGCTTGGCGGGCTACCTCTTCTGGTGTTTGGAATAATGGTCCCATATCTACATCAAATCCCATATCAGCAAAAGAAGACGCAATTACTTTAGCACCACGGTCGTGACCATCTTGTCCCATCTTAGCAATCATAACTCTAGGTCTTCTACCAACTTCTTCAGCAAATGAATCGGTTAATTCTTTTACTTTTAAAAATTCGGCATCGTTTCCTGTTTCTTGAGAGTATACTCCAGAAATGGTTTTTACAACTGCTTTATGTCTTCCAAAATGTTTCTCCATCGCATCTGATATTTCACCAAGTGAAGCACGTTCTCGGGCAGCATTAATAGCAAGTTCTAATAAATTACCTTCTCCTGTTTTTGCACATTCAGATAACGCTTCTAATGCTTTTTCAACAGCTTCTTGATTTCTTTCAGCTCTTAGTTTTTTCAAGCGTGCAATTTGGCTATCTCTTACAGCGGAGTTATCTACTTCAAGAACTTCAATATCAGATTCTTCGTTTACTTTGTATTTATTTACACCAACTAAAACATCTTTACCTGCATCAATTCTGGCTTGTTTTCTGGCAGATGCTTCTTCAATTCTCATTTTTGGTAAACCGGTTTCAATAGCTTTTGCCATTCCACCAAGTTCTTCAATTTCCTGAATATGTTTCCAAGCTTTGTCTATAAGCTCTTTGGTTAAATACTCTACATAATAACTACCTGCCCATGGGTCTACTACCTTGGTCATGTTGGTTTCATCTTGCAGGTATAACTGTGTATTTCTAGCAATACGTGCAGAGAAATCTGTAGGTAAGGCAATAGCTTCATCTAGTGCATTGGTATGTAAACTTTGTGTATGTCCGCAAGCAGCGGCCATAGCTTCTATACAAGTACGTGCTACATTGTTGTAAGGGTCTGCTTCACTAAGACTATATCCACTGGTTTGTGAGTGGGTTCTTAATGCCATTGATTTAGGGTTCTTAGGATTAAATTGCTTTACAATTCTTGCCCAAAGAACACGACCTGCACGCATTTTAGCTATTTCCATAAAATGGTTCATACCAACTGCCCAAAAGAATGAAAGTCTAGGCGCAAACTGGTCTATGGTTAAACCTGCTTCTATACCTGTTCTTAAATATTCTAGTCCATCGGCTAGGGTGTAGGCTAACTCAATATCTGCGGTAGCACCTGCTTCTTGCATGTGGTAACCTGAGATAGAAATAGAGTTAAAGCGTGGCATGTTCTGACTGGTAAACTTAAAGATGTCACCAATAATTTTCATAGATGGTTTAGGTGGATAGATATAGGTATTACGTACCATGAATTCTTTTAGAATATCATTTTGAATAGTACCACTTAACTGATCCATAGAAACTCCTTGTTCTTCCGCAGCTAAAATGTAAAATGCCATTACTGGAATTACGGCTCCGTTCATAGTCATAGATACTGACATTTTATCTAATGGTATATCATCAAATAAAACTTTCATATCTAGAATTGAGTCAATTGCTACCCCAGCTTTACCTACATCTCCTTCTACACGTGGGTGATCAGAATCATATCCTCGGTGAGTAGGTAAATCAAAGGCTACAGATAATCCTTTTTGCCCTGCGGCAAGGTTTCTTTTATAAAATGCATTAGATTCTTCAGCAGTAGAAAACCCTGCATACTGACGTATAGTCCAAGGTCGGTTTGCATACATAGTAGAGTAAGGACCTCTTAGGTAAGGAGGTAACCCTGCTGCATACTGAAGATGATTTGCATCTTTTATGTCGTTTTCTGAGAATGAATTTTTAACGGGAATATGTTCTGCGGTTTGCCAAGAATCTATATTGTTTACAGGCTGTTTTGCAGTGCTATTCATAGCCGCTTTTATGGTTGTGAAATCTGGTCTTTTCATCATTACAAAGTTTTAGAAGGTTCAAACAACATGTTCTGATATTCACTTAATGCTTCAATAGCATTTGTTTTAACATGAATAAATGAGTCTACACCTGCAGCTTTTAAGCTATCTACCATATCGGCAGGGTAACCTGCTAATACCAATTGTTTTTCAGGAGCAATTGATTTGAATGTAGTTGCAAACTCAACACCATCACTTACATAATCTTGGTCAGACGAACACATAACAATAATATCACCTTCGCTATTAGCCGCTTGTTTAGCCGCTTCTTCTATAGCGCTGTACATGTGTTCTCCAAGAATTTGGAATCCGGCAATACCAAAAAATTCTGCAGCAAAGGTGGCTCTTGCTTTTCTCATGGCTAAATTACCAAAGCACGAAAGGTATACTTTAGGAATGTTGCCTGTTTCCTTAAAGTTTTTCAACGTGGTTAATCGTAATGTATCAAAAGCGTTAGAGGCTCTTTGCGGTTGTAATACAGCGGTATTATCAGCTACTTTTTCTATAGTTTCCACTGTAACTTTTTCCGTAAGATTAGGGTATTTATTAGTACCCACAATTACTTTTTTACGAGCCGTGATGTCTTTCTCTTTTTGTGCTTTACTTTGTTGAATTATTTCAGGTATAAATCCTGATGAAAAGGCTTTTACAAAACCATTTTTTGATTCTACTTCTTTAAAAAGCTCTAGTGCTTTTTCAACCAATCCGTCGGTAAGATTTTCTATATAATAGGAACCAGCAGATGGGTCGGTTACTTTATCAAAGTGAGATTCTCCTTTTAAAAGGTTCGAAACATTTAACGCAATTCTATGGCTAAAATCAGAAGGTTTTTGGAAACTACTATCGTGGGGTTGAATAAGTAGTCCGTCACAACCTCCTAATACTGCTGCCATAGCTTCGGTGGTGTTTCTAAGTAGGTTAACATTTGGGTCAAATAAAGACTTTGTCCATAAACCACTTGAAGCAACTATTTGCACTGTGGTTTGTGGAACTCCATAATGAGCTGCGATAGATTGAAATACCAATCTTAGGGCTCTAATTTTACTTATCTCAAAGAAATAATCGCCACCTATAGCCGTGTGGAAGAGTACATTTTTAAACACTTCGTCAATAGCTAATTCACTTACTTCTGTTAATTCAGTAATATATTCTACTAACTTATTATTTACTAATGCTATTTCTTGAGCAATATTAGCACCACTATCTGCAAAGGCATGAGATTGAATAGTTAAGCCGTAAAATTTAGTTGCTTTACTAGTTAACTCAAGTATTTTTGCTAGTTCTGTATACTCAGGTTTAATACCTTGGGTAGTTAATAATTCTAATACATCAGATTGGTAAAAACCAGTAAGTTTTTCTAATGCAACAGATTTACTAGAGCAGTAGTTAAAATAGTTTTCAATTAATTGAGCACTTGGTTTTTCCGTTTTAAAAGAAACTGCTAAGTTTTCTAAATCTAATCCTTTTAATAAAATTTCCAAGTTGGTTGATGCAGGCTCCCTTAGAATAAAAAGTATTCCTGTAGCATCAAACGCAATCATTTTAACAGCTAATCTATTTGCTTCACTTTCATCAGCAACTTCAATTTGAAGATAATTGTTCCAAGTTCTATGGTTTGGATCTTCAATATTTAAAATTTCAGAAGGCAATTGTTTGCCTTCAGTATCTTCTGCGGTATAGAATGGTTGTACTGGTATCCCCTCGTAGGTTTTCCATACAAGCTTTCTGTCAAAGTCGGCACCTTTTAAATCTTCAGTGGCTTTTTGAACCCATTCCTCCTTGTTTACAGGAGGAAAGGTTTTTAATAAATTAAGTTCTTTTTCCATGACTCATCTAGGTTACATCACATTAATGATTCAGTTCTAATTGATTAAAAGAAACAAAGCTGTTACCAAAGCGCTCATGTGCTTCTCTATCTAATTCTTCTCTAGCATCTGGGTGAGCTACATCTATTAGAGCTTTGGCTCTTTGCGCAAGGTTTCTACCTTTTAGTTCTGCCACACCAAATTCAGTAACCACATATTGTACATGGGCACGCGTAGTTACTACACCGGCCCCTGATTTTAGTACAGGAACAATTTTAGAAACACCTTTATGTGTGATAGAAGGTAATGCGCATATAGCTTTACCACCTGGTGATAATGCTGCACCACGCATAAAGTCCATTTGTCCACCAACACCAGAATACATTCTGGTACCAATACTATCTGCACAAATTTGTCCGGTAATGTCTACCTCAATGGCAGAGTTAATGGCAATTGCCTTAGGGTTTTGACGTATTACTGCGGTATCATTTACAAACGCAATGTCCATCATCCAAACTTCTGGGTTATCATCCATAAAGTCATATAACTTTTTAGACCCCATAGCAAATCCTGATACTATTTTATAAGGTAAAACAGTTTTTTTAGACCCATTCACAACTCCCTTTTCAATTAAAGGAAGAATACCTTCTGAAAACATTTCTGTATGTACTCCTAAATCTTTATGATTTCCTAAACATGACAATACAGCATTTGGTATACCACCAATTCCCATTTGTAAGGTGGAGCCATCTTCTATCATGTTGGCAATGTGCGTACCTATTAATTGCTCTTCATCTGTAGGAGCTCCTGGTATTAATTCGTATAAAGGATCATTAACTTCTACACAAGCGTCAAACTTGTCTATGTGAATAATACCATCTCCCATAGTACGTGGTACATTAGGATTTATCTGTGCAATTACGGTTTTAGCAGACTCTAATCCGCCAATCATAATATCTACAGATACTCCTAATGAGCAATAACCATGTTTATCTGGCGGCGATACATTCACTAATGCTACATCAATAGGTAAATTACCGCTTCTGAATAGGTGAGGGATATCACTTAAAAATACAGGGTTGTATTGTGCATGCCCTTGTTGAACGGCTTTTCTAATATTACCGCCCATAAAGAAACAACTTGTTTTAAAGCTATCTGCATATTCTGGTAATACATAATCAATATATCCTTCAGTATGTATATGTACTATTTCTACATCTCTTAATTCAGAAGCTCTACCTACCATTGCTTTTAACAATGTCTGAGGGGTTGCGGCTGCAGCCTGTACTAGTACACGATCTCCTGATTTTATTAATTTTACTGCTTCTTCTGGTGTTGAATAATTTCTCATGGTGTTGAATTTAGATGATTATCCTAAAAAACTTAAAAGAATACCTGCTGCAACTGCACTACCAATTACACCTGCTACGTTAGGTGCCATAGCATGCATTAGCAAGTAATTACTTTTATCATATTTTAATGCTTCTACGTGAACAACTCTTGCACTATCTGGTACTGCAGAAACTCCGGCAGCTCCAATAAGTGGGTTAATTTTATTATCTCCTTTTAAGAAAAGGTTCATGAATTTAGCAAATAGTAAACCTCCCATAGTTGCAATTACAAATGATATAGCTCCTAAACAGAATATTTTCATAGAATCGAATGTTAAGAAAACGTCTGCTTGTGTAGAAGCTCCAACGGTTACCCCTAATAAGATGGTTACAATATCAATTAATTTTGTTCTTGCAGTTTCTGCTAAACGTTCAGTATGTCCAGATTCTTTTAAGATATTTCCAAAGAATAACATACCTAACAATGGTAATGCAGAAGGTGAAATAAAAGTGGTTAATAACAACCCTACAATAGGGAATATTATTTTCTCTTTTTTAGAAACGGCTCTTGGTGGTTTCATTTTAATAACACGCTCTTTTTGAGATGTTAATAATCTCATAATTGGCGGTTGTATTACTGGTACTAATGCCATATAACTATAAGCTGCAATAGCAATAGGACCAATAAGGTTTTGAGAACCGTTTAAACCATTAGCTAATTTGGATGATAAAAAGATTGCTGTAGGACCATCTGCACCACCAATAATACCAATAGCACCCGATTCTTGTAATGTAAATCCTAAAGCTATAGCTCCTAAGAATGTTAAGAAAACACCTATCTGAGCTGCAGCACCAAGCAACATTAGTTTTGGGTTAGATAAGAGTGATGAAAAGTCGGTCATGGCACCAATACCTAAGAATATCAGAGGTGGGTATATACCTTTTACAACTCCAAAATATAAATAATTTAAAACAGATCCTGTTTCATAAATTCCTATTTGGTTACCGGCCACAAACGGAATATTACCAATTAATATACCGGTACCAATGGGTATAAGTAACAAGGGCTCATAATCATAATTAATTGCTAGAAATATGAAGAATAAACCAACCACAATCATTACTATGTGGGCTATTGTTACATTTGCAAATCCTGTATAGCTTAAGAAAGTTGCAATACCATCTAAAGCTCTCTGGAATAAAGAACCATCTGCCGCCATAGTGGCATCAGTTCCCGAAACTTGGGCTAGGGCAAAGCCTGTTATAAAAAACGCCAAGGCCCCAATTACAAGTTTATTATATGTTCTTTTTTTATTGAATAGCATGGTAAATGTTTTTACATGGGTTAAACAAAACAAATTGTTTGTTAACCAATTTCTAATAAGATGTCTCCTTGTAATACGTTGGCGTTAGCCTGTACCTGTATAGATTTAATAGTACCAGAGCTTTCTGCCTGAATTATATTTTCCATTTTCATGGCTTCTAATACAATAAGTTCATCTCCTGTTTTAATGGTGTCACCCACATTTACGCATATTTTTAATACAGTACCAGGTAGTGGAGCTGTAATTTTCTTTACAGACGTGCTTGTTTGTAAAGGTTTAGTAGCCTTAGCTACAGGAGCTGAAGGTTGAGATCTTACCAAACGAGGTGTTTTAGTAGTTTTAATTTCTTTTTCTAATTCCACTTCGTAGGAAGTTCCGTTTACTTGCATCTGTATTTTATTCTGATCGGCATCAGTAATATGTACAGCGTAAGAATTTCCGTTTATTTTTAAATTATATTTTTTCATTTTTATCTATTATTAAAGCGATGGGTTACGTAAATCTTACTACTCCAAGGAGAGTAATTTTTAGCTACGGAGTTGATCGTTACAATAGCGTTTTCTTCGTCGTGTGCTTCTTCTAAAAACAGGTATACTGCTGTAGAAACTGCTGCCATTTGTTCACCAGAAACGTACGATTCTTTGTTGGAGGTTTCTGATGAATTGGATACTTTTTTAACCGCCGTTTTAGGTTTTTTGCTAAAGGCATTTAAAAGTTTAGGCATTAGGGTAAACAAAGTAAATAACACTAGTAACGCTATGAAAACGATAAACATTCCTACTAGTAAAATCACAAACCCTTCATCCATATTTGCGTTTAAGAACATCATAATACGTGTGGTTTATAGTGGAAGGTTTGAGTGTTTTTTAGGAGGATTCATTTCCTTCTTAGTAGCTAAAGATTCTAGCGCTCTAATAATTCTGAAACGTGTATTTCTTGGTTCAATGATATCATCAATAAAGCCATATTTTGCTGCAAGATATGGTGTAGCAAATTTTTCAGAATATTCAGTTTCTTTCTTTTCAATGAATTCTGCACGTTCTTCTTCATCCGGAATAGCGGCTAGGGCTTTACCTTCAAGAACTTCAATAGCTCCTTTGGCTCCCATAACTGCAATTTCAGCTGTTGGCCATGCATAGTTTAAATCACCTCTAAGTTGTTTACAACTCATTACATCATGCGCACCACCATATGATTTACGTAACGTAATGGTTACTTTTGGCACTGTAGCTTCACCGTAAGCAAATAATAATTTTGCTCCGTGAATAATAATACCACCATACTCTTGCGTACTACCTGGTAAGAAACCTGGTACATCTACTAAAGTTACTAATGGAATATTAAATGAATCGCAAAAACGAACAAAACGAGCTGCTTTTCTAGAGGCATCAATGTCTAGTACACCCGCAAGGAATTTTGGTTGGTTAGCCACAATACCTACTGGTCTACCATTATATCTGGCAAAACCTACAACAATGTTTTTGGCGTAATTTCTCTGTACTTCTAAAAATTCTCCATAATCTGTAGTAGCACTAATTACATCAATAATGTCATAAGGTTTGTTAGGGTTTTCTGGAATAATTTCATTTAAAGAATCCTCTAAACGATCTATAGGATCAGAGCAATCGATTACAGGAGGATCTTCAAGATTATTTTGTGGTAGGTAACTTATTAATTTTCTCATTAATAATAAACCTTCTTCTTCGGTACTTGCTAAGAAGTGAGAAACCCCAGATTTGGTGGCATGTACATTAGCACCTCCTAAATCGTCTGTGGTAATTACTTCTCCAGTAACTGTTTGTACTACTTTAGGACCGGTAACAAACATATAAGAAGTATTCTCTGTCATCATGATAAAGTCGGTAAGGGCAGGAGAGTATACTGCACCACCGGCACATGGACCAAAGATTCCTGATATTTGAGGTATTACCCCTGAGGCCATAATGTTTCTTTGGAAGATTTCTGCATATCCTGCAAGAGATCTAACCCCTTCTTGGATACGTGCTCCACCTGAATCATTTAAACCAATTACAGGAGCTCCAACTTTCATAGCCTGATCTAAAATTTTACATACTTTGTTTGCAAAGGTTTCGGATAAGGATCCTCCGAAAACTGTAAAATCCTGACTAAAAACAAAAACAATTCTTCCGTCAATGGTTCCTCTACCGGTTACTACCCCATCTGAATAGTATTTTTGTTTTTCTAGACCAAAGGAATGCGATCTGTGCGTTACAAACATATCGTACTCTTCAAAGCTATCTTCGTCAAGTAGATATTCAATACGCTCCCTTGCAGTTAGTTTACCTTTTTTGTGCTGGGCATCTATTCTTTTTTGTCCACCACCAAGCCTTGCTTCTTCTCGTTTGTCAACGAGTTCTTTAATTTTAATACTGGTAACTGACATATTATGGTGTTTATAATGTTATATTAAATTAGTGTTGTTAGTTTCAGTCTTTTTTTTCACATAATTCGGTTAATACACCGTGAGTAGATTTAGGATGTAAGAAGGCTATGTGAAGTCCTTCTGCACCTTTTCTTGGAGTTTTGTCTATCAAGCGTACTCCTTTTTCTTCAGCATCTGCTAACTGATCTTCTAATTTGTTAACAGCAAATGCTATGTGGTGAATGCCTTCACCTTTTTTCTCTAAATACTTACCAATTGGACCTTCAGGATCTGTACTTTCAAGAAGTTCAATTTTTGTTTGACCAATCATAAAAAATGCTGTTTTCACTTTTTGGTCTGTTACCTCTTCTACAGAATAACATTTAAGTCCAAGAACGTTTTCGTAGTACGCAGTAGCTTCTTCAAGATTGTTAACTGCAATACCAATATGTTCTATATAATTTAAATCCATAATCCTATGTTTTTTGGAAATTTTATTGCTATTGTTTTATTGAGTTTTAGGCCTCAGTTTTTTTGTTACTTTTTTTGTTTTTTTTATCTATTCAAATTTTAAAGGAAAAAAATTAAAAAAAACTGTTTAATATCATGTTTTATTACAGTTTTCATTGTTATAAATAGAGAATGGGTGTAATGCTGTAATTTTAATATTTTAAAAAAATGGATTTTATAAAATGCAGTAATAATGCTTGTTGTGAAGGATTATTTAAAGTATAACAATAGATGAATACCCTTTAAAAAATTAATTTTAAAGGGTTTAAGTAAGTTTTTAGCAAAAAAGGACTATTCTAATTCCATACCTGTACCAATATAAAAACTAGGATGAGGTGGCTGGTTATAACCAACATTTTGCCATACTAAACTTAGTCTATATTGTCGGTCTTGTAATAGGGTAGGTAAGAGTATATTAGTAGGGTAGGTTGTAGCATAAACTCTTAACTCTTTATTGTCTTTACTTCTAAGAATTAGTTCTTCTCGCCAATCTCCTAAAATATCTCCAGAAAGTACAGGAGTTGCTTTTGTACCGTTGTTGGAAACAGCTCCTTCTGCTTGTAATAAAATACCTTGATTGTATTTTAAGATGTAATTTTTATCTAGAATTTCTCTGGTGGCATCACCATCCCACCAAATTAGAAAATTAACTTCTTTAGGCGCTTGTCCAATAATATTACCCTTAATATCGTAAAGGTTTGGATTACCGCTCCACCACATTTGAGCTCCTTTAGTCTGAGTATCAATGTTACCACATACACCTCTACCAACATCTCGGTTAGGAGCTTCTTTAAACAAGAGCTCTCCTGATTTAGCTTTGTATAATGTTACTCCAGGTCCTGTAGTGTTATCTTCTATTTCATGGATGTTAAATATTTCTAATCCTTCTATGTCAGGATCTAAATCGCCTACATGTAAGGCATCTCCATGTCTAAAACCTGTGGAGTAAAGTCCTTTTCCGTTGTTATCTACTACCATAGCGCCAAATACAATTTCATCTTTTCCATCTTCATCTACATCAGCTATCGATAAGCCATGATTTCCCATTCCAGAGTATGGGTTTTCTCTATTTTTAGAATCAAATATCCACCTCGATATTATTTTTCCGTCTATGTAATCAAAAGCTGCTAAAACAGATCTGCCATAATACCCTCGTCCCATAATAAAACTAGGATGTTTTCCATCTAAAAAAGCTACCCCAGCTGTAAATCTATCGGCTCTGTTGGCAGTATTATCATTTTTCCCATTTCCTCCAACACCTCCCCAGCCAGATAAATCTCCACGTGGGGGGATGTAATCTACTGTAGCCATTGCTTTTCCATTTTCTCCGTTAAAAATGGTCAAGTACTCAGGACCTTTAATTATTTTACCATAGGTTTTTGATTCTGGATTGGTATCTCTCCAATCTTGGTGAGCATCGCCTATTATATTACCTAGGGCATCAGTGGTGCCATCTGCTGTTTTACAAGCCATTTCAGCTTTTCCATCCCCATCAAAATCGTACACTAAAAATTGGGTATAGTGGGCACCTTCTCTTATGTTTTTACCAAGATTTATTTCCCACAAAAGTGTACCATCCATTTTGTAGGCTTGAAAAATTGGAGGGTCTGTTAGTCCTCTGTGCGAATTGTCATGTGCTTTTCCTGTTTGGTGTAAGATAATTTCAAGTTGTCCATCACCGGTTAAATCTGCTACCGAAGCATCATTGAGTGTATAACCTTTGGGTGTTTTTAAAGGAATTGAAAAATAGGGTTTCGCATGTATTGTTGGTGTTATTGTAAAAGAACCAGATTCTTCATTTTCCTCTTGTTTAATAACCGTTTTGATCAGATAGGTATATTCTGTACCATTGTTAAAAGTACTATCAATAAACCATGTCTGTTGCTTAATTGGCGTATTATTTAATTTATGTATTGGCCTGTTAGCTTCTTTTCTATACAGATTAAAACTAATATTTTTAGGGTCATTTTTGAATAGTCTCCAGTTTACAAAAAGTTCATTACTACTTTTCTGAGTTGCTATAATACCCCTATCTAAATATTCTGTTTGTACTTGAGCATTCGTATTACTTATAGTTACTATGATATTGATGATATATATAAACACATATTTTTTCATAACTAGATACTTTTAAATAGCTTACAAGTAAAGGGAGAAACACTATACTTAATTTTTAAAATCAAACCAGACTTTCATCGTAATTCCATCATCACCACTTTTAATTCTAATATTTGTTGGTTGACTTGAAGGACCTTGATGCTCAAGGGGTTTAAAAGCTCTCATACCTGGGATTTCGTACATGAAAGATAAATTACCGCTTGGAAATTCAGGTTGCGGAAAGCATTTACTAATACTATTCTTAGGCATATCAGGAGTAAATAGATGTAGAAATAAGTTATCTGACTCACTGAACAAACGTAATGTGTTTTCTCCAGAAATTTTTCCTGCTATAAAGTTTGCATGATATCCTTTAAACTCAGGATAGATTAGATTTTCAAAGCTTTCTCCTGTTATGGTAGTATTATATTCCTTTTCCCATATGTTGTATTCTACACCATCTAAACGGTTTTTCCAGACATGATAAGGACCCTTTCCAAACCAAGTGAACTTATCAATGTTTTTTTCAGAAAAATCAAATGTGAGTCCAAATTTATCTATACTTCCTTCAAAAAAGGCTCCATCAAATCCGCTATTTCTTCCTGCATCTTTTAACATCAAAGCATCCATTAGCAATCTGCCATCAGTATCTATTGTCCATTCAATCTTTTTTAGTCCACCGGCATAATTTATGGTACACTTAGCAACGCTATCTGTTTGTGTTATTTTATATCCTGTAACTTTTGCTTTCATACCAATAGGGGTAGGACCATTAGATAACGGAAAATCTTTACCATTGGTTGAGATTGAAGTTATATTACCAGTACTTTTATCTAAACTAACTTTCACCTTATTAGCTTCTAGCACAACGGTATTACCAACCTCTTTTACAGATGGTTTAATAGTACTTTTGGGCGTAGACATAAATTTATTTACGTAATAATCGGCATGATGCATTTTCCAGGTCCAAGTATATATTTCTCTACCAAAAGAATCTGTTGCTGTTACTTCTAACAAATCTGCATTCAAATCGTTTTTAGTAATTGGAATATGTATCTTTCTCATTTCTCCAGGAGCAATATCAGCAACTTCTATAGTACCTTCATTTACTACTTTTATAGAGGCTTCTTCATAAAATGTATGTTCATTCGCAATCTTAACTTTAAATGAAAAATCACACTTATTTAAATTGGTATACAAGTATTCATTTTTTACAAAAATGTCACCTTTAAAACTATCTGTAATTTGAAGTGGTGCAATTTGAACTGGTGACCATACTTCTTTTACAGTATAAAAGCTACCTTCCTTTTCTCTATGAGGCCCTAAGACTCCATCTGGTGCTAAGTTTCCTTTAGAATCATATTTTTGAGGTCCTGTCCAATCGGTTCTATAGACAGCTTCATCACCAAATACCCAAATGAAACCACCTGCAAAAAGTGGACTTTCTTTATAGTGTGTCCAAAAATCTTTTAATCCGGCACCAATTCCATTATCATAGGTTCCATGCATGAATTCTGTTGGGAAAAATACATTTTCTCCATTACCAAATCTATGAACACCTGTTAGGTACGTAGGGTAATGATGTGCATCCCATCCATTAAAGTCAGCCCAAGGATGAATTACAATTCTATTTTGAGGATCATGTTTCGAAAATTCTCCATCAATTTCTTCATTCCATCCGCCTTCATTTCCATGATCCCAAATAATAATTGAAGGATGATTCACATCTCGTTCAATCATTTCTTGAATCAATTGTGTGCCCGTTTCTGTATCATAACCATTTTGCCAACCTGCAAGCTCATCCAAAACAAATAGCCCCAAAGAATCACAAACCTCTAAGAAATGTGAGTCAGGCGGATAATGACTACGCACAGCATTCATGTTCATATCTTTAATTAAGTTCACGTCCATAATACTGATACGCTTACTGGTGCTACGTCCAGATTCGGGCCAAAATGTATGCCTATTAATCCCCTTCATTAATATTTTAGTTCCATTTACATAAATACCATCTTTCTTTTTGAATTCTAATTTTCTAAACCCAATTCTTTTTTTGGTGGTGTGGAGCACATCCCCATTTCTAACCAACCTCAATTCTAACCAATATAGATTTGGAGATTCAGGAGACCAAGGCTCTACGTTTTCCCATTTGACTGATATGGTTTGTTCTGTTTCTTTGGAAAGATCCATTGAAAAGGTTTCTAATTGCTGATGGTTAGTATCACCGTATAAAGTAGCTTGTAACTTGGTATTGTTTTTTAAGTTGTTTATTTCTAAGTCAGCAGTTAGACTTCCGTCCATTTTAGGGTCAACCGCTATTTTAGCGATATGAGTTTCAGGTAACACAGTTAACCAAACAGGGCGATAAATACCTCCAAAAAGCCACCAATCTGCCTTACGTTCCGCATTATTTACAGATGCATTAGCAGAATGTTTCCATACATGTACTTCTACTGTATTTGGCTTATTGTATTGTATCAACTTAGAAATGTCATAACTAAACTCATAAAAGCCACCTTGATGCTTTTTACCAGCTAATTTTCCGTTTATCTTCACTTCGGTATCGGTCATTACCCCGCTAAAGTGAATAATTACCCTCTGATGCTTATACGTTTTAGGAACTTCAAATTCGTATTTATAATAGCCTTCTTCTTTGCTTGGTTCATCTTGGTTTAGCTCTTTATACCAACGTCCATAGGTATATTCTCCAAATCCTTCGGTCTCCCATTGAGAGGGTACATTTATCTTAGACCATACATTACTGTTTTGTCCATTTGTTACTTTAAAATCCCATTCAACTGGATGTTCAAAATCGGTACCCGAAAGCATTATTTTTTTGGTCTCTTGTGAGTATACACCTGAATAGGTAAAGAGAAGTAACAGTATGGTTGTTAATCTTATCATTAGTTTCCGTAAGGTTTAGTATTATCATATCTAGGACTCATTGGTAAATCCCATTTTTTGTAGTGATTAGGTTGCTTTGCATTGTATGCAGGCATTCCTTTTTTGAAATATTTAGCTAGGGCTAATTTTTGTTCTTTAATGTCTTGAATAACTGCTAATGATATTTCATTGGCTCCAAAACTATTAAAATGTGTATTATCCTCTAATGCATCTGATTGTCCAGGAAAAGTATGTGCAGGATACTGAACAAATGCATTTCTTGAAACCTCATCTCCCCAACTTTCATACATGTAGGTAGTTAATTGTGTAATATCTATTAAAGGTACATTAAGGTCTTCCGATACTTTGCGCATGGCATTAGGAAAATCTCCATGAGTAGGCTTTAATTTATCATTTTCAAATGCTCTTCGTTGGGTAGGAGTAAGTAAAATTGGAGTGGCGCCTTTACTTTTTGCCACTTGAATAAACTCTTTCAACAAATTAGTATATAAACCATAAGCACCATTACCTTCCCCTTTTATTTTCTCATCGTTATGGCCAAACTCTATAAGTAAATAGTCTCCCTTTTGTAAAAGAGAAACAATTTTCTCTAGTCGTTTCATCCCTTTAAACGATTGTAATGAAGCACCCGAAAAAGCATAATTAGCCACTACTGCTTTTTTGTTAACGTAGGCAGGTAAAAATTGTCCCCACGAAGCCCATGGTTCCACATCTTGATTGGTGACAGTTGAGTCTCCTGCTAAGAAAATAGTAGTTATATTTTTAATAGGTTTTATTTTTATGTTCTGAATAGTGGTAGTCCCTAAAAACTCAAGAGTCAATTTTTTATCCCAATCCATTTTAGGTTCTTCACGTTCTTTTAAAATAACCGTTTCTAAACTATTTTTGATGGTTTTATGATGTAGATGTACATTAAATGTAAGGGTTTCAAAGCTTCCTTTATGGGTTAAATGTTGGGCAATCATGAGTTGCCTTGATTCAGCTTTGATAGTGGTATTACAATCTTGTGTATTACTTCCTAATTTCACCTTTACTTGGTAGTTGCCCTCAGGTAAAGTAAAAGAGAAATAGGCACTACTATTAATGCACATCCCTTCCTCTGTAAATTCCACATTTTTGTCTGTATTAAAGTCAAATCCATATTGTCCATTTTCTAAAAATGAAACTGAATTTAAAACTTCATAATCTGCTTTTTTCGATTTTTGAAATGATATAGTTTGAGCATACGTAGTTACCGTGAAGCACAAGCATATATATACAATTTTTCTTTTTAAATACATGGATTAATACATTACAGATATTACTAAATGTAAATAGATTTACAAAATAAGGTGTCCTGTACTGTTATGAAATGATAGTTGTCAAACTATTTCTATTCCAAATAAAAAACTTCTTTTAGTGGTATTGCTACGGGAGAATTATCTTCATTAACTTCCATAATATCGCTCATATGATCCCACCATTTTTTCATTATAGAAGTTTGAGGTAAATCATTTGAGGTATGTTCTTCTGTTAATTTTTGGAAGGCAAACAGTACACCTGTTTCTTCATCTAAAAATATATGATAATCTCTAATTCCTGAGACCGTTAATAAACTTGAAAGTTCCGGCCATATTTCATCATGTCTTTTCTTATATTCAGTCTCACATCCTGACTTTAATTTCATTTTAAAAGCTACTGTTTGCATTTCTTGTGGTGTGTTTGTTAAAACATTTTTTCTAGTCCTTCCCATTGTACTTTCCAAGTACCGTCTTTTGGGAATCCTGGGTTTTTCTCGGTACAACCATCCCAACCTGCACACATCATAGCTACGGCAGTTAATAAGCCACCATTACCAGGAAGATAAATAGGTAACCTTTCCTCTTGATAATTATGGCCATTAGCAGTATATGTATTGGTTTGTACATCCATAAAGAGTGCATCAATGGCTTTATCTGGTTTACCTAGTCTTGCAGCAGACATGGCTGTCATAGGAAAATCCCACCCCCAAGTATCTTCCCAAGTCCATGTATCCCAAACCAAATTAAAGGTATTGTTCATAATACTTTTATCCAGTAGAGGTGTTTCGGGTAGCATTCCGTAAGTTCCTAACACAGAAGGGTGGTCTGTTTTATACTCTGGATTGGTATAGGAGTCAGTAGCACTTTCAGTGGCTAGGTAAACTCCTTCTTGAATAGGCAATTCTGATAAGTTAGATACTACATGAACCCATTTCTCTGGAACTTCTTGGTGCAAGCGTTCCTTCCATTTAATGGCTGTTGTTAAAGCCCAATTCCAATACGCTAATTCATACGTAGGGTTGAATGTTTCCATAGCTTTAAAGCGTTCCTGTGCAGGTATCACACCAGGGCCTAATACATAGCTATGCGTTTTAGTATCATAATGAGCAAAAGAGCTCATAAAATCAGCAGTTGCAAATACTTCTTTTTTATAAGTATCTAAAGTTTCAATGGTGCTTTTATTTCGGTACATTAATTCAGCAAAGGTTATAAAATGTGGTTGTTGCCATATTAAAAAGGATCCTACTGAAGAAGGACTTTCATTCCCGTAATTATCAGTCATTTTTTGCCATCTCACCCCATCAAAACCTTGTCTTTTAGCTCTATTTTTAGCTTTGTTTGCCACCTTAGTATACCATGGTAAACTCTTTTCTAGTAATTCGGGTCTTCCCCATAAGGCAAAATGAACTCCATGCCACCAATGCATTTCTAAATGAGGCTTTCCATACCAACTATTAAAAGTAAGTCCGGTTTCTTGCGGAGGTACGTTCCCTGTGCATTGTACTTTGGTAAGGTACTGTGATAATATAATTCTTCTTTCCAATTCATGAGCCCTACTGTCTGTGCTTCCAGTAAAATCTACAGCACCTCCTGATTTCCAAAAATGTTCCCATTCTTTGGTACTACTTTCTTTAATAGCTTTTGCGCTTGGTATTTCTGTTTCTCCATTGGTAAATTCACAAACAATAGTGAAAACATTTTTTGTTTTTGGAATGATACTATAGTAACTATCGCTTTCCTTTTGTATGGAGGCTTTTTCTTCCCATAAGAATTTAGTTTTATATACAAGCGAATCTAACTTTCTGGAGATAATAGCTTGTTTATCATTACTAGAAATTTCACTAACATATTTTCTAGGTCCTGTTTTCTCTGTACCATAATCTGACCAGCCTGCTGTTGGGTATGGAAAACGTACGTATAACTTAATCTGTTTTTTCTTTAATAGAGCTGATTCTATCTTGAATCCTAATGCATCTGCGTTTTGATGACAATTGGTAAATACGGTTACCAAAGTTCCTTCTAAAGTAAATTTACTAGTGATTTCTCCAGTCCATAAATTTAAGGTTTGTTGTATGTTTTTAAGATCGGCGATACTCGCTTTAGACCCATCTTTTTTGTACAATTCCATTCCCACATTTCCTAATTGAACTCTATGTGGGTTTGCTCTGAAATAGTTAATAGCAGCTTTATGTCTTTCATTCGAGGTAGATTGTACAGAATAGGTTATTTTTCTACCATACTGGTCATATTCTTTCAACGTTTCGTCAAATGTATACTTTTCTGTGTTAGGGTAGGAGTTCCATCCCCATTCAGATTCGGTTCCTAGAGGCACTCCGGCTTGGTAATAATCGGGGAAGGATTGCATACCAGTGATGTCTACAGTATAAGCAAAAGTTCCGTTCCCTACAGATAACGATCCTAAGGTATCAATTTTAGTAAGCTCAACATTGTGCCTGTTCACCAGTGCTTTTCTATCAATTTTTTGCTGTGCTATCACTAGTGAAGTAGCAAGTATGCAAAACATTGTTATATAACGATTTTGTTTCATTTTTACTCTCTTTTTAATGTTAGTGCCATTAACCCGATAACTACATCATTGGCAATGGTTTTTAGCTGAATATTTTTAAGTTTTTTACTTTTATCTAGCGGAATATCTAGTAGTGTACCGGCTCCTCCATCAATGCCGTACTTTGTAAAACCGTGTATATCTATATAATCTTTGTATACCGTAGTTACTTCACCTGTTTTAAAGTAAACTCTTGGTGGAGTAGGAGCATCAGTAGTAAAAGCATATCCGTCAACATAATAATCTTGCTCAATAGGCCACCAGTTTTCTGGATTTTTAAGCTCTAAAACTGTTTGGGTTCCATCGGTATAGTTAATTTGTATGGTACCATTACAAATTCTGGTTTGCATTGGGTTTGTAGTACCTGCCATAAGTAGATAGGCATGAGAAGCCTTCCCCTTTAGAGGAATTGAAATACTTTCTGGATATACATCCCACATGGAGGTATAGATAATGTCATTCTCTTTTTCTTTATGAGGAATTGAAAATGGTATTCCTAGTTCTGTTAAAAATATTCCAGATGAATTTACTTTTTCTTTGAGCCCCTTGGTATCTATTTTAATATCTTCTGCTATTGTAGGATAGCACCAATTGCCAATACCTGTAGTAGGAAGTTGTAGTGTGGGAGAACTAGGTCTAGGTGTTAGGTATTGGTTTTTAAACGTATAGTTTAGATTACTGTTGTAATAATCTTTTAAATTGATGGGGTCAAGCTTATAATCTTGCTCTTTGAGTTCCCAATTTTGAAAATGGAAATTATAATTATGTCCGTCGGAAGCTTTCAATTCAAGGTTATTACTTCCTGTAACAAGTAGCTGATGATTGATGTTAATTTCTTTATTCTGATGTGCTTCTAATGCGATGGATTTATAAAATGTATGATTTACATAAAGTTTTCCTTTAATTGTTTGGTTCAAATTATTGTAAAGAGTGAGCGCTGATTTTGATTTAGAAGGTTGACTTTTAGTAAGCTCAACGGTTGTTAAACTTTCCTGATTCACAGGTGTCCACCAAGTCATTTCGTTTTGATTCATTTTAACGAAATACAAAACATTTCCCTTTTTGGTATTTAAGGTTACTGAAGCTTTGTTATTATCTATGTCATAAGATTGTAACCATTTTTGAGGATCATATACTTCTGAAATATGTGCATTTTCTGAAGTAATTAAGTGATGATTTACTATTTGTAATGTTTCAAGTTTAGACCCCGACCAATCAATTGTAATGTTGTACTCTTTAGCAGAGGCAGCACTTATTTCTAGTATCGGATGATGGATACTTTCAATAATTTTATAATCAGCCGTTTTTCCATTAATAGCAATAGCCTTTACGTGGTCATACAAAACTGGAATCCTAAACTTTAAATTCATGTTTGCTGTTAGTTTAGGTTGAATGGTATAGCTTTCTTTAGTTCCATTTTTTTTCATAGTAAATGAAATATCAGGAATGTCTAACGAGGCATGCTTCCATTCTTTTGGGAACCCGGGTTGTATGGTTAAAGTATCAGTAAATGCATCCGGATAAATACCAAACAATCCTTCAACTAAAGAGCGAGCGGCAACCCCAATTGGATCTGCAAAATCACGGTATAGTTCACCTCGTATTGCATCATAAAATGATAGTTGCTGGAATCCTCCTGGCGATGCACTTGTATACATACTTTCAATAAGAGCACTCTTCCATAATTTAAAAGCAGTTTCTTTATCATTACCTTGCCAAAAGGCTAGTGCCATATTAAGATTTTCTGCTAGTGCTACGTTGTTTACCGACCATGTGTATGGTTGCCAATTTGTGGTGGATAACAAAAAGAGGTTCTCGTTGGTATAACCGTCTATATCAACTGGAATTTGAGGTATTTCATTTTTCACATAGTTCAATGCCTCATAGGCTTGAAAGTTAGAAGCTATATTTTTGTCAATGCTATGATAGATTGTCCAAATACCAGGGGTATCGTGTAATAATTGATTTCCCATAGTATCTTTATACTCCGCAAAAGTCCCTTTTTCAGCAATCCATAATTGAGATTCAATAGCATTTTTTATTTTTTTAGCCTCTTTTAGATATGGTTCAGGGTTTTCTCCGAGTGTTTTAGCAATAATAGCTGCCATTTGATTAGCTCTGTAGTTGTATGCTGAGGTATAGGTTACTTTTCCACCGCTGTATTGTAAAGCATCACTAGCCCAAATTGCCGCATAGGCATCATAGAGTCCGTCATCGTCGGTATCAAAATTTCTTTTTTCCCAAGCAAGATGTCTTTTGATAGTAGGCCACATTTGTTGCATAAATGCTTTATCTCCTGTCCATTTAAAGTGGGTAAGCATTTGGTCTATAAACACCAAATTCATATCGTAATGATGGGCAACGTTATTTCTGTTAGGACGTCTACTAATGTATCCATTAGTAAACATAGCAGTACCTATTTTTTCCTTTTGTCTAGCAAAATATCTTGATGTATCTGGTGTAACAGGACCTTCCATAGGAGATAGTACCTGTGATTTGCTGTAACTTTCAAAATGAGATTTTGCT
This sequence comes from Neptunitalea lumnitzerae, assembly GCF_027924185.1. Classification (GTDB taxonomy): domain Bacteria; phylum Bacteroidota; class Bacteroidia; order Flavobacteriales; family Flavobacteriaceae; genus Neptunitalea; species Neptunitalea lumnitzerae. Next base: position 227,380 of record NZ_BRVO01000002.1, read on the forward strand.
CTGTCATGCCATCCTAATAAGTCTGCACAATAAGCACCTCTCCATGCATTCAAATGCATACGCCAAGCTACAGCACCGTGTAAATATGCAGGAGATTCCCATATAGCATCAGCCGCATAAGCCAAAGTACCACCAAGTGTATTTAAATATGGATCAGGAGTATCTATGGTTACCCTAGAGGTAAGTTCTTGAATACTCTTTAATGTATGCTCAAAATCTTTTTGAATTTTTGTTTGTGAATAGTCAGTTTTGTTAGTGTTTCCTATTTTCCAGTAATAGGTATTTTTAACAAAGTTTTCTAAAACACCACATACGGCAGGGGTGTCCGTTTCTTCACTTCTAATAAATGTATTTGGATTTAAAAGCTTTTTGGCGTCTTTTATATACGTCTTTGTACTATTAGGAAATGAACCGCTTATTATTTTGTTCTGAATTTCTTTTTTGATTTTTAATTGATAATGTAGTTCAAAGTTGGTTTCAGCTATTTCAAAAACATTGTTTTCGCAGTATTCTGGTTGCAGATAAAATACAGATTCTGGGTCGGCACCAATATCACCATCTCTGTGGAATTTTTTACCAGTGACACCACCATATGCCCAAATAAGTTTTACATCATTTGGTATATTCTCAGTAGTAAGTTTAAGTATCATATCTTCTGTGATATCAGAAGCTACAACTTCTAAATGTAATGTTCCTTTAGCTAACAAGGTATCAGAAATAACATATTTCATGATACCTGGAGTATAAACTGTTTGAATGGAATCTGCTTCGGTTATCCATTTACTATGTTGATTCTTGATAATACCTAGCTTAAAATTGCCTCCCATGCCCGGCATATAAAGTGCAAATTCGGGCAAATCACCTGTTTCTACTCTAAAACCTGTATTGGTACCATATAGTGCTCTGTTAAATTTCCTATGACCATTATGAAGTAAAAAATCTTTTCCCCTAGGCGTATAATGTAATTTTTTCTTTTGTTGATGCCATATATTTTCTTCTTGAGCAAGCAGTGTCTGATTGCCAATAAGTAGCCATACTATAAGGGTTATGAATCTTATAATAAGTTTCATATGATAAAATACTTTATTACTATTTAGGTTGATTTTTTTTGCATCTTTTTACTAAATACTAAGTATAGTATTCCGCATAATAACCATGCTGGTAAGGTTACAAACGATAAGAATACATTAAACTGAACTGATATAAAGTAGAAAATTCCAAAGCTTATAATCCATGCCCAAAAAACAGCATGATTAAATTTAGTTCCAGTTTTTTCAGCATAGAAAGCTTGTATACCATACTTTTTACCGAAGAAATATTCAAAAACTATAATGGCACCTACAGGAGCCAAGATGAATCCGTAAAGAGAAACAAAACCTAATAGCTTCATAGCAAATGCAGGAAACAAGCCTGCAATGGTGGCTACCGAGCCTGCAATAATGGTTACCCAAAAAGTAGATACTTTAGGAATAATGGCTTGAAAAGCTAGTCCAGCTCTGTAGATTGTTGGGTTAGCTGTAGTCCAACCTGCTAGTATTACTGCAATAATTCCAAAGATTCCTATAGCATTATAGGCTAAAGGACCCGGAGCTACGGTAGGTGCTTGCCCACTAGCTAACATTTGTTGTGCTTCTGGAGTTTTTAAATATACAGCATATAGCAGGGCAGCTGCTATCCATGCTATGTAATGGCCAATATAAATACCAGCAGCTGTTGTCCATCCGGCTCTTGGTTTTTTTGCAAAACGGAATACAGATAGATCTGACATTCCTATGTGCATTGCCGCATTAGCAAACCAAGACCATAGAAAAACGTGCCAAAATGTATATTTTATTTGTCCTGGAAATGGTTCTGATCCATTTCCCCATATATTCCAAAAATCAGAAAAAGAAGCTACATTTAATTTAGATAGCGAAACAACACCACATGCAATAAAAGCTAAAACTATAATAGGAGACATATAGTTGGCTGCTTTTGCTACTGTTGCATAGCCTCTTGCAGCTATTACAGAAATAACAATTCCTAAGAATAGAACTATAACAACCCATGTAGCACTATTAGGATATGAGTCTGTTAGTTTAGGCATTTCCATATTAAAAGGTATTCCTACCGCTGTAGCTGACACAGTTATCATAGCCCCAGCCAAGAAGCAGAAGAGCACACCGTTAGCCAAATTGTACAAGGTTACCAACTGTTTACCACATATTTTTTCTAAATGATAGTATAAAGTATATCTAAACTTAGTACCAATTTCAGCAGTTAAAAATCGCCAACTTAATACAGCCATTAAGTTACCAAGTAATAAACCAATGATGAGGTCAAAAGCACTGACTCCTGTAGTTAGAAATAGGGGACCAATTACAAATTCGGTTCCTGCGGCATGTTCACCTGCATACATTCCTAGAAAACTTTTCCAGTCTTTTAGGGAGGTATTAGGGACTCTTTCTCTTTCAAATTCTCCAGACATTTCGTTGGATATTACTTCTTCTTCAAGATGTGCTTGGCTCATATTTGGTAACATTTTCTTGGTATATTAATTTAGGAACGCAGGTAATAAAACGTTTTCGTTAATACCCGCAATCATTTTTGATTTTAATAATTATTTGCGACAGATTTTAAATATAGTAAAAATGATAGTATAAAAATTATTATACTACCATTTTTATAAAGGTTATCTTACAAATGCATTAGCCATACCGCCATCTACGTTAATGGTGTTACCTGTACTTTTGTTAAGTATGGCCACACAAGCATAGACACCGTTTGCAATGTCATCTGGTAAAATAATTTCGTTTAATAAGTTTCTTTTAGCATAATGAGCTGGTAAGTCTTTAACATCAATACCGTATGCTTTAGCACGCCCTTGAGCCCAAGCACCTTCCCATATTTTACTACCTACAATAACGCCATCTGGGTTAACGGTGTTAACTCTAATATGGTCTTTGCCAACTTCAGCAGCTAGTAGTCTGCTCATATGTTGTTGAGCTGCTTTTGCGGTACCGTATCCTACATTGTTAGGTCCAGCTACGAGTCCGTTTTTACTAGCAATGCTCACAATATCGCCTCCTAGTTTTTGCTGTCTCATAATCTCAATACCTTTTTGAGCTAGCATAAACTGACCTTTTACGAGTACATTTTGTAAAATATCCCAGTCTTTAGTGGTCGTCTCTTCAATAGGTTTTGAGATAGCTAATCCTGCAGAATGCACAACAATGTCAATACCACCGAATGCGAGGCATGCTTTTTTAAATGCTTTTTCAATATCGTTAGCATCTGTAACGTCACACAATACCGCTGTGGCATCATCTTTTTTGTAGTTATGTAATGCCTTTTCAATACTTTCTTCACTAATATCAGTTACTACTACATTGGCACCTTCTGCAATTAGTTTATCGGCTATAGCTTTACCAATACCTCCTGTACCTCCTGTAACCAAGGCTACTTTTCTAGAAAGCGGTTTTTCAGCCGGCATATGCTTTAATTTAGCCTCTTCTAGTAACCAATATTCAATATCAAAAGCTTCTTGTCTTGGTAGGGCAGTGTAGGCACTAATGGCTTCAGCCCCTCTCATAACATTAATAGCATTTACATAAAACTCACTAGCCACTCTAGCGGTTTGTTTGTTTTTAGCAAAGCTGAACATACCAACTCCCGGGTAGATAATAATAACCGGATTCGGGTCTCTCATATCCGGACTATTCGGATGTTTACATTTTTGGTAATACTCGGCGTATTCTTGTCTGTACTTTTCAAAGGAAGGCTTTAGAAGCTCCATTACAGTATTAGCATCACTCAGGTCTTGCTCAGGAGATAGGTTAAGAATGAGCGGTTGAATTTTAGTACGTAAGAAATGATCAGGGCAAGAGGTCCCCATAGGAGCCAACCTTTCTAAATCATTACTGTTAATGTATTGTAGTACGGTGTCACTATGAGTAAAATGTCCAATCATGGCATTTTCAGAGGAAGCTAATCCTCTCAGAGTAGGCATTAGATCAGCAGCTTTTTCCAATCTTTTTTCAGCTGGTAAGGCTTCAATTTTTTGTCCACCAAACACCTGTCCTTTTTGTTTAATTTTTTGTTCAATATATTCAGAAGCCATTTCAATAACCTCTAAACTATTAATGTAACATTCGTATGAGGTATCTCCCCAAGTAAATAATCCGTGACTACCTAAAACAATACCTCTAATACCAGGGTTTTCTTCGAGACATTTTTCTAGTTGTAATCCCAGATCAAAACCCGGACGTTGCCACGGCACCCATCCCATGGTATCGCCCCATATTTCTTTTGTTACTTGCTGGCTATCTTTAGCAGCTGCAACAGCAATCAGGGCATCAGGGTGTAGGTGGTCAATATGTTTAAAGGGTAATAGCCCATGTAAAGGGGTATCAATAGAAGGAGCTTTACTATCTAAATCATAAATACAATGATTAAAAAGTCCAACCATTCTATCTTCATCATCTAGCCCTTTGTAAACTTTCTTTAAATCTCTAAGTCTTTCAGTGTACAGCCCTGCAATACCTTTTCTGGTTAAGGTACCAATATCACCACCTGAACCTTTTACCCACATAACTTCTACTTCTTTGTTAGTAAGAGGATCTTTTTCAATAGTTTTACAAGAGGTGTTTCCTCCTCCGTAATTTGTAATTCTAAGATCGGCCCCAAGAATATTAGACCTATATAGAAACAGTGCTACTTGATCATTTGCCATAGATGCTGCTTTTTGCTCATCCCACAAATAATCTACATATTCAAATGTTTTTTCCATTATAAGAAGCTTATTTTTTTATTACAATTAGATATTTAAAAGTAAAGCTTACAAGAAGTATCGGTATCCTGTGCTGTACTGTTTCAATAATAAAACTGAAATAAAAACATAGGAAATGTCTGATAAATATTAGCCTACGTTATAAGAATAAAAACTATATTTATTTTATAAATAGGTCATACATTTAAAAAACAATTTTCAGGATAGAACAGGATAGCATACGGATTTGTTTCAATTAATTTAGATTTTACGAAAACGTTGTTGTTCGTTTTTAAATTATTAGAATATGATATTAAAAAGTGGAGTACCTTTTAAATTAACTTGTTTGCTTATTGTGTGTTTTGCAACTTTTTGTAATGCTCAGAAGCAAGATACTCCTGATGATAATATTCATAAACCTTGGACACGCTGGTGGTGGATGGGCAGTGCTGTAGATGAACCTGGAATAAAATCTAATTTAGTAACTTTTAGTAAAGCTGGTTTGGGAGGCGTTGAGATTACACCTATTTATGGAGTAAAAGGGGAAGAAGCTAATTTTATTGATTTTTTATCTCCTAAGTATTTAAAGATACTGTCTTACACTATACAAGTAGCCGATAGTTTAGGTTTAGGGGTAGATATGGTTTTAGGAACCGGTTGGCCTTATGGTGGTCCACAAGTAGAAAAACAATATGCGGCTACTAATGTTGTTTTTAGAAGTTATAATTTACAAAAAGGAGAAAGGTTTAAAGAGACTATTGTACACGAAAGTAAATATGATAAGTATAAACCAGAACTTACAAATGTATTGGTATACGGTAGTGAGGGGTACTATCAAGATGTAACGGATAAATTGGAGGATGGAAACTTTTTAAACTGGAAAGCTAAAAAAGAAGATGTAACTATAATAGCTGTTTTTACTGGTAAAACAGGGCAAAAAGTAAAAAGAGCAGCACCAGGCGGAGAGGGTTATACCTTAGACCATTATAGTACAGAAGCATTTAACCATTATGTACAAACCTATGATACTGCTTTCAATAAATTGAATGGTTCTTTAAGAGCTATTTTTAATGATAGTTATGAAGTATACGGAACCACCTTTACGCCAAAATTTTTTAGTGAATTTGAAAAGAAAAGAGGATATGATATTAAACCCTTTTTGCCACAACTATTAGATACTGTTTCTAATGATATAGGAGATAGAATTAAAGCAGATTATAGAGCTACAATATCTGATCTTTTACTGGACTTTGATACTACTTGGACAGCATGGGCAAACGGACATCATTTAAAATCTAGATTGCAAGCACATGGATCACCAGGAAATTTAATTGATTTATATGCTGCTGCAGATATACCTGAATGTGAAACTTTTGGGTCTATGCCTTTTGATATCGAAGGTTTTAGAAGATTACCAGAAAATATAAGATCTGGTGATGCTGATCCTGTAATGCTAAAGTTTTCTTCTTCTGCGGCTCATGTTTCAGGTAAACCGTTAGTGTCTTCTGAAACATTTACTTGGTTGAGAGATCATTTTAAAACGGCATTATCTCAATGTAAACCAGAAGTAGAATCGTTGTTTTTAATGGGGGTTAATCATGTTTTTCTGCATGGTAGTACCTATTCGCCACCACGTGCCAAATGGCCAGGATGGAAGTTTTATGCTTCAGTAAATTTTAATGAAAACAATACCATTTGGAAAGATGCACCTGCATTATTTGATTATATAAAAAATTGTCAGGAGTTTTTACAAGAGGGGAAACCTGATAATCAAACGCTTTTATATTGGCCTGTTTACGATGTATGGCAAAAAACAATGAAAGCCGATTTAATGGTTCAGTTTCCTATTCATGGATTAGAGAAATGGCTTCATGGTACATCCTTTTATGAAACGGCAAATCAGTTAATATTTAATGGATATCAAACTGATTTTATATCAGATCGTTTCCTAGAAAAAGTATCTGTAAAAAATGGTATGATCCAAACTGAAGGAGGATTATATAAATGTATTATTGTTCCTGATTGTACTTATATGCCTTTAGAAACAATGAAAAAACTATTAAGTTTAAGAGAAGCAGGAGCAAAGATTATATTTAAAGGATTACCAGAAAGTGTTCCAGGTTTTTTAAACTTTGAAACTAAAAATAATGAGCTAAAAAAATTAATTAGTCACAGTAACATTGAAGTAAGTAGCCATTTAGAAAAAGATTTAGCTCTTGTTAATGTTTTTAATGAATCGCTTGTTAATACGGGTTTAAAATATATTAGCCGTTTAGATGAAAAGGGAGATAAAATATACTTTTTAGTAAATCATACAGATCATACTATTGACGAATTTATAACACTAAATACAGATTCAAATATACTTCAGTTTACAAATCCTCAGAATTCTAAAACAGGCTTAGCAACGGTTAAAGTGACATCTGAGAATACCAAAAGAGTTAGAGTTTCCTTATTATCTGGGGAGTCTATTTTTATCTCTAGAGGAACTACTGACCAGCCGAAATGGAATTATAGGGACAAAGTTAATGATGAGGAATATAAACTTACTAATGAGTGGAACTTAACTTTTTTAGATGGAGGTCCTGAACTGCCAGATGTTCAATCGATTTCTAAACTTGCATCTTGGACCACGCTCGGCGAAAAAATGGAAGCATTTTCTGGAACTGTAGCCTACAAAACTACTTTTGATAGCCCAACTGATAATCAACATTGGCTTTTGGATCTTGGTGATGTGAGAGAAAGTGCAAACGTTTGGATTAACGGCCAATATGTTGGATGTGCTTGGGCTAATCCTTACGTACTAGAAATAGATAACCTGAAACCTACCGATAATACACTACGAATTGAAGTAACCAATTTACCTGCCAATAGAATACGAGATTTAGAATTACGTGGTGAAGAATGGCAAATATTTTATGAAATAAATATGGTTAACAAAGATTATAAAAAGTTTGATGCTACTGTATGGGAACCAGTTCCATCGGGTCTTATAGGTACTGTAAAACTGATACCTATTACAGTGGCGGTTAAATAATAATAAGAGTTCAATTTAAACTATAAACAAATGAAAAAATCTTTTTTAATAGTTGCTTGTCTATTGATATATGGATTTGCTACGGCACAATCTACTGAAGAACGCAGGCAAAAAATCTTAGCCGATATGATATTGGCCAACGAGTATTTTATGAAAAAATGGCCTGATGTAGGCAAAACTATCATTACAAACAAGGAACGTGCAAGTAATATTTGGACTAGAGCTGTATACTATGAAGGTTTAATGGAACTTTATAAGGTGTATCCTGATGAAGCTTATTATAAGTACGCTTATGATTGGGCAAATTTTCATAAATGGGGATTCCGTTATGGAAATACAAACAGAAATGCAGATGATTATTGTGCGGCACAAACCTATATAGAACTATATAAGCTTGAGCCTAAACCTGAAAAACTAAAAAATACGAGGGCTGCTTTAGGGAAGTTCTTATACACCCCTGAAAATGATGATTGGTCTTGGATTGATGCCATTCAAATGGGGATGCCTGCATTGGCTATGATGGGCGTTTTAGAGGATAATCCTGCTTATTTTGAGAAGATGTATGACATGTATATGTTCACAAGAAATAGTCATGGTAAAAATGGATTATTTAATACTGATGATGGCTTGTGGTGGAGAGATGCCGATTTTACACCACCCTATAAAGAACCTAATGGAGAGGATTGTTATTGGAGTAGAGGGAACGGTTGGGTAATTGCAGCATTGGCACGTGTACTTACTATTATACCAGAAAATGCACCACACAGAAAGCAATATGAAGAAGATCTTGTAGCGATGTCTGAAGCATTAATTAAAGTTCAGCGTAAAGATGGATTATGGAATGTAAGTTTACATGATGATAAACATTTTGGAGGCAAAGAGTTAACGGGTACAGCTATGTTTGTATATGGTATGGCATATGGTGTTAATAACGGATTACTAGATAAAAAGAAGTACGAGCCTATTATTTGGAAAGCTTGGAATGCTATGATTGAGGATTGTTTGCACAAAAATGGATTTCTTGGATATGTACAATCTACTGGTAAGGAACCTAAAGATGGTCAGCCATTATCGTATGATAAAATACCAGATTTTGAAGATTATGGTTTAGGAGCCTTTTTAATGGCTGGAGCTGAAGTATACCGTATAGAATAAAGGAAGTGTTTGATACTACTACAGTATGTTGTTGTTTTATATTATTTAGTTAATTTTTCAAAAGGCATTAGGTATTTAACTAATGCCTTTTTATTATTCTATATTTTAAATAAGAATTATGGTGTTACTTACAGCGCCTTGTGCTCCTATAACAAGTGATTGTTCTATATCGGCAGTTTTAGAAGGCCCTGCAATAAAAACGCCATATTCTCCTATATTTTCTTTCACTTTTGAATAAGCCTGGTGCATTGTAGGTACTATATTTTTATGATCTACAATAAACAAGGTATTTTCACTACCAAACGCTGAGATACGTTGTGGTAATTGTTCATTTGTAATCCACATACAACCGTTTTCTGCTACAGCAATTTTTGGTAATGCTACAAAAACATCTACATGGGTAGTCTTAAAATCTATCTCAGGAATGTCGTTACCATTAAGTGTATTATATACTTTACTATGCTCACCAAAGTTTTCAGCAATAAATTTTGCTAAAAACAACTCTAGGGAAGTTTCTGTATTTACTAAGTTTACAACAGTACTGGCATTAGTGGTAGACACCTCTATAAAGGTATCTATTAAGTTTTCGGTTGTTACGTTGTGGGTGAAAATAGATAAGTCCGGTAATTCTACTAATTCCGGTTTATTATTTCTTATTTTCTCTAGTATAGAAGCTCTACTACTCATTGTTTTTATTTTTATACCATTCTTTAAAAGATTGCTTTGGAGGTTGTGGAAGTTCTCGATGTTTACCCCAGTCATTAAACTTGTTATACATCATAAATCTTGGTAAAGCCTTCATGGAAGCTCTAGCAAACTTTCCTAAAAAGTCATAGGTAGAAGGACTTTTAAACACTTTCGTAGCTATTTTTAAAGAGGTTACTTTAGATTTTGGTAACTCATTGTTTTTATAGATTTCTTGGCGCCATTTATATAGCTGTTCATGGATGTTTATTTTAACAGGACAAACATCACTACAAGATCCGCAGAGGGTAGAGGCAAAAGGCAAATCACTGTAAGCTTTTAAATCTCTATTTGGTTGTAAAATGGCACCAATAGGTCCTGGAATGGTTGCATGGTAGCTATGACCACCACTTCTTCGATAAATAGGGCATGTATTCATACAAGCACCACATCGTATGCATTTTAAGCTATTTCTGAAATCTTCTTTAGCTAATTGTTCACTTCTACCATTATCTACAATAACAATATGCATTTCTTTAGAGCTTTCGGGCTTATGGTAATGCGATGTATAAATAGTAGACGGTTGCCCTGTAGCACTTCTAGCCAATAGTCTGGTAAAAACACCTAAGTGTTCTAGTTTAGGTAAAATCTTTTCCATACCCATACAATGTATGTGTACTGGTGCTGCGTGGCATCCCATATCAGCGTTCCCTTCATTGGTACAAATTACTACACCCCCTGTTTCTGCTATGGCAAAATTAACTCCTGTGATGGCTATATCTGCTTCAAAGAATTTATTTTGTAAATGGGTTCTAGCAGCTTTGGTTAAATAGGTAGGGTCTGCATTACCTTTTTCTGTGCCTAATTGTGCATGGAATAACTCTCCAACTTCTTCCTTTTTAATATGAATTGCGGGCAATACGATATGACTGGGAGGTTCATTACGCATTTGTATAATACGTTCGCCCAAATCGGTGTCAATTATTTCAATACCGTTATCTTCTAAAAAATGATTTAAACCACATTCTTCTGTTAACATGGATTTACTTTTCACTATTTTTCTGGCATTATGTTTATCAATAATATCACCTATGATGGCGTTGTGTTCATTTCCATTGGCAGCCCAATGTATATGTACACCATTCGCTTTAGCTGCGGCTTCAAATTGTATGAGATACGTATCTAAATTACTAAGAACATTATCTTTTATCTGTGATGCTGTATTGCGCAAAGCTTCCCATTCTGGTACGCCAGAAGCACTTATATCACGTTTGTTTCGTACATGCCATAAAGCACCATCATGCCAGTTGGTTCGTTCTTCATTTGCTATAAAATCCTTTGCTTTTTGGGCATGTATACTCATAGTGTATCTCCGTTTAAAATATTAGCAATGTGCATAATTTTAGGTCCATTTTTCTGACGTTTAATAATACCTTGTAAATGCATTAAGCAAGACATATCACCAGATGTAATTACTTCTACTTGGTTATTTATATGGTCTTGCACTCTGTCTTTACCCATTTTAACTGAAATAGCTTCTTCTGCAACGGCAAAAGTTCCTCCAAAACCACAACATTCATCTGTTCTGGTTAGGTCTGCTATTTCAATATCATTAACCATATGTAAAATAGTAGTCCATTTAGGAGCAACCTCTTTTTGTAGTTCTGAAGGTTTATCTAGTTGCATACCTCTTAAACCATGACAACCTTTGTGTAAACCCACACGATGTGGAAAAGACACATCTAACTGGGTTATCTTTAGTACGTCATATAAGAATTCTACTAAATCATAACAATTTGCTCGCAGGTGTTTAATTTCCTCTGTTTGCTCTGCAACATCATAATGTTTTCTTATATGATATACACAACTAGGTGAGGGGCCTACTATGTAATCGCAATTTTTAAAAAGTTCAGCCATTTGCTGATATATTTTTTTTCCTTCTTGTTCCATACCTGTGTTTGCCATAGGCTGTCCGCAACAGGTTTGTTGTTCAGGAAAAATTACATTACAATTATGTTTTTCCAACAAGCGTAATGTAGCAATACCTACTTCAGGAAAAAATTGATCTACATAACAAGGTATAAATAAGCCTACATTATACTTCATACAATTAAATTTTGTGTGGAGTTTTTAGTATTAGGGGTACTAATTGTCTCATTTGATAATTTTGCTTTAAGAACGAACCATCTATTTCTTTCTTTGAGATAACCATAGCAGCGCCCAAAGCAGATCCCAAAGGAGATTTTGTACTTAATACGTTAAATTCACTAAAATGATGAGCCATCAGTTTCATAAAAACATCATTATCTGTAAAGCCACCATCTATATAAATGGTATTTATAGTAGAATTACCAATAGCATTTCTTATGGTATCAATTTGCAGTTCCATAAGTTCTATCATTAGTTGATGATAGGCTTCTTCAAAGGTTTTAAATTCTTCTAATTTTGTTTTTTCTAGTTTCTTTCTCTTGAGTTTTATGCCTTCAAATCGGAAGTATAAAGATGGATTTTCAATCAATTTTAAATAAAGTTCTTGATCAAATTTTACACTTCTGTGATACCCATAATCCTTATTATAATAAGTACCTAATTTTTCAACCTGACAACGATATTCATTACCCATGAAAAAGCGAGAAGCTTTAACACGTTTGCCATCAATCCTCATATAATTTAGACAATTGTTTAAAATATCTGCTTCCGTTAAGTTTTCTTCATTAAACGGATTTAGTGATATGCTCCAAGTACCTGTAGACAATAATAAAAATGGATTTTTTTTACTTAAAATATAAGGTAGAAGGGCAGAAGAGCTATCATGAATTCCAACTCCTATTTTAATGTTTTTTCCAAAATATGAAGTATTTATAGAAGCTCCTGTAGGTACAATGGGAGCTAGAATTTTATCGATTTCTTCTTTATAAACCCATTCATGATAATCTCCTTTCTGATAGTTCCATAAGTTAGTATGGCAACCAATAGATGTGTATTCACTTACTGGAATACTAGTGAACATAAAAGATAAGTATTGTGGTAAGTGAAGACTATACTTAATCTTACTATAGATTTCAGGATATTTTTTCTTAATCCAATAAAGCTGCATACCAGAATTAAGCATTCCCGATTGTGGAGATGCCGTTTCTGTAGCAATTTTTAGTTCTCCTCCGTAAGTTTCGTAAAATTCTTTTTGAATATCATCATCTATCTGTTTTGTATAATTATATAAAGGCGTTAAGGCTTTACCTTGATGGTCAATATGTACAAAACTAGCACCGTAAGTAGAAAAATTAATAGCTTTTACCTCGTATTTATCACTTTCCAGTATTTGATGAAATATATTCTTCATCCATTCCTCAAGCTGATGTAAATCTTCTGTTTCAAAACCATCTTCATCAACTGTTAGTGGCAAATTGGTATAATCTCTAAAAACCTCCTGATAATTTTTATCAAACAGGAAGAATTTTTTGTTGGTTTTACCAATATCAAAAATAGCAGTAACCTTCTTTTTCCCCATAACACTCAAATTTTATAATCCGGTTGCTACTACTTTAGTACCTCTTTCGTTAATCAGTTCTTTTCTAACATTAAAGGATCTATAGGCTTTTAAAGGATCTATAGCGGCACCTGACTGTACTCTTGCAGCCTTAAGTAAACCTCTTACATCAGTTCTATAAGCGTCTTGCAGTATTTCTTGACAAGTAACTGTATCGTTTTCTAATTGTGCTATTTCCAATGCTTTTCTGTCTACAATTAAAGCTTGGGCATAAGCAATAAGAATTGCTTCAAGAGATTGTATTAGGTCTTCTAATGGGTCTTTAATGTTATGGCTGGCATCTATCATCCAAGCTGGATATGGATTGTGTTTATTTTGCTCCATACCATACACCAATTCATTAAAAATTAAGAATAAGTTATATGGTTTAATAGCGCCTACAGTTAAGTCATCGTCTCCGTATTTACTGTCGTTAAAATGGAACCCACCTAATTTACCTTTCATCATTAAGGTGGCTACAATTTGTTCAATATTTGTATTTGGTAAATGATGTCCTAAATCTACTAGCGTATAAGCACGGTCTCCACAAGCATTTGCTAACATAAAAGAAGTACCCCAATCTTGTATTGTAGTACTATAAAAATTAGGTTCATAAGGTTTATATTCAATAAACAATTTCCAATCTTCAGGCATATTACCGTAAATCGTTTTTAAACTATCTTCAGTATTGTAAAGTGCCTTTTGAAAATTTATTTGACCGGGAAAACTTGCGCCATCAGCTAGCCAAACCGTTAAGCTTTTAGACCCGAGCTTTTCACCAATTTTTACCACTTCAATATTGTGTTCAACTGCATATTCTCTAGAAGCTTGATTGATAGAATTGAGAGAACCATATTTATAAGATTCTTTTGCATTTGGTTGATCTTGAAAGGTGTTGGAGTTCATGGCATCAAATAGGATACCATTGTCTAGCGCAATATCTTTAATAGCTTGTATGTCTTCTGGAATATCCCAAGGAATATGTAATGACACTGCTCCAGCGGTTTTAGTTAACGCGTGTATAAGACCAATATCTTCAAGTTTTTGCTCTAACGAAGAAGGTTCCCCTCCAAAAGAGAATCTACCAAAGCGTGTACCACCTGCTCCCAAAGCCCAGCTAGGTATGGCTACTTGAAAATCTATAATTTTTTGGATGATTTCATCCATATTTTTTCCTTGCGATTGTAACTTCTTATTTAAGAAATCGTTTTCGTAAGATGATTTGTTTTTATCGTTAAAATCAAATATCTGATCCTTAGTTATTTTCATAGTTTTAGTTAGTTATTTTTGTTAGAGGTAATTTCGTGAAAAAATACCATAAAACATCACTTTTAGAAATAAAAAGCAGCAAGGAAGTTACATCATCAACCTTGCTGCATACCAATCCAAGGTTATCTTACAAATGCATTAGCCATACCGCCATCTACGTTAATGGTGTTACCTGTACTTTTGTTAAGTATGGCTACACAAGCATAGACACCGTTTGCAATGTCATCTGGTAAAATAATTTCGTTTAATAAGTTTCTTTTTGCGTAATGAGCTGGTAAGTCTTTAACATCAATACCGTATGCTTTAGCACGTCCTTGAGCCCAAGCACCTTCCCATATTTTACTACCTACAATAACGCCATCTGGGTTAACGGTGTTAACTCTAATATGGTCTTTGCCAACTTCAGCAGCTAGTAATCTGCTCATATGTTGTTGAGCTGCTTTTGCGGTACCGTATCCTACATTGTTAGGGCCAGCTACGAGTCCGTTTTTACTAGCAATGCTTACAATATCACCTCCTAGTTTTTGCTGTCTCATAATCTCGATACCTTTTTGAGCTAGCATAAACTGACCTTTTACGAGTACATTTTGTAAAATATCCCAGTCTTTAGTGGTCGTCTCTTCAATAGGTTTTGAGATAGCTAGTCCTGCAGAATGCACAACAATGTCAATTCCACCGAAGGCGAGGCATGCTTTTTTAAATGCTTTTTCAATATCGTTAGGCTCTGTAACATCACATAATACTGCTGTAGCATCATCTTTTTTGTAGTTATTTAAGGCCTTTTCAATACTTTCTTCACTAATATCAGTCACTACTACATTGGCACCTTCTGCAATAAGTTTATCCGCAATAGCTTTACCAATACCTCCTGTACCTCCTGTAACCAAGGCTACTTTTCTAGAAAGCGGTTTTTCAGCCGGCATACGCTTTAATTTGGCTTCTTCTAGTAACCAATATTCAATATCAAAAGCTTCTTGTCTTGGTAGGGCAGTGTAGGCACTAATAGCTTCAGCCCCTCTCATAACATTAATAGCATTTACATAAAACTCACTAGCCACTCTAGCGGTTTGTTTGTTTTTAGCAAAGCTGAACATACCAACTCCCGGGTAGATAATAATAACCGGATTCGGGTCTCTCATATCCGGACTATTCGGATGTTTACATTTTTGGTAATACTCGGCGTATTCTTGTCTGTACTTTTCAAAGGAAGGCTTTAGAAGCTCCACTACAGTATTAGCATCACTCAGGTCTTGCTCAGGAGATAGGTTAAGAATGAGCGGTTGAATTTTAGTACGTAAGAAATGATCAGGGCAAGAGGTCCCCATAGGAGCCAACCTTTCTAAATCATTACTGTTAATGTATTGTAGTACGGTGTCACTATGAGTAAAATGTCCAATCATAGCATTTTCAGAGGAAGCTAATCCTCTTAGAGTAGGCATTAGAGCGGCAGCTTTTTCCAATCTTTTTTCAGCTGGTAAGGCTTCAATTTTTTGTCCACCAAACACCTGTCCTTTTTGTTTAATTTTTTGTTCAATATATTCAGAAGCCATTTCAATAACCTCTAAACTATTAATGTAACATTCGTATGAGGTATCTCCCCAAGTAAATAATCCGTGACTACCTAAAACAATACCTCTAATACCAGGGTTTTCTTCGAGACATTTTTCTAGTTGTAATCCCAGATCAAAACCCGGACGTTGCCACGGCACCCATCCCATGGTATCGCCCCATATTTCTTTTGTTACTTGCTGGCTATCTTTAGCAGCTGCAACAGCAATCAGGGCATCAGGATGTAGATGGTCAATATGTTTAAAGGGTAATAGCCCATGTAAAGGGGTATCAATAGAAGGAGCTTTACTATCTAAATCATAAATACAATGATTAAAAAGTCCAACCATTCTATCTTCATCATCTAGCCCTTTGTAAACTTTCTTTAAATCTCTAAGTCTTTCGGTGTACAGCCCTGCAATACCTTTTCTGGTTAAGGTACCAATATCACCACCTGAACCTTTCACCCACATAACTTCTACTTCTTTGTTAGTAAGAGGATCTTTTTCAATAGTTTTACAAGAGGTGTTTCCTCCTCCGTAATTTGTAATTCTAAGATCGGCCCCAAGAATATTAGACCTATATAGAAACAGTGCTACTTGATCATTTGCCATAGATGCTGCTTTTTGCTCATCCCACAAATAATCTACATATTCAAATGTTTTTTCCATTTTAATTGGTTGAAGTGTAACTTAATGTAATTACTCAAATATAGATTTATTGAGAAAGCTTACTATCCTGTAGTGTACTGCTAAAATTTCAGAAATAACTGATATGATTCTACCAATGGGTTATGTAATATTTGATTATATTTACTGCGATATCTATAAAAAGACTATTGAATTTTTTAAAAATTACTATTTCCTATGTGTTCAGCATTTGATATTATTATAAATGAAGATTCCAGAATACCTAAATATAAACAGATAGTAGATTCTATCATAGATGATATTGGTAATGGTAAATTGAAAATAGGAGAGAAGATTCCTTCTATCAATGAACTTAGTGAACATTTATTATTATCTAGAGATACCGTTGAAAAAGCTTATAAAAAATTAAAGGAGCAACAAGTAATTGTTTCTGTAAAGGGAAAAGGATATTACACTACTAAAACAGATCTTATAGCTAAAAAAAGTATATTTTTTATAATTAATAAACCGAGTGTTTACAAAATGCTTATTTACAATTCTTTTGTGAATGCAATTGGGGTTAATGGACATGTTAACTTATTTATTTATCATTGTGAAGAATCATTGTTTATTCGCTTTTTAGAAAAGAATTTAGGAGCGTATGATTATTACGTAATTATGCCTCACTTTAAAGATAAAGATTTAAAACATGTAAGTTTTACCGATAACGTTTTAGCTATATTAGAACAAATACCTAAGGACAAACTTATAATGCTTGATAATATGAAACCTTTTATTAAAGGTGAGTATGGAAGTATTTATCAAGATTTTCAGAATGATATTTATGAAGCATTGAAAGAGGGTATAGAACGTATTAAAAATTATAATAAGATAATTTTAGTGTATCCCACAAAATCAGTGAATCCATATCCTAAAAGAATTTTACACGGGTTTAAGCAGTTCTGTGTGGAGCAGAAGTTTGATTTTGAAATTCTTGATGAGATTTATGAAGATATGGAGCTTCAGGAAAAAGATTTATATATAACTATTCAAGAAAGAGATTTGGTGAATCTTGTAAGACAAATACGTAAAACTTCTCTAGAATTGGGTAAAGATATTGGTATTATTTCTTATAATGATACTCCTCTAAAAGACTTATTAGGTATAACTGTGATAAGTACCGATTTTAAAGCTATGGGTGAATCTGCAGCTTATATGGTAATGAAGAATAAGAAAGAACGAGTGAAAAATGTATTTAAATATATTGAGCGTAACTCTTTATAATAAAAAAGAAAGTATCATAACGATGCTTTCTTTTTTATTATGTTGTAAAGGATATAATATATTTTACTCAATAGAAAAGTTTTCTACATTTTCGTTAATGTAGAGTTGTTCTGTTACATTAGTAGCTTCTACATTTCTTAATGATACATTAGTAACGGGTAATTCTGATTGTGCTGATATGCGCGAAACAAATTTTACATCTTCAGCTTTTACATTTGTCAAGTAGATATTAGAAATGGGGGTTAACCGTTTTTCATAAGTTGGGACTAAATCTCTCCATTGGTATAATACATCGGTTTCTATTCCTAAAATACCTTTATCTATGTGTCCAGAGGAAACATTTTGTACATACATGTTCTTAACATATCCACCTCTACGTTCATTGGTTTTTATAAAAAGTAAGTGGTTTAGTTTAGCACCTTCTTCTACAACACAATTATCAACAAATACGTTTTCTATACCTCCAGAAAGTTCACTACCAATTGCTACTAGTTGGTGCCCGTTTTTTACAATGCAGTTTCTAAAAATAACATTTTTTGTTGGTGAATTTAGTCTCCATGCATCTTGATTTCGCCCTGATTTAATTGCTATTGCATCATCTCCTTGGTCAAAAATGCAGTCTTCTATAAGTACATTTTCGCTCATTTCTGGGTCAACACCATCATTATTATGTCCGTGTGCAAATACATTTACATTTCTAATAGTTACGTTTTTAGACATATATGGATGTATTACCCAAAATGGACTATCTTTAATAGAAATGCCTTCTAGTTTTACATTTTCACAACGATTGAACTGAATAAACTGTGGTCTTAAGTGTGCAGAGTCATTTACCATTTGTCTTTCTTCCACAGGAATACCAGTAGAAGCTAATGTGTATAGACGTTTTAAACTATTCATATGAGGAGCAGGTCTAGCAAACCAAATTTTCCAAGTATCCATTTGAGCTTTTAGAGTACCTTTCCCTGTTATGGCTACGTTTTTGCATTCATAAGCATAAATTAGTGGAGAGTAATTGTAGCACTCCATGCCCTCCCAAGTAGTATGTACTGGTGGTAAATAATCATTTGGTTCTGATGAAAACGCTAATGTAGCACCTTCTTTTAAATGTAAATTCACATTACTTTTTAAATGTATTTTTTTAGTTATCCAAGTTCCTTTGGGTATGATAACAATACCTCCCTTTGCTTCATTAGCCATATCTATAGCTTGGGCAATAGCTTTAGTTGTGGCTTCTTTGTTATTTATTTCGGCTCCGAAGTTTGTAATATTAAACTTTGAAGCATTTTTGAATGTAGGAGACTGAATTTCTACTTTACCAAAAGGAGTTTCAATTTTGGTAGTATCTATAACAACAGTTTGCAGTTTGTTAGTTTTAGTTGGAGTATTGCAAGAATTGAGTATAATAAAAGCAAGGCCTATAATGTATAATATCTTTTTCATAACTATGTATTCATTAATTAAGTGTTTTAAATATAATTTTTATACAAAGCTTGTGTATCCCGTGGCATCCTGAAAAAACGATACCTATCAAAAAGCTGATAGGTACCGAAATGCTATATAATAATAGCTAACCAAATTTTCAAAAAGTGAATTCTAATAACCAGGATTCTGCATAGCCGATTTTTCTTCATTTGTTAATGCAGTACCATTAGAGGTGATAGCATCTAAAAAGGTCTGAGGAATAGGTCTTAATAGATGATGTTCCTGAATATTTATTGCCGCAGACGGATTGTAAGCCTGAACTCTTTCAACTAAAGTTTCGGTTCTGGCTAGATCTTCCCATCTGTGAAATTCTCCACAAAGTTCTCTTGTACGTTCATTTAGTACAAGGCAAAGCATACGTTCATAATTACCTGAATACCCTAAGGTTGCAATAATGTCTTCATCTTCATCAGGTAAATTGTTAATATCTGTTATAGTTAAATCTGTAGCATCTGTAGTTTCTGCTATATGTGTAGATTCATAATATGCATTTTCTGTCATAAATGAATTGATATCTGGATCTTGGTTAAGTGGAGACACAACATAGGCAGCGGCTCCATCTGTATAAGCATCACGTTCTTCGCCGGCTTTAAATGCAGCTCTTTGTCGTACAGCGTTTATATAGTTTAGCGCATTTGCATAAGAACCATTAGAACCTAGGTTAGCTAATCTAATTTCTGCTTCGGCAGCCATTAAATATGTTTCTCCAGATCTTGCTAATATTTCATCTCTAAAACCACGATTGTCATTTACTGAGATTCTAGCACCATCATAATGTTTTGTTAGAGAAGGAAAACGTGGTTCATCAAATAATGAATTGCCATCAAGGGCATGAGCAACGTAAACGGTAGGAATCGTTTTTCCTGTTTCATCATATACAATTTGATCTTGGTACTTAGTATCACTATAATAAGTGTCGTTTTTGTCATTAATAACAAACATCATCCCAAGGTCTCCGTTTTCGTATATACCAGAACCATTATTAACTCTGTGTTTTGTTCTGAAAGTTTTCCAGATTCTAGAATCATTAACTACATCGTACGCTTCATACGTAAAGTAAGAAGGAGCCAATCTAGTATAAGGTCTCATACCAGTTAAATCTCTTCTCATGTATGGCATATCATCATATTTAGCGGTAAAAATTACATGGCTAAAATTATTTGCTGAAGCTGATAGATCTCCTGTAAACTGTGCAGATAATATAAGTTCTGGTAAAAACTCGTTCGTTCCATCGGGTCCTGTGTAATCCCATAACTCTTGAAAGTTATTGGCTAATGGGTGATTAGCTATTACTTCATCACATAATGACTTTACCATATTTAAATCAGCATCTTTTGTTCCCCCATTCCAAGAATCGTTAATTTCACTAGCTCTTGATAAATACGCCTTTGCTAAATAGTGCGCTGCAGCATCTTTGGTTACTTTAGACGGATCTCCGCTATTAGGTAATAGGTTGTATGCTTCTGTAAAGTCTGCAATTATTTGAGTATAAATTTCTTCAGCTGATGCTCTTGTAAATTCAGTTTCAACTGTAGTGGTAACATTTAATTTTAAAGGAACACCTCCATATTGTCTAACCAATCTTAGATAGCTGAAGGCTCTAAAAAAATATCCTTCCCCTAAAGCAGTCTGTTTTATTTCAGGATTTTCAGAATCTATATCAGTGGCATACTGAATAATTTGATTTGCAATGTGTATGCCTAAATAGAATTCATCCCATTGTCTTTGCGCACTTACTGTGTTAGAATTTACTGAAGGAATGATAGATTGTAAACTACTAGAATAGTCGTTCCAAGGCCTATTAGAATCATCTCCACCAATTACAAATTCATCGGTACCATAATTAGTGGTAGCAAATTGCATCTCGCTTCTAAATGGGTAGGCTAAAACTCTGTAATAGCCACCTATAGTTAATGATAAAATACCTTCTTCGGTTTGATAATAATCTATATTTCTGGATGTTGTGAGTTCTTCATCCAGAAAGTCTTTATCACACGAGTGTATAAAACCAACGGCCATAAAAAGGAGTAAGGTTTTAGTAATTTTATTTATATAAGTGTTTTTCATATTTCTTCTACTTTTAAATTTCTTTAAAAATCCATGTTTAATCCTGCAGTAAACCCTCTGTTAAAGGTTGGGCTGTCAACATCTAAGTCTAACCAATCAATATTGGAATAAATCATTCCAGGATTAAGTACCTGAACATATAATTTTAGTCCATCAATATTTAAATTATTGGTAAATGACTTAGAGAAGTTATATCCTAAAGATATGTTTCTAATTTTCAAGAAGGATCCATCTCTATATCCAAGAGCCACGGCATATGGGTCACCAGTACCAGCAGTATAAATTGGTTTTTGGTATTCTGCATTCGTATTATTTTCGGTGTAGTAATCTATTTGGCGTTGATTAAATCTTCCTGTTTGTGCTTCACCACCTGTGTCATAAGTATAATCTAATCGACCGTAAATAAATATAGAAAGATCAAAGTTTTTATAACTAAAATTATTGGTTACCCCTACAATATATTTCGGTAAGGTGCTACCTATTATAACTCGGTCGTTAGTTGCGTCAATTTTATTATCACCGTTTTGGTCCACAGGTTTTGTTAAACCAGGAGAGAAGGTATGTCCGTTAGCATTATAGAGTGCCATTTCGGCTGCATCTTCAGCTTGCCATAAACCATCATTTTCAAAACCATAGATAACACCTAATTGCTGACCTATAAACCAATTATTATTAATATCATTTTCAGCTCCGTTAGAAAGTTCAATAATTTCATTTGTTTGGTATGAAGCGCTTAGTGTGGTTTCCCAACCAAAATTTTCTGTTTGAATATTGGTAGTGTTTAATGTTAAATCAATACCACTACTTTTAGTTTCTCCAACGTTTGCGTAAGTATCTGTATAACCTGTTACCGTTGGAATTGATTTTAATAAAAGTAAGTCTTTAGTTCTAGAAGTATAAAAATCTAATCCACCAGTAATTCTATAATTGAACAATGAATAATCAATACCAATGTTGTACTGGGTTGTTTTTTCCCATGTTAGGTCTTGGTTTGCAAGGTTTGTATTTGTAGTAGTACCAGGAACTAAAGTTCCTCCGTTAGGATAAAATAAAGGAGTTAAAGCTCCTTTAGTGGAATAAGGATTAATAGCAGAGTTACCTGTTGTACCAACACCAAAACGCAGTTTTAATTGATTCAACCATTCTTCATTTTTAAGAAAGTTCTCTTTTGTTAAAATCCAACTGGCAGCCATACTAGGGAAGAAGGCCCATCTATTACCCTCTGCTAGCTGTGTTGCTCCATCGTATCTACCAGAAACAGTTAAGATATATTTGTCGTCATAAGTATAATTTACACGCCCCATGTATGATAAAAGCGATCTTTCTATTAAGTCGGAACCCCAAGAAGACAGCGTGACATTGCTATTTGTAAGAGCATTCCAAAGTTGATCGGAATATGGAATATTATCGGCAGCCATACTACTCGATTCAAATCTGTATTCAGTTTGACTTTGTAATAAAGTTAAGTCTAAGGCATGTTTATCAAATTGTTTGTTATAAAAAATTAAGTTATCTAATGTATATGAGAATATCTGATCTTTATACAAAGAGGCGTAATTAGAACCTGTTCTTACTACTGAATTTTCATCTAAGAATAATCCATTTCTATTAACAGATAAATCAGGACCAAAGTTCATTCTATATTTTAAACCTTTAAGAGTTGGGAATATTTCACCAAAATCTATTTGTGAATAAAAGCTACCAAATGTTCTAAAGTTGATACGTTCATCTGTAGAGTATTTCACCTCATCAATAACTGTTTTAACAGCTACATCACCACCCGGAAATTCAATTCTGTTTCCTTGATCGTCATAAGGAACAGCATACGCAAATATAGCTTGAGCAGAATCGTATAGGCCTGAAGTATTAACTAAACCATTTCTACCAGAACCTGATTGGCCGTAGTCAATTACACCATAGCTAGAATTTAATGTACCTCCAAAACTAAACCAATCTTTTGGTGTAATATCTACACTTACTTTACCAGTATACCTTTTATAGCGTTGACCAACAATGGTGCCTTTGTTATCTAAATAACCGAAAGATCCAAATGCTTTCATTTTTTCCGAACCACCACTTACGTTAATAGTGTATTGATTGGTAACACCTGTTTGTGTTACAAAATCGGTCCAATCGGTAGATGTTACTCTAGAACCATCCCAAGTACCACTTTCCCAGCCTTGTGAAATATTAGCCCAGGCAGATGGATCAGATGATCCTACAAAAATTTCAAAGTCATTAGCTTCTGTGGGCATGTCACCTCGTGGAAAAGTATTAGGATCTGAATAATACTTAGCCCATCTTCTAAAGGTAATATAATCAGAAGCATTCATCATTTCAGTTCTGTTTACTAACGTTTCTACAGTAGTAGCGTAGTTTAAACTAATTGAGAATCTACCAGTTTTACCTTTTTTGGTAGTTACAATAACAACTCCATTAGCACCTCTTGAACCATAAATAGCTGTGGCAGAGGCATCTTTTAAAATATCGATAGTTTCGATATCGTTTGGATTTAGGTTTTCTATACCTCCTGAAATAAGAGGGATACCATCAACAACATACAAAGGAGTGTTAGAAGCTGTAAGTGAACGTACACCACGAATGGTTATATTACCCAATGTTCCAGGGCGTTGACTTGAGGTAATATCAACCCCAGCTGCCTTACCTTGAATTGCTTCTACAGCATTGTTTACAGGTCTAGATTTCAGTTCTTTTTCACCAACACTAACAATAGATCCCGTTACGTCAGACCTTTTGGTTTGGCCGTATCCAACAACAACAACTTCTTCTAGTTGGGTGCTGTTTTCTTCTAAATGAATTGTGATATCATTGGTATCATCTGTCACAGGTATTTCCTGTGTGTCCATACCAACAAATGAAATCACTAAAACTTCTCCCGAGTTTACTTCAATAGAAAACTTTCCATCAAAGTCTGTTTGCGTACCTCTGTTGGTACCTTGTACCATAATGGTAGCACCCGGTATAGGCATTTCTTCAGTATCAAAAATAGTTCCTGTTACTAATCTAGTTTGAGCTAATGATATAGCCGGTATTAGTGTTAGTAAAAGTAGTAGTAACCTGAAAAAATAATTCGACTTAAATTTTTTCATAAGTTTAAAATTTATTGTTTCATAAATGAATTATCGATAGTGAAATTAACTTTTCGTTCACATAATGCTATCCTGTTCCATCCTGTTGTTATTGAGGAATGGTTAATTTTGTTATGTAAATATTGATAATTTTTCAATTTTATTTACTTATATCTTTTAATTATATGGTAAGTCGTATATGTTAAAAAGATTTTTGAGGTAAGCTAAACCTGAAAGTACAGGATAGTACTTTTAAAAATCTTCTTAATTTTGATAGTATTAAAGATTCCCCTTGCACTATTTAGCTATTGTTATCGTATTAATTTTTACGATACAACTTTATATGTGTAAAAATTAAAATAATACTGCATGAGTTTCTTTATGTATTTACATATCAAGTCTGGTATAATTAATATTCTTATAGTAGTTACAGTTTTCTTGTTTACAGTACAATTTCAAGCACAAGAGCGTAAAACTTTTTTTATAAAGGAGAATGATCCTGTTAAAATTGTTTATGATAATCAAGGAACAACTTTAGATTCTATTGTTTCTTACTTATTGGCTGATGATTTAGAACGCGTGCTGAGTTGGAAACCTAGAGTATTAAAGTTTAATGGAGATTTAGATTTAGAAAATGCAATTTTAATTGGTAACTATAAATCTAAGTTTATTAAAACTTATGTAAAAGATACAATCAATTCGAATTTTTTAAGTCAATCAGAAAGTTTTTTTACCGGCTTGCGAAAAAACGTAAATAACGCTCCTAATTTTATTATTGCTGGTACAGATGCAAGAGGAACTGCGTATGGTGTATTTTCTATTTCAGAGCAAATAGGGGTTAATCCTTGGTACTGGTGGGCAGATGTACCTACAATTAAGAAAAACGAAATACGTATTAATGCTACAGACAAATATTCAAATGAGCCTAGTGTAAAGTTTAGAGGTATTTTTTTAAATGATGAAGACTGGGGATTACAGCCATGGGCTGCTAAAACATTTGAACCGGAAATTAGCGATATAGGACCTAAAACTTACAGTAAAATTTTTGAACTATTGCTTCGCTTAAAAGCCAATACTATTTGGCCAGCTATGCACCCGTCTACGAAAGCTTTTTTTCACTATTCAGAGAATCCAAAAATAGCTAAATTATACCATATAGTTGTTGGTACCTCTCATGCAGAGCCCATGCTTAGAAATAATGTTGATGAATGGAAAAAGTCTTATGGTAAGTTCGATTTTAAATCCAATCAAGAAACTATTCTAAAATATTGGGACCAACGTGTAAAAGAAGCAAAAGATATTCATGGTATTTATACTGTGGGAATACGTGGTATTCATGATAGTGGAATGGAAGGAGTATCTTCTACAAAGGAAGGTGCTGAACTATTAACTACTGTAATAAAAAAGCAAAGAGAGTTATTGTCTAAATACAATGAAAAACCTATTAATACAATACCCCAAGCTTTTACAGTTTATAAAGAGGTCTTAAAACTGTATGATTTTGGCATTGATTTACCACAAGATATAACATTGGTTTGGACAGATGATAATTATGGGTACATACGTAGGTTAAGCGATTCTTTAGAACAGCAGGGTAGTGGTGGTTCTGGTGTTTACTATCATGCTTCCTATTGGGGGAGACCACATGATTATTTATGGTTATCTACTACATCGCCATTTCTTATAAAAGAAGAGATGCTAAAAGCCTATGAAATGAATGCGAGAAATATGTGGATTCTTAATGTGGGTGATATAAAACCAGCATCTTATGAAATGCAATTGTTTTTAGATATGGCTTATGATATTAATCCATTCTTGGAGAAGCGTAGTATTATTAATCATCAGCAATCATTTTATGAAAACATATTCGGAAAGGACAACGCTCATAAAATTACGGCACTTAAAAATAGCTATTATGAGTTAGCTTATGAAAGAAAACCAGAGTATATGGGGTGGAGTCAAACAGAACCCACCACACCAGTAAAAGCAACCGCTTATAATCCTTATAATTATGGAGATGAGATTAATTTAAGACTAGGGTATTATGAGCGTTTGGGAAACGTTTCTGATAGTATTTATAAAAGTTTACCTGTAGAATTGAAAAGTACCTTTTTTCAATTGATACATTATCCGGTAAAGGGAGCAATGTATATGAATCAAAAACATCTTTATAGAGATCTAGCCGAAAAATACGAGCAATCTAATAGAGTAGAAGCTAATGTGTTTAAAGATAAGTCTTTAGCAGCATATGATAGTATTATATATATAACTGAACAGTATAATTTACACATTAGCAATGGTAAATGGAATCATATAATGTCTATGCAACCGAGAAAACTCCCCGTATTTGATAAGCCAAGTATTGATATATCCATTAGTGAAAGTAACCCCATGGGAATTAGTTACCAAATAGAAGGATATGTAGATAAGGGGAGTGAACTACCTACCTTTTATAAAGGGTTTGGCGATAGTTACTATATAGATGTTTTTTTAACAAAACAAGGTAAAGAGAAATGGCATTTTAAAAATTTGCCTAAGTATTTGAAAGTTTCTAAGCATAGTGGATTATTAGAAAGTGATAACAATAAATATTCTGAAAGAATAAAGTTTTCGGTAGATTGGAATTTGATATCTAAAGAAGACAATATAAATACCGTTTTTTATTTGAGGGTGGGTTCAGAGATATTCCCTATAAAAGTAAATATACAAGATTATAAGGAAGTTAATTGTAATGAATGTTTTTATGAGAAGAATGGCTTTGCGGTAGCTTATGCTGCTTCAGGTTTTCAAGAGAATACCAGAGGTGATGTTGTATGGAAACCCGTTAAGGGGTTGGGTTATACTAGTAGCGTAATGCAAGCAGTTCCTTTTAAAATGAAACCTTTAGATACATTACATTTTTCTAGAAATCATCCAAAATTGAAATATCAATTTTATACCGAAAGTATAACGGATACGGCGAAACTAGTTTTAGCAGCTTTGCCGTCACATCCACTTACTAAAAACCATAAAGTTCGTGTAGGAGTACAATGGGATAATGAAGAAATAAATATTGTAAACTTTGAAACGTATGGTCGTAGTGAGGAATGGAAACAAAATGTTCTGAGAAATTTAGCTATTAAAGAAATGAATGTTTCACTAAAGAAAAAAGGAAAGCATACCTTAACTATTTATATGATAGATGAGGGAGTAGCATTGGATTTTATATATGTTAAAACTAATGCTGAAACATTACCCTATTCTTTATTAGAGGAAACAAACAATAAAATAAAGTATCAATGATTTTTGAAGAAAGTTGGCGTTGGTTTGGGAATAATGATCCTGTAAGCATTGCAGATATAATGCAGACAGGTGTTAGTGGTATTGTAACTGCACTTCATGAAGTACCTGTAGGAGCTGTTTGGACAAAAGATGCCATTACTAAGCATTTAAAAAAAATTGCAGATGAGTCTAATGGTAGTTTAAGATGGAATGTTGTTGAAAGTTTACCCGTACATGAATCTATAAAGCAAGGTACAGCGGAGAGAGATACCTATATAGCCCAGTATATTGAAAGTATTAAGAATTTATCTCAATGTGGGGTTAATTGTATATGCTACAATTTTATGCCTATTTTAGATTGGTTGCGTAGTAACATCCATTATCAATTAGAAGATGGTACTAATGCCTTATTGTATGACCATATAGAGGTTGTAATTTTTGATATCTATATTTTGAAACGGCAAGGAGCGATTACCCATTATGAAGCTGATGTAGTAGAAATAGCAAGTAAAAGATACCAAGAGATGTCTGCTGACTCATTAGCAACTTTAAAGAATAATTTGCTTTTGGCATTGCCAGGAGATACAGAAGCCTTTACACTTCAACAATTAAAAGATGGCATAGACGCTTACAGAAATATAGATAAGAATCAATTAAGACAAAACCTAATCTATTTTCTGAAAAGAGTAGTTCCTGTAGCAGAAGAATATGGAGTTGGTCTAGCAATTCATCCAGATGATCCTCCATGGCCGGTTTTTGGATTACCACGTATGGTATCTACTAAAAAAGACTTAGATTATATTTTTACTGAGGTACCTAGTATACATAATGGACTTACTTTTTGTAGTGGAAGTTTAGGAGCACACCCAGAAAATTATTTACCGGATATGGTAACGAATTATTATGAAAGAATTCATTTTGTTCATTTACGATCTGTTCAAAGAATGGATAGATTTATATTCTTCGAAGCAAATCACTTAGAAGGTAGTACAGATATGCACGAGTTAATAACTTCATTTTACAATTATAGTCAGGAAAACGCATATAAGATCTTACCTATGCGTCCTGATCATGGTCATGTAATGCTAGACGATATTGATAAAAGTTTCTACCCTGGGTATTCATTGATAGGAAGATTAAAGGGCTTGGCAGAATTACGAGGTTTAGTAATGGGAATAGAAAGAATAAAAACGTAACAACAGATGAAAAGGAAACAATTAATTTTAGTTTTATTACTTCAAGTTTTGCTGCTTTCAGCACAAAATTATTCTTATTGTAGTAATGTACTATAGTAACCACTGCTGATCGTTTATTCAGGATACAACAGGATAGCCCGAAAGGATTAATCTGTTATATTCAGCAGTAGAAATAACAATCATAAAAGAATATATGAAACATTTTAAAATAAACATATTTATACTACTGTTACTACCGTTGTTTGTGAGTGCACAAGATGTATTTCCAGATGGTACACCAATATCTGATTGGTTTAAACAATATGATGTTGTAGATGTAAATACATTAGGAAATAAATATGTGGTTACTGACTTTGGTGTAACTCTAGATAGTACCAAGATTCAAACTGAAGAAATACAATCTGTAATAGACACTGCAGCGAAGAATGGAGGTGGAGTAATTATAATTCCAAAAGGTACTTTTTTAAGCGGAGCATTGTTTTTTAAACCTAAAACACATTTATATTTAGAGAAAGAAGCTGTATTAAAGGGGAGTGATGATATAAGTAATTTTCCGGTTATAATGACTAGAATTGAGGGGGAGACTGTAAAATACTTTCCAGCATTAGTAAACGCAGATCATGTAGATGGATTTACCTTAACAGGAGAAGGAACCATAAATGGAAATGGATTACGCTACTGGAAAGCCTTTTGGTTGCGCAGAGAGTTTAATCCTAAGTGCACTAATAAAGACGAAATGAGACCGCGTTTAGTCTATGTGTCTAATTCTAATGATGTTCAAATAGCGAATGTAACATTGAAAGATTCACCATTTTGGACTACACATTATTATAAATGTAATAATCTTAAATTATTAAATCTTACCATTACCTCTCCCAGAGAGCCCGTTAAATCGCCAAGTACCGATGCAGTAGATATTGATGTGTGCACCAACGTTTTAATTAAGAACTGCTATATGTCTGTTAATGATGATGCAATAGCTTTAAAAGGAGGAAAGGGACCTTTTGCTGATAAAGATGAGAATAATGGAGAAAATAGAAATATTTTAATAGAAGATAACACTTTTGGGTTTTGTCATAGTGCCTTAACCTGTGGAAGTGAATCTATACATAATTATAATATTTTATTTAGAAATAGTACTGTTGAAGGAGCATCAAGGTTACTAAATTTAAAAATGAGACCTGATACTCCACAACACTATGAGTATATAACCTATGAGAATATACATGGAAGTGTTAGAAAAATGATTGAAATTAGACCATGGACTCAGTTTTTCAATTTAAAAGGGGAGAAAGACATGAAAATGTCTACTGCAAATGATATTGTTTTTAAGAATATTGATATAGCATGTGATATAGATTTCAATATTCTAGAATCTGATCAATATGAATTATCAAAATTTACTTTTATGAATGTGAAGATAGATGCAGAAGAAAGTAAAATTGAAAATTTGGACAATATTAAAAAATTAAAAACGAAAAAATTAGAGGTGAATTAATTCATAAATTGTGTTGATAATAATTAATTTGGTTTAAGCAGAGGCTCTTTATTTTTAAAGAGCCTTTATTTTATGATATTCTTAATATCTTAACAATATATTATTGTTTTCATTTATAACAATTGCTAACTTGTAAGAGGTTAATAGTGAACACTTTTATCAAAATCCCTCCGAAGTAATATTAATAATTAGCAATAGAAAAAAATAATATGGAAAAGAATGCTCATAATGGAAATTCATTTGAAGTAAATGACTCATCTAGATGTCCTTTCTCTGGGGCAGCACCTAAGCATACCGCAGGTGGAGGAACTAGAAACTTAGATTGGTGGCCAGACAGGTTACGTGTTGAAATCTTAAGACAGAATTCTTCCTTGTCTAATCCAATGGGAGAAACATTTAATTATGCGGAGGCATTTAAAAATATTGATTATGATGGGTTGAAGAATGACCTACATAGTTTAATGACAGATTCACAAGATTGGTGGCCAGCAGATTTTGGACATTATGGAGGACTTTTTATCAGAATGGCATGGCATAGCGCAGGTACTTACCGAATAGGTGATGGTAGAGGAGGTGCTGGTGCCGGGCAACAACGTTATGCACCATTAAATAGTTGGCCAGATAATGCAAGTTTAGATAAAGCCAGAAGATTGCTTTGGCCAATTAAACAAAAGTATGGTAAGCAAATATCGTGGGCAGACTTAATGGTCTTAGCAGGTAATGTAGCCTTGGAGTCTATGGGCTTTAAAACTTTTGGTTTTGCGGGTGGTAGAGAGGATACATGGGAACCAGAATTAGATGTTTATTGGGGTTCTGAAAAAGAATGGTTAGAAGATAAAAGATATTCAGGAGAAAGAGATTTGGAAGACCCATTGGCAGCAGTAGTGATGGGACTTATATATGTTGATCCGGAAGGACCTAACGGAAATGGTGATCCTGTAGCTGCAGCAAAGGATATTAGAGAAACGTTTAAGCGTATGGCTATGAACGATGAAGAAACAGTAGCATTGATAGCAGGAGGACATTCATTTGGTAAAACACACGGTGCAGCTAATCCTGCTGAATACGTAGGCCCTGAACCTGAAGCAGCACCCATAGAAGCGCAAGGCTTCGGTTGGAAAAATAGTTTTGGTACGGGTGTTGGAGGTGATGCTATTACTGGAGGTCCTGAAGTAATTTGGACACAAACACCGGTGCAATGGAGTAATTATTTCTTTGAAAACTTATTTAAGTACGAATGGGAGTTAACAAAAAGCCCTGCAGGGGCTAAACAATGGGTTGCAAAAGGGGCTGAACCTTGTATACCAGATCCGTTTGATGCCAATAAGAAAAGATTACCTACTATGCTTACCACAGATTTATCTCTTAGAATGGATCCGGAGTATGAGAAAATATCCAGACGTTTTTATGAAAACCCGGATGAGTTTGCCGATGCTTTTGCAAGAGCTTGGTATAAATTAACCCATAGAGATATGGGACCTACAAGTAGATATTTAGGACCTGAAGTTCCTAAAGAAGAGCTTCTTTGGCAAGATCCAATACCAGCAGTAGATCATGAGTTGATTAACGAAGATGATATTAAAAAATTAAAAGAGACAATATTAGACACAGACCTCTCTATAGCAGAACTAGTTTCTACTGCTTGGGCTTCTGCTTCTACCTTTAGAGGTTCAGATAAGAGAGGAGGAGCAAATGGAGCACGATTGCGTTTAGCACCGCAAAAAGATTGGGAGGTTAACAAGCCTGAACAATTAGCAAGGGTATTAAACGTATTAGAAGCTATTAAGGATTCTTTTAATGGGTCACAAAGCGGTAATAAAAAAGTATCTGTTGCAGACTTAATTGTTTTGGCTGGATGTGCTGGAGTAGAAAAAGCAGTTAAGAATGCTGGTTATTACATTAATGTACCGTTTACACCTGGTAGAATGGATGCTTCTCAAGAGCAAACAGATATTGAAGCCTTTGGCTATTTGGAACCTTATGCAGATGGTTTTAGAAATTATAGAAGAACCAAGTTTGATGTTGCTACAGAAGAGTTGCTAATTGATAAGGCTCAGTTATTAACACTAACTGCACCTGAAATGACGGTTTTATTGGGTGGTATGAGAGCTCTAAATACGAATTATGATAATTCAGAGTATGGTGTTTTTACAGATAGAAAAGAAATGTTGACGAATGACTTTTTTATTAATCTTTTAGACATGAGAACAGAATGGAAACCTACCGACGAGACACAAGAAGTTTTTGAAGGTTACGACAGAATATCTGGTCAACTAAAATGGAAAGCATCGCGAGCCGATTTAATCTTTGGGTCTAATGCAGAATTAAGAGCTTTGGCAGAAGTATATGGTTCTTTTGATGCTCAAGAAAAGTTTGTGAAAGACTTTGTGAAAGTCTGGAATAAGGTGATGAACCTAGATAGGTTTGATTTAAAATAGTAATTTAATTTTTACATAAAGAAAAGGTCTCCTTATAAGGAGACCTTTTTTAATTGTGGTTTATGGTGTTATTCATTAGAAGGTTTTCCTATTGTGGCTAGTATACCACCATCAACATAAATAACCTGTCCATTTACAAATTTACTTGCGTCAGAAGCCAAAAATATAGCTGTTCCAGCTAAATCTTCAGGATTACCCCATCTACCTTCTGGAGTTCGGTTAATAATAAATTCATTAAAAGGATGCCCATCCACACGTATGGGTTCTGTCTGTGTTGTAGCAAAATACCCAGGACCTATTCCGTTCACTTGTATATTATGTCTTGCCCATTCAGTAGCTAAATTTTTAGTGAGCATTTTTAAACCTCCTTTAGCTGCGGCATAGGCACTTACATTATCTCTACCCAATTCACTCATCATTGAACACATATTAATGATTTTTCCCGATTTACGAGCTATCATATCTTTGGCAATAAGTTTAGACATTATAAAGGGTCCTACTAAATCAACATCTATTACTTTTCTAAAATCACTTACCTCCATGTCAACAGCCATTTGCCTCATGATTATTCCTGCGTTATTTACCAGAATATCTATTTTACCATGTTTCTTAAGCATAGTGTCTACATTAGCTTTAGCATCATCTTCATTAGTAACATCAAAAAGATAGGGGGTAGCTTTAAACCCTTTTTCTTTATAATATTTCATCGCTTCATCAAGCTTTTCTTCAAAAATATCGGTGATGATAAGTTCGGCACCCGCTTCTGCTAGTCCTGTGGCTATTGCCATTCCTAAACCATGGGTACCGCCAGTAACTATGGCTGTTTTGCCTTCTAAATTAAATAGTGTCATTTTATATACAATTTCTATTACAGATTATTTATACTGCTATGAGGGATATTAATACTTTGATAAGTTGTAGAAATTGTTTGATTTTGGTTTTCTAAAAATAGTCAATAAAAAGCATACAAACAATCATTATATATATATCAAACAGGATAGGGCAGGATAGTACTAATGAGTAATGTATATAAAAATTTAAGAAATTGTAAAATATAGCCGTTTGCTACTTTTTCAATAGGCTAACAAATCTTCAATACATACCTTCGATTTTTGATTTATATAAAATGAAACAATTTTACTTACTGTTATGTTGCTTTGCTATACTTGAAATTGGCTTTGCTCAAAACTCTTTACAAAAACCAGTTATTAAAGTAGATATACCAACACCTACAGCAGATAAACCTCAGTCAAAAATATGGTTTATGGACAGTACTTGGTGGGCATTATTACCAAGCAAAAGTGGTCCTACGTTGTGGGAACGAACAGCAGATGGATGGATAACAAACGCTGAGGTTAATAATCAGTTAAAAGGGTTACAGGGTAGAGTAGATACGTATGTAGATAGAAATATAGTATATGCTGTGGGAGTTAACAATTATGAAATAAGTGTATTTAGCTTATCAAAATCATCAAGTAGATGGAAAGTAAATGTTTTAGGAAACTTTACATTTAAGAAAAACAAGCATGTTGAAACAGCTACTATATCACTTGATAATGTTGGCAATTTATGGGTGTCTGCAATTGTGGGCGATGAGGTAACTGTTTGGTGCAAGAGCGGTAATAAGCATTGGAATAAGCCATACATAATAGCTAATGGTATAGGCAAGGATGATATTTGTACTATTGTAACACAAGATAATCTTGTAAGAGTAATTTGGTCAGATCAGAAGAATGAAGCTATCATGAATTGTACTCATTTGAACACTAAAACTTATAATGAATGGGAATCAATTGAGATTGTAGAGAAAGGAAATAAAACTGCTGATGACCATTTAAACACTTTGGTAGCAGATGATGGCACTTTGTATCTGGTAACAAAAAACAGTTTAGACATTGTTGGAAAACCACAATTTGTATTAAGAGTTTTACCGGTTGGAGGGACATGGAAAAATTATCCATTTTGTAATTTAGAAGCAACAAGGCAACCAACAAGGCCAATTATTGTAGGTGTGAAAAATAAGGCATCTGATATTTTTATAGGTTACAGTATGTTTGATGACAAGGAAGATAATACAGGACAAATATTATTTGCAGTGATGGATTTGAATAGTGAAACTGTAGTTGCGAAAACCATATCTGTAATGAATCCGGATAAACAAGTTTGGGGAAAAGGAAATCAAATAAACAATGTAACAGGACCTAAAGATTTATTTGCAGCATCAACACCTTGGATTGTTTTGGCCTCTGATAAGGAAGGGAATGTTTATGAAGCTGACTTATCAATTTTTTTTTAAAAAAAATGTAAGATAATATTTATTACAAATGTAGAAATGATTATATTTAACATTAATATTTACAATGTAATTTATTGATAATCAATTTTTATATCCTCAAAGTTACTCTAATAAATGACTTTTAAGAATTGATATATCATTAATAAAAGACAATGACTTTTAGGGAACTATGTAAATATTACAAGCGATAAATTATATATGCACCAATCTTAACTATAATCTAAGTTTTGATTAAAGGTAGTAGTTTGAATATTAATTTAACTTGTAATATTATGACAAAATTTACTCAAAGAAAGTGGTTCACTTTTTTAATTCTATTATTACTACTGCTCAATTTTTCTTGTTCTGATGATTTTAATAATCAACCAGACCAGAGTAATTTACAAAATGAAGACTATTTTGTAGAACTTGTAGAAGCGCGGCAAATAGCTGAAGAAATGCTATTTGACAAAGAAAAACCTTCAGGAAAGGGAATTAATGATTTTACAGTGGTTGCTGAACCTAAAACGGTAGAAATGATTGCTACCATTAAAAATGAAAGTTTAGATAAGGCGTCATTTTACGTTGTAAATTATCAGGAAGATGGATTTATTATTTTGTCTGCAGATAAAAGAGCTAACCCTATATTAGCGTATGCAGATAAGGGTAGTTTTATTATAGATGAAGAGGAATATCCTGATGGGTTAAAGGATTGGATGGAAGAAACGAAAACTTATATTTCTGAATTGCGTACTTCAGAAATAAAACAATCTTCAGATGTTCAATTAGCATGGGAACGAAGTAACAAACTAATGTCTAGAATTGATCCGGAACCTTGTTATGATCATTCAGAAACGGTTCAAGTTGGTCCTTTATTATCTACAACATGGTATCAAACAGGCGTATTTAATGATGCATTACCTTATATAACATGTAACGGTTACAGTCAACAAGTGTATGCAGGCTGTGTACCTATTGCAATGGCTCAAGTAATGAAGTATTTTGAGTATCCAACAAGCTATAACTGGTCTGCAATGCCACCAGATTATGCTACAACTACCACAGCTAATTTTATAGAAGATATTCATGAAGCAATAGATAGTCAATATAGTGGTTATCCTACTTATGATTGTGATGGGACAGGAGTTATATCTTCGGCTAATATGGGGAATGTTCTAAAAAATGAGTTTGGTTACTCTACTGCAAATTGGGCAGGATTTAGTTACAATACTGTAAAAAGTAGCTTGAATTCTAATAAACCCGTTATTCTAAGTGGAAGTAATGGTTCTGTAGGTCATATGTGGGTATGTGATGGATATAGTCAATTATATGTTTATAGAGAGGATTGTACAGGCTTAGTATATATACCCGTATTTCATATGAATTGGGGGTGGCATGGTAGTTATGATGGTTATTATTCTTATAATGATTTTACTCCTGGAAGTCATAATTATAATAGCAATAAAAAAATGATTTATAATATAACTCCTTGATATTATAAAACTAAATTGGTTAATAATGAGAACAGGTAATACGATATAAGTATTACCTGTTTTTTTATAGATATTAGTTAAATAAAGTTATTTAAAATGAAAATTTCTTTTGCTCTCCTGCTTCTAGCCGTATGCTATAATTTTGGTTGTTAATAGTAACATTAGAACTGCCTCCAAGTTCTGAACTTATGGTAAAATCATACACTTTTTTATTTTTCCATTTAAAAGAAACTTCAAAACCACCTCTAGCGCGTATACCAGATATACTGCCATCTTGCCAAACATCGGGCAAAGCAGGTAATACATAAATGCGATCACTTGTTGATTGTAACAACATTTCTATAACAGCTGCTGCACCACCAAAATTTCCATCTATCTGAAATGGGGGATGGGCATCAAATAAGTTAGGGTAGGTACCACCGTGGCCTTTATGATTACCTTCATAATTATCGGGATCTACATATTTTAATAATTCTCTATACATTTTGTAGGCATGATTTCCGTCTCTTAAACGTGCCCATAAATTTATACGCCAGCCTTTAGACCAACCTGTGGTTTCATCTCCCTTTATTTCTAATGTTTTTTTACAAGCCTCTGCTATAGCTGGGGTTGTAAGAGGAGAAATATGATTACCAGGGTATAAGCCAAATAAATGCGATTGATGACGATGGTGTGGATCTTCATCTTTCCAGTCATAATACCATTCTTGTAGGTTACCTTTTTCTCCTATTTGGTATGGGTGAAGGTTGTTGTAAACAGATTTTACTCTAGTTAGATAGTCATCTTCTATATTTAAAGCTTCTGATGCTTTCATGTAATCAATAAATAACTCTCGAATCATTGCCAAGTCAGCTGTTCCTCCATAAAGTGTAGCACCAACATAGCCTTCTGGTGTAATATATTTTGCCTCAGGAGAATTTGAAGGAGATGTAATCCAATGACCTTCTTTATCTTTAACCATCCATTCTAAGCAAAAGGTTACAGCACCTTTTAGAATAGGGAAGGCTTCCTCTTTTAGATACTTTTTATCTCTAGTAAAATCATAATGTTCCCATAAATGAGTAGCTAACCATGCACCACCCATACTCCAATTAGCCCAATTCGGATCACCTTGTCCAAAATCTCCAACTGGGTTGGTAGTTGCCCAAATATCAGAGTTATGGGCGGTTGTCCAACCATTTACTCCATAATAGGTTTTAGCAGTTATTGCTCCAGTTACTGATGCATTTTTTATAAAACCTAATAACGGTTTATGTAGTTCTGAAAGATTCCCTGTTTCTGCTAACCAATAGTTTTCTTCAGCATTAATATTTAATGTATAATTACTGCTCCATGGCGGTCTCATATAGGGGTTCCAAATTCCTTGTAAATTAGCTGGTACTTCTTTAGTTCTTGAAGAAGCAATAGAGAGGTACCTTCCAAATTGAAAATATAGCGTTTCTAAGTTCTTATCATCTTTACCATCGTAATAGTTTAACAAACGTTTATCAGTTGGTAAACTAGGAGTTTTTTGGTTACCTAATTTTAAGGAAACCCTATTGAACAAGTTTTTATAGTCTTCTATATGTTTTTGCTTTAGGGAAGTGTAGGTCTGCTCAGATGCTTGTTCTAAATTGTGTAATGCAATTTCTTTATTATTTACACCATCTGTTACCGGATTTTTGTCGAAACCATTGAAACTAGTAGCTATACTAACATAAATAATTGCTTCTGAGCAGTTTTTTAAAGTAACACGGTCATTACTAACAGTTACTTTGCCATCGGTGTTTTTTATTTTAAAAAGCGTGGTAAATCTAGTACCTCTATTTTCATCAAATAAAATTGCATTTGGCATATCACCTCTATAGCTAGGTTCTGCATGGTAGGGAGCATATCCATTTATAGCTAAAACATTATTCTTAGCAATACTATTATATTTAAGTTCACTTTCAAAGTTAAGACTACAATTGATGCTATTCTTTTTACTAGCCGTAATTCTAATAACCATTATTTGATCGGGATGTGATACAAAATATTCTCTTTTATACCTAACCTTGTTATTCTTATAGCTTACAGTTGAAATCGCATTTTCTAAATTCAAATCACGATAGTATTCATCTGACTTTTGCTGATTATCATAATTGATTTTTAAAGTACCTAATGGGGCATAGGATTGAGAAAAAGCTCCCTGAATGTACCTCATTAGAGAATCGGCTACCTTGTAGTTTTCGTTAGCTAATGCCTCTCTTATTTTCGGAATATATTCTTTAGCTGAGGAATTATTATCTGCATTGATAGGTTCACCAGACCAAAGTGTAGCATCGTTTAAATATATTTTATCAGTTTCAACACCTCCAAAAATGGTAGCTCCCATTTTACCATTTCCTAAAACAAGGGTTTCTTCAAAATAGGTAGCAGGTTTATCATACCACATGGTAAGATCTGATTGTGCCCTGAGTTTACTATTCATAAACAGTATGGTACAAAAAATGATTAGTTTGGGGAAATTGCTATGAAAAGATAATTTACTAAGCATCTGAAAGTTATTTAGTTGCTTCGTGGCAGAGCCACGAAGCATAATTATTATTTATAAGATAATATAATGAGCTTCTCATCTACATCATCAATTAAAAAAGTTGTTTTAATTCTAATTCAGATATAGATGTTTTAGGGTTAAAATCAGCTGATTGCATATAATTAATTATTGAAGCTTTCAGCTGTTTTGCTTCCGGATGCGTATCTTCAATAGTATTTAACTGAGAAGTACAAACTAATAATTTTCCTTTCCCAATTTTAAATTCAAAAATCATTCCTAGTTTATGATTACGTTCTAGGTTGTCTATAATCTGAACTATAGGTTTATAATCTTTTGGTAAAGAATCTAATATTAAAGAGTTACTTTCTTTTATAATATTGAACCATTGCCAATTGGTATAGAAATCTGTAGGGAATGATTTAAAGATAGGATGACTTGGATCTGTTAATAGTCCTAATGTACCTGGCGAAACCGGTTTTTTTACATTTTCACTAATTGATTTAAACATACCATAGTTCCAAAATTCAGGAGGGAAATGACCAGCAAAACTCTTGTCTGTAACCATTGCTGTGGTTGGGAAAAATAGTACACTAGCACCGTTATTTAATTGTTGTAGCGTAGCTGTATTTAAGTTATCTGTAACCAAAACATCTTCCGCACTAATGTTAACTGTAGAAGGGTATACCCAAATAGAATATTCATTAGTATAATCAGAACCTTCTAAACTTAAGTTAAGTGTTATTTCTTTGGCTTCTGAAATAGAGGTTAAATTAGCCGATACTTCTCCAACAGTAGATAAGGTTCCTTGTGTTATGTTTTCTTTTGAGATAGTTCCGTTAGCAATACTATGATTATCTGAATCAGTTAATGACCAATTAATTTGAGCTTTGTTTAAATCTGATTCAGCATAATTAGAAATATCTAATAGAGCTTTAAAGGTTTCATTATTTGTCCAACAGAATTTATCAAATTCAGCTAATAAAACCACTTCATCGCAAGATTGTTTCCAAGTTTTTTCAGTAACCACATTTTTAGAATCCATGAAGGCATCTAACACACCAACTAGAGCAGTTCCTTGACCTGGGAAGTCTTGTAAATCTAATAATTGAAAACCACCTAATCCTTTGGTACGTAAAGCGGCTTCCATTTCTGCTTTATAACATAATGCAGACCAAGCTCCAGATGCTTTCTGGAAAATGCTGTCCATATCTGCCATTCCTGACCTTGCTAGGCTTTGCTTAAATTTCTCTAAATTCCAAGCTTTTAATACTCCTGTATATTTCTCAATTTCACTGTAGTCAGGGTAAATTTGGTATTGACCAATTTCGTGACTTATAATTGGCATGTTTAATTGAGACACCGGATAATCAAAATTAACTTTAGTTGAAGGCTGTAAAGAGTTTAACATACCACCCTCATTAGAATCTGCATAGGCATGGGTTAATCTCGTATGTGTTTTAATGGTATCTCCGTCTGAAGGAGTACGCGAGCCTACAAAATAGTCGACATAACTTCTAGGTTCTAAATAACCAATATTATTATTAGATCCCATAGTGTATAATGGTCTATTGTCATATTTTTTTAAAGCAATCATATTTTTTTCCACTCTATCATGTCCGCTCCAAATTTCGTTTCCAGGTGATACCATTACACAAGATGGGTGATTTGCATACGCATCTAACATTGCATAGCCTTCTTCTAATTGCATCGTTGCAACGGAATCAGCATCCATTCCTCCCCAGAAAGGAAGTTCTATTTGCAAATAGATACCTTCTTCATCAGCTGCTGTAAATGCTGCTTCAGGGGGGCAATATGTATGAAATCTGTAATGATTAATTCCATATTCCTTGGCAATTTGATACACTCTTTTCCATTCATCTACATCAGTAGGAGTGTAGCCTGTAATAGGGAAAACACCCGCTTCATGCTTTCCTCGTAAAAAGGTAGTAGCACCATTAATAGTAAATTTAGTTGCTTCAGTAGCAAACTCACGCATACCAAATGTTACTGTTTTTACATCTTTGCATTCATTGTGAGTGACTACTACTTCTAATTTATAAAGAGGTTGATTAAATTCACTCCATAAGTTACATTCATCTTCAAAGTTATAATCGAGAGAAAATTCAGCAGCAAATGGTTTTTCCATAGTATTACTTGCTATAATTTTATCTTCTCCATCTTCAGTACTTTTTATTGTTAAAGTAATCTGAACGTTTTGTCCTTTAAAAGTATCATTATTGTTCATAGTTACTTTTACACGAACATTCTTCTTGGTAACATCTGGAAACACTTTTACTTTGTCTACACGAAGTTTAGAAGAGGTTTCTAGGTACATCTCACCAATAATACCATTCCAATTGGTTTGAGTATCGTCACTATAAATATGAACATTTCCATAAGGCGTAAGCGCTAAGTCATTATTTACCATCACGGTAATATAATGTTCGCCTGGTTTAATTAGGTCGGTAAGATTATATTTGTGAGCAGATTGTAACAATTTAGAGGCTCCAATATATGTGCTATCTAACCATACTTTAGTAACTTTAGTTCGTTCCAAAAATAGTTCTACATACTTATCTTTAAAATTGCTAGGAATCACTATTTTTTTTCTATACCAAGCAGCTCCTTCATAGGTAAAAGGTCTGTTTAAGTGTAGGGTAGTGGTATCTTTATTTATAAAACCTTTTTGGTTTGTATCTGTAGTTCCCGGTAGCATTACGGAATCAGCTAATGATTTTGTAAACCATTTTTCTTTGATACCAACGTTAGCAGTATCTAAAGCAAATTCCCATTGACCATCTAGTTTTAACTTAGTTCTAAACTTTTGATTACTGTTTTCACAAGCAATTAAAAATAAGCCTAAAGCTACATAACAGATGTTTTTAATAATATGTTTTACATTCTTCATGAATGTGAGTTTAGTGGTTAATTAAGTGTAATTTCAGTTTCTAACGAAGTGATAGAGCTTCCTCCTATAAAAATTTTAAAGGTACCTGGTTCTACAATAAATTCTCCATCATTATTATAAAATCCTAACTCGTCTTTTGTTAGTTTTAGGGTAACCTTTTTAGTTTCTCCTGGCTCCAATGAAACCATTTCAAAACCTTTTAGTTCTTTAATAGGGCGCGTTACCGATGCAACCAAATCTCTTATGTAAAGTTGAACAACTTCCTTTCCTGCTACTTTCCCTGTATTGGTTAGATTCACGGATACTTCTACCGTATCTTCAGAAGAGATGTTTGATTTGCTAACTTGTAAATTGGTATATTCAAAAGAAGCATAACTTAATCCAAAACCAAATGGGTATAGAGGTGTATTTTCTACATCACTGTAGTGAGACCAAAATACGTTGTTATCTGAGTTTACAGGTCTTCCTGTTTGTTTATGATTATAGTAAATAGGAATTTGCCCCACATTTCTAGGGAATGTCATTGGTAGTTTTCCACTTGGGTTGTAATCCCCATAAAGTACTTGCGCTACAGCATTTCCTGTTTCTGTACCTAGTTGCCAAGTTTCTACGATGGCTGGTATATTTGCTTCAGCCCAATTAATGGTTAAAGGTCTACCGTTAGTTAGTACTAACACAATGTTTTTATTTACGGCGTATACCGCTTCTAAAAGCTCTTGCTGAACTCCTGGTAAACCAAGTTCTGTTCTACTTCTTGCTTCCCCTGTTTGAAAGCCATGTTCACCTAATACCATGACTACTACATCAGATTTTTTTGCTGCAGCAATGGCATCATCAAAGTCTTCTGTATTGGTGGTATTAATAGTTAGTTCTTCGGTAAAGGCAGTTTGTCCTACAGTAACATCAGCTCCTTTTTTGTAAACCAATTTGTTACCTTTATACTGTTGTAAACCTTCTAATATAGAAACCCCTGAATTATCATCTGAAGCAATTCTCCAACTACCTAGAATACTGTTATTATCATCCGCTAAAGCTCCAATAACAGCAATCTTTTTACCTTTTTTTGGTAGTGGTAATAAGTTGCCCTCATTTTTTAGTAAAACAATAGATTTTTTTGCCATATCTAATACAGCTGCTCTATTAGCATCACTACCAATCACGGTTTTTTCTAGTTCTTCATTACAATATTTGTAAGGATCATCAAATAAACCAAGTTCATACTTAACCGTTAAGATTCTTCTTGCAGCATCATCAATCAATTTTTCGTCAACCTTGCCTTCTTTCACTAATTTTACAAGTTCATCTACATAAGCATATGATTCCATATCCATATCGCAACCAGCTTCTACAGCCAATTCAGCAGCATGGTTAAGGTCTTCTGCGTGACCCCAACTAATCATTTCTTTAATAGAAGCCCAGTCAGATATTACAAAACCATTAAAATTCCATTTATCTTTTAAAATGTCTCTTTGTAAAAATTTGTTACCTGTAGCAGGGATACCATCTAATTCATTAAAAGAGTTCATCAGCGTTTTTACATCGGCCTCTACAGCAGCTTTAAACGGAGGTAAAACTACATTATAAAGTGTACTACGATCTATAGAAACGGTGTTATATTCTTTACCTGATTCAGAAAAACCATAACCGGCAAAGTGCTTCGCACAAGCAGCAATTGTATTTACATCAGACAAGTCATCACCTTGAAATCCTTTAACTCTAGCCGTAGCAATTTTGCTTCCTAAGTAAGGGTCTTCTCCGGCACCTTCCATCACACGGCCCCATCTTGGGTCACGGGAAATATCAACATTAGGACCAAAAGTCCAGTTAATACCAGAGGCAGCTGCCTCTGATGCAGCTACACCAGCAGATTCTTTTATAGCTTCTAAGTCCCAACTAGCTGCTTCTGCTAATGGAATTGGACTAAGTGTTTTATAACCATGAATTACATCAAAACCTATAATAAGAGGAATTCCTA
Source organism: Neptunitalea lumnitzerae (assembly GCF_027924185.1). Taxonomy (GTDB): domain Bacteria; phylum Bacteroidota; class Bacteroidia; order Flavobacteriales; family Flavobacteriaceae; genus Neptunitalea; species Neptunitalea lumnitzerae. The sequence goes on from NZ_BRVO01000002.1 coordinate 271,459, forward strand.
ATCTAGTTTCTTCTACTGCTATTTTCTGTACGCTTCTTACTTGATCAACTCCACGAACGGTAAGCATAGAACCTACTAAACCTTTTTTGATGTCTTCATATTTTTTTTCTGCATTACCACCTTTAGGACTTGGACCTGTTACATCCCAAAATCCGTTGTATTGATTCATTTGACCTATCTTTTCTTCTAAGGTCATAATACTTAGTAATGAGTCTACTTTTTTCTCTATAGATTGTTTAGTTTCTTTATTCATAGTTGATTTTTGTTGAGCAAAACTGTTATAGGTGCTTAATAAAAAAATGGATGATAAAAGTGAAAAATATATTTTCATATGAGTTTACTTTGATGTAAATGACGAAGCCGGCAATTGTGCTTTGTTAAATAAATTAGATTGAATCGTATTACCCCAAGCGAAGCGAACATCTGTAGGTTTCTTTACTTTTTTTGATTTTAGGTAAATACTATTGTTTTTAATAGTGGCTTTAGCAGTATAGAAAATGCCGTCTTCTCCGGCAATTTCAAACTGATTTTCTTTAGAGCTAAAATAAAGCCCTTCGTTATTATTGAAATGAACAATAACTTTGTTTTTATCTATTTCAAAGTTAGAGAATAGTGGACCAGAAATAGTTCCTTCATAGGCTTTATATTTATTTTTTAAAGCGATATTTGCCAATCGTTCTCCCACTGGTTTCTTATTCTTTGGATGAATATCGTCGGTAGTAGATACATCACTAATTACTACCATAGCCGTATTCGGAACTTTAGTAACTAATTTACGTTGTGCATCTCGTATTTTAACTCCAGAATAGGTGTCGTTTTCATAGTTAAACGGTGCTATTTGAACTAAGTAAAAGGGTAACTCATTATTTTTCCATAAAGTACGCCATGTGTTTATTAATGCGCCTAATGTTTCATCGTAATGATTTGAGCCAACATTACTTTCTCCTTGATACCATAAAAAACCTGCTATAGAGTAACCTACCAACGGCTGAATCATGGTATTGAAGGTCTTTGCTGGTTTAATAGGCCCCCATTCAGCAGGTTGTAATTTATCGGCCTCCATTGAAAGGGTTTCATCCTTTTTAATAACCTCTGATGGAATCCAAATTTCAGCAGGAGTACCTCCCCAAGCCGAAACCATAATACCAACAGGTATGCTATCCAATTCCTTATGTAATTTTTGAGCAAAGAAATAAGCAACAGCACTATTATATTTCATTACCTCAGGAGTGCAAACCTCCCATTGAGCATTTACGTCTAATTGTGGTGCATCTGATGTAGACTTAGGTGTTTTGAAAAAACGAATGGTTGGATAATTGGCTGCTGCCATTTCAGCATCTCCATTTTCAATTCCCCAAGCAGCAGACATCTCCATGTTAGATTGTCCTGAGCAAAACCAAACTTCTCCTATGTATACATCGGTCAATAAGATTTCATTGTATCCTTTTACTTTAATAGTAAATGGTCCACCAGCTTTAGGCGTTGGTATTTCTAATTTCCAATTAGCTAGATTACTAGTTTTGGTTGTATACGTTTCAGTGGTCCATGATGGCGAAATGGTAAGCTCTTCGTTCGGATCTGCCCATCCCCAAAATTTAGTGGTAGTATTTTGTTGTAAAACCATGTGGTCTGAAAAAACTGACGGTAATACAACATTAGCCTTAACAGTTGCTAAAGGACTAATGAACAACAATAAGATGAATATTTTTTTAAACATCACTTGAAATTTTATTTATCAGATAATATAGCTTCAAATTGTGGTAGCAATTGTTTTGCCATTTTTTGATGGTCTTCAATGTTAGGATGATAATCACATCCTTGAGGATTTATATTATCAAATAGCGTCATGTAGATTTTTTTGTTTTGTTTTTCAAAATGATTTTTAACCTCTTTAATGCAAGCTACGAAAAGTTCATTTTTTTCTCCATCAACCATTGGGCTATTTAACAATACTATTTTAACATTAGGATAGTGCTCATAAAGATTAGCAACAAATTTCTTGTAATTGTTTACGTATTTTTCTTTGTTGAATGGTAATCTTTCTTTAGTACCATCACCCTCAGACATATCATTAGTACCTAAACAAATACTAATTAAATCTGGATTAAAACTATACGTATATGGTGCTTTTTTATCATAGTTTAAATACAGATTGTCATACACTTGTGGCATAATTGATTCTTCAACATTTTCATCGTTCCAGTTTCTGTACATACCAATACCAGATACAGAACTTAATAAGTAATTAGCATTTAATAATCTAGACAGGCTAGGGCCATATGCAAAATATGCATTATGCTGATCGTACCAATTATTAGTACCGCATTTAATTTCAGTTTCATCGGCTCCCATACCACAAGTAATAGAGTTTCCAATAAATTCTATTTTATAATCGTATTTAGTAGGTTTTACCTCCAGTAATTTTTTTGCATCAACTCCGTTAAAGTAAACATCACCAATACTAGCCTCAGTAGCTTTATAAATAGTAATTTCAGTTTTATTGCTTTCTAATGTCAATTCAATAACATTATCTTTATGAGCCTCTAGTTGGTATCTAATAGGATTTTTTTTATTTAAAGTAATTACTACAAAGTTATAAGGGGTTTGTCCGTCTGTGGTTAGATGTAAAGTAGCTTTTTTACCTTTTGTGAAAAACGTTGTAGAAGATGCAGAGCCTATAAGAGCAATTTTATCCTCTTTTACTAATACTCGTCCTTCATGAGTAAAAAAAGTATCATTGGTAGGTTTATGGATTTGTGATTGTGCGTTTACATTATACGTATGCATAAACAGAATTAAAACATACAGTAATACAGCATTTAATAGTTTCATTTTATATGTGATTTAGCTAATGTCTACAAATTTACCAATACATTAAATTATATAGTTGATTTAAAATAGCATTTAATAATATGAAAATGTCAAAAAAACAGATGAAATTATATGTAAATCATTTATCTAAAACTGTTTGTTAGAAGTTGTTTTTTTGATGTGGTTGATTTTCTGTGTTTTAACTTTAGTGAAAATAAAAAGTTCTAGATATTTTATTTATTGGGTTTGTGTAACGTGAAAATATGATAACCAAATGATAAAATAGTACTATCAGTTATTTTTGATATAAGTTAATTTTGATTTTCATAAAAAATAGATGTCTATTTTGTAGGGTTACTAATTTAAGTAATATTATTTTTACATGATACGTATTACTTAATAAGTAAACGAATAAATCACGAAAACGTATAAGTATAGTATATAAAATGCGTTTAGCATTACAACAATCAAATTAGTTTAGAAAACTTACATAAAATTAAAAGAATGAAAAAAATACTAGTAGTGATGTTATTGAGTGTGTCAGCAATAATGCATGCTCAAAAATTTGAAGAATTGGCTAAGACACCTCCAATGGGATGGAATAGCTGGAATACTTTTGGAACTGATATTAGTGAAGACCTTGTAAAAGGCATAGCAGATAAATTTGTAGAATTAGGATTGAAAGATGCAGGGTACGAATATATTGTACTAGATGATGGTTGGATGACTAGAGAAAGAGATGAGAATGGAAATTTAGTTGCAGACCCTGAGAAATTTCCTAGTGGAATGAAAGCACTTGTTGATTATGTGCATTCTAAAGGACTAAAATTCGGTTTGTATAATTGTGCTGGAGGAACTACATGTGCTGGATATCCTGGAAGTAGAGGGCATCAATATCAAGATGCGCGTTTATACGCTTCATGGGGAGTTGATTTTCTTAAATACGACTGGTGTGATACAGATGAGTTAAATGCTAACGAATCTTATCTTACTATGAGAGATGCTTTATATAAAGCCGGAAGACCAGTGTTATTTAGTATTTGTGAATGGGGTGATAATGAACCTTGGAAATGGGCTAAAGATGTTGGACAAATGTGGAGAATTACTGGAGATATTATTAACTGTTGGGAATGTCAAATAGGTCATGGTTCTTGGTTTTCTTCTGGTATTTGGCCAATTATAGAAATGAGAATGAATACCAATATTAGAGAAATTGCTGGTCCAGGTCATTGGAACGATTATGACATGATGGAAGTTGGTAATGGTATGACAGATGCAGAGGACCGAAGCCATTTTGCTATGTGGAGTATTTTAACTTCTCCTTTAATGATGGGGAATGATCTTAGATCTATGTCTAAAGAGACTACTAAAACCCTTACTAATAAGGAGGTAATAGCAATCAATCAAGATGCTTTAGGTATTCCAGGATTACGTTTTTCTAATGAAAACAAATTAGAGATTTGGGTGAAACCTTTAGAAAACGATGGATGGGCAGTAACTTTTGTGAATAGAAATGATACGCCTGTTGAGTTAGATTTTGACTGGAATAAGCATCCAATTGGAGATGATGTTAGTCAACATTTTATGGAATCTGATAAAAATACGTTTGAAGTAAGAGACTTATTTAATCATAAAAATTTAGGTACTACTAAGAAGAATCTTAAAGCTACTATTGGTGTACATGATGTATTAATGGTTAAATTATCTAAAAAATAAGATAGTATATAAAGATGAAGTTATTTGTAAATATACTTGCTTTATGCTTTTGTGTGAGCATGTTTGCGCAAGCTAAATTAGACCGAATTAAAGTAAAAGGGAATGAGTTTGTAAATGAATCTGAAAAAGTAATGGTTTTTAGAGGAATTAATACAAGTGACCCTGATAAACTTAAAACGGATGGTGTATGGGGAGAGCGTTACTTTAAGGAGATTAGCGATTGGGGAGCTACTGCTGTTAGATTCCCTGTACATCCTCAAGCTTGGAGAAGAAGAGGGCAGGAGGAGTATCTTAAATTATTAGATCAAGGTATAGAATGGGCTGCTAAATATAATATGTACGTAATTCTTGATTGGCATAGTATTGGAAATCTTAAAAATCAACTGTATTTACACGAAATGTATTATACAACTTTGCCAGAAACATTTGCCTTTTGGAAGTTGATGGCAGAACGCTATGGGAAAAATACTACAGTTGCCTTTTATGAAATATTTAATGAGCCAACTATGTATGAAAATAGATTTGGTACATTAAGTTGGGACGAATGGAAAACTATTAATGAAGAGGTCATTACGGTTATTAGAGCTAATGGTGGTGAGGGTGTTCCTTTAGTTGCTGGGTTTAATTGGGCTTACGATTTAACTCCTGTTAGATATAATCCTATAGAGGCAGAAGGTATTGGTTATGTTGCGCATCCTTACCCAATGAAAAGAGAACAACCTTGGGAACCTAAATGGACAGAAGATTGGGGATATGTAAAAGACAGATACCCTGTGGTACTTACTGAGATAGGATTTTGTGATGAAACTGCTCCAGGAGCACATGTACCTGTAATAGGGGATGAAACGTACGGAGATGCTATTACAAACTACTGTGATGATAAAAACATCTCTTATTTTATTTGGGTATTCGATAAAAAGTGGTCTCCTCAAATGTACACAGATGATAACTTTACCCCTAGTAGACAAGGGAAATACTTCAAAAAGAAGCTAAGAGGTTATAAAAAGTAAATGGAATATTTGTTTGTTGTTTCTTATAATTTTTAATTTTATTAAGCGTTAGCTTAGTTATTAAAAGCAAAGGCCCATGGTAATCATGGGTCTTTTTGTTTATACTGCTACCAATATCAGATAAATTACATTGCTACTGGTAAACAATTTGATTTCTAGGATTAATAATTCAATGCTTTATTATCTATTTTTTTGTGTATTGAGTTTATGAGTTAAGTGTAAATTAGGTCTTAATTTTGGGAATAAAAAAAGGGACTTTAGAGTCCCCTTATGTAAGTTTAGAATTTTTTTAAAAGATACTTCTGTTGAATAAGATGTTATGTTATTAATCTAATTATTAGATAAGCTACTTTATGCTTGATTTAAGCTTTGTTCTTCAGAAGAATAATAGTTACTAGAGTCTTTTAATTAGTTCCATACAAGCTCTTGCATTGTGGTATGGGCATTTCCAAAAGCCAGCCTTATCTTTTTCTATATGGTTGTATTTATCATCAACTCCCCAAAACCACTCTCCATATTTATTATCTAGAATGTATTGTTTTACAAAATTCCAGTTTTTATATACTACGTCTAAGTAAGTTTTATCATGGGTTAGTTGATACGTATTTACATAGCCTATCCAAAGTTCTGCTTGTGGCCACCAGTGTTTTTCAGCTATTAAATGCTTTTCTTGCGGGTCATATTCATACCATAAGCCACCATCATCATCAATACCTTCGCTTGTAACTTTAGTTATCTCAATTGCATAGTGCTTAAAGTTTTCAATTAATGCGCTGTCTTCAGTTACTTCGGCACACCATTGTAATAACCATGCGGCTTCAATATCGTGTCCGTAGGATATTACATCTGGTTTTTCTACCCAATCTTCGTTGAAGAATAGCTTTAAATGCCAACTGTTTTTATCGATAAATTTATCGTCTATAACGTTAAGAATATCAATGATAGCATTTTTTAGATCTTCATTTTTCCAGACTAAGTATAGATTTGCAAAACCTTCCACAATATGCAAATGCGTATTCATAGTTTTCTTTTCGTTGGCATCTTTATCACTTAAACGCATATCTGAAATTTCTTCCCAATTTTGCGTGTAAGCCTCAAAATAGCCTCCCTTATGTGTATCTAAACTATGTGTTTGGATGCTTTTGTAAAGGTTTATAGCAATATCCAGAGCTTCCTGATCTTTAGAAATTTTGAAGTATTCAGACAGCCCATAAATGGTAAACCCTAGCGCATAAATTTGGTTTTTAGTGTCGCTAGGTGTACCATCTACGTTAACGCTCCAATAGATGCCCTTGTTTTTTGCATCATAAAAATACTTTTTTATATAATTAAAGGCTCTCTGCGCTATGGTGTATTCATTTTCATTTTCAGAGTGCTGGTAGGCTGCAGAAAATGTCCATAAAATACGGGCGTTTAAAACGGCTCCTTTAATAGCCTTGGGGTGTTTAATGTTATTATAATCTATAGTTCCTATAAAACCACCATTTGTATCGTCTACCATATTTGTACTCCAATAGTTTATAATTCTTTGGAGTTCAATCTGCATATCATTCTTTAGTGGTTCCATGTTTATTTAGCTAAAAGTGCTTTATTTTTATCAATTAAGGAAATAATAGTTTCTACTGAGCCAGAAGAAATAAAAGTATCTTCAGGAGAATTAGTTACATAGTCTACTAATTTATCAATAGTACTAGTAGCTACATGAGTTCTGGTATCAGATGATGCATAATAAATGTATACAGTACCGTCTTCATCAGCTATCCATCCGTTTACAAATAAAACGTTAGATACGTCACCAACTCTTTCTGCATCTTCTGGAGCCATAAAATACCCAGCAGGAACGTGAGTTACTTTACTAATATCATTTAGGTCTGTCATAAACATATAAAGGGTGTATCTTAAACCAGCAGCAGTATTTCTAACACCGTGAGCTAAGTGTAACCATCCTTTTTCTGTTTTAATAGGAGCAGGACCTAAACCATTTTTCAATTCGTATACAGTGTGGTAAACTTTGTTATGAATAATGCTTTCGTTTTCAACAACAGGATTAGTCATGTCTTTTACATATCCTAAACCTATTCCACCGCCGCCACCAACTTCAATAAATCCGTCTTGTGGTCTGGTGTATAAAGCATATTTACCATCTACAAATTCTGGGTGTAGTACAACATTACGTTGTTGCCCTGCATTAGAAATTAAATCTGGTAATCTTTCAAAGTTAATTAAGTCTTTAGTTCTAACAATACCCGCATTTGCAACGGCAGCACTAGTATCACCAGCTGGTGCATCTGGGTCTTTTCTTTCAGTACAGAAAATACCATAAACGTACCCATCTTCGTGTAATGTTAATCTCATATCATACACGTTCGTGTCTGGCATCCCTTCAATTTGAGGTATAACACATGGTTTTTCCCAAAAGGTAAAGTTGTCAACTCCGTTTGGGCTCTCAGCCATAGCGAAGAATGATTTTCTATCCACACCTTCTACACGTACACATACTACGTATTTGTCATTCCATTTAATAGCCCCTGCGTTAAATGCTGCATTAAAGCCAATACGCTCCATCATAAACGGATTGCTTTCTGTATTAAAGTCGTATCTCCATTCTAAAGGAATATGCTTAGCAGTAACAGCCGGATTTTTATATCTTGTATATACACCGTTATTTTCTTCTATAGCTACATTCTTTTCTGAAATTAGATTGTTGTAGGCTGCAAACAGTTTGTCTAGTTTTTGATTCATACCTATTTATTTTTTACTTAGTAGTTTTATAGTTAAGTTTTATTTAGTGTTCTAATTTGTTCCACCATAGTTTTTTAAGTATTACAGAGCATATTATAAGCACTGGTACTAAAATGTATAGGGGAGTTGTTTGTCTAAAAATTATGTACATAGGAATTAGCACTAGTGCTGTTTGAGCTACTACACCAACTACTACATTAAACATGTCTACTTTAAAATTGCTATTGCTTTTAAATTCAGGATTTTCTTGTTTTACCTTTTCGTTAATAGGTTTCCAGAATCCCCAAGGATTTACAGTAGTGTAGAATGATTTAAGTACTTTCTCATCGGTAGGTGGTGCTGAGTATGTTCCTACTACACAACCAATACCTGAAATCACTAATATGATAGGGAACAGATATAGATCTAATACATTAGGGAAAATTTCAGGAACAATCATGGCACACGCTATTCCAGTTACCATACCCCAAAAGAAACCTTCTCCGTTAAATCTCCACCAGTGCCATTTTAAAATGTTTGCTACTACATAGCTACCGTATAATGATGATACTAACCATTGTAAGATAGAATTTACATTCTCTACGTATAATCCTAAAATAATACTTATAGTAACCACAGAAACTCCTGAAACGTAGTTCATTAAATTTACTTTACTGTGAGGTACATCTTTGTTGTATTTTAAGTAAATATCATTTACCAAATAAGCTTGTGCTGCATTTAGTGTACCAGCGAAAGTAGACATGAATGCTGCTAATAATCCGGCTAGTAGTAAACCTAATAATCCTACAGGAACAAACTGCTTAATAGCTGCTGGCAGTATTAATTCAAAATCAACATCACCTGCTGGAGTTAATAAATCTAGTTTTTCATAATAGATTAATGCTAAAGCAGCAAAACCAGCAATCATTAAATAACGGATAGGCATTAAAATAACAGATACAAATCCACTCATTTTAGATGCTTCCGCTGGTGATTTGGTAGATAATATTTTTTGCATATCGTAGGTAGGTGCAGGGCCTGCAACACTAACTAGAATACCTTTAAGCACCATCATCATAAAGAATATGGTGAATAAGCTAAAGCCATCTTCTCTGATTTTCTGATTTACTTCAGGGATGATAGTAGACCAGTCTAAATCTAATTTCCAATCCCAGAAAGGACTCATCCATCCATCAGGGATATTTAAACCATTAGCTCCGACTGCTTGAAAACCAAGGTATCCAATAACCAAGGCAGAAACTGTCATAATGGTAAATTGAATAACATCTGCCCAAACAATACCAGACATACCACCTAATAAAGAGTAAAATACTGCAAATAAGGTGAATATAATACCATAGAAGTGAGGTACATGTTCAGGGCTAACGTTAAATGGTATATAAGGACTAATGGTTTCCCAAGGAATAAATATTTCTACAAATTTTCCTAACCCAATGAAACCATAAGCGAGATAAGCTAGGCAAACTACCAGTGCAAAAATTACAACAATTATGTGTGATAATTTAGCACCTTTACCAAATCCAAATCTTGTACCTATCCATTCTGCACCTGTGGTAACATTAGATTTTCGTAACCATTTAGAAAGGTATACCATTAAGAAAATTTGATTGAAAACAGGCCATAACCATGGAATCCAAGCACTCTTGATTCCGTATACAAACATTAAGGTAACCAACCATATAGTACCTGAAATGTCAAACATTCCTGAAGCGTTGGATAATCCTAGTAAGTACCATGGTATAGATTTACCACCTAAAAGGTAGTCGTCTTTACTGGCTTGTGCTTTTTTTCTTAGTATTAAACCTATGGCTAAGGTTGATACCAAGTATAAAAGAATAACTAATACATCGTATATTTTAAGCATTATTGTTTATTTTTTGGTCTTTATTTGTTGAACTTCCTTTAAAAATAAGGTTTCAGGGTATTTTGAAAATTTTATTAAATCGTTTTCTAAAAGTTGCGTTTTGTAAGGCATGTAAAAATGATTAACTGTATAGTTTCTCCAAAATAACACCCACGCAATTCCAGTATTTTTTATGTTAGGATACAGAATTTCTGTAAACCAATTTTCTGTGTTTAATTTTTCTAATCCTGTTTCAGTAAAAGCGTATAGTTTTTTTCTTTCTTCTGCTTTTTCTTTCACAATCTTCAAATCATGTTTTATAGCTTTTACATAATCCTCAGTATTGTAAAAATCATATATGTCAATACCTAATATATCTACATAAGCATCAGCAGGATAATATTTCATATAGTCGTCTTGAGGCTCAAGTTTGTTAGGGGAGTAAACATATAGCAAGTTATGTACGTTATATTCATCACGTAGCATTACAACTGTTTCTCTCCATAATTTAATATAATCTATAGCGGTTACATTTTCGCCTCCCCACCAAAACCAAGAACCATTCATTTCATGAAAAGGTCTAAAAATAATCGGAATAGGTTCATTGTTGTACTGTACTGATTTTAAAAAGTCAGCCAGCCTTTTAACCCAAGTTCTATACTTTTCATGAAAAGCCCCACCTTTTAAAATCTGTGGAATCACATTAGTCCCTGAAGTATCCCAAGAACTGCCACCTGTAACAGGATTACCTAAGTGCCAACTAGCCGTAACTAAACCACCATTTTTGTAGGCTTCTACCATAAGTTTACGCATGTCATTAAAAGGTACCGTATCAAGGTTAATTGTATTTCCGTGTTCAATGCCTCCTAAATCAAAACCAAAACCTCCAGGATAATCGTTAACGATTTCGTAAACATCGCTTTTTAATTCAATATCTTTTAAATCAGATGAGTATTTCCAGCCAATACCATAGGATGTAGCGTCTTGTTGACTTATAGCAAAACCTTTCTTTGAAATTAAAAATAACCTCTTATGTAAATTTTGCACTTTTGTTGATACCTTTTTGTCAACAAGTTGCGTGTTTTGGTAATCAACGGTAGAAATAGATTTGCACGAACTAAGAAAGATCACTGCAATAAAAATACATAAAAGTGATTTTTGAGATATTATTTTAATTAAATTATTAAGTTTATATTTTTGCATTATTATTATTGTTGAAAAACCAATTTGTTGTCTTTTTAAATTGTTAAACAAAAATACCTATCAGTTAAAAATTATGATTATATTATTTTGTCAAACTTTTAAAAGATAATAACAACTTTAAATTACTCATGGATATACTTAAAAAAGTACATAGAGAAATAACACCTCTTTCTGCTGAAGATAGTTTTTTAGTTTTTGATAGAAAAAAAAGAGAATTTGATTTTCCAATTCATTTTCATCCAGAGTATGAATTAAACCTGATAAAAAATGGTAAAGGAGTAAGACGACTTGTGGGAGATTCTCTTGAAGAAATTGACGATATTGAATTGGTATTAGTAGGGCCTAATTTACATCATGGATGGATAACTCATAACTGTAAAAACAAAGAGATTCATGAAGTTACCGTACAATTTCAAAACAATTTATTTAATGATGATTTGTTGAATAAAAGAATTATGAAGCCTATTAAAGAAATGTTTGATAGGTCTATACATGGAATTCTTTTTACGAAGAAAATCTCTAATGAATTATACCCGAGAATATCACAAGTATCTAGGTTAGATGGTATGGACTATTTTATAGAAATGGTTTCTATTTTACATGATTTGGCTAATTCAAGAAATCAGCGTCTGTTATCAACTTTTACGGTGAACAGAAATGAATTTGAAAATAGCGATAATATTAAAAAAGTGTATGATTATATACATGCCAATTTTCATAAGAAGATAACACTTGCAGAAGTTTCTGAGATAGTAAATATGAGTAGTGTCTCCTTCAACCGTTTCATAAAAAAACGTACTGGTAAAACTTTTATAAATTACCTTAACGATGTAAGAATAAGCAATGCTGCAATGTGGTTGCTAGAAAAGGATCAAAGTATATCTGAGATTGCTTATAAATGCGGATTTAATAATATAGCCAATTTTAATAGGGTGTTTAAAAAGTTCAAAAATTGTACGCCAACTGAGTATAAGGCTGTATTTGAAGGTATAAAAAGAGTGTTATAATAATTGTGTTTTTTGTGAATATGATAATTTAGGCATAGTAAATGATGATATTGTTGAATGGTGAATGGTAATGTATTTGCTATCTTCAAATTTTAGAAATTTCTTTAACTAGTTATTAAACAATGAAAATTTATAGTATTACTAAGCTATTATTTTTAACAGCTTTATTTTTTACAGGTATGAAGCTATCTGCTCAAGATTCAAATTTTTACGTATTTCTATGCTTTGGTCAGTCTAATATGGAAGGGCAGGGAGCTATTGAGCCAATAGATACAGTTACAAATAACAGATTTAAATTATTACAAGCATTAGATTGCCCTGGGTTGAATAGAGAAGAAGGTAAATGGTATGAGGCAGCACCACCTACATGTCAGTGTGATACCAATCTTTCTCCGGCAGACTGGTTTGGAAAAACCATGATAGAACATTTGCCAGATAGTATTTCTATTGGTATTATTAATGTAGCAATTGGTGGTTGTGATATAAGATTATTTGATAAAGATAAGTATGAGGAGTATACCTTAACGTATGATGAAGATTGGTTTAAAAACAAAGTAGCAGGGTATGGTGGAAACCCATATAAAAGACTCATAGATTTAGCTAAAATAGCTAAGAAAGATGGTGTTATAAAAGGTATTCTATTGCATCAAGGAGAAACTAACACAGGGGACGAAGAATGGCCTAAGTATGTTGAAAAAGTGTATAATGATATATTAAACGATTTGTCTCTAGAGGGCAATTCTGTTCCTTTATTGGCGGGGGAGATGATGCAAACAGAGGTTAATTGTTGTGCAGAAATGATCCCTATTGTTAATAAATTACCTGAAGTGATTCCTAATTCTTACATCATATCTTCAGAAGGTTGTACAGGCCAAGACGAAGCTCATTTTGATTCTGCGGGATACCGATTGTTAGGAAAGCGATATGGTTATCAAATGCTTGAATTATTAGGGTATAAAGTGGAGTAAAATTTTACAAATTATAGTACAAAAAAAAGACCTGAATATTCAGGTCTTTTTTGTATAAATTATTTATTCGAGAAAATATTATTCTTGCAATTTTATTTCGTCTCTCGTTAGTGTTTCGGGTCTATTATAAATCTCTAAAATACCTTCTTTTGTATTAGCGGTTTCAATCCAGTTAGCCCATACCATAAACCAGCTCCATTTAGGTTGTTTTTCTAGTATGTTGGCTTTGGGTAATTGTCCAACTTCTCCTAAAGCAATAGGTTTACCATTGGCTAGTTTTAGTAAACTTTCGTAATCTTTTTGTTCATAATCAAAATGATAAACATCTGTGGCTAAAATATCTACATATTTTTTTCCTGGATAAAAATCTTTATAAGCAAATGCTTCATCGTAAGGTATATCACGTGGTCCGTTAGCATTCCATACCCATATCAAGTTGTTCAATTTGTGGATGTCTGTTAATCTATGATACAACATTTTCCAAAGTTTTATATAACCATCTTTGCCAGGTTTGTTTCCCCACCAAAACCATACACCATTCATTTCATGGTAAGGTCTCCACAAAACAGGAATGTTTTTATCCTTTAGTCGTTTTAGGGCTTTAGCAATAGTATCTACTTGGTTTTCCCATCTTTTATTAAGTTCAGTTCCGGGTGTAGTTAGTTCTTTCCATTGCTCATCAGAAATAGTGTTTTGCACACTAGAGCTCCAGCCATAAGGAGCATCATCCATAGGTCTACCCACATGCCACATGATGGTAACTATAGCTCCTTCAGCATGTTTTTTAATAGCTTCTTCAACTACTTTATCTTCTTGGTTAATGCTACTCCAATATAAATCTGCACCCCAAATAGCTGGCTTTTTGCCAGCTATTTCAGATGCTATATCATAATACTTAGTAGGTTCGTGGTTATAACTATGTTGCCCTGATAAAATAGTGTCTCCTAAGCCATAAATGTAGCTAAGTAGATTTTTAGCTTCTTTGCTAGCGTTCGGATTTATAGGGTTTTGGGCTGCTATATTTAAGCCTGTGCTTAAAAGAATTATCAATAATAGGTTTCTCATAGCGTTACCTGTTTATTATTTTAATAAATGCTGCGCTGCGATTGCTAAAAATAAATAATCGGTAGTACCACCGCCTAAAACATATTCTGTCTGTTGCCATAGGTAAGGCCACTCTAAAAGTTCAGGAAGATCAGGTCTAATTAAAGCTGTACCAGAACCAATACCACCAGGAATATAAGAGCGCTCACCACGATTTAATCCGTATGCTTGCGTAAGAGAGTGAGCTCCTACACCAGAAACAAATGATGCTGTATTAACGCCTGGGTGCGTACCTAAAACAAAGTTTAATGCGTTAAGCATATAAGATTGTGGGAAATATTCTGGAAATGCTGTATGATAAAAATATTGTTTCATTCCAAAATTTTGAATATCCCAACCTGCACCCCAAATGTTTGGCTCATAAGGTACTCCGTAAGGTGTTTGGTTTGCTTGTTCTTTTACCTTTTCAGCATATGACATAGCTGGCTCTAGTAGATACTTTTTAAATCTCTTATTATCTACATCATCATAAATGGTAGCAACAATCCATCCTACGTTAGCAAAATTAGCAGCAATGTATTTCTTATTGTCAATTAAATAATCAAGATATTTTTCATCTTTAGTAGTGTGGTATAACTCAGTTGCAAGCTCTATTCTAGCAGATGAAGGATCAAATGAATATCTTTCCCATTCTTTTTTAGCAATGTCAGTACATTTTTTGGCTAGTGTATCATTGTAGTCTTTCATGCTTCTGGCAGCTGTAGCTAAAGCAGCAGCAGCCTCCATAGCACGTTCTGGGTTGTCTTCTGTAAATACCCAACGGTCATCAGGAGCTCCATCTTGTCCCATAGGTATTTCAGTGGTACCATTCTTTTGGTAAATCTCGTTATCGCTATGGTTTAGAGGGTCGCCAAGTAAAACATACTGTCTTTGGGTTGGTACAATAACACCACGATAGAATCTATCTAAAGATTCATAACCACCAACTATAGACAATAATCCGTGTTCTATTTGTTGTAGAATATCAGCTTTTCCATCAGGGGAAAGCATTTCTACTGTTTTAGTCTTTTGATCAATTAGTGTATTATCATAATTAACATCAAATAACTCATAAATTCTGGCAAGTCCTTGAACTGTTTCTGCCTGAGACTCTATTCTTAAATCAAAGTCTCCTGCATCATGCCATCCACCTTTATCTAGCTCAGGTACATGTTCTCCAGATTTAAATGAAGTTAATGTGTTATCACCTTGTAAATATCCATCGAAATGATTAAAACTTGTAGGAGCCATTAGAGCATCATCTAAATGGCATCTTCCATGCCAAACCTTATAGCGGTCGTTAATTCTCATGTGGCACATTTGTACAGGTAAAAAATATTCTAACGTTGGTTGCCACACGTTTCTATCATAAATAGTTTCGCTTATTATAAATGAAGATGTAGTATAGTTTTTATAAGTAATATAATAAACACCAGGCTCTGATATTTTAGAGAAATCATATTGAAAATACTTATATCTTAAAAAGTTACCCCAAGATTTTGGAGTTTTAGTTTCAATAGTTTTAGCGCTACCATCAGGCATAATTCTATGTAGTGTAATGTCAGAAACCGTGTCGTTAGGGTCTGTTTCTATAACAGCTACTTTATCTTGATTTGTGTGATAACCTACTTGAGAAATTTGAACTACGGGGTCGTAAATAAAGTCTTGAATCATATTAGGGCTCACAATCCATTCAATAGCATTTTTAGTAGTATTAGCAGGAATAAGAGAGCGAACAATAAACCAGCCATTATTATGCTGTGCACGTCCATCAAGTAATTCTAAGTTGTCGGTTCCTACGTTTTGAATAGTAACACTTTGTTCAGGCATTTCTGGTGCAATACTTAGTTTTTTACCAGAAGCAATAGGGGTCATTCTATATTCATTATCTTCATTCGTGTAACCAGGTCCATTTGCTTGTCTGGTAAAAATACCAAACTCGTCATCCATATAATAACTCTTACCAAAAAGAATACCTGGGAAGAACTCTAGGTTAAAACCAACTTTACCAACCCATTCAGCAGGTAGTGGCTTGTCTAAATCAACTATGATTTTGAAAGACTTACCTTCTGGTTTTATTTTTAGTGTGTAAGCTAAGTATAAATCAGGATATTCAACTGGATTAAAACCAGTTCTGTTCTTAGAAGAATCAGGAAACTGCATTCTTAAGTTAATTGTTTGGTTGGCTAGGTCAACACTACGTTCACCAACTTTAGGAACAGGTTGCCATTGCCCTGGTGTAGGTTCCAAACGTAAATCTCCGTTAGTTGCTACTCGTATTCCATTCTGTATAATACCAACACCTCCTTGGTGTCCTTCAGGGTAAAAGTCATGAGCAAGCATAACTTCAACACCTTTATTTTTAAGGTATTGTTGATCCGTTATTTTAAAATCGGAGTCTTGTTTTTGTGCATTGCAAAATGCACCTAGTAGAATAATTATATAAAACAGGTTTTTCATGATACTATTTTGTTCAATTTAGAGTATAAAACTAGAATAAGGTGAATTTATTAGATAATACTATTTTATCAAAATAACAAAGTATTGTTCACACATTGATAAAATTTCGGGGGTATATTTTATATTTATTCAATAAATACAAAGTGTTTTTTGAATGAAAAATATTAATATAATGAAATTCAATGCATTAATGGTTATTGTGTTGATGACTTTTATCGGGTGCGCAGAAAAAAAATCAAATAAGCTTGCTGATACATTTGATAAGGATGCGAAAGAAGAATTAATAGATAAATGGTATCCTTTAGCTTTAGATAAAGATGATGGAGGTTATTATACCAACATTACCTATGATTTTAAAGTAGGTAAGGAGCACGAAAAAATGATTGTAACTCAATCTAGACAAGTGTGGGTTACTTCTAAAGCTTATAAAGAATATGGTGATAAAGCGTATTTAACTTATGCTGAACACGGTTTTAAGTTTTTACGAGATGTTATGTGGGATAAAGAAAATGGTGGGTTTCATACTTTAGTTACTAAACAAGGAGAACCTATTGTTAAACCTTATGAAGCTAAAACGGCTTATGGTAATGCGTTTGCCATTTATGCGTTGGCTGCTTATTATGATGTTTCAAAAGATGAAGAAGCTTTAGATTTAGCTAAAAAAGCGTTTATGTGGTTAGAAGCACATAGCCATGATAATGAATTTAAAGGGTATTTTCAGCACATGGAAATGGATGGTACACCAATTGTGCGTACAGAAGATATTCCGTCTACATCAGACGCTGGTTATAAAGATCAGAATAGCTCTATACATTTAATGGAAGCCTTTACAGAATTATATCAGGTTTGGAAAGATGATACTGTAAAAGAAAGATTAACGGAATTATTGTTATTAATTAGAGATACTATTGTTAACGATAAATATTCAATGGACTTATTCTTTACTCCAGATTGGACTCCAGTTAGCTTTAGAGAGGATAGTAAAGAAGTAATACAAGAACATTTTTACTTAGATCATGTTTCTTTTGGTCATGATGTAGAAACTGCCTATTTGATGTTAGAAGCTTCAGAAGTTTTGGGTAGAACAGATACGGAAAAGACGCTGGAAATTGGTAAAAAAATGGTAGATCACTCGTTAACTTATGGATTAGACAAGAAGTTAGGAGGATTTTATGAGGGAGGATATTATTTTAAAGGAGATGATGTTTTAACAATTACTAATTTTGATAAAAATTGGTGGGCACAGGCTGAAGGCTTAAATACTTTATTAATAATGACAAGAATGTATCCGGATGATAAAATGAACTATTATGAAAAGTTTGAAGATTTATGGACGTATACGCAAAAATATATGATGGATGATACGTATGGAGGATGGTATTCTTGGGGTGTAGATGTTAGGCCAGAAGTTAAAGAAGAACTAAAAGGACATGTTTGGAAAACTACGTACCACAATTTCAGAGCTTTGATAAATTGTAAGCATCAGTTAGAGATGTTGAATGCTGAATAGTTTATACTGTTGAATTACTTAAAAGGTATCTTGTTTTGAAAAAATAAGATACCTTTTTTTGTTATAATACTATGAGAATTGAAAATATTGTATCATGTGTTGATTTTACACTTATAATAATTTGATGTTAGTTTTTTTTAATGAAATGTAATTTGAACAGCAAGTGTAGGTTTTATGTGCGGATTTTGTGTATTTATCAAGTGTAGTTTTTTAATAACTAGATGTTATTGATGGTTTTTAGTGTAACTTATTGATTTTCAGTATTCTTTATAATGCTGTATAAATAAATAGCATTTGTTAATATATG
This sequence comes from Neptunitalea lumnitzerae, assembly GCF_027924185.1. Lineage (GTDB taxonomy): Bacteria > Bacteroidota > Bacteroidia > Flavobacteriales > Flavobacteriaceae > Neptunitalea > Neptunitalea lumnitzerae. Next base: position 290,119 of record NZ_BRVO01000002.1, read on the forward strand.
ACTATTGTCATTAAATATACATAGGAAACAGGCTAATATTGATGATTTTACATATATGTAGGTTTAAAAATGTGATATGAAGAAAATATGTACTTGATTATTTTTATAATAACAATTTGACAAAATATTATTAGTGACTAGTGCACTATATTCATAATTTCGACTCATTAATCAATTTATCAAAAAGTGAAGTTTATAGTGATCAATTTCCCACCTAAACTTGCACGATATTAAAACAAACTTTTTATGGAAAAACTTAAAATATTATTTTTCTCATGTATGTTTTTTGTTTCTTTCTTAGTGTTAGGACAGCAGACAAAAACAGTTACGGGAATTGTAAAAGACGATCAGGGCGTAGCTCTTCCAGGGGCTAATGTTACCGTTGAGGGTACAACTAACGGTACAGTAACAGATTTTGATGGAAACTATCAATTGAACAACGTAGAAGTTGGAAGCGTTTTAATCTTTACCTATGTAGGTATGAAAGAACAACGCGTTGAAGTTGGTGATCAGGACGAAATCGATGTAGTGTTAACTATATCAAGTAGTTTACTTGATGAAGTTGTAATTGTTGCGTATGGTACGCAAACAAAAAGAGATTTAACCGGTGCAGTTACTTCAGTTTCAAGTGAGGAGTTGGAACAGTTTCCTGCAACAGACGTTAATCAATCAATTCAAGGTAAAATATCTGGTGTACAGATTACACAAAACTCAGGTAGCCCTGGTTCTGCTATGAGTATTAACATTAGAGGGGTTGCTTCATTTGGTAGTAACGATCCTTTATATGTAGTAGACGGTTTCCCTACACAAGACATTTCATTTCTTAACCCTAATGATATAGAAAGTATTTCTGTATTAAAGGATGCTTCGGCAGCTGCTATTTATGGGGTGAGAGCAAATGCTGGGGTAGTTATTATTAAAACTAAAACTGGTGTAAAAGATAAGATAATCGTTTCATTAGATAGTTTTATTAGCATTCAAACAACACCTCAGCAGATAGATATGTTAGACGCTGCTACTTTTGCTAGTTTTGCTTTAGAAACAGGAACAGCACAAGGAGTGGATACATTACCTGAATGGTCTAATCCAGAAAGTTTAACTAATGTAAACTGGCAAGACTATGCTTTTGATACTGGTTTTAAACAAGTTTATAACATTGGTATTAGAGGTGGTAGCGAAAAATCTAAAACTGCCTTTAGTTTAGGTATGGTAGATGACGACGGTACAGTTGTTTCTGCAGAGTATAAAAGATACAACATTGGTTTAAATAGCGAATATGATATTGCTAAAGGCTTAAAAGCTAGAGCTAGTGTTAAGTATGCTTATTCTGAAACATACAATAATTTATCTGCAGGTTTTTACGGATTTGCTAGAGTGTTTGATAATGTACCTTACTTAGGTGGAGGTGGTATTACAGAACCTTACGATGATCATGGTAACTATGGTGCATTTACAGATAGTAACCTTATTTCTAGTAGTATTAACGTAATTGGTAACGCTTTGTTAACTGATAACGAAAATGCAACTGATAACTTATTATCTAACTTAGCTTTAGATTATGAAATTATTGAAGGCTTAAAAGTAACTGGTAAATTTGGTTATCAATTAACTAGTTATAGTGGTAGTAGTTTTAACCCAACTTATTTTAGAAGTGCAAATGACCAAAATGCAAATGCTACTTATTATGTAAGTCAATCTAAATCTAGACAATATTTAGGTGAGTTTTTAGTAAACTATAAAAAAGCATTTGATGCACATAATTTTGACTTATTAGTAGGTTCTTCTGCTCAAAAGCAATTGTATGATAATATTTCAACAACAGGTCAAGGATATTTAAACAATAGTATTAGAGACCTTTCTGCATCAGAATCTATAATCAATTATTCTGGTACTCATGGTACAGCAACTTTTGCTAGTACATTTGCAAGATTAAACTACTCTTATGATGAAAAATACTCTTTTACTGCTACAGTAAGACGTGATGGAGTAGGTAACAAGTTTGCTTCTGATAATCTTTATGGTGTTTTCCCATCAGTTGCTGGTGCTTGGAATATTGATAGAGAAAAATTTATGGAAAATTCTACTTTTGATTTATTAAAGTTAAGAGCTTCTTGGGGTGAAACTGGTAATAGTCAGGGTATAGAAGCATTTAAGTATTTAGCATCTTATACTTCTGGTGCAACTCAAGATAATTCAGGTTATGTTTTTGGTGGAAATCCTGTAAGTGGTTTGGCATTGGCTAGTTTGGCAAATCCTGATCTTACTTGGGAATCTCAAATTCAAACGAATATTGGTTTAGATTTTGAATTATTAGATTCTAGATTTTACGGTACAGTAGATTATTTTAATAAATCTGCTAAAGATTTCTTATTAGATCAAACAATTCCTGCTCAGAACGGATTTACAACTATGTCTGTTAATGCTGGTAATGTTGTTAATGAAGGTATTGAGGTAATGTTAGGATATAGAAAAACTGAAGGCGAATTTACTTGGGATGTTTCAGCTAACATAAGTGTTATTAATAACGAAATTACTGATTTAGGTAATCAAGAGTTTGTTACGTATCCTTCTAACTTTACACCTAGCTTTAACACTAGTTGGTCTGGTTTCACAAGATCTTATGTTGGTGGTAATGTTGGTGCATTCTACGGATATAGAGCAGAAGGAATTTTCCAAAGTCAAGCAGAAATTGATGCACTTAATGCGGGTGCTCCTGATGGAGAATATCAACCAGCTTACGGTTTAAATCCTATTGCACCTGGTGATAGAAAGTTCAAAGATTTAAATGGAGATGGTGAAATTACTGCTGAAGATAGAGAAATTATTGGTAGTCCAGTTCCAGATTTTTATGGTGGTTTAAATTTTAATGCATCATACAAAAATTGGGATTTCCAAATGTCTTTCTACGGAACATACGGAAACGAAGTTCTTAACTTTATTAAGAGTCAAAACGAGAGTTTAGGAGCTTATGGTTATAACTCTGTATATACTAACGTAAGTCAAGAATATTATAACAACCGTTGGACTCCAGAAAATCCATCTAACACCTATGCTAGAGCAGTAGTTGAAGATACTAACCGTAATGGTAGAATTTCTGATTATTTTGTAGAAGATGGCTCTTTCTTAAAACTAAGAAATGTTAAAGTAGGTTATAATTTACCACAAGGAATTTTAGACAAAATTAGTGCTTCTAAAGCAACCGTTTTTATTAGTGGTCAGAACTTATTTACTATTACTAATTATAGTGGTCTTGATCCGGAAATTGGTACTGCTACAGATATAGATGGTAATGGTGGTGTACAAACTAGAGGTATTGACTTTGGAGCATATCCAAATTCTGCAACTATAACACTTGGATTTAATTTACAATTCTAAAAATGAAAATGATGAAGTTGAATAAATTATATATTTTTAAAATAGTATCTGTTGGTTTGTTAGCAACATCGCTATCATGCTCAGATGATTATTTGATAGATCAAAAATACGATGGGTTAACATCGGATATCGTTTACTCAGATCCCACAACAGCTCAAGCAACTGTAACTTCTATTTACGATGCTTTACAAATGGATATTGTAGAAGGTAACATGAAAGGTATGTTGTATCCTAATACATACTCTACTTTAGATTTCTACAACATTGGTAGTGATACTTTTTTCAATACGTATGAGGTACCAACAGATTTTGATGGTTTAAACCAATTATGGATTAAAATGTATTCTGGTATTGTATCTGCTAATAATGCTATTCCCAATATTCAGAATATGATTGAAGCTGGCACTATTGAAGAAGAGTTAGGTAACAGATTAATAGGAGAAAGTTATGCTTTAAGAGGTATTTACTTTTCTATATTGGCATCTAACTTTGGAGGTGTACCTTTAGTTACTGGTATTACAACAACCTCAGAAGAAAGTTTATATACCCCAAGAAGTACACAAGAAGAAACTTTTCAACAAGTTGTATCTGATTTAGAGGCAGCGGTAGAGCTTTTACCATGGTCATATACTTCAGATAATGTAGGAAGAGTTACTAGAGGAGCTGCTGAAGCTTATTTAGGAAACGCCTATATGTGGTTAGGAGACTATAACAGTGCAATCGCTGCTTATGAAAGTCTAGATGGACATTATACATTAGAGCCAGATTATTTGAATATTCACGATTATGACAACCGTAATGGTATGGAGTCTATTTTCGAAATTCAAATGTTCTCTGCTAGTGGAGCTGCTAACTGGGGTGGTAACGATGATAATATGAACTTCTTCCAGTGGTTTACTATGCCATTAGAAATTCAAACGTATGGTGGTTATACTGTTCCAACAGCTCAATTCTTCAATTCTTTTGAAGCTGGGGATGTAAGAAGAGATGCAACTTTAATTGGTCCGGATATGGAACATCCAGATTCCGATATTAATATTTCCGATTATCCTATGGTTCAATCTAATTACGGCGGTATCAATACATGTGGTACGGCTGCTGCACCATGGAATCCGGAAGGAAGAAGCGGATATTACTTACTTAAATTCTGGAGAAATCCTCTTGTAGATGCTAGCCAAGGTAATATTTACAGTGATCAGAATCTTATTTTACTACGTTATGCAGAAGTGTTGTTAAGTTTAGCGGAAGCACATTATCGTGTTGGTAATACAGCAACAGCAGAATCTTATTTAATGCAAGTAAGAAACCGTGCAGGCTTAACTACTTTACCAACAGGTGATTTATTAGATGGTATTTTAGAAGAGTATAGACATGAACTTGGTGGAGAATTTTCTACTTGGTGGTTGCTTAGAAGATCTGGTGATCATGAAAATTATATTTACGATCATTTTGGAATTACCATTCCAGCAGGAAAAGATATTATGCCTATCCCTCAACAACAAATGGATGCAAATCCTAATTTAGTACAAAATCCTAACTACTAAGATTAATTTGATAGATGTGTATTATCAAAAAAGAGGCTCTAAAATTAGAGTCTCTTTTTTTGTATATGTATACAATGAGTTAATCACCAAATTTCTTGAAAACCATAATTTAAAGCATTGTTGTAATTTTCTTGATTGAAAGAATACAAATCGGGTGCTTTATGAGCGCCTCCTTTTCTTGTTTCATCTAACTTATTTAAAATACCAAAACGCTTCATTTTTCTGTAAAAGTTACCTCTGTTTAATTTTTTACCTAAAATCACTTCATAGAGTTTCTGTAATTCTGGCATGGTAAATTTTTCAGGTAATAAATTATGACCAACAGGTTTATAATTTAAGTCTACTCGTAGTTGTTCTAGAGCTTTGTTAAAAATAACTTGATGATCCATCATTAGGGTGGGAGTGTCATCAATATTTTTCCATTCACATAACTCTGAAAATTCATCCTTAACTGGACTCACATTTTCATAATCAATCAAGGCATAATAGCCTATAGAAATAAAGCGTTGTTTATGCCATAAATCATCCGGAAATTTATCAAAGAAAGATTCTGATCGATTGGTTTTACCAAAAGTTTTAAACTGACTTAAATAGATATTTTTGGCACCAGTACGTTCTTCTAATATTCTGTTGGCGCTATAGTCAATGTCTTCCTCTTTTCCTACATACCCACCAGGTAAGCCCCATTCGTTAGAGTCATAAGCATTAAGTAATAAAATTTTTAATTGATTTTTGTGAAAGCCAAATATTACGCAATCAATTGAAATACTAGGTAAGCATCTCTTTTTATGTTCTTCTGAAGATGCTAAAACGAATTTATAAAATGATGAGTCCATGGTTATTTTTCTTATCCAAAAATACGTCTATTAAGATTAAAAATCAACAGATGTTTTGTATATGAGTATCATTGAAAGGGGATTAAGAGAATACACATAATCGTAAAATTTTCATCGCTTTATTTTGAAGCAATAAAAATTTCATTACTTTTGCTTTAAAATGAACTAATTGAAGTTTAAAGAAGTAGCATGAGTTTATTTTTAAGAGATGTAAATTATCTTAATTGATTAAATTCTTGCGTGTTAATATTTATTTTGATTAATTGATGATTGACAATTAAGGGTTTAAATCTTTAGTTGTTTTTTAGTTCCCTCACCCTAAACCAAACCCGATAGAAATCTATCGGGTTTTTTACAGAGTGTTTGGATTTGATATTTTAAGTAAACTACAGTAGCCTATTCCAGTAGTTTTTAAAAGCATACTCGAATTTAGGTTAAGGAAAAAATTAGTATTTCTCCATTATTTTGATTTATTGTTATCCTTTTTCCTGTATGCTAAATAAAATAATTGAGGTAAAACCGTAAAGGATAGTAGCATACAAATAATCAATCCACCACAAATCATAATGGCTAAGGGCTTTTGTATTTCAGATCCCATACCATTTGAGGTAGCTGCTGGTAGCAATCCTAATGAACCCATTAAAGCAATCATTACTACAGGCCTAATTCTACTATAAACACCTTCTGAAATAGCTTCTTTTAAACCTAAACCTTCTTGGTAGTGGTGGGATTTATGTAAATCTTCTAAATCTATTAAAATTGATGGTACCAACATAAAACCTATTGTTAGAGTGATTGATAATTTTGTGATCAACCATAGTTTAACAAATTTGTTTGAAGCTAAAGTTGGTAATGGATATTTAATATTTTCTACTATAGATTTAAAAACAAATATCGAGAAAAGACCTGCAGCTAAACAGTTAAAAAATAGTTTATTGGAATACATGAATTCTAAAGAGTTTAAGCCAGGTAATGAAATAGATTTAAATACAATTGAAACTTTAATAGAGTAAAGTTGATATAATTTGTTTGTTTGTGAAAACTCAGGGTAAAACCCTGAGTTTTTTTGTTTAAACAGTAATGCTAATTTAACTTGTTTATAATCAAATTATGTTCTCTTAAGAATATAATTTCTGAACCTTAGCCAAGTCTGTGAATTCTTTAATTTCATAAAAATACTTTAGTTGCCAAATTTGCGTTTTGATGGCTTGCCTGCTTTGTGGATGATCCCACAATGGATAAACTCTAAAACCACGTTTACCCTCTTTTTTATCAGTAGAAAGAATACCTCTTAATATTAATTCAGATTTAGGAAATACAAATTGACCTATTTTATTTTCAAAGGTTACGTTTATAACATAGTAATTAAAATTGTCATTATCATGATATGGGGTGGTTACACCATCGGTGCTACGTTTCCAGAAGGTTACAAATTGTCCGATTTTCTTAGGCGTTATTTTAGCACTTCGTGAAATAATGATACTGTTGTTTAATGTGAACTGACAAGCATCGTACTCTAAACCTTCATTCTCATTTCTATAATTAGAAATTTCGTAAGAGAGAAGTGTATAAACTTTTTTATCTATTTGAGAAAGGTTATGATTGATAGTTTGTTTATCCATAATAGGCTATTTGCTAAAAATACAAAAAGCCGCTTTTAAAGCGGCTTTTATATAATCCAATTAATTTTATGTTATTCTGCTATTAAAGCATCTTCATTGGCTAGTTCCTCATTTTCTTCGTTATTAAAAGGTACTGAATTTTTAATACGCATAAATTCTTCTACACGATCGGTATCAGCTTCGTCTCCTGAGAAATAAGGGAAAACGTCCATAATAGGAGATTCAGAAATTGCAGGTATGCTATATTCTCCCATGGTATCTTTCATTACATGTGTTGTGTTATCGTAGGCTTCTTTAATATCATTAGCCTGAATAAGTAAATATTGATTGGTTTTACGCTCTTTACCACTTTCCTCATCATAAGCAATTAGTGCTACTTTGGCTTTAAACCATCTGTCGGACATTTCAAAGGGATGAATTTCTGCGTAGTTAGCAACTTTAATATTAGTAATTAAAATCTCTTCTCCTTCACTTAAATATACCGACATCTCTTCAGTGATTCTTTTTTCTGCTTCTGTATATGAAATGGCATCTACTAAAAAAGGCTCTGTTTTTACTTTTCTAGCTCCAGAGTTTTCATCTATTTTTCTATATTTTACTTTACATTCATACCAAGTTGCACTCATAACGTGTTATTTTTAGAGCGGCAAAAATACAGTTTACTGGAGGCTAGACAAGTGTAATTAAAGAATAGATATTCACAATTTAAGTGTTGATTTTCTAACTAATTCAACTTTAAATAGTTGGTGTGTTATTAGTTTAACACTAAGAGTCTTTACTTAATATTTTAACAATTCTATTATACATTATTTCAGATAAGCTCCAGTTATTACCATCAAAGTTCACGGTATTAGTAAATTGAATTACTACAGCATCTATATCTTTATGATATTTAGCAATCGTTTGATAGCCAGGTATTAAACCTGTGTGCTCGTATTTATAGATAGAATTATAAATTTCTTGCTCTTTTGTATTTGTAAAAACAGAGCCATCATTTAAAGCCCTTATAAACTTGGCTAAGTCTTCTGCAGTGGCTAACATAGATGCATTGTTATCTGTTTTTAAATCGTTTTCATACCCAACATAATAACCACTCATTACATCTTCTAAATTTACATCGTTAATAGAACCATAGGTATTATGTAAATCAAGAGGAATCAAAATATGCTCTTTTATATAAGAAAACTTACTGCCTTTAATGGCGTTTTCAATAAGTCTTGCTAATAATAAATAGTTTGTATTACAATATTCATAGTTAGTATCAGGTTCAAAGTTAGCTGGTTGGTCTAATACTAACTCCAGACGCTCTTGATCATTTTGTTTAGGGTGTACCCAGTAATTTTTAGTATCTGTATAGTTAGGAATACCGCTACGGTGTTGTACAATCATACGCAGCGTAATTTTCTCTGAATTTTCAATTCTGTCTTTTAGTTCAGGGAAATATTCGGCTAAGGTTTTATCTAAAGATAGTTTGCCTTCATTTACCAATTTTGCAACAGTAACAGCCGTATAGAGCTTACCAACACTTGCAATTTTAAAAAGAGAATTAGGGTTAGCAGGTTCTTTAGTGTCTCTGTTTTTGTACCCTGAAGTGTAAAAATCTGAATGGTTTGCTTTGTTAACACATACAATTATACCATCGAACCCATAATTGGCAGCTTTATCTACTTGGCTTTGTATCGTATCTGGTAGGGGAGTAGCCCATGCAATTAAGATTGTCCATGGTACAAAAAATAATGAAGTAACCGTACCTACAAATAGTAAAATTCTAACTATTAGTGTTGATTTTTTACTGGCCATTTTAAGTTTTTTGATTGATGATATTTCAAAAATACAAAATATTATAGTGAGCTGCATGTAAAAGTAAGTCATGGTTTCTTCTAATTTTAGAAACATTAACGTATTCTTACCATTTTAGAGTTGTGGTAAATATATATAGCATCTATTTTTGCAATTGTAGATTATGAGTACAAAAACAAACACTTCAAAAAAAAGTCGGTTACGGCTATTACATCAATATTATACCTATACAGGATTTTACTCTTTTGTAGGTAAAAGTATTTATAAAGCATTGTTACCAATAGCTTTATTCATCATTGCATTAGTATGTGTACATTATTTTGTGATTGATATTAATGATGCTTTAGAATATGCGACTGAGCATTTTCCTCCGTTAGGAGTATTAGGAATTTTCTTTGCTTCAGAAAGTATTTTAGGTCTTATACCTCCTGAAATTTTTATAGCTTGGTCTGGTAAATCTGAACATCCTAACTTATACTTAGCAGCTTTAGCAACGTTATCGTATGCTGGAGGTATTGTATCTTACGTAATGGGGCGCAGTATAGCCAATATACCTAGAGTATTTAATTACTTAGAAGGCTCTATGGCTAAACATATTAAAAATATGCGTAAATGGGGAGGTTTATTAATTATTGTAGGGGCTATATTGCCGTTACCTTTTGCCATATCTAGTATGGCAGCTGGTGTTATTAAATTTCCTTTTAAAAAGTATTTAGCCTTTGGTTTGTTACGTTTTGTACGTTTCTTGGTATATGGTATTGCTATTTTTGGTGCTTTAAAATAACTACTTTTAATTTCAGTTATTCTATTTTATGTAGTACAGCTCGTTGTATATTGGTATATGTATAGCTGGTTACTTCTTGATTGTTATTTATTTGTTTACCAGAAGTAACTTCAAACACTAAATTGTTATTTATCAATTCTGTAGAAGAAGTTAAATATATATCGTCTACTTTAAAAAGGCAGTACAGTTTGTTGTTTACATTATAGGTTACCAGTTGTATGCCTTCGCCTTCATCTAATAAGTAGGTGCCAATGTTTTCATTATCAACTATAAGCTTATAATCTTTAACCATAGGTGTTTTAGGAGATATATATTTTGTTTTCCAAATGTAGGTACCTACAGTATCGGTTTTGGCTGCCGTAAATTTTATTGAAACACTATCACGTAGTACACTGTTGTAATGTATATACATTGTACCCTCCCAGACTCCCAGACATTTTTCAGGAAAGTTAGTCTTTTCTATGCTCAATTCTTTATGATGTAATGTGTCTGATTTAGTAGTTGGTGTTTCACTTTGTTGCGCTATGCAGTTAAAGGATGCAACACTAAAAAATAGAATTAGAAAATTTTTCATGACTTTAGGTTTATCTGATTTAGTACAGTTTTATCTCTAGAATCTTTCAGTATAGTGTAAATATAAAGGAAGTAATTCATACAATCAACAAAATCGGGTTTGTCTAAGCAAACCCGGTTTTTCTTCATAGCAATTTTAATTTAAGTTTATTCAGTATATACAGTACCGTAAAAACAAGCATTATAAAGTGCTTTTAAATCTTCTAGTGAAGGTTTCCTTGGGTTAAAACCAGTACATGGATCTTGTAAAGCATTAGTAGCCATAAAGTCAAGATGCTTTGTCCAATCTTCTTCTGCAATTCCAAATGCTTGAATGGAAGCATTGTTATTTACATTAGTTCTTAAGGTTTCAATAGCAACAGCTAAATCTTCAGCAGTGCTTTTGCCTATTACTTTTGCCAATTCTGGATAACGGTTTGTAGTTACAGCATTATAGCGTATTACATTAGGAAGAAATATAGCATTGGCAGCACCGTGTGGTATGCCAAAAAGAGCCCCTACTTGGTGAGATAGTGAGTGTACAATACCTAACCAGGCATTATTAAAAGCTAAGCCTCCCATAAATGAAGCATCGTGCATATTTTGACGTGCTGTGATGTTGGTTGGGTTATTTACAGCTTCCTGTAGGTTATTAAAAACAATTTCTAATCCACCTTTCGCTAAAACATCAGCGTAATTATCGTTTATATTAGAAACATATGCTTCTACACAATGTGTTAATGCGTCTAACCCTGTATTAGAGGTTACATGCGCTGGCATAGTAGCACAAATTTCACCGTCTACAATGGCAATATCAGGAGTTAGTTCATAAGATACAATAGGATATTTAACTCCTTTTTCACGATCTGTAATTACCGCTAAACCGGTAGTTTCCGTACCTGTACCACTAGTAGATGGAATGGCAATAAATTTTGCCTTATTTCTTAGTGTTGGCACAGTAAATGGTTTTGTCATTGCTTCAAAATCTGCCTCAGGGTGTTCATAAAATACCCACATCATTTTAGCGGCATCAATAGCAGAACAGCCGCCTAAACCAATAACCCAGTCTGGTTGAAATGTTGTCATCATTTCGGCTCCTTTTAAACAGGTAGCCGAAGACGGATCTTCTTCTACACCTTCAAAAACAGAGGTGGTTATCCCCGCTTCTTTTAAATAGTTAATGGTTTTATCAAGTGTACCACTTTTTCTCATAGAACTTCCACCAGTTACAATAACGGCTTTCGTTCCTTTTATATTTTTTAATTCTTCTAAACTTCCGGCATTGTGTAATACCTCTCCAGCAATAAATAATTTACTCATGTTGTTGTTTTATTTTGTTAGAGCAAAAGTAGTGGAGCAGGTAAGGGTAGCGATTATAAATACATTCCTAAAACTTATAAATTTGAGACAGTTCTTGTTTTAGTTCACTTGGTGTTTCTTTAAGCTTCGCATAAACAAACTTATTAAGTGCTGAGGGTGAATCAAATCCTAATTCAAAAGCAATTTCTTTATGTGACTTTCCAGAAAATAATAATAAACGTTTAATTTCTGTAAGAATACGTTCATGGATAATGCTTAGAGCAGTTTGTCCAGTTTTACTTTTACATATTTCATTTAGCTTTTTTGGAGTAAGCTGTAATTGACTGGTATAATAAGCAACGGTACGTTCTTGTTTGAATTGGGCTTCGATTAAAGTTTTAAATTTAGCAAACAGATCTTGTTCTCCTGGAGTTTTAAAACCTTGATAATTTTGGTGTGCAGCTTCAATAATTTCTAAAAGCATTATTTTAATATAAAACCTTATTTGCTCTTTTTTAATGGGGGTTAAATCTTGAAACAGATCAAATATATTCTTAGCATACATATGCATCTTATGAAATAGGTGGTTCTCTAATACAACATGATTTAGTTTATACATTAAATCATTGTTATAAGAAATCAATTCATTTTTTAAAAGGTCTGAACAAAACAACACTTCATCAAATTGAATTATAATTCCCTTCGTAGCTTCGTCTAGTTTTAGTGCATTTATCTGATGTGGAAAAACAACTGATATTTGATTCTGCTGCATGGTTATGTTTTCCAATTCTATACATTGGTGTGCTGTACCTTCTTCTAAAAAGAGTACTTGAAAATAATCACTACGGTGCTTTTCTATCTCCTTTTCAATACAAGGGTTATTTACATCAAATACATTAAAGGAAAGACATGGCGACTTTTTCTGATCAAAATATGCTTTTAGGGTATAATTAGGGATATTCATTTTGGAGTGTTTTGAAAAGTAGCGCGAAAGTATAATTTCCAAAATGGTTAAGAAAATAAATTATCTCTTTTATGATGTGTTTGGGCTACTATGAATATTTTTTATCCAGTTGCTTAGAGATTTCTATGGCCTCATGAACTACACCACTGGGGTATTTATTCATTTCTAATATTTTTATGGCATTTCTGTTTTTTAATTTTCCTTCTTTTAATTTATAATCAAAACCAACCTTTTCGTTTTCTACTGTTTCGCTAAAATGATACAAATCAAATTGATTGCTAAGTAAGTCAGTTAATTCTATATCATGTGTAGCTACCAAAATTTTATTATTATTCTTAGCAAGTTCAGATAAAACAGCTTTTCCTGCAGCTATGCGCTCTACAGTATTTGTTCCTTTAAAGAGCTCATCTAAAAGAAATAGGTTTTGAGAGCCATTGTGACTTTCTTTGAGCATTTCTTTAATGGTTACTACTTCTTCAAAGTAGTAACTTTTGTTGTTTATTAAATCATCATTAATTCTAATAGCAGAGAATATTTTTAATAGAGGGAAAGACATTGATTTGGCAAAACATGTATTTATGGTTAACCCAGTAATCACATTAATTCCTATAGTGCGTATAAAAGAAGTTTTACCAGACATATTTGAACCTGTAAGCAAAATAGATTTATCTGATATTTCTACATTATTCGTGGTACAATCTTGTATAAGTGGATGTGCAATTTGGTTAGCTTTTATAACCAATCCTTTATTTATATCAGGGAAGCAATAGGTATCTAATCCATGTCTTAGAGAGGCTATTGAAATTAACATATCTAAATGTCCTATAAAAGTGTAAACGTTTTCTATTTCATTTCTTTTCGTATCTAGTTTTTTTAAAACATCAAATAGTAATAAGGGCTCTATCAAAAACATGATTTTAAAGAGTTCAAATACAAACCACAGTATCACTTCAAATTCTCCCTGCAGTTTAGCTTCTAGCTGAAAAAAGAACATTTTGCTTTTAACAGCATTGATAAACTTTATTGAAACAGATAAATTAGGATTTATTTTTTGAAACAGCGGATTTAAATGCAAATTGGCAGCAATGTTATTGAGCTTTAATAATTGTGGTATGGAACCTGTATACGGAATTAAATTGTTTTTATTCCAATAATGAACCACAAAATTAATACAAAAAACACCTATTAATACCATGAAAAATAAGGGGTTATAAAATGCTAATAGTAATGAAACTAGACTTATAAAAGATAGCAATTTTATGACAAAGAAAAATTTAGGAGGTGTAATATGTTCTTCTTGAAATAAGCATGTGATGTTATAAGCATCTTTGTTATTCAGTGCTTCAAGTTTTTTTTGAGTATCAATTCTTAAATCAGAATCTTTTGATAATGTTTGTATGAGCTCTTCATTTAACTTGGTTTGTGCTGGGTTAACATCAATGGTACGAAGTTTATTGTAATAGTATTGCTGACCTACTCTTGAATTAGTTCGGTCTAAGAACATAAATAGTTGATCAAAATCTAAATCATTACATGTTTTATCTGTTATAACTTGATGCGCATTGTAATGATCCTTTTTTCTGAAGTATGACTCAATTTGTTTAAAATTAAAGGTATCACTTTTTAAAGAGCCGAATGACTCTTTCAGTTTACGGGCTAGATGCTTTTTTCTATTAAAGGGAAATAGAAGAAAGGCATATTTTACGTGAAATAGAAAATCTTTTATCATTAACTGGTAGGTATACAGATACATTTAAACGTTACACATACTTTTATTTTTAGCAGTTCCATTTACTTTAAAGTATCCTTAACTTAGCTTTTGTTTTATAAAATTAAAAGTACTATTATCACCGTACTAAGCATATTCACTAGATAATTCAGATGAAATGTTTCTAGATATGTCTGTTTTTTTAATTATTGTTTGTGGGTTTGCGGCTAAGTTTTTTAACCATAAAAATATTAAAATAACAAGTATACGGCTTAGGGTAATATAGTATGGGTAATAATCTATGGTAACGATATGCTCTACGTTAAATTTTTAGTGGAAGATACTATAAAATATGAAGATTTCTTGGTATTGTTTGCGCATATGCAAAAGGTAAGAGAACCTAATTTTAAGTTTGATGATGAAGTGGATACTTCCATAGACTATGCCAACTTAACCGAGGAAGACTTTGCATATTTATTAAACCCAAATAGACATATAGAAAAACGATTTAGAACTTATATACCAGAATATGTAAATGAATTGTTACATATATATGTTGGAGCCAAAGAGGAAACAGAGGATGGTTTGAATAGTGAAGTGCTATCAATTTTTAATTATTTAGAATCAGGTTTTGAGGTTGACTTTAAAGAGTCTATTAAGGAAGTAAATCATATGAAAATGATTACGTTTACTTCAGGGAATTATCCTTTTGGTGGATTAGAACGCTTTTTAATTGTATTAAAGGCATTTACTCTTTTGCCCTATGAATGTAATGATGGATTTGGCATACAAGAAATTGAATGGATATCTGACTTTAAATATAGATATATTTGATTCTATCAATTTTAATTAGTTGTAACCTACATGTAAAAAAGTAACTTACTACAGATCAAAATCAAAAAAATAGGCCTTTTTCTATTCATAATCATACCAATAGTATTTAAAATATTGGTTACCATTTGTCCAGCTATACTTTTGTAGTTTTTGTATGGTTTCTTTATCCCACCAATTAAAGTTATGCTGCAAAGCAAACGCGTTATCTGTGTTTAGGTTATCTATGGTAAGGCTATGCTTTGCTATAATTTTATTAGAAGTATTTATACTGCAATTAAAAGAAAACATATAATCAGCATCTATTCCTAGAGCATCAGCATGGCAATAAATGTTTTTTACATCAGGAGTAATTTCAACTTTTATAAAATCAATGAACCTTTTTTTATTATGCTCGGTGTCTGGTTGATGAGCATTAAAAGTTGGCGCAAGCTTATCTATCACTTTTTGAGTTTGTTTACGAACCTCTATTGAGGTTTTTTCTTTTACTTTTAAGGTAATCTCTTCAGACTTAGTTTTTATCCTATTACATGATAGACTAGTTAGGGCTAGCCATAGAATTATTGATATGTACTTTATAAATTTCATATTTCAATATTCCGGTTAAGAATAACTCCGTGTTCTCCTTCTGATATATTAACTATATAGTTTTGTTCTTTTAAAACTTCAATTACCTTTTGCATATTATAGGTGTTACTATTGAGTATAAGACTTAGTTCTTTACATTTCTTAGTTGTTTCTATAAATTTCATTAAATAATAAGTATCTAAAACCCCAAATTCTAATCCATTAAATATTTTAACATCTAATAATTGTTGAGTTTTCTTATTTGTAAACGTACACGAAATACCATGGAAATAATAACTCCACTCATTGTTTAATTGACCTCTTTGGTTAACACTTCTATGTCTTTTTAAATGTTCTATTTCATTTTTATTAGTTAAATCAATATCAAATGTCTTGGCCATTAAATACATAAGAGAGTGAGCAGTTATATCAAATAATTTAATACAAGCATAAAATTCCTTTAAATGGTCTAACACTATACTTGTTGAAATACTTGGTGCAATTATAAGTTCATTACGCCATTTAATTTCCATAACTACGTGCTCGATAAATACATTTTTGAGATTTTTAATGTATTGTTCTTCAAAATGGTTACTTTTAAACACAAGAACTAAGCTCTCGTTTTCTTCAAAAAGGACTTTTATTCTTTTAATTTGTAATGCCTCTTTAAATTCTCGAGTCATAATTTAAACTTTAAGAGTATTAAATAAGATGATTTATCCTGTAATTATAAACTTGCGACCAATTAATTCACATTTATTAGTAATATTCCAAAATCCAAAGCCTGCAGATCCTGTTGGTATTTTCCAATAAATGATTTCTCCATTTTTCTTTTTTAGCCCAAACTCTTCCAGATATCCATCACGTTTAATAGTTATTTCTTCATCTTTATTTATTACAATATTCTTATATCCTAGATGGCACTCAAATTCAGCATAATCAAGAATTTCTTTATGAGTGTTTTGAAGCTTAATAAATCTATGTGTTGTATTAATTATATATTCAGTATCAGAAATTTTTAACCCTAATACTGGAATTTCATTTGTTAGTAAAGAAAGATGTTTTATTAGTTTTCCTTGTAGCTCTAAATCTAAAAAATCAAACAAAGTAAAAATCTCACTCCCATTGAAATCAGCTTTATTTTTGTTAAAGTACCTCAAGAACCAAGACTCAATTCTTTCTTTGATTTGTATACTAGATTTTTCTATTAAGATTTCCATTTCTTAAAATGTATAAGGGAAATTATTTTTTGATTTCACTCTACAACTTAAATTAAAAGCGCAAAGCTACTGTGTTTTACTGTTTCTAGATTGCTGCTCTAAAATATATTTGTTGCTTTTAGAGTGGTCTTTGTAGTTGGGTAATTTGTCAAATTTAAAGTAGAATAGTGTATCTAACTCTTTTCTTTTTACCTCAAGTACCAGAGTTTTGTTTTCTTTGATAACAGAATCGCCTACTTTTATAAAAGAAAGGATGTCTTGTTTTTCATACGGAAATGAAACCCTCATAGTACCACTTTTAAATCTTACATCTACATACGTACGATTATCTTTTTCATACTTTTTTGTTGCCACTCCTTTATATTCATTATAATAAGTAAGTTCTACGGTATCATTAAAGAAACCTTCACCCGTAGATGCATCTTTTTGGGAGCTTCTATAATACTTTAATAGTAACAGCGATACAACCAAAAAAGCTATAATACCTATTAGCCTAAAATTGTTTTTTCGTTTTGTTTTCGTCTGAATGGGCTCTATCGGTTCTTTGTTAAGCGGCTCATTCTTGCTATATTCTTGTGAAGCATCTATGTTTTTAGAGGTGTTAACCATCTCTGTTTTTTGAATGTCGTCAAGTCTTCCGGAATATTCGTCAGTTAAAGAAAATGGCTTATCTCTATTGCTAGTATACATGGTATATCCTGTATCCCAATCTCCAAAATCTATCATTACTTTTTTGTAGAATGCTACTCCAAAGCCGTGTTCTTCATCCCAAGAGCAGCTACCTGTTAATCCATAATAGGCAAAGTCATCTTTGTATTCATCGTCAATATAAATTGTAGAGAATCTGTAATGTTCTTTTGGGTTGTTTATGGCTTCTTCTGGAATGATGTTTAGTGCTAGAAGTTGTTCACGTTCTTTTTGAATAAAAGAGCTTATAAGGTCACTTAACACTATTGAGTTGTTTATAATAAACTCTAACGTACGTATTTGTTCTACAGAGGGTTCTTCTTTCTCGTCTGTATTATTAAAAACAAAATTAACATCAGGGAATTCTGTGTAACCCTCAGGGTTGTAAGTCTCGTTGAATAGTTGTTTATAGGGCAGAAAAACCATTAATAAATCATCTTCATCCCTTATAATTTCATATTGCATATGGTTAGGTTTTCTTTAAATGGCGTTGTTGTTACGTAAATAGTGGTATTAATCTTAAAACACAAATACTACAACCGTCTATTAGCTGATAAAGTTTTAAAGATATATAAAACCAACTATTTTAATAAAGAAAAACCTTATAAAAATTAATGGTACATCATGTATGCTTATTCATTCTGCATCTTTTACTGCAATACTTAACTTCCTCCCAATTCTTTTCCCACTTTTTTCTCCATGAAAAAGGGAGTCCGCAGGTAACGCAAAGTTTAATAGGTAAATCGCTCTTTTTTACTCTTTTCAACGTTTCGCTATTTGGTTTCCTGTTAATCGTTGTCTACTACATTTAAATCTGTTAATACCAGCTACACGCTTGGCAACATGTTTGGTTTTACAGTTTTCTACTCGTTTGCGCCAAAGCTTATAACTAGAAAATTTAAGATTACGTTTCATAAAGCTTTTCACCTTATCTTCTCGTAAACCAAATTGATATTTAATAGCTTCAAAGGGAGTTCTGTCTTCCCAAGCCATTTCTATAATTCTATCTGTTTCTCGTGCTGTAAATTCTTTTTTCATGCGTATTATTTTATCAGGGTTCCTAATCCGCCATTTAAACCAAATACCTGATCCGTTACCCAAGTAGATTGGGTTAATAAATGGTGTGCAAATGTGGCTATTTCTTGTGCCGACCCAATATTTTTTAAAGGATGCCTTTGTTTATTGGCTTCTATTTTAGCTTTGTTATTGAGTAAAGCACTGGCTAGGGGAGTAGCTGTTAATGAGGGTGCAATGGCATTTACACAAACCTTTGGTGATAATTCTGCAGCCAAAGAACGGGTTAGTCCTTCAATAGCTCCTTTTGCCATAGCAATGCTAACATGGTATGGTAAACCTGTTTGTACCGCCACACTACTAAAAAGTACAATACTTGGTTGTGCGCTTTGCTTTAAATTTTTTATATACTTTTTTACAAACAAAAAGGCTCCGCGGGCATTGATGGTAAAATCTTTATCAATGTCTGTCCCCGATAATCGTTCTAATGGTTTTAAGGTAATGCTACCTGGGCAATATACTAAACCGTCTATGGTATCTGGAATTTCGGGTAGGGGAGCATCTGAGGCAAAATCAAACGGAATGTGTTTGTAGTTTTCATTAGTAACTAGTTCACCAGCGGTTCTGCTAATACCATAAACTACATGATCTTTGCTTAATAATTTAGCCAATTCTAAACCAATACCACTACTGGCACCAGCAATGAGATAGGTGTTTTTAGGTGAAGTATTCATACTGTTTTTCTTTTACTTTTTTTAAATATTTAGAATAAGAAGGATAGCTTTCTGTTACTTCAGGTGCTAGCCAGTCTCGTGGTTCAATAATAGCATCTTCATATATAAATAGCGGATGCTCTTTAGCAATATAGGTAGTGTTGTATTGAGCTTTTAGCGTTTTATATTCACCTACATAAAGTTGTATTCCTTGTATGTTTTGAGCAAGCTGAACAATAAAATTAATAACTTTTTCGCTTACGGGATATTGACTAAAATGCGACGGTTCAAGAATTAAAATACGATTGACGAATTGATTTGCATGCCAAGTAGGGTCTAGATTATAGGAATTATATAGTAAGATAGGAGCATTGGTATCTATAGAAATTTCATCAGTGTCGGGTAATGATGTAAATAGATTAATCTCGCTACCGGTACTTAGTTCTTCGACATGAGTTAATTTTTCCATTTCCTCATACGACTTATCTAGAAATGTGTTTGTTTGCGTAGTACCACAAAAACGATTGATATTCTCCTGATTAAAAATATACTTTTTACCCGTTTGCAATCCATAAACCCATTGCCAACTATAATAATTACTAGCTACATCGCCATCTAACAAATGATAATACATCCAATGTGCTGGGGCGTTGTAGTCATAACTAGCCATATTACATACTGAAGCTGTATACATGCGTACGTGGTTGTGCATATACCCAGTTGTAAGCAGTTTATGAATATGCGTATCTAACGCAGTAATTCCCGTAGTTGCATTTAATAAAGCATCTGGTATTTTATTGCTAGTGTCTGATGTAGAAGTACTTAGAATATCAGTATTATTTTGAAGTAGTCTTTGAAAATACTCTCTCCATAATAACTCTTTTAAAAAGTGTTCACAATCTTTAGCGCTGTATTTTTTTCTTAGTATAGTGTACGCCATTTTAGTACTAATGACACCACGCGATATATAAGGAGAAAGCTTTGAAACCATACCGTTGGTATAATTTCGTGTTTTAGCATATTCCACAGGGTCAATAGTGGTTATTTGCTCAATAATATCTGTGTATGTAGTACTAAATGTTTGCAAGTAACTATATTTAAAATTGTTTAACCTTTTTCAAAAATAGTTAAACAATTTTAAATATGAAAGCGCTTTAGCATATAGCATGCTTATTTCTATAGTGTTAGCTAAGTATATTTGTATCCGTTTTTTAGCTTACAAGTGTTCAGTAAACCAATTAAGTAGTGTAGTTTGTATCACCTCATTTTTATTGGTGAAAGAATGGTCGGTATCAAACTCATGAAAACTTACAGGATAGTTTATGTCCTGTAATTTGTCATTAATCAAATGCGCCTGCTCTGGGTTTACTGAGGTATCCTTACTACCGCATACAATTAACAAACTAGCATTTGTATCTAATTCGTTAGGCCAGTATAGTACCGATCTTTCTTGTAATGCCTTTTCTTTTTGGCTTTGGTAGTCTGGTATTAGTTTAGCACACACCTCTGTTTCCATAGCAGGACGTTCTTCTATTAATCTTTCCAAATCAGTAGGTCCGTTTATTACTGCAGCAGCTTTAATTTCTTTAGAATGTTTTAATGCTAAATACGTCATCATTCCACCTCTAGACCATCCTGCCATACCTATACGGTTCTCATCAACATTAGGTAAGGTTTTTGCTGTTTTAATTAAGTATAATACATCATTAAGGTCATTACCGCCAAATTCATCTTGCTCTCTGTAACAGGTAGCTAATACCACATGCTTTTCGGCAAGTTTAGCTACTTGTAACAAGTTATAAAGCGTACGTCCTTTTGCATTTTTACCAAACATTTGATTTCCACCACGGTTATATATTATAGCGGGATATACATCTTCTTTTTTGGGTTCAGCTTGGATAGCATTCACCAATAAGGAGTCACTTTTATACACTATTAAAGAAAAATCAATAGCATCTAAATACTTATATGCATCTTTAAATGAACCATTTTCAGATAGTTGTTCCCAAATAGGAGGTACCTCTGAAAATTCAAATGCAATGGATGATACAATAGCTCCATTAGGTAGTTTTTCAAAATTTTGAATATCGTTAACCGTTACTTCTTGGTCTAAGATAGTACCTGTAAGCTCTTTCTCAAATTGATAGTGTTTGTAGAATTTTTTAGCAATGGGATATGCTTTAAAAGTTAGTAGTACCAAGAGTAGTGCAATTACTACCCAAGCCACTTTTTTAAATACATTCATAAATAATGGTTTATAAATGTAAGACGAAAAGGTAGCTAAATTGTTACAATTAGGTTTTTGAGGTATAATGTTTTGTAAGTATAAGGGGAGAGCTTTCTATTGTGAAACTTTAAATTCCTTAAGTTTAGAAGCGTTATTTTGACTTTAAGTCTAAGAATGATTAGGTGATTGAATAATATTATTTTTACAGTTTTTTGTGAGCTATCAGCTCCATGAAAAAATCAGCGACTATCGATGCTCCATTTTTTCCTCCATCATCTATATTAGATAAAATTACAACAGTATAATTGTCATTCATAAAATCCATTAATTCACAATGAATACCGTACCATCCTCCGCTATGTCCTATTATTGTTTGGTTATACCTTTGGTCTATATCAATTCCATAACCTAAATGAGTATTATAACCTTTCACTTTTGGTTCTAGCATTAACTCGGTTGTTTCTTTTTTTAATAACTTATTGCTTCTTAATGCTTTTGAAAAATTAAATAAATCACTTATAGTTGAATAATGAAATCCACCTGGGGATGCTTTTGTGAGATAATAGTCATTTTTTTTCAAGGTTTTGTTTTGCCCAAACATTGAGGTATATCCATTTGCTTTATTCTTTACAACAGAATCTATTTCTAACTCAGTGGTGTTTGTCATTTGTGCGGGTTGAAATATGTTTTCCCTTAAATAATCATAATAACTTTTACCACTTACTTTTTCAATGATTAGACCTAGTACCACCATACCTGTTGCACTATAATCATATTTTGTTCCCGGTTTTGATAAAAGAGTATCATTGGCAAAAAGTGGAACAAAATCTGAAATCTTCTTATAATCTAAATTTTTTATCTTATCCAAGTCTGTAACATAAAAATTATTAAGTCCTGAAGTGTGTGTTAGCAATTGATGAATCGTTACGGAGTCTCTTACAAGTTTATTTGGGTAATCAGGTAAGTATTCGCCAATAGGGATATCCAATTTTAACTTTCCTTGCTCGTAGAGTTGCAAAGTTGCGACGGCGGTAAACATCTTTGTAATGGAAGCAATATTGAATTTAGTATCTACATTATTTTTTATGTTAAACTCTATACTTGCTAATCCGTATGCTCGTTTTTCTATAATACTATTATTATGTGCAACCAAGATCGTTCCAGAAAAACCATCTTGATCTAAATTGTCAAGAAATGAGTTGATTTCTGATTCTATCTTACTGTTAGATTGTCCAAAGGCAAACAAACCTAAAGATAGAATAGTAATAGTTAGGTAAAATTTAAGACTTTTCTTTATCATTATTCTTTGGTTAATTTAGTTATCAAAGCTTCTAAAACATTTTTGCGTAAAATTCTTTCATCACGACAACCCACCTTGTCCATAACTTGTATACCCCTTTACATTTCCAATTGATAAACCTAAACCATATTTGTTATCCTAGCCATCTTTGGTTTCTATTCTAGTGAAAATTTTATTTAGCGTGTTTTTGGTCTACAATATTATTAATTAATTTCGCTCCAAAGTCCAAAAGTTTTATTGAAGGAGCTCTTTCGTCAGTTGCGTATCCACTACCACCAATGTAATCTTGAAAATCTCTACTTATTCTTATCAGAGAAACATTTTCTAAATCTCTAATACATTTA
Source organism: Neptunitalea lumnitzerae (assembly GCF_027924185.1). Classification (GTDB taxonomy): domain Bacteria; phylum Bacteroidota; class Bacteroidia; order Flavobacteriales; family Flavobacteriaceae; genus Neptunitalea; species Neptunitalea lumnitzerae. The sequence goes on from NZ_BRVO01000002.1 coordinate 313,506, forward strand.
CGAAAATAGTATTTTTCAATTTGAGGATTGTTTTCTAGATAATGCTTTAGCAGACTTTCATATCCATTTATATTTTCAATAATATATTCTTCATTACCAGATAAGTAACTCAATATGATAAAATGAGTAGGTGTTAGTTCGTCTATTATTCTTAAAAAAGAGTGTTTTTTATCAAATTCAAGTTGATTATTGAAATAATTTCCAATTGCATTTTGAAGATAATATAGCTTTTTAGTTTGATGAGTTTTAAAGGCTATTTGGCTAGCTTCTATTAAGAAGGTTACAAATTCATCGTTTTTCTTTAAATTCTCAATAGTAAAAGATTCAGATTTTTGTTCCAAATGGTTAAGTTTATCAACAACAGCTTGCATCCATTCTTCTCTTCTTTTTGTGATAGGTTGAGAGAGAATTAGGCCAAATGTTTCAGAAGCAACTCCACCAGCAAAAGGAATAGCTCCAAATGCTCCTTTAACTATTGAATGAGCTTTGTCTGTTAATGATTCTTTCGGAACTTCTAAATTACTCATATCGTTCTTTAATTATTGATAACGGTTTATATATGAAAAGTACCATATTTTATACATTAGAGTTTCGGTTTACTACGGAACTTAATTTTATTATTTATCTTTCCTTTTAAATTTATTACCCCTATTTTTTTAAAAATATCTTGTAATCGCCAGTTTTTTTAATCTGTCCAGTTTTCCATTGTTCCATCTTCATTAAACCATAATTCGATAAATACTTTTTCTTTTATTGGTTTTCCCTTCCGTTTTATAATGTCAAATTGTAATTCTGATAGTGCTTTTTCTACTGATTTTAGGCAAAAATTGTATTCTCTCTTTGTATCCCAATATTTTTCAATCTGTTCCTCTGTTTGATAATCTGTCAATAACACATCACTTATTTTCCCATTTGCTCCAATTACGATGGTATAACTTTCTCCACAGTCAATTTTGTCTAGTTTAGTCCATTTATAACTCTTAATATGGTCAAATAAAATGTTGCTAATAGAATCTTTTTCCATTCTATCTATTCCGTTTTCTAGATCGATATAGTTCTCTTCATTACTAACTTTAATTATATTTCCATTTTTTATTTTTATGGTTGTTTCATAGAGAAAAACTCTTTCGAACACACCATCCCAACGTAAGATTTTATTCTCTTTAGATTTTTCTGGAAAACTAATATTTCCACTATACCAGTTAATAAAAACTTTGTCGGACTTGACTTTATCTCCAAAAATTTTTTTGATATAGTTAGTGGGTTTTTGATTTTTATTCTCCAGAGAGTGGCACTCAATTATTGCGATTAGAAATAAACTGTCCTTTTCTATTTTGTACATGGCTTGATATCCTCTCCAACAGTTCATTGAATTCCCTAGCCGACCATCTATTGAGTTTCTGAAACTCAAATCAAATAATCGTCCATTATCACCATTCCGAGTTTGCAGATATTGTTCGACCAATAAATTATATGTAGGAATAGTGTCGTTTTTGTAAATTATATAATCAGGAACTTGAGGGCTTGCTATTAAATTCGTCAAGATTAAGAATGTAAATATTGCTGTTAGGGTGCATTTCATATTTCTGTGGTTTAACTGGTACCAACTCCTTGTATATTTTTAAATATAATCAATATTCTGTGTTTATGCAGGGCATGAGGAACTTTATTTTACGGAATAGCGTTAGTATATAGTAATATGATGTTGATGTTTGTTATTATAATGATATGCTTATTTCATTATTAATTATTTACATATCGAAATATTTCGATATATTTGCAGTATGAAAGCAAAACAATTTGTGGAAATAAGTAAATGTTTGTCTAATCAAACACGGTTAGATATTTTAGAGTGGTTGAAGGATCCTGAGGGAAATTTTCCACCTAATACTTCATCGATGCCCAATACTGAAGGGGTATGTGTTACCTTTATTCATGAGAAAACCGGGTTATCACAATCTACCATTTCAACGTATCTTACGTCTATGCTTCGTTGCGAGTTGTTAGAAATGAAACGGGTAGGGAAGTGGACCTATTTTAAGAGAAACGAAAAAGTAATTAAAGCCTACTGCGATTATCTGCTTTAAAAGAATCAATTCATTATCTAGATAAAATGTATTGTGAGCTATTAAATTTATTTACTTTAATACATCTATATATTCAGATATGTGAAATATTAGAATTATAAAAAATTATGGAAAAATCAATTATAAATAATGCTAGTAACTTAACCAAGCACAAGGCGTACACGAAGGTATTCCTACCAGAAAAGTTAAGTTTTGGACTCATAGCTCCGATGCGTGGGTACCCTAATTCTCCATTCCCGGATATGAGTAATCATGCAGCTATTGTAAAGAAAGCAGATGAAGTAGGAATTGATATGATGTGGTTGCGAGATGTACCATTTTACGACCCTAATTTTGGCGATACGGGTCAACTTTATGATCCTATGGTTTATGCTGGTTGGTTAGCAGCCCAAACCACTAACATAGCTATTGGTACGGCAGGAATTGTATTGCCATTACGCGATCCTTCAATTTTAGCCAAACAAGTATTATCTGTAGATAAGCTAACCGGCGGTAGGTTTATATTAGGCATTGCTGGGGACGATAGGTATACGGAGTATCCTGCTATGGGAGTAAAGTTTTCAAATTCCATCTGTTCAAAATTTTCTTTATAACTAGTTTTATATTTTGATGTAGGTTTTAAAGCACTGATACCATCGTTATCAGATATTAAATAATTAGTATTGATTAAGGGCAGAAAAATATAATTAATATCATCGTGATTAATTAATAAATAGATGTGCTTATTATTTCCAAAATTTAAATCAACAGTAGCAAAATAGTTGGTATAACTGACGCTCCATCTATTTTCAGTGTCATCTTTGGTTAAAACGTGTGTACCAATACCAACATTTTGTTCCCTTTTTTGAAAACTAAGTTCTTGAATGGTAGATATGTGAGTATTTAAAAATTTTAGAACTAACGCATTCGTTTTTTCACCGTATTTATACCAATTTTCTATTATCTCATATTCATCTTTCTTTACATCTTTGTTATTTAAATCTCTTAAACTATCTGTGTGTACCAGAACATCCTTTTCGTTACGTTTTATATCCTCTAAGGTTAGGGTATGTTCTACATGGTCTTGCTCTATGTTGGTTGATATAAAATTATTGTCAAAGTTGCTATCAAATTCTAAAAAGACTTCAACAAACTGATTTTTTTCTTTCTCTTCAAATAGCCTTAAGTCAGTATTTGTTTTATTATAAACTACTAAAGAAATATGTGTTACATCAATGGAATGCTGTGAATAACATACTCCTAATTTTAGAAAAAAAACTAAAACAGTTAAAATAAGTGCTATATGATTGTTTTTATTAAGAGTAATATACGTCAAAAGTAATGTGATTTAAAGTCTGAATTTTCGCGAATTATAAATCAATCTTAAATTTATAAAATAGTTTCAAGCATTTAGCTAAAGTAACGCCTTAGATAATAGTTTAAAATACATTTTGAGTAAAAGCCACTATTCACTTAGTTATCTTATACGTTTACCTAGTAATCAATTTTTTTATTCTAGTTCTTTTATATGGTATAGAATCTTCTTTTCGATTCAAGTAGATACTTCTTCTAAAGGTTCTAGGTTTTTACTATTGGATATTAGAACCAATGTCTATAAACAATAAGCCCCTTTCAAAGAATAGTTTAAAAGGGGTTAGATTATATTTTGGAGTCATCATTCATGGCCGCCTACTAGATTATCGATAGTTTGTATAGGCTCTAAAGCTTTGGAGTTACGTATCAAAAAGACATACTGTAAAACGTCTGTTGTACTTACATCTGAAGATTTAGTAATAACGTCCGGGCCAAAAAAATTCACTTTAATACCTCCTAAATATTGATTCTCTCTATAGGGTGAATTCGTGTTATCTAAGTCAAATATGGTAACAGAATTTGGTTGTGTAATTTCTCTTAAATCGTTTATACCTTTAACCAACATTATAGGTCCATCTTCATTAAGGATCGTAAGCTTATGATCTTCTGGTGCTGGAAATTGGTCGTTTTCTGGAAGATATACTTCACTGTCTATATTGTAACATACTAAACTTTTAATTTTATTCTTTTTAATAAAACTTTTTATTCTTACTGCGAAGGGTCTGAAATTAGATTCACTATAACTTTCCTGAAGTACATGGGAATAGCCAAATAATCCATAGAATTTTTCATTTTCTAAATGTCTTTTATTGATTATACTTTTTAAATTCAAAGTCATCATAGAATCACGAGAAAGTTCTCTTGAATCGTCATCAAAATTTTTATCAATTCCTAAGACTGTAATTTTACTTGAGTCTGGTAGTGTCTTATTGTAATCATATATTTTTTCCCATTTTTCGAGTAACTGTTGACTTGATTGTTGTGGAATTCTTTGTTTTATATCTATGACAACACTTCTTAATATGGAATTATTTTTAATTGAATCTGTTAAATACTGATTTAACTTTTTGGATCTAATACTATCCATTTCTGCAATGTAGTATTTTAGACCAATTTTCTGGTTTAGGTGTTTCAATAACTCAAAATCTATGTTTTGAACTTCTGCAAATCCATGGTTTTCTCCAAGTAAAAAAACATCTGAATCGTAAAATTCTTGGTCAAAAAATCCATTTAATCTATCTCGGTTTTCTAGTATGACCTTTTTGTTGTTTTTTAGATACGATAGGTTCTTCTGATTTGGAGATTCTAAATAATTTTCATTTTTGATCCAAAAAAATGCAATAATAAAAAGGTTTAATAGTAAAAGTACTAATAGGATTTTTCCTAATATTTTTATAATTCTCATAACGTAATATCTAGTAAGTGATTAGTATGTATCAAATTTCTCAAGAAACAGTTTATCTGAAATTTTGTTTTAAGTAGATCAATTATTTTAAATTATCTCTAACTGATTATATATTGATAAATATACTTAAAATTGATTGTTAGTTTATGCATAGATCTAATTTTATTTTTATAGGATAGTGTTATTTCTATAATTTAGACTCTATTTCTAATTGTTTGCAGTCTAGTTATTTTATGGAATTTCTTATAAGGGTGTCCGTATTGGAAAGTAAAACAAACATCTATAAACAACAAAACCCTTTCAAATAAAAAAAAATTGAAAGGGTTTTAAAATATGGAAGAAGTCTTCGTATTAAGAATTGGTTTTACCTAAAAAAGGTAGTAAGTGATCATGAAGAAATGAAATTGGAAGTAGGAGAGGTTATGGGCGGAGTTTGGAGTTAATATTATAGCGTTTAAAATAGGTTATGTTAAAGTTTAAAGAGGTGGTAATTAGGTCTATTCTTTTATGAAAGATAAGATAGAATATATAATATCAGTATCTTTGATACTATAATTTGATTGTATCAAATGATACCAGGTTATACTTTTACTATAACAAGTAAAATTCTAAGGTTAGTCGCCGTTATTTCAGAGCAAATAGGAGAAGTAAAGGCAGCTCGGTTAATTAAACCGCTTACAGAGCTTCACAAGCGAAACAGAATAAAGACAATTTGATTGTAGGCTTACCCAATTTCAGACATTACTAAATTCGACATTTTTATATTAAGCATACTAACATATATTACTAAGGTTGGTATCACTTTTTAAAGTAGGTTAAAAGGCGTACCGTGGACTTATCATTCACGGCCGTCTACTCGATTGGCAACTGGGTTTATTAAAAGTTTAATCTATCGTGTGTAATTTTTTTCTGGCTAGAAAGGTATAATGAACCATAATATTCAAAAATATGAATTTGATAAGGTAAATCTTTGATTAAATTTTCTTTGAATGGTTTGTAAGATTCAACTAATGATAATAGCTGTTCTTTAGTTACACCTATTTCATCATTAAGTTTTTTTCTTAGTTCCCATATTCTGTCAATTGGATTTGGGTGACTTTTCATTAATGATGAAGGTGGGAAAATGTATTCTTTTACACTTTTAAATAAATCTAGCCATATAAAGAAGGTGAATGCTCCATTCGCTATTAAATTTCTTTCTTCATTTGGTATCTCAGGTTTCATAACTGAGTTGTAATCGGCTTCGAGTTCTCTTTTTTGGGAATAATTATAAAAAGGCGTGTTTTTATCAGTTGAAGTTACCTTTAAATAACCAAGAGAGGCTTGTTCTAAATGGTCTAAATAATGATGTGCAAATTCGTGACCAATTACAAACATCATCTGTCCATCCACCATACTCTCAATTTCTAAATGAAGCTCCTCAGGAATATCTCCTCGATTATCAAGTTCAAAATCAAGTGATTCAGTCCCTAACATTGTTCTAACAGCTATTAGAAAAGCATTGGATATATCTTGACTGTTTAAATTATATTGTGGTCCCAAATGAAAGAGATTCATATAGTATAAAAAATACCTTAAAGCAAAAGATATAACGATGATGTTGCCAAAATCTGTTTTCATACAGTATCCGTTGGCTTCTTTTAGATATATTGTACCAAAGGATATTTCTTTGCATTTATTTTTCTCTGTATTAGGTAAAGTTTCAATATAATTATTAAAAAAACTTGAATCAAAATAGTTAGAAAAATTCCAATTAATAGAATTAGTCCGTATTTTTAAAAATACTCTTGTTAATCTTACGTCATCTGCGATTTGGTCTGCTCTATATTTTAAAAGAAAATCATCTGAATTTTTAACATTAAATATTCGCTTGATTTCCGATTTATTACACATTGGATAATAAAACCTTTGCTCATCTGTGAGGTCTTCTACTTCAGATATTGGGATTCTTTCTAAGATTTGAATCAAAGTATTATTCTGTTTATCTATAATGTAATTGTCTTTTATGTTTTCAAAATCTGGATGTTTAGATAGGGCAGACTCAAGTTCATCTAAGTATTCAGGTTTTAAATTTTCCAAAACCTCAGTATTTAAAATGAAATTTTTATCCTTTAATATTTCCTTAAATTTCTCTTTCATTCTGATTTATAGGATGTAGTGAGTATCATGTTGCCAACTCGTTATATAAAGTTAAATATACACAATATTGAACACTATTTTACTGATAATAGAGGTTTTGTTTTTATGTTATAGAGTTATTTAAAACTTTAGATCCATTTCTAATTAGTTGCAGTATCCTTCCTTTTCGGTATTCAGGGGTACTTCTTCCCAACAGACTTGGTATTTCCTATCAGGTATTCCGAAGCATTGCCTCTTTTTTGAAGATAGAAGAAAGAAACATCTATAAACATAAAACCTTCGTAAATTTATATCCACATAGAATTCTTATTCATGATTGTCATCTGTTGTTTCTTTTGTAGTTAACCCATTCAGAAAATCCGTTAAACTACTTTCTGAACGTAAATCTAGTTTTTTTCGTAAGCGATAGCGAGCTGTTTCAACGCCTCTGACAGAAATATTTAGTAATGGTGCAATTTCCTTATTGGTCAGCCCAGTTTTAATGAAAGCAGCTAGGCGTGTTTCCCTTACACTTAGGTTACATCCTGTTTGTTTTAGGTTTTTAAAGAAATCTTGATGTACAGTTTCAAAGTTCTCTTCAAATACTTTTAAGTATTCTTCATCAATTCGATGTTGATGTAGTTTACTAAAGATATCAGTGATTTTTTGTCTAGAGTTCTTTGTTTTTAAGGTGTCTCTTAATTCTCTTAACTCTATTTGTAATTCTGTAAAGAAGTTTTTTTTATTAACTAGCATCATTGTATAGGTAGCTAGTTCTTTACTTTTCTTGATAACATCTTGTTCTAAATGTTCGTTATCTTGTTGTATTTTTCTTTGGTGATTTTCAAGTTTTAATTGATTTACTTCTAGCTGTAATAATCGGTTTGTTTTTTGCTCGTGCTCTCGTGTTTTTTGATTTTCTCTTCTTATCTTTCGTTTAACAAGTATAATGACTAGGAATAATGAAGAGATTCCTAGTATAACATATAGAAAAAAGGCAAGTTTTGTTTGGTACCATTTTGGTAAAATAGTAAAAGTAAAACTAGCTGGGGTTGTTTGTATCCCCAGTGTATTACGTGCTCTAACTCTAAAGGTATAAGTTCCAGCGGGTAATAGATTGTACTCCTTAAAGGGCATCGATTGCCAATTAGACCAGCTCTTATCAATATTTTTTAGTTGATAGCTATAAAGGTTAGGGGTACTGTTAGGCATTTTGGGTACTGAAAACTCAAAATGTATAGAGGTAGTATTATTAGGGAGTTCGGTAATAGAATCTTTGGCCAGAGGGATACGTTTTGTGGTGTTAGCTGCTGTATACTGTATACCTGATATAGAAATAGGAATTTCTTGTAAATCATTATTTTCATTAATCTCATATAGATACAAACCGGTATGAGTACCGATAAGTATATGCTTTTTACTAATAGGTAATATAGACTCCATCCCTCGATTAAAGGTTCCTTTTGTTTCAGAAAATATATCTTTATGTATTTGTGGAGTTTTACTAAAGGTTTCGAAATAACCTAATTCATCATCTTGAATGACCCATGTTCTATCGTTTTCTTGTAAAATTTTGCGGGTATTTCTGGTAGTATCTACTATTTTATTTAATGCTTGAAAAGGTTTAAAACTGTTTGTTTCCTTTTTATAGTTGAAAATTCCGGTATTTGTTGTAAAAACAATTTGGTTATTCCATTTAAATACATTGATATTAAATGGCGAGTCTAATCCGTTAGAATCTGTAAAATGTGCTATTGCTGTGGCACGTTCTAAATTGCTATTAAGAGTAATACGGTATACTCCTTTGTATCCATGACACACCCAAAAAGTATACGGATCCTCGGCTTCTAGAATATCTCTAGAAGATTCATCAAAGCCTTTTATTTTGTTAGTAATATTCCAATTTCCATTTTCATAGTGTAATACATAAATACCGCTGTAATGACAGGCTAAATAATAGTTTTCCTTTTCTTTAACAGGTACAATTTTCCAAAAACTGTCTTTGTTACCTATTTTTGTAGCATCTCCATTATGTATTCTAAATAGGCCTTTATCGTGTCCTACTATTAAGGTGTTATGAACATAATTTAAACTCCATGCTTGACCATCTAAACCTATAATAGGTTTAAACGATTCGGGGGTTATGGTTTGGTGCAAGTTTGTTTTAGAATAATATACACCTTGATTCGTGGCTACATATAAAATGTTATTAATATAATGGATGTCATATACTGAAGCTCCTGTAAAAATGGTAGTTTTAGGATTATTGAAGTCAATAAAATCTAATCCATTATCTAGTAAAACCCAAACATTATTCTGTGATGTTTGAAACAGGTTTAATACCGTCTCTCCTTGTAAGTTTTGTATAGGTCTGGTAGAATTATTGTTGTTAAGAGATAATTGAATAGCACCGTCTCTTAGTGTACCTAATAATAGAGTAGAAGGTGTTAAATTAGTACATGAAATAAGTTTAGATGTGTTAGCTGGTAATATATTTTTTGCAGATGTTACCGTATGTGTTTGTAAGTTATATTGAAGTAGTTGTCCATTTTCAGTAAGAATGTGGATAGTATTCTTAACAATAGAACCATCAATACTTATAATGGATTCATTTTGATACGCTGATGCTGCTAATACCTGGGTAAGATGATTTGTCTTGAAGTTAACTTCATAAATACCATTATCTGCATCTACTACATAGTATGAATCGTTGGTTACAAAGCTTTTTAAAAATGTATTGTTTGCAGGTATTTGCGTAAGGTTATTTTGATATAAAACAAAAATTTTTGTAAACGTTCTAAATATTAAATGCTCATTTAGTGAATGTGCTTGCCATATGTTTTCAAAATTAAAGTTATCAAGTTTGTAAGTCTCTTTAAGAGATTTAAAATTATAAGTTCCGTATTCATCCTTTTGAACAATTCCTAATTCGTTATAGCCACCAGCATAAATAGTACCATTAGCATCTTTAACCAAACTACGTACAGATGATGAGTTGGGTAGGACAACTGTATTCCAATGTACGCCATCATAAATTAAAATACCATCATTATTACCAAAGTACATATTCCCTAAAGTATCTTCACATGCAGTCCAAAACTGTGTGTCCGATTCAAAGTCGGTTCTATTATAATGTCTTATATCAGGTTGCTTGTACAATTTTTCAATGAGTGGTTGTGCTGAATTTGTGAGCTGACAATGACCAACAAAACTCATAAAACATAGAAAACACCAATTGTAAATTTTTAATTTCATGCTGTAATTATTGATATAAAACCATTTTAATCTGTTTATTTTACGGAAATACTATTGAAGAAGTTGCCAATATACTACGTTTTTTTTACTTCATGCCTACAAAACTCTATTTTATTGTTTTATTTAAATACTTGTAAAACAGTGTTTTATTTTATTTTGAAGTAATTATGAAGTAGTTAATTACAACGTTGGCGTAATTGAAGTGTAGCTATTCTGAATTCGAATGTGCCTTTATATTATAATTTGCACCTAGATAACAGTTAATAGTAGTTGTCTTTACTGAGAACGAAATTTTCTGAAATCAGAATCATTAAACAAATAAATAACTAAAATGAGTTTGAATAAATTATTAATTTTCGCGTTGTTATGCGTCGGTTTTAAGGTATCGGCACAACAATCTGTAAAAGGTACAGTTACAGATTCTTCAGACGCACCCATACCCGGGGTTAATGTTACAGTTAAAGGAACTACTAATGGTGTAGCAACTGATTTTGATGGATTATTTGAAATTGTGGCATCTCCATCAGATACCTTAGTATTCTCTTACATTGGTTTTAAAACACAATATATTGCTGTAGGTGCACAAACTACTTTAAATATTCAGCTAAAAGATGATGCCCAAGCTTTAGATGAAGTAGTTGTAGTAGGTTATGGTACACAGAAAAAAGGTGATATCACCGGTGCTGTTGGATTGGTTGATGCTGAAAGTTTCGAAAACAGACCTAAACAAGATTTAGGTTCGTTGATTCAAGGACAAGCTGCTGGTGTTACCGTAATTAAAAGTTCAGGGAAACCTTCTTCAGGATTCGATATTAGAGTAAGAGGTACTAGCTCTATTGGTGCTAGTAGTAATCCACTTTATGTTATAGATGGTGTGCCTACAACAGATACACGTTCATTAAATCCTAGTGATATTGAAAGTATATCTGTACTAAAAGATGCTTCTTCTGCTGCCATATATGGTGCACAGGGTGCTAATGGGGTTGTAATAATAACAACTAAAAAAGGTAAAACCGAAAAAGCCGTTGTCCAGTTAGATAGCTATGTTGGTTTTGCTGAAGTTTGGAAAACGTTGGATGTTTTAAATTCTGAACAGTATAGAGACTTAATGACTGAAATGGGACGGTCTACAGATTGGAGTCAATACCCTTATAATACTGATTGGCAAAATAAGATTTTTGATACCGCTTTGTCTCAAAATTATCAACTATCGGTTTCAGGAAATAATGATGGCACTCAATATTATATTTCTGGAGGTTATATAAATCAGGAAGGTGTGGTACGTAGTTCACAAATGGAACGTTACAACTTTAAAGCCAATTTATCTAAAGAGGTAAATGATTGGTTAACAATCGGTACTAATTTCAATTATACACATTACCATGATGTAGATGTAACAGATAATGCCGCCGTGAATCAAGGTGGTGTTTTATTGGGTGTTTTGGCTACACCGCCTAATATTACAGTATATAACGAAGATGGAACATTTACTAGTAACCCATTTCAAGATTGGGAAAATCCAGTATCTAGTACAGATGGTTCAGATAGAGGGTATAAGAACCAACGTTTGTTAGGTAATATCTATACAGAGATTCAACTAATGGAAGGATTAAAATTTAGATCAAATTTTGGTATTGATTACAATTCAGATCGCTATGATTATTTTCTTGATCCTTTTAGAACTAGTTATGGTAGAGCAACTAATGGAATAAGTAGATACAATACTAATAATAATAACTATTTTATTTGGGACAATACTTTAAGTTATAATACCCTTATAGGAAAGCATAAAATTGATGCACTTGTTGGTACAGTATATCAAAAAAATCGATGGGAGTATAGCAATATCGAAACACGTAACTTTGCAAGCTCTGAAATACCTACACCAAGTGCTGGTTCAGAAATAATTACTGCTACGGCAGGTAAAAGTGAAAAAGCAAATGCTTCCTATATAGGTCGTGTTTCTTATGACTTTGACAATAAGTATTTAGTTACAGCTAACTTTAGGGCAGATGGTTCTAGTAATTTCGGACCAAATAAACGTTGGGGATATTTCCCATCATTTTCTGCTGGTTGGAGAATTTCTCAAGAAACTTTTTTAGAGCAGGTAGAATCAATATCTGAATTAAAGCTAAGAGCTGGTTGGGGTATTGTTGGTAATGACAATATTAATACATACCAGTATTTAGCAACTGTTGGTAGTGGAGGTAATTATCCTATTGGAGGTACTATTATGCCAGGTACCTATCCTGCTTCTATAGCAAATAACGATTTAAAATGGGAAGAATCTGAACAATTAAACCTTGGACTAGATTTGAGTCTTTTTGATAGTAAAATTAAGTTTTCAGTAGATGCCTATATTAAAAAGAATAACGATTTGCTATTGAATGCCCCTTTACCAACGGCTACCGGGTTTTCAAATGCTATTCAAAACGTAGGTAAAGTAGAGAATAAAGGGTTAGAGTTTCAGTTAAATACTGTAAACTATTCAAATGAAGACTTCTCATGGACAACTTCTGCTAATGTAACAATTAACAGAAATGAAGTTAAAAATATTGTTGGACAAGAATTGTTTAATGGTAATGTAGCTAGTAGAGGAGAAGTAAGTTTAGTGAGAGAAGGAGAACCATTAGGAATTTTTTATGGTTACGTTTGGGGAGGAGTAGATCCGCAAACAGGAAATGCCTATTATGTAGATAGTAATGGGGAATCAACCTTTACTCCAACCGCAGATGATCGCAGAATTATAGGAGATGCAAATCCTGATTTTACTTATAGTTTGGGTAATACAGTAACTTATAAAAACTTCAGCTTGAACATATTTCTGCAAGGCTCACAAGGTAATGATATATTTAATGCTACCCGCATCAATATGGAGGGTATGACGGACTCTAAGAATCAACTAGCAACGGTACTTAACCGTTGGAAAAATCCAGGAGATATTACAGCTATACCGAGAGTATCAGAAGGAAATACTGATAACTCCAGAATATCAACTCGTTTCGTTGAAGATGGTTCTTATTTACGTTTTAAAGCAGTTACCTTAAGCTATAACCTACCTACTAAAGTACTTGATTATTTGTCTATAAGTAGCGTAAAACTTTATGTAACTGGTGAAAATCTATTAACAATTACAGACTATTCAGGTTTTGATCCTGAAGTTAATGCCTTTGGAGGTAACAATACAGTACAAGGGGTAGATTTTGGTACATACCCGCAAACGAGAAACATTATAATGGGGTTAAACGTAACATTCTAAATAAGGAAAGCAATGAAACAGTATAGTAAAATAACCAAATATGCATTAATGGCAACGCTTGCTTTTAGTATGTCATGTAATGACCAATTGGATTTGCAACCAATATCACAAGAAACAGCAGATAATGCTTATAGCACAGCTTCTCAAATTGAAGCAGCACTTACTGGTGTTTATGAATCTTTTCAGTCTTCTCAGTATTATGCTTGGGATCATATTATTTTTCAGGATACCCGTTCAGACAATACGTATGCTGGAGGAGATAATACAGAAATTTTTGAATTTGACAATATAGATGTAAATACTACCAATAGTCGTGTTATGTCTGCTTGGTCTTCTATATACAATGCTATTTCTAAAGCTAATTTGGTGATTGAAAGAGCTCCGTTAGTATCAGAAGGAATTTCTGATGAGCGTAAACAACAAATAGTTGGAGAGGCTTTGTTTTTAAGAGCTTATCATTATTATAACTTAGTGAAATATTTTGGAGGAGTACCACTGCATACAGAGTTTATAAGTAGTACAGATCCATCTGAAACAAGAAAATCGAGAAATACAGTAGCTGAAGTTTATGCGCAAATTATCAATGACTTAAATGAAGCAGCTAACTACTTGCCTGATACTTACGGTAGCGATGATAGTGTAAACAAAGCCAGAGCAACTAAAGGAGCTGTTAATGCTCTATTAACTAAGGTATATGCTCAAATGCCTAATCCAGATTATAATGCTGTATTAACACACGCAAATGCTGTAATTAATAGTCCTGCCGGATATACTTTATTAAGCAACTATGACGAATTATTTGATGGTAATCATCAAAATAATTCTGAGTCAATCTTAGAAGTACAGTACTTGGGAGGTACCGAAGGAAATTGGGCGCCGCAAATGCACTTACCTCCATCTTTAAGTGGAGATACCTGGAGGAAGTTTACCACACCTTCACAAGATTTGGTAAATGCTTTTGATAACGAAGGGGATGTGGTTAGAAAAAATGCTGCTATTTTATTTGAAACCGTTAGTTGGGTAGATGAGTACTGGGGAAATACCCCAGGTAGTAGTATTCCTTTTGCTTATAAATGGCGTAATGCAGGTTCATGGGCTAGTGATGATAATGAATATATCTTCCGTTTGGCTGATATTATACTATTAAAAGCAGAGGCACAGAATGAATTAGGACAAATTAGTGATGCTGCTACAACGGTAAATCAAATTAGAGCTAGAGTTGAATTACCTGATTTAACAGCTGCTGAAACAGCTTCACAAGACGCTATGAGAGCTGCTATATTAAAGGAGCGAAGATTGGAATTAGCTATGGAATCTAAACGTTGGGATGATTTAGTACGATATGGTGTAGTTGTGCAAACTATGAATAACATTACTGATATAGATTTACGTACAGGTCAACCTGTAAATTACGGAATGACAGAGAATGATATTTTATTACCAATTCCCCAAAATGAGATAAATAGAAACCCGAATTTAACACAGAATCCAGGTTATTAAAATAGATTACAAATGAGAAAAATACAATATACATTAGCAACTGTACTATTAGGTACCTTATTGAGTTGTTCAGATAATGATAAGCCTTATTATCCTCCACCATCGTCAAATACAAATGGTAATGAGGTAGGGACAGCCCAAATTTGGGTTACCAGTGGTGATAAGAGCAGGCTTATAAGTGCACAAGATAATTTGAGTATTATAGATAACACCACAACTAATTACCCTTCTATAACAGTAGATCAAACTCTGCAATTTCAGGAAATTGAAGGGTTTGGAGCAGCACTTACTGGATCATCTGCATATGTAATTAATCAGTTAAGTGGAAGTCAAAAAAGTGCTTTATTACAAAACCTATTTGACGCTGAAAGTGGTATTGGTATTAACTATGTTAGGTTAACCATAGGAGCATCAGACTTTTCTCTTTCAGATTTTACATATGATGATATGCCTTCAGGTCAAACCGATGTAAATTTGAATAATTTTTCTATTGCGCCTGATATGGTTAATATAGTTCCTGTGTTACAGAATATGTTGGCCATTAATTCAGATATTAAATTTGTAGGTTCTCCTTGGTCTGCACCAGCTTGGATGAAAACAAATCAAAGTTTGTATGGAGGGAAATTACAAACACAGTATTACGATGTATATGCTAATTATTTACGTAATTACATTGATGCTTATGCATCTAATGGAATTACGATAGATGCGATTACTCCACAGAATGAACCGTTACACGAGTCAGGATACCCTACCATGAGAATGGAAGCTAATGAGCAGGCAAATTTTATCAAAAGCTCGTTAGGGCCTCTTTTTACCAACAATGGTATTACTACAAAAATCATTGCTTATGATCATAACTTTGATCGTGCTGATTATCCTTTAGAGGTACTAAATGATGCTGATGCTAACCAATATATATCGGGTAGTGCATTTCACGCATATGCAGGAGATGCTTCAGCTATGAGTCAAGTTCATAATTCTTATCCAGATAAGGGCTTATATTTTACTGAAATTTCTGGTGGAGAATGGAGTACCGATTTTACTGGAAATTTGAATTGGTATGTTCGTAATATTTTGATTGCTTCTGTAAATAATTGGTCAAAAAATGTATTGTTCTGGAATTTAGCACTTAATGAAAATCATGGACCAACCAATAATGGTTGTGAAGACTGTAGAGGTGTAGTAACTGTAGCTTCTAGTGGAGATGTAACATTAAACGAAGAGTATTATGCGATTGGTCATTTTTCAAAATTTGTTGCACCTGGAGCGCATCGTATTAGTAGTACTACGTTTGATAGTAGTACCGGTCTTTATAATGTTGCATTTGTAAATCCTGATGGAACTAAAGTGCTTGTAGTATTAAATGAGTCACCGTCGGCTAAAACATTTTCTACTATTGTAGGAGAAAATCGTTTTGATTGTACTTTACCTCAAGAAAGTGTTGCAACAATAACCTGGGAATAATAAAAATATAAACACATGAAAAAACTATTATATAGTCTGGTAGCAGCATGTTTAGCATTAGTATGTCTAAATTCTTGCCAAGAAGATGAAAACATGGATTCCGTTGGACAATGGAGTCTTTCGGACCCTGCAATTATAGCACCTGAAGAGGGATATACTAAGGTGTTAAATGAGTTAGATCCTAATGAACGTATTTATTTTGAATGGGAGCCAGCAGTATCTTCAGCAGGATTTCAAGTACGTTATACCGTAATATTAGATACCTTAGGAAGTAGCGATTATGATACACCATTGATTTCGGTATCATCTGATAATTCAGGTAAAGCTACAACAGCCAATATCCAAGTTTCAGCAATTGATTTAGCGTTATCTTATGCAGGTTATCCTGCTGGTGAAGCTACCCAATTAGAGTGGACGGTTATAGCTACGTGTCAAGATACCAAATCGTATGCAACCAATGCGATATCATTAACACGTTTTGAAACAGAATATACACCAGCAACCTTATACATAGCAGGAGATGCTACAGAAGCAGGTACGGATATGTCACAAGCTATTCCTATGCGTCATTTAACTGATGGAAATGGTACAAATACATATATTTTTGAAGCTTATACATCTTTAGAAGCTGGTATGCCATTTCATTTATATAGTGCACAGCAGTTACCTTCACATGTTTATGGTGGAAGTAACGGAGAGGTAGTTAAAAATGGTGATGCCCTTACAGTTCAGGATTCAGGTGAATATAAAATTACAGTTGATTTAAATACCAATATATATACGCTATTGAAAATAAATAAATGGAGTATGGTAGGTTCTGTAATCTCTGGAGGCTGGGGAGGTGATGAGCCACTAATGTACATAGGAGATGGTACATGGCAGGCTTCACTAACGCTTACATCAGATGGTTCAGGTGCTTTTGTTTTTAGAGCTAATGATGATTGGGGATATCTTTTGAAACGTATTCAAGGTACTCAAAATAGCATATATATGGAATCTCAGGCTAGTGATGCAGGAATTACAATAGAAGATATACCATTAAGTAACTCAGGTAACTATATTGTAACTTTAGATTTGTATGGTTCTGAATATTCATATACTATAGAACAAGATACCACAATACAGCCACCATCTGTAACCCCTAATAACTTGTATTTATTAAGTAATGGAGCTGTAGTAGGAGAATTTATATTTGATAATGGAACTTTTACTTCTACTACGTATTTAGCATTACAGCAAAGTGTTACCTATGAGTTGAATAGTGAAATGGATGGAAGTGGAACTTCTTACGCTTTTACAAATGCTATTGGAGTATCTTCTAACCCTGAAGGAGATTCCGTTACGGGTACGTTTGCGTTTGGTGAAGGAACAGGAGGGATTATGGTTAATCAAGATCAAGCGTATACCTTAACAGTTAATTTTAATACTGCTACCGTAGGTTGGAAATATTATAATATTAAATTATTCCATTGGCAAGATTGGGATTCTCGTGATGAATTTTTAATGACTTATCAGCATCCGTTTAAGTTTATGACTACTGAAACATTACAAGCAGGATATAACATGAAGTTTAATTCTCCATGGGATGTACAGTTTGGTGCAGATGATCCAACAGAATTAAGTGGTACAATGACTAACAATGGAGGAGCAGACTTCAATAATATTACTACTACAGGTACTTACGAAGTTAATATTAACATAGATAATTTGTATCAAACAGGTACCTACGAATTTTTAATCCAATAAAATAAATACTACCGGGTGTTAATTACACCCGGTATTTAAATATGATAAAACTATTTCAAACCAATAGCATAGTAATATTGGCAGCATTTGTAGTGCTTTTTTCAGGAATTTCTTGTAATAATAAATCAGAAAACAGAAATACTGATAGCACAAATGGAACTGCGTATGTTACCACTTTTGATAATAAAAGCTTATTAAAAGAAGAAAAGCTTTTTAATGAAGAACCATATGAGCATACTCAGGTAATAACCATTGATACCACCACTACTTACCAAATTATGGATGGTTTTGGTTACACACTAACGGGAGGTAGTGCTATGCTTTTACATAAAATGACCACAAGAGCAAGAGCCGCAATTATCAAAGAGATTTTTGGAAATGAAGAAGAGCAATTAAATGTAAGTTATTTAAGAATTAGCATTGGATCTTCAGATCTTGATGAGAAAACTTTTTCTTATGATGATATGCCTAACGGTGAGAAAGATGTTGATTTAGAGCATTTTTCTTTAGCTTATGATACCATATATCTTATTCCAACATTACAACAAATTAAAAAAGTAGCACCCAATGTAAAGATTTTGGGTTCACCATGGTCACCTCCAAGATGGATGAAAACAAATAACAGTACCAAAGGAGGGAGTTTATTGCCAGAATATTATAGTAGTTATGCTAATTACTTTGTTAAGTACATTAGGGCTATGGAAACAAACGGTATAACCATTGATGCTATTACTGTACAAAACGAGCCGCTACATCCGGGAAACAATCCTAGTTTACTTATGCTACCAGATGAACAAAAAGTATTTGTGAGAGATTACTTGGGACCTAGATTTCAAAAGGAAAATATAGCTACTAAAATCATTATATACGATCATAATGCAGATAGGCCAGATTATCCAATTACAATTTTAGACGATCCCGAGGCAGCAAAGTATATTGATGGTAGTGCATTTCATTTATACGGGGGAGAAGTAAATGCAATTTCTCAAGTACACGAGGCACACCCAGAAAAGAACCTATACTTTACAGAACAATGGGTAGGAGCGCCGGGCGATTTTGCTCAAGAAATGCAATGGCATACTGAAAATCTTATTATTGGTGCTACGCGTAATTGGTGTAAAACTGTTTTAGAATGGAATTTGGCAGCAGATGAGTATCAAGATCCACATACAGATGGGGGATGTACACAATGTTTAGGAGCTATTACTCTTAAAGGTGATGAGATAGAGAGAAATCCTGCTTATTATATTATTGGGCAAGCTTCTCGCTTCGTTCCTCAAGAATCGGTTCGTGTAGCATCTAATCTAATAGAGGGGTTACCTAATGTAGCATTTAAAACTCCTGAAAATCAAGTAGTATTGATTGTTCAAAATAATGCTGATAAGGAGAGAGAGTTTGCTATAGCTATACATGGTATGAAGCAATTTGTAACCATACCTGCAGCTTCAGTAGTGACTTATGTATTTTAAAATTTTATATCAAGCATTGGTTTTATAGATAAATGAAAATAATAGATGATAATTATGAAAAAAATAATTAGTACCCTTTTCATGTTTATATTGAGTTTGGGTATGTATAGTCAAACGCTAGAACAAGCAGTTTTAGTAGATTTTGGACCAACGGGTGGTACTAATGGTGCCATTACTAATAGTCCTGATATGAATAATAATTATTGGAATAATGCTACAGTAGCTTCTACTGGAACTAGTTTTAGTCTAATAAATACAACTAATGGAAGTACACCATTTACGCTATCAATAGCTGATGGTTTTGTACTAAATAGTAGTGTAAATTATGGACCAACTGCTGCAAATAGTACTACATTAGGAGATCTTGCTATAAGTACAGCTACTCAAGATTATTTTTATCTTGAAAATGGAGGTTCTGGAAATAATGTAGGGCAATTAATCTTTAGTAATCTTGATAATTCTAAAAGTTATAAATTTATCCTTTTTGCATCTAGACCAACAAGTTCTGTGCGTGAGACTGCTTATACTTTTACAGGTCAAGATACGTACAATGCAAGTTTACAAACCAGTGATGGCGCTTCAGGTAATTTAACAAACTTTGTAGAAACCACTTATTTAACACCGGCTAATGGAGAAATTACGCTAGATGTTTCTATAGTTTCGGGTGGGTATGGTTATGTAAACCTTATAAAGGTAGAAGAATATAGTGGCGTAAGTACTGTGGAAGCAACAGCTGTTACCGTAACAGGTTCAGATATTACAGTAAGTGGACAAACAAGTGTTATGCAAGCAACAGTTGCTCCTGTAGATGCTACATATCCAGATGTAGAGTGGAGTGTAGATGATACTAATATTGCTGTGATTTCTGAAACAGGAATTTTAAGCCCGGTAAATAATGGTACGGTAACCGTTACAGCAACCAATATTCAAAATCCAACCATATCGGGTAGTACAACCATTACTGTTAGTAATCAAATTAAGGAATTTTATATTTCTGGTACGGCTACTGAGAATGGGGATGTAGTTTCAACAGCATTACCTATGCACATGGTAACTGGATTAGATGGTGTTGTTACGAATATTTTTGAAATTTATACCTCCTTAGCAGATGTTGGTACTTTTAGTTTTTATACTGGCCAAGATAGTAATGCCACAGTATATGGTAGTAGTAGTACAGCTGGTCAAATATTACAAAATGGTACCCCCATAAATTCTAATGAATCTGGTCCTGTTTTAATCTCGTTAGATCTTAATAATAATAGTTATATAGTAACACCTATTAATTGGAGTGTAGTAGGAAGCTCTATACCAAATGGGTGGAACGGTGATGAGCCCTTAAACTACCAAGGAGGAGGTGTATGGAGCGCTTTGTTAGATATGACTACAGTAACTACAGATCCTAATCCTAGATTTGTTTTTAAAGGAAATCAATCTTGGAGTTATGTAATGAAAAAAATTCCTGATACGCATGACGTAGTTATGGAATCGCAGGCTAATACTTATAATACTGCTATTCAGGACATTGATTTAGGATATGGTAATTTTGTAATAACATTAGATTTGTCTTCTTATAAATATAGTGTAGCCTGTGCAGATATAGATGATTATAAAATATCATTTTTAGGCTCTTCAGTTATGAACGGACAAGGAGCAACCAATATGGAAGGATATGCTTATTTATACGATCAGCTTTTACAAGAGCGCAGTACTAATGGTAGTTCCCCTTTTTACAGGTCTAATATTTCTGTGAATGGAAATAATACGTTGAATGTATTAGACCGTTATGAAAAAGATTTGATTGCAGATTGTAGTAGCTATGTGATTTTTGGACTAGCACTTGGAAATGAAGGAATTCATGAAAATGGTCAAGCCGCTTTTGACCAGTATGAAAATAACATGCAATTGCTTATTCAAAAGGCCATAAATGATGGAAAAACACCAGTGGTAATGAATAATTATACACGTGAAGATTACAATGCTGCAGATTATGAGTATATCAAACAAATGAATATTATAATGGCACAATGGAATGTGCCAAGTATTAATCTTTTAGGTGCAATTGATAATGGAACCGGAAATTGGCCTTTAGCATATCAAGATGATTTATGGCATCCTAATACTGCTGGGCATCAAGAGTTTTTCTATGCCATGGTACCTTCTCTTTTTGATGCGCTAGAGTCAGGAAAAGCAACGCCTGAACTACATACAAATACAAGTATTACACCAAATACACTTTCCCCCGGACACTTATCTTTTACACCTGAGAATGTAATTCATCCTTTTACAATGGTACTTAATTTTAAAACCAGTGAAACAGGACAATTATTTGAGTTTACAAGTGCTTCTGGTGATGGAGCAGTAAGTATTGATACAAATGGTCATTTAGTTTATACCTCTCCTTTTGGTGGAACAATAGTAGGAAATACCTTGGTGAATGATAATGTATGGCATAGTGTTACACTTTCTCATTATTATGCTCAAGGAGCTACAAAATTATATTCAGATGCCATAGAAGAGGGAATTTTAGGAGAGAATCTGGAAGCATCTATGTTTACTGTTCATGGTAATAATGCCCCAACAAATATTTCTTATAAGAATTGGTATTTTTACCGTGCAGGAATGAATGCCTTGGAGATAGCAGCTCTAAATAACAATCAGTTGTTACAATCTTCTTTAGAGTTATATGCACCTTTAGATGGTGATAACATAATAGGCAGTGACCCTTACATTAATTTGGCACAAAGTACCAATACTATTGATGCTACTAATTTTGCTTTGGGATTAATGGATATAAAAAACATTAAAGACTTGAAAATTTATCCGAATCCTGTAAAAGATATACTGCAAATTAATACTTTAGAAACTGCAAAAATTACGTCGATAGAAATATTCAATTTGGCAGGAGCAAAGATTATTCAGAATACTCATAAAACAGCAATTGATGTTTCTATGCTGCAAAATGGAATGTATTTGGTAAAAGTAAATACTCGTTCAGGAGTGTATAATTATAAAATAGTGAAACAATAATAATGAGAAAAACATTTCTATTACTCTTAGGTATTTGTTGTAATTTATGGTTACAAGCACAAGAAGCTACAGCTGTTTACCTTAACAATAAAGCACCTATGGAAGAACGCATAGAAGATGCGTTATCACGTATGACCTTGGAAGAAAAGATAGCAATGATTCATGCACAATCAAAATTTAGTTCTCCTGGGGTACCTAGATTAGGAATACCTGAAGTTTGGATGACCGATGGGCCACACGGAATTCGTCCCGAGGTGTTATGGGATGAATGGGATCAGGCAGGTTGGACAAATGATTCATGTATTGCATTTCCGTCTCTTACTTGTTTAGCCTCTAGTTGGGACAAGAATATGGCTTATTTATATGGAAAATCTATAGGTGAAGAAGCTAGATACCGAAACAAAACTGTTTTGTTAGGTCCAGGAGTAAATATATATCGTTCTCCATTAAATGGTAGAAATTTTGAGTATATGGGGGAAGACCCTTATTTGTCATCTCAAATGGTTGTTCCCTACGTACAGGGAGTTCAAGAAAATGGAGTAGCGGCATGTGTAAAGCATTTTGCTTTAAATAATCAGGAAACAGACAGACATGGAGTAAATGTGGTGGTAGATGATAGAGCTTTATATGAAATTTATTTACCTGCTTTTAAAGCAGCAGTTCAAGAAGGGCATGCCTGGGCTATTATGGGAGCCTATGGTTTGTATAAGCATCAACAGTGTTGTCATAATCAGTACTTACTACAAGATATTTTACGTAATGAATGGAAATTTGATGGTGTGGTAGTATCTGATTGGGGTGGAGTACACCAAACGGAACAGGCTATTTATAATGGATTAGATATGGAGTTTGGTAGTTGGACTGATGGTTTAACTATGGGAAAAACAAATGCATATGATGCCTATTATTTGGCAGATCCTTACTACAAAATGATTAAAAGTGGAGCTGTTGGGACTAAAGAACTAGATACCAAAGTACGTAATATTCTACGTTTAATTTTCCGTACGGAAATGTATACAGAACGACCATTTGGATCTTTTGGAACAAAAGCACATGCTGACACTGGAAGAAAAATAGCTGAAGGCGGAATCGTTTTATTAAAAAATGATAAAGAAACGTTACCCATTGATCTTACTAAAACAAAAAATATTTTAGTTGTTGGTGAAAATGCAATTAAAATGATGACAGTGGGTGGAGGTAGTTCTTCGTTAAAGGCTAAATATGAAGTATCTCCTTTAGAGGGCTTAAAAAATAAAGTAGGAGATGTGGCTACCATTACCTATGCTCGTGGTTATATAGGCGATGCTAGTGGTGATTATAATGGGGTGAAATCTGGTCAGGATTTATCTGACGATAGAACTCCTGAAGAATTACTGTTAGAAGCAATAAAAGAAGCTAAAAAAGCAGATATGGTGATTTTTGTAGGAGGATTGAATAAAAGTGACCATCAAGATAGTGAAGGTGCTGATAGACTTACCATGGATTTACCATACGGACAAGACAAAATAGTAACAGAATTATTGAAAGTTAATAAGAATTTAGTATTTATAAATATATCTGGTAACGCGGTAACCATGCCATGGGCAGATGAGGTACCAGCGATAGTTCAGGGCTGGTATTTAGGTACTGAAACAGGAAATGCTTTGGCAGCGATATTAACTGGAGAAGTGAATCCTTCAGGTAAATTATGCTTTACCTTTCCTAAAAAATTAGCTGATAATTCAGCACATACTATTGGAGAGTTTGGTAAGGAAGGTGAAGTACGTTATACAGAGAGTATTTTTGTAGGCTATCGTCATCATGATAATGCTGATATAGCGCCTTTATTTGCTTTTGGTCATGGTTTAAGTTATACTTCATTTGAATATGGAAAAGTAATTGCTAGTAATAAAGAAATGAATTTTGATGGGAATATAACTATTACAACTACGGTTACAAACACAGGGGATAGAGCAGGTGCTGAGGTAGTACAAATGTATATCACAGATGTAAAGTCTTCTTTAGTTAGACCAGAGAAAGAGCTTAAAGGTTTTGAAAAAATATTTTTAGAACCCGGAGAAACTAAAACGGTGAAGTTTGTGATAACAAAAGATGCTTTGAGCTATTTTGATGATGCCAAGCATGCATGGATAGCAGAACCTGGTAAATTTAAAGTATTGATAGGATCATCATCATTAGAAATAGAGGGAAGTGAAAAATTTGAATTGATAAATTGATTATATTTTTTAGAAAATTTTGAATTAACAAAAAAAGGCCTGTACAT
This sequence comes from Neptunitalea lumnitzerae, assembly GCF_027924185.1. Taxonomy (GTDB): domain Bacteria; phylum Bacteroidota; class Bacteroidia; order Flavobacteriales; family Flavobacteriaceae; genus Neptunitalea; species Neptunitalea lumnitzerae. The sequence continues at coordinate 338,455 of NZ_BRVO01000002.1, forward strand.
GTTTACATCTACAGGCTTTTGAATTTTATTCTTTACATAATTAGTCAGATACTATTAAATATTTGTTCTCGAATCCACCGTAATTGCGGTTATACATTTTTTGTAAATCTTTTTTAAAGTTCGTTATAAATCCATTCTGCATTTTCATCATATACAAAACTCCAATTTTGGGAAAAAATCTCATAAGCTTCATACATCGTTGGTGTTTGACTATAATCATTATTTAAATAATGATAAGCTTGCGATGTTACTCTATATTTCGTGAAATTATTATCAGATAAAGATCTATTAAATGTTTCTTCGAAGATTTGAAGTTTTCTAAAAGGATTTATAGCATTATCATATTCCTCGAAATATTGAGTTTGTTTGTTCTTAAGTATTGTGTATGGCTGGTCACTCCATTTCATGCTTATTATAGTAACAATACTATCAAGATTATTATTAGAATAATAAAGGTTTGATTCTTCATAATATCGAGTGTCCCAATCTAGATTTGTATCGCGGTTAGAAGTTTTGAGATAAGAAATTAACTTTCCACTATTATCATAGTAAAAATGAGTCGTATCTATTTGAGGATTATTATTTTCGTGAAAAGTGATTTTTTGAATCATTCTGTTGTTATCATCAAATGTGATTGTTGCTTCATTACCTTCTACATATAGTAGCCCCCCAAATGGAGCAATTTTCTTTTCCATATGTACTTCATTATTAGTATAAACTAATTGAGTATACAACGAGTCATGTAAGTATCCGCCTATACCAGTATAAATAATATCCCCAATTCTTTTAATTATTCTATTGTTTTCATCATATTCAAATTTAACCAAATTATCATAAGTTGGATTAGATAGAGATAAAGGGACATTATATTGAGCGTAAAAACCATTATATTTCTCAATATAAAAGTTATCGGTTGTTTCGATGCCGTTAAACCCTTCATTATCAGAGCTGCAACTCAAATAAAATATCAAAATAAATCCGAATAAAAATAGTTTGTCTTTTGTTATCATGATTGTTCAAATGTTGGTCAACTGGTTATATCAAGGTAAATGTACATAATAATAGTTGTTATTTTCTAGGTAAAAGGAGCTTTTATTTTTATGTATTACTGTTATTGTTAATATTCAATTATTTCTGATTAATTATAGAGTCCTTTGTTTCAGGTGTTTAGGATTACTTCTTCCCAGTAGGCTTATTATTTCCTATCAGGGTGTCCGTATTAGGCAGTAAAACATACGTTTATAAACAACAAACCCTTGTAAATAAAAACAATTTGCATGGGTTTGAGTATAAGTGGAGTAATCAGGTACGGACTCATGCTACAACGAATTTGAATGCAAAGGAACTGGAAGCACATTATGGGAATCGGGTACGAAGTCGAATGCGACAACTCTTTAACCTAATGGCTTTTGATAAGAAGAGTCGGGATAAGCGGGGGTAATCTTCATGGAAACCTTAAGGGAAAGATTTCCATGAAGATTATGAATTATACTTGATAAGTATTTTTTAAAAAGGCTTCAACCGACATTGGTTCTCGTCCTAGTATGTTAGCTAAATCCTGAGTAGGATGGTCAAAATATCCATTCTTTACTTGGTTAGCAAACCCCAGGTTAGCTTGAATGTACATTTCAGGGATACCCGCTTCTTTACTTTGTTGTTCGTAGGTTTCGGGATCAATTGGATGGTATTCCAGTTTTTTACCCGTCAATTCAGATAGTATTTCCATAACCTCATTGAAACCTACTGAAGCAGTACCTCCAAATTCATACGTCTTATGATCATGTTCGTTTGTGGATAATACGTTTGCTGAGCCAATAGCCATATCTTGTCTTGTAGCAAATGAAAGCTTTCCGTTACCCATTGGCATTGCATATCCTTCAGTTAAAACCTTCTCTCCTAATATCATTGGTAAGGATTCCATATAAGGTGCATTTCGAAGTATGGTATAGTTTAAACCGGATTGTTTAATAGCTGCTTCGGTGAAGGCGTGCATATCAGCAGCTCCTTCCGAATGATTCTTGTCTACTGACTTTTCCCCTTGGGTACTGGTATATACGATCCTTTGAATGTTTGCTTGTACAGCTGCATCAATCACGTTTTGGTGAACGGTAATATCTTGTGCTGCTTCGTGAGTAGAAACAAAGAAAAGGGTTTCAATACCATTGAAAGCTTTTACCAAGGACTCCTTATTGGCATATTCACCAATTCTTACTTCAACGCCTAATGCGGCTATCTCTTTAGTTTTGTCACTTTCTTTACGCGCTAACACAGCTATTTCAGATGCTGACTTTTGTTTTAATAGTGCTGTTAAGGTCAAATAACCTAAATGACCTGTGGCTCCTGTTATAAGTATCATGATGTTATAGAATTTAACGTTAATTATTGTTTATTTGGAATCTCACAACCGTTTTCATCACAGGTATAACCAGATGGGCTTTTACTGATGAGTGGGGTATAAGAACCATCTTTTTGTAAAATATCTGTGAAGGTTTTTTTGAATACCTCTTTTGGCTGTGCCCCGGATAGGGAATATTTCTTATTAATGACAAAATAGGGTACACCACGTAAGCCGTTGTTGATGCCTTCTTGGATTTCTGATTTGATTTCAGCTCGATATTGGTCGCTTTTCAACATGGCAAAAGTTTCTTCTTTTGAGATACCAAATTCTTCACCTAATGCTGTCAACACATTTGGGTCTGCTATATTTTTAGTTTCTACATAAGAGGCTTCAAAAAGTCGCTTTGCCATTTCCTTGCCATGTCCTTTTTGTTTGGCCATATAAGCCAAACGGTGTGCATCCATGGTATTGACCATTATTACAGAGTCCATGTGTAGTTCCACATTGGCACTACTAGCCATATCCTCGATGTATTTTGACTTTTTTCTCGCTTCCTCTAAGCTAAAACCGCTTTGCTTAGCGATTTCAGTTACGGTAAAAGCTCCTTGCAGTGTAGGGTTTGACTGAAAGCTCTTGTATACCACTGTGGCATTGATACCTAAATCAGCAATCGCATTTTCGAGGTTGGCTTCCCCTATATAACACCACGGACAAAGGTAATCTGACCATACTTCTACCAATACGGTAGGAGTTTCTTCCTTCAATAGTTCTGTCATTTTATTTTCTGTGCTCATCATTTCTTGATTTTGATTATGGGACTGTGCTGTTACTTTAAAAATGGCTATTGTACCGATGACAATGGTGCAAATACCAAGGTAGGAAACTGCTTTTAGTCTATTCTTTTTAGATGTTCGTATCCATTTCATATTGTTTATTTTGAGTGGTTTGTAACGATGAAATAAAATTAAACAGTTGTTATTTAATCAACAACTGTTTAATAATTTTTACGGAAAGATTTAAGAAATCAGGGGGCTCATTTGTGGTTTACTCAACACTTTTGTAAAAAGTGTTGAGTAGGTTATTGTTATCATTAAAATCTAACAATAGTTGGTCCTGTATTGGAGGGAAGTTCTGCAAGAGCATCCGAAATATAGAAAACTCCAATTTCATACCCAGAACCTTCAAAATAGGGATTCTCTTTGGCTATCTTTTCAATCAAAGTTTGATTATCTTCAAGCACCGCAGTTCCAGTGACTCGGATAAATTTTCCCCCTTGACCTTTAGTAGCTGCAATTTCAATACTTGGATTTTCTTTCAATTCCTGATAGGTTGCCTTCCGTTTATCTACAAAAAACCAAATTTTACCTTCGTGTAAATGGATATTCCCATAAGGACGCACCTTGGGTTTGTTGTTATAAATAGTGGAAATGAAATAAATACCAATCTGACTTAAAGAGTCATATACAACACTAGCATCTACATCTTGTATCTTTATTTTAGGACTACCAATGATGCTTGAAGCACCTGATATGGCATCAATAGAAGATAAATCGCTCTGTTTACTACTTGTTTTATGAATATAATGAAATCCAGTAAATAGCAGGATTGTTACGAGGTAAATAATGGGCTGTTTCATATGCTGAATGAAATTTAAATGTGTAATGAAATGAATGTATGAAGGGTTAAATAGGGTATTTCAATTTGTGTCGAAAATCGGATGCATATTTTAATACAACATATAGGATATACACTACCAATACATAGATTAACGCATGGTTTTCGTGTAAATAAATAACAGCAAATGTAACTCCTAGAATGGCGATTGTTAGTAGAGCTATCTTTTCACTTTTTTGAAGTCTATTGTTTGTTTCACCCCATGGGTTTGGTTTGAAAACTTCACTGATTATTGAGGAAAAGCCATTTAAAATAAGAATGGAATACGATAGATATGAAAACTTTACTCCAGACCAAACTAAAATAAAGGTTACCAAACCAATCATAGCACCATAATAGATTTTTCCAGGTGCATTGTTCGGACTTGACGGCATATCGGTAGCCATGAAAATAGTACCAAACAATAACCCCGCAAAAGAATACTCAAGGTTTACGGTATCACCAATTACAACGCAGCTAATCGCAAAAACCCCAAGTAGCATAGTAGGAATGTGCCAACTAATGCGCTTGCGTAGGGTGAGATATAAGCCGCCTAAAACAATGAGAAAGGTAGAATACTCGCCCAATGCCCCCGAAGGGTTGTAAAGAAGACTACTTAAATAAGTTTTGACGGGTTCATTTGCTGCTCCCGTGAAAAAATCCTGTGCCGGAAGGTTAATAAAGGAAGTGGTAGCCCAGATGCTAGAGGCTCCAAGTATGGAAGGAAAAACACTAGCCATAAATTCACGACCAACAAGAGCTGGGTTAAATCTGTTTTTTCCTAAACCACCCCAAAGTATTTTACCAAATAGGATAGCAGCAGCAGCACCAAATGCGACCACAAACCAAGGTGTTAATGGGGATATGGTAAAGGTGAGCAACATAGCTGTGATAACAGAAGTGCCATCTAAAGGGGTTTTCCAATTCCCAAATAATATTCCCGAGAATAACAAATCAGTTACAACCGCTGTGGTAATAGCTGTACCAAGAAGGGTTAGTGCTAGCGTACCATAAGCTAAATAGCTTGCCATTGCTATCGGTATCAATGCTACAATAACATCAAGCATAATAGCTTGTGTTGTATTTCTGGGTGCTTTTATAAATGGATGAAGATTCATTACTTAGTTTTGATTAATTGTTTACCTGTAAGTATAGATGAGATAAGGGGTACATCGCTTGGACACACATACGCACATGCTCCGCATTCTATACAAGATTTGAGATTGAAATGCTGTAAGCCATCTATGTTGTCATTTGCTGCATGTCGAGCAAATTCCATGGGCATTAATTTTTGCGGACATACGTCTGCACAATAACCACATTGTATGCAGTTAAAGGTTTTTTGGTACAAGTGTTTCAGAAGCAATACACCTCCGGTTCCTTTGGAGATCGATTCTTCAGAGTGGGCAATAGGGCTTCCCATCATGGGGCCTCCAAGAATAATTTGGTGGTCACTAGGTAGCCAATCTTGTCCCATTTGTTTCAACAAATAACTGATAGGAGTTCCTATTTTTAGTAGAAAATTACCCTTTGTCCTAGCTTTTTCACCAGATATGGTGACGATACGCTCTGTATAAGGAATACCCAAATACAATGCATTTGCAATAGCTGCTATCGTTCCAATATTACTTACAACTACCCCATGATGAGCGGTAATACTTCCTTTTGGAATTATTTTTCCTGCCACAGCTTTAATAAGCTGTAGTTCTGAACCTTGTGGATAATCATTACCAAGCAGCTGAATTTTGATATTTATATTCAGTTGAGCGATTTGATGTTCCATCTTCTTTTTTAATTCACGGTGTTGTTTTTCAATTGCAAGAACTACTTGATCCGCTTGCAATAGTTTTTGAATAACCTGTACAGTTTTCCATAAATGATTTTCGGCTTGATTCATGAGTGCATAATCTGCACTTAGGTAAGGCTCGCATTCAGCACCATTAATGATGAAATGGGTAATAGGTCTATCAGAAACATCGTATTTAATGTGTGTTGGAAACCCTGCGCCACCGCTTCCTACGATACCTGCATCTCTTATCACTTTCAAAATATCTTGATTATTGAGTGAAGCTACTTTTGGAGGTGTACATACAATGCTATCATTTTTGAAATCATTAGTAATCTTAAGGTAGCGTTGTCCATTATATTCAACTACATTCGCAATGCCTGAAATGGGGGCGTGTAGCTTTATAGACCAATGGGTTTCTGATTGGGCTATGAGTTGATATTTTTGTACATGGGCACCGGATGCGATCACTGGTTTTAGTGGCTCTTGATAACCAAGGAGCGATAGCAGTACATAAGGGGGATCAGGTAAGCGTTTTATTTCCTGAGTTTTAGTTTCCTTTTTCAAGGAGGGGATTGCCATCATAAGTTAAATTTGTTTAGAAAATGAGTTTAACAACTAGTAGGGCATGCCACTATTAGTATGAATTTTGATGACTAAATTAGACGGTTGTGTGTTTATCAACAAGTGTTTATTTATCTTTGCTGTAAGATTTAAGAAATTTAAGATCACATATGTTGCTTATTCAACATTTGAAAGAAAACTGTTGAGTACTTAAAATTTAAAAAGAAGAAAATGGATCGTAGAGTGAAGAAATCGAGACAGGCTTTATTTGAAGCTTTTATGACCTTATCAGCTACCCATGCTATGGATAAGCTTTCTGTGGCTATGATTACCGATCAGGCAGATGTAAACAGAGGAACTTTTTATTTACACTTTAAAGATAAGTTTGATTTACGGAAACAATGTGTGGATATGCATTTGCAGCAGTTAATGACAGGATGTTCCAATGGTTCAGTGGAAGGAGTATTTACCGCCAAACAGGCTATGCGTAGTACCTTTAATTATTTAAAGGAACATGCGGCATTTTACAGGGATATGTTTTCTGGAGAGGATACGTTGTTTTTTAGGAAGCGCATGGAAGAAATGTTACGAGAAGGATTTCAAGAGGCGGATGAAATAAAAAAGATAAAGGATGAGTTGGATCGAGAGATTCTGATTCAAGCACAGATTTCAGCAAGTGCAGGATTGATTGAATGGTGGTTGTTCCATGAAGATACACTTCCTATCGATGATGTGTTGGAACGATTTATTCGATTACTTCCATTTTATAAATAAGTCATTTTTATGCAGTTTTAGCGATAAGGTTTACGAGATGTTACTTTGGGAAGAATTCCAATGTGATTGGAGAGGTGTTGTTGTCTCGATATGATTTGTTTTTAATTCATCAGGTACGTACCATACTACTACCAATTTGAATGCGAAAGAATAGGAAGCTTATTATAGGAATCGGGTGCGTAGTCGAATGAGACAGCTCGTTAATTTGATGGCTTTTGACAAGAAGAGTGGGGATAAGCGGAGGTGAATGGATTGTAAGGAAAATTTACAATTTAACCATTCTGAGCGCGTTTCGCTTTTAAGGCCTACAAGTGTTTTTCAGGGTCAAAATCATGTACAATACCACTATCAATACCTTTTTGTATGACGTTTTTTAAATTCTCAAAAGAGATTTTGCCATTTATTAAAGGAGTAAAAGCATCACTGATAGCTATTGATATTTTTTTATTCATGGCTTACTGTCTTTGAAAATTGAGCTTTAACTAGTACGGTGGTGTGAGAGGCGCACCGTGGACTTATCGTTCACGGCCGTCTACTCGATTGGCATTAGTAATTTTTATTCGGTTTGTTGTTTTTCCGTTGTCAGATATTAAAGTCAGTCCGTTATTTTCATCCTTTTCTATAGTCCAATGAAACGACTTTATTCCTGTTTCCAAGACTTTGATTTTATTTTTTAGTCGGTCGTAATAAATCAAGTCATTATCCGCTCTGGTATGAACTCCGCTTTTAATTGGATTTGAATTCCATTTTTGCAAATAAACTCCGTTTTCTGTCCTAAAAAACCAATCTCCATAAAATTCTTTTCCGAACTCATTTTTTGGTTCCGTTTTAATGTGAATAAAGGTCGGTCCAAATCTTAATTCTCCAGCATATTTGCTCAAAATTTTTAATTCCGAAAACGAAGTCAATATTGACCATTCGTTTTTTTCGTCAGCATACGAGTCATATTCCGCATTTTTGTCAATCCGTTTTTTTTGAAATAGAAGGATAAGAACTGAAATTCCAAAGATTATATATAAAATTGTCAATGTTTCCATTATTAATTACAACGGTTTTGTATAACAATCAGTTGCGGATTGGTTGAAAACTAAGATAGCTAAAATTCCCGACTTTTATGCTTGCGCGGTTGTGTCCGCAGGACACAAAGCCGCAATTGTTGTTATACGGTGTTGGTAGCAGTTTTTTCTTCAATATTTAGAGCAGTTTCTTCCTCTAAATATATGAATGATTGAGGTGCGCAAAAATTTTCAAAAAAATCAGCTGGGTCAATTCCGTTTTCAAACTTTTCTACTTCGGAAATTTTAATTGAAAAACCAGTTTCAGAACCTTGATAATAATTAAAAAAATCATTTTTTTCAATTCCGCCAACTTCATTGAATTCACTCCAAAGTTTTTCTGGACTATTCTCAACTATTTCTTCTATTGTAAAAAAGCCTATAATTTTCTTTTCAGGTGAAGAAGAGTAAACAAAAATTTTGTCAACAGGTCTTTTAAAAATTTTCTTTCTAAACTCAACCTTTTTAGTTCCAGACATAATTGCTTGTGCATAAATAGGTTTAATTGATAATATAACGCTTGTCAAAGTATCCTTCATTCTTTAATTTGATGTAATCAATTTCTTTTAGTTCTGTTATTGTTTGTATTTTATTCTTAAAACTATCTATTTCCTTAATTTTTTGTAAGCTAATATTTTTTTTCAAATACGCAATTAGTCTAAATGTAATAACGTGTAATTCTTTTTTTTCTTCTAACCAATTTCTTAATTCTGTTTCTGTAAAGACCGTTTTCTTTCTAACAATGTTCCATAGCTTATCAAAATCATTTACGATTTCAATACTTTCTAAAATACCAAATGGTTCAATTACTTGATTAACTTTTGATGAGTAAAAAAATAAAATGTCTCCTTTTGTTGGTTTTTGATTCTTTGAATTTGATATATATGCTTTTAAAATAGTATTTCCTTGAATTTCATTTATACTATCGGGTGCTTTGTCAAATAAAGTAGGTGGTCTTAATTTACCATCTTTAAATAATGAACCGTAAAAATTTGGACGAATTGGAATTACATATTTCTTTATGTCTGAACCGTTTAAATAAAATGGATGTGCAGAAATTACATTTTTTGAGATAGCAATTTTGCTTTTATCTAAACATTTTATCATTTGAATTTCTATTAAACCTTGACTATTTTTAAATTCATTACGATAAAAACCAAATGTTTCTAATAACTTAATTAAATGTTCTTGTTTTTCATAAACAGTTAGATATAAATATTTAATTTTTCTGTTAATACACAGTTCAAACATTTTATTCAAAAACAGTTCTCCCAATTTTATTCCAAAAGCTGTGTCATCTACTTTTAACGTGCAAATTTTTAGAGCTTTTTCAAATATTTTTGGTAATTGGTGATCTTCAACTTTTTCTATATTATAAATTAAAATAGCTTGTAAATTATCCTCGACTATTAGCGAATAACATTTTCTATTTTTTGTAACACATTTTTGTAGCCAATTATTAAATTGAACTTCTCCATAATCTTCTCTTAAACTATCAAAAAAGGAACTATTGAATTTTGTTTCTATTTCCCGAATACTATGTTCACGAAGTATCGGATGAGATGGAATTTTAAAAGTAAATTGGTCTTCAAGAAATTTTAATGCTTGTTCAATAGTTAGAACTTTATTGCTTAAATTTAATTTTGTTGCGTTTTTATGAATTCCGTTGTCTTGAGTAACAAAAAAATCTACAAATCGTTTTTTTAGTTGGAAAAGCTGTTTGTTGTCAATTTCGTCATTTATTTTTTGATTCTTAAATTTAGAAGTAAATTCAACTGTTGGCTTTGCGTAATCTTGTAACGACTGATACTTATTAAGTTTAGATATTATTATCTTTTTTCTCTCCGTATTTTTGTCTCTGCTAACATCCATTGGAATAGCTTTAGGATGGTAGAGAATTTCACATTCATTAGTGATTGCAATTCTATAAAACTTGGCGAAACTTTCCGTAATGACTCGATTGTCTTCAAGTTCAATTAGAATGTTAGTATCTATTAATATTCTCAAATTGTTACGATATTTGTTAAATTGCTACCAACTCGTTATATGAAGATAAATATACACAATCTTGCATGTTATTTTCCGGATAACAGGAACTTTTATGATAATTAACGAAAGTATTTTAATAGAGTGAACTCTGCTATTTTAGCGTTATTGGGTTAGCTTCTAATATTATAATACTTAAGTTATCAACATTGTGTATGGAGCTTTTTATTATAATTTAACCCGCTTTAACCCCGTTTAAAACCAACCAATAACAAACTTTATTTTATTCACAAATATGTCCCTCCATGTCATACGTATGTGGATGCTTTGTTATATGTAAAGGTGCGAGGAACCCAAACCGTGCAGAGCAAGTATCGTTTGGAACTGGAATTGATGAAACCGGCTAAGGTACGTGGAAAGGAGTTTGAGCGGTATACATGGCTGTATGGATTTGTGTCTTTTCAGCCGAACCGAACTTTGTTGCATATTACCCATATAGGAACAATGGAAGTGAGCTTAAAGGCTTATGACAAGCAGGATGGGAGTGAAGGGATTTATACGGTGAATTCCTTTCGGGCAGAAGCGACCAAAGAAGCGGTTACCCAAACCATAGGCGATATCAACATCCCGACTATGGGTGCGTACCAGTTTCTTGCAACAATTAGTACAGAAGAACAATCGAAAAGTAAAAGTCACGGTCAGTGATGGGTATGAGCTCATTTTAAAACCGGAATTATAATAATTAAGAATAAAATCAATGGAACTAAAATAAAAATGATGATGAAAAAGTATATAAAAATACTATTGGGAATGCTAGGCATGGGAAGTGCGTTACAGGCATAGGCCACGGAAAAGATAGATACCTTGTTTGTGAATGCACATCAGGTAGTGATGTTGGTATTTCCGGAACCCATACGACAAGCAGTGGTGGGAGATGCGCATTTTGTGTTTACCTATAACAAAGAGTCCGGGCAGTATATGGGACTTTTACAAGGTACGGAAGGCGTAGATAGTAATCTGTTTGTGATTACGACTTCAGGAACGATTTACAGCTATACGTTAGCTTACAAAGCGCAATTGGAGCAAACCTATTACAAAGTATTGAAACCCGAACATATTAGCAAGGAAAAACAACCGGATGTGAAGGTGCAGACGTTTGAACATGGGTTGAGTAGGTCTGAGGTGAAGAAGTACGATAGTGCGTGTGAACGTTTGTTGCAATACCATGGAGGTAAGGTGAAGACTAGGAGGCGTAAGAAGTTGCGATTGCGCTTGGAAGAATGGAAGTACGTTGGAAACCAAATGTATTTGGTGGTTTCCCTTAAGAATAAATCAGATATTGATTTTAAGGTGGGAGATGTACGTGTATTGGTGAGTAGAGGCCGAAAAGGGAAAAAGTCTTCGTATCAAGAATTGGAGTTGCCGGTTTCCTATCGGTATTTGGAACCTGAAAAGATAGTTGCTGGTGGAGAAAGTCGTTGGGTATTGGTGTTACCCAAAATGGTGGTGGGGACTCATGAGGAGTTGAAATTGGAAGTAGGAGAAGTGATGGGGAATAGGAGTTTGGAACTTCGATTGTAACTATTTTATATATAATTTGGATGAGGAGTATGCATTTTTGTATTTACTGTTTTTTTACTATGTGGTTATGAACATATTTACACAGAAGGTAAGCATTCAATTGGATTACGCAATAATTCGCTAGAAACAAATAATTGGACGTTTACCTGTGAAAAATGGTTTATTCAAAATGGTATCAGAGAAAAGTAGCAATGATGATTACTCACTAAAACCTAATTGCGATTGGTATTGTACCTGAATACTTGGCTCAAAATATGGATAAAACATGTTTAAAAATATTTTAGAGTAATATTTTTTGGCCGCTACTTGCTCTAATTTTAGAGTCAAATCATTATTAGAAGGCCAAAAATCTCCAACAATAAAAATTTGGTTTACTAACAAATCTAAAACATGAGACGGAATATCTTGCCTAAAAATTTTCTTTTTTTGAAAGTTTTTAAATATTGTTTTGAACTCATGAAGTCTTCGTTCGTTAATCTCTTGATAAAATTGTTGAATAGCCGGAATTCTTCTGCCTAGCTCAACAAAAGAAAGAAATATAAATCTATAAGTATAGACCAAATCAAAAGACTTATTAGTGAAGTTCATTAAGTAATTTAAATCCACCTTAGATTGCTCCAGTTCTGATATAAGTTCATCAAAAGAATCTGCTAGTTGGTTAAATAATTGAATGATGATGTCATCTGTATGCTTAAAATGGTAGTGTAAATTTCCGGGACTCATACCTAATTCTGTAGCAATGTGTCGGCTGGTAATTTTGTTAGGTCCTTGTTCATTGTATAACTGAAGTGCACAGTTGAGTATTTTATCTTTTGTAGTCATTTAGTATCTAAATCTCGATTTACAAAGATACTAAAAGTAGTATGTTAATTTAAAATTAGTACATTTGTTCTAAAATTAAAATTAATGAAAACTAAATCTGAAAAAAAACAGGAGAATCCAAGTGTTAGAGATATGTTTTTTCCTATTAAGGAAAATGATTTATTCATTGTTAAGGTATTTAAAAACATTTTATTTTATACCATAGGTGGTATTATGGCAATAATGGTTTTGATAATGTTTTCAATGATTTTAATCGCTGCATGATACACCGATATTTGTATTTTGAAATTGTAGTTTATGGTATTATATGGGTACTTATAAAATTACTTCGGTATTTTGAAATCATCATTCCGTATCTAAATGATTACTTGACGGATATAATTACGATTCCTGCACTAATTACTTTTATTTTAATTTGCAGAAAACTACTTTTTTCAAATATCAATTTTAAACAACCAATAGCTTGGCCATGGTTGTTAATAATTACCATATATGTGTCTGTATTATGTGAATTTATTGGCCCTACATATTGTAGAATAGGAACGGCAGATGTTGTAGATGTATGTTGTTATTTTCTAGGAGCGTTGTTTTTTTATATGATGCAAAAAAAAGGCTGTCAAAGAATTACTTCTAAAACAGCCTTTTAAAATTTAAAGCAGTGATACTTTATTTACCGAAAAATGCTTTATCTAATTCTTCGTGGAATACTTCTGCACCCAATTCTAAACGTTTGTTATAATCGCCATTAGCAACAGGCCCAACTAAATATCGTAATTGATTTTTGCCATCTGTAGCTGCTTCATAAATAACTTCTGAAACAGTTTCTGCAGGAGCCAGATTGTCTAATACTTCATCACTGAAAAATAATTTTTTGAAACTATCAAAAATAGAATCATAAGCAGGATGCTCTGGAATTACCAAAGAACGGCCTGTAAAATCTGTTTTTGTAGGTCCTGGTTGTACTGTTTTAACCTGGATACCTAACTGATTTAATTCAAAAGCTAAACTTTCTGTAAACCCTTCAACAGCCCATTTAGTGGTGTGGTATAAAGAGAAGAAAGGATAAGCTACTAAACCACCTATTGAAGAAATAGTGATAAATACACCACCTTTATTTTCTCTAAAATGAGGAATAAACTCTTTTGTAAGTTTGATAACACCTAAAAGATTTGTGTTAATTACTTGTTCTATTTCTTTATCTGTAGTTCCTTCTAAAGCTCCCACTGTACCATAGCCTGCATTGTTTAATACTACGTCAATTTTACCTAAAGAAATGGCCTTAGCTACAGTAGCTCTCATTTGTGTTTCATTGGTAACGTCTAACGGTAGTAAGGTTACATTAGGCAGTTGTGTAAGTTCCGTTTCCTTTTCAGGATTACGCATGGTTGCAATCACATTCCATCCTTTTTGCTGAAAATACTTTGCGGTTGTTTTTCCGATACCAGAAGATGTTCCGGTAATAAAAATTGTCTTTGCCATAATTATTTAATTTTATTATGAGGACAAAGGTAAAGGAGGCAAGAAGCCTATAGTAACAAAAAACAATCGTGATTATACAAAAATCAATCAATTCTGAATTGACTGGGTGTTATGCTGGTTTGCTTCTTGAAAAAGTTATGAAAATGTGTAGCTTCTTTAAAGCCTAGGGCAAAAGCAATTTCCGAAATGTCTTTATCGGTATGTTGTAATAATATTTTAGCTTCTACCAAAATACGTTCTTGAATAATCACCGAGGTAGGTTTTTGAAAAACCATCTTTAGTGCTTTATTCAAGTGGTTTACATGAATAGATAATTTTTCTGCAAAGTCTGATGCAGAACGTAATGGCAATACACCAACATCTTCTATAGGAAACTGACGTTCTAAGAGTTCTAAAAACTGAGTTGCTATTTTTTGTGCACCATTAGTATGCTGTTGAGAGTTCTTTTTAGGAGGTTGTATTTTCTCTGCTTGATACAACAAATCAAAAACTAACATGCGCATCTTGTCATATTTATGCTTGTAATCAGATGTCCACTCTGTTAACATTTCTGAAAACACTTGTTTTGCCCATTCGGTTTGTTGGTCTGTTAATTCAATAATTGGGTCACCTGTTGCTTGAAATGGTGCATATTGGATAGGATTTCCAAAATGATGAAAAAAATTTTCGGTAAACACACATGAAAAACCACGCTGTTCTTTACCAACTTGTTCCCAATTATAGGGGACTTGTGGATTAGCAAATAGCAGTGCTTGTTTTTTAATCGCTATGGTTTTATCTAAATAATGTACTTTGTTTTTTCCTTCAATTAAGCTTATTTTAAAATAGCCTCTTCTGCTATAGGGAATAGGTTTAATGCTACATCCCATCAAATCATCAAAAGCAAACACATTAAAATGACCTAATTCTTTTTGTAATGTTTCAGGTATCTTTTCTAAACGTTGCTTATAGAAATCATCTAAAGTTTCAATATTTTTCATTGTACAAAAATACAAAAATCAATCGTAAGGTATTTTCATTATGAAGAAAGGAATTGTTTAAAGCAAAACCTTGTTGGTTTAGGTTAATTTAAAAAAGCATTTTATCAGTTTTTAAATTATTTTCTTCTTTTATAAAAAACTCAAGTTGTTTAACAATGTTTACTCAAAGTATATCTTTCATATTTTACGTTTTTCCAAAATGCATTTGTGTTTTTCTTGTTTGAAATGGTTATGGGAGGTAGGAAAAAAGTTGATCGATGGGAAGCAGCTCTTTTGTTTGGGTTTTATAGTGTATATATGGTCATTTTAGTTGTGGAAGCTAGGTAAGTGAAGTATTGCTGTGTATCATTCAGGGAGTGTTTTTGTAAATCGATATAAACTTTTTTAGGTTGAAAAAATAAAATTGTACTATTTGGTACAAAATTATTACATTTGCATGAAAGTTATTTTAATCATGGCAGGAAGACCTAAAATATTTGATGAACAAAGTGCTGTAGAAAAGGCGCTAGAGGTATTTTGGGATCAATGCTATCATACTGCTTCTACAGAAGAATTACTGAAAGCCATGGGTATTGGTAAGGGAAGTTTTTACTTAACTTTTAAGGGAGGGAAGCAAGAATTGTATCAAAAGAGCATACGACTTTTTTTTGAACAACAATACCAGCAAATGGAAGTGATGCTCTTACAAGCTGAAAATCCCATTACAGCATTGAAAAAACTTTTTAGAGCGTTGGCTCGAGGAACCGCTAAGGAGCAACAGCGTGGCTGCTTTTTAGGGAATGCCTTGGTACAGCTTTCTGAAAAGGAGACTGTGGTTAAAAATGAGGTGGATAGACTGCTGCATCAACTACAACAGTTATTTGCGTTGGTAGTAACAAAAGGACAGCAACAGGGGATCGTAAACAGTGGGTTAGATCCAGAATTAATCGCATGGCAGTTGTTGAATTTATGGAATGGTATTCAAGTGACACGTCGCATGCAACGGGCTCCTGAAGTGTTGCAGGAATTAATTGAAACAAATTTGGAAATGATCTTATAAAATTTTTTTAACCTATTTTGTACTAATCGGTACAAAATTAAATTTTTGATATATGAAATTAGAAAATAACACGGTTCTTATTACCGGAGGCGGTTCCGGAATTGGTTTGGAAATAGCCAAACAGTTACATCCTCATAACAAAGTCATCATTGTGGGGAGAAATTTGCAAAAGCTAGCAGCGGTGGAAGCAATGTTACCGGGGGTGACTACATTACAGGCAGATGTTACGAAGGAACAAGATGTAAAGGAATTAGTCAAGACAGTTGTTGAACGTTTTGAGACCTTAAATGTATTGATTAATAATGCAGGGTTAGCTTATATAACACCAGTTTTAGAGGAAACTAC
The DNA here is from genome assembly GCF_027924185.1 of Neptunitalea lumnitzerae. GTDB lineage: Bacteria > Bacteroidota > Bacteroidia > Flavobacteriales > Flavobacteriaceae > Neptunitalea > Neptunitalea lumnitzerae. The sequence goes on from NZ_BRVO01000002.1 coordinate 354,857, forward strand.
TTTTTATCAAACCACTTCACAGGAGTTTGAAACGAATTTTTTTGCTCCTTTAAAGCTTATTCAGCAGTTCTTACCTTTATTACGAACTAAAGAGGAGGCAGCTATTGTGAACGTAACCTCCATCGCCGCATTGTGTCCATCTGCTCCGGGAGCTGGGTATTGTGCTAGTAAGGGAGCGTTACATTCCTATACACAAAGTTTACGTCAGCAGTTGAAAGATAGTAGCGTGAAATTATTTGAATTAATGCCACCCTTAGTAGCTACTGAATTTTCGTCTGAAATAGGAGGGTTGGAACATGGTATGCCGGCTTCAGAAGTGGCAACAGAGTTGATAGCAGCCTGGAAAACGGATTTGTTTGAAATTCATGTGGGAGATACGAAGGCCTTTTATGATACCTATTTTTCCAAATCACAGGAAGCGTTTGAGATGCTGAATGCGCCAATGAATTCTTAAACTTTATCTATTATAAAGAATTATCTTTTTTAAGATTCTTTGGTAAGCTGAAGATAGTAACCTCATAAGGATGTAACTTATGAGGTGTTTTTTTAGATGGAATTAAAGAAGTAGACAATTGACACCAAATTTTTTGCGATTAAACACGCATATTCAACGGTTGATGTGATTGTAGGGACATCCTAACTCAATTTGCGGTATTTTTGTAGTTTTAAGAGGTGTATGATGCAGATAGATTCCAAAAACATATTAGAGAAAAAAATAGGCAACGGAAAGTACCGGTTACTTTCTGTATCCCGAAAGCGACTGGTGATTTGGGGAGTGTCTGTTGGGGTGTTTTTGTTTTTATCGTTCATGATTGATCCCTTAAATCCGGGTTGGTCACAATTTTTTAATAAAACCATAGGCAAGTTCATCTATGATCTTACTTGGCTTTTTGGTATCTGTATCTTGCTTGCAGAAATCTCATTGATGATCGATGCAATTTTGAATCGTAAACTCCCATGGACAGACAAACCTAGAAAACGCATTATTTGGCAAGCGATTTTGTTAGTATTAGGTAGTTTGGCAGTGGTGCTGCTGATTTATATGTTGGTGATATCTGTAGAACCTACCAAGCACATTAAATCCATCGAAGAGCTTTCGGTAACCATGCAATTGTTGGTTACTAATTTTATGGTTTCTATTGTGATTACAGCTATTAATACGGGAGATTATTTACTCTATAATTGGACACAATCTGCCGTGCAGGCTACTGCACATCAATTAGAGGCGGTAAAGTTTGAGCAGGCAGCTATTGCTGCGGAATTACAAGCGTTAAAGCTGCAAATAGATCCGCATTTTATCTTTAATAATTTAAGTGTGTTGGCAGAAATTACCCGAAATGATCAAGAGGCTGGGGTATTGTATGCAGAGAATTTTTCTAAGGTGTATAGGTATACGCTCTTAAACTCTAAAAAAGATTTGATTCCTTTAGCGGACGAACTGCGCTTTTTAGAAGCGTATCGGTATTTAATTGCCAAGCGTTTTGGCGCAGCGGTTATTTTTGATATTGAAGTAGCCCCTGAATTACAAACATTACAGCTGCCTCCTATGACGTTACAGTTTTTAGTAGAGAATGCCATCAAACACAACCAAACCCGTAAAGAAACCCCGTTACAAATTTTTATAAAGAAAGAAGATGCTACGCATTTGGTAGTCATCAATACTCTGGACCCAATGCCTAAGACGGCTTGGTCCTCTGGATTAGGGTTAGAAAATATCACCAATCGCTATTTATTATTGAGTCAGGAAAAACCGGTGATGTACCAGACTACTGACTATTTTATTGTTAAACTACCGCTGATATCATGAAAATAACCAATGTATTTATTGTAGAAGATGAAGAACCCAATGTAGCCCGATTGCAACGTCTTTTGAAAAACATGGGAGGGGGTATTGAAATTGTAGGAATTGCGGATAGTGTGCAAGGAGCAGTGCAGTGGTTACAGACCCATGAATTGCCGGATTTATTGCTATTGGATATTCGCTTGTCTGATGGACTGAGTTTTGAGATTTTTGATCACGTCAATATTAATTGTGCGGTCATTTTTACTACAGCTTATGATGAATATGCTGTAAAAGCCTTTAAATACAACAGTATTGATTATTTATTAAAGCCTATAGAGGAATTGGAGTTGCGGAATGCCATTGCGCGGTATGAGAACTTTATGGAAACCCTACCTTTTATCAATACGGCTGTCACTGGTTTGGTACAGTATTTACAACCCAAAAATTACAGAACCCGTTTTCTATTACCTTACCGAGATGGGTATCGTACCTTACAAATTGTTGACATCTTGTTTATGTATACAGAATTGGGAATTACCTATGCCTACCTGAATACCAATACCATTGAAACCTTACCACAAACCTTAGAAGAATTAGAAAAAGAATTGGATCCGCTTACCTTTTTTAGAGTGAACCGACAATACATTGTAAAAGAGGATGCTATTGTACAAATTCAGAATGACTTTAATGGAAAGTTACGCCTGTTATTGCAAGGAGCAGACAGACGTGAAGTAGTGGTAAGCAGAGATAAAGCTCCTTTACTCAAAGCTTGGTTAGATTTTTAGCGGTGGTGATTTCACAGGGATGCAGGGTACATTTTGGGATGTTTTAGAAGCTGTTATTTTCTTGACAAACCGCTAGCTACGATTCAAAGTTGAATATCTACGGTTGAATGTATTTTTTTCCGCTACGCGCACAGGTGTGTGTTACTTTGCTATTAAATCAAATGAATTTGAAATGAAGAGAATCGTAAAAGTAACGCATTTAGTAACCTGTAGTATCGGTTTGGCAGGTGCCTTTGTTTTGGGAAGTTGTCATTCGGATACGGCTGCAAATGCTGCCATGAACCTGCCGGCTACACCTGTGGATGTTCAAACATTGAAGGCAGCTACGGTAGACTTAACCTGGTCTTTTCCAGGAACTGTTGAAGGGGTTGAAAATGTAAGTATTCGTCCGCAAGTGATTGGGTATTTGGATAAAATTTATGTACAGGAAGGGAGTTATGTAGAAAAAGGACAGGCGCTTTTTGGGATTCGTGATGATGTATACCGAGAACAGGTACAAAATAGTGATGCGGCGTTAAAGGCAGCGGAGGCAGCCGAAAAGGCAGCTCAATTGGAAGTACAGAAATTAGAATCTTTAGTAGCAGGCGGAGTGGTATCTCAAGTGCAATTGGAAACGGCGGAGTCCAATTATGAAAGTGCCAAAGCACAAGTAGCACAGGCGAAAGCCAATTTAGGCTCTTCACAAATTAATCAAGACTATACCGAAATTAAAGCACCTTTTAGTGGTTATATCGGGCGCATTCCAAATCGTTTGGGAAATTTAGTATCGAGCACTGATACAGAACCCTTAACACAACTCGCGAAGATAGATCAGGTGTTTGTGTATTTTTCCATGAGCGAGGCCGATTTCTTGGCCTATGAAAAGAAAAAAGCATCCTATCCTGATATTACCAAAAATGTAACATTAGAATTACCCGATGGGTCTGTATACAAACATACAGGTACCTTATTAGAGGCCAGTGGTAATTTTAACACTGCAACGGCAAGTATGTCTATGAAAGCGGTGTTCCCGAATCCTGACAAGTTATTGCGCTCCGGAGGAACCGGAAGAGTGGTATTGCATTACAAAGAATCTAATGTGTTGGAAGTACCTAAAATTGCAGTGAAAGATATTCAAGATAAGTTCTTTGTGTATCAGGTAACAAAAGAGCAAAAGGCAAAAATGACCGAGGTTACGTTCTCCGGAGCCTCAGATGAGAGCTATTTTATTGCTTCAGGAATTCAAAATGGTGCTGTGATAGCCTTAAACCCAATCGACCGATTGGCAGATGGAATATCCGTTGCTCCTAGTACGGAAAGCACTCAACCACAAAAGTAATTCATTAGCATGCTTAAGAAAATCATAGATAGGCCGGTATTGGCCACCGTAATCTCCTTGATTATTGTCATCTTAGGAGTCATAGGATTAACCCGATTATCCATTACAAAATTTCCAGATATATCACCGCCTACCGTTATGGTAAGTGGATCCTATCCCGGAGGGAATAGTGAAACGGTATTACGTTCGGTAGTAACCCCTTTGGAAGAACAAATCAATGGGGTAGAGAACATGCAGTACATCAAATCTACAGCTAGTAATGACGGTACCTTTTCTATTTCCATTGTATTTAAACAGGGGGTTAATCCAGATCAGGCTGCGGTAAACGTACAAAATAGAGTGCAACAAGCCACGCCAATATTACCGTCTGAAGTAACGGAGATGGGACTTACCACCTCCAAGCAACAGAACAGTATGATTGTGGTGTTTAACCTATTTACGGAACACAATAGTAAGTACGATGAAAAATTTCTACAAAACTATGCTAATATCAACTTGCTTCCTGAGATCAAACGAATTCCGGGAGTAGGGCAGGCACAAGTATTTGGTAGTAAGGATTACTCCATGCGTATTTGGTTGAATCCAACCAAAATGGCTTCTTTCGGTTTGGTACCTGCAGATATTTCAGCGGCCATTGCAGACCAAAGTGTAGAATCGGCTCCTGGATCAATAGGTAAAGAATCCAATGCCAGTTTAGAATATGTGATTCGATATAAAGGGAAAAAGAATAAGCCACTACAATATGAAGATATGGTGGTGAAAAACGATGGGGTACAAATCGTTCGTTTAAAAGATGTAGCTCGTGTTGAATTTGGAACCATTTCGTATAGTGGAAATAACTTTTCCAATGGTCGTAGTGCGGTAACCATTGCCATCATGCAAAATACGGGATCGAATGCCAACGATATTGAAATAGGAGTGAATGAAGCTTTGGAAACCATGTCGAAGCGTTTTCCTCCAGACATAGCTTATTCCAAAGTAGTGAGTACCAAAGAAATGTTAGATGCATCCATACATCAGGTACAATCAACCTTAATTGAGGCGTTTATCTTGGTGTTTATTGTGGTATTTATCTTTTTACAGGATTTTAGATCTACCTTAATCCCAGCAATTGCGGTACCAGTAGCCATTATAGGAACCTTTTTCTTTTTATTGGTGTTTGGCTTTACCATTAATGTATTAACCTTATTTGCTTTGGTATTGGCCATTGGTATTGTGGTAGATGATGCCATTGTAGTGGTAGAGGCAGTGCACAGTAAAATGGAAGAAAGTGATATTTCTCCCAAAGAAGCTACGCATAGTGCGATGAGTGAGATCACCGGAGCGGTAATTTCCATTACGCTGGTAATGTCTGCGGTGTTTATCCCTATTGGATTTATGACGGGGTCTGCGGGTATCTTTTTTGAACAGTTTGCATATACCTTGGCCATTGCTATTATCATTTCGGCGGTGAATGCCTTAACGTTAACACCAGCTTTGTGTGCAGTATTGTTAAAGAATCATAGTCATGACGAACCAGGTAAAAGTAGTTTTGGCAAACGATTTGCCACAGCTTTCAATGCAGGCTTTGGGAATTTAACCAACCGCTATACCAAAGGAGTTCGCTTTTTATTAAAGAGACGTTGGGTAGCGTTGGTGCTTATTTTAGGAGTGTTTGGAGTGGCTGGCTATTCCTTATTGAGTACGCCTAAAAGTTTTGTACCGATGGAAGATGATGGCTTATTCATGTACTCGTTGAGTATGCCTCCGGGAACAGCTTTAAGCCCTACTAATGAAACAGCAGAAAAAATAAATACCATTCTTTCCGGAATTGATGCTGTTAAAGAAAATACGTCTATTTCCGGGTTTAACCTATTAAATAACAGTTCAGGAGCCTCTTATGCCATGGGGTTTGTGAGTTTGAAACCAGTAGAAGAGCGGGGAGCAATTCAAGATATAGAAGAAATCATGGCCATTGTAAACCAACAACTCTCTGCTGTAAAAGAAGGAACCGTAATGGCGTTTCGAATGCCTCCGGTAATGGGATATGGAGTGACCAGCGGTGCAGAGTTTATGCTTCAGGATCGTATGGGTAGAGAACCTGCGGTACTTAAGCAAAAAGCAGATGAGCTTATAGGAGCTTTGATGAAAACTCCGGGAGTACAATATGCATATACTATGTTTCGAGCCGATTTTCCACAGTTGGAATTGGAAGTGGATGAAGATAAGGCGAAACAGTTAGGGGTAAGTGTATCCGGATTGCTCAATACCATTCAAGTGTATTTTTCTGGAGACCAATCGTTGAACTTTTCTCGTTTCGGTAAATTTTACCGTGTGAATATCAAAGCTGATGGAACGTATCGTAAAAGCCAAGAAGATTTTAAAGAAGTGTATGTACGCAGCGATGCAGGGGATATGATTCCGGTAAACAGTTTGGTAACCTTACAAAAGGTGTATGGTCCCGAATCGGTGACGCGTTACAATTTATACAATGCGCTTTCGATTAATGTGATGCCTTTACCTGGAGTGAGTAATGGAGAACTGATGGGGAATATTGAAAAAGTGTTAGCTGATTTACCGTCTGATTATAGTTATGAATGGACGGGCTTAAGTTTGGAAGAAAAAAGTGCCGGAAATCAAACGATGCTAATTTTAGGACTGAGCTTATTGTTCGTATACCTGTTGTTATCGGCACAATATGAGAGTTATGTATTGCCACTAGCGGTATTATTATCTATTCCTACAGGGATTGTGGGAGCTTATATGGCTATTAAAGCCATTGGTTTGGACAATAATATTTATGTGCAGGTAGGGCTTATCATGCTGATAGGATTGTTGGCAAAAAATGCCATTTTGATTGTGGAGTTTGCAGTACAACGAAGACAAGCCGGTTTGTCTATTGTAGAAGCTGCGATGGAAGGTGCAAAGGCGCGTTTGCGTCCTATTATTATGACCTCGCTCGCTTTTATTGTGGGAATGATTCCATTGATGCTAGCTAAAGGAGGTATGGCAACGGGTAATAAATCCATCAGTGTGAGTACCGCTATGGGAATGTTAAGCGGTGTGGTCTTAGGGATTTTTGTGATTCCGATATTGTATGTACTGTTTCAATACCTGCAAGAATTGATCTCCGGAAAGCCAAGTACAAATACCACTATAAAAAATCAGTAAAGATGAGAAAAGCATATAAAATTTTAATACTTGGGTGTTTCAGTAGTGGTGTACTAATTTCTTGTTCGGTAGGCAAAAAATATGAACGTCCAGAAATAGATACTCCTGATACCTTTTATGGAGCTACAGAGGTAGCATTAACAGCAGATAGTATTCAATTACCTTGGAAAACATTCTTTAAGGATCCAAAGTTAATCGCATTAATTGATACTGCTTTGGTACGTAATGCAGATTTTAATACCGCCTTAAAAAGTGTAGCACAAGCAGAGCTGAGTTTAAAGAATGCCAAGAAATCCATTTTGCCATCGATTTCTATAGCAGCTTCCGGAAACCGAACTTGGCCTTCAAAAAATAGTTTGAATGGTTCTTTAACAGAGGAGTTTATAGGAACCAAATATATAGATGATTATGCTGTATCTGGTAATTTGTCTTGGGAGGTACCGCTATGGGGAAAGTTTTCGCTACAAAAAGCGGCTTCTAATGCCAATTATATGGCAACACGTGCTAATTGGGTAGCCGTTAAAACTCGCTTGATTACACAAGTAGCTCAAGGGTATTATCAGCTCATAGCCTTGGATGCGCAGTTACGTATTGCTAAGGAAAATGATGAACTGAGCAAATGTACTTTAGCCATGATGGAGTTGCAATTTGAGTCAGGACAAATAAATGCTGTAGCCGTAGCACAAGCCAAAGCGCAGCAGAAAACAGCTGAACTGTTAATTCCTTTATATGAACAGAACATTACAATACAGGAAAATGCCTTGAATATATTACTTGGGCGTTTTCCTCAGGCAATTGTACGTGCTAATTCTTTAGCGGAAGTATTTCCAGAGGAAGTTCCTGTAGTAGTTCCATCAGTATTATTAAGTAGACGTCCTGATGTTAGAGCAGCTGAATTTAGTTATATGGCGGCTAATGCTCAAACAGGATTGCAAAAGGCAGCGATGTATCCTAGTTTAACCATTGCACCTCAATATGGTTTGAATAGTTACCAATTTGATACGTGGTTTGATATGCCGGGATCCATTACAAAGATGGTGGCGGCAAGCATTGCGGCTCCGCTATTTCAAGGAGGGAAATTGAAAGCAGCGTATAAGTCGGCTTTATTGGATCAACAGAAAGCTGCGATTGAATTTCAACAGACGTTTATGACCGCTGTAGGAGAAGTATCGGATGCCTTGGCAACTATTGAAGGAAGTTCAAAACGAATGGAATTGGTTACTGAAAAAGGAACTGCTTTAGAAAAAGCAAGCACGGATGCCGTGAAATTATTCAATAATGGAATGGTAACGTATTTAGATGTAATAACCGCTCAGAATAGTAAACTTCAGAATGATTTGGAGCAGATCTCCATTCAATTGGATCAATTAAATGCGTTTAGTGAATTGTATAGAGCGCTAGGAGGAGGTATTGAATAGCATGATATGTTCCCCCTTATATATATTGTAAACGGTAAATTGTTGCTCCGTTTATTGAGTTTTTGTTGTGAATCAGGTAGTTTAACGACTACCTGATTTTGTATGTACATTTCAATACATCATATATGAAGGTTTTAGAAAAAGAACATTTATCAGATAGAAATCAAATACGTACCCAATTATTTATAACGTATCAACCTGATTGTCCCCTAAATAGAGGAATCACTCAGGAGGTTATTATGAAAAAAAGGAAGGAAAATTCTATTTTAAATCATCAGGTAAAACATGAGATTAAATCCATTTGGATGTGTATTCAATCGGATAAGGCTATTAGTGAAATGCGCGGAATTCGTTATCAAATTATGGAAGGAGGACAACGTGTTGTGGCTCCTTTTTATTATTGTCATCATTGGCGTAAGATACAAGGTCATTGGCGTATGATGAAATTACCTAGTCTCTTGGATGATTTCCAGGGAATAGAATTATAGGATTAAATATGCTTTAAAATTAAAGGTGAAATGAGCTTAATCAAACGATATCGACGTACTGATTTTATGATGATACTTGGAGTATGGATTATGTCAACAATGTGCCTTACCATGATTAAATACCAAGATGTGCAAGTATCTTATTTGCAATGGTATTATGGTTTTCATTCGTTAAGTAAAGAACTTATTTATATATTATCGTTTGTCTTTAGTGCTATGTTTGGCAGTTTGATGGCACTGGTACATTTATACGGATATCCGAAATGGTTTGCTTCCGCTTCCTTGTTAAAGGATATGGGAATTCGGCTAGCCTGCTTTGTGGTTATATTTAGTATGTCATACCTTGTGATTGTTTACGGTATAGGTATATGGTTGGTACCCGAGACTAAAGAGGTTCATATTCCCTTAGTTAATGATGAAATCGCATTGATGTTTTTGGGATGCTTACTTATCAATAGTTTTGCAGATTTTTTGCTTTTAGTTCGAAAAAACATGGGGCCTGCTTATTTTTCTTATATCATGCAGGATAAATACTATAAACCTCAAGAAGAAGATCGGGTATTTATGTTCTTAGATATGGTGTCTTCTACTACTATGGCAGAAGCCATGGGACATGTTCAATTTAGTACTTTACTGCAGGAGTGTTTTCAAAAGTTATCGTCTCTGTTATTGAAATATGATGCGGAGATTTATCAATATGTTGGTGATGAAGCCGTAATAACCTGGAAATTAACTTCTAACTTTCAAATGGAAAAATGTGTGGATTTGTACTTTGATTTTAGTCGTATGCTTTTGGAAGCTGAGCATTCTTTTACAGAGAAATACGGATGGGCTCCTTCTTTTAGCGCTGCGATTCATCAAGGAAAAGTAACCATGGCATTGGTGGGAGATTTAAAAAAGGAATTGGCTTTTCATGGAGATGTATTAAATACCACGGCACGCATGCAAGCACTTTGTAAAGATTATCAGGTAGGATTGATGGTCTCAAAGGAGGTATATCAGGCTATGGAAATAACAAAGACTACCTATCAATATCGAGAGATAAAAGAAGTGATTTTGCAAGGAAAGCGTAAAGAAATTACCTTGTATAGTGTGAAGGGGTAGTAGCGGAATTTCTTCCTGAGATTTTTGAATGAAACTTTATCAGTATCTTTGATACTATCAAATGATAGTATCAAGTGAAACCACCTTATACCATAACAAGCAAAATACTAAGGTTAGTCGCCGCTATTTCAGAGCAAATAGGGGAAGTGAAAGCTGCTCGATTAATCAAGCCGCCTACGGAACTTCGAAAGCGAAACAGGATAAAGACCATTCAATCCTCACTTGAGATTGAAGGAAATACGCTTACCATTGAGCAAATCACTGATTTATTAAATAATAAACGGGTGCTGGCACCTCAAAAGGATATCATTGAGGTTAAAAATGCCATAAAAGTATATGCTCAAATAGATACGTTAAAAGTATATGAACTCACTTCTATGTGCGAAGCCCATAAGATACTGATGAATGGTTTGGTTGGTCATCCTGGTGAACTTCGTAAAGGTGCTGTAGAGATTATGAAAGGAGAAGCTATTGCACACATAGCACCTCCCGGGAATATGGTGAGAGGGTTAATGAATGATTTATTTGAGTACTTAAAAACAGATGCGGATTTAGTACTTATTAAAAGCTGTGTTTTTCATTATGAGTTTGAATTCATTCATCCGTTTACGGATGGTAACGGACGTATGGGGAGACTTTGGCAAACCATGATTTTAAAAGAGTATTCAAAGGTATTTGAATTTTTACCTATTGAGTCTTTGGTGAAAGAAAGACAACAGGAGTATTATCATGTGTTAGGTAAATCAGATAATGAAGGATCATCTACAAGTTTTATAGAATTCATGTTAGAAATTATTCAGCAAGCTTTGAGTGATTTATTAGCTACTCAGAATTTTACGTCTACCAATGAAGATCGGATGAGCTTATTTAAGGATTATATAGGGGATGCTGAGTTTTCTCGCCAAGATTACCTGCGTTACAATAAAGATATTTCTTTAGCGACAGCAAGTAGAGATTTGAAGAATGCAGTGGTTAGTGGTGTTTTACTTAAATCTGGTGATAAAAGATTGACTAAGTATAAGTTCGTTTAAAAGAAATAAAGCAACACCATCTGGTTTATTACCTGTACAAATACCTGCAAATATGGAAACGGTGGAAACACAACAAGAAGATGTTCCATTTGATATGATTCCATATTAGGATTCTGAAGGGCATCAGTATGATTTTGGCTACGGATTAGATTGGGAAGGTGTGATTCATGATGAACGAACAAAAAAATATACCAAGTAATTTTTTTCTATAGTAAAGTTAGTTAGACCCTGCCATTGGCAGGGTTTTTTTATATAACATTCTATATTCTATAGTACTATAGCTTTTAGTATGCATTATTTTTTCGTGGGGTACCATCGAACATTCTCGATTGATCAATTGTTTTTTTATGGTAATATATGTCGTGTAATTCTGTTGTATAACCGTTAAGTTCTTCAGCGATCTGTTCGATATGAGTTATGTATTCCTTGGATTTTTTAGGGCAGGTAAGGGTGTCGTTTTTCAGAAGATGAACCATTCCCATTAAAGTAGTCACTGGTCGTCTTAGGATATGCGAAATGTCAAAGGTTATTTGCTTCATAACTTTATCATATAAAATTTGATGAGAAACATCTTGATAAAGGCCATACCATACAATATCCTTGTTATGTTGAAGTTCAGGTAGTGCATTTACGGTATGCCAAACTTGTGAGTCATTTTGTAAGCGATAGCTGGTACTCCAGGGCGTGAGTTGTTCTGCAGATTCTACAAGAGAAGTCATAAATTTTTCTTTGTCTTTTTCATGTACCAAATCAAACCCCAGAAGTGGATTTTTTTTGAGTTCTAAGAGCGTGATCTCAGTAGGAAGCTCATACTTACCAGGATGAAAAAAATCATAAGAATAGTTTCCTTCGGGTGTTCGCCTTAACTGAAACATTACTGAAGGAATTTGTTGTGCTATTTTGCGAATGTTATTTTGTTCTTCAGCGATACGATTTTTACAGGTAACATATTGCATGACTTTATAGGCTTGTTTTTCAAGTGCTTTTTGTTGATTTTTAGAAAGTGTAGCAGGATGTGTATCTAACACTGCCAAAGTACCAACAAGGGTTCCGTTGGGTAATACTAAAGGAGCTGAAGCAAAGAACCCGATAGGGGGATCGCATACGGAGTGATTTTTTGTATCTAATGGATTTTCCGTATGGAGATTTGGAACGTATAGAATGTCGTTTGAAGGTTGCCTATTAAAAAACAGTTGTAATAGCTCTTGTTGTTGTTGGGTTACGGGAACTTTTGAGATTGTTAGATAACCACAAGGAAAGCTTGTATCAAAAAAAGTAATAATAGCCTGTGATTTGTCTAAAAACAATGCTGTTAGTTCAGTAAGCTCTTGGAGTTCACTGATGGTTGCCGTCTCTAATGACAGCGGGTTATACATACTGTAGGTAGGTGCTTTCATAAGTATGGATTTGGGATCCGTATGAAAGCTAAATATAGAAAAAGGAGTTAACAACTGCAATAGTTAGCAATGAAGAGTACGACTTCGTATCATGATATAAGATTCATGGCGAACGTTTTTATTTATAATGGAGTTGTTAGTTAGGTAGTTAAGTGTTTGTTTTTTCGATAACAGAACAATGTATGCATTGAATGCTAAAGGGAAGAGACCGCTTATAACGGTCTCTTGTATAGATCAATAATGAGTTTGAGGGGAACAACTATTGATATTTTTGTTGAAAGGTTTCAAATGCTTGCAAAGCTTTAGCACCATAGAAATGAGAAGGTCCACCCCCCATTAAAATAGCTACGCCTATCATTTCTGAGAATTCTTCCAAAGTACACCCTAGTTTTACACAATCATGTACATGTACGGTAATACAACCTTCACAACGAGCTGCTACTGCTAATGCAGAAGCAATTAGTTCTTTTGTTTTTTTATCTAAAGCACCTTCTTTTAGGGTAACCTTTTGTAAACTGGCAAAGGTTTTAAACACCTCCGGTACGTTGTTAGATAAGTGCGGATAAATCTCAGGTAATTCAGCTAAGCTTTGGTTGTAATCTGCTTTAATGCTCATAATTTGAATAATTTCTATATTAAATTTATAAATGCTTTTAAAAGGTAGCCAAGTAGCGTTCAGCGTCTAAGGCCGCCATACAGCCCGATCCGGCTGCGGTAATGGCTTGTCTGTACTGGTGATCTGCTGCATCACCTCCTACAAATACACCTGCTACATTGGTTTTTCCAGAACCTGGTTGGTTGATGATGTATCCGGTCTCATCCAGATCAAGATACGCTGCAAACAAATCTGTGTTTGGTTGATGACCAATGGCTACAAAGAATCCGGTGGCGGGTATTTCTGTATGCATTCCGGTAACCTTGTTTTTCACTTTGATAGCGCTTACCAATTGGTTGTCTCCAAGTACTTCTATTGTTTCTGTATTGAAAAGAATTTCGATATTTTCTGTTTGCTGTACCCGTTCTGCCATAATTTTGGAAGCACGGAACTCGTCTTTTCGTACCAACATGGTTACTTTTTTACAAAGTTTAGACAGGTAATGTGCCTCTTCACAAGCAGAATCGCCAGCTCCTACAATGACCACCTCTTGGTTTTTATAGAAGAATCCGTCACAAACAGCACATGCAGATACACCTCCACCAATTTTTAAATAGTGTTGCTCTGAGGGAAGGCCTAAATATTTAGCTGAGGCTCCTGTACAGATAATTACTGACTTGGCATGGATTTCTTTTTCTCCATGATTGATCCATATTTTATGGGTAGGTCCTGAGAAATCAACTTTTGTCACCCAACCATCTCTGATATCTGCAGCAAAGCGTTTGGCTTGCTGTTCTAATTGTAACATCAGCTCTGGCCCGGTAATACCTTCAGGATATCCAGGGAAATTTTCTACGTCATTGGTAGTGGTTAATTGGCCCCCCGGTTGCATTCCACGGTACATAACAGGGTTCATATTTGCACGTGCTGCATAGATGGCGGCTGTATACCCTGCGGGTCCAGACCCTATAATTAAACAATCTACAATTTCCATTAAGACCTGGTTAAAGTTATATGGGTACTATGTTCTATGGACCTGGTTAACTCTGATAAGGGCATATACCCTACATGCTGCCAGGCTATGTTGGTTTCTTGCAATACAAACATGGCCGGGATGGAACGTACGCCAAATTCAGCGGCAATGTCTTGATTGGTATCTACATTGATTTGTTCAACGGTAATTTGATCTGCATAAGTTTCGGCAACTTCTTTTACAATAGGACTTAACATGCGACATGGGGGACACCAGTCTGCATAAAATTGAATAAGTATGGGTTGTTTTTTTCCTTTAAATTGATCTGTATACGCCATTAGTAGATGATTTTTTAATGATGGTTTTGAAAATGAGTGATATAAACGTTCTGCGCTATTAATTAAGGTTCATACACCAACTCAATAGTTTTGGTGATTGCAGGATTGATGGTGTTTCCTACATGACATAGCTCTTTGGTAGCAGCTGCTATCGTTTCTTTTTGAGCATTAGTATGCGCTTCACTAAAGTAAATTTTGATTGTATAGGCCCCTACACTTAACCCGTCTGCTGCCATTTCATATGTGACTTCACTACGGACAACACCCGCTTGAAAGCCTGCCTTTTTGGTAGCAAAATCTATAGTAGCCATTAAACAGCTACCGTAGGCAGCAGCTAATAGGTCTACAGGGGTAAAGCGCGTTGCATTTACAGTAACCGGAGGTTCTTGATTAAAATACGTTTCTGTAGCAGATTGGTATTTTCCCTGATAATCGATAGCAATCACTTTTGACATGTGTTAAGTATTTTTTTATTACATGACAAAAGTAGGGTACAGTAGCGTTACCCATATGATACAAATCGTGGTAATGCTGTTCTAAATAGGAGGTTGGTACTATTGTTAATTGTTAGTCTATCAATTGATTGTTTAAATACAACTGTCTGTATTGTAAAGGAGTATACCCTGTTTGTTTCTTGAAGAATTTACTAAAGTAGCTAGGATTAGAAAATAAGAGTTGTGCCGCAATTTCCGCAAACGTGTTATCCGTTTGTATAATCATTGCTTTGGCTCCAATAGTTACCTGAGCGTTGATATAAGAGCTGGCATTGGTACCGGTATGAGTTCGAATTACATCATTTAAGTAATGGGGAGTCACATACAGCATCTTGGCATAATCGGATACTTGGCGTACTTTAATATAGTGTTGTTTCACCAAATTTTGAAACTGAGCAACTAGCAAACTGGTTTTAGATTGTGTGGTGGTAGCTTTATCTTGCTGAAATTCATAGAGCTTTTCCAATTCTATGAGAAAAACATTTAAATATAGTTTTACTAACAAGTCATCCTTAAAAGTGGTACGGCGGCAATAATCCAATTCCATCTTTTCTATAAGGGGTAGTAAGGTATCTAAGGCTCCTTGTTGTAGCGAAAGCATAGGAACTGTATTGGTAATGAAAAAGATAAAATTACTAAGTTTAATTTGGTTGCGTAAACACAGTAAATAATAATCTTCATCAAAAATAAGATGGTAGCCTTTTAAATCCCCCGTACATTTCTGAATGCTGTGTAACTGATTGGCAGCCACAAAATATAGACTAGGACACTTCATGTTATAGGTTTCTTGTCCTATTTGTACTTTCATCTGTCCTTTGGTAAGCAATACGATGGAGTAGAAGTTGCGTCTTTCAAAAAATGTCTGTGCTTTTGCATCTCGTAAAGCCATTTGTTCCAAGCGGGTAATTTCAAAGAAACCGGTTACCTGTTCGGTTTCAGAAGAACGAATCCCTTCACAATCCAAACGCTTGTCAAAAGATAGGTACTGCTTCCGAAAGTCTTTTAGATTGTTTAATTGAAGAATTTCTTGTGTTTCTTTTTTGGCCATAGAGTAAGACTAAACAGGTACAAAGATAAAGTTTTAAATGGATATGTATTCTGAATACTGCTGGTTATTAATCTCTTGTAAGTTGAAGTTGTTTTTTTAGTGTATTTCTTACATTTTTCATTGATAAATCAATGAGTGTGCATTATTTTTGAACTTTAAAAACTACAACATAAATGAATCTATTTTTACAAAAAAACAAAAAAGAAAAATTGAAAAGACTTCTTTTGGAATATACCAAAAGAAAACAAATGGAGACGCTTGGTATGGCTTCAACAAATCGCATTGTAAAGGCGATTCAAAAATTATATACGGAGTTGCAGTTCAGCTTTAGCAAAAAAGAATGGAATGGTTGGGTGTATAAAGGATTGGTGATTGCGGGATTAATGGCGACTGCTAATGTACAAGCGCAAACCCCAACTTTTGGTACCGGAGTATTGCTACAGGAAAATGGGAGTGATGTTTTTTTTAATGGAGGTTTTGCAGCACCGGCAATAGCTGATATTGATGGTGATGGTAATTTAGAGATCGTCGTTGGAACACGTAACTTTTATAGTACCACCAATGGAAACTGGGATTATGTATCCGATGTAGAGTTCGATGTCTATAGTGATTTTGATAGTGCTACAGGTTCAGTGGTAGGTCAAGGGGCTTTAAATACCGGAAACTTTACTACAGCAGATTATAGCAATCCGTACTCGTATGCAATTCCTTCATTTGTAGATTTTGATGGGGATGGTGATTTGGATATGGTAGCGGGTAATTATACAGAAAAACTGGCATTGTTAACCAATGATGGTAGTGGTAATTTTACCTTTACAAGTTATTTACAAGCGAATAATGCTACAATTGCTCCGGGGAATTTTACCCAAGCGAATTTTGCCGATATTGATGGAGATGGAGATATGGATATGTTGGTAGGAGAACGTCATTCATCGGGTTCCGGATATGAATCTCAAATTCACTTATATACCAATTCAGCAGGAGCAGGAAATACCATTGCTTTTGATAGTCCTGGAACCGTTCTACAAGCAGACGGAAGTAATTTAGGCGTGGGCATTACCGGATTTCATATTCCGGCACCGTATTTAGTAGACTTTGATAATGATGGGGATTTGGATTTATTTGTAGGATTAAATATTGGAGATGTATTTTATTTTGAAAATACAGGTTCTGCTACTAGTCCACAGTTCAGTGCAGGATCTCAAATAACCTTAAACTTTCCGCAATCGTATTTCTATGGTACTTTAGCAAAACCGGCAGTGGTAGATATTGATGGTGATGGGGATTTAGACCTACTAATTGGTGTTACAGAAAATTCAGGAACTTCTGCGGTATTATATTTGTTTACTAATGAAAGTTCTTTAGGAGTTGAAAATGATTTTGATACGACGAGTATCAAAGCATATCCGAATCCGGTAACGGATGTCTTACATATTGATACGGCGAATGAAATTAATGCTATTCAAGTATTGACTGTAACCGGACAACAAATAGAAGTAGCTACAAGTGATAAGTCGGTAAATGTTGCTAAATTGCAAACCGGAATTTATATTGTGCAAGTAACAGATGTACATGGTAATACATTTACGCAAAAATTTGTAAAAAAATAAATTCAAGAAGCAAGTAACAAATAAAACATATAGCTATACGCCCATTTGTCACTAGGCAGACGGGCGTATCGTTTTTTTATATTTTTTAAAATACAACGTTTATGAAGCAACCACAACAAGCCAAAATAGCACCTTTTCAATTAACGCACACCCCACAAGTACCCGAAATTTTACATCGTTTGGGCTGTAGTATTCTATTGTCTACTTTTCAAGCCGGAAAGTTGATTGCAATTTCTCCGAAGGATGAAAATAGCATGGTACAATTGGCGCGTAATTTTACACGACCAATGGGAATTACGTTTAGTGATGCATATCAAAAAATGGCTTTGGCCTCGTTTAATGAGGTGCTTCAATTTAGAAATACCCCAAGGTTGGCTGCTTCGTATCCTAACAAGCCAAATGTATATGACAGCTTATATATCCCTACCCAAACCAACTATACCGGACGCTTGGATTTACACGATCTTTCCTATGGTGAAAATGATCAATTATTTGCAGTAAATACGCTGTTTTCATGTATTTGTACCTTTGATACTAACTATAATTTTATACCGTATTGGCAACCTGATTTTATAACGGAATTACAACCTGAAGATCGTTGTCATTTAAATGGGATGGCTTTAAAAGATGGCAAACCTAAATATGCAACTGCATTTGCTACTACCAATAGTCGTTTTGCTTGGAAAGAGAACTTAACCCAAACAGGTGTGCTTATTGATATAGAAACCAATGAAATTATCTTGGAAGGCTTAGGAATGCCCCATACACCAAGAATAATTAATGGAGAATTATATGTATTGCTTTCAGCTACTGGGCAACTGATTAAAGTAGATATCCAAAACAAATCCTATACGGTGATTACGGAATTGAATGGTTTTGTGCGTGGGATGTCTTTCTATGAAGATTATTTATTTATTGGAATGAACAAACTGCGTCAAAACTCATCGAGTTTTGCGCATTTAGATGTAGCTAAATTATCCAACTTTGCAGGGATTAAAATTGTGCATTTACCATCAGGAAGCTTACAAGGAATCTTGCAATACCAGTCTTCGGTAGATGAAATCTACGATGTAGAAGTGTTACCGGATGTTTTTCGTCCCAACATACTTAACAATAGTACTGAACTCTTTACACAGGCAATCAATACCGAAGAGATGAGTTTTTGGCAACGTAATGAACCCTAAACTAAGGTTTTATAGTTGTTAGAACTATAATCCTATGCCTCTAGAAATGACAAGAGTTTTATAATGGAAGACATGTAAAAATATAAAAGGTGTAACTATCCTTAGATGCTTTTTTGCATTTTATATTCTTCAGAGGAATCTCCGTTTGGAGAAAAGGTAACTATGGAGTCTATAATTTGAAACCCGTTTTTAAGATAAATGGCAAGGCTGTTTTTATTTTGTTGATTCACCATGAGTTCAATAGTAGGAATTCTATGAGCTGATGCAAGTTGATACACATATTCCAAAGCTAATTTGCCTATTTTTAAACCACGAAAGGATTGTAATACATATAACTTGCTTAAAATCAATTTCTCTTTTACTAGTTGAACACCTAAATAGCCTGTATTTTGATCATTGAACTGTAAAAGAAAATAGCGGAAGTGCTCCTTTTTGATTTGAGTTTGAATGGTGTCTGCTGTTTGGTATTTTTGGATGAAATAGTCTACATAGTCAGGGTTGACTATTGGGGTGTAGATTTCGTGAAAAATTTCATGGGCTAATTTTTTGATGATCTGAATTTCATCTATGGTAGTTACTTCTTTGATGGTAATCATTTGCATGAGAGGTTTGGTATGATACCTTCACGTAGAAAGTATTCTAGTTTTTAATCAACTACAAAAGTAGTAAAGATGTATGGATTTTTGGGTGTTTACAATAAGTTGAAAATTTAGTGGAGTTGGCTGTATTTATTTGCTTAATAAGTAGTAATTGTAGTAGACAAAAGTGTCTAAATTACTTTTTAAATATATTTTCGTCCATGAAATTGAAGGTAGGGAAAGTAGGTTAATTACGTTAAGATTAACGTAATTTTAATGTATGATATAATAAGATATAATTTAGAAAACTCATTTTCTAAGTGTATTAGAAATTCCTATTTTTACCATTCTAATAGCTACGGACTAACTGGTTTTTAAAATGCTTCGGTACTATGGCAAGTAATCATTCGCAAATTATTCAATATCATTTACATGAAGAGAATTTAACCGAATTACAGTTCGAGATCCATTCATTGGAGGATTATATTTGTGAGCACCAAACAAAAATGACCAAGCCACATTCTCATACTTATTATCAGATTCTATGGTTTGAAAAGGGAGCAGGAAAGCATTATGTAGATTTTAAGGAATATGAGGTAGTTGAAAATACACTTTTTTTTATCACAAAAAATCAAATACATTACTTTGATAAAAATCCATTATATAATGGAGTTGTGATGGTGTTTAATGATGTTTTTTTAGCTGATAGCGAAAACTATATGGAGTCTTTTTTAAGGGATACCATTTTTAATAATTTTGAAAGTGACCCTCGTTTTCAAATCAGTAAAAGGGAAGTTGATACTTTTCATAGAATCACTGAACTTATGCGTATGGAGTTTCAGGAGAAAGATGATTTTACACGTAAGGAGTATTTAAGGCATTTATTGAATTTGGTTCTCATTACCCTACAGCGAATTGGAAAAAGAAACCACGATGTATCACTACCAATGCAACATCAAAGTCATATGGTGCTGGTAAAGTTTAAACAATTACTGGAAAAACATTATAAAGAGAAGCATTTAGTACAGCAATATGCAGTTATGCTAGACATATCGGTGAAAACCTTAAGCAATGTAACTAAAGTACTTACACAAAGAAGTCCGTTAGCCTTGATTAATGAACGGATTGTTTTGGAAGCCAAACGCTTACTGTCTTACTCAGGAATGAGTATTAGTGAAATAGCCTTTGATGTAGGTTTTGAAGATCCTTCCTATTTTGCTAAATTTTTTAAACGACAATCTGGGATACTACCTAATGAATTTAGGAGACTACATTCCTAAATTTACCATTTATTTTCCTGTTTTCACCTTGTGCTTAATAGGGGATGAATCTACCTTTAAACCCTTCTTAAAAAGAAATTTTTCAGACCTTCTTTGAGATTAGGTAAAACGGTAAATTCAAATACATGAAAAATAAAGTACTCTTAAAAATAGGAACGGAATTAGCGCGAATAATTCTTGGAGGTACATTTGTATTCTCTGGTTATGTAAAGTCAGTAGATCCCTATGGAACAGCTTATAAAATTGATGATTACTTAGATGCATTTCACTTGTCAAGACTCGCTTTTTTAGATATGACCATTTCATTTGTGCTTTGTGGATTTGAATTGATGTTAGGAATCATGTTGTTATTGGGAATTTTCTCCAAATGGACAACTCGGTTAATGTTGATAACCATGTGTTTTATGACACCATTAACCTTGTATTTAGCCATTGCCAATCCGGTAAGCAGTTGCGGATGCTTTGGAGATGCTTTGGTTATTACCAATTGGGAAACGTTTTATAAAAATGTAGTATTACTAGCTTTAGCAATCTTTTTGATTTTTTACTATCATTCCATAACACCACTTTTTAAACCTAAGAAGCAAGTAATAGCTTTAGGTTGGACCGTTCTTTATGGAGTATTGTTCCTTTTTTATAATTTGTATGCAGATCCTTTATTAGATTTTAGACCTTATAAACAAGGAGGTAACCTACCAGCACTAATGACGGTAGATCCTGATAAACAGCCGGTAACAGAACTTACTTTTATTTATGAGAAAGATGGTAAACAGCAACGTTTTCCTGAGGATAATTATCCATGGCAGGATAGTACATGGACTTTTGTAAAAGTAGATTCTAAAATCATAAAAGAAGGGGAGTTACCACCTATTACTGATTTTGCTATAGATGAAATTGTTTTTAATACAGCAGATTCTGATATAGAAGATCAGTATGATATCACGGAAGATATTTTTCAAGATGAAAAGTATACTTTTCTGGTGATTGCTCCATTTTTATCAGAGATCAATGAGACAGTACATAAAAAACTTCAGACATTAACGGCTTATACGAAACACTATGGGTATCACTTGATACTACTAACAGCATCTGACAAACAAGAGATATTGAATGCGCATCAGCTATATGGAGATGGAATGCAATTTGCGTATACAGATGAAAAAGTTTTAAAGACCATTGTTCGAAATAATCCGGGATTATTAGTGTTAAAAAAAGGAACCATAGTAGCTAAATGGAATCAAATGACATTCCCAGAATTTAGTACAGCTGCCCAATCGATTTCCCAAATAGTAGCACAACATTCAACAAGTATAGGAAATGCTACCAAAGTGTTCTTTTCGTTATTGGTATTGGTGGTTCCGTTAGCATTGTTGCGATGGATTGGTAAATAAAAATATGAATCAAGTATTTATTAGTGTAGAAAAACGCGTAAATATAAGTACTCTTACAGTGTATCTGATGGAGAATATGTAGTGATTTTATCCAAAATAATGGGTATTTTGGCTCTTTAAATAAATAAAATTAGAACACGATGAAAGATTTAGTGGCGCAAATTCAAGCGCAATTTGAAGCATTTCAAACAGATGCAACCTTGTAGGTAGAAAATGGGAACAAAGCAGCAGGTACGCGTGCGAGAAAAACAACCTTAGAATTAACTAAGTTGATGAAAGAATTTCGTAAGGTTTCTTTAGAGGAATCAAAGAAGTAAGTATCTTTCAAGTATAAAAAAGAGTACAATGATCCATTGTACTCTTTTTTTGGATATGCTTAACAATAGCATCAATAGTTCTATTGTTCCATACGGCATTTTTTAGCATATCTGATACTGCTCTCCAGTGAGAATGGTGCCAAATTTTAGGAGAGTACCTTTTAAGATACTCGTTAATTTTCTTAATTTACAGAGCATCATCAATGTAATTGAATGACTTTGTACCATTAACCTTACTATAAACTATACTGGTTATGATACTTCTTGCATTTTTCGAATTTGTGGTAAGAGTATTTTCTTTGGAGTTAGAGGGATTAATTTAGTTAATAATTTTTGGATAGGAGATAGGCCGGTAATAACATCTAATTTACCTTCCATCATTCCATTATATCCATCTTCGGCAACTTTTTGGGCACTGGCTAAATTCACAAATACGGCCGTTTTATCCATACCTGACACTTCACCAAACTTTGATTCTGTAGCTCCGGGCATAAGGGTAGTTACCGTAATATTTGTAGCATACAATTCTTCAGCCAACGCATTGCTAAATGAGGTGACATAGGCTTTTGAAGCATAGTAGACTGCTTGTAGAGGTCCCGGTGTTAAAGCTGCTGAGGAAGAAACGTTAAGGATTTTCCCTTCATTTCTTTTTACAAAATCCTGTAAAAAATAGTGTGTAAGACTGGTGAGTGCGGTTATATTCACGGCTATCATAGAGAGATCATCTTTCAGTTTTCTTTGGTGGAATTTGCCCAAACCTCCAAACCCGGCGTTGTTTATCAAATAGTCCACTTGTAATCCGGCTGTTTTTACATATTCATAGATTTCTTGTGGAGCTTCAGGTTCTGTTAAGTCTTTTGTTAGAACTGTGACATGAATTGCATACTTACTTTCAAGCTCTTTTTTTAATGCAATCAACTTGTTCTCACTTCTTGCAATGACAATTAAGTCGCCTCCTTTTTGGGCATGAATATGAGCGAGTTCTTTTCCGATACCACTGCTGGCTCCTGTAATTAAGGCTGTTTTTTTCATTGGATAATAGCTACGTTTGCATGTATTTTTCAAG
The DNA here is from genome assembly GCF_027924185.1 of Neptunitalea lumnitzerae. GTDB lineage: Bacteria > Bacteroidota > Bacteroidia > Flavobacteriales > Flavobacteriaceae > Neptunitalea > Neptunitalea lumnitzerae. The sequence goes on from NZ_BRVO01000002.1 coordinate 378,205, forward strand.
GTTTTTAATTTAAATGGTGGGCTTTGGAAAATGAAAGGAACTTCTTGTATGGATTCCTCCATCAATGGGAATGGTAATACCATTCACATAGGAGGCTCTGTCGCTTATCAGTACAGCAGCCATTTTAGCAATATCCTCAGGAACTCCAAATCTTGCTGAAGGAACTTGTGCAATTAGATTTTCTTTTGTTTCAATGGGAAAACTATTCAGCCATTCATCAAACATTGTAGAACGGATAGGACCGGGTGATATCACATTGGCTCTGATGCCATACGTGCCATATTCTGCTGCCAGTGTTTGCGTTAAAGCAATGATACCGGCTTTGGCTGCTCCATAAACTCCCTGTCCAGGAGATCCATCTAATCCGGCTCCTGAAGAAGTAGAAAGTACAACACCGCAACCTTGCTTTAAAAAGTAAGGTAACACTGCTTTGATACCATAAAAAACAGAAGCTAAATTTAAATTAATTAATTTTTGAAATTCCTCAGCAGTAACCTCTCCAATTGGTTTTGTGATGGGGCCTCCTGCATTATTAAAAATGGCATCAATTTTTCCGAAATGTGTAACCGTATCTTCTACCATTTTAGAGACTGCTTCTAAGGAGGTTACATCGATGGTCATTGCCAGAGCTATTCCTCCTTGTTTCTCAATGAGTTGGGCTGTTTCCTGTACGGCTGTTGTATGAATATCTACCACCACAACCTTTGCACCATCTAAAGAAAATTGAAGTGCACTTGCACGTCCTATGCCGCTACCTGCTCCGGTAATAATGGCAACCTTATCATCTAATAATTTTTTCATTGTATATCAATTGTTTTATATAGTTTAATGTTTAGCCAACAGTAGACCAACGGGGAACACACTTTCTTTTTAAGAAAAACTTGGATATACTTGTGCGGTTATCCCACCATCAACGGGTAAAGTTATCCCTGTGATATGGGCAGATACATCTGAAAAAAGAAACAAAACGGTATTGGCAATATCCGCTGGTTTTCCAGCTTTTCCTTGAGGTACAGACATGGCTAAGATAGCTTCTTTTTCAGCTAGGGTTTTGGCAGGAACGTCCTTTAATGCCATCTCGGTGGTTATGGTTCCGGGTAAAATCGAATTAACTCTAATGCCAGATTTGGCCACTTCTAATGCCGCTACTTTTGTCAAACCGACTACAGCATGTTTTGAAGCACTATAGGAAGCTAATCCCGGAAGTCCACCCACAGCACCCATGGAGGCTGTGTTCACAATACTTCCATTTCCTTGTTTTTGCATTATGGGTATTATATGCTTCATTCCAAGAAAAACGCCTTTGACATTGACGGTTAATACCCGATCGAAACTTACCACATCGGTATCTGTGAGAGGGGTGGTAGTACCCAGAATTCCGGCATTATTAAAAAAGCCATCGATTCTCCCAAATACAGTCATGGCATATGTTACATAGCCAATAACTTCTTGTTCTAAAGATACGTTTGCCTGATATACTTCGGCAACTCCACCAGAAGCATTGATTATTTTTTTGCTATCAGCCAGTCCCTTAGCATCGATATCGACTAATAGTAGCTTATAACCCGCTTTTGCCGCAGCAATACCGGTTGCACGACCTAATCCGTTGGCGGCTCCTGTAATGATTACAACATGATCATTCATATTTTCTTTTAAATTGGTAATGATTTTTTTCAAAAATAAGAAGTTCATGGTTTACTTTTGATACCAGTTACCTAAGAGATACCAAAATGAAGAAAGATATTCAAACAATCAATAAGGAAATAGCCTATATACAGGATACACTATATGTTATTAATGGTAAATGGAAACTTCCCATACTAATTGCCATATACAATGGGGTGTATCGCTTTAGGGAGATTCAACGATATGTGGGAGCCATTACCCCAAAAGTACTCTCAAATTACCTAAAAGACTTAGAAGAAAATAAATTGGTGATTAGAAAGGTATTTGACTCTTCTCCTGTTTTGGTAGAATACCATATTACGGAGTATGCTAAAACACTTGAACCGATGATGCGAGAAATGGTGTCATGGGGAGCAAATCATAGAATAAAAATTAGCCAAGAAAGCAAAACGATCAACTAAGAGATCATCAAAGACAGTCTTAACGGATCTGAATGTATGATGTAAAGACCTTTATACCTCTATACCTCAGAAATTTCCGCCCGATTCATGTGCCTACTTTTTGGAAGTCTTTCCTATAGATAACTTCTCAAAACTTCCATCATTTTTTATCCAAGCGCCAGTATGCGGTTTTATCTCGTTTCAAGCGCAAAGGTATTTTCGTGTTATAGGCATCGGCAAGGTCAGGCTCTTCCGAGTTTGCCCGCAAATCTCCACCTGTACAGGTTGTATTTGCTGTGCAAAACCTTGCCCTGCCTTCACACGTACCTTATCTGCTCGTGAAACGAAACAAAGCATACTCCGGCTCTTTAAACGAATAAAAAAAATGTCAGTAGTGAAAATAACACATATCGGTATTGGAAACAGCAAGAAACAAAACTTCAGCACCTCCTCTCATTACCGAATAATTACACTGACTTTTTTAAAGGATTGTAGAACTTTTAAAAATTTGAAATCATGAACATTACAGGAAGATTGACACGAGATGCACAGGTGCATACCACCCCCAAAGACAAACAAGTAGTAAACTTTTCGGTAGCTATTAACGATAGTTATCGAAACAAACAAGGAGAGCGCATCGAGCAGACTACTTTTTTTGATTGCTCATACTGGATTAGTCCTAAGGTAGCTGCCATACTGACCAAAGGAACTTTGGTGGAACTCACGGGAAGGGTAAGCGCTAGAGCTTGGACAGGAAGTGACGGAGAAGCCCATGCAGGGCTGAATTTCCATACCTCCCGTATTAAACTCCATGGAGGCGGAAATAAAGCAAAGGACGGAAATGTTTCAAATACGAAGCAAGCGAAAGAGACTGAGGACGATTTGCCTTTCTAAACAAATCAATTCACACATTTTAAATCATTGAATTATGGGACATCAAATTAATTTTAACGAGCATACCGGACGTTATTCCTTTTTTAGCGTTCAGGAAAAAGCATGGCATGGATTAGGTCAAATTATTCACCAGTACCCAACCAGTGCCGAGGCGATTACCCACGCAGGATTGGACTATGAAGTAGTAAAATCCCCGCTCTATACCAAAGGATTAGAAAGTTCTGAAATAGCGAAAGAACTTGAGGTTCCTGAATATTATGCTACAGTACGCACCGATACCGACCAAGTATTGGGTGTGGTAGGCAAAAACTACCAAATCATACAAAACAAAGAAGCGTTTACCTTCTTTGATGCCATTGTCGGTGGAGATATGGGCATCCTTTATGAAACTGCAGGGGCTTTAGGCAGTGGAGAACGCATCTTTATTACCGCCAAACTTCCTCATTATATTCGAGTAGGTAACGGAGATGATGTAAGCGAAAAATACCTTTTCCTAACAACTTCACATGATGGTACCGGAAGTATTACAGCCGCTTTTACACCCATTCGTATCGTGTGTCAAAATACCTTAAATGCATCACTTCGCAGTATGAGTAATGTGGTACGTATCAAACATACTTCAGGAGCCAAGCAGCATTTAATCAATGCCCATAAAGTAATGGGACTAGCCAATACCTTAAGTACCCAATTACAAGGTATTTTTAATCAGTGGGCAACCGTCAAAGTAACCGATTCCGAAGTGCGTAAACTCATTCAGTTGGCACTGTGTCCGAACAAAGAAACCTTGGAGTTACTCCAAAAAGGAGCGGAGTCCGATACTTCCACACTTTTTAAAAATACGGTAAATGATGCTTTTTCCTATGCGATGATGAGCGATACCCAACAATTAGATACCACCAAGGGAACCTTATATGGGGCATATAATGCTGTAACAGGCTATTATCAAAATGTACGTAAGTACAAAACCCATGAAGCCAAGTTACAAAGTATTGTGCTGGGTGGTACTGCGCAAAACAAATCGCAGAAGGCATTTGACATTTGTGCTGCCTTTGCTAAAGAAGGAGCAGATGTATTACACCTCAATTAATCACCATAGGCTACTGCTTTTTAAGTAGGGTGGTAGCCTTTTAAAATACTTTTTAAGGAGGGTTGCCTATTAATTCTAGTATTCTTTGAAGTACACTAGTATTTGGAGCAAATAATAGATTATTATCGCGCCGGCCAAAACATACGCCCATTTGTTTTGGACGTATGTTTTTGCCGTAAAGCGGAATACTTTTTTTGATAAGATATGCTTTTAAATAATGTGTAACTTATTAAAATGATTCAACATTCAAAGTCCCTTAATCCATTAAAAAGAGCGAAATACCATTCTGATAAGTTCATTAAAATTTTACTTTTATATGTAACTCTTTAATCTTATTTACAAAACCATTATCTTTATACCTAAACCAATAAATATCAGTAAGATGAGATTTCCTTTCATTACTTGGATAGCTTTTTTCATTTTTTTGAGCACCTATGCTCAAACAGAGCTTCACGGTTTTATAACAGAGCAAAATAGTGGTAATAAACCTGTAAAGAATGTTCGTGTAAGCAGTTTTTCAGCAAATGAAATAATGACTAACTCTGATGGTTCTTTTATACTGAAATTTCAAAATGGATTTCCCGGTATTAATGTCACCTTAGAAGTAAAAAGAGAGAAATGGATAGTAATTAGTGAAGATAAGCTTAATTTAAATTTACCTGAAGATCCCATTAATAATAAATGGCAATTGGTAATGTGTAAAGAATCTATTTATCTCGCACGTCAAGAAGAATTTAGAACAAAAATCAGACAAAATATTCAAAAAGAATACGATAATAAATTAAAGTCAATTGATAAGGAAAAAGAAGGTTGGCAGAAAAAAGCAAATCAATTATATGAGGATTACCAACAATTACAAAAAAGATTTAACGAAATAGCAGAGGAGTATACCCGAACAAATTTAGATGATTTAAATGAGAAGGAGATTGAGGCATATAAATTATTTGAAGAGGGAAAATTCAATGAAAGTATTGCTTTAAGAGAGAGCTTTGATAGTGAAAAGAATTTAATTAACGCTATAAACGAGCAAAAAAAAGCGGAGAAAGAACAAGTTAAGTTGGATAGTATACTTAAAGCAAAAAAAAAGGAGATCGCTTTTAACAAAAATAATTTAAGAAAATTAGCAAAGGAATATGAACTGCAGTTTGAATTTGATCTAGCAGGAGAAACTTTGGAGAAATTAGTTAATGCTGATTCAACTGATTTGAAAAGTAACTATGATTATGCTTATTTCCTAGCAAAACAAAATAAACATCAAGAAGCAATAAAATTTTATGCAACTTCTTTGTTGTTGAATGATAATGAGTATGGTAAATCAGCTGTGTATAATAATTTAGGCTTGTTATATAAAGATACTCAAGATTATGGTAAAGCCTTAATGTTCTTTACTAAATCTCTTGAAATTCTAGAACTATTAGCCTTGAAAAATCCGAAAGTTTATGAACCTGTTTTGGCAGGTACTTTAAATAATATAGGCGGATTATATCATGATACAAAAGATTATAGTAAAGCCTTATCGTCATATACTAAAGCTCTTGAAATAGAAGAACGATTGGCCTTGAAAAATCCAGAAGTTTGTGAACCAGATTTGGCAAGTACTTTAAATAATATAGGCGGATTATATCATGATACTCAAGATTATGGTAGAGCATTATCGTCATATATTAAAGCTCTTGAAATTCTAGAACGATTAGCCTTGAAAAACCAAGATGTTTATGAACCTGATTTGGCAGGTACTTTAAATAATTTTGGATCTTTATATAGAGAGACAAAAGATTATGGTAAAGCCTTATCGTTATATACTAAAGCTCTTGAAATAGAAGAACGTTTAGCCTTGAAAAATCTGGATGTTTATGAACCTGATTTGGCAAAGACTTTAATTAATTTAGGAATTTTATATCATGATACTAACGATTATGGTAATGCTTTATCGTCATATACTAAAGCTCTTGAAATAGTAGAACGTTTAGCCTTGAAAAACCAAGAAGTTTATGAACCTGTTTTGGCAATAACTTTAAATAATTTTGGATCTTTATATAGAGAGACAAAAGATTATAGTAAAGCCTTATTGTCATATACTAAAGCTCTTGAATTACGAGAACGTTTAGCCTTGAAGAATCCGGAAGTATATGAACCTGATTTGGCAAAGACTTTAATTAATTTAGGAATTTTATGTAAAGATATTAAAGATTATGGTAATGCCTTATCGTTATATGCTAAAGCTCTTGAAATTATAGAACGTTTAGCCTTGAAAAACAAAGATGTTTATGAACCTGATTTGGTAAGGACTTTAAATTATTTAGGGGCATTATATTTTGAAACTAAAGATTATGGTAATACCATATTGGTATTTACTAAAGTTCTTGAAATACGAGAACGTTTAGCATTGAAAAATCCGGATGTTTATGAACCTGCTTTGGCACAAGTTTTACATAATTTAGGCTTGTTATATTATGCTACTCAAGATTATGGTAAAGCCTTATCGTTACATACTCAAGCTCTTGAAATACGAGAATGTTTAGCCTTGAGAAATCCGGATGTTTGTGAACCAGATTTGGCAAGTACTTTACACGATTTAGGCTTGTTATATTATGCTATACAAGATTATGGTAAAGCCTTAACGTCATATACTAAAGCTCTTGAAATTCTAGAACGATTGGCCTTGAAAAATCCGGAAGTATATGAACCTGATTTGGCAAAGACTTTAATTAATTTAGGAATTTTATATAGAGCTACTAAAGATTATAGTAAAGCTTTATCGTCATATACTAAAACTCTTGAAATAGAAGAACGATTGGCCTTGAAAAATCCAGAAGTTTGTGAACCTGATTTGGCAAGTACTTTAAATAGTATAGGAGTATTATATTATGAAATGAATGATTATAAAAACGCTTTAAAATGGTATTATCAATCATTAAGATTCTATGATAATTTAGTAAAAAAAAATCCAGTAATCTATAAGAAATATTTTTCAGACGTATTATCTAATTTCGAACTGGTGCATTTGAAAATGATTGAAAATGCTGAAACTTTTAAAGATAAAATAATAGTACAAAACCAAATTATTGCTTTTTATGAGTTCTTAGTAAAGGAATATGCATTAGATTATACAATTAATCTTGGTAATAGTTATCGAACTTTAGCATGGTATTGTTTATTTGATAAAAAATTTGAAGAAGCAGAAAAAGCCGCCAGAGAAGCACTTAATCCCACCAAGTTTCAAAAACCTGAAGGGTATGATGAGAAATTGGAATGGGTAAATACCAACCTGGCTTTGGCGTTACTTTTTCAGGGTAAATATAAAGAAGCTGAAAAAATATACAAATCTTTAATGAATAAGCCTTACGAGGATTCAACCTATAAAACAGTTTTCTTAGCGGATTTAGAGGAATTGGAGAACGCGGGGATAACACACCCTGATGTAGCAAAAATAAGAGCGTTATTGACTAAATAGTAATAAATATGAATCATGTTGATGTTTTTATTTCCCGGAAAAGTGCAGATGCAAAATATGCAAAACCAATTTATGAATATTTAATCGCAGAGGGTTTAGCTGTTTTTGAGTCTGATCATACTCTAAAAGAATTGGGAAATGCGGATTATATAAAAGCCATTGATGAAGCATTGGCAAGTACTACACATATGATTGTGGTAGGTAGTTCTTCTGAGAATATTAAATCGTCATGGGTAGAGGCAGAGTGGTTATTTTTTTTAAACAGAAAGCGTTCTGCAAAAACATCAGGGAATTTATTTACAGTAATTACTAAAGATTTTAATATAGCTGATTTACCTCCAAGTTTGGCAAATTATGAAGCAATACCTTTTAACAGGAAAAATTTTCCCATAATTTACAATTATGTTCGGGAAAAAAATACACCACCAAAACCTGCTCCTAAAAATCCATTTCCGGCTGAAGTTCAGAATAAGTATTTATGGATTATGTTAGCTGTTTTGTTAATTTCAATGTTGTCTGTATTTATATATCTTAAATACCAGCCTAAAGACATTACTATTTTTGCAAAACCTGATAAATCTCTTAGTCTCGACTCTAATTATCCGGTGTTTTCAGGTGGTGACATTTCTATAGTCATTGGTAATAAAGAAGAAAGAAAACAATTACTAAGCAATGGGGAAATTAATTTAAAGCAAATACCTTCAAATTATATTGGGAAAAAAGTGCCAGTAACATTGTTTGCAAAATATTGGAAGGGGCAAACCGATAGCATTGTTTTGGGAAAATCAATAACCTTAAAAGTAATACCTGATGGTAGTTTAGGTAAAATATCAGGAAAAGTAATAGACTATGATGGTAACCCAATTTCCGGAGTTTCTATTTCAGTAGATAATGATACTATTGTAGATAACGAAGTTGATGGAACATTTACCATTAGTTTACCCTTTAGATTACAAAAGGAATACTATCGAATGGAATATTCAAAATCTGGTTTTGAAACTTATAAGACTACTTATTTTCCGGTTTCAGGACACACAGATGTTCCATTACCAAGGTTAAAACAATAATAAACAACAACTCTATATTTTTAATAAGATGAGCTTAACAATTGGAATTTCAGGTAAGCGATTAATTAAAGCTGAAGAAGTAAAATACGTTTATGCGGAAATTGAAAGTCAAATTCAAAACATTCTTAACGAAAAGGGTATTAATGAATTTGTTGGTTATACTTCATTGGCAATTGGGGCAGATACTATTTTTGCAAAAATTGTTACCAAGGTATTTAAGATGCCCTTAAATGTGATTTTGCCGATGCCTATAGATGAATATAAGACTGATTTTTCTAAGGATGAAATTGAGGATTTTGATTCATTATTAAACTTAGCCAGTGAGGTGGTAGTAACTACAGAGGCTTTACCTATTAATTCAGATGAAAGAAATGAAGCATATTTAAAGGCAGGTATTTACATTGCTGATAATTGTGATAAAATGATTTTTGTGTGGGATGAAACTAAACCGTCTGGCAAAGGAGGAACAGCCGAAATTATATCTTATTATAGTGAGGTTAAAAATGTTTTGCCAGTTGATTATATTGCTATTTCGTCACAGGATGAAAACCGACTATTCGGTAGCATTGATAAGGAGTACAAACAATCAGATACTTTGGCATTAAAGAATAGAAATCTCCACAGAAAAAGCTGGAAAATGACTATTGTATTCGGATGGTTTGCGGCATTAATTTTTGCTTCTAGTACAGCCTTTCATGATGCTATTCCACACCTCCTAAATTTATGGATGTCAGTGATTGAGTTCTTACTATTGATGGCTGTTTTTTTCGTATTGAGAAATTATAAAAAAAGAAAACCTCATAAAAAACACATTCAAGAAAGACTAAGAGCTGAAAAACTGAGACTATTAAAATATTTTTATCCTACACAAATAGAAATTAAATTAACTGATGAAACAGCTAATAATGATGAGACTCTGAATAGTATAATTCAGGAGTTAAAAATTGAGAAAGAAAAGAAAGATTATGTTTCTGAAATATATGAAAGATATTTGATGAGAGATCTGATCAAAGAACAATTGGATTATTTTGATGCGAAAATTAATACTATTGGCCATAAACATGAAAAGTTAGAAATGCTAAATAATGGTATTGCAATATTGTTTGGTTTTAATTTGCTATTACATTTATGTAGTGTACTATTTGAGGGTAATTTCTTAGGCTTACATGAACATGGAATTCATTTAATTCATAATATAAACTTATTTTTAGGTATTCTCTTACCGGCAAGTTATGCTGCTGTTGAAGGTTGGATGCATTATAGTGAGTGGGAGCGACTTAAGAAAAATGCGGAGGCATCATCTATTCAACTTCGCAAAATAGAAGATGATTTGGTTCATAGAAATGCACATAATCATATTAATAATCTAAATGGTGTTGTTGATATTTTAATTTCAGACAACAAAAGTTGGAGTATTGTTTTAGAGAATAAAGGTAGTTTAATAGTTCTTTTGTAAGAGATAATTATCTTCTATGAAAATAACAGGTCGAACTAGAAAATTTTAGTTATTTTTAAGCAATATACTATCATTACATTAATATCATTAATTATAATCGCTATAAAATTTATCTCTTCTTATCTTTCTTTTGTTCACTTTCCGGATGTAATTTAGCCCTTAGCATACTCATATCATCACTGATTTTACTATCTACTATTTTGGCATAGTGCTGAGTAGTTCGTAAGGATTTATGCCCTAACATGCGACTTACAGATTCAATAGGAACGCCATTGGAAAGCGTGACAGTTGTGGCAAAGGTATGCCGTGCTAAGTGTGTGGTTAGGTTCTTTTTAATACCGCAGAGTTCAGCTATTTGTTTAAGAAAAGCATTGGACTTCTAGTTGCTTAATACCGGTAAAATATAGGGGCCTCGTTTGACTTCTGGATGGTCTTGGTATTTATCTAATGTTTCCATAGCCATGGGAAGTAAAGGAATACTACTTACCGAATCCGTTTTGGTTCGTTTGGTTTTAATCCATTGGTAACCGTCAATTCCTTTAATGATATCATCATTGGTTAACTTCTTCACATCAGCATAAGCCAAACCGGTATAACAGGAAAATAGAAACATATCGCGTACAATGCGCAAACGATCAAAATGCAAGTCTTTTTCATACAAGATCATGATCTCCTCTTGTGTTAGAAATTCTCTTTCTACGGGTTTGAATTGGGCTTTGTAATTGTAGAAGGGATCTCTTTCCATCCAACCATTTTAGCCAATGCTATTCGAATAATCTTTTTAAAGTTATTGATGTATTTAAGGGTAGAGTTGTGGTTACACTTGCGTACCGTTTTTAAATAATACTCTAACTTATTGATGAATTGATAATCAATAGCATTCAATCGATAATCATCATTTTTGTATTCTTCTTTGATAAAGGCTTCTAAATGGCTGTAACAAGCCCAATAACGGCTTGCTGTAGAAGCACTGATGTCTTTGTCTACCAAAGTATCCATTCGTTTGTTATGTTCCTTAAAAACGGCTAATAACAATTTTGATTTGATATTGGAACCTCCTCTAAGGTCATACATTAAATTTTTTACGGTTACTTCAGTATCGGAATCGATATAGGATTGATGGATTCTGTTGAGTTTGTGTTTTAAATTAGAAATATGATCATTGATCTCTTTGGCATCACGATTGTTGCCATTGACTTTTTCGCTATTGGCGTTCCATAGCTTTGGATCAATTCTACGAGAGATACTATACTCCGCTCTTTGTCCATTAACAACCAATCTAAGGATAATGGGAACTAAACCAGCTTTATTTTTCTTAGCTAATTTTAAATAAAAGTGTACATGATAATCCGTCTTCATAAGCATTTACATTAAAAAGTTATATAAGAATTTGATCTAAAATTGAAAAAATCAACTCAATAATCAAAATGCTTTAACATTTGTAAAATGCTGTAAAACAACGTTTTTAGTGCATTAGCGCCCCCCCCTTTGGAGGGTATCAGGGGGGTATCCATATAGGTGTCGCTAAATATGATTTTATTTGCTATTTTATGACACCTATAAAAATGAAAAACCCTGTGAATCATACGATTACAGGGTTTTTAAAGTTGTTTGTAGTATAAAAAGTGGAGTCGGAGAGAATCGAACTCTCGTCCAAACAAGCAACCAAAAGGCTTTCTACATGCTTAGTTTCCGTTTGGTTTTAGACGTGTGGCTGACCGGAAACCGCCCACAACACGCTTAGCTTCTTAAAGATTTAAAACCGCACCGAAGCAAGATAGGTTTCTATGTTGACTTTTATGGTGCCTCTATTAAGATCGCCGTCAACAAGGGCTATCCAGAGACATCCAGCCTTTCCGCCTTGCGGAAACGTGGCGTTAAATCCTACTATAATTCAGATTACGCAGCTAGAGCGTAGTTATTCTCGCCATTTAAAATGGTTGGAATAGAGATTTACGAGCATTAATTCCATAGCTCGGCATGCTTACATTTCAATTAGACCTGCTGTCAAAACCAGTCGACCCCAATTTGATGTAATATTTAAAAGAACATTACCTGTTTTGCAGGTGGGCAAATGTATAAAATGTTTTGCTAACTTTAAAAATACAATTAACTTTATGCATAATACATACCAAAACCTGATTATTTATGCACTTTGGCATTATAAAAGAACGTAAAAATCCACCTGATAGAAGAGTGGTTTTATCTCCTGAAGATTGTAAAAAACTGATACATAAGTATTCCGAGGCTATGATAACGGTAGAACCTTCTGATATTCGTGTTTTTAAAGACGAAGCATACATAGAAAAGGGTATTACCGTATCTAATGACATTTCGGCATGTGATGTTTTAATAGGGGTAAAAGAAGTACCTATTGAAGCTTTGGTGCCAAATAAAAAGTACTTTTTATTTTCTCATACCATTAAAAAACAGCCTTATAATAGAGATTTGCTGAATGCCATCTTACAAAAGAACATTGAGCTATACGATCATGAAGTGATTACAGGTACAAAGGGGCAACGCTTGGTTGCTTTTGGTAGGTATGCCGGTATTGTTGGTGCTTACAATGGTTTTAGAACATTAGGATTAAAGTATGAGCTTTTTGAATTGCCAAAGGCAGAAGATTTACCAAATCAACTGGCTTTAATAGATGCATTAAAGCGAATAAAGGGTGTGTTGCCTAATAATTTGAAAATATTACTAACTGGGAAAGGTAGGGTTGGTAATGGTGCTAAAGAAATGTTAGATGCTATGGAGCTTAAAAAAGTTCCTGTAAAAGAGTATTTACACCATACCTACGAGGAACCTGTTTATTGTCAGATAGATGTATTAGAGTATAATAAGCGTAAAGATCATCAACATTTAGGGAAAGCAGATTTTTATGAGCATCCTGAGGCTTATGAATCTAACTTTATGCGTTTTGCTAAAGTAACCGACTTTTATATAGCAGGACACTTTTTTGGTGATGGAGCACCTTATTTATTTACCAGAGAAGATGCAAAACATAAAAACTTTCACATTAAAGTAGTAGCCGATGTGAGCTGTGATATTGACGGTCCAGTAGCATGTACTATTAGACCTTCTACTATAGCAGAACCCAATTATGGTTATGATGCAGCAACAGAAACTGAAGTAGATTATATGGATGAAAAGGCTATTGCAGTAATGGCTGTTGATAATTTACCCTGTGAGTTACCTGCAGATGCTAGTGATGGCTTTGGAGAAATGTTTTTAAAACATGTGATTCCAGCTTTTTACAATGGTGACAAAGATGGTATTTTAGAGCGTTCTAGAATGACACAAAATGGGAAATTAACAGAACGATTTAGTTATTTACAAGATTATATAGATGGAAAAGAGTAACCCCGAGGGTTACTCTTTTTTTATTACTAGCATACGTTGAATAGCTATGTAGCTGACAAGAATGAGTATTCCAAAACTTATAGATAGCAGCCAAGCTTCTTTATATACTATGGGATGAAAAACCAGACGAACAATTGATTTTAATAAATCTGTTGGTTTATGAAGCACATCCCAACTATTGAAACGATAGATTCTACCCAAAAAGATACCCAAACCAGAAAGAAATGATAATACCGTTATAAATGTCCAAATCCATCGTTTTGTAATAGATTTTATCAAATACTGATGTATTTGATGCATAGAATATATACCTGCTAGAAATCCGCTTAGGGCAAATGCTGTAATGCAAATCAAGTCAATCCAAAATACACTTCTAAAATTATGCAGATGAATAAAGTCTGTTACAATATAAGGGGCATTGGGGTAGAAAAAGTATCCATGTAAATAGTAATAAAACTAATGGTATTCCTCTTTTATTACGTTTGATAATATACGAGCTTATAAATAGTGGAACAAACGCTAAAAATAAATTCCATACTAAAAATGATAAAAACAGACTTCTAGTATATAATATTCTACATCCTAAGGTAGTAATACCTATTACCGTTAATAATATTACTAAGTGTATAGCTTTTGATTTCATAATAAAATAGTTACTAAATATTTGCATAGTAGGTTTGTGTTCTTTGGTGTAATGAGTGTAGCTCATTTGCTATGGTAGCTCTATCTTCAATAGAAAATATCATGTTTCTAAGTTCTTCATAATTGGTTTCCAACAAATTTTTATATTCAAATTGATGAAAACTATTAGCTTGCTTACCTAACTTATAAGATGCTATGTAAAAATTAAGATATTCTGGGAGAATAGCAGTACCTAGTATAATTGCACCATACATATATAAGCTTTTTTTACCATTGCCCATACATAAAAATTGGAGTCCTATTTCTTCTTCAACAGTAGTTCCATACTGAGTTATCACGTGGTAGGCATCATGCCTTTCTACCTTTGGTATTAGCTCAAAATTGTTTAATTGTAAAAAATCCCCTAGCACGTATCCAAAGCTTTGTATTGGATAGGTTTTTAGTTCAGATACGTTAACACTCCAGGGGATATGATTTCTTTTAAAGAATTTGGTGTATATGTTTTTTGAAATTTCAAATAACCAGATAACAAGTTTCTTTCTCATAACAGTAGCTTTTATGGTTTGTAAATAATATTATCTAAAGAGGTAGATTGCCAATTTTGTTTGGTTAGTTTGGTTTTATAATGTTGTGTACGCTCTAATAAAACAGGGTAATAATCATTTCCTGTTTTATCTTTTATGGTTTGTTTATGCTCCCATAATATAATGGCATTATCTTTTGGTAATGAGAGTAAATATTCAACATCTAAAACTACGTTATGTGTTAAGTTGTAATAAGTAACTAATTTTCCATAGGGTACTAAAGAAAGTATAGCAAATAGGTAAAAACCAATTACAGTAGATTTCTTAAGAATGAACCAGAAGCTTTTTTGTAATCTTATTTTTTGAAAGGTAAAGAATAGGCCAACTAACACCAAAGTTAGATACACAAATACGCCTATGCGTTTGTAAGTAAGCCCATGGTGTGCTACATAATAATAGTTTTTATAAAGAGTGCTTAAAACCAGAAGTGTATTTAGAAACAACCAACCATAAGTAATTTTTTTTAATAGGTTATTCTGCTTGTAAAAATTGATGTTTCCCCTAAAGTAGATACTTATAATAGTAATAGCAAAAACAATTGAAATAATGAGGGTATACACACTATTATGTACATTGTCTTTAAAAGCTTGCATGGCTTCATTATTCTGAAATAATAAAATATCAGTTAAAAGGAAGCAAATCAGCAATACATTTAAAGTAGCAATAAGTATGGACGCTTGTAGATGTTCATCTTTCAGTTTCTTCAATAGGGTAACTGAGAATTCTTCAGAGGGAGATAGTAGGCTAGTAGGAGTATTATCTTCAATGGTTACTAATTCTTTAATTAAAAGTGGTTTAGTGATATTATATAAAAATAGAAAAGCCACAAAGATGGTAAACACAAAACCAACATCTATAAAGCTAAGATCTATTTTGTTTACAGCATCATTAAAAATGGGATTACTGTTTTTGTATAAAACAATAAATATGAATACCACAGGAATTATAATAACAGCACTTAACAACCAAAATTTTGCTTGAGTGGTGTTTTTTTTATTTTTGGTTTCTTGCTTTGTTAACGTTTCGAATCCGCCACATATTGAGTCTACCACTCCTCCAAAGGCAGCCAGGTATATTGAAACATCAGGAGCATGTGTTTTCCCGATGAATACCATTAGAGTTAGTACAAGCATGAATATAGAACTGATGGAGGGATTAATAAATACCGCTATACCAGCTATAACCAAAGCTATAAGATAAGATGTTATGCTCAGTTTACCTTTTTGAATAGTATATATTATGATGGGTAAAAATAGGCAGGTATTTATACCTAACGATTGTTTGTAAAAGAGTAAACTAAAAAAACAAGCGAATAGTAGTAAGACAATTTTTCTCATGGTATTAGATGATAAAAGATTATAAAATGTATACAATAGTTAATATGGTGTATGTAAGTATAACCAGTAGCATAGCTATGCTTCTAAGAGCTATGGTAGCATTGGAAAACTTCACTAATAAATAGATAAATGTTGCAAATAGTAGTAGAGAAATCAGCACTATTAACAAAATGAATAGTATTATAAAACTATCAAACGAATATTCTGTGGCACAAAATATGGCTGTTAACCATACTAGAGTTAATAATGTAAATATGGTTAAGGCAAAATGAACTATAAATCTATTGTAATTCATAAAGTACTTTGTATTTCAAAGTTAAAATGTAAAATTTTTTAAGTCCTTTTAATCAGTTTTTCCAAAGCATCAATATGCTTTTTGAATTCTAATTTTCCTAAGTCTGTAATGATATACTTAGTATTAGGTTTTCTGCCTACAAATTGTTTTTGAACACTAATATATTCCGCTTTTTCCAACGCTTTTAAATGACTAGCCAAATTACCATCTGTGGCTTCTAACAGCTCTTTTAGTGTTGTAAATTCAGCATATTCATTAACCATTAGAATAGACATAATACCGAGTCTAATTCTGTGATCAAATGCTTTATTTATGTTATTAATTAATCCCAAAGTTATTTAGTTCTATCATATTTAAAGTACATAATGGCTCCATATACAATATGCATTACACCAAAACCAAAAGCCCAAAAATACAAACCATATCCAACAAATTGGGTACATATGAGTCCTAAAATTAATTGAACTAATCCTAAATACTTTATATCTCTAAAAGTAAATTTGCTTGCGTTTATACAGGCTAATCCATAAAATATAAGCATAGTAGCAGCTGTAAGGCTAACAAAGTTTCGCTGAATTAAAACAAGACTAAAAAATCCTCCAGTTACTAATGGAATTAAAAAGTTAATTAATAAGCGTCTAGAAGTAGCATCCCACATTTTTGCATTATGCTTTTTGGCTTTTATTCTTGTTAAAATAATACCAGTTAAAGTAGCCAATAGTACCACTGCTAATGCAACAGTAACTAAATATATTTCTAAATTGATATAAGCCAGGTGTTTTATGGTAATGTAGTTATAATTAATTAAAAGGCTACTTTTATAATCTTCTATAGCATTATACGCTAAATAAGCTCCTATTAAAGCATATATACCAGCAAGAACCCCGGAGAGGCCACTCAAAGAAATAAAGCGAGATGATTTATTCATCATTTCTTTTATCTCTGTAATATCGTTTAAATAATCCTTATCTTTCATTTAAAGTACTTTGAATTACAAAGTAATGTATAAAAAATATATTAGACAACATATTCCATAATATTTTTTAAAATTTCAGGTTTAACCGGTTTCGTAATATAACTAATAATGTGAGCATTAGATTTAGCTTTTTCCATGTCTTGTAGCGCTATAGAGGAGGAGACTACATGTATGTTAACCTTTGTAAAGTCAATACTAATAGTTTCTAAATTACTTAAAAAATCCCAACCATCCATATAAGGCATATTAATATCTAGTAAAACTACGCTAGGTAAGTTTTCTTTGCTAGCTAAACACTCTTTGAAATATTCCAAAGCATCTGAACCATCTAAGAACTGTAATATCTGAATATCTGGTACCAACTTAAGTAAAATCTTTTTGGTTAAAGATTGGTAGATTTTATCATCATCTATAATACATATAGTATTAGCACTCATTAAAAAAAACTTTAAAAATTGATCCTACATTAACTTCGCTTTGTACTTCAATATGTCCACCCATTACTTCTATCTGATTTTTGGTAATATATAACCCTATACCTTTAGAATCTGGTCTTTTTGTAAAGGTTTTGTACATACCAAAAATCTTGTCTCCATGTTTTTTAAGGTCTATACCTATACCATTATCTTGAACAGTTAATCTTAAATTACCATTAAAGGTTTCGGTATAAATAGTTATTTCTGGAGTTCTATCTTGGTGTTTATATTTTAAAGCATTAGAAATTAAATTTAATAAAATACTTTCTAAATACGCAGGATTATATAAAATTCTTGTTTCAGGCTTAATTTTATTAATTACAATGGCGCCTTCTTTTTGTATTTTAGATTTTAAGACGGAAATAGTTTTTTCGGTATATTCATGTACATCTAAGAGCTCTGTTGTTATATTAACATTGGTACGTATACTTGTAATTTCGTTTAAGTTATGTATGGTTTCATCTAATGAGTTTGAAACATTTTTTAAGAGGTCTAAAAGTTCATTTTGTTCTTCTTGACTTTCTACGTATTCCAAATTGGTAATGATAGTTTGTATGTTACTCGTATGGGATCGTAAGTTATGGGAAATGATATAGGAGAAGTCTAACAATCGCTTGTTTCGTTCTATTAATGTGTTATGAGATTTCTTGAGTTCTCTAACCACATTTTTTCGTTCCGTAATATCCTCTGTAGATACAAAGACTCTTTTATATGATTTTTCAAAACCTGGCACTACATACCACTTTATAAGAACTTCTTTTTTATTACCCTTAAGTGTTTCTATTTCTGTTTCGCCTGAAAAAGAAACTTCACCTTTACAAATGGTTACTAAAAGTTTTATTAGAAAATGTGGGCCCTTCGTAGTAGCTAATTTTTTAAAATGTTCTATTAATTCAAGTTTGCAGGTAGCTTCAAATAAACCAACCATTTCTTTGTTTGCTGCAATAATATTGGTTTTACACACGCATTGAGCAATTAGGTCTGGGTGTGCTTTTAGATATCTGTAAATTTTTGTACTGGGTAAATGTGTTATTTGGGCTTTTTCAAGTTCTTTTTTAACTTCAGAAAAATCTTCTTCTGTTAAAGGTACTGTAGAATCATCAAATAAACTTTTAAATCTAGATTCACTTTCTTTTAATAAATCAGAAGATCTTCTTTTTTCCGTTATGTCTTCTATAACAGAAATATAGGAAGTAGGTTTCTCACCTTTATGCCACATAGGGGAAACGGCTATGTTAACCCAAACAATAGTATTGTTTTTACTAATTAATTTTTTGGTAGCTGAAAACTTATTTAGGTCTCCTTTCTTTAATTTTAATAAAAGATTTTCAAAGTGTTGATCATCTTTATCTTGTACAAAATTGTGAACCTTGTTATGTTCCAAATAATCTAATTTGCACTCTAACATTTTGCATAGCTGATGATTCGCTTTTATAAAAATTCTCTTTTCAATATCAACAACAGCAATTCCTAAAGCAGCATTGTCAAATATTGCTTGTAACTCAATTTCATTTTTAGAAATTAACTGATCTTGGTTGATTATTACTTTTTGTAATTCAGAAGGATGTTTTATAAGGTAGTATAATAGAATGGTTGACCCTACGCAAAAAATAGCCCATAATATAATAGTTGGATAGAGTGACTTTAATATGGTGTACTTTTTTTCTTTAACCAAATGAAGTTGCCAATTGCCCTGTGAAAGTTTAATGGTTTCTTTTATGCTGTTCTCCAAATTAGTTGGTCCGTCTAAAAAATAATCTACCTTCTGTGTTACTGGGTTAATTTTAGAAAGCTGCACAGAGTACCCATTAATATTAAAATTTGAAAGTCCTGAATTTTCTAGTATATTTTTAAAGCTTACAATAACGGCAGAGAATCCCCAAAACTTATCGTTTTTGTAAATAGGTAAACGTCCTACTACAGCTCTTCCCCCTTGAACCAATTCTAATGGACCTGCAAAGTAAATATCATTTCTTTCTATAGTTTGTTCTGCTTCATGCTTCGTATGTGCTGTGGTAAAAAGATTTAAGCCTAGTGCAGCTTCATTACCTTCTAACGGATATATATACTTTATTACACCATCAGGAACCAGTTGAACAACATCTATGTTTTTATTTTTATTCAGTAATTGCTTTGCAATACTTTCAAAGTCATGTACTTGTCCATTGTTGTCTACTGCTTGAGAAAGAGAAAGAGTAGTTACATAGCTGTTCTGTAATATTTGCTCAATATTACGTTCAACAACATTTAGCATTTTTTGCATTTCTAGTTTCTCATTTTCCTCGGCAATGATATGTTCTTGTCTAATAATAATAAACCCAATTATTACTAAAACTAAAAAGCACAGAAAACTCAAAACTTTTGGTTTAAAGTTTAAAAAGAAATTTTTAGTATAAAGGCTATGTTCTTTCAAAAGAAATAACTACTTAGAATAAAAAGTTAATTAACAATATATTACTGCAAAAGGAAGGGGTATTAAAGTAGTGAAAATAGTAAATATGTAACCAAATTCACATGCGAAGATAGTTATTTTTTGAAATAAATAAATGTACAATTATCAGTATTTAGAAAAATTATAAACAGTATTTTTGTCCTAAATAAGAGTTTATGAATAAAGGAATATACATAGCAACCATGGAAGAAAATAGTGGTAAGTCACTAATATCTTTAGGGTTGATGCAGACGTTGCTAGGAAAAACAGCTAAGGTAGGGTATTTCCGTCCTATCATAGATGATTTTCCAGAGGGGGTTAAGGATAACCATATAGAAACTATTTTAACGCACTTTGATGTAAGCGCTAGTTATGAGGAGTGTTATGGTGTTAGTAGAAAAAAAGTGTTAGAGAAACGCAACGAAGGTAATGAAGGTGAAGTACTTGACATTATTATTCAAAAATACAAAGCACTTGAAGATCAGTTTGACTTTGTACTAGTGGAGGGAACAGATTTTTCTGTGAAAGGAAATGTTTTTGAATTTGATACTAATGTTTCTATTGCTAAAAATTTAGGTCTACCGACCATTATTATTTGTAGTGGTAAAGGAAAAACGCAAAGTGAACTAGTAAGTGCTCTTAATTTTGCCTATACATCGTTTATACATAAAGATGTAAAGGTTATTGGTATTGTTGCTAATAAAATTGAAGAAGAGCATATTAACTATGTGAAATTTGACCTTAAAAAGATTTTTCCTAAAGAAGTAGAGATTGCTGTAATACCTTTAATTAATATACTTCAGAACCCTACTGTAAAAGAGATTGTAAAAGAACTAAAAGGGAAAGTACTTTTTGGTGAAGAACATTTAGATAACCAAACGGGAAGTTTTGGCGTAGGAGCAATGCAATTAAGAAATTACCTTACACATTTAAGTGATAATAGTTTGGTAATAACTCCAGGTGATAGAGCTGATATTATTTTAGGAGCCTTACAAGCACATACATCGGCTAATTATCCTAATATTTCGGGTATCATTTTAACAGGAGGATTAATACCAGAAGATAGTATCTTGCGTCTAATTGACGGGCTTTCTCAGATTGTTCCTATCATATCTGTTAAACAAGGAACTTTTGGAGTTACTAATAAAGTAGGTGGTATAAAATCTAAGATATATAAAGATAGTAAAGAGAAAATTATTACCTCTATTGCTACTTCTGAAAAGTATATGAATTTAGATGGACTAACCGAAAAGTTGATTAACTTTAAAGCTCATGCGGTTACTCCTAAAATGTTTCAGTATAGCTTATACAGAGCTGCTCAAAAATCAAGAAAACGTATTGTTTTACCAGAAGGTTCTGATGACAGAATATTAACAGCCACGTCTAGATTGTTAGCTTTGGATGTAGTTGATATTATACTTTTAGGTAACGAAGAGAAGATTAAAACAAAAGTTAGTACTCTTGGGTTACCTATAGATTTAAATAAGGTGAATATAATTGAGCCTATAAAATCTGATAAGTATTTAGAGTATGCTGAAACGTTTTATGAATTAAGAAAACATAAAAACATTAATATGGATATGGCTAAAGATGTAATGGCCGATGTTTCATATTTTGGTACTATGATGATTCATAAGGGTGATGCAGACGGTATGGTTTCTGGTGCTGCGCATACAACACAACACACCATTAGACCTGCATTACAATTTATAAAAACAAAGCCTGGTGTTTCGGTAGTATCTTCTGTATTCTTTATGTGCTTAGAAGATAGAGTTTCTGTTTTTGGAGATTGCGCCATTAACCCTAACCCAACTGCAGAACAATTAGCTGAAATAGCAATATCTTCTGCAGAAAGTAGCGCTGCCTTTGGTATAGAACCTAAAATTGCTATGTTGTCTTATTCGTCTGGTACTTCTGGTAAAGGAGAGGATGTAGATAGAGTTAGAGAAGCTACTGAAATAGTTAGAAGTAAAAGACCTGATTTAAAAATTGAAGGACCTATACAATATGATGCTGCGGTTGATACTACTGTTGGTAAAAGCAAAATGCCAGATTCTGAAGTAGCAGGTCAAGCAACAGTATTAATTTTCCCTGATTTGAATACAGGTAACAACACTTACAAAGCGGTACAAAGAGAAACAGGAGCATTAGCCATTGGACCTATGTTGCAAGGACTTAATAAACCTGTAAACGACTTAAGTAGAGGGTGTACAATTGACGATGTATTTAATACCGTAATATTAACAGCAATACAAGCACAAGGAATATAATTAACATGAATGTTTTAGTAATAAATTCAGGAAGTTCATCTATAAAATTTCAACTTATAAAAATGCCGCAAGAGCATGTAGCGGCTAGTGGTTTAGTGGAAAGAATAGGATTAGATGGTGCTTTAATACACTATAAGTCTGGAGATTTTAAAATAACCAAAGAAGTAGATGTGCCTGATCATGAAACAGGTTTATTAAAAATTACAACGTATCTTTTAGATAAAGAGTTTGGTGTAATTAGTGATAAAAATAATATTCAAATTGTTGGTCATCGTGTAGTTCACGGAGGAAAAACTTTCTCGAAAACAGTGGAAGTAACAGATGATGTTAAAGATAAAGTAAAAGATTTATTTGCTTTAGCGCCATTGCATAACCCACCTAACTTAAAGGGTATAGAAGTGGCAGAAAAAGTATTTTCTAGTGCAAAGCAAGTAGCTGTTTTTGATACTGCCTTTTTTCAAACGATGGAACCAAAAGCATATCAATATGCAATACCTAAAGAACTTACAGAGGAGCATGATATACGTGCATATGGTTTTCATGGTACAAGTCATAAATATGTTTCTGAAAAAGCTATTGAATACCTAACAGAAAAAGGATTACCTTCTGGGAAAATAATTACCATCCACCTAGGAAATGGATGTAGCATTACTGCAGTTAAAGATGGTAAAGCCATTGATCATTCCTTAGGTATGGGGCCTGCTAACGGTTTAATTATGGGAACCAGAGCAGGGGATATTGATCAATCTGTGATTTTCTATATGATTGATCAGTTAGGATACACTTCTGATGAAGTTAATAATATTTTACTTAAGAAGAGTGGTATGCTTGGTTTAACTGGGTATAGTGATATGCGTGATATTGAAGCAAAATCTGCTGATGGAGATGAAGCTTGTAGACTTGCTTTATATACAAATGGATACAAGATTAAGAAATATATTGGTTCTTATGTTGCAGCCATGAATGGTTTAGATGCTATTGTATTTACTGCTGGTATTGGTGAGAATAGTAGTGTTATTAGAAAAATAGTTTGTGAAGAAATGGAATATCTAGGAATTAAATTAGATCCTAGAAAGAATGCTGTAAGAGGTAATACTGTACGTATGGTAAATGAACCTGATGCAGTTACCAAAGTTTTAATTGTACCCACCAACGAAGAGCTTGAGATAGCTAAACAATCTTATAACTTAGTTATTGATTAAGAAATATATTGTAAAATGTAAAACCCCAGATTTTAATTAGTCTGGGGTTTTTTATATCTTTTTTTTTAATCAATATCTTTAACAAAAGTGGTTCTTCTTGTATAGATAGTAGGATTAAAATTTTTCCAAATTTGTCTTACTGCTACATTGCTCGCTAGTTCGGGCGTTCTCAAGCAATTTTCAATTTTCTTCTTCTTAAAAGTTTTATAATATTCACTAAATAGAATAGCAGTTACACCCTTATTTTGATATTTAGGATGAACCCCGATTAAATAGAAAAGTGCTGTTTTATTCTTTTTAGCTTTTAATAGATGAATAAACCCGAAAGGAAATAATTTACCATTTGCTTTTTGTAAAGCCTCACTGAATGATGGTAATACAATACCAAATGTTACTAAGTTGCCTTCTTTATCGGTAATAAACTTTACATACTCCGGATCAATAAAAGGAATATACTTTTTCTTAAAATAATCTTTTTGCTTTTGGCTTACAGGTATAAACGAAGATAAAACATCGTATGTAGAATTAAATAAATCAAACATTTTATCTACGTGTGGTAAAATGTCTGCTGTAGTTTTAAAATTAAGAGGGGTAAGTTCATACCTAGCTCTTATTAGTTTGTCTGCCTTTTCAAAAAATTTTGGATCTACATTAGAAAAAGGAAACTTATTTTCTACATATTCTTTACCAATTTCAAAGCCTAATTGTTTGTAATGCTCTTGATAATATGGGTAATTATACCATGTAGCCATTGTTCCTATTTCATCAAAACCCTCAGTCATTACTCCAACTTTATCTAAGTTAGAGAATCCCATAGGTCCTTCAGCAAACTCTAATCCGTGTGATTTTCCTATTTCAAAAGCCTTCTCTAACAAGGTTTTTGAAACCTCTATGTCATCAATAAAGTCAAACCAACCAAATCTAACCTTTTTAATTTTTTGTTCGTTTACTTCGTGCCAGTTTATAATAACAGCAATACGGCCAACCATTTCACCTGTTTCGTTATAAGCTCCAAAAAAAGTAGCTTCAGCATTTTCAAAGGCAGGGTTTTCATTTTTATCAAATGTGGCTAATTCCTCTTTGATAATAGGAGGAACCCAGTATTTATTATTTTTATATAAAGTAAATGGATACTTAACAAAAGATTCCATTTCTTTCTTTGTAGTTAGTTCTTTAAGCGTTACCATTATTATTTGTTAAGTTTCTTTATTCTTCGTCTTCTATAGATTCTTCAATCTCTTTTATTTTCTTGGTTTTCTTTTTCTTTTTCTTCTTCTTTCTCTTACCAGTTGAAAGCTCTTTGTTAGATTTTTCTTTATTTGTTTTTATTTCATCAACATGTTTATCAATTCTAAAGGAAACACCTAAAGAAGTGTAGCCTTGTGAAGGCGTGTTTTTAAAGCTTCCTCCAAGACTTAAATCTATTTGCCAATCTCTACCTAATAAATAGGCAATACCTCCTTTAGCAAGCACATCTGCATATACATCACTTTTAATACCTTGGTTTTCTACAAAAACGCTAAGTCTAGAATTGCTTTTAAATGAGTGTACCAGCGTAATTATATAAGACATTTCCGGGTAATCTGTAGCAATACGGTTATACCCCCAGTTTGTTATTAAAACCCAATAACCAGCAAAATTACTTTGTGTAGTTAAAACTACCTTAGGGCTAAATGCAGGCTCTTCTAATTGAGCATAAAAAGCAATGTTATCTAAATTAAATTGATTACCATAATCAAATGGAGAATCTGGCACTAAGTTTACACCTCCGTAAAGTGCTACGGTTGGTATTAAATCTTTCCATCGAAAACCATAGTTGTCATCCCAACTTCTTATATTAATTATTTGGTCTTCCTCCTTAATAGGATTAAAAATTAGATACTTAGCTCCAATAGAATTTTTTAAGAATCCTCCTCTAGATTCCTCTAAGATAGGAGTTACTGTAGTATTGGTTAGATTATCAAACTGATAAGTAAAATCCCAAAGTAATTCAAGCTGTTCTTTAAATAAACCATATCTAACGGTGAAATCAACAGCAGCACCCTCTACCATTGAATTATTAAAGCTATCATGTTCTAAACTTTTATAGCTTAACCCTGTTTCTACTTGTAAAACTCTTTTACCAACAGAAAAGGAACTCATAGAAGTTCCTGGGCGGTTAGAATTTATAACATCTGTGTATTGTCCTAGACTTACTGTTGTATATCCGAAAAATGATATACAAAGAATAGCTTTAAATAATATCCTCATATTTTATATCTAAATTACTCGGTTTAAAAGTAACAAATACCTAATAAACTGCCTAAAATAACAAGTCAATAAAAGCTTTTTTTAGATAGATTTATGAAAACTGTTATAGTTTACTAGAAATAGAATTGTAATTTTGAGATTTATAAATATTTGAATAGAATGCAGTTTGTTTATATGACCAGTTTTTTAAGAACACTTATTATAATTATTTCAATAATACTTTTATTGAGATTTGTAACAAGAGTTTTTATGCCGTATGTTCTTAGATATTTGATGAAAAAGTCTGAGGAACAAATTAATAAGAAGTTTAACGAATTTAATCAACAGAATAATAAAAATTCATACGATACTACCAATCAAACTAACAATGTAAAACCAAAAGAAAAGAAAAAGGTAGGGGAGTATATAGATTTTGAAGAAATTGACTAACCAAAACTACTAACTAACCAAATGAACCTAAATTTTAAGTCAATAGGAATACACATAGCTATTGTTGTATCTTTTATAGTTATTGCTGTATTATATTTTAAGCCAGTATTACAAGGAGATGTTATTTATCAAAGTGACATTGTTCAATACTCTGGTATGGCAAAGGAACGTAACGATTACAAGCAAGAAACAGGAACAGAATCTTATTGGACTAACAGTGCTTTTGGTGGAATGCCTACCTATCAGTTAGGTGCTAATTATCCGCATAACTACATAAAATCTTTTGATAAAGTACTCCGCTTTTTGCCAAGGCCAGCAGATTATGTATTCTTGTATTTATTGAGCTTTTATATATTAATGTTAGTTCTTAAAGTAGATTACCGACTTGCATTTTTAGGTTCGTTGGCATTTGCTTTTTCTACGTATTACATTATTATATTAGGGGTTGGGCATAATGCTAAAGCTCACGCTATTGCTTATTTCCCTATGGTATTAGCAGGTATTTTACTGGTATTCAAGAGAAAATATTTTTGGGGAGCCATCCTCACAGCTTTGGCTCTTTCACTAGAAATAGTAGCTAATCACTTTCAAATGACCTATTATCTGTTACTATTGGTACTTATAATAGGCATTGTTTATTTTATAGAAGCTATTAAAAATAAAGAGTTGCCTACCTTTTTTAAATCGGTAGGGGTATTAATTATAGCCGCTTTTCTTGCAGTTTTAACTAATGCATCTAACTTATTAGCTACTAGCGAATACACCAAATGGAGTACTAGAGGTAAAAGTGAGCTAACTTTTAATCCGGATGGATCTGAAAGAAATACCAACCTTGCTCTTGATAGAGATTATATTACTTACTATAGCTATGGTGTAGTAGAGTCTTTAAATCTTTTAGTTCCTAGAATGTTCGGAGGTTCAAATGCTGAAAATTTAGGAGATAATTCTAAAACATATGATTACTTAACTAGCCAAGGTGTTCCAGCATCTAGTGCCAAAGAGTTTTCTAAAAATTTACCTACCTATTGGGGGCCACAACCTGGTACGGCAGCACCTGCCTATATAGGAGCTATTGTATTGTTCTTATTCTGTATAGGTTTATTTCTAGTAGAAAATAAATACAAGTGGTGGCTCGTTGCCGGAGCCTTAATGTCATTATTCTTATCATGGGGTAAAAACTTTAGTTTTTTAACCGATTTAATGATAGATTATTTTCCTTTATACGATAAGTTAAGAGCTGTTTCCTCGATTCAGGTAATAATAGAACTTTGTGCACCTATTATGGCAATTATGGCTTTAGTTAAGGTGTTTGATAAAAATATTACTAAAGAGGCTAAAGTAAAGGCTGTTAAATGGTCTGGTATTTTTATGGGAGGCTTGTTAGCAGTATTATTTCTATTGAAGTCACAATTATTTAATTTTGTAAGTGCTAATGATGCTACTTTAAAACAATATTACGGAGCTGATATTGTTAGAATGATTGTAGAAGATAGAAAAGCTATTTATAATAAAGACTTATTTAGAAGCTTTATCTTAATAGGTATTGCATTTAGTGCTCTTTGGTTTTATATAAAGGGATCTCTAAAATATAATTTTGCCGTTGGAGCTTTAATTGTTTTAGTGGCTATAGATTTAATTGGTGTTGATTTACGCTATGTAAATGAAGATGACTTTGTTAATAGTAGAAAAATGGACATACCATTTACAAAAAGCGCAGTTGACAATCAGATTTTAAAGGACACTACAGATTATAGAGTTTTTGATACTTCTGAGGGCTTAAACGGAGCTAGAACTTCTTATTTCTTTAATTCTATTGGTGGTTATCATGGGGCAAAACCAAGAAGATTGCAAGAGTTATTTGAATACCAAATAGCAAATAATAATGTTGCGGTACTAAATATGTTAAATGTTAAGTACATCATTAGACCCAACCAAGAAGGGCAACCTTACCCAGCAGTAAACCCCTATGTGAATGGTAGTGCATGGTTTGTTTCTGATGTTAAAAAGGTAAATTCTGATGATGAAGCTATGAAAGCTATGGATAGTTTAGATACTAAATCTGAAGCTATTGTAAACGTAAATGCTTTTAAAGAGTTAAGTTCTTTACAAAATAGTTATAGCGTAGATAGTTTAGCTACTATTCAATTGGTAGAGAAGAAACCAGATTATTTAAAATACAAAGCTTCCAATACTAATAATGGATTAGCTTTATTTTCCGAAATGTATTATCCTCATGGATGGAAGGCTACTATTGATGGAAAAGAAGTACCACAATTTAGAGCCAACTATGCATTAAGAGCTATAGAAGTACCGGCGGGTTCACATACCATTGAATTTACATTTGAGCCTTCTGTTGTAGCAACTGGTAGTACGCTTACTTTAGCAGGTAATATTATACTATTTTTATTAATAGTAGGAGGAATAGGATATCAGTTTAAATCAAAGGAATAGCTTTGATAATATGCTTTAAATGCAAAAAGTTCTCATTATAACATATTATTGGCCTCCCGCAGGAGGACCTGGCGTACAACGTTGGTTAAAATTTGTAAAGTATTTTAGATATTTTGATATAGAGCCAATTGTTTATATTCCAGAAAATCCTACGTATCCTATGACTGATACTACTTTTGTAAAAGATGTACCAGAGGATATAACAATTATTAAGGGGGCTATTTTTGAGCCTTATGCTTTTGCTAATGTTTTTTCAAAAAATAAAACTAAAACTATAAGTAGCGGTATTATTTCTACCAAGAAACAATCGGTAACTGAGAAGGTATTGTTATGGATTAGGGGGAATTTATTTATACCAGATGCTCGCAAATTTTGGGTAAAACCTTCTGTAACATATTTATCAGAATATATTAAGGAGAACCATATTGAAACTATTGTTACTACCGGACCACCGCATAGTGTGCATCTTATAGGGATGCAACTCAAAGAAAAAATAGGGGTAAAGTGGCTAGCAGATTTTAGAGATCCTTGGACATCAATAGGGTATCATTCAAAGTTGAAACTAACAAAAAAATCTCAGCGAAAGCACAAGGAACTAGAGTCTAAAGTTTTAAATAATGCTTCTGCTATATCAGTAACAAGTTTTACCACAAAGGATGAATTTTCTAAATTAACAAATACTCCCATTGCGGTTATTACAAATGGTTATGATAATGAAAAAGTAAAAAACAATAAATTAAACAATAACTTTACATTATCGCATATAGGATCTTTATTATCAGGTAGAAACCCTAAAGTATTATGGAGTATTTTGAAAGAATTATGCGATACCATAGATAGCTTTAAAAATGATTTGGAAATAACTTTAGCCGGAAAGGTAAGTGAAGAAATTATAGATAGTATTACCAAGTTTGGGTTAACTGATAACGTTGTTTTAAAAGGGTATTTATCTCATGAAGATGCACTTATTTTACAAAGAGAAAGTCAGGTGTTGTTATTATTAGAAATTAATTCAGAAGAAACGAAAGGTATTATACCAGGAAAACTTTTTGAGTATATAATTTCTAAAAGACCTATTTTAGCTATAGGTCCAGAGGAGTGGGATGCTGCTCGTATTATTAGTAATACCAAAACAGGTAATACTTTTAATTATTCTGAAGAACAAAAAATAAAAGAAACCATACTAGCATATTATAACTTGTACAAAAAGAATGAATTATTTGTTACATCAACTAATGTAGAAGTTTATAGTAGAAAAAATTTAACACAGCATATGGCATCTTTACTAAAGAGCCTGTAACCATTTCTATGGGAGTAATTTTTAAACAGTCTTTATTCAATATTATATTTACGTATTTAGGGTTTGCTCTAGGTGCTATAAATACCTTGTTTCTATACCCTAATTTCATGTCTGATGAATATTATGGACTTATAGGTTATTTAATTTCTGTTTCTAATATTTTAGCGCCTTTACTAAATGCAGGTGTTCAAAATGCAATGGTGAAATTCTATTCTTCTTATGAAGAAGGGGAACAGCAGCATAAATTTAATTTTATGATGTTCATACTACCTATACTTATGATGATGCCTATAGGGCTGTTGATGTATGTTATGTATGATCCTATTGCTAGTTTTCTTTCTAGAGAAAATCCTATTATAGCCAACTATGCTTGGATAGTTTTTGTGATTGCTGCTTCTATGGCTTATTTTGAAGTGTTTTATGCTTGGACAAAAGTACAGCTGCAATCCGTTAAGGGTAACTTTATGAAAGAAGTGGTGCATAGAGCCATTATAATGATTTTACTTTTTGCATTGTATCTAGATTATATAGGAATTGAAAACTTTATTTATTTAGTGGTGTTAATGTACTTTACTAGAATGCTACTAATGGGTGCAGTAGCATTTCACATTAAAAAACCAAGTTTTAAAATTGGTATTCCTGATAATTTTAAAACCGTTTTTAATTACTCGTTACTAATTATAGTTGCTGGATCTATTGCCATTATACTTTTAGATATCGATAAATTTATGTTAGGGCAATATGTAGATATTAAAAATGTAGCATATTATAACGTAGCTGTTTTTATAGCCATTGTAATTGCGGTTCCCTCTAGGGCAATGCAACAAATTACAACACCTATTACGGCCAAATTATTAAATGCTAACGATATGGAAGATTTAGAAAGTTTATACAAACGTTCGTCTCTTAATCTATACATTGTTAGTGGTATTATTTTTTTGTTGATTGTTCTAAACATAAATCAACTTTACAAGTTACTTCCTGTAGAGTATAGTAGTGCTATTATGGTTGTGTTTTTAATATCGTTAGCCAAACTAATGGATAATTTGATAGGTATTAATAATGCTATCATTTTTAACTCAAAATATTATAAAACAGTATTAACATTTGGTGTATTCTTGGCTATTCTTACGGTAGTTCTGAATGCTTTATTTATACCTGTTTGGGGAATGAATGGTGCAGGATTGGCTAGTTTGATGGCATTTTTTATATACAACGCAACTAAAATAGTTTTTGTAAATAAGAAGTTTGGTATTCAACCATTCACTATAAAAACGGTTAAAACTACGTTGCTCTTCGCGGGTATTGGATTCATATTTTTCTTTTGGGATTTTAACTTTCACCCCATTATTAATATAGTAATTAAGTCAGGGGTAATAGTTGTAGTATGTTTATTAGGAATCTTGAAATTAAATTTATCCTCAGATATAACTTATCTCTGGAAGAAATATATTCCTTTTGCTAAATAGTCAAGGTTACAAAATAAGCCATTTGTTTCCTTATTAAAAATAACAATCAATTGTAATGTTTGCCAGGCTATCTTTGGTAGTTTATTCGCAGTTAGACTCAGTAAAGTATCCTTCAGTATTATATTGGTCGCATGTACCACTCTGGCGCTCTACAAATTCATAATCAAAATTACCAGTAGACTCATTGTAAACTGATTCGTAGAAATCACAATAACATCCATTTTCATCTTCTTCGGCACAATTCGTCAATACTAAAGCACCTGCGATTAAAACGGTATAGGCAATAATTTTTTTCATAGCTGTGTAAATATTAGTAGTATCAAAAATACTATAATAATTCACTAATTAAAATAGCTGTAAAATAAGTTTAGAAATTATTTCAATGTATTTCATGAGGATTATTTTCATTTAGATAAGCCCCATATCTTTAGATACAGCTATAAGATGTACCGTATTTTGCACATCCATAATATTCTTCATTTTATTGATACGCTTTTCTATAGTGCTTAAACTATTAGGAGTAATGTTTTGATTTTTAAGCAACTGACTTATTTCATCTTGAATATGTCCCTTAGCTAGGTAAGATAAAAGTATAATATCAAAATCATCAATATTAACACTATTAGTATTTCTTAAGGCTTGAGAAACTTGATCTGATATATATTGTTTGCCGTTGTAAGTTAAAAAAATAGCATCCTTTAGTTCTTGTATTCCTTTACGCCCCTTGCAAACGTATCCGTCTATCTCAAATTTTTCAAATAACCTTCTAATTTTTTGAATTCTATCATCAATAGAATATACAATTACTTTTACAGAAGGATATTCGCTTTTTACAGCTTCTACAAGTTCTTCTCCAGAGGTATACTTTTCGTTTCTATGGTCTTTCTTAAAAGATAAGTCAGTGATAAGAAGCTCGTAAGGCTCACCATCTAAAACACTTTTTTTTATTTTTAAAAATGCATCATCACAGTATTGAACTTGTTCTGTTATCGGAATATTAAGTTCTTCTAAGAGGGTATGAATGCCGTCTGTTATACTTTTTAAATCTTCTGCTACTAATATTTTTGAATACATAAATAACTAAAGTATTAAGGATGCTTTAAATCCTTCATTATTGTTAGACTCAAATTTAATACTTCCCCCTACAGTACTAATACGGTTTTCCATATTCTTGAGTCCACTTTTTTTAGAAAAGTCCGTTCCAATGCCATTATCCATATAATCAATTGCTATTTTATGACCTTTTTGATGAAAACTAACTCTTACTCTAGATGCTTTGCTATGCTTACTCATATTGGTCATTAGCTCTTGAATAACTCTATATAAAACAATTAGTTTTTCTTTATTACACCGTTCCCACTTGATGTTAGAAATACCTGTAGTGATTAGCAAAATTCCTTCTTTTTTATAAGATACAATAAGTTCTTCAAGGGTTTCAGAAAAATGATCATCAATATCAATGTCATTGTTACTTTTAGAAATATCACGGGTTTTTTGATATATTTTATCTAAATCAGATAGGGCAGTCTCTTCATCTATAGTATGAGACTGTATTTTATTCATGGTGTGGTAAATATCGTTTGCTACTTCATCATGTACTTGTTTAGCTATACGCTTTTCTGTGTCGTATATTTGTGCTAAGAATTTACGCTTATGATGGTTCTGAATTAATAGAAATACTAGAATAGCTATAATTACACCAATCACTAACCCCCATCTCGACATTATTTTTCTTGCATGTTGCTCTTGTAGCTCTATCTTATTAGCTAAGTATTTAAGTTCGTTCTCTTTGGCTATTTCATGTTCCTTTTGGTAATTATATTTTAAAGACATGTATTTGTGCTTAGAAGAGGATTCTATTTGCTCTAAACTATCTCTTAAATGTAAGTAGCTATTGATGTGAGAAGTATTTCCTAAGTCTATGAGTAATTTAAGTGTTTCTAGTTGTTCTTCGCCTATTTTTAGGTTTGTTGCTATTTTTAAAGCTTCATTTGCATTTTGCTTAGCCTTGTTAGTTTGGTTGAAGTGTTGGTATGCTTTGGCCAGTTTATAATAACTAGAGTACATGCCTAAGAGGTAATTCATCTTTTCTCTAATCTCTAAACTCTTTTCGATATCCTGTACAGAAGTTCTATCATTTAAATGATATTTAACCACGCCTATGTTACACATAACCCTAGCTATTTTTAAAGAATCTTTTAATTGCTCTGCTATGTCTAACGATGCATTAAAGTTTTCTAAGGCATTATCATAGTCCTGCATGTCTAAATATAGATTTCCAATATTATTCAAGAAAGTACTCTTATATCCTTTATTTTCAACTAAATCAAATCCATTCTTATAATAAACCAAGGCTTGCTCATATGCTTGTCGTTCTTTATAAAGAATTCCAAGTTCTACATAAATGCCTATTAGATTAACAGTATAGTCTTCCTTTTTACTTTGTTCATCAATTAATGCTATTGCCTTACTTAAAGTTTCTTCTGCTTCAAATGATAAGCCTATTTTGCGCTGCAACATTGCGGTGTATTGCAAAGCTCTTAATTGGTCAGGAACTTGATTTAATTTTGTACTTAAAGTATATCCTTTATCATAAAAATCAATAGCTAAGTTTACACTATCCATAGTGTTATAATTATCAGCTAAATATTTGTAGGCTCTAATTATTGTTAACGAATCTTTTATTTGAGTACCAAAGTCTAATAATTTATAGGAATAATAATTAGCACTATCATATTCTTTAGTGGCTTTAAAAAGAGCATTCTTTAATCGGTATGATTTTATGATATATTCGGTGTCCTTAACTTTTTTAGCAAATTTTAAGGCATTATTTAATTCAGATTGTCTTTTTTCTATGGTCCATTTTTTCCTACTATTTTTATCAAAAATCTGATAGCTACTATTGGTAGTTTGAGCAAAGCAAAAATTGGTATTATTTGAAATTAATAATAGTATACAATAGAAAAAGAGGAATGAAAGTAGGTTAGGTTTCATTCCTCAAATGTAATAACTTATTTGTATAAATTTATTTCAATTAAGAAGAATTCTGTTATTATGGTGTTGTTTCAGGATCTTCTTCTTCATCACCTCCTGTGTTAGGTGGTGGTACGGTATCATCGTCATCACCAGTATTGGTTTTACTCTGTTGTTCGTATAAATTAAGGTCCTCGGAAAGTGCTTCAGGATTACAAGAATATGATAATGGAAGAATACATACTATTAGAAGAAATACAATATAAAATTTTTTCATTTTGTTGTGGTTTTTGAAATTATGAAATAGTGTTATTGCTGCCGTTTAAGGCAGATTTTAATGTGAGGCCTCACATGATCGGGAAGAGTAGTAGTTACTAATAGCAGGTATTACTTCCCGCATATTACTTGCTAATAGCAACTACTGTTTTTTGGTACTTTTTTAATACCACAACAAATGAATGAACCCGCCCAATAAATAGCGGGAAATAAGTAGGAAACCTTTTGGAAATTAATTTCCCATAAATTTCTCTATGAAAAATTGTAACTTTAAGGCATAATAATCAATGATATGCGTAGCAAATTACTTTTAGAGTCGTTTGTAAAGATTTCGGAACAGTTTTCTTTTTTATCCAAGACAAAACAGGCAGAAGAATTAAGTAATATTATAGAAGAGCAAAGTACTTTAACCGGAGATAAAGAAATTATTTCTGGCAAACGTTTGTTGCAATTAAAAAAAGAAGCAGAAGAAAGACATGAGATTAATTTAAGAATGGGGGTTGCAAATGCTTTGGCAGTGTATGTAGGATATAAAGATTTTTCTACCTATGAAAAAGAGCAAAAGAAAGGTGAGTTGACTTTTAAAGATAAATCTTCAAACTTTTTCAGAGCCCACAAAACAACCTTATTGGTTAGCATAGGGTTATTGCTTATTTTCTTAATATTTGAGTCGGTAACAAAAAGGAAGTGGATGGTTTGGAAAAAGGATCACTACGAGCAGATAGATTTTAATGAGAATGACTATAGCACAGGGAAATTAAAACTTTATAAATCTACTGAATGTGATGCTTTCTTTAAAATACAACCAGACTGTAATACGGTCTTTTTTACACAAGACGGTAAATCATTAATCTGGTACGGTAAAAATAAAAATAGAGAATATGAGTTTTTCTCAACTAGAGGGAATCATCCGGAAACGGATAAGCCCCTAAAGCCGATTACTCATTATATGGTAGAGAAGTATATTTGTCCGTAACTAAAATTATTTTTTCAAACTTTCTATTTCTGTTTGTAATTTAGCTACCATGTTCGATATAGAACTAATTTTTAATTCTTCTTTGTCAAACTCCTGCGTATTAATACAACATTTAAACTCCCATAACTCAAGTACCTTTTCAATAGCTACCTCGTATGGGGCATATGCTGTATTGTCAGATACAAGTGTTAGAGTTCTATTGGTTTCTATAGAATTAAAAACCCTTTTGTAAACCAGTCCATCTTCTTTGGTAAGAACTATATAAGTAGTACCATTTTTAATGTATTGTACATCTTCTACAAATTTGCCTACAATAAAAGAGCCGGGCTTTACGGGTAGCATAGAATCTCCTTTAATAGGAAAAGCACGGTGTGTGCCTACGGTTAAAAAAGGAAGATTAAACTTTTGTAAGGCTTCTATATACTCAGGGTCATCATATCCGTTTAAATAACCGGCAGATGCTTCTACAGGTATAATTTCTATCATTTCCTCATTATCTTCATTTACAGAAATAGGAAACAGCACACGTTTATTACCTATATCAATAAAAGAAACTTCTTTAGATTTTCTAAGATCGGCTTTAATAAGGGCATCTATAGGAAGTTTTGTATATGCCGATAATTCTACCAACCTAGATACCGAAGGTTCTGTTCTACCACTCTCAAAAGAGGCTACCATAGCGCGTGTCCACTGTAATTCTTCTGCAAAATATTCTTGCGAAAAACTACGTAACGTTCTTAAATGTCTAATGTTAGATGCTATAAAACTCATAATGTTTCAAAATTAAACAACAATTGTTTCAAAACAAAACTAAATTTGTAGAAAAACAAATAAACATGTTGTACACTAATTGTCATACTTATTATAGCTTACGATACGGCACCTTAAAACCAGAAGAGTTAGTACAGTTAGCCGTGGCCCATGGCATACAAAAGTTTGCCTTAACAGATATTAATAATACATCTGCTTGTTTAGATGTGATACGATTATCTGCCGAACATAACATACAACCAGTAGTAGGGGTAGACTTTAGAAATGGGGCACAACAACAGTTTATTATGTTAGCCAAAAATAATCAAGGGTTTGAAGACATTAATAGTTACTTATCTACTTTTTTACATGATGAAACACTAAGCATTCCTTCCAGAGCAAAGTACATACCAGATAGCTTTGTAATATACCCTTATGAAGTTGGAAAAGAATATTTACTTAGAGAAAATGAATTTTTAGGAATTAAAGCGGCTGAACTTAATAAGCTAAAATTTTCTACGTGGAAAGATAAGTTAGGAAAACTGGTTGTGTTACAAACAGTTTCTTTTCAAAATAAAAAAGGATTTAACACCCACAGATTATTAAGAGCTATTGATAACAATACGTTGCTTAGTAAGCTACCTGTAGAAGAACAAGCTAAAGAAACCGATTGTTTTATTACACCTGAACATTTAAAGGAAGAGTTTTCAGAGTTTCCGCAATTACTAAAAAACACAGAAAGTCTTTTAGAAGCCTGCGCTGTATCATTTGATTTTTCTGAAAAAACACCCAAAAATCAACGGGCATTTACAGAGAGTGAAGCAGAAGATATGAAACTCTTAAAAGATTTAGTAAAAAAGGGAATACCATACCGTTATGGTAATACACCTGACAGAAGTATTTTAAAAAGAGTAGCAAAAGAAATTGAAATTATTAAGCAAAAAGGCTTTGTGTCTTACTTTTTAATTAACTGGCGTATTTTAGAATATGCACGTAGTAAAGGCTATTTTTATGTAGGCAGGGGTAGTGGGGCTAATAGTATTGTAGCTTATATTCTACGTATTACAGATGTAGATCCGGTAGAACTAGATTTATACTTTGAGCGTTTTATTAATTTATATCGTAAAAACCCACCCGATTTTGATATTGATTTCTCATGGGCAGATAGGGATGATATTACCGAATTTATTTTTAAAACATTTAAAAATACAGCGCTGTTAACGGTATATAATACGTTTAAATTTAGAGCTTCTGTTAGAGAATTAGGTAAAGTATTTGGGTTGCCTAAAGCAGAAATAGATATGCTTACCACGGGTAAGTTTGATGTACAACAGCTAGATAAGTTATCACTACTTGTTGTTAAGTATAGTACTTATATAGAGGGTTTTCCTAATTATTTAGGAATTCATGCAGGAGGTATTTTAATATCAGAAAAGCCTATTCATCAATACTGTGCTACTTTTTTACCGCCAAAAGGTTTTTCTACTACCCAAATAGATATGGTAGTAGCAGAGGATATAGGGCTATATAAGTTTGATATTTTAAGTCAACGAGGATTGGGCAAAATTAAAGATACGGTTGAACTGGTAAAACAGAACCATCCAGAAGCTCCTGCTATTGATATTCATGATATGAAACGTTTTAAGCAAGACGAACGTATTAAATATCTATTGCGTAATGCAAAGGCTATAGGGTGCTTTTATGTAGAGTCGCCAGCAATGCGTATGTTATTAAAAAAGTTACAGGTAGATAATTACTTAGGTTTGGTAGCAGCTAGTTCTGTAATACGGCCAGGAGTTGCCAAATCGGGTATGATGCGCGAATATATTTTACGCTATAGATACCCTGAGCGTAGACAAGACGGACACCCAGTATTATTAGATATAATGCCTGAAACGTATGGCGTAATGGTATATCAGGAAGATGTGATAAAAGTAGCCCATTATTTTGGAGGATTAACCTTAGGAGAAGCTGATATGTTACGTAGAGGAATGTCTGGTAAGTTTAGGTCTAGAGATGAATTTCAAAAAGTAAAACAACAGTTTTTTGATAATTGTTTGGCAAACGATAAACCATACGAATTAACCGCTGAAATATGGCGCCAAATAGAGAGTTTTGCGGGGTATGCATTTGCTAAAGGACATTCTGCTTCTTATGCTGTAGAAAGTTATCAGAGCTTGTTTTTAAAAGCGTATTACCCTTTAGAATATATGGTGGCTACTATTAATAATGGAGGTGGTTTTTATAGTACAGAACTTTATGTGCACGAGGCACGTATGCATGGTGGTACTATAGAAGCTCCTTGTATAAACACTAGCGAGTTTCAAACTATAATTAAGGGTACTAGTATTTATTTAGGTTTTGGTTTTTTACATGCTTTAGAAAAAACTACCATAGCTAAAATACTATATGCACGCAATAAAGACGGCGCATTTATTGATTTGGATGATTTTATAGATAGAGTTTCAGTATCGGTTGATCAATTATCTATTTTAATAAAAATAAACGCATTTAGGTTTACTGGTACACCAAAACGAGAAATGTTATGGGAAGCTC
The DNA here is from genome assembly GCF_027924185.1 of Neptunitalea lumnitzerae. GTDB lineage: Bacteria > Bacteroidota > Bacteroidia > Flavobacteriales > Flavobacteriaceae > Neptunitalea > Neptunitalea lumnitzerae. The sequence goes on from NZ_BRVO01000002.1 coordinate 417,235, forward strand.
GTTTAAAAACTACAAAAGTGACTGTACAAGAAGAAGTTATTACTTTATTTAAACCTAAAAGTATGGCGTATGAATATCCAGATCTTAAAAGTACAGAGTTAGAAAATGCATTTGATCAGATAGAATTGTTAGGTTTTCCATTGTGTAATCCTTTTTTGTTGGTTGAAAAACCACGACAAAGTATGCTAAAGGCTAGTGAATTGCCTAAATATATAGATACCGTAGTTACTATAGAAGGGTACTTGGTTACCACTAAGAATACACGTACTTCTAAAGGAAAGAATATGCAGTTTGGCACCTTTGTAGATTATGATGGAAGTTTTATTGATACCGTACATTTCCCACCGGTGGCAGCACAATATCCGTTTAGAGGAAGAGGAGTGTACAGTATTACAGGAAAGGTAATAGAAGAATTTGATTGTATGACGATAGAAGTAATTTCAATGTACCGTAAAGCTACTATAGAAGACCCTAGGTACGCTGATGCTTCTGTAAAAATGAAGGCATAAATGAGCAATGAAAAGGCTATTGTTCACATGGATTTAGATACTTTTTTTGTATCGTGTGAACGTTTAATAGACAATCGTTTAATAGGAAAACCTGTACTGATAGGAGGTACCTCAGATAGAGGGGTGGTAGCTTCTTGTAGTTATGAAGCCAGGAGGTTTGGCGTGCATTCTGCCATGCCTATGCGAATGGCAAAACAACTATGTCCCGAAGCTATCATATTAAGAGGGAATGCAGGAATTTATACCAAGTTTTCTGAACAGGTAACCGATGTTATTAAAGAAAGTGTACCGGTGTATGAAAAAGCTTCTATTGATGAGTTTTATATGGACTTAACAGGGATGGATCGTTTTTTTGGCTGCATGCAAATGGCTACAGAATTAAGAGAAAAAATTATTAAAGAAACTGGATTACCCATTTCTTTTGGACTTTCTATTAATAAAACAGTATCTAAAGTAGCTACAGGAGAGGCTAAACCCAATAACCGTATACGTATATTACAGGGTAGTGAAAAGCCTTTTTTAGCACCACTTTCTGTTAGAAAAATTCCCATGGTAGGAGAGGTTACCTATAAATCGCTTTGTGATTTAGGCATAAAGCAAATAAAAACCATACAAGAAATGCCCATGGAAGTAATGTATAAAGTGTTGGGCAAAAATGGTTTGGGTATTTGGAATAAAGCCAACGGAATAGATGAAACTCCAGTAGTGCAATATCATGAGCGAAAATCAATTTCTACAGAGCGTACGTTTGATAAAGATACTACAGATGTTTTGAAACTACGTAGCATTGTGGTGGCTATGGCAGAAAACTTGGCGTATCAACTACGCAGAGGAAATAAGTTAACTGCTTGTATAACTATGAAAATACGATATTCCGATTTTCAAACTCATACACAACAGAAAAGAATTCCGTATAGCTCATTAGATAGTGTGCTACTACCGGTTATTTTAGACCTATTTAAAAACTTGTATAACCGACGTATGTTGGTACGTTTAGTAGGTGTAAGATTTAGTCATTTGGTAGAGGGAGGACATCAAATTAATCTGTTTGAAGACGAAGAAAAGCAGCTTAACTTAAGCGTTGCTATAGATAAAATGCGCGAACGTTTTGGAGACAGGGCTATTATATCTGCAGCAGGTATGGAGGCTAAAACTATTAGTAGATGGAATCCTTTTACGGGAGAGCCACCACCTTTATTACCTAATAGAAGAAGATAAAAAGAAGGCTGCTTTTATGAAGCAGCCTTTAAACAATTACAAGTGTTTAAAACGGGTTTTGTAGGGTTCTATTTTTAGTCTGTTATAAACTTTAATCCTCCAGAAATAATATTGGCACTAAATCCGGTATTACGTTCATAATAACTATATTTTAAATCAATACTTTTTAATCGTAATTTCCAAAGTTTAAATTTTGTGAATATGTCTGTATAGCTAATTCCTAAGCTAAATTGATTGGCATTAAACTTAGATAAATCATAATCAGAAGTATAAAAACTCTCTGTAGAAACATGGGCCTCATAGGGCGCAAAGTAGTCTGCAGCAGATTGATTGTAATATCTATAAGCAGGATATAACGTAAAACCGCTTCCTATTTTAATTGGCGCTTCTATACTTGCTGTATGCGAGCCAACACCCCAATTGTCAAAGTAATATCTATAAAAAGTTTTTAATACTAAAAATTCATTTACATAATAATTAAAGCGCCCACCTATAGCTATTTTAAGACGGTTATCAGGTAATTGTTCAATAGCATCTGCTAAGTGAAAATTTTCTATATAGCTGTCAGCAACATCTGAAAAATAAACTCTTTGGAATGGAGTAGATAGTAATCCATTTTGCTGTACTACATCCATCATAAAAATACCCTGAGCTCTTTTAGAAAATATTTGTGATAAGCTAAAACCTCCTGAATAAGAGTTTCTGTTTTTGTCTGTAAACTCAGAAAAAATTGGAGTATAGTTGGTATTTCCTGTAATAGTATAATTATTAAAAAACGTATTGTTTAAACCATTTCCATTACTTGAAAAAGGTCTTAACTCTATAGGGTAAATAGGACTCCATGTATCTAAATAAATGGAACCATGAAAACCTAATTCTGTATTCTTTTCATTAAATAACTTCGTGTAGCTTCCTCCAAATCCTAAGGAGAAATAGTCATACTCTGAAGCCACAGAAAATTTACCCGTCCAAATGGTATTTCTATCATCTGAGCTATGGCTATACGTAGTATTAAAATTAGCCCAAACATCGCTAGAAGAAGCTCCTGAACTTGCTTGAAAAGCATTTGCACTCCCATTTCCATCAAACGGATTCACATTACTAGAAGATGCAGAAGTATAAGCAGATATACCTGCATCAACTATTAATTGGTCATCATCATTTAGCGGTATACTTACTGTTATTGTAGAAGCGCCATCAGTCAAATGCTCATCTCCTAATCCACCAGTTACGGCAGCATTTGTTCCATCTTGTGTGTAATAACTTGCCAAAAAATCTACTTCGGTAGATTCTAAGACTCTTTTCTTGTATTCATTATTAGGTATACTATCATTAGTCTGCGACCAGCTAAATGAAAATCCTAATAGAAATAGTATTAAAATTAAACTCTCTTTCATAACTAACTAATTAATTACATCCGCAACCACCACCAGTTTTTCCACCATTAGCTCCGGATGCAGCCTCTCTGTAAGAGTGAGCATTTGACTCATTACGGTCTACTGACTTTGCACTTAAAGACATATCGGGATCGTTTAAATACACTTTTTCATATTCTTTAACAGCTGTACACGATGTAAAACTCACCATAGCTGCACCTATCATTAATAATCTTTTCATGGGGTATCAATTTTTATGTTGTTAGAGGTATAAATGCGTCCTTTATCATCAATTATAATACATTCTATTTTTGGTAATTGGTTTATTCTGTCTAATCCTACTTCAATCCCCATTACAAAAACGGAAGTAGCCAGCGCATCTGCAAGTTCAGCCTTAGGAGCAAACACCGTGGCACTAATTATCCCACTAGAAGGAAAACCTGTTCTGGGGTCTATAATATGTGTATAGCGTTTACCGTTAAATACCACAAACTTCTCATAATTTCCAGAGGTTACAACGGCCTCTTCCTTAATTGGTAGTAAAGCAAAAACCTTACTCTTATCCATTGGATTTGTGATGGCTACTTTCCATGGTTCACCTGAAATTTGTGTACCCCAAGTATTCATATCACCAGAGGCATTTATAATACCTGCTTTAACACCTTTACTAATTAAAAGGGCCTTTGCTTTATCGGCTGCATATCCTTTGCCAATAGCTCCAAAACCAATTTTCATTCCTTTTTTGGTTAAAAATACAGTGCCTGATTCTTTGTTTAGAACTATATTTTTATATCCTACCTTAGCAATAGAAGCTTTTATAGTACTTTCATTGGGCATTTCTGTCATACTACCATCAAACTTCCAAATCTTATCCATAGCCGCATAGGTAATATCAAAAGCGCCATCAGTTAACTTAGATATTCCTATAGCTCTTTCAATTAATGCAAATAACTCAGGATCAACTTGAATTGGCTCAATACCTGCATTACTATTTACTTGAGAGGTTTGAGATTGGGTATCCCAAGAAGATATTAATTTTTCAATACGCGTTATTTCATTTATAGCTAAATCAATGTACGCGTTTCCATCTTCCTTTGTTTCAGTAACTACAGTAATATCAAATCGGCTTCCCATTAATTTTAAAGTACGCGTATACGTATGTTGCGCATTTGCTACATGCATTGCCAAAATACAAAGAACAAAACATTTTAATTTTATCATTTTAAAAATGAATTCAGTAATTTAATGTATTCCTTGGCACTTATTTTTTCAAATCCAGTTTGTCCCTTTTTTTCACCTTTGCTATTCAAAATAACAACCAAAGGAAAATACCCATTCTGATTATACTTTTCTGCTAATTTGTTATTATGATCTTGTTGCGCTTCCGGTAAGGCATTCTTTTTCTTTCTAGGAAAATCTGCTTTAACCATTATGTAATTAGATTTTGCATACTCTTTAAAAGCGTCTGTGCTCCAAACATTTCTGTCTAATAAAATGCAAGGAGTACACCAATCTGAGCCTTGAAAAACTAAAATAATAGGCTTATTCTCTTTTAGGGCTACCTGCTTTGCTTGCTCCATGTTTGTATACCATTCTTGAGCATTTATACTAGAATAGCCGCCTACTAAAAGAATTATGAGTAATAAAACTTTTTTCATCTTCATTAAATTTTAAAATAAATGTAATCTATCTGTTTAAAAACAAAGAAAAAACCTCCTTAAGATTTGCTTAAGATAGTTAATTTATTACATTTAACGCCTTGTCTAATATGTTTACAGATATATGAGATTCCTCCATTTTTATTAATTCTCCATCTTTCTGTAAATAATAAGGGGTATTTATAAGTTGTTCAACTTCTATATTTTTTGTTACATAATGTACAATTCCATTAAAATACTTCTCTTGTTTCAGTATCATTAATAAGCCTAACCAGACAAGTTTATATTTAGGCTGTTTCTTTATTATTATTAAATCTAATTGACCATCATTAATCATAGCATTTCTATGTAATGATAAGTTATACCCTAATTGATTTGTATTGGCTATCATAAAAAGAAAAGGGTTTATAAGCAGGTTACAATCATTCACCTTTACTTTAATTTTGGGCATATTTTTATAATTAAATAAAGAGGTAACTACCGCTTTTATATATGAATACATTGGACGGTTCTTAATGCGCTTATAAGTTTTTAATACCTGAGTATCAAAACCAATTCCCATATTACTAAAAAAATAGTAGCTATTTACTTTGCCTATATCTATTTGTTCTATGTGTTGAGTTACTATTTTTTGTAGTGCTTTATAAATATTATTGGTAGGTATCTCTAAATGTTTTGCCAGTCCGTTTCCTGAACCTATAGGAACTATCCCCAAAATTACTTGTGTACCTACTAATTCACCAGCTATCTCGTTAATAGTACCATCACCACCACAAGCCACAATAATGGAATTGTTCTCTTTTAAAGCCTCTTGTGTTAACAATCTAGCATGCTTACAGTACTCAGTTTCTTTAAAGGTAACTTCAAATTGATTTTTATTAAAAATAGCTAGTACTTCATTTCTATTTATCTTTTGTATTCCTAAGCCTGCAATGGGATTAATGATAAAGCAAATTTTTGTTTTCATACCTCATTCTTTTAGTTCAAAGTTGTGATGATGAAATAAGTAATCCGCAGTTTGGTAAAAAGCAATGGTTTTGGAAAGTACCTCTTTGTTATCAGCAATTGGTTCCAATTGATTTTCGTCCTTACTCCATCTGTAGAATTGATGACTTTTTTGATCTCTTAAAACCATTAAATTAGTAGGAGTTAAATATCCTAATTTTCTATAATTACCTACAAAGGCTCTTTCGGTTCTTGGGTTATTAATTACATCATTCCCATAAAATTTACTTTCATATTTCCAGTTTAATAAACCAAACAAAGTAGGTACTAAATCAATCTGAGAACATAAGGTGTTTACTTCTATTGAATTAGCTTTTTCAGGATCAAAAATGATAGCTGGTATATGATAGTTAGCTATATCAAGCTCCCACTTACCAGCACTACTTGCACAATGATCTGCTACAATGATAAAAACAGTGTTAGCATACCATGATTTTGTAGCCGCTTTTCTAAAGAAATCACCAATAGCATAATCTGTATAACTTACTGCACCTTTTCTTCCTGTACCAGATTTAATTTTAATTTTCCCTTCAGGATACGTATATGGCCTGTGATTAGAAGTGGTCATTACAAAATGGAAAAATGGTTTATCATTTTCAGATGTATATAAATCTGTAGTAGTAAGTATTTTGTTAAATAAATCTTCGTCACAAACTCCCCAAGCATTTTCAAAGCTTGTTTCAGCATCTGTTATAACCTCTCTAGTGGTGGGAAAACTTGCTAAATTGATAAAACCACGACTTTTGTCAACTATATTAAAACCATTATGACTAAAAAAATAATCCATATTATCAAAATAGCCATCACCTCCGTAAAAAAAGGTATTCCTATATCCTTTATCATTAAAGACGGTACCTATATTATAGAGGTTTTCATTATGTTTTCTTTTTACAATGCTTCTACCAGGTGTAGGAGGGTAGGAAAGTGTAAGTGCCTCCATGCCTCTTACCGTTCTGGTCCCCGTAGCATACATGTTTGAAAACCAAGTACTTTTTTTTATGATACTATCAATGTTAGGAGTCAGATTTTCTCTATTTCCATAAGCCCCAATAACATCAGCACTTAAACTCTCTACACATATTAATATCACATTCTTTTTTCTCTCTGCACCCACAGCCTCATTAATTTCTCTAGCTATATGATCTCCGCTTGAAATGTAATGTGTGTTTATAGTATGTAATTCTGAGCGTACTCTTGAAAAAGCTTTTTCATTATTTTCGGTATTATAAAACTCTGTAAAACTTAGTTCATTATTTCTAAATGCTGAAAAAAATGAATAAATGCCTGCCTTAGAAATTTCATTGTTATATCTATTTTCAGACCATTCTGCAGCTTTATTGGTTACCACTAATCCAAAAAAAATTAAGAAAGCAGCATTAATTAAGAATACATAAATGCGATTATTAAAAGTTGTGTCACCATGAAATGTGGTATCAAAATAATTTCTTTTTTTAAAGAAAAACCATACTGTTAAACTGATAACTAAAACACCTGCAATTAGTAAAGGTAAGGGGTACGACTCATTTATATTTTGAATAACTTCATAAGTATAAATGAGATAGTCTACTGCTATAAAATTAAAACGTCTTTTAAACTCTTCCCAAAATGTTATTTCTGCGAAGAAAGAAAACGTTAGGATAATTGTTAGTACGAAAAAACCACCATAGATAACAATACGGTCTATAATTTTACCATTATATTTCTTTGGAAATAAAAGTAAATACGTAGTAATAGGAAGCAGTAAAAAGGATAGCACTCCAATATCAAAAAATGCTCCGGTGAATAGCGTTCTAAGTATAGAAAAAATGCTTAGGTCTGCTTCTGAAAAAGACCATATAAAATAAATAACCCTCAAACAAAAAGAGGTTATAAGAAAAAGAATACTATATTTTTTTAGTAATTCAAACCTTTTAAATTTAGGTTCCATAACAGCATATAATTTATATGCTTGCTAAACTATAAAGGGTGTCTTAAGATTTGCTTAATATGTACTTAAGCTTTACTTAATATTAAAAGATATTTCAACTCTTGTTCCTTTTCCTTTTTTACTTTTTATCTGGATTGTAGCACCTATTGCATCTACAGCCTTTTTAACAATGGCTAGTCCTAATCCGGTACCTGAAATATCTTTGTGCTCCAAAGACTCTGATCTGAAGAATGGATTGAATAATTTGGAAATGTCATCTCTATTAATACCAATACCTTCATCCATAATAGAACAAACAACCTCGTTATGTTTTTTAAGTAGTTCAATTGTAATACAACCATTCTGATTTGAATACTTGATAGCATTAGATAAAATATTATCTATAATTAAATACGTATAATATGAAGATACCTCAATATTGGTATTTGGATGAGCTTTAAATTTAATTTGAATCTCTTTTTTATGGATAATAGCATTGTATCTTTCAATACACTCGTCTATTATTGGTATCAATTGACCTGTTTTTTCTTGATCTGAAACTTTATAATCAAATCTAGCTAAATATAAAAGTTGAGTAACAATATCACTCATCCTGTCTATTTCCTGAAGACTAAAATTTATTTTGTCTTTATATTCTTCTACAGATCTATCTTTTCTATTTACAATCTCTAAGGTTCCTCGTAGGGAGGCTAGGGGAGTTCTTAATTCATGAGAAGCATCTGAAGTAAATTGTCGCTCTCGTTGTAAAGTATCTTCTATTCTTTGTAAAAGGTCATTAATAGATTCAGACAAATCATATAATTCATCTTTATGTATAGGCAAAACTACTCTTTCACTTAAATTATTGTTGTTTATTCTTTTGGTAGTTTTTGTAATAGCTTTAATAGGTTCAATACTATTACCTGCCAAAAAACTTGAAACAAAAAATAGTCCTAATAATATAATAGGGTATGAGAGCAGTAGTATTTTTAAAAGTTGTGAAATTAAGTTTTGAGAAGACTCAAAAGACATAGCCGTAATTACATAACCATTAATATGTTTATTTACAAAAATGGGTACTTGTACTTGTCTAACAATTTCATTGGTGAGATAGGAATTAAAGTGTGTATTATGACTTTTACTAGCGTCAAAACTTAATTCATCTTCATGAAGATTAGGTGATTTATCGGTTATAGTTTCATTGTTGTCTATTATTTGAACAAACACAGGGTTTACTTCTGCTTCTGTATGTTCCCTTTCTTCCCATTCTTCTCTATTAGCAAAGCGAAGGTTAGCTTTATCTAGTTCGGCCATATGAACATTAGCCTCATATGTTAAATCTTCATCTAAGCTTTGATATACAGTATTTTTAACAACATTAAAAATTACTAAAAACACAATAGCAATAACGATAGCTGTAGCTATTAAATAATGTAGTGCTATTCTTGTTTTAAACCTTAATTTCATTCGTCTTTAATCATATATCCTACACCTCTAATGGTATGAATGTACTCACTATTAGAAATGTTTAATTTCTTTCTTAATGCATTAATAAATACATCTATAACACCAGAATCATAATTAAAATTAATATCCCAAACATGGTCTAGAATATTAGTTCTAGTGCATACTTTACCTTTATTTTTAATTAAATACTCAAGCAAAGAAAACTCTTTCCTAGTTAAAGAGATTTCTTCGTTATTTTTAAAAACTTGATAAGAAGTAGTGTCTAACTTTATATCTCCAATAATATACTCCAGATGTTCTAACTTGGGTCTTAACTGAACCTTTATACGCTCTAATAATTCTTCAAAATGAAATGGCTTTTTAATGTAATCATTTGCCCCAGATTGTAAACCTAAAATTGTATCCTGTAGAGTATCTTTTGCGGTTAAAAATAATACAGGCGTGGCTATATGTTCTGCTCTAATTTTTTTACAGATTTCTATACCACTCATATTAGGTAACATCCAGTCTAGAATTATAATATCATAAGTAGTTGATAAAGCATACTCTAAACCGACTATTCCGTTAGAAGCAGCTGTAACCTCATAAGACTCTTCTCTAAGTCCTTGACTTAGAAAATTTAATATACCAGGTTCATCTTCAACAATTAGCACTTTCATATTACAAAATTGATGAATTATAATAATAAACGCTGTAAACTTAGCTTAAGATTCTCTTAAGTTTCTATTATTCCACCACACTTAAATTCAGTGTAGCCTTTTTTAAGCCTTTACCTCTTACAGTTAGCGTTGCATTACCTATAGTGGTTCCCGATTTCACCAATACTACTAATTTACCATTAAATACTTTCATGGTTGGTTCATGAAACATCTCTAATGAAGTAGCGTCACCATTACAAGCCGCTCTGTATTCAGCTGCACCATTTACTTTAAAATTTAATTGATTTTGAGCAGTTGGGCAAGGGATTCCATTTTTATCTACTACTGTAACTTCTACAAAGCTAATATCTTCTCCATTAGCAGTTAATTCTTTTCTATCAGGATTTAGTACTAAATGATGTGGTTTTCCTGCTGTTTTAACTTCTTTTTCTTCAACAGGATTTCCGTTTGCATCTAATGCTACTACTTTTAAGGTTCCAGGTTCATAGGTTACATCATTCCACATTAAACGGTAACGTTCTAATTTACTATTTTTATTTTTTGTTCTAATACCTTGACTCTTACCATTTACAAATAGCTCGGCACTATCATAACTTGTGTATACAAATACAGGTGTTACTTCACCTTCACGACCTTCCCAATTCCAATGTGGTAGAATATGTAGTGTAGTATCCTTTGTATTCCATCTACTACGGTACAAATAATATCTGTCTTTAGGCAATCCTGCTAAATCGTTAATACCAAAATAAGAACTTCTAGAAGGCCAAAAATCATCATACGGTGTAGGTTCTCCTAAATAATCAAAACCTGTCCATACAAACTCCCCAATTACCCAAGGTTTATCGTCTTGTAGAACAAAGTCATCTTCAGGAATATTAGACCAATTGCAATATTCTAAATCATATGAAGAAGATTGATAATCAGGATAGGTTTTACCATACCCTTTTTCTACAGGAAACTTATAAACACCTCTAGAACTAACGGTAGACGCCGTTTCTGATCCTAATAGAAAACCTTGAGGAAATTTGTCATAAGCTTCTTCATATAAATGAACTCTATAATTAAGTCCTGGAACATCTAGTAATGCACCAAAACCAGATTCCATCACTGCTTTTACCTGATCCATACCTACTGTAACAGGTCTGGTTGGGTCTTCTCTATGAAAAATATCTTGTAACCATTTAGCACGTTTTACACCTTCATTACCCCACTGATCTGGTACTTCATTCCCAGAACTATACATTACAATACAAGGGTGATTTCTTGTGGCTCTTACTAAATTTACCACATCTTTCTCTGCCCACTCAGCAAAGTACTTGTTATATCCGTTTTCTACTTTAGGTTTTTGCCATTCATCAAAACTTTCCGCTAAAAATAAGAATCCCATTTCGTCGCAAAGTTCTAGTTGTTCTATTGAGGGCATATTGTGAGAAGAACGTATAGCATTACATCCTAAATCTTTTAAAATGGTCAATTGTCTTCTTAGTGCTGCCGTATTAATAGCAGTTCCTAGCGGACCTAAATCATGGTGTAAACAAACTCCTTTAAATTTAGTTATTTTACCATTTAACATAAACCCATCTCTAGTATAGGTAATACTTCTTATTCCAAAAGTTACATTTTCTATATCCTTTAATGACTCTCCTTCATATAAAGAAATCTCAGCTGTATACAAATACGGATTTTCAGTATCCCATAAAGTAGGATTCTTAACAGGTATATCTAACTCAAAACTCTTTCCGAATTGTGTATTGCTTGAGATTTCCGCTACCACATGTCCTTCAGCATCTTTAATACGTGTCTTAACAGTAAGGTTTTTACCCGAAGCTTTAGATGTAATATGCACTCTAGCTAAAGAATCTGATACATACGGAGTAGTTATAAAATGTCCCCATTGGTCAAAACTAATTTTATCCTTTACTATTAATTGCACTTTTCTATACAACCCGGCACCAGGATACCATCTTGAAGAAAAAGGATCGTTATGTAGTTTAACTGCCAATACGTTGTCGGCATTTTTATTTAGATATTCTGTAATATCAAAATAAAAATAACTATAGCCATAAGGTCTACCACCTACTAAAGTACCATTTATATATACTTGGGCATTACTCATAGCACCATCAAATACTAAAAGTGCTTTTTTATCTGCTGTTAAATCTGTAACGCTGAATGTTTTTCTATACCATCCGGTACCTATAAAGGGTAACGCCCCGGTTCTTCCTGTTTTTTCAGTAGCTTCTTTTTCGTTGTTTTGCTCAATCTTAACAACCTGTTTATCTATTTCTTTGTCAAAAGGCCCATATATAGCCCAATCATGCGGAACCGAAACGGTTTGCCATTTATCAGCGTTAAAATCAATTTTATAGGCATTCTCATTATCTCCCTTAAAAAATTTCCAATTATCTTTTAAAGTAATGACATTTCTATTTTGAGAAAAATTAGAGTAGCTTATAAAAAAAACACAACTAAATAGCAGTGTTTTTAAAAATGCAGTATACTTCATTATAATTAACTTCTGTTGTTTGTTAGTTTAACCTGCAATTTACTAATAAAAACAGAGATGAATGGTAAGAAGATTATTTTTCTACAACGAATGAAATATTAGGTGATTTTTGTTTCATTTGAGATAATACAAATTGTGTTTTAACAGAACCTAAATGAGTTATTAAAGAAAGTTTATTAAATATAAAGGTTTGATAGGCCTGGATATCTTTTACTTCAACTTTGAGTAAAAAATCACTATCACCAGTAATATGAAAACATTCCGTAACCTCTTCAAAAGAGTTTACATCTTTTTGAAATTTATCTAAATGTCTTCTGGTATGTTCTTTAATAGAAACAAAGATAAATGCAGACAGACTCACACCCATTTTCTTTTGGTTTACTATTGCAACGTACTTTTCTATGATACCTTCTCTTTCCAGTTTTTTAATTCTTTCATACACTGGAGTAGTGGTAAGCGAAAGTTTTTTAGCCAATTCTTTAGTTGATATGGCACTATTATTTTGCAGTATATTAAGTATTCTTAAATCTGTATTATCTAGTTTCATTGATAGAAATTTTGTCTAAATATAAGTAACTTGAATTAAGATATTAGAAAAATAAACTAATTAAATTGACAAAAACAGAAAATAAATGTATCTTAATTACATATTTATCATATTTATGTTTTGTAAAATCCAATTATAATAATTTAGGATATGAGCAAATGTGGATCAGCTTTGAACATGATTATGTGATAAGTGACTGATTTTAAAGTAATTTTCGAAAACGTTGTAAATTTTAATAATAACTTTATGCCACGATATCACACGTTAGGAAAGATTCCTAAAAAAAGACACACCATTTTTAAAAACGAAAATGGAGACTTCTATTATGAAGAATTATTTGGTACTATTGGTTTTGATGGTATGTCATCATTATTGTACCATACAAACAGACCAACCCAAGTAAAGCAAGTTTTAAAATCATACTCTGTAGCTCCTAAAATAGCTATAGAGAAAAACATGAAATCATTATCACTGCGCGGTTTTGAGATACAACCAACAGAAGATTTTTTGGAGAGTAGGAAAACCGTACTGGTCAATTCAGATTGTCATATTGTATTAGCAAGTCCAACAAAGTCATTAACATCCTATTTTTATAAAAATACAGATTCTGACGAAGTTATATTTATACATGAAGGCAGTGGTAAATTACGTACTCACTTTGGTAATATTAATTTTGAATATGGTGATTATTTAGTAATTCCAAGAGGAATGATTTATCAAATAGATTTTAATACCTCTGAAAATCGATTATTCATAGTAGAATCTAAAAGCCCAGTATATACACCTAAACGCTATAGAAATTGGTTTGGGCAACATTTAGAGCATTCGCCATATTGTGAGCGTGACCTACATCCTCCTTATGAATTAGAAACCTATGATGAAAAAGGAGACTTTTTGATGAAAGTTAAAAAGCAAGATATGATTCATGAGTACATATATGCAGCGCATCCTTTTAGTGTAGTAGGATGGGACGGATATAATTTTCCTTACAAGTTTTCAATACACGATTTTGAACCCATTACAGGAAGATTACATATGCCACCACCAATACACCAAACCTTTGAAACCAGTGCTTTTGTAATCTGTTCTTTTGTACCAAGAATGTACGATTATCATCCTTTATCTGTACCTGCACCATACAACCATAGTAATATAGACTCAGATGAAGTATTATACTATGTAGATGGTGATTTTATGAGTAGAAATAATATTAAAAGAGGACAAATTACACTACATCCTGCTGGTATACCACATGGTCCGCATCCTGGTTCAATGGAAAGAAGTATAGGGAAAAAAGAAACGCAAGAATTAGCTGTAATGGTAGATACCTTTGCTCCCTTAATGGTAACGGAAGAAGCTATTACTATGCTAGATGAAGATTACTTCAAATCTTGGGTAGATAAATAATTAATGATATAACAAAAAACCAAATATGATGGATACTATAAAGAATGTAGAATATGGCCTAGAAAAGATTTTTGAAGGAGCACAAGACTTTCTTCCTTTGTTAGGTACAGATTATATAGAATTTTATGTAGGTAATGCGAAGCAATCTGCTCACTATTATAAAACTGCTTTTGGTTTTCAATCTTTTGCCTATAAAGGATTAGAAACCGGAAGTAAGGAAACAACCTCTTATGTATTAATACAAGATAAGATTAGACTTGTTTTAACTACACCTTTAAACTCTAATTCGCCCATCAACCAACATTTAGTTAAGCATGGAGATGGTGTAAAAGTAGTGGCGCTATGGGTAGAAGACGCCAGAAAATCATGGGAAGAAACTACTAGTAGAGGAGCAAAATCTTTTATGGAACCTACCGTAGAGCAAGATGAACATGGAGAAGTAGTGAGAGCAGGGATTCATACCTACGGGGATGTAGTACATATTTTTGTAGAACGTAAAAACTATAAAGGTTTATTTCTACCAGGTTTTGAGAAATGGGAGTCTGATTATAACCCTAGTAATGTGGGGTTTAAGTTTGTAGACCATATGGTAGGTAACGTTGGTTGGGGAGAGATGAATCAATGGGTTCAATGGTACGAAGATGTTATGGGCTTTGTAAACTTTCTATCTTTTGATGATAAACAGATTCATACAGAATACTCAGCTCTTATGAGTAAAGTAATGAGTAATGGAAATGGTAGAATAAAATTTCCTATTAATGAGCCAGCAGAAGGAAATAAAAAATCTCAAATAGAAGAATATCTAGATTTTTATGAAGGTCCAGGCGTTCAGCACATTGCTGTAGCTACAGATGATATTATTACTACGGTAAAAGAGCTTAGAGCTAGAGGAGTGGAGTTTTTATCTGCACCACCAAGAGCCTATTATGAAGAAATTCCTAAGCGACTAGGTTCTCATATGGAAATGATGAAAGAAGATATTGCTGATTTAGAAAAACTAGCTATTCTAGTAGATGCTGATGAAGAAGGTTACTTACTTCAAATTTTCACCAAACCAGTGGTAGACAGACCAACTTTATTTTTTGAGATTATTCAGCGTATGGGAGCCAAAGGTTTTGGAGCTGGGAATTTTAAGGCTTTGTTTGAATCTATAGAGAGAGAGCAAGAACGTAGGGGTACTTTATAAACCATTAAAAGCAAAGCTAATGAAGCATTTAAAATCATGGGTTGAAGTTCCTGATAACTCTGACTTTACAATTTATAATATTCCTTTTGGAGTGTTTAAAACACTGGAAATCACACCAAGGTTAGGTGCTGCTATTGGTAATTATGTTTTAGACCTAGCATATTTAGCTGACCATGATTATTTTTCTATGATATCTCCTCTTAATAAAAAGGTGTTTCATTCAAAGTATCTTAATGAGTTTATGGCATTAGGAAAGCCAATAACAAATGCTGTTAGATTAGCTATCATAGATTTACTATCAGAAAGTAATCCTAAGTTACAAGAGCATACGTTAGATAGAAAGCAAGCTTTAATACCAATAGAGCAGGTTACCATGTTGCTACCCATTGATGTAAAGAATTATACAGATTTTTATTCATCTAAAGAACATGCTACTAATGTAGGAGTCATGTTTAGAGACCCAGAAAATGCACTATTACCAAACTGGAGTTACATTCCTATAGGGTATCACGGCCGAGCCTCCTCAGTTATCCCTTCAGGTACCATGATTCAACGTCCAAAAGGACAAATAATACCACAGGGGGAAAATGAGCCGATATTAGCGCCCACAAAAGCTTTGGATTTTGAATTGGAGATGGGCTTTATCACAGGAAAATCTAACATGCTAGGTACATCTATACAAATGGAAGACGCTGAAGATTATATTTTCGGTATGGTATTACTAAACGATTGGTCTGCAAGAGACATTCAAAAATGGGAATATGTGCCATTGGGTCCATTCTTAGGGAAAAACTTTGCTACTTCTATTTCCCCGTGGGTGGTTACTATGGAAGCATTAGAACCTTTTAGAACCGCTGGTCCAATACAGATTCCTGAGGCATTACCCTATTTAGCATACTCAGAAAACAAGAATTATGATATTCATTTAAGTGTTGACCTTAAAACTGAATGCTCCAACAAGAAAACTATTTGTAATACTAATTTTAAATATATGTATTGGAATATGTGTCAGCAATTAGTGCATCATACTATTAATGGGTGTAACATACAGGTAGGAGACTTATATGGTTCTGGTACTATTAGTGGTAAGGATTCAGGATCTTATGGCTCAATGTTAGAATTAAGTTGGAATACTACTAAACCTATAGCACTTGGAAATGGAATAACTAGAACTTTCCTAGAAGATGGAGATACTATAATAATGAAAGGATATGCTGAGAAAGATACTATTAGAGTAGGCTTTGGAGAAGTAAACACCACTATTTTACCAACAAATTAAATACTAACTATTGTGATAAGTTTAGATATAAAAGATTTAAGTCTGCAAGAAGTTCAATACTATTTGCAAAATGCTGTAGCACCACGTCCTATTGCATTGGCTAGTACTGTAAATAACAAAGGAGAAATTAATTTGAGTCCTTTTAGTTATTTTAATTGTTTCAGTGCTAACCCACCCATATTAGTATTTGCACCATTAAGAAGGGTTAGAGACAATACCACAAAGGATACTCTTGAATATATTAAAGAAGTAGGAGAAGTAGTTGTCAATACTGTTGATTATAATATAGTGGATCAAATGTCACTTTCTAGTACAGAATATGAAACAGGTATCAACGAATTCATTAAATCTGGATTAACACCAGGAGATTCAAAAAAGATCAAACCTCCATATGTAGCAGAATCTCCGGTTGCTTTTGAGTGTGTAGTTAATGATATTATAGAATTAGGAGATGGTGGTGGAGCAGGGAATTTAATTATAGCAGAAGTAGTTTATATTCACTTAAATGATAAAATAGCTACTGAGGATTCTAAAATAGATTTAGATAAACTTGATTTAGTAGCTAGAATGGGAGGAAATTGGTATTGCCGTACTACGGAACGTTTTGAAATACCAAAACCATTGAGAAATAAAGGTATAGGGGTAGACGCTATACCCGATGAAATTCGCTTTAGTGAGGTGTTAACGGGTAATGATTTAGGTAGACTTGGAAATATAGAACGTTTGCCAACTACAGAAGAGATTCAAAATTTTTCAGAAACTATTGCAATGCAAAATTTGAATTCAGGTATTACAAATCCTGATTTAAAAAAAATAGAGTTACATAGGTTGGCTCAAAAATATTTAGCCGAAATGAAAATTGAGGAGGCATGGAAAACCCTTTTACAAACCAAATCTTAAAACCAAAACAGTAGATGGAACCAAATACATTAGTAGAGATAGAGAGTAATGAGATTATAGACCGTTTACCAAAACATTTAAAACAGTTTGTAAAACCTCAGAGCTACGAAGATTATACCCCTATAAACCAGGCAGTATGGCGCTATGTCATGCGCAAAAATGCTAATTATTTGGCTAAAGTAGCACATTCATCATATCTGGAAGGCTTACAGAAAACCGGCGTTGAAATAGAGCGAATACCTAATTTATATGGTATGAACCGTATATTGAAAGAAATAGGATGGGCAGCGGTAGCAGTTGATGGTTTTATACCACCCAATGCTTTTATGGAATTTCAAGCTTATAAAGTTTTGGTCATAGCATCTGATATAAGACAGTTAGAAAATATTGAATATACACCATCACCAGATATAATCCATGAATCAGCAGGGCATGCACCAATTATAGCCAATCCTGATTATGCTGAATATTTAAGAAGACTAGGGGCCATTGGTGCCAAAGCTATACTCTCTAAATATGATATGGACTTATATGAGGCAGTACGCAAACTTTCTATCTTAAAGGAAGCAGAGGGAACGCCACAAAACCAAATAGAAGAAGCAGAAAAAGAAGTTGCTATTTTACAAGAACAGGAAACTTCATTTTCTGAAATGGCAGCAATTAGAAATTTACAGTGGTGGACCGTAGAGTACGGTTTAATAGGAACATTAGAAGATCCTAAAATTTACGGTGCAGGTTTACTTTCTTCAATAGGAGAAAGTAAATGGTGCATGAGTAATCAAGTAAAAAAAATACCTTATTCTCTTAAAGCAGCAGCACAAAAATTTGATATAACAAAACCACAACCACAATTATATATAACACCAGATTTTGCTTTTTTGACTGAAGTATTAGAAGAATTTGCCGACACATTGAGTTTACGAAAAGGAGGAACCCAAGGCTTAAAGAAATTAGTAGATTCAGGTATGGTTGGAACGATAGAACTTAGTAATGGATTGCAGGTATCTGGTTGTTTCACAAAGATGTTGACTGATGAAACTAATGAAGCAATTTTTTATAAAACTAATGGCCCCACTAGTTTAGCGTATAGAGATAAAGAGCTTATAGGACATGGGATCCATACTCATGCACATGGTTTTAGTGCTCCTTTAGGCAATGTGACTAATTTTGGTATTCCCCTTGAAGATTTGAAACCTAATGATTTAAGAAAGTATCAGATTCAAAAAGGTAAACATATAGTTTTAGAGTTTGAGAGTGGTATTGTTGTATCGGGAATTTACATTACTAATATCAGAAATGTAAAAGGAAAACTAATGCTTATTCAGTTTGATGAATGCACGGTAACCTACAAAAATGAAACATTATATTTACCTGAATATGGTATTTTTGATATGGCAGTAGGTAGCTCTATTACTTCAGCGTTTGCTGGGGCAGCTGATCATATGTCTTTCCCTAATCTATATGCACCATCAGAAATACTTACTATAAAACCAAAGAAATCTGAAACTTCTCAACGTTTAGAAAAGTTATATGAACTTATTAGAATTACTAGAGAGCAGCAGAATGTAAATCAGAATGTTTTAAGTGAAATATTTGACTCTGTTAAAGAAAATTACCCTAATGAATGGTTATTATTTCTAGAAATTTTAGAAATAGCTTCAGAACATAATTTATCAAATAAAATTTTAGAACATTTAGATTTTCTAAAACAAAAAAATGCCAAATTAAATTTACTCATAACCGATGGTATTCAGTTAATTGAAAACGATAAACAAATTTTCACGTAAAAATAATTTATGTTTTTTGATTTATGACATTAATAAAATCATTGCTTAATTTTTGATATTTAAAAATTATATAGTAAACTTATTGATTATTATTAATTTTTATCCCGGAACCCCAAGTGAAATTTTTTAAATATTTTTTCCTTTTATTTAGCATTTCATTTTCTTTAATAAATGCTCAAGAAGTGAGTATCAAACATCTTGATATTAATTCCGGGCTATCAAATAATTCTGTTGTCCCCATTTTTCAAGATGACGAAGATTATATGTGGTTTGGTACTTATGATGGACTTAATAAATATGATGGGTATAATTTTAAGGTTTATAGAAATAAAATAGGTGATAGTACTTCATTAACTGGTAATACCATCTATTGTATTGCACAAGATAATAACCATGATATATGGGTTGGTGGTGTAAAAGGTGCAAGTAAACTAAATAAAAATACAGAAGAGTTTAGCAGATTATCTTACTATGATGTAGCACTTGGGAAAGCTTTTCCTATTACCGGAGAAGTTCATCAAATTCAAAAAATAGCCAATGGTAATATATTATTAGGCTCACAAAGATTCGGGTTACTACTTTTTAAACCAGGAGAACTAATTGGCTCACAAATACCAATAAACGTTAACGGAGAGAAGCATTATAATTATAATGCTTTAGCCATTGAATACAACAATCAAATAAATACTTGCTGGGTATCCATTAAAAATAGGGGTATATATACTATTGACTGTAAAACACTGACCCTTTCTGAAAAATATATGAAGTTTAAACAAACTATTTGTATGTTTTTTGATGAAATTACGGATACATTATGGATAGGTACAGAAGAAGGTCTTTTTAATATTAATCTGAAAAACGAAAACGTCTCTGGAAATTTTTTATCCAAAAGAGTACACGTAACAAAAATTATAAAAGATAAAGAACAGAAATTCTGGGTTACTACTGATGGATTAGGTGTTTTTACATCAACAATTCTTAATAACAAATTTGCAATAATCCCTTATTCTTTAGATAATCATCAACCTCTTAGTTCTAGTAACTCTTTTTTCAGTGTTTATGAAGATCATCAAGGTAATATTTGGTTTGGTACATTGAGAGCCGGCCTAAGTTTATTAGGTAAAAAACCATTACATTTTAAACATATTTTAGTTCCTAAAGAATCTGATGGCTCTTCATCTGATAATTTTATATTATCCTTTTCAGAGGCAAAAAATGAAGGTTTATGGATAGGAACTGATGGTGCGGGATTAAAGTATTGGAATAGAAGTAAAAATACATTTACTAACGTATTTGACGAAACCAATGATGCCAGCTTAAAAAATAGTTTTGTAACTGGAATAACCAAGGGTGAAGGAGATGATTTGTGGATTTCAACCTGGTATACAGGCATTATTTATTTAAACACCAAAACTAAAAACGTTAAACGTTATGAATGCTTTAATCTACATACAAATCAAATAGAAAAGAATGTTTGGTTTATTTTTAAAGATCATAGCAACAGACTTTGGGCAAGCACTACAAATGAAGGTACGCTGTATCTTTATAACAAAATAGAAGATAAATTTGAGGTTTTTCATAAAGATATCACTAATCTACAAAGTATAGAACAAACAAGTGATGGTAAGCTTTGGGCTGGTAATTACAACACCCTTTTTAAAATAGATATTGATGCGGTTACTTATCAAAGTTATGACCTAGGTTATCCTATAAGATCTATAAAGGAGGACCATGAGCAAAATTTATGGATTGGCACACAAGAGGGTGGGTTATTACTATTTGACCAAAATACGGGTTCTTATGAAAGATTTACGAAGGCCGATGGTTTACCAGGCAATAATATCTTAAGGATTCTAGAGGATAATAATCATAACTTATGGTTAAGTACATATAATGGATTGACCAAATTCAATAAGAAAGATATTTTTAGGAATTTTTCGGTATCCGATGGTTTACAAAGTAATCAGTTTAGCTTTAATGCGGCACTAAAATTATCAGATGGTGCAATGGTATTTGGAGGTATTAATGGTTTCAATATTTTTAATCCTAATGATATTGTAGAGCAACAATCTAAAAAAGAATTAAGGCTTAACGAAATCTGGTTAAATAATAAACCACTACATAATGTAAGTGAGTATATCACTACTTCCGATTATAATGGACTAAAAAAATTAAAGTTGCCATACTATCAAACAGCACTTTCATTAGAATTTGTATCCATAGAATTTTGGCACCCAGATAAACTACAATATGCCTATAAGCTTGAAGGATGGGATGAAAACTGGAATGTTATTGATAATATACGTAGAGCAAATTATAGTAAACTTCTAGATGGTGATTACGTTTTTAAAGTGAAGATAAAAGATGATAACGGAACTTGGGGAAAGCCTGTTACGCTAGCTACAATCAAAGTACTTCCGCCATGGTATAGAACTTGGTGGGCTTATTTATTATATATAATCTTTACTATTGGAGTTGTTTATATAGGAATAACCTACAGTAAGAATAAGGTACAGATGAAACATAACGTTGAATTAGCCAAATTAGAAAGTAAGAAGGAAAAAGAGCTGGCTACTCAACAAAGAGAAATGTTTACCTATATCTCACATGAATTTAGAACTCCACTTTCTTTAATTATAGATCCTATAAAACAAATAGTTGATAAAGATATAGGTACAGATAAAACGGATAATGAGGAAGGACTAAAGGTAGCTTACAGAAATGCCAAACGATTACTGAGTTTAGTAAATCAGTTTTTAGTTTTTAGAAAAGCTGAAAGCAACGCAATAGATTTAAAAATTGCCTTTTTTGATTTAAAATTATTGTGTGCTGAAGTATACGAGTGTTTTGTAAATCTTGCAGAAGAACAACAAATTGACTTTAAACTTATTTTACCCGAAACAGAAACAAAAGTATATGCAGATTATGAACGTATTGAAATTGCACTTTTCAACTTATTATCTAATGCGTTTAAGCATACTCCAAAAAATGGAAATATCAACTTAGAAATTCAAACTAATAATGATGTAGTTAAAATTTTTATAAGTGATACTGGTTGTGGTATAAGTGCAGAAGATTTGCCCTATATATTTGATAAGTTTAAAAGAGTAAAGACCAATTCTCATACTAAAAGTGGCTTTGGCATAGGCTTGTTTGTAGTAGACCATTTTATAAAAAAACATAAAGGCTCAATAAATTGCAAAAGTATAGTAGGAGAGGGTACCACATTTACAATAACCTTAAAATTAGATAAGGATCATTTTGGGGATATCAATATTTTAGAAAACATACCAACTCACACAGAGTTAGCACAAGAACTATTAATAAGCGACACTACAGACACCAAAGTAGCTAAAGAAATTAATGAAAAACTCAACTTTAAAAAAGAGTTTATTTCTGAAAAACGATCGGTACTCATAGTTGAAGATGATACAGAAATGAGAGAATACTTAATTAGCCTGTTTAAAACAGATTATATTGTATACAATGCTATTAATGGAATAGATGGGTATGACCAAATATTAAAGTATAATCCAGATATTGTTATAAGCGATATTGCTATGGAAGGCTTAAACGGTGTAGAGTTATGTAGTAAATTAAAAGAAAACGAAAATTTGAATCATATTCCAATTATTCTTTTAACTGCTACATCTAGTCCTGAAATACAATTACAAAGTATTTCTAATGGAGCAGATGATTATATAACCAAACCTTTTGATAGTTCTATCTTAAAAGCTAAGGTTGAGCGTTTACTCATAAGCAGAAATGAATTAAGAAAATACTTCTTAGAAAATATAACGCAAAAAGAAGACTATAAAGTACCAGCAGAATTTAAAGACTTTTTGATAAAATGCAATCAAATTATTGAAGCCAACTTAAGCAATAAAGACTTTAATCTTAAAATGTTAGCGCAAGATATGGGAATGAGTCATAGAAGTCTTTATGATAAAATTAAACAAATCACAGGATTAACACTTAATGCATATATTAGAAATGTTAGAATTAGACATGCAGCATTTTTAATGCTGACCGAAAACAAAACAATTGCTCAAATTGGATCATTAGTTGGTCTAGAAGATCAAAAGTATTTTAGACAGCAGTTTGTAAAGATATATGAAATGACACCTTCTGAATATATCAAACGATATAAAGATGCTTTTCATAAGAATCTAAATATTATATCCAAAAAAAATAATTAAATCTATAGCCGTATAAGAAATATAGGTGAAGTTTTGAGTTTCTATACGATTGTTAGAAATATATATTTTTATAACTTCTTTTTTAAAATATACTCAAAATAACAGTTCAAAAATCACTTATTTTCAATTTACCCCCTGTTTATTTTCAAATTTACCCCCATACTATTATTCATTTCATCACTTAATTTGCATATAGAAATCATTAACTATAACGTTGGAGTGTTAAAATATTAACAGATTTCAATTAGTTATGATTTCTAAAATAAATGAGTGCAATTTGAGAACCTATATCTACATGACAGCTTTTAAATATTTATTCTTTGGGATACTTACACTTCAAATAATTGGGTGTAATGAAGATTCAATAAATGACATTGAAGTGGATGCTAATCTTCCTGAACAAATGGAAGCTACAAATCCTATTGCGGAAAATACATCCAATGTGAAAGGGGTTAATTGGGCAGATGCTCGAGATAATTTCGTTGACACCTGGCTGGTGTTGTCAGGTTTAAATGTTTCTGATGATCTTGCAGATGTCACGTCTAAAACGGAAATTATTATTTCTAGTCTTCAAGATAAAGGCATCAATATGGTAAGATTACCTGTTAACCCTGCCACAGTACTTCAAAATTGGTGGCCACAACATTCAACAACTATAAGTACTTCAGCTGCCTTGGGTATGAATGTTATAATTGCTTATTGGGAAGGAGATTCTTCTAAAGATGGTAAAGTTGATAACTTGACTAGTTTTTACTCCATGTGGGACACTCTTATTACCAAGTATGTAGGTAATGAAAATGTGTATTTTGAAATTATGAATGAACCACACGGCTATAGTGAAGAAGAACTAAAAACAATATATGCTGATTGGATAGCTCATTATCCTGATGTACCGCTAAATCGTATTGTGTTAGATGGAGTAGGTTATGCCACAGGAGTAAATGAAATAGGTTCAGATTCAAGATTTTCAAATTGTTTATTATCCTTTCATTACTACACTTGGTTTAATAATTCTTATCAAACAACTGCAGATTGGGAATTGCCCATAAAAAATCTACAGTTCCCAGAAAGAACCATTATGACTGAGTTTGGAGTACCTATGACTACAGGTAAAGATTATAGTACACCGCCAAATAATGATGTAGAGATTAATTATTTACAAGGTATTACCAGCATGTTACAAGAAATGGAGATAGGAAGTATTTACTGGCCTGGTATTAGAACCAATGATTCCTACAGTATGTTTACATATACTAACAATCAATTGTTGAATACAAATGAAACCGGATTAGATAGATTATATGTAGCATGGAATATGCTAGCAATGCCTCATTATTATCCATCATTTAATGCAAATACACACTTCAAAATAACCAATAGAAATAGCGGTAAAGTGATAGACGTAAACGGAGGAAGTACTACTAATGGAGGTTCAATTATACAATGGGATTATTCAGGTGGTGATAATCAATTATGGAGTTTTACCATAGACCAAAATAACAGCTTTACTATCAGTAATAAAAACAGCAACAAAGTTTTAGATGTTAATAACGCTTCTACGGAAGCAGGAGCAGGAATAATTCAATGGGAAAGTTCACAATCTGATAATCAAAAGTGGATTGTTGAAAACATAGGATTTGGATATTCTAAAATCATTAATAAAAACAGTGGTTTGTCCTTAGATGTTAACGGTGGAGCTACCAATAATGGGGGAGATATCATTCAATGGTATTGGAATAATGGACAAAACCAACAATGGGAGATAAGTTCTCCTTAACTCAGAGCTAAAACGTTGTAAAACACAAATAAGTAACCAGTCAAATTTTAATCATTATAGAACAAATAATTTATGTATGAACTAATTCAATTTTTTAACTATGAATAAATTAACCAAATATTTAAGAGTTGATAGAAAGGGAAGTAACAAGATGTTCCCTTCACTATTAATGTATTTTACCATATTGCTTGGGTTTTCTGCACCCGCACTGTATGGTCAACAAACAATCACAGGTACCGTTATTTCAAAAACAGATGATTTTCCATTAATGGGAGCATCAGTAATGGAAAAAGGTACTTCCAATGGTACAGTTACCGATATGGATGGTAACTTTTCAATGCAAATTTCTAATAGTGATGCTGTTTTAGTATTTACTTATATAGGATTCATAACACAAGAAATACCTGCCAATGGAGAAACAACTTTTACTGTTTATTTGGAAGAAGATTTGTCTCAATTAGATGAAGTTGTAGTTGTTGGGTATGGTGCAAAAAAGAAAGCGACCTTAGTAGGATCTGTTTCCAATGTTGGAGGAGAGGAAATCACAAAGAGTCCACAAGCAAACGTATCTAACGCCTTTGCAGGTAGAGTATCTGGTGTTATCGCTACTAACAGATCTGGAGAACCAGGATATGACGGCTCTAACATTTCTATTAGAGGTTTAGGTACTACAGGAAACAATGATGTATTAGTCGTGGTAGATGGTGTACCAGGTCAGATAGGTGGTTTAAACCGCTTAAACCCTCAAGAAATTGAAAGTATAACGGTTTTGAAGGATGCGTCTGCTGCAATTTATGGTAGTAGAGCTGCAAATGGGGTTATATTAGTAACAACCAAAAAAGGTAAAAAAGGAGGCAAAGTAACCGTAAACTATACGTTTGACCAAGGTTTCTCTTCTCCTACAAGATTACCAGATATGGCTGATGCTGCTACATATGCTCAAATTCGTAACGAAATAGCATATTATAATAATACTAGTGACGGATTAAATCAAGTATATTCAGATGCAGAAATTCAAATGTTTAGAGATGGTTCAGATCCTCTAAATTATGCTAATACGAATTGGGCAGATGAAGTACTTAAAAAAGTAGCTTTACAAAGTCAACATAATCTTAATGTTTCAGGTGGTTCAGAAAACACTAATTATTTCTTCTCTTTAGGAATGTTAAACCAAGAAGGTTTATATGAAAAAGGAGCTACTGAGTATAAGCAATATAACGTAAGAACCAATATTGATTCTCAAATTACAGAGCGTTTAAAAATCGGAGTTTCTTTATCAGGAAGAAAAGAAGATAGAATGTATCCTGTAGCTAGTGCAGGAAATATTTTCCGTTCTATTTACAGAGCTTATCCAACGGTTGCAGCTTATTATCCTAATGGGTTACCTTCAACAGGTATTGAAAATAGTAACCCTGCCATTGAAGCTACAAATATGGGAGGTAATACAGAAAATCCAAGATATGTATTCAATGGTATTTTAAGAGGTAGCTATGATATTCCTTTTGTTGATGGACTTTCTGTAGACGGTTTCTTTTCAGCTGATATTAGCCAAAATTCAAGTAGAACATTTGCTAAGCCATATGTTTTATATAATTATTTATCAGCTTCTGATACTTATGATCCTATAGTAGTTGGAGGAGGAGCTAACCAAATGCCAACGTTGTCAGAAGAACAATACAACCAATCTATGACAGTAGGAAACTTTAAAATTAACTATAAAAATGATTTTGATTTACACCATTTAGATGCCTTCGTTGGTATTGAGCAAAGTAAATATAAAACTCATACGTTTGGTGCTTCAAGAATTCATTTCCCAACCGCAGAAACACCTGAATTATCTCAGGGTGGAGCAGCGGCTACCGATAAAGATAACTGGGGAAGTAGTTATAATTTTACTAGAATAAGTTATTTAAGTAGAATTGCTTATGATTTTGATGAGCAATACCTACTAGAATTACAGATGAGAGTTGATGGGTCATCTAATTTCCCTAAAGGAAGTAGATATGGATTTTTCCCATCTATATCAGCAGGTTATGTGTTTACTAAGAGTGATTGGTTTAAAGATGCCGTTCCTTTTATCAACGATTTAAAATTAAGAGCTTCATGGGGGCAATTAGGTAATGATAATACTGGACAATTCCAATTCTTTGACAACTATGTATTCAACAATAGATATGTTACTGGTGATGTTGTTACTACTGGTATAGATTTAGTTAAACTTGCAAACCAAAATATTACATGGGAAGTAGCTACCAAAACAGACATTGGTATTAATGCTAGATGGTTAGATGGTTTTACTACTGAATTGATTTATTTCCAACAAAATAGAACCGATATTTTAACTACCAGAAATGCTTCTATCCCTGGAACAACTGGTATTGTAAATGGCTACGATCAAGACCCTTTAGTACCTGCAGAAAATATTGGTGAAGTAAAAAGTAATGGTTTTGAAGCTACGTTAGGATATAGAACTGCTGGAGAAGACTTTAATTGGGGTGTTACAGGAAATTTCACGTATGCAAAAAATGAAATCGTATTTATTGATGAAGCATCTGGAACTTTAGATTACCAAAGACAAACAGGTAATTCTATGAATACTTATTTATTATATAACGCAATAGGAATATTTAGAAGTGAAGAAGAATTAAATAGCTACCCTCACGTACCAGGAGCCATGGTAGGAGATTTAATCTATGAAGATTATAACAATGACGGAGAGATTACTGCTGACGATATGGTTCGAACAGATTATGGTAACATTCCTAGAATGACTTTTGGTTTAGTGTTAGACGCTGATTATAAAAACTTTGATTTATCAGTAGTTTTCTCAGGGCAAGCACAAGTAAGACAGTATGTATTGCCTGAGTCTGGTACTGTAGGTAACTTCTATAGTAGTTGGGCAGATAACAGATGGAGTCCTACAAACCCTAACGGGTCTTATCCTAGAGTTAGTGAACGTGCCTCTTCTGCAATTAGTGGTGGTTTATATAGAAATAACTTTTGGTTAAACAATGCTGCTTTTGTTAGATTAAAAAATATTCAATTAGGCTATAATGTTCCTAAAAAGGCATTAGAAAAATTTGGTGTATCAGGATTAAGATTATATGCTAGTGCATTTAACTTATTTACACTTACAGAAGTAAAAGATTATGACCCTGAAGGTAATAGTGAAAGTGGACAATTTTATCCACAACAAAAAATTATTAACCTAGGTTTTAATGTTCAATTTTAAGAATCTTAATTATGAAAAAAATAAATATATTTAAATACATATCCGGTATTTTTGTTGTCGGAGTGTTATTAACTTCTTGTGAAAAGGATTACCTAGATGTAACTCCAACCGATAGAGTCTCAGATGCGGCAATTTTATCTGATTCTACTTTATTTGAAGCATATGTTGTAAATAGATATTTAGGAGTTAGACTAACAAATAAAGAAGGGGATGCCAATCAACCAGGATTTGGTAGAACTTTTGAATATGGTATGTGGAGCTCTCTAACAGATGAATCCATCTATAATAACGATGATAACACATGGCTAATTCAACAAGGTCAGTTATCACCAGAAAATTTAGGTATTGCGGGTACATTTTGGGGTAGAAGCTATAGAAGCATTCGTGAAATAAACTATGCTTTGGCTAATATTGATCAAGTAGGAATGAGCCAAGAAAGAGTAGACCGATTGACAGCCGAACTTAAATTTCTTAGAGCTTTTAGATATCAAGATTTAATTAGAAACTATGGGGAAGTAGTTATCATGGGAGATAACGTAGCTCAGCTAGGTGATGATTTTTCAGATCCTATGTGGTTTGATAGAAGACCTATTGAAGAAAGTATGAACTATGTGATTACAGAGTTAGATAATGCCATTTCAGAACTACCATTATACAATGATTCTGATTATCCGGAAGGGAGAGCTACCAGAGGTGCAGCTATGGCTTTAAAATCTAGGCTGTTATTATATGCGGCAAGTCCATTATACACAGGAGGTACTTCTGATGCTCAAAAATGGGCAGAGGCAGCACAAGCAGCACAAGACGTTATGGATTTAGGTATTTACTCTTTGTATGCTAATTATCAAGAATTGTTTACTACTGAGTCTAGTAATTCTGAATATATTTTTGCACGTTTTTATAACTTAAACGCTCGTCATTTAGCTTTAGAGATTGCCAACGGACCTAACGGTTATGGTGGATGGGGAGGTAATGTACCTTTGCAAAATTTAGTAGATGATTACGAAATGATTGACGGTACCGAATTTGATTGGAACAATCCTGTACATGCTGCTAATCCATACGACAATAGAGACCCAAGATTTGAAGCTACAATTTTATATAACGGTGCGCCATACAGAGATAGAACTGTTGAAACATTTTTACCAGATGGTCTAGATAGTCAGGATGGCCCTAGTAACTGGAACACAAGTAAAACAGGATACTATCTTCGCAAATTCATTAGAGAAGATCTACCGATTATAAACCCTTGGGCTGTTGCCGGAGTTCAGAATTGGATGTATTTCCGTTATGGAGAAATCTTATTAAACTATGCTGAAGCACAAAATGAGGCAATAGGACCAGATGATTCTGTGTACGCTGCAATAAATGCTATAAGAAGTAGAGCAGGAATGCCAAACTTGCCAGTAGGTTTATCACAAACAGAAATGCGTGACCGCATTAGACATGAAAGAAGAATTGAATTAGCTTTTGAAGAACATCGTTTTTACGATGTAAGACGTTGGATGATTGCTGATGATACAGAAAATCAGACAGCGGAGGGAATAAACATAACCAAAGAGTCAGATGGTACTTTTACTTATGAAATTAAAACAGCTCTTCAAGGTAAAAGTTTCCAAGAGAAACATTACTGGTTACCAATACCTAGGTCTGAAATTTTAGCTTCTGACAATATGTTAGAGCAAAATCCTGGTTATTAAGTTTAATTAAAACGTATGGGCACTAGTTGCCCATACGTAATTTATATGAATATAATACTTCTTAAAATGCTTTCTAGATTTATTTATATAATACTATCGCTAACCTTTGTAGGTTGTAGTTTTTCATCGAAAGAAGGAAAGGAGGAACAAAAACATGGCAAAACAACATCACTTATTACAGTAGATGTAAATACAGAATTTCAAGAAATTGAAAATTTTGGAGCATCAGATGCTTGGTCTTGTCAGTTTGTAGGCAACTGGCCTATGGCTAAAAAAGATTCTATTGCAAATTGGTTATTTAGTAAAGAATTTGATGCTAAAGGAAATCCTAAAGGAATTGGTCTTTCATTATGGAGATTCAATTTAGGGGCAGGTAGTAGTTTTCAAGGAGATAATAGTGGAATAAAAGATACTTGGAGAAGAGCGGAATCTTTTCTATTACCAAATGGTAATTATGATTGGACAAAACAAAAAGGACAGGTATGGTTTGCTCAAAAAGCGAAAGAGCTAGAGGTAGAGAACCTATTGGTATTTCTAAATAGTCCACCAGTAAATCTTACAATTACTGGAAAAGCATTTGCTAAAAACGGTAAAACCAACATAGCACCTAAAAATTATAAGCAATTTGCTAAGTACCTAGCAACCTGCATAAAGGGTATGGAAAATATGGGGTTAAAAGTAGATTATATTAGCCCCTTTAATGAGCCACAATGGGACTGGTCAGATGGAGGGCAAGAAGGAACCCCTTATTTAAACTCAGAAATAAATTCAATTACCAAAGTTATTAATAATCAATTCTTAGCTGATCATATTTCAACAAAAATAGATATTACAGAAGCCGGACAAATAAACTATCTCTATCAAGATGATAACCGACCTAAAAGAGGTTCACAAATAGATTATTTTTACAACCCAAATTCAGATGGATATATAGGCGATTTAGATTTGTTAAATCACTCCATTTCAGCACATAGTTATTTTACAACGTCTCCCAAAAAACAACTAATAGACCAACGAATTAAACTGAACAACACATTAAAAAACAACGATGTAAAATATTGGATGTCTGAATATTGTATACTAGGTGATAATGCGGGCGAAATAGAAGGAAATGGTAAAGATGTTGGGATGAATTCTGCACTATACATGGCTAAAGTAATTCACCATGATTTGGTTGATGCACAAGCTTCTGCGTGGCATTGGTGGACAGCTATTTCTGCCTATGACTATAAAGATGGATTAATTTATATAGATAAGAATGAAAGTAATGGTGCTTATGAAGATAGTAAAATGTTATGGGTTTTAGGTAACTATAGCAGGTTTATTAGACCGGGATATAAAAGAATTAAAACAATTGCAGATGAGTCTATAAATACCGATGATTTTTTAATTTCTGCTTTTACAGATTCTAAAAAAAACAAGGTTATATTAGTTATTGTAGCTTTAACAGATGCCGAACTGAATTTCGATTTGAATGCTAATAATAAATTAGTTCCAAAAAACATGTACACTACTTCTAGCAATTGTAATCTAAAACATGTTCCTATAAAAAATACAACAATACATATAACCGAACCATCGGTTACCACTATTATGTATGAGACTAAAAAGTAAAATATGAATCTATTTAAAAAAGGTATGATGAGAAAGAAAATTAATATACGCCTATGCATTTATATGTTTCTCATAACTTTATGCATGCAAGCACAATCATCAATAGGTTTTGGAAATGCAAAACTTATAAATGATAATTGGAAGTTTAAACTGGAAGAAAATGAAAATTTTACAGTTAGTTCAATCAATGATACCGATTGGAAGAGCATAAGCCTACCACATGACTGGAGTGTAAAAGAGCAACTGAGTCCTTCTCTTGCTAGTTGTACCGGATATTTACCAGGTGGAATAGGTTGGTATACTAAACAATTATTAGTTCCAGATACAAAAAAGGGTGAAAAAGTATATCTCTATTTTGAAGGCGTTTACAATAGAAGTGAAGTGTTTGTAAATGGTACATCTATTGGCAAAAGACCTAACGGATATATTTCATTTGCTTATGATATTACACCATATGTTAATTTTGGTACCCAAAATAAGATAACAGTAAAAGTAGACCATAGTAAATATGCTGATTCTAGATGGTATACCGGCTCTGGTATTTACCGAGATGTCTATTTGGTTTATGCAAACCCTATACATATACAACAATGGGGAGTGTATAGTTATCCAGTAGTAAAAGGAAATAAGGCTACTTTGCATTATGAAGTGGCTTTGGAGAATGAAACTGATAATGCTAAAACACTAACCGTTGTAAATCAATTATTAAATTCATCTGGAACCGTTGTCAAGTCAGAGAAAAAGAATATAAAACTAGGTGCTAAAACAACTGATAAGATATCAGGTAAATTATCTATCAAAAATCCAGCACTGTGGGATTTAGAAACCCCAAACTTATATACCTTAAAAACAATTGTTTATCAGAATAAAAGTATTATTGATAGCAATGAGTTAACAACCGGATTTAGAACATTCACATTTGACGCGAATAAAGGATTTGCACTTAATGGTACTTGGATGAAAATGAAAGGTGTGTGTCTACATCATGATGCTGGTGTATTAGGGGCAGCTGTTCCAAAAAGTGTATGGAAATCTAGACTTACTACTTTAAAATCAATGGGAGTTAACGCTATAAGAACAAGTCATAATCCGCAATCACCTGCATTTTATGAAGTATGTGACGAAATTGGATTATTAGTACTTAATGAAGCGTACGATGAATGGAGATTTCCAAAGCGAAAATGGATTAAAGGATGGAATGTAGGAACTCCCGAATTTCAAGGTAGTTACGATATTTTTGCAGATTGGTCTGAAAAGGATTTAGAAGATATGGTACGAAGAGATCGTAATCATGTATCTGTATTTGCATGGAGTATAGGTAATGAAGTAGATTACCCTAATGACCCATATTCTCACCCTGTATTAGACGGAGGTAAAGACACAGGGTTTGGACAACCTGCCTATGGTGGTTACAAACCAGACGCACCTAATGCTATGGAACTTGGTGATATTGCTCAACGCTTAGTAAAAGTGGTGAAAAAATATGATACTTCAAGACCTGTAACTGCTGGTTTAGCTGGGGTTGCAATGTCTAATAAAACAGCTTACCCAGGTGCTTTAGATATTGTTGGGTATAATTATACTGAAAGTAAATATCAAACAGACCATGAAAAATACCCAGAAAGAGTTATTTATGGTAGTGAAAACGGACAAGGAATTGAAGCTTGGAAAGCGGTAACCGAGAACGACCATATATTTGGACAATTTTTATGGACAGGTTTTGACTATTTAGGGGAGTCTGGTAGTTGGCCATCAAGAGGATTTTATACAGGTCTAGTAGATTTAGCTGGTAATAAAAAACCAAGAGGATATTTTAGAGAGGCTTTATGGAGTACTAAACCAACCATATATGCAGGAACCTATATTCCTCATAAAAATCAACGTTGGGTATCAATGGATGCCTGGCCTCTTTGGAACTACAAAGAGAATGATACTGTGAGAGTGGTAAGTTATACCAATACAGAAAAAGCTAGATTAGAGCTAGATGGAAAATTAATTGGAGAGACAAAAGCTTATGATACAAAAACTGGTATGGTCTATTGGGATGTTCCTTTTCAACCTGGTAAATTGCAGGTCATTGGAATGAATAATGATAAAGATGTTTGTACCTATAGTATAAGTACTTCAGAACGTCCTAATGCGTTGGTTATTGAAGATTTAGAAAATATACATACAAAAGGAGATATTGTACAAGTACGTATACAAATTGTAGATAAAAATGGATTACCAGTACATATAGCGGATGATAAAATTACGTGTACTATTGAAGGGCCAGCAGAACTTTTAGGTTTAGAAGCTGGTAATAATAGTGATATGACAGATTATACAGATAATGTACAAAGAGCATTTAAAGGTAAATTGCTAGCATATATTAAATTAACTGGAGAATCTAATGAAAACGTGAATATATCTTTTACATCTCCGTGGTTACAAAATGTAACAACAACTTTAAAAATAAAATAAGAGATTATTACTACCAACTACATATTTAATATTATGAAATTAAAAGGAATTCTATCGTTATTAGTCCTGGCAACACAAGGTTTAATAGCACAAGAACAACATAATGAATGGGAAAATCCCAGCATTTTAGATAGAAACAAAGAATCTGGACATTCACAATTTGTTGTTTACGATACTGAGGCTAATGCAGCATCAGGGATATATACAAATTCTAAATACTATAAAAGTCTTAACGGAACTTGGAAATTTACGTTAGATAAAAACCCTGAATCCAGAACAACAGATTTTTATAAAACAGATTTAAATGATAGAGAATGGGGTACAATTCCAGTACCATCTAATTGGGAACTCGAGGGCTATGATACTCCTATCTATACAAATATTGTATATCCTTTTCCTAAAAATCCACCATTTATAGATGGTGACTATAATCCAGTTGGTAGCTATAGAAAAACATTTTCGATTCCTGAAAATTGGGAGGATAAAGAAGTTATTCTTCATTTTGGTTCTATATCAGGTTATGCTAGAGTATTTATAAATGGAGTAGAGGCAGGTATGACCAAAGCTTCAAAAACACCAGCAGAATTCGATGTAACAAAACTTTTGAAAAAAGGTGAGAATCTTTTGGCTGTACAAGTGTTTAGATGGCATGACGGGAGCTACCTAGAAGATCAAGATTTCTGGCGTTTAAGTGGTATTGAAAGAGATGTTTATTTACAAGCCTTACCTAAACTTACGGTATGGGATTATTTTATTAAATCGGGTTTAGATGATAGCTACACAAATGGTGAACTTAACGCAACAATTGATTTAAGAAGATTTGAAGATAACAAAAATAAGAAAGGGGAGGTTACTTTTAACTTGTTAGATGCTACAGGTAAAACAGTTTATTCCGAAACTAAATCATACGATAAAAAAACACCTTCTTTAAATTTTAATACTACCATAAAAAATGTAAATCAGTGGAGTGACGAAACTCCTTATTTATATGCTTACAACATCAAATGGAATGGTAATAAAGGTGCTAATGGAGTTATTACTGGTAAAACTGGTTTTAGAACTATTGAAATTAAAAATGCACAACTACTAGTCAATGGACATGTAGCACAAGTACACGGAGTAGATTTACATGAACATCATGAAACAAAAGGTCACGTACCTGATGAAGCTACTATGCGTAAAGATTTAGAGCTAATGAAGCAATATAATATCAACGCCATAAGAATGAGTCATTATCCACATGCCAACAAACTTTATGAGCTTTGTGATGAATATGGCTTTTATGTAGTAGATGAAGCCAATATAGAAACGCACGCAATGGGTGCTGCGCTTCAATCTCCGTTTGATAAGTCTGTTCACCCGGCATATTTACCAGAGTGGGCTCCAGCACATTTAGATCGTATTGAACGTATGGCAGAACGAGATAAAAATCATCCATCAATTATTTTATGGTCTATGGGGAATGAGTGTGGAAATGGACAAGTATTTTTTGATGCATACAAATGGCTTAAAGGATTTGATAATACACGCTATGTACAGTTTGAGCAAGCAGGTGAAGAAGAAAACACAGATGTAGTTTGCCCTATGTACCCAAGTATAGAGTATATGAAATCATATGCCAATGATACTAATAAAAAACGTCCGTTTATTATGTGTGAATTTAGCCATGCTATGGGAAATAGTAATGGTAATTTTCAAGAGTATTTTGATATTATAGATAATAGCCCGCATATGCAAGGAGGTTTTATTTGGGATTGGGTAGATCAAGGATTACTAACTGAAGAGAATGGCGAAAAATTTTATGCGTATGGAGGAGACTTAGGTGGAGAAAATTTACAAAACGATGAGAATTTTTGTGCCAACGGTTTAGTAAGTGCTAATAGAGCAGTGCACCCAGGCCTTTACGAGGTTAAACAGGTATATCAAAATATCAAGTTTAAACTTAACAATAAGCAGCTTTCTGTTTTTAATAAATATGCTTACACTAATCTAAATGAATTTGATTTTAAAGCAGAATTATTAAAAAATGGTATTGTAATAGATACTAAAACATTTAATCTAGAAGTAGTACCAGGAGCTAAAGGAACGTATACATTACCTTTTAATAATATGAAAGAGGATGCAGACTATAGCGTGAATGTATACGCGTATACCAAGAATGCTACAGATTTAGTACCGGCACATCACGAACAAGCAAGAGCTGAATTTATTATAACAGCTGAAGGGTATTTTAACAATGTAAACAACATTACAGCAACCAAAAAGAACCTACATATTTCTAAGTCAAAAGAAAGTTTAACCTTTGAAACTGAAACTGTGATGGGAACATTTGATTTAGTAAATGGAGTATTAACTTCATATAATTTAAAAGATAAAGCTTCATTCATTACTAATTACCCTACGCCTTATTTTTGGAGAGCACCAACCGATAACGATTTTGGAAATGGTATGCCTAACAAATTAGAGGTTTGGAAAAATGCTCATGCAACCCCAGTAATAGAAAATGTTACTGTAGGTAAACAAAATGACTCAGGATTAGAGATTAAAGTAGACATGTCTTTAACCGGTAAGGAAATCTCATATTCAGTTATCTATTTAATTCAAAATGATGGTTCTATAAAAATTACTGCCAGCCTTGATAAAAGTGGTTTAGAACTACCTGAATTGCCACGTTTTGGAATGCGTATAGAATTAAAAGGAGCATATGATAATCTTGCGTATTATGGTAGAGGACCTTGGGAAAATTATTCAGACAGAAATCAATCATCATTTTTAGGTGTATATGAAAGCACTGTGGCGGAACAATTTACTTGGGAATACATTCGCCCTCAGGAAAATGGATATAAAACGGATGTTAGATGGATAAGTTTGTCTGATAATGCAGGTCAATCATTAATAGTTAAAGGGATGCAACCACTTGGTTTTAGTGCTTTAAATGTATCAACTGAATCTTTAGATCCTGGAAAAAAGAAAGACCAGCGCCATACTACTGATGTTCATCCAGAAGATAAAGTGTATTTACACATAGATGAAAAACAACGTGGGGTAGGAGGAGATAATAGTTGGGGTGCATATCCGCATAAATCATATTTATTATTGGATGATACTTATACCTATTCATATATAATTAGTTTAAAATCAAAATAATGTATATAACCTGTTTCAAAAATATAGTGATCTTTTTCCTAGCTACTTTCTTTATGGTTTCATGTGGAGAAACGGCTAAAGAAAACGTTGAGACTAAGCAAAAAGAAGAAGTAAATAAGAAGGGGAATTTTAAAGATTGGGCACAAACCCCTCCAATGGGATGGAATAGTTGGGATTGTTATGGCCCTACCGTTACAGAGAAGGAGGTAAAAGCTAATGCTGATTATATGTCCGAACATTTAAAAAATTATGGTTGGGAATATGTAGTTGTAGACATTAGATGGTTTGTAGAAAATACTAAAGCAGCAGGCTATAACCAAACCGACCCAAAATATGTAATTGATGAATATGGAAGGTATCAGCCTGCAGTAAATAAATTCCCTTCAGCTAAAGATGGTAAAGGATTTAAACCACTTGCAGATTATATTCATGGTAAGGGATTAAAATTTGGAATTCATATTATGAGAGGAATTCCAGTAGAAGCAGTAACTAAAAAATCACCTGTAAAAGGAACTGATGGTATTACCGCTGATGAAATTTACACTACAGAAAATCAATGTAAATGGTTAAGAGATAACTACACAGTGGTAGCTTCTAAAAAAGGCGCGCAAGAGTACTACAATTCATTATTTGAATTGTATGCTGCTTGGGGTGTTGATTTTATTAAAATAGATGATTTGTCTGCACCTATATATCATGAAGATGAAATAAATTTAATAAGAAAAGCTATAGACAATTGTGGTAGAAAAATAGTTTTAAGTACATCCCCTGGAGAAACTCCAATTGAAAGTGCAGAACACGTTAGTGAAAACGCAAATATGTGGAGAATGGTGAATGATGTATGGGATGAATGGTTGCATCTAAAACATTTAATGGAGGTATCCCAAGACTGGTATCCGTACATAGGTGACGGAACATGGCCAGATTGTGATATGATTCCTTTAGGAAAAATTTCGATTAGAGGAGAAAGGGGAGAAGAGCGTATGACTAGATTAACCAAAGAAGAGCAGTATAGTTTAATGACGTTTTTTTGTATTATGAAATCTCCTTTATTCTTTGGTGGTGATTTACCTAGTAATGATGAATTTACATTATCATTATTAACCAATAAAGAGCTTTTAAAAATGCATAGTAATGCCACTAATGTGAAACAATTATTTCAAAAAGATAATGAACTAGCCATCACATCAAGTGACAGTGCATCTAACACTACTTATCTCGCATTGTTTAATATAGGAGATGAAGAAGATAGAGAGATAACTATTCCGCTACGCAAGCTAAATTTAGAAAA
Source organism: Neptunitalea lumnitzerae (assembly GCF_027924185.1). Classification (GTDB taxonomy): domain Bacteria; phylum Bacteroidota; class Bacteroidia; order Flavobacteriales; family Flavobacteriaceae; genus Neptunitalea; species Neptunitalea lumnitzerae. The sequence continues at coordinate 456,068 of NZ_BRVO01000002.1, forward strand.
TAAAGAAATGGTAGTAAACGAAATTTTAAGTAAAAACACTTATAGTATAGATGATAAAAAACTTAAAGTAACACTTAAACCACATGAGTCTTACTTACTATCATTCAGTTTAGTAAAATAGTTTTAATTGATAAATTGTATTATAAAAAACGAACAGATGAACAATTCATTTGTCCGTTTTTATTTCATAACTATTTTGTTGGATATAAAACTTCAATACCAATCATAGGATTAAGAATACCTGTATCTATTCGTTTGTACTTTTCATGGTTTGTTAATACATCTTTCCATCCAGTTTGGTGATAATTAGACCAAGTTATACCCTTGTTCTCTTGACTTAATGTATACCTAAACATCGGGCCATATTTAGCATATTTTTGTTTTTCCTCGGTGGTATTAATCCATTCTACACCAATACAAATTCCTTCTTTCAAGAACATTACGTCTAAATCCTCTACATTAATCCATAATCTGTAATTTTTATTTTTAGGTTTTACATATAGATTTTTAGTATACAGTAAATCTCCAGGTATATGAGTTACGCTATCATATTTGTAAAATTTAATATTGAACGTAGCAATGTCATCAGCATCCTTCCGCTTTTTTAGATCTATATAAACTCTTTTTAGTTTACCTATTTGCTTTTTAGGATTTTCTATTAACATGCAGGTCTCATATCCAATTAACGAGGTAAAACCAATATTACCTTCTTTTGGTTCTCCAATAATAATGCTTTTGGTATAATCTATTTTGGTAGAGGTTATGGTTACTTCATTTAATTCTTCAGCAAGAGGATTTAATAATATGGTAGTTATGTTTTGAATCGAACTCAATGGAATCAATTTGGTTTCAAAGCCAAGTAATTGCACTTTAAGTGTGTCATTTTTAACTCTTTTTACTTGAAGTTCAAATTCTCCCTCTGTATTAGCATATGTCCCTGTACCTCCTAATAAGACCAAGCTTGTAAAGGCTAATGGCGTTTGAGTAATTGAATCCTTTACAACACCTTTTATGGTTTGTGAATATGAAATACTAAATATTAGGCATATAAAATAAAACAGTATAAAACTCTTATACATTATTAATCAATTTGTAAGTTATAATTTGATTTGGTCTAAATTTAAGACACAATATCTATTAAAACTAAAAACTACAAGATTATTAAGAAATATATTATAAAAAAGAATAATAATCACATCTCGTTTGTCTCATAGAATTAATCTTTTAGTGTAAGTTAAATGGGATAATCAGGATTAGACTATCAAGGATTTCATCTCAAACGTTTTCATAAGATTAATTGATTTTAGGATGCTTTCTTTCGATGAAAGTATGCTGTAAACGCCAACAAAGATTAGTACTTTTGTTTAAAAGTTAAGGTTATGAAATTTGGAAAAGTTCTACATCCAGAGACAATCGATTTTACATTACCAAAGGACCACAATAGTAATGCTAGTATATTAGGAAATAAAAAAAGTGAGCAACTAGCAATCTCTGTAGGCTGTGCTAAATGGAATAAACAAGACTTGAAAAACTTTTATCCAAGAGGTACTAAAAATGAATTGGCATATTATGCAAGTCAATTTAATAGTATTGAATTAAACGCTACTTTTTACAGAAATTTTCCTATATCACAATTTGAGAAATGGCACGATACAGTACCTGATAATTTTAAGTTTTACCCTAAAATTATGCAAAGGATTAGCCATTTAAAAAGGCTCAAAGATATTGATGATGCTTTAAATGAATGTTTGGATGGCTTTGTTCATTTAAAAGATAAACTTGGAACTACATTCTTACAATTACACAATAATTTTGCTCCTAAAGATTTTAATAGGGTAGTACACTTTGCAGAAATTTGGCCTAAAGAATTACCCCTAGCCATAGAGTTTAGACATACAGATTGGTACAATGATGATACAATAGCCAACGAATTGTATGATTTATTAGAAACTAACAATATTACCAATGTACTAGTTGACACCGCAGGTAGAAGAGATTTACTACATATGAAATTAACTAATAAAGAAGCTTTTGTTAGGTATGTAGGAGCCAATCATGAATCTGATTACCAAAGGCTAGATGATTGGATAGATAGAATATGTACTTGGCAAGCGTTAGGGTTAGAAAAGCTGAACTTTTTTATACATCAAAATGTAGAGGAGGCATCGCCACTGCTTTCTGCATATTTTATAGAAAAATTAAACAAAAGAATAGGAACAACAATACATATTCCCCAAACATTAAATACAAATAAAAATTTATTTTCATGAGATTTCACACACGTAAATGGGTAAAGCCCGAAGACTTAAATGCTAACGGAACACTATTTGGTGGTAAACTGTTAGCTTGGATTGATGAAGAAGCGGCTTTATATTCAATAATTCAATTAGAAAACAATAGGGTAGTAACCAAGTTTATGTCTGAAATAAACTTTATGAGTTCTGCCAGACAAGGTGATATTGTAGAGATTGGTATAGAGGTTAATAAGTTTGGTACTTCTTCTTTAGTTTTAAAATCGGAAGTACGTAATAAAATGACCCGCGAGACCATTATTACAGTTGAAAATATAATAATGGTTAACCTAGGTGAAGATGGAAGACCAAAACCCCATGGGAAAACTAAAATTGAGTACGTGAGGGATCGTCTGGCTTCTGAAAACTAGAAGCAGCATTTAGTTTTAGAACATCTTTACCTGTAGGATATTCAAAAATTTCCAAATCGAAATATGTAACTGCAGCTATAAGATGTTCAAAAACATCTGCCATAATACGTTCATAATTAACCCAACGTTTATCACTACTAAAAGCATATATTTCCAAAGGAATACCTTGTGGCGTAGGTGGTAAATGTCTTGTCATCATAAGCATATCCTTATTTAAAGCAGGGTGATTTTTCAGATATTCATCACAGTATTTTCTAAACAAACCTAAATTTGTTTGTCCTCTGCCATTTACCAAAATAGATTTATCGTATCCTTTAGCATCATTAAACTTATCTATATCTTTCTGTCTGTGGTAAATATATTCTTTAACATCTTGAATTTTTGAAAACTTTTCTAAATCTTCTACCGTTAAAAACTTAATACTATTACTTTTTAAATAGATAGCTCTTTTAATTCTTCTACCATCACTATTTTGCATTCCTCTCCAGTTTTGAAAAGAATCTGAGATAAGTGCATAAGTAGGTATCGTGGTAATGGTATTGTCAAAGTTTTTTACCTTAACGGTTGTTAAATTTATTTCTATTACATCTCCATCTGCACCATACTTCTGCTGGGTTATCCAATCACCAACACGTACCATATCATTTACAGAAACTTGTATACTGGCTACAAACCCTAAGATAGTATCTTTAAACACCAATAAAATTATTGCAGAAGCAGCACCTAGAGTTCCTAAGGAAGTTATTAGACTTTTATTGGTTAATTCCGAGAAAATAAATAAGCCCGCTATACACCAAAAAACAATAATCATAATTTGAGCAAAGCTATCTACCGGTTTATCAGCAAAAGCCTCCTTTGTTTTTAAAAAGTCTCTCGTAGTTTTTACCAAACTTCTTAGTATCCAAACCACTAAAACAATCATGTAAATATCACTTACTTTCAAGGCAAGTTTTCCCCAATCTGTATAGTCAGAAAAAATGCTTGGTATAATATTTACAACTAGAATTAAAGGTAGGATGTGCCCAACATACTTAGGAAAATTACTGATAACCAGAAAGTCATCGAAAGTAGTTTTGGTTTTATTAGAAAATGCTTTGAAAAAAGAAACGATAATCTTTCTAGAAAACCAATCGAAAATTAAAACAATTAAAACAACTAAAACAATATTAGTGAGTAAATTAGCATTGATTGCTAATTTTTCCTCAACACCATGGTCTATTAAGTAATTATAAACTAATCTTGTTAGCCATTCTAAAGAATTCATACTATCTATTTTCTAGAAAATTTGCTGCTAAATTACAAAATTAGTTTTCTCAATTACTTGTTCTTTTTCTTTTTTAAGAAAGAGAAAAATCCTTTTTTCTCTTTCTTGGTTTTTTCCTCTTTATCTTCATCTTTCCCTGAGGATACTTTAATTGTATTTGGATTTCCAAAAACCCGTTCTACAAAGGTTTCTTGATGTCTGTCTTCACATTCTAAAGCAGTCATTACTTCTTCAGAAGGTTCTTCAAAAGTGGCATTTGTAATATTATTAAACTTATTGTTTTTTGAGAGTTGAGAATAGAAATTTCCGAACATTGGTAGTGCTGCATTAGCTCCTTGACCAATTCTGGTACTATTAAAGCCTATTTGGTGTTCATCATTCCCAACCCAAGTTACAGTTACTAGTTTAGGTGTAATACCAATAAACCAAGCATCTTTATTATCTTGTGTAGTACCTGTTTTACCCGCAATGTCATTATTCAAATGATAAGCATAACGAAGTCTTTTAGCCGTTCCTTTATCAACAGTGGTCTTTAAAAACTCTATCATTACCTGCCTTGTTTTATCTGTAAAAGCTTTGTCATTCTTCACTGTATTTTTATCATTCTCCATAATTACATTCCCATTTTTGTCTTCAATTCTAACAATAAAATAGGGGGTAACCGGTTTACTTTCATTCACAAAACTAGCATAAGAGCCTGCCATATCTTTAATAGAAATACCAGCAGTACCTAAAGCTATTGAAGATACTTGTGGCAAATCTTCTTCAATGCCCATTTTTTTAGCTTGTTTTATCACATTGTCCACTCCAACATGTTTCAATACCTTTACTGCTATGGTATTTACAGAATTACTAAGAGCATATTTTAAGCTATAGAAAGTGTGTTCATCATCTTCATCATTAGTAGTGGCATTTTCTGGTCTCCAGTTGTCATCTTCTTCATAGGTAACAGCTTCAATAGAAAAGTAAGAACATGGAGCCACTCCATTTTCTAAAGCAGTAGTATATACAAACGGTTTAAAGGTAGATCCTACTTGCCTTTTACTTTGTGAAATGTGATCGTATTTAAAATGCTTAAAATTTACACCTCCTATATACGATCTTATTGCACCATCGGAAGGATCAATAGCTACAAAACCAGTGTTTAACTGTTTAAGTTGATATTCTAAACTATCTAATGGAGAAATTTCTAATATTGTATCTGTAGTACCGTTAAATACATCTATTAAGTGTTTTTGACTTAAGCTATCCATTATAGCTTTTTCTGATAGTCCGTTCTTTTTTAAGAGCTGATATTTAGGAATACGTTTTACATAAGACTTAAAAATCTTCTTATTTTGAGCCCAAGGAGCATACTTACCATAAGCTTTTTCATATTGATTTTGAATACTGCTCATATGCTTTTGCATAGATGCTTCAGCTATTTCTTGCATCTCAAGATCTAAAGTTGTGTAGATCTTTAAACCATCTTTATACATATCATAAGAACTACCGTCTGGTTTCTTAATATCTTTTAGTAGTTTTAGTGCTTCTTGTCTAACACGTTCTCTAAAATACGGGGCAGTACCTTCATCATATTGAAAACTTCTATAAGACAACTCTATATCTTTAACAGTAGTAGTGTCGGCAGTTTCTTTACTTAAATAACCATATTTAACCATTTGAGAAATAACTGTATTTCTACGTCTCAAACTATTTTCTTTATATAACCTTGGATTATATCCATTATTAGCCTTCAAAGTACCGATAAGCGTAGCAGATTCTTCTAGGTTTAATTGTGAAACCTCTTTATTAAAAAATTTCTTTGCAGCACTTTCAATTCCGTAAGTATTGTCGCTAAAAGTTACCGTATTAAGATATAACTCAATTATTTCTTCTTTACTATAAATGTCTTCTAAACGACCAGCAACAATGGCTTCTTTATATTTGTTTACTGGCATTGAGAATATACCCAATTCTTCTCTACCAAAAAGATTCTTTGCTAATTGCATAGTAATAGTACTACCACCACCGGCTGAATCATCTTGTAGAAGAATAGACTTAATAAGCACTCTAAATAAACTTTTAGTGTCTACACCATTGTGCTCAAAAAAACGTGCATCTTCTGTGGCTACAAGTGCATCAACTAAATGCTTTGGCAATTGATGAAAGCTAGTAAGCTCACGGTCATAGATAAAATATTTACCTATTAAATCTCCGTTCATATCATAAATACCCGAAGCCACTGCTTGTTTTATAGAGGTGATTTCCTTCTTATCTGGTACCTTTCCCCAGAAACCAAAATAGACACTCCCCATAAATAACAGTAAGAGTAAAAAGCAGCTTGATAAAAAAATCAGCGCAATTTTCACATATTTGTTTGCTTTAAGCTTCGAAAAAAAAGTCTTAAGTTTTGATGCTTTCTCCATATAAGCAAACAAACAAATATGATTTAAATTACGCTGTTAAATAGCTATTAAAATTTATTATTAAGAGTCCTAAATTTTACTCAATAATCATTATTAGATTTTCAATATACTTATCTATGCTTTATTCTTACAAATAAGAAATACCACTTACAAGTATTGCATTATTACTATAAATATCTGAAACAGAAATCATTTCTTCATTTATTAAATACTCTTTCATAGGAATTTTAGTGAAATAGTATCCTTGATTATCTTGCTTCTCTAGTACATATATAAAAGCATTTTCATTGTCCTGTTTCAATGCTGTAATTTGAATGGCGTTTTGCTTTTTACTTCCAGTAATTATCTTGGAATTCACATACATACCTACCGAAAAGTTTACCTTTTCTTCATTATCTATATGAGCGTGAACAGTTGTTGTTTTATTTTCTGAAATAGTGTTTCCTACTAAATGAACACTTCCTGTATATACTTCTTCAGATGCTTCTAGTACACTAAACTTAATTTTTTGCTCTTTTTTTACTTTCAAAATATCTTTTTCAAAAACTGAAAGTTCTAAGTGCAAATGATCATTATTGATAATTTCCATCAATTCATCTGTAGGTGATATATAACTACCTATACTAAATGAGATATTACCAATAGTACCTGATATGGGAGCATATATAGCTATGGTAGATGAAAAATTCCCTTTTAAAATATTTTTGGGGCTTAAATTCATCATACTTATCTTCTTTTCTAAACCTTTATAAGTTGCAGTAGCTGCATAATAGTCACTCTTGGCTTTCAAATACTTTTTTTCAGAAGAAATGTTTTCATCGTATAGTTTTTCTTGTCTCTTATATTCAGATTCTAAAAATTCTAAACGTTGTGCCGTTTCCATATATTCTTGTTGTATGGTAACAAATTCAGGATTTTTCAATGTTAGTAATAAAGTTCCTTTGGTTACTTTATCTCCTATCAAATACGGACTTTTTTTAACATATCCTGCCATAAAAGTTCTTATCGATGCTCTATTCTGAGGAGGAACATCAATAACACCATTTGCACTTATGTAAGTTTCAAAGGTGTAGGGGGTAGGCTTTTCAATTTTCATATGGTTGGTATCAAATTGTTCATTACTAACAAAAATTAAATTAGACGCTTCACCCACAGGACTTGCTATTATTTCCGTTTCTTGTTTATTTTCTGAACAAGAAATCAATAGCAAGAAACTTATGATATATAATAGATTTTTCATTGTATGCTGTTATAAGGTTAAATAGTTAAATTCAATAACAATATTGTTATACTCGTAAAGTGCTTTCAGGTAATTTAGTTTAGTTTTCATGGCCGTTTCTATACTCTGTATGTATTGAAAAAAATCAATTTCTCCATTTTTAAAACTCATGTCAGCTGTTTTTATAATTTCTTCCGTTAAAGCATTCCCTTCTTTTTCATAATAATTCAACTCCAACTGCTGCTTTTCTAAATTATTGAGTAAAATATGTTTGTGCGTTTCTACTTGAGAAGAATAGGATGCTAATTGATAAGCTGCTGCATTACTTCTATACTTTGCTGCTTTTATTTTAGAATTCTTACCTCCAAACAAAATCGGGATATCTAATCCTATATGATATCCAGAAGGCGTAGTTTGTAAGTTGCTATTAGTACCAAAAAAGTATCCTAAAGTGATATCAGGTAACAGATTTTGCCTTTCATTCTTATACTCATAATCCATCAATTTTTTTTGATTTTCAAATAAGGAAATCAATTCATTGTTTTCTAACGATACTTCTTTTAAAAGTAATTTTGATAGCGTATCATCTTTTAAAGTAAAAACATATCTGTTCTGAACATTTTCATATAGTATGTTATAGGCATTTTTCTTTTCACTATTTGCAGAAGCCACTGCAATTGCTATCTCTTTACTTTTGGTTTGAGCAGTTATTTTTTCCAAATAGTTTGTTTCACCTAATTCAAATCTTCGTGACGCTGCATGGGAAAAGTTACTATACAAACTGTCTAAAAAAGTATAAATACGTTGTTTTTCAGAGGTATATCTTACATTATTTAATTGTAAAAGCACCTTTTTTATAAGTTGTTTTTGAAGCAGCTCTTTTTTACTTTTTTCAACTTCATAAGCTTGTTTCAGCATTCTATGTTTAGCACCATAAACTGTAGGGAAATTAAAATTTTGTTGAATTCCAAATACCTTTAACGGTAGGTTATTAGTAGCTAAATTATTTTCGTCATATTCATAATAGATATTGGTTTTATCAAAATCAAAGGCCATACCCATAGCTGCATCAACGGCATTCACTTGTTCAGAAGCAGCCTTTAGTTCCAAATTGTTTACCCGAACACTGTCTAAGACTTCTTTAGTAGATAATTCTATTGTTTGTGCAAATACCCTATTAGAACTTAAAGAAATGAATGAGATTAAGATAATAATTATGGTAGCGTTAGGTTTTACTTTAATTTTTTGATTAAACATTTTATACAAAACTGGTAAAACAATTAATGTTAATAGTGTAGCTGTTATTAAACCTCCTATAACTACAGTAGCTAACGGACGTTGAACTTCAGCTCCGGCATTTGTAGAAATGGCCATTGGTAAAAAACCTAGTGCGGCGGCTGATGCTGTTATTAGTACAGGTCTCAAACGTTCATTTGCTGCAGTTATTAACGTTTCTGTTACAGATGCGTGATCTTTTGCTAACTTATCTTTAAAATGCTCTATTAAAACGATACCGTTTAACACTACAATACCAAATAATGCAATAAAACCAACTCCTGCAGAAATACTAAAAGGTAAACCTCTTAACCATAAAAATAAAATACCCCCAACACTAGCCAATGGAATAGCTGAGAATACAATAAGCGTTTCCTTCAGTGAAGAAAAAGCAAAATAAAGCATTACAAATATTAAGGCTAAAGCAATAGGCACCGCTATAAGCAAACGGTTTCTAGCACTTTGTAAGTTTTCAAATTGCCCTCCATATTTAATTACATATCCGGTGGGTAATTTTAATTTAGCATCAATAATACGTTCAATATCATCTACAACAGATTGCAAATCTCTATTTCTAACATTTATACCCACAACAATACGTCTATTAGTATCATCTCTAGAAATTTGAGCAGGACCTTTTGTATATACTATCTCCGCCAATTCCTCTAAAGGAACTTGTACTCCTAATGGCGTAGTTACATACAAACGTTCAAGACTATTAATTCCTTTTTTGTAATTAGTATCTAACCTTACAACTAAGTCAAATCGTTTTTCTCCTTCAAAAACATTACCTGCTTTGGTTCCCGCAAAATTCATGCTTATAAGATGATTTACTTCTTCAACTGATACTCCATATCTAGCAAGCTTGGCTCTGTTATAAGAAACCTTCATTTGGGGTAGACCTTCAACTTTTTCAACAGAAATATCAGAAGCACCTTCCACATTTTTTATAAGTTCTTTAATCTCATTTGCTTTGTTTGCTAAAACACTAAGATCTTCACCAAATATTTTAACAGCAATATCAGATTTCACCCCGGTTACTAACTCGTTGAATCGCATCTCAATAGGTTGCGTAAATTCAACTTCTAGATTAGGTATAATTTCTAATTTCTCTTTGAACTTATCCGCAAGCTCATCTTTGCTAGAGGCAGATGTCCATTCATCTTTGGGTCTTAATTTTATAATAATGTCCGAATCCTCCATTGACATTGGATCGGTAGGTACTTCTGCGGCACCAATTCTACTAACTATTTGTTCTACTTCCGGAAAGTTTTCTAATAGTATATTCTCTATTTTAGTAGTTATTTCAGTAGTTTGCTTTAAAGATGTTCCTGTTGGTAACACTGGTTGAATTACAAAATCTCCCTCATCTAATGTTGGCACAAATTCACTTCCCATTGTAGAGAATATATATCCACCAATTAATACTAAAACTACACTGAAACTTAATACAGTTTTCTTGTATTCCATACATTTTACAATAACAGGCAGATATATTTTGTGTAGAAAGTTCATTAACCGCACTGAGATATTCCTTTTAGTAGGAGAAGAGGGTTTTAAAAATAAAGAAGACACAACAGGTACATATGTTAAACAGAATAGCATAGCACCAATTAAAGCAAAACTAAACGTTAATGCCATAGGTATAAACATTTTACCTTCAACACCTTGCAATGAAAATATTGGAATAAAAACGATAAGAATAATAACTTGTCCAAAAATAGCAGACTTCATCATTCTATCGGCTCCATATAAAGCAATGCTATCTTTTTCTGCTTTCTTTTCAGAAGAACTAAGATTGCCAAAATTTTCATGCTTTCGGGTAAATTGATAAGCTATGTATTCTACAATTATAACAGCCCCGTCAATAATAATTCCAAAATCAATAGCACCTAAACTCATCAAGTTAGCGTCTACACCAAATAAATACATTAAAGAAATAGCAAATAATAAGCATAGTGGAATAACAGAAGCCACAATTAATCCAGATCGTATATTACCTAGTAATAATACCACTACAAAAATTACAATAAGACATCCTAAAATTAAATTTTCAGCAATGGTGGCTGTAGTTCGCCCAATCAATTCACTTCTATCAAGTATAGGTTTTATGTAAACTCCTTCAGGTAATGTTTTCTGTATTTTCTCTATTCGCTGTTTTACTTTATTGATAGTTTGATTTGAGTTCGCATTTTTAAGCATCATTATTTGGCCAAATACCTTTTCGCCAGTACCATTAGCGGTAACAGCTCCAAATCTAGGTGCATGTCCTAATTGTACTTTTGCTACATCTTTAACTAAAACAGGAAAACCATTTCTATTTTTAACAACAATATTTTCTATATCGCTAATAGAACTTACTAGACCTTCTCCACGAATAAAATAAGATTTACCGTTTTTTTCAAGATAACTACCTCCGGCAATGCTATTATTATTTTCTAATGCTGTATAAACTTCATCAGGTGTAATATTAGTAGCATTTAAATGCTCTGGACTAATAGCCACTTCATATTGTTTTAAGAAACCTCCCCATGAGTTTATTTCAACAACACCTTTGATACCCGAAAGTTGCCGTTTTACTATCCAATCTTGTATAGTTCTTAACTCAGTAGGAGAGTACCAATCTTCATATCCAGGCTTTACATCCAAAGTATACTGATATATTTCACCTAAACCTGTAGTGATTGGTCCCATTTCAGGACTTCCAAAATTATCAGGAATAGCTTCTGATGCGGCCTTAATTTTTTCAGCTATCAATTGCCTTGGCAAATAGGTGCCCAAAGATTCTTCAAAAACAATTGTAACAACAGATAATCCAAACTTAGAAACAGAACGGATTTCTGTAACTCCAGGTAAGTTAGCCATTTGTAACTCAACTGGGTAGGTTATAAATTTTTCTACATCCTCAGTAGATAAATTACGAGATGTAGTAATTACTTGTACTTGGTTGTTGGTTATGTCAGGTGTTGCACCTAACGGAATTTTGGTAATAGCATATATACCATAACCAGCAATAGCCAAAATAAATAGTATAACAATCAACTTATGTTGAATGCTAAAACGAATAATTTTAAGCATTTTTAAATATTCAAAAAGTTAAACTCTGTGTGTATGTAAGGGTTAAATATTGAATATTAGCACTTAGGAGGTTGAAGAATATAGGTACCAAAAAGCCATTCAGGGCAATTAACTACATGTGTATTTAATTCCTTTTTTACATCAACAGTTAAATAATTTCTAAAAGAAATTGTTGGTATATTACTGCCTACAAAATGATGTATTTCTAAAGAATGGCCAGAAAACGGAATTTTGTGTCCGTTAGCATGATGCATCTTAGAATGAGTATCTTGTTTATTACCATAATGTTTGTCTACAAAATCATAAAAAGAATCATTAAAACAAGCTTTATGTTGCTTATAATGAACTATCAAAGAATTATATTCTCTTAAGACACCAAAGTCTGAAAATATCATTTGAGAGCTTAGTAAAATGAAAAAAATTATATGTAATAAATTTTTAAACATAGTTGTAGAATGCAACAAAACAAAAATAAGAACAAAATTATTGATTAGTAAGTATACAAAATTAATTTTAGCTTAAGATTTCTCATAAAAGACAACAATTTTGTATAAAAACATAAATATACGATAAAAAGTATTATTTTTACGACGAATTACACAGTTGCTCTATATGCTTATGAAGACAAAAATACCTTTGGAAACAGCAATTGCTTATTGCAATGATTTTTATGCTGCAGATTCTGTAGATGATAAACGCGCTATAGGAAGTAGTTTAATTTCTGATTTAGAAGTTACTTATAAAGATAAAGCTAATTATGTTAACAGTACTTTGTCGCCAATTTTGCAATTACATGTAGATACCTTTAACAGAACAAAAATAAAATTAAAACCAGAGAATTTAAAAGCTCTTGTAACAGATTTATATAATAAGAATAACGGAGATTTTTAAGTATAATGATTTTAGAAATTGGATAAAAGGAACTTTAATAGTTCCTTTTTTTAATACACATAAACGACTTATAATTTATATTATGTAAAATAGAAAAACAAATTGCCTTCGCTCTTTTACAAGTTTCATATTAATAACTAATTTTGTGACTTAATATACTAATATGAATTTATCAAACTTTAGAATTATAAGTATTCTTGAAGGTATTTCTTTTTTATTGATTTTTACAGTCTCTATGCCTTTAAAATATATGATGGACTATCATACTCCCAATAAAATTATTGGTATGTCTCATGGCATATTATTTGTACTGTACATTTTCATGGCTTACAGCTTACAAAAACAACAAAATTGGACTAACAAACAATTATTAATAATTATGGCTTGTTCTGTAATTCCATTCGGTACTTTTTGGATGGATAAAAAATATTTAAAAGCGTAACATTAGTTACTAATAACTGTTTTTGACTTTATTATTTTAGATATTTTAAAATATTAAATGCTATGAGTAGTTTTAAAACTTTAATAAATCAATCTAAACCTGTTTTAATAGATTTTCATGCAGAATGGTGTGGTCCTTGTAAAATGATGCCTCCTATTTTACATAAAATAAAAGATAAGTTTGGTGACCAAGTATCTATTTTGAAAATTGATGTAGACAAAAATCAGGAATTAGCAGCTAAATATCAGATTAGAGGTGTACCTACATTAATGTTATTTAAGGAAGGTACTCAACTATGGAGACAATCTGGAGTACCTACTGAGGCTCAATTAGTAGAGATTTTAACTCCACATATAATTTAATAATCTATTCTTGAATAAATCAAGAATAGATTATACTTTCTCTTTTGTTATCCTAGTTACTTCTTAGTAATTCATGTTTAGGATAGCATAGGTAATATTTTATTACTGGTTTAGACAATGCTTTTAAATTTAATTGATCAGAAGCTTCTATAACATCTAACACTTTATTAGACTTAGTTAATATATTTATCTGCTGGGTATCTTTATCATACGCTTGATTTTTTACTTGACCACTAAAAATAAAATAGTTAGCCTCTTCATCAGTTATATTATAAACTTCCATCATCTCCTCTATCTTTATACCTAATTTTACTTTATTCATAGGCTTTTTTCGGAATTTAATTTTCAAGAGATGCCTATCTAAAATCATATTACATAAATTACTAAGAACAAAGTCTTTGTGAAACCTCCATTCTTTCATTGCAGCTATTATATCTGAATCATCTAATCTTGAAAAGTTATTTAATACCGTAACATCAAAATTTTCTATATTAATGTGATTGTGAAGAAAAAAATGAAGCGCAGTACTAGCGTACAAGTCTTGACCATTTTCTATTAATTGTTTGGCTCTCTTCAAAATTCTGATAAGTAATTGCTCTGCAACTACACTGGTTTTATGAAGATATGCCTGCCAATACATCAAACGTCTCCCAACAAGAAACTTCTCTACAGAATAGATACCCTTCTCCTCTACTACTAATTCTTCATTTCTAACGTTTAACATAGTAATAATTCGTTCTGAATTAATATTACCTTCTGCAACACCAGAATAGAAACTATCACGCTTCAAATAATCGGCTCTATCCATATCTAATTGACTAGAGACAAGTTGATTCATAAATTTTCGAGGATATTTCTTTCTAAAAATTTCTATAGCCACCGTTAAACTTCCGTTAAACTCATCATTTAGATGTTCCATAAAAAGCAACGAAATAGTCTCATGTGACACTCCATTTACAATAGCCTCCTCCATTGCATGAGAAAATGGGCCATGCCCTATATCATGCAGTAAAATAGCTACTAACAATCCTTCTTCTTCTTTCTCTGATATCTCAACTCCTTTAAAACGAAGTGTTTGTATAGATTTCTGCATCAAATGCATGCATCCTAATGCATGATGAAAACGGGTATGATGTGCCCCAGGATATACCAAATACGAAAGTCCCATCTGGGTTATTCTACGTAACCTTTGAAAGTACGGGTGCTGCACGAGATCAAAAATTAGCTCATTTGGAATGGTAATAAATCCGTAAATTGGATCGTTGAATATTTTAAGTTTATTACGATTTTTCAAAATTGAATAATAAAAATTGCACTATTAATTATAAGCAAATATAGGTATGAATAAAATAAAAATCCTTTGGGTAGACGATGAAATTGATCTTTTGAAGCCACATATTCTTTTTTTACAGAAAAAAAACTATGATGTAACTACCTTACAAAGTGGACTAGAAGCAATTGATCTCATATCTGAAGAAAACTTTGATATTATTTTTTTAGATGAGAATATGCCTGGTTTATCTGGTTTAGAGACCTTAACAGAAATAAAAGCTAAAAAACCAAGTATACCCATTGTAATGATTACAAAAAGCGAAGAAGAGTATATTATGGAAGAGGCTATTGGATCTAAAATTGCAGACTATCTTATCAAGCCCGTCAATCCAAACCAAATTCTACTAAGTTTAAAGAAAAATTTAGATCATTCACGATTAGTTTCTGAAAAAACTACTTCAAATTATCAGCAAGAATTCAGAAAAATAGCTATGGATTTATCTATGATTAATAGCTATGAAGAATGGGAAGAAATTTATCGTAAACTAATCTATTGGGAACTAGAGTTAGAAGATATTGAAGAAGCAAGTATGAGAGAAATACTTGAATCTCAAAAAAGTGAAGCTAATAATCAATTTTTTAAATTTATTAGTAAAAATTATGAAGACTGGTTTCATGGAGATGGACCTACCATGTCTCATGAACTCTTCAGATCTAAGATCGTTCCTCAACTAGACAAAGAAACTCCTACACTATTAGTGGTTGTAGATAATTTAAGATACGATCAATGGAAAGCTATGGAGGGCATTGTATCTAATTACTATAAGCCTATTCAAGAAGAAACCTATTGCAGTATCTTACCTACAGCTACTCAATATGCTAGAAATGCTATTTTCTCAGGATTAATGCCCTCAGAAATGGAGAAATTATATCCTCAATATTGGAAAAATGATGTGGATGATGGTGGTAAAAATTTACATGAGGAAGACTTCTTAGCTGAACAGATAAGAAGATTGGGATTAGATATTAAATGGGAATACCATAAAATAAGCTCTCTAAAAGCAGGAAAAAAACTAGCAGATAACTTTAAAAACCAGAAAGATAACGATTTATGTGTGATTGTATATAACTTTGTTGATATGCTTTCACATGCTAAAACTGAAATGGAAGTTGTTAAAGAATTAGCCTCTAATGACAAAGCTTACAGGTCTTTAACTACTAGCTGGTTTAAAAACTCGCCTCTCTTAGAAATTATTCAACAGGCGCAACAATTAGGTTTTAAACTTTTAATAACCACAGATCATGGTACTATTAATGTTAAAAACCCTTCTAAGGTTATAGGTGATAAAGAAACGAGTTTAAACCTTCGATATAAAACTGGACGAAGCTTAACTTATGAGAATAAAGAAGTTTTGGCTTTTAAAGATCCAAAACACGTGTTTTTACCTAGTATTACCATGAGTAGTTCATTTATCTTTGCAAAACAAGATTATTTTTTTGCATACCCTAATAACTACAATCATTACGTGAGTTATTATAGAAATACGTATCAGCATGGTGGTGTATCTTTAGAAGAAATGATAATACCATTTGTTGTTCTAGAACCAAAATAGAAATTAAACATGATAATAGAATATAATTTGTCTGATATTGAAAGTGTGGCAAAGAAACTAATAGAGTTTTGCGATAGCAGAACTCTATTGTTTTATGGAGAAATGGGGTCTGGTAAGACTACTCTTATAAAAAGACTTGTTAAAGAATTAGGCGTGTCAGAAGTTGCTAACAGCCCTACTTATGGTTTTGTAAACATATATGAAACTGATAAAGGAGAGCAAATAAACCATTTTGATTTGTACAGGTTACAATCAGAAGAAGAAGCATATGATATTGGTTTAGAAGAATATTTCTATGGAGAAGATTGGAACTTTATTGAATGGCCAGAAGTAGCTTTAAATATTATTCCTGAAAATTTTATAAAACTCACTTTTGAGAAGGTAAACGAAAACGTAAGAAAATTAACTATTCAAAAAAATTAAGTTCAAACCTCTATCAAATATTTTACTATATTTGTTCAACCTTAACATTAACCTACAAACAACGCCAACTGGTAAAGATACAACTAAAGTATTTAGTATAAATTAGTTATAATTTTCTAGGTTTGTCATGTCTAAAACCTATAAAATTTATAATTATGAAAAAAATCAAAGCATTTGTCATTTTAGGATTAATGGCAGTTTCTTTAGGAGTTTCTTGCTCACCAGCAAGCGTTGCAGATGAAGACAATTTATATGATCACCAAACAGCGCAAGATAAAAGAGACCCAATTGTTAGGCCTTCTGCCGGCTAGTATTGTTGCACTATTAGTTGCGATAGCACCGTACATATTTTATTTATATACAGATGTCCCAGATACACCAACCTGGGACACTTTTTTTGGTACTATTGAAAGTAATTATTACGGAAATGTAAATGATATGATCTGGATTTTCTTAGGAAAATTCGTACCTTTCTACTTGTTAATTTTATGGTTTCTAACCTGCAAGCACTGGTGGTATCATGTAATACTAATTCCTATTAGTATGTATGCCTTCCAGCTTTTTTATGTAATAAATGATGAAAATCCTATTTTTGATGAAGTTGAAATATACTTGGTGCTACCAATTATGTTAGTTATTGCACCTATCGTATATTTAATTAGAATCAAGATATTTGAAAAATTTGTATATGGTATTGATATTAAAAAGATTGAAGAAGAGTTAGAGAGATATCAAACCAGCGAAGAAAGCAAGGGTTCAAATTAAACAATAGATTAGTTTTCTATTACTAACTTTTATTAACTAAGCAACATATGAGTCAGCAATTTTCTCCATTTAGTAAAGAAGAATTAATTCCTCAAGAGGAAAAATTGGAAATTGCTAAAAAGAAAGGCGAGCTATTTATAGGTATCCCTAAAGAGAGCTCTTACCAAGAAAAACGTGTTTGCTTAACTCCTGATGCCGTAAATGCCCTTACAGCCCAAGGTCACAGAGTTCTAATTGAGTCTCAAGCGGGAATTGATTCTAATTTTTCAGATACTGAATACAGTAATGCTGGTGGAGAAATAACCCATGATACTGAAAGGGTTTATGGCTGCCCAATTATATTAAAAGTAGAACCACCAACAGCTAGTGAGCTAACCATGATAAAACCTAAAACGGTTTTAATTTCTGCTTTACAAATAAAAACACAATCAAAGAAATATTTTGAAAATCTTGCAGCCAAGAAAATTACTGCATTAGGTTTTGAATATATTAAAGATGCCGATGGTAATTACCCTGCAGTTCGTTCATTAAGTGAAATTGCTGGTACTGCCTCTATATTAATTGCGGCAGAACTACTTACCAATGCCAATTGCGGAAATGGATTAATGTTTGGAAACGTTAGTGGTGTTCCACCCGTTAATGTTGTTGTACTTGGTGGTGGAACTGTTGGAGAATTTGCTTCAAGGTCTGCACTTGGTTTAGGCGCCGAGGTTAAATTGTTTGACAATTCTATAACTCGTTTAAGAAATGTACAAACCAATTTAGGAAGACCTATTTACACATCTACCATACAACCGAAAAATTTATTGAAAGCTCTTAAGCGTTGTGATGTTGTAATTGGTGCCGTTAGAGGTAAAGACAGAGCCCCTATTTTAGTTACTGAAGATATGGTTCAACACATGAAAAAAGGGTCTGTAATTATTGATGTTAGCATTGATATGGGCGGATGTTTTGAAACCAGTGAGGTTACCACTCATGACAATCCTACTTTTGAAAAACATGGTGTTATACATTATTGTGTACCTAATATACCTTCACGATACTCCAGAACAGCCTCACTTTCAATAAGTAATATTGTAACACCATATTTATTAGAAATAGGTGAGCATGGCGGTTTAGAAAATTCTTTAAGAATAGACAAAGGTTTAAGAAACGGTTTGTATTTTTACCACGGAATTTTAACTAATAAATCTGTGGGAGAATGGTTTGATTTAACCCATAGAGATATTAATTTATTGATATTTTAATTTCTTAACCCAATGATTAAAAGAATTGGTTTCTTTTTAATAGGCCTATCAATAGGTATTATTTTTGTTGTTTTCTTTTTACAAACTAGACAAGAAAAAGTTGATTTTTGCTACTTGCCAAACTGTAGAGTCTTAAAGAATATAAGAAGCAAAGGTTTAAAAATAGATTCTTTAGCACAAGGAGCTATGGATACTCATGCTATGGATATAGAAGATCTAAAAAATATACTTACCTACGGAGATGTGGATTTTTCTAACAGCGACACAAAGTCTGAACCCTGCAAAACTTATTTAGTTGAGGCTATTTGGAAAGAACAAGATGTTGCTATCACCGTTTTAAATTGTGAAAAAGAAGCTCACATTAAAAATATTAATGTAGAAAAGGACTAGTTATACTAGCTCTTTTCTTCTTTGTTTTTCAGCCTTTAAAAGGTTAAGCTCTCTACTTGTTTGTCCGGCAACCGAAGTATTCTCTTCTGCCCTTCTTATCAAATACGGCATTACATCTTTTACAGGACCAAAAGGCATATATTTTGATACATTATAACCATCATTTGCAAGGTTATAACTAATATGGTCACTCATACCGTATAATTGTCCAAAATAAACACGTTTATCATTAAGAGCTATATCCTTGTCTTGCAACATTTGCATTAGCATATAAGAGCTTTCTTCATTATGAGTACCTGCAAAAATTGCCATATCATCTATATGATCTAACATATAGGTTATAGCTGCGTTATAATTTTCATCAGTAGCCTGCTTAGATTCACAAATAGGAGATTTATAACCTTTTTCTTCTGCTCTTTCATTTTCCTTCTCCATATACGCACCTCTAACTACTTTCATTCCTATATGAAAACCTTCTTCTTGCGCTACTTTGTGTAGTTTTTTTAAATAAGCAAGCCTATCCCATCTATACATTTGAAGTGTATTGTAAACAATAGCCTTCTCCTTATTGTATTTACGCATCATTTCTTCAATCAAATGGTCAACAGCATCTTGCATCCAACTTTCTTCAGCATCAATAAGCAACGGAACATCATTATCAAAAGCAGTTTTACAAACTTTATCATAACGCGCTACTACTCTATTCCATTCTTCCTTTTCACTAGAGCTTAATTCTTTACCTTCACCTATTTTCTGATATAAAGCAAAACGTCCGAATCCAGTTGGTTTAAAAACAGAGAAAGGAAGGGCTTTATTATTTTTAGAAAAAGAAATAAGCTTAATTATTTTCTCAGCTGCATGATCAAAATGCGCTTCATCTTCCTTTCCTTCCACTGAGTAATCTAAAATAGAAGTAACTCCTTTTTCATGCATTTTAGAAACTTTCTCTAAGCAATCTTCCTCATTGACTCCTCCACAAAAATGATCAAAGACAGTAACTCTTATTAATCCATCAACTGGTAAGTGTGCTTTAATGCAAAAATTAGTAACCGCTGTTCCTATTTTAACCAACGGCTCGTTGGCTATCATTTTAAATAAGAAATAAGCTCTTTCAAGTTCAGAATCCGTTTTTAAAGCAAAAGCGACCTCTGTATTCTCAAAATATTTTTTCATATAAAACAAAAAGTTAAGTGAGCAAATATACAATTGGATTAATTATATTTTTCAAGAAAAACGCACAATATTTTAAGTTCATTATAACAACTTATTAACAGCATTTTAGTAGTTGAATTATAGCTTTTAATAAATTAATATGGTACATGTATTTTTGGGTAAACTGTTTCTTTAGCAAAGAAAATGTAGTTATTTTGCATAAGTGATTTTAAAATAATAAAAATTGGAAGCTATAACCTCTATAAATTATAATGTGCATTTTAATTTAGATGCATATACTGCTCTAAACAACTATTTAAAAGAAACTTCTTATTCTAAAATTTTTATTTTGGTAGATACCAATACCCATGTATGCTGTTTACCTAATTTTATGGGAGCAATAGAAGGTAATTATCCTTTTGAAATTATTGAAATTGAACAAGGAGAAATTAACAAAACTATTGAGACATGCGCGGCTGTATGGAGTGCCATTTCTGAACTAGAAGGAGACAGAAAAAGTTTGATCATTAATTTAGGTGGTGGCGTAGTTACAGATTTGGGAGGTTTTGTAGCCGCTACCTATATGAGAGGTATCGATTTTATAAATGTACCCACTACCCTATTATCTATGGTAGATGCTTCTGTTGGTGGAAAAACGGGAGTAGACTTAGGAAGCTTAAAAAATCAGGTAGGTGTATTTTGTACTCCTAAAATGGTTTTAGTTATAACTGATTTTCTTAAAACACTACCAGCTAATGAAATGAGAAGTGGTATGGCAGAAATGCTTAAGCACGGACTCATTGCAGATGAAGAATACTGGAATGAATTTAAAAATCTTGAGAATTTAAATTTAAATGATTTAGATAGACTTATATACGCTTCAGTGGTAATAAAAAACACCGTTGTAAAAGCTGATCTTAAAGAGCAAAATCTGCGAAAAATATTAAATTTTGGTCATACTCTTGGCCATGCCGTAGAATCTTATTTTCTAAATAGTGAAACCCGAGCAACTTTATTGCATGGAGAAGCCATTGCTATAGGTATGATTTTGGCTGCACATTTGTCTTTCCAAGCATTGGGATTCCCTATTGAAAAAGCGAAAGAAATTAAATCGGTTATAACCACATACTTTGAAAAAGTTTCTATTTCTGAAGAAGAATTGGAACACATAATTACCTTAATGAAACATGACAAAAAGAACTCTTTTGGCAACGTAAATTTTGTTCTTTTAAAAGATATAGCTCAACCAGAAATAGATATTAACGTATCTAAAAAAATGATTTTCAAGTCTTTAGAATTTTACAAAAAATAATAATTTATGTTTGTGTTTTTAAATATTTTATTCACTTTTGTACGGCAATCAAGAGCATAAATGAATAAAATTAAAACACATATAATTACTAAATCTAACCATAAGAATAACTCTTTCATTCATAAAGAAGTATCCTCTTATGGCAATAGATTATATGTAGCTCTAAATTTTAATCTTCTGTTAATTTTTACATTTAATTGCCTTCGTATTTAATATTTATCGTAATTTTTTTAAGTTTTAAAAAACAATCAATATTAATACACATATAGATAGTAATGAAGAATAAATATATTGATCTTATTGATCAGACCTATTACTTTCCTCAAGAGGAATTTACTTTAGATGATGAAAAACTTCAATTCCATGGTATTGACTTAATGAAGTTGATTGAAGAATATGGGGCTCCACTAAAGTTCACTTATTTACCGCAAATTTCTAATAATATAAAAAAAGCCAAACATTGGTTTGAAAAAGCATTAGATAAACATAATTATAAGGGTAACTACAACTATTGTTATTGTACTAAAAGTTCGCATTTTGAGCATATTCTAAATGAGGCTTTAAAAAATGATATCCACATAGAAACTTCTTCTGCATTTGATATTGATATTGTTAATAACCTTATTAACCAAGGTAAAATAACAGAAAACAATTATATCATCTGTAATGGTTTTAAACGTGATAAATACATTGCAAACATTGGTAATTTGATTAATGGAGGTCATGATAAATGTATTCCTATTATAGATAATTATGAGGAGCTTGATTTACTTACCGATGCTATAGATAAGGATTTTCAAGTAGGTATTAGAATTGCATCTGAAGAAGAACCAAAATTTGAGTTTTACACAAGTAGACTAGGAATTGGTTATAAAAATATAGTTCCTTTTTACGAAAGAGAAATAAAAGACAATGACAAAGTAACTCTTAAAATGCTTCATTTTTTCATTAATACTGGTATACGTGATACCTCTTATTATTGGAATGAACTTGTGAAGTGTTTAAAAGTTTACATTCAATTACGTAAAATTTGCCCAACTGTTGATAGCTTGAATATAGGTGGAGGTTTCCCTATCAAAAATTCATTAGCATTTAACTACGATTATGAATATATGGTAGATGAGATCATATATCAAATAAAAGTAGCTTGTGATGATGCTGGTGTACCTGTACCAAATATTTTTACGGAATTTGGAAGTTTTACAGTTGGAGAAAGTGGTGGTGCCATTTATGAGGTTTTGTATCAAAAACAGCAAAATGACAGAGAAAAGTGGAACATGATTAATTCTTCATTTATTACCACTTTACCAGACACTTGGGCTATTAGTAAAAGGTTTATAATGCTAGCTGTAAACCGCTGGAAAGATGAATACGAAAGAGTCTTATTAGGTGGATTAACTTGTGATAGTGATGATTATTATAACAGTGAGCAAAACATGGCAGCCATCTATTTACCAAAGTTCAATAAAAACAAACCTTTGTATATAGGCTTTTTTAATACAGGAGCATATCAAGAAACCATAGGAGGTTTTGGAGGTTTACAACACTGTTTAATACCTACACCAAAACATGTATTAATAGATAGAGATGAAAATGGCCAAATAACAACCAAATTATTTGCAGAACAGCAAAAGGCGGAAGATATGTTAGCCATTTTAGGTTATAAGTAATTTTATAACTAATTTTTAAACGTTTAATTATATTTAAGTCAACATATTAAGCTTAAATATTTATATAAAAAATATATTATGAGTAAAGGTCCTATCTCAAATTTTATAGAGAAATATTATTTACATTTCAACTCTGCTACAGTAGTTGATGCTGCTAAAGCTTATGAAGAACAATTGAAAAGTGGTTCTAAAATGATGGTTACTTTAGCCGGTGCTATGAGTACTGCAGAATTAGGTAAAATTTTTGCAGAAATGATTAGACAAGATAAAGT
Organism: Neptunitalea lumnitzerae; assembly: GCF_027924185.1. Taxonomy (GTDB): domain Bacteria; phylum Bacteroidota; class Bacteroidia; order Flavobacteriales; family Flavobacteriaceae; genus Neptunitalea; species Neptunitalea lumnitzerae. Next base: position 479,785 of record NZ_BRVO01000002.1, read on the forward strand.
TCAAATTATTTCTTGTACCGGAGCCAACTTAGAAGAAGATATTATGAACCTTGTAGCGCATTCACACTACAAAAGAGTTCCTAACTATAGAGATTTAACTCCAAAAGAAGAATGGGAGTTATTAGAAAAAGGTCTTAATCGTGTTACAGATACATGTATACCTGAAGAAGAAGCTTTTAGAAGATTACAAAAGCACATTTATAATATATGGAAAGAAGCAGAAGAAAAAGGTGAACGCTATTTTCCACATGAATTCATGTACAAAATGCTTTTATCTGGTGTTCTAGAAGAATACTACGAAATAGATTTAAAGGATTCTTGGATGTATGCTGCTGCAGAGAAAAACCTTCCTATTGTTGTACCTGGTTGGGAAGATAGTACTATGGGTAATATTTTTGCTTCATATGTAATTAAAGGTGAGTTAAAAGCTACCACTATGAAAAGTGGTATTGAGTACATGACGTTTTTAGCTGACTGGTACAGAAACAATTGTGATAATGGAATTGGTTTCTTTCAGATTGGTGGTGGTATTGCAGGTGATTTTCCTATTTGTGTTGTACCAATGCTTTACCAAGATCTTGAAATGCACGACGTACCTTTTTGGAGCTATTTTTGCCAAATTTCAGATTCCACTACTAGCTATGGGTCTTATTCAGGAGCAGTACCAAACGAAAAAATTACTTGGGGTAAATTAGATATAGATACACCAAAGTTTATTATTGAATCTGACGCTACTATAGTAGCTCCATTAATATTTGCTTATTTGCTAGATATGTAGCAATTTTTTTACATTAAGATTTGTGATTAATAATATATTTAGTTTAGATTTAACACATATAACTAAGGAAGTATATGAAACGTGTAATAGTTGACTATAAGAAACTTACAAACGAAATTTTGACACTTTTAGTGGAGAAATATCCTGATGGATACGGCGATGATGATATCATTAGCTTTAAAAATTTAAAAAATGAAACAGTGGAAGCTGTTGAAGTAAGAACCGAGGATTGTATTTATCTGGTAAAAGTAAGTACACGTTTGGCAAATACTATGGAAAACTTTGATGAAGATGATGATTTTGACTCTTCAGACGATGTGTCTGATAGCATTGAAATGCCTGAAGATGCAGATGATGAAGATTAAATGATAAGAAGATAAAAAAAGGGTATTTACAATTAATTGTAAGTACCCTTTTTTTTTACAAATATCTTTCTTTGATAATGTTTAAATGATGTAGCATATGTGCACTTAACAAATACCCTAATGCTCTAACTGAAATAGTATTTTTAGATGCAACACCAATAAAATTCATTTTACTAGGCTCAATGTTCTCAAATAATTGAATAGAACTTGCTCTAACCGCCCAAAATTCATTAATTAAACTATCAAAAGTTCTTTGGTTAGCATTAGAATTCAGCACATAATCATCTTCTTCAAACCCTGGCAATTCTTGCTGCTCTCCTCTACTTATACATAAAACTCTGTACTGAAAAATTCGTTCAGTATCAATTATGTGTGATAAAACTTCCTGTAAAGACCATTTACCAGTAGCATACGAAAACAGATATTTATCAGGTGGTATGGTCTCTATAACCTCATTAAAAATAAACAAAGAGGAGTGTAAGTTCCTAAGAACTCCCTCCTCTTTAATTAATTCTAAATATTTTGTTTGATACGCTACATACTCTTCAGTATCTAAAACGTCAATCAAATTAAAACCATTCATTATGCAGAATTTCTACTCGCATTAATGTTTCCGAATAATGATCGAGTAACCATTTTTTCGTATACCTCTATTAAAGAGCTATCTACCCCTTTCTGCTTTTCAAATTCCTGAATTTTCTTAAGTGCAAACTGTTGAATAGTTAATAGTGGTAATACTATTTCTTCACGTACTTTAATAGAAGCTCTCATAGATTCAGAATCTTCCATAAGCTCTTCATATCCAGTAAGTTTCAACAACAATCGCTTTGTTAATTCAAATTCGTTATGAATCAGTTTCCAAAATTCACCAAACTCTTCATCTTCTTGCATATAAGCAGTCAACTTAAAGAAAGATTTGGTTAAACTCATCATACTATTTTCAATTAAAGTTTTGAAAAATAATGAATTATGATATAGCTGTTCTACTTTATCAAAGTTTCCAGCCTTTTCAAACTCAGCAATAGCAGTTCCTACACCAAAAAATCCTGGAACGTTTTGTTTTAATTGACTCCAGCTACCAACAAAAGGTATTGCTCTTAAATCAGAGAAAACTAATTTGTCAGATTTACCACGCTTAGAAGGTCTACTTCCAATATTGGTCTTAGCATAGTACTTTAACGTACTCATGTTTTCCAAATAAGGTAAAAATTTAGGGTGCGCTTTAAAATCAGAATAAGTTTGATAACTTATATCTGCTAATTTTTGCATAGTTTCTCTATCATCGTCATTTAATACACTTTTGTCTCTGTGAAAAACTTCTTGAATTCCAGAACTTAATAATTGTTCAAGATTATATTGGCAAGAATTAACCGTACCAAAGTTAGAACTAATTGTTTGTCCTTGAACGGTCATTTGCACTTCCTTGTTTTCAATATTAGGACCTAAAGAAGCATAAAATTGGTGTGTTTTACCTCCACCTCTAGCTGGTGGCCCACCCCTACCATCAAAAAATACAACTTTAATATCATATTTTCTAGATATAAGAGTCAACTCTTCTTTAGCTTTATAGATACTCCAGTTAGCCATTAAATAACCACCATCTTTTGTACCATCAGAAAAACCAAGCATTATAGGTTGTAAATTACCTCTAGATGCTAAATGTGCTTTATACTCTTCATTATTATAAAGCGCTTCCATAACAGTTTTTGCGTGTTGCAAATCGTCTACAGTTTCAAATAAAGGAACAACATCAACCGTTGGTTTTTCCCATCCTGTAAGCTTAATCATTGCAAATGCTTCAAGTACATTTATAATAGTCTGGTTATTACTAATTATATAGCGGTTACAACCTTCTTCGCCATTATACTTCTGTATTTCTTGCATTACATAGATTGACTGAAGTGTAGCTTTAGCCATTTCATCGGTAATAAGTTCTGGGTCTATCTTACCAGAAACTTTTGTCAACACTTCAATTTGTTCTTGTTCTGAAAGACTCTCGTAATTTTCAGGAAAAATGTCAAGATTATTTTTAATTGTGTCATTTACAATACCAATTAAAACATTATGGTGTACTCTAGAGTCTTGTCTTATATCTAAGGTAGCAAAATGAAACCCGAATAATTTAACCTTATTAATTAAATCGTTTATCTCATCAACAAATAAAGACTGATGATTTTTTACTAAGATTGATTTTACCTCATATAGTTTGCTAACAAAGGTTTCTTTATCAAGCGTATGTTTTTTAGATGGTAAAAAGATATTTTGATATAAACTAGTTTCTAGTTCAGATATAATAACATCTGTACCGTCAAACGTAATTCTTCTCTTTAATTTTCTAACGTCACGATAATAGTTTCTTAAAATAGCCGTTTTCAATCGATCAGCTACATTAAGTGTAATTTCTGGGGTCACAAAAGGATTACCATCTCTATCTCCTCCTGGCCAGAAACCTAATTTAACCACATCATTATTTAATTCTTCTTCACCAAATATATTATTCTGAATGTAATTAAACATTTTACTTGATGCGTGATAGAATACATTTTCTAAATACCATATAAGGCTAACTGCTTCATCAAAAGGAGTTGGTTTTTTCTTTTTGAAAAATGCCGTTTTACCAAGTTGCGCAAGCAGCTTTTTTATATTTGATAAGTCGTTTTTCTCAATAGAATCAGCCAAATCGGTTATGATACCTAAAACAGACCCAGGATAAAACTGAGTTGGGTGCGCTGTAAGTACCGGTCTTATTTTAAACTCTTTCAAATGAGTTTTTAATATTTCTATTTTATTGATGGCTTGAGCTTCTTCCTTAACACTTCTAAGAGTTCCGTGCCCATCCATATTATTTACAATTGAAAAAGCTGCATCTTCAATAGCATCGAATAATACAACTTGCCTTTCTATATATTGAATGAATTTGAATAACAGCGAAATTCTTTCCTCCTCAGGTTTATCACTATAAAACTTATTAAAAAAAGAATCTACTATTGTAGAAGGATCTTGATTCTCGTTGTACCCTTGAGAGCACATTTCTGAAAACAATGGCAAAAAAGATCCTGTATTAGAAATATCATCAAATGGTAGTGTAAGAAAGAGGCTATTGTAAATTTGATACTTGGATAAAACGTTTTCATCAAAACGCTGAATTTTTGGTTTTCTTAGCATACTTTTATATTTGATTTTATGAACTTAAAATTAACAAAAAACCCTTTCATATTACGTTATGAAAGGGCTAAAATTTATGTTAATTTGTTAATTAATTTAACTCATTAAATATTGAGTGCATTAAACGTTTTTTGTCGTTTATGCTTTCTTCTAAAGAAATCATAGTTTCTGTTCTTGAAACTCCTTCAATATCATCAATCATAAAAATGATTTCTTTTGCATGTTTAGTGTTTTTAGCTCTCACTTTACAAAAGATATTGAATTTTCCAGTAGTTACATGAGCAACAGTTATATTAGGAATCTCATTCAAACGCTCCATCACAAATTTTGTTTGATGCGTTTTTTCTAAATAAATACCCACATATGCAATAAATGCATAACCCAATTTAACATAATCTAACGTTAATGAAGAACCTTGAATAATACCGGCATCTTCCATTTTTTTAACACGAACGTGAACGGTACCTGCAGAAATTAATAATTTCTTAGCTATATCGGTAAACGGTGTTCTGGTATTATCAATCAACATATCAAGAATTTGATGATCTACCTCGTCTAATTTAATTTTACTCATACAATACTTTTTTAATCAACATTGGGATATTCAAGAAATGAAAAAACTAATTTCTTCCAATTATTTTATAAAGAAAATAATTTTTAAGTTAAAAAACTAAATTTTTTTCAAAATTTCTTCGATATCGGCCGTTAATAATTCTTCCTTGGTTATTTTACTATTATTAAACTGGGCATCTATAGTTTTGTGCCCATAAAAGCTTTGCAAATTTCCTATTTTTTCTACATATGGAAAAAGAAAAATGTTATTATTTTGTAAATTTTCTTCAAAAAGCACACCTATTTCGTTTTCGTTTTCTTCTTCTTCCTCAGCAAAATTGAAATTTTTTATCAATATGTCAAAAAACGACTTTTTGTTGTTTTTAATTTCAAAATAGTTTTTAAACCCTTCTCCTGTAATTTTTTGCGTACTTATTTTATCTAAGGCAGTAATTAAAGATAAGAAAATGTATTTTCTGGTTTCTTCCCGTTCGTAATCTTCTGGAAAATGCCCCGCTTCAAATAATATAGTAGGTACACCTAAATAAGTAAATGTATCACCTATACAATTAATGTTAAAACCATCATCAAAACGTGCAATTTGATTAGGAATATACTCTGCAAGTGCTTCTTGCATATAGGTAATAAGCTCCATTGCTATTTTTCTTGTGGTTGTTACGGTTCTTTGTTCATCTTCAGAAGGTGCTAAAAATGAAACCGTAGCAGGGTAAGGAGTGTCTTCTACACCAAAAATAGTACGTTGATCATGTAAATTGAAGCAAAAATCGGGCTTAATAGCCTCAAAAGTAGCTCTTAAAACTTTACTCTCGGGTTGCGTAAGGTTCTGAGAATCTCTATTCAAATCTATTTCATTCGCGTTATACCTAGTATATGCATCAGCGCCATCAGGGTTCAGCATAGGTATTATATATATGGTAATCTTCTCTAAAATATGCTTTACAGTTTCTGTATCAGAATTTAGATAACTAATTAAGTCTAATACAGCCTTTGTTGTAGTACTTTCGTTACCATGCATCTGAGACCACATTAATACCTTAGTGGTTCCTCTACCTAATGTTAAAAGATGTATAGGTGTACCGTTTACGGAAAAACCAACATTCTTCTTGTTTACAAAATTATACTCATTATAAAATTTGTTTAAAGAAGCATACGGTAAATATCTCCCCGTTATCTTTTCATATTTATAAGTTGAATAGTCTAAAAAATCTTTATTCATTCTAGTAGTAAATAAGTTCGTTACAAATCTAAACATTATTAAATTTAGAACTGTAAACAATATGTTTTCACAATTGTATACGCGAGTTTGTTACATTTATAAACATCTGTTTTTAAAGCCAATTCACAAAGCATACAGTTAGTGTTACATTTATAAACTCAAACTTAATTAGATGAGTTTATTTACATACCTAAATCTTTAATTTACTTATTTTTAGATACTTAAGAGCTGCTAAATGAAGTAAAACTTTAATTATTTAGATATATTAAAATAACATGTTGATGATAATGATATATTTGTTACATTTGTAAATAGATAACTTTTTTACTTCTGTATACAATGTTAAACATAGAAGACTTTACTGCGCGTTTACAAATGTTACTCGATTATTATCATCTTACAGCATCCGCTTTTGCGGATAGTATTGATGTGCAACGCTCCGGAATATCGCATATATTATCAGGTAGAAATAAACCTAGCCTTGATTTTATTTTAAAAATTACAAGCGTATATAAGGATGTTCCTCTTGAATGGCTAATTCATGGAAAGGGAAGTTTTCCTAAAAACTCAACTGATAAAAGTTTTTCTGCGGAAACCAATGATGTCAAACCAACTCAAGCTACCCCACCACCCTCAGTCGAAAAGAGCACTCAAAATTTATTTGACAGCAATGAGGTTGAGTATAGTTCTAAAAAAGAAACACTAAAACCAATTTTGGAAAATAATGAAGAACATTTAGCAACTAATAAGAATAAAACCATAGATCGTATCCTTATTTTTTATTCTGATAAAACTTTTGAGTCTTATACTCCTTCTTCTTAGATTTGATTAATTAGAGTATAGAAGCTCAAAACAAAATAGTACTTTCGTACAAAATTATTTTTATGAAGCATTTATCTATTCTATTATTTTTATTCGGACTGATTTCTTGTCAAGCACCAGAGCGAAACTGCACTGATTTTAAAACGGGTACCTATGCTTACGAAATTAAATTTAATGACCAAATATTAAAAGGAACATTTACCAGGTTTGATACACTACAAATAGAAGAGTATGAGGGCAATAAAGTTGACTCTAGTGCTATCAACTGGATTAATGATTGTGAATTTATTGCTAAGAAAATTCATCCTGAAAGTATGAAAGAAGAAAAACCATTACTTTTTAAAATACTTACTACAGATGAAAATTCATACGTATTTGAATATTCTTATGTTGGCCAAGCAACTAACAAATACAAAGGAACTGCTACTAAAATTGAATAACTATGGATACCTTTTTAAGCAGTCCAGATACATGGATTTCGTTAATAACGCTTACATTTCTAGAAATTGTTCTAGGGATAGATAATATTATTTTTATTTCTATAGTAACAGGTAAGTTACCAGAAGAAAACAGAAAGAAAGCAACACGCTTAGGTTTATTGTTTGCTATGTTTTTAAGAATAGGACTTCTGTTTGGTATCACCTTATTAATAAGAATGAAAGCTACCCTACTATCTTTTGATTGGGGATGGTTTTCAGCTAATTTAACAGGGCAAGCAGTGATACTATTACTTGGTGGACTATTTTTGATTTATAAAAGCACCAAAGAAATTCATGAAAAAGTAGATCATAAAGGTGAAGAAGCTGAAAGTTTAAAGAATACTGCTGTTAAATCTTTTTCTGGAGTTATTATTCAAATTCTTTTGATAGACATGATATTTTCTGTAGATAGTATATTAACTGCTGTTGGTATGACTAACGGTTTAGAAGGTGCTTTATATATTATGATTGCTGCTGTTATAATTGCAGTTTCTATTATGATGCTATTTGCAGTTCCTGTTGGTAATTTTGTAAACAAAAATCCTTCTATTCAGATACTCGGATTAGCTTTCCTAATATTAATTGGTTTTATGCTTATAACTGAAAGTATGCATTTGTCTGAAGCCGAACTTGCAGGAAAAACCATTGGCACAGTTCCTAAAGGATATTTATATTTTGCTATTGCTTTTTCATTAATAGTAGAATTTTTAAATATGAAGATGCGAAAAAGAAAAAAATAAGCGTTTGTAATATTTTTCTCTAAACCTTCAATTTATACCATAAATACCTGTTAATGAGTATTTAAAATTTTCACAAGAGTGATTAAAATTGTTGTAGAATACACAATTGTTGCGTAAATTCTACTAAAATTAAAATTGCTATGAAAATTAAACATATACTTATCCTATTAATCTTGTGCATATTCTGCCAATTTTCCTTTGGACAAAGTGCCAATTTTAGGATTGCTGACACCTTTGATATACTTACCAAATCTGAGAATAAAAAATGGCTTTTAAACTTTTCAAATGTAAATGAGAAATCAGAAAGAATTTCTCTTATAAAGCAGAAAATTCGTAGCGATGCCGATTATAGAATAAAAGTAGAAACTCCAGAAGATTATTGGGAGGAAGAAGTATTAGCTGAAGATTTTGTTAGAGCTTCTAAAGAGAAAGAATGTCAAGCATGTGATTGCAAAATTTCTTTTAAATTAATTATTAAATCTGAAGAATACGATTTGAATGCTGCAAAATACTCTTATGTTTATGATGTATTAGACCAAATGGAAAGTGATGATATTGAAAAGATTTTGGTTGACTATGATATCAATAAAAAAGATATGTATACAGAGGGTGAATGTGGTATAGTTTATCTTTATACAGAAAACAAAAAACTCAAAAGAATAATAAGAAAGGCTTTAAAAAATTAAAAATTTAAAGTACGCTCAGCAAAAATATTTTTTTGTTATATTAAATATTCTTATAAATTCGTTACTACCTAAGATGCTATTTCAAATACGTTTAGCATTTTAATTGTTTTACCTAAATGACTTTATTATTTTAAAACTACTATGAATTATCAAGGAATTGTTCTGTTTCATAAAACAGAGCTTTTTGACAACGCAATTGAATTTTATGAGGATAACGACTCTAAAATTATAGAATTTGATACTGAGGAAATAAGTAATTCTAAACAATTACATTTTGAACTTAAAAGTAAGTTATATTTACCATCTTCTTACGCCAATACTTTTGAATCATTATTAGAATGTTTATTGGAATATGAAGTAGAAGAAGAAGGTTTAGTACTTATTTTTGAGCAATTAGATAAACTTCCTTTCAAATATGTTTACAGTCTATTAGATGTACTAGCCAATGTTGCAAAAGCAAAACAAAAAGAAGGTTTTACATTTGTTGTTTTGGCACAGGTAGACAACTCTTATTTTAAATTGTACAAACCTTTAAACTCACCAGAATTTATTTGTTGGAACGAGAAAGAAAAGAAATAATTCACAAGTATTATAAGCTATTTAAGCCTTACGGTTATATAAGTCAATTATCATCTAACGATGCTAGGCAACTTCGAAAAAAAAAGTTTCTAAAAGATCTTGAGAATGTTCCTAGCAACATAATGCCTATAGGTAGATTAGACGAAAAATCTGAAGGCTTGCTGCTACTTACCACTGATGGTGTATATAGTGATACCGTTAATAGAAGTGGAATTGAAAAGGAATATGTGGCCCTGTTGGATGGTGATATAGATGATAATGCTATTGAAAAATTAAGAAACGGGGTACTTATAGGAATCAATGGAAAAAAGTACCAAACAAAACCTTGTGAGGTTAAAAAACTCACCATAACTCCTACACTTCCAACGAGAGAAAAGAAAATTAGAGATGCACGTCATGGTCCGGTAAGCTGGATTAAAATTGTTATTACAGAAGGGAAATTTAGACAAATTAGAAAAATGACCTCGGGTGTTGGTTTCCCAACTTTACGATTAGTTAGGGTACGCGTAGGCTCCATAAAGCTTGATGATATGCAACCTGGTGATGTAGTAGAGTGTAATAATATAGAAATAAAACAGCCAAAATAAGCTAATTGAATATTTTGCAAACTTTTGAATATATTTGGCGTAAAGCAATTTATTAAATAATTAGAGCTTAATGAGAAAAATAATTTATGTAGCCTCTGCCCTTCTTGTTTTTGGATGTGGTACCCAGAAGCAGACTGAAAATGAAAAGCAAGCAGTAAAAGGAATCCCTAATCCAGTGCCTTTTGCAGAAACTATTAATGAACAAGATTTGAAAAGTTTGTTATATGTGTATGCTGGAGATGAGTTTCAAGGAAGAAATACAGGAGATAAAGGTCAAAAAATGGCTGTTGATTTTCTAAAAAATTTTTACGAAACGCATGATATTAAAGCTGCTAAAGCAGATGGCAATTATTTTCAAACAGTACCTTTAGTATCTGAAGAATTGCCTAAAGGAAGTCTTGTTGTAAACAGTGAAAACTTTGAATTAGGTGTTGATGCTGTTACGCTAAGTGGTTTGAACCCTCAAAGTTTAAGTGGAAAACAACTTGTATATGTAGGTTATGGTGTTGAAACAGAAACTTATTCAGATTATGAAAAGCTAGATGTTAAGGGTAAATATCTTATCATAAAAAATGGTGAGCCTAAAAAATCTGATGGTACTTTTTTTGTTTCTGGTTCTACCGAAGCATCAGAATGGTCTGAATTACGCACTGGTTTTTCAAAAAAAATTGGTATAGCTAAGAACAAAGGAGCTGCAGGTGTTTTATTCTATGCACCAGAGAGCTATGGAAAAATTTTGATGCAATATAAATTTATGCAACAAAAAGCTTCACAAAACATTAGACTTGCAAACTCTTCTAATACAGAAAATGCATTTGCCTATTTTTTTATTAGTGAAGCTATGGCTACCAAAGTGTTAGAAAACATTAATAAAGACAATGTAGCTAGAATGCTTGAGGCAGAAATAAATTTTGACCTAAAATCTGATGGCGTTAAGGAAATTGAATCTGAAAATGTAATTGCATACATTAAAGGTTCTGAAAAGCCTAATGAGTATGTTGTAATATCTGCGCACTTAGACCACTTAGGTATGGATGCAGAAGGAAATGTTTACAACGGTGCAGATGATGATGGCTCTGGCACTACTGCTGTGTTAGAAATTGCTGAAGCTTTTAAGGAAGCACAAAAAGCTGGTTTTACACCTAAAAGAAGTGTAGTTTTTTTACATGTAACTGGTGAAGAAAAAGGACTTTTAGGCTCTGAGTATTATTCTGAAAACCCAGTGTTTTCTATGGAAGAAACGGTAGCTGACCTAAATATTGACATGGTTGGTAGAATAGACCCTAATTATGAAGGTAGTAGAAATTACGTATATCTAATAGGTTCTGATAAACTAAGTACAGATTTACATAACTTATCTGAAGCTATGAACAATAAGTATACTAATATTGAACTAGATTATAGATATAATGATGAGAACGATCCTAACCGTTTTTATTATCGATCTGATCATTATAACTTTGCTAAACATAATGTACCTATTATTTTCTATTTTAACGGCACTCACGACGATTATCACCAACTATCCGATACTCCGGATAAGATTAACTACGATCTATTGGCTAATAGAGCTAAATTAGTTTTCTATACAGCTTGGGAAATTGCTAATAGAGACCAACGCTTAGTAGTAGATAAAGCAGTGGAAGAAGCAAAGTAGTAACTAGATTTTAAAAATAGTAAAAAGGCCTAATGATTAATATTTCATTAGGCCTTTTATTTGACTATAGAGATTATGCTTCGCAGCCTCTTACCCTGATATTCCATTCTCTCCGTATCTAAAAATATGATATAAAAAAAGCCTCTCACTAAAAGTGAAAGGCTTTTCGGGTGGAAGACCGGTCTCGAACCGGCGACCTTCGGAACCACAATCCGACGCTCTAACCAACTGAGCTACAACCACCGTGTCAATTGCGGGTGCAAATATATGCTATTTGTTTTTAATTTTCAAAACAAAAACTAAAAAAAATATCAAATTAAATCAGAAATTTTATCCACTGTAATGTAACGCTCTGTGGTAAAGCCTTCTGCATATTTTACATTTGCTATCCTTCCTAAATCTTCTGCTCTATAAGTTAGGCTATCAAAAAAGGTTTTACTGGTAATTGGAGTTTCAGGCTCATCACTGTTAGGATCATAAAATTGCGATTTGTATGCCTTTATAGCCTCTATTTTGGTATCCATATATCCAGTAATATCAACAATAAAGTCTGGTTTATCATCTCTCCATTGTAAATAATGGTAAACAACTTTCGGTCTCCAAGCTTCTTGTTTTTCACCATTCAATACTGTTTCTATTTTTCTTAACCCACTTAAAAAGCAAGCATCACTTACCAAATTACTTCCCTTACCATGATCTATATGTCTATCTCTAACAGCATTGCAGATTACCATCTCTGGCTTATATTTTCTAAGCATTTTAATAACCTCTAATTGATGTTCTTTGTCATTCACAAAGAAACCATCGGCCATTTTAAGATTTTCCCTAGCACTTACGCCCATAACCTTTGCGGCATTAGCAGCTTCTACCATTCTAAGTTCTGCAGATCCTCTGGTACCCAATTCTCCTTGTGTAAGATCTACAATACCTACTTTCTTCCCATTAGCTATTTCTTTGGCTAAAGTACCAGCACATCCTAATTCTACATCGTCTGGGTGTGCACCAAAGGCTAATATGTCTAACTTCATCATTTATTGTTTGTTTTTTCAAATGCCAAATCTAAATCGGCTATAATATCCTCAAGGTCTTCTATACCTACCGAGAATCGTAATAAATTATCTTTAATTCCTTGTTTGTTTCTCTCTTCCTGCGGCACTAGAGCGTGCGATGTCTTAACCGGTGATAAAATAGTACTCTCTACCCCTGCTAAGCTCATAGAGGGCTTTATAAGGCTTAAATTACCTATAAAAGCCATACTATCTATTGATTCATTAAGTTCAAAGCTAAGCATACCTCCAAAACCACTCATTTGTTTCTTGGCTATTTCATGGTCAGGGTGAGATTTTAAACCAGGGTAATAAACTTTATCTACCAACTTGTGATTTTCTAGATATTGAGCTAATTGCATCGCATTTTCATTTTGGGCTTTTACTCTTATCCCCAATGTTTTAATGCTTCTTTCTAAAAGCCATACCGTATAATCGCTTAAATTACCACCTAAATTAATAGCTAGCTTAAAAATTTGCTGTATATGCACTGTAGAAGCACAAATAGCACCCGCTAATATATCTGAATGTCCTCCTAAATATTTTGTAGCACTGTGAATCACTATATCAATTCCTAAATGGTGTGGATTTTGATTTACTGGACTAGCAAATGTATTATCAATCATAGAAATTAAGTTATGTTCCTTTGCTAAAGCAACAATCATTTCTAAGTCTGTAATAGCTAATAAAGGATTAGAAGGTGTTTCTACATAAATAACCTTTGTACTATCCTGTATAACAGTCTCAAAATCTTTACGAGTTAAACCTTCTGTAAACGAATATGATATCCCGTAATTTTCAAATACTTCAACCACCAAATTATAGGTACCACCATACAAAGATTGCTGCAGAATAACATGATCTCCAGCCTTTAAAAAGGCTAATAACGCATTACTTACGGCAGCCATTCCACTACCAAAAATAAGTGCTTCATCTGTACCTTCTAACGCCGCTAATTTTGTGCAAATAGCTTCTTGATTTGGTGTATTAAAATATCTAGGATATCTTTTTATCGCCACATTTTCATAGGCATAAGAAGTACTCATGTATAATGGAGATACTGCTCCTTTGAATTGTTCATCGGTCACTTCTCCTGTATGGATACAAACTGTATTTAATCCGTTTTTAGCCATTTTAATATTAAATCAAAGGTTCTTGTTGACTTAAGCAATGAAAGCTTCCTAATCCCCAGATAATATCCGTAGAATCTATTCCTACTACTTCCCTATCTGGAAAATATTGTTGTAGTATATCTAAAGCTACTTCATCATTTTTACAGCGGTATGTGGGCACAATTACCGACTTATTAGCAATATAAAAATTAGCGTACGAAGCTGGTAGCCTTGTATCTTCATAAACAACAGCATCTGGCATAGGTAATTCAACAATATTTAACTGTTTTCCATTTTCCAAGCGCATTGTTTTCAATTGCTTCAAATTATCTTGTAACAATTGGTAATTCTCGTCATTTCTATCCTCTTCTACTACAGTAACCACTGTATCTTCATTCACAAAACGAACGGTATCATCTATATGTCCGTCTGTATCATCACCAACAATACCTTCATCTACCCACAAAATATGATCTACTCCATAGAAATCAACTAAATATTGTTCTATTTGATGTTGATTCAAGTGCGGATTTCTATTCTCGTTCAACAAACAACAAGTGGACGTTAAAATAGTTCCTTTTCCATTAAATTCAACAGAACCACCCTCCATTACAATTCCAGGATGGAAAACGGGAATATCAAAGTGTTTTCCTATTTTGGTAGGAATTACATCATCTAAATCATATGGAGGATATTTATCTCCCCATGCATTAAACCCCCAATCTACAATCACCTTTTTCTGTGCAGTATTCGGGTTTATTAAAAACGCAGGACCATGGTCTCTGCACCAAGCATCGTTAGTAGGGTGAAGAAAAAAATCAACCTTACTTAAATCCACTTGTTGCTTTGCAAGTATATTAGAAGCAAATTGTTTCATCTCTTCATTCACTACATTAATACAAACCCTTTCTCCTTTGGTCAATTCTTTAATAAACTGAGCATAAGGGGCATATATAGTATTAATTTTACCGGGCCAAGAAGCTTCCTTATGAGGCCAACTTAACCAAGTAGCTCTATGCTTATGAAACTCTGCCGGAAAAAAATATCCTAATTCTTTTGGTGTCATTTATAAAAAATATCAATATAAACGCTTAATCTTCGTCTATATAACGTTTAGTAATTGGTTGATATGAATCTATTCTACGATCTCTTAAAAATGGCCAATGCGTTCTGTATTCGTCAGATTTCTTGGTGTCTATTTCAACTACCATTACTTCTTCATTTTCGTGAGAAGCTTGGAATAGTATGCTTCCAAACGGGTTAGAAACAAAAGAACCTCCCCAGAACTTCATAGCTCCTTCTTGCTCGTAGCCTACTCGGTTTACACTTACTACGTGCACTCCATTAGCAACAGCATGACTTCTTTGTATTGTTTGCCAAGCATTATACTGTTCTACATTGGTTTCGGTATCTTGTGATGTAGCCCAACCTATCGCTGTAGGATAGAATAAAATTTCGGCACCCATTAAAGACGTTATACGTGAAGCTTCCGGATACCACTGATCCCAACAAATTAGTACACCAATGGTGGCGTATTTTGTTTTAAAGGTTTTGTATCCTAAGTCTCCAGGGGTAAAATAAAACTTCTCATAAAATGCAGGATCATCCGGAATATGCATTTTACGATATTTACCTAAATAAGTTCCGTCTGCATCTATAACAGCTGTTGTATTGTGGTATAGGCCTTGTGCTCTTTTCTCAAAAAGAGAGGCTATTACTACCACATTACATTCCTTAGCTACTTCAGACAATGCTTCTGTTGAAGGCCCTGGAATAGCTTCTGCCAATGCAAAATTGTCATAATCTTCAACATCACAAAAATATAGTGATGTAAATAATTCTTGTAAACATACAATCTGCGCACCTTTTTCAGCTGCTTCTCGTACTTTTACTATTGCCTTATCTAAATTTTGTTGTTTATCTGCAACACAGGATGTTTGTACTAATCCTACTTTTACTTTTGACATGTTCTTTTTTTAACTTTTAATCCAATTAACAATTTCTGGGTCGGTTGGTAAAACTCTTGGAGCAATGACTTTCTCTAGCTCTCCTTTTTCATTGATCAAGTATTTTTGAAAGTTCCACTCTACTTCGGAATCCTTTAACCCATTTTGTTTTTTCTCAGTTAAGAATTGATATACCGCATTCATATCATCACCTTTAACTGATATTTTGCTCATCATAGGAAAAGTAACTCCGTAATTTTCTTTACAAAAAGTAGCTATTTCTTCGTTGGTACCAGGTTCTTGACTGGCAAAATTATTAGCTGGGAAACCTATAATTATAAAATTATCAGATTTATAGGTATCATATAACTCCTGTAAATCTTCATACTGAGGTGTTAAACCACATTTAGAAGCTGTATTCACAATCATTATTTTCTTTCCCTTTAGTTTAGCAAAATCAAATTCTCTACCGTAAAGGTCTTTTACTTTGAATTGATAAATTGTTTCTTTTTGTTGAGCAAATACTCCCATAGAAAAAAGTATTATAAATGAATACATTAGATTTTTCATAGTCTAAAAATTAGCTTTTCAAGCAAATTAAAAATTTAAAATTTGCCTTAGTTTACTTTATAACGAATTTAACGTTTCCTTTTTAATTAAAAAATCCCGCATAAAGCGGGATTTCATTATTTTTTAAAATTTACCCGATACCTCCAATATGCTATAGCTGAAAATGGTAATAAAACACCAACAGTATAGTACACAAAAGAAGGGGTTATTATTTTATCTCCACTTGCATAACTATGTAAACCAGTTAAATAGAAGTTAACTCCAAAATAGGTCATCATAATAGAAGCATAAGCTATCATTGCCATAAAATTAAAAGCAAACCTACCTCTTAAACCAGGTACTAAACGCATATGAACTACAAAAGCATAGATCATAATACTAACTAAGGCCCATGTTTCTTTAGGGTCCCAACCCCAATAACGTCCCCAGCTTTCATTAGCCCATTGTCCTCCTAAGAAATTACCTATTGTTAACATTACCAAACCAACGGTAAGAGTAAGTTCATTAATAATTGTTAACTCCTGTATAGCTAAATTAATCTTATGTTTAGTCTTAGAAGTAGTAAGAATATATAGTAATAAATTTAAGATAGCCAGAATAAACCCTAAAGTAAAAGGCCCGTAACTACCAACAATTACTGCTACGTGAATCATTAACCAATAACTATTTAAAACGGGTTGTAAATTACCAATGGAAGGATCCATCCAGTTCCAATGTGCAATCATAAGTATCATTGCAGTAACAAATGCCGCTGCTCCCACTGTAAAATCAGACTTTTTAAAGAATAATAATCCAATTCCCATGGTAGAAAAAGCTACATATATCATACTCTCATATGCATCACTCCAAGGGGCATGCCCAGAAACAAACCATCTAGCACCTAACCCAGCCATATGCACTAGAAAAACAACTAATAGTGCGTATTTAAGAATGTTTACTATGTATCTAATGAATTTTTTGGATACAAAAATTTCTATAATCAATACCAAAATCATTATAGATCCGATACTTATATACCAAACAAATATTTTCTTAAATACATCATACTTGTTATAAAGTAGCTCTGCTTTTACTTTTTCATCGGAAGGAAGAATATCTTTTGATAGTTTCTCTTGATTTTTCTTAAAAGCATTTAATATTTCTTCTGCTTGAGAATAGTCTCCATTTACCTTAGCATCTCTTAAAATACTTTTATATAAAGCTAATGAGTTTTTAATAAAGCTAGCATAATCTTGATCCTCTATAAATGCAGGGTTATTAGCTAAATCCGTTTGAGAAATCCATTTGTCGTTTTCATCATTTGGCACAGGAAATATCTTAAGAATATCACCATTTAGCGCTCTATTTAATAATGCTAGTTTTAAATCAATTTCTTTAAATTCTTTTTGAAACTGATTAGGAACAGCTGCTTTATAAGCATCTTCTAAATATGGTCCTAATTTATAATTACCCTTCTCATCAAAAAAGTCAATAGCCTTAACGTATTTGGTACCTTCTGGTACTCCTAAAATATGGTGTAAACTATCATTTTGTTTCTTAATATATAAAATAGGTGCATGATACCACGGAATAGGATTCTGCAACATAGATAGCATTACCTGATCTGCATTCATTTCCTTATAAGTATCGTACTTACTAAGTTTTCTCAATAATTCAGAAGAAAATGTGTTAACCGGCTTTATTCTACCTCCATCATCTTGAATAATGAGCGCTCCAAATTTTTCTGCATGCTCTTTACTTACGGTAGTGGAATGAATAAAGTTATCCACTTCCTGATTACTTAATTTTAAAAGTTCATTATCATGCGTTTCGTGTTCTGCATGATCGTGGTCATCTTGAGCAAATATTGATGTAGTACTTAATAACATCAATAAAAACAACAATGCTTTTCTCTTTTTAGCAATTGCGTCAAGTTTTTTACCTAAATCTTTAAATCTAGTTTGCCCTACAAACATAATAGCCATAAGAGCGGCATACAGTAAAAAATATCCTAAGTACGTAATATTAGTACCCCAAAAATCATGATTAATAGACAAAATGGTTCCTTTCTCATCTGGCATAAAAGAAGATTGAAAAAATCTATACCCCTCATGATCTAAAATATGATTCATATAAATATCATAGTCAAAAGGTTTATCATCCTCCACAGTTACTTTACTCATAAATGAAGCGTAACTTCTCTCAGTACCTGGATATTTTTCTGCGATAAAATCGTTTAAAGTAATTTTAAAAGGAAGTTGTTTACGGATAGATCCAAAAGATAAATGAAAGTCTAAATTACCTAAAGTAATACTTTCAGGGTCGTTTATAACTCCTTTCCCGCCAAGTAGTTTTACTATTTTAGATTCATTACCAACGGTAACTTTCACTACTAATGCATCTTGAGACTCTTTTGTTATTTGTTCCTCTGGTAATGCAATAATATCGTACTTACCTTTTGTTAAACTATCAGGTATTACATAATTCATTCCAGCACTAGTATACAAAGAACGTAACATCAACGGCTGAATGGTATCAGCTAGCAAGGTTCCTTTAAATTGATCGGCCATTCTCATGAAATTCCCTTCAAATGGAGATTCAATAGTATAAATGGAGTCTGTAGTTCTAATGTTGATGGCTCCGGCTGATGGCTTATTTAATGAGAATATTAAGTTATGAATATTAGCATCGGTACCATTCTTCAAAAAATGCTCATGTCGAGAACCTCCTCCCGATTCCACAATTTTTAAATACTCTTCTCCATTTTCATCAGCAACAAATCCTTCTTCTGCTCCATGAATAAAGTCTACATATTCTACAGTAAAAGGTTGTCCGTTAAAATCATTATTCCAAGTAAAATTATTATTTACATATTCAGAAAACAAAAAGTCATCTTGCAACGGTTTTCTTAATGGCTCACCATCAATTTCACCATCAACTAAAACTGTTAAATACGTTTTTTCAGATAAGTAAAAATCAGCAGTTTCTCCTTCTCTCAAAGGTAAAACACCTTCATCACCAATGTATCTGGTAATTCCAGCACCAACAATTATAAAAATGAAAGATAAATGAAGAATAAGAACTGACCATTTCTCTTTTTTATGAAGCCTGTACCTAACTATATTCCCCATAAAGTTTATTACGAAGAAAATCATTATGGCTTCAAACCATAAAGTATTATAAATATACAGACGAGCGGTTTCAATATTGTACCAGTGTTCTAAAAAGGTTCCTAACCCCATTGCTATAGCAAAAACAATAAATAAAATTGCCATTAAGCGTGTAGAAAACAGTACTTTGGAAAGTGGGTTTGACATTGTAATTAATTAACTTTTATTAAAGCGTTTTGGTTTAAAAACTATAAATTCAGTTTATAATTTCAATGTGCAAAAATAGTATGTTTTTATAGTTTATCTAACTAAATTATCTTAAAATTAGCTTAGTACTATTTATTAGGTTTCTCTCTATGACTGTACATATCCAAATGTATAGCACTCGCCATACGCTGAGCTTTATTCTTTAAAATGGTTACATTTTCTCCTGTAAAATTATCATCTAAAGTACTTACCCATAACTCTAACCAAGCTTTAAAATGATTCTCATTCATATTATGGTTAAAAAAACCATCCACTTTTCTATGCTTCTTCATTGGGTTACCTTCATAACCACTATCAAAAAACAATTGCCCACACCAAAAATCAGTTAAATGAGCCAAATGAGTTTCCCAATTAGCTATCATACCTGAAAAATATGGCGATAAAAAAGAATCCTTTCTTACTGAATCGTAAAATAAGTTAACTAATAGGGCTACATCTTCCCTATTTTTAATTTCCCGTTTTTCCATATGGTAAAGATAAATAATTATATGTAGTGTTTACTTTTGATAATGCCAATAATTTATTAATAATTGTATTTTTGCAATATGACTACAGTAACTGTTATTGGTGGAGGAAATGTAGCTTTACATTTATGTAAAGCGCTATTCAAAAGTCCGGATATAGTTTTACAACAAATATATTCTAGAAATAAACTCACATCTCATTTTGATGAGATTGAAGTAGACAAAATCAACAACTTAGAGTTAATTAAAGACTCCGACGTATATATCATATCCGTATCTGACGATGCCGTAATAGAAGTTGCCAAAAGTTTACCTTTAAAAGATAAATTGGTAGTACATACAACAGGCAGCGTTACTATGGATGATTTACCCCCGGCTAATAGAAAAGGCGTGTTTTATCCTTTACAAACGTTTTCTAAATCTAAAGCGGTTAATTTTAAAGATATTCCTATCTGCCTGGAAGCTGAATTTCAAAATGACTACAATATTTTAGAATCTATTGCTACTTCTATAAGCAATCAAGTATATAAAATAGATTCATCTCAAAGGAGGTCTTTACATCTATCAGCTGTATTTGTAAATAACTTTGTAAATCACCTTTTTTATGTAGGCGAACAACTAGGTAAAGATAAAAATATATCATTTAGCATACTTAAACCTTTAATTGAAGAGACTGTTGATAAAATAAAACATATCAACACATTTGATTCACAAACAGGACCTGCAAAACGAAATGACATAGGTACTATAAACAGTCATTTAAACCAACTTGAAAATTATCCTAATTTTCAAAATATTTATCAAATTTTGACCAAATCAATACGAGAAACTTATGAGTGAGAAAAGCTATAAAGAATATTTAAACCATATAAATACTTTTGTTTTTGACGTTGACGGCGTACTTACAGACGGCTCTGTTTTAGTAACCACGGAAGGTGAAATTTTAAGAACTATGAACGTTAAAGATGGCTATGCAATTAAAGCTGCTATTTTAAACGGTTACACTATTTGTATTATAACTGCAGGTAATAATGAAGGTGTAAGAGTTAGATTAAGAAACTTAGGCGTTACCGATATTTATATGGGGTCTTTTCAGAAAGCAGACACCCTTGATGAATTTTTAGACGTATATAATATCAACGCTGAAAATGTGTTATATATGGGTGACGATATACCTGATATACCTCCTATGAAAATGGTTGGATTACCTACCTGCCCACAAGATGCTGCTCCAGAAGTTAAGGAAATAGCCAACTACATTTCTGATGTAAAAGGTGGAAAGGGCTGCGTAAGAGACGTCATTGAGCAAGTAATGAAGGTACAAGGGAAATGGACAAAAGACTTTGACAACGAGCTTTTTAAAGAAAACTAATCTATATGAAGTATTTTAAACTCATAAGAATTGTAAACTTATTAATACTAGCATTAACCCAGTATTTATTCAAATATTTTTTAATAGATTATTACTATAACACTACTGCCTTAACAGATTTCCAGTTTTTTTTATTGGTATTTTCAACCGTGTGCATTGCCGCAGCAGGTTATGTAATTAACGATATTCAAGATGTCAATACCGATACTAATAACAAACCCACAAAAGTACTTGTTGGAAGAGAAATTTCAGAAAAAACAGCCAATTCTATTTATTTAGCATTGAATAGCATAGGTATTATTATAGGGTTTTACCTTTCGTATGCTGTTGACAAACCTAACTATGCTATGGTGTTTGTTTTTAGTTCCGGTTTATTGTACATGTATGCTACCAATCTTAAGAATTATGTAGTAGTTGCAAATATATCAATAGCAATACTAACTGCTGTTAGCATTCTTATAATAGGTCTTTTTGAGATTTTACCAATATATGGTGTAAATGATGCTTATGAGCATTTAAACAAGCATGTTTTTACGAGGCTACTTGTTTACAGTGGTTTTGCTTTTTACCTCAATTTTTTAAGAGAAATAGTAAAAGATGTTGAAGATATAGATGGCGACTATAATACAGGTAGAAAAACTATCCCTATTGAAATTGGAGTTAAAAGAACAGGCATGTTAATCGCTATTCTTACTTTTTTATTAATTGCGCTACTTTTTGGATTAGGCTACACCTATTTTTTCTCTAATGAAATAGTTATAGGCTATTTATTATTTGCAGTGTTACTACCCCTATTTTTTATAGCTATTAAAGCTTCGATGGCCACCAAGAAAACTGATTTCAAAATCCTTAAAAATGTACTTAAAGGTACTATGGTTACTGGCATTTGTCTGGTAATAATTATTCACCAATTTGTACTCACCAAATAATTATGATTTTAGACAAAGTAATTTCTAAATACAACTTAGTATTAGCTTCTAATTCGCCTCGAAGAAAGCAATTTCTAACAGATTTAGGGGTTCCTTACAGTGTTAGAACCGCAAACGTGGAAGAAGTTTATCCAGAAACTTTAAAAGCATCAGAAATAACCAATTATTTAGCAAAACTAAAAGCTGCTCCCCTTTTAGAAGATTTAGCAAAAAATGAATTGCTTATAACATCAGACACTATTGTGTGGTTAAATGAGGTTGCACTAGGGAAACCTGCTAATGAAAAAGATGCCTTCGAAATGATTTCATCTCTTTCTGGCACCTCCCATAAAGTGATTAGCTCAGTTTGTTTATCTACTAAGCAGCAACAAATAGTAGAAAGTGTAACCACCAAAGTTACTTTTAGAATACTTACCAAAGAAGAAATATTATACTACATTACAAACTTTAAACCCTTTGATAAAGCAGGTGCATATGGAATCCAAGAATGGATAGGCCATATTGGAATTACCAGCATTGAAGGATCTTACAATAACGTAGTTGGACTACCAACAGCACAATTTTATCAAATGCTTCAAAAATTTATCTAAAAACTGAATTTAATAAAGGTTAGGTATAATTTTTGATATATTTGAAGGACTAAAACCCTATCTTATGCATAAATTTTTTGCAGTGTTTTGCACGTGTATACTTTTTATATCATCATACAGCCAAACACCCAAACATGATACTTCTTCAGATATTTATAATAAAGTTCAGAAATTGAACTTCTTAGGAACAGTTTTGTATGTTGCCGCACACCCAGATGACGAGAATACTACACTTATATCTTATTTCTCAAATTCGATAAATGCAAGAACTGGGTATTTATCTTTAACACGCGGTGATGGTGGTCAAAATTTAATTGGCACTGAATTAAGAGAATCTCTGGGGGTATTAAGGACTCAGGAATTACTAGCGGCAAGAAGAATTGATGGCGGTGAACAATTTTTTTCTAGAGCAAATGATTTTGGTTTTAGTAAACACCCAGATGAAACTTTGGATTTTTGGAATAAAGAAGAGGTTTTAAGTGATGTTATTTGGGTAATGAGAAAATTTAGACCTGATGTAATTATAAACAGGTTTGACCATAGAACTCCTGGAACCACACATGGACATCATACTACATCTGCTATGCTAAGTTTTGAGGCCTTCAACAAAGTAGCTGATAAAAACGTATACCCAGATCAACTTGACGTAGTGGACACATGGCAACCTAAAAGAATGTTTTTTAACACCTCTTGGTGGTTTTATGGTAGTCAAGAAAAATTTGATAAAGCCGATAAATCTAAATTACTAACCATTGATGCTGGAGTATATTACCCTGAAATGGGAATAAGTAATGGAGAAATTGCTGCTTTAAGTAGAAGTCAGCATAAATGTCAAGGTTTCGGAACCTCTGGTACTAGAGGAGAAAGATTAGAATACTTAGAATTGATAGAAGGTAGCATGCCTTCTGAAAATAATTTGTTTGAAGGAATAAATACTACTTGGACTAGAGTTAAAGGTGGTAAAGAAATTGGCAAAATTTTAAATAAAGTTGAAGAAAATTTCGATTTTAAGCATCCTGAAAATCATTTAGATGATTTACTAAAAGCATACTCACTAATTGAAGCACTTGAAGACCCTTACTGGCGTAATTATAAGCTAAAGGAAATCAAGGATATCATTATTGCTTGTAGCGGATTATACGTTAATGTAACCAGCAATACTCCATATGCTACAAGAGGAGAACAAGTTTCCATAAACATAGAGCTTACCAACAGAACCCAACAAGATATTCAGTTAAAAGCAATCACTTCTAATGGAATATTTGAAAAAAAAGGTTATAGTGAGAAAATTTCTTTTAATACTTCTACTAACTATACCATAAAAGCTAGCTTACCAGAATCTTTATCTTATAATTCTCCTTATTGGTTAATGGATGAAGGTACTTTAGGAATGTATAAAGTAACCGATAGAAATTTAAGAGGCTTACCAGAAACTCCTAATCCAATAATTACTCAAATAGAAATTTCAATTAACGGAAAATCTATAAGCATTACCAAACCACTACTTTTTAAAGATGTAACGCCAGATAAAGGCGAAAATTATCAACCTTTCTACATCCTACCTAAAGTTACTGCCAGTATAGATAAAGATGTAATCATCTTTTCCGATGAAGCTACTAAAAATGTACAAGTTGTAGTGAAAGCCGACGAAAATAATATAAATGGAAATGTTAGCTTACAAGTACCTGACGGATGGAAAGTTAGTCCATCTTCTACCCCTGTTAGCATAGCCAACAGAAACGATATTAAAACGTTAACTTTTAAAGTAACACCACCAAGTAAAGAAAGTGTAGGTACCATTACACCAATAGTACAACTTGGAAATGAAATATTTGACATGGCATTAAAAGTGATTGATTACGATCATATACCAAAGCAATACGTACTAATGCCCTCTAAAACAAGAGTTGCCCGACTTAATATAGAAAAAGAAGGAAACCATATTGGATACATTGCTGGTGCAGGAGACAAAATACCTGAAAGCCTAAATGAGATAGGTTATTTTGTTTCTGTAGTGAATCCTGATACTATTACCGCAAAAGGGTTGCAACAATTTGATGCAGTTGTTATAGGTATTAGGGCTTATAATGTTGTGAATACTTTACAATACAAACAAGCTATTCTTGAAGATTATGTTTCTCAAGGAGGTACAGTTATAGCTCAGTATAATACCAATAGAGGTTTAATAACAGACCACTTGGCTCCTTACGAAATTAGTTTATCTAGAGATCGTGTAACCGATGAAAATGCTGAAGTTACTATTCTCGATCCTGATAATCCTGTTCTAAACTTCCCAAATAAAATAACTCAAAAAGATTTTGAAGGATGGACACAAGAACGTGGTTTGTATTTCCCTGACAAATGGGCAAAGGAATTTACTCCTGTATTATCTATGCATGATAAAGGAGAAACCGATAAAAAAGGAAGTCTTTTAGTAGCTAAGTACGGTAAAGGATATTATATTTATACCGGTTTAAGCTTTTTTAGAGAATTACCTGCAGGTGTACCTGGTGCTTTTAAGCTATTCTCTAATTTAATTTCAGTAGGAAAAAGTAATGTAAAAGCTAATAATATTAAGGGATAATGTTCGAAAAGTTCAAATGGAATAATATATATCTAGCAGTAATAATAGCTAATATTATTTACTTCATTATTTTTTATGTAATAATGAAAAGTAATAGTTAGTTATGGAGCTGATAGATTGGATTGTATTAACAGGAACATTAGCTTTTATAGTTATTTTTGGGTATTTAAAAACCCGAGGTAGTCAAGATGTTAAAGATTATATACTAGGTAATAACGAAGCTAAGTGGTATACCATTGGTTTATCTGTAATGGCTACACAAGCCAGTGCTATTACCTTTTTATCTACACCGGGGCAAGCTTTTCATGACGGTATGGGCTTTGTTCAATTCTATTTTGGACTCCCACTAGCAACCATAGTTATCTGTATGGTTTTTATTCCTATTTACCATAAACTTAAAGTATATACTGCGTACGAGTTTCTTGAAACTCGTTTCGACTTAAAAACCAGAAGCTTAGCTGCTATTCTGTTTTTAATACAACGAGGCTTGGCTGCGGGTATTACCATCTACGCACCATCTATTATATTATCAGCGGTTTTAGATTGGGATTTAAAAACGCTGAATCTTATTATTGGGTCCCTAGTTATTATTTACACGGTTTCTGGTGGTACTAAGGCCGTAAGTGTTACGCAAAAGCAACAAATGTTCATTATTATGCTAGGTATGTTTGCTGCTTTTTTCATTATTCTCTATTACTTACCAAGTGATATTACTTTTAGTAAGGCCCTAAAAATTGCTGGAGCAAATAACAAGTTAAACATTCTTGATTTTTCTTTAGATTCTGATAATAGATACACATTTTGGAGTGGTATCACAGGCGGATTTTTCTTGATGTTGTCTTATTTTGGTACAGATCAAAGTCAAGTACAACGCTACTTATCTGGTAAATCTGTTAGAGAAAGCCAGTTAGGATTAATTTTTAATGCGTTCTTAAAAATACCTATGCAGTTTTTCATTTTATTGGTTGGTGTTATGGTTTTTGTTTTCTATCAATATAACCACTCCCCTTTAAACTTTAATCCTGCTGCTCAAAAGGCTGTTTTAGAATCTGAATATAAAAATGAATATCTTAAACTAGAAGTAGATCACAGACTTTCTGAAGTGGTTAAAAAAATTGCTCAAGATCAATTTAGTGCTGCATTAGATATTAAAGAATATGAGGCCACTATGGCAGCTAAAAATAAAATCATAGAGCTAAACAAAGAAGAACAAGAGCGCAGAAAAAAAGCAAAGGAAATTATTAGTAAAGTAGACAGTTCTTTAGAAACTAATGACAAAGACTATGTATTTATACATTTTATTTTAAATAATCTCCCAACGGGCGTTATAGGCTTATTATTAGCTATGATTTTGTCTGCGGCCATGTCATCTACAGCTTCAGAACTAAATGCCTTGGGAACTATTACTACCATTGATATTTACAAAAGAAACCAGAAAAAAGACAAAACTGAAGCTCATTATTTAAAAGCATCTAAAGGCTTTACGCTACTATGGGGTATTGTGGCTATCATTTTTGCAAATTTTGGTTCCCTATTCGAAAATCTAATTCAACTGGTAAACATAATAGGCTCTATATTTTATGGTAATGTACTAGGTATATTTTTAATAGCCTTCTTTTTAAAATTTATTAAAGGTAATGCTACTTTTATAGGAGCACTACTTACACAGGTTATCGTAATTGTTATATTCTATTTTGCTATTTATATTCATCCTGATGGCCAAGAAAAAATAAGCTATCTGATGCTTAATTTCTATGGTTGCTTGCTTGTTGTTACCATTGCTGCTATTTTACAATTAATACTTCCTAAAAAACAGAAAGATGTCATCAAAAATTAATTGGGCTATACTTGGTACCGGAAAAATTGCCAGAAAATTTGCTACAGATTTAAAAGTTGTTCCTAATACAGTTATGTATGCAGTGGGTTCTAGAACCAAGGAAAGTGCTGAGCGTTTTTCAAAAGAATTCAATTTTGAAAATAGTTATGGTTCTTACGAAGCATTAATTAACGATGAAAATATAGATGCTATATACATAGCATCTCCTCATGCTTATCATTTTGAGCATACTAAAATGTGCCTAGAAAAAGGGATTGCAGTTTTATGTGAGAAACCATTTGCCATGAACTCTAATCAAGTACAGGAAATGATTGCCTTAGCAAGAGAAAAGGATGTTTTATTAATGGAAGCATTATGGACTCATTTTCTACCGCATTATCAATTTGTAATGGATTTTACCCAAAAGAAAACTTTTGGTAAGATAAAGTCTATGAAAGCAGACTTTGGTTTCTTCAGAGAGTTTAGCAATGATGACCGTGTTTTTAATAAATCACTAGGAGGAGGAAGTTTATTAGATATTGGTATCTACCCTATTTTTGCGGCATTAACACTTTTAGGCCTACCTGACGGCATTAAAGCTAGTGCTACTTTTTTTGATAACGGAGCAGATGCTACCTGTTCTATGGAATTTAGTTATGCTAACAACGTAAAAGCATTTTTAGAAAGCTCTTTAATAGAAGAAACACCTACCGAAGCTATTATTGAATACGAAAAAGGTACTGTTCATATTTTAAGAAAGTTTCATGAGCCTTCAAAAGTAAAACTTATAGATGCCAACGGAACCGTTGAAATTAAAGATTTCAATTACACCACAATCGGTTATAATTATGAAACTGCACACTTTACAGAATTACTTTTAAATGGAGCGAAAGAAAGTCCGCTTATGAATTTTGATAAGAGCTTAAAAATCATTGGTCTATTAGATAAAGTAAGAGAACTTATAGGTCTTGAATATTAAATAAGCAAAAATTCTGATTCTTTTTTTGCTGACAAAAGTCAGCGAAAAACACTTGTAAAAATTAGTCTCTAACTAGTCTTTAAAGTAATTTTATCCCATAATTTTAATGCAGATTATGAGAAAAATTCTATTCATTATAGCAGTATTTATAGCTGAAGTTAGTTTAGGGCAATCTAACGCCTTAAAATTAAATCTTGATGAAGATGGTACAACTTATATAAAAGGTAGTGTTAGAACCATGTTCTGGGCAAGATATATGGATATGAATCCAGGAACCACCATCAACAATGAATTAGTAAATAACGATGTTGACTTTTCTATAAGAAGACTAAGAATTGCCATCCAATCACAAATAACTCCAAAACTGTATTTCTACAGTTTAATGGGAGGAAATAACATTAATAGCCGATCAGAAAAAGATTGGAAAATGGGTGTACTCGATTTAAATGTAGAGTATGAATTTGCAGAAGAATTTAGCTTAGGTATAGGTAAACATGCTTGGGATGGGTTAAGTAGAAACCTTGTACGTAGTAGTGCCTCTCTAATGGCATTAGACGCACCTTTATTCTCGTTATTAAGTGTAAACATGAACGATGATGTAGGTAGAGGTTTTGGTATTTGGAGTAAAGGGCAAATTGGAAAATTTGATTATATATTGTCATTAAAAAAACCTACGCCTTATGGCGTGGCAGCACAAGAAGGTGTTACAGGCTACGCTCTTAATAGCCCAAAACTACGTTCATCTGCCTATGTAAAGTATGAGTTTTTAGATAATGAGAGTAACAAAACTGCTTATAGCGGAGGTGCTGGCACTTACTTAGGTAAAAAGAAAATCTTAAACTTAGGAGCTGGTTATTTGTTTGAACCAGAAATGACGAGTAGATTGGTTAACAATGAAGAAGTCTATTACGATTTTAAAAATTGGGCTGTTGAAATATTTTATGACACCCCATTAAATACAGATAAAGCTACTGCCCTAACCTGCTATTTGGGTTATTTTAATACAGATTTCGGATTAGACTATATACGAAACGTCGGAGCGAATGGATACACTTCAGGTGGAACCTCATTTAATGGCTCGGGTACTGCTTTCCCTATGATGGGCACCGGAGATATTGTATTCTTTCAATTTGGCTATTTATTACCAAAAGATTTGTTAGGAAAAAAGAAGTTCAATGGTCAATTACAACCTAATATAGCTATACAGCAATCTTATTTTGATGCTTTAGACGATGCGGCTACCGTGGTAGATTTAGGTGTCAACTGGTATTTTAAAGGACATACTAACAAACTAACACTTGGTTACCAATCTAGACCTATTTTTAATGAAAATACCCTAGGAGAAATTAAAGAAACTGATAGAAAAGGAATGTTTGCCTTACAATATCAAATAGTTATTAATTAAGTCCCCTTATTTTTAAATATTATTTATTGGTGAAAAAGTAAAACTAGGTTATTTTTAGCATTCATGTTAAATTATACTAGTTTATGGATTCATTAAGTAGAAGAAAATGGATAAAAAGAAGTGCTCTAGGATTAGGTGCTTTAACCCTAAGCCCCTTTGATAGTTGGGCAAATAGAGTTTCCTTATCACAAATAGAGAACAAAAAGTTTCTGTATCCTGAAACACAACCTTTTAATGAATTCACACCTCCTTTTCCCATAACTGAAACTCCTCCTGCTATTTTAGCTTGGAATGAAAACCCTTATGGTTTTTCACCAAAAGCAGTGGAGGCTATGCAAACATCAATTGCAGCTGGTAACAGATATGGATGGATGCAATTAAATGAATTAAAAAAGAAAATAGCCAAAAAAGAAGGTGTTGGAGCCGACCAAATAATGATGGGACCAGGTTCTACAGATTTACTGGAAAGAACTGCTATGTTTTTCTTTAAAGAAGGCGGAGAAGCAAATGTTATTACAGCTAACCCTGCATATATGTCAGTGGTAGATGTTGCTCAAGCACTTCATGCCGACTGGAAAGCTATAAAGCTAACCAAAGATTATGACCACGACTTAAAAGCTATGGAAAAGGCTATTGATGAACATACCAAATTAGTTTATATAGCCAATCCTAACAACCCTACCGGTACTGTTACCAACAAAAAAGATTTAGTAGACTTTTGTAAGAGAATCTCTAAAAAAGTACCTGTTTTTGTAGATGAAGCTTATTTAGAATTTTCTAAAAACGGATTAGAAGACAGCATGATATCGTTAGTTAAAGAAGGAGGATATAATGTTATTGTAGCAAGAACTTTTTCTAAAATTCACGGCATGGCTGGGTTACGATGTGGTTACATAGTAGCCTCTAAAGATCTTATTAGTAAACTAAATAGTTATACCATACCTGGGTTTGGTACTAGTGTGCCTACCATTACTGCTGTAGATGCTAGCTTATATGATGAGGAACATTTAGAAATGTGCAGAACTAACATTGTAAGAGACAGAGAAATTACAGAAAGCTATCTAAAAAAGAAAAAATTAAACTATTTACCATCTAATACCAACTTTATTATTTTTGAAATCCCTATGGATGGTAAAGAAATGATGTCTAAACTATATGAACATGGTGTGATGGTACGAACTTTTAAATTTTGGGACAAAAATTGGTGTAGAGTTACCATTGGTAAGACAGCAGAAATGAAAATCTTCTATGATGCAATGGATAAAATATTTGTATAAATAAAGAGGGAGGTAATTCTAATAAAATTACCTCCCTCTTTTATAGTCAATCATCATAATTCGATTTTCTGAAATTAATCAGAGAAGAAAAAGAATCATATAAACAGAATTACTTATCTCCCAAAATAATTGGTAAACCATCTTTTCCACTTCCAATTACAATTACCTTACTATTAGAAGATTTTGATAACTCTATTGTAGCTTGTATCCCTTTTTCTTTTAAAATTTTATCAGTTAGTGAAGCATTCAAAATATCATTAGCTCTAGCTTTACCTTCTGCTTCTATTTTTTGACGTTCTGCCTCCTTTTGTGCTTTAGACAATCTAAACTCATACTCCAAAGCTTCTTGCTCTTGACGTAGTTTTCTTTCTATAGCATCCTTAATAGTTGGTGGCAATGTTATATCTCTAACCAAAGCATTTTTAAGCACTACATATTGGTTATCCAATATTTCCTTTGTTGCTTCAAAAATTTCTTGTTGAATAATATCTCTTTTACTTGAATACAGCTGTTCTGGTGTATATCTACCAATAACACTTCTAGTAGCAGAACGTAAAGCAGGTTTAATAATTCTATCTATATAATTTTCTCCTTTTTGCTGATGTAATAATCCTAATTTAGCAATTTCAGGTGTAAACCAAATGGTTGCGTCTAAATCAATTTCTAATCCATTAGATGACAGAACATTCATCTCTTCAGACAATTCTTGTTGTCTTATTTCATAGATATACACTTTATTCCAAGGAGCTACCAAATGAAACCCTTCTCCTAACGCAGGCTGGTCAGTAACCACTCCTCCTCCAAATGTTTTATATAACACTCCACGCTCTCCAGAGCCTATAGTTACAGTAGATTTGCTTAAAAATATAATAAGAAATATAGCTACAACTCCTAATACGATATAACGTTTTGATATTGTATTCATAGATTATTTATTTAATAAGGTTATTGCTTAATTTACAAAGAAAATTTCAGTTGTTAAAAAGAAAACTCTATTAAACCATTCCAAAATATTTTCTTAAAAACCATTCTACTGCCAATACTGCTGCTAATATAAATAATAGCCATTTCCAGCTAATAATGGAAGATATTGTTTCCTTTGAAGTTTCAATAGGCTTGTAAGATTCGTTACTTACCAATTCATTTAAAAGTAGCTTTTGCTCATTTAATAAAAAGACCTGACCATTAGTAGCTTCAGACAAATCTTTTAAACCTTTATAATCAGCATTATAAAACTGATCTTCCACAGAATAAGGAATTAATGTAAACGAACCAGAATTACTAATATTTTCATTTTTAACAGTTACAGTGTAACTATAACTACCAGGGGCTAAACTATTATTTTCAAATTCAAAATATGCATTTTTAAATTGCATATTAAACGTTTCTGAAAAACCTGTTTCTTTATTTTTTATTATTATATCTAACTCAACATTAGCGTCTAACTCATAGTTCTTATTAAAATAAGCCGCATCAATTAAAACATTGCCGTAATAAAAGTTTTTGGCTTCTACTTGTAATCGTTCCTTTTTCTTATTAGAAGCTAGGTAAAAAACTAATTTACTAATTAGCTGATCATATTCTTCAAAATTATCCGTTTCTAAGTAGGTTTTAGCTCTCCATCTCCAGCTATCTTCACCAAACAACACTCCTACTCTTCTTTTATTATTTTCTAAAGTAATAAGTAATGGATCTTCTAAAGTTATGTTTCTAACCTTTTGTTGTAATAACACATCATAATCTCCATTAATAGTTACATTACCTAAATAACTTTTTAAAGGTGGTAATTGATTAAAAGGAACATCGTTTGTGATAAAAGTACTGAATCCGCTATTTAAAACAGGTTGCACATCTTCTATGGAAGTTGATCTTTTATAAAAGTCTGACTGTGCATTGTTTAAAAAATCCCAATCTGTTCTACTTCCCGTAACAACAAATGTATTTTTAGAAAGATTACTTATTTGCTGAAATAATTCTTGAAAAGAATTGGAAGGTTGATACAATATTATTAATTGATAATCATTTAGGCTGTTTACAAAATCTGCAGGTTTACCTATGGTAACCTCTCTTTGTTCATTAGACTCTATACTTTTCTTTAAAGCTCCTAAATCTGGGTGTATAAAATCTGAAACTATTGCTATTTTAGATTGCTCATCTAATACTTCTACAGCAAATTGAGTACTGTTATTATCAGTATTTTTCTCATCTAAAATAGCCGATACTGAAGCGTTGTATTTTATAACTCCTAATTGATTTGCTTTAATGTAAGTGGTTATTTTCTTAGAAGAGTTTTCAGGGCTAAATGCAATATTTTCTTGATAAATAGTATTATTTCCACTAGTAATTTTAAAAGAAGTATTTCTCTTCTGTGTACCTTTATAATTAACAAATACCTCTACAGGAAATTCATTCTTATAATAACTATAGTTATTTACATTAATTTTTGAAATACGAACATCTTCATATTGTGTAGTATCACCTAACACAACGGTATACACTGGTTGGTTTAGTTTACTGGCCGCGTAAGCATAATCGGTACCATAAGTTTGGTTACCATCAGTAAACATAACTACAGGAGCTATTGTATTACCATAAATACCATCTATAGTAGTTAATGCATTAGAAATATCTGTTGCTTTTTCTTTAAATGAACCAACAGACCCCGTTTCTAATGAAGTACCAAAAGTATATGGCCTTACATCAAATTTTTCTTGTAACTCTTGAGAGTTTAACAATTGAGTAATTTGATTATTAATTTCACTAGAATCTGCAATTTTACTAATCGACGTAGTATTGTCAATTAAAACTGGTAAAACTGGTTTAGCAACAGTATACTTAAAATGCTTCACCTTAGGGTTTATAAGTATAAATGCTAAAATAAATAAAGACAAAAACCTGCAAAGGGCAAAAATATACCAGTTTTTAGTACTTTTTTGTCTGTAATAAAAAAAGGCTATGGCTGCAGAAACAGCCAAAGCCAAAATAATATATAATACGGTTACTGTACTCAATTAAATTAAGTTAGCATTCCACCATCTACGTTCAAAGTTTGACCTGTAACATATGCACTAAGGTCAGATGCTAAATACAAACATGCATTAGCAACATCTTCTGTAGTTCCTCCACGTTTCAAAGGAATACCTTCTCTCCATCCTTGCACTGTTTTCTCGTCTAATTTAGCTGTCATTTCCGTTTCAATGAAACCAGGTGCTATAGCATTACAACGAATATTTCTAGAACCAAGCTCTAGTGCTACCGATTTAGTAAAACCTAGAATACCCGCTTTAGAAGCTGCATAGTTAGTTTGACCCGCATTACCTTTAACTCCAACAACAGAACTCATATTTATAATAGACCCTTTTCTTTGTTTAAGCATTGTACGTTGTACCGCTTTGGTCATATTAAAAACAGATTTTAAGTTTACCTCTATTACTTTATCAAAGTCTTCTTCTGATATACGCATTAAAAGGTTATCTTTTGTAATACCCGCGTTGTTAATTAAAATATCAATGGCACCAAACTCTTCTACTACATCACTTGCCAATTTTTGAGCTTGCTCAAAATCAGCTGCATTGCTTTGGTATCCTTTTACCTTTACACCTTGCTCTTTTAATTCTGTTTCAAGAGCATTTGCTGCCTCTACAGATGAACTGTATGTAAAAGCAATATTTGCACCATGCTTTGCAAAAACTTCTGCAATACCTTTACCAATACCTCTACTAGCACCAGTTATAATTGCCGTCTTTCCTTCTAAAAGTTTCATTTACGGTTAAAATATATTGATTATTAATTTCAAATATAACAAATCCATATTCTAGAAAATAAAAAAACCTCACTTTTCAGTAAGGTTTTCTAAAACTATTTTTACAAATCACTATTTTTCAAATCTTTAGGCTTCTCATAATTAAATAGATAATCTACATCTAACTCCTTTACATCCCCTAATTTACTTAGTGCTTTCATGTCTACTTCTTTCTTATTCCCTATCACCATTACATTGTAATTTTCCTTTTTAATATTATCATCAAAAAATGTATGTAAATCGTCTAAGGTCATATTTTTAATAGTATTGTACATTTCTTCTCTGTTATCATAATCTATACCTCTTTTGGTAAGTCTTTCATACGTCCAGAAAATACCTGTTTTGGTAATTCTCTGTGCTGCTATTTTTTTCAAGGCTGCATCTTTTGCTGCATTAAACTGTTGCTCTGCATCTGGCATATTTTTCATAAGATCCATCATAGCATCCACTGCTTGAGGCATTTTATTAGTTTGCGTACCAATATAAGCGTAAACATAATTAGCCTTATCCTTTTCTGCAGCATTTGAATAACTAGCAAAGGCAGAATATGCTAATGCCTTAGACTCTCTTATCTCCTGAAAAACTATAGATGACAAACCACTACCAAAATAGGCATTAAATAAGGTAGAAGCTGCCATATTTTTAGGATCAAATGGAGCACTTTTGGCTAAAAACAACATTTCTGTTTGCACCATATCATAATCTACAAAGTACACATTACCTCCAGTTTCTTGTTCGGTATATGTTTTAGCAACAGGGTAATCTTTTAAAGTTTCAGGCAACGTATGCTCTTTATTTAAAGCATTTACTGCAGCATCTACATCTTTTCCATAGTAAAAAATTCTTTGTTTATAATCTTTTAAATCTTTTACAAGATCAACTAAAACTTCCGGATCTTTTTCCTTTAATTCAGAAACTGTATAAATATTTCTTAAAGATGAATTTTCCCCATATTTACCATAACTCATTAATCCATTCCATAAAATAAAGCTTTTCTGGCTCACATTATCCTGTCTGCCTTTAGCTATTTTATCTACGTATTTATCATAAGTTTCTTGGTTTGCTACTGCATTACTCCACAACTCTTCTAATAAGGTTAATCCTTTAGGTAGGTTTTCTTTGAGTCCGGTTAAAGCTAAATATGTTTGGTCATTATCTGTACCTACATAATAACTTACACCTAACTTATAAAACTCTTTTTTTAAGGCTTCTGGTGAGTATTTATCGGTACCCACATATTCTAGGTAGTTGATTGCTGTACTTAAATCTTTATTAGCATCGTCTCCCATGTCAAAAATGAAATACAGCTCAAATAAGTCGTTTAATTCATTATTAATATATGAAACCTCCAATCCATTATCCAACGTTGTTTTCTTAATAGCTTTATCAAAATCTACATACTGAGGCTGTAAAGCAGGCGGCTCTTGCTCCATAAACTTGGTCATGTATACAGACTGCTTATCTCTATTTAATTTAACTTGCGATATTTTAGGATTTTCAACTTTAACAATGTTTTTATCTTCTCCCTGACGCTTATATATAACTACATAATTATCTTTATAAAACTCATTAGCAAAAGCTACTAGTTCTTCTTTAGATATTTTCTTTAAATCATCTAAAAACTTCACTTTATCTGCCCAAGATTCATGATGTATAAATGCATCATAATAAGCACCTGCTAAAGCTGTACTATTTTCGTATCTACGCGTTTGGCTCAATTTCAAATCATTTACTACAGCTTCAATCATCCAATCTTCAAATTCACCTTTTTTTAGTTTTTCTATCTGCTCTAACAATAAATCTTTTGCTTCTTCTAAGGTCTGATTTGCTTTTGGAGTAGCGGTAAATGCATGATATCCATATTCATTCATAAAATTAGGGTAACAACTTGCTCTCTGTACGGCTTGTTTTTGATTTAAATTTAAATCAATTAAACCAGCATTACCGTTAGCCATAATCATATCGCAAAGTGTTACAAACTTTTCATCTTTGCTACCTACCCCACCCGTTCTAAATGCAATTTCTACATTTTCAGCAGTAGGTCCATACACTTCTTTTACAATAGGACTAGTAATCGGCTCTTCTTTAGGTAATGTAGGATGTGTTACTTCTTTCTTTTTTAATTTCCCAAAAGTTGCGTCTACCGCTTTTATAGTTTTGTCATAATCAATATCCCCAACTAAAACCATTGCCATATTGTTAGGTACATAATATTTATTAAAATATTCATGTATGGCAACCATAGACGGATTCTTTAAATGCTCGCCCTCTCCTATAGTAGTTTGCGTTCCATATGGATGTGTTGGAAATAACCCTGCTAATGCGGCATGATACATTTTAGAATAATCATTATCTTGTCCT
Organism: Neptunitalea lumnitzerae; assembly: GCF_027924185.1. Lineage (GTDB taxonomy): Bacteria > Bacteroidota > Bacteroidia > Flavobacteriales > Flavobacteriaceae > Neptunitalea > Neptunitalea lumnitzerae. The sequence goes on from NZ_BRVO01000002.1 coordinate 517,041, forward strand.
CTGTTAAACTCTTCAAAAACCGCTTCTAACTCAGTATGAAATAACCTTAATACCAACTCACTAAAACGATCACTTTCTAAAGCTAACCACTTATTTAATTCATTCGCTGGTATTTTATTATGATATACTGTTTCTTCTGTAGAAGTATGAGCATTTGTACCTAACGCTCCCATAGATTGCGTCATTTTATCATACTCATTTGCAACAGAATAATTAGATGCTTCTAAAGAAACACTATCAATTTTACGATATATAGCCAATTTCTCCTCAGGATTAGTAGCATTCTTATGTTGCTCATACAAATCTGATATTTGCTTTAAATACTCTTTTTCTTTCTCCCAATCTAGCGTTCCAATCTCGTGCGTACCTTTAAAAAGCATATGTTCTAGGTAATGCGCCAAACCAGTTGTTTCTTTAGGGTCGTAAGTAGAACCTGCCCTAACAGCAATATAGGTTTGAATCTTTGGCTCGTCATTATTTTTACTTAAATAAACCTTTAAACCGTTGTCTAAGGTATAAAGTCTTAACCCTGTAGGGTCGTTAGTTACATATTCATAACTATAACCCGCCGGGTCTTTTTCTGTTTTTGTAAGAATTTCAGAAGATTCTCCTTTAATTTCTTTAGACTGATTACAACTTACAAAGAAGACTGTTGTCATCAATAAACCGGTAACCAGTTTGTAAATGTTTTTCATAAAAAGTTGTTTTTTAGTTGAATGAATGTATAAAATAAAAAAAGTCATCAGTAAAGATAACTGATGACTTTCAATTTTATTATAAGATTTTTCTTAAATTTCTAAGAAAGAACTTCTTTTACTTTTTTACCTATTTCAGCAGGAGAATCTACAACGTGGATTCCACATTCTTTCATAATTGCTTTTTTAGCTTCTGCAGTATCTTCTGCTCCACCAACAATAGCACCAGCATGTCCCATTGTTCTACCTTTAGGTGCTGTTTCACCGGCAATAAAACCAACAACTGGTTTAGTTCCGTTTTCTTTCACCCATTTAGCAGCTTCTGGCTCTAACTGACCACCAATTTCACCTATCATAACAATACATTTTGTATCGTCATCATTCATAAGTAACTCTACTGCTTCTTTCGTAGTTGTACCAATAATTGGGTCACCACCAATACCAATTGCTGTGGTAATACCTAATCCTTGACGTACTACTTGGTCTGCTGCTTCATAAGTTAATGTACCAGATTTAGATACAATACCAACTTCTCCTTCTTTGAAAACAAAACCTGGCATAATACCAACCTTAGCTTCACCTGGAGTAATTACACCCGGACAGTTAGGTCCAATTAATCTACAGTCTTTAGATTTTATGTAATCAAATGCTTTAATCATATCCGCTACAGGAATTCCTTCTGTAATTGTAATAATTACTTTAATTCCTGCGTCAGCAGCTTCCATAATTGCATCTGCTGCAAATGCAGGCGGAACAAAAATAATAGTAGTATCTGCTCCTACTTTTTCTACCGCTTCTTGAACGGTGTTAAATACAGGTTTTCCTAAATGCTCTTGGCCTCCTTTTCCTGGAGTAACTCCACCAACAACGTTAGTACCATATGCAATCATTTGCTCTGCATGGAAAGTACCTTCACTACCGGTAAAACCCTGAACAATTATTTTAGAATCTTTATTGACTAAAACACTCATTGTTAATTTTTTTAAGTTTTAAGCTATACAAAAATATGTTTTTGAAAATGAAAATTAAAGCTATTTATTCTTTAATTTTTGAAATTATAGAAGGTAACATACGTATACTTGCTAATTCTTTATACTTTTTACGTGCTTCTTCTGCAGGAGCTCCAAAATAAGTAGTATTTCCAGGAACTGATTTTGTTAAGGCTGATTTTGCTAATACTACAGTTTTTGCACCTATAGTTATACCACTAACCAGACCTACTTGCCCCCATAAGGTTACTTCATCTTCTAATACAACACAACCAGCAATACCAGTTTGCCCTGCAATTAAACAACGTTCTCCTATAACAGTATCATGCCCTATATGAACTTGATTGTCCATTTTAGTACCTTTCTTAATAGTTGTATCACCTGTAACACCCTTATCAATAGTACATAGTGCACCTATTTCTACATCATCTTCTATAACAACTCTACCTCCAGATTTTAGTTTATCAAAACCTTCAGGTCGTTTTTTATAATAAAAAGCATCTGCACCTAAAACAGTACCAGAATGTATAATCACATTATTCCCTATAACGGCATTATCATAAATAGAAACATTACCATGTATTATACAATTATCACCTATAACCACATTGTTCCCTACAAAGGCTCCTGGTTGAATAACCGTATTAACACCAATTTTAGCAGAAGTTGTTACTAAATTATCTGCTTTTATAAAAGGTTTAAAATAATTGGTAAGTTTATTAAAATCTCTAAAAGGATCATCTGATATTAAAAGCGCTTTGCCTTCAGGAGCTTCTACTTCTTTATTAATTAAAATAATAGTTGCTGCAGAATTTAAAGCTTTATCATAATATTTAGGATGATCTACAAAAACAATATCACCTGGTTCTACCACATGAATTTCATTCATTCCGTGTACAGGAAAATCTTCTGCGCCTACAAATGTAGCATCTATAATAGTTGCTATTTGTTTTAATGTGTGTGGTTGAGGAAATTTCATATATAAAAAAATTCCCGTTTAATGTAACGGGAATTAATCTTAAAGTTATTCTTTAATTCTTTCTACGTAAGTGCCTTTCTCTGTTTCTATTTTAACTTTATCACCTTCATTAATAAATAAAGGCACATTTACAGCGGCACCAGTTTCTGTAGTTGCAGGTTTTGTTGCGTTTGTAGCAGTATTACCTTTAACACCAGGTTCTGTATGTGTAATTTCTAAAATTACATGACTTGGCATTTCTACAGATAATGGACTATTATCTTCAGCATTGAAAATGATAGTTACCACTTCTCCCTCTTTTAATAAATCAGGACTATCTAAGTTATCTTTAGGTAATTGAATTTGGTTGTAATCCTCTGTATTCATAAAGTGAAACATATCACCTTCAGGATACAAGTATTGGTAACTTCTAGTTTCCACTCTTACATCCTCTATCTTGTGACCTGCAGAGAAGGTATTATCAATTACTTTACCAGTAGTTACACTTTTTAATTTTGTTCTTACGAAAGCAGGACCTTTACCTGGCTTAACATGTAAAAACTCAATAATTTTAAATATATCATGATTGTATTTAATACACAATCCTTTTCTAATATCCGACGTACTTGCCATTACAGTTATATATTAATTTGTACTAAAATATCCTTTCATTATACCTCTCTGAGAATCTTTAATGAATTGTAAAATTTCATCTCTTTCAGAAGTAGCTTCCATTTCGGCTTCAATGATAGCAGCCGCCTGGGTATTATTATAATTTCTTTGGTATAAAATTCTGTAAATATCCTGAATTTCTCTAATTTTTTCAGTTGAGAATCCACGACGTCTCAATCCTACTGAATTAATACCTACATACGATAGCGGCTCTCTTGCTGCTTTTACAAAAGGAGGCACATCTTTTCTTACCAAAGAACCTCCTGTTACAAAGGCATGGTTACCTACAGAACAAAACTGGTGTACTGCTGTCATACCCGCCATTACTACATAATCTCCAACAGTAATATGCCCAGCCAAGGTTGTATTATTAGAAAATATGCACGAATTACCAACAATACAGTCGTGGGCAACGTGAGAATAGGCCATAATTAAGCAATTATCTCCTATTTTCGTTTTCATTCTATCTGTAGTTCCTTTATTTATAGTAACACACTCTCTAATAGTTGTGTTATCGCCAATTTCCGTAGTTGTTTCCTCTCCTTGATATTTTAAATCTTGAGGAGGAGCAGAAATTACAGCACCAGGAAAAATACTACAATTTTTTCCAATTCTGGCACCTTCCATTATGGTTACATTAGAACCAATCCATGTACCTTCTCCTATAATAACATTATTATGGATAGTTGCAAATGGTTCTATGACAACATTTTTAGCAATTTTTGCACCTGGATGTACATATGCAAGGGGTTGATTCATCTTTTGTCTATTTTACTTTTACAATTTGTGCCATTAGTTCAGCTTCTGAAACTAACTTGTCATTTGCATAGGCATAAGCTTGCATATGACATATTCCTCTTCTAATAGGAGAAATAAGGTCACATTTAAAAATTATGGTATCTCCTGGTAAAACTTGTTGTTTAAATTTCACCTTATCCATTTTCATGAAATACGTTAAATAGTTTTCAGGATCTGGCACAGAACTAAGTACTAAAATACCACCAGTTTGAGCCATTGCCTCTACTTGTAATACACCAGGCATAACAGGTGCATCAGGGAAGTGACCAACAAAGAAAGGCTCGTTCATAGTAACATTTTTAACACCTACTACACTACTATCTGTTAACTCAAGAATTTTATCTACTAATAAAAACGGAGGTCTGTGAGGTAACATTTTCATGATTTGTGTTATATCCATTAAAGGCTTAGCACTTAAATCATATTTAGGCACATTATTACGTTTTTCCAACTTAATAATTTTTGCCATTTTTTTAGCAAACTGAGTGTTAATAAAGTGTCCTGGTTTATTAGCAATCACTTTACCTCTAATTCTAACACCAATTAAAGCTAAGTCACCAATTACATCTAATAATTTGTGTCTTGCAGCCTCATTAGGGTAATGTAACGTTAAGTTATCTAAAATACCATTAGGCTTTACCGAAATACTATCTTTATCAAAAGCTACTTTTAGCTTTTCCATAGTATTTTCAGAAAGTTCTTTATCTACGTAAACAATAGCATTATTAAGGTCTCCACCTTTAATTAAGCCATGTTCTAATAACATTTCTAATTCATGAAGGAAACTAAAAGTTCTTGCATCGGCAATTTCACTTTTAAATTCATCCATTTTCTTGATAGATGCATTTTGAGTACCTAAAACTTTAGTACCAAAATCTACCATAGTAGTAACTTGATAATCATCAGAAGGAATAATAGTTATTTCACTACCCGTTTCTTCATCTGTATATGAAATTACATCTTTAACAATATACTCTTCTCTAGGTGATTCCTGTTCTAAAATTCCTGCTTCTTCAATAGCTTCTACAAAAAACTTAGAAGAACCATCCATAATAGGAGGCTCAGAGGCGTTCAGCTCAATTAAAACATTATCAAGATCCATACCCACAAGTGCTGCAAGTACATGCTCACAAGTTTGTATTTTCACCCCAAATTTCTCAAGTACAGTACCTCTTTGGGTATTAATAACGTAACTTACGTCTGCTTCAATTTTAGGAGCACCTTCTAGATCTACTCTAACAAATACAAATCCATGATTTTCTGGAGCTGGTTTAAATGTTAGGGTTACTTCATTTCCTGTATGTAATCCAACTCCTTTAAGGGTTGTTTCTTTTGCAATTGTTTTTTGGTTTAAAGCCAAACTACTCATTATTTCGATTGTTTTTCTAATTTATTTACTGTTGAGGCTAATTTTGGTAAATTCTTAAACAACACATAAGATTTACTAAAATCTGCATAATTTAAAGCCGGAGATCCTTGTAAAGACGTTCCATCTTTTACATTTCCAATCACACCTGATTGCGCTTGAATCTTCACATTATTACCAATAGTAATATGCCCTACAATACCTACTTGCCCACCAATCATACAATTCTTTCCAATTTTTGTAGAACCCGCAACACCTGATTGGGCTGCTATCACGGTATTTTCACCAATTTCTACATTATGTGCTATTTGTATCTGATTATCTAGCTTCACTCCTCTTCTAATAATAGTAGAACCTAATGTAGCTCTATCAATAGTGGTACCTGCTCCAACATCTACATAATCTTCTAAAATCACATTTCCTGTTTGAGGAACCTTGGTAAATTCTCCGTTCTCATTAGGTGCAAAACCAAAACCATCGGCCCCTATAACAACACTACTATTTATAACACAGTGGTTACCAATAACAGTCTCAGAATATATTTTAGAACCTGCAAAAATGATTACATTATCACCTATTGTTACATTATCACCTATGTAAGCATTAGGATAAATTTTTACATTTTCACCTATTTTTACATTTTCACCTATATAAGTAAACGCCCCCAAATATACATTTTCTCCATAACTTGAAGATTCAGCTATAAAAATTGGAGATTCAATACCGGACTTATTATTTTTCACCTGATTGTAGTATTCTAATAATTTAGAGAATGCTTTATAAGCATCATCTACCTTAATCAGATTTGTAGTGATTTCTTTATCGTATTCAAAATTCTTATCTACAATAGTAGCTGAGGCTTTTGTGGTATATATATACTGCTTATACTTAGGATTCGCTAAAAAAGTTAAATCACCTTTTTTTCCTTCCTCAATTTTAGCCAAATTATATAGTTCCTCCTCTGGGTTACCTACTATTTCGCCTTCTAATAGGGCTGCTATTTGTTGTATGGTAAATTTCATCAGCCCAAAATTAAAAAAAATACTAAAGAAATCGTTTTTAAAATAAATTATAAATAGTTTTAAGTATAAAAAAGATAAAGAATTGAGTGTTTTTAGGTATAATTAAACTTTTAAGCTCGTTAAATTAATAAGATTAAATTATGAAAAAATCATATCCCGCAGCATTACCTCCTCCAAAAACCGATGTTACGTATTTATCTTCTGCTTTATATGAAGATGGTATTAATGTGTCTAATCAAAGTACTAGAAAACGCGTTATTGTTCCTCTTCACAAAAAAGAATCAGACACTTTACATAGAATGTTTAATGTGATGCAACCAGAAACGTATATAAGGCCTCATTACCATAAAAGAGAAAACAAATGCGAATCTGTTATTGTTTTAAAAGGTGCTATTTGCTTTATTACGTTTTCTTTAGAAGGTATTCCATTATCTTTTAAGAGAATAGAGGCTGGAACTGAATATTTTGGTGTAGATCTAGAGCCTAATGTTATCCACTCATTTTTGGTACTCGAAAAGAATACCATTATATATGAAGTAAAACCAGGACCTTATATTAAAAGTAGTGATAAAGATTTTATGACTTGGGCACCAGAAGAAGGAACGGAAGAAAGTTTGTTATATTTGGAAAATTTAAAAAATGAAATGTTGGCTGTTAACAGTTAACTACCCTAACTATTTTGAACTTTTAAGTATATGGATCTACAAGATCAGTTAAAAAAATTATTTCCAGACCATGAGGTACCGGAAGAAACAGTTGAAAATGATAAGAATGCCATCTGGATGCAAGATGAACCACTTCTTTGTAAATATGAAAAGAGAAAAGGTAAACCCCAAACTATTATCTCTGGATACAATGGTGCTACTGAGGATTTTAAAATTTTAGCCAAAGAATTAAAAACAACCCTTAGTGTTGGAGGAAGTTTTAAAAATGATGAAATCATTATCCAGGGAGATTATCGTGACAAAATCATGGAGCTATTGAAAAATAAAGGGTTTAAAGTGAAAAGGGTTGGCGGTTAATAACTTAACCTCAATAAAATGTGAATTTTTAGTTAAAAATTTATACATTTAGCTTCCCTAACTAAAATTTTTAACTAAAATTATGAGTAAAACCCTTCACATTACAAATGGTGATGCCCTCACAGAACAGTTGTCGCAAACTTCTGTAAATGGCAGTATCATTACATGGCGCGAAATCTTGTGCGAAGGAAAAACTACCGTAGACGTAGGTAGTGAATCTTTTTGGAAAACAAGGTTTGATTACTTAAAAACCAATTACAAAACAACCAAGCAAACTTTTATTGAAAAAACTTTAAAAGAATACAGGAGGCTTTGTAACGAAAAACAGCAAGATGAAATAGTGCTTTGGTTTGACAATGATTTATTTTGTCAAATAAATATGATTGCTGTTATAAGTTGGTTAAAGAAATTCAGAAAAGGAGTTCAGGTATCATTAGTTTCACCTAAAAAGCAATTTCAGTTTTTCTCTACTATGAATGCTGAACAGCTTGAAAAAATGTACCAGAAACGAATTGAGTTGACACAAGATGATATTGCTTCGGCAGACTATGTCTGGCAATTATACTGCAGTGACTCCCCTATTAGTTTACAAAATTTCTCTTCCTTTAATTCCTCTCAATTTAATTTTCTACAAGAAGCTATTCAAACCCACTTATCCAGATTTCCATCAATTTACAATGGCTTAAATTCTGTGGAAAATTTTGTTTTGAGTGAAGCCACTAAAAGAAAATTAAGCTCTAAAGAAGAACTTATTGTAATGTCATTAAAAAACCAAAAATCTTTTGGTTTTGGAGACTTACAATTTGAAAATATCATAGATAGTTTAAAACCTCTGTTTAAGTCGTTAAACCCGGTAACTTTATCTAAAAAAGGTAAAGAAGTTGTAGATGGTTCTACCAACTTCTATGCTGAGCTTAGAGATGATTATATTTTTTTAGGAGGAAGCCGTAAATATGACTTTTTGTATAATGATGGTACTGGTAAATTACTAAAATTATAGTAGTTTTACTATATGATAAAAGAATCAGAACTTATATTAAACCCTGATGGAAGTATTTACCATTTAAACTTACTTCCTGAAGATATTGCTCCTACTGTTATTTCAGTAGGAGACCCTAAAAGGGTAGAAAGAATTTCTAGGCATTTTGACACTATTGAAGTTAAAAAGCAAAAAAGAGAATTTGTAACGCATACTGGCGTATTAAATGGTAAAAGACTTACCGTAATTGCTACTGGAATAGGACCCGATAATATTGACATTGTTATAAATGAGTTAGATGCTTTAGTGAACATTGACTTAGATAACAGAACTGTTAAAGAAAAACTTACCTCACTTAACATCATAAGAATTGGTACATCAGGCTCTTTACAGGAAGATATTCCTGTAGATAGTTATGTTTTAGCTAAATACGGATTAGGGCTTGATAACATGATTAGATCTTACGATACTAAAGACATTACTGAAAAAGATGTTGAAGATGCCTTTATTGAACATACCGGATGGGATTTAGCAAAAGGGAGACCATCTGTAATTAAAGGAAGTGAAAAATTATTAAAAAAATTAAGTAGTGATAAAACGGTTACAGGTTTTACAGCTACTGCTCCTGGTTTTTACGGCCCACAAGGCAGAATTTTAAGATTAGCTTTACAAGATGCTAGCTTAAACACTAAAATGGATAACTTTAACTTTAATGGTATTAAAGTTACTAACTTAGAAATGGAAACTTCTGCCATATATGGACTTTCAAAACTTTTAGGCCATGAGGCATTATCTGCAAATACCATTATTGCCAATAGAGCAAATGGTACTTTTACAAAAGATCCTTACAAATCTGTAGATGGTTTAATAAAATATATACTTTCTCAGCTAACCATTTAACACCAATTTAAAAATATTTTTTTTTATGCTTTGTATTTTTGATGCAAAGCATAAAACTAATATATGGGAATAGATATACAAGAAGAAGCTTATCTTCAAAGAGATATTAATTGGTTAAGATTTAATCACAGAGTTTTACAAGAAGCAAAAGATTTAAGAAACCCTTTATTTGAAAGAATAAAGTTTTTAGCCATTTTTTCATCAAACCTAGATGAGTTTTTTAAAGTTAGAGTATCTAATCTCAGACAGATAAAAAAAATAGACAGACATACTAGAAAACGTCTGCATTTAAGACCTAACAAAACTTTAAAACAAATACTAAGTGAAGTAAATGAACAACAAATAGATTTTGGTGCTATTTTCAATAATCAAATTATTCCTGAACTAGCCTCCAATAATATTTTCTTTTTAAGTTCTTCACAATACTCAAATGAGCAGATTGATTTTATTAATGCTTATTTTAAAAAAGAAATCAATAAGTTAGAGGTATTGAATCCTGCTACGTTAACTCCTCATTTAGAAGATGGAGTTCTTTACTTTTCTATACTAACTACAGTAAACCAACTTTATTTTGTAAAAATACCTACAGATAAAAGGTTTATACCATTACCAAACTCTAAAGACAATGAGTTTTACTATACTATGATAGATGATATAGTAACATATCAGGTAAACCTTTTATTTAAAGACAAAGAAATAGCAGAAATTGGAGAAATCAAACTCTCAAGAGATGCTGAATTATATTTAGACGAAGATTACGAAGGCGCTTTAGCTGAACAAATTTATGATGCCCTAAAACAAAGAGATGTAGGACAACCTACTAGATTACTTTATGATGCTTCTATTTCTAAGGAACATAGAAAATTATTGAGACATACACTACACATAGGTAAAGTAGATTTAATGCCCGGAGGGAAATATCATAATTTTAGTGATTTCATGAGTTTTAAAAATCCTACTTCTAACAAGGAATTAGAATTTGAAGATCAACCTAATTTAGATCACCCTACCCTATCAAAATCAAAAGACTATTTTAAAACAATATCAGAAAAAGACCAGTTAGTACATTTCCCGTACCAAAAGTTTGATTATGTATCCAAATTAATGGAACAGGCTGCTTCTGACCCAAATGTTACACACATTAAAATTTCTTTATACAGAATTGCGAAGACATCTGCTTTAAATACAGCATTACTTAAAGCTGTAGAAGCAGGTAAAGATGTTACAATTTTTATTGAAGCACAAGCCAGATTTGACGAAGCCAATAATATTAAATGGGGTAAGGCTTTTAGCGATAAAGGAGCTAATGTTATTTATAGTATACCAAACATAAAAGTACACAGTAAAATTTTCTTAATTAAACGTTTAGAAAATAATATTAGCAAAGGTTATGCCTATATAAGTACCGGTAATTTCAATGAGAACACATCTAAAATATATGTAGACCATGGCATTTTTACGGCAGAAAATAAGATTACTAGTGAAATAGAAAAAGTATTTGACGTTTTAGAACGTAAATTAATTATTCCTAAAAATAAACATATTCTAATATCTCCATTTAATACCAGATTGCAATTTAATACTTTAATAGATAATGAGATACAGAATGCAAGAGATGGAAAAAAGGCAAAAATAACAGCTAAAATGAATAGCTTGCACGACAAAAGAATGATTCATAAACTTTATGAAGCATCAAATGCAGGTGTAGAAGTACGATTATTAATTAGAGGCTTTTGTTGCTTAGTACCAGAAACAAAAGGTTTAAGTGACCATATTTATATCACAAGTATTGTAGACAGATATTTAGAACATGGAAGAATTTATTGTTTTGAAAATGGTGGTAATGAAATTATGTTTGTTGGTTCTGCAGATTGGATGACCCGAAATTTAGATTACCGAATTGAAGTTTTAATACCAATAAAAGACACCGATATTTACAAAGAATTAAAACATATTTTAAATCTGCAACTAGATGATAATGTTAAAGCTAGAGTTTTAGATGCTAATTTTACTAATACCTATGTAGGTAACGATCAATCAGACCCAAAACTCCGATCTCAATATGAGATATATGATTACTTAAAAAATAAACTTTAAATTATTTAATAATATTTAAGGATAAAGGATAGTTAGGCTCTTCTCCATTGTTTACCTTAATAGCATTTAATATAGGTAAAACAAAGCTCAATAGAGCAACCGCCATTATAACAACAACGCCTAATCCTAAAAACAACATTAATGGAATGGATGCTAAACTGTAAATACACATACTTATTTGAAAATTAAGTATCATTTTACCATGTTTATCCATTCCAAATATTTTATCTTTTTGAGTTAACCACAAAATTAATGGGACTAAAAAACTAGACAAAAGCTGACTTAAATGTGTTAAGACCAACAGGCTGTTATCTTCTCTCATTGCATACATAATAGTTCATTTTTTTGATTCAACTTATTAGTCGTAAGAGTTTTAAAATGTTACAGCCTATAAATTGTCTAGTTATCTGATTGGTTGGAATTAGGCTGATTATTCCCTTTAATAGTCATAGGGTTAGTAAAATTAATAGTTCTTATAGGGAATGGAATATTAATATCATTTGCATCAAAGGCTGACTTAATTAACATAATAGCTTTCCCCTTTGCTATATTAATATCCATTTGCTTTTTAGCAATAATCCAAAAGCGGAGTTCAAAATTTATAGAACTATCTCCAAATTCAGTGTAGAAAAACTGAACTTCAGAATTAGGTATATCATTAAAATTTTCTTTTATAACATTGGTAGTTACTTCTTCTACCAAGGAAAGATCAGATTCGTAACCTACTCCACAGGTTAAAATTACCTTTGCTGTTGTTGTAGACGAAAAATTCTTTAACGTATTTTCTACTACTAACTTATTAGGTATATAAACATATTTATTATCAGGCTGTTTTAAAGTAGTATTTCTCAAATTGATATCTACCACCTCGCCTACATAATCATTTGTGCTCACCCAATCCCCTATTTTTATATTATCTACCACAGACAACATAATACCAGAAAAAGTATTAGAGAGCGTACCCTGCAATGCTAAACCAATAGCCAAACCAGCTACACCAGCACCTGCTAACATTGTGGTTAACACCTTATTAAGGTTCATTATACCTAATGCCAATATAAGCCCCACCACTATTACCACTACAGAAACAATTTTAGAGATCATTATTTTTACAGATCTCTGCATTTTTGTTCTGTGAAGTAGTTTTAAAATTAACTTACTTATATAACCAGAAAGAAAAAAGGAAACCCCAAAAACTAAAACAGCTAATAAAAAATTGGGAAGACTTACAATTATAGAATCAAACCAACCTCCTAACTTCTCTTGAAGTTTATCCCAAGCAGTTTCAAGCTGCTCACTCATACTAAAATTCTTTTTATTATCGGCAAAAAGAAAATTCATCTGGTATAGTTGTTAAGTTATAAAGATGTTTTAAAATTAAATGATTTATGTTAAAATAAAAAACCTATTCCGTCTAATAACAACAGAATAGGTTTTTGTAGATATAATAAAAAAATTACATCTCTTGTTTTTCCATAGTTTGCGTAGAACGCTTTCTCCAAGCATCTAGCATCCAAGAAGTTTTTTCTAATTCTCTAATGTAAGCACCAATTAAATCAATGGTACCTTCATCATTAGCAGCATCTGCGCACTCTACTACTTTACGCATTTGTTTTAAAATAGCGCCATGATCTTCTAATAGTGCTTCAACCATTTTAACATCAGATAAGTCTGTTTTAGATTCTTTGATATTTGAGATTTCTAAATACTCAGTCAAATTACTTACTGGTTGAAATCTTAAGGTTAAAATTCGCTCAGCAATCTCATCAATTTTAGTTAGCGCATCATTATACATCTCTTCAAATTTTTCATGTAAATCGAAGAAATTATGACCAGAAATATTCCAATGGAAATTTCTAATTTTTTGATAATAAATATGGTAATCTGCTAACAAAACATTAAATTCAAAAATTGTTTTTGATGTTTTTTCTTTATCTAAATTCAAGTAATTCATAGTATTTTTTTTTGTTTCTCTAAAATTACAACAGACACTAGCAAAAGTCAATCATTTTAAGAATGTTTAGCATGCGTTTAACAGTCCCTTAAAATTTGATTTCACTACTTTTTTAATAACTCTATTGAAAAGAGTATTTTTGCATCAAAATAAAATCGTTTATGATACCACAAGATACTATTATAGCCCTAGCCAGCGCCTCTGGAGCCGGAGCAATTGCGGTTATAAGAATTTCTGGAAAAGACGCTATTTCAGTTTGTGAGCCCTTTTTTAAGTCCATTAAAAATAAAAAGCTCTCAACACAGAAAACACATACCATTCATTTAGGACATATTGTTGATGGCAAGCGTGTAATAGACCAGGTATTGGTATCCATATTTAAAGGACCTAACTCTTACACAGGAGAAAATATTATTGAAATATCATGCCATGGATCTACTTATATTCAGCAAGAAATTATACAGTTGTTTCTTAGAAATGGATGTAGAATGGCAGAGGCTGGGGAATTCACATTACGAGCCTTTTTAAATGGAAAAGTAGATTTAAGTCAAGCCGAAGCAGTAGCCGATTTAATAGCTAGTGATAATGCAGCATCTCACCAAATTGCCATGCAACAAATGCGTGGTGGCTTTAGTAATGAAATTAAACAATTAAGAGAAGAGTTACTTAATTTTGCTTCTCTTATTGAATTAGAGCTAGACTTTGCTGAAGAAGATGTTGAATTTGCAGATAGAACACAATTTGAAGCGCTTGTAAACAAAATACAAACGGTTTTAAAACGATTAATAGACTCTTTTGCAGTAGGAAACGTGATTAAAAACGGAATACCTGTAGCTATTGTAGGTGCACCAAATGTAGGTAAGTCTACCCTACTTAATGCTCTTTTAAATGAAGAACGTGCTATTGTAAGTGATATAGCCGGAACAACAAGAGATACCATTGAAGATGAAGTAGTAATACAAGGAATTGGTTTCCGATTTATAGATACAGCCGGTATTAGAGAAACCGAAGATGTAGTAGAAAGTATTGGTATTAAAAAAACCTTTGAAAAAATATCGCAGGCGCAAGTAGTTATTTACCTTTTTGATGCCAGTCATTTTGCAGAAAATAGTAGTTTAATTACTGTTGAAATTGAAAAAATTAAAAACCAGTTTCCTCAAAAACCATTGGTTATTATAGCCAATAAGGTAGACACTATTGATGCTTCACTTATTAAAGAGCAACTACATTACGAACATTTACTTTTACTATCTGCTAAAGAGAAAACTGGAATAGATGATTTAAAAAACACGTTATTGCAATTTATAAATACCGGACAATTACGTAATAACGAGACTATTGTTACCAATGGTAGGCATTATGACTCTCTTTTAAAAGCACTGGAAGAAATAGAAAAAGTACAACTAGGCTTAAATGACGGTTTGTCTGGCGATTTATTAGCCATTGATATACGACAAGCATTATACTACTTTGGCGAGATAACTGGCGAAGTTACTTCAGATGATTTACTAGGTAATATTTTCGCCAACTTCTGTATTGGGAAATAATTTTAGCTACCGTTAATTGTAGTTAAATAACGGTAACTAAAATAATTTGAAGCTAAAAAAGACAAACATGCTCTTTTAGTTTTAATATAAAGCACAAACCCCAACAACTTTTACTTAGCTGTTGGGGTTGTTTTACTTAGGCATTACAAATACTGAGACGTCCTAAAATAGGTTGACGATTTTAGATTAAAATATATATTAACCAGAGAGGCTTGCTTCTCTGGTTTTTTATAAAAAACCTAGTAGATTTATGAATGATAACAAATACAATTATACTCACTAACAAACCTCCAAAAAACCAATAAAGGGTTTCCGTGTTTCCTCGAAAAGCTTTAAGCATATAATAGTCTATTTAAAACTTCTTAAGGGATTAATTTTCTTGTTTAAAACTCCAGGTAATAATTCAACAATACAATAACCTACCAATTCATTATTATTATTGAAGACATCTGCCATTATTTCATAAAAGGAAACATTAAACTGTCCATCAATTTTAGGTTTGATTTTGTAGGTTTCTTCTTTAATACCCGGCATTGTAATAGTCCAGCCATACGAGAATTTGTATTTTGTAGTTGCTTCTGTTATAATTTCATGAGGCTCTACATTATAGTTATTTAAACGTTCATAATCTCCTGACTGTTTAACATAGGTTCCATCGAAATACCTACCTTGTGGAAAAGCAAATAGCATGATTTCCTCATTATCGAAAAAGCGAAACGAAAACCACTCCCAATGGGTTTTTGGATTGGCAGTTTCGTAGGTTCCCCCCTGTTTATCAAACCAACCTTTTCCTTTTACATTTAGCTTTTTACCATTTAAAACAAGCTGCCCTATGGCAAGCATGTTTGTAATAGAAAAATAATAAGTTACTTGTTTAGGGTCATCTGTACGTCCCATCCAAAGTTTACCATCTTCACAATTCCAAACAGGAGCTTTTTGAGCATCTAATTGTAAAGTTAGCTCATAGTCTTTATCTTTAATAGAAAGATTCATCTTCCCAAAATCACAAAAAGAGTTTGGAGCATAGCTTACACTTGCTATATCTTTAAATTTACTTTTAGTACTTGTAGTTACAATTCCTTTATTAAAGAAGGCGGTATGCTGCCCATAATAATGTTTATGATTGGCTATATCGGTAACAGAAGTAATTAACATATGAAATGGTATGCCTACAATTTTCATTTTTGTGATTGTAAATTGAAAAGCATACAAATTATTTTCTTCATCCGTTACTATTCCTGTGGTATACCACCATTCACTTGTTTTTTTGTGAGCTAAAAATTCATCTTTAAAAGATGAATGTGGTATACCTACACCATCTGTGTACTCTATTTTCTTACTCATAACTACTTTATTTCTATTGAATTAGTGACTTTAATTGCTCTGGAAGAGGTTCCCACTCTTACTATATAAATTCCTTTTTCTAAAGACCAATTACCCTTTTTTTCATCCCAATATTTCAAATCATCTACAGGAATTTTAATAATGATATCTTCTGATGCTCCTGGTTGTAAAGTACTTGTTTTTGAAAAACCTTTCAACTCTTGTAATGGACGTTCTATATTACTATTTGGTTTAGATGTATATACTTGTATTACTTCTTTACCTTTTACATTACCTATATTTTTAACAACCATTTTTACTTCAATAGTATTATCTACTATAGCTGTTTGAACACTATCCATTTTAAAATTAGTATAGGATAAACCAAAACCAAATGGATATGAAACCTGCTTTTTGCGGATGTCAAAATCACGATAGCCTACATATATTCCTTCTTCATAGTTAGTAAAGTCTTTATTTTTAATTCTGTCAGAACCGGTATGAGCATCTCTTCTGTGTAAAATATCCATTAAGGTAAATTCTTCTCCATCCAGTGGAAAATTATCATTTGCTTGATAATCTTTGATATTTAAAGGGAAAGTCATAGGCAATTTTCCACTAGGATTTACTTTACCGCTTAGGATATCCGCTACCGAATTACCTCCTTCTTGTCCACCTTGCCATGCTAGTAATATTGCATCGGGTATATTTTTCCAAGAATCAGTTTCAATAACTCCACTTATATTTAAAACAACAATCACTTTCTTATGATGCTTATGAAAAACATCGGTAGCATTAACAATCATTTCTCTTTCATCTTTTGTTAAAATAAAATCACCTTTTTCTATTCTATCGGTACCTTCACCTGCGTTTCTACCAATTGTAATTATTGCCAAATCTGATGTATTAGCTATTTTATCAAGTTCTTCTTTTGAATAGTTTATTTGGGGTGGAGTATAAGGAGTAAACATAGCGTTTATACCTTCTGGTTTCTTAAATGCATCCTTATTATTTTCTTTATGACGATTATAAATATCAAATGCAGAACTATTTATTAAAAAACCACTATTTGTTAACCCTTCTTCTAAAGAAATTGTATAAGCTTCATTAACATCTCCTGAACCTGTTCCTCCAGCAATAAAATCATAAGAAGTAATCCCTAAAAGAGCTATATTTAGGTTAGATTGTAATGGTAAAGTGTTCTTATTTTTAAGCAGTACCATTCCTTCCGAAGCCGATTCTCGTGTAATTTGGGCATGCTTTTTTAAATCAGGATTGTTAGTATACACATAGCCCTTCATTTTTTGTGACATAAATACCAAACGTAAAATACGTTTAACAGAAATATTTATGGTAGCTTCAGAAAGTTCTCCTTCTTTTGAAGCTTCTTTTAATTGTTTCCATTGTTTGTTAGTTCCGGGTTCTAATAAGTCATTTCCAGCTTTTACCTGAGCCACCGCATCATTTCCACCAAACCAATCTGACATAACGACTCCCTTGTATCCCCAATCATTACGCAGAACATCTGTTAACAGTGTTTTATTTTCAGACACATAAGTTCCATTTACTAAATTATAAGAAGACATAATAGTCCATGGTTGAGCCTCTTTAACAATCATTTCAAACCCTTTTAAGTAGATTTCATGTAGCGCACGATCTGAAACAATAACATCATTATAAACTCTTTGTGTTTCTTGGTTATTAGCCACAAAATGTTTTACAGAGGTTCCTATACCATTTTCTTCAATACCATTTACCATGGCTACACCAATTTTACCTGTTAAATATGGGTCTTCTGAATAATATTCAAAGTTTCTACCACAAAATGGGTGACGTTGAATATTTACCCCTGGCCCTAATATTACATCAATTCCATATTCTAGTGCTTCATTTCCCATTGCATTTCCCACTTCATTAACCAATTTTTCGTTCCAAGTAGAAGACAATAAAGTTGCAATAGGAAAAGCAGTACAGTAATAAGTTTTTTCTTCTCCATCACGTTTGGGCTCAATACGTAATCCAGCAGGACCATCAGACAAATAAATAGTTGGTAATCCTAATCTTGGTGTTGGTACTATGGTTCCAACGGCTCCAGGTATGCCCTCTCCGGGTTCAGATAATCCAGCGCCCGATTTCATTCCAGATCCTTTTAAGAGGTGAATTTTTTCTTCTAACGTCATTAAAGCCAGTGCATTCTCAACACGTTCCTCAATGGATCTTCTGCCATCTTCATAAATATCTAGTTTTTTATTACCATTCCGGTCTTTGTATTTATACCCATCTTCCGATAACGTTGTAAATTTTGTTTTTTCAGGGTAATTATCTTCAAATGATAAAAAATTTGAAGATATATACCAATACCCTCCTACTCCTAGTATAACTACCAACAGGAGTAATACACCTATCGATTTAAAAGTGATTTTTAACGCTCGTTTCATATTATATATTTGTGTCAATATGCCACAAATATATAAATTATTTTAATTGTGTCGATTTATCACGATTAAATTTTATCTTTGTTATATGGATATTCAAGATTTCTTAAACTCAGGAGAGCGCTATTTTTTACCTAATTTATCACTAGATTTTGTAATCATAGGTTATGAAAATTCTAAATTAAAATGTCTCTTACTTAAAAATAATGACCAATGGTTTTTACCTGGTGGATTTGTTCGTAAAAATCAGTCCGTATCTGATGCAGCAAATGAAATATTACATTTAAGAACCAAAATTGAAAACCCTCATTTTAAGTTTTTAGATGTTTTTGGAGATGTTAATAGAACCTTTTCTCATGAATGGAAATTGTTTTGTGAGAAAAACGGATATTCTTGGAATCAAGAACTATGGGTTAATAAAAGGTTTATTTCACTAGCACATTATGCATTAGTAGATATTAAAAACAGTACTCCTACCGTATCTTTCTTTGATGAAGACTTTTATTGGTTTGAAATGAATAATTTACCCAATATGGGATTAGATCATGAACATATAGTTAAACGTGCTAAGAAACAGCTACAAGAAGATGTAAAGCACAATATGGTTACACATAACTTATTACCTAGACAATTTACGATGCCTCAACTTCATAAACTCCACCAAATAATTTTAGAAGAAAAATTAGATCGCAGTCGGTTTCAAAAGAAAATGTTAGCATCTGGGCTATACGATCGATTGCCTGAACTACAAAAGGAAACACCAGGGCGAAATCCGTACCTGTATCAAATTAAAGAATAATTAAATAAACAAAGCCATCCCATTTTCTAAAGCATCTTGGTAAACGTCTTTATTAAATTTATATAGAAAAGGGGCTCTATGGGCTCCAATATTTTTACGCTCATCTAATTTATCTACAATACCTACTTTAAGTAGCTTTTTGGTAAAATTACGTACATCTAAAGATTTATTAAGTAACGTTTCATATAATGAGTGAATCTCTGGTATGGTAAATTTTTCGGGCAAGAGTTCATAGCCAACAGGAAAATGATATAAATGAATTCTTAAGATATCTAATGCGTCTTTTATCATCTTCTTATGGTCAAACATTAGCGGTGGTAAATCATTAATAGAAAACCATAAACACTCTGAAGCATAATAATCTCCTTGGGGAGTAACTTTAGAATAATCTGTTAGAGTATAAAAACATGAAGATATATGTTGATTAAAAATCCAATGATCCTTACCTAGTTTGTAACCAGTCATATCTTCTAGTTTTTGGGTATTAAATTCTTCATCTTTAGTCCTATTAGGATCACTGTAAAATTTACATTGTTTGAAATATAAATTATCAAGTCCGGTTCTATCTTTTGCTACCCGTATTGCAGCATTTTCTATGGTTTCATCTTTATAAATGTATCCACCTGGTAACGCCCATTTTTTAATTGCAGTAGGATGTAAGAGCAAAACCTTCAAACTTTTGTCATGGTATCCAAAAATTACATTATCCACTGAAATATTTGATAAAAACAGAGAACCATCAGTTAATAACGGATTAATAATAGTATGTTCATTCATTAGAATAAAGACTTCTTAAATTAATTGCACAAGTAGAATGTAAATATACTTCTTTCTTTAAATTTTATTAAAAACAACTATAATCTTCTTGTAACTATGGTTTCTAAAGCACATCAGGCCTATCATCAATAAATATTTTTTTTTCTTATTTATTACATTCTTCGACTAAGAAAAACCTCTTGTAATACTTGGTTTATAAGGATTTTTCAATTTAAAAAGGTCAAAAATGTGAAATACACATTTAACACCGCAAAATAATTTTAATATTAAAATACTACAACGATATAATTTTTTTTATTATCATTGCGTAAATATTACGTAATAGAAATTTTAAACAGTTAATCTTGTAGAACAATGAGCAAAACTATAGTAAACACTTATAAAGGTCAGATCATACAGATCTCCCTTTTCCTTTTCCTTATTCCTATTTTGGGATATAGTCAAAATAAAAAAGCCACAGATTCTATAAAAGTTGCTAAGTCAGATACTATTCAACTTAAAGATAGAGATACCGAAAACAGAAATGTAATGCTTAATGCAGGAGCTAACGTAGGACCTAGGAACGTTAATATAGGACTACCATTTGATGGTGATATTGCCATATTAGAAAATAGTCTACCTGTAGTTAATAGTTTTTGGCCACAAAATCCTTTAACCGTATGGCGCTATGATAGTAGTATTGGAAATATAGGGTTACTTTCTTATTCTGAAACCGCAATAACCACAGGTAAATTGGGGTATGCTGTAGATTCATATGATCGTTTTGTTGCCAGAAATGGTAAATTCAAAGGATACATTTCATCAAAATTTAATCATTTTGGGCTTAATGAAACCAGCGCTAACATTTCCTCTTCAATTGGTGATAGAAAGAATGGATGGGGATATACTCTAAGCACCTATCAAATGTTTGATCCGGCTAGCTATACGCTTGGTTTTTCACAACAATCTGATAGAACACAGTTCTATAAATTAGGAATTTCTAAAAAGTTAAAAACAGGAACTTTACAGTTTTTATATAGTTATAAAAAATCAAGAAGTGTGCAAAGTGTTTACCAACCATTTATGTATAAAGGAAATGGAGAAACAGAACAGCTTGATAATTTTGAATTAGGTTTAGACAGTTATATTGTTCAAGATGGTTTAATACCTTTTTACGATAAACTTACTGGAGAAAAAAGGTTCTATGACATGAATAGCGACGATATAGCTGCCATTACTCATAGTATCGATGTTTTAGGAGATTTTAAATTGAAAAACAATTGGAAATTAAATTTTGCCACTCGATTTATGAAGTCTAAAGCCCCAATGTCTATACAGTTTCCAGTTACTTCAACGTTGGCTGAGGATATTCCGGCTAGTGGAATGTCTTATACCTTACTTGGTAACTCAGCACCATATGAAGGAAATGTTCAACAAGTGAGTTCATATTATATTGATCCAACCGATATTACCACTATTATGTCTAGGTTAGAACTAGCTGGTAAAAAAGGAAGTCACGATATTAAATTAGGCTTACAACAACAGTATTATAGAGAAGATATATTTAAATTAAATACATCGGTATACTACCAGACAATAGAACCACAACCTAAAAAATTGACTGCAAGTGCTTATATTCCCGCATACGGAATGTATGTACCCATTACTGATGAAGACGGTATTATAAAAGCAGCAAGCGGAGGAAGTGATGTTTATAGAGAAGATAGTTACTTACATAAACTAGCAGTTTACGGGTTAGATACTTGGGCTCCAAGTAACAAATTAGATGTTATATTGGGTGGAAGAATTGAACGTTTTGAATCAAGAGGGAAAATGGCTCCCTACCAAGATGAAATTGTGTATCAGGATATTGATGGAAATGGTATTCATGAAACTAAAAGACCCTTAAAAGACTTTACTCAAAGTGAATGGAATGTAGCAGGTACAGCTAGTTTTATTTATAAAACATTTAATAGAGCAGGTATTTCTGGAGAATTTACCTATAACGAAATTAGAAAAGATTTTGGATCATACAACTCTGATTATTCAGATTACATCAAAAACAAAAATCCTATTTTATTTGGTAGCGCAGGAGTATATTTTAATCATCCTTTATTTAATGTAGTTTCTAAGTTAACCTATATTAGTAAGCGCGATAATGTTAGAAATATAGTAGCTTATAATCCGAGTAATCCTTCAGAGACTAACACTATATATCCAATTTTTTATGATATAGAAACTTTTGGATGGACAACCGATATTCTTTCTAATCCCTTTAAAAATTTTGACATCCATTTTCTGGTAACGTTACAAAATCCTATTTATAAGAACTTTAGCTACGATGCTTTTGGGCAAAATTATTCATATGACAACAAAAATATACCAGAACTATCTAAAGTACTTTTAGAAATAGACCCAAGCTATAAACTGTTCAATCAAAAAGTAAAACTTTGGGCAAGCTTACGCTATTTCGGTAAACAATACTCCACTCTGTCTAATGCCTTATATTATAACGGATGGTGGGAAACGTTTGCAGGTATCGATTATACATACAGAAGAAAATTAGATCTAAAACTAGACGTTACTAATTTCTTAAATCAATATGGAGTTAAAGGAAGTATTATTGGCGGAGAACTAATAACTGACTCTAATGCATATGACAATAAAATCTTAACAGGTAGTTATATTCGTCCGTTCACAGTATCGGTTAGTGTTAATTACAAATTTTAAAATAAATCAGTAAAATTAATTTAAAACAGTAAACAAATGAAAACAAGAATTAACTTTTTAACAGCAAGTTTAGTAATCATATTATTCATGTCTGTATCTTCTATGAAAGCACAATCTAATGTTGACTTTTTTGTTGGTACATGGAATGTTATGGCTTACGATTTACCAAGCGGTGATACTGAGATGGTTATTAAATTAAACAAAAATAATGAAGATAAATTAGAAGGAACTATAGGTGATAAAGGGGATGCTAATCCTATTACTATTAGCAGAATTGAGGTTGATGAAGACTTAATTACACTTTACTATACAGCAAGTGGACACCAAGTATATACAACTATGGAAAAAGATGGCGACACTACCATTACAGGGTCTATCATGGATATGTTCGATATAGAGGGTACAAAAAAGGAATAACTATATGTACAGAGTTTGTAACTAAATTTAAATTAGGGTAGATTATGATCTATCCTAATTTTTTAATTTTTAACACATCCTTTTTTAGTTACCTTATAAACGTTTACTAAATTTCTCTTTCCTCTTAAGTGAATATTAGATACAATACTATAGTTAAAATAATCATCATGATTAAGTGTTTTGTAAAATGTATCTGTAATTAACAAATCACTATCAAGTTCTTTACATAACGCTTGAACCCTAGAACATGTGTTTAAAACATCGCCATGATAAACAACTTCTGTTTTAATATCTCCCACCATCGCCATTGTTACTTTACCTGAATGAATAGCTCCTCTAAATGTAGGGCAATTATTATATGTTTCAAGAAAATAACTTTCTTTTGCTTTTAAAGCTTTTTCAAAAGCTTAAAAAAAATTCACACATTGTACATTGTTTAATGAATTATTATTTTTCCACGTAACCACAGCTTCATCACCAACATATTGGTATACTTCGGCCTCATAATCTAATAATAATGACGAGAGTATTTTGAAGCAGTCTTGCAGTAATTTACTAAATTTTAAATGTCCTATATCTTCTGCAATAGTAGTGGATGAAGCTAAGTCTAAAAATAAAAAAATACGGTTCTCCTCTCTTGGTTTTTTATAAGTGCCCAAAAACAAATTAGTCATGTAATTAGCTCCTAAATTTTTATGTAACAACAGAAAAAAATCTGTTATGGTACCAATAAAAATAGTTAATATTAAAAGAGTTATAATTGGCTTTTGGATCCAAAAATCAAATGAAAAATTTTGTAATTCTTGCTTTAAGAAGAGTACGTAGTATGCTAAGCTTAGTAAAGTAATTATTAAAAAAAATACGATTAAAAAAATAACCATTCGTATGGCAATTTCTTTAAAAAAAGATTGTGTTTTAATAATACTCGGATAAATAAAAACTTGAAAGTAACTTGATGTTATTGCAAGAAAAAAGCTGTAAACGCTAGTTATTTCTAGAATTAAAACCTTACTATAATTAATCCCATATAATAACTTAATTTGATCTGGAGAGAAATCATACAATTTTACAAATAGGAGTATTTGAAATGATATTAACCATATAAGAACAGTAAGAAACCATTCTTTTAGTTTATAAATGCGTTTATACTTTTTAGTCATTCTATTGTATTGTTTGTTACTTAAAAAGTATAAAATTTTTAGTAATTTATAAAAACCGAAGCAATGTATTCATCAATACATATAAAAGTTAAGTAGTGTAATAATTACTAAGAAAAGATACAAATAACATGGAGGAATTTACTTAGTCTATTACATAATATTTAATGAATTACTTTTTGCTTCGGCTACTAAAAACTAATGTTGGACTAGTTATCGTTCTATTTTTTTAAACTCTGAATGACAAACGATAATTCAACCTTAGCAAACCAACCACCATTATATGTCATATTTACAATTTTATCTCGGTTAGGTTTGTATACTTCTATAATATTGTTCTGTGCTACATTTCTATAACCTGCTCCTACCGATAACATAATTCCTTCATTTGTTATATATTCATATTTCAGTCCTGTTTGTATTTCGGTTAATCTATTTTCAAAAGTTCCGAACCTACCAGGCAAATTATATAGAAAGTAGCTTTTACTTATAAGTTCAGATCCCGCAGAAAGCCACCCTCCCAGTATATTATTTTTTCTTAAATACACCTCTTTTGGTAGTACTGCACTAATTTCCCATGATGGATTTTTAAATTGATGCCAATACGAAACAACTGGAAATAAAGGTGTAGACGTAGATAAGTCTGCCAAAATAGCTACACCTAATGTATATCTTGTTTCAGGCTTTTTTTGAAAAACCATGGTAGATGTTATAATACCACTAACCTTATCTATTCTACCTAAATCAGATGTTGTTACATATGTGGAAACTGTAGATATTAAAGGTTTTCCTTTCCATTTGGTTCTATTGGTATAATTTATACTTGTTGAAAAACTATTAAAATTATACTTAGTACCCTGCCCTTCATAAAATGGATTTTCCAAATCGTTTAGCTCTATAAACTCCCTCCTATATACTTCTGTTAAGCTAATTATGTGTTTGGGTTTATTAAGTAAAAAAAATGAACCGTATGCTAATAAACTACCACCTCTTACGGTTCCTTTATGTATTTCGTGTCCATCTATGTTTGCTTCATAATCAGTAGGTCCTAAAGCATCATACGAAACGCCAAATAACTTAATAATAGGGTATGATTTTGACTTAGTTGAATCTATGATTGATGTACTATCATCTATATTCTGAGCCCATGAAACTCTAACTACCAATAGTAAACACAGCAATATTAGTTTTTTGCTAAAATTCATTAGTAAATGGTTTACGAGGTTGTTTTATTTCTTTTATTATTAAGCCTGCCTTTTAATCCCTCTATTAGTGAGTACATTATTGGTACAACAAATAAGGTTAATAACATAGAGCTTGTTAATCCACCAATAATAACCCATGCCATACCATTTTTAATTTCAGAACCCTCACCTGATGCTAAAGCAATTGGAAGCATTCCTAAAATCATAGCCATGGTAGTCATTAAGATGGGTCTTAAACGCTCTTTACCTGCTTCCACTAATGCTTCTTTAATACTATGTCCTTCTTCTTTTAATTGATTTGTAAAATCTACTATTAGAATACCATTCTTAGATACTAACCCTAATAGCATAATCATACCTATTATAGAAAATATGTTTAAAGACTCCATTGTCAATGCGAGTGCTAACAATGCACCTATAAGGGCTACCGGTATAGAAAATAATACTACAAAAGGATATACAACACTTTCATATAATGCTACCATAATTAAATACACTAAAATAATTGCCGTAAGCAAAGCAATACCTAAACTACCAAATGCATCTCCTTGGTTTTTAACATCACCTAAATACTCAATAGAAATGTTATCTGGAATTTTCATTTGATCAATTTTCTCTTTTATCTCAGCAGCTACGGTACCTACAGGACGCCCAACTACGTTAGCATTTACGGTGATAGAGTTCAATCTATCCTTTCTTTCTAATACAGACTCACCCAAACCTTGTTTTATAGTAGCAAATTGACTTAGCTGAAAACTAGCGCCTTTGGAATTTATAAATGCTAAGTTTTCTACATTTTGTAATGTACTTCTATCTGCATCATCTAAGGCTATAGCAATATTGTACTCATTGCCTTGATGTTTAAATTTATTATCATCGTTACCATTAAAACTACTCTGTAATGCCATACCTACTGTATTTGCATTAATGCCCAATTGCGTCATTTTATCTCTGTTTAAAACAACTTCAATTTGCGGTTTAGGGTCTTTAACAGATAGTTTTACATACTTAGTACCAGAAACACTTTCCGTAGCCGTTTTGATAGTTTCGGCCCATCTTCTTATTTCTTCTATAGCAATACCTTTTACTGCTATTTGTATTGGTGCACCACTATTACTACCCGAAACAGATGTTGGCGAAGCAGATATAATAACTCCCGGGATTTTTTTACTTAATTCTTTCTGCAAGCGTACTCCAAAATCATCTGCAGTTTCAGTTCGGTCTTCCTTTAAACTTACAGTAAGTTCTGCCATATTGCTATTATTACCAGCACCTGCTGCCCCTCCTGAAACATACCCTATACTAGAAAATACAGTTTCTACATTTGTTTCTTCTAATAATATAGTTTCTACATTTCTAGTCACCATATTCGTTTGGTAAACAGATGTAGCCGGCGCTAACTCTAGTTTTATTAATAGCTCTCCTTGGTCTCCAGATGGTATAAATGCTCCACCTATAAAACCATAGCCTACTAATAAAAAAGAGCTAATTAATAAACCTAAAACACCTATTAATACCCAACGTCTATGGCCTAAAGATTTTTGTAATAACATGCCATAGTACTCTTTAATACTAGTAACTAAATTTTCAAACCCTATATTGATTTTACCCCACAAGGTATTTTTCGTTAAATGTTCTAAGCGTCCAAATCTACTTGCTAATAAAGGTGTAATGGTAAAGGATACCATTAAACTCATCAAGGTAGAAAATACCACTACTAAAGAAAATTCTTTAAGTATAGAACCTATTATACCACCTGACATGGCTAATGGAAGAAAAACCACTACATCTACCAAAGTAATAGCCATAGCTGTAAAGCCAATTTCATTACGCCCATCTAAAGCAGCTTTACGTTTTTCAGATCCCATTTCTAAATGGCGATATATGTTTTCTAATACCACAATAGAATCATCTACCAAAATACCTACTACTAAAGACATAGCCATAAGCGTCATTAAGTTTAAAGAAAAACCTAAAACATACATTGCTATAAATGTTGGTATAATAGATGATGGTAAAGCAACCATTACAAATAAAGAACTTCTTAAGCTGTGTAAAAATAATAGCATAACAATGCCAACTATAACTACAGCTAATACCAGATCTTCCATTACCGCATCGGCAGATGCCAACGTATACTCACTTTGATCTGATGATATTTTAAATTTTAAGTCAAATTCTGGATATTGGTTTTCTAGCTTAGTAAATTGTTCTCTTACAGCTTCGCTTACATTTACAGCATTTGCATCACTTTGCTTTATAATTTGAATACCAATTGACGGAACACCATTGATATGGTTTAAAGTTGTAGCTGTTTCTGTGCCGTCTACTACACTAGCAATATCTTTTAAATAAATGGTGCCGCCATTTATATTATTTTTTATTTCTATAGTACTTATTTCGGCTATAGATGTAAAATTGGCATCGAACTTAATGGCATATTGTTGATTTTTTGTTTCAATTTTTCCAGCAGGATACGATCTGTTAGCATTTGCTATTGCCGTAATTACTTGTTCTACCGTAACCTTGTAGGCTATAAGTTTATCTTGGTTTATTGCTATTTTAATTTCTCTTGGTGTACCACCTATTACATTTACTTGTCCAACCCCTTCTGTATTTTGTAAAACAGGTAATAGTTCATCATCAATTAATTGGTACAATTCTTTAGGAGATTTTATAGCCGTAACACCGGCGCTTATTACTGGTGTAGCTTCTAAATCTATTTTACTTACCGTAGGATTATCTACATCATCTGGTAAATCATTCATTGATTGATCTACTTTACGTTGTACATTTCTTTCGGCTTCATCTATATCTACATTACTTTTTAATTCTAGTGTAATTTGAGATACTCCTTCTTGAGATTTAGAAGAAACACTTTTTAATCCTTCTACACTTGCTAGATTATCTTCTAGCTTTTTAGTTACGTTAAGCGCTACTTCTGAGGCAGAGGCTCCTGGATAAATAGTAACAACCGATACTGTTTTTACTTCTATTTTAGGTAATAAATTGTAGTTGAGTTGTAAATAACTCTGTACCCCAAATAGTATAAGAACTGTAAAGATTACTACTATTAATAGTGGCCTCTTTATAGCTAATTCTGATACCGTCATTATTCTTTATTTGTATTTGTGATAGATACTTCCGATTTATCTTTTAGATTTATTTGTCCTGAGATAATTACTAAATCTCCTTTATTAAGTCCTTCTAAAACTTCTACATATTCCCCATAATTATTGCCAACTTTAAGAGTGTGTAAAACAGCTTTATTGTTATTAATAGTATATACCATTGCTTTATTAGTATTTTCTAATAGCGCCACTTTAGGTATAAGCAGGGTATTTTTATTGTTACTTGTTGTAAATTTGGTGTAAACAAAAGTGCCAGCTTTTAAAGGAAAGTCTTTATTATTGGTTAAAGCTACTTCTACTATATAAGAATGGGTTTCATCTCCTTCTGGACTAATAAAACTTATAGTACCTTTAAATGTTTTATCAGGATAAACATCTGTAGTTATTATTGTAGTATCTCCAACTTTTAAATTGTAAACGCTTTGTTCGTTTACAAATACTTTTACTTTAAGTATGTCTAAATTTAAAACAGTGGCTATAGCAGTACCTACATTTACAAAAACACCTGATTCTACATTTTTTTCTACTATAATTCCGTTAATAGGAGCTTTTACTTTAGTATCGTCTAACTGCTTATTTAATTGTTTCAGTGTATTTTGTGCATTAACAAGTTCTAGTTTTAATTGGTTTACCTTTTCTTCTGTAGCAGCCCCACCTTGTAACAACTCATTATAGGTGTTGTAATCATTTTCAATCTTGCTTAATTTTGCTTTAGCATTATTAATATCAATAATTAATTTATCTGCATTAATATTTGCTAAGTATTCTCCCTTTTTTACAATACTACCTAAAGAAAAGTTAAGATTTATAATGTTTCCAGATGTTTCTGCATATACAATACCTTTCTTATCTGGAATTAATGTTCCTGTTTTTTCTAGGGTATTAACTACATTTTTAATTGTAGCTGTATCTACTTCTACAGGTATTTTTATAACATCTTCTACCTGTCCTTTTTCTTTTTGTTCGTTTATATGCTTCTTATTAGTATATAATTTAAAAGCAACTAATACTACTAGTGCAATACCTATGGTTATCCAAAATATTCGTTTCATTTATCCGTATTAAGAAAGTTGTAATAAGTACTTAAAGTTCCGTTTGATTTTTTTAGTTCTATGGTAGCTACATAATAATCTACCACCGCTTGTAAATAATTTCTTTGAGATTCTTTTAAAGCTAATTGATCATCTAACCAATATTTTAAAGAGGTTACTCCTTTTCTGTATTGTAAATTTGTAGCGTTAAACACAGACTCCGCTAAGTTTATGTTTTCTAATTCTTGAGTTATAGCCTCTTTAGCATTAGCTAGCTTGTTAGTAGCATTAGCAACTTCTAGTTTATACTTTTCAGAATTTAAATGTTGCTGTTCTATAGCATTTTTGTATTTTATTTCTGCTTGTTTTGCTCTTGCTGTTTTTCCAAAGCCTTCAAAAAGAGTAGCACTAAGTTTTAAGCCTATTGCAGAAAAGGACTGTTGTGTGCTAAACGATTCATTTAAATTGTCTCCAAAACCAATGGTACCGTAACGTGCATAAAAACTTAATTTAGGTAAGTTACTGTACTTAATACGTTCAAAATCTATTGCTAATAATTGAGTGTTTAAACTATCTAATAAATAATCTGACCGTTTAGTTATATCATATTCATGTACTGCTAACTCATTCTGTAACAACACTTCCTTTGGTACCTTTGTTACTTCCTCTAATTGCAATATTTTATCTAATGAATACCCCATAGCATTCTTAAGGGCATTCATACTTTCCGATAAGTTTGTAGAAGCTGTTCTTATATTAGAAAGTATGTTGTTATAATTTACCTGCAAACGATTATAATCTACATTGGCAAGAACGCCTTTTTCTAACTGTAATGCAGCAATTTGCAATTGACTCTCGTAGGTAGCTTTATTTTCTAATAAAAATTGAAGTTGTAATTTATATACTCCGTATTGGTAATAATATGATGTTATACTATATACTAAAGCTTCCTCTCTTTCTTTTTTAGATAAAGCAGCTTGTGTTTTGGTATATTTACCTGCCTTTAAGCCAATAAGTAAAGACTGATCATATATTACCTGATCTAACTGAACCGATCCGGTTGTGTTGTATTGTTTAGTAAAAGCAACCCTTAAATCTTGATCACTAAAAATACCAGCCGGAATTACTTGCTCTTGAACCTTAATATTATCATCTATACCCCCATTTACAGAAACCTTTGGAAGATAACCAGCTACTACTTCATTAACAGCTGCATCTGAAGCCAAAGTATTATTTTTAGCAATAGTAATAGTTCCATGATTAGCGAGTCCATAAGCTATACAATCTTCTAAGCTTAAATTTTCTTGCCCTAGTAAGGTGGCACTATACAGAAAGCAACTTAGTATACACCCCCTAATAAATTTCATTTGCACGTTTTAAATTTTTGAACAAACGTATTATTAGATAGGCGTAAAACAATGAATTAAAAACATAAAACAGCCAAAATTGACTATGAAAAGGATTCTGTTAGCAATACTTTATTTCATCCAATCTATAAATTTTTTCTTTTTCTCTTTACTTGCTGTAATATCTTCGTACCAAGAAAATAGTAATTCAATTTTTAATTTTCTAGAAAATAGTTCCTCGGCATTTTTAATGGTATTTCTGTTGATTAGATATTGCCTATTAACCCGAAAAAACATAGGACTCAATTTTTGCTCCAATTCATCCATAGTTTCATAATGTACATATTTAATATGATTGTGCGTATATATATAAGTTATACCATTTTCTATATAGCACAATGCTATTTTATATATACCTATGGGTATTATTCGGTTTCTATACTTTATGATTAAGCTAGATTGTTGAGCAATTGTAGAAAACTTACTTATTAACGATTCATAAGTATTCTCTATATTTTTGGATAACATAGCTTTTAAATCGGCATATTTAAGTAATGCTTTCCTAATTGTTTTTTCGCTAAAAGGCTTTAATACATATGCAATTCCATTAGTATCAAAAGCTTCTAGCATATATTCATCAAACGCAGTACAAAATATAATAGGAATCTTTATAACCTGATTATTCATAATCTCAAAACTCAATCCATCACCCAGTTGAATATCACTAAAAATTAAATCCACTTTTGGTTGAGTTTGTAAATAGTTAATACTCTCCGATACTGAATAAAGTATTTTTACTATCTCAATATTTTCATCTATTGATATAAGGGTTTCGGCAAGTTCTTCAGCTACCCAATTTTCATCTTCTATGATAAGGATTTTCATAAGGATACAGCTTACATTCTACAATAAATTGTTCATTTTTTTCATATATCATTACTTCATCATTACTCCAAATCTTATAACGTTCACATAAATTATTTAGACCACTTTGAGTTGATATTTCTTTATATTTCTTCGGGTTACAATTATTAGTAACTGTAACTATATTATCTATTTGCCTTATTACAATTTTTAATGGATTTTCTTTGGTTGCTACATTGTGTTTAATTGCATTTTCTAAAAGCGGTTGCAAAGAAAAAAAAGGTAAAAACCATTGTAGCTTTTCGGTATTATTAATAACTACATCCGCTATAAAAGCTTGTCCAAACCTTATTTCCTGCATTTTTAAATAGTTTTCACATAATTCCAATTCTTCCTTCAATTTTGCCGCTTGAGAGGTATGGTTAGATACTGAAGTTCTCATAAAATCTGCCAAATGAATTAAATATGTCTCTCCTAAAACGCTATCTTTTTTATAAAGTGCTTTAAGTGTATTTAACGAATTGAAAAAGAAATGTGGATGAATTTGCTTTTTGAGAAGTAAGTTTTTTGCTTCTTCTGCTTTTATTAAAAGTTTAGAATTTTCTAGTGCTGTTTCTCTTTTTTGGTTTCTAATAACAATATAATCATGCATTAAAAAGAAAAGTCCTCCCATTAACAATCCGTTGGCTATAAAAACATATACTATTTTTATATTAAAATCATAATTGTTTATAGGTAAGCCTAGTACAAGCAAGTATAATGGATGTAATGCAAATTCTAATACAATAGCAACTAACCAACTTAAACCATATCTAAATAAATTAAATTTGATCAGCTTATTATTAAACTTGGTAACACTAATTTTTAGAATGTAAATGTTACAAAAACCTAAGAAAAGTACATAAAATATACCTGAAATAAGTACACCTGCTATTCTAATAAAAGCAACGTTAAATATAAACATAAAAAATAGCGAAAAACCTCCTAAAACTAATAGTAAAAAGTAGTTACCCATTCTTAAGTCTTTAAGACTCTCATTTAAAACAGGTAAGGTAACCTCTGCTACTAATCCAATATTTCTATTTTTTTTAGGCATATATAAAACTATAGATTAAACAAAAATACATTAACCTACTAATATCTTTTAAGAATAATGACCTAAACGGACAAAATTGAGTTTGAATTAGGTATTCGGTAATGTTATTCATTTAATATTTAACTGAAATTAGGCTTTATGTATAATAATTATTACACCAGTTTTACACCTCTACCCTACTCAAACACTTTTAAAATAAGGGAAAGTCAACTTCTGTATTGGGGGCAAAAGGAGGAAGTGAAAAAACGACCATTGTGGTGAGCATTATTTATCCTAATACCTTGCATACGGGGTCAATTACTATGATAAAAGAGGTTATTTTTAAACCTATAGTGCACAAAAATCTATAGACCCTCATTTAGATTTACCAATTTGTAACCTCCACCATATTAGAACTGGTTATTTTTTAAAATATTAATTTAATGTAAATAATCTTACTCATCTATTACAATAGCCTCCCTCACATCTGAAGGTTTAACTGTCTGGTTACAATTTATAAAATTAACATTCTCAGCATATCTTATATAATATGCCCACGCTGGTAGCATACCAAAAACATTGTATTCAGGATAATTCCCCATATATTCATCAGGTTTCTCGGGTATGGTGGTTGCACCACCTTTAAAAGAGTTAATGGTAACATTATTAAATGTAACATCTTTTACTTTGTATACAACATCATCTAGATATATTCCACTTATACAGCTACCAATATTCTCATATATATTTCTAAAATCTAAATTGGAAAATGTAATACTGGTCATACTTCCTTTTTTTGCTGGAGCGCCAGCAGGTCTATGTCCTCGTTTTCCCGCAGCGTGTAATAGAAAGAAAGCATTAGCAGAGGTTTGTAAGTTAATTCTATCAAAGGTTATATTTGAAAAGTCAGCACCATCTAATCCTTGTAGAGAAATAGCACATAAGCCACCTCTACCAGAGCCATTAATAGCAATATCTTGAAGCAAACAATTTGTAAAGGCTCCATAGGTTAGCGTACCAAATTTTATTTTGTTTCCTGTTGTACCATTTACCGTTACATTTTTAATAGTCATATTATTTACTCCTCTAGCTGAGCCACTTTTAGGGCAAATAGCATCATCTTGGCATAAAATGGTACTGTTAGTAATGGTTACATCATGTGAGTCACAAATATCTATTCCGTCTTTATTTACTCCATAGGCAGAAGTATTAATGTTGATACCATCTATGGTTACTTTGTCACATTCTAGTAAAACAAAGTCCCACATTGCACTGTTTACAATATCTATATTAGTAACCCTTATGTTTTTAGAATAGGCAACATATAATGCCATGGGTCTTACCGTTTCATCTTTGGTATGATCCCATATTTCGCAATCTCCGTTGCCATCAATTACTCCACCACCGGTAATGGTAACATTGTTTGCTTGCTCTGTATAAACAAAAGCTTCTTTAAGTTCCCAACCTCCTCCACCAAGTACGTCCGGTAACCATACATTGGCATTATCTGCATGCTTAGCTATTGCAGGATACAAAGAGTTATCCTGTATCCCTTTCAGTATAGCGGTTTTATCAATCCATAATGTCATATTAGATTTTAATTTTATCTGACCAGACATATAAGTTCCGTCTGATAAAATTACAGAACCACCCTCAGAACAAGCGTCTATAGCTGCTTGTATTGCCTTAGTATCATTGGTATTACCATCACCTATTGCTCCATAATCTTTTACATTATATTTATTTCCTGTAGCAGTACAAAGTTCATCGTCACTTGAAATTGCTATATTATCTATATTAGGTCCACCGTTTGGAGTATTAGCCGTAAACCTAACAGAGTTATACCCTGCATTAAGATGAACAGTAACTCTAGCAATCCAATAATAGTTCCAATCCTCAAAACGAGAAGGAAACTCTATATCTTTAATAACAACGCCATTTACTGTTAATTCGCATTGAAGGTTAGCTCCACTAGCGTTTGCATATTTAATTAATAGTGTATGTTTTCCTTCTGCTTCACAATACAAATTATTCCATTCTACATATGAACCATTTCCTCTCATATCAAGGTAACCCGACCCAATATATGGGAAATTTGATGTACCAACTATACAATCAGATGATTTACTGGTATAGTTTTCTCCTTCATAGTAAGAAGTGCTGAAGTTTTTAGCTCCTTGAGCATTCACTATTCTTATTGAAATAATTGTTAGAACAACTAAAGCAACTAGTTTAAATTTCTTACTATTTATATTTATAACTGTAACCATTTTAATGATTTAGACCTAATGAAAATTTTTTGTTTCTTCAATTTTAATTTTAATATTGCCGTTTTTCTAGGAGCGACATTATTTTCTGAAAAATGAGTATGAAGTACATAATACATATCACCTTTTGTATTATAAAATACATCGCCGTGCCCCGTACCTGGATATCCTAATAGGCTTTGAGAAATAATTGGACTATGATCGCTTTTTTTCCATGGTCCAAAAGGAGAAGTTGCGATAGCATAACCTACAGCATAGTCTTTATTTCTAAAATCATTGGCAGAATAAAGTAAATAATAATTTTTATCTCTTTTAAATACGGTAGGTCCTTCTGTTACTGGCCATTCTACCTTTTCAGTATCTTCCCAACCTTTTCCTGCATAAATACATTCGGTTAAGGTTTCTGGTTTTATAGCGGATAAATTATTGTTCAATTCTGCAACAAAAATTCTATTCCCTTTATCTAATCTTACGTGATAGAGGTATATTTTGTCATCATCAAAAAATACAAAAGGATCAATTTGTCTTACATCGCTAGGCAAGGCACTTCCATTATTAGTAAACGGCCCCAATGGACTTTTACTACTTGCAATGGCAATATGCTCATCTGCCGTGTAAGCCATAAAAAATTTATCTTGGTATTTAAAAACTTGCGGTGCCCAAAAACCTGTAGTTCCATAACCATCTCCTTTTTTAAAAGCAAAACCATCGGTTGCACCCTTTGGTCCGTCCCAATGTTCTAAATCTGTTGAAGTATACACTAAAAATCCTTCTCCTGTAATGCTTTTATTTTCTTTGGTACCATAGGCATAATAAGTTTCATCATATTCAAATATAGTAGGGTCTGCCAATAACAAATTACTTTGTTGTGCCCATAACATAAGATTAAAAAAACAGGTTATCATAAATAAAATATGTTTCATACGTTATTCTTTTGTACTAAATTGATAGATAGATGTTGTGTGATAAATTTTATATGGTTCTAGAATAATAGATGCAAAATCAGGTTGATTGATAGCATCAGGAAAATGTTGGGTTTCCATGGCAAATGCTGTTCTAAATGTATCTTTAGCACCTGATTTAAAAGTGTTTTTACCTTGCATAAAATTACCGCTGTAAAATTGTAAGCCAGGTTCTTGCGTATAAATGTCCATTATTATACCAGATGTATTTCCAATAACAGTTGCTGCATGCGTCATTTCGTTAGTAGCTACATTGAGCACAAAATTATGATCGTATCCCAAACCATTTTTTAATTGTTCATTATCTGAATTTATGCGCTCACCAATAGTATGATAAGTGGTAAAATCAAAAGGTGTGTTTGTAACCGAGGCTAAATTACCAAAGGGTATTAACCCTTCATCTACTGGTGTATATTTTTCAGCATTAATCTGTACAAGATGATTCAAAATGGTACCACTACCTTCACCATTCAAATTAAAGAACGCATGATTGGTTAAGTTTACCGGAGTAGACTTGTTAGTAGTAGCTTGATACACTATTTGTAATTTTTCTTTTTCAAGTATACTGTAGGTAACCTTTACGTCTAAATTACCTGGAAATCCTTCTTCGCCATCAGGCGAGTGATATTTAAAAATTAAAGTTTGGTTATTTGGTTGCTCAACATCCCAAACTACATATTGAAAACCTTTAGTACCTCCGTGTAAACTATTCTTTCCATTGTTTAAAGGAATATGGTATGTTTTGCCGTTTAAAGAAAATGTACCCTTAGCTATGCGGTTACCAACTCTTCCAATAGTTGCACCAAAATAAGGTTCTGTAGCATTTTCAAATGCCTTTACACTACTCATACCTACCACAACATCAGTCATTTTTCCATTTATATCAGGTACCCATAATCCAACTATTCTAGCTCCATAATTTGTAAATGCAACTTTCATTTTTGCATTTTCAATATAGTAGAGCCCTGTCTCTTTACCAGAAATGGAGGTTTCAAAATTTTCTTGAATCAGGTTTGTAGTAAGGAGTTGTTCTTTTTGTTTGTCTTGTGTTTTTTTCTTTTCCTTTGGAGAATTATCACAGGATAGCAAGAAAAGCGGTAGCATAGTTGCTACCGCTATTTTTTTTATAATATTCATTATTTAGTTTGGTTAAGTTTTCTAATTAAATCTGTTTCATCTTTATGGTATGGAGTACCATCTTTTCTAAAAATATCATGAAACCAAACAAAAGGTTCTTCACCTGTTTTTATAGGGGTATCCCAGGCAAAAATGGTGTTGGTTTTACCATTTACTAATCCCCAGTTAATGGCACCAATATGCTCTTTTTTTAATAAGGGTAAAATATTAAAGAAATGACTGTCTCTTGTTCTGGCCATATATTCGGTACAAATCATAGGTAAGTCATGTGTTTTTAATAGATTAATAATTTTTTGGTGTTCCTCAGGTCCAGAATAACAATGGTATGTTAGTATATCAGAGTTTTGTGCTTGAAAGGTGTTTAGTTCTTGATATCCCCAGTTCCATAACCCTGCAGAAATAGGTTGATTAGGATTTGCTTCACGTGCCCACTTAAAAACATTTTTTAATAATGGAAGAGATTCATTTTCTTTTCCATTGTTACCTGGTTCATTGTATAAATCCCATATTAAAATTCGATTGTCTTTTCCAAAAGAGCTTAGAATATCTTTTACATAGTTTTCTAATTCTTTATCATTAGCACGCTCCTTAGAAGCGGGATATCCAGGATCTTGCGCCCAACCGCTATTATGTATTCCTGTCTTAGGGACAGGTTGTTTACCTATTTTAGGGTCTTTATTCCAGCAGTCATCAAAAAAAACAAAAATGGTTTGGATATGATGTTCATCTGCAATTTTTAAATATTCATTTATACGTTTTTTAAATCCCTTTGGGTCTGCCTTATATGCCAAACTGTGCAAATAAACACGCATGGTATTAAATCCGATATCTTCGGCATATCCTAATTCCCTGTCTATAGTTTCAGGATCAAATGTGGCTTCTTGCCACATTTCTAATTGATTTATAGCATTACTAGGAATAAAGTTAGCACCTGTAATCCATTGATGTTCTGCATACCATTTTTTGGCTTTTTCTTTACTCCATTTTTGCCCTTGAGCTATAGCAGATATGCTTATAATACACGCAATTAGTGTGATAATTTTTTTCATTTTAATTTTGTTTAGATGTTATTCTGAAGGAATATTTAATATAGTTTTGTTTGATACTGGAGTGCCTAAAATAGGTGTGCCATCTTTATCCCATTCAATTTTTTGCATTCTTGGTGAGCGCTTCGTTCCACAACCTTCTCCTGCATTATCGTTAGCATGAAATAGAATCCAATCTTCTGTTCCATCAGGGGATTTGAAAAATGAATTATGTCCAGGAGCATATACACCGTTTGCTTCATTTTTAGTAAAAATGGGTTGTTGATGCTTCATCCAATTTTGCGGATTCATAGGGTTACCTCCTTCAAGTTCTAAAAGTCCTAAATTGTAAAAATCAGTCCAACAGCCATTCGCAGAAAATACAATAAATAACTTATCGTTATGCTCTAAAAACTGAGGTCCCTCATTTACATTTACATGTGGAGGATTTATATCGTCATCCAAATCTCCTTGCTTTTCCCAGGTGTAAGTTGGTTGAGAAATCAAAACTCTTGCTCCTTCCAAAGTCCATGGGTTTTTCATTTTAGCAATATAGATGTTCTGTTGTCCGTTTGTATTTCCTTCCCATCCAGACCAAACCATATATAATTGATCATGAAATGTGTAAACATTAGCATCTATTGCCCAACGATCTGGGTGCGTATCTATTT
Organism: Neptunitalea lumnitzerae; assembly: GCF_027924185.1. GTDB lineage: Bacteria > Bacteroidota > Bacteroidia > Flavobacteriales > Flavobacteriaceae > Neptunitalea > Neptunitalea lumnitzerae. The sequence goes on from NZ_BRVO01000002.1 coordinate 556,371, forward strand.
TACCTTTTAGCCTCCAAGAGCCTTTAAACGGATCTTTAGAAGCATTTTCTAAAACATACATTCTATGATTATTATTATTACCATTATCTGCAGCAAAGTATACATACCATTTATTATTAATAAAATGGAATTCAGGAGCCCATATTTCCTTTGAATACATGGTACCTGTAGGTGGTGTCCAGATGAGTTTGCTCTCAGCATCTTTTAGGTTCGCTAAATTTTTAGTTTTCCAAAGCATTAGCTTATTACCTAAGGTATGTGTATAATAATAATACCCATTATGATAGGTACTGAACGGATCTGCACCACTTGGTAAAATAGGATTTTGAAATGTATTAGATTGTGAAATAGCTACTATAAAATTGAAAAGTGCTATTAAAGTGAATCCTAGATTTTTTTTCATATTTTATAACTGGTTTTAATGATATATTCTTATTGCATTTGTTCAAAAAATCGAAAGGAATCTGGATCTGCGATGAGCTCATTATTATCCCAGTCTAAAGTTATTATTCCACTTTTTCTTGGTTCTACTGATGTAACGGAATAATGACCATGCAATACATATTGCATGTTATTATTTTCATCAATAAATAAATCTCCGTGTCCGGTTCCATAGGCACCTACATCATCTCCATGAATAATAGGATTATTTGTATTTTTTGTCCATGGTCCCATTGGTGAACTTGCAGTAGCGTACCCCACAGCATAATCCTGATTTCTATAATCGTTAGCAGAATAGGTTAGGTAATATAAGTTGTTATGCTTAAATACTGTTGGTCCTTCTACAACTTTCCAATTTACATTCTGCGTGTTTTCCCAGTATTCTTGAGAAGTAATAATTTCAGTTAATGTACTTGGCTTTATGCTTAACATATCATCATTCATTTCAGCAACGTAAATTTTATTTCCATTATCTAATCTTACATGATAGAGGTATTTTTTACCATCATCATCAATAAAAATATAAGGGTCTATCTGATTAACATTAGTATCTATAGCATCACCTGAATTTATGAAAGGCCCTAAAGGACTATCACTTGTGGCAATGGCAATTTTTTCATTAGCCGTGTAGGCCATATAAAAGCTATTATTGTATTCGAAAATTTGAGGAGCCCAGAACCCAGTATTCCCAAAAGCATTATTCTCGTGAAGCGCAAAACCATTTTGTGTATTTCCTTCAGGGCCATCCCAATCTACTAAATTAGTAGAAGTATATACTAAAAAGCCATTTCCTAAGCCAACCAAATCTCCTTGAGAAGTACCATATAAATAATAGGTATTATTATGGTAAAAAATAGTTGGATCTGCTAAAAAAATAGGTGTAGCAACAGGAGTTGGAGTTGGTGTAGGTGTTGGAGTAACCCCAGAATCATTGCTTTCATCATTTGAACATGATGAGGCAAGAAATAATGTACTTAAAAGTAAGATGCTTATTTTTTGTAAATTCATAAAAATTAAAATTAATTAGCTTTATTAATACCAAAGTGCCTAACCAATTGGTCATATTCTTTTTTAGAAATTGTAATCATACAACCATGTCTAACAGCTTCAGGTAGGTTGTATTTATCCCAATCACTGTAAAACGTATAACCCGAAGCTTGAAACCAAGGACCATTTAAATTATCCGCTACTGATAAGCCGTAAGATACTCCAGGATATTGCTCATAATATAAGTACCAAATTTTTCCATTTGGTGATGGAATTAGTGTTGGAGCTTCTCTAAAATTTGGACTAATAGGATCACTTGGTAATGAATAAGGACCAAATAATGATTTCGATCTGGCAATACGTATTGTTTTTCCTGTTGGCCAATATAATGTAGGGTAGGTTTCATCTTTTAAAATAGCATAATAACTATCTCCAACCTTTCTAATGAAAACATCAATGGTACCTAAATCCCAATCAAATAACAATTTAGGATACTCTTCAAAAGTTTTTAAATCTTTAGATATAACATACAGTGTACGCTGACTGGCCCAGTAACGTTCCCCATCTCCGGGAATACCTTCCTTATGCGGTGTATGCCAGGTTATCATGAATTTTGATGAGACTTCATCAAAGTATAATTTAGGAGCTCCAATACGTTGTAATGGATTCGGATAATTTTCTACCTTTTGTAGATTTGGAGTATAAGTGCTGAATTTCTTCCAGTTGATTAAATCAGATGATTTCCAAATAGTTATATCAGGATCAGAATCACTATTATTTCCAGTCATGTAATAACTCCCATCTGGACCCTTAACTATATCAGGATGTCCATGATAATCATCAAATACGCGTTTAGTATTATTTAGGCTATACCAATGTAAACCGTCTGTACTAACCGAATAGTATAATTTTCCATAATCTTCATGCGTCATATGAGCAAAAAGATAGGCTTGATTAACAGGGTGTTCTCCCTCAACAACCTGCCCTGGAAGATCAGGTTGTTGAGAAAAACACCCTATACTAATCAAAAAACAAAAAATGAAATTAACAACTCTTGTATGAAACATTTGTTTATTTTTTATTTACTTCTGATGTAATCTTTTTTATGAAGGTAGTTTCCTCAGTTTTATAAGGTGAACCATCAGTATTAAAAACTTCATGAAACCACACTTCAGGTTCAGAAGTATATGTTTTTGTCCAACTATCCCACGGGTATTTGGTTTGAGTTTTACCATCTACCAATCCCCAATTAAACATAGCTACGTTGTATTTTTTTGCAATAGGAAGAAATCCTTGAAATGTACTTCCATTGGGTCTTGCCATGTATTCTGTACATAAAAGAGGTTTGTTGTAGCGTTGTAATTGCTTAATTTTTGCTTCAAAAATTTCTGGTATTTCGTAATTATGAAATGAGATAACATCTGATTGAGAAACTTGTAGTTGATGCATTTTCTCCATTTGATCATGTTGTTTCCAATCTCCTATCCAAATACCAGAGGTTAGAGGCTGACTTGGATTTTCAGCTCTAGCCCATTGAAAAACTTGTCTTAATAGATTATAAACAAGTTCTTTTTTATTTGGTATTTCAACAGCTTCATAAGAGGGTCCTGTCATGTTATCGGGTTCATTCCATACATCCCAACCTAAAATTCTCTTATCATTGCTAAAATGCCCTACGGTTGCTTGTACATATTTTTTTAACCTGTTATATTGAAGCGAATCTTGTAATACTTTTTGTCCTGGACTTTGAACCCATCCTGAATTATGTACATGAGGAGTAGGCATTTTTTGTTCACCTAATTCAGGAAATGGACTCCAGCAAGAATCGAAAAGCACAAACAAGGTTTTTATATGATGCTTCTCTGCAATTGCCAAGTAAGCATCCATTCTTTTAAGAAAGCCTTCTGGATCTTGTTTGTATAATAAATCATGTAAATATACGCGCATGGCATTCATCCCTATGTCTTCTGCCCATCCAAGTTCTTCATCAATAGTAACAGGATCAAAAGAATCTGCTTGCCACATTTCTAGTTGATTAATAGCGGTACTTGGGTTAAAGTTAGCACCTACATACCATTGCTGCTCTGAATACCATTGATTTGCTTGCTCAGTAGTCCAAACTTTTCTTTCTTCTTTCTTGTTTGACACTTCATTTGATATTTTTTCTTTACAAGAAATAAATGCTATAGTCATTAAAATAGTAGCGAGAACGTATCTTAAACTTCCTATATATGTATTTTTCATTTTGTGCTTATTTAAGTAAAATTCTGAGATTACTTATAAACAGTAACCTCAGAATTCTAGTTTTAGTTAGTAGTTAGGATTTTGATTTAAGTTTGGATTGTTTTGAACTTCAGATAGAGGGATAGGTAATCTATTATTTTTGCCAATAACAAAATTGTTAAAATCAGGATCTCTTGTTATAATTTCATCAATTGATGCCTGAGTATCTAGATCTCCCCAACGTTTTAGATCTTCCCATCTAACACTTTCACCACATAGTTCTAAAACACGTTCTATTTTCAAACGGTCTAAGAATTGATCGTGATTGTTTCCTATTTGTGGATATGCTGTAGCTAATGGCGCCATATTAGAACGAGCTCTTACCATATCTACATACTGATATGCATCTGCTGTCATGTCAAGTTCATTTAATACTTCGGCATATCGTAATAATATATCAGCATATCGTACAAGTCGCCAATTAACTTGAGAATAATAATCTTCATTAGTTCTATAATAACTTCTAGATCCTTTTTTAAACCAAGTCTCTTCGGCTCCCCATTCCCAGTTTCTACCATAGGTCAATGTACCAAAATCGGTATTCGAATCAGCATAAAATAAAGAGTACTTTAGGCGTTCATCAATACCTCCTTGCATATTAGCTTCTTGTTTAAAGGCATCTACTAACCAATATCTTGCTTGCCCGTCTGACCATCCAATATTTCTAGGGGCAAAGAACTGTGCTCTTTGAGAAGAAACAGCGGCGTCCGCTCCTTCTCCAGTACCACCAAGGCGTTGATCACCAAATTGAATTTCGAAAACAGATTCTGAATTGTTTTCATTATTATCAGTAAAGTTATCTTCAAAATTATCTACTAAACTATAGATAGCACCTTGTCCAGAAATTAAGAATTCTAAAGCTAGTTTTGCATCTTGCCAACGGTGTTCTTGCATATACATTTTGGCTAATATAGCCTTAACAGCCCCTTTTGTAGGTCTACCTATGTTGAAGTTATCCCATTCCAAAGGTAAATCATTAAAAGCATCGTTTAAGTCACTTTCTATCTGAGCAAAAACTTCTTCTTGTGTGTTTTGTGCAGGAAGATCTTCTGGTGAAGAAGGCTCTAATACCAATGGAACATTCTCCCATAAAATAGCTGCATAATAATAATGCAACGCTCTTAAAAATTTAGCCTCAGCTATAATCTGTGATTTTCTTACATTGTCTTCAAACTCAATATTAGGAACGTATGCTAAAACTTGATTTGCTCTAAATGCAGCTTTGTAGGTATCTCTCCAAGTAACACTATTCCCTTCCCAAAAGTCATAATTAACATAATTAAATTTGGTCCAATCAGCCAATTCTGTCCAAGGGCTTTGACTAAAACCTTCATCAGATGTCAAGTCTAATCTAAAATAAATCCATCGAGCCCATAATCCATCCTTATAGAACATGGCATAAATAGAGTTTACGCCTTTTTCAGCATCGCTGGGAGTTTTCCAATATTGTACTGTTGTAAGGTCATTAGGACTTGCCAGATCCAATTCATCTTTATTACAAGCACTTAGTAAATACAAGAAACTAAAACTTACAAGTATTATTTTTAAATGTTTCATAGTAGTAATTTTTAGAAGCCAAAGTTTAGGCCTAGTGAATAGGTTTTTAGATTAGGAAATGAACCACTATCTACACCCCTTTGGAAAATGTTTGAATTATTAAATTCTGGATCTAATCCTCCGTAATTGGTAATAGTTATGATATTTTGAGCGGAGATACTAATTCTTGCAGAAGAGAAGCCTATTTTCTCTAAGATACTTTTAGGAACCGTATATCCAACTCCTATATACTTTAGACGTGCAAAACTTCCATCTTCTAACCAGCGGTCTGTATCACCTCTGGCATTCATACCATAGCCTTTTTCTGCTCTTGGAAAATTAGTATTCGGATTTTCAGGAGTCCAAGGTTGTACACCAGCACGGTAGTTACTATCATCATCAAATCTGTCAACGGTACTTCTAAAACCGTTATAAACAGTAGCTCCATGAGAACTAATCCAGTTCATTGAAAAGTCAAAATTCTTATAATTTACACCAGCATTAAGCCCCATTTCAAAATCTGGCCAAGGACTTCCTACAATGGCTCTGTCTTCAGTGGTAATTTGACCATCATCATTAATATCTTTATATCTTATATCTCCAGGCTTAGCGTTTGGCATAATAACTTGTCCTTGAGAGTTGGTATAATTATTTATCTCATCTTGATTTTGAAATAATCCGTCTGTTTGTAACACATACCACATACCTACAGATTCTCCTTGACGGGTAATTGTATTACCTTGTATACTTTCATTTAAGCCATTACCTAATTCTACTAGTTTATTATTTAACGTCGTGAAGTTTATTGAGGCATTAAAACTAAAGTCATCATTAACAACCTGATTGTAGCTAACATTAAACTCAAAACCTTTATTTTCTATAACAGCGGCATTAGAAATAGGATTTCCTCCATCATTACCAGTAGTCATTAAAATAGGAAAACCAAATAGTACGTCTTCAGTCTTAGCAATAAAATAGTCAGAAGTAATTTGTAATCTGTTATCTAACAAACCTAAATCAAATCCTATGTTGGTTTGTTTTAATACCTCCCAACGAAGATTATTATTTGCTAACTGAACTTGTGTAGCTGAAGCTATAGCTTCTTGATCAACTCCAAATACTGCGGCTCCGAAAGAATTTATGAATCCTTGATATTCATAGTATCCGATATTTCCACTACCTAACTCTCCATAACTTGCTCTTAATTTTAAATCACTTATTGCTTCAACATTGAAGAACGATTCTTTATTAATTCTCCAACCTAAGGAAAGTGATGGAAAACTACCCCACTTGTTAGATTCGCTAAAACGAGAGGAACCATCTCTACGAATAACCGCATTGAATAAATAACGATCATCATAATTATATTCCAAACGCCCCAAGTATGAGATAAGAACAGCTTCATTTTTGTAACCTCCTGTTTGAGGAGAATCACCACTGTTTAATACTTCAAAATACTCTCCTGTAGTTGGGTTTACAATAAGATTGTATTTGGTACCATTTATTTGTTCGTAAGTTTCTTTTTGGTATGTAGTACCCGCTACAACGTTAATAGAATGTTTACCAAATTCTTTATTAAAAGTTAAAGTGTTTTCTATTAATTTATTCTGCCACTGGGCTCTGTTTTGATTGGTATAAGATCGTTGGTAAGCTTGGTTTAATGCCCAGTTACCTTCTTTTCTCAAATACTTATAATTATCAAAGCTGGTTTCATATCCTAGATTCAATCGATACTTTAGAAATGAAAATGGTTTAATTTCGGCAAACACATTTCCTCGTATTCTAAAGTTTTGATTGGTAGCATCTGATAAATCTGCAATAGCTAAAGGGTTAGCAGCAAATGTATTTGCAACATCTGCCTTACCATAACCATATCCTCCTGGGTTTTCATTATCATAAATAGGAATAGTAGGTAAAAGCCTATAAACATCTATTAATGGATTTCCAGACATTTCATCAGTTTTAGAATTGCTCAAAGCAACATTTTCACCTATAGTAAAAATGCCTTTAGTACCTGATGTATTTACTCTGAAAGACATTCTTTCAAAGTCTGTAGAGATTACGGTTCCTCTATTACCAAAATAGTTTGCTGAAACAAAGTAGCTAGAATTTTCACCTCCACCAGAAAAACTTACATTATGATCTTGGATAAATCCAGTTCTAAAAGCCACATCTTGCCAGTCTGTATTAACATCTAGATTAAGATCTTGTCTTGTGTATCCAGCATTATCATATGCCATATTATTTAATCGAACAAATTCATCTTTGCTTACAAGATCATAACGAGGCATGGTGGTAGTACTCATTTTCGTACTAGCTTCAATTTTCATTGGTCCTGCTTTACCTTTTTTAGTAGTAATAATTACTACACCGTTTGCGGCACGAGATCCATAGATCGCAGCGGCGGCGGCATCCTTCAAAATTTGAATAGTTTCAATGTCATTAGGATTAAAATCTCTATTGGCTGTTGTTATAACACCATCAATAACATAGAGTGGATTAGTACTTTGTAAATTCTTTAAACCACGGATTTCAATTTTTGCTTCAGAGCCAGGCCTACCCCCTCCTCTTACATTTACCCCTGTTGCCAAACCTTGTAAACTTTCGGCAACTGTAGTAGTTTGTCTTTTGGCAATTTGATCTGATTTAACAACTGCGATTGCACTTGTTAAATCTTCTTTCTTTTGTGTTCCGTAACCAACAACTATTACTTCATCTAAAGCAGCAATATCGTCTTCCATGGTTACATTAATAATAGTTCGATTATTTACAGGTATTTCCTGTGTTTTAAATCCGATATAGCTAAAAACAATAATAGCGTCGGGTGCTGCATCAATAGTATAATTACCATCAAAATCAGCGGATGTACCTATTGAGGTACCTTTAACGATAACGTTTGCGAAAGCAATGGGTTCTCCATTGGTAGAGGTTATAGTACCTGATACCTGACCCGAGCTTTGTGAAAAAACGCTTTGAGCAAAACACATTGTCAGTATAATCAGATACTGTGTTTTGAGCATACATTTAATAATAGTTCTCATAGAATTTCATTTTGAAATTTTTACCTTATTGGTAGTTGAAACAATTTGATGAAATAATTGTGTTTAATAACACTTAATTATAATTGTTGTTTGTTTTGAACTGTTTTAGTAAATTGCTAATTAATCAATTTTTAATATAAATTATTTTATAAACCCAAATTTGAAGTGCTAAAAACAACAATTATTTCGTTTTCCAAAGTAGATTAAATTTCACCGAAGAATATCTATGTTTATGTTTCAATTTTTATTCAATTTGTTTCAATGTTAATTTTTTGTCAAAATAATCTGGTTGTTGAACTAATATGTAGAAAAAAAAGACAATTTGTAAACTTTCGAAAACGTTGTCTTACGTTACTTTGTAGTGTATGAAAAAGGTTATTATTCTAACGCTAATTTGTAGTTATTGTTCAGTATTTTATGGACAAGATTATTTTTTTAAACATCTTCAGGTTGAAGATGGATTGTCACAAAACTCAGTAATATCAATGTTACAAGATAACAAAGGTTTTATGTGGTTTGGCACAAAGGATGGATTAAATAGATACGATGGATATAATTTTAAAATTTTTCATCATATACCAGGAGACACAACTAGTATAGGTAGTAACTTTATTAGATGTATTCATGAGTTTAATGACTATTTATGGGTAGGCACAGATACCGGCCTTTTTAGATATGATGAACGAACGGAGTCTTTCTCTCTTATTAAAGAAACCCAAAATCAGCCTATTCTAGATATTGAATATAACATAGATGGTAGCTTATGGGTTATTGCCAATGGAGTTTTACTTAGGATAGTTGCGAATGAAGAAAACCTAATGGTTGAGAAATACGATCAGTTTTATGCAAATTTTGTAACACATACGCCTAGTGGAAATGTGTACATAAGCTCTCCTCAAAATGTTTTTAAATATATCCCGGAAAATAATTCCTTTCAAAAGATAATTTATGATACAGATTTTAAGAGTTCGGGTACTATCATTACAATTATGAAATGTAATGGGAATAATGAGCTGTTAATTGGAACAAAGGATAATGGAGCATTTCTCTTCACAATTGATTCTCATATCATGAAACCGATTTTACCAGAAAAAGAGAATCCATTGTTTGTGAGAGATTTTCTAATAAAAGATAAAAATGAGTTATGGATTGCTAGTGAATCAGGGTTATTTATTGTTAATATAGAGAATGGTGATTATTTAAATTTTAAAAAGGATTATGGAAACCCATATTCGTTATCTGATAACGCTATCTATGCTTTGGTTGAGGATAAAGAAGGAGGGGTATGGATTAGTTCCTATTTTGGAGGGGTAAACTATTTCCCAAAGCCCTATACACCGTTTACTAGATACTTTCCTATGGTAGGAGCCAATTCTTTAAGTGGTAATGCCGTAAGAGAGATTGAAAAAGATATAAATGGAAACCTTTGGATTGGTACAGAAGATGCTGGACTTAATAAGTTGAATGTAAAAACTGGCAAGTTTACAAATTACACCTATGGAAAGAATAAAGGGAATTTGGCTCATTACAATATCCATGGATTGTTAGCTAAAGAAAATGAACTCTGGATAGGTACTTTTGAGCACGGATTGGACGTAATGGATATTGAAACAGAAAAAGTGATAAGACATTACGGAACCGGACCTGATGAAGGTGGGCTTCGAAGTAATTTTATTTTACATATATATCAAAGTAGTGATACGAGTATATATGTACTTACTTCATTTGGAGTACATAAATATATACCAGCATCAGATTCTTTTGAATTAGTTTCTGGTTTTCCAGAAGTTTATCATTATACTTATTTCTTGGAGGATCATAATGGTACTTTTTGGGCAGGCACTTACTGGGATGGTCTTTATTATTATAATCCAAAAACCAAGAAAAAGGGAGTTTATAGATATGAAAGCTCAAATGTATATAGTATCAGTTCCAATGTAATTAATGGAATTTTTGAAGACAGTAAGAATCAACTTTGGATAACAACTGAAAATGGTTTAAATTTATATATTCCTGATTCTGATAGTTTTAAAAGATATACGCGTTCAGATGGTTTCCCTAGTAATGTTACTTACGCTATTTTAGAAGATGATGAGCAACAATTATGGATATCTAGTTCAAATGGATTAGTGGAATTTAATCCAGAGACTGAGGATATTAAAACTTTTACTAGATCAAGTGGATTATTAAGTGATCAATTTAACTATTGTTCCTCACTTCAAACAGAAGATGGTGAAATGTACTTTGGAAGCGTTAAGGGAATGATAAGTTTCAATCCTAATAAATTTACCCAAAACACATTTAATCCATCTGTTTATATTACTGATATTTTTATTAATAATGATGATGTTCAAGTAGGGAAGAATAATTCTCCATTAGATAAATCTATTCTATTTTCAGATGAAATAATTCTTAATAATCAACAATCTAGTTTTAAGTTAGAGTTTGCTTCTTTAAGCTTTACTGCTCCAGAAATGACACGATATTGGTACCAATTGGAAGGTCTTAATGATAATTGGATTCCATTAGAGAAGAATCACGAAGTTAATTTTACTGAACTTCCTTTTGGAACTTATACCTTTAGAGTAAAAGCATTAAATAATTATAAGGTTTGGACCAAAGAAAATGCGGTATTGAAAATCACTATTTTACCACCATTCTATTTAAGTAAAGTAGCAATTCTAATTTATCTTTTAGCACTAATATGGATTGCATACTTCGGTTTACGAACATATCATAGATATACACGAAGAAAAAGTAATAGACATATTACGCAGTTACAAAATGAAAAAGAAAAAGAAATTTATGAGGCAAAAATTGAATTTTTTACAAATGTAGCACACGAGATACGTACTCCACTTACGTTAATAAAGAGCCCTTTAGAAAAGCTAATTAAGCAAAAATATAAATCTCCTGAAATACCTAAGAACTTAGATATTATGGAAAAAAATACCATTAGATTGCTAAATTTAGTAAATGAGTTATTAGATTTTCGTAAAGTTGAAATGAAAAATGTTGAACTTAATTTTGAACCAATAAATATTAGTGAAATAATAAGAGAAACACTTACTCGCTTTAGTCAGCTAATTCAAGAAAGAAACTTACAATGTACTATTAACATACCAGAAAAAGCTATTATAGCGTTTGCGGACGAAGAAGCTTTTAGAAAAATTCTAAGCAATCTTTTTGGTAATGCAATTAAGTATTCCGCTAAAAAAGTAATTTTAACCTTAGATATTTTAGAATCAAGTTTTAAAGTAACTATTAAAAATGATGGAGATATAATTCCGGTACATCTTCATAAGCGTATTTTTGAGCCCTTTTTTAGAGTATATCCACATACACCTACACCTAATATAGGCACAGGCATAGGTTTGTCATTAGCTTATTCATTAACACAATTACATAATGGATCATTATATATAAATGAATCTGAAGCTAATATGAATACTTTTATTCTTGAGCTTCCCTTACATCAAAATGAAAAACTTAAAGCCATTTCCCCTTCTGATATAGAATACACTAGTAAACAATCTAAAACGAACACAATACAAAATAAACATTTACCTTTAATTATAATAGCTGAAGACAATAAAGAATTAGCTGATTTTATGCTTTCAGAATTAGCAGAAAATTTTAATATCCTATTAGCTAAAAATGGTGAAGAGGCATGGGAAATGGTACTAAAAAATGAGGTACAACTTATTGTAAGTGATGTAATGATGCCTGTAAAAAATGGAATTACTCTTTGTAAGGATATTAAATCGAATGAGAAAACAAATCATATTCCTGTTATTTTATTAACTGCTAAAACTGCATTAAATGCTAAAATAGAAGGTTTAGAGTCTGGTGCAGATGCCTATATAACAAAACCTTTTTCTATGGATTACCTTTTAATACAAATTTCTAATCTTATAGAAAATAGAAGGAATATTTTAGGGCATTATTCTAGTTCTCCTTTGGCCTATTTAAAATCTGTAGCAACTACTAATACAGATAAAGAATTTTTAACAAAGCTAGATAGAGTAATTCAAGAGCATTTAAAAGAGCAATCATTAAACGTAGATAAAATAGCTAATTATATGAATATGAGCAGATCTACACTTTACAGGAATATTAATGAATTGTCTGACATATCTCCAAATGAACTTATTAATTTAAGTAGGTTAAAAAAAGCTGCTCATTTAATTAAAACAACCAACATGAAAATTTATGAAATTGCTGAAATGGTAGGCTATAAATCTCAAACAAGTTTTGGTAGAAATTTTCAGAAACATTTTGGAATGACGCCTACAAGCTTTGAAAAAGCTAATAAGGAATAGTTCAATAATCTGATTGGTATTTACTGTAGTATGTTTCAGAAGATCAAAAGGATATGTAGTTACAACAAAAAATTAAGTAGAGCATCCAGATGTCCCTTCCCAAATGGAATACTTGCTGATTCCTACTTTGATAATATTAAAACGCTACAGTAAGGCTTACCTACTGTGAAATATTTAGCGGATTAACTAAAGTTAACATCCTATTATTTAAGTGATCTCTTACGTTCATTAATCAAACAAAGTGCGCAACAGCATATTCAAAACAAACTTATTAAAAAAGCCAGACAGAGTAAACTTCTGTATTGGTAGCAGAAAAGAAAGAGAAAGAATATAAAGTTCTATATTAAACTCTATTAATACAACTCATTCACGCTTGGTTATCCTTTTATAAGTAAGCGATATTAATTATCTTATTAACTTTAAAAAACAAGAAAAGTATCTATACTCTTAATAATAAGGTTTTAAAATATAATTATCCATAGGGTATACATTCTTTTAACATATCAAACATATGATTTATATCGATAAAAAAACCATACTACCGTTTATATATGTATCTAAAAAATATATATCTTAAGTTTGCTTATAGAAGTATTCAATTATGCTAGCATACTGTTTTAAAAGAAGGTTACTGTTACTTTTTTGTTTTTGTTTTATCCTACAGTCAAATAAAGCTCAGGATTCCATTAATGCAAACAAGTTAAAAAATACTTATCAAGAAGAACTTACAAGCAAATCATACAATAAAGCATTAAAAGCTTTAAATACACTAGGAGATTATCTTATTTACAAAGAGATAAATCATAAAGAAAGTTACTTGTTATTTCATGACTTTAAACCCTTTTTACAAAAATGTACTAACAATAAAGAAATTGCTAAGTTTTATATCAATTATGCAGAGGGTGCTACCTATGCACAAGATTACGAAGGTTCTTTAGAAATACTAAAGGAAGGTTCCCAATTTCTAGAAAAAATAAAAGACTCAAATCTCTACGAATACGGGTATGTTTATCTTAAAGCAGCTGAAAATACTACCAAGCTAAATATGTTTTCAGAAAGTTCAATTTACTTTCAAAAGGCTGAGGCTATTTTTAATCATCAACAAGATACCTTAATGTGGCTATGGACAAAAAATGGATTAAGTACTCTTTTTAGTAATTACGCTATCTATGATAAAGCCGCTGAAGAAAGAGCCTTCATTTTTGAAGTTACAGAAAAAAATAAATATGGTCAAGTATTGGCCATAGCACATATAGGAGCAGCTTCTGATGCCTTTTTTCTGGATAAGCCTAAAGACGAATTATATCACATCCAAGAGGCTTTAAAGGCTAATAATAAAGAAACTGATATTAGCGAAATTGTGAATATATTAACCTTAGCATTCGCAACTACAACCTATGCCAGACAGGAACAGAAAGAAAATTCAAATTATTACTTTAAACTGCTTAATGATAAATTAAAAGCAAAAAACGGACAGATACCTTTTATAGATAGTTATTACAAACAAGCGCAAAGTCTTCATGCACTAGTAAATTCTAATTATAAGCAAGCTGAAGAGTATGCACAAGAGCTGCTCAATAATGTAAATAAAGCGAACGACTGGCAAGCTGTAGCTAGAACTTATTTGCTTATGGCTTCCATTTACGAAAAACAAAAAAATGAAAAGGATGCTCTTCGGTTTTTTAAAAAATATGTAACGCTTAAAGATTCTGTAAATGAAGCCGCTTCTCGTAAGAAATTTGCATATGTACAAACCCAGTTTGAAACCGAAAAAAAAGATCTTGAAATTATAAGAAATAATCAAAATATAAAACTTTTACAAGCAAGGAACCGAATTATTAATCAACGTTACATTTTTGGCGGAATTATTATTCTAAGCATATTTATAGTAATTTATATTTGGCGACTACGTATTTATGCCATTAGAAAAGCACGCTTACAAAAGCAATTTGCGCAACACCTTATACAGCATTTAGAACAAGAACGTAAACGCATTGCAGGAGAATTGCATGATAGTATAGGTCAAAACTTATTACTCATAAAAAACAAACAGCTACTAAATAAAGAAGAAGACACCGTACTTATTGAGCAAACTATTGATGAAGTAAGAAACATGTCCCAAAGCCTACATCCGTTTCAATTTGAAAAATTAGGGCTATTAACCTCTATAAAACATACAATTCAAAACTTTCAGCGAAATTCAATGATTTTTTATTCGGGAGATATACAGGTGAATGAACTGAAAATAGACAAGGAAAAAGAAATTTTCATTTATAGAATGATCCAAGAATGTTTGGCTAATGTAGAAAAACATTCAAAAGCAAAAGCGTGTAGGGTATTAATAACAGAAAATGATAGTTATTTTAAATTTGAAATAAAAGACAATGGCGTTGGGTTTAACCTTAATGAAAAAAAAGAAATATTAAATAGTTTAGGTTTAAAAAACCTTAAAGAACGTGCTCAAATTATAGGAGCCATATTAGACATTCATTCAATAAAAGGTAAAGGTACTACCACCCTAATTAAAATATTAAAAGACTAAAATTATGACCCCAGCTCGTATTTTTTTGGCAGATGATCATCCCTTATTATTAAACGGTACCAAAAGTTTTTTAAAAGAAAAACAATATGATGTTGTAGATACCGCTGAAGATGGCTATGATGCCTACAACAAAATTATTAAGTATACCCCCGATATTGCAATTTTAGATTTTGATATACCTAAACTAAATGGATTAGAGATTGCTCAAAAGCTAAAACGAAAAAGCATAAACACTAAAATAATCATATTAACCCTTCATAAACAAGAGGCCATTTTACAAGAGGTAGGTAAATCCATTTTTGGGTACCTAACAAAAGATACTGCTCTAAATGAACTTGAAGAATGCCTGCAACAGGTAATTGCCAATAAAACATATATCAGTCCAGGATTAAATAATTCTATTCATTTTGATAGTAACCAGCAATCTATTGATAAACTAACAGTTACAGAAATTAAAATTTTACGCTATTTAGAACAAAGCTATACCAGTGCTCAAATTGCCGATGAATTATTTATTTCTAGGCGTACTGTAGAAAAACACCGCAGTAATATTATTGAAAAATTAAACCTACCTTCTACTCCAAATGCTTTAATACTTTGGTTAAAGCAGCACCCCGAACTATTCCAAACTAGTTAGTTTCATCTTTATACGTAGGGGTACGTATGGTTTACTATTGTTATGCATTATACTTTCGTAGCAATAATAATGTGCTTTGTTATATACTACAATTCTTCAAGTATTTATACAAAGACGAAACCGATTAATTATGTATACTTTACACCTACGGAATGAATTTCATTCCGATCATCCTTTTCACTACACAAAGGATCAAAATCCTATGAAGTTTCCGGTATCAAGAAAGGAAACAGTAACTTTTAATAATCTTACCAATGCGTATTTTGATGTACCTGGTTTCATTATTAATTTCACCTACCTAGGTACCGATAAAATTGATGGATTTCCTATGATTGAAGGTACCTATGGGGTGCTTATCAGAACACAATCTACGGAGGTATATTACCGCTATGACAGTACAGGAGAGCTAAATGTAACTTTAAACAAATTTGGCACCTATACACTTGAGGCTTCCAACGGAAACGCATTTAAAATTCAACTAAAAGAACTAATCGTAAAATAAAACATTATGGCTGTAATCGGAACTATTGCCCTTTGGTCATTCGACTGGGCTCCACAAGGATGGGCATTTTGTCATGGTCAATCATTAGACGTGGCTAAATACCAACCGTTGTTCAATCTCTTACAATATACGTACGGAGGGAACGGGTATAATTCATTTTGTCTGCCTGATTTAAGAGGAAGAGTCCCATTAGGTGCTGGTCATGCAGATGGACTATCTAATTATAAATTAGGTACTTTAGGAGGCATAGAAAAAGTGAGTCTTTCTACTGCCGAAATGCCTACACATAACCATAGTACAAAACTACAAGCAGCTTCGCCGGTAGAAAGAGGTACTGAAACACCTGAAGTTACAAATAACTACCTAGCAACAGGAAATAAATACGCTAGTAAAGCTAACAATAGTATGGCTCCAGATGTTATTCAAATGGAAGCAACAGGAAATGGTGATGCCCATGAAAATAGACAACCCTTTCTTACTTTAAATTATATCATTTGTACTGAGGGTGAATTTCCTGAAAGACCATAAGTAAAAGTCTCCGTTATGAAAAAAAACTACCTATACTTAATTTTTACACTTATAACCTCTATAAGTTTTGCTCAAACAAATCTAAATTTCACCATAAACAACGCCATAGATTATGGTGGTACTGGTGGTATGCCTAGCTCTGACTATAGAATAGAAGAAACAATAAACACAGGTGGTGATACCTATTTATTAAAAATAACCAGTACTACCGATCTTGTTCTAGAAGAACTTACTACCGGTAGTGGTGATTATGTTTTTTATGGTGGTGTAAACAATCACTCCTACCAATTGTTTAAAAATGGTAACGTCATAGCTTTTAATTTTATTAGTTTAGATTTTGACAACCCGTTTGACGAGGCTGCAGTAAGTATAGAAAATCATAACGGAGACCTTATCACCCCGTTAATAAATGCCGGTGGTACAACCGATGGTTTTGTAAGTGCAGGAACCATTTTACCAACTAACACTAGTAATGCAACAAATATTACAGAATTTATTGTAAACGAAGAAATTTCGGGTTGTTTTAATGATGTTGGGTGGCATAACATTCAAATTCAAGTTCCGAATACCGGAAACACTATTAGTCCTGACACAAATAATATCATATATGTAAACAAAAATGTAAGCGGAGGCAGCGGCAACGGTTCTAGTTGGGGGAACGCTGTCTCTGAACTTGCAGATGCTTTAACATGGGCTCATAATAATCAAGATACTTCATGGGCTACAACTCCATTACAAATTTGGGTAGCAGCCGGAACCTATAATCCTTTATACAGTGCAGAGGACGGAGGTAATTTTGGTACAGAGCAAACAAAGGATAATACTTTTTTATTGGTAAAAGATGTACAGGTATATGGTAATTTTGACGGTACAGAAACAAGCTTAACCGACAGAGATGTTATCAACACAGCTAATGCTACTATTTTATCGGGGGATATTGGTACCCTTGCAGATTATACAGACAATACCTACCATATAGTACTTGGTATAGGAGATTTAGGATTAGCTCTACTAGATGGCTTTACGGTTACCAACGGTATTGCTAATGGCTCGGGTAGTATTAGTGTAAACGGCCAACCTGTTAATCGTAACTATGGCGGTGCCATGTTTTTTTACAACAACGCGTCACCTTCTATTAGTAATACCATTATTACTACAAACAACGCAAGTGGTGCCGGCGGTGGTATCTTTTGCTCTACATCTTCTAACCCTACACTTTCTGATGTAACAATTATCGCAAACACTTGTAATGATAATGGTGGAGGTATATATCTTAATAATAGTTCACCTATATTAAATAATGTAACATTAGATACAAATACTGCAGTTAATCTAGGTGGGGGTATTTATGCTTATAATTATTCAGATTATAGCATATCTAATAGTAACTTAACTGGTAATGCAGCAGGTAATAACGGTGGTGGTATGTATAATTTTTCAGCATCACCAAATATAATCAATGTAACATTCTATAATAATACAGCTAGTACAGGAAATGGTGGCGGTATGCTTAATTTTAATGCTTCTCCTCCCCTTACCAATGTAGTATTCTCATATAACATGGCAGCTAACCATGGTGGGGCTATGTATAACGACAATAATTCGGCTCCCGATTTATTGAATACTGCCATCTACAAAAATTCTGCATTTAACGGAAATGGAGGGGGTATTTATAATAACAATGCCTCTTCAGACCTTACCAATGTAACGCTTGCCAATAATAGTGCTAGTGGCAGCGGTAGTGGCTTTTATAATGTAAACTCTTCGTTTGATATTAGTAATAGTATTTTGTGGGATACATTTAGCAACACAAATTCTTATACCAATAACAGTTATAGTCTAATACAAACCAGTAGCAATACAAGTAACGGTAATATAGATGCTACCGGATTAAGTATCACAGATATTTTTACAGATCCAACAAATGATGATTTTACCCTACTATTCACTTCACCTGCTGTAAATGTTGGAAGTACCACCATGTATACCAATGCTGGAGGAGATATAAACACTGATACCGATGTTTTAGGAAATACTCGATTTTTTGATATTGGAATAGATTTAGGAGCATACGAATTTCAAGAAACACAGATGCTACCGGACAGCAATAATATTTTATATGTGAATATAAATGTAAGCGGTGGCACTGGTAACGGATCTAGCTGGGCAAATGCAGTACCTGAATTAGCAGATGCACTAAAATGGGCTCGTATTAAATATGACTTAGACAATACCTATTTTAATTCTACTCCTTTACAAATCTACGTTGCAGAAGGCACCTATTACCCACTTTATAATGCAGCAGATAACAGCTATACTAGTAATGGAAACAGGGATAACAGTTTTGTATTAGTTAAAAATGTACAACTATATGGTGGATTTGATCCCGATAATGGCATAACAGATTTAACGCATACACGTATAACCCCTACATCTACAAGCGGTACTGTTTTAAGTGGTGATATTGGTACCTTAAATGATAATTCCGATAATAGTTTACATGTATTTATTTCATCAGGAGATATAGGCGCTGCTTTGTTAAATGGTTTTACCATTACCAAAGGAAATTCAGATGGCTCAACCTCTATGACAGTTAATTCAAACATTATAGTAGAAGACTGTGGGGCTGGTATATTAAATTATAATTCTTCACCTAGTTTTAACAATGTAGTGATTACCGATAATGATTCAGGTTTTTTTGGTGCAGGAGTGGATAATCGATTTGGCTCACCAAATTTTACGAATGTAACTATTAGTAATAACATTGCTGCTGCCAGAGGAGGTGGTATTTATAATTATAACGCTACACCTATTTTTATTAATAATCTTATAGTAGATAATACGTCTAGTACTGGTGGAGGAATATACAATGATACTAATGCGAATATAAGCTTAATAAATACCACAATATCAGACAATACTCATACCTATATTTATGACAGTAGTGGCATTTATAATGACAATTCTATTTCCTATATAACGAATTGTATTATATGGAATTCAATATATAATGAAGCACCAGGATCGTATACATCTACTAATAGCCTCATACAAAACAGCAGCGATACCAGTAACGGAAACATTGATGCTACAGGGCTTACAGAAGCGGATATTTTTACCGATGCTACTAATGGAAATTACACGCCCTTAAACACAAGTGTGGTAGCAAATGCTGGTAGCAATACCGCCTATACTAATGCAGGTGGAGACCTTATTAACGATACCGATTTAGCAGGAAATCCTAGACTTATAAACCCTACCATAGACTTAGGTGCTTACGAAAATCAGGTGAAAGATTTAGAACCCGATGCTAACAACATTATTTATGTAAACACCAATGTAACCGGTGGCACAGAAGATGGCTCTAGTTGGGCTAATGCAGTACCACAATTAGCAGATGCCTTAAAATGGGCACGTACTCAATTTGATGCAGATGACACCTCTTTTGATGCTAACCCATTAAAAATATACATTGCACAAGGTACTTATTACCCTTTATATAATGCAGCAGATGCTAGTTATATTACTAATGGAAACCGTGATAACAGTTTTGTATTAGTTAAAAATGTACAGCTATATGGTGGGTTTGACCCCGATAACGGCATAACCGACTTAACCCATACAAGAATAACCCCAACTACAGTTGATGGTACTATTTTAAGTGGTGATATTGGTGTACAAGGTAGTAATTCAGATAATGTATACCATGTTGTTATAGCTTCAGGTGACGTTAATACCGCGTTGTTAGATGGTGTTACCATTACGGATGGTAATGGAGTTACAAGTTATACATCTATTTTAGTAAATGGTAATACTATTACTAGAAGCGCAGGTGGCGGTATGAACTGTAAGAATACTTCTCCTTTAGTTAACAATGTACTTATAAACAATAACAGAGCTAGTGAAGGTGCAGGTATGTATAACAATAATAATGCCAACCCTACACTAACCAATGTAACTATAAGCAATAATATTTCATCTGGGTCAAACGGTGGTGGAATACAAAACTGGAATGCATCTGCTACCTTAACCAAGGTTATAATTTCAGGTAATACTGCTTTAAGGGGTGGTGGTATATTTTTAAATGATAACTCTAATGTTACATTAACAGAAGCTACTATTTATAATAACAATTCAACTTCTGGCCCCGGAGCTGGTATATATTGTTCTTCTTCTACCTTAAGTTTACGTAATGTTAGCTTTACTAATAATACAGCTAATACTTATGGTGGTGGTTTATATTGTTCTTATTCTACCTTAAATTTACGTAATGTTGTTTTTGGAAATAATAGTGCAAACTCGAGCGGAGGAGGTATATATACAGATAATTCTAATTTAACAGCATCTAATATAACTTTAAGTAAAAATACTGCTATACAGGGGCCCGGTGGTATTTATAAATATGGTGGATCTACTACCATAAACAATAGCATTATCTATGGTAATACTTCTACCTTTTATAATAACAATATTATTGGAGCATTAACTACCTCCTATTGTCTTATAGAAGATGAAACCAGTATCAGTAACGGAAATATAGACGCTACAGGCATTACTTTAAACGATATTTTTACCGACCCTACTAACGGAGATTACACTTTAAAATATGGCAGCCCCGCTGTGAATACAGGTAGTAATACCGCTTACACAAATGCTGGTGGAGATTTAACCAATGATACCGATTTGGCTGGTAACCCAAGATATGCAGAAACTGCTATTGATATAGGAGCGTATGAATTTCAGGGAATAGATTTACAACCCGATGCTAACAACATTTTGTATGTAAACATAAATGTGAGTGGTGGCACTGGAGATGGTAGCAGCTGGGCAAATGCTGCACCACAATTAGCAGATGCTTTAAAATGGGCACATAATAACCAAGATACTTCATGGGCTACCACTCCTCTACAAATTTGGGTAGCGGGTGGTACTTATAATCCATTATATAGTGCTGAAGACGGCAGTAATTTTGGTACCAATCAAACAAGAGATAATACCTTTTTATTAGTTGAAAACGTACAGGTTTATGGTAGTTTTATAGGTACTGAAACTAATTTATCAGACAGAAATATAACTTCGTTTTACACCAGTATGTTAAATGGAGATATTGGTACCTTAAACGATGCTACAGATAATACCTATCATGTAGTTGTAGCAAGTGGTAATACAGGTACTGCCCTACTGAATGGTTTCCAAATTATAAATGGTAATGCCAACGGTTCGGGTACAGTAACTATTAACGGACAAAATATTGCTCAGAACTATGGAGGTGGTAGTTATGCTTATAACAATGCTTCTCCAAGTTTAACTAACATCACTATTAGTAACAATAATGCAACTGGTGCTGGGGGTGGTATATTTAACGCATTAGCTTCATCCCCTATTTTAAATACTGTGGAAGTTAGTAACAATACTTCAGGAGACAACGGGGGCGGTATCTACAATAATAACTCCTCTCCTACTTTAACCAATGTAACTATTAGTAATAATACAGCAATTACTAATGGTGGTGGCGTATACAATTATAACTACGCAGATGTTGTGCTGAACAATGTTACCATTACAAATAATACGGCTACTAATGGAGGTGGTTTAATGAACTATAATTCGTCTCCTAATATTAGAAATGCATTTATAACAGATAATACTGCTATTTCAAACGGTGGTGGTATGTTGAATCAAAATAATTCAAACCCTACACTAACTAATGTATTAATTGCAGAAAATGGAGCGTTAGATGGTGCAGGAATATATAACAATTCGTCTTCCTCAGATTTTATTAATGTAACCTTAGTAAATAACTCAGCAACCAATAATGGTAATGGATTTTATAATAATTCATCAATTTTTACTATCACCAACAGTATCATTTGGGATAATGTATTTAATAACGGAGGTGGATCTTATACCATTAATTATTACAATTTAATTCTTAATAGCGCTAATACTAATAACGGAAATTTAGATGCTACCGGCATCTCTATAGCCGATATTTTTGAAGATGCCGCTAATGGAAACTATAATTTAGCCAGTGGAAGTATAGCCATTGATGCCGGAAATAATAGCTCATATTCAGGTAATATAGCAACAGATACAGACTTGGTTGGAAACCTAAGGGTTTATAACTATAGTTCTGGGGGTGTGATTGATATGGGGGCATTTGAAAGTTTGAGCAGTGCCCCTGTAGTCAATTGTCAATCCATTACAGTATATCTAGATGCTAATGGGGAAGCTACCATTACTCCATCTGATATTGACAACGGATCGTGGGATGCAGAGGGAAGCATAACTCTTAGTTTAGATATAACCTATTTTGACTGTTCAGATTTAGGTGATAATACAGTAACATTAACCGCAGAAGATATAGATGGTTTTGTAACTACCTGCAATGCCTCAGTAACGGTAGAAGATAATCTATTACCTACACCTAATGTTATAACATTATCTGATATTACTGCTCAGTGCGAATTAGTAGCGGCCGATATTACAACGCCAACAGCAACGGATAACTGTAGTACCGTTACGGTTACTAGTAACGCTACATTCCCAATTACAACAAACACTGTAATCACATGGACATACACTGATGCTAGTGGAAATTACACTACACAAACACAAAATGTGGTGATTGATGATACTACAGCTCCAGTGGCGGATAGCACTACTCTAACGGATATCATTGCACAATGTGAAGTAGTAGCTACGGATGTAACAACGCCATCTGCTACTGATAACTGTAGTTCAGTTACAGTAACCAATGATGCTTCATTCCCAATTACGGCTTCAACAGTAATCACGTGGACATACACTGATGCTAGTGGCAATTATACCACACAAACACAAAATGTGGTGATTGATGATACTACAGCTCCAGTGGCGGATAGCACTACGCTGGCGGATATCATTGCACAATGTGAAGTAGTAGCTACGGATGTAACAACGCCATCTGCTACCGATAACTGTAGTTCAGTTACAGTAACCAGTGATGCTACATTCCCGATTACAGCAAACACTGTAATCACTTGGACATACACTGATGCGAGTGGAAACTACACTACACAATCACAGCTCATTAATATTACTAATGATACTACTAATCCAATACCAGATAGTGTTTCATTAGCTGATATTACAGCAGGTTGTAATGTTCTAGAATCAGATGTTCCAGTTCCAACGGCTACAGATAACTGTAGTACGGTAACAGTTACTAATGATGCTACATTCCCGATTACGGCTTCAACTGTTATTACTTGGACGTACACTGATGCTAGTGGCAATTATACCACACAAACACAAAATATAGTAATAAGCGGTATCACAGTTCCAACACCAAATGTAACAACACTAAATGATATTACTGCACAATGTGAAGTATTAGAATCAGATATAACAATTCCAAGTGCAACTAATATATGTGGAGGAACAGTCATGGTAACCAGTGATACCACATTCCCGATTACGGCTTCAACAGTGATTACTTGGACGTATACCAATAATAGCGGAAACTTCTCTACACAAACGCAAAACGTAATCATAGATGATTCAACGGCTCCAGTGGCAGATAACGCTACTTTAGCGGATATCGAAGCACAATGTGAGGTAAATAAAGTTGATGTTCCAGATCCAACAGCAACGGATAACTGTAGTACGGTGACTGTGACTAGTGATGCTACATTCCCGATTACTGCTTCAACAGTAATCACGTGGACATACACCGATGCTAGTGGAAACTACACTACGCAAACACAAAATGTTGTCATTGATGATACTACAGCTCCGATTGCGGATAGTACTACTTTAGCGGATATCACAGCACAATGTGAAGTACTAGCTACCGATGTAACAACGCCATCTGCTACGGATAACTGTAGTACGGTAACAGTAACCAGTAATACTACGTTTCCAATTACAGCTTCAACAGTAATCACGTGGACATACACTGATGCTAGTGGAAATTACACTACGCAAACACAAAACGTTGTCATTGATGATACTACGGCTCCAACGCCTGATGTAGTCAATTTACCTAGTATTACCATGCAATGTGAAGTTTTACCTATTGATATACCTACACCTACTGCTACAGATAACTGTAGTACGGTAACAGTAACCAGTAATGCTTCATTCCCAATTACAGCTTCAACAGTAATCACGTGGACATACACCGATGCTAGTGGAAACTACACTACTCAACCTCAGAATGTAATCATAGATGATACTACGGCTCCAGTGGCAGATAGCGCTACTTTAGCGGATATCACAGCGCAATGTGAGGTAAATAAAGTTGATGTTCCAGATCCAACAGCTACCGATAACTGTAGTACGGTGACTGTGACCAGTGATGCTTCATTCCCAATTACGGCTTCAACAGTAATCACGTGGACATACACCGATGCTAGTGGAAACTACACTACGCAAACACAAAATGTTGTCATTGATGATACTACTGCTCCAGTGGCGGATAGCGCTACGCTAGCGGATATCATTGCACAATGCGAAGTATTAGCTACGGATGTAACAACGCCATCAGCTACCGATAACTGTAGTTCAGTAACGGTAACTAGTGACACCACATTCCCGATTACGGCTTCAACAGTAATTACTTGGACCTATACAGATGCTAGTGGAAATTATACAACGCAAACACAAAACGTAATCATAGATGATACTACAGCTCCGATAGCAGATAACGCTACTTTAGCGGATATCATAGCGCAATGTGAAGTATTAGCTACCGATGTAATAACGCCATCTGCTACGGATAACTGTAGTACGGTGACTGTGACCAGTGATGCTTCATTTCCAATTACGGCTTCAACAGTAATCACGTGGACATACACCGATGCTAGTGGAAACTACACTACGCAAACACAAAATGTTGTCATTGATGATACTACAGCACCGATTGCGGATAGTACTACTTTAGCGGATATCACAGCGCAATGTGAAGTTCTGGCTACCGATGTAACAACGCCATCAGCTACCGATAACTGTAGCTCAGTTACGGTAAACAGTAATGCTACCTTCCCGATTACGGCTTCAACAGTAATCACGTGGACATACACTGATGCTAGTGGAAATTACACTACACAAACTCAGAATGTAATCATAGATGATACTACAGCTCCGATAGCAGATAACGCTACTTTAGCGGATATCACAGCACAATGTGAAGTATTAGCTACCGATGTAACAACGCCATCTGCTACTGATAACTGTAGCTCAGTGACAGTAACCAGTGACGCCACATTCCCAATAACAGCACAAGGAACTACTATGATCACTTGGACATACACCGATGCTAGTGGAAATTACACTACACAAACACAAAATGTGGTGATTGATGACACTACAGCTCCAGTGGCAGATAGCGCTACTTTAGCGGATATCATTGCACAATGTGAAGTGCTAGCTACTGACGTAACAACGCCATCAGCTACTGATAACTGTAGTACGGTAACAGTAACTAGTGATGCCACATTCCCGATTACTGCAAACACTGTAATTACTTGGACATACACTGATGCTAGTGGAAATTACACTACGCAAACACAAAATGTTGTCATTGATGATACTACGGCTCCGATTGCGGATAGTACTACTTTAGCGGATATCACAGCGCAGTGTGAAGTTATAGCTACTGATGTAACAACACCGTCAGCTACCGATAACTGTAGTACGGTAACAGTAACTAGCGATGCTACGTTTCCAATTACAGCTTCAACAGTAATCACGTGGACATACACCGATGCTAGTGGAAATTACACTACGCAAACACAAAATGTGGTGATTGATGATACTACAGCTCCAGTGGCGGATAGCACTACTCTAACGGATATCATTGCACAATGTGAAGTTCTGGCTACCAATATAACAACACCAACAGCTACTGATAATTGTAGTTCAGTTACGGTAACTAGTGATGCTACCTTCCCTATTACGGCTTCAACTGTTATTACTTGGACGTATACTGATGCTAGCGGAAATTACACTACGCAAACACAAAACGTAATCATTGATGATACTACTACTCCAGTAGCAGACGACGCTACTTTGGCTGATATCACTGCACAATGCGAAGTGCTAGCTACTGATGTAACAATCCCAACAGCTACTGATAACTGTAGTTCAGTTACGGTAACTAGTGATGCTACATTCCCAATTACGGCTTCAACAGTAATTACTTGGACATACACTGATGCTAGTGGAAATTACACTACGCAAACGCAAAACGTTGTCATTGATGATACTACCGCTCCAATTGCAGATAGCGCTACTTTAGCAGATATCACAGCGCAATGTGAAGTACTAGCTACGGATGTAACAACGCCATCAGCTACGGATAACTGTAGTACGGTAACAGTAACTAGTGATGCTACGTTTCCAATTACAGCTTCAACAGTAATTACTTGGACATACACCGATGCTAGTGGAAACTATACAATACAGACACAAAACGTGGTCATTGATGATACTACGGCTCCAGTGGCAGATAACGCTACACTGGCGGATATCACAGCACAATGTGAAGTATTAGCTACCGATGTAACAACGCCATCTGCTACGGATAACTGTAGTACGGTGACTGTGACCAGTGATGCTACGTTCCCGATTACAGCACAAGGAACTACTATAATCACTTGGACGTACACCGATACTAGTGGAAATTACACTACGCAAACACAAAACGTAATCATTGATGATACTACAGCTCCGATTGCAGATAGCAATACTCTAGCGGATATCACTGCGCAATGTGAAGTTCTGGCTACCGATGTAACAATGCCATCAGCTACTGATAACTGTAGTACGGTAACAGTAACCAGTGACGCCACATTCCCAATAACAGCACAAGGAACTACTATGATCACTTGGACATACACCGATGCTAGTGGAAACTATACAACGCAGACACAAAATATTGTGATTGATGATACTACGGCTCCGATTGCAGATAGCACTACTTTAGTGGGTATCACAGCGCAATGTGAAGTATTAGCTACGGATGTAACAATGCCATCTGCTACTGATAACTGTAGTTCAGTTACGGTAACTAGTGATGCTACCTTCCCTATTACGGCTTCAACAGTAATCACGTGGACATACACCGATGCTAGTGGAAACTACACTACGCAAACACAAAATGTGGTGATTGATGACACTACAGCTCCAGTGGCAGATAGCGCTACACTGGCGGATATCACAGCGCAATGTGAAGTGTTAGCTACGGATGTAATAACTCCATCTGCTACGGATAACTGTAGTACGGTGACTGTGACCAGTGATGCTTCATTCCCAATAACAGCACAAGGAACTACTATGATCACTTGGACGTACACCGATGCTATTGGAAATTACACTTTACAAACTCAGAATGTAATCATAGATGATACTACAGCTCCAGTAGCAAATAACGCTACTTTAGCGGATATCACAGCGCAATGTGAAGTGTTAGCTACTGATGTAACAACGCCATCAGCTACCGATAACTGTAGTTCAGTTACGGTAACTAGTGATGCTACGTTTCCAATTACAGCTTCAACAGTAATTACTTGGACATACACCGATGCTAGTGGAAATTACACTACGCAAACACAAAACGTGGTCATTGATGATACTATAGCTCCGATTGCAGATAGCGCTACTTTAGCGGATATCACAGCGCAATGTGAAGTAGTAGTTACCGATGTAACAACGCCATCTGCTACCGATAACTGTAGTACGGTGACTGTGACCAGTAATGCTACATTCCCTATTACGGCTTCAACAGTAATTACTTGGACATACACCGATGCTAGTGGAAATTACACTACGCAAACACAAAATGTTGTCATTGATGATACTACGGCTCCAGTAGCAGATAGCACTACTTTAGCGGATATCACAGCGCAGTGTGAAGTTATAGCTACTGATGTAATAACGCCATCAGCTACTGATAACTGTAGCTCAGTGACTGTTACAAATGACGCTACATTCCCAATTACTGCTTCAACAGTGATTACATGGACATACACAGATGCTAGTGGAAACTATACTACGCAAACACAAAACGTAGTTATTGATGATACTACGGCTCCAATTGCAGATAGCGCTACTTTAGCGGATATCACAGCGCAGTGTGAAGTGTTAGCTACTGATGTAACAACGCCATCAGCTACCGATAACTGTAGTTCAGTTACGGTAACCAGTGACGTCACATTCCCGATTACAGCACAAGGAACAACTATGATCACTTGGACATACACCGATGCTAGTGGAAACTATACCACACAAACACAAAACGTTGTCATTGATGATACTACGGCTCCAACGCCTGATGTGAATACTTTACCTAGTATTAGCATGCAATGTGAAGTTTTACCAATTGATATACCTACACCTACTGCTACAGATAATTGTACAGGAATTGTAGTCGGAACAACTAATGATCCATTAAGTTATACTACAGTGGGGTCCTATACTATCACATGGACATTTGATGATGGACATAATAATAGTACAACACAAACACAAACAATTAACGTTATTGATTCAGCATTAGACACTGCAACTTTTACAGATGTAACTTATACATATAACGGTTTAGGACAATATATTGCGGTAGATAATTTGCCAACAGGAGCCACTGTTTCATACTCAATTTTACCAAATACTGGATTAAACAACGGGGCTATAGATGCGGGTACCTATGTAGTTACAGCGGTATTAACACCAGCACCTAATGCACCTAACTGTACTCCAGTTACCCTAACAGCCAACCTGATAATTGAGCAGGCCTCACAGCAAATTAATTTTGATGTTTTACCAATTAAACATTTGGAAAACGATGTGGATTTTCAATTAACAGCAACATCTTCATCAGGTTTACCTGTGTATTATACATACACGTATACAGCTACTAATGCTACAGCTAATGTAACTGCAACTGGTTGGGTAGAAATGCTTACTTCTGGTTCGGTTTTTATAACTGCACATCAAGATGGTGATAGTAATTATTTACCTGCTGCTAATGTTACTCAAGAACAAGTTATTATTAGTAGTGATGCCTCAATTCACGCTATTGTTATTGATGGAGAAACTTATGATACCCCTAATGATAATATATTCTATTTAATGGAATGTAATAATACTGCAGATGAAATAACCATTACTATTACCACAGAAGCGAATGCTACATCAGATGTGGGACATGAGTTTACAATTAGTACACCAAAACCAGGTATTTATAATGAGGTAGTAACTATTACATCTCAAGATGGTACTACAACTAATACCTACTATATAACTATAGAGCGAATGTTTCAGTTCTTTGATATTGTAGAACAAAAGTTTGACAATGTATTATTAGCAAACAATAACCCTGCTACAAATGATGGATATTCTTTTGTAGCTTACGAATGGTATGTAAATGACCAATTAATTAGTACAGATCAGTACTTCTCCGTTGGACCAGATATTACAGATTTATTGGATGATACAGCTACGTACTACTTAAGGCTTACAACTATTGATGGAGCTATATTACAAACCTGTGAAAGTGCCATTATACTTGAACATGATTATAGTATGAGAGTAACTCCAAACCCAGTGAAGTTTGGTAAACAAATTAATGTATTATTAGACCTACCAAAAGAAGAATTAGATCAAACCATGATTATTATATATGATTTATACGGTAAACAAGTATTTACGACTAGAGTAAGCGAAATGAGAAGTGTAATTCAACTACCTAAATCTATTCAGCCAGCTCCTTATTTACTGAAATGTATCAATCCTAATAGAGAGAAAACATTTAAAATTATAGTTCAATAATCCAAAACTGATATAATGAAATTAAACATAATCGCTAATTTAAGTAGAAAAACCTTTATTCTATTTTGTTTTTGGAATATCGGGATTAGTACCTTACAATCACAAAGTTTAATTCCAGGTACAAATACTTATAATAAGCATGAAGTAACTCTGGTGGCAAGTGGATTGTACGCTAGTTTAGCATATGAACTTCCTGAAACACATATAAGAACGGGTATGGATGTATCTTTAGGGGTGGAATATAAGTTCCTATTTAACAAAAATTTTGGTATTGGTTTAGGGGCTGAATACCAAGGTTACAACGCAATGGCATCTTCAGATTCCATTAGTAGTGCATATACCACTACAGATTATGAGATGGAAAGTTTTGAGTTTAGATATACCGCTGAAAATCTAGTGGAAGAACAACAGGTTGGATTTTTAAATATTCCCGTTCTTTTACATTATGAAAATAAAAGGTACGGTTTTTATATAAAAGCAGGTGCTAAAATAGGTATACCAGTCACCTCTAAATATAGCACTAGGTACAATTTACATACTAGTGGATTTTATAGTCAATACAATGTAGAACTATTTGACCCTGAGTTTATGGGATTTGGTTCGTATAGATCTTTAAAAGGAGTTGGAAATAATCTTAATTTTAATACTAACATAATTGGAACATTTGAATTTGGGGCTAAACTTCCCCTATCAAATAAGCATAATTTATATGGAGGTTTGTTTATTGATTATGGCATAAACAATATAAAAGCAAACCAAACTAAAAATACGGTCAATTATGTAGTATATAATAACGGTGTTCATTTTCAAAATGAAAGTGTTTTAAACTCAAGTTTAGTAGAAGAGGTAAAAACAATGGCCTTTGGTATTAAACTTAGATATTCTATTTTTAATTTTTAAACCACCTGTATCATAGTTATAAAAAAAAGCATCGTCACTGTACGATGCTTTTTATGGTATATTTCTTAATAGTATTATACCTCTCCCCTACCCAAACACTGTTAAAACAAGGAAAAATCAACTTCTATAGAGGAAGTGAAAGTCCAGATTAACTACTTAATATTTCTATTGCTTTTAGTTTGATTTAATGGTTATACTTTCACTTGATAATTCTGGTGAAGATGCAGTAATATGAACAGCTTCTTCCTTCCCGTTAGATTTAATAATAAGCAAACATTTTCCGTTATATGCATTCCTATGATTTGCTTGAAATGGCTCTAAACTAGCTTGGTATCCGTTATCTACCCCAGCTATATCGGCACCTCCCGTAACTTCAAATACAATATGATTATTCGCATCCGGCACCATAATACCATTTTTATCTTGTATAGTCACCTCAATAAACACCATATCTTTTTGATTCGGTTGTATTGTGGATTTACTGGCATCTAATTTTATAGAAGTAGCTAATCCAGCTGTTTTTACTGAAGTTTCTTTAACTTTTGTAGCTCCTTTATAAGAAATTGCCTTTAATTCACCTGCCGCATAGGGTACATCCCAGCTTACATGAAGTTCATCACCTACTTTAGATTTTACTCCTAATGATTTACCATTTAAGAACAACTCTACCTTATCTGCATGATTATAATAAGCCCATACAGGTATCGTGTCTCCTTCTTTCCAGTTCCAATGTGGAAATAAGTGTAAAACATCTTCATTGCCCCACTCACTCTGATACATATAATACACATCCTTTGGAAACCCTGCTAAATCTAAAATACCAAAGTACGAACTCCTAGCCGGATACGGATACGGTATAGGTTCTCCTAAATAATCGGCTCCTGTCCAAACAAACATTCCGGCTATAAAGGGTAGTTTTTTTACAGTTTTCCAAGTATCTTCATGGGTAGCACCCCAATATGCTGCAATATTATCATAGGCTGATACCGTAAAATCTTCATTACCATTAAAAGGTTGATTGTGTGCTGGTGGCCAAAACTGTGTACTGTCTTTAGGAAAATCATAATGTCCACGCGTAGCCAAACCTGAAACACTCTCAGAAGAAATAAACTTTGCATTTTTAAATCTGTTAGGTAAATCCTCATAGGCTTCATGTTTATAATTGAATCCTAAAACATCTAAAGCACCTGATTGATATATAAAATTCTTTTGCGGTTCATTCTCAGTAAGTGCACTAGTTACAGGGCGCGAAGTATCCAACTCTTTCACCAGTTTTGTCAATTCTTGAGTAATTTCAATTCCGGTACTGTCAAACTGCTCACGTATTTCATTACCAATACTCCACATGAAAACCGATGGATGATTTCTATCTCTAACAATCCAGTCCTTCAAATCCTGAACATGCCATTCTTCAAAATTATTATGATAATCTTCTTTTACTTTCTTCTTCTTCCAAACATCAAACAATTCATCTTGAACAAAAAAGCCTATACTATCACACAATTGTAACAATTCAGGTGAAGGTGGATTATGAGCAGTCCGAATGGCATTAGCCCCCATTCTCTTTAGAGAGACCAATCGACGTTTTATTGCCTCTTTATTGATTGCGGATCCTAACGCACCTAAATCATGATGGAGACATACACCTTTTATTTTTGTTGATTTTCCATTAAAAATAAAACCTTTTTGAGCATTAAATTCAAATGACCGAATCCCCAATGGTGTGGTGTAATTATCTATTAATTTATTATTACTATAGACTAATGTTTCTACGGAGTATAAATATGGGTGGTCAACATTCCATAACTTTGGTTTGTCTACAACTAAAGAAAATTTTACGTCTTTAGACTTTCCAGAAGCTATTACAACTTCTTCTTCTCCTTTGGTTACTTCCTCCAATTTATCATTTAGAATACGGGTTATTATTTTCAGCTTTTTTTGACTCTCAAAAGTATTATTTACCGTAGCTTTAAAGGAAACAGTTGCCCTATTTTGTGTTATTTCTGGGGTATTTACAAACGTTCCCCAATAATTAACAAATGCTTTATTCGTAACTGACAACCAAACATTACGGTAAATACCAGATCCTGTATACCATCTGGAATTTGGTTGTTCTGAGTTATCTACTTTTACCGCAATAACGTTCTTTTGTCCCGCATACTTTACAAAACGAGAAATGTCATATTTGAAAGAACTGTAACCATAAGGGCGTTTTCCTAAGTAGTTTCCATTAACCCATACTTCACTATTTCTATATACTCCATCAAATACTATAGTTATTACCTTGTTTTCCCATGCTTCATTTAAAGTAAACTCCTTACGGTACCATCCAATACCTGTGGGTAACGCACCACCTTCGGGCTTAGCTGGATTAAACTCACTAAACTCTCCTTCTATACTCCAATCATGTGGTAAATTTAGTTTTCTCCAGTCATCTGAATTTATACTATCACGAACCGCTTCAGGGTGGTCTCCTAAACTAAATTGCCAGTCTAGGGTAAAATCTTTAGTAATCCTTACCTTTTCTTGATGCTGATTACATGAGTACGTTATGATTATTATAAATCCTAAAACTAGTAAAGTTTTTATTTTCTTCATTTAATATAAGCTTAGGTTATTTATTGAAAATCAAAAGATTCTAACCGTAATCCGTTTAAATCATCTCCTGAAATTCTAATTGTATAAGTACCTGCGTTAATAAATCCACCTGTAGTGGTATTTAGTATTTTGAATTTCTTTTGTTTAACAGGAAAAGAAATAAAATCATCTCGCATTTTAGCTCCATTTGGAGCTATAATTTCTAACCGTACCTTCACGGCAGTATCATTCATATTCATATACTTAAACCTTAAAAGATGTATACCTGCCAAACCAGTTTTAACTTCCCATTCGATACTATTATCAGTTTTTCCATTAAATCCTACATATTCGCTTTTCCTATGAATATCGGTGTAATAAGCTCCTTCAATCTTTCCTTCTTTAGCTTTTAAAGTAATATTAGGTCTTTCCTCTTCTTCCTCTCCCATCTCATATGTTGGAACAACAACCAGACAGAATTTACTTTTCTCTTTTAAATTTGTAAAAGAGAATACCGTTTCGGCATTCCCTGTTTTTTTATAAAGTTTATAAGTGATTCCGTCAGTTGTTTTAGCTTGTCCAGCAATAACTTCAAAGTTTTCTATCCAAGCTGTTTTTTCTGTAACATTTTCTTCTAGTAATAAATAAATATCAGAAGGCTTACCTACACTAAAGTTTCCTGAGAATTCCTTCATAAATAAAGCCGATGAAAACTGTAGCCATTCAGCACCAAAAAGTTGATAAGGCAACTCATTCCATTTTACGGATGCATCATTATATTGACGTTGATTAATATCTAACCACGATTGAATTTTTACAACATCTTGATTTGATAACATTAAATTTTGAATATTTCCAGGTGATGCTTTAGCTACATTTTGTTTTTTACCTGCAATAGCTATTGCAGATATAACAGCTTCTCCTGAGTTAACTTCTGGAAAAGAAACTGTCAAAAGTCCGTTGACAACCTCAACTTCATAAGTCTTTTTTAAAGCGCCTGCAAAACCAGTTTCTTCCCAAATATCTAAATCATGTTCTACCACTGTGTTGTTTAAAGCTACATTAAAAGTTCTATAGCCTTTACAATTAGTGTCACTCCCTACACCATACCAAGGCTCGGTAAAAAATAATTCTACTGTATAAACACCATTTTCTAATGGAAACTCATATTTTAATTGATCATTATTGCCGTATCTAAAAGT
Source organism: Neptunitalea lumnitzerae (assembly GCF_027924185.1). Lineage (GTDB taxonomy): Bacteria > Bacteroidota > Bacteroidia > Flavobacteriales > Flavobacteriaceae > Neptunitalea > Neptunitalea lumnitzerae. The sequence goes on from NZ_BRVO01000002.1 coordinate 591,681, forward strand.
TTGAAACAACTGCCAATTTCGGGTATCTGTGATAGGGTCAAAAATTCTTCTTTGACTTCCATAAAAATCATGTAGATTATCAAAAGAATCTGTCCAAGATTTAGAACCCCATGTTTTGTAATCAGTCCTATGTACATCAGCCATCCAAAAATTTCCAAAACTATCCGTAAACTCAGGGCCTCCTGCATTTACCCTATATAAATAATTGCGTTTTTCTGTTGGTTTTATAACATCTTTATCAGTAAATAGTTGATCAAAATTTGGGGATTCAGGTAAATTATTCAACACTATCCTATCGGATGTTTTTTCAATACCATTCACATAACCTTTCGCATACAAAACATTATAGTTAAGGTCTACCCCATCCCACAGAAAATGCTTCCCTTTACCCGGATTCTTTTTCCTACCAAAAGAAGTTCCATTGATATCATTAAATAATTCTACCTCATCACAGTTGCTATAAACTACAATACTATCATTTCTTGCAGGTTCCGTCCATCTATTAGGCCAAGAGTGTGACACTATATATACCATAGGATTTATTTCCTTAGAAGCATAATTACCTGCATACATATAATAGGCATCCAAAGGTTCTCCCCATGCAGTAAATAAACCTTTATAATTAACAGGTCCTATTCTATCTATATCTCTATATGCTTCCCCATTTTGTATTCTACCGGGGTTTTCATGAGAACTAAATAACCAGTTAAAATGACCTATAACGCTATCTTTTACTATTTCAGCTTCTGCAATTTTTATTTCCATTAATTGTGAAAAACGTTCTTCACTGTAGGCTCCTTTTTGTTTAAAATATCCTTCAGTATGCATATCAGCAGTTCGCCAAGCTCCATATTCACCATTCAGCAAATCTTTCTTCAATTCATTATCATAATTAAACGGATCTCCTCCATAAGTACCTGACCAATTTTGTATTACATTCCAATCAGTTCCTTCTCCACCATTACAAGTGGTAACTAATCTTTCTGTTGAAGCAGACGGATCCATTTCTCTAATAATTTCGGTACATATTTCGGCAAATTCTTTCGGAATTGTACTTTCATTCTGCAATCCCCACATAATTACAGATGGTGAATTTCTACGTTCTTTAATCCACTCTTTTAAAAGTATTTTAAAGTTTTCCTTAAATGCAGGAGTATCATACCAGATATGCGCTGAAAACTGACTCCAAAATAATATTCCTTCTTTATCTAAATATTCCTGATATTTCAAATTATGGGGTTGGTGTCCCTCTCTAAAAGCATTAAATCCTGCATCCTTTATTTGATGAATTCTTGAGGATATTTGTTGATTAGAAAACGAATGACTATTCCCCATTAAATGTTCATATTCACAAGTTCCATTTAAAAAATAGGATTTTTCATTTATGTATAACTTATTATCTCCATCATTTCGTGTTAAAGGCCAACTTACCCATCTTACACCATAGCTAGTTTCTATTCTGTCTAATACCTCATTATCATCTTCAATCTCTGTGACTAAATTATACAAGTAAGGATTCTCAGGAGACCACAATTCTGGGTTTTGTATTACAGGTAAACTCTGTTTAATTTTTTGCTGTGAATCTGATGCTAGTAAAATTTTGGTTTGAGTGCTAGCCACAATGTTACCATCTTTATCTTGTAAACTATTGGTAACTAAAATATTTTGATCTTCATCTCCATAATTTTTTAGCTCTGTAGATACTTTTAAGTTCACTTCTTTGTTAGAAAACGAACCTGTTTTATATATATGAACACCAAAAGGTTGTACCCGTACATTATTAGTTACTAGCATGGTAACAGGTCTAAAGATACCCATGGGTTGCGAGCCTTCTGAGAACCCCCATTCTCCAGAACACCCGCCACACACCCAGGGCAAATCTGCAATAAAAGCAGGATGACTAGCTTTCACTACCAAGCTATTTATACCATTGCTATCTATTGCTTCGGTTGCATCTACTGTAAAAGAAGTTCTACCTCCTTTATGTTCTCCTATTTTTTGACCATTGACCCAAATGGTAGCATAGGATCCAACCCCTTCAAAAAATAAAAAATATCGTTTTCCCTGCTGGTAATTATCCAAAGAAAAAGTTTTATAGTACCATGCAGTTCCATGTAAATTGCCATGTTTACCTCTACGATAACCATAATACTGATCCCAATTATGAGGTACCGTTACAGGTAATGTTGAAACAGATTTAATTCCACTCGTAACAAACTCTTTTTCAGACATAGGTAAACTATCAAGTATCACTGATTGCCATTGGTCATTCATATCTATTACGGTTCGCAATTCTGTTACTGGTGATTGACAAGATGATACAAGTATAAGTATCAAAAAATATACTATGTTAACTTTAAATCTCATACTAATAGAATAACCAATCCGCAGCCTTTTTATCGTCTGAACCTATATAGCCAACATCTCTAGACTCTATTGCCTGATTTGCATCTACAAACCCCAATACTAGTACTCTACCCTTGCCTAATACCAATTCATTTTCTCCTGGTTGAAACGAGTAAGTATGAATATTTAGTCTTGGAAGATCTTTAAAGTTAACTGCATTAGCTAGTATTACTTCTGCTTGACCACGTGAATTACCCGCAGCATCGGTTTCTAAACTTGGTGGAAATAAGAATCGTTTTTTATCAGTATTAAAATAGCCCACAACAACCTTTACAGGCTGAGCATTTTTAAATCTAATTCTAGTTCCATTTTCAATTTGAGAAGATTCATCTAATATAACTCCTTTTAGATTGATTAGTTCTGGCGCTAGTTTAGTAATTTCTGAAACAGACGTACCATAAGGTTTTCCTCCTTCACTTACATCAAAAGTTGAGTTTTTAGACAATAACGTAACCGCTGCTGGTATCCATGGAGACACCTCTTTTTCTTCAATTATACCATTCTTTGAAGCTTTTAAGAGTTCTAGATTTCGCTTAAAATTAGCTAATTCTCTTTCGTAATGCGGTAATAACTCTTTCCAAGTCTTATTCTTTCCATCATTTCCACCAATAGGAATTCTCCTTTGAGCCGTTTGCATACTATTAGCATACAAATAAGTATCTTTTGTATAGTCTACTAAATCTTGGTAATAGGCTACACTTTTCTCTAAATGTGGTAGCGCCTTATCTAAATCATTAATATCATTAGAGTAACTGTAACGTAATACCAATAAAGCAGCTTCTACTTTTTCAGCAAAACAATCTGCAAATGCCTTATAAGCGTACATATCATTTTTAAGTCTTTCAAATTCTTCCTCATGTACTGTTACAGAAGCAGATGCTTTATCGATAGCTTCAACCGCCAATTTACCATGTTGCTTTATTTCACGGATGATTTGCACTGGTGTTTCTCCTTCATGCGGAGTATGCTCCCACTCTTTTTTGGCATATTCGATTAATATCTCTCCTAAAGGTCCGCACGACTCATAAAAGCCTGGATAGACCCTCCATTTGTAAGGATTTACCAACTGACTCTCAAACATACCTAATAACAACGTTTGTCGGTTACCTTCTGTAATACCAAACTTTCGTAATGTTTTTGGTGCTATTTCTCCTGATTGCTCGTAGGCTTCTAAGATTTGCTTCCCTGCAACTTCATCAGTACCAAATTTAGTACTCAAGAGATCTCCCCAATAATCTATTTCCTCTTTGCGGTCTCTATTACTTTTCCAAGCATATCTAGACCAAGCCTTATACCAAATCCAGTCGCGCTCCATTTCTAATAACCTTGGTTCCGTTTTATCTGCGGTATAAGGCCAATCCCAATAAGACGCTTGCGGGTATAAATGTAATCCGTTGGCACCATGTACTTCATGCATGGCTAAAACACTCTTTTGTATAAAATATGGAGAACCAAATCTAAATGGTTCTAAATTTGCCAAAATATGTACATTAGAAATATGTACCGAACCGCCTGAACTTAACTTACGGTGAATCTCTGACCAAGGACCTCTTGGTTGGTATGTAGTTAACGATTCTCCATTGTACTTATGCGTAGTATATAAATTCTTGTATAGTGGTAATGCATTTTTCATTACCAACGGAGCATCGGTATCATGCGCTCTCAAAATAATTGGAGGTTCATCAGTTCTACCTAATTCAGCTAATCCATCCTTTACCCCAGGAATAATAGTTTTAGTAAACCACTCTACATCATCTTCATAGGTATTCATAGCTTCTCCCAAAGCTACTAATAAGCCTACATTTGGGTAATCTTCTATAAACTTAGTTATAGACTTCCTAGTATAATCTGCTACTAACGGAGTTATTGGTCGTTGTCTATCTTGTGTTTTAATATTGTAATGCTCAGCAAAAGGTTTAGACACTATAATGTTATAAAACATTTGTATCACCCAGATACCTCTTTTATTAGCTTCTTCGGTTAGAAACTTAAACATTTCCCTATTTTTCTGAAATGTTTCATCGTCAACTTCAACCGCAAATGGATACTCCTCTAGTTTCACCAAAGATGCAAAAGGGTGACCATTCCATAAGTATAACGAATTTAACCGGTTGTCTACCATCATATCGAGGTATTCTATCCATAATTGTTTATCATAAAACCAAGGGAAATTTTCAGGGGTATACGGGTATTCATAAACACCTCTACCTTCTAAATACGTTGGTTTTTGTAATCCTATACAAGTACCCCTTAAAACCATTTCTGGGCTATCTGTATATTCAATTTCATTTGGTAACTTACCTTCTTTAGTAACTCTATCAGATAATTCCAACGCTCCGTATAAACTTCCAGATTCGTCAAAACCTCTTATGTATATTACTTTATCAATAGTACCTATTGTAAAACTTTCCTTTTGAGCTAAACTTTTTATTTTTTGAGGTAGTCCAAAATCTTGCTTTTGCCACAAATCACTATTTTGATTCCCTATAACTATAGTCTTATCAGCACTTGTATCATTCCCTATAGTTACTTCATAACCATTTTCGGTTAAAGTTTGCTGTAATTTTTCAGCCCCAAACTTTATTCTTGGTGAGTTATCATCTAAAACAAGTGTTACCTTTTCAGGAGATGAACAAGAACATATAAAAATTAGTAGGAGTATACTTAAGTATCTCATAATATGGTTTTATGTATTTTGAAAAATCTTTTTTAAGTAAGCTACATTAGCTCCGTAATTGGCTTTTACATTTCGTACTTGCTCTATATCTCTAGAACGCTCTACAATAAGCCATCCCTTCCAGTTCATATCATCAAGAGTAGCTTTTATCTTGGGCATATCTATACTTTCATCATTTTGAAGCCAAACCCTATCGGTATTAGATGCATGAATTTGTCCAATATTCTTTTTGCCTAAAATTTTTAACTCACTACAAATGTCTCTTCCGTTATCTACAGCATTAGCAAAATTGAAAGAGCTTTTAATATGTCTAGACCCTACTTCTTTCAAAAATTCCAATTCTTCTTTGGCTCCATAAGAAGTTTCTACTGCTATTACTCCATCTATTTCAGCTACTTGTTTAGCTGCCCATTGCAATCTTTTTACAATTTCTTCTCGTAATTCAGGGTGTTTAACCATATCTCCTTCTACACCCAATGGCAGATAGGCCGTTTTAACCCCCATATTTTTCATAGTATTTATACAATCCTGGACCATAATATTTACAGTAGCACGTTCTGCAAAAGATTGCGCATAAAAACCAGACATAGCAATAGAACTAATTCCTACTCCCAATTCTTTAGATTTATTTAAAAACTTTTCTCGTTCCTCAGGATTTCCTAGCTTACTATCAAATGTGGTTCTTGCTCCCAAACCTCCCATATCTAATTCTATTCCATCTGCATTAATTTCCTTTGCTAAAGCAAAAGCACTTAATTTCTGACGTTTTAAAATCATCCAATCACAAACAGCTATTTTATAGCGTTGCTCTTTACCATAAGACATCGCAAAAAGCGAATTACTACAAGCACCTGCTAACAAAGCACCAGACGCTAGTGCAGATAATTTTATAAAATCTCTTCTTTTATATTGTATCTTATTTTTCATTTTCTCCATTATTATTAGTCAATTCTTCTCCTACAGCGGTTATATTTACTTTTTTACCAGGCCACTTACCATCAGTTATTGGAAAACTTACTAGCTTAGAAGGGTCTATTTTAACATATTTAATTCGTTCCCTTCTCCAGGTATAAATAGCGTGTAGCATTCCGTCTGAACTTTGGAAAATAGATGGATAAGAATATTGACTAATATCCGAGTCTTCCAATATTAGAGCAGCCTCCCAATCAATACCATTATCTGAAACAGAAATGTTCAAAGGAGTTCTAGGGCCTTTTATCTTACCATCAGGAGGTAAAACATGGTTATATATTAATACATGTTTACCGTTGTCCATGGTTACAGCATCTGTACCACTGTTATTGTTGGGTAAATTCATTAAGGTTAAAGGTGTCCAAGTAATTCCGTTATCGGTAGACCATGCTGTAGCTAAAGCTCTGCTACGGCTTCTACATATAATTTGTAATTTACCATCTCCATGTTTTAAAATACTTGGTTGTATCGCATCTATAATCTCTGTATTTCTAGAAAGGGTATCTGTCATTTTCCAGGTTTTACCAAAATCTTTGGTATACTCCATTCGTACATGCCAGCCATTGCCCTCTGTACTTGTTGGACAAAGCAATGTTCCGTTTTCTAATAATTCTGGTTTATTTTTAACCGGACCAATATAATGTTCAGGAAGTTTCTCTGGCTTAGACCAAGTTTTACCATTATCTGATGATCTGGTTAACATACCCCACCATTCAGATGGCTTAGGACCTACTTTATAAAATAACATTAAATCTCCATCAGGTATTTGAAATAAAACAGGATTCCATGTAGGGTACCTTAAAGTGTCATTAATCACTCCATCTGCAACTTGTTCTGGTGTAGACCATTTTTCTTTATCACGAGTACTCACCCATATTGTTACATCCGGATTACGTTCTTTGGTACCGCCAAACCATGCAGCAACCATAGTACCGTTGGTAGCCTCTGTAATAGTAGCAGCGTGACAAGAAGGGTAAGGTGCTTCTTCAAAAACAAATTCATCTGTTACAATTCCCTCACGCCATGTTTTACTTTCTAGTGTTACTTCAGGAGTACAACCGAAAATACATAACACTATTATTAGTTGTAAACAACCTATATATTGTTTGTAGTTTATATGCTTAATATTCATAGTTAGTATGTTTAGTTTCTATATTTTAATGTCTTCTTTTATCACCTACAAATTATCCTATATATCATAAGTGTAATTTGCCCGTTTCTATATAGTATGTTCCCGCAGGCACAGTTATCTCTATACCTTCATCACTTACCTTATAAAAAAGGTTTAGAGCATCTATTTTCTCTCCATTAATTTTTAATTTTTCTATTTGTTGTGAAGGAACAAGTACCTTAGCAGAGGTGTTTACAGGCACCGTAATTTCCCAGTATAATTTTCCTTTTCGCTTTTGCCAATTACTAGTTACTTTTCCATATACCGATTGGTAAGAAGCCTTCACATAATTTAAATCTATTGAAAAATTAGGTTTCATTTCCAACACCTTAAACCCTGGTTGTATAGTTGAAGATTTAATACCAGCTACATTCTCAAAATACCAAATCAATAAATCTCCTAAAAGCATTACATGGTTTTGAGAATTCATTTTAGGGTTGGCGGTGTTGCCATTCCATAACTCCCAAATGGTAGTTGCTCCATTTTCTGCCATATACCCCCAGCTTGGGTATGTTTTATTAGAAGCCAATGTAAATGCCAAATCAGGTCTACCAAACTCTGAAAGTGTTCTCATTAAAAATTGGGTACCAATTACCCCTGTGCTTATATGACTGTTGTACTTTTGCTCTATCTGATTTGCCATATTTGTAAACACTTGTTGCTCATCTTCTGATGGTACCATTTCAAAAGCTAATGGCAGTATATTAGAAGTAACCGTATTATTACTGTAGGTTTTAGAAGATTCATTAAAGAATTTCTTATGGAATGCTATCTTAATTCGTTTTCTTAAATCAGCGTAATAAGTAACATCTGATAGTTCTCCATTAAGCTGAGCAAAGTCTTGCATAATATCTAACAAATAGAAATAAAATGCACTAGAAATAAGTTCTCCATCTGTTTTTAAAGCTGCATCTTTGGCATGAATCAACTCCAAAGATTCCGGCGGAACGCACCAATCTCCATACTTATCTTTATTCATTAAATCGTTTTTAAGATAATTGGATTCCATGTACAGTATCCATTTCTTCATATACGGATAATGCTTTTTTATTACAGCAGTATCTGCATACTGATGGTACAACATGTTAGCTACAGTTATATATGTACCAGGCCAGGTTACATTGTCTCCATAATACCTCCAAAAAGCAGGTGCTACATCGGGGATACCACCATCTTCGGTTTGGGCATATCTAATATCATCTAACCATTTTGCATAAAGCGTATGATTATTAAAAACAAAACTTTCTCCATAAGCACCTGTGGTACGATCTCCTAACCAAGGTTGTCTCTCATTACGCTGCGGACAATCTACAGGCATTCCTTTATAATTACTACGTATACCCCAGAAAGCATTTTTAAACACTTGGTTCATTATTTCATTAGAACATTCAAATGTTCCTGTAGTTTCTAAGTCGTCATAAACAACCTTGCCTATAAAATCTTCTACAGTAGGTAAATACCTGTAACCTGAAATCTCAACATACCTAAATCCATGATATACAAATCTAGGCTCCCAAACTTCTACTCCACCTCCCTTGAGAATATAGGTATCTGTAACCTCTGCATCTCTTAAATTTTCTCTGTACAAACTTCCGTCCTCTTTTAATGATTCTGAAAATTTAAGTTGAATGCTATCTCCTTCTTGTCCTCTTACTTTTAACTGAAGCCAACCTGCCATGTTTTGCCCCATATCTAAAATATAGGTTCCGTACTTCGTTGTTTTAATATGCTTAGGTTGAACTGAATCTTTAACAGTCATACCCGGTGTCATTTGAGCTTCATAAAATCCACCAGGTTCTTGTACCCATGAAGCATTTATCCAGTCACTATCATTAAACCCTGCGGAACTCCAACCTCTTATTTCTTTTCTAGCGTCGTAAACTTCACCATCGTACTCGTTATTAGAACGAATAGGTCCATCACCAGTAAGCTTCCAACTTTCATCCGTTTTTATGACTTCTGTGGTTCCATCATCGTAAGTAATAACTAATTGCATGGCTAATTTTGGATACCCGAAAGTTTTAATTTTATAAGGTTTATAATCTTGCCTCATGGTAAAAAACCTTCCATTTCCTAAAATGACACCGATTGCATTATTGTCTTTAACTAACTCTTCAGTTACATCCAATACATTATATTTTACATTTTTAGTATAATCAGTTGGTAAAGGAGCCAAAACCTGATTCCCTAGTTTGGCACCATTTATATATAATTCATAAAGTCCCAATCCCATAATATATGCTCTTGCTTGTTTTATGGATTTGTCTACTCTAAATTCCTTTCTAACATATCTAGATGATAGTTTAGAATGCGTTGTAATACTATCCCATTCAAAAGGATGGTCATATCCTATCCATCTGGTAGATTTCCAGTTCGCATAGGTTAAAATACCCATACTCCAATGAGCTGTTTCACTCCACTGGGTTTCGCCTTTATTTGTCCATACCTTAACTTTCCAATATGCATCTTCCTTATCTTTTAAAGGTTTTCCTGCATATTTTACGTGTATTGAATTATCTGAAGCTACCTTTCCTGAATCCCACAAATCTACTTGATTATGATTCAGTTTTTCTTCTGAGCTAGCTACTAGTATTTGATACCCTTCTTGATATACATTGTTTTCAGAAGCAAACAGTTGCCAACTCAATCGCGGATTCAAAACATCTATTCCTAATGGATTATCTAGTATTTCACACTTTAGCGCACGAACTTCTTGAGCTGCTAAAACGTTTGAATTAAAAAACATTAATAGTCCTATTATGTATACTAAAATCCGCATCATTGCCTTATTCTATCACTAAGTGTTCTAATGAATTAGAAGAAGCTACTTCCTCTCCATTCTTAAAAATTCTTAACCCTTTTCCTTTTTGGTATTTATCTCCAGTTTTATCCCAAAGTATGGTTATAGTATTTCCATGGTATAACACATTGTCTAGGCAAAACCAATCCCACGTATTCTCAGGTATTAAAGGATTTACTTCTATCTTACCATCTGCTCTAGGGCGTAAACCTACTAAACCTGTAATGATTAAATCGTTAAAAGTAGAATGGTTGTAGTAACGACTGCGCTCTCTATCGCCCATTAACCAATATCCTGTTGTTTCATCTAGATATTCACCAATGTAAGGTCTACCACGGTAGTATTGAGATTCTACATATTTATTCAATTGTAAAAAATAATCGTCTTTAGTTACCACTTCCTGAGTATAACTGTTAAGTACATTAGCCAAAGCAGTTAAGGTTTGCGAAGTAGCAAACGGCCAAACGGCACCATCCCATTCACACGTACCTGAGCCATGACTTCTAAAAAGCGGACTTCTTCTTTCTGCAGTGGTTAAACCAAATGGAGCATTAAACCCGTTTTCGTCTTTAAATTGTTCCCAAGCCTTCTCATATCCTTTATTCTTTTCGGGTAAGTTAAAGTACCAAGGAATAAAACCTATAGCTTCTCTAACCTGTGCTAAGGTATCTTTCTCTGTAAAGGTCTCAAAAAAGGAATCTTTTGGGTTCCATAGTTTTTCCTCTATTAATTCTTGTAAAGTAGCTGCTTTAGTTTTAAAGTAGTGCTCCTTCACATTATCATCCTTCATCTGAGCCATTTCAGCTAATGCCATAGCATTACCAAACATATAGCTATTAATAGTTGGCCTTGCATTTCTAACTCTCCGTCCACCACTTATAGATTCTTCCATACCATCCTTTACATCGTTTTGCCAAAAAAGTCCATCCTTACGTTGACGATCTCCCTCCCATAAAGCGTATTCTTTTACCAAATCAGGAAACATATCTAGTAAAAAGTCTTTATCATTATCTACCTTATACTTGTTATATAAAGCATATGCATTCCAACTACTGAATTTTCTAAACTTTTTCATAAGTTCACCATCATTTCCCCTATACCAAAGTTGTACATTTTCATTGATGTATACAGGGTTGTGAACCCATCTAAATTCCATAATATGGTGTCCCAAAGCACAACTTATTAAATTGTATTTATCAGCATAACTTCTATCTACTAAAAATTCGGTAATAGCATAACCCTGTGGGGTCTTTTTAATATGCTTGCGTAGGCTCCACCATCTGTAATAATAGATTTCTTCAAAATTTTGTTGAGGACACTCAAATAAAGGAATATTCTTCTCCATCCATACCCAAGCACTATCGTTAGGTATAGCTTCAGCAATATTCTCATCCTCCATGGTATTAAAATAGGTTACATAGTGCTTAAATTCAGAAGCCTGAAGTATCCCTTTGTTAGTTTCTGTTGTATTAGATATTACAGGCTTAGTAGAAGAGCAAGCTCCTAAGGTAATAAACATTAAAATTATAAAAACACTACGTATACTTTTTTTATACTGTACCATACTTATTTTGTTTTAAACATGTATGTTTTACCTGCTTCGGTATTAAAGTCGTATTCTTTGTATTTAGGAAGTTTTAGTTTTTCTATGGTAGCTTTTTCAGAGATTACCGCCTGTTTAACAGGTGCATTAAAGTAAAACATATTACTATTTTCGCCTTTCGCCTTTTTTAATTTAGCTCCATTTGTTGCTATCAATTGCTCCAATAATCTTACTCTACACTTACCGCCTAATTTAGATTGTACCGATAATGATATTAACTTATTATTCTTCCATTCTATATCTATTATAAAACCACCACGAGCTACTAAGCCAGTTATCTTTCCATCTTTCCAAACATCTGGTAGGGCTGGTAATACATGAATGGCTCCATCATGACTTTGCAATAACATTTCAGCTATACCTGCAGTACAGCCAAAATTCCCGTCAATTTGAAAAGGAGGATGTGAATCGAACAAATTAGAATAGGTTCCACCTCCCTTTTTCTTCTCTGATACTAAGCTTAGCTGATTGTTCAATAATTTATAAGCATGATTACCATCTAATAATCTAGCCCATAAACATACTTTCCAGCCCATAGACCATCCAGTAGACGGATCTCCTCTATGTTCCAACGTTTTCTTAACCGACTGAAACAATTCTGGTGTTTTGAAAGGTGATATTTGATGACTTGGATAAATACCATACAGATGCGACACATGACGGTGTTTATCTTCAGGATCATCCCAATCTTCTGCCCATTCTTGTAACTGTCCATATTGTCCTATTTTCATCGGACCTATTTTTTCTCTTGCTTGCTTAAGCTTGTTAGCAAAATCTTGATCTTTATTTAGAATTTCAGTCGCTTTAATCACATTTGAGTATAAATCAAAAACTAATTGATTATCCATAGTAGCCCCAGAAGCTATAGCTGCTTTCCCCGTTTTACCATAATGAGAATGTTCTGGCGAACTAGATGGTACTACAACCATCCAACCTGTATTTGGATCTTCTATCATAAAATCTAGGAAAAACTCAGCTGCTCCTTTCATTACCGGATACATTTCTTCTAAATAAACTTTATCTCCCGTAAATAAATAGCGTTCCCAAGCATCTTGACACAACCAGGCACCTCCTGATGGCCACATACCCGAGGTAGCATAATCTATAGGACCTGTAATTCTCCATATATCAGTATTATGATGAAGTACCCAGCCATTAGCATCATACATTTTTCTGGCTGTTTCTGTTCCTGTTTCACTAACCTCTTTGATTAATTGTATAAAAGGTTCGTGCATTTCAGTAAGGTTAGTAACATCTGCTGGCCAATAATTCATTTCAGCATTGATGTTAGTAGTGTACTTGCTCTCCCATGGTGGTTGTAGCATATCGTTCCAGATTCCTTGTAAGTTGGCAGGTTGACCACCAGGTTGGGAAGAACTTAATAACAAATACCTTCCAAATTGGAAATAAAGCGCAGCTAATTGTGGATCAAATTCTGAAGAAAAGTTAGCAACTCTTTCATCCGTTGGTTTATTGGCTGCTTCTGTAATTCCTAGATTAAAACTCACACGATTAAAAAATTTCTGGTAATACGCAACATGTGCCTTCTTTATAGCCTCAAAATTATTTTTTGAAGCTTTGGTTAAATAGTCTTTACACTTGTTCTCGGCTTCTACCTTATCTTCTAAAGTTTTATAGTTTTTAAAATTGGTAGCAATAGAAATATACAAGGTTACTTCATCTGCTCCAATAATACTTAGGATTCCATTAGAGGATGATACTTTTCCACCTTGATTTACAGCTTTGGTTCTCCCTTGAAATACTACTCGTCCTTTTTGCCCCTCATACGTACTTGTAACTCCTTTCAAAACAATGTTATCGTTCTCAGAATACGCATCCGTTTTATCAAAAGGACTATTCATTAATACATTACATGTTATTTTTGCATTTTGGTCAGCAGACAACTTAACTACAATTACATTGTCCTCAAAAGCTGTTAGTACCTCTCTAGTATACTTCACTCCATCAACCGAGTACGTTACTTTGGAAGTAGCATCAGCTATATTTAATTCCCTATAATAATTCGTATAATTGGCATGTTCAGGAAACGAAATATAAACACTCCCAAAGGTTTGATAAGGCATCCCATTATTAGTTTGCGACATAATATCAGAAGTAGCTAAATCTTGTGCCTCTTTATATTTACCATCAAAAATAAGTTGTCTTACTGTTGGTAGTACCTTTAAAGCTTTGTCGTGTGCATTGCTATTAGGTGAACCAGCCCAAATGGTTTCTTCATTTAGCTGTAACCTTTCCATTTGAGGATTCCCAAAAACCATAGCTCCTAGTCTTCCGTTACCTAAAGGTAGGGCTTCATACCAATTGCTTGCCGGTTTATTATACCATAGTTTTAAATCTGTACTACTTTGGGCACTTCCTAAAATAGTAATAAAAAACAGTAGTGCGGTTTGTAGGTAGATGAGTTGTTTATTCATAGTTTTTTATAGTTTTCTTCACCAAAATATTGGTATAAAATATCAATATCGGTTATAGCGTTTTCAGGTAGATTTTCTTCTTTATTACCAAATACATATAGTGTTTCTTTCGGTTCAACAGTCACAAATGATTCATCTATTTTACCAGAGCTGTTGCTTACCTTTTTTATATCCAATCCTAAATACTTCGCCATAAATGGATACATAGCCATTCTTTTAGAAACTCCATAATCATGACCTTCATTTCCAAAGTGGGCATTTCTAATTTTATCCTTTGCATGATAAAAGCCATAGGTACGTTGTATGAACGGAAATTCTAATTCAGGTACGGTACTAGTCCAATCTCCTCCATCTGAAATAATTAATTGTGGTTTTGGTGCTGCCATGGCGGCTATTTCCGCATTATTGGTTCCATTACCACACAGATGAATTGGTCTTCCACTCTCACAAGGACATCCGCCTGAAAAATGAGAAGAAACCATAACCACCGGAACTGATACGGTTACCCTATCGTCTAATGCCGCGAGAAATAGTGTATGAGAACCTCCTCCTGAGCCACCTGTAACACCTACTCTAGTCATATCTGCTTCTTTTAAAGTAGCTAAGTAATCTAGAAAACGGATTCCATCTAATACCTCTACTACTTGGGCTATACTATTATGATGTGCTTCTACTGGAAATTGTAACTTAGATTCTCCCCAAGCAAACAAATCATAACTTACCACAATAGCTCCCATTTTGGCTAAAACAGCACAACGTATTTGTTCGCTCTCTCGGTAACGTTCATCCTTAAAATGACCATTAGGTGTAAGTATCACAGGAGCTTTCCCTTTTATTTTAGTAGGACGATAAATAGTACCTGCCGTATATACGCCCGGTAAAATCTCCAATCCTATATTTTGAACGGTGTATCCTTTATATTTTCTTATTTTGGAAAGTATAGGTTTGCCAGTTGGCATTGGTGGTGCTTTATCTAAAGCTAAAGAAACCTTCATACATTCCTTCATACTTGATTTACGCTCTTCCCAAGTTTCTTTAGTGTTATACAACCCTTCCAGATACGTAAGACGTTCTAAACCTATGGCTTCTGACCGTCTAGGATATTCAAATTTGCGAATCAGATAAGTTCCGTCTGCTTCCTTAAAAAAAGTTAATCCTAATGGAGCCAACACATTTGTTAAACTCATTTCTAAATTACCTGGTTGAATACGCCAAGTACCATAATCTAACTCTAAATCTCCTAATAATTTTTTCCTATCAGAAATCGTTATATGAAACAGCTCTTCAATTTTATGGAGTGTTTCTTTTACTGAAACTCGGTAATTGGTATCAGATGTTGGTATTTGTGCATTCGAACAAAATACCATCAAAAAGATACTTAGACTAATTATATTTTTAAACAATGTATTCATAGTTTTCATTTACATTCAATTGTGTATACTCCAGAACCCAGTTCAAATTCAGTGTTAGCATTCATTTGCAAAATCAATTTTGATGCTTTAATTTCTTTCCCATTAATGTATGTTTCTCCGGTAACTGGCAATGTAATGGTTGCGGTTGTGTTTGCCGGTATTTCCACGTGGTAAACAAATGCGTCCCCTTCTCTTTTCCAATTTGATACGATGGTACCATAAACTGATTCATAATTGCTATTTACATAACTCATATCGCCTACTATAACTGGTTGAAGGTAAAAATGCTTAAATCCTTGAACATTCTCATCCGGTACTATCCCGCCTAACGATTTAAAAAACCACTCCTGAATTTGTCCCATCATAAAATGATTCCAAGAATTGCCTTTACGGGGGTCCCATTGCTCTGTTAGTGTGGTTAATCCAAATTTAATTTGGAATCCATACCCTGGGGCATCTTCATGATTTTGCATTTGATACATTACATCATTAGCACCATTATTGGCTAATACCT
Organism: Neptunitalea lumnitzerae; assembly: GCF_027924185.1. Lineage (GTDB taxonomy): Bacteria > Bacteroidota > Bacteroidia > Flavobacteriales > Flavobacteriaceae > Neptunitalea > Neptunitalea lumnitzerae. The sequence goes on from NZ_BRVO01000002.1 coordinate 607,671, forward strand.
GATACAAATACCTATTACCAACATCTCCTGTTGTTAACCGGTATCCTCGCTTGGTAATGTCTGCCAATAAATTATTCATAACTGCCTCTCTGTTTTCAAGAGCTACCATATCCATAAATAATGGCACAGCATTGCTAAACTGACTACCCGTACCGTACTGTTTGGTTTTTGTGTTGAAAAATTTATTGTTAAAAGCTCTTTTAATTTCTTCTGTTAATTGTGCATACTTTTTTGCATCCACATCCTTATTTAGATGTTTTGCGGCCTTTGCTAATAAATATGTACCATAATAGTAATGACTGGTAGCTGAAAGTGCTATAGGGCTATTTTTGGAATACCCAGCAGGATGATCCCCATAATCATACCAATCACCCAAACCATAGGAAACAATATGTTCATCTGACTTAGAGGTTAAATAGTCTACATATCTTTTCATTACTGGATAGTATTCTTTAATAAGACTATCATCTCCATAATATTCATAATACATCCAAGGCAAAATAATACCTGCTACACCCCACTCCGGTGAATCGGTAAAATCACCACCAAAAACTACATATTCTGGTGCAATGGTAGGAATTAAACCATCTGCATTTTGAGCATCACTAATGTTTTGCATCACATTACGGATATAGGTCTCTAAATGATAGTTATAAAACAATCCAGGTCCATTCAAATGCGTTTCTTCTAACCATCCTAGCTTCTCTCTATGCGGACAATCGGTAAATACACTTTGAAAATTACTTTTAATTGAATTATTAATTAATTCATCTGCCTTATTAAATAACTCATTAGAACAGTTGAAATATCCGGCCCTTCCTGCATTGTTGTATAGAAAGTTAGATTGTATTTCTAATAGGGTTGGCAATTCTGCTTCTATTTCATCTTTATAGTTAATATTTTCTATTTGTAAATACTGATAACCATAGTAAGTAAAACGTGGTTGCCAAGTTTCTATTCCTTCTCCTTTTAAGGTATACTCATAATAATAAGGTTTTCCTGAACGCCCTTGTCTTATGGTACCATCTTCTTTAAGTCCTTCTGCAGGCCATATTCTTATGGTTTGCCCTTTTTTCCCTTTTACTTTAATAGTTGGAAAACCACTAAGGTTTTGCCCCATATTGAAAACGTAAATACTATCATTATACTTTTTGAATTCCTCTACTGGAAATACTTCATTAATTTGAACAGGTGTTGTTTGCTGTGGTTTTACAGAACCTTTTGGTGCTTCTTGAATAACCACATCTTTCCAATCTTTAGCTTTAAATCCTTTTTGATTCCATCCAGGTTGTTCTAATCTAGCATCATAATCTTCGCCCCCAAATAAACTATTAAAAGTAATTGGACTTTTACTGTATTTCCATGAAGTATCAGAAACAATTTCTTGTTCATCTCCATTATCATATACAATCTTCATTTTAAAAAATAAGGTTGGTGGACCAAATGCTACAAAAAACTTAGTATATCTTTCTTCTATGGTATTGTACATTCCATTACCTAAACAAACCCCTATTACGTTTTCGCCTTTGTTTAAATGGTTCACATCTAATTCGTACGTATTGTACAATACGGTTTTATCGTAATCCGTCCAAAGAGGAGCAAATTCACTATTCCCTATTTTTTGCCCATTTAGTGTTAATTCATAATGGCCTAAGCCTGAAACATAAATAACAGCTTCTTTGATGTTACGCTTGGCTTTAAAAGATTTACGAAGGAGTATACTCTGTCTAGCCAGTTCTGCAGTTGAATCTATAATAGCCTGTTTCTTTGTTTTTTTATAGGTAGCTGAATGATAATGTCTGCCTTCCGGTAAATGACTGTCTGCTTTTGTAATAGCACCAATCCAATGAGTATCTTTTTTTAAAATTTCTGGAGCCATTCTAAAAGTGGCAGCTTTACTCCAATCTGTTATTTCACCTTTAGTATTCCACAACTTCACTTTCCAATAATACTTTTTTCCAGATTTTAATGGCTTTCCATCATAAGATACATATAAACTTTTATCGGTTACTACCTTACCACTATCCCACATGTCTCCATGTCCCTTAGCCAAACCTTTTTCAGATGACGCCACCAATATTTGATATGCACTTTGCATTACCTGCTCTTGATTCGACTGCAATTTCCAACCAAAAACCGGATGTAACGTATTTACTGCTAAAGGATTTATTTGAGATTCACAAGTTACTTGTTGTACCGCAAAATCTTCATTTTTAACAGGAGTCAAAAACGTTACTAAAACACAAACTATATAGCCAAAGTATTTCATTCTATAGTTTTCTAGTAGTTAATGATTTAATATTAAACACTGCCTCTTCTATTTCAACACCTGTTTGCGGTAAATCATAATAATCTGGTGTATCTGCTGGCGTATCTGGGGTTGGAAAATGACGCTCTTCTCCGGTTCGGAACATAACTTTTTTAAACCCGTGTACCGGAGCATAAAAAATCATATAAGTTTCTTTACTTCCATTTACACTAACATAAAAAGCTCTCTTACTTACGTCCATACGGATGCTTATTTCATATTCTTTACCAGCTTCATACGTAGTTATATTTCTAAATCTAGCTCCAGCTTTAGCCTTTATCCTACCTTCATTATCAAATACAATTCTTATAGCAGGAGAACCTTTTTCATCTTGAAACTCTACCTGCATCATTCCATGATTATTTTGTTCTGGTAAAACGGTAAACGTAGTCTCCATTTTTTCTGCATAAGGCACTATTCTTTCTGCCCTCGCATAATCAAACAAATCATGGTCTCGTAAGGTTAACCAAGTGCTATTATATTTCTTTTCAATACCCACTGATGCCCAAGCAAGATTATAGTAATTCCAAAAATCTAATTCATGCCCAGCAGGTAATTGGCTAAACACATCATTCACATCTTCGTTTACGTCACTTGTTACCGGGACAGGAACAGAGGCTACCCAAATATCTTCCTTATTTACACTATAACTTACCCATAATTTACCATCAGGTGGAGTACCATTTCCTTCTACAATACCTCGTACGTATTGTGGTCCATAAGATTTGTAATTTCCCCCATAACGCATAGGTGTAATTTCACCATGCACTAATAAAAGATTGTCATAAACTAAGCCATCATCACTGGTAGAAATAGCTAAAGGCCATCTGAATTCTGACGGATTATATACAGTAGCATACTTTTCATCTGAAGTTTTTTGGCCCCATATTTTTGCATTGCTATTTACAAAACCTGGAGCACGCATTGGATGATATTCCCAAGTTTTTCCCTCATCTTTACTTATTGAAGTAAGTGCATGCTTCCATAAACCCACTACATCACCATTAGGTAAATGATAATAACTAAATGCTTTAAATTGCTTTTTTAGTGGAATTAAAGGGTCATCTCTATCTGCTTCTTCTACCCATTGTTGCATCATTAAAGGGGTTGCCAATAATTCTTCACAAGCCTTTTTAAAGCTTCTATCTTTACTTTTTTCAAAAAATGGATAGGCAGATTTAGACTTATCCCAACTTTTATTAAATCTGATAAAATAAACCGGTCCAAAAGTTCCATCTTTATAAATTTCACGAACTACACGCCCAATGCCTTTCCCATCGTTGGGATCATCTTTCTTATCCATGGCAATACCATAGTAGGCCAACGTTAACAACCTTCCCTCCGATGAAACAAAAAATCCCATACGTTGGTGCATTACTGCATCTAAGTTTTTAGATTCACCCTCAACATCTTCTTTTTTCCATCCATCAGGGATATGATACATTGGAAATAGCACCTGTGGCTTACTCCAATTTTCACCATCCTTTGATGTTACAAGAAAAGTTTGTCCGGGAGGTATATGTTCTCCTACCGGATTACTTAAATATTGTAAATAAAAAGTACCATTCCAATATGCCATATTAGGTGCGTGATTATAGGTCCACCCAAACCCATCCGCCTTTTCCGGGTGTTCTCTACTCGCACGCATTACCTGCGTTGCATGTACCCCCACAGCAGGAGTTAACTGACCGTGATGATAATTAATGTTAGATAAGGTGTTACCTATGTAATGTACTGTATCTTGCGCATTTACAATACCAGTTACAAATACTGCGATGGCAAGAAAACTAACTGATATATATCTTGATATGTTTTTACCTTTAATCATTATTTATGTTCTTTTTCTAATACCCCTTGAAGGATTGATTTATCAATTGTTGTAATGGTACCATGCTTATGTCCTTTCGGTAATTGAATGGAATCACTTACATCTCTAAACTCTTTAAAATTTTGAGTAGCAACTGCTTTGTAATTTTTAGCCCCATAATTATCGTAATAAATTAACCACTCTTCATTTGTAAATACTACTGTTGGCCCCTCTGAAAGAAAATCTGTAAAGGGTTCACTGATATTTTTATATGGTCCTAAAGGATTATTAGCAAAGGCTACTTTCAAATTCCTCATTGGGCGCGTATTGTCTTTTAATACCAATACATAATCATTCTTTGCTCTCTTTACAATTACAGCATCAATAACACTAAATCCAGGATCTAAAAACAATTTGGTTTCAGTAAATGTTATAAAATCTTTAGTGGTGGTGTAGTACATCCTATGATTGTTCTTTTCTTCCTCCTCTCCTTTTTCAAAACGATTAGGAATAGTAGAAGCCCAAATAATAATAAACCTATCTGCTTCGTCATCATAAAACAACTCGGGAGCCCATACATTTACTACTTCTGGTTCATGTTCCATTACAGGAATGTACTTCTCTGTTGACCAATGCACTAAATCTTTAGAATTGGCGTAACCAAAACCATTACCACCTCTCCATTCTGTAGTCCAAACTAAATGATAAGTACCATTTTTATCTCTTGTTATAGATGGGTCTCTCATAATACTATCATTTCCTATAGTTGGCTTTAAAAATGGTCCGTCTAAATCTTTCCAATGATAACCATCTTCACTATAAGTCAACATCAGACCCTCGGTAGCAGGTTCCCGAAAAGATGTAAATAAATACAGTTCTTGTTCATCAGATTTACAAGAACATAAAACGAAGAATACCACTATATATAAAAGCTTGTAGTGCATTAATTATGATTTTGAGGTTAGTATTAACACCCAATCATTACCTTCTTCTTTGCCGCCTTCAGGAGTAAATTTTTGTATACCATTTTTCTTAAAAGAACCTATAGCTGTTTTCTCTCCATTTCTTGGATTAAACCAACTAGCTTCTATTTCAGTTCCTAATACTTTATCTAAATTTACTTGAAACGGTCTTCCAGAATAATCATAAAACATAGTGTATCCTTTCCCCTTAATAGCTGGTATATACGCATGCTTTATACCCTGATCTACTACTAAGGTAGTGTCTGGTTCTCCAGACTCAAACGGATAATCCAACATTAATTCCTTTAAGTAATACATTTGATTTGCTCCTTCTTCAGTAAGCGCATCTTTCCAATACAATTTATTCCCATAAGCTCCTGTCTTTTCGTCTTTAGATTGCATCTGCATTACAGCACTATGTCCATAAGTATAACCAGCTGCACCAGCAAAAACCGACCAATACCCATATCGCCTAACATCTTTTGCTTTCCAAAAGGGTTGTAAGGTATCATGTAAACCTTGGGGTATCCCTTCGTAAGAGGGCTCTCCATCCAGTGTAGGCTTAAATGGTTCCTTATAAAAATCGGTTAAAATATATTTCCAATTATCCTCCCCATAAGATCGTTCTGAATCATCCTGATCATATCTCCTATGTCCAGATTGTATCATATTAAAATCTAGCCAATCTTCATTATGAAACCAATCTGAAGACTGCATTCTCCCTCTAGGATGAAATGTAATTAATTTATCGGGGTTCTCTTTTTTCAACGTAATTCCTATGGTATTCCAAACATCTGTAAACTCATTACCAAAGGTATCTCCTCCATTCAGCCAGATTACATTCTTAAAACTCTTGTAACGATTGGCTAAAAATTTGGCGTATGAAGCAGCTTGCTCAACCGATACTTTGCCACTTTTTACATTGTTACCCCATACTGGTACCATGGCCATATACATCCCTTTCTCTTCGGCAGTTTTAACTGCAAAATCTACATGATCCCAAAAATCATATGCTTCTTCTTCTTCTGAAAAAGTAGCACCAGGTGTTGTCATAGGTTTTGCAACGTTTTGGTTTACTAGGGCAGAATCTCCATAAATATTTACAGCCGATAAGGTATGCAAAGTCATTACTTGTATTACATTAAATCCCTGTGCTTTACGCTTATCAAAATAAGCTACTATTTCTTCTCGTGTAAGCTTAGAAAACATTAACCAAGCAGTATCTCCTAACCAAAAGAATGGTTTATCATCATTAGTAGTAAAGTAATGATGATTTTCAGCTATTTTTAATGGTGATATTTTTGTATCAACTGTTTTATCTGCTGTTACTTCTTCTTTTTTATTAATGTCTGTTGAACACGCTGTTAATAGAAGCATCAGACTTAATAGTAAGAAAGATGGTATTATATTTTTCATAGCAGGTTGTTATTTTTTAATTATAAAAATTACATTTTGTGTAAAAGAAAGTTTGGTTGTACTTCCTCCTTTAAGGATTTCCCCTTTGGTTACTTCTCCTGTTTTTTCGTTGATATAGTATACCCTATATTTTCCTTTATAATTGGCTAGGTTAACACTAGTTTCTTTAGCTCCGTTACTATATAGTAACTGACTACTTCCTATATTTACCAATTTCCATACAGCGTCTTTAAAAGAGGTTTCTGTAACAAAATTCATTTTGGAAAGTTCCGTATTAAACATGGGTAAAGTAACTACAGGAATGTTAGGCAACGACCCCTGAGCCATTAATACTGCCCAACCAAATCTTGGTGCTCCATAAGTAGAATATAGTATCATTTTTTCAGGATATTTCTCTCTATATTCTCGTACAGCTCTATAAACCTGTTCAGCTGTTTCTTTACCAGTTTTCATTTTACGAGCATGTTGTCTCGGTGCTAAATTAACACCCCCAGCCGGAGCGTACGCTGTTCCATCTTCTTTGTAATACCAATATCTAATATCAATAAGATCTACGGTCTGCGCTCTTTCTTCATCTGCAAGTATGGCATCCTGAACATCTTTAGTGGCACTTAATCCTATAAGTTGCTTTGTATTATTTTCTTTTTTCCATTCCTTGGCTACATCTAACCAAAATTGCAGAAAATGTAACGGCCCGGTATACTCTGCACTAGTTAGTTGTATGACATTACTGTTACCCTTAAAAACATCAAAAGAATGTTCTATATATTTTTTATGTAACTCTTTACGATGCACATTGGTAATGTCATAAAACTGTTCCGCCATAAAAATTCTTTTATCACCAGCATACGGAGGTGGTTCAGGAAAACCTGTCTGATTTATATTATTAGCGGAACGCCACGGAGAACTAGACCAATGCGCCCCTGCCTCTAATATATTATGCTGAAAATACTGCTGATGAACCAATAACTGACCTTCTTTTTCAGCTTCATCCGCATATTGCTGCAACCTGTCCCAATACCAAGTATTGTACTTAGTAAGATCATATTTACTTAAATGATCCCAAGCTACTTCTTTACCACTTCTAGCAAATGGTTGCTCGTAGAACGGAGCCCAAACATCGGCATCAATTCTTCTAACACGCTCATGGTCATCCATTCTTCGGTCATACCACAAACCATAATTATGCTCTAATGCTACCATATTGTTTGCTTTTAACCAAGCTACGGTTTCCTCTATATTATCTGTAAGCCCTATTCCTCTTCTTTTTGGAACAAAACGGGTAACATGAGGTGTAGATTTACTAACATCATCTTCTCTTAAACTACCACGCCACCACATAATACCAAAACTTTTCCCCATGATAAGCTTGCTATTATACGTTAGCCTTCCATTGGTTTGATTAATAGTTAAACCTATTTCACCGTCTTTAGAGCTACTACCATTCTTTAATTTTATCTGGTCTACTGACTTAATACCTGCTTTATCAATGTCTATTTTATTAATTTTAGATACTTCAACTATCCATTCAGGTAAACTCTGTAATTCATTAACAGCTAAACCAGTAAGCTCTTCCGCTCGTTCTAAGGTAGGACTAGATGATGGCTCTGAACCTATACTTTGTAAATAAGGTTTTACAGGAAGTGTATTTAAACGTTTTTCCAGTAGCGCATAAAATAAACTTCTAGGGTTTATATGTCCATTCACATCTTTCCAGTGACCATTACCCGCAAACTGACCCCAAACACCAAATGCCCAATTTTGTGAAGTTGGAGGACTATAACACTCTATTTTAGAAGCAGAACTCTCCCAAAATACACTGTTAGCTGCCGTCCACCCCGCACCACGACCAGATTGCTCTCTATTGTGGTAAGACAATGCTCCACCATCTATATACGCTATGTCAAATAATACTCCATTTGCCCAACTACCTATTGCTCCACTATTGCTATAAGGTAAATGAGATTCGCATTGTAAAAACACATTAGGTCCCGTAGTACCAAAACCACCTACTGCAAAATCATTGTAACCAAATTCAGAGTAACAACGTTGAAATAATGTTTGCTGACCCTCTGTGTAGAATGTTTGTCTTCTAAAGGCTGCTATTTCAGAAATAGGTTCTGTAGCTATACAATCTTCCACCGTTATTTGTTGAGTAGATTTTAGAAGAGCCACAGCCCCGCCTGCAAAATGTTTAAAATGAACTTGTCTAACCCAAGCATTTTTTACATTTTCCATACCTATGGCTTGCCATCTGTGTTCTTCATCTTTCTTATTTTCAGAATCGAACGTAGAATCCATCAAAAGGTTTTCAATTCCTACCTGTTCAATTCTACCATTCCAAGTCATTAAATTAACGGTACTTTTTCCAAAAGTTTCATCTAATACCTCAGTTAAAGGAGCATTAAAACTAATAGTGTTTCCTGAAATTTCAGAAATGGTTCTATACCACTCCATATTCCAATTGCCCTCTTTCCAGCCAATCCAGTCTGTTTCACCTCCAAATGCTTCCATCTTCAGTTGCTTAATCCATGCTTTGGTTAACGGACGCATTATTCTTATTTCAGATCCAACGGTAAAATCTTTAGTATTTTCTACCATTATCTTAGTAGCGCCTAAAGGTGTATACCCATTGGTAACATCTTTCTTATCTCCAAATTTTATATCATTGGTACCCAAAACTCTAATTACAGCTTCTCTTTTGACACCTGTACCTAGTAACGTTGTACCATTTGTTTGTGTTCCGCTACCTCTTAAAACTATACCAGACGTTTTAATGTACAAGGTTCCACTAACTTTAAAAATACCCCTATCTAATAGTATGGCACCTCTAAACCCAGAAGCATCTGGTTTTAGACCACCTACATAATCTATAGCCTTTTGTATCGTTTCCGTAGCATCTCCCTCCATTGAAGGAACAAAAATTTGTGCTGGTATAAACGGTATTGATTGTTCTGAAGCCTCATAGCCTGCATAAGAGAAATCTGGAATTGTATTTCCTAAACTATCAGCAACCATAATTATTCCGCTAGCTTCTCTAAGAATATCAGGGTATTGTTGAGCATTCATATACGTAGCAAAAAGTATACTCATTAAGCTCCAAACTATATTATATTTTTTTACAACTGAATACATTCTAATATTGGAATTATCTTTATTTATTATTGCAATAAACGACCCCCTGAAATTTTGCTTAAGGTATCTACATTATTAGTCATGTTTGTCCAATCTATTCTATCTGTCGGATCTATACCATTAAAGTATTTCTCTATATTGGTATATCCATCTCCATTTAAATCTTTATTAGCATCAGACGAATCATAAGGGTTTAATCCATATTTTTTCTCCCATCTATCAGGTATTCCATCATTATCAGAATCTTTATAAGGTTTTCCCTTATAATCAGGATAACCACCTACCTGTTCAGGACTTACAATAATTCCCTTTTTATAAGCATCAACAGGCAATCTTCTGTGGATAAATTCACCTCCAATAGTCATCTCCATACCATCTTTGGTATCAATTTTTCCAGTTTTAACCTGCTTTATAATTCTTTCGTCTACTTCATCTCTCTTAGGAACGTTGGCTCCCACGTTTTCCAAAACAAAACTGTAAGCCTCATTGGCTTCCATAATTGTCAAATAAGGCATTGTAAAAGGTTTTTCCTGCTTTATATAGTCAAAATAGGACTTAGCTTCTTCTAAGGACATACTTTCTAATTGCACTCCTCCGTTCCAGTTATCCGCGGTGACTTCCGGAGCACCTTCTACATAGTTACCGGACACATACGCTCTTCCAAATCTTTTAGGTTTTAACCACCCCATTTCAGGTTTAAGAATTCTATAACGTATGGGCTTATCTGTTGGAGTTATAGGTCCTGGTTTAAAATAGTTATTTATAATATTAAACATAGAGCGGAAGTCTCCACCATCCAATGAGCGGTTCCACCAATTGAACAAAACATTGTTCACAAAGTTGAAATCTCCATACATTCCTATAGATGGATTTCTAGAAATATTATCGGCCCATAGGTTTCTTATAAAAGTACTATTTAAACCTCCTATAGTACTACCAAAAGCATGGTTATAGGTATCTAAGCCTTCTGAGGAAATGGTATTTTGAATGGTAATATTTGCTGTTGGAAGTTTCTGTACTGGAGTTTTCTCATTCGGTGAAAACATATTTCTGTACATCGACATGTTTTCATCTAATCCCCAACTAACAGAACAATGATCTATGATAATATTTCCCATTGGGTCTCCACCCAAAGCATCATCTCTTCTAGTAACATCTGTTGCACCTCTTCTAAAACGCATATGTCTAATAATAACATCATGAGTATCAATTTTAAAAGATTCTCCGGCAACACAAATACCATCACCAGGAGCAGTTTGTCCAGCAATGGTAACATAAGGAGCTCTAATACTAATAGGATTTTCTAATTGAATAATGCCAGCTACATTAAATACAATGGTTCTAGCACCTACTGCTTCACAGGCCTCTCTTAGAGTACCTTTACCACTATCTGCTAAACTAGTAACTACAAAAATTTTACCTCCACGTCCGCCAGGAGTAAAAGCCCCTCCACCTTCGGCTCCAGGAAATGCCGGTATATCGGCCTTTATAAAATCGTTAGGATATGAAGCCCAGGGTAAATAAGGACGACCATGTTTTCCTTCTTCTTCAATTATAGCATAATTTTCTTCCCATATTTTTTGCAATCTCTCTTCTTCTTTAGCCATACGAGCATCTGTTTTATCCTGTAACTCTTTAGGAATTTCAGGATACTGAGCAAATCCTTTTGCTAAAGTCAAAAACAAAAAAAATAAAACTGTGTATTTTAAGTGGTAACGGGTGCGGGTGGTAATCATTTTTGTTAGTTAGTTAAATTGTTCAATTTATTCTTTATTTTCTTTCTTCCTTGCTTCTAGTCTCTTATGCCACTCTTCACTTTCTTTATTCAAATCATAACCTTGAGCAGAAAGGTAATTATTAATTTTGCCTTTATACTTACCAAACCAAGCATGTTTTTCTTTAGAAGAACCTCCATCCATTGCATGTTCACGAGCTTCTTTTAAATAACTATAAATAGTATCTTTTTGTTCTTGAGTCAGGTTAGGAAGCATATCTTGAAAAGCAACATACGTTTTTGGCATTACACCATATGTCATTCCGTCTTTTACGTCACTTACCCCCTTTTCGTCTAGGTATTTTTCTAATTCTTTAATATAAGTTTTATGAAGACTATCTGTTTTTTTAACTGCTACATTTTTAATTTTCTCAATTTTCTTATCCTTTTTTTCCTTAGATAAATCAGAATTTTTAACAGCTTCAATTTGAACTTCTTTTTCTTCTTGAATCTTACTTAAATTTTGATACTGTTTTGCAATAGCGCTAACAACCGCTTGTTTATCTACTGAAGCCGATAGCTCCATGTTATCAACTATTTTGGCAGCTCTATTCTCTGTAACTTTAACATATTCAGGGTCTGCATACTGCTGAGCATTTATACTAGCACAACCCAACAAACAATAAGTTATAGCTATTCCTAATTTTATCTTTATACTTTTCATAACTAAGTAATGTTTATCTTAAATTTTAAAAAAACATTCTTACGTCAATTTTAGACGTAAGAATGTTAAGGCACATTATATTAATCCTAGGTTATTGAATTAATTTTTCTTTTAAAGTATCATTGTTATTAGAAAGGTTTTTCCAATCAACAAATTGATTAGGATCTGTTCCGTTAAGATATTCCTCTATATTAGTATATCCATCTTTATCAGCATCTTGAATAGCATCGGAAGCATCTTTCGGATTCAAACCATTTTTCTTTTCCCATTTATCAGGCATACCATCATTATCAGTATCTTTATAAGATTTCCCTTTGTATTCAGGGTACCCTCCTACCTGCTTAATATCTGTAATAATTCCTCCTTTATACGAGTCTTTTGGCAATCTTCTGTGCTTAAATTGGTAAAAATCATCTGCATTTAATCCTTTTGCATATTCTGCTTTACCATTTTTTACAGTTCTTACTATTCTACTATCTACTTCATCTCTTATTGGTAACGTAGCTCCTACGTGATCCAATACATAGGTATATGATTCTTCAGCTGTCATGAATGGATGTAACCAAGGCATTGGCATAGGCGTTTCTGTTTTCATATATTGAAAATATGCCTGAGCTTTATCATAACTTATTAATTCACCATCTTTTCCTTCTATCTGAACACCACCTGCCCAATTGTCTTTTGTTACTTTAGGATAACCATCTACATAATTACCTGAAACATATGCACGACCAAAAACTACCGTATCTAATTTACTTCTACCAGATTCTGGTTTTAGTATACGATAACCAACAGGTCTGTCTTTAGGTGTAAGTGGTCCTGGCTTAAAGTAATTATTTACTATGTTATATTTTGCAGTATAATCTCCACCATCTATAGAGCGGTGTACCCAATTGTAGACCACATTATTAGCAAAATTAAAAATACCATTCCATCCAATAGAAGGATTTCTACCGGCATTACTTGCCCACATATTTCTAACAAAAGAACAGTTTTCACCTCCTAATGTACTTCCAAATGCATGGTTATAAGTATCTAAAGCTTCCCCAAAAAGACTATTTTGTATCGTAATATTTACCGTTGGTTTTTTCTCGTCTTTATATCCTTCTCCTGGGCTGTACATATGACGATAAATAGACATATTTTCATCTAATCCCCAAGTAGCAGAAACGTGATCAATAATAATATTACCAACAGGATTACCTCCAATAGCATCATCTCTTCTGCCAACAAAAGTATCACCTCTTCTAAATCGCATATGTCTAATTACAACATCATGCGTATCAATCCAAACGGTTTCTCCAGCAACACATATTCCATCACCTGGAGCAGTCTGCCCAGCAATAGTTACGTAGGGTGCTCTAATTATAAGCGGAGTAGTAAGTTTTATAATACCTGAAACATTGAAAACAATAATTCTAGCTCCCCCTTTTTCACAAGCTTCACGAAGTGTACCAGGCCCACGGTCTTCTAAACTGGTTACCGTATAAACCTTGCCTCCTCTACCGCCAAAGGTATACATACCACCACCTTCAGCTCCTGGAAATGCAGGTATTTCTGCTTGCGGTAAATCAGTTGGCCTATATGCCCATGGAATATATGGCTTACCTTCTTTAGCCTCTTTGTCTACTATTTTACTAGCTTCAATCCAAGCCTCATCAGATAATCTGTACGCCTCTTCTTTAATAGCTTTTTCTCTTTCTTTGTCTTCTTCAGTTAATTTGGGATACTGAGCCAGTACACTACTACTAACCAATAGTACCAAAACTGATAATAAGTGAGCTTTTTTAATCATTTTTAATATTATATCGTATTTGTAATTCTATCCTTCTTATTAATCTAGCGGGTCAAAAGAGCCCCCCCAACCAACGGTTTGTTCAAGATATGGTGATGCATCTAAAATATTTTGATGAATCCCAAAGAAATAATATTCTTCATACCAAGTAAATGTCCAGTTTCCATTCGTAGGATCTAAATCATCCTTTTCAATTACTTCAAAATAATTATCATATAAATAATCTACATATTCATCATAAGTAGTAATTCCTGCAGGATAACTATCAGGATTTCTATCTATTAAAGGGGTTACCAAATTTTCATTAGGTAAAAGCGGATCTTCATCCCCTATATAGTTATTACCACTATCTTTAACAACAATGTAATACCCTGTTCTACGTGTATTATTTAAGGGTGTAACACCTAATCTAGAAACAGTTCCATAGGTATCATCAAATAGCATCCATCTTCTTAAATCCCAAAATCTTTTACCTTCATAAGCAAATTCTACTTGTCTCTCATGCAACACAGCAGCAAATAACTCATCTCTAGACATCCCAGCATCTAATCCGTAATAACCATTAAGATTTTCAACACCAGCACGTTCTCTAATAGCTGTAATTCCACTTAACCCTTCATCTAAATGATTTGCACCAATAGCAGATTCAGCCAAATTCAATATTACTTCAGCAAAACGTAATTCCATATAATCTGTACCGCTAAAATTGTAGCCATCTGCATTACTAGCCCCTGGGTCTGTTGCTTTTCTAAGGTAAATACCAGAACCGTTAGCTCCTAAAGTTTCAGTTGTTCTATTAGGTGTTGCATTAGACGCATCACCATACCATCTGTAAGTCCATTGTCTATAATCTTGGTTTCCACCATAAGGCCACACCCCCCCATTATATACAAAGGTTTTGTAAAATCTAGGATCTCTATTTTTATAAAACTTTTGATCGTCATAAGTATAAGAAGATTCTCCTGGCATTTTACCATCTTTCATAGGAAAAGCTTCTACCACCTGTTTGGTTGGTGAAATACTTCCTCCTCCGTTTATTTCTTTAGAACGGCAAGCACGTTCCCACCCATTATTACGTTGAACCTGATCTGATGTGGCATTGTTAAAACCATACGTAATCACCGCTTCCGGATTATTAACTTCATCAAACCACATATTACCCCAAGCTGCAGCATCTGCAAATCCACCATTAGTATATAAACCAAATCCATTAGATTCTAGTATGCTTTTAGCTTCTAAATTAGCTTGGTAAGCTTGTTCCCATCTACCTGCATCGTCATTTCTATTAAATAATGGGCTTGCCCAAGTTAATAGAACTCTACCTTTAAATGCAGCAGCAGCACCACTAGTAATTCTACCCCAATCGTTAGATCCCCATTTTCCTGGTAATAATTCCATTGCTGTATCTAAATCATCTATAATTTGATTTAATGTTTCTTCTGAACTACTTCTTGGTACAGCCAAGCCGTCTCCATCAACAATTGGATTTTGTGCCTCTAAAACTATTGGTACTCCACCATACAATCTTAAAAGATCAAAATACTGGTAGGCTCTCCAAAAGTACAATTGACCTTTGAAACGGTTTCTGGTTTCTTCTGGTAAACCATACCCATCAATATTGTTTAAAAAGATATTAATTTGTTTCATTCGGGTCCATACATTATTTCTTCTACTAGAAGTAATACGTTCCCCAAAATACTGTAAACAATTATTTTGATTGTTGGTGATTGAAGCCCAAACTTTGTTCCAATTCGTTTCTCCTGCAAGCTCCTCAGAAGTTTGTACAAAATCATCACCGTTAACCGGAAGATCCCATATCATACTTTGCGAATTATCTCCTGGTTGAAAAGCAGCATACATACCATCTATAAAACCTTTGGCTAATAAAGAGTCTGAAAATACTTCTTCGTTAAAACCGGTTAAATCTCTTTTCTCTTCTAAAAAATCATCACTACAACTGGTAGTTAAAAAAGGAGATACACAAACCAGTCCTAACACTCCTATATATTTAATTGATTTTACTAATCTCATGTTATTAAATTTTATTGTATACATTATAATGTAAAATTCACACCTAAAGAAAATGTTCTTAAGACAGGGTACGTATCAAATGCGCCTTCTGGATATTTATAATCATATGGATTATATAAAGTAAACGGATTAAGTGCTATTAAATTTACCCTACAGTTTGATATATTCATTTTATCAGCAAATTTCTCTGGTAATTTATAGCTCAAAGTAATGTTGCGGCATGCTGCTCTAAAAGAACTCACTTCCCAGAATTTAGAAACAGGGGTAGTACTTACATCCCCCCAATAAGGGTTAGGATATTTACCATTAGGATTCAGTTCTGGGTCATAAATATCTGACCAATATGCAGGAACACTTTGGTACGTTCTAGAAATATTTTGGTGCATCGCTTTTCTTCCATCTATTTCTGCCCAACCACCAAATGAACCACTTATAACCGCATTGATTGACAATGACTTATACTTGAACTTTAATGTAGTACCAAAACCATAATGATTGTCTTTTTTCTTAGAAAGTTGAACTTGGTCATTTTCATCTATAATACCGTCAGGTGCAGCAAACTCACCATTACCTAAATATTGACCTCTTACATCTCTATAATACAACATTCCCGGTCTTAAATTATCGGCAGTAACTCCAAATACTTGTTGAATGTTGTTCTCTGCTACATAGCTATCTATATCCGCTTGATTTTTAAACATTCCTATATAATCATATCCCCACATACCGTTATCACTAGATTCACCTGGTTTAGGCATCCAAGGTTTCAAGATGTCTTCATCGTTAAAATTCCCTGATTTAACTTTATTATCACTCCACGAAAATCTAGCTCCAATTCCGTAAGACATATCTTCTGTTATATCATCATTCCAATCAATTGCAATTTCATAACCAAAGTAAGTGTAGTTAAGAAAGTTTTCTGGTGCAATAGTACCCCCTACTGTAATAGGTACATTACCTGTGCGCTCTGATAAACCATTTTTTTCTTCGTTATGAAAGTAATTCACAGATGTAGAAAGTCTCTGATCTAAAAATCTTGCGTCTAACCCAATATTTTTTTGGTACACATCACTCCAAACGGCATCTCTGTTTGGCGCTGCCTCCATTCTAATAGCTACAGAACCATCGGAATTACCTCCAAAAACAGCACCCTGCCCATTTTGAGGAGTGTATCGTTGTCTCCATAGCCAAACACGTGTGTTATCTTTTCCTAATTTACCATAACCAAATCTCAACTTCAAATAGTTAACGGAATTAGCTTTAAAAAAGTCTTCTTTTGAAATTACCCATCCACCAGAAAGAGAATAGAAGTTACCCCAATAATTTTCAGGGGCAAATTTAGTTGATGCATCGGTTCTGTATAAAACTTCTAATAAATACTTATCATTATACTCATAATTTACACGAGCTACATAAGAAAGATTTCCAGTTTCATAAGAGGCATTCTTACCATCTATAGAACCAAAAGCAGAACCAAAAGAACCATTTGTAGAAGGAATAGGATTTTCTTTCCATACATCTTCTTGAGAAGATTCTGCTTCTGCTCTTTCTATACTAAAAACAGCATTAATACTATGTTGCCCAAAGTCATGTGCATAATTCATAGTAAAATTAGCTTGTTTTGTTAAAGAGTTTGAATTAGAATAATATAAGCGATTACCATTTTTATAAGTTCTAACATTTTTAATTGAACCACCTTCATAGATATGCCCGTTAGTACCTAAACCATTAAATTCATACAACTCATAGGTTGTACCAACTTGCGTACCTCTTGAACCTCCCATATTTCTATTGTAAGAACCTCTTAATTTTAAACCTTTAATAAACGGTACATCATACTCTGCAAATACATTTACAGTTAAAAGCTTATCGTTAGTAGTTGCCAAGTTATTCAAACGTTGTATCTCATAGTAGTGATATTGAGCCAACGAAGATGTTCCAGGTAATCTAACAGGATTACCATCTACATAGCTAGGTATATATTGAGGAGCTAATAATAAATTACGATAATCATTCTCGTCATTTTCTCCTCCTATTTTATTAAACGTCTTTGTTAGATCTGAATAGTTACCTGAAACCTGAACACCTGCTCTAAAATTATCGGTTACTTTTAAATCTACACCAGATCTAAACGTCCATTTATCATAATCTAAGCTACTTAAATTACCATCTTGAGTATAGTAAGACATACCCCCATAATATTTAGCATTTTCAGAACCTCCACTTACATTTAAAGTGTGTCTCATATTAAACGAAGATGACCAAGCATCCTCTAGCCAATCATAATTATGAGTTCTAAAAAATTCTAATTCATCATCCGAAAAAAATCTGTCTACTTCTCCTGGTGTCGCATTAGCACCATTAGGTCCATTTAAAATATTGTAATATTGAGCAAATTGATAACCACTAAGTACTTTACTTCTATAAGTTTCATCATTAGTACCGTAAGATCCACTATAATTAAATCTAGGCTTACCTGGCTTACCTTTTTTTGTTGTTATTAAAATAACACCATTAGCTGCTCTAGAACCATAAATAGCAGCAGAAGCATCTTTAAGAAATGTTATACTCTCTATTTCGGAAGAATCCAATGTATTAAAAAGTTCGTTTGAATTTTGTCCTTGGCTGTCCATTTGTACAACTCCATCAATCACATACAACGGACCATCTGCTGCATCCTTTGTAAAAGATTGTGAATTACGAATGGAAATAGTAGCATTAGAACCAGGTCTAGTACTACCACCAGAAACACCTACACCAACAATTCGTCCTTGAATGGCGGTACTTAAATCTGAAACAGGAAGATCTTCCACCTCCTCAACATCTATGGTTTCAATAGCGCCTGTTAAATGTTCTTTTTTAAGTTGGGTATAACCAACAACCACAACTTGTCCTAATTCATTACTACTTTCTTTTAGTACTACATCGATTTCGTTCTGGTCTCCAACTCTTCTTTCAATAGTCTCTAAACCAATGTAAGAGAAAACCAATGTTTCTGATGAAGTAACAGAAATACTGTACTCTCCATCAAAATTTGTGGTAGTTCCCCTTTTATCTTGGCCTTTAACCATTACGTTAACTCCAGCTAAGGCCATGCCGAATTCGTCTGTGATTTTACCTGTAACTGTTTTTTGAGTAGCAGTTTGTGCATTTACCGTTACCCCTAGCAGAATTATTAAAAAAATAATTCCCTTTCTTAATTTCTTTTGACTCATTAGTTAATTTGTTTAAAATCAATCACTAAAAAATAGACTATGGGGGTAGTCTTGTTAAATAAATATTTGAAAATGCAATCGATTGTATTTTTGTTAAAAAATTTAATAGCTAGAAAAACATCATTATTAATATTTTTTATCGCTACTATATTTTCAATAAGTAAAAATGCAATAATCAAATTTACTTAGGCACCGCAAGTATAGTATCCTGTACTATACTGTTCCACGTAAAAAACTACAAAGTATTCTAATAATTTAACCAAACTGTCATTTCATCTAAACTTCTGTTTCCCCAGCAATAATAAGGAACAAAGACTACTTTAAGTTGCTTACTTTCAAATGATTTAGGTTTATACAAAATACCATTCCACGTAGTATCTTTAAAATTTATTAGTGTTTCCAACCCTAAAAATTCTCGGCTATTTATAGTTGTTTTAACGGTTTCAAAATTAAGTGCCTTATCTATACTTACCTGATTAATGGATGTATTTTCAGGTAACTTGTCAGACTCTAGGCAGTAAACAATAGGCCCTCTCTTTACAGCTATTTGATTTCTTGTTTCTTCAACTAAGGGATTCGACTCCATTAAGGCTACTTCCATAGGAATATTTAGCTCTATAGAATCTCCTTTTTTCCATTTTCTTTTAATCTCAAAATAAGTACCAGGCAATAACTGATCAGAAACTGTGGTTTTATTAACACTTAAGGTTCCTCCACTACTCCAACTTGGAATCCTTACATAAATGCTCATTTCATCATTTGAAATTTTATCTATGTTTAGTGTTATATTTCCATCCCAAGGATAATTGGTACTTTGTGTAATCTCTATTCTTTTCCCATTTTGTAACGTTGTACTCAGATGATTACTCCCATATAAATTAACGTACAATCCATTTTTTCCTAAACTATAAGCGTAATTATTAATTTCTGCTAACGTACGTGTTACATTAGGTGCACAACAATTAGAAAGTGTAATGTATCCTTCTCTTTTACTTCCCCAACGTTGGTCAAACGGTAAGTGTTTAGACACATTTAAAGGGTTGTTGTAGCAAAATTCATCTCCATCTAGGCTAATACCTGAAAGAACACTATTATATAATGTTAATTCAACAATATCGGCATACTTGGCTTCACCTGTTATTTGCAGCATTCGCCAATTCCATAATACATTACCTATGTTGGCACAAGTTTCGTTATGCGCAGTTGCATTAGGTAATTGATAAGGCCTACCGTATGCTTGATGTATCTTTTGAACCACGGTTGGATCATAAGAAGTTCCATCGGGTGAAACCCCATCATATAATGCTCCACAGGCTCCTGTTATATACATTTTACGATATACAACATCTTCCCAAATAGACTCTAAATTTTCTAATAATTGATGTTCACCGGTTTCAGCATATAAATCGGCTACACCTGCGTATAAATAATTAGCTCTAACGGCATGCCCCATAGCTGTTTTCTGTTGTCTAAAGGGAATTCTATCTTGATTATCATCAGTACCGTCGGCAGTGGTTCCTCTTATATCAATTAAATTATTGGCTAATTCCAAATATTTCGGATCTTTCACGGTTCTGTACATTTCTATAACCCCCATATAATGAGAAGGACAAATAGCATTTCTGGCAAGTTCAGGTGAGGCTTGTTTGTAGAAATCATATAAATAATTAGTCACACCTTTAGCTATCTCTAAAAAATTTGTCTGCCCTGTAGCTCGGTAATGAACGCAAGCTGCAGTCATCAAATGACCCATATTATATTTCTCAAAACCAAGTTGTTTTTTTAATTCTTCCTCTCCTAAAGTTCCCCAACGTTCTTCAATAAGAACAGGAGTATTAATATAACCATCAATTCTTTGTGCTTTACCAATAAGTTCAATGGCTTCGTCCATTTCTTTTAATAATTTTTTGTCTTTGGTGGTAGCATATACTGCCGCCATTCCTTCAAAAATTTTATAAAAATCACCATCATGAAAAGAAGGCCCCTCATGTTTTCCTTTTACCAAACCTGCAGCAATTTCAAAATTAAGGTACGCATGAGTTATACTATCATTATGATATAATTGCCACATGTATGGTAAGGTAACTTGAGTCTCTAAATCAAACTGTTCCTTCCAAAATCCATCTGTCCATTGTACATCAGCCAACCCTATTGTTTGTAATTTGGTATACGGACTATTGGCATTGTCTACCAAACCCATATTTTGAGCAGTTACTAGGTTGCCAAGCGTTAGTAGAAAAACTAACATTTTCCATTTATTTATTCTTAAAGTATTCATTCTTCTATACGTTGCTTTTTATTGTAGTGAAATTATGACGTCTTCTTTTCTTGATTCAGGAGTTACCTTTATGATTTTCACCTCTCCATCTTCTAACTTAGCTTCAATGGTGGTTTGTTTGGATGCGTGCAGTTTAAAATGCACATTCCAATTTTTAGGCCATGCTGGAAATAAATAAATGCTATCTCCTGCTTCTTGTATTAACATCTCTTGCATACCTATCATACCACTTCCTCCCCAATTATGATCGGGTACCCAGTCAAATCCAGGTCCCCAAAAGGCAGGAAAACGTCTTCCTGAATTTGCCATTTTAAGTAAGGTGTATTTAGCTGCCTCCTCTGTTAATCCTAAATCAGCGACAAAAATATTATCTTGTTTCCACCCTACATGACTTCTAAATTTTTGAGCATCAGGATCAAGTTCCCATGTATTTATAGCAGTTTCTAATTGAGGTTTGCCTACGCCATATATTCTCCATGGGAAAACCGGATACAACTGCGGTAATTCTGTATTATTAACCCGCTCCCAATGAACAGCTGGTGTTAGTAATTTGTTTCCATTAATCTGTTTAAAAGTCATTGGTGGAATTCGTTCTTGAAATGCTTCAAAATAAGTTCTATCCGAATCTGACAAATAATCTAATGGTAAGTTTAATAACATCTTTGTAATTACTTGTAGGCCTGCTATAGTAGAATTAGCATTATACGTCATTTTATAGGTTTCTGCTGCAGAGCCTGGATACAATACTAAATGTCCCTCTCCGTCCAAAGCTTTTCTTCCTCGTAACTTTGCTAGATATTGATAATGCTCATCAAAAAAGACTAGGCAACTTTTTACAAAAGGAATATATTTTTGAATGTCTTCAGTGTTATACTCATATAAATCTAACATCATTTTACAAAATTCTAGAGAAGTATCCCACTGATATTCTAACCAAGCATTATACTGCATTCCTACATCATAGTCTTTGGGCCTTTTCCAACCATATTCCGCAGGATTGGGTAATCCAAAATTTTCTAACTGCTCTGTAAATGAAGCTCCATGATGCCCCCAATATACATTGGTTCTTAGTTCTGCATTTTTTAGTAGATTCACATAATAATCCAATTGAGCTGGCAGCATATCAAAATCACCATTTTTAAACATTGGAAAATATACCAATCGTTGATTTTGGGCTGTCATAGTACCTCCTCCCCAATTTCTAAAATCAGGTGTAAATTTTAAAGTAGAATCTGTATATACAGGATCATAAGTAAATAAACCTCCATTAAACTTTGTTGGGTATTTTCCGTAAGCATTACATCCTAGCATATACCTAAACAGCTGATAATTCTGTCCTATTTGGTATACAGAATCGTGTTCCGTTACATGTCTCTTTTGTGTAAAAACAAAACTTCTATCCCAAAAGTTATTCCACCAATTCTTAGATTGAACTTTTGCCTTTTTAGTTTCATCTGCCTTTATAGATTGAAGTAATTTCTTTTTCCATTCTTTAGTATCTGATAATACTTCTGTAGACAGGTGTACAGAAAATGAATGTTTTTTAGCCCCTTTTATGCTTTTTAAAGAGAATCCTTTAAAATCGGTGCTCTCGTAAATGTCTTTATAAGTTGATCCACTTTCTAAATTTTTACCAAATAAAAATCCGCCAAAAGTTAAATTGGCAAGAGGATTCATCATTTCATTTTTTACAGATGCTAATTGTTGTTGTTTTACAGCTACATCAAAAACAGTCTGCGCTCTGTTCTTATGATAAAAAAGAACTCCATTCTTATGAAAATTAATGGTATCCGCATAGGTTATCACATCTCCTTGGGGAGCCCATTTGTAAGAATTAGCATTATTGGCCTTACCTAATACGGGTCTATTCTTATACCGCCAATTTTCATATGAAACGATAAGATCTGTTTTAGTTTTACTAATAACCTCTGTGTGTATTGCAGGATTAAAAACATCTACCCATAATTGAACTTTCGTTCCGTTTTGTTCTATGGTCATGTATCCATCCCTTAAATGTAATTCTTGAACAAAACCCTCCGTATTGGTAAACGGATTAGGACTGAGCTCTAGTTTTATCCTACCTAATTTCAACAAGGTATTGTGCTCATCAAAAGTACCTGTTCTAGAAATATAAAAATAAACTGCTCCTTTTTCTACCCATACATTCATACCAATATCGCCACCTCCTAGCGGCATAGACTCAGAAGAATTGTTACTATGAGACCTCCATACCGGATTGTAATCGTTTAACTCTGGTATTTGAGCATATGATGAAAAATAAAATATCAGTAATATGTAAAGTAGATGTTTCAAAAAAAAGCTTTTAAAAATGTTACCAATTATCAGTTCTAAAAGATGATAATGGGAGTCCTCCCGTACTAAATATTTGTGCTCTCGCAAAGTCTGTAAACAAATATCGTACGGCTACTGGATTTTGTACTTGCGGAGAAGATATCATCACTGATTTACGGCGTAAAACTACTGTAGCTGGATAAAAAACTTTATCTGCCCCTGCTATTTCAAAACCACTCACTTCTTTCCCGTAAGAAGTAATACCATTTGGTACATTATCAAACGAAATTATCAACGTGCTTCCTTTTGTTTCCATACCCTTGAATTCAGGACTCTGATATTCAAAACCATTTATTCCATAGGTTTTGGCTAATGCCAAAAATGCCAAACGTTGTCCTCCCTTTTCTTTATCCTGTGGATGAATATTATCTTTTTCTCCCACATCCATCAAAACCGCCATACCACTGTTTGTTATTTCTTTTGAAGCTTTCAGCTGTGATTCTCTTATATAGGCTGAATTGTATTTATCAATAGGTTTCTCTCCAGTTTTAAAAACACTATAATCAAACGGAGCTATTTGAGTAAAATAAAACGGAAATTCACCTTGCCCCCATAATTTTCTCCACTCCCTAACCATTTTCTCAAAAAGAAATTTGTATTGAAAAGGTCTATCGTAATTTGATTCTCCTTGATACCAAATAGCACCTTTAATACCGTAACCAATAGCAGGTGAAAGCATTCCATTAAACAATGCCGTAGCAGTACGATTAGGATCACCTATATCCTTTTCAGTTTTAGGTATTGAAATACTATCAAAATCTTTGAGCATCTCTGCACTCATCCAGGCTTCTACATTAGAACCTCCATAAGAAACATGAATTAAACCTACAGGTTGATTTATTACTTCTTGTACCAATGAACCAAAATACCAAGCGGTTGCACTAAAATTAGCTGTAGCAGCAGGTGAAGCCTCTTTCCACTCACCCTGAAAATCTTGGTTATCAACTACTTTTGAGTCTCTAGGGATGGTTATCAATCTAATATTTTTATTGGTAGAATGTACTATTTCTTCATTACCTCCTAAGACAGGTTGTCCAGGAAATCCTTTTAAAGGCATTTCCATATTAGACTGCCCCGAACATAACCATACTTCACCAATCATTACATTTTTTATTTTTACTTGCTCATTTTTTGAAGAAACTTCTATTTCATAAGGACCTCCATAGGAAGGTGTACTTATTTTAAGCATCCATTTACCAGTTTTGTCTGTACGTACAGCATACGTTTTATTATCCCACGAGGTTTGCATTGTTACCTCTGTATTTTTAGATGCCCAACCCCAAACAGGTGTTTCCATCTCTTGCTGCAATATCATATTATCTGAAAATAATGCCGGCATTTTAAGCTGTCCGAAAACCGAAAATGAGGACATTAAAATCCCTATGTATATTAAACATATTAAGTTTTTTAGTTTCATCCTAACTAGCTTTTAGTTTGTTAATCTTTCTGTTTTTCTAAAATTATTGGACCTAATAATCCTGCTTTTAACAGCAGACGATTTTGTAACCTGAATGGAGCTGTTGTCCAAGTAAGTCTTTGCTCTTTAGGTAATAACTCATCTCCTATCAATCGGTTTGCCCAAGTATTAGTTACCTCAATTTCTAAAGTATTTTCTCCTTTTTGTATAGCTTTTGAAATATCTATCCTATAAGGAAACGTCCATAGCGTTCCACAATCTATTCCGTTTACCTTTACAGTTGCTATATTGGCAATATCCCCAAGATTAAGCCATACATTACTGGTTTCCCCATTTAAGAGAAATGTTTTGGTATAGATAGCCGTACCAGAATAATATTTAATACTATCATTAGAAGACGTACTCCAATCAAACAAATTATTAATTTGTATTGGATTCTTTGGTCCATGGAAATCAGCATTAAAGTGTATTTCCCAATGTTCATCTAATACTTCTACTTGAGTAAAATCCGCCTTCTTATTTCCTTTATCATAGCTTTTCAAATCAGTTTCTTCTTTGAAAATGATAAAGACAGATTGGTTTTTATCAAATGTTAAAGGTATAATTGTTCTATTTTTATCTATTATCCAAGAGCTAACCTCCCTAGATTCTCCTGAAACAGGATCATATATATATGGTTTTTTCCCTGCAACTCTAAAAGACATTCTAGTTTCTTTCTCTTCCTCCTTCTGATTAGATATAAAGTAAATCTCTTCTGTTTTTGTTTCCTTATGATTCCAAGCGAACTGTGAAACCTCATTTCTCTCTAAATCAGGAAATAGAACATCAGGCAATATGTCTATTTCTGTAAGATCTTGTTTCATATATGGCAACTCTAAAACCAAACCTTCGCCTATTTTCCATGAGTTTTTATGTGCTTGTTTTCCTTCCCAAATCTTATTGATAATTTGAGACCATTGTTCCTTATCTTCATTTAGTCCTGGTATTCTATCAGGTTTTTGTCCAACCATTATAGTTGCACCTTCAGTAACCAGCTTTAGAATTTTTTCGGCCACCTGAATGGACATCATATTGTTAGGCGACATTTTTCTAAAATCAGGAAAAATTAAGACGCTATAAGCTATATCTCCTTCAAAATAAACCTTACCATCTACTACATGAGCATTGTTAATAAGTGCATCAGGATTAAAAGAATCATACTTGTAACCATTTAGTGGATTCACCCATTCAGAGAGGTCTGTTACATTTTTAGAATAGGTAACCTCAGCAGGCATTTTGGCTGTTGGTAATCCTTCATTTTTAACGCGCTCTTTCTCTACTTTCAGTTTTTCTTTACCAAACATATTAGGTATAAAAGGCACTAAACGATCTGGTAATACCGATCTTGACGGAAGTTCCTCCCCTGTAAATACAGCAATATCCACTACCGGAATTCCTTTTTGTAATTGATATTGAACTCGTTTACAGTAGTTAATCCACTCTTTCCCTTGTTTCCACCAGGTTTGATCTCGTTGAAAATATAAACCAACACCATCCAGTGTCATTCCTGGTTTACGATCTATCCATGGGTTATGTACAAACACATGATAAAAGAAACGGTTAATGCCTAAGGCATAGTTTCGGTCTGCCAATGTTTTTATATTGCCAGGATGCTCATCCCAATCCATTCGTAATTGAGTAAATGCCTCAGCTTGAATAATAGGTTTTCCATAAATATGTCCTCCAGAAATGGCATCTAACATATCATTCGGTTTATCATGCGTTGGACTTCGCAACCAAAACTCTCCTCCTGGTAAATCAACAGTTTTAAAATGTAATAAAGCATCACTAACCATGGTTGGCGCCACATTTTCCGAACTAAAAGTTACTCCTAATTTATCAGCTTCTTCTCTTAGCGTACCATAAAAATTATCTGTTATTAATTCAGATATTGTTTTACGTACGTCGTGTAAAATTTGTTCTGTAACCGTAATATTATCTACAGGTATACCTGCCATCACTGGTAAATATTCTAATAAATCGTAGCCCCTTCTTTTTTTAAACTCTTCCCTGAAAACTGGTGACCAATTTTGGCTACCACATTCCCAACTATCTAAATGTAAAACACTTAACACCTTACCAGTCAATTCAGGTCCTGCTACTTGTGCTGACTTACCGTACCAGTGATCAAATTGAAATTTAATAGCTTCTTTATTAAACTTATCTACTTCCAAGCCTTTCCCCGCACCACCCGTAGCATTCATATGCCCTGTTGAGGTATGCCCAAAACGAATAATTTTCCAATTTCCTTCAGGAGCATTCCACTTAAGTTTTCCATCGGAATTTAGAAATTCAGAAATATTGATTAAATCACTTTTTGCAATACAATCTTCTAACGGTATTTGAACTTCTGTAGTTTCAGGACTCACCCTCCATACTGAACCATTTTTACCTTCATAATTATCTACCAAAGGAACATTACTTACATAAATACCCTTAATTTTTAAAGATTGTTTCCACTTAGCAGCATCTAAATCCTCTGAACCGGGTTCTGACCCTTCTGGATTATACACAAAACGAAAATATTTTGCTGTTGTTACGGGTATTGAAAACGTATGATTAGCATCAGTATCTTGCCAACCATGACGAGGTGCTGTAAATTGATGAATCTTTTTAAAATCTGTTCCATTATTACTCACCTCAATTGTTAACCTTTGAGCTTGGTAATTATTACCTGCTGTTTCTATTTCAACTGACTTACAAGTAAATGGTTCTTTAAATTCATATTGAATATAACCAGGTTCTGATAATTTAATCTTTCCTTCATTATGAATATCTGACAAAAAACTAGCATCTAAACCTACCAATGAGGTAGTTACCAATGGTGTTAATTCTTTGGACGATGTTTCTTTTGTTTTTAGTGGTATAGCATAGGTAGCTATATCTTTATAGTATCCTTCATAAGTATCGGGTTTTGGTAACATACATTCTATAGTGCTCCCACCGGTAAAAATTGTATCTGCCCAAACCACTTTTTGCATGGATTGTTCAGGTTTAATCCAAGGTCCACCAGCAACCGCAAAACCATCAGCGGCATGCATGGCTATTTCTAGTCCTAGTCTATCTGCTTCTTGGATAGCGAAACCTACCAAATCCCACCACTCTTTACTAAGTTGTAAAATTGGAGGATGAATCAATGGAGGGTCAGTTGGTCCCTTAATAGACATTAAATAAGCTCCTCCAATACCAGCCTCTTTCATGGCTTCTAAATCGGCGGTTATGCCTTCTTTAGTATAAGCACTTTGCATCCAATACCAATATACCCATGGTTGTGAACTTTTTTCTGTGGGTTCAAAATAGGTTTTAGTAGGTGTACTCTCATCTGAACAAGCCCCTATGAAAAGTGTTATAAGTAAAATAATTAAAATCTTTGCTTTCATTAATAACCGAACCTTTTTAGTGTTTTATCTAAACCATTCCTAGTGTATTCAAATGGCATTAAATAGAAACTATATTCATAATCTTTTGCCGGAATCTGATATTTATCTAGTGGTGCCCCTACATGAGACCAGCTATCGTTGCCACCTACGCCCATCTGAATCATATCAATGTTTACTGTAATAAAACCTGCATCCTGTAAGTCATAGGTATGTTTAGCTTCATTTAAATTTTGCTGTGTATATGGCCAAGCACTCATGCTCAACTTGTCTTTAGCAGAAACAACTAACAATCCTTTATTTTTACCTGAATTGGTAAGCCCCATCCAACGTACATCTGTACGGTTTGCATTTTCTTGTGGCATTACATAAGGTTCTGTAAAATCTTTTAGGGGTAATGAATAAATACCAGATAAAAATCCATGATTACGATCTATATAATTTTCATTAGGGCCTTTACCATACCAATTGATATCATTAAAGGAGTTATCAATTCCCATTTGCATACCAACTTTAGGTATATTCGGTAACTTGTTTGATGCTCTTAAATGATAATTTACTTGCACTAAACCATTATTAAACACCCTATATTTAATACTAACAGTAGCACTATCTTTTATTACTTCGTAAGTACTAATTACCGTTATTTGGTTGTCTTCTTTGGTATATTCAAACTCCAATAACTTAGGAGTAGCTTCATACCAAGATTTTAAAATTTTATGAGGTTTCCACCCTTTACGATCGTTATCAGTTAATGGTCTGGTAAAGTTTGGTAGCAATGGTGCAAATAACTGCTCTGTATCTTTAATTTTATATGATGTTAATGCTCCATTATCGCTATTAAACTGAATATGAAATGACTTTCCTTTTAACGTTATTGTACCATTCATATCTTCTACCACAACACTCTTTTCTTTTTCTACTTCTGGAACTATACTATTCTTAGTTTGCAACTCAAATTGGTCATGTGCTATTTCATAACCTGCAGGAGCCCATTCTTGCGATTTTGCTAAAAGAAAACGAATGGTTAAAAGGTATTCTGTGTTTGATTTTAACTTTGGTACTAGTTTATTTAATAGCAACAAAGTGTCTTTACCCGCTTCTACGTGTAATGGTTTTAATTCTTTTTTAAAGGCTACTTTACCATTTTTCATTAATTCTATTACAGGAATATAATCTGATAAAGATTTGATAGATTGACGATTGGTAATGCGTAAGGCATTGTCATTTTCTAACTTAGCAACTACGGGTTGATATACCCACTTATTCTCGTACATAGCCGCTTTGGGTCTACCATCTGATGCTACAAGACCATTTATATTAAAATTACCATCATGTAATTTTTCACCAAAATCACCCCCATAAGCATAAAACTCTTTACCAGTTACTGTATCTTTTTTTAATAAACCTTGATCTTTAAAATCCCAAATACATCCTCCTATAACTCGGGGTAAAGTTCTAAACTCATCCCATAGTTCTTTTAAATTACCTGTGGAGTTGCCCATAGAATGTGAATATTCTACAAAAATAATTGGACGTGTATCAGCATGTTTCTCCACCAAAAATTTAGGAGTAAAAACTCCGGGATAGAAACGACTCACCATATCTACATAAGGGGCATCTTTTGGGTTTTCAAATCGATAGGCATGTTCTTTTGGATAAGCTGCATCCGTTGGAGCCAAATATCCTTCTAATCTAGGATCGCCCTGAGCAGGTTCATAATGTACTGGGCGGGTGATATCAAATTCATGAACCCAACCTGCCATAGCTGCATGATTTGGGCCACTCCCCCCTTCATTTCCCAAACTCCAGAAAACGATACTTGGATGATTTTTATCTCGTTCTACCATTCTGGTCACTCGCTCCATATAAGCATTTATCCATCTAGGGTCATTACTTAACTTTCCTCCAATACCATGAGTTTCCTGATTTGCCTCATCCATCACCATAAGTCCATACTTATCACATAATTCATAAAAATACGGGTCGTTAGGATAATGACTTGTTCTAATAAAATTGAAGTTGAATTTTTTAATCGTTTTTATATCTTCCTCTATATCATCTCGTGTTAGAGCCTTCCCTCTTGTGGGATGATGATCGTGCCTATTAACACCATACACATACGTTTCCTTACCATTGATTAATAGTTTGCTGTTTTCTTTTGAAAATTCAATTGATCTAAAACCTACTTGGCAAGATTTTACTTCGGTTATAGTACCTACCGAATCTTTTAGGATTAACAATAAAGTATATAAATTGGGGGCTTCAGTACTCCACTTTTTAGGATTTATAACTGTTTTTTGAAAAAAACCGAAACGTACATTGTCCAATCGTGGATAACTTTCATTAATTAAATTGATTACCGCTGTGTCTAGTGCCTTCTCAAAAACTGGCTTATGATGAGCATCATAAAGCTGCACTTCTAAATGGTACCCTGCAATGGTATCTCCTGTTAAGTTGTCCATCTCAGGACGTAGCTGAAAAAGAGCATCTTTATATTCTTTATCTAATTTTGTCTGGTAGAAAAAATCTTCAATGTGGAGCTTAGGTTCAGCCATAATAAATACCTCCCTTTGTATACCACTCATTCTCCAATGATCCTGATCTTCTAAATACGAACCATCACTCCAACGGAGAACCTGAACCGAAACTATATTTTCTCCCTGTTGAAGATAAGGTGTTATATTAAATTCAGACGGAAGAAAAGAATCTTCTCCATACCCCAAAAAAGCACCGTTTATCCATACTTGAAATGCCGAACTTACTGCTCCGAAATGAAGAGTAACTACTTTATCCTGCCAATCATCGGGTATTGTAAATGTTTTTTGGTAAGAACCTACTCCGTTGTAATCCTTTGGTACAAAGGGTGGATTCACAGGTCTAAAAGGATATACTGCGCTTTTATAAATAGGAATATCATAGCCTTTTAATTCCCAGTTAGAAGGAACTTCTATGGTATCCCATCCGGTAACTTTGCTTTTATAAAAATCTTTAGGAGCATCTGAGGAGTTAAAGGCAAAATTAAAAGACCATTCTCCGTTCAAAAATTGAATTCTACTTTTATTTCTATCTCCTTCTAAAGCATCTTCTATTGTTTTATAAGAGTAGGCTGTAGTTCTAGCCGCTTCTCTATTGATAGCCGTTGTTTGCGGATCTTCCCATGGTGCAAATACATATTTACCAGGTACTAAAGGTACCCCTGCTGGCTCCCCTGTAACTGTTTGCCCCTTTAAAGAAGGAGACAAACAACACAAGGATATTAACAAACAACAAATTTTAAAGTTATTTTTTTTGCCCATCTTCAATTTCAACAAATTGTAAATTACTTGTACCTAAATCTTTAGATGTTGCTACTGCTATACCACGCTGAAATTGTTTATTAACAGCACAATAAAAATGATAAACTACTCCATTTTCTTTCACTACAAAAGATTTATGAGCAAAAACCTCATCATAAGGTTCAGACGACTTAATTAAATCTTCACCTTCCCAATCTTTCCAATGAATTAAATCATTAGATACTGCAAAACGATTAAACGCTCCCTCTTTCCAGAAAGCACCAAAATAAAACATTACCCAAGTATCATTAATTCTCTGAATATAAGGGTCTCCCGAAATACCTTTGTGATGATTTATAAGCGGTTCATCACCATATCGTTGCCAATTTTTCATATCGTCAGATACCGCCATTGCAATACGTTCTGCACCTCTACCTGGGTTAATACTATCTCCACGAGCATTGTAGTACATTATAAAATCATGTCCCGTTTCTTTATCTACATCTCTTATAACGGTATTCTTATACATGGTACTATTATCCCACCATTTTACATCTTCATCTTTTGGAGATAGCACTGGCTGCTCTAGCCTTTTAAACTCATGAGGTTTGGTTGGGTCTTTATCTGTATACGCCATTCCTATAGAAAGTACTCCGGCTTCATACCCTGTACTATTACCTCCAAAATAACTCATCCAATACTTATCATCGTATTTTTGCCATTCATAACTACCTCCCCAAGTAGGGTCTTGCAAGTCTATATATCCAGCCTTTTGGTTCACATCCCAGTCGGTTGTGTCTTTTGAAAAAGACATTACCTTTCCTAAATGCTCCCAGTGTAGTAAATCATTACTTTCTGCTAACCAAGTTTCGTATCCTCTACCAGCATATATTAAATAGGTCATGTACCATTTTCCATCTTTTTTAAATACACTTGGACAGTCCATTTTATAGCTATTATCTTCTGGTACCATTACCAAACCATATTTATAAGGTGTACTTATTTCCTCATAAATTTCTTGCATAACCGCATCTGTTATTTCTCTTTTCTTTAGTTTTTCAGGTTTTACCTCTTTATTTTCATTAGTTCCTGAACAAGAGAATAGCATTGTTACACTCAGTGCTAAAATATATACGTTGTGTATACTCTTAAATTTCATGTTAAACTGACTTATATTTTAATTATCGAATTTTAGATAGATTGTATGAGATTGTATTCCGTTCAACCATTTAGGTTGAGAAGAAGGCCCCACCAAATCTGTTGCATTTACTTTATTTCTAACTGGAGGTATTACATCTAAAATAGAGATGCCAGTATGCGGCAAACGGTATAACAATTCGTCTCTACCATCTCTTGGGGTAAATACCCCTAAATAGGTAGTAGGCTTTTCATTAGCAATGGATATTTTACCTTCTTCTGTAGTGAAAGTTGCCCACCTCCAATTATTAAAATAACCTTTAAACTCTGGGTAATTAAATGATTCTCCAGGAATAGGGTCATTATACGCATTTTTCCATACGTCAAGGGTATTTCCCTTTATGCGGTTTTGCCATACTCTATACGGACCATCGCCCAACCATTCTTTTGCTTTCACTTTTTCTTCTGGATAATCAAAGCAAATGCCTGCCAAATCAACTACTCCATTATACTCATAGCTGTAATCTAATTGTAATAAACCATCGTTATAAATTGTCCATACCACTTTTTGCAAGATTCCGTGATACAATACAGTGATTATAATTTTATCCTCCTCCTTTTTGATATCCAACTGTTTAATTGATTCAGCTACATCTACAGCATCATCAACCACTTGTATTTCTTTATAAATACGATCCTCTCCTTTTTCAAAATCCGGATTTACCGTACCATCCAAGGTTCTATCTCCTCTGCGGGCTACAATTAATCTAGGTCCATTAGAAAAACTTATATTTTTACCCGATGTAGAGACATTGACCAATTTTCCTGTTTTCTTTGAAAACTCATAATTTGCAGACAACGCAGCTATTTTAATAATATCTTCTGTTTCTTCTGAAGAAATACTTCCTTTATTTTCAGGTACCAAGTATTGATTTTCTTTGTCCCATGTATACTCCCATTTCCATAATTCGTTACCATTCTTATTCTTAGCTGTTATGTACAAAACATCTGACTCTTGCCAATTGTTTGGAAGTTTTACATTCATTTTTCCAGATTCTTGAGGCTTTACATCAGGAGCTTTAATGGTTCCTGTTTTAATTGTTTTATGTTTATTTCCTTTGGCTTGAATACTTTCAAATTCAGCCAATTCCCATGAAAAAGAACAATCTTTCAAATTGGTGAAATCATACCTGTTTTCTACAATGAATGTACCGTCAAAATCTTTTGAAAGATGGGAGTCATTCATAAGCATTACCGGAGACCATACCTCTTTAATGGTAAAAAAACTACCTTCCTTTTCATGGTGAGGCCCCACAATACCATCGGCTCCATAATTGCCCTGATTATCTATTTGTCCGTTACGGTCTGTTCTTGCAATACCTTCATCTGCAAATACCCATAAATAACCACCACCACTTCTAGGATGCTTGCGCATGATTTCCCAGTAGTCATCTAAACCAGCTCCATGACCACCATCGTATAAACCATGTAAAAATTCTGTTGGCATAAATATGTTTTTACCCCTTTGGTATTCTTGTGTTTCGCCATAGGAACGATAGTGCATTGTTTCTACACCATTTAAATCTTGTTGCGGATGTAACACGGGTCTATTCTGTAAATCCCAAACAACAAACTGATTATCTAAATGCGTGTTCCAACCACCTTCGTTACCATTAGACCAAAAAATTATACTGGGATGATTCAAGTCTCTTGTAACCATTTCTTTTACCAGTTTACGACCAATAGCATCATCATAATGCCCATGCCAACCACCCAATTCATCCATTACATACAAGCCTAATTCATCACAAGCATTTAAAAAATCAGGATCAGGCGGGTAATGCGAAAGCCTAACGGCATTCATATTCATTTCCTTTATTAATTTCACATCTGCATAATTCAACTCCTTGTTTAATGTTCTGCCAGACTCTGGCCAAAAACTGTGTCTGTTCACTCCCTTCATTAAAACACGTTGTCCGTTCACATAAATACCATCACCTTCAACAATTTCAATGGTTCTAAAACCAAAACGATCTTTAACTATATGTAATAGCTCTTTCTTACCATCTACTTTTTTATATAATTTGAATTCAACATTATACAAATTAGGAGTTTCCGCTGTCCACTGATGAATGTTAGTAAACTTTCCAGACACATGAATTAAGTCGCTTCCCTCAGGCAAATCACCTATTAAGGTTTGTATCTTTTTAGCATTTGAATCTGTAACAACAGCCTCTACCATTAAATTTTCTTCCCCACTACCAATAAAGATGTTGGCATTAAATTCCCCTAAGTGATTAGCATCTATGGAAGTTCTATCTATAAACACTGATGGTAAAACCTCCAAAAAAACAGGACGAAATATTCCTCCGAAATTCCAGTAATCAGCTCTTCGCTCCGCAAGGTTAACACTACCATTTTCCGATTCTTTACTAACCTTAACTTCCAACAAGTTTCTTTTACCAAATTTTAGCAAGTTGGTAATATCGTAACTAAATCGGTAAAAAGCTCCTTGATGTTTATTTCCTGCAGAACGTCCGTTAATTCTAACTTCGGTATCGGTCATAGAACCATCAAATACAATCTTTATTTTTTTGTTTTCCCAAGCCTTAGGTACTTCAAACTCGTATTTGTATTCTCCTACTTCATCTGCAATACCTTCAGGGTGTGGTTTGCCATAGAATCTAATACCGTACTGATACGTACCATAGCCTTCCTGTTCCCAAACAGAAGGTACATTAATAACGCCCCATTCTCCACTATTTCGTCCATCGGAAACTTTAAAATCCCATTGCTTAGTATCTTGATAACCTTTACCGGATAAATAGACTCTTTCTGTTTCTTGTGCTTTTACAAAAACAGAAGTTAAAAGTAGCAGACCTAATATATAATTACTTCTTTTTTTCATATGCTTATTCAACCGCTTTATATTTAATACGGTAGTTTGTGTTGGGTTGTATAGTTAATTGATATTGCTGATGACCTATTTTTTCAATAGTTCCATTAGTAACAGATGGTTTTCTAACACTTTTAAATAGTAATGTACCAATACCACCCTTAGCAGATACTTTAATTTCTTTTGTAGTGGTATATATACTAATGTTTCCATAAGGAGTTGGTACGGTACCCTCCATCCACTGTAAACCTCCTAATACGGGCTCTATTTTATAGGTTTCGTACCCTGGTGTAAGGGGTTGCACTCCTAGGTAATACTTACCAAATAAATACACCGGACTGGCACCCCAAGCATGACAAAGACTTTTACCATAAGGTCTTCCGTACATAGCCAGTTGCTTCTCTCCTTTTTCATTAGGATCATATTTTTCCCAAAAAGAAGTAGCACCTAACTGAAGCATTCCACCCCAATAATTTCTTATTTCGTTTAACACATATTTCTGTTCTCCTAACTGGCATAAAGCCTCTAATTCATAAAAGCGCATATAAGGTGTGGTAATCTGCTGTACATTATCGTTTAGTAATACATTGGTTTTAACAGCCTCTTTCTTCTCTTCACTTAAATAATTAAAGAAAATAGCAAACATGTTGGTATACCTGGTTACTTTATCTTCAGTAGTATCATGTACGCTGTTATGTAAAAAAGCTCCTTTGTCTTTAGACCAAAACTGTTCAAAAATCTTTTTCTTTAAAGTTCCCGCTTCGGTTTTATAAAATTTTTCATTCTCAATATCTTCATTAATCTTAGCACACAATGCCATAGTTTCTAAACTTCTAGCCAATAACAATTGCTCAAAACTAACTTCTCCTTGCTTGCTTAAACCATCTGCCCAATCAATAAATACCCAATCTCCTGTTAAACCTTCCATCATACCATTGGTATTTCTACGTTTCAAACAGAAATCCATCAAGGTTTTCATTCTTGGATAAATTTGTTTTACAAACTCTTTATCTCCTGAAAATTTATAATAATCATACACACCTAAAAACCAATATAATGAATAGTCCATAATGGTGTTTATATGCGTATTAACAGGTTCTTTACCTCTTAAAGCATACATGGTTCTTTTAACTGAAGGATTATCAAAAAACAGATAATAATTCATCAAATAACTCTGATAAGCATCACCACTCCACACCCATCTATCTCTTTTTATTCCGTCTATAAAAAACTCTCTAGTAGTAAGGTGCATAGTGTATGCAGAAACATCCCATATCTTATTCAATTGCTCATCAGAACATTTAAAACTCCCTTTATAATCTAAAGGAAGATACTCATAAAGCATACTAACCGAATCTAACTTAACCTCTCCCTCTGTTTGAACATTTACGTAACGAAAGGCTTTACTACTTTCTATGACATACTCAGAATCAGTATTTTCAGTTACTTGAACTCTATCTAATGTTTCACAAAATTGTTCTGATTTAGCCTCCTCCATTGATTCACCATAATACACTGTAACAGAACCTACACCTTTTAATCCGTGTAATTTTATGTAACCAAAAGTTTCTTTGCCAAAATCGGCTACAAAGCCATTCTTATAGGTTTCTTGATTCTGAACGTACCAAGGCGTGGTTTCTAACTTATATTCAGAAGGTAATGCTGTTACAGAATTAAAATTCCAACTCCCTACTTGCTCCCATTCAGTTCCAGATACGCCTGATGCCAAGCCAGATTCATCAATCCATTCCTTATCTTCATAAGTAACTAGCCAAGATGAATCACTAACCAAATTATTACCTTCAACAAATAATGTAGGTACTCCTTTTTGATTGTATACCTTTATAGTAATGGTATGTTTTCCTGATGGTATTTCCATGTTTTCAAGAGCTCCATAATACATTTGTCCATCTAACTGAACTTTTGCTTGCCCTTCTACTTTTATGTTTACAACATCAGGTTTCGCAAGATTAAAATCTTTCGTAAAAGTCACTAAAGAATACGGACTATAATACCTCCATAAAGGTGGAAAAAATGCGCCTCTTTCCGTTCTTCTGGCCTGCATTTCATTGTTTAACCATATTTCATAATCTCCTGGATACCATATCCAAGTAGCATTGTTATTGGTATTTTGTGCAAACAAACCATGTACATAAATAGTACATATAAAAATGATTAAGAAAAATAATTTATTTTGTTTTTTCATCTGTTAATTTATCAAACAAGTATTGGTATTTAGGTTCTAAACCGGCATTATTTTTAATGGTCTCAGATACTTCTACTCCATTATTTTCCCACATATTACCTGGGCCATTGGCATTACAAAAAAACTTATCTATTTCTGTCCAGTTATTTTCAATTCGCATATAAGCAGAGCCTTCATCTAGGTAAATGTATTGTTTGTGATGTGGCATATGAGCATACGGTGCTTTCATTAAATCATAAATAGCATTCTCCTTAATCACAGTTCCAGGCTGAGCCGATAATGTATATATCCCAGCCACGTCATACATTTGATAGGCGAACTTATGTATTCTGTTTCCTTCAACTATATTGTTTTTCATACAATTAAGCGTTTTTGTCCATCCCCAGCCTAAGGATATAGCTGAATAATTAACTTCGCTAATATCGTTATGCGAAATACTAACATTCTTAGCATAACCAATACCAATACCCACACACCCCCAATCTTCATTAGTTGCATCTTGAATAATGTTGTTAGCTATACGAATATTTGAAACTACTTCTCTACTATCAGTGGGATTGTATGGCAGGTGTGCTTCAAAAGAAGAATTTCCAAAAAAACCTGCCTGTATAGCTGTACCACCTACATCTGTAAAAACGTTTCCTATTACTTCTACATTTTGTACACCCGTATCTATATCTATTCCAGTAGCCGCTACATGCTTTACCACACAATTGGTTACAAAAATATGGTGAGCATTTTGTATTTTAAACGCTGCCCCCTGTCTCCCCAACCATGCTTGATTTTCTAACCCTGCTTTGTCAGGGGTTCCAGGTACACTTAAGCTATATGCTTCTTCCATATAAAACCCTGCTTGTAAAGGAACATGACCTACTTTAGACGGACGTAGCCAAGTGGCATGTTCAAATGAAATATTTTCAAACTTTACGTAAGCTACTGGTGCATCTAAACTTCCCTTAACCTCTACTAGAGATTCTAACACGGGTACAATAACTTGATCTTTTTTTAGATCTTCTCCATTTCTAGGCCAATAATAAATTAACCCATTTCTAAAATCTGCGTACCATTCTCCTGCATGGTCTAATAACTCTATAGCTCCTACCCAATAAAAAGCAGAATTTCCGTTATATTCTTTTTTTTCATCAATAAAAGGAGCAGGCCAAGGATGCTCAAATTCAACCTGACTTGCCGGCTCCTTAAAGGTCAATTCTATTCCATTTTTATTTTTTACAATCGATTGCATTTTTAGATTTGCTATTGCCCACCATTGATGAATTACAAACTCTACATCATCTATATTGCTAAAATTATACTTTAGATTAGGTACTATTAACTTTCGGTTCTGCTTATCTACTCCTAAAATTCTATCTAGTTTAGCTGCATCTAAATTACTAGCACGAACCGCTTTCTTATTATTAACCCATAATTGACGAAAATTTAAATAAGTTCCGTCTATTATTGGAATATTAGCTACCCAAACATTCTTAGATGCTATCTTAGATAATCCTTTTACATTTTTAGAAAGCTTTTTCCAGCCTGTAATTGAAGTTCCCCCAGAAACGACCACCTTTTCATCCTCAACTCCCTTAATTATAGTCATACTATTTTCTGTACCTGCATCTTCAGAACGCAATTTGAGTGTACTATTGAGAAAATAGGTTCCTCCGGTTAAATAAATAATTGCATCATCATTTACAGCAGCATCATTAACCCTTCTGAGATCTCTTACTTTTCTAATAGCTATATCAATACTTTTTAATGGCTCAGATTTTGTCCCTTTATTAAAGTCATTACCACTAGCAGAAACCCATACTTCTGTCTGACTAAAAGCCAAAGTAGAAAATAGCCAAAGTAGACCTATACAAAGATGTTTCATAATATTGTTATAAAATCTGGTTACATTATTCATTCAAGCAACTAATTTATATAACCAACGAAAACCTTGTATCCTGTACTTACGTGCTTTTGTAAAAATACTAACACCTAATATTAGAGAATCTATTCAGTAAGTGTATTTTAGGGTAAAAATTAATTTATTTCATAACAGTACAGGATACAGAAATTATATTTACAAAATACCTTAGAGGTATTCAATTAGTACTACTAATTCTAGTTACTCCCCCAAAATTTTACTATTTGATAATTTCATTTTATTTAAACGAAAAATAATGAAAAGGGTAACCATTTATGATATTTCAGAAATACTTAATATAAGTCCATCTACAGTTTCAAGAGCTCTTAATGACTCCCCCAGTGTTAAAACTAAAACTAAAGAAAAAATTATTGAAGTAGCTAAACAACTTAACTATTTTCATAATAAAACAGCTTCCAGATTAAAAACCGGCAAAAATAATACTGTTGGAATTATTGTACCCTATATAAACCACAGCATATTTTCAGCTATAATTCAAGTTATTGAAGAAATTCTTGCACCATTGGGCTATATAATTCTAATATGCCAGACTTACGAAAAAACAGTTAATGAGATAAAACATATTCAAAGTCTTTTAACCAACCAAGTAGAATGCATTTTTGTTTCGGTAACAATGGAGACTATCAACTATGATCATTTTAAAAAGGTAACTAGTGCTGGAATCCCTCTCATCTTTTTTGATAGAAAAGCCGATATAGAAAATGTAAGTTCTGTTATTTTAAATGATTTTAAATCTGCTTATAAAGCTACCGAACATTTAATTGAACAAGGGTGTAAGCGTATAGCCCACTTTAAAGGAAATCAGAATTTGGAGATTTACAGAAATCGCTATGATGGATATCTAAAGGCTTTAAAAGATTATAAGATACCAGTAGATCCTGATTTAATTATATCATGCAAAAGTTCTATTGAAGAAGGAAAAAGAGCTTTTAATGAGTTGTACAATGCTAATATTTCTTTAGATGCTATTTTTTCGCCTAATGACCATGCTATTCTAGGCGCCTACCAAGAAATAAAGAATTATAATATTAAAGTTCCTGAAGAAATAGCATTGGTGGGTTTTAGTAATGAAATTTTTACTAAATACATTGAAATACCTATAACAACCGTATTTCAGAATCCGGAACTAATGGGAACAAAAGCTGCTAAATTTTTTTTAGAACAAACAAATAAAGAAACCACTGATATTACCCATAAAAATGAAATTATTGAAGGTACCTTACTGGTAAGAGCTTCTTCTAAAAAGAGATAAAATCGAAAAGTTGTATCTTGTTCCTAACATTACTAGTTGTATACTCTTTAAAACCACCCTAATAAATGATAGGAATTTTAGTAATAATTACTCTCTCTTGGTTACTTTTGTATCTAATTGAAAAAAAGCAAATTCTGGTGTTAGGGTTGCTACCCTTTGGTAAAAGATTGATACAATTCTTCATAGGTTTTTTAATCACAGGAATACTGTGCATACTTACCCAATATTTAGAAGCTTACCTGAAATCTGCTAATTGGAATTTGAATGAGCACATAACCGGTAACATTATATTACGGTCATTTTGGTGGGATGTAAAATCAGTATTGACAGAGGAACTTATTTTTAGAGGGGCATTGCTTTATATATTCATTCAAAAAATGGGCTCCAGAAAAAGTATCCTAATTTCTGCCATAGCTTTCGGTATTTATCATTGGTTTTCATACGGAGTTTTAGGTAATCTATTGGCTATGATTTTAGTCTTTATAGGAACTGGTTTAATGGGCTATGCTTGGGCTTGGGCATTTTCAAAGACAAAATCAATAATGCTGCCTTTCGGACTACATTTAGGATGGAATTTCTTTTATAATACCATTTTTTCAAAAGGACCTTTGGGTGAAGTAGTGCTTACCTTAAAAGGCGGAACTGAACTTAGTGATTGGGCTTCATTATTAAATTTTATCAGTGGTTTAGTTCTAGTTCCTATTTTAGTTATCATTTATGTCTATTATTTTGTGAAAGATGAAAGTGAAATGAATAGTTGATCTTTAAAAAAATGTCTATAATAATATAAATAGTGATTGGACTGATTATAACATTAAATAGAGTATAATTCATTTTTATAGTAATCACCTCTAACAGAAAAAAGCTGTCTTAAACAAGACAGCTTTTAATAAACTACAACAATGAAAGAATCATTTCTCGAAAAGGCCTGGGGGCGCTATTCCATCAACATTTCTTATATCTAACTTTAATAATTCTGCAATTATTGGGGTAATATCCTCTAAGTGAATCATAGGAATAGTCACACCTTTTTTAAATCCGGCACCAGAACCTATAAAACCTGTATAGATATGTTCAAAATCCGGAAAATAACCATGTTTACCACCTGTTTTACTTTTTAATAAATTCCCTTCATTAGCATTATCAAAAGAATACCCTTCCATAGCCGATATTGCTAGGTCTACTGTAGGATCACTCTTCATAATACGCATTGTTTGTTCATCAATAATCTTGAACATTTGTTTTTGTGCATAAGGCAATTCATCTAACATCCTTTTTACTTTAGCTAAAGTGGTTTTGTCTTTCTTATTTCTTAAATGTAAAAACGCAGACCCACCTGTTGAAAAGAAAAATGCCTTATCAAATAAATTATTTGCCTTTAACCAAAGGTTAGGAGAAATACAAGTGTGCGTAGTAACAAAACCATGATCTCCTGTAATAATTATGGCTGTATTATCTAAAATACCTGCTCTTTGTAAAGCATCATAAATATTACTAATAGCATGGTCTGCACCAGAAATGGCTCTGTGTACTTCTTCTGATTCTCTTCCTGATTTATGCTGAGCTCCATCTGTATTTGGTAGATGAATGGTTAATAAGTTAGGCTTATACTTTTCTAAAATATAAGCTGCCATTCTCCCTAAGTTTTCATCCATGCGGTATGAAGATAAATTGAATGCACCTTTCTCCATTGCTCCTGTAACATTTTTAGTTACCTCGTCATATAAACCTTTAGGATTAGCATATTCTGCAGTAGCACCTCTCCTATCAGAACCATCTTCAAAAGACCAAATTTCTGGAATATTATAATCGATATAAGGGTTGTTAACTGTTACAGGCCATGAAACCGAAGCTGTTGTTAATCCTTGTTCTTTAGCATACTGCCAAATGGTTTTTGCTTTTACCTGATCAAAATTATAAATCCATCCCTTTGGCTGTCCATTTTCCCCAACATACGTGTTATAATATACACCGTGTTCTGCAGGAAATACACCTGTAGACAACGTGGTATGAGAAGGATATGTTACCGATGGAAAAATGGTTCGTACATGCTCTGCAGAAACACCTTTTTCTGCCAACATTTTCATATTTGCTGTGGGCCATTTTTCTTCTTTGTAAAAATCAGATCTAAACCCATCTACACTAATAAGTACAACGTGCTTAACCTCTTGAGCAGTGGCACTTGCAAAAATACTTAGCAGAAAAACTGCACATGTTACTTTAAAAAATTTATTCATATCTAATTTTATTAAAAGAAAGGTACCGTAGTGGTAGTGGCTCTGTTTTCTATAATTACTCTATTCATATCAACACTCATAGTTACATTTCCATTTGCATCAACAGTAAAATCATCTATGTCATCAACAGGAATGTATGATGGTATCTGAGCAGTAGTAAAAGCATCTGAAACATTAGGGTTATTATCCTGCTCAGTTTGTGATATAGGGTATTTAATTCCTAAGTCTGTTAATCTTCTTCCTTCGCTCATAAAAATTTCTTGTCTCATTAAATATGTTAAGTACAATACTTCTTCTACGGTTGTAGTATTATTTAT
The DNA here is from genome assembly GCF_027924185.1 of Neptunitalea lumnitzerae. Taxonomy (GTDB): domain Bacteria; phylum Bacteroidota; class Bacteroidia; order Flavobacteriales; family Flavobacteriaceae; genus Neptunitalea; species Neptunitalea lumnitzerae. Next base: position 651,497 of record NZ_BRVO01000002.1, read on the forward strand.
CATTGTAGCATTTACACTAGTACCAGAAATTGTATGCACAACAACATCACCTGCTTGTCTGTCTAATACAAAGCCATCTCTAAATTCACTCATTGCATCAAATCTAACTTGTACTGCTGTTAATGGATAATCTGTTCTAACACCACCATTTCTAGTTTCACCACTATCATCTACAAAAGCTGTAGACCTCGCATTTACAAGATTTAATAAATCTAATAAGTAGTTCTTAGCATTACTTATATTATTATTAGCTAAAGCAGCTTCAGCTAAAATTAGATATGCCTCTTCAGCTTTTACTAATGTAACTGACTTTTGATCTGTACTAATAGTACCTACAGAATAATACTTAGGATCTAGAAAATCTAATCTAGGAAGTGGCGCTAAACGGTTAGGCAATGCGTCAAAAGTTGCATTTTGCATCTCGTTTGCCAAAGCATTGGTTCCATCAAATTCTACCTGAAATAATAGTTCTGGAACACTTAACGCTTGGTTAGCTTCTATGATTGCATTAGACGCGTCTCCTAAATCATAATAAACTCTTGCTTTTAATAAGTGATAAGTAGCCATTAATTGAGCATCGCTCTCATAACTTAACGCTTCATCTAATTGATCTATAGCAAGCATTAAAGTTTGCTCAGAATCTAATACTTCTCCTAAGGTAGTAGCTGGTAAGCCTGTAAATAACTCTCCTCCTAAAATATTAGAGTATCCTAAACAGAAATACATAAAGGCTAAATCTTCATTAGTACCATCTTCATCAGATGGAAAAACAGTTTCAATACCATAAATAGCCATTTCTCTAAGCGCTTGTACATCTCCCTGAATATTATTTACATCAGTATCAAAATAATCTATCTGTAACATATCAAATACCTTACTGTACTGAGAGTAATTATTAAAATAATTATCTGAAGTAATGGCTACATTAATATTCACTGTATTAGTAGTAAGTGCAAGTTGTCTTTGTAAACCTACAACCCAACTTTTAACTGCATTAGGGTTCTGTATGTAAACATCTTCTGTAACATTAGGGTTTTCTACACAAGAAGTTGCAACTGCCATTAAAACTATGGCTATAATATATATAAGTCTATTTTTCATTTTTACGTTTTTTATAAGTTAATCTTAACACCTAATAAAAATTGTCTTGGCATAGAATACGTAGCATACGAAATACCACCTGTACTAGCCCCGCCTTGTCCTTGAGCTGCACCACTAATAGTAGCCTCAGGGTCAAATGAAGAGGAAACAAAATTAAATGGGTTTACTGCTGTAAAAGAGAATAACATATTATCATAGAAACCACTATTTTTAGATTTTAGATTATAAGAAAGACCTATAGTTCTAATTTTTAAGAAATCGGTTTTTTCAACAAATCTATTGGTAAATGCCAACCAGTTACTACGACCATTAGCTTCAATTTCTCCTGCAGGAATATAATCATCTGACGCTCCATAATAATAACGGAACTGTGCATCCCAGTTAGCACCGTAAGCACCTGTTTGGTAAGATCCTGTTGCAAATAAATTAAAGTTCTTATAATCTAAATTAAACCCTAAATTACCAAAGGTTTTAGGTATGGTAGAACCTAAATAAGATTGTGCTACTGTAGATTCTAAAACACCATTCTCATCAAAAATACCATAGCCACCACGTATAAAACCGATAGGATATCCTTCTTGAACAACTGTTTGTAATGTTCTAGCGCTAAAACCATTAATATTAAAAGCCGGAGCTCCATTAGAGTCAAGAACTTCGTTATGTAAGGTGTTAAATGAAGCATTAAAACTTAAAGTAAGGTCTTGAGTTTGAATTGCAATTACTTGAGCACTTAATTCAAAACCATAATTCTCAATTTCTCCAATATTATAAAGTTGACTACCATCATAACCATAAGACGGTGCTAATGGTACATTAAATAATGCATCTTTTGTTAACGATCTGTAATAACCAGCAGAAAAGTTAAATCTATTGTTGAATAAAGTAACATCAAAACCTCCTTCTACTGTTGTAGTCTTCTCTGGTTTTAAATTATCGTTTCCTAGATTACCAAAAAAGGCAGCTTGATCTCCTAAGTATCCAGTAAAATCAATGGTTCTGTCTTGTGCCCATGCTGGCGGTAAATTTCCTGCTAAACCATAACTACCTCTTAAACGTAGTGAGTTCACCAATTCTGATGTAAACCAAGGTTCTGATGATAATAAATAAGAAAGACCTGCTTTTGGATAGTATTGTGTTCCTATATCTTCACCAAACGAAGGGTTTCTATCACCTCTAACTCCTAAGTCTAAGAATAATTTATCTTTAAACCCTATATTCTCTTGTAAATAGATACCATAATTTAAAACTTCAACTAAGTATTCGTCTGCACTTTTTACTGCTGCATCACTTATACTCAACGCTCCATCTCTAATGTTAGTTCCTGAATATAATACCTGATGATCTCTATTTCTAAAAAACTGACCACCTAAAGTAGTTATAAATGAAAAATCATCCGTATTGTAAGTATACTGTCCATTAAGTTCTAAAGTAATCCCTAAGTAAGTTCTTTGAATATTTTGAATACTTCCTTGATCTATAATATCCTGACCTCTTGTAGCTGATAAATACTCGTTTGTTTGTATATTAATTTGTTCCTGATTTCTAAAATCCAATCCTCCGGTAAACCTAAATACTAAATTGTCTATTGGTTGGTATTTAAAGACTTGAGAAGTAGTAAATCTATTTACCACAATCTGGTTATCTTGTAAGCGCTCAGCATTGTCTACAAAGGCCTTAATTTCAGCAAATTCTTCATCGGTTAATTCATCTAAACGATTATTAAACCCTGGACCAGTTATACTAGACGCTCCGTCTTCAGCAAACCATAAACCTGTGTAACCACCTTGATTACCATTACGGTTTCTTTTATACTTATTATATACATAGTTAAAAGAACTTTCATAATTTAATCCATCTATTAGCTTAGCTTTAAAACCTGTACCAATGTTAGCCTTTAAACTAGCATTCTGATCGTGTATTTGAACACCCGAACTATTTTGAAAACTCCCTGAAAAGTTATATCCAAAATCATTGTCAGTACTACCATTTAAATTAAGTGTATATTTTTGATACTCACCCGTTCTAAATAATAAATCTTTAGTTCTGTCAAAGTGTAAATAATCAGTAGTTGGAGTTTCTACGCCGCCTTCGGCTATAACAGAAAGATGTGTACCTGCTTTACCGCCCTTTTTAGTAAAAATTTGAATGACGCCGTTAGCTGCATCAGAACCATATAAAGTTGTAGCTGCACCCCCGTTAATATATTCAATCTTAGCAATATTATCCATTGGAATATCTGCTAATGCACTCATAGAAGCTCCTGAAGCAGAACCTCCCAATTGTGCTTGCGTATTCAAATTATCTAAACGCACTCCATCTAAATAAATAATAGGTGTAGAACTTAACATAGCAGAGTTAACACCTCTTGCACGTATAATAGAAGTTGCCCCTGCTTGCCCGCCTGTAAAATTAATTTGAGCGTTGGGTAATTGTGCTGCTAATTGTTGGTCTATACGTTGTGCAGATATTTTTTCTAAATCTTCTCCTTTAATAGATGTTACTTTAGTTGGTAATCGTTTTTTTCGTACATCTGCTCCCTGTCCTGTTACTACTACCTCATTTAAACTCTCCATATTAGGATCTAAGGTAATTTCTAACATTTCTGTAGGTTCACTAATGGTTATCTCTTTTGATTTATAACCTAAAAACGAAACTTGTAAAGTTGTAGGATAGGTCTCTGGCGTAATTGTAAATCCTCCACTCTCATCAGTTACTACTCCATTACTGCTTCCTCGAACCACAATGGTAGCACCCCAAATAGGAACATGAACTTCATCATAAATAAATCCTTGAATGCTTGATTGTTGAAAGGTTGTTGTGTTCTTTTTTCTTAAGGCAACAGTGTTACCATCAATCATATAAGATATAGGAGCTACTTTTTCTAAGTTCTTTAAATTAGATTCTAGTTTTTCTCCTTCTTTAAATTCGAAGTTAGATACTATAATTCCATCAAATGTTTTTGGGTTATACACAAAATCAACATCTCTATACTTACCTTGTAAAATAGTTAATATAGATTTTAATTCTTGTTGTTTTAAATATCCTTCTGATGCAAAAGATATATTTATAAAAAGACATGCTATAAGGGTATATATCGATCCCTTTTTTAACAAGGTTATCTTATTCTTCATTATTATTACTTGTGTTAAAGTGTTTGGTATGCAATGCTATAAAAAGGGCCGTTTTTATAACATTTAGTTTAAGAATTCTATGTTTTAAATAGTGCAGGAAAAATTTTACCTACAAATTGGGTTGTAGTATTACATAAATAATCGTTTATTTGTTTTTTATTATTACTTAATAAATTCTAGGGGGGATAATCGGGCCGGATTATCTCTCTTTCTTTTTTGTAATTATTCTACTGTTACTTTATACTCATTGGCTTGAATTGAATTAAACTTTATATTTTGTGAAAATTCTATAACTTTAAATATTCTACTCAAATCTTTATCTATGTCAAAAACACCTGTGATAACTTGATCTTTTAAATCCGATGAATTATAGGAGAAAGAAACATTGTAGTAATTCTCTAGTTTTTGTAACAATTCCTCTAAACTCTCATTTTCACATACAATTTTGGAATTTCTCCATGTTGCAGTTGCTTCATGATTAAAAGGTTTTTTTGTGTGTTGAGCGTTCTGAAAATTATATACAAACTCCTCATTTGGGACAATATACTCCTCAATCCCATTTTCCATTTGAATAGCAACTTTCCCTGAAAACAATGAAACATTTATTTCATTAGTATACTGATATGCATACACATTAAACTGTGTTCCGTACACCATAACATTTAATGAATCTGTTTTTACTTTAAAAGGATGTATACTGTCCTTTACTATTTTAAAAAAAGCTTCTCCTTTAAGTGTTACTTCTCTATCTTTTTTATCAGTGTAATACAAAGATGAGTTTCTGTTTAAAATAACTTCAGAGCCATCATTTAAAGCAACTGTTTTAGGTGTACTCTCATTATTAAAAACATAGTACTCTTCTATTACCGTAAATTGATTGTATAATAATACAGACGATGTTATTAAAATAATTAATACGGCTGCGACTTTGGTAAAGACTAAAGCTTCATGTTTATATATAGACCTAACTATTTTTCTCCATAAAGACTTGTGCGTATCAGAATCTTGATAATCATCAAAATTGATATCCTGATTCCAAATCTCATATATTCTATTTTCTAATTTCTGTTTTGTATTATCAGAAATTTTAGGGTCAATTCTCTTCATTTCAATTTTAAAAGCGTACAACTATAATTCGATTTACAAAATTGAAACCCCTACTGCATTACATTTTGTTTACTTTTAATTAATCTAAAAAAAGATGCTATTATTGACTTGAGAGTACCGATTTTAGAATTTTAAGTGCTTTAGAAACCTGATTTTCAACCGTTTTAACAGCCACCCCTTTAAATTCTGAAATTTCTTTGTGACTAAGTCCCTCAAACTTGTGCAACTTAAAGATTTCTTTACATTCTAAGGGTAATTGCTCTACAGCTTTAAGGAGATATACTTTTTGTTCTTTAACTTTATCAATATCACCTGTAGACTCAGCTTCTACAAGAGTATCTACCATATCTGATGTGATATTTCTTTTACTCTTTAGATAATCTAAAATATAAAATTTAGCTATCCTAATTAACTGAGCCTCAATAGTCACATCTTCTGAAAGTTTGTTCCGTCCAAGATAAAATTTTAATATAATATCGTGCACCAAATCCTTAGCTTCTTCTTCATTAGAGGTAAAAGTATAGGCAAGATGAAAAAGCCTTTTGTGATATTTATTATAAATACGTTCAAGTGCTTTTTTGTTTCCGTTCTTAAAATCAAACAGTAAAGACATAAACTAGAGTTGGTTCTTCTGAAAGCAAAAGTAATGTTGCAAATCCACTATAAGTATGTGCCATATTTTATGAAACTTTAAAGAAATTGTAACTATTTCGTTTTAATTAACATACTTCAGAATTATCGCTCACCCCTACTCTAATCATGCTTTTCAAAATCTTTAAATAATCTATCTAAAACATTAAGAATAACATCCTATCAGGATCAGCTTAATACCATTGAATTGCATTCATTACATAAATTAGACACTAAAAAGATTAATTATTTCGAAAAAAAAACTATCTTGTAGTCAAATAAACTATAAGCAAAATTAATCATAATAGTTATGTACTTTTTAGGTATTGATTTAGGCAGCTCTTCTGTTAAAATTTCTGTATTTAACGCCGAAAAACAGCATATCATGGGCTCGGTTACCATGCCTGAGTCTGAAATGAAAATTGATGCTCCGCAACATGGTTTTGCCGAACAAAACCCTAATGATTGGTGGCAATACACTAAGGACGCAATTAAACGTCTTAAAACAGCATACAACATTGATTTAAAAAAGATAGAAGCAATAGGTATAGCCTACCAAATGCATGGCTTAGTATTAACTGATAATGATATGCACCCTGTTAGACCAGCAATTATTTGGTGTGACAGTAGAGCAGTTAAATACGGTGATGCTACTTACCATAAAATAGGAAAAACTAATTGTAACGAAATGCTGCTGGGAAGCCCAGGAAATTTTACGGCATCTAAATTAAAATGGGTTAAAGAAAATGAGCCACATACCTTAAAAAAAGCTAAGTATATGATGCTTCCAGGAGACTTTATAGCCGCTAAACTTACTGGTATTGCTCAAATAGCTACTTCAGGACTTTCAGAAGCTACGCTATGGAACTTTAAAGAACAACGCCTTGCTACAGAAGTTTTAGACGCTATGGAATTACCTACGGAAATCGTTCCTGAGATTGTACCAAATTTTGGAGAGCAAGCCAAAATACTTCCTAAAATTGCAGAAGACTTAGGACTTAGTAAGAATGTTATAATTTCCTATCGAGGGGGAGACCAACCTAACAATGCTTTATCTCTAAACACATTAAACCCAGGGGAAATTGCCACTACAGCTGGTACTTCTGCCGTTATATATGCAGTTAGCAACCAAAATACTTTTGACAAAGAAAACAGAATAAACACTTTTTTACATATTAATAATACACCAGAACTCAAAAGAAATGGTGTAATGGTGTGTATTAATGGTTCAGGTATATTATATCAATGGCTTAGAAAAATATTGTCTACGGGGAAAACCGAAAAAATATCATATAACAGACTAAACCAATTAGCTAGTAATACCATAGCAGGAAGTAAAGGCCTGCGCTTTTACCCATTTGGGAATGGTGTAGAAAGAATTTTTAATAATAAAGAAGTTACTTCTGGAATACAATTTTTAAACTTTAATATGCACGGTGCCGAAGAATTGGTAAGAGCCGCGTGCGAAGGAATTGTTTTTGGAATGAACTACGGCTTTGATGTGATGAAAGAAGTGGGTGTATCTGGCTCAGTAGTTAAAGCTGGAAATGCTAATTTATTTTTAAGCCCCGTATTTAGAGAAATCTTTGTGAATACCACTAATACCTCTTTAGAAATTTATAATACCTCAGGCGCAGAAGGAGCAGCAAGAGGTGCAGCTTTTGGTAGTGGTTATTATTCATCTTTAGAAGAAGCCTTTACCAACTTAGAACTTTTAAAAACCATTAACCCTACTACTAAATTAACCGACGAATACACCGAAATATATCAACATTGGAAAACTTATATTAATACAGATATTTGATTATGAGTAATACAAAGACATTTTTTAATAAAATAGACCCTATAAAATTTGAAGGTAGAGAAAGTGATAATCCATTAGCTTTTAAATGGTACGATGAAAATAAAATAATTGCGGGCAAAACTTTAAAAGAACATTTGCGTTTTGCCATGGCATACTGGCACACATTTAACAATAAAGGTGGAGATCCTTTTGGTGCAGCTACTGAAACTTTTGCTTGGGATGCTAAAGATGATGTAATTGATAGAGCTAAAGACAAGATGGATGCTGCTTTTGAATTTGGGAGCAAATTAGGCGTACCTTATTATTGTTTCCATGATGTTGATATTGTAGATGAGGCTCCTACCCTAGTTGAGTTTGAGAAAAGGATTCAGACTATGGTTGATTATGCCAAACAAAAGCAAGAAGATACTGGTATTAAATTGTTATGGGGTACTTCTAACCTATTTACCAATCCTCGGTATATGAATGGTGCTGCAACAAACCCTAATTTTGATGTTGTTGCCTATGCAGGTGCACAAGCAAAAATTGCCTTAGATGCTACCATAGCACTAGGAGGAGAAAACTATGTATTCTGGGGAGGCCGCGAAGGATATATGAGTCTTTTAAATACTAACATGAAAAGAGAACAAGACCATCTTGCTCAATTTTTAACTATTTGTAAAGACTACGCTCGTAAGGAAGGTTTTAAAGGTACTTTTCTTATTGAACCAAAACCAATGGAGCCTACCAAACATCAATATGATTTTGATGCTGCCACGTGTTTAGGTTTTATGCATACATATGGTTTAGAAAATGATTTTAAACTAAACTTAGAAGTAAACCATGCTACACTAGCAGGCCACACCTTTGAACACGAACTTCAAGTAGCTATAGATGCAGGCATGTTAGGCAGTATAGATGCTAACAGAGGTGATTATCTTAACGGATGGGATACAGACCAGTTTCCTATAGATATCTATGAGGTAACACAAGCCATGTTAATTATACTAGAAGGGGGTGGTATACAAGGCGGAGGTATTAATTTTGATGCCAAGGTTAGAAGAAACTCAACAGATTTAGAAGATAAGTTTATAGCCCATATAGCAGGTATGGATACCTTTGCTAGAGGACTTATTACTGCTAACGCTATTTTAGAAAAAACAAAATATAAAGAGTTACGACAAGAAAGATATAAAACTTTTGATACTGGTAAAGGTGCTGAATTTGAAAAAGGTAACCTTACCTTGGAAACCCTTGCTGAAATTGCCAATACAAAAGGCGAACCACAACCATTAAGTGGAAAGCAAGAACTATATGAGCAAATAATTGCAAATGCTATTTAGGTAGCATTTTATAAGCATTATATAAGGAACCTATAAATAAAATAGGTTCCTTTTTTAATTTATGACCTTTTTAATCTCTTGTCGGTATTGAGATGCACTCTTACCGGTAAAAGACTTAAAGGATTTATTAAAATGACTAAAATTATTAAATCCACTTTCAAAACTAACCTCCGCTATACTCATAGGTTTTTCTGCCAATAACTTTGATGCATGTACCAAACGATACTCATTTACAAATTGCGTAAATGTTTTATTGGTTACCTTTTTAAAGTATCTGCAAAACGAAGGCACCGTCATACTTGTTAACATAGCCACTTCTTCTAGAGCTATCTGCTCTTGAAAGTTATCTTTCACGTAATTAAACACCATATTAATACGTTCATTATCCTGCATTTGGGTTTCCATAGCAAAACCTTTTGCATTTAATATTTTGAACTTCTGACTTACAGAAAGGTTTTGCAATACCTTAAGCATACTTAATAGCCTATCAAATGGAGACATAAACTGCATTGCTTCTATTTGTTCTCCAATTAATTGTTTTGTTTCATCATAAAATACAATTCCACCTGATGCCTGATCTAGCATTGTATAAATAGATTTCATTTCGGGTAAGCTAAAAAAATCAGTCCCTAAAAAATCAGGTTTAATATGTATTACAGTTTCATTTTTATTACCTGTATCTTTATCTGTAAAGCCACAGTGGGGTAAATTACTACCTATTAATATCAAATCTCCATCTGTAAAATAAGATATATGACTACCTATTTGCCTTTTACCACTCCCCTCATTTACATAAACTAATTCTATTTCAGGATGATGGTGCCAAACGTGTGTTTTATTGTTCGTGTTTTCTTTAAACCTACTGTAAGAAAACGAACTCCCAAAAGAAGGTTGTATAACTTCAAACGAAGGTTTCAGATTTTTAATCATAATACACTCTAAATTAAATGTTAATAGAAAACCTTATATATTACAAATATATGCAATATTACCCTTAACTGGTAACATTTTACCCCATCACCTAAAAAAGTATAGCTCGAATGTTAATTTAGCATAGAAATATGAAAATTTTCGCTTTTTTCATGTAATAAATGCAGCCTACTTTAGCACTGTAATTAAAACACTAAAAAATACTTATGAAAAAGTTTTTAAAATTCGGTCTAGTAATAGGAATGTTGTTGTTAAGTTTTGGAACTTATGCTGCTGAAGTAGTAAACATTTCTTTATCGGTTGTAAAAAACCAAACTAAAACAGTTAGTTTCAGATTAGAGAATGCTGACGATGTTAGAGTTGTATTAAAAAATGAAAACGGAGTACCAGTTTACTCTGAAAATGTAGCTACCAAAAATGGTAAATTAAATAGACAATATGATTTAAACTATTTACCAAACGGGGTTTACTCTTTAAATGTAGAAACTGAAACTAAAATTGTTTCTTATAAAATTGCATTGGCAGAAAACACTACAGTGAATAAAGTAGCTAGTGAAATTTACAAGCCAATTGTTTTTTCTAAAGATGATAAAGTTATGTTACAACTTTTAAATTTAGAAAAATCTCCTGTGCAAGTAGCTATCTATGATGTAAACGATAACTTACTTTTCACTCAAAAATTTGAAGGAGAGTTAAATTTCTCTAAGCAATTTGCTTTAAAGAAAGCATTCTCTTCAAACTACACTTTCGTTATTAAATATGATGACATGACTTTTACTAAAGACATTGCGCTTTAATTAAAGTCTGACTTAAATATTTGTTTGTTTAAATTGATTACTGGTTAGAGAGGGATTCACTTATGAATCCCTTTTTTACTTTATACCCACCACCCACTTATTTAAGGTATACAGTTTTTGTATTTACAAACTCTTTTATACCATGATGACTTAGCTCTCTACCATATCCTGAAATTTTGATTCCTCCAAAAGGTAGCCTAGGATCTGATTTCACCATTTCATTTATAAATACAGCCCCTTCATCAAATTCTGGTAAGTACTTTTCTATTTGTTTAAAATCTTTTGTGAAAACTGAGACCCCTAGTCCAAAATCAGAATTATTAGAAATTTTAATAGCTTCTTCTACAGTTTTAAATGTTACCACTGATATCACAGGACCAAAGGTTTCTTCTTTAAAAACAGGCATATCAAAAGTTATATCGGTAACTATAGTAGGTTCATAATACGCTCCTTTCCGTTTACCTCCTAAAAAAATAGTGGCTCCCATTTCTACAGATTTATTTACCTGCCCTTCCAATTCCTCTGCTAAATCTTCTCTTGCCATAACACCAATATAGGTATCTTCATCTAAGGGATCACCAGACTTTTTATCACTAACAGCTTCTTTATACTTAGCTAAAAAATCTGTAGCTATATCTTCATGCAATAATAATCTCTTTGCTGCTATACAACTTTGTCCGGTATTCTGATACCTCGCATTAACCGCTGTTTTCACAGCTTCTTCAATATCGGCATCTTTTAATACTATAAAAGCATTGTTACCCCCTAATTCTAAAACCGATTTTTTAATTTCAGAAGCAGCTAAACTTGCCACTTTACTACCTGCGGGTTTACTACCCGTTAAGGTTACTGCTTTTACCTTAGGGTTTTTAATAACATTTTCTACCTTATCACTTTTAATATATAAGCTCTTAAAAACATTTTTAGGAAAACCTGCCTTTGTAAAAACGTCTTCTATTAATTCAGCACATTTCATCACATTAGAGGCATGTTTTAAAACCGCTGTATTACCAGCCATTAAAGAAGGTGCAGCAAATCTAAATACTTGCCAAAACGGATAATTCCAAGGCATTACAGCCAATATAACCCCCAAAGGCTCATAGCTAACGTAACTTTTAAAAGCGTCTGTTTTAATAAATTCTTTAGTCAAAAAGTCTTCGGCGTTATGTGCATAATAAGTACAAACCCAAGCACATTTTTCAACTTCTGCAATTGCCTGAGTAATTGGTTTTCCCATTTCTAGAGACATCACCTTTGCATACTCTTTTGCATTAGACTTTAATACTTCTGCAGCCTTTTCCATAAGCTGCTTACGTTCTTCAAACGAAGTTTTTTTCCATTCTAAGTAAGTGTTATTTACATGGTCTATAGTTTCATTCACTTCTTCTTCAGTAAGTTCTTTAAACTCATAAACAACTTCCCCGTTATATGGATTTATTGATTGTATCATACATTAATTTTTTATATAAAATTAAAATTTCAAAGAGAGCCCGTTTCTTAAAATAATGTTATTTGTTTATAAACACGTTGAAAACTATACCTAAACTATTGTTTAAGCGTTATTTAATTAGGTATCTTTAAGAAAACTACTAATTATGGACACACGTACAAAAGAATTACTTGCTATCCGTCCTGAAATTCCCTCAGCTAAAATTACCGAGTTTATGAGCCGTGATGAAAAATTTCAGAACAAAACATTACGCCCGGTTATTAAACTTCAGAACGATTTATTAGTAGAAGCTTTCAGGAACTATGTAAACAAACACAAAGGATTATTTTACACCCTTTCACTTCCGAAAAAATTAAACTATGTAGAAAATGCTTTGCAAAGAGATATAAAATTCAGAAACTCTTTGAAAGGCATGATTATAGGTCAGTTTACCGTGGAAGAATATTGTACTTACATAGAAAATTCATCTGCCCTAAATAAACGCATGATGAATATGGTTATAGAACGAATTAAAGACCAAGTACAATTATTTGATAACGAAAATGTAGCTTAAACAGCTACATTAACTATCAGATAAAATACTTTCTCCGTTTAAGTCAGTGGTTAATATATCGCTCATTAAATCAAAAAATGGGCGAATGGCTTTAAAACTGTCTGAAACTAAATGAAGAAAGTTATTAGATACAACCTCTTTATTGGTTAGCTTTTTGGTAAAAACATATTGTTTCTTTCTAATTAAGGCTATATCAGCATGTGTTTTATCAAATCCTTTAGGTGCAGTTTTTAATTCTTCTCCTTCTATAGCCCCCCAAACATTCTTGATTTCGTCAAGATTTATAACCTCTTTAAACTCCTCGGCATCCATTTCTAACTCTTTTCGTATTCTCATCAAATCATCTTTTTCAGGAGCCCAAAATCCGCACGCTAAAAATGAATTATTAGGTTCTAAATGTACATAGTAACCGCCTCTTAATCTTGGTTTTATTCTATGGAAAGAACATCCCAAATTAATTTTATAAGGAGCTTTATTTTTAGAAAAACGAACATCTCTATAAATTCTAAACATTTTTAAAGAGTCTACCTCGTCATGTGTTTTTAGATTTGCTAACACTTCTTCGTTAAACAGTTTTACCTTTTTCTCTAAATCTTTGAAGCGTTTTTTATTATCCGCAAACCATTCTCTATTATTATTTTCTTTTAATTCTTCCAGAAATTCAAATAACTCGTTCGGAATTGTAATCATAGCTTTATTGAAGTTTAATACTTTCTTAAATATGGTCCAAGATACATATTAAATTAATATTTTTGATATGAATTGCAATGACTAAAAGAATGAACAAAAAAGAGCTCATAGAACAAATTAAAAATTTACAACCTGCCATAAATTTTGATTTAAAAAAAAGAGTTGAACAATTTACAGATACACTTTTTAAATGTCTTTTTGATGTTTCTACCGATTTAGAATCTCATTTAGATGTACTGTTAGATGAGTTTATTACGCTTGCAGAAATTGTTTGTTGGGATGAAGCCAAAAATTGCACCAAAATATGGGACCAATTTGTTTATAAATTACCACAACTATTAGCTTCTTTAAATGAAGATGCTTCTTCCATTGAAATGAATGATCCGGCCGCTGAGTCTTTAGAAGAAGTTTACTTGGCATACCCAGGATTTTATGCTATTGCTGTATACAGAATTAGTCATGAGCTTTATAAGCTTGGTTTTCCATTGGTTCCAAGATTAATGACCGAATTTGCCCATAAAGTTACCGGGGTAGATATTCATCCAGGAGCACAAATTGGAAAATCATTTTTTATAGACCATGCTACAGGTGTAGTTATTGGTGAAACTACGGTAATCAAAGACAACGTGAAAATTTATCAAGGGGTAACTTTAGGTGCCCTTTATGTAGATAAAGAATTGAAAAATAAAAAAAGGCATCCCACAGTTGAGAGTAACGTTACTATATATGCAAATGCAACCATTTTAGGTGGAGATACCGTTATAGGAGAAAATAGTATTATTGGAGGAAATGTTTGGGTTACAAACTCAATACCTTCCAACTCACTTGTATACCACTCTCCTGAAATAAAAGTAAAAGAATTGAAATGAAAAAGAACACATTATTAGACCTAATTGGAAATACTCCATTAGTGAAATCACAAAACCTTATCAGTAATACTAATATATCTTTATACTTTAAGCTAGAAGGTAACAATCCTGGAGGTAGTGTAAAAGACAGAGCAGCTTATAATATGATTCAAAGTGCTTTAGAAAGAGGTACTATAGATAAAAACTCTAAACTTATAGAAGCTACTAGTGGTAATACAGGTATAGCACTTGCTATGATTGCTAGTCTATTTGGTTTAGACATTGAATTGGTAATGCCAGAAAACTCTACCAAAGAACGTGTACAAACCATGCGTGCATACGGTGCAAAGGTAACCCTTACCCCTAGTGATGTTGGTATTGAAGGGTCTAGAGATTATGCAGAAAAAAAGGTAAAAGAAGAGGGCTTTATTTCTTTAAATCAATTTGGAAATGATGATAACTGGTTAGCACATTACAAAACAACCGGACCAGAAATTTGGAGAGATACAGAAGGTACTATTACACATTTTGTTTCTTCTATGGGTACTACAGGTACCATTATGGGAACCTCAACTTACTTAAAAGAAAAAAATAGTAATGTACAAATAGTAGGTGTACAACCTGGTGAAGGTGCTAAAATACCTGGCATTAGAAGATGGCCTAAGGAGTATTTACCAACTATTTTTACTCCTAGTAAAGTAGATCAGATTATTGATGTAACCGAAGAAGAAGCAAGAGCCATGACCAAAAAATTGGCCATAGAAGAAGGAATTTTTGCTGGTATGAGTAGTGGTGGCGCAGCAGCAGCTGCAGTTAAACTTAGTAAAACTATAGAAAGCGGTACAATTGTCTCTATTGTTTGTGACCGCGGAGATAGATATTTATCTTCTGATTTATTTGACTAAATAACATCAGAAATAATTAAAAAATTATATAAAAAAATGGCTTTTAAAGCCATTTTTTTCGTTTAAAGTAATATATCATTAATATGAATATGAGCAACATTACACCCCAAACTACATGGTAACCATATTTATAATGTAACTCTGGCATATTGTCAAAGTTCATTCCGTATATACCTGCTATAAAGGTTAATGGTATAAAGATGGTTGCTATAATGGTTAGCACTTTCATTACATTGTTCATTTTGTTACTTATAGTACTCATATACATGTCTATAAGCCCCCATATCATCTCTCTATACAATTCTATAGTTTCAATTACCTGAACAATGTTATCATATAAATCTTTAAAATAATTATTGGTTTGTGGATAAATGAAATTAGCATCTACTTTTTCTAATCTATTAAGTACTTCACGTAAAGGAAAAATAGACTTTCGAATACGTAGAGCTTCCCTTTTTAAATCTTGAATTTGTTGAGAAGATGTTTCCTCCGGATCTCGAAATAATTGATCCTCCATATCTTCTATCTTCTCGCTTAACGATTCTATAATTAAGAAGTAATTATCAATAATAGAATCTAATATACAAAACAGTAAATAATCAGATTTTTCTGTTCTTATTCTCCCCTTACCGGCCTCTAATCGTTTTCTTAATCCATCAAAAACATCATGTTCAGATTCTTGAAAAGTAAGTACATAATTTTCTCCCATTATAATAGAAATATGCTCTACCACCAATTCTTCATTTTTATAATAAAGCATTTTGGCTACCACAAAAACATATTCTTCAAACTCATCAATTTTAGGCCGTTGGTGTGGATCTACAATATCTTCTAATATTAACGGATGAATATTATAATGTAGCCCAAGTTTCTTAATATCTTCTACATTATTTATTCCGGTAAGGTTGGTCCACGTTACAGAATCTTCGGTACCAATGTCATAGGTTTGAGTAACATCACTATAATTCTCAAGGCTATAACGGTCTTTATTATAATCTATCACCTCCAAATGTAAACTTACATCTTCCTTATCTCCCATATAGGTTACCGTTCCCGGTGCTAAACCTATTTTCTTTTTTGCTTTAGAGGGTCTTTTTAATCTAATCCTTTTCTTAGCCATAATGTTACTACACTTTTGAATAATTTTAAAAATAAGAAGTTTATTCCATTTTACTACTTAATAAAAACCTAAGATTATAACAACTATTCTACATTATCAATGTTTTCTTTGAACAAAAAGTAAAAGATTACCAGTTTCATGAGCTATTTTTACAGTATCTTCTACAATGGTATTTCTAGTCCCAATTCTATTTGTAAGGGTTAAAGTTTCCTTATGCAAAGGATACTTAACTCCTTCAGAGATAATACCAGTAACCTCCGCAAATGGCACTAGCGAAATAATATGGTTTACAAACCCAGAAATGATAGTTGTGTTTTTAGCAAAAAAATAAAATCCATAGTCGTCAAAACAACAAATTTCAATTACGTCTTTACTTTTAACCATAGAATTAATATTCCCAAGAAAATGATCTTGTTCTAATCCACTACAACCATAAACTGCTACACTTTTAAAACCATCATTTTTTATAAGTGCTATAGCTTTTTCAAAATCTGTTTTATCTTGATCTGGAGTGTACACAACAGAAGTTCCTTTAGCTATTGTATCAATATCTAAAGAATCAAAATCTCCTGAAACTACATCTGGCTGAATTCCTTTTTCTACCAAATAAGTATAAGCACCATCAGTACAATAAATACGCTTGTATAAAGATACATCTGGTAAAATTTCAGGAGGTAGTCCGTTTATAAAAAGTAATACATCCTTCTCATGAAGGTTTTCAGCAGTTATAGTTTGCATTCTTTATTTATGTCTATTTTTTAAAACTTTTACAACATCATCTAACGTATAATTCTTTGCCTGTAACAATATTAAATAATGAAATAATAAATCGGCACTTTCATTTAAAAATAAATCATCATTTGCATCTTTAGCTTCTATAACTACCTCAACAGCTTCTTCACCAACTTTTTGTGCAATTTTATTAATTCCTTTTTCAAATAAAGATGCTACATAACTTTTTTCTTTATCAGCATTTAATTTTCTATCGGTAATAACAGCTTCTAAATTACTCAAAAAACCAAAATTAGTTTTATTTTCTTCTCCCCAACAAGTTGCTGTACCAGTATGACATGTAGGTCCTACTGGATTTACGGATACTAGTAAGGTATCATTATCGCAATCATTTTTTATATCCACTAAATTCAAAAAGTTTCCACTTTCTTCACCCTTTGTCCACAAGCGCTCTTTAGTTCTGCTATAAAAAGTAACTTTTTCTGTTTGTACGGTTTTATTATAGGCCTCTTCATTCATATAGCCCAACATTAATACATTTTTAGTAATTGCATCTTGGATGATAGCAGGAACTAAACCGTCTTTATTTTTATTAAAATCTATGTTCATTGTAATATTTTCCTAAATAATTTAAAATAATTTTGGTAGAAACAGTACTAAATAATCTCTCCAATTTTTCCATTCATGTCCCCCTTCACTTTCATGATATTCATAGGTCATACCAATACTATCTAAAGTATTCCTAAAATCAATCACATTTTTAAATAAGAAATCTTCTTTACCAATACCAATCCAATATAATTGATACTTATTTTCTTTCTGAGTCTTTAATGTTTCTTCTATATTATTATACACATCAGAATGTTTATCTTTAGTAGGTAGTGTTGCAGGAGAAAATAAACCTACATAATCAAAAGTATTCTCATAATATCTAGAAATGTGAAGAGAATGATATCCACCCATTGATAGCCCAGCGATACCCGTATTTTTCTTTCCTTTCTTAATACGGTAATTAGCCTCTATAAAAGCCATTATATCTTTAAAAGAAGCTTCAAAAGTACCCTCCATGGTTTTAGGCATCATAAACTGAGGTGTATAATAGCCTTTAACACCTTCTCCAGGAGCTGCTTGCTGAATTACATTACCATTAGGCATTACTACCACCATAGGCTTCACTTTTCCTTCTGCAATAAGGTTATCTAATATTTGAGAAGCACGCCCTAATGCCAACCAAGCTTCTTCATCTCCTCCTGCTCCATGTAATAAATATAAAACCGGATAGTCATTTTTAGAGTTTTCATACCCTGGTGGTGTATATACAGAAAGTCTTCTGTTCATATCTAAACTCTCAGAATAATACCATTGTTTAGTAATAGTACCATGGGGTACATCATTTACCACATAATAATCTGCATTTCCACCTTTAATAAAAAAAACATTCATTAAAGAAGATACATCTCTAATTACAAATGGGTTCCCCGGGTCGGTAGTTTTCACTCCATCAATAACAAAATTATACGTGTGTAATTCTGGTGATAGTGCTTTGGTTGTATATTTCCACAAATCATTGGTTTTAACCAAATCTACAGGAATAGTTACATTATCGGTTTTTGGTAGCCAATCTCCAACTAACTGAATTTTTGAAGCGGTATTATTTTTCAAATAAAAAGTTACCGTGTTATCTGCATTTACTTTTGGTGAGTTAACTGCCGCTGCACTAAAAATAGCCTCTTGAGCTGTTAAACTGCATACTACAAAAAATAGCAATGCACTACATATATGTTTCATTGTATATTAATTAAATTCTCATTAAAACACCTTTATCAGATAAATATTTTTTTAAATCTGATATTGCAATTTCTTTATAATGAAATACACTAGCTGCCAAGGCAGCATCTGCAAATCCTTCTGTAAAGGTATCTAAAAAATGTTGCATATTACCTGCTCCACCCGATGCAATAACAGGAATTGTTAACTCTTTAGATAATTTAGCTAAGGCATCATTTGCAAAACCATTTTTAGTACCATCATTATTCATGGAAGTAAATAAAATTTCACCAGCTCCTCTTTCCTCTGCTTCTTTAGCCCACTCAAATAGGTCTAATTCTGTAGGTACTTTTCCCCCTACTAAATGAACCTTCCATTGTCCATCTACTTGTTTTGCATCTATAGCCACTACCACACATTGACTACCAAACTTTGCTGATAATTCATTTATTAATTCCGGACGTTTAACCGCAGAAGAATTAATAGATACTTTATCGGCTCCGCTATGTAAAAGTACATCTACATCTGCTACAGAAGATATCCCTCCACCTACTGTAAAAGGTATATTCACACGTTCTGCAACGTGTTCAACCAACTGAGCTAATGTTTTTCTTCTTTCTTCAGTTGCAGAAATATCAAGAAACACCAATTCATCTGCTCCATTTTGAGCATAAAATTCAGCTAATTCAACAGGATCTCCTGCATCTTGCAGATCTAAAAAATTAATCCCTTTTACGGTTCTTCCATTTTTTATATCTAAACAAGGTATAATACGTTTTGTTAACATGCTACTTAATTATCAGTTGGTTTCTAGTATAAAATCCTCTAGTTGCTTTAAGGTGATATTACCTTCGTAAATAGCTTTTCCTATAATGGTACCTTCACAACCTAACAAGGCTAACTGTGGTAACTCTTCAAACTTTGAAATACCTCCAGAAGCTATAAGTTTAATACCTTCAGAATTTTCTAATATCTCCTGATATAAATCAAAAGAAGGACCTTGTAACATTCCGTCTTTACTTATATCTGTGCAAATAACATAAGATACGCCTTGCTCTAAATAACTTTTAATAAATGGTAAAATAGCCCTTTCAGAATCTTCTTGCCAACCATTAATGGCTATCTTTCTATCTTTTGCATCGGCTCCTAAAATAATTTTATTGGCTCCGTATGTTTCTAACCAACTCATAAACTTAGTAGGTTCACTTACAGCAATACTACCTCCAGTTATTTGTTCAGCACCACTTTCAAAAGCTATTTTTAAATCTTCATCTGATTTTAACCCACCTCCAAAGTCAATGTGCAAACTCGTTTTGGTGGCAATTTGTTCTAGCACTTTATAGTTTACAATATGCTTACTCTTAGCTCCATCTAAATCTACCACATGTAAGTGCTTAATACCAGCTGCTTCAAATTGCTTGGCAACTTCTAAAGGGTTTTCATTATACACCTTCTTAGTATTGTAATCTCCCTTAGAAAGTCTTACACATTTTCCATCAATAATATCAATTGCAGGTATAATTCTCATGTCTAAATTTTTAAAAAGTTATTTAAGATCGCTTCTCCGGCAGTACTACTTTTTTCAGGGTGAAATTGAACTCCATAAAAGTTATTCTTATGCAGAGCGGTACTATACCAATCTCCGTAAAATGTTTTAGCAATGGTTTCTTTACATAATGGCGCATAGTAGCTATGCACTAAATACATAAATTCTTTCTCTTTAATAGCTTTAAATAAAGCTCCTTCTAAAGCTTCTATTTGATTCCATCCTATTTGAGGCACCTTTTCTTCTCCTTTAAATTTAAACACCTCTACATCAAAAATCCCTAAACCTTTAGTATTGCCTTCTTCTGTATGTTTACACATTAATTGCATGCCTAAACAAATACCTAAAACTGGTTGCGTAAGGGTTGGAATAACCTTGTCTAATCCGGTATCAAGCAATTTATTCATGGCACTACTAGCCTCACCCACTCCAGGAAAAATAACTTTATCGGCAGTTCTTATAAAATCTTCATTATTGGTTAACACAGCTTCATACCCTAACCTTTTCACCGCAAATTGAACATTTTTTATGTTTCCGGCTCCGTAATCTATAATAGCTATATTCATAGTCTAAATATCTTATTAGCTTTATAACATACCCTTGGTAGAAGGTAGTATCATTTTTTCTGAATCTCTTTTTACTGCCATCTTAATAGCTTTTGCAAATGCTTTAAATATGGCCTCTATTTTATGATGCTCATTGGTACCTTCAGCTTTTACGTTTAAATTGGCTTTGGCTCCGTCTGAGAATGATTTAAAGAAATGTAAAAACATTTCAGTAGGCATTTTACCCACCATTTCTCTATTAAATTCAGCATCCCATACCAACCAATTTCTACCACCAAAATCAATAGCTACCTGGGCTAAACAATCATCCATTGGTAAACAAAAGCCATAACGTTCTATTCCTAACTTATTCCCCAATGCCTTACTAAAAGCTTCCCCTAAAGCTATAGCTGTATCTTCAATAGTATGGTGTTCATCTACTTCTAAATCTCCATTTACTTTAATCTCTAAATCCATTTGGCCGTGTCTGGCTAATTGATCTAGCATATGATCAAAAAATGCCAATCCGGTTTCAATGGTACTTTTACCTGTACCATCTAAATTTAAATGAATGTAGATATCTGTTTCATTGGTTTTTCTAGAAATTTCAGCCGTACGATCTTTTAACTTTAAAAGCTCGTATATCTCTTTCCAATCAGTAGTTTTAAGAACAATGCTCTCTAATATTTTAGTTTTATCATCTGTTAACTCGTCCGCACCTAAGTCTTCATGGTCAGAAATAAAAATTCCCTTAGCTCCTAAGTTTTTAGCCAGCTCCATATCAGTTAAACGATCTCCTAAAACAAAAGAATTTTCAAGATCGTATTCCTGATTATTAATATACTTAGTTAACAACCCTGTACCTGGCTTACGTGTAGGAGCATTTTCATGAGCAAATGTTCTATCTATAAATATTTCATCAAATCGGATTCCTTCATTTTCAAAAGCCTTAACTATAAAATTCTGAGTAGGCCAAAAAGTATCTTCAGGAAATGAGTCTGTTCCTAACCCATCTTGGTTCGTAACCATTGCCAACTCATAATCTAGTTCCTTTACTATTTTTACTAAATATTGAAATACCTTAGGATAAAACTCTAACTTATCTAAACTATCTAACTGATAGTCATAAGGTTCATACACTAATGTACCATCTCTGTCTATAAATAATACCTTTTTCATTTATTTCAATTCTTTTAAAATGTTCAATACTTTCTTATTCTCTTCTGGGGTACCCACAGTTATTCTAAGCGTATTTTCACATAAGGGTTGCGTTGTTCTATTTCTAATAACTATACCTCTTTCTAAAAATTGATTGTAGCGTGCTTCTGCATTATCAACTCTTACCAATATAAAATTAGCGTCGGTTTTAAATACCTCTTTTACAAAATCAAGTTTTCTAAGTTCCTCTTCTAGATAAAATCGTTCGTTAAGTAATACTTGAATTTGCTTTTGAACTTCCACATCATTTAATACTTGTTGTAAAGCTTTCTTCTGTGTAAGTTCATTTACGTTGTAAGGGGGTTTTATTTTATTCAGTAAAGAAATAATCTCTTTAGATGCAAAGCATATTCCTAATCGTATACCCGCCATACCGTAGGCTTTAGATAAAGTTTGGGTTACAATCAAATTAGGATAGTTGGCTAATTGTGTTATCCAACTTTTATCTTTAGAAAAATCAATATACGCTTCATCTACTACTACAATACCCGGAAAACTCTCTAAGATTTCCTGTATATTTTCTTTAGTAAAACTATTGCCTGTAGGGTTGTTAGGAGAGCAAATGAAAAGTAGTTTTGTAGTACTATCAGTTGCCTCTAGCATGGCCGATACATTAGGCTGAAAGTTATGGGTTAGCAAAACTTCCTTATTCTTTACATCATTCAAATCTGCCAATACTTTGTACATACCGTAAGTAGGTGGTAATGTAATAATACTATCGGTACCAGGTTCGCAAAAGGCTCTAAATATTAAATCTAAAACTTCATCACTTCCATTTCCTAATAATATTTGCTCCTCAGTACATTGCTTTAGTTCTCCTATAGCTTTTTTTAGGGTACGTTGGTATGGATCAGGATACCTATTCACGCCATTTTCAAACGGATTCTCATTAGCATCTAAAAAAATCATATCACTTCCTGTAGCGGTATATTCATCTCTTGCTGACGAATACGCCTTTAGAGAGGCTATATTTTTTCTAACTAAAGTATAGAGGTTAAACTGCTTACTCATTTTCCAAACTTTTTAAACGTAGTGTAACAGCATTTTTGTGCGCAAAAAGTCCTTCTGCTTCTGCCATTAATTCAATAGCGTTTCCTATATTCTGTATGCCTTTTTTGGTTATTTTTTGAAACGTCATGCTTTTTAAAAAGCTATCTAAATTAACGCCACTATATTGCTTAGCATAGCCATTAGTAGGTAATGTATGGTTTGTTCCTGAAGCATAATCTCCTGCACTTTCAGGAGTATATGAACCTATAAAAACAGAACCTGCGTTTATAATACCCTCTACAAAAATTTCTTCCTTTTCAGCAACTACAATAAAGTGTTCTGGTCCGTAGGCATTAATAAACGCTAACGCTTTTTCTTCATTTGTAAAAGAAATAAGCTTTGCATGCTCAATAGCAAGCGATGCAATTTCTTTTCTTGGTAGTTTTTCTAATTGTTTTTTTAGAGCCTCTTCAACTGCTTCTACTGTAGTTATATCTGTAGAAACTAAAATTACTTGACTATCGGGTCCGTGTTCAGCTTGCGAAAGCAAATCTGCTGCCACAAATTCAGGATTTGAAGATTCGTCTGCAAAAACAAGTAATTCAGAAGGACCAGCAGGCATATCTATAGCTACACCAAATTTAGTAGCTAATTGTTTTGCTACGGTAACAAACTGATTGCCTGGACCAAAAATCTTATATACTTTAGGAATACTCTCTGTGCCAAAGGTTAACCCAGCAATTGCTTGTATACCTCCTACTTTTAAAATTTTAGTAACTCCGCATAGTTGTGCTGTGTATAATATAGCCGGATTCACTTTCCCTTCTTTATTAGGTGGTGTACAAAGTACTATTTCTTCACAGCCTGCTATACGTGCAGGTACGGCTAACATTAATATGGTAGAGAACAAAGGTGCTGACCCTCCCGGTATATATAAGCCCACTTTTTGAATGGCCTTTTTCTGCTGCCAACACAATACTCCTTCTCTTGTATTTACTTCTACCTTTTCAGTCTTCTGTGCGGCATGAAATGTTTCAATATTACTCTTAGCAAGTTGAATAGCCTTCTTTAATTCTTGGCTAACCACTTGAAATGCTTCATCTATTTCATCTTGGCTAACTTCAAAGCTATTGATTTCAACACCATCAAATAATTCGGTATACTTTTTTAATGCTGCATCTCCTTTATGAGAAACCTCTGTAAATATTTCATTTACTGTTTCTTCTATGTCTTCAACATTCTGTGTGGGTCTAATTACTAAATTATCCCAAGTGTTTATAGGCGGATTTACTAGTTTTTCCATTACAATACCATTTTTTCAATAGGACATATTAATATACCTTCTGCACCGTTATTTTTTAATTCATCAATTACTTCCCAAAACGTTTCCTCGTTAATTACCGAGTGTATAGAAGACCATCCTTCTTCTGCCAAAGGCAATACTGTAGGACTACGCATACCCGGTAAAATTTTAATGATATTATCTACTTTATCATTAGGAGCATTCAAAAGCACATATTTAGATTTTCTGGCTTTAAGAACAGATTGAATTCTAAATTGAAGCTTCTCTAAAATTTCTTTAGACTCCTTTGATATTTTTGGTGATACGGTTAAAACTGCTTCACTTTTTAGTATCTCCTCTACCTCTTTCAAGTTATTTTTAAAGAGTGTACTTCCACTAGAAACAATATCTACTATAGCATCTGCCAAACCAATATTAGGAGCTATTTCTACTGAACCATTAATAAGGTGAATATCTGCATTAACACCTTTATCAGCCAAAAAGTTTTTAACCGTATTAGGATAAGAAGTGGCTATTTTTTTCCCTTCTAAATCTTTAATAGAATTATAAACTCCATTTTTCGGAATAGCTACACATACTCTACATTTAGAAAAACCTAACTTTTCAACAATCGGCAAATCTTGTCCTTTTTCAACTAACAAATTTTCACCTATAATGGCAATATCCACAACTCCATCTCTTAAATATTGTGGTATATCACCATTTCTTAAATATAAAACTTCAATAGGAAAGTTTCTTGCAGAAGCCTTTAATTGGTCTATACCATTATCAATAGAAATTCCAGAATCCTTTAATATCTTTAAAGAATCTTCATTTAACCTACCGGATTTTTGAATCGCAATCTTTAACATTTCACATCACATTTAAAAATTAAAAAAGCCCGTTTGATTTCTCAAACGGGCTTAGTAGACTTTATTATAAATACAGATACAACAAAACTATCACCTCATTTGAGCTGAAGAATAATAGTGATGATGTAAATGGTTAAAATTCATTATTTTGGCTTATTACCTATTTTGTAATGTTCAAATTTAAAGTAACTTTTTTAAAAATAAAAGAATCGTAAGTAAAAAAAAGTGTTTTTTTTACAAATATCTAAAATTTAAGCTTTTAAGTTTTTATTAACAAAAAATTATTAGTACTTTAAGACCATTGATTGCTGAAACAATTGTTGAACCTTTAAAGATATTTAGACTTAATGATGTTTTTATTTTCCCCCCTCATGAGTTCTTTTGATTATATTATTATAGTAACACTTACCCTATTCTTTTTAGCCCTAGGATATTTTAGTTTTAAAGCTAGATTAGTAAACAAAGAAAATACGACTAAAAGTGACGATCATGACATAGTTAATGATTACAGAGTTTCTAATTTTGGAGTACCTGGGCAGATAAGAGCTGTAAAAACATATGATCGAGGTGTTTTTATTAAAGATTCCGATCATTCTAAAATTTATAATAATCAAGAAATTAACGAACAATTGAGTCAGAAAGATGACTTACAACTAATAGAAGGAGTTGGACCAGCAATTGAAAAAAGGTTTAATGATAATGGTATTTTTACTTATGAGCAGCTTACACATTTGCCGAAAGAAGATAAAAAAACTATTTCAAAAGTAGTTTCTTTTTTACCTAAACAAATTGATATTGAATATATCAGCAGTCAAGCTAAACTTTTTTCTAACAACAAGGAATTTTCTGCTTAAAAGCGCTATTTAACCAATTTTCTTATATATTTTTATTAAAACGGTAAGGTGGATTCACTTTTACCGTTTTTTTATGGAAGACGGAATAGTATCTAGCATCTTTTTAAAACTAAGAGCCACTCCATTAGTCCAACCAAAGCCATCTTGTGTTTCATATTCTCCTCCTCCAGAAAGCAATTCTAGGTTCTCTACATTATACTTTTCCATCATTTTACCGGTGTTGGCATATACCCGCTCATTTAAACTGAGCCATTTTTCTATAATTTCTTTCGCCTCATCTCGGTAACCATAATTTAGCAATCCTCTCACAGCCATATATTGTAAAGGTGCCCAGCCATTTGGTGCATCCCATTGTTGCTCTGTATGTGTTAAGGTAGTAACAAGTCCTCCTGCTTTTAAGAAATCTTGCATAAGCCTATCCTTTACGTGCTCTGCCTGCTCTTTGGTGGCTATTCTAAAAAATAATGGATACACCCCTGCCATGGTTAATTTATGAGAACATTGTTGTTCAGAAATTATATAATCGGTAAAGAACTCCGCTTCTTTATTCCAGAAATTATTTCTAATAAATTCGTTTCTTTTTAACGCTTTCTTTAAATAAATACGCTTACTAATAGTATCCTTTTGCTCACCAAAGTAATTAGCTATTTGATGTTCCATAAAAAATAAAAGACAATTCAAATCAACAGGTGCTATATCTATGGTAGCTGTTGAACTAAAATCATTCTCTTTTTGATACCATCTGCTACTAAAATCCCAACCAGATGCAGCCGCAGCTCTTATGTTTCTGTATACCTTTTCCTTCTGATTCTTGTCTAAGTTTTCGGCTAGTTCTACATCTTCTCTATAAGACTCTTCTCTAGGGGTGTTCTTATAATCCCAATATCTATTTAATAAGGTTCCATTATTTGTAGTTAAAACAGCATTAATAGGCTTAAAGGGGCTTGATATATCATCTGTACCCTTCATCCAGTAATTATACTCTTTTAAAATGTAAGGACCATACCGCTTCAATACATTACTATCTCCTTTAGCAAGGGCATGAACCATTAAACCAAAAAAAGGAGGTTGAGATCTAGATAAATAATAATTTCTATTACCATTTGGTACAAAGCCTAAAGTATCCACTAAAAAGGCAAAATTATCTACCATATCCTTAGCTAATTCTGTTTGTCCATCAGCTAGAAGACCTTGCATTGTAAAGTAACTATCCCAATAGTAAATCTCTCTGAACCTTCCTCCTGGAACAACGTAAGGCTCTGGTAACGGTATTCTAGAACTAAATGGATGATATTTATCTGCGTGACGTGTTAGCACCGGCCACATACCACTTATATGCTCGTACATATTTTTTGTGGTATCTGTAATAAAGTCCTTTTGTATAGACTTTGTCATTAAAAAGTAATTATGAACAAAAGACTCTAAATCAAAATCTTTTTTATGACGTTGCTCCTCATAAAATTGTAAAATTTTAGCTTTAGATATTTTAGGCTTCATATCTACAAACGTCTTAGAATCTTTAAAGATCATACTCATTTGTACTTCCTTAAAAAATTCAGATTGATAATAGTTTTGAGGAGCATCCTTTTTCACTTCCTGAGTGCAGGATAAGCTAAAAGATGTTATCATAAGAAGTATTAATTTATTAAACTTAGAAAAAAACATAGCTACATTTTTTTCTTAAGGTAAGAAAAATAATATAAAATCAGAAAACAAAAAATCGCCAATAATTATGTATTACTGGCGATTTTACCAAAACCAAATAATTAGTAAGCATATTACAACTTAACCCCAATCCCTTTAAAACTGGTTAAAGAGTTTTACTTATTACACTTCAAAAGTATTGGAAACTTTTTTACAGCGAGCTGATAAATATCATTTTCCCAAGGAAATACTAACTAAAAAGAAACTTTTTTTCTGAATAGAAAATATGGGCTTTTTTAAAAAAAGCAAATGCATCATTTGCTCCTGAAGTAATTTCTTCTGTATTAATTTGATTTTCAATATCTTCAACCTTTTCTTTAAAACCATTCCAACGTTCTAAAGTTTGGGTAACTTCTCTGTTAAAAAACTTTTGATCTGGTAAGGTAGTAAGATGTTCACATTTTTGCATTTGTTTACTAATCATTAAGCCTCCCATCATAGAACCCTCCATAACATAGATAATACCTAATAAATAACTTAGATTAACCATATTAGGTTTAAAAATTGGTAATTCTAGATCAGCACTAATAATACCTAAACATTTCAAATCTTTTTCAATTCTTTTAGATTTATGAAATTCTGCAAAAGAACTGAATCCATTATTTAAAACATCATTATTATCTGCAATAAAATTTTCTAATGGCTTATAAGAACCATAATTGGTTATTAATAAATCTTTATATTCTTCTACTGTGATAGAATTATCTAAAACCTTTGAAGCATCATTGTATGCCTCTGCCTCATTATGTAATTCTTGTGTACTCTTTTTTAAATGATCAAAAATCATAGTCTTTTCTTAATTTACTAAGTTCCTCTCTCATTTTTCTAATATCATCAATATGAGAAGCATTCACAGAATCAAATGTACCTAAAAATTGTTCTATTTTATGTATTGTCTCCTTACTTGAAGCTACTAAATCTCTTGTCTTTTTGGTTAGAGGTCTATTGTTTTTAATAGCATTAAAAAACGGTACTAGCTTCATATGAAATGTACCTAAATTTTTCTTTAAGAAATAACCCGATGCTCCGCTAAGTATGGTATTAGCAGCTAACTCTTCATCATTAATAGCTCCTGTTAAAAATATAAAAGTAGTTCCTGGACAAATATTTTCAGCCTTTTCTAAAACTTCTAAACCACTACACGTTGGTAATCGGTAATCACTAATTATTAAATGTGGCTTAAACTCTCTCAAATTATTTGCAACCGCATCTAAATCTTGAACTACTCGTAAATCTACATGAGACTCTGCCTTTTCTATCTGTCTTTCTATTAATTGGGCATCTGTTTTATTGTCTTCAACCAATAAAACCCTAATGGGGGACTTCTTCATACTAATTCTTATTAAGGTCTAACCAATATTTAGTAATAGTCTTCAACGTTTCTTTTAATTGTTGAAAATCTTTGGGTTTTTCAATATAACTATTTACAGATAGCTCATAAGCCCTTTGTAAATCTGATAATTGAACAGAAGAGCTAAAAATTACGATTGGGATAGCTCTTAAACTATCATTATTCTTTATTTGTTTTAACAAATCTAATCCATTTATTCCAGACATCTTAATATCTAAAAGAACTAATGAAGGAGCGTCAGCCAAAAAGTTTCTCTCTTTCATTATTTTTAAAGCTTCTTCTCCATTATTAATATGTCTAATTTCAACATTAGGAATATCTTTATTGAATATCCTTCTCATCAGTTGAATATCATTAGCATTATCTTCTATAGAAAGAATATACTTACTCATTTATAACACTATCATTAATATTAAGACAAAAATTAAAAGTAGTACCTACACCTATTTCGCTATCAACCCAAATATTTCCTTTGTGTTTTTCTACTACTCTTTTTACAATTGCTAACCCTATTCCAGAACCTGCATAACTTTCATCTACCAACCTATTAAAAACACCAAATATGGCATCTTTAAATTTCATATCAATACCTATTCCATTATCGGTTATGTAATACACTACAGGTGCTTGGTTGTTATGGCTGCCTATTTCTATAACAGGATGCTGTTTCTCAGAAGAATATTTAAGCGCATTATTAATTAAATTACTAAATAACTGAGCAATCATAGACCTATCACCATAAATTGAAGGTAAATTATCTTGTATAATGATTTTTGTATCTGGATAAAATGTTGCAACTCGATTAAGCTTCATTATTTCGTTAATCATTAAGTTAACATCTATTTCTCCCGCTCTTAATTCCTTTTGGTGTAATCCTGAAAAATTAAGAATATCATCTATCAAAACATTCATTTTCTCCGTAGAGGTAATAATAGTTTCGAGTGCAGATTTTCCAAAATCATCTAATGAATCATAATAATCTTCCTTAATAATCTGAGCAAATCCATCAATACCTCTTAATGGTGCTCGTAAATCATGAGATACACTATAACTAAATGATTCTAACTCTTTATAAGCTTTCTCTAATTTTTGATTTAAACGCATTACTTCGTCATACTTCTGAATAATAATTTCAGAAATACTATCTTTTAATGCTTTAGCGGCAGAAATTTCATAGTCTAACCACGGTAAAGATTCTCCCTCAACATTTTCTGACCACTTTTCAAAAGACTTACGAGGTGACAACCTTGCTTCACTACCTATCTCCGCTGGTTTGTTAGGGTTTCCTCCCCAATCTACCACCTGTAATTGTTCTGGTTTAAACCAAAATAAAGCATTAGTACCTTTATTTAGTAACAAAGCTAAAACACCAGAAGCCACTTCTTTATACTCAAAACCTTCAGCATACATACTTGAAAGTTTATTGGTATAAAAAATATCATTTTCAGAAATTTCACTTAAAAGCCATTGCTTTAAATTTTCAATTTGGATAACAGAAGGCGTTTGCCCTATTAAGGTAGTTTCTCCATCCATTATAATTGCCGCACCCTTAGCTTCTGTTAACCCAATTAAATTAGTATCATATCCAGATAACCCTTCTACTATATTCCAGTTGATACTCATTTGCTTTACCAACTTAGACCTGATAATAGACGATTCATTAACCTTTTTTAAAGAGCTATTGAATGATCTTAACCCTAATTGAGTAGAAAATACCTGTGTTAAAAACTTTACAGAAAGTCGCTTATGATAACTTAAAATTTTTGGAGAATAATGATGACAAGCAATAAGCCCCCATAACGTATTGTTATATACAATTGCAGCAGTTAGTGTACCTTTTACTTTCATATTCTCTAAATATTCCACGTGAATTAAAGAAGGTGCTCTTAATTCACTTTTAGACATATCAAGAATATCATTGGACAAAGGAGATAATTCTGGCTCAAAGGTAGCAGCTTCTCTTGTAACTTCAGAAATAAGCCTCACCCCTTGACTCATAAATAGCTTTCGAGCTTGCTGAGGTATATCTGTAGCAGGATAATGCAATCCTAACCAACTTTCTAAATGAGGTTCTCTGGCTTCAGAAACAACTTGACCATTCCAGTTTTCATCAAATTGATAAATCATTACCCTATCATAACCAAGAAAATCTTTAACCATCTGTGCTGTCATGTCGCACATCTCCATTTCATCCTTTGCATTATCAAGCTTGGTAATAATCTGTGTAAGCTGTTGTTGCTGAGCTATAGCATCTATACTTTCTTTAATGGGCTCAAATTCTAAAATCAAATGTTCGTTAGAAACATTCGGATTTATTAAAAAATGTTCCCCCTTCTCACTAACATATTCATAAGGTCCTAAATCGTTATTATTAAGACCTTCCATAATTAAATTAGAAAGCTTTTCTCCTATAATAGCACTAACATCTTCATTTAAATAGGTTTTATCAAAACTTATAAAATCAGATATATTAGTACTGTATTGTGAAATGGTGAAATTCTTAATATCTACTACAAGAATAAAACCAAATAACTGAACTCTATTTAACTTATGTATTGGTTCCTTATCGCAATTTGTAAGGTCTACTTTTTGCGGATATAAATTAGAAGGTGTTGCCATTACTCATCTATTTTTATTTTAAAATAAAAGGTACTTCCGTATCCGTATTGTGAATCTACCCATAACTTACCTTCGTGTAATTTTACAATTTTCTCGCAATGTGCTAATCCAACACCTGTCCCCTCATATTTCTCTTCTGTTGGTACTCTCTTGAAAATTGTGAAAATAGAATCTATATCTTCTTCTTTAATACCTATACCATTATCTGCTATAGAAAACACATAGTAATCATCATCTCTAAAGGAAGAAACCTTTATGATAGGTTTCTCATTTTTCTTTCTATATTTCAGTGCATTACCAATAAGGTTTTGGAACAATAAACGAAGTTCTG
This sequence comes from Neptunitalea lumnitzerae, assembly GCF_027924185.1. Taxonomy (GTDB): domain Bacteria; phylum Bacteroidota; class Bacteroidia; order Flavobacteriales; family Flavobacteriaceae; genus Neptunitalea; species Neptunitalea lumnitzerae. The sequence goes on from NZ_BRVO01000002.1 coordinate 683,696, forward strand.
TTTTATATGCATCTATCTTTGGCATTTGTCCTACATGCACGGTTGCATCACACTCTCTAATTCTTTTACTTAAATCGTATAATACTACATTTACCAGCTCCTTAACATTAACATTTTCCTTTACCTTATTCTGTCCAATTCTACTATGCTCTAAAAGAGCTCTAATTTGCTTACTTAAACGCCCAGCAGCATCAAAAATGTATTCTAGATACTCTTTCCCCTTATCTTCTAAATTGTCGCTGAATTTCTTTAATATTAATTCACTACCAAATCTTATGGTTCCCAGTGGTTCTTGTAAGTCATGAGAACAAATAGATACAAATTGTTCTAACTCTTTATTAGCTTGTTGCAAATTCTCTTTCTCAACATTTAATTGTTTCTGAACTAATTTTAGCTCTGTAACATCTAGTAAAGTAGATTTAGACAACGTTAAATTAGACATCTCATCCTCTACCAAATTAGTATTTAAAATGGTTTGAATCTCTGTACCTTTTTTGGTTTTATAGGTAACCTCAACATTACGTAACTTTTTCTCTTTTCTAAGTTCATCCATTAACTTTATCCCTACAATTTTTTGATTATCAGGATATAAATCTAGTATTGGTGAACCTATAGCCTCTTCTTTAGAAGCAAAGCCCATTCTAAATAAAAACAACTTATTACATTCCATAATAATACCTGTATCTATATTAACACTTACGTGCATTACAGGGTCATCATTATAAAACGACTTAAATTTTTCTTCGCTTCGTTTCAGCTTTAATTGAGACTGATACATTTTTTCAACATCAATAAAACTAATTACCACCCCTTCAATACTATCTTTTAAAGAAATAAAAGGTGAAATTCTTTTTATAAAATGTTTTCCACTTCTACTAACAACATTTCTTTCAAATACTTTAGAAGATTCCATAACTACCTTAGCATTTTTTACTATGAAATCTTGCTCCTCATTAAAATTAGAAATAAAGTTGCTTATATGTCTACCTAAATCTTGAGGTAATAAGTTAAAATGCTCTTTAATAGACGGCGTAAACTTCCTTATATTCAAATCTTTATCCAAAAACAAAGAACCAATATTAGTACTATTCAATAAGTTATTAATATCAGCATTTAATAATGCCAAGTCCTCCATTTTCTGAAGATTTTCAGAATTTACAGTATGTAACTCTTCATTAACACTCTGCAGTTCTTCATTGGTACTTTGTAACTCTTCATTTGCTGCTAATAATTCTTCGTTAGTAGCTTGTAATTCTTCATTGCTAGTTTCAGTTTCTTCAATCGATTTTTTAAGATGTTGTTTAGTTTCGTCAAGCTCCTCTTCTAAATCTTTGATGCGCTTGGCAGCACTTTCAGACACCGATGCTATTTCTGTAATAGTACTTTCAGAAGGTTCAGTATCTACAAAAGTGATAATATATTCATAATCATCGCCTTTCTCTATTGGTTTGATTATTAATGAAACTAATAAAGACTCATCTCCCTTCTGATATAATATATTTTGGTATGAAAATTTTTCTTGAGATCTTTTTGACTTATTTACAGAGGTAGTTACTGGAATTTTGAGTTCTTCCGGTAACATTTTTAAAAGGTTTGTAGTAAAACCTCTATCAGGAAGCTCTACATACTTCTTAAGTTCCCCCTGTGCTTCTATTATATTATACTGACTATTTACATGAACACTTGCAGCACCAAACTGTTCTAATATAGCCGCTCCTATAATATCTGTAAACTTGTTATTTTCTATTCTTTTTGTTTCTATTTTATTTGAATTCTTTAATTCGTGATATACCATATTTCTATCACTTGTAGATTTTAAAACCTCCGTTTTCAATCGGTTAGAAGTTTGAATATTTCTAAAGATTTTCCATTTTCTATCAATTTCTTCAAAATTATCTCCAACCAATCCTAAATTCTCACTACTTCCTAAAAATAGTACACCTCTTTCCGTTAATGAATAATGTAGCACATGAAGAGCCCTTTGTTGCACTAAACTTTGCAAGTAAATTAATAAATTTCTACATACTGCTAAATCGATACCCTTAAAAGGAGGATCTTTAATAATGTTGTGTCTTGAAAAAATGACATTAGATCTTAAGAACTCCTTTACCTTAAATCCATTCCCGATATCTTGAAAATATTTATGCAATTTATCAGACGGTATATCATTAGTAATTGCATTACTATATTCTCCCTTACTCGCAATATCAATATGGTTTAAAGATATATCGGTAGCAAATATTTTAAGGTCTATCTCTTTATTTTGTCTTTCAATTTCTTCATAAAACAGCATTGCTAAGCTGTAGGTCTCTTCTCCGGTACTACAGCCTACATCCCAAATTTTTATAATATCACCATCTGATTTAGAAGAAACAATTTCTGGAATAACTTTATGTTCTATGGTTTGCCAAGCATTTTCATCTCTAAAAAATTTAGTTACCCCTATCAATATTTCTTCATAAAGAATAGGTATCTCTCTTGGATTTTTTAGAATATAATCATAATACTCCTCTATCGTATGAAATTTAAGAATATTAATTCTTTTATTAATTCTACGAATAAGTGTAGGCTTCTTATAAAGTTCAAAATCAAGGTCTGTAGAATTTTTTAGAAGACTCGTAATCTCTGATAAAACATTACTATCTAAAATTTGATGAACATCTGGACTATCACAATCTTGAGTATTGAAATAATCATCAATTTCTTTACTTATTTCTTCGGTAGGTAAAATAAAATCTACTAACCCAGTATTAATGGCACTTTGAGGCATTCCATCAAACTTAGCCTGTGCAGGTTGCTGCGCCACCACTAAACCACCATGTTTTTTTACCGATACAATTCCTTTAGACCCGTCTGCTCCAGTACCACTTAAAATAACACCAACAAATCTATTTTTATAATAAGCTGATGCCGACTCAAAAAGCATATCTATAGGCAAGTTTACGCCATGCGTTTCAGGCTTATCAATCAATTTAAAGAAACCATCTTCAATAATTAAATTATTCTTTGGTGGTATTAAATAAATTGTATTAACCTCTACTGCCGTACTATTTTCAATTTCTTTAATTGGAATATTGGTGTTTTTGGCAAGAAGCTCATTCATTAAGCTCTTGTGATCTGGAGAAAGATGCTGAATGACTATAAAAGTAAACGGACATTCATCATCAATGTTTGAAAAAAAAGAATTTAAAGACTCTAAACCTCCTGCACTGGCACCTAGTGCCACCACAATTTGATCAAGCTTTTTTTGCATATATAATTAGGGTATCGAATAAAATAACACTGGGTGATAATGCTATCTGTTTTATTTGTTTAAAAGTAATTATAAACCTTTAATTTTGCAAAAATTATAATTAATGTCTACCTATTTAATATCAATTCAAATAAAAATGCTTACAAGTTTAATCTTTAACAACAACAATGGTTGCCTTAAAACCTGTGTACAAATTCCATTGGGTTGATGAGAGTACATTCTCATTATCATCAAAAATTATCAATTCTGCTGTATTAGGAAATGATGACCCCATATTAAGTGCAGTAAAATCAATTCTATTTAAACCAACAGGTAAATCTACTACTACTCCTTTAAACTTACCTTCTAAAAGCATATTAGCATTTACAACAGTATCGTTTAAAGCTATTTCTATTCTATCGCCATCAACGTATTGATAGTCTCTACAAACTATTTTAAGTTTTTTAGCACTAGTTCTCACATCTCCTAAAAACTGGTCTCTTTTAAACTGCGATAAATCAACGTTGCCTTCTGTTAAAGACTTGTTTACTTTATTTACTACCTTATCTCCCGTATTTTTTAAAAACTCTTCTTGTGGAAGCATTGAAATTTCCTTCTTTTCTTCTCCAAAATTAGATTGTGTAGTGGGCTGTTTGCCAGGTAACAAAGACAAATTGACTTTAGGGGCCACTGTTGTAGTTGTAGTGGTATTCTCTTCAGCTTTAATATTTAAATTACCAGACTTAGTACCATCAGTTACCTGAGCAACTGATACAGAAATACATACAAGTAAAAATAATATAGATAAATAAACCGATTTCATAAATAACTAAACTCCAATTATTTGTAAAAATAAAAAAATTTCATATCCACAAGTTGTTTAAGCTTATAATTTAACAAAATTTTACTTATTCAAAAATTAAAAAAGCCTTCTTACGCTGGTAAGAAGGCTTTAATGTACGACTCTAAATTTGTTTATTGAATCTGAGGTACTCCTTTTTCAGTTCTTACTACTTTTTTTAGTAATCCATTTTCATCATATTCCAATTTATCTACACAAACACTTCTTCTAAAAGGACCTCCATTAGGCAATCCTGCATTATGATAAAAAAAGTAATCGTTTCCTTTAAAGTTAACTATAGCCTGGTGGTTTGTAGGAGAATTGGGTAATGTATCATTTAAAACTCCCCTATAGGTCCATGGGCCTTTTATACTTTTAGCTGTAGCATAATCTGTTCTAGATGGATAAGCTGCCGCATATGACATATAATAAGTATCTCCTTTTTTATGAATAAATGGTGCTTCAAAGAAATTGGTTAATCCTTCTACATTTTCAATAGGACCATCTAATTCAACCATATTATCTTTTAACTTAACCATTCTAACTTCTCCCCACGAACCCCAAAACATATATACTTCACCATCATCATCTACATATACAGCAGGATCTATATCTAAAGGTATTGTATTTTTAGTGCTATCAACTACAATGGCTTTACCTATGGGATCAGAATACGGTCCTAAAGGATGATCTGCAACAGCAACACCAATTGCAAACCCCTCATGAACTCGTGTTAAAGAATCTTTATGAACCATTGGTACATACCACCAAAATTTACCATGATTTTCTACACAATGACCAGCAAATGCATTATGTGAAGCCCAATCAAAACTGTCTACTGAGAGTTTTACACCATGATTCGTCCAATTAACCATATCTGTAGTAGAAAAAATATACCAATCATGCATTTTAAAACCTTCTTTTCCCTCTGGCGTTTGGTCACTTCCCGCAAAAAGATACAAAGTGTCCTTATAAGCCATTACACAAGGGTCAGCTGTTAGTGGACTTTTAAATAATGGGTTACCACTATATTTCAATTCTTCTGATTGTACTTTTTTGGCAGTTTCATTACAACTTAGAATAGCAAGAGATACTGCAAATAAAAAAATAACTGATACTATTTTTTTCATTTATTAAAATTTGATTAGCTAATAAGTTGCAATTTAATAATTATTTTATAAATGTATATTACACACTTATTTATTTTAAATTATTTAATTAAAAAAGTGGGACTGCTATCATAAGATAACAGCCCCACTTTACATATTACTACTACAACTTAACTTTTAAACTTTTATTGCCATCCCCCTCCTAGTGCTCTATATACGTTTACAGAAGCGTTTAATTGTTGCATTTTGGTTTCAACAAGTTCTAATTTTGTCTCTAAGGCATCACGTTGCGTCATTAAAACCTCCATATAATCTGCCCTAGCCGATTTAAATAAATCATTGGAAATTTTAATGGACTTAGTCAATGCAGCTACTTGTTGAGATTTCAAATTATAACGCTGCTCTAAATTATCAATTTTGGAAAGCTGATTTGCCACCTCTATGTAAGCGTTTAAAACCGTTTGCTCATAATTATAAACTGCTTGTAATTGCTTTGCATTTGCAGCACTATAGGTAGCTTTTATCTCATTTCTATTAATTAACGGAGCTAAAATATCACCTCCTATAGAATACAGTAGAGACTCTGGTGTATTTAAGAGATACTTCGTATTAAAAGCCTGATAACCTATCCCAGCTGAAATTCCTAAAGAAGGATAAAAACGAGCTTTAGCTACTTTTACATCTAATTTTGATGCTGCCAACTCAAACTCTGCTTGTCTTACATCCGGACGATTTTGTAATAAATCAGACGGAACTCCTTTCTGTAAAGTTTCTGGAACTGAAGCTAAAAACATATCCGAATTTCTTTGAATGTGTTGCGGATATCTACCCAATAAATAATTAATCTTATTTTCGGTTTCTACAATAGACTGCTTAATAGCAAATTGTAAGCTTTTACTATTTAACAATTCGGCCTCAAATTTTTGCACTGCTAACTCAGTAACCTGAGCCGCTTCTTTTTGTAATTTTACAATGCGCAAAGCATTAGACTGAATTGATATGTTCTGATTTACAATATCTAATTGATTATCTAACGCCAACAATTCATAATAAGAGTTAGCTATCTCCGCAATTAAATTAGTCACTACAAAGTTTTTACCTTCTACAGAACCTAAGTATCTGCTTACCGCGGCTTTTTTAGAATTTCTCAATTTTTTCCAAATATCAACTTCCCAAGAGGCATACGCACCAAACATATAATCTTGTAAAGGTTCTGGCATTTCTTCTCCAGGTCTTATGTCAGTTGTAGCCTCGCTTGCACCAAGGCTAGTATATCTAGCTTTTTTATCTACCCCTGCTCCAGCTTTCAAACCAACAAATGGTAAATATTCACCTTTTTTCGCTTTTACCTCACTCTGTGCAATTCTAATTTCTTGCAAAGTCATATTAAGTTCCTGATTATTTTCAAGAGCTACATTTATTAAAGCTGCTAAATCAGGGTCTTTAAAATAATCTTTCCAATTTACTACAGAGGCATTTGTTGTATCTGAAGTATTACCAGCATATTGCTCTGGCAAGTTTATTTGCTCTTCTCTTTGAACTACTTCCGGTAACTTACAAGAAGTAAATTGTGTAGCAACCCCAAGAATAAAAAGGTATGTATATAATCTTTTAGTTGTTTTCATATTCTTTTTCTTCAGTTAATGGACTTTCGTGTTCATCTTTAATTAAATGTCTACCATCTGCTATACTACCAAAAATGTAATATAAGCCTGGTACTATAATTACTCCAAATAGGGTTCCTAATAACATCCCTCCTGCTGCAGAAGCTCCAATGGTTTTATTACCAATAGCTCCAGGACCTGTTGCTATTACTAATGGAATTAATCCGGCAATAAAAGCAAATGAAGTCATTAAAATAGGTCTAAATCTTACTTTTGCACCTTCTACAGCAGCTTCTAAAATAGATAATCCTTCTTGCCGTTTTTGCACAGCAAACTCAACAATTAAAACTGCATTTTTACCTAACAACCCAACGAGCATTACCAAACCTACTTGCGCATAAATATCATTAGCTAAGCCCATAATTTTAAGCAACAAAAACGATCCAAAAATACCCGCAGGTAATGAACATATAACCGCTAAAGGAAGTATAAAGCTTTCATACTGTGCTGCCAATACGATATAAACAAAGCCTAATACAATTAAGAAAATGTAAATAGCTTCATTACCACGAGAAACTTCATCTTTAGACAATCCTAACCAGTCTATATCATATCCTCTAGGTAAAGTTTGCTCTGCCACTTCCTGTATTACCTTAATAGCCTCACCACTACTGTATCCTTCAGAAGGAGAACCATTAATAGCGGAAGAGGTATACATATTATAGCGTGTAATCTCATTTAATCCTTGTGTTTTATGAATTTTCATAAAGGCAGAATAAGGTACCATTTCATCATGAGCATTCTTAACATATAGCTTCATAATATCATCTGGCAGCCTTCTGTATTCTGGTGCAGCCTGCACATATACTTTATAAAAACTACCAAATTTTATAAAACCGAGCTCGTAGGTACTACCTATTAAAATAGAAAGGTTGTCCATTGCTTTGGCAATAGATACCCCTTTTTGCATGGCAGCTTGGTTGTCAATCTCTAATTCGTACTGAGGGTAATCTGCAGCAAAGAAGGTAAATAAACCTGATAACTCTTTTCTTTCTCTCAAAGCATCCATGAAGTTATCGTTTACTTTCTCAAAAGCTTTGTAATCGCCAGAGTTAGTTTTATCTAACAAACGTAAACTAAAACCTCCTGCTGCTCCATAACCAGGTACTGCCGGTGGTTGAAAAAATTCTATAGTAGCCCCTGGTATCTCTCCTGCTTTCTCTTCAAGTTCTTCAATAATTTGAACTGCCGTATGTTTTCTATCATCCCAGTTTTTAAGGTTAATTAAACACGTACCTGCATTAGACCCTCTACCTTCTGTAAGTACTTCATACCCTGCTAAAGCAGATACCGATTGAATACCCTCTACATGTTCTGCTATTTCTTGTAGCTCTCTAGCAATATCATTGGTACGTTCTAAAGTAGATCCTGGAGGTGTCTGAATAATAGCATAAATCATTCCCTGATCTTCCGCTGGAATAAACCCTCCTGGTAAACTTTTGGTGGTTACCCAAATTCCTCCACAAAAGGCAATTAACAAACCAAACGTTACCAATCTTCGGTTTACAATTTTTTCTAAGAAAATAGCATATTTTCCATTCAGTTTATTAAATCTTCCGTTAAACCAATCTATAAACCTATTAACAGGTGTTTTCTTTCTTGGCTTACCATGGTTATTTTTTAAAATCATGGCACATAAAACCGGAGTAAGTGTTAATGCTACTAAACCAGACAATACAATAGAGGTTGCCATAGTTATAGAGAATTGTCTATAGAAAATACCCACAGGCCCCGTCATAAAAGATACTGGCACAAACACCGCTGCCATTAATAAAGTAATTGCAATTACAGCCCCACTAATTTCATGCAATACTTTTTGCACCGCTTTATAGGGCGAGAGATGTTCTTCTTCCATCTTGGCATGTACTGCCTCTACCACTACAATAGCATCATCTACTACCACACCAATAGCTAATACTAAAGCAAACAAGGTAATTAAGTTAATGGTAAGCCCAAAAAACTGCATAAATATAAAGGCTCCTACCAAAGAAACGGGTACTGCAATGGCTGGGATTAACGTTGAACGTAAATCTCCTAAGAAAAGAAACACCACAATAGCAACCAAAATAAAAGCTTCACCCAAGGTATGTACTACCTTTTCAATAGAGGCATCTAAGAAATTAGATACGTCATAACTAATTTGATAATCCATTCCTGGAGGAAAAGATGATTCTTTAATTTCAGCTAGTTTTTCTTTAACTTCCTCAATAACATCATTTGCATTACTTCCATAAGTTTGCTTTAACGTTATTGCTGCCGATGGATGATTATCAAGATTTGAGTAAATATCATAAAACTCACTTCCTAACTCTACATCTGCTACATCTTTTAAATGCAATATCTCACCATCTGCATTGGCTCTAATAATTACATTTTCATATTGTTCCGTTTCATTATATCGGCCACCATAGGTTAATACATACTCCAGTGATTGCGACTTTTTACCTGAACTTCTACCTATTCTACCAGGAGACCCAATGATACTTTGAGACTCTAAAGCTTCCATAACTTCATCTGTAGAAACATTATAAGCTCTCATTCTATCAGGTTTTAACCAAATACGCATAGCATATTGTCTACTACCCAATATTTTGGCACTACCTACCCCATTTAAACGTTTCAGTTCTGGGAGAATGTTTACACTAGCATAGTTATACAAAAACTTCTGATCAGAATTTTTATCATTACTATACAAGTTCACATACATAAGCATGTTGGGTTGTGCCTTATTTACAATAATCCCTTCCCGTTGCACCAGTTCAGGTAAACGGTTAGATACTTGCTCAATTCTATTTTTAACATTTACAACGGCTTGATTGGGGTCTGTACCCAAGTTAAATACTACTTGAATTGTTGCTTCCCCTGCACTGGTTGCATCAGAGGTCATATATTTCATTCCCGGAGTACCGTTAATTGATTTCTCCAAAGGAATAAGTACCGATTTTACCAATACATCTGCACTAGCCCCAGGATAAGCAATACTTACCACTACACGCGGTGGTGCTATAGAAGGGAACTGTGAGGTTGGTAAATTATTGATAGCCAGTATCCCCATAAAAATAATTACGAGCGATATTGCCATAGCAAGTACTGGTCTATGAATAAATTTATTAAACATATTATATTTTTTAACGTGTTAGATTATTCAGCATAAAGTTTCAGATGAGAAAGAACTTCTTGAGGCTCTTCATAGGTAAATTCAATTTTATCATTGTCTCGCACCTTTCTAATACCTTCAAGAAGTATTTTATCTTTTACAGAAAGTCCGTTACCTACGGCATATAAATCTTCTAATTCCTGATTAACGGTAATTTCTTTTGTTTTCACCACATCATCATCACCTACCACAAAAACATACTTTTTGTCAAGTACTTCAAAAGTTGCTTTTTGCGGAATTAAAATAGCCTTGTCTACTGGTACTGGCATTAAAATGTTTCCTGTTTCTCCATGTCTTAATAATCCATCGGGGTTTGGGAAGGTAGCTCTAAAGGAGATATTACCAGTTTCATTATTAAACTCAGCCTCAATGGTTTCTACTTCACCATCATATTTAAAAACTTTATTATTTGCCATGAGCAGGTGTACTTTTATAGGGTTGTCTTTACCTACTTTGGTCTTATAATCTAAATATTCAGCTTCCGGTACATTAAAGTATACCCACATTTGACTATTGTCTGATAAACTTGAAAGTAACTCTCCTTCATCCACCAAACTACCAAGTCTTACATGAAATCTATCAATAATCCCATCAAAAGGAGCACGTATTTCTGTAAACTGCAAATGAACCTGAGAAAGCGATAATTCAGCATTTGCTTTATCAAATTTGGCTTTAGCCATTGCTAACTCATTGGGTGCAACTACATTACTATCGGCTAATTTTTTAGTGTTTTCATATTCTATTTTTGCAAAGTCTGCTTCTGCTTGTGCTCTTTGTAATTCAGCTTCGTATAGTGAAGGCATAATTTTAAACAAAAGCTGACCTTTTTTTACATGTTCTCCCTCATCTACATATATTTTTTCTAAGTACCCTCTTTCTTGGGCTCTTAGTTCTATATGCTGAATAGAACGTACGTTACATACATAATTTTCGGTAATAAGGGTATCTTTCTGTAAAGGGCTTGTAACTAAATAGTCTGCTGTTTCTTCTTTTACTTTTTCTTTTTCAGAAGTACAACTGGTTGTATAACACAAGAGTGCACACAAGCCCATAACCATGAAATGTTTCTTCATAATGATTTGCTTTAAAGCGGTTGATGTTAAAATGGTTTACTAAAATTTGTTTGGTAGATAAAATAACCTTAAAGCATATTCGTATAAGAATATGTTTGAAATGAACATATCATTTATAGCAATATACTTAAGGATAAAAAAGGGCGTAATTACCCCTTAATTGATAAGATTACATCATATTCTGTAGACACACAGAATAATATACTTTTTAGTAGTAAGTGTCTTCAGGAAATCTTCCTGATATGCTTCAGTACCATTAAAACTTGGTGAAAGATATCTTATTAGGTAGGTATAAAAGGGAAGAATTGAATGTGAATCAAAGTGAAAGTCTGTATAACCTTCTGTTATTTCTTCTTCTCTTTCTTCATTCTCTATAAGCTCTATTCTTTCATCTTCAATGCTAGAATAATCATTCTTATAAAGCGCTGTATCTATTGATTTCTTTAAAGTTGAAGGAAACGAAATTTCTTCTGTATCTACTTTTAAAACCGATAAATTAACCTGATGAGTTGATAATAAAGACGTTGCCGCATGGGATACCAATCCCATAAGTAGAAAATATACGGCAAATATATACTTGATTATCATTTTCATTGGTTCAAACTTACATAAACTTGTATATACAAACAAATTGTTACTCATGAATGTCCAAGAATAACTTGAAATTCTATAGTACTAATTGAATTATCTTGTATAAATAATTTTATTTTTGAAGTGCAAATGAAATAATATTTTCGATACTTACCCCCTCTCTGAGTACGTTTATATTTTTTTTAACAAAAAACGAAACCTCTTAAATCACTAAAAATCAAGCAATGCCAATTCCTATAGATAAAATTTCATTAGTAAAGCAGTCAGAAGAAAACTACGACAAACTTCTCACATTAATCCATTCCATTCCTACACAGAAAAGAAATATGGAGTTTACTGAAGGTACAATGAATAGAAATATTAGAGACGTGATAGGACACTTGTATCACTGGCAATTACTTTTCACTAATTGGTACTATACAGGTATGGATAATGAAAAACCAGCGATGCCCCAAAAAGGATATAAATGGAAACAAACTAAAGAATTGAATTTACAAATCTGGGAATTATACCAAACCTATACATTAGAAAAAGTGCTAAATCTGCTTAATGAATCTCACCAAAAGATGCTTTCTATAATTCAAAGTCATACCAATGAAGAACTTTTTGAAAAAAAGAAATACAATTGGACAGGTTCTTCTTCAGTTGCTACCTACATTAGAGCAAACTGCTCTAGCCACTACAACTGGGCAATAAAACTTATTAAAAAAGGATTACAAGAGCATCTGCGGTAAATAGATACGCTTATAAAGCAGTTAATTCTTCTTTTTCTTCAGCATGATGATGTTCATTACCTCCAAAAAACTTACTAATACCTACTCCAAAAACCCAAGTATCATAAGCTTCAATTTTTACGTCGTAAATTAAAGAAACTCCAAATTCAAACTTTCGTGGTAGTTCAATACCATATTCTATGCCTGCTCTGGCCATTGAAAAATTTTCTTCTTCACTAAATTCAAGTCCATACCCTCCTATTAATAAAATATGATCAAACGGTCTATAAACAGCCACAGGAATAATAGCAATAGGGCTATTACGCTCATGCGTTTTACTTTCACCTTCTTCTAAATGCTGTTCTACTAAATAATCTTCTAAAATAAGATCTGTTTGTAAGCCAAAAGCCAATCTATTACTAACCCAATAATCTGCATCTAAGTAAAAAGAAGCTAATGAAATTCCGTAATCATCGTACTGAACTCCCTTTTTAATATGTGCATGACCAATACCTACACTCAATCTTACCGAGTTTTTTACAGATTCTTTTCCTAAAAGTTCTGAAGCTTCATTCTGAGAAAAAAGTATGCTACTTGAAAGTAAAAGTAGCATACTTACTAGGTAGTAATTTATTTTCATTTGACTGTTATGCTAGTTAGTTTTACCCAAATGTACTACTGTTTTCTGTGCTGTTTTTAGGTTCTCAACTATTGGTTTTCAATCAATGATTTTTATCAGAATTATAACGTTGTAATAAAAAATAGGCCTTTAAACGCTTCGCTTTTTTAACATCCATAAATTTAAATTTTAAATAAAATCTTATTTTATTTAAATAATATTACTATATTTAGATGTAGCATAAAAGCTACATACCCTCACAGAATTAACGCGATAATTAAAAATCTTAGTCTTTTACAAAAAGATTAAGCTATTGTTTTTTGCACATACCCTCATTTAAGATTAACTCAAAAAATTGAGATGTAATCCGTATTAGATTACTCTAAACACTAGTATAATAATACTGGACACAAATCTTGAGTGTCCTAAAACAATCAAGAATATAATAACCTTTTAAAATTTTAATTATGAAAAAATTACTAAATCTTGGTCAAGCATTATCTAAAGAAGAACAAAGAAGTATCCAAGGAGGAGTAAGCACTAAACCAGGAAAACAACCTTGTGCTGGTAGATGTGTAAGTGACTATACCGATTTAGGTTCAGGAGAATGTATGTTTCCAGGTCTTGGAGATGAAAATTTTCAATGCTTAGGATATGTTTCAGGTACCACCTGTTGCAGTGTACTATAATTCAATTTAAGGCAAGGGCTTCCTATATTTTGGAAGCCTTTTTATTTAAAACCTTTAAGTCATCTCCAAATTTAAATATTCAGAACTTGAATCAGAACTGATATAAATTTATCCTACTTACTTTTTAATTTATATTGTAACATAATAAGCTCCTTCAAGACTATTATACATCAATAGTTACTTTATGAAAAAAGAAACCATAATTTTATTAAGTACAGTATTAATCAAATTTATCCTTCAATTTACACTTATTGCACCTGAATATGAATTACACAGAGACGAATATTTACACCTAGATCAAGCTCATCATTTAGCTTTAGGGTATGCATCTGTTCCTCCAATAACTTCCATCACCTCTTTATGTATTTATCTATTAGGTAATTCTGTTTTCTGGGTTAAATTTTTCCCTGCCATGTATGGTGCACTTACCATCTTATTTGTATGGAAAACCATAAAAAGACTAAACGGTAACCTATACGCTCTTATATTAGGCTCTTGCTGTATATTATTTTCTGCTTTGTTAAGGCTTAATACATTATATCAGCCTAATTCCTTAGACGTATTATGTTGGACCGGCTTCTTCTATTTTCTAATTTCTTACATATACACTAATAAACCTAAATACATATATTTTACCGCAATTATTTTTGCAATTGGCTTCCTAAATAAGTATAACATATTGTTTCTTGTACTAGGGGTAACACCTGCCCTATTAGCTACAAAAGCTAGGTGTATTTTTACAAAGCGTGAAATATACTTAGCTATTCTATTAGCCCTTATATTGATTACTCCTAATCTATATTGGCAGTATCAAAACAATTTTCCTGTAGTTACCCATATGAAGGTACTTTCTAAAACACAATTAATACATGTAAATAGGCTAGACTTTTTACTAGGACAAATCTCATTTTTTACAGGATCGTTACTTGTTATCTTAGCTTCACTTATTGCCTTGTTTCTATATGCTCCCTTTAAAAAATATAAGTTTTTGGGGTTAACTTTTATAACCATATTGCTCATATTTACATATTTCAAAGCAAAAGACTATTATGCAATTGGGTTATACCCAATATATATTGCTTTTGGTGCTGTTTATTTAACCAACCTCCTTGAAAAGAATAAACGAAACTATATAAGTTTACTATTAATTGCCATTCCTGTTGCTATCTTTTTCCCTATGTACACTATTGCTTTTCCTAATCAATCAGCGGATTATATTGCAAAACATTCTAATATTTATAAAGATTATGGGTTACTACGCTGGGAAGACGGAAAAGACCATGAAATACCACAAGATTATGCGGATATGTTAGGTTGGAAAGAATTGGCCACAAAAGTAGCAGATGCATATGATAAACTGCCAAACTCTAACGCTACTTTAATCTTATGTGATAATTACGGACAAGCAGGCGCTATTAACTATTATACCAATAACAGACTCAAAGCAAATACTTTTGAAGCAGACTATATCAATTGGTTTCAATTAAATAAACCTTACAAAAATTTTATACGTATTAAATCTCAACAAAATTTAGATGATGAAATGCAAGTTACAAGTCCTTACTTTGAGAAATCGTACATAGCAGACTCCATTACTAACAAATATGCAAGAGAGCATGGTACTACCATTTTTGTATTTGAAAAAGCATCTATTAATATATCTGAAAGACTAAAAGAGGAGATTATAGATTATAAAAAGCAGAACAACTAAGTTTTGAATTTTTATGCAGCATATACCTATAATTTTCCTATATTTCGTATAAAAATTAACCTATATAAAGAAAAAATATGAGTACTTCTACCCATAGGCTTGCTCTCTTATCAGTTTTCACAACCTTATTTTTATTATGTAATGCTACTGTTTTTGCGCAAGCAAATCAATATTCATGGTGGTATGAGTTACATAATTACTCTGGTGATTATACTAAAATTTTACCCATTTCTCCTGCATATATGGGCCCAAATGCATTGCCTGTACCCGAAATTTTAAATGGTAAATTACCTGAAAAAAGTTATATAAAAGCTGGGGGTGAAATTCATTTTAGTGAAGGTGATGATACACAAAATGGATATGTAGAATTATATGTACCCTTATTTAGTAAAAGAGTTGGGCTAAGTATTAATATGGTGCCCTATGAACATTACAAAATGGACATGGAAACCAGAGACTTAAGAAAAGCTATGGATTACGATGGAAAAGGTACGGCTATTGGCGATCTTAACATAGCTACAAATATTCAGTTACTAGAAAACCATAAACTATGGCCAGATATAGTTTTATCTATCAATTTAAAAACAGCTTCAGGATCTAATTTAAGAGGTATGCGCTATACCGATACCCCTGGATATTCATTTTACTTTGCTTTAGGAAAAACCTTGCCTACCAATGGTTTTATTGAAAGTATAAGACCTCACGGAATTGCTGGGTTATATGTTTATCAAACTTTTCATACCGTATACAGACAAAATGATTGCCTACTTTACGGAATTGGTGTGGATACAAACATGAAAAAAGTTAAGTTTACAAATGCGCTAGGTGGCTACCAAGGTTATATTGGTAATGAAGACCATCCTCTGGTCTATAGAGCAACACTAACAAGTACTTTTAATTCTAAACTTAACTTTGATATACGTTTTCAACAAGGGCTTAGAGATTTTGAATATTCTTCATTAAGAATGAGTTGTCTCATTAATCTTTAAGAGAATAAATCTCCTTGCGTATCTTCATCCTCTTCTTCTGGTTCCGGTTCAGGAACTTCATAAGGTAGCGGATCAAGCATATGAATATTTTTTATTTTATCCGCTGTCAATTGATTGCCAAGAGCTTTTATTCCTTTCACAGCTATAAACTCTTCCATATCAACTGTTAGATTAGGTTTAGGGTCTTTACCTCTAGGTTTTACAAACTCAATTTCAGCTACAGGTCGCCAATCTGTAGTTACTGACTCCAATGTAGTTTTAGGGTGTTCAGAGATTACAAGTTCCTCTTTACTATCGTTCTCTATCAAAAAACGTTTCAGGTAATATTTCTCTTTCTCGCCATCAAAATAAATAACTGAAATTGGTTTTTCAGGCACCCACTTTTCTAACACTATCATGTCATTGTCAAAATGTAACGTCATTTCTGGTGTTACGGTTTTAACAATACCATTTTTTCTAATAATCAATAATTTATCTTCTCCTTTAAACTCTCCTAAAAGATCTCCTCTCTCATCTACGTTTAATCTTCTAACAACAGGATCAAACCAAATTTTACGTGGCTTTAATGTAGAAATACCCTTTTCTTTAAAATCTACACGTTTAACGCTATTTTTAGAAACTATGTTTCCTTTAGACGCCCTACCTTTAATAAGAATATCGGCAAAATCAACATCCCATTTAAGTAATCTAACACTACTAACAGCACGTAAATGAATAGTAACTACCTCTGCCTCTCCATTAGGGTTTGCAGTGAAGTGCAATACTCTACTTCCTGGTTTGCCCTGAGTTAAATCATACTCTCTATCTCTAGTAACACTAGTAACGTTAAAACGTTTTATATAAGATGGTCCGTTTTTACCATCTTTATAAATCATATTATAAATGGTTCTTTTATCTCCTTTTTTAAATACAGCTACATGAATTATCTCTTTATCAATATAAGTTTTATCAGCAACTTTTGTTACTTGCATTTTTCCGTTTGCAGTAAATACAATTATATCGTCAATATCACTACAATCTGTAACGTATTCATCCTTTCTTAAAGAAGTACCTATAAACCCTTCAGCTCTATTCACATAAAGCTTATTATTTCTTATAACTACCTTAGTAGCTTCTATATTATCAAAGTGCTTAATCTCTGTCTTACGTTCTTTACCTTGACCATAAGTTTTCTTAAGATTTGTAAAATAGTCTATAGTAAAATCTATTAAATGCTCTAAATTATATTTTACTTGCGCTATTTTTTCTTCTAAAGCATCTATTAATTGCTGAGCTTTATTAATATCAAATTTAGAAATTCTTTTAATTCTAATCTCTGTAAGCCTAACAATATCCTCTTCAACAACAGGTCTTTTTAAATGACCTATATGTGGTTTTAACCCTTTATCAATGGCCTTAATTACCCCTTCCCAAGTTTCTTCTTCTTCTATATCTCTATAGATTTTATTTTCTATAAAAATTCTTTCTAAAGAAGCAAAGTGCCACTGATCTTCATACTCTCCTAACTGTACCTCTAACTCTTGTTTTAGTAGTTGTACCGTATTATCAGTAGATCTTCGTAACATTTCAGACACTCCAATAAATAAAGGACTATTATTATCAATAATACAACCTAAAGGTGAGATAGAACTTTCACACGCTGTGAAAGCATATAGTGCATCAATAGTTTTATCAGGTGATATACCATTTGGTAAGTGTACTAATATTTCAACTTCCGCAGCTGTATTATCCTCAATCTTCTTGATTTTTATTTTACCCTTATCATTTGCTTTTAGAATAGAGTCAATTAACGAAGAAGTAGTTGTAGAGTAAGGTATTTCATTAATTACCAACGTGTTTTTATCTAGTTGATTAATTTTTGCCCGTACTCTAACCTTTCCTCCTCTTAAACCATCATTATAATTAGAAACATCCATAACTCCTCCCGTTGGAAAATCAGGATATAAATCAAACCTTTTCCCCTTTAAATGCTTTATAGAAGCATCTATAAGTTCAAGGAAGTTATGAGGTAATATTTTTGTAGACAAACCTACGGCAATACCCTCTGCTCCCTGTGCTAACAATAATGGGAATTTAACGGGTAGGTTTACGGGTTCTTTTTTTCTACCATCATAACTAGCCTGCCATTCTGTAATTTTAGGGCTATAAACAACCTCTAAACCAAACTTAGACAATCTAGCCTCTATATATCTAGATGCCGCAGCACCATCACCTGTAAGTATGTTACCCCAGTTCCCCTGCGTATCTATCAATAAATCCTTCTGCCCAATTTGCACCATTGCATCTGCAATACTTGCATCACCGTGCGGGTGATATTGCATGGTATGCCCAACAATATTAGCTACCTTATTGTACCTACCATCATCTAACTCTTTTAAAGAATGCATTATTCTTCGTTGAACCGGTTTAAATCCGTCTTCGATGGCTGGCACAGCACGTTCAAGAATAACATAAGAAGCATAATCTAAAAACCAGTCTTCATACATACCGGTAATACGCTTTATGCTATCTTGTTCTTCTTTTTTTGAGTTATCGTTAGAATTTAGTTCTTCAGAATGGTCGGTACTCATTGATGATTAAAATAGGTTTTAGGTTATAAATACTTTTTAGGATTCTCCTTCAAGTAAATCTAGTTCTACTTTCAAGTTTTTGATAATAAAATCCTGTCTATCGGGTGTATTTTTACCCATATAAAAACTTAATAATTCTTCTATAGTAATAGCTTTATCTAACATCACTGGGTCTAACCTTATGTTATCTCCAATAAAATGCTTAAACTCATCAGGTGAAATTTCACCCAAACCTTTAAATCGGGTTATCTCTGGTTTGCCTCGTAACTTATCAATAGCTTGCACCTTTTCTTCTTCACTATAACAGTAAATAGTTTCCTTTTTATTACGAACCCTAAACAAAGGTGTTTGCAAAATATACAAATGCCCTTCTTTAATTAGTTCTGGGAAAAACTGAAGAAAAAATGTTATCAACAGCAAACGAATATGCATACCATCTACATCGGCATCTGTTGCTATTACAATGTTATTGTAACGCAGATCCTCCATAGACTCTTCTATATTTAAAGCCGCTTGTAACAAATTAAACTCTTCATTTTCATAAACAATTTTCTTTGTCATACCATAGGTATTCAAAGGCTTACCACGCAAACTGAATACTGCTTGCGTATTTACGTCTCTAGATTTGGTTATACTTCCAGATGCAGAATCTCCCTCCGTAATAAACAACGTAGATTCTAAGTATCTATCTTTCTTAGATTCTGTTAGGTGTACCCTACAATCACGTAATTTTTTATTGTGTAAACTTGCTTTTTTAGCACGTTCTTTAGCTAATTTTCGTATTCCTGAAAGTTCCTTTCGCTCTTTCTCTGCTTGAATGATTTTGCGTTGTAACTTCTCTGCCGTTTCTTGGTTCTTATGTAAAAAGTTATCGAACTTAGTTTTTACAAAATCATTAATATAAGTTCGCACGGTTGGTAAATCACCTCCCATGTCTGTAGAACCTAATTTAGTTTTTGTCTGACTTTCAAAAACAGGCTCCATTACTTTAATAGAAATTGCCCCTATAATAGATTTTCTAATATCAGATGCATCATAATTTTTTCCGTAAAATTCTCTTACAGTTCTTACGATAGCCTCTCTAAAAGCTGTAAGGTGTGTACCTCCCTGTGTTGTGTTTTGCCCGTTTACAAAAGAATAATACTCTTCAGAATACTGAGATCTACTGTGTGTAATAGCAATTTCAATATCATCTCCTCTTAAATGAACAATAGGATAAAGAAAATCTTCTTCGTTGTTATTGTCAAGTAATAAATCCTTTAATCCATTTTCAGAATAAAATTTCTCTCCATTAAAAACAATCGTTAATCCTGGATTCAGATAAACATAGTTTTTAAGCATACGCTCTATATACTCATGTCTAAAACGATAATTTTTAAAAATACTATTATCAGGAATAAAGGTAACCTTAGTACCCTTTCTTTTAGTAGTTTCTACCGGATTTTCTTCAGTAACCAAATTACCCTGAGCAAATTCGGCAGTTTTGGATTGCCCGTCTCTAACCGATTCTACTTTAAAGAAAGTAGATAATGCATTAACAGCCTTGGTACCTACACCATTTAATCCTACCGATTTTTTGAAAGCTCTACTATCATACTTACCACCGGTATTCATTTTAGATACCACATCTACCACTTTCCCTAAAGGAATACCTCGCCCGTAATCTCTAACGGTAACTTTACTTTCTTGTACAGAAATTTCAATAGTTTTACCTGAGCCCATTACAAACTCATCAATACTATTGTCAAGTACCTCTTTTAAAAGTATATAGATTCCATCATCTGCCGAAGAACCGTCGCCCAGTTTACCAATGTACATACCAGGACGCATTCTAATATGTTCTTTCCAGTCTAACGAACGTATATTATCTTCTGTATATTGAGTTTCCGCCATAAATTAAGTAGAGTATATATAGATGTGCGTTGCTAATATACTATTTATGAACAATTATTAAAAGAGGTGTTTATGTAAAGTAATTAACAAAAAGCATTATTTAAGCAAGATACTTGATTAAAATTTCTAACAATTTATTTTTGTTAAAGGGTTTTATTAAAATATCATCCATTCCTGCTTCCATTGCTATGTCTTCTATCTCACTTAATTCTGAGGCTGTTACTGCAACAATTGGTAATTCTTTATCAAATTCTCTAACGCTTCTCGTTATTTCATACCCATTTAAGCCAGGTACATTAATATCTAAAAGAGCTAAATCATAATCAGATGCTTTAATAGCTTCTAATCCTTCATTTCCATTAGAATAAACATCTAAATTTACATTGTAAATACTTAGAAACTTGTTTAAAACCAATTTATTAATTTCATTGTCTTCCACAAGAAGTATTTTCTTATCTACGAATTTAGATTTATATGCTTCTTCACTATTTGCTTTTCTACACTTTTCGTCTTCTACAATACCTGCCACTAAATCAAAATAAAATATGGTCCCCAAACCTTCTTTACTTTTTAAATGTATAGAACTTCCCATTTGCTCTAATAAACTTTTAACAATGGATAACCCTAAACCAGCTCCTTCCATGATACTCTGATTCTCACTTATCTGAGAAAATTTCTGAAATATCTGCTTTTTCTGATCTTCAGGAATGCCTTTTCCATCATCTTTAACAGCAAAACGAATTCTCATTTTTTTGTCTTCTAATCTTAGCTCTGGCCCCTTTTTTACTTCAACAACAACCCTTCCATTTTTAGAAAATTTTATAGCATTCTCCATTAGATTAATTAAAACCTCTGAAAGAATACTTTCATCTAAAACTATAATTTTAGGTATCTCTTCTCCCACTACAAAAGAAACTGCTACATTATGCTTTGTGGCAGAATACTCTATAGAATGCTTGATGTTATCAAAGAAATTATGAATATTAAATTCTTTAGGTAATACCTTTACTTTATTGTTATCTATTTTACTTAACAATAAAACATTATTTATTAACCCTAGTAAATAGTCTCCTGAAAACTTTAAGCTTTCTAACAACTGTCTGTTCTTACTAGATATTTCTTTTTCAGCTAGTAATAAAGATGTAATACCTGTAACCCCATGCAGTGGAGTTCTTAATTCATGACTAATATTTGAAACAAAATTAGATTTTGCTTCCGCTGCTAGAGAGGCTTGTTTTTTGGCTTCTATTAACTGTTTATTATTCTCATTTAAATCTGTAATAAGGCGCTTTTTTACAATATTCTCTCTTAAAATAAAACCTAATAAAATTAACAATAAAAAGGATACTACCATATAAACCCTATTCAGTTTAGCGCTAGAGGCAGCTTCAGCATCAGCTAGTTGCTTCTCTTTCTCTGCAATTTCTATGGTACGTTGGTATTCTTCTACTTTATACTTAACCTCTTCTATTTGCATTTTTTTTAGCATAGAGAGATCATTAATCTTTTTATAGGTAGCAACATAATTCTGTAAAGCCTCAAATGCCTTTTGCTTATCTCCTATTTGTTTATACAGTTTTACCTGTTCCTCGTAAACGTCAGCCGCTTCGTCATCTAACTGATATTTATCTACATAAGTTAAAGCTTTATCAAGATAATTTAATCCTTTTTCTACCTCCCCTTTTTCACCATAATATCTTCCTAAAACATAATAAGAATGACATTTGGTTCCATCTATATCTATATTGGACTTTAGTTCATTCTCCTGAAAATACACATCAAAAGATGGTAAATAAGTAGTTATAGAATCGTATTCTTTTAAATCAAGATATTCCCAACATAAATTAATTACGTAGGTCATTCTATTTTTAACTCTCATTTTTTCACAAATATCCAGAGCTTGCAGATAAAACTCTTTCGATTTTTTATGGTCTTTATCATGAAGTGATGCAATGTTACCTAAACCATTATAGATATCTATAATAAAAAGTGAATCCTTTATTTTTTCAGCTATATCAAGTGTTTTGAGATATTTATCTTTTGCTCGAGAATATTCTTCAATATACTCATCATTTAGTGCTAAAAGATAATATGCTTCTGCTATAAAAACACTATCTCCTTCTTTATAAGCTTGCTCTAATAATAACCTTCCAGACTTTACAGATTCTATATAATCTTTTTTATCCATATAGTCATACCCCTGTTGTAATATAATATTCAACGAGTCTTTACTATAAGGCTCTGCAAAACTGCTACCAAAGGCACATAGAAGTAAACATAAAAAAAGATAAAAGTTTTTCATTCTTACAAGAGGGATAGAAAGAAATGATTTACTAATTCACACAAAAATATAAAAGAGTAAAAAAACAATAATTTTAAAACAAATACTCATTAAATATAAAAAAATCGCCTAAAAGGCGATTTTCCATACTGTTATACATTAAATCTGAAGTGCATTATATCACCATCTTTAACTATATATTCTTTTCCTTCAACTCTCATTTTTCCGGCTTCCTTCACCTTATTTTCACTCCCAAAAGAAACATAATCATTATAAGCTATCACTTCTGCTCTAATAAATCCTTTTTCAAAATCGGTATGAATAACTCCAGCTGCTTGTGGTGCTGTTGCACCTACTGGTATAGTCCAAGCTCTAACTTCTTTTACTCCTGCAGTAAAATATGTTTGTAAGTCTAATAACGTATACGCCGCTCTAATTAAACGCGATACACCAGGCTCTGTAAGTCCTATATCTTCTAAAAAAATCTGACGTTCTTCATAAGACTCTAACTCTGCTATATCAGCTTCAGTTGCTACTGCTAAAACAATAACTTCTGCGTTTTCATCTTTTACAGCTTCTTTTACAGTTTCTACAAATGCATTACCGTCTTTTGCAGATGCTTCATCTACATTACAAACATATAAGATAGGTTTTGCTGTTAATAATTGAAAACCCTTCATTAATAAAGCCTCATCTTCATCAACTTCAACACCTCTTGCCGAAATACCACTTTCTAGTGCTTGCTTGAATTTTTGTAACGTAGCTTGTTCTTTTTGAGCATCTTTATCACCTGTCTTAGCAGCTCTATTAACTTTTTCAAGTCTTTTATCTACTGTTTCAAGGTCTTTTAATTGAAGTTCTATATCAATAGTTTCTTTATCTCTAATAGGATCTACACTACCATCTACGTGAACTATATTATCATTTTCAAAACAACGTAATACGTGAATAATGGCATTACATTCTCTAATATTTCCTAAAAACTGGTTTCCTAATCCTTCTCCTTTACTAGCACCTCTTACTAAACCAGCAATATCTACAATCTCTACTGTAGCAGGCTGAACTCTTTCTGGGTTTACTAATTCTTCTAATTTCTCTAAACGTTCATCAGGTACATTAACAACTCCTAAATTAGGTTCTATAGTACAAAACGGAAAATTAGCACTCTGGGCTTTAGCACTAGATAAACAATTAAATAATGTTGATTTACCAACATTTGGTAATCCTACGATTCCGGCTTTCATCTTATTAATTTTAGTCGCCGCAAATATACATTTCTTTATTCAATAGCTATATACAAAATACACTTACTTACACTATTAGAGACTAAAATGATTAACAAACACTTAAGTTTTATTAACAAGCTTTTGAAATTAAAAGCTAAACGCCTTTGCTACTTTTACCAAGTAAAAGAAAAATACTATGAAAAAGAAATTGAAAATTTTAATGCTTATTGGGGCTTTTCTTTTTACGGCACATGCTTTTTCGCAAGAAGAACAAGACCCAAACAAAGGTATTACCACTGAAACAGAAGTAACTACTATTGAAGTTAACAATGGTAAAGAAGTTCAAAAATTACAAAAAGAGGTTACCATACAAAGGCAAAATGCGTTAATGCTAAACCAAAAGGATAAAAATAAAGTAAATCAAGACTTTAAAGTTGGCCCTACAAAGGTTACAAAAACAACGGTTCTTAAAGATGGTGATGAGATAGTTTCTAAAGAAGTTGAGACCTATTTTGAGCAAGGTAATGAAACTTATAAGTTGCAAAATAAAAGCTCTAAAACCATTACTCGGGCAAATAATAAAACATATACATTAGAAAATGACCCTAATAACAGTGTTTGTTACTTTACAAAACAAGGAAAAATTTGTGTAGAATATACCGATAGTACATCGGGGATTAAAAAAACAGAAATCTATTCTAAATAAAGATAAAGTTGGTTGGTTGATTAAAAAAACCGCTTGTCATCAATACTTCAGACAAGCGGTTTTTTATATCTGTAAATTAGTTCTAATTACCCATCTGGGTGCATAAAACGTTGTTTTGCCAATAATTCGTCCTCAGTTTCTACGTGATTGTCATCTGGTATACAACAATCTACCGGACACACAGCGGCACATTGAGGCTCTTCATGAAAACCTTTACACTCTGTACATTTATCTGGTACAATATAGTATATCTCATCAGAAATTGGGTCTTGAGCATTATCTGCATTGGCTGATTTACCATCAGGTAAAACAACATCTCCATTTAATTGTGTTCCATCACTATAACGCCAATCATCTGCACCCTCATAGATAGCAGTATTAGGGCATTCTGGCTCACATGCTCCACAATTAATACATTCGTCTGTTATTATTATAGCCATATTTTTTTCTTTACATAAATTTGTACAAATTTAAAGCCATTATAAAACATAAACAAAACTTTATGGATTTTAATAAAAAGATAAATGCTTTTATAACATTAGGAAAATTCCTTGAACAGTTTTCTAACAACGGCATTATCAAAAAAGAAAACATTGAAAAGAACGATTTATTCTTCGATATATTTCAAGATCAGATAAACCTAGCATATTTACGCAACTCTTGGTTTACCAAAAAAGAGGTGCTTTTTGCTTGCGAAAGCTGGTCTGAAGCTTTAAAAGAAGAAAATATTACTACTTGGTTAGCAAAATATAACCTTACCTACAGTAAAGAACCTAAAAATATTGCCATTATTATGGCTGGTAATATTCCGTTAGTTGGTTTTCACGATTTTTTATCGGTACTCATAACCGGTAATAAAGCTATTGTGAAACAATCTTCTAACGATAATGTGTTGTTACCTATTTTAGCTAAATACCTCCAAGAAGTATGTGAAGACTTTAAAGATTGTATTGTATTTACCGATGACAGATTACCAGAATTTGACGCTGTAATTGCAACAGGAAGTAATAATACTGCCAGATACTTTGAATATTATTTTAAAAACAAACCTAGTATTATTAGAAAAAATAGAAATTCTGTTGCAGTTTTAAATGGTAACGAAACAGAAGCAGAATTAAGATTACTAGGAGAAGATATTTTTAGGTACTACGGATTAGGCTGCAGAAATGTATCTAAATTATATGTTCCTGAGGGCTATGATTTTAAAAAGTTTTTTGAATCTATTTTTATTTTTAGTGATATAATTAACGAGCAGAAATATGCTAATAATTATGACTATAATAAAGCAGTGTATTTAATGAGTCAGTTTAAATTATTGGAAAACGGCTTTTTAATGCTAAAAAAAGATGAGAGTTTTTCCTCTCCTATAGCTACACTATTCTACGAAGAATACGCAGATTCTGCTCATATTAGAAAAATATTAACGAACAAAAAAGATGATATTCAATGTATTGTTGGTAATTTAGCCGACTTTATTACTATTGATTTCGGGAAAACACAGAAACCACAATTATGGGATTATGCAGATAATGTGGATACTGTTGATTTCTTGTTAAAAATTTAATAGAAAATTATGTGCTCTGTATTACAATTTAAAACAATATTTAGCACCTTTGTATTTTGTTTAACACAACTACTTTATATTTAAGTTACAATTTTATGAAAAAGCATAATTTTAGTGCAGGACCATGTGTTTTACCGCAAGAAGTTTTTCAGAAAGCTTCTCAGGCTCTTTTAAATTTCAACAATATGGATTTATCTATTATTGAAATTTCACACAGAGACAAGAATTTTATTGCGGTAATGGATAAAGCTCAGAATTTAGCGTTAGAGCTTTTAGGATTGAAGGATAAAGGGTATACAGCATTATTTTTACAAGGTGGCGCTAGTATGCAATTTCTTATGACCGCGTATAATCTTTTAGAAAAGAAAGCAATTTATGCTGATACAGGTACATGGTCTTCTAAAGCTATTAAAGAAGCTAAAATGTTTGGGGAGGTAGATGTGATTGCTTCTTCTAAAGATCAAAACTATAACTACATTCCAAAAGGATATACTATTCCTTCTGATGCAGATTATTTTCACTGTACTTCTAACAATACTATTTTTGGTACCCAATACAAAGAGTTTCCAGAAGGTAGTATCCCAGTAGTATGTGATATGAGTTCTGATATTTTTTCTCGTCAATTAGATTTTTCTAAATTCGACTTAATTTATGCAGGTGCTCAGAAAAACATGGGACCAGCAGGTGCTACGCTTGTTATTATTAAAGAAGACATTCTAGGAAAAGTTACTCGTAGCATTCCTTCTATGTTAAGTTATAAAGTGCACGCTGAAAAGGAAAGTATGTTTAATACTCCTCCTGTATTTGCTGTTTACGTGTCTATGCTAACTTTAGATTGGTTACAAAACTTAGGTGGTATAGCTGCTATTGAGAAAATCAATAACCAAAAAGCAGCGCTTTTATATGCCGAAATTGATAGAAACCCATTATTTACTGGTTTTGCAGCAAAAGAAGATCGTTCTACTATGAATGCTACTTTTAACCTAGTAGACGATAGCCATAAAGAAGTTTTTGATAACTTATGGAAAGAAGCTGGTATTAATGGATTAAATGGGCACAGAAGTGTAGGTGGTTACCGTGCATCTATGTACAATGGTTTAACACTAGAAAGTGTTGAAGTATTAGTAGACACAATGAAGAAGTTTGAAAATACCTTATAATAATTAGTCAAGACATATAAAAATGAAAGTTTTAGCAAATGATGGTGTTTCACAAAGTGGAATTGATGCCTTAGAAAAAGTTGGAATAGAAGTTATTACAACAAAAGTAGCGCAAGAGCAACTTATTAATTACATCAACGAAAATGAAGTAGATGTAATCTTAGTTCGTTCGGCTACCAAAGTTAGAAAAGATATAATTGACGCTTGCCCTTCTATTAAAATTATTGGTCGTGGTGGTGTAGGTATGGATAATATTGATGTGGCTTATGCAAGAGAAAAAGGTATCCATGTAATCAATACTCCTGCTGCATCTTCAGAGTCTGTTGCCGAATTAGTATTCGCTCACTTATTTACAGGTGTTCGTTTTCTACATGATGCCAACAGAAATATGCCATTAGAAGGTGAAACTAAATTTGCCGCACTTAAAAAAGCATATGCTGCCGGTACAGAGCTAAGAGGTAAAACGCTTGGTATTGTAGGTTTTGGACGTATTGGTAGAGCTACCGCTAAAGTTGCCTTAGGTTTAGGTATGAAAGTAGTAGCTGCTGATAAGTTTGTAGACAAAGCAGAAATTAAAGTAGATTTCTATAATGGACAATACATTAATGTAGAAATTGAAACCATGCACATGGAAGATGTATTTAAACAAGCTGATTTCCTTACACTGCACGTTCCTGCTCAAGATGGATACGTACTAAGCACTAAAGAATTTGAATCTTTAAAAGATGGTGTTGGTATTGTAAATGCTGCACGTGGCGGTGTTATAGATGAAGTTGCCTTAATAGACGCTATAGAAAGTGGTAAAGTAGCTTTTGCTGGATTGGATGTTTTTGAAAACGAACCTACCCCAGCCCTTAAAGTACTAATGAACCCTAAAATTTCTTTAACTCCGCATATTGGAGCTGCAACTAATGAAGCACAAGATAGAATTGGTGTTGAACTTGCAGAGCAAATTATTAGCATCCTTCATTTAAGTTAGTAAGAAAATTACACATTCATAATTTAAGCGGCCTTTTATTTAAAAGGTCGCTTTTTTTTACTCTATTCTCATTCTTCTTTTAACAAACTTTTAACCAAGTATGATTAAACCCAATGAGATATTTGCAATCCAAGATGAAATAACTAATTATCTATAATGAAAAAACTCAAATTTCTAACATGTTTGCTATGCATGTTATCACTCTTTTCTTCTTTTGCCCAAGAAGGAAAAACAATTAAAGTTACTGGTACTGTAATTGATAGGGACACCAATGAGCCTTTAGAGTACGCTACCCTTGTTTTGCAAAATACAGCTACTCAACAAGTAACAGGAGGAGTTACCGATATGAATGGTAAGTTTAATGTAGAAACTACACCCGGAACTTATAACATTAGAGTAGAATTTATTTCTTATTCTACTTATCAGTTAAACAATCAAACTCTTACCGCAGATAAAGATATGGGAGTGGTTAAATTAGGCTTAGACGTTGCGCAATTAGATGCTGTTGAAGTTTCTGCTGAAAAAACTACTGTTGAATTACGTTTAGACAAAAAGGTTTATAACGTAGGATCTGATATGACTGTAAAAGGAGGTTCTATTACCGATGTATTAGATAATGTACCATCTGTTACAGTAGATGTTGAAGGTGGTATTTCTTTAAGAGGAAATGAAAATGTTCGTATTTTAATTAATGGTAAACCTTCTGCTTTATCTGGTTTAGACAATAATGCATTACAGCAAATACCATCAGATGCTATTGAAAAGGTAGAGGTAATTACCAACCCATCTTCTCGGTACGATGCACAAGGTACGGCTGGTATCATCAACATTGTACTTAAGAAAGGAAAAGCTCTTGGTGTGAATGGTTCTGTAAATGCTTTTGCAGGTAACCCTGATAATTTTGGAGGATCTTTAAACCTAAACTTAAGAAGTCAAAAATTCAATATTTTCACAAATACCTCGTACCGATACCGCAATGCTCCTGGTAATGCTTTGTACGAACAAGAAAACCTAGACCCGGATAATGGAACTACCACAGGGTTTCAAGATGAATATAGAAATTATGACCGCATGGGTAACAATTTCTCTACCAATGTTGGTGTTGAGTTTTATATTGACTCTACTTCGTCTATTACCAATTCTGTAGTGTATAGAACACAAGATGGAACAGACGAAACCAATATCGATCTCTTTAACTACAATCCTAACAGAACTTTATTAACAAGACGTAACCGTTTTACCAAACAAGAGGATAACGAAGAAGCTTTTCAATATGCTCTAAATTATGAAAAACGCTTTAAAAAAGACGGACATAAATTGACGGTTGATTATCAATTTTCTAGAAATGATGAATTGGAAGACTCTTATATTAATGAAAGAGTAATTGGAAGTGATACCATTATTGCACCAGAAAGAACATTTCAAGATAATAATAATAACAGCCACCTAGTTCAGGCCGATTATATTTTGCCTCTAGGAGAAAATGGAAATAGTCAGTTAGAAGCTGGTTATAGAGGAAACTTTAATGATTACGAAACTGTTTTCCGTTATGGTCAACTTCTTGATGATGGTAGTTACAACGAAAACTTTGCTAATTATACTAATACCTTGTTTAACTATTCAGAAAAGATTAACGCTGCTTACATACAATATGGTACTAAATTAGGAAAATGGAATGTATTAGGTGGTTTACGTATGGAAGATACTAATATTAGTATTGAACCAGGACAAGATTATGATGCTACTACTAAAAAGTATACCAATTGGTTCCCTTCTGTATTTTTAGGCTATGAATTCTCTGAAAAAACTCAACTTACTGTAAGTTATAGTAGACGTTTAAGAAGACCTTGGTCTCGTTTCCTGAATCCTTATCCTAATTATTCTAGTAACACCAACTTATTTCAAGGTAATCCAGATATTGATCCTACTTTTACCAATGCATATGATTTAGGTTTTATTCAACGTTGGGATAAATTTACTTTAAGCACTTCTGCATACTATAACAGATCTACAGGAACTTTTCAGTTTGTTACTTTAGATACCGATGATGTGGTTGAAATTGACAACCCAGAATATGACGAAAATGATCCGGTTAACGATCCTACTAGCCCTAACTATGATCCTACAGCACCAGCCGCTCAAGAAACTATTGAAGTTCCTGTTCAAGTGAGAACTCCATTAAATGTAGGTGTAGAAGAACGCTATGGTTTAGAATTTACTTCAACTTATAATCCTATTAAAAAATGGAGATTATCTGGTAACGTAAACCTCTTCCAACAAAATGTTATGGGTAGCTACTCTTACACCAATTATAACACTGGTTTACAAGAAGAAAAAGATTTTAGTTCTAATAACTTCTCTTGGTTCGCAAGATTAACTTCAAAAGTTACTTTACCTGCTGCAGTAGAGTTTCAGGCAAATATGATGTACAGAGGGCCAAGTAAAAATGCACAAAGTGAGAATGAGGGTATGTTTTCCACCAATCTAGCATTTAGTAAAGAAGTATTTAATGAAAATGCTACTGTATCCTTGAATGTTAGTGACCTATTTAACTCTAGAAAACGTAGATCTACCACTTTTACAGATAGCGCCATTACTTATAGTGAATTTCAATGGAGAGAGCGTCAAATTACAGTGAACTTTATGTACCGTTTCAATATGAAAAAGAATGATTTCAAAAGAAACCGTGGTAACGAACAAATGCCAGGTGGAGGAGACGATATGGAATTTGGCGGATAAGAATTCTAAAAAACATTAAACATAACTAAATAAAAACGGGGACTAACATTAGTCCCCGTTTTTTTATATGCGTAACTTTTTTAGCAATTGTTAACCTATATTTTATATTGTAAATAAGAAAAAATAAATCAAAAAAAAAGAAGCCGTTTGGCTTCTTTTTTTATTCTTCTAATTTAGCTTTTTTAGCATCTCTCTTTTCTTTTAAGAACTCCATAAGTCCTCCGCCTACCCAGTAAGGAACTACAAAGGTTAGCAAGAAGATCATTAACCAGAATCCTATAGTAAGGATAGTTAAAAAAGCTAAGAAGCCTAGATACTGTTGAAATTCAAACATAATTTCCGGAAATTTTCGAATTTAATTACAAATATAGTTTTATTTATGGGTTTTTAAAATGTTTAGAACAAAAGTTTTCAGAACATTTATCATGTAATTTATTTGCATTTTTACACGGCTATTTTTCTCTTTATTCCTTATTTTTGTTAGTATAATTATAATAATAACAACACACATTCTCATGGAATATAGAATAGAAAAAGACACCATGGGCGAAGTTAAAGTTCCTGCAGATAAGTTATGGGGAGCTCAAACAGAACGCTCTAGAAACAATTTTAAAATTGGTCCTTCAGCTTCAATGCCTAAAGAAATTATTGAAGGATTCGCTTACTTAAAAAAAGCGGCTGCCTATGCTAACCATGAAGCAGGTGTTTTACCTGTAGAAAAAAGAGATTTAATTGCTGCAGTTTGTGAAGAAATCTTAGAAGGTAAGCACAACGATCAGTTTCCTTTAGTTATTTGGCAAACAGGTTCTGGTACACAATCTAACATGAATGTTAATGAGGTAGTAGCAAACAGAGCGCATCAATTAGCAGGAAAAGTTATTGGTGAAGGAGAAAAAACATTACAACCTAATGATGATGTAAACAAATCACAATCATCTAACGATACCTTCCCTACTGGTATGCACATTGCTGCTTACAAATTGATTGTTGAAACTACTATTCCGGGTGTTGAACAACTTAGAGATACTTTAAAAGCTAAATCTGAAGCTTTTAAAAATGTAGTTAAAATTGGTAGAACTCACCTTATGGATGCTACACCATTAACTTTAGGTCAGGAGTTTTCTGGTTATGTATCTCAATTAGATCACGGATTAAAAGCCTTAAGAAATACATTAGAGCACTTAGCAGAATTAGCTTTAGGTGGTACCGCTGTTGGTACAGGTATCAATACTCCTGAAGGATATGCTACACGTGTTGCACAATATATTGCTCAATTAACTGAGTTACCATTTACATCTGCTGCCAATAAGTTTGAAGCTTTAGCTGCGCATGATGCTTTGGTAGAAACGCACGGAGCTTTAAAACAATTAGCAGTTTCATTAAATAAAATTGCTAATGATATTAGAATGATGGCTTCTGGACCAAGAAGTGGTATTGGAGAAATTATTATTCCTGCAAATGAGCCAGGTAGTTCTATTATGCCAGGAAAAGTAAACCCTACACAATGCGAGGCTATGACTATGGTTTGTGCTCAAGTTATGGGTAATGATGTTGCGGTTACTGTTGGTGGTACACAAGGACATTATGAGCTTAACGTATTTAAACCAGTAATGGCTGCTAATGTTTTACAGTCTGCTCGTTTAATTGGTGATGCTTGTGTTAGCTTTGAAGAGCATTGTGCTGCTGGTATTGAGCCTAACCATACTCGTATTAAAGAATTGGTAAGCAACAGTTTAATGTTAGTTACTGCTTTAAATACTAAAATTGGTTATTACAAAGCTGCAGAAATTGCTAATACTGCACATAAAAACGGTACAACTTTAAAAGAAGAAGCTGTTAATTTAGGTTATGTTACCCCTGAAGAATTTGATGAGTGGGTTAAACCTGAAGACATGGTAGGTTCTTTAAAATCTTAATTAACTTTATATTAGTTGCATATAAAGGCCGGAATCTATTAAATTAGGTTCCGGTTTTTTTATTCAGGTACAGCTATTTCTAATCTGTTAGGTAATATATAAGCTGTTACCTGTGTAACCTCATCACAAAATTCACCATCTACTTGAAAAGGAACTGGATTATTAGTAGTAACCGCTACCCTTTTTGTTGGATATATTTCTACAAAATCTTCTGATAACTCTTTTGGATTGTTTAATGTTTTTATCAATTCCACAATATCTAATTTTTTAAATACAAGCACTTCAAAAATTCCGTCGTCAATTTTACCTTGCGGATTTACAACTGCTCCTGTCCCAAACTTTTTACTATTAGCAAAAGATAGCATTATACCTTGCTCCTTTATTTCTTTATCATCTAACTTAATGGTAAATTCATACGGTGCTTCATTTTTAAATAAGGTACTTACACTATTAATAGCATAGCCTACCTTACCACGTATAGAACTCTTCTCATATTCTTCAATCAATTGTGCATTCAACCCCATATCGCTCATATGCAAACTTAACTTACCATCTACACAAACTGCATCAATAGTCCTAGTAATACCATATAGGGCTATAGGTATAAACTCATTTTCTTTTTCTGAAATTCCTAAATCACTAGCCAAACCATTAGCAGAACCCGCTGGCAATATTCCTATAGGTAAACTACAATCTTCCATAGCCTCGGCTACTAATTTTACCGTACCATCACCTCCTGCTACCAAAACCCTATCAAATGATTTATTCGTTAGCTTTTGCTTTATTTGTTCAAGGTCATTTACTCCAGTAGTTTCAAAAGTTTCTATAGAATCTTCATTTTCCAGACGCTCTCTTACATTGGCTATTAGACCGGTTTTATCTTTATCTCCGCTTATTGGGTTTACAATTAAGAAAAATTTCATATTTCTTTAATTAAGATTGTCTTTAAAATTACTTAGTTTTCAAGAGTTAAATAGTTATACTTTCCTTAATATCTTATGAAAATAGACTTAAAAATATACCGAGGCTACGCTAACAAACATTCTATAGTGATTAGTGGTCATGTATTTAAAAAATTAAGTCCGGATAGTTTTCAACTAGATCAAAAGTGGTACCGACATGCACTTACAGTGATACAAATGTTTAGAATTAAAACTTTAAAGAATGTAGACATTCATTTTAATTTTAACGGACTAAAGGCACATACTAAAACTAAAGAAGATGGACAGTTTATTTTAAAGATACCATACAATATCACTCTAGATAGTGGTTGGCATCAATTTCAAATTACAGCAAAAACTGAAAACTCAGAAATTATTAAAAAAGGTGAATTTGTAAGACCATACCCAGGAGAATATGGAATTATAAGTGATATAGACGACACTTTTTTAATATCCCATTCAGGTAATTTTTTTAAAAAGATATATGTTCTTCTCACCAAAAACGTACATAAGCGTAAAGTTTTTAACGATGTAGTAGACCACTACCGTTTATTAAATTATCTAGGTAGAGAAAACAACGATACCAACAATGCGTTCTTTTACGTGAGTAGTAGCGAATGGAATTTATATAATTTTATTACTCAATTTACCAAAATACATAAATTCCCAAAAGCTGTATTAGCTTTAAAAGATATTAAAACAGGCATTGCCGATTTCTTATTTACCGGTGGCGGTAGTCATAATCATAAATTTCATAAAATTAAAGAACTGGTTACCTTCTACCCTGAATTACGTTTTGTATTACTAGGCGACGACTCTCAAAAAGACCCGTTTATCTATGAGAATATCTGTAAAATGTTTCCAAAAAACATTAGTACTGTTTATATACGCCAAACAGGCTCCCAACAAAAACAAAAAGTTCTTACTGCCCTAAACACCATGAAAAGCTTAAACGTAAAATATTGCTACTTTACAAATAGCACAGATGCTATTAATCACACCAAAAAATATTTGGGTTAACTAACCTAAGTCTTACGTTCACCATAACAAACTACCTTCTTACTCATTAATTGTTTTTTACTGCAACTAGTTAAAGTAGTTTAGATACAAATAATAAAATACACTATTATGAGAATCTTACTACTATTACTCTTTGCCCCTTTTTTAATGTGGAGTCAACATACTGCTAAAGAAACAGAATCTACTATTACCAATGCCACTATTTACCTCTCTGGTGCACAAATAGAACGTACCAGTACAATTTTAACTACCAAGGGAGAAACCAGTTTTGAATTTACCAATTTATCTCCTTTTATAGATGAAAATTCCATACAAATAAGTGGTTTAAAATCAGCTACCATTAGTGCTATGAACTTTACCACTACGCATGTTTTTAATAAAAAAGACTCTAAACGTATTACCGAATTAACAGCACTTATGAAAGAAAAAGAACATAACATAGCACTTATAAACAACAATTTAAAAGGACTTGTAGAAGAAGAAAATTTACTCAACAACAATCGGAAGCTACTTTCTAGTGAAAATTCATCATTAGAAAAATTACAAGAAATGGCTACCTACTATAGAGAGCGCATGACCAAAATAGCGAACGAAACTTATAACTACGCTACTCAAAAAGATAGTTTACAGGAAATTGTAAATACCTATGAAAAAGAATTAACCCAACTATCTTCTAAAAACAAAGATGTTAAAGGAGTACTTACCTTAAAAATAAACAGTGATAAAACCGAAAGTATAGCTATTCATATAAAATATAACGTAAGTAATGCGGGGTGGTTTCCTGTTTATGATATTAAAACAAATTCAACAGAAAGTGATTTAGATATTTTCTTTAAAGCACATGTATACCAAGATACTGGAGAAGACTGGGAGAATGTAAAAGTAACATTATCTACCGCAGACCCAACGGTACCAACTGAACAACCAGAAATG
Source organism: Neptunitalea lumnitzerae (assembly GCF_027924185.1). Taxonomy (GTDB): domain Bacteria; phylum Bacteroidota; class Bacteroidia; order Flavobacteriales; family Flavobacteriaceae; genus Neptunitalea; species Neptunitalea lumnitzerae. The sequence goes on from NZ_BRVO01000002.1 coordinate 720,012, forward strand.
AATCCGCATTATTTAAATTTTATATCAAGATATACTTATAACGAAACAAAAGCTAAAGGAAATAGTGCTACTAAGTATAACCCTTTTATTAAAGAAGTGTTTGGCGTAATAACAGATGCAGATGGATTACCCTTGCCAGGGGCTACAGTACTAATTGAGGGCACAAACCAAGGAACTACCACTGATTTTGACGGAAGGTATAATTTACCAGTAACACATGGTGAAAATTTAACCGTGTCTTATGTAGGGTTTAAAACCCAAACTACACCTATTTATGGTCCACTTATAAATATGACTATGGAAATGGATGCTAACCAATTAGAAGAAGTTGTAATTGCAGGTTATGGTACTAATAGAGATAAGTCTGTTACAAAAGCCTTAACTGGTAGCGTTGCTGGAGTTTCAATAAGAGAATTTGGTTCTGTTAATAACACTGTTGAGCCTTTATATGTTATAGATGGTGAAATTGCTGACAAATCAACTTTCGAAAATATTTCACAAAACAATATTGCCTCCATAAATGTTTTAAAAGGGGCTGATGCCAGTGCTATATACGGTGCTAGAACAGCTGAAGGTGTTGTAGTCTTAACCACTAAAAATGTTATTACCGACCAAAACATCACCTCTGTTGAATATAAAATAAAACAACCTCAGCACATCAAGTCTATCATGGAAATATCTGTAATAGATATAGAAAAAATGGAAGTTTCAGCTGACTATGAATATGTAGCAGCACCTGTACTAGACGAAAATGTTTACCTAACAGCTACCCTAACCAATTGGAAAGATTTAAAGCTTCTACCTGGGCAATGTAATATTTACTTTTCTGGTGTGTATGTTGGCAAGTCCTACTTAAATCCGTATGAAACTAAGGAAAACTTAACCCTTTCATTAGGTGTTGCTCCCTCTATCACTGTAAAAAGAACTTTGGATACCAATTTTAAATCAACACCCTTTATAGGTAATAACAGAATTGTGAACAGAGCCTATACCATAGCTTTACACAACACAGGTAGTAAACCAGTTACCGTGAAATTAAAAGATAGAATTCCCGTTTCAGAAAATAAAGAAATAAAAGTAAATGACATTACCTATGATGCTGATAACTATACAGAAGAGAAAGGTCTATTAGAATGGACAATACCTATAAATGCTGGAGAGCGTACTGAAAAACATTTATCTTATGAAATAAGATACCCGAAAGAGAAAAAAGTAAATTTAAATTAAGTAATAATAGCTAACCGAATAATTAAAAAGAGCGCAATAAAGCGCTCTTTTTTGTTATCGTAGGTTATTTAAAATAAAATCTATTTTATCATTTGTATTATCATTCGTAGTATAGGCAATATTATGGTGTACTGGTTTTACCGCTAACCCTAGTCCTTCCATTTTTTGAATGGTCTTTTTGTATTTTAACGTAACCTTACCCGTTAATAAGTCATCTAATGAATTGCCTTCCTTATGATGATTGTATATTTTTTTTAACCCGGTTAAATACAAATAATCTTTTGTAAAACCGCCTCCTCTATGTACACGCATAACGGTAGTAAAAGCATCATCTCTATTCAAATTATAATCTAAATGTAGTTGCTTAAATGTTTCAATAAAACTACAACCACGTCTAAGACTATCTACTGCTATTACTCTATAGGCAAGCGTTTTTAATCGTTTCAGCGTTAATGCACCAGACATATACTCACTATAAACTGCTAATCCCTCTTGTGTTTCAACATTTTTAGGAAAACCATTTGAAAAAATCTTTAAAGGTTGTGCCGCTGCATTAAAAGAGGTTAGTAAATGTACCCCAATCTCATGGTGCGCCAATATTTTTAATTGATTGGCACTAAACTTACCATTCTTTTTAATCAATAATTCTTTAGTACTATTTTTAACCATGGCATCAGATGCCAATCGGGTAGATTGTACTATCTTGTAATCAAACTGATAATTTTTAGAAAACTCAGCAAAGTATTCCGCCGCTTGATTGGCAGAAAACTTCTTTATAGAATTATCATCTACCACATCTTTAAAGTGCAATATAAACTGAGCATTTTGAACATCTTTATCAGTAGGTGTACCAAATGTTTTAAGACTGTTGTAATAAAACTTATCTCCTTTACCTATCGTATCAATACACTGTACCATACCAGAATAATGATACAAAAGATCTTCAAACAAAGACCGTATCACCTCATCTTCAATTTCTTCTAACCTAAACGAAAATAATCTACGTTGTGTTTTAAAAGCATCAAACTTTAAACGCGTATAGGTAAACTCTGGCTCTACGGTATACTTAGAACCAAAAAAACGCTTTTTTTCCTGCTCTATATTGTTAGGATTTAAATATGCTAACAATTCAATATTCTTAAGCAGTCGGTCTAATTGCCCATCTATTTGATAGATAGGAGCAAATTCTAAAGGAACTGAAAGTTTCATGCGGCTAAAATAGTATAAATCTTATGATTTATTTGGGTAGTTATCATCCCAATTTTTAGGCTTAGGATCATGTAATTTATCTACTGATTTTGCAACCAACATAGACACTGCCGCATCTCCTGTAACATTAACCGTAGTTCTACACATATCTAGAGGTCTATCAATAGCAAAAATTAATGCTAAACCTGCTTCTGGTATACCTGCCTGCCCTAGTACAATTACCAACATAACCATACCCGCACCGGGTACTGCTGCAGAACCAATAGAAGCTAGAGTTGCTGTTGCTATAATACCCAATTGTGCGCCTAGGCTTAAATCCATTCCAAAAGCTTGCGCTATAAAAACAGCAGCTACTGCTTGGTACAAACTTGTACCATCCATGTTAATAGTAGCTCCAATAGGCATTACAAAACTAGTAACATCCTCATCAACCCCTAAATGCTCTTCTGCTCTTTCCATTGTTACAGGTAAAGTAGCTGCACTAGAACTAGTTGAAAATGCTAATAACTGCGCTGGAGAAATACCGTTAAAAAAGAAACCTGGTGTTTTACCTGTAAATGCCCAAACCAAAAGTGCATAAATAACAATCATAAGCGCCAAACCTATCAACACACACATAGCATACTTACTTAAGGCAAAGAACAATGAAGTACTTGGAGCTTCTGCAACCAAAGCAGCCAATAACGCAAAAACCCCGTAAGGTGCCGCTAGCATTATAATATCTATGAGCTTAAGTATTACCTCGTTAAATCCATCAAAAAAGGCCTTAACAGGCTTTGCTTGTTCTTCTGGTATAAGAATTAGACCAATACCAAAAAAGATAGCAAAAAATATTACCTGTAACATATTACCATTATCGGTTGCTGCTTTAAAAATATTACTCGGCACCAAATCTTCTAAAGCTTGTAACGGACCCGTTTCTTTTTGCTTAGCAGCATCGGCTATTTTTGAGTCTGCATCATTTTTATAATTTTCTAGTAAATTATCCCTGGTTTCTTGAGAAATTGCTTTTCCAGGCTTAAAGGTATTTACTACTGCCAAACCAATTAGCACAGCTATCACCGTGGTAATTAAATAAATTCCAATAGTTCTACCCCCCATTTTAGATAACTTAGAGATATCTTTTAAATCTGAAACTCCTTTAATCAATGAAGCTAATATCAACGGAACTGCGATTAATTTAAGCGAATTGATAAAAATATTACCAAAAGGTTTTATCCAATCCTTAACAAATTCAGGGCCCCATGAAAATTGCACCATTGCTAATGCAAAAAGTACCCCAAAGAGCATTCCTAATAATATTTTCCAGTGTAAAGCTAGTTTCTTCATATAACTTAGTTGGTTGATTTTAGTTGGTGTTTATGCTACTCAATAATTTTAAATTAAATTACACGTATTGTAACTATTTCATTAACATACAAAGTAATCTACTTATTTGTACGTTTTATTTAAAAGATAATAATCTGCTAATACTAGTGCTGCCATTGCCTCTACAATAGGTACTGCTCTTGGCACCACGCATGGGTCATGTCTACCTTTTCCTTGCATTTCTACAAAGGCACCATCGCGGTCAATGGTTTCTTGTTTTTGCATAATGGTAGCTACGGGTTTAAAAGCAACTTTAAAATAAATATCCATTCCGTTACTTATACCTCCTTGTATACCGCCTGATAAATTAGTTTTAGTGGTTCCATCTTCATTATACAAATCGTTATGCTCAGAACCTTTCATTTTGGCTCCTTCAAAACCACTACCATATTCAAAACCTTTTACGGCATTAATAGATAGCATTGCTTTACCCAATTCTGCATGTAATTTATCAAACACAGGTTCTCCTAAACCAATGGGTACATTTTTTATAACGCAGGTAACTACACCACCTACCGTATCTCCTTGCTTTCTTATTTCTTTAATATAGGCCTCCATTTTATCCGCTGTGGCTATATCAGGACAGCGTACTGGATTACTCTCTATAAGTGAAAAATCTATTTGTTCTAAAGGTGTTTCTAAATGAATATCTCCTACAGAAGATACAAAGGCGTACATTTTAACATTCGCTAGTACTTGCTTAGCTATAGCGCCTGCAACTACTCTACTCGCAGTTTCTCTGGCCGAACTTCTACCTCCACCTCTGTAATCTCGAAAACCATATTTTTGATCATATACATAATCTGCATGACTAGGACGGTAAGCATCCTTAATATGTGAATAATCATGCGACTTCTGATTGGTATTTTCAATAACAAAGCCAATAGGAGTACCCGTTGTTTTTCCTTCAAAAATTCCGGAAAGAAAACGTACCTCATCTGGTTCCTTACGTTGCGTTACAATAGCAGATTGCCCTGGCTTGCGTCGGTTCATTTCTATCTGTACTGCCTCTAAGTCAATTTCAACACCGGGAGGGCAACCATCTATTACGCCTCCTAAAGCTGCTCCATGCGATTCTCCAAAAGTGGTTAACCTAAAAAGGTTCCCAAAAACATTTCCTGCCATGCTAATTATTTGTAATGTAAGCGAAAATAAGGAATCCCAAGTTTTTTGCCTAATCTTTTTACCCCAAATAAAACTTACTAGTAACTATCAAATAATAAATGATTCACTTTAAATTAACGTAAGTCTAATCTACTCTTAATTAGTAGTTAATGTTAGGGTTAAATTGTTCTCCGTTATTTGTTGAAAACAAAAGTCATTGAGAAAACGTAAAGTAGATATTGCCGTTATATCCGATGTTCACTTAGGAACCTTTGGTTGTCAAGCTAATGAACTGCTATCTTATTTGAATAGTATTAATGCCAAAACATTAATACTCAATGGAGATATTATAGATATTTGGCAATTTAGAAAAAGATATTTCCCTAAATCTCATTTACAGGTTATTAAAAAGATAATTGACTTATCTACTAAAGGAACCGAGGTTATTTATATTACCGGAAACCATGATGAAATGTTACGCAAATTTACCGATGTTAAAATGGGTAATATTTCTATAGTAAACAAGGTAGTAATGGATTTAGATGGCAAGAAAGCATGGTTTTTTCACGGAGATGTTTTTGACGCTTCTATTCAGCACACCAAATGGATTGCTAAATTAGGTGGTTGGGGTTATGATTTGCTAATACTAATCAACCAAATGATTAATTGGGGATTGGTAAGAATGGGTAGAGAGAAATATTCCTTATCTAAAAAAATAAAAAACAGCGTTAAAAAAGCTGTTAAATACGTAGGCGACTTTGAGAAAGTAGCTGCCGACCTTGCGATAGCCAATGGGTATAAATATGTAGTTTGCGGACACATACACCAACCACAATTGGTACGCAAAGTAAATAAAAATGGTACCTGCCTATACTTAAACTCAGGAGATTGGATTGAAAACCTAACTGCCCTAGAGTACAGCAATAAAAAATGGAAATTATACCATTACTCAGAAGATAAATTGAGTCCGTTTTTTTCTGATGATGAATTAAAAGACATGAATTACAAAGATCTTTTAGCCGCTATTACCATTACAGGAAAACTTTAAAATATTACTTTTATTTACAACAAAGCTTCTTTAAAAATAGTAATTGGATGTAAGGCCTTACGCCCTGTTCCATCATGTATTTGATGACGACAACTAGTGCCGTTAGCAGAAATAATTGCATCCGGAGCCGATTTATGTACCGCAGGAAATAATCGTTGACTACCTATTTTCATACTTACATCATAATGTTCTTTCTCATAACCAAAAGATCCTGCCATACCACAACAACCCGTATTAAGAAGGGTTACCTTATAGTTCATAGGTATGTTTAACATATCAAACGTAGCTTTTTGGTTAGATAGCGCCTTTTGATAGCAGTGTGCATGTATTTTAATGGTTTTCTCAGTGTCTGTAAACATTACAGGTTTAATACTTCCCTTATGTATTTCAGATGCTAAAAATTCTTCTATTAAATATGTATTCTTAGCTAAGTTTTTTGCTTCTTCAGGGTAGTCCATTAACCGTATGTATTCATCTCTAAAACATAAAATAGCCGATGGCTCTATACCTAACAACGGTATTTTGTGTGTTACTTTATTTTTTAAATACTTCACATTAATTTTAGCTAACTGCTTCGCCTCTTCTAAAAAACCTTTAGAAATATGAGCTCTACCACTTTCTCCGTAATACAGCTCTACATAATAACCCAGTCTATATAAAACCTCTATAGCATCTTTTGCTATTAGCACATCGTTATACCTAGAAAATTCATCTATAAACAGAATAACTTTATTATAACTAATTGAGGTTTCCTGCAATTGCTTATTTAATTTATCTAAATCATAAGAAGATACCAATGGCAGTTTTCTCATGGGTGCAATACCAGCAAACTTTTTTAACGTACCAGATAATGTTTTACTTTTAAAAACAAAATTACTCATACCTGGCAATTTTGCAGCCAGCTTAGTGTAAGTGTAATTATGTGCAAATAATTTATCTCTAAAGCTTCGTTTGTGAGCTTTATGATACTGATGAAGAAACTCTGCCTTTAACATAGATGCATCTACATTGCTAGGGCATTCAGAGCCGCAAGCTTTGCAACTTAAACATAAATCAAATACCGATTTTAATTCTTCAGAATCAAACTTATTTTCTTTCTCACTGTGGGTTAATATTTCACGTAACACATTGGCTCTGGCTCTGGTGGTATCCTTTTCATTTCTTGTAGCATGAAAACTAGGACACATAGTACCATTAAACTGACTCGACTTTCTACAATCTCCACTACCATTACACTTTTCAGCAGCTCTCAGAATCCCTAAAGAATCTGAAAAGTCAAGGGTGGTTTGTATGTGTTCAGCGGGCTGACCTACCTGAGTTCTTAACGATGTATCCATTTGAACCGCTTCAATAATTTTTCCTGGATTGAATAGATACATTGGATCAAACAACTCTTTTACTTCTTTTAATAAAAGATAGTTTTGTTTGCCAATCATAAACTCTAAAAACTCGGCTCTAACCCTACCATCACCATGCTCTCCACTTAAAGAACCTTTATATTTTTTTACTAGTTCTGCTACATCTTTGGTTATTTGCCTGAACAAACGAACATCAGAAGATTTTTTTAAATTAAGAATTGGGCGTAAATGCAACTCTCCTGCTCCCGCGTGTGCATAATATACAGCATCTTGCCCATATTTCTTCATTAGCATACTAAACTCATCAATATACGAAGCTAAGTCTTCAACTGCTACAGCCGTATCTTCTATGCATGCCACTGCTTTCTTATCGCCTACAATATTTCCTAGTAAACCTAACCCTGCTTTTCTAAGTTCAAATGCCTTTAAAATATCTTCTCCTTTTAAAACAGGATATGCATAAGCATTCGTACCTGTTTGTATAGTTTCTAATAATTTATTTTTTAAAACTTCCAATTCGTCCAAACTGTTAGAGGATAGTTCCAACATTAATATGGCTTTAGGGTCTCCCTCTATAAAACTTCTATTAGCGGCTTGTGTTTTATTATGTAACGTACAATCTAAAATAACCTTATCCATCATTTCACAAGCATATAAATCATGCTTCATTAATGGAGCTACGGCTTTACAGCAATCTGATATACTCTTAAAATGTGCTGCAACCATCACACTACTAGTAGGTGGTAAATCATCTAACTGTAGAGTTATTTTTGTAGTAAAACCTAAAGTTCCTTCACTGCCTGCTAGTAATTTACAAAGGTTAAATACTTCGCCCTCCTTTTTAAAAGGCTGCATTCTTAAAAGTAAATCTAAAGCATATCCCGTATTACGTCTGTGAATAGCTTCTTTAGGATACTGCGCTAACACTTCATTTTGAATATGTGTATCTGAAAGTTTTTCTATCAATTGCTTATAAACGGAACCTTCCTTAGTAGCAAGACTCATTTTATGTAATAATTGACCTTTGGTTAATGGCGCACATTTCATAAGAGTACCATCACTTAGAACAATTTCCATTTCTAAAATCTTATCTCTAGTAACCCCATATTTAATAGAAGTAGTACCACTAGAGTTGTTCCCTACCATACCTCCTATGGTACATCTGTTAGAGGTAGAAGTGTTAGGCGCAAAAAACAATCCGTATGGTTTTAATATATAGTTAAGCTCATCCCTAACTACACCAGGCTCAACCGTAACGGTTTTTGCTTTTTCATCTATAGATATAATTTTATTAAGATGTTTTGATACATCAACCACAATTCCATCTCCTACACATTGCCCCGCTAAAGAGGTTCCTGCTGCTCTAGGTATAATGCTTAATTTATTATTGGCAGCATACTGAATAACTTCTCTAATATCTGCAATACTTTTAGGGTAAGACACCCCATGCGGTTTAACACTATACACAGAAGCATCTGTGGCATACATTAATTTGTGCAGATTATCTGTAAATACTTGAGAATTCTCATTATTTTCAGATTTTTTTGATGTATTCTTATGAATCATTTAACGTCTACTTTGAAGAAACCCATATAGATTTGCTGTGATAACATAAAACTAAAAAAAGATTATGAAAAAATTGATTTTTCTAGCAGTATTTGCAATTGCATCTATAACTGCGGGTCAGGCTCAGGAAATTGCAAAAAATGCTTTAGGATTGAGATTAGGTGATAATGATGGTTTTGGTGGAGAAATTTCGTATCAAAGAGGTCTTGGAGATAATAATAGATTAGAATTTGACTTAGGATGGCGAAATAGCAACAGTGTAGATGCTATTAAATTAGCTGGTTTATACCAATGGGTATGGAATATTGATGGCGGATTTAACTGGTATGCAGGTGCCGGTGGTGGTTTAGGGTCTTGGTCTTGGGACAATGATCATCCTGCACATGATTATGATGACAGTGGAGCTTTTGTTTTTGTTGCAGGTGATTTAGGTATTGAATATAACTTTGATATTCCTTTAATATTATCAATTGATTTTAGACCAGAAATTTATTTTAATTCAGATGATTGGAGAAACGATAATTTTGGTCCAGATTTAGCTCTTGGTATTAGATATCAATTCTAAAAAAATATAATTATCATGTTAAAAGCCTCTTAAATATTAAGAGGCTTTCTTTTTGCATAAATATTCTAATAAATTTGCAGTTCAAATTAATATACCATGAGAAAAATATTTTTAGCACTTTCTTTACTTTTTATTACGGTTTATTCATGTAACAACGAACCTAAAGAATTTACTATTGACGGTACCACTATAGGGGTTGATGACGGAACTCAAGTGTTTCTAAAACAAACGGATAGTTTAGGAAAACCGGTTACACTAGACACCGCTGTTGTACGAAATGGAAAATTTAAAATTTCAGCTATTCCACCTGAATTAAAATTAGCGTTTGTATTTGTAGACAAAAGTAGAGGACGTTTACCTATAATTACAGAAAAGGGCGAAAATATTACAATGACCTTTAACAATGAAAACATTGGAGCTTCTACGTTTGGGGGAAGTAAATATAATGAAGACTTATACGCTATGTTTTCTGAATCAGTAAATTATGGAGATTCATTACAAAAAATTAATATCAAATTACGTGAGCTGAGCAAAACAAAAGACACCGTAAAAATTAGAGAACTTGTAGAAATTAAAAAGCAAACTCAAGAAAGCCAACATAACTCTGAAATAAAATTTATTCAAGAAAATCCAGACTCTTTTGTTAGTCTTATTTTAATTGAAAATAATTTGACAGTAACACCTGATAAAACTGATGAGCTTAAAATAGTTTTTAAAGCATTTGACAACTTATCTGATGAATTAAAATCAACTAATGTTGCTAAGAAAATTAAAAATAGAATTGATAAAGTTGAACGAATTCAAACAGGTAAAATTGCTCCGCAAATAAGTGGACCAACTCCTGACGAAAAAATTGTATCGTTATCAGATGTTAAAGGTAAAGCTACTTTAATAGATTTTTGGGCTTCATGGTGTAAACCCTGCAGAGAGGAAAATCCTAATTTAGTAAAACTGTATAGTAATTATAAAAATGATGGATTTAGCATTTTAGGAATTTCTACAGATAAAGATGGAGAAGTGTGGAAAACAGCTGTTGTAAAAGATAGTATTAATTATACACAAATTAAATCTGAAAAAGCAGCAGAAATATATAATATCAACTTTCTACCTACTTCCTTCTTATTAAATGAAAAAGGTGAAATAGTATATCAAAATTTAAGAGGTGCTGATTTAGAAGCAAAAGTTGCAGAAATTCTAGGAGTAGAAAACAAACACATTATACAATAAACTTTCAAGTTATAGTTGGATAACTGAAATATAAAAAAACGGTACTAAATAACTTAGTACCGTTTTTTTGTGCTTAATTTAAAACTGTCTTAAATTGTATTTTTTTATGCTGAACTATTTTTAATGCCTTTGAATAGTTCAATAAAAAAGAGATGGTCTCTTTTTTGGGTGATACACATTCTACATGGAATGAATCTTTAGAGTATATTTTTGCCATATTATTAAACTAGAGTTCTTTATATTTTTAATAACGTAGCAAAAAAAGATATATTGTTTTAATTAACTAAAACTATATTATTTTTTTCAATTAATTTTCTAAGATTTATTAAGGCGTAACGCATTCTTCCTAACGCTGTATTTATACTCACACCTGTAGTTTCAGAAATTTCTTTAAAACTCATATTTTTATAAATACGCATTAATAATACTTCTCTTTGATCTAAAGGCAACTCATCAATCAAATTTCTAACATCACTTTCCACCTGGTCTTTGATAATTTGATTTTCTGCATTTAAAGAAGAATCACTAATAACAGAAAAAATATTAAAATCGTCATTACCTTCAAATTTAGGCATTCTTTTATTTCTTCTAAAATAATCAATTACCAAATTATGAGCTATACGCATTACCCATGGCAAAAACTTTCCTTCTTCATTATACTTGCCTTTTTTAAGGGTATTAATAACCTTTATAAAAGTATCCTGAAAAATATCATCTGCAACATCTTTATCCATCACCTTCGAGAAGATAAAACTGAATATTCGTTGACTGTGTCTCTCAATCAATACTTCAAGAGCCATTTCATCGCCTCTTATGTATTCTTTTACTAATTCTGAGTCTAGTTGTTGTAGTCTTCCCATGTTATTACTTTAATAATTCAAGAACACGGATTACACCCGTGTAGATAAATGTTGATCTTAAATTTTTTTTAAAGTAATTTTAAACTATAGGCACTAATTTTGTGTGGTTGAGCCGTAAATATAACTACATATTATTTAAAAACGCAAAGAAAATCTTAAAATTTAACATTTGTTCAACAATATTTCTATTTTAACTAGTCGTCTTAGATTCGTAAATTTGCGTTTTACAAAAGCTATGACAGAGATCGCAGACCTTAATACAAAAGAGAACATTGTAATACTTGGAGCCAAGCTCCATAACCTTAAGAATATATCGGTAGCCATACCAAGAAATAAACTAGTAGTTATTACCGGACTTTCGGGGTCTGGTAAGTCTAGTTTAGCTTTTGATACACTATACGCTGAAGGACAACGACGATATGTAGAAAGTCTTTCCTCCTACGCTCGTCAATTTTTGGGCAGATTGGACAAGCCAAAAGTAGATGCTATTAAGGGTATAGCACCGGCAATAGCCATTGAACAAAAGGTAAATTCTACCAACCCAAGATCTACTGTAGGTACTACAACTGAAATTTATGATTACCTGAAGTTATTATATGCTCGTATTGGTAAAACTTATTCACCTATTTCAGGTCAAGAAGTTAAAAAGCATACCGTAACAGATGTAGTAAACCATGTTACAGCGTATGAAGAAAGAGAAAAACTGCTGCTTTTAGCACCAATTGCTACACCAGAAAATAGAACTGAATACGAAACCGTTAAAATACTTGAACAGCAAGGATTTGCCAGAATTAAAGTTGGTAAAGATGTTTTACGAATGGATGAGTTAACGGAAGGTTTTAATCAGCAATTTGAACTTGTAGTAGACCGTATTATTGTTAAACATGACGAAGATTTTACCAACCGTTTAGCAGATGCAGTAGACACCGCCTTTTTTGAGGGAAAAGGTGAATGTGCTATAGAAGAACTCGCTACAGGCAAAAGAACATCGTTCAGTAATAATTTTGAACTAGATGGTATTAGCTTCTTAGAGCCTAATGTACACTTATTTAGTTTTAATAATCCGTATGGAGCATGCCCTAAATGTGAAGGCTATGGTGATGTAATTGGTATAGATGATGATTTAGTGATTCCTAATACTGGATTATCTGTTTATGAAAATGCTATTTTCCCATGGAGAGGTGAAAGCATGAGTTGGTATAGAGATCAGTTAGTAAACAATGCCTTTTCATTTGATTTTCCTATACACAAACCTTGGTTTGAATTAACAGATGAACAGAAGACCTTGGTTTGGGAAGGAAATAAATATTTTACAGGACTGAATCAGTTTTTTGAAGAACTAGAAGAGAAAAGTTACAAAATTCAAAACAGAGTAATGCTTTCTCGTTACCGCGGAAAAACCAAATGTACTGCGTGTAAAGGTAAACGACTTCGTGAAGAGGCTAATTATGTAAAAATTAATAATAAAACCATCACAGACTTAGTAGAGCTACCTCTGGAAAATCTTACTCAATTTTTTAAAGAAATTCAACTTTCTGAATATGAAACTAAAGTAGCCTCTAGATTATTAAAAGAAATTAATACAAGACTAGAGTTTTTAGCCAATGTAGGACTACAATATTTAACTTTAAATCGTAAATCTAATACCCTTTCAGGGGGGGAAAGTCAACGTATTAATTTAGCAACTTCATTAGGTAGTAGCTTAGTAGGCTCTATGTATATTTTAGACGAGCCAAGTATTGGTTTACACCCAAAAGATACTGAGAAACTAATAGGTGTTTTAAAATCGTTACGAGACTTAGGAAATACGGTAATTGTTGTAGAGCACGATGAAGATATTATGAGTGCTGCAGATGAAATTATTGATATAGGCCCTGAGGCAGGTACCAATGGTGGGTATGTAGTAAGTACGGGTACGTATGAGAGTTTATTAAAAGCAGACACCTTAACCGGTAAATACCTTAGTGGACGCTTAAAAATTGAAGTGCCTGCTAAAAGACGTACCTATAAAAACTACATAGAAATTGTAGGTGCAAGAGAAAACAACCTTAAAAATATTAATGTTACATTTCCTTTAAACACCTTAACCGTTGTTACAGGTGTTTCTGGTAGTGGTAAAAGTACCTTAGTTAAAAAAATACTATACCCTGCTATTTTAAAAGAATTAGGAGGACATGGTGAAAAGCCAGGGCAGTTTAGTAAAATAGATGGTAAATTTTCTAATATTAAAACTGTAGAATTTGTAGACCAAAACCCAATTGGTAGATCCTCAAGATCTAATCCGGTTACATATATAAAGGCATACGATGATATTAGAGACCTGTTTTCTAAACAAAAAGTAGCTAAATTAAGAGGTTACCAACCTAAGCATTTCTCCTTTAATGTAGATGGCGGACGTTGCGAAACTTGTAAAGGTGAAGGTGTTGTTACCATTGAAATGCAATTTATGGCCGATGTGCATTTAGAATGTGAAACCTGCAGTGGTAAACGTTTTAAAAAGGAAATTTTAGAGGTTAAATTTGAAGATAAAAATATAGACGATATTCTAAACTTAACCATTGATGATGCTATTGACTTCTTTAAAAAACACAATCAAGAAAAAATAGTAAACAAACTGGGGCCGTTACAAGATGTTGGTTTAGGTTACGTGAGTCTGGGGCAGTCCTCTTCTACCCTTTCTGGTGGAGAAGCACAAAGAATTAAATTAGCCTCGTTCTTAATTAAAGGAAATTCAAAAGAGAAAACGCTATTTATTTTTGATGAACCAACTACAGGGTTACATTTCCACGATATTAAAAAATTACTAGCTTCTTTTGATGCCCTTTTAGATAGAGGACATTCTATAATTGTAGTAGAACATAATATTGATTTAATTAAGTGTGCAGACTATATTATTGACTTAGGAAAAGATGGCGGAGAAAAAGGTGGTAACCTGTTGGTAGCCGAAATTCCTGAAATTGTAGTAAAGTGTAAAGACAGCTATACAGCGCAATATTTAGCAGATAAGATTTAACACAATTTTATAACCAAACAAACTAACAATCATAAGTTTGGCATGAGAATTGAACACTTAATAGTGTAATTATTTTATACTTAGTATGTAAGATGTAAACATGTTTTACGACTAATGATATAAAGATTTCATAGTTAGATTTTTTTGGTTGGTTAGTTAGTTAGAAAACCCTGAAGGCTTCTTTGCCTTTGGGGTTTTCTCGTTTTTAAAAACAACTAATTATACGTTAAATTATTTTTTGGCACGGTGGTTGTAATACATTATACAGAAACAATTACGTTAAGCGCTTACGTTTATAAAAACTTAGATTATGAAAAAAATTATCACACTTATAGCTATCACCCTTTTAAGTAGCTCTATGATGAGAGCAAAGGAAAATACAGCATCAGATTTGGTTGATAATTCATTTGGATATGGGTATGGAAACCAATTTGTTTTTGTTGAAAACGGAATTACATTTTCTGTATACCCAAATGGGGAATTTGATTTTGTGATGAATGAGTATGCAGGGGTTAATGTAAATGCCAATGTGAATGTTGGCAATGTAAATATTACTTTTAATTCAGGATATAATTATGATGCCTATGTGCAGTATGACGATTATGGAGCAATTATTCAAATTGAAAACATACCGGTTTACTATGATTATTACGGACGTGTAAGTAGTATTGGTTCGGTTAATGTTTTCTACAATTCTAGTAGAATTGTTAGAATTGGTGGGTTGCATGTATATTATAATGGAGGTACTTACAGCCACTGTTCTGGTTATATAAATTCATTTAATAGAACTTATGTATACAGACCTTATTACAGTTGTTTTGTTAGACCTACTTACCATGTAGTATACACCACACCATACAGAAGATATTATCAACCTACTAGATATACCTATTACGGCCCATATTACAGAAATAGTAGAAGAGCTACTGTAGCCGTAGGTAGAACCCACAGAGCTACTGTAAATAGTAAAGGTAGAAGATATTATGCAAATCAAAACAATAGAAGAAACACAAAGACCGCTGTTGCGCAGAGAAGTAGAACTAACACAAATACAAATAGAGCTACAAGAAACACCAACAGAACTAACAGTGTAAACACTCCTAGAGTTAGAAACAATAATAGAACTACCACAAACCAAACACCTAGAACTACTCAGAACAATAGAGTAACTACAAATACTAACAGGGTTAAAGCTCAAACAAGAACTACTACTCCTAAAAGAAGTACTAGAGCTAACACTACTGTAAATAGAACTACTAGAACCACAAATAACAGCGCTAAAACAACTGTTAACCGTTCTACTAGAACTACCACTCCCAGAGCTACAAAAAGTAATGGTGCAGGTAGAAGATAATTAAGAATAATATTTACTTTTATAAAGAGGTAGTACTTATAAGTACTACCTCTTTTTTGTTAAACTATCCTAAACAAGCCAAATATCCCTATGTAAATCAAAGCTAATTACAGCTATTTTTAGTATTTTTACAGTACTATGAAGCTAAGTCGATTTGGATATTATTTTCTAACATTGGTTATACTTACTGCTGTAAGTATTTATTCTTGTGGACAACAGTCTCAGCCTACTGTTACCAATGCAGAAAAAGATATTTTCAATAGTACTACTAACGATACCGTTACCATAGAAAATGACTCTTTAGAATATGAAGTAATTATTATTGATCCTGGATTTAACACATGGTTACAGTCAATAGCAAGACCTCGAGGGTTTTACTCTCAACAGTTTCTGGAAAATAGAAATATTCAGTTTGTAAATGAATGGAATAGAAGAGTTATGATGCCTCAAACCTATAATTCTAACTTATATGAAATGCAAATTAATTACACTTCAGACATAGATTATGGTTACGAGGTAAATTATCAAATCTATAATTACTTCATTTACTTTCAACGAAAATATAATCAAAGACTAACAGGATTCATCCCTCGAATTTGATGTTTTTATATGAGTAAAAGTTTAAAAGAACGCTGGAACGTCAAATCTAATCTTCAATTTATATTAATATTAATTGTATTTGCCATAACAGGTTCTACCTCTGCATATATTATTAGACCCATTTTTAATGCCCTAGGTTTCTCTAAAGATGTTTTAGGAACTGGTTGGTACTGGAGTATTGTTTATTTTATTATTGAATTAATCGCCATCTTACCTATTTATTTTCCTTTATTATTACTTGTAGGAACTTTATTTGGGCAATATAAATTCTTCTGGGCTTTTGAAAAAAGAATGTTTACCAGATTATTTTCTTCAAACACGTCTAAAAATTAAAATATTTAATTTTTTTTAACACCATTGCTTTTTAGTTATATGTAAGTTTGCTGCAATATATGAACCAAAAGGTAAAACATAGTATCATTTATTTCTTTTTAATCGTCTTCGTTTCGGTTAAAATGAGTAATCTCCATGCCTTTTTTCATATATACGAAAAGGAAAAATCTAAAATTGAACACTGTGACGTATGTAAATTTACGTTAACACAAGATGCTATACCTGCTTTGGGTACTGCAACATTTAATTTTGAAGTTTTACCTTTAATCCAAACTGTAAAAGAATATACAGTTACTTACACTTCTATTTCTTATAATAGATTTTCGGCACTTACGCTTTATAACAAGCCTCCTCCATTTTTAAGTTAACATAGTCTCAAAAGACAATAACTATAGTTTTAAAACTATAATTTTCAGTTATTTAACTTACAATAATCATTATGAAACAATTTTGGTTTGCCTTTATTTTATTGGCAATAACAAAAATTGCTTCAGCACAAGAATGTACATATACCCTTAAAGGTAATGTAACAGACTATCATGATGGGTCTCCTCTATTTGGTGCACTTATTCAACTGATAGATACCGATGTTGAAGCATATACTGATTTCGATGGTAATTTTACAATTTCAGGACTTTGCGATGGTACTATTCAAGTACAAGTTTCGCATCCTGACTGTGAGAGCATTGTCAAATTAGTAGAAATAAAAGGAAACACAACCACAGCTATTAAGTTAGAGCACCACCTTGAAGAAATTGGTGAAGTGGTAGTAGTTGAAAATAGCAATGTAAAAAAGACCAACTCGGCTTCTGAAGTTACCATAAACACCGCTACTATTCAAAAATATAGTAATGATGGTTTAGGGAATGCTTTAAAAGAAATTAGCGGGGTTTCCTCTTTAAATACAGGAGGCGCCATTGTAAAGCCTGTAATTGATGGTATGCACAGTAGTAGAGTACTTATTATTAATAATGGAGTACGTATGCAAGACCAAGAGTGGGGCGTTGAACATGCACCTAATGTAGATGTAAATACCGCTGAAAACATTACCGTGGTAAAAGGAGCTTCTGCTCTAAAATATGGGGGCGATGCTATTGGGGGTACCATAGTTATAGATGGTACACAACCCATTGCAAAAGACTCTTTATACGGTAAAACCATCTTAACCGGTGTAAGTAATGGTAGAGGCGGCAGTGTTACCTCTTCTCTATTTAAAACCAAAGAAAATGGGTGGTACTACAAAGGGCAAGGTACCTTTAAATATTTAGGAGACTTTGAAGCTCCGGATTATGTATTATCAAACACAGGAAGTAGAGAAAAGGATTTTTCTGTAGGTTTTGGTTTAAGAAAATTTAAATACGGTTTTAATGCTTACTATAGTTTTTACAATACGCAAATTGGTATTTTAACCGCCTCACATATAGGAAGTGTTGGTGATTTAGCAAATGCCTTAGAAAGCAATACTCCGCTAGTGGTAAATGATTTTACCTATACCATACAGGCACCCTACCAAGATGTAACCCATCACCTAGCTAAAGTAGATTTTTATAGGAGGTTTTCTAAACTTGGAAAATTAAGTATTCAGTACGATTTTCAACAAAACAATAGAAAAGAGTATGATATAAGAACAGGTGACGACCGTAACAAAGCTGCTATGGATATGATGCTTAACACGCATTCTTTACAAGCAGATTTTAATTTTGATGCATATAAGCATTATAAATTTTCAGCAGGTATTGCAGGCTCTTATCAAAAAAATACTCCAGACGCTAATACGGGTGTAAGAAGACTTATTCCTGATTATATACAATACAATTTAGGAGCTTATCTAGCTGCAGAACATAGTATTTCTGACAATACTATTTTAGATGCTGGAGTACGGTATGATTATAGACATCTTGATGCTAAAAAATTTTATTTAAAATCTAGATGGGAAGAACGTGGGTATGATGAGGATTTTGAGTCTATTATTATAGGGGAAGAAAATAACCAGTGGTTAGCAAACCCTGTATTCAATTTCCATAATCTTTCAGCTACTTTAGGTTTAAAAACATACTTTACTAATAATACCCAGTTAAACGCCAACATAAGTTTAGCAAGTAGAGCTCCAAATGCATCAGAATTATTTAGTGATGGTTTGCACCACTCCGCTGCTATAATTGAGTTAGGAGATTTACGAATAAAACAAGAGGTAGCAAAAAAGGTAAGTATTGGCTATGCGAAAACTACTGGTAATTTTACCTTCAATGTAAATCCGTATGCCAATTTAATTAATGATTACGTTATTATGCAACCTACTGGTTTACAGCAAACCACACGTGGTGCATTTCCGGTATGGGAATACAGCCAAATTAATGCCTTATTAACGGGTGTAGACTTAAGCTTAGGGTATCAGATTGTACCAACCTTAAAATATAGTACAAAAGCAGCGTACATATATGCTGAAGATTTAGATAATAACAAACCTGTAATTGATATTCCTGGTACTAACTGGAGTAACGGACTTGTGTTTACACAACCTAAATGGAATCAATTTGAAGCAGGTTTGCAATGGGAGACTGTTTTCAAACAAAACAGATATCCTGATAATGATTTTGAAGCTACCATTCCAACTAACAATGGAAATGTTACCAAAACAATTAGAATTAGCGAGCCTCCTAATGGGTATGGACTTTTACACTTTAACACACAGTGTACTGTAAACTGGTTTCGCAAGTCTGATTTAACTATTGGGTTTAGCATACAGAATTTGCTTAATACAAATTATCGAGACTATTTAAACAGACAACGGTATTATGCAGATGACTTAGGTAGAAATTTCAAACTACAATTAACATTTAAATACTAATATTTATAAAATAATTAAATCATGAAAATAATAAAACATTCAATATTAGCTTTAGTAGCAACCATTTCTTTTGTAAGCTGTTCAGATGATGACACACCTCAAGTAATTAATGAGGAAGAAGTGATTACTACAATGAACGTTACACTTACCAGTGGTTCACAAACAGTCACCTTAACATCTCAAGATTTAGATGGAGACGGACCAAATGCACCTGAAATAACTGTTTCTGGTAACCTTGCTGCTAATACAACATATACAGGAAA
This sequence comes from Neptunitalea lumnitzerae, assembly GCF_027924185.1. GTDB lineage: Bacteria > Bacteroidota > Bacteroidia > Flavobacteriales > Flavobacteriaceae > Neptunitalea > Neptunitalea lumnitzerae. Next base: position 739,955 of record NZ_BRVO01000002.1, read on the forward strand.
TGTTGAACTATTAAACGAAACTGAAAGTCCTGCAGAAAATGTTACAGAAGAAGTAGAGGAAGAAAACGCAGACCACCAATTTTTCTTTATTTCAACTGGTGCTATTGCAGACACAGATTATGCAGATGTAGATGCTAACGGAGATCCTGTAGGTATTGATTTTACATTAACTACAGGTGATGCAGGTACTGCTACTTTACAAGTAATTTTAAGACACTTACCTGAAAAAGATGCAGAAGGTGTTAGCGATGGAGATATTACCAATGCAAATGGTGAAACCGATTTCCAAGCTGAATTTGAAATAACTGTAGAATAAATAAAATTATAGTACAAAGGGGTAAGCTCACAAAGCATTAAAAACGGAACAATACTTTATTAAGAGACCTACCCCAACGTATTTAATCTTTATATTATTACAGAACAGTCCATACCCATAATCATAGCCTCAAAAGAGGCTATGATTAAATATTTAATCAAAGGCTGTTCCTTCAGATTTTTCTAAGATATAATTACAATGATTAATATCGGTTTGGTTTAATTTTAAAACCCCGGTAATTGTTACAATCTTATCTGTTTTATACACTTCATTTTTAGCAAAGTGTATTTCTATAACCGTTTCTGGTCCACCCCCTCCACAGAAAAAACAAGCAGACATTGGGCTTTTAGATAACATAAAAGATTTAGAACTAGCATCTAAATTCAAAAAATATCCGGTAACACTAATCTCCTTACCCTCTAATTTTTTTATCGCAGGACCAAAAGTAGGTACTAGCACCTCTCCGCCTTCACTTTCAACATACTTAGAGATAAATTTTACATCGGCCAAATCTTTCCATGTAATTTCCTTTTGAGCGTTGGCTCCAAAACTTATTCCTAGTATAAAAAGGAATACTAATTTAATTTTCATCTGCTAATACTTTAGATACATTCATATTAAATATAGGTAGTACTGCCAGTATGGTGGCTAATACTATAACCCCTATTACACTACCTCCTAACCACCATTCTTCAGGCAACAAAAATAGTGTTTTCACATTCATTTTATAACCTGTTTCCATATAGTTCTTTAAAAACCACAACCCTAGTTTACTTAAGCAAATACCAAGTATATAACCTACTACACCAATAACTATTCCTTCTATAAAAACTATAAAAAATAATTGTAGTCGGTTGGCTCCATAAGTTCTCATTAAAGCAATTTCGTAGGTACGTTCTTTTACTACCCTATACAAACTTATAAATATGCTTATCCCCGAGACTATTAAAATAGCTATACCAATTAACGATATCACTTTAAAACCTACCCCCATTAAACCATATAATCGCTCTAGTTCAAACCTTGGTAAAGCCGCCTGCATACCTGGTGTAGCATTCACTCTTCTGGGTATTTGCAACATTCCCATAGGATTTTTAAAAGATACCAACATAGCTGTTACTTCTTTATCTTCTTCATGCTCATGAACCTCACCTCCATGTTCGTGCAAATGCCAAACCGTTTCTAAAGGGGTTACCAATAATTGATCTATAATGGTACCTGTTGACTTTAAAACACCAACAACTTTTAGTTTGTCTTCATGACTTTCAATACCTTCAGTTAATCCATGAGAACTGGTAACCTCATCACCTATCTTTAAATGTAATTTTTCTGCTACAACACTTCCAATAACCAATTCCTTAGAAGCATTAAAAAAGGTTCCCTTAGCTATAGCTGCATTGTAAACATTAAAATATTCCTCTGTAGAACCTACAATGCGGTATCCTTTATAATTATCTCCGTATGAAATAGGTACGGCTGTTTTAATTAAAGGATTACGTACTATTTTTTTTGCTTGATTATAATTGATATTGCCCGTAGGTGCATCAATATGCAATACCGAAGATAAAATTAACTGCAAAGGGCTTCCCTTTGCCCCTATCACCATATCAATATCTAAGATATTAGCATCTACCTGATTTTCATATATCTTCTTTAAATGAAAAGCCGCACTAATTAAAGCTATACTAAGTGCTAATAACAGCACACTTAAAAAAGCATTTAAGGGCTTAAACCGTATGTTTTTAATTCCTAGTTTCCAAAGATTCATAACATAATGGTATTAGCAAAGTATTCTTTAATTCGATGGTCATGGGTAATTACCACTAGGTTGGCTTGTTTTTCTTTAGCATAAGTACTTAATAGTTCAATTACATTTTTTGCATTTTCATCATCTAAACTAGCTGTAGGTTCATCGGCCAATATTACGTCGGGTTTATTACACAAAGCTATAGCTATAGACAAGCGTTGCTTTTGCCCTTCACTTAACTCACGTACCTTACTGTTTATTTTTTCAGCCAACCCCAAAGTAGTTAAGATGTCTTTAATTTCAGCATCACTTACACTCGCTTTTGAGAAGAATAACTTTGCCTTAATATTATCAATTACCGATAAAGACTTAATAAAAGTTCCTTTTTGAAAAACAATACCAATATGCTTACCTCTAAAAGCATCTAATTTCTTTTGTGATAACTTATCTATAGCAACATTCTGAATATTTATAGTACCTGCAGTAGGCTTTAACAAGCCACCAAGTAAATGAAGCAAGGTTGTTTTTCCTACCCCAGACGGCCCTAATATCAAAAGATTTTCATGAAACGAAAGGGTTATATCAGGAAAGGTTAGTTGTACATTTGGGGTGTAATGATAACTAAGGGTTTTGGTTTGTAACATACCGTAAAACTAAGAATATTTGAGAAGGTTTTAAAAAAGAAAAGCACCTAAAAAGGTGCTTTTTATTTATGATCTTACTCTAATAGGAATCATCCTACCGGTATGTTTATCTTCATCGGATTTTATAATATAAGTATACACCCACATTAACGTAAAGGTTGGTATAAAATCTAAACCAGGTAACCCCTCCTCTATTACAGAAATTATTGAGGCTACTTTACCAGAAAAACCTTTATACATTCTAGTCATAATATAACCTGAAATAGGCGCCCATAAAATATCTGAAAACTCACCAAATAAAGGAAATGCAAAAGACAATAACCCTATTATATCTAATACTATACTTAACACTAAATACTTCTTCTTTTTCTCTTTCATCTATTCATTAATTTATATACTCATACCTTCAAAAATGATACCAATAAATATACAACTATCTTTTCTAATAAATATTACTTTAACTTATCAGAATAATAACTTTGTAACTTATTTATTTTAGGATTTATGACTAATTGGCAATAAGGTTGCGATTTATTAGCATCATAATAGTTAAAATGATAGTCTTCTGCCAAGTAAAATGGTGAAGCCATACTCACTTTGGTTACTATAGGATCTCTAAAAATTTTTTCTTTGGTTAACCATGCTATAAAAGCGGTTGCTTTTTCCTTTTGTTCTTCATTTATGCAAAAAATTTCAGAGCGGTATTGCGTTCCCACGTCTGCTCCTTGCTTATTTAAAGTAGTAGGATCATGGGTTGCAAAAAACACTTCTAATAAAAACTCATAAGAAACCTTTTCAGCATCATAATCAATTTTAACAGCCTCTGCATGTCCAGTTATACCCATAGCTACTTCTCGGTAACACGGATTTTTTATTTTACCCCCAATGTAGCCTGGTAAAACCTCTAAAACGCCATCAATTCTTTTAAAAACAGCTTCTGTACACCAAAAACATCCTCCAGCAAAAATTGCAGTTTCTGTAGTATTATCCATTCTATAAAATTATTATAATTGTCTAACTATAGCTACCATTTTAACGTATAATTAGTAAGTCAGTATTTTTAATATCAAATATTAGTCTCACATTTGTACTCAAGATTTAGAAAGCCATTATGATTACAGCAAAAAATATTCATAAATCCTTTGGAAAATTAGAAGTGCTAAAGGGTGTAAACTTACAAATACAAAAGGGAGAAGTAGTAGCCATTGTAGGCTCTAGTGGTGCTGGTAAAACCACCCTTTTGCAAATTTTAGGTACACTTGACAACCCAGATAAACTAAACACAAGTGAACTTATCATAAATGATATTGCTGTAACCAACCTAAAGAATAATCAGCTTTCTAAATTTAGAAATAACCACATTGGCTTTATATTTCAATTTCATCAATTATTACCGGAATTTACAGCTTTAGAAAACATTTGTATCCCTGCATTTATAAAAGGAACCTCAAAAAAAGAAGCTACCGAAAGAGCTATGGAATTGTTGCAGTTTTTAGGTTTAGAAAAAAGAGCCAACCACAAACCAAGCGAACTTTCAGGCGGAGAACAACAACGTGTTGCTGTGGCTAGGGCTTTAATAAATAATCCCTCAGTAGTTTTTGCAGATGAACCCTCTGGTAATTTAGATTCTGAATCAGCAGAAAATTTACACAATCTGTTTTTTGAGTTAAGAGATAAATTAGGACAAACCTTTGTGATTGTAACTCATAACAGAGAGTTAGCCGCTATGGCAGATAGAAAATTAACCATGGTAGATGGTAATATTATTAACTAAAAACATTTTGCTTTGACACAAGTACCTTTAGAACCATCTCTATTAAAAGAGTTTCTGGATGAAAAAGTTACACTATACAACAACCCTGATTTTATTGAAACAGACCCCATTCAAATTCCTCATAACTTCACCAAAAAAGAGGATATTGAAATAGCAGGTTTTTTAACTGCTACCATTGCTTGGGGCAATAGAAAAAGCATTATTACCAATGCCAAAAAGTTCATGGATATTATGGGGAATGACCCGTATGATTTTGTAATGAGTTTTTCTAAAAACGATATTCCAAAATTTGAAGGATTTGTGCACAGAACCTTTAATAGCATTGATGCCGCCTATTTTATAGAGAGCTTACAAAACATTTATGCAAACCACAACGGATTAGAAAATGTTTTTGCTGCACATATAGAAGCCCAATCACTACAACCTGCTATTACTGCTTTTAAAAATATATTTTTCTCTATAGACCATCCGCAAAGAACTACCAAACACATTTCTGACCCTGCTAAAAATTCGGCAGCAAAACGTATTAATATGTTTCTCCGATGGATGGCAAGAAAAGACAACGCGGGTGTAGACTTTGGTATTTGGAACAGCATACCCACCTCTCACCTTTCTTGTCCGTTAGATGTACACTCTGGTAATGTTGCTAGAAAATTAGGATTACTAAACAGAAAGCAAAACGACGCAAAAGCGCTGAATCTTCTTGATGAGGCTTTAAGAAAATTAGACCCTCTAGATCCAGTGAAGTATGATTTTGCGCTATTTGGATTGGGTGTATTCGAGAAATTATGATTTTCTTAACATTTTTTAGTATTTTTGACCCATAGTTGTTATTGATGTTGAAAAATGAAACCTGCAGTAGATATACATGAAGTAAAGCGCTTGAAAGATATTAAGCGACTTCAAATTCTTGATTCACTTCCTGAAAAAGATTTTGATGAAATTACTAAACTAGCTTCTGAGATATGTGGAACTCCCGTAGCTCTTATTTCTATTATTGATAAAGACAGACAATGGTTTAAGTCTAAAGTAGGATTTGAAATATCCGAAACACCAAGAAATTTAGCATTTTGCAACTATGCTATAGAAGATCCTTACAACATTTTAGAAGTACCTAATGCTTTAGAAGATGAACGGTTTGCTACCAACCCTTTAGTATATGGAGAGAATCCTGTAATTTCTTATACAGGGATTCCCCTAATTAGTGAAAACGGATTTGCTTTAGGTACACTTTGCACCATAGACCACAAACCAAAATCATTAACAGCAGAACAAAAGGATAGTTTAAAAATATTAGCTTCTCAAGTAGTTAGAATATTTGAGTTAAGAAAAGCCAATCTTGAACTGAATGCAACTTCTAAAGCTTTAAAGAAGAGATATAAAGAACTAGAAATGTTTGCAGGCGTAGTGTCTCACGACATGAAATCTCCATTGGCAAATATTACATTAACCATTGATACACTTAGAAAAAAGTTAGAATTATATGAAATTGAAGATAAAACCATAGAAACCTATCTTCAATATCTTAAAACTAGTTCTCTTTCTTTAAGTGATTATATCCAGGGGATGTTAGACTATTATAAAAGCGACCATACCTCTCATGACGAAATTGAACGTATAAAGCTTAGACCTTTGGTGAAAAGAATTATTAGCATGATAGATGTTGATAACAGCTATAAAATTAAATTACCCAAAAAAGGCACCCATATTTTTGCTAACACACAAGCTATAAATCAGATATTATTAAATATTATTACCAATAGCATTAAGTATTGCGATAAAGACCACCCTGAGGTGAAAATTAGTTTTACCGAAGAAAAAAATACGTATACCTTTAAAATTTCAGATAACGGACCAGGTATTAAAAAAGAAGATCAGTCTAAAATATTTGAACTTTTTAATAACCTGAATAGTACTGATAGATTTGGTAATAGAGGTACTGGTATCGGGTTGGCTACAGTGAAAAAAATTGTAGATACCATTGAAGGTAATATTTCAATAGACTCAGTAGTAGGTGAAGGCACTACCTTTAACATAACCATTCCTAAACCTTATGAAATGATAGTTGTTGCCTAATTATATGTAATCCTTATTTACTTATTTTAAAAATAACTTTATATTTGAGCATAATATAATTTGGAATGCAGTTTAAACATCCGGAACTTTTTTGGGCACTATTACTACTTATTATTCCTATTATTGTTCATTTATTTCAATTAAGAAAATTTCAAAAAGTTTGGTTTACCAACGTTGCATTTTTAAAAGAGATAAAGTTACAAACACGTAAGAGCGAAAAATTAAAAAAGTGGTTGATTCTATTCACTAGATTAGCAGCATTAGCGGCCTTGGTTTTTGCCTTTACAGAACCTTTTCTACCTAATAAAAATGCTGTTTCTTCTTCCTTAGAAAAAGAAACAGTTATTTATATAGACAACTCCTTTAGTATGCAAGCTAAAGGTAAAAAAGGTCCCCTATTTAAAAGAGCCATACAAAACATTATTAGCAATCTTGATGCTAGTAATAATTTTACGCTATTTACTAACAATAGTACTTTTAGTAATACCAATCTTTCAGACATTAAAAATACATTGCTAGATTTACCCTATAGCAACGAGCAATTAACCTATAAAGAAGCTTACCTGAAAGGAGTTTCTTCATTCTCTAGCAAAGTCAACACCGAAAAGAATTTCATTTTTATTTCAGACTTTCAAGAAAAAGAAATTGAACCTAATTTTTCGTTAGAATCAACTATTCAAACACACTTTGTTCAAGAAACACCTGAGTATCTTCAAAACATTAGTATCGATTCAGTTTACATATCTAAAAGAGAGGCTGGGAATATTGAGGTAACTTCTTTAATTTCTTCTCAAGAACCTGTAGAGAATGTTACTATTTCTTTGGTTAACCAAGAGCAAACCATAGGAAAAACTGCAACCTCCATAGAAAAAAATAAAACGGCTAAAGCTATTTTTAGTGTACCAGAAAACACCGAGTTTAGTGGTTATTTAGCCTTAGAAGACGAAAGCTTACCATACGATAACAAACTATATTTTAGCATTCATAAACCTGAAAAAATTAACATAGCCTCTATTAATGAAGCTACTGCTAATTTTTTAAACAGACTATATGCTAATGATGAAGAGTTTAATTACCTAGCTCAAGACTATACAAGTATTGATTACAACAACATTTCTAATCAAAATCTTCTAGTTATAAATGAGTTGAAGAATTTTAATTCTGGCTTTATAAATACGGTTAGAACATTTGCCCGTAATGGCGGACATGTTGTAGTTATACCTTCTAAAGAAAGTAATATAGAACAATACAATAGTTTATTACAAGATACGCATATTACATTTCAACAACTAAATAACCAGCAACGGCATATTACTGATATAAAATTTGAACATCCTTTGTTTTCAAATGTATTTGAGAAATCTGTAGACAATTTTCAATATCCCAACCTAAAGGAGTCATTTGAATTAACAGGAGGACATATTGCGTTAGCCTTAGAAGATCAAAATGCTTTTTTAACAACAGAAGGTAATTATAGTGTATTTGCCGCACCTCTAAACAAGGATAATACTAACTTTACCGAATTGAGAGATTTAGTAGTTCCTACTTTCTACAATCTAGGAAAGCAAAGTTTACAGTTACCTACATTATATTATTGTATTAACAAAACAAACAATATTGAGGTTACTACACAATTACAAGAAGATACCGTATTAGAGATAAAGGGAAATGAAACCTCGTTTATACCTTTACAAAAGGCACTACCTAACAAAGTACGTATAACCACCAATGAATTACCCGAAACATCTGGTAATTACAATATTAGCTACAATAATAATAGCCTTACTCCAATTAGTTATAACTATAAAAGAATTGAGGGTAATTTAAGCTACTTTGACTTAAGCAATTACAACTTAGAAACTCAAAACAATATTCCAGATTTATTAAACAATTTAAAATCTGACACGAATAATAACGAGCTTTGGAAATGGTTTGTTATTTTTGCAATAATTTGCCTGTGCATTGAAATGTTCATCATAAAATTTCTTAAATGAAAACGCTTTTAAAGTCAGCCACTATAATAGATTCCTCAGGAACATATAACAATCAAACTAAAGACATTTTAATAGTAGACGGTATCATTACCAAAATTGAAGATACCATTACCGAAGAAGGTGCTACTGTAGTAGAATTACCTAATTTACATGTTTCAAACGGATGGTTTGATAGTAGTGTAAGTTTTGGTGAACCGGGTTACGAAGAATGTGAAACACTAGAAAATGGTACGTATACTGCCGCTAAAAGTGGTTTTACTTCTATCTTATTAAACCCTAAAACAAAACCAGTTACAGATAACAAATCGGCTATTAGTTATGTAATTTCTAAAACGCAAGATACAGGAGTTAATGTACACCCTATAGGGGCTTTAACCATGAAAAGCGAAAGCGTTGACCTTGCTGAATTATATGACATGGCTTCAGGAGGTGCAGTTGCATTTGGCGACTTTAAAACGCCTCTTGAAAATCCGAATCTATTAAAAATTGCATTGTTATACGCCCAAAATTTTGATGCACTAATTATGTCGTTCCCTAATGAAAAACTAATTGCAGGGAAAGGTGTAATGAATGAGCATATAGCAAGTACGCGTTTAGGGTTAAAAGGGATACCTGCTTTGGCAGAATCTTTACATGTAGCTAGAGATTTATATATTTTAGAATACACAGGAGGTAAGCTACACATACCTACTATTTCTACTACGGCTTCAGTAGAACTAATTAAAGCTGCTAAAGAAAAAGGATTAGATGTTACTTGTAGTGTGGCAATTCATAATTTATTCTTTACGGACGATGCTTTAGAAGAATTTGACACTAGATTTAAAGTAATGCCTCCATTAAGAACTCAAAGCGATGTAGATACATTAAAAGCTGCCGTTGCTGAAGGTATTATTGATTATGTAACCACAGACCACACCCCTATTGATATTGAAAACAAAAAGCTAGAATTTGATTTAGCAGAATATGGTACAATTGGTTTAGAAAGTGCTTTTGGTGCATTAAATAAGTTATTTGGAGCGCAAAAAGCTGTGGAATTACTAACCAAAGGTAAAGACCGATTTAACGTTGATAACAGCCATATCAAGGTTTCAGAAAAAGCACAATTAACGTTATTTAACCCGATAAAAGAATATACGTTTTCTAAAGAACATATTTTATCTAGCTCTAAAAACAGTGCCTTTTTAAATAGTAAATTATTAGGTGAGGTTTACGGAATTTACAATAACTCAAAGTTGATTATCGAATAAAGATTCATGGAAGAAGATAAAACGTTAGCAATTATATCATACCTAACATTTTTAGGAACCATCTTAGCTTATTTTATGAACTTGGAAAAAAGAAGTGAACTTGTATTTTTCCATGTACGTCAAATGCTAGGTATGTTTCTAATTTTCCTTATTGCACAAATTATATCATACGTTAACATATACATTAGCCTAGGATTTTGGCTTTTAAATTTTGCTTGTTGGTGTATAGGTATGGTTGCAGCAGTTCAAGGAAAAAGACAGCCTATTCCAATTATTGGGGCATACTTTCAAAAATGGTTTCACGCAATAGGAAAATACAATGCATAATTTAAGTTTACATCATTTAACAAGACCCGCTACTACAGTAACCTCAGAAACACCTGTACTATTTATGTTTCATGGGTATGGTAGTAACGAAGAAGATTTATTTTCTTTTGCATCTGAATTGCCTTCAGACATTTTTATAATCTCTGCTCAGGCTCCTTATCCACTACCTCCGCAGGGGTATGCTTGGTATGCGCTAGAGTTTGATATTAATGGTGCTAAATGGAGTGATGATGAACAGGCAAGACAATCTAGAGACCTTATTGCTAATTTCATTACAGAAGCTTGCGAAGCATACAGCTTAAACCCAAACAATGTTACCCTATTAGGCTTTAGCCAAGGCACCATACTTAGTTACGCTGTAGCCCTATCCTACCCTGAAAAGGTTAAAAATGTAATTGCCTTAAGTGGTTATGTAAACAACGATCTTTTAGCTGTTAATTATAAAGAAAAAGATCATTCTAATCTCAACATTTACGTATCTCATGGTACAGTAGATCAAGTGTTACCAATTGAATGGGCAAGAAAATCTAAAAACACCTTAGATGAACTTTCTATAAAGTATATTTTTGAAGAATATCCTGTGGGGCATGGTGTAGCGCCACAAAATTTCTATTCTTTTAAAAACTGGTTAGAAACGGTAAAATAATTACCGTTTTTTAAACCTATTCTGCTTCTGTATTCTTTTTTCCTGATAACAAGGATAAAAGAATACCAAAAAGTAGTGATGCACCAATTACTACAAGAGACACCCACTCTTCTACCTCAATATCAAACCCTGCTAATATTAACTTTACTCCTACAAAAGATAAAATAACCACCAGGCTATAATGTAACATTTCAAATTTCTTCAGCATATTAGCCAAGAAAAAGTACATAGATCGTAACCCTAAAATAGCCATAATATTAGAGCTAAAAACTAAGAAAGAATCTCTTGTAATACCTAATATAGCCGGTATGCTATCTAAGGCAAACAAAATATCGGTAAACTCTATAATAATTAACGCTACTAAAAGTGGCGTAGCTATCCTTTTTCCATTTTCACGAACAAAAAAATGTTCTTTATGAATTTCTTTACTAACCGGAATAATTTTACTGATCTGCTTATACAAAAAAGACTCTTTTGGGTTATAGCCTTCTTCATGACCAGAAAATAGCATTTTGATAGCCGTATACATTAAAAATCCGCCAAAAATATAGGTTAACCACTCAAACTTATTTATTAGCGTAACCCCAAAAATAATCATAGCGGCTCTAAAAATAATAGCTCCTAAAATACCCCAAAACAAAACTCTATGCTGGTATTTTTGAGGAATTTTAAACGATGAAAATATAACGGCTATCACAAAAATATTATCTACACTTAAAGATAATTCTATTAAATATCCTGTAATATATTTTATCATAGCCTTAGAAGGCGTTAACCCCTCTACATTAGCTATCCATTCATTTTTATAAATAAAATAAATAGCTACCGAGAAAAGCATAGCTACCGAAACCCAAACTACTGTCCAAATACCTGCTTCCTTATTAGAAATTACATGAGCATTTTTATTAAACACACCTAAATCTAAAGCTAAGAACAACAGAACTAAGCCAATAAATAAAATCCAAATCATAAAATAGTTTGCTAAAATCTTAAGAGTATAAAACGTGTGCTATGGTAGTAAAATCAACCGTTTTATCATCATTTATAAAATATTCAATCATCAATTGCCCCCAGTTCTTACCATCGGTAAAATCACAAATAACCCATCTATGATTTAAAACTTTCACTTTATTTATACGCATAGTCCCATTAGTACCCACATAAGGTATCAAAGGATTTCCATTTGCATTTAAAGTATTTGTTTCAATCAATTTATCAGCTACAAACTTGGAAACATCCGGAATATCATTACCATAAAAATAATCTAGTGCCTGGTTATCATTTTCTAAAGAAAAATAATCAGTATCAGCCAAGGTTATAGTAACACTCTTTAAAGAATCTTGAAGTTTCTTAGCGTCTTCCTTCAATCTTTTATTTTCTATATGCAATTCATTAATGGTATTACCTGTTTCTACATAAGCCTTTTTAGCATTCACAAATTGAAACAGCAACAGCAACACTGCAAAAATGAAAAGGTAAAGGAATATTTGTTTTTTCATAATAACTACGTCTAAATTTTATATAGAAATTTTTAAATTATCGTATGCTAAAAATACATTTTCAGGCAGCCTTTCTTCTACCTCTGCATGAAAACCTAACAAATGGCTTATATGAGTAAAATAAGTTCTTTCAGGCTTTACTTTTTCAACAAATTCAAGTGCTTCTTCCAAATTAAAATGCGAATGGTGCGGTTCTATTCTCAAGGCATTCACCACTAAAACCTTTAAATTTTTCAACTTTTCAACCTCGCTATCTTCAATAGTTTTCACATCGGTTAAATAAGCAAAATCAAAAAATCGAAAACCATACACTTGCAACCTGTTATGCATTGCATTTATAGGTGTTACAAAGGTATTACCTATTTTAAAAGGTTGGTTATCTATTACAAATTCTTTAACAGCAGGAGCACCAGGATATCTGTTTTCAGTAGCAAAAATATACGCAAACCTAATTTTCAATTGTTCTAAAACACGTGGATGTGCATAGATAGGTATATCTCCTTGTCTAAAGAAAAAAGGTCTTATATCATCTAGCCCCGCAGTATGGTCTGCATGCTCATGGGTAAACAAAATACCATCTACTTTTTTTACGTTATTCTGCAACATCTGTATTCTAAAATCTGGCCCGCAATCTATCACATAAGAAAAATCATCCCATTCTACTAAAACAGAAACTCTTAATCGTTTATCTCTACTATCTTCACTTAAACATACCGGATGATCACTACCTATAATAGGAATTCCTTGAGAGGTACCCGTCCCTAAAAACGTAACTTCCATGACACTATTTTTAGTCAAATTTATGAGTTTTTTAATGAATACATGCCGAAACTTTTTAACTTTGTGAAAACCAGAACAAACAAAAATGGCTATTATACTTAAAGGAGATAAAGAAATTGAAAACATCCCTTCAATAAAAGCTAAGTCGTTACGCATAAACTTAAACAACGAGATTTACGGAACTTTTGCTGAAATTGGTGCAGGACAAGAAACGGTGCGAAACTTTTTTAGAGCCGGTGGCGCATCTGGTACCATAGCAAAAGCAATGAGTGCTTATGACAAAGATTTTAGTGATGCCATTTATGGCAACGAAGATGATGGAAGGTATGTAACCGAGCCTCGCTTGAAAAAAATGTTAAGTCATGAAATGAACTTAATGGAAGAGCGACTTAGACATAAATACCCAGAAAGATTATTTTTTGCTTACGCAAACACCGTTGCTACTATCGATTTTGCAAAAAAGTATAAAGGCCACGGATGGGTTGGTATACGCTATCAAGTAGACCACCAAGAAGATTATAACGAAATTATACTTCATATTCGTTTTCACCAAACGGAGGCCAGACTTCAACAGGAAACATTAGGAAAATTAGGAGTTAACCTAATTTATGGAGCTTTTTACAAGCATAACAAACCTAAAAAGCTTTTAAAATACCTCTATGACCACTTAGAAAGAGATACTATTGAAATAGATACTATTAACTTTTCTGGTCCTAGATTTAAAGATGTAGACAACCGTTTAATGAGTTTACAACTAGTTAAAAACGGAATGACCGAGGCGGTTATGTTTGACAAGTTTGGAAAAAACATTTTACCAGCTGCCTTGCTATACAAAAAGAATGTATTGGCATTACGCGGTAGTTTTAGACCCGTTACCAAAGTAAATATGAGTATGTACAAGGAATCTTATGAAATGTTCCTTGCAGAAAATAAAGTAGATAGAGATAAGGCTGAAGTAATTTTTGAAATTACACTCTCCAACCTTAAATCAATGGGAGAAATTGATGAGGAAGATTTTATTGATAGAGCTGATTTACTTTGTTCATTAGGGCAAACGGTAATGATATCTAACTTTAAAGAATACTATCGTGTTGTAGAATATTTCTCTAATTACACCAAAGCTAGAATGGGATTAGCTATGGGGGTAAACAACTTAGTAGAAATTTTTAACGAAAACTATTATCGTCATCTTAGTGGTGGTATCTTAGAGGCTTTTGGTAAATTGTTCTACCGAGACCTTAAAGTTTACCTACACCCTATGAAAGATAGCGAAACGGGCCAAATTATAGATAGTGATAGTCTAAAAGTACATCCTAGAATGAAAGAGCTTTATAAGTTCTTTAAGTTTAATGGTAAAGTTGTAGACATCACTAATTTTGATCCTGAATCATTAGATATTTTCTCAAGAGAAGTACTTCTTAAAATTGAAGAAGGTAGTAACGATTGGCAAGATATGTTACCAGAGGGTATTGCAGAATTAATTATGAAAAAAGGCCTTTTTGGATATCCTGCAAAAAGCACTACCGAAGAAACTACATAAAAATGAATACTTACGTGTAAAAAAGGTATAGAATAGAAATTCTATACCTTTTTATTTTTCTGAACTGTAAGCATTTACACATTCTACCCTGTTAAAAAAACTACTTTAACATAAGTAAAAGTTATATTTTAAGTAATTTTGCATTTTATTAATAATTATATAACAAAATATGCAAAAATTTACTACTTATTTACTTTTATTATTTTGCGGGTTATATGGTTTTTCTCAAGGAACTGACTTCACAGATCCTATAGAAATTGCTTCACTTCCATATAACACCACAGATGACACCTCCAATTATGGAGATAACTATGATAACGGTGACAGTCCTTGCTCAAATTACTATTTAAGTGGAGACGATGTTGTGTATGCTTACACTCCATTAACAGACGGTACTTTTATCATTTCACTTAGTAATATTAGCAATACCTATGCAGGTATTCATGTTTTTGATGGTTTAATTGATGACGCTAACACTTCTTGTGTTGACTTTTTAGGAAACTCAAGTAGCAGTGGAGACATGAGCTTACAGGTTAGTTTAGATGCTTTTGTAACATATTATATTGTTTTTTCTACTTGGGCATCACCTCAGAGCTTTTCATATACATTTGACCTAACTGAATTAAATTGTACACAAGCTGTTGCTTCTACGGCAATTGGTGCTACTGATTGTACAACTTCAGAATTCTATGTAGATGTAGATGTTACTTCTCTTAACGATGGTGTATCTATTACAGATGGCACAAATACATGGCCTGTTACTACTACAGGTATTACATCTGTTGGTCCTTTTACGATAGGAAATAATGTAGGTCTTACCTTTACACATTCAGATAGTGCTTGTGACTTGGACTTAGGTACATTCGGATATATATGTCCTGCTACAAATGACGAGTGCGCTGATGCTATTGAATTAACAGTAAATGCAGATGAAAACTGTGGTGTTGTTACTTCAGGTCTTACTGTTGGTGCTACTGCTTCTTCTCAAACAGATGATGTTCCAGGTACACCAAACAACGATGTATGGTTTTATTTTACAGCTACTAGTACTGTTCATAATATCTCATTAAGTAACGTTATATCTGTTATCGGAAGTGATGATAGCAGTACAGACATGGCTATGGGACTGTATGACGGATCAGCTGGTTGTAGTGCACTTACTTTAATTGAAGGTAGTGACCCAAATAGCTTTCAAGCTTCAGGTTTAACAGTTGGAACTGATTACTACCTTAGAGTTTTTGGTTATTGGGATTCTATTCAAAATACAACTTTTGACGTTTGTGTTGGAACACCTCCATCACCACCTGCTAATAATGACTGTGCTAATGCAGACGTTATTTCTGTAGGAGCATACGGCGCTTGTAATTCTGTTAGTTTTGATAATACTTATGCTACTGACAGTGGTGTTGTTGGTAGTTGTGAAGGATTTGACAATGACGAAAAAGATGTTTGGTATAGTTTTACCACTAATAGTACAGATGGAATAACTCTTGAAGTTACCACAGGAACAAGTTCATATGTAGAAATAGCTATTTATGATAGCTGTGGAGGTTCTGAAGTATATTGCCAAGCTGGTTTAGATTCAGGTGAAAACCTAATTAATGTTTTACAAGCTAATACAACCTATATTTTACAAGTTTGGACAGAAGATTATGATGCTGATGCATATGAATTTTGTATTTCTGATCTTCCTGCTTGTCCAGATCCATCAGATTTAGGCGTAGCTAGCTTATATTCTACTTCTGCATGGTTAGAATGGAATGAAAACGGATCTGCTGCTAATTGGGATATCGAATGGGGCGTTGCAGGATTTACTCCTACAGGTACTCCAAATGTAAATGATACCATGGATAATCCTTATGAATTAACAGGATTATCTTTAGAAACAGATTACGATTTCTACGTAAGATCTGACTGTGGTATGAATGACACTGACGTTAGTGGATGGGTAGGCCCATATAGCTTTACTACGCTACCTACACCTCCTGCTAATGATGACTGCGCTAATGCAATTGAATTAACAGTGAATACTGATGATAGCTGTACCATTACTACTTCTGGCACAACGTTAGGAGCTTCGGCATCTGCACAAGCAGATGATGTTACAGGTTACCCTAATACCGATGTATGGTATTACTTTGAAGCTACAAGTGAACAACATACTATTTCTTTAAGTAATGTTACCAACATAGGTGGTGGTACCTCCACTAGTACAGATATGGGAATGGGATTATATGATGGTACAAACGGATGTAACGCACTTGCATTAGTTGATGATAGTGACCCAAATTCATTCCAAGTAAGTGGATTAACAATTGGTAACACATACTATGTACGTGTATATGGTTGGTATGAGTCCATTCAAAACAATACTTTTGACCTATGTATCAGTACACCTCCTGCTCCTCCTGCTAATGATGACTGTGATGGTGCATTTACTTTAACTGTTGAAGAAAACATTGCTACATTAGCAGATGCCACTCAAATACCTGGTACCATTGCTAGTGCTACAAATTCTGGTATCACAGCACCAACAGGTACAGCTAATGATGATGTATGGTTCAGTTTTGTAGCTACTACAACTGACATTACTATTGATGTTACCGATGATTTTGATGGTGTGATTGAATTATTCTCTGGTGATTGTAATGGACTTACTTCTATTGAGAATGACGATTATACTTATGCTACAGGAAACCCTAGAATCTCTAGAAATGATTTTGTGGTAGGACAAACCTATTATGTTAGAGTATATAATTATAGTAGTACCACCACTACTGCACCAGATTTTACCATTGCATTATGGACCTCTAACTCTTTAAGTTTAGATAGCTTTACAGATAATCAGTTTACTTATTTCCCTAACCCGGTAAATAATGTACTTAACTTAAAAGCTGAAAATACTATTGAGGCTGTTAACGTTTATAACCTTATCGGTCAAAAAGTATTAAATGTTACTCCAGGAGCTAATAACTACGAGTTAGATATGACTGCTGTAGTACCTGGAACTTATTTTGTAAATGTTATTATAAATAACACTTCAAAAACAATTAAGATTGTTAAGAAATAATTTTCCACAATTTTATATTATAAAAGCTACCGTATTACGGTAGCTTTTTTTTTATGGTTACATTTGCCGCATGGAACTATATTTTTCATTGGTAATTCCGGTTTTTAACAGACCAGAAGAAGTAGACGAGTTATTAGAAAGCTTAACCAAGCAAACCTACACAAAAGAATATGAAATAGTAATTGTTGAAGATGGCTCTACCCTAACCTCTGAAGAGGTGGTTGCTAACTACACAGACAAGCTAAATATTTCTTATTATTTTAAGCCTAATTCTGGCCCAGGTGCTTCTAGAAACTACGGCATGGCTATAGCAAAAGGTAATTACTACATTATATTAGATTCCGATTGTATTATTCCTCCAGATTATCTATACAATGCGCACCAGTATTTAGAAAACAATTATGTAGAATGTTTTGGAGGTAGAGATGCAGAACATACCTCTTTCTCTATACTGCAAAAAGCTATTAGTTATAGTATGACGTCCTTCTTAACTACTGGAGGCATTAGAGGAAGTAAAAAATCAGTCAACAAATTCCAACCTCGTAGCTTTAACATGGGCATTTCTAAAAAAGCTTTTGAAGCCACTGGAGGATTTGGAAAAATACATCCTGGTGAAGACCCTGATCTTACCATAAGAATTTGGAAAGCCGGCTTTGATACTGCCTACATAGACAATGCTTTTGTGTACCACAAAAGAAGAATTTCTTGGAAAAAGTTCTATCAACAAGTATATAAGTTTGGGTTAACAAGACCTATATTAAATCACTGGCATCCTGATAGTAAAAAAATAACCTACTGGTTCCCAAGTGTATTTGTAGTAGGCTTAACGCTAAGTGTTTTACTTAGTTTTTTTGGTATACCTTATCTATTGTACTGTTATAGCTTCTATTTTTTATTATTATTTTCTGAAAGTTTGTTAAAAAATAAAAGTTTACAAATAGCTATATTATCTTTAGTAGCCGTTATAATTCAATTTAGTGGTTACGGATATGCTTTTTTAAAGGCAAATATTATGCTAACTTTATATCATAAAGAACCACAAGAATTATTTCCAAAAGTTTTCTTTAAATAAGCGTATGAAAGAGAAAAATAAAAAATCGATTAAAACAGTTATAAAAAATAAAAAGACTGCTACCTTTTTAGTTTTTTTAGGCTTCTCTTCTATTATTTGGTTGCTCATAAAGCTTTCAAAAGAATATCAGCAAAACTATGATGTTACTCTTAAGTTTTATGAAACCGACAAACAAAAAATCATAACCAATCAAACCACTAAAACAGTTAGTGTTTTAATTAAATCTACCGGATTTCAGCTATTAAAATATAATTTAACTTCGAACGAATTTAATATAGATATAACTGATTTAGGAGATCAAGATATTGTTATTGATTTAGGGAACAACAGATATAAAAACGCCATGCAAAGACAAACTTTTAAAAGAAGTAACGTTTTAGGCGTAACCCCCGAAAAAGTAAATGTTACCGTAGATACCCTTACCAGTAAAGAGATTGAAGTAATACCTACCGTACAACTTATCTATAGAAATGGTTATCAGCTTAGTGATTCTGTAAAGGTATCTCCTAATTTTATAACAGCTTATGGCCCTTCCGAGTTTTTAGACTCGTTGAGTACTGTAAATACTGAATACATAAGCTTGGAAGATGTTTTTGATGATTTTGAAAAAACTGTAAAACTTACCCCTGCTAAAAATAAAGAAATCAATTATTCTCAAAATACAGTAACCATTAGTGGCTCTGTAGAGCGGTTTTCTGAAAAGGTTTTTGAACTTCCTGTGAGGTTTATAAATGTACCTGATCATGTGTCTATCAAATCTTTTCCTGAAGCAGTAAAAGTTGTATGTAAAGGTAATATTGAAGAACTCAAAGCGGCTTCAGTAAACGATTTTGATCTTATTTGTGATTATAACAATATAGACTCTACTTCTACTTTTGTAAAAACCAAAGTAAGAACTAAACCTAAAAATATTGATGTTGTAAAAATCAACGATGATAATTTTCAAGTACTAATTAGAAAAATGTAATTATGATTGTTGGCATAACAGGTGGTATAGGTAGCGGTAAAACAACCGTAGCAAAAATGTTTAAGGATTTAGGTGTACCAGTTTACATTTCAGATATAGAAGCTAAAAAGCTTATGGATACTTCAGCTAGTATTAAACATAAACTTGCTGATTTATTTGGAGCAGAAGCTGTAAATAATAATATCATCAACAGAGCATTTATAGCTAAAAAGGTTTTTAATAATAAAGAATTATTAAACCAACTAAATGCTATTGTTCATCCAGAAGTTAAAAAACATTTTGAACAATGGTACAACCAACAAACTACTCCATTTGTTATTAAAGAATCTGCTATTCTTTTTGAAACTGGCGAATACAAAAAAACAGATGTAATAATTACCGTAACAGCTCCGCTAGAAGTAAAGATAAACAGGGTTATAGAGCGTGACAACACTACAAAAGAAGCCGTTTTAGAACGGATGAAAAACCAGTGGACAGACGAGCAAAAAATTCCACTTTCTCACTATATCATAGAAAATACCAATTTAACAAGTACACTACAACAGGTTAAGGAATTACACCAATTACTTTATAAAAAAAAGAACACACTTTAATCTTTTAACATTATTGTTAAGGTTAGGTTAAAAGGCCTGAAATGTTAAAATTAAACTGTTAATTTTGGTCCGATGGGTAAGAAATTATTCGTATTGTTGGTTATTCTAATGAGCCTGTCGCTCATAGGAATTATATTTGTTCAGGGATATTGGATTAAAACATCGGTAGATGATAAGGAAGACCAATTTTCCATGAATGTGTCGTTGGCTTTAACCAGTGTTGCAGATGAGATACAAAACCGTGAAACTAAGTTATTTATAGAACGGTTAATTAACAGTGACATTGATTCTTTAGAACCAACCATAAAGTCTATTAAACAATTATTTTTAAAAGGCATTGACCAAAAAACGAATCAACCTTACATTTATTCGAATGAAATATTTGAAGAGGATTTTGGATACTCACCGCTCTTTGAAAATAGTTTAGATTCTATACAGCTTAAGCGATATTATAATATAAGTACTTTCACTACTGAAGGTACCGATGTTATAGATAACACACGCATCAATTCATCACAAGAGAATATTAGCAAAATTAGAAGGCTGAGTGACCTGGATAAGGCTATGTTTATGACAACCTACAAAGATGTCATTAAATCGTTTCCAATTACCAGAAGAACCTCTGTAGAAGAAATTAAAGCTTTGTTATCTAAAGAACTTAAAGAAAGAAATTTAGATCTTGCTTTTGAATTTGGTGTATATAGTGATGCTTTGGCAACAAAAATTAGATCAGAGAATTTTGAAATTGCTAAAAGAAATCAATACTCAACACCCTTATTCACTGATAACGATAATAAAAGTGAATATGATTTAATTGTTAGTTTCCCTAACAAAAAGAGATATCTAATTTCTTCTATTATAGTAATGGTAGTTTTATCTATTGCCTTTACCTTAATTATTATAATAGCGTATTCTAGTGCTCTTTTACAATTGTTACGTCAACGTCAGATTTCAGAAATCAAAACTGACTTTATAAACAATATGACGCATGAGTTTAAAACTCCAATTGCTACTATTAATTTGGCTTTAGATTCTGTAAAATCACCTAAAATAATGGCAGACCCTAAAAAGTTAGAGCATTATTTAAAAGTTATTAGAGAAGAAAATAAACGTATGCATGCGCAAGTTGAAAATGTTTTAAGAATCTCAAGATTAGAGAAAAATCAACTTAATATTTCTAAAGAACGTTTAGATGCGCATGACTTAATAGAAGATGCTATAACGCATGTTTTATTAATTGTAGAAGACAAAGGCGGTTATATTAATGAACATTTGAATGCAGAACGGTCAGACATACTGGCTAATGATGTTCATTTCACCAATATTTTGGTTAACATATTAGATAACGCAGTAAAATACTCTGAGGGACCACCTAAAATAGATGTGTTTACAGAAGTAGTAAAAAACAGTATCGTTATTAAAATTCAAGATCAAGGTATTGGTATGAGTAAAGCTGTATTAAAAAGAGCTTTTGAAAAATTTTATAGAGAACATACGGGAGACATTCATAACGTTAAAGGACATGGTTTAGGTCTGGCGTATGTTAAGAAAATAGTAGAAGATCACCAAGGAGAGGTATATGCAGAGAGTGAGAAAGGCAAAGGAAGTACCTTTTATATAAAGTTACCTTTAATTTAAAAAAACTATGGAGACAGTTAACAAAAAGATTTTATTAGTAGAAGACGATCCTAACTTCGGAATTGTTCTAAAAGATTATTTATCTATGAACGATTTTGACGTAGTATTGGCTAAGAACGGAATGGAAGGATTCGAAAAGTTTAAAAAAGATAACTATGACCTTTGTATTTTAGATGTAATGATGCCATATAAAGATGGTTTTACATTAGCCAAAGAGATTAGAGAAAAAAATGAAAACGTTCCTATCATCTTCTTAACTGCTAAAACAATGAAAGAAGATGTTTTAAAAGGTTATAAGGTTGGTGCTGATGATTACTTAAACAAACCTTTTGATTCTGAAGTACTGCTTGCTAAAATTCAAAGTATTATAAGTAGAAAGTCTGTAGACTCTATTGCAGATAGCAAACAATTTGAATTTACTATTGGTAAATTCCACTTAAACTCAAAGTTAAGATTCTTAACTTTTGAACAGGAAGAGCCAATAAAATTATCACCTAAAGAAAATGAGTTGCTACGTTTGTTAGCATTACATGAAAATGATTTAATGCCTCGTGAGTTAGCATTAACTAAAATTTGGAGAGACGATAACTACTTTACTTCAAGAAGTATGGACGTTTATATTGCCAAATTAAGAAAGTATCTTAAACAAGACGAAGATGTTGAAATTTTGAACATTCATGGAGAAGGTTTCCGTTTAGTAATTAAAAGCGAAGCTTAATCTATCAAAATATATAAAAAAAGAAAAGCACTGTAGTTTACAGTGCTTTTCTTTTTTATTTTACCTCAATTCCTTCTGTTAAATAAGAAATACCCTGTTGATTGAGTGTTCCTATCATTACTGCTTGAATTACCGGAACTGTATTCTTAAAATTACCTTCAATTAAAAAATTAGCTCCTGTACCACCCTCCTTGTCCTTTTCCTCAACTACAAAATCCATTGTTTCTAAAGGATTCAATACAATCGGTTTTTCTAAATAATGCTTAATTTCTTTACCATGTGTATTATAATAAGCCACAGTACGGATATAATTTTTTTCTGTGGTACTTGTATTTCTAACACTCAAGGTAATCGTTAAAGGTATTTTCATATTCTCAGAAGAACTATAAATCTCTGAATACACTGGCACATAAAACTTTGTTGTTTGAAGCGTATCAATAGCATCATTGGTATAATGCTCCTTTATCTTCTCCTCCAAACTTCCTGAGCTCTTCTTAACTTTATTGGTAGTATCTGAACAACCTACACCTAGTAGTAACACCATTACCAACGAAAAAAATATAGTTTTCATAGCCAAATTAATTAACTGTAAGTAAGGTATCTAATTTTTCTGTAATCTCCGCTATAGATTCCTGATAATTGAACCAAAGAATTGCTTCATTTTTTCTAAACCAGGTTAATTGTCGTTTAGCAAACCTACGAGTGTTTTTCTTCACTTCTTCTATTGCAGTAGGCAAATCATACGTACCATTTAAATACTCATAAAACTCACGGTACCCAACTGTTTGCAATGCATTTAAATGTTTGTAAGGCGCTAACCGCTTCACCTCATCTAATAATCCATTCTCCAACATAATATCAACCCTTTGGTTTATTCTGTTGTATATGATAGAACGTTCTGCTTCTAAGCCAACATAAATTACTTCAAAATTTCGTTTTTCTTTTCCTTTATTCAGAAATGAAGAATAGGGTTTACCCGTTCCTATACAAATCTCTAAAGCCCGTATTAATCTATGTGGGTTAGCAATATCTACTTTCTCATAATATTCAGGATCTAATGCTAATAACTTTTGCTGTAATTCCTCTATATTTTTTGTATTCAAGGTAGCTCTAATAGCTGGGTCTACATCCGGAAAATAATCCAATCCCTTAGTAACTGCATCAACATATAAGCCACTCCCTCCAACTACAATTACAACATCTTTAGTTGTAAATAATTCATTCAAATTAGCAATAGCATCTCTTTCAAAATCGCCCACACTATAAGGCTCTTGTATACTTATATG
Source organism: Neptunitalea lumnitzerae (assembly GCF_027924185.1). Classification (GTDB taxonomy): domain Bacteria; phylum Bacteroidota; class Bacteroidia; order Flavobacteriales; family Flavobacteriaceae; genus Neptunitalea; species Neptunitalea lumnitzerae. The sequence continues at coordinate 763,889 of NZ_BRVO01000002.1, forward strand.
CTGTATAAAATGATGTTTAGCGGCAGCTAACTCGTCTTTTGAAGGTACAGCCGTACCGATTTCCATTTCTCTAAAAAACTGTCTGGAATCTGCAGATAAAATATCTGTATGATAATGATTAGCCAACTTAATACCCAAAGCTGTTTTACCAATAGCTGTAGGACCTACTACACAAATAATATATTTTTTCCCTTTCGTATTCAACTCGTATACATTTTTAGTAGCTCAAACTTCTACTTATAATTTCTCACCACAATTATAACAATATTCGGCTTCATCTCTATGATCATCTTTATGACAATTACTACACACCTGCGTATTGGTTTGCACTTTAGACTGCTTAGCAAATTCTACCGTTACAATACCTGTTGGTACTGCTATAATACCATAACCTAAAATCATGATTAATGAAGCTAAAAACTGGCCTAAATTAGTTGCCGGAGCAATATCTCCATAACCAACTGTAGTTAATGTAACTATAGTCCAATAAATACTTCTTGGTATGCTAGTAAAACCACTTTCGGCACCTTCCACCAAATACATGATGGTTCCTAAAATAACCGATATGATTAATACCGTATAAATAAACACCAATATTTTAGTTCTACTAGCTCTTATAGCTTCTTTTAACTGGGCTGCTTCTCCTAAAAACCTAACCAGTTTTAAAATTCTGAACACACGCAATAAGCGTAATGCTCTAAATGCTATTAGCACATGAGAACCCACAAAAAAGTAAGAAAGGTATAATGGTATAGTAGATATAAAGTCTATAATTCCGTAAAAACTAAAAACATATTTTAAAGGTTTCTTAATACAAACAATTCTTAAAATATACTCAATCGAAAATAAAATAGTAATAATCCATTCTAATACTAAAAATAGATCTCCGTAGTGAGCCTCTATAGAAGCAACAGACTCTAGCATTACCAAGGCAATGCTTACTCCAATTAAAAAAAGCAGTACTATATCAAACCATTTACCAGCAGCTGTATCTGCTTCATAAATAACTTCATAGAGCTGCTTTTTCCAATTTCTTTGTTGCATATTAGTTTTTAACCTTTTTTAAAATAAGGGTCATATTGTTTATATCTACCAATTTACTAAATGCTTTTTTAAGTTCGTCATATTCTTCTGGTTGAAATACCGACTTATACACATAAAAATCTACTTTAAAACTAATATCATTACCCTGTGTTAATACCTTAAAGTCTACTTTCAACAAATTATCGTAAGTATACGTAAAACTTTCCGGAATATTTGAAACCTCATACGCATCATCTAATTTCACTAAAATATTGATAGAATACCCATTAGGATAGCCAAAATTTACAGGATATTGTCTTTCTTCTAATTTAAACGGATTCTCATCATATAGTAATCCGTCTAAAGGAGATAAGAAAATCTGATCTTGATTCAAATCATCTTCATACTCAACTTCAAAAGACTCTATAAGTAGCTTTTCAGGATCTGTTGGATTTATATTTCTATAATTACTTACAAACGCATTATTATCATCGCTTAAACTGTTTTCTAAAGATTCTATATAATCATCTTTACTTTTACTATTGATAGATTTTCTTCTTTTAACAGCAAAAAAGCCAGTATACTTATTAGACATTTTAGTAGTTACAGCTCCTTCTTCATCTATTTCAAACTGTCCAAAAATAGTAGAGGTAGATAATGATGATATATAAATATTATCCCAATAGCTATCATTTTTAAAATCTACTACCCTTCCATAATCGTTTAATGCTCTTAAAGGCAATAAACCAAATGGTAAGTATTTATCGGTAATATCTAAATAATAGATTTTTTCATCTAAAACCAATTTTACAATTAAATAATTAAACTCATCCATTACAGGATACAAAAGAGTTGCAACGCCGTCTTCTCGTTCTCTAACTAATACAGGATATGCCTCAAAACCTGATGCCTTTAGCATATTATATAAAATAAGATTTAACTCTTCTCTTCTCCCTTTTTTATTTTCAAAAGCATCTTTACAATCTATATCGGTAAATAAATAATGGTAATCACCATTCCAAACTAAGGTATTCTGTAAGTAATAATAAATAGCTTTTGCCTTATCAATACTCATTGGTAACGCAGCTAAATCATTTGGAATTAGTTTTTTAAAAGCATTTTCTTTACGGGCTTGCTTACCAAAATCTGCTGTTTTAATTTCATGATCTACATCTTCCCAAGTTCGTGTATAATACTTTTTAGCCCCTTGAAAATTTTGCGTCTCTCTTAACTCATAGGTAATATGAGAGATATAATTCTTTTTAGATGTCATATACTTCTCCTCCTTAAAGGCAGGTATATCCTCCATCACATACGTGTCTATAGCACAATCTGCTGCACTAGAATAAAATGCCTCAACGCATTTCTTTTCTATATCAGAATCTTGCTTACTAAATTTTAAAAAGCCGACTAACTTTCCGTTAAACTTTAAATTCGCTGGTATTTTTGTATAAAACTCACTGTACAACTTTGGAATATCCGATTGAAAATTCCAATCTGATATAACATAATAATAAGAAGATCTAATGGTATACTCTACATCAAATACAGTTCCCTCTTTAACTTTAGGTATTGTAAATTTTGCATATTCATGGTTATCATCTTTCTTCTCAATCATCACATCATCCATGCTTATACCTACTGGCGGGCTATCCATATTATAAGATTGTGCACGCAAGGCTGTAAGTTTTTCTCGGTAACCACCTTTATCACTAATGTATAACCTTAAAGAATAAGTAGCTTTATCAAACGCAGCATTATCAAAAATTTTAACTCTGGTTTTATAGGTAAACTCCTTATAAAATCCATCTTCAGAATTATACTTAATTTCTACTGCTCCCCTTTCATAAAGTACCAGAGCTGGCGCTTCAGGATCTTTCTCATACGAAGTCATTTGTAAGGTTTCAGCATCTGCAAAACCATACTTGTACGCTTTCTCTTGTGCAAAGCTAAAAGCAAACACAAAAGAAAGTGCAAACGATAAAATTGTTTTCATTATTGGTTGTTAGGTTTCTAAATTTATAATCTTTAATACTTTTCGTTTCCTCAAATACGATTGGATTATATGCTGAGCGTTTCCATTATTTTGTAAAGGGGTTATAATGTTTTCTAAAACGCTTATATGGTTAATTTGATAATTAAGGTTATAAAAACCAATACCTTTTAACTGATTATCTTTTATTAAAATAACACTTCTTTCATCTACACTACGGCCTTTATCTACCACAGCCATATTACTGTATGGGTAACTATAAAATGTAATAGCAGCCTCAAACCGTTGGTTATAATCTTCAACAGGTTCTTTCTGTATACAAGCACCATAGCACTTATCTATAGTGTAATTAAAGCAATTCTTTTTAGCCTCTGACAACCCTAGCAACTTATGGCATAATGTATAATCATCTGCCATTTTGTATAAGGCATTTTTTGCCTCAAATATGGTGGTAAACGTCATTAAAGGAATTGCGCCTCTCATATCAGACACTTTTTTAATAACCACAGTTTTATAACCGTGTTCCGTAACCTCTAAGTAAAATCCGAAATTAAAAATCGTTCGTTTTCTACTCTTATTCAGTTTCGGTTTATTTACTTTAATTTCTTCATTTTCCTTTAAGAGCGCTACCAATTCACTTCCCGTTTCTTCATAGGTAACGGCTGCCACATCACGTTGTATTATCAAAGCACTTTTATTTTTATTGGTAAAATGCTGATTAACGCGCTTTTTAATATTCTTACTCTTACCTATATAAATAATTTCACCATCGTTTTTATGAATATAATAAACTCCGGTTACAGAAGGTAATTGATCTATAATATCTAATAGTTTTGGAGCCATTTTATGCTCCATATCAGATTTAATTGCGTTTCTTATAATCTCTTTAGAAGAATCTTTAGACAATAGTAACTTAAATAACTTTACAGTTGCCATGGCATCTCCGTTAGCACGGTGTCTATCACTTACAGGTATTCCTAATGACCTTACCAACTTCCCTAAACTATAAGAAGGTTTGTCTGGTATTAGCTTTTTAGATAATTCAACGGTACAAAGTGTATTTCTAGAATAATCAAATCCTAAACGCTTAAATTCAGTCCGTAAAATTCTATAGTCAAACTTTGCATTATGTGCTACAATAATACAGTCTTCAGTAATTTCAACAATACGCTTAGCCACCTCAAAAAATTTGGGAGCTGTTTGTAACATCTTATTGTTAATACCAGTAAGCTTTACAACAAAGGGCTGTATTTCTTTCTCTGGGTTTACTAATGAAATAAATTGATCTACTACGGTATGTCCATCATATCGGTAAATAGCTATTTCGGTAATCCCCTCTTCATTAAATTTACCGCCGGTAGTTTCTATATCTAAAATTGCGTACACAAATAATCTTCTTTAAGCATACAAGTTACTGATAATTTCTGGCACCAAAAATACTACTTCCAATTCTTACCATAGTACTGCCATTTTCTATGGCTATTTTATAATCACCACTCATACCCATAGAAAGAATTTCCATGTTTAGGTTAATAGTAGTAGAGGCGTTAATTTTATCAAATAAACCTTTTAAACCCTTGAACTCTCTAGCAATTTGGTTTTCGTCTTCTGTAAACGTAGCCATTCCCATAAGGCCTACTACTTCTACATTTTTTAAAAGGGCAAATTCCTCTAAATTAAAAATAGATAATAGCTCATTTTCATCAAATCCAAACTTGGTATCCTCTTCCGCTATATGCACTTGCAACAAACATTTAATTACTCTGTCACATTTAGCGCCTTGTTTATCAATTTCTTTAAGCAACTTAAAGCTATCCACGCCATGAATCAAGCTCACATACGGAGCCATATATTTCACCTTATTACGTTGCACATGACCTATCATATGCCATTCGATATCTTTTGGCAACTGCTCCCATTTATCGGTCATTTCTTGGATTTTGTTTTCTCCAAAAACGCGTTGACCCGCATTATAAGCCTCTTCCAAATCTGAAACAGGTTTGGTTTTAGAAACCGCTACTAAGGTTACATGTGTAGGCAAGGTTGCCTTTATAGTGCTTAAATTATCTTTTATACTCATAAATTAAAATTCATAAATGGTTAAGCCACTTAGTAGCTTAGGTTCAATATACGTACTCTTTGGAGGCATTTGCAAACCCGCATCAGCTATTTGCTTTAATTCTGTAATGGCAACAGGTAACATTCCAAAACCTACATCAAACTCCTTTTCATCAATCAGCTTCTTCATACGTATACTATTATCTTTACCAGACAAATACGCAATTCTATTATCATTTCTTAAATCATGAATACCTAATATAGGTTCTAAAATTAGGTTATACAGTAGTTGCGTATCCAACTCACCCAAAGGGTCTTGAAAATTGTAATAGGACTTTCTTAAATATAACGAATAAAATTCACCATCTAAATACATACTAAAATGATGCTTTTTAGAGGGTTTATATAATTCAATGCCCCTATTTTCAATTCTGAAAATTTCATCGAGTCTAAACAGAAATTCTTCTTTAGTTAATCCGTTTAAACCTTTCACTAATCTGTTAAATTCAGATATATGTAAATTAGATTCTGGTATTAAGAAGCTTAGAAAGTAATTATACTTTTCATTTCCGGTTTGCGGAAACATTTCTTCAGCAAGTAATTTAGAAGATGCTGACCTATGGTGTCCATCTGCAATATAAAGTGCATTCATGCTTTCAAAGTGCCCAGCTATAATAGCAATACTCTCTTTATCTACAATTTTCCATAATGAATGTAATTGCTGCTCTACCACTGCAAAGTTATAATCTGCTTCACCCTGAGTTCTTTTCTCAATAACTGCATTAATAGCATCATCATCAGGGTATGTGAGCAGTACAGGCTCTGTATTAAACCCAACTACTTTTAAATACTCTTTAAATACTTCTTCACGTTTCTGAATAGTATCTTCATGCTTTTTAATCACATCATTTTTATAATCTTCTATACTGGCAGCGGCAATAATACCCGTATATATATTATGATGTGTTTGTATTCTGTAAATATAATAAGCCTCTTGCGTGTCATACTCATATACTTCACGCTCATGAAATTCTAAGTATCTATTTTTAACCATATTAAAGCGTTGCACTCCACTAATCTCATGCTGAAACTTAAATCCAGGAGTAAGAATGTGAAGGAAGGAATAAGGATTATACGCCAATTTAGCTTTTAGCTCCTTCTTCTTGTAAGTTTCATAAGATCTTGAAACGACTAAGGAAACAAAAGCCTTATTAGGTAATACCGCTTTAAATGGCAACACTTTTGGCATTATGAAAACATTTTAGCTACTGTTTCTGCTTTTTTAGATTGACTATAATCGTAAAATCCCTCTCCAGATTTTACCCCTAATTTACCTGCCATTACCATATTCACCAATAACGGACATGGAGCATATTTAGGGTTTTTAAAGCCATCATACATTACATTTAATATAGATAAACATACATCTAAACCAATAAAATCTGCCAACTGTAATGGCCCCATAGGATGTGCCATCCCTAATTTCATTACCGTATCAATTTCACTTACACCAGCAACTCCATTGTATAAAGTTTCTATACTTTCATTTATCATTGGCATTAAAATACGGTTTGCTACAAACCCAGGATAATCATTTACCTCTACAGGCACCTTACCTAAGGTTTTAGACAATTCCATTACCGTACTGGTAACTTCATCAGACGTACTGTATCCTTTTATAACTTCTACCAACTTCATAATTGGCACAGGATTCATAAAGTGCATCCCAATTACCTGTTCTGGTCGGCTAGTTACTGCCGCTATTTTAGTAATAGATATAGAAGATGTATTAGTAGCTAACACGGTTTTGCTATCGCAAACTTTATCTAAATTTTTAAATATTGATAGTTTTAAGTCTACATTTTCAGTAGCTGCCTCTACTACTAAATCTACTCCACTTACCCCTTCTTCTAGTTTTGTAAACGTAGTAATATTGGCAAGTGTTTCGTTTTTTTGAGCTTCCGTTATTTTTTCTTTAGCCACCATCCTATCTAAATTGGCACTAATGGTATGCATCCCTTTAGCTAAAGCCTCTTCAGATATATCTATTAAATGTACTGTAAAGTTATATTGGGCAAATGTATGCGCTATACCATTACCCATAGTACCCGCCCCAATAACAGCTATATTCTTCATAATTTTTTGGTATTAATTATTATCAAATGCTTTTATTATTTCTTTAGCAACTCTAAGTGCTTCGGTACCTTGTTGTAAAGAAACTATGGGGGTAGTATTATTTTCTATAGCATCGGCAAACGTTTCTAATTCATCTAAAATAGCGTTGTTTGCTTCAATATCCGGATTTTCAAAATAAATTTGTTTGCGCTCTCCTTCTGCATTTTGAAGAATCATATCAAAATCTCCAGGTACTTCAGGTGCATCTTTCATTTTTACAACTTCAACTTTCTTTTCTAAAAAGTCAACTGCTATATAAGCATCTCTTTGAAAAAATCTAGACTTACGCATATTCTTTAAAGAAATTCTACTTGCGGTTAAGTTTGCTACACAACCGTTTTCAAATACAAGTCTGGCATTAGCTATATCTGGTGAATGACTAATTACTGAAACACCACTAGCACTAACATGCTTTACTTTAGAGTTTACCACACTTAAAATAGCATCTATATCATGTATCATTAAATCTAATACCACTGGCACATCTGTACCTCTAGGATTAAATTCAGCCAATCTATGAGCTTCTATAAACATAGGGGTATTAATCTTGTCTTTAACAGAAGTAAACGCAGGGTTAAAACGTTCTACATGGCCTACTTGCCCTTTAACTCCGTATTCCTCACTTAACTTAATTAAAGACTCTGCCTCTTCAATAGTATTAGAAATAGGCTTTTCGATAAAAATATGTTTCTTATTTTCAATAGCCTTTACAGCACATTCATAATGCGAAAGTGTAGGCGTTACAATATCTACCACATCTACTGCCGCTATTAAAGCCTCAATAGTATCAAAATAGGTATACCCAAATTCTTCGGTAATTTTAGCAGCGTTTTCTTTATCAGGATCATAAAATCCTACTAACTCGTATTTATCTGATTGATTAAGTAATCTTAAATGTATTTTTCCTAGATGACCTGCACCTAAAACTCCTGCTTTAAGCATATAATTATTGTTTTTTACAAAAATAAAGTTTCTCACAGGGTTAGGCAATAAATATGCCCAGCAAAAGCACCCTATAGAACGCTTTGTTAGTATCTTTTTAATCAATATAAAGGTAGTATTATTATTTTTGCCATCACAATCCTAACACTAACCATTTTCAAATGCTAAAAGATACACCAAAACACCAAGGTAAAAGAAACCAATTAATAGATATATTGGCTCAAAAAGGTATTACCGATACTAAGGTGTTAGAGGCTATGAAGCATATCCCTAGGCATTTATTTATGGACAGTACTTTTGAAGATCATGCCTACCAAGACAAAGCATTCCCAATTGCTGCCGGGCAAACCATATCACAACCGTTTACAGTTGCATTTCAAACACAGTTACTAGAGGTTAAACCAACCGATAAAATTTTAGAAATTGGAACCGGTAGTGGTTACCAATGTGCCCTTTTAGTTGCACTTGGAGCCAAAGTATTTTCGATAGAAAGACAACTAGAGTTGTTTAAAAAAACCAACTTGTTTTTACCCAAAATTGGTTTAAAACCTAAAAAACTTATTTTTGGTGATGGTTACAAAGGCTTACCAGACGAGGCTCCGTTTGATAGCATTATTGTAACTGCAGGTGCACCTTTTATCCCAAAAGCATTACTAGGGCAACTAAAAATTGGTGGTAGACTTGTTATACCTGTTGGAGACGACCCACAGATAATGACGCTACTTGTGAGAACTGATACTAAAAAGTTTGAAAAAACTACCTTTGGTGAGTTTAGGTTTGTACCTATGTTACAAAACAAAAATTAATTGTAATACAGCACCCATTTACCAAAGTCTTTTGTGTGCGGTAACTTCTCCTTTATAAAGTTAAACGGAGGGTATACACCATACTTCTTTTTTACAAGTACATAATTGGCCCCCGAATCTAAAAGCTCTTTAAATCTATCGGCTTCAGATTTCAAGTATACATTAATGAGATGATTTTTATATTTATCATTCGCTTGAAACTCTATCTCTCTCACCACTGTATCATGTAAATAGTTTACCGTGTAAAACTCTGAATTGGTATAAAATGGAATTGAGTTGATTAAAAAGTCAAATGCAAAGATTTTTTTATCTGAATCAGCAGGTTGTTGTTCTATAAATGCTACTATAGGTTTAAAAGAGTTTAGGGCATCTCTGTTGTTTTTCATAAAAAACGTACCTGAAACTAAAACCATAGAAAAAAAGAACAATCCCATACCATACACCACTCCAGGTTTTCTAACAGATTTAAAAAATTTAAAGTAAACTATTAGAAATAAAATTAGTGCTATCAATACTAATACCAACTGAGTTAAAGGTATAGTTATGGTTTCTACTTTATAAAAGTAAAGTACAACACACGCCATAGCATATATTAGTATTAAACTAATATAGGCTATTTTCATTGCCTTTATTACCCTATCAGAAGTAAAAGACAATAACCTTACAATAAGAATTGCAATCATCCAAAAAGCAGGCAGTATATAAAATATACGTTTAGTAACTATTGACGAGAATATAACAATAATTATTACGGTATTCCATAAAAGCACTTTATCTACTCTATTATTAATCTTCCATAATTTTTTACCAGAAGCAAAAAATGAAATCACATAAGGAAATAATACTCCTAGTAGAATTGGCAGATAAAACCAAAAAGGCTGATCTCTATGAAACGACTTTGAAGCTATTCTACTAACAGTTTGCTTTATAATAAAATAATCTAACACTTCTGGCTTATTATAAATTAGTAAGAAATACCATAGTCCTCCTACTACTATAAATAGTATAAACCCTAATACATGATGCATAGTTATTTTAAAACGCTCTTTTAAAACAGTGCGATAAATAATCACAAAACTCAATAAAAACAATAACCCTACAGGTCCTTTAGTTTCAAAAGATATACCCATAAACAAATAGTACAGGTATAAGTGATAATTACCCTTATGATGAATATAGGACAACCAATGAAAAACTCCAGCAATAATAAAGGTTGTAAGATAAATATCGGTAGTAAGATTTCTACCTGCCATGAGTACTATTGGTATGGTAAAGTAACAAATAGCAGCGTACAATGCTAGTTTTCTATTTTTGTAAAGTAAATCTACAATTTTATAAACCAGCAACAGTTGAATAACAACGGCCAATTGTAAAAAAAACCTAGCACCAAATTCATTTATCCCAAAAATCTGATATCCTAATACTGTTAAATAATATGTTACCGGTGGCTTATGAAAATGGTAAACACCCAGTAATTTAGGATATAAATAATTATTAGACAGTAACATTTCCCTGCTAATTTCTGCATACCTAGCCTCGCTTGTTTCTGCTACACCCCATGCTCCCAAATTAAAAAAAAGCACAAAAGTTACCAATACAGCAAATAGAAGAAAATGCTTGTTTTGTTTTAACATCATTCCTTTAAACAACTAATTTTTATTTTAAAAATAGATAATTTATGTCAAACTATTACATACCTTATATAAAATAACTTTTATAAAACAACTCATTTTAACGTACTTAAGGTAAAAAATACGTATAAATACTAATAAAATTGGTAACCAAAACATCTAAGTTTGTCATGTAATCATTACTAAATGACTCCTCTCATTTTAATGTTTTGCAACCAGCATTACCTAATAAGTATGCTATGTAAGTTTAAGCAATAAGTTTTTATTGTTTCAAGGTTTGGGGTGAAAGGCTACTTTTATAGTAGCTTTTCTTTTTATATAATTAAGCTAAAAACTCAATCTTGAGAAAGGCTATTTATAAGCCTTTTTAATTCTATCAAGGTTTCGTTTATTATCTCTATCCTTAATAGTTTCTCTTTTATCATAGAGCTTCTTACCTTTAGCCAAAGCTATATCCATTTTAGCTAAGCCCTTATCCGTTAAAAATACTCTTAAAGGTACAATGGTATTACCCGAGTTTTTAACCTCTTTATGTAACTTTCTTAGTTCTTGCTTTTGTAAAAGTAATTTACGTTCTGTTTTAGGCTTATGGTTATAATGTGTACCATAAGCGTATTCTTCTATATTCATATTTACCACAAAAAGCTCTCCACCTTCATTAAATTCACAAAAGCTTTCTGCTATAGAGGCTTTACTTAATCTAATAGACTTGATTTCTGTACCCGTTAATACAATACCTGCGGTGTACTTATCAAGAATTTCATATTCAAATCTAGCTCTCTTATTTTGTATGTTAATCTTTTTCTGCATAGGAAGGCAAAATTACAATATTTTTTAGCAACTATGCATAGCTGCCATTCACCAATCTAAAATAAAAAAGGGATACTGTAATTACAGTATCCCTTTTTATAAAATTTTGATAATATTTTCTAAACTAATGAAAGAGCTATTTCAATCATTTCTTTAAAAGTTGTTTCTCTATCTTGACTGCTTGTAGCTTCATGAGTAACCAAACTATCTGAAATGGTTAACACAGACAATGCCTCTACGCCAAACTTAGCAGCTGTAGTATATAAAACAGCTGTTTCCATTTCTACACAAAGTACTCCATGAGAAGCCCATTTTTTATAATACTCAGGATTGTCTTGATAAAAAATATCACTACTCAAAATGTTTCCTGCTTTATAGCTTATTCCTTTGTTTTCTGCAAAATCAGCAGCTTTGCGTAATAAATTAAAACTAGCAGTAGGAGCAAATGTTTCACCATGAAAAGTAGCATTATTAATACTACTGTTGGTAGATGCAGACATTGCAAGTACAATATCTCTTAAGGCAACTTCCTTCTGATAAGAACCTGCACTACCCACTCTAATTAATTTTTTAACTCCATAGTCGTTTATCAACTCATGAGCATAAATTCCAATAGAAGGAATTCCCATTCCACTTCCTTGTACAGAAACTCTTTTACCATTATACAATCCGGTAAAACCAAGCATTCCTCTTACATTATTATATTGCTTTACATCGGTTAAAAAATGTTCAGCAATCCATTTTGCACGTAATGGGTCTCCTGGCAATAATACCGTTTCTGCAATCTCTCCTACTTCAGCTCCTATATGTAAACTCATACAGCCTTAAAATTATATGTTACTTAGTCTTCAAATCTTTCAATTACCTCATTACTTACCCCTGTGTTAGAGAAACCTCCATCATGGAATAAGTTCTGCATAGTAACTTTCTTCGTAAGATCTGAAAATAAACTAACAGTGTAATCTGCACAATCTTGAGCAGATGCATTTCCTAACGGAGACATTTTCTCTGCATAAGAAATAAACCCACTAAATCCTTTAACACCTTGACCAGCAGTAGTTGGTGTTGGAGATTGTGAAATTGTATTTACTCTAACTTTTTTCTCTTTACCAAAGAAATACCCGAAACTACGAGCAATTGATTCTAAATATGCTTTGTTATCAGCCATATCATTATAATCTGGGAAAGTTCTTTGAGCTGCCATATAAGTTAAGGCTACAATACTACCCCACTCATTCATGGCATCTTGCTTATATAAAGTTTGCATTACTTTGTGGAATGATAATGCAGATACGTCCCATCCTTTAGCTGAAAAATCATAGTTGTTTTCAGTATAATGACGTCCTTTTCTAACATTTACAGACATCCCGATAGAATGCAAAACAAAATCTAGTTTTCCTCCTAATATTTCTGTTGCTTTAGAAACTAAATTTTCTAAATCTTCCATACTAGTTGCATCTGCAGGTATAATTTCAGAACCTGTTTTTTCTGCTAATTCATTAATTTGCCCCATTCTCATAGCAATAGGTGCATTAGTTAACACAAAAGTACCGCCTTCTTCGTGTACACGCTCAGCAGTTTTCCAAGCAATAGAATTCTCATCTAACGCTCCAAATATGATTCCTCTTTTTCCTTTTAATAAATTATACATGTTCCTTTAGGTTTATCTTAGTTTCTAGGTGCCAAAGATAGTTTAATTTTTTAACTCAATAGTTCTTTTGCATGTGTCAAAGCAGATTCACTAATTTTTTCTCCACCTAACATTTGAGCTATCTCTGTTATCCTATCGTGTTTATTTAATAATTTCAAATTACTACTAGTTCCCAACAGGGTATTCTCTTTATATACTTTAAAGTGAGCATCTCCTTTAGCAGCTACCTGCGGTAAATGGGTAATACAAAAAACTTGCATATGGTTACTCATTTCCTTCATAATGTCAGCCATTTTTATAGCTATCTCTCCAGATACTCCTGTGTCTATCTCATCAAACATAATGGTAGGCAAGTTCATATACTCAGATAATATAGATTTAATAGCCAACATTATTCTAGATAACTCACCTCCTGATGCTACTTTCTTCAAATCGCCAAAACTACCACCTTTATTCGCTGAAAATAAAAAGGTAAGTTCATCTTTACCATTAGATAAGTACTTCTCTTTTTGTGCTACCTCAATCTTAAATTTAGCATTTGGCATTCCTAATTCTGAAATAATACTTTCAAGATTTTTGATAAGCTTAGGCAACTCTTTAGCACGTTGCTTATGTATTTTTAAAGCTATTTTATCTAATTTCTCTTCTAATGCCTTCATTTCTTGCTGTTTTTCTAAAACAGCCTCATCTGCATTTTCTGTAATAGCTACTTTCTGCTCTAATTCTTCTTGTATTTTCAACAATTCCGCAACGCCAGAAACACCATGTTTCTTTTCTACTGCAAATAATTTATGCAGTATTTCATGTAGTTTTTCTAAGGCTACAGGATCTGTTTCTAAACCTTCTTCTAAAGCTATAAGCTCGCCATTAATATCATCAACCTCTATTAGTACAGATTGTATTCTATCATGTAAACCGGCATACGTACTACCAAAAGAAGTAAGTTTGGCAAACAACTGTTTTAACTCTGTTATAGCCACTTGTACACCAACCTCTTCGGCATTTACTAATTGTAAGGCAGCGGTTAACTTCTCTCTAATATCTTCTACATTAGAAAGCTGATCGTAATTAGACTCTAACTCCTCTTTGTCTAAGGTTTCTAATTTTAAATCTTTTAGTTCCTTAAGCAAAAAGCTATTGTACTCATATTCTTTAGAAGCCTCTTCCTGATCTTTTAAAAGTCTGTTATAAGCAGATTTTGTTTTAGTGTAAGTAGAAAGAATTTCTTGATATTGTTTTACATTTTCAAAATTAGAAGCTACAGCATCAATCACTGAATATTGAAATTCTTCTTCTGTTAACTCTAAAGTTTGATTTTGAGAATGGATATCAATCAACTTAACACCTAAATCATTCAGTACTGAAAGGGTTACAGGAGTATCGTTAATAAAAGCTCTAGATTTTCCGCTAGGCAATATTTCACGTCTTATAAAGGTTTGACCTTCGTAATCTAAATCCTCTTCTTCAAAAAATTGTTTTAGATTATAGTTTTCTATATGAAACTCAGCCTCAATAATACATTTTTCTTCTTTGGTTTTAAGCACCGTTAAATCGGCTCTTTTCCCTAAGACTAACGATAAACCTCCCAAAAGAATAGATTTACCTGCACCGGTTTCCCCTGTAATTATAGTATACCCATTACTAAACTTAACTTTAAGCTCGTCTATTAGGGCGTAATTTTTAATGGAAAGTGAAGCTAACAAATGATATTAATTTTAAACCTCAAATATACTTGTTATTTTGTAGAGTATAAAACAGCTATTATTCAATTTTTTTCCAACTACCACTATAATTGGGCATAATGTTATTTAAAGTTGCCACTAATTGTGTAGTATTAATTTGTGGACCCCCTGAATATATTTGCGATACTTCATCTGCTTTAGCATCAAAAAAAGCTTGAAGCAAATATGAATTTGGCCTACGTGCATTCATACTTTTAAATAACTGAATACTGGAAGCTATGGTTTTCTTAGCCATTTCTGGCTTAGAAGACATTAAGTCCATACCTTTTAAATGATAATTGTACATTACAGTTCTGTACTCTCTATAAAAATTAGAAAGTAAATTATCAATCAATTCAAAACGTGTACGATTACCATCATTTTGTTTCCAACCAACATTATTACCACTCTGAGCAATATTAACTACTTTTTTAGCTTGATTGAAAAACATAGTTCCACCGCGCATTTTAAAAGTATCTGCATCTACCCCAATAATTACATAGGCATAAAACGCCATTACGGAGGTTAAATTAGATTCAAATCTATTCTCATTATAATATAGCGGTTCAAATTCTTGATAGGTAAAAGAAAACTGTTTATCATTAATATTTAATACCGGGGTTATATACGAAGAATTGTAAACAGGTCTAGAAGATTGTACCTGAATTGTTGCTGAAAAATTATTATTCTCATAAGAATCTACCGTAATTAACATATTACAGTCTATACGTTCTTCTGGTTTGTAGGTCTTATTAGTCCATTTTCTATTATTCATGAACTCATTTAAAGCAGTTTCAAGTGTAGAAAACACCTGTTGATTAGTTTGACTAATCTTCTGAGAATTCACAGTTATCTTGCAATTAAGCTCTTGTGCTTTAATTACACCTGTTATACAGATAAAAACTAATAAGATCCAATTACGCATCTAATCTTTCAATAATTTCGTTAAAAATATCTTTAGCTACTTCTCCTTTTTCTTTAATTGAAAAAGCTTTCACCTCTTTATGATTTATAAAAGTAACTTTATTTGTTGGTTTGCCAAAACCAGCACCAGTATCATTTAAAGAATTTAAAACAATGGCATCTAAATTCTTTCTTTCTAGCTTCCCTTTAGCATTAGCCAATTCATTCTCCGTTTCCAACGCAAAACCAACTAAAAACTGATTTTGCTTAGAAGCTCCTAAAGAAGCTAAAATATCCTTTGTAGGTTCTAACTCAATAGTTAACGATGCTGTTTGCTTTTTTATTTTTTGCTCAGCTACATTTTTTGGTCTGTAATCTGCTACAGCTGCTGCGCATATAGCTATATCAGTGGTTGCATAATACTCATGAACCGCACTATACATCTCTTCAGCACTTACCACTCTCACCACATTTACATCTAACGGATCTTTTAAACTTGTAGGTCCAGAAACCAATGTAACTTGTGCGCCTAAGCTATTTGCTACTTCTGCCAATGCATAGCCCATTTTTCCTGAGGAATGATTACCTATAAAACGTACTGGGTCTATAGCTTCATACGTAGGCCCGGCAGTTATTAAAACTTTCTTTCCATTTAATGGTGCTTTGCCTAAAATATCATTTTCTATAAACGTACAAATGTTTTCAGGCTCAGCCATGCGGCCTTCTCCTACCAACCCACTGGCAAGTTCACCAGCTTCAGAAGGTATCATTATGTTACCAAAAGACTGCAATACTTTAAAAGTGTGTTGTGTACTTTCATGCTTATACATATCTAAATCCATAGCCGGGGCAAAATACACCGGACATTTAGCAGATCTGTATACCGCCAACAATAAATTATCACTTTCTCCTGTAGCCATTTTAGCTAACGTATTAATAGTAGCAGGCGCTACTACCATAAAGTCAGCCCATAATCCAAGATCAACGTGGTTTGCCCACTCTCCTGTAGTTGTATCCTTGACAAAGTCGCTTAAAACCGGATTCTTAGATAGTGTAGAAAGCACTAAAGGCGTCACAAATTCTTTGGCATTGTTTGTCATTACCACCTGAACTTGCGCGCCCGCTTTTATGAATAATCTAACTAAATAAGTAGTTTTATAAGCAGCAATACCACCGGTTACACCCAAGAGTATTTTTTTACCGCTTAATACAGACATAGCTGTTTACTTTTCAGTGTTTCTGTAATAAATTTTACCGTCTAACCATTCGTCTACAGCTAATGTATGTGGCTTTGGTAATTTTTCGTAATACTTAGAAACTTCGATTTGTTCTTTATTTTCAAAAATTTCTTCTAAGCTATCATTGTAAGTAGCAAATTCGTCTAATTTTTCAATTAACTCCTTTTTAATCTCAGAGTTAATTTGAATAGAACGCTTAGCTACAATAGCAATAGCTTCATAAATATTATCTGTTTGGGCATCAAACTCATTTTTATCATAGGTAATGGTTGATACCGGCGCTTCAGTTTTCTTTAAATTACTCATTCTATCGATTGTTAAATATTTATGATCTTTTACTTAATTCTTTTTCTATACTCTCATTGATTTCAGTAGCTTCCTCTGAAAACTGAGTATTTGGATAATCTTCTATTAGTTCTTGATAAGCTTCTTGTGCTTGTAATAATCTATCCTTTACTAAATACTCATAACTGTTAATTGCTAACTCGTATGATGCATTTAACCTAACATACAAAGCCTCTTCTTTTAACTCAGACCCAGGATAATCAACTAAAAAGTTATCAATAGACTTTATACTTGCTTTGTAATGAAAAGTTTTACTGTAGTTTTTTGCTATCTCTAACTCTTTACGTTCAATCTTTAAAGTTAACTCCTGAACCATTTCATTGGCTTCTGGTAACCATTCAGAATCTGGATAATTATTAATAAAATTCTGTAGCTTATCTAAGGCTTCGTAAGTATCTGTTTGATCTATAGAATACTTAGGAGACAACATATAAGATGATTTAGCTGAATAAAAAGCTGCCTCTTGTGCTTTTTGACTTCTTGGGTAAGAAGTAGCAAAACGCTCAAACTGATACGCTGCTAAATAGTAATCTTCATCTTTATATGCAGCATCTGCATACATATACACTACTCTCTCTCCTTGTGGCTTTCCCGCATACTTTGGCATTATTTGCTCAAACAATCTGTTTGCTTTAGTATACTTACCTTCATTATAAAGGCTTTCTGCCATGTCGTATTTTATTTTTACATCTTCACTTTTAAGTGCTTTTTGGTAATCGCTACAAGAAGAAGTAAAAATTACTAAGACTGCTATAAATCCTAAAAATTCTATTTTTTTAAACATTCTGCAAAATTATATATTTTTAACGTTTTACAAAAGATTTTTTGCACGGCTAATGTATACTTTTGAAATTAGTAAAAATAGCTCTCAGAAAAACTTTAACGTTATTTTTGTATTATTCTATCAAACTTATCATGGTCTAGCTCCATTATACCGTCATCATTAAACGAAAAAGCTTTCTCAAAAGTATAGTCTATCTTCAATTCTCTTAATAAATAACTATGTACTTGATGTACTTCTTGGTTAAATGCATCATCATAATAAGAAAGTAAAATAATAAGTTCTGCATTCAAATTGGCTAAATTTTCTACTTTATAATTACTTAGCGGACTATTATCATCTATATCATGTACAATAGTCCAAGTAGTTGGCAAATACGTTATGGCATTTCTTTCTAAATCTAAAGTATAAAAGCTACTCTTAAAACTATCACCTACCGCCTCTGGCAATAACAAAATCACATCTACTTTAGGTCTAATCATTACCGATTTTCGGCTATTCATAACCCTAAACATAATTTTATGTGTACCTAAATGTTTATTTACCACTATATCTTCACTAAACTGAGCACTTGCTTTTGGCTTAGAAAACCTACCATATAAAAGCCCTGTAATAAAAGAAAAACAGATAAGCCCCAACATAGCCTCAAAAGACGATATTAAACCTGTAATTATACCTCGCGGTGAAATACCACCATACCCAACTGTAGTTATGGTTTGTGCTGAAAAAAAGAACGCATTAAAAAAATCATGTAAAGGACTACCCGTAGAGCTGGTTAAGTTTTCTATTCCTGCAAGTAGATAAATAAACGCAAAAACAATATTAATAACCGTGTAACAAGATATCACTAGAACAAAAAATTTCAGCCACGAAATACTTATTAAAAAAGTATACGCGGCTGAAATATTTCGTTTCTTATTTATATGTTTAATATTAAATCTCCCGTCTTTATTTACGTAGCGCTGAATATTTTTTGTTGAAAAATTACCAAAGCCGGGATCATTAACTTTATGGAACATTATACGGTTATAGCATTAAATTTCTCTGAAAATACTAATAATTTTTCATATAAGTTACCTGATGCTTTTACTAATGGAAGTCTAACCCCTCCAGAGCATACTCCTAATATTTCTAATAGTGCTTTAATTCCCGCAGGATTACCCTCTTCAAAAATATAATCTATAGAATTCATTATTTTATATTGAAGATCAAACGCCTCTTTAGTTTTATGCAATAAACCATAGCGAATCATTTCAGAGAATTCTTTAGGGAAACCTTGTCCTATTACAGATATTACACCTGCACCACCTGCTAATACCATAGGTAACGCCAACATATCGTCTCCAGATATAACTAAAAAGTCTTCTGGCTTTTCATTAATAATACGCATGGCTTGAGTTAAATCTCCAGATGCTTCCTTTATACCTATAATGTTATCAAATTCGTTAGCCAAACGTAAAACCGTTGCAGGCAACATATTAGACCCCGTTCTACCAGGCACGTTATATAAGATAACCGGAAGAGGAGAATTCTCAGCAACCATTTTAAAATGCTGATAAATTCCTTCCTGAGTAGGTTTGTTATAATATGGTGAAACAGACAAAATAGCATCAAAACCACTCATATCAGTTTCCTTTAATTGATCTACTAAATCATACGTATTGTTACTACCCATACCCAAAACAAGCGGAACCCTACCATCGTTTACTGATTTCACCGTAGCAATAACTAATTCCTTCTCCTGTTTATTTAAAGTAGCAGTTTCTGCAGTAGTTCCTAACACAACAAGGTATTCTACCCCTCTATCTACTACATAATTAACCAAGCGCTCTAGTGCCTCTATATCCACTAGATTATCCGAAGTGAACGGAGTTACCAAAGCTACTCCTGTTCCTAAAAATTTTGATCGCATCTTTCTACTTCTTTATAACTTTCAAATATCTCTTTAAAATTTCAAAAAACTGCTTCACATTAGTATATTCACAATTCAAAATTAAATCGTTACACTTTTGATCTACAGTAGGAAAACCTGCTGTTATAGATGCTTTTACCATTAATGAAACTAGCTTCATCTCAAACACATCTTCAGCAAAATAATTTATTAATACGTCATAACGCCCATCAACAAAATTCTGTAGGTTTTCGCCTTTCAACTTCCCTTTAATCCCTACCTCATTTTTATAAAAAACAGGAATCAAAGTATCTTCCTTTTGCTTACTATTTTTTCTTGAAAAACCAATAATTTTAAATTCTGCACCAGATAAACCCAATTGTTTAAACTCAGAAATTAAATGATTCGGATTCTCATATTTGTCAAGGTCTATAATACAACCTACACTTTTAATTTTGGAAAACTCAAAACTCTCATTTTTTGTAGATTCTTTATCTCTTCTTAATTTATTGATAAATTTTCTACGAACAGCATCTAATATCATCTAATTTTACTACTTTCCTATTTACAAATTTATTAATATTTATTTCTAAAACTTTGTTATATAACTACTTTTTAATATATGAAAATTAAACATTTTGTTATAATTATAACATTATTAGTAGCCTATAATTGCTCTAAAGAGCCTCAAAAGTTAAGACAAATTGAGGCAAAACAGATAAACATTAACGATTCTTTAAAAGAAGTTACTGAAATTGAAGAGTTTATAAAACCAAAAAGGGAGTACATTAAGGCCGATTTGGAGAAAATTCTATGTTATAACCCAACGTATTTAAGCAAAAAAGGGAACAACCTTAACAGTGCTTTAGGCAATTTAATGGCAGACATAGTGTATGAGCAAGCCAATCCAATTTTTAATGAAAGAACAGGAAAAAACATTGATTTTGTATTACTAAATTACGGAGGCATTAGGGCTACTATACCAGAAGGTAATATAACTACCAGAACCGCTTTTGAAGTAATGCCTTTTGAAAATACTATTTTGGTAGCAGAACTTTCCTATGATCAACTAAAAGACTTAGAAAGCTACCTTATAGAAAATGAGAAAGCACACCCGGTTTCCCAACAATTTCATCTAGAATTTCGTAAAGATAAGTCTGTTAAGTCTTTTACTATTAACAAAAAGACTCCACAAAAAAACAAAACCTATTACGTGGCTACCTCAAACTTCTTATTAGGAGGAGGAGATCACATGGACTTTTTTAAAGAAGCACTTAGCGTTACTCCTGTAGACTATTTGCTTAGAAAAGCTATGATTGACTATTTTGCTAAACAAGACACTTTACAAACATCTACAGACAAAAGACTTTACATTGACTAATTATGAAAAGGAGAGATTTTATTCAAAAAACAGCTGTGGGAGCCACATTTGCAAGCTTAGGAGGATTAAGTTTAGCTTCCTGTGCACCTGAAAAGCAAAGTCATATTACCATATTACATACCAACGATGTACACAGCCATATAGACCCTTTTCCTGCAGATCATCCTGATTTCCCAAATCAAGGCGGAGTGGCTAGAAGAGCTACCCTAATAGAAAATATACGACAAGAAAACCCTAATACTATTCTATTAGATGCCGGAGACATTTTTCAAGGGACTCCTTATTTTAATTATTATGGTGGTGAATTAGAATACAAACTAATGAGTATGCTTCGTTATGATGCTGTAACATTAGGAAATCATGATTTTGACAATGGTATTGAAGGCATCTTAGCACAATTACCAAATGCAAACTTCGATTTTGTTTCTGCTAACTATGCTTTTGTAAACACGCCTCTTGAAGACTACATAAAACCTTATAAAATTTTTGTACGAGGCGAAATTAGAATTGGAGTATTTGGATTAGGGATTGAATTAGAAGGATTAGTAGAAAAGAAAAATTACGGTGAAACTGTATATATTGATCCTATAGAAATTGCGCAAGACATCACTAAAGAATTAAAAGAAAAAGAGAATTGCGACCTAGTTATTTGTTTATCACATTTAGGATACCACTATAAAGGTGATAAAGTTTCCGATTTAAAACTAGCCGCGCAAACTCAAGATATTGATTTAATTATTGGTGGACACACCCATACATTTTTAGATAAACCTGCTGTAGTTAAAAATAAAATAAATGAAGATGTACTAGTTAACCAGGTTGGTTGTTATGGTATTAATGTAGGTAGAGTAGATTTTTATTTTGACAAAGCCTCTAAAGTAAAATCTCAAGGAAAGTCTATTTTGGTTTAGCGTATACTTTAAGTATGAATTTAGACATACAATAATGAGCTATACTAAAACTAGGAATGGAAATATAAGAATGTATAAAATCATTATGTGAAATAAACAACACATAAGCATCAAAAATAGCTACAAGAAACATAAAAGTACCACTTAAGACCAAATACATATTTGGTCTTATTTTTTTCTCGTGCAATAATTTCAAGAGAATAGTAAACACAAATATTCCTAATCCAAAATTATGCATGGTAATAGGAAAAAGCATTTCGTTAAAATAACTGGCAAAGTATAGTGAAGGCACTAAATAAACTAATAAGAAAGGAATACTTATTTTTATAATAATACTCGTTTTTAAAAAATTTATTTTACTCAATACGGTATTCGCATATCCTGTTAAACCGGCTCCTAAAAAGAAAAGTGAAAAAGTCATATTATCTGTAAGCGAAATAAACAAATCTCCAACAAACAAGAAACATAAACTTATAATATACGGATAACATAATTTTTTACCCGTAGATTCACTTAAATAAAACCAAGCAATGATTGGAATTGTAAGTACTGAAAAGAAATCTACAAAAAAGTGGATATTATAATATCCCATTGTAGCATATAGCAATGTATTTAAAAATAGTAAAACAGGTATTATTTTTATCCTCATTCGTTCTTACTAACACCATATTTCTCTTTTTCTTTTCTTATGATATAGAGAAACATAGCCACATGAAAGAACAAAAATAAAAAATTGATAATAACATCATCTATAACCTTCAATTTTTCCAACGATTTATTGAATAAATAAGCTATAGACATTAAAATAGCCGACGAACTACTTATAAATAAATAAAAAGAAGATCTTGATCTTTCATAAATTAGCTTAATCCACGTACAAACAGAGAACAACCCCAAGAAAAAATTGTAAAACAACACAGTCCCTAATGTCATACCATCCATATTATCCACTAAACTATAAAACACATAAAAATAGATAATAGAATATGGTATAGCAGGTATTAAAATTCGGGTAGATGTTAAGTTATCACCCATCTCTTTAAGCAAATAATAACTATAAAAACCTAAATTTATACCATACAAAAAAACAGACCAGTCATATTTCTCTATCCAAAAGCTATTTGTTACATCACCTACTAAAACCAGCAGTAATGAAAATAAGTACACGTAATCTACTTTTACAGATTTAAAAAAATATGCAAACATTAGTAACGGTATGCTAAACACAGCTACTATTCTAGAAAACCCATATATATTTAAAGCATACATTGTGGTATAAAACAACGTATGCAGTATTGCCAATACAAAAAAATAATTCCCTATTTTTTCTTTATCTACATAAAGCATTTATGTCAGCATATCTTTAAAATCATATTCAGATATTACAGGCACTCCAAGTTTTTCTGCTTTTTCCTTTTTACTAGGCCCCATATTATCTCCCGCTATCACATATCCTGTTTTTGAAGATATTGAAGAAGCTACCTTACCTCCATTATCTTCTATCATTTTTTTAAGCTCATTTCTAGAAACCGATTCAAAAACACCCGAAACTACGAAACTTACCCCCGCTAACTTATCGGTTTGATTTTCCAAAATATCTTTAGATATCGCTAGTTGTAAACCGTAATCTTTTAGGCGTTCAATCAATCGAATGTTCACTTGGTTACTTAAAAAATCTACAACACTTTCCGCTATTTTCTCACCAATCTCATCTACCGCTACCAACTCTTCCATAGTGGCATTTTGTATAGCTTCAATAGATTTATAATGTTTCGCTAATTTCTTTGCTACCGTTTCCCCAACATATCTTATTCCTAAAGCAAACAACACTCGTTCAAAAGGAATTTCTTTAGACTTTTCTACTCCATTCACTAAATTCTCTGCACTCTTTTGCGCCATTCGGTCCAACGGAAGTAAATTTTCTACCTTTAACTCATACAAATCAGCATAATCATCAATCAACCCACTTTTAAATAAAAGCTCTACGGTTTCACCACCTAAACCTTCAATATCCATTGCTTTTCTAGATATAAAATGCTGAATTCTACCCGTAATTTGAGGTGGACACCCAGTGTAATTAGGGCAATAGTGTTGCGCCTCTCCTTCTTTACGAATTAATGGCGTTCCACATTCAGGACACTCGCTTATATATTCTGTAGGTTCAGATGTAAGGTCTCTTTGGGTAAAATCTACCCCTACTATTTTAGGGATAATTTCTCCTCCTTTTTCTACAAATACTTCATCACCTTCTCTCACATCCAACTTAGCAATTTGATCTGCATTGTGTAACGATGCTCTTTTTACCGTAGTACCAGCTAGCAACACAGGCTCTAAATTAGCTACAGGAGTTATAGCGCCCGTTCGCCCTACTTGATACGTAATTTCATTTAACTTAGTACTAACCTGCTCCGCCTTAAATTTATAAGCCATAGCCCATCTTGGAGCCTTGGCAGTATAACCAAGTTCCTCTTGGTGCTGAAAAGAATTTACCTTTATTACAACACCATCCGTTTCATAAGGCAAATCATGGCGGTGAACATCCCAATAATTCACAAACTCCATCACCTCGTTTGTAGACTTACATAGTTTTGCTTCTGTTGGTACTTTAAACCCCCATTCCCTAGCCTTCTCCAAACTTTCAAATTGAGAAGTAATAGCTAGTTTTTCTCCAACTATATTGTAAAGCAAACACTCTAACGGTCTTTTAGACACCTCGGCACTGTCCTGTAATTTTAAACTACCACTAGCAGTATTCCTTGGGTTCATATAAGGGTCTTCACCAGCTTCTATACGCTCCTGATTCATTTTAGCAAAACCTTCATGTGGTAAAACTATCTCTCCTCTAATGTCAAATTTTTCTGGATAATCACCCTTTAATTGTAATGGTACCGATCTAATAGTTTTTACATTATTAGTTACATTATCTCCCTGAATACCATCACCTCTGGTTACCGCCTTTACCATGGTACCATTTTCATAGGTTAGACTTATAGAAGCACCATCATACTTTAGTTCACAAGTAAACTCAACCTTATCATCACCAATAATTTTCTGAATTCTTTTTTCCCAATCTTCTAAATCTTCTTTAGAGTAAGAGTTATCAAGAGAATACATTCTATAATCATGCACTACGGTTTCAAAATTCTTAGTTACCATACCCCCAACTCTTACAGTTGGTGAGTTTGCATCATATAACTCTGGATGCTTCGCTTCAAGATTCTGCAGTTCTTTAAGCTTCATATCAAATTCATAATCTGAAATGGAAGCATTATCTAAAACATAATATTGATAGTTATAATGTGTTAACTCTTCTCGTAAACTAAGTATTCTCTCTTTTTCGTTCATGACTATTTTTTAATAGCTTTTAACATTCTGTAATTCCCGTAAATATCTTTTCTTAAAGATACCTCTTTAAACCCTTTTGAAGCAACTAGCAATTTAGTTTCCTCTGCCAAATATTGGTTAATTTCAAAATACAATATTCCCCCTGGCTGCAAATGCTCGAAAGCAAAATCACTAATCTTGTTGTAAAAAATCAATGGGTTATCATCTGAAACAAACAAAGCAGTATCGGGCTCATACAGCAATACATTATTTTTTATTTCTTGTTTTTCAAGCTCCCTAACATAAGGGGGGTTAGACACCACAACATCATACTTTCCTAAATCCGCATCATTTGGTGCAACCGCTAGAATATCTTTCTGTATGAAAGATACCTTTACTTTATTCTTTTCGGCATTTCTATACGCGGTTTCCAAAGCACCTGCAGAAATATCTATTGCCGTAACCAATGCATCGGAAAACAGATGCGCTAAGCTAATGGCTATACAACCCGTTCCTGTTCCGATATCTACAATTTTAGGTTTTTGCAAACCAATATCTTGTAAATCAGACTTAATCCAATCTACTAATTCTTCAGTTTCTGGTCTTGGTATTAGTGTATGCTCATTTACCTCAAAAAGTAAATCATAAAAATGAGCCTCTCCTATTATATATTGAATAGGCGTTTCCCTTTCTAAACTTGATAACGCCTCTCTAAATCGTTGTTCATCCTGTTCAGTAACTTCCAAATCTGGTCTTAAAGCCAACTGAACTCTTGTTACATTTACAAACGCCTGGCACAACATAAAGAAAAAGTTATTTACTTCTTCTCTATCATATAACGCTGCAAGTGTTTTTTGAAAATGAATATGTAACTCTTTTAATCTCATAAAAGGTCTTTTAGCATCCATACAGGGCAAGAAGTATGTCCTGTACACCCCATTGGTGCATCTAGATATTTAAAATCAAACTTTTTGTACAATTTCTGAGCATCGTGCATAAAAGGCATGGTTTCAATATAACATTTTTTAAAACCTACTTTTTTAGCGTATGCTAAACATTGCTCCATCATTTTAGAACCAATACCCTTCCCTCTTGCCTCTTTTGCAAAATACATTTTCTGCAACTCACAAACAGAACCATCTCCATTTGCTAAGGGTGCAATCCCTGCGCCACCAACAACAATACCTTCGTGTCCCACTACAAAATAGATATGCTTTGGTAACTCATAGGCAGTATACATTTTATCTAACGAAGCATCTTCGTATGCAGTTCCTGTTTTTGGTATCTCCAACTCATCAAAAACACCTCTAATTAACTGCGCAACAGCAGCATTGTCTTCCGGAGCAATTTCCCTAATAATCATTCCTCTAATTCTCTTTATAAATAGTATTTTTGCGGTGTGAAGATACATGAAAAATACCTAAAACGCTGTATTCAGCTGGCCAAAAATGGACTTGGTAGTACATCCCCTAACCCAATGGTAGGAAGTGTCATTGTACACAATAATAATATTATAGGAGAAGGATGGCATACAAAGGCAGGGAAACCACATGCAGAGGTAAATGCCATTGCATCTGTTAAAGATAAACAACTACTTAAAGAAGCTACCATTTATGTTAGTTTAGAACCTTGTAGCCATTTTGGAAAAACACCTCCATGTTCCGACTTAATTATTAAAGAAGGTATCCCTAATGTTGTTATTGGTACAGTTGATCCTTTTTCTGAAGTAGCTGGTAGAGGTATTAAAAAGTTAATAGAAGCTGGTTGCAATGTTACTGTAGGTGTTTTAGAGGATGAATGCAATGATTTAAACAGTAGGTTTTTTACGTATCACACTCAAAAAAGGCCGTATATCATCTTAAAATGGGCTCAAACTAAAGAAGGCTTTTTAGCTCCTGAATCCAAAGATGAAGTAGCTCCTGTTTGGATTTCTAACACCTACGCAAAACAATTAGTACATAAATGGCGAAGTATTGAAGACGCTATACTTGTTGGCACCAACACAGTATTAGCAGACAACCCCTCTTTAACTACCAGAGAATGGGCAGGTAAAAATCCAACTCGTATTGTGCTAGACAAAAGTTTACGTATTCCTACCCACACAGAAATCTATAATAAGGATGTAAAAACCATTATTATAACCGAAAAAGAAACTGGTAATAAAAACAATATATATTTTGAAAATATAGATTTTACCAACAATGTAGCTAAACAAATATGTAGCATTTTATACAAACACGGCATTCAAAGCATTATTATAGAAGGTGGAGCACAAACACTACAAACTTTTATAAATGAAAACCTATGGGATGAAGCCCGAGTTTTTACCGGAAATACAATATTTGAAAAAGGTATTAAGGCTCCGCATATAAACAAGCCTTTTACACAACAAAAACAAATTTTAGATAACCAACTACACATATACAAAAACAAATGATACAGAATATAATTTTTGATTTTGGAGATGTTTTTATCAATCTAGACAAACCAGCTACCGTTGCTAGGTTAACTGAAAAATTTGGCACCTTTGAAATTTCAGAAGAAATGCAGGCCAAAAATGACGCTTACGAAATGGGGCTTATGAGCTCGGCTGAGTTTGTAGCCTATTATAAAGAAGTTTTCCCAAAAGCTACTGAAAAAGATTTACTAGATGCATGGAATTGCATCTTGTTAGACATACCACAAAATAGAATTGACTTTATAAAAGACTTGGCCGCTTCTAAAAAATACAAGCTGTATTTACTAAGCAATACAAACGATATTCATATTCAGCACGTGATTAATGAAATTTCTCTTGAGAAATTTGAAGAATTCAAAAACTGTTTTGATCAGTTCTATCTATCATATGAGATTAACCTAAGAAAACCCAATGCCGATATTTTTGAATTTGTTTTAAAAGATGCTCATCTTACCCCTAAAGAGACCTTATTTATAGATGATACTGCAGAACATATTGCTACAGCGCATTCTCTGGGTATACATACTTGGAATTTAATTCCTGGAAAAGATGAAGTAACAAATTTGTTTAACCAACCATATCCATTTAAATAAAGATAGCTTGGAAGAGAATCAAGACTTTTACAAAACTATTGATACTGCAACAGAAGAAGTACTTTTTAAAGATAAAAACAGTAAATTTTTCGGCTATGCATACCCCGTAACAACCGAAGAACAAATTAAAGACCTTCTAGAAGACATTAAAAAACAGCATTACAATGCAAGGCACTGGTGTTATGCTTGGCAAATAGGCGCTGAAACAGTGCAATACAGAGCCAATGATGACGGTGAACCCAACAATTCTGCCGGAATGCCTATTTATGGACAAATACAATCTTTTGAAGTTACCAACGTACTCATTATAGTAGTACGCTATTTTGGAGGGGTTAAACTAGGCGTTCCTGGCTTAATAAATGCTTATAGAACTACAGCGCAAATGGCATTAGAAAATGCCTCTATTGTAGAAAGAACAATTGACTGTACCTATAAGGTAAACTTTGAATACAAAGACATACACCATGTAATGCGTATTATAAAAGAAAAAAATCTCCATATCATTTCTCAAAAAATGGAAATCACATGTGAGATTATTTTCTCTATTAGAAAGTCTGAAGCACCCGCTTGCGAACAAGCTTTTACTCCTTTCTATGAAATTACGTTAAAAAAGTTATCCTAACTTATTTAATACATAATCTGGACATCTTGTTAACTTATGAGTGTCTTTATTCATAAAAGCTAAGACCACCGTAGCAGTTGTTAATAACTCTCCTAACTCGTTAGTTATTTCATAATCAAAAGTAATCTTTACAGAGGGTGTTTGAGATAATATAGTCTTAATAAAAATTACATCGTCATAATACGCAGATTTCTTGTAATTAATAGTAAGTGAAACTACAGGCAACATTACCCCCTCTTCTTCCATACTTTTGTATGAAACCCCAATGTTTCTAAGCAGTTCGGTACGTCCCATCTCTAGAAATTGTGCATAATTGCCATGATACACTACCCCCATTTGGTCAGTTTCACCATATCGTATTCTAGTACTACAAGTATGTTCTAGTCTCATTTTATGTAAGAATTTTATAGGTTAAAATAATGTTAATTTAATGTAAATGGGTATGTGTTTTTTTTTTTAAATATTCAATACCCAATCCGTTTTTTTTTTCAATTTTTTGTTCACATATTTGTTTAACCAAACTAGAAGAAAAAGAATTATTAATCTTACCCCATTAATAAAAAAAATTTTAAGAAAGAATGGATAAAACTGCTCAAACGGTATGGGAGCGCTGTCTCCAGTTCATAAAGGATAACATTCAACCTCAAGCTTACAAAACTTGGTTCGAACCTATCAGAGCAGTTAAGTTGACAGACAACTCTTTAAGCATTCAGGTACCTAGTAAATTTTTCTATGAGTGGTTAGAGGAACACTATGTGAAATTGTTAAAGGTTGCTTTAACAAAAGAACTTGGTGATGGAGCAAAGTTAGTGTACATTATTAGAATGGAAAACACTTACGGCAACAAAAAACCTTTTACTGAGAAAATTCCTAGTAATAATCGTCCGGCTGTTCCTTCTCAGGAATTAGACGTGCCTTTAAAAAATAAAAATCCTGAACTTAAGAATCCATTTATCATTCCTGGTATCAGAAATGTAAAAATTGAATCGCAACTAAACCCTAACTATAGTTTTGATAATTTTCTTGAAGGAGATTCTAACAGATTAGCAAGATCTGCTGGTTTAGCTGTTGCTAATAAACCAGGAGGAACCTCGTTCAATCCTTTATTAGTTTTTGGAGGTGTAGGATTAGGTAAAACTCACCTTGCACATGCTATAGGGGTAGATATTAAAGATAAGTATCCAGAAAAAACAGTTTTATACATATCGGCTGAAAAATTTACTCAGCAATATATTGAGTCTGTTAAAAAGAATACGAGAAACGATTTTATTCACTTCTATCAATTAATAGATGTACTTATTATAGATGATGTTCAGTTTTTCTCTGGTAAATCTGGAACACAGGATGTATTTTTCCATATTTTCAACCATTTACACCAAAATGGTAAGCAAGTTGTTTTAACTTCTGATAAAGCTCCTGTAGATATGCAAGATATTGAGCAACGCTTGTTATCTAGATTCAAATGGGGATTATCTGCCGAACTTCAAAGTCCGGATTACGAAACAAGAATTTCTATTGTTAAAAACAAACTCTACAGAGATGGTGTAGAAATGCCTGAAGAGATTGTAGAGTATGTTGCTAAAAATATTAAAACCAATGTAAGAGAATTGGAGGGAGCTATTATTTCGTTAATCGCTCAATCTTCTTTCAACAAAAAAGAAGTAACCCTTGATCTTGCAAGCCAGATTGTAGAGAAGTTTGTTAAAAACACCAAACGAGAAGTATCTATAGATTACATTCAAAAAATAGTGTCAGACTATTTTCAAATGGATGTTGCTACCCTACAATCTAAAACTCGTAAAAGACATATTGTGCAAGCACGCCAATTAGCTATGTTTTTTGCTAAAAAATATACCAAAGCTTCTTTAGCAAGCATTGGTTCTCAAATAGGAAAAAGAGACCACGCTACCGTTTTACATGCTTGTAAAACAGTAGATAACCTTGCCGAAACAGACAAGCAGTTCAAAAAATATATTGAAGAAATATCTCAAAAACTTACCTTATAATGAAAACCAAAATTTTAATGGTTTGCTTAGGGAACATTTGTAGATCTCCTTTAGCAGAAGGTATTTTTAAAGACAGACTTGATCCTGAAAAATTTATAGTAGATTCTGCCGGAACAGGAGGTTACCATATTGGTGAACTTCCTGACAGGCGATCTATTGACATTGCCAAGCAATTTAATATTGACATTACAGACCAACGCTGCCGACAATTTAAAAAATCGGACTTTGCTGCGTTTGATCATATTTTTGTAATGGACCAAAGCAACTACAATAATGTAATTGCTTTAGCTAGTAATGAAAAAGATATCAAAAAGGTACAACTTATCTTAAACTTAAGTTTTCCAAAAGAAAACCTTGAGGTACCAGACCCTTACTATGGTGGTAAAGATGGGTTTTTAAACGTATATAAAATGCTGGATACAGCATGCGATGCGTTTATTAAAAAATATGCATAAGACATGGGCACAGGTAAACTCTATTTAATACCTACTACATTAGGAGATGTTGAACCACAACAGGTACTCCCTGAAGCTGTTAAAACTACAATTAACGCCATAAGTGAATTTATTGTAGAGAACGAAAAAACAGCAAGAAGGTTTATTAAAAAGATATGCCCTGAAAAATCGCAACCCTCGCTAAAACTTCATGTAATTAATAAATACACTGAGCCACAAGAGCTACCTAGTTTTTTAACCAATTGCTTAAACGGAGCCGATGTAGGTATTATTTCTGAAGCTGGTTGCCCTGGTGTTGCAGATCCTGGTGCAGATGTAGTTAAAATAGCGCATCAAAAAGGCATTCAAATAATTCCATTAGTTGGCCCCTCCTCTATTCTATTAGCTATGATGAGTAGCGGTTTTAATGGTCAAAATTTTGCTTTTAATGGCTATTTACCAATCGATAAAGGAGAAAAGAAGTCTGCATTAAAAGCTTTAGAGCGTAGATCAAAAGATTTTAATCAATCTCAATTATTCATTGAGACTCCTTACAGAAACAATCAGCTTTTAGAAAGCATGTGTTCTATATTACAAAGTAACACCCAATTATGTATAGCCTGCGACTTAACATTACCAACCGAGTATATTAAAACGCAACCTATTTCTAGCTGGAAAAAAACAAAAGTAGACCTTCACAAAAGACCTGCTATATTTATTATACATCAGTATTAAAAAAGAAACACCCGATACTATACAAACCGGGCGCTTCTCAAATAAATAAATATATAGAGTGTCAAACGCATACTACACTAAAACTGTGCTGCTTCGGTAGACCCTTTCATAGCCACTGTACTAGCAGTACCAGAAGTAACTATATTTTGTACAGCATCAAAATAGGTTGTACCCACAAAGCCTTGGTGCTTCACTGCTTTAAAACCATGTTTTTGTAAACCAAACTCACGTTCTTGCAACTCAGAGTACCCAGCCATCCCTCTTTCTTTATAAGCTCTAGAAAGTTCAAACATACTAGTGTTTAAGGCATGGAACCCTGCCAAAGTAATAAATTGGAACTTATACCCTAAAGCTGCTATTTCTTCTCTAAAGGTTTCCATTTCAGCCACACTTAATTTAGCAGCCCAATTAAATGAAGGAGAACAGTTATACGCCAACATTTTACCAGGATACTTAGCATGTATACCCTCTGCAAATCTTTTTGCTTCACTTAAATCTGGTGTAGAAGTTTCTAGCCAAATTAAATCTGCATACGGTGCATAGCTTAACCCTCGGTCTATCCCTTGCTCAATACCATTTTTCACATAAAAGAATCCTTCTGCGCTACGTTCTCCCGTTAAAAATTTATGATCTCTTTCATCAATATCGCTCGTTAACAAATTAGCTGCGTCGGCATCTGTTCTAGCAATAATTACAGAAGGTACACCAGATACATCTGCCGCCAATCTGGCTGCTATTAATTTATTAATAGCCTCTTGCGTAGGCACTAACACTTTACCTCCTAAATGACCACATTTTTTAGCAGAACTTAACTGATCTTCAAAATGAACCCCTGAAGCTCCTGCTTCAATCATGGCTTTCATCAACTCAAAAGCATTTAAATTACCCCCAAAACCAGCTTCTGCATCGGCAACAATAGGCACTAGGTAGTCTTTCTTATCAGCAAGTCCGTTTACATTTTGTATTTGGTCTGCTCTCAACAAAGCATTGTTAATACGTTTTACCACCATAGGTACACTATTAGCAGGGTACAAAGACTGATCAGGATACATTTCTCCTGCAAGGTTAGCATCTGCAGCAACTTGCCATCCACTTAAATAAATAGCTTCTAAGCCAGCCTCTACCTCTTGAATTGCCTGATTACCTGTTAAAGCCCCAAGGCCAGCAACAAAGTCTTGTGAGTTTAATTTATCCCATAACTTAATAGCCCCTTGTTTAGCTATGCTATGCTCAATTTGATAAGAACCCTGAAGTGTAATAACCTCTTCGGCGGTGTAAGGTCTTGTAATATTTTTCCATCTTGGATTTGTTTCCCAATCCGTTACTAATTGTTGAATTCTAGCTTCAGTTTTCATAAATTTGCTTTTTAAAGATTATTGAATGTCCCGTACGAATTGTGTCCAGCAAACTACGGGATGTTTTGTTTATAAATATTGATATGCAGGTAGCGTTAAAAACTCTTCGAAGGTTTCATTAAGTACCAACTCTTCAAATAATTGAATAGCCCTCTCAAACTTACCATTACAAAAAGCCTCATCACCAACCATAGCTTGTATGTTGTTTACTTCAGACTCTAACAATTGATTGTATAACTTTATATCAAAAGTTCTACCGTCTTCTAAAGTTGCCTTAGCATGCAACCATTGCCACACTTGAGTTCGTGAAATTTCTGCTGTAGCAGCATCTTCCATCAAGTTATATAAGGCCACTGCCCCATTACCGCGTAACCAAGCTTCTATATACAGTATTCCTACATTAATATTTTTACGTATACCTTCTTCTGTAATAGTACCCTCAGGCTTTTCTAATAAATCTTTTTCGGTAATCTCAACATCTGAAAGCATTTTATCTTTCTGATTAGGTTGTGGCATGTATTCATCAAATATATCCATAGCCACCTTTACCAAGCCTGGGTGTGCCACCCATGTACCGTCATGACCATTCTGAACTTCGCGCAACTTATCATTACGTACTTTTTCTATAGCTTTATCATTCGCTTCTGTATCGTTCTTAATAGGTATTTGTGCTGCCATACCCCCCATAGCATGGATACCTCTTTTGTGGCACGTTTGAATAACCAGTTTAGAATAGGCCTCCATAAAAGGTGTGGTCATAGTAACCTGATCTCTATTAGGCACCAAGAAATCTGGTTGATATCTAAGCTTTTTAATGTAAGAGAAAATATAATCCCATCTACCACAATTAAGTCCTACAATATGATCTTTTAGCTCATAAATAATTTCATTTAACTGAAAACTAGCGGTAATAGTTTCAATCAATACAGTAGCTTTTAAAGTTCCCTGTGGTACATTCATACATTGCTCAGCATAAGTAAAAACCCTATCCCACCAACGAGCCTCTAAATAATGTTCCATTTTAGGAAGGTAAAAATAAGGTGCAGACCCTTGCTCCATCAATGCTTTGGTATTTCTAAAAACGTACAACCCAAAATCTATCAAAGACCCTGATGCAGACTCTCCATCAAACAACAAATGTTCTTCATTTAGGTGTAAACCTCTGGGGCGTACAATAAGGGTTGCAACCTCGTCATTCAACTGATACGACTTATCCTTAGTTGAATCATACAACGAAATCGTTTTCGAAATAGCGTCTGATAAATTCTGCTGCCCCTCCATATTATTTTTCCACGATGGCGCATTACTATCTTCAAAATCAGCCATAAAAGTTTTAGCACCACTATTCAATGCATTAATAATCATTTTACGATCTACAGGCCCCGTAATCTCCACGCGTCTATCCTGTAAATCTTCTGGTGTAGTACCTGCTACCCATTCACTATTTCTAATATCAGACGTTTCTACAGGAAAAGAAGGCAACTTTCCTTTTTCAAAAAGCACTTGTTCTTGTGCCCGTCTTTTTAATAATGATAATCGTTCTTCATTGAATTTCTCATGCAACTTGCCAAGGAAAAACAATGCCTCATCTGTTAGCACTTCCGGGTAATAATTAGCTACCTCGTTGCTAAATTGAGCGCTTACTTTTTTTACTGCTAAATCAGACATAATACTTAATTGTTTGTTTCTGAGAACAATATTAAATTAAAAAAAAATAAAATGCAAGCGAACGTTCGCTTTTTTTATAAAATTCGTTTTTTAAATATATTCGCAAAAAAGTATATCTTTACAGTATGACAATAGAAGAAGAATACATACGACTTATTTTTGGCTTAAAATTAAAGCAGATAAGAACAGAGAAAAACCTATCATTATTCGGGCTATCTAAACTTACCGGGCTCTCTAAATCGTACCTAAATGAAATAGAAAAAGGCAAGAAATATCCTAAAACCGATAAGATTATCCTTTTATCAGAACATTTAAATGTTCCGTATGACCAACTAGTATCTTCCAAGCTAGACAAGAACCTGGCTCCTATTGGTGATATTTTACAATCTAAAATATTAAAAGAGATTCCGCTAGACCTCTTTGGCATTCAAGAAAGAGATTTGATAGACATTATTGCAAATGCACCCGCCAAGGTAAATGCCTTTATAAGTACCATTATTGAAATATCGCAACAATACAACCTAAACAGAGAAAGCTTCTTTTTAGCCTCTCTAAGGTCGTATCAGGAGGCGCACAACAACTTCTTCGAAGATTTAGAGAATCACGTTCTAAGCTTCGCAGAAGCCTATCAGATAGACTTAAACAGTAAGATTAGCGCAAAAGAACTAGAAACCATCTTAATTGAGGAATATGGTTACACCATAAACGAAGAAGAATTATCTAAGCATACCGAACTGGAAACACTCCGTTCAGTATTGGTACCTAAAACAAAAACTCTTTTAATAGCTAATTACATAGATGAAGCACAAAGGGCTTTTATTTACGCAAAAGAAATAGCTTATAATTATCTTAACTATGCTGAACGCTTATATACGTTTAGCTGGATTAAATTTGAAAATTTTGAGCAAGTACTGAACAATTTTTATGCTTCTTATTTTGCAGGTGCTTTAATTATTCCAAGAAAAATGTTGGTAGAAAAGCTTTCTAATTTTTTTAATCAACCCATCTTATTACAAAAAGATTTTGAAGAAATCATTCGAACATTTAACGCTTCTCCTGAAACTTTATATCAACGTATCACCAACATACTTCCGAAAGATTTTCAGATGAAAAATTTGTTCTTTTTGAGGTTTACTCACAAAGAAGGTTCCGATAAATATCAGCTAAAAAAAGAGCTCCATATTACCCATCAGCAAGAGCCAAGAGCAAACGAAATGAATGAGCATTATTGTAGAAAATGGGTGGCAATTAAAACCATGCAAAATTTTAAAAAAGTAACCAACACCCATTATTTTGAAGCGCAAATTTCAAAGTATCACAACAGCAATAATGAGTACTTAGTTTTTAGTTCTACTACGCACGATCCGTTTAAAGAAAATTACCTGAGAAGTATTAGCATTGGTATTTTAATAACACCATCACTCCATCAAAAAATTAAGTTTGTGAGCCACCCAGAAATCACGACCGAGGTGGTTGGCGTTACTTGTGAAAGTTGTGGACTGACAGATTGTCAAGTTCGTAAAAGTCCTCCCCTTCAACTCATTCGTAAGAAAAACAATGAAACTATTGAAAATATTGTTAATCAATTAGTTAATAAGTTTTAATTAAAGTGATTGTTTAAATATTTTTAGCTTCTTCCCAGAAAACATCCATCTCAGAAAGGGTCATTTCACCTAGTGATTTTCCCATTTCTGAGGCTTTTTGTTCAAGATAATTAAAGCGTTTTATGAACTTTTTATTGGTGCGCTCCAATGCATTTTCAGGATCAATTTTTAAGAATCTGGCATAGTTAATCATGCTAAATAACACGTCTCCAAACTCACCTTCCATAGCATCTTTATCTTGCTTTTCTACTTCCTCTTGTAGCTCAGACAACTCCTCTTTTAGCTTTTCAAAAACCTGTTCTGGGTGTTCCCAATCAAATCCCACTCCGGCAACTTTATCCTGAATTCGGTTTGCTTTTACCAACGCTGGTAAACTTTTTGGCACCCCTTCTAAAACACTTTTTTTACCCTCTTTTAATTTTAGTTTTTCCCAGTTTTCTTTTACCTGTTTTTCATCTTTTACCTGAACGTCTCCATAAATATGCGGATGACGATAAATCAATTTTTCACATAGAGAATTTAGTACATCTGCAATATCAAAATCATTGGTTTCGCTTCCAATTTTAGCATAGAAAACAATATGCAATAATACATCTCCTAGCTCCTTTTTTACTTCGGTAAGATCTTTATCTAAAATAGCATCTCCTAATTCATAAGTCTCTTCTATGGTAAGTGGTCTTAAAGATTCCATGGTTTGTTTTTGATCCCACGGACACTTCTCTCTCAACTCGTCCATTATAGTTAATAATCTATCAAAAGCCTTTAATTGAGATTCTCTGCTATTCATAATATAAAGTTTTTAGGAGCGTGCTATAATTGCTTTGTTTATGTCTTTAATAAGTTTAGGACCCTCGTAGATAAATCCTGTATATAGCTGTACCAAGTCGGCACCAGCATCTAATTTTTCTAAGGCATCTTCGGCTGTATGGATACCTCCAACCCCAATAATAGGGAATGCCTTGTTGCTTTTCTCTGCAAGAAACTTAATTACCTCGGTGCTTCTGGCGGTTAACGGCTTACCACTTAATCCTCCGGTTTCTTTAATTAAGCTTTCGTCAGATGTTAAACCATCTCTGGCAATAGTAGTATTGGTTGCTATAACACCAGCTATTTTAGTTTCTTTTACAATATCAATAATATCTAACAACTGATCGTCTGTAAGGTCGGGTGCTATTTTTAACAAGATAGGCTTAGGCGCTTCTTTTAAGGCATTCTTTTCCATTAACGTATTTAGTAGTAGTGTTAACGGTTCTTTGTCTTGTAAAGCTCTTAAATTAGGCGTATTTGGGCTACTTACGTTTACTACAAAGTAATCTACATAATCAAACAAGGCATCAAAACAGATTTTATAATCTTCTACCGCCTCTTCATTAGGGGTTACTTTATTTTTCCCAATATTTCCACCAATAAGAACATCAGAATTTTTCTTTAAACGCTCCACTGCCTCTTCTACTCCACCGTTGTTAAAGCCCATACGGTTTATAATAGCTTGGTCTGCTCTTAATCGAAACAAACGCTTTTTAGGATTTCCAGGCTGTGGTTTAGGCGTTAATGTTCCTATTTCAATAAATCCAAAACCAAGGGCAGATAGTTCTTTATACAGTTTTGCATCTTTATCAAAACCAGCTGCAAGTCCTACCGGGTTTTTAAACTTTAATCCGAAAACCTCACGCTCTAATGCAGGGTGCGATACCTCAAACGAGCTTTTAATAATACCTTTTACAAAGGGAAGATTTTGTCCTATTCGTAAACAAGAAAAAGTAAAGTGATGAATTTTCTCAGGATCAAACTTAAATAAAACAGGCCTAATGAGTTGTTTGTACATAGAAGGTTGTGTTGTTAGTTTATAAGTTGTCTGCAAAAGTACGTTATCCTATTATTTTTATAAAGAAAACTTTATAATTAGCTTAAATAGATTGTATTTTTGAGAATTACATAAATGAAAAGATATATTGTATGAAACCTATTATTGATAGATTTATCAGTTATATAACTGTGGATACTCAGTCTGACCCAGCTTCTGAAACTACACCTAGTACAGAAAAACAATGGGATTTAGCCAACCAACTTGTAGAAGAATTAAAGAGCATTGGTTTAGAAGATGTAACCATAGATGAAAATGCATACATTATGGCTACCTTACCTTCTAATGTAGCGCATGACGTACCTACCATTGGTTTTGTGGCTCATTTTGATACCAGCCCAGATTTCTCAGGCACTAATGTAAATCCGCAAATTGTAGAAAATTACGATGGTGGTGACATTGTATTGAACGAAGAAGAAAATATTGTTTTATCATCTGAATACTTTGAAGACTTAAAACAATATAAAGGGCAAACCATTATAACCACCGATGGTACTACCCTATTAGGAGCAGATGATAAAGCAGGTATTACAGAAATTGTTTCTGCTATGGAATACCTTATAGAACACCCTGAAATTAAACATGGTAAAATACGTATTGGTTTTACGCCTGATGAAGAGATAGGACGTGGTGCTCACAAGTTTGATGTAGCAAAGTTTGGTGCTGAGTGGGCTTATACAATGGATGGTAGTCAAATAGGAGAATTAGAGTTTGAAAACTTCAATGCTGCCGGAGCTAAAGTTACCTTTAAAGGTAAAAGTGTTCACCCGGGGTATGCTAAAGGAAAAATGGTTAATGCCATTATGCTGGCAAATGAGTTTATGAATGCTTTACCAAAAGATGAAGTACCAGAAAAAACAACTGGTAGAGAAGGTTTCTTTCATTTACATACCATATCAGGATCTATTGAAAATACTACCATAGAGTATATTATTAGAGACCACGACAGAAAGGCTTTTGAAGCACGTAAAGAGCTACTATATAACATAGAGGCGGATTTAAATGCTAAATACGGTGATGTTGTTTTATTAGATATTAAAGACCAATATTACAACATGAAAGAAAAGGTGGAACCTGTGATTGAAATAGTTCATACCGCTAAGGAGGCTATGGAAGCGCTAGATATTAAGCCTATTATTAAGCCTATTAGAGGTGGAACCGATGGTTCGCAACTTAGTTTTATGGGATTACCTTGTCCTAATATTTTTGCTGGTGGACATAATTTTCATGGGAAATATGAATATGTACCTGTAGAAAGTATGGAGAAAGCTATGCAGGTAATTGTAAAAATTGCTGAATTAACAGCCTCTAAAAAATTAGAAAAATAATACACTAATATAATGGATAAAGTAGCGGCATACCTAGAAAAACATAGTACCTGGAAAACGGGCTTGGAAAAAATAAGAACCGTGTTACTTCAAACAGAATTGGAAGAAACCATTAAATGGGGTGCCCCTACTTACACCATTAACAACAAAAATATTGTTGGTCTAGGTGCTTTTAAAAATCATTTTGGGATATGGTTTTTCCAAGGTGCTTTGCTAAAAGACACCAAAAATGTGCTTTTAAATGCACAAGAAGGTAAAACTAAGGCGTTACGCCAGTGGAGATTTGAAAGTAATGAAGACATCAATGAAGCGTTGATACTCACTTATGTTCAAGAAGCTATTGAAAACCAATTAAAAGGACTAGAAATTAAACCTGAACGTTCTAAGAAAATAGCTTTTGATGTAGATCCTATTTTTAAGGAAGCTTTAAAAAAGTCTGAAGAACTAACACAAGCCTTTGATAAGTTAACTCCTGGCAAACAAAAGGAATATGCTAACCACATTTTGGAAGCCAAAAGAGAAGCTACCAAAGTTAGTAGATTGGAAAAAATCACCCCTATGATACTACAAGGAGTTGGACTACATGATAAATACAAAAACTGCTAAGCAAGGAATTTCCGTTTATCAAATGAATTTAAAAGAGCATTATAGCAACCTTTATTACACTTCAAAAGAAAAAATAATTAAGGGGCTTTACAAAACAGATCCCTTAATAAATACAGATAATGATACTAGGTTTGGTATAACTTTGGTTATTAGACCAGACCAGCAAACAAAAAATGCTATTCAATCATTTTTATCGGAAATAATTCCTCTAGAACCGCATCAATATTATTACCCTAATTCTGATATTCACATAACATTACTATCTGTTATCTCTTGTTATAACGGATTCTCTTTAGACAACATAACAATAGAAGATTATACTTCCATTATTGAAGAGGGTTTAAATGGTATAAGACCTTTTAAGATAAGTTTTAAAGGTATAACAGCTTCAGACTCTTGTATTATTGTTCAAGGATTTCCTGATGATAATAGCTTAAATTTAATAAGAGATCAATTAAGAAGTCAATTTAAAAACGTTTCTATAGAACAAAGCATAGACAAACGTTACGCTATTCAGACAGCCCATGCTACAGTAATTAGATTTAGGGCACCTCTAACAAATACAAGCAAGCTCATAACTACTTTAGAAAAATATAGAGACCATAATTTTGGAACTTTTACGGTAAACTCAATTGAACTGGTTTATAACGATTGGTACCAAAGAAAAAAGTTTGTAAAAACACTCAAAACTTTTAACCTAGACTAATTTAACCTTTACTTAGTTTTTACCTCCTTTTTTATTACCTATCTTTAAATCAAAACTACATGTTATGAAATTAAAGATATCGCTATTGTTAACCTTACTAACTCTTATAGGTTGCTCGCAGAAGAAAACTGAAGAAGCTCTTGAGATTATCCCAATTGAACATGCCTCTTTTGTATTAAAAACAGAAGCTACAACTATTTTTGTTGATCCTGCTGTAAAGGCAAACTTTTTCAATCAGTATGGTACTCCTGATATTGTATTGCTTACCGATATTCATGGAGACCACCTGAATATTGAAACGTTGAAGAGCTTAAAAATAGACCAAAACACTAAAATCATTGCTCCCCAAGCTGTAGCAGACAAACTCCCTGAAACTTTTAAAAGTAAGACTATTGTTATGAACAATGGAGCTACTAAAACCATTTTAGACATTCCTATAGAAGCAATCCCTATGTATAATTTAAGAGAGGAAGCCAAACAATTTCATCCTAAAGGAAGAGGTAATGGATATCTTCTAACATTAGACAATAAACGTATTTATATAAGTGGTGACACCGAGGATATACCCGAAATGCGAAACCTTAAAAATATAGATATTGCCTTTGTATGTATGAACCTACCCTATACAATGACGGTTGATAAGGCAGCTGAAGCAGTACTAGACTTTGCTCCTAAAACCGTATACCCTTACCACTACAGAGGACAAGATGGGAAAAGCGACATTGGAAAATTTAAAGAACTTACAACATCTGAAAGTAAAGATATAGAAGTTAAACTTCTTGAATGGTATCCTTAAAATTACTTTCGCTATACGTTAAAAAAAAAGATCCTTCTAGATAATTTAGAAGGATCTTTTCTATTATAAATTATAGCAAGACTATAGTGCCGGTTCTGGAACTGATACACTTTTAGTTAAATCAATGGCAAAGTTTTCCTTTGTTGGAATAGCTATCTTAATATTAGCTAAAGAAGATAGATTATCCACGTAAGACTCTAATACCTCCTTAAAATCAACTACAAAAAAGGAAGGTGATCCATACATTCGTATATAGTACTTTAAATTTTGGGTATCTGAAATAGTAAGCCATTGGGTTAAATCTGAATCTTCACTTAGCGGATTTGCATCGATTCCTTCTCTAATAGTTCCAAAAGGAATATCAATAGTATTTAATACATGTACTGCTAAATTAACCGACTCTTCTGTAGTTTCTGGTTCATACGCATAATTTACCATCATAGCAGCTCTCACAAATCTGCTTACCGGAGTAGAATTTGCAGGCAAGCCACTAAATCCAGTACCTTGAGAAGGACAACTAACAGAAAAACGAGCACCTTCGCGGGCAGGCTGATTAAAAGGAGTAATATTTGAATAATTATTTAAGTTTAGTTTCTGCCAAGGAAATACTGGGTCGTTGGTTAAAACTCCAATATCACTATTGTCATGAATTTGTAATTTCCCATCTGTAAACTCAATAACGATAGCATTCCCTTGAGCGTCATTCACTGGGAAATGCATCAAAAAACCAGGATTATCTTTTGTAAATTCATTTATGGGGTTTGTTACTACTATTTCAGGTAACTTATTTTTCACATCTTCAACACTACTACATGTGCTTAAAATCCAATTAGTCAAATAAGGGTACCATAGCACGCTATTATCAGAAGCTTCTTTTCCATCTTGGTACTCAGCTACAGTGAGCACCATATCTCCTGTAACAAGTCCTTCACTATTCATTCCGTTAGCAGCAAAATCTATTTTAAAAGAGTTCATTCCTATAAATGAATATAAGCCTTCCCATGTATGTAATTTTTTAACATCTATTGACTCCAAATCATCTATAGGAAGCCCAAGTTGTAGAAACTTCTCTATCAAGAGAAGCTTATCCTGTACGTATTGGTATCCCTTCGGACGAAAAAACACTTCAGAGTTTAGAAATTTAGCGTACTCCATGGTACGGCCTACGATGGTATTTCCATCTTTACTGTTGATTGTAATACTGGTACACATAACAAATAAATTATTTAAGTTATTAATTCATAAGATTTAGAGGGGGCTAAATCATTGATATACACCAAAATTACTTTATCAAAACACTAAAAAAATACGTAAAAAATGGTATTTTCTTACTTCTAATACAATTAAAAGCGCATAAATCCATTTTTCAACTACTTTTTTAAAAACAAAAAAGCCGCTATAAAGCGGCTTTCATGTTCGTTAAATATAAAAATTAACTCTTATAAATCTTTTTAGGAATTGCTTTTTTGTTTACCAATAAAGCAGTGGTTTTGTACTTCACAAAGTTCTTAGTTACAAATAAATACCCCATGTAATCATTAGATTCTCCCCATGAGTTTTTTACTATGTAGTATTCTTTACCATTTTGGTCCTTAGCTAAACCTACAATTTGCATACCATGATCATCTGTAGTAGTATAGTTATCAAATGCTTCTTGACGCATTTCTGGAGTAATTTCAGCTTCCGGTTGTGGACCATTAAACATATTGTCTTTTTCTTCTGCTGTCATATACTTATAATCCAT
This sequence comes from Neptunitalea lumnitzerae, assembly GCF_027924185.1. Classification (GTDB taxonomy): domain Bacteria; phylum Bacteroidota; class Bacteroidia; order Flavobacteriales; family Flavobacteriaceae; genus Neptunitalea; species Neptunitalea lumnitzerae. The sequence goes on from NZ_BRVO01000002.1 coordinate 807,992, forward strand.
TTCTGGTACATAAGCTACACCGTTTTTCCAGCTAAAATATTTCTCACTAACATCAGTAGCCCAACCTACTGTATACCCATTTTCTAAAGCATTATCAATAGTAGCTGTTAAGTCATCCATTTGTACGTTGTAAGCATAATCAAAACTCCAGTTGTCTGGTACCGGAAAAAATACTTCTTCATATAATGGCTCATTAGGAATACAAGTTAATTCTAAATAATTATCAGCTTTTAACCCTATAACCTCATCTGCGAAACTTTTTGGTGTGTAAGTCTTACCTTTATATTCAAAATTTTCAGGTACTTCACCTAAATAGCTATCCAATACAGCTGTAAAAGCTTTAATCCAATTTGGTGTTAATTGACGGTTTTTATTTTGAATAACACCATCTAGCATTCCTTTAAGAGCCGCTTGCATCTCACCAAATCTATTAATATCGGTACCATAATTCAATCCATTATACACTTCTTGTGGTAACGCACCATAGGTATCGTACATATTTATTACATCATGCAACGCACCGCCGTCTCCCCATCCAAGGTTTCCATGCATACGTACATAATTTTTAGCTTTCTCTATATAGGTACATCTAGCGGTATAAATTTCAGCAATATCTACAGGCTCTTTCCCTTCTCTAATCATTTCAGACTCTAAAAACGAGTTTCCTGAATAACTCCAACAAGTACCACTACTTCCCTGATTTTTCACAGAAGTTCTTTCTAAGTTTATAATCGGGGTAAACTCAAATCCTGCTGTAGCGCTTAAACTCTGGTTATCCTTTAAGGAAGCAATCAAATCATCCTGTGCATGTGCCGAAAAGCCAATAAAACCAGCTAAGGCAAACGTCATTACTATTTTTTTCATAATTCTGATTTAAAAATATCCTGCTAATTTACTCATTATGATTTGAAAAAGGAATTGTTAAAATCCTTTAAGTTTTGTTAAAAAAATAAGGCTGAAGTAATACGTATTACTTCAGCCTTATTTAAAACCTTATTAATATGTAGAGATTAATCTCTAATCAATTTTTTGTATTTAATACGTTTAGGAGTTATATCTCCTAATCGTTTTTTCTTATTTTCTTCATATTCAGAGAAACTACCCTCAAAGAAATATACTTGTGAATCGCCTTCAAAAGCTAAAATATGTGTACATATTCTATCTAAAAACCAACGGTCGTGAGAAATAACCACCGCACAACCCGCAAAGTTTTCTAAACCTTCTTCTAAAGCTCGCAGCGTATTCACATCTAAATCGTTGGTAGGCTCATCTAGTAACAATACATTCCCCTCTTCTCTCAAGGTCATTGCTAAATGCAGTCTATTACGTTCTCCTCCAGATAATGTAGCCACCTTTTTATTTTGTTCACTACCCGAAAAATTAAACCTACTTAAATAAGCTCTTGAATTTACCTGACGGCCACCCATCATTATTAATTCCTGACCATCACAGAAATTCTCCCAAATAGATTTTTCCGGATCAATATCTTTATGTGACTGGTCTACGTAAGCTATTTTAGCAGTATCTCCTACAGTAAAAGTTCCTTTATCAGGTGTTTCCTCTCCCATAATCATACGGAAGATAGTAGTTTTACCAGCACCATTAGGTCCTACAATACCCACAATACCTGCTTGTGGCAAGGTAAACTTTAAATCTTCATATAGTAACTTATCACCAAAAGCTTTCGAAACACCTTCTGCATCAATTACATTGGTACCCAAACGAGGTCCGTTAGGAATGTAAATCTCCAGTTTGTCATCTAATTGCTTTTGATCTTCATTCATCAATTTATCATAGTTCTTCAAACGTGCTTTTTGTTTCGCTTGGCGCCCTTTTGGTGCCATACGTACCCATTCCAACTCACGTTCTAAAGTTTTCTGACGCTTAGATGCTTGCTTTTGCTCTTGTGCTAAACGTTTTGCTTTTTGGTCTAACCAAGAAGAATAATTTCCTTTCCAAGGAATTCCCTCTCCTCTATCTAACTCTAAAATCCAACCAGCTACGTTATCTAAGAAATAACGGTCGTGCGTTACTGCTATAACAGTACCCGCATATTGCTGTAAATGTTGCTCTAACCACAGTACAGATTCTGCATCTAAGTGGTTGGTAGGCTCATCTAATAATAATACATCTGGTTGTTTCAATAACAGTCTACACAATGCTACACGTCTTCTTTCCCCTCCAGACAATACCTTAATTGGTGTTTCTGGGTCTGGCGTACGCAATGCATCCATAGCAATTTCTAACTTGGTATCTAATTCCCAAGCATTAGTAGCATCAATCTTATCTTGTAGTTCAGCTTGTTTGGCCATTAACTCATCCATCTTATCCGGATTTGAGTATACCTCTTCCAAGCCAAACATATCATTAATCTTGTTATACTCTTCTAAAACCTGAACGGTTTCTGCAACCCCTTCCTTTACAATTTCAATAACCGTTTTTTCTTCATCTAATTGCGGTTCCTGAGCTAGGTAGCCCACGGTATAACCAGGAGCAAAAACAACATCTCCTTGAAAATTCTTTTCTAGACCGGCAATAATCTTTAATAACGTAGATTTACCCGATCCGTTTAAACCAAGAATCCCAATCTTAGCTCCGTAGAAGAAACTTAAATAAATATCTTTTAAAACTTGTTTTCCTGTACTTTGGTAAGTCTTACTTACCTTGTTCATGGAAAATATAACCTTCTTATCGTCTGACATTGATTGTTATAAATTGATTATTAATTACTAAATATACTAAACTCTACCTTTTAAGGCATTAAAAACCCATGCTATAGCAAAAAATCCAATTCCTACCGATGCAAATCCCCATCCGGCTACTTCGTTGTATCTAAAAGCTCCAAGACCAATTAAAAGTAGTCCTACTATAATCATTATTATGGTGGCATACGCCAACACTGTATTCTTATTCATCATAATTCTTAAATTCTAAGTAAAAATTAGGCTTATCTTGTCGTTTTATAAAAGCAACTTTTTAAGTTAAAAACTAAAAAATTCTTCTTTTGACATTTTATCAGATTGCAAATATCGCAATTTTCAAAGAATTTTATGGTAATAGTATTATAAAGCTTTTTGTATTTTAGCAAAACTTACCATAAAATTTAATAGAATTTACAATTTTTCATTGGTAAGTTTTTAAAAATCAGTATTCAACATGGATATAAACTTCAATAAAAATGAGGATCATAACAAACTACTCGTTTCTAGTTTAAAACATAAACTATCAAGAATATATAAAGGTGGCGGTGAAAAACGAATCGAAAAATTACACTCGGAAGGTAAACTTACTGCTAGAGAGCGTATTGATTATTTATTAGACACCGATACCCACTCTATAGAAATTGGTGCCTTAGCTGGTGATGGCATGTATGAAGAACATGGTGGATGCCCAAGTGGTGGGGTTGTTGTAAAAATTGGGTATGTAAGCGGTAAACAAGTTATTGTTGTAGCTAATGATGCCACCGTAAAAGCAGGCGCTTGGTTCCCTATAACCGGTAAAAAGAATCTGAGAGCTCAGGAGATTGCCATGGAAAACAAGTTACCTATTATCTATCTTGTAGATAGTGCTGGTGTATATTTACCAATGCAAGATGAAATTTTTCCTGATAAAGAGCACTTTGGTAGAATTTTTAGAAACAATGCTCAAATGAGTAGTATGGGTATTACCCAAATTGCTGCAGTAATGGGTAGTTGTGTTGCAGGCGGTGCTTATTTACCAATTATGAGCGATGAAGCTTTAATTGTAGATAAAACCGGAAGTATCTTTTTAGCAGGTAGTTATTTAGTAAAAGCCGCTATAGGAGAGTCTATTGATAATGAAACTTTGGGAGGTGCTACTACACATTGTGAAATAAGTGGAGTGACCGACTATAAGATGAAAGATGATAAGGAAGCCTTAGATACCATCAAGAAAATTGTTGGTAAAATTGGTGATCCGGAAGTTGCAGGGTATAACAGAATTAAACCTGCGGCTCCCACTGAAAACCAAGCCGACATTTACGGAATACTGCCAAAATCTAGAACCGACCAGTACGATACAAAGGAGATTATTAAACGATTGGTTGACGGTTCTGAATATGAAGAATACAAAGAAGGCTACGGAAAAACCATTATTACTTGTTATGCGCGTATTGACGGATGGGCGGTTGGTATAGTTGCCAACAACCGAAAACTGGTTAAAACAAAGCAAGGAGAAATGCAATTTGGAGGTGTAATATATTCAGACGCCGCAGATAAAGCTACCCGATTTATAGCTAATTGTAACCAAAAGAAAATACCATTGGTGTTTTTACAAGATGTTACTGGTTTTATGGTAGGTAGCAAAAGTGAACATGGTGGTATTATTAAAGATGGTGCTAAAATGGTAAATGCAGTGGCTAACTCTGTAGTACCAAAATTTACCATAGTAATGGGAAATTCTTATGGAGCAGGAAACTATGCTATGTGTGGTAAAGCCTATGACCCAAGACTTATTGCTGCATGGCCCAGTGCAGAACTTGCAGTAATGAGTGGTAACTCTGCTGCTAAAGTATTAATGCAAATAGAAAAGGCTTCGTTAAAAAAGAAAGGAGAAGTTTTAGACCAAGCAAAAGAAGAAGAATTATTTGCTAAAATTAAGTCTAAATACGATGCGCAAGTGTCCCCTTATTATGCAGCCGCACGTTTATGGACCGATGCTATTATTGACCCACTAGATACAAGAAAATGGATTTCTATGGGGATAGAAGCTGCTAACCAAGCGCCTATTGAAAAAAGATTTAATATGGGTGTACTTCAAGTTTAATATTTTATATTCTAATTAATTTATATGATTCAAAAAGTTATTGCAGGTGTACTTATACTGGTAGGGATTTCTGCCAATGCACAGCTATTACAAGAAAAAGAAAAGTATACAAAAGCTGATACCCTTAGAGGAAGTTTACGAAAAGAACGAAACTTTGATGTTTTGCATTATACACTAGATGTAAAAGTAGAACCTGAAAAAAAATACATTAGCGGGTCTAATATCATAGGCTTTGTTCCTAATGAAGAATTAACGGATATACAAATAGATTTATATGCCAATATGAATGTAGACTCCATTATTTTTGATGGAAAACCTTTAAAGTATACCCGTGAATTTGATGCAGTGTTTATTCATTTTCCACAGCCTTTAGAAAAAGAAGTTACAAGTATTCAATTTTATTACTCTGGTAACCCTACAATAGCTAAACATGCTCCTTGGGATGGAGGCTTTGTTTTTACCAAAAGTGAAAGCGGATTACCGTGGATAGCCACTGCTTGTCAAGGTGCTGGTGCTAGTTTATGGTGGCCTAATAAAGACCATCAATCTGATGAGCCAAACAATGGTATGGATATTTTTGTAACAGTACCTAATACCTTAATGGATGTTTCTAACGGTAGACTTATGGGGAGTGTACCTGTAGATGAAGAGTATACCAAATGGCATTGGGCTGTTACCAACCCTATAAACAATTACGACGTAGCCTTAAACATAGGAGATTACACGCACTTTGGAGAAAATTACAAAGGACTTGATATGGATTTCTATGTATTAAAGGAAAACCTTGAAAAAGCAAAAGTTCATTTTGAAGAGGTTAAACCAATGATGGATTGCTTTCAAGAAAAGTTTGGTACGTATCCGTTTAAAGAAGATAGCTATAAGTTAGTAGAAACACCGCATTTAGGAATGGAACATCAAAGTGCTGTTGCTTACGGAAATAAGTACCTAAAAGGATATTTAGGTAACGACCTATCTAGAACAGGAGTTGGTTTGCTGTGGGACTTTATTATTATTCATGAAACAGGTCATGAATGGTATGGAAATAGCATTACCGCTAAAGATATTGCAGATATGTGGATTCATGAAGGGTTTACTACGTATAGTGAAGCCGTATATATAGAGTGTAGATGGGGATATGAAAAAGCACAGACCTACTTAAACGGTATGAAACTTAGCATACAAAACGATCGTCCGGTAATTGGAGATTATGGTGTAAATAAAGAAGGTAGCGGAGATATGTACAATAAAGGGGCTATGCTAGTAAACACCTTAAGACATATTATTAATGATGATGAAAAATGGTGGAAAATTTTAAAGGATTATACCCTACACTTTAAACACCAAACGGTTACTACAGAACAAGTAGTGTCTTATTTTGAAGAAGCTTCTGGCTTAACATTAAAACCTGTTTTTGATCAGTATTTAAGATACACTACAATACCTGTGTTACAATTAAAGCAAGATGGGAAACATGTAATGTACAGATGGGAAACAGCAGTACCAAATTTTAGTATGCCCTTTAAAATCACTAACAATGGTAAAACAGAAATGCTACAAGCTACCAATGATTGGAAAAAACTAAAGAAAAGTAAACTAAAAAATATCAAAGTAGATACAGATCATTTCTATATTAAAACACAAATATTATAAAGGCAAAAAGGGATAGTTTCACCAAAAAACTATCCCTTTTCTAAAACAAACAAATTATAACTATAATAACTTATAGACTTTCTTTCAGTATTCTTACCTCTACTATCTTAGGCATCCACAAATTGTCAATTGCTTTAATTTCTACTCTAAAATCTTTCATTTGCTGCACTTCTTCGGGTAAGTCAAAAACTACCGTATTCAAAGGTTTATCAGCCTCTCCATTCGATTTTAACTCGCCCACTTTTACACCACCAACATAAAACTCACAAGCTCTTAGCTTATCTATATCCAAATAGTCTATGTACAAATACTTCGCCATAGATTCATTATTTCTCATGTTATAAGAAAAATATCCTCCGCCTTCTCTCCAATGACTTTCATAGTCATAACCCGTCCAAGTATCCTTTTGCTCTATACTATGGTCAGATTCTGGTTGCTGCTCTCCACAATACACTACGTCAGATGATTTCTCTTCTAAAACCCTAGCAGCTGCTTCTTCTTTTTCCATTTTTTCCTGCATCGCTTTTAAACCATCCTTAGTAGCCTGCGGAAAATAAATCATATATCTAGATTCATGCAATGCATAAAACGGTTCTAATTCTAAACTATCAGTAAATGCTTCTGTATGGTACAATCCACCTATTTTAAAACGTAAATCTTCTGTATCTTCTTTTGTAATTTGATTTACTAAGGAATCAGGATTACCTACAACAGTAGGAATTTCTTTTAAAGATACTATTTCGCCAGAGGCTATATGCCCTCCTCTACTAGCATCTGCAAATAAACCATCTTGATTATCGGTAGAAGTTTTGGCTGCTAGAACAATTGGCCCATATAAGAATGAATAATAGTTAGAACCATCTTTTAATTGTTCTGTACTTAAAGACATTGGTAAATTATAAGTTATCTCATCACCATCATTCCACTCACGTTCTATATTAATGTACGGAGCGTTCGCATCAAAATCTTTATATTCTTCTCCATTAATGGTTAAACTTGCACCTCCATAAGTCCATGCCGGTAATCTTAAACGTAATGTAAAATTGGTTTTAGCCTTTGCCTTTATTTTAAAATGAGTTGCGGCTTCAGTAGGGAAATTATTTACTTGTACTAACTCTACCCCCTTTTCATGCCAAATTACAGAAGATGGAATAAACAAATTAACCAATAAAGATTGATTGGTATGGGCATATACCATTTCTCCGTATTTACCATGGTTTTCTATACCAGAACCAACACAGCACCAGAAACTAGTTTCTACCTGAGAGTACACTCTGTAATGCCCTGGTCGCATTTGAGTAAAGTAAACTAATCCTCCAGTTTCAGGGTTTTGAGTAGAAAGTATGTGATTATATAGTGCTTTTTCATAATAGGCTATGTAACTTTCATTCCCGGTATCTTCATATAACATCTTGGTTAATTTAAGCATGTTATACGTATTGCAAGTTTCAGGTCCCTGAGTGCCCTGAATCATTTTAGAAAAATTATCTTTCGGATGAAAATGCTCATATGCACTATTACCACCAATAACCACTGAACGCTCATTTACCACATCATCCCAAAAAAAGGAAGCGGCACTAGCCCATTTTTTATTATTATTAATTTGGGCAATACGCTCAAAACCTATCACTTTTGGTATTTGAGTGTTTGCATGCATTCCTGTTAATTTATCTTCATGATCTAATAAAGGGTCTAATACTTCTTTATGAGAGAACTGCTTAGCCAGTTTCATGTACTTTACATCACCCGTCATATCAGCAACATCTGCAAAAGCTTCATTTAAACCACCATGTTCACTAATTAACATTTCCTGAATTTGCTCGTCTGTTAAATTAGCTACTAAATCTATAGCCCAATCTGTCATGGCTACAAGCATTTCTTTAGCATCTTTACTACCTGTGTATACATAGACATCACGTAAACCTGAAAACGTTTTATGAATATTATATAAAGGAACCCATTTATCATTAAGGCTAAAGCCTCCTGCTCTTATATTGCCCTCCTTAATTTCTTTCCAAATGGTTTTTCCATCAGGAACCCCACCTATATAACCATTACCGTTTGCTTCTTGACATTTTTTCAATTCAGCAATCATATAATCTAAACGTTCCTTTATCTCCTTATCTCCAGTAGCTGCATACATTAAAGACAATGCAGATAAATAGTGCCCACCAATATGACCATCAAGTCCGGTGTTCTCCCAGTTAGGATAACTCTCTGCTTTTGGTGTTAAACCGGCTTCTCGTAAAAAGGGAGCTAAAAGTTTATCAGCCTCTAAAGCTAAAAGGTATTTTTTATCTAAATCTTGAGCATGTTTAAATGGACTCTCTAAAAGACTAACATCCTTTAAATCAAAATAAGTTAAAGGACTTTCTTCGGTCAAATCTGCTGAAACTATTTTCTTTTCTTCACATGAACTGAAAGTAAGCAACACCGAAGTAAAAACAGCAATGTATTTTATTCTAAACATTTGTACTTATTTACGTTATGGCTTATTAACAAACTAACAAATTGCGTCTATAAAAAACATCAATAAGTTATTTTAACACCTGTTATTTTACCATTTTAAAAACGAGTACAATTTCGGTTTTTTTTATCTTTAATCAAATAAATATGTGTAAAATTTACACTTATTAATATAATACCCTTATGCGCGTCATTCTGAACTTGATTCAGAATCTCACAACTACCTCGCAAATACAAAATAGTCTGTGCAAACTCCCCACTTAATAGTGATAAAACTAACTCTGATGAGACCCTGAATTGAATTAAGGGTGACGGAAGTTTCATCAACCCAACATCAACCATCGTCATTCTGAACTTCATTCAGAATCTCACAACTAACTCGGAAGTACAAAATAGTCTGTGCCAGCTATCCCACTTAATAGTGATAAAAATTACTCAGATGAGAACCTGAATTGAATTAAGGGTGACGGAAGTTTCATCAACACACAATCAATACACGTCATTCTGAACTTGATTCAGAATCTCATTAGTAGCTCGTAAATACAAATAGCCTATTCTAACTCCCCACTTAATAGCGATAAAAATTACTCAGATGAGAACCTGAATTGAGTTCAGGGTGACGCAAGTTTCATCAACCCAACACCAACAATCGTCATTCTGAACTTGATTCAGAATCTCACAACTAACTCGCAAGTACAGAATAGTCTGTGCTAACTTCTCACTTTATGGTGATAAAAAATCACTCAAATGAGACCCTGAAATAAGTTCAGGGTGACGAAACAGCATAAATTAAAAAAGGTAGCACAAAATGCTACCTTTTCATCAACTATTAATAGTCTTATTTCTTATTTTACAGCCTTATAAATTGCGGTTGCAATATCTTTTTGCTCTTCTTTATTGTTTAGTAATTCTCTATCATTTTCATTAGATATATTACCTAACTCTAATAATACACAAGGACTCTTATTTACTTTAGTAACAAGATATTCATCAGAAGTTGAAATTTCCTTATTTGTTTGAATAAACTCTTGAGTTAGAGAATTTAGTATATCTGAAGCTAAGTGCTTTGATTTTTCGTAGAAAGTATTTTCTACCACAAAAGCTTCAACTCCCATTTCTTCCTCATTAGCATCTAAACGTATATGTAAAGATATAACCATATCAGGGTTAATACTATCTATTTTAAGTAGTCTTTCGTTTAAAGGAATATAGCTATCGTCTGTTCTTAAAGGAATAAATTTAACCTCTTGAGAATTCATCCCTACTAAATACTTAGAAACATCTAAAACAATATCTTTCTCAATAATATCATTGTAAACAGATCCTGAATCTTGCCCTCCGTGGGCTGCATCTATTACAATTACTTTTGGCTTTACACTTTTCATGTTAAAAGCAACTAACAATACAAGAAAGGGAAAGATTGAAATACGTAAAATTTTCTTCATCTGGAGCATTTGATTTTGTAATATCAAATGTATTGATATAGTATCTAAAGAATTTATATTTTCTTTTAAACGTATATTAAATTAGATGAGTTACACTTTTATATCTTTCAAATCGTCTATTTTTCCATTTATTTCAATTCTAGATCTAGGTAAACTCTTAGGATAATTGCTTTGTAAAAATTTAATTAGCTGTTCTCTTACATATACTCTTAAATCCCAAGCTGTTGGCGAATCTACAGCGCTCATTAACGCCCTCATCTCAACAGATCCCTCTTTTGCCTCGGTTACCTGTAAAACATTTACTCTACCATCCCATAAATCGGTAGATTTTAAAACTCTAGTTAATTCTTTTCTAAATTCATCAAATGGCACATTATAATCGGTATATATAAATACGGTACCTAACAACTGAGAGGTTGTTCTAGTCCAGTTCTGAAATGGCTTTTCTATAAAATAAGTTGTAGGCAGTACTAATCTTCTCTCATCCCATATATTCACTACCACATAGGTAAGATTTATTTCCTCTATTCTCCCCCACTCTCCTTCAACTACAACTACATCATCTATTCTTATGGGCTGACTTATAGCTATTTGAATTCCGGCTAAAATACCCCCTAAAACCTTTTGGGCAGCTAAACCTATTATAATACCTCCTATACCTGCCGAAGTAATTAAACTTAATCCTATTTTTTTAATCTCACTAAACGTCATTAAAGCAAGCGCTACCCCAATAATTAAAATAATAAAAATTAACACACGCTCAATAATTCTAAACTGGGTATATATTTTTCTAGCTTTAAGATTGTCTTTTTGCTTTAAATCATATTTTTTAAGTACAAAATACTTTATCAATTTTACTGCACTAATAGCCATCCAACTGAAAATAGCTATCATTAAAATACTTAATATTTTTTTTGCAGATTCTTCTAGTGTTTGAGGTATCTCCACATACGATAACGGAACCCATAACGCTATGACCCCAATCAATAAAACAACAGGAACTTTAATACTGCTAAGTAATTTTCCTGTTACAAAACTATCGGAGTGTTTAGTTACTCTTTGGATTATTTTATTAGCTATAAATATAATAGCTAGAAGAATTAAAAAAGTAATAGCAAAACCAGTTAAATACGGTACCCATTCATAATCTTTAGAAGATAGACCAAAATTTAGCTTTTGTAATGATATTAAATTTAGTATTTTCATTTTTAGTGTTTTAGAGGAAAATTGAAATTACTAAAAATGCTTTAGAGAAGTATTTAATAAAAAGTTAAATGCCACCTAAAACTTCAATAATACATAGGGTTTAGGTGGCATTTTAAAACTAATGAACAATATTATAAAATATAGTCTGTACTAATAAAATTAGAGACTTTTGTTTCAAGTAGTTTTTCAAGAATTTCTTTATTATTAGGAGTATCTTTAGTAGCTACAAAAGTTCTTATAGAGAACGAACGTAACGCATCGTGAACACTCAAGGTACTTACTGCAGAGTCTTTTCTACCAGTAAATGGGAACACATCTGGTCCTCTTTGGCAAGAACTGTTCAAGTTTACTCTACAAACAAGATTTACCAAAGTATCTATTAACGGAGAAAGTTCATAGACATCTTTTCCGAATAAACTAACTTGTTGACCATAATTAGAAAGTGCTAACTCATCTAGAATCTGATCAATATCATTAAATAATTTTACTGGTATCACAGGTCCAAATTGCTCTTCTTGATACACGCGCATCTCCTCGTTTACAGGGTATAAAACAGCAGGATAAATATAATTATCAGAAATTTCTCCTCCTTTTTTATTTAATATTTTTGCTCCTTTTTCAAGTGCATCATCTATTAATTCTTTAATATAAGCAGGCTTATCTGGCTCTGGTAAAGGCGTTAATTTAACTCCAGCTTCCCAAGGATTACCAAACTTCAATGCATCTACTTTAGCAGAAAAACGTTTGTTAAACTCTTCTCTAATATCTTCATGTACATAAATCATTTTTAAGGCCGTACAGCGCTGACCATTAAAAGATAACGTACCGTTAATACACTCTTCTACTGCTAAATCTAAATCGGCATCTGGTAGAATAATTGCCGGATTCTTAGCTTCCAATCCTAATACCAAACGTAGACGGTTTTTATTAGGGTGCTGATCTTGAAGTGCTATAGCAGATTTACTATTACCAATTAATGCTAAAACATCTATTCTACCACTTTGCATAATAGGGGCAGCTACTTCTCTACCTCTACCAAAAATAATGTTTACAACACCACGTGGAAAACTGTTTTTAAAAGCTTCCATTAAAGGTGTAATAAGTAAAACACCATGCTTAGCTGGTTTAAAAATTGCCGTATTCCCCATAATTAAAGCTGGAATTAATAAGGCAAATGTTTCATTTAAAGGATAATTATATGGTCCTAAACATAATACAATTCCTAAAGGTCCTCTTCTAATGTGCGCATACACACCATCACGCTTTAAAAACTTAGCGCTATCTCTATCTAGTTGTTTATAATCTTCAATAGTATCGTAAATGTACTCTACGGTTCTATCAAATTCCTTTTCTGAGTCAGGTAAATTTTTACCTATTTCCCACATTAATAACTTAACTACTTCATCGCGCTTAGTTTTCATTTGCTCAACAAACTTTTCCATACAAGCTATCCTATCAGATACCTTCATGGTTGGCCAAGCTCCTTTACCTTTACCATAAGCATCGCATGCAGCCAACAGCACTTCCTTTGCACTTTCTGCATCCATGTTTGGTACACTTCCTACTAAAGTAGGTTTGTATTCTTCAGTACTTGAAATAGTTGAATATACCTCTGCGGTTTCTCCTTCCCATTTTTTTAACTCTCCATTTATAAGGTAATTTGAGTAATGAAGAGGTTCATTAATTTGAAATTGTTCAGGTATTTCCAAAATTATATTTTTTAGTAGTTATAATTGTAAATTTATTAATTTCTACGCCTATAAAAAAGCTGTTTTTATAGGATTTATATAAATTTAACAAAAAGGAATTTTAAATTAAAAACTCAAACAAATCGGGGTTATTATTTAAATAATCACCATAAAATTTACGGGCTTTCATGCGTTCTACCAGAGGTTTTAAATCACTTTCACTTTTCAATTCTATACCCACTACTGCTGGTCCGTTTTCTCTGTTTATTTTTTTAGAATATTCAAAATACGTAATATCGTCATCAGGCCCTAAAATTTCAGCAACAAACTCTTTCAAAGCTCCTGCACGTTGCGGGAATCTTACAATAAAATAATGCTTTAAATTGGCATACAACAATGCCTTTTCTTTTATCTCTGGTGTTCTGGTAATATCGTTATTACTTCCACTTACAATACAAGCAACACGCTTCCCTTTTATTTCCTCTTTAAAAAAGTCTAAAACCGATATACTTAAAGCCCCAGCAGGTTCTACCACTACAGCATCTTTATTGTACATCTCCAGAATGGTTTGACAAACTTTACCTTCGGGTACCGTTACCATTTTATACAAGTTCTCTTTACATATGGCAAAAGTTAAGTCTCCTACTCTTTTCACAGAAGCTCCATCTACAAACTTGTCTACAGTTTCTAACTCCGTATTCACATTGTTTGTTATAGATGTTAGCATTGACGGTGCCCCTAATGGTTCTACGCCTATCACTTTAGTTTTTGGTGATAACTGCTTAAACACAGAAGATACCCCAGCAGATAATCCGCCTCCACCTACAGGCACAAATAAATAATCTAGTGGTTCTACTAATTGATCTATCAATTCTAAGCCTACGGTTCCTTGCCCTTCAATTACTTTCTCATCATCAAACGGATGAACAAAAGTCTTTTTTTGCTCAGTACATTGTTGAATGGCAGCTTTGTAAGAATCGTCATAGGTATCACCTATTAAAACAATCTCCACAAAATTTTCACCAAACATAGCAACCTGCTCTACCTTTTGTTTAGGGGTTGGTGCAGGCATAAATATGGTTCCGTGAATTTCTAATTCCTTGCAAGAATAAGCAACTCCCTGTGCATGGTTACCTGCACTGGCACAAACAATTCCGTTTGCCTTTTGGATAGCTGTTAAGCTTTGAATTTTATTATAAGCGCCTCTAATTTTGTACGAGCGTACAATTTGGAGGTCTTCTCTTTTTAAATATATCTCAGCTTGATATTCTTTAGATAGTCTTAAGTTTTTATCTAATGGGGTTTTGGCTGCTACACCTTCTAGTGTAGTGGCGGCTTTTTTTATAGCCTCTAAAGTTGGAAAATATACTGTATTGGTGTGCATTACTACAAAAAATCTTTTTAGTTAGAATTATGGTTAAATTCATAAAAAAGTATCGCTACCATCAAAGGTAGGTTTCAGGTGTATGAAGATACGATTTTGAAACTTAACAATACAAAAAAAGCTGTCCGTTACTAACTTTGTCGCATAGCATTAGCTTCAGACAGCTTTTTTATCCCAACTAAATAATTTTTTTCATCGCTGTCATAGAAGCTCTTAACCAAGCTCCTACTTCTTCTATAGGATGATTTCTTATAGCATCGTTTACAGCTATTAATTCTTTATTATCTACTCCATTATCACCAGCCTCAAAAGTACCTCCAATTACGTCGGTATCAATTTTCTCCATAAAGTCTTTCAATAACGGCTTACATACATGATCAAATAAATAACATCCGTATTCTGCTGTATCTGAAATTACACGGTTCATTTCAAACAACTTCTTACGCGCTATGGTATTAGCTATTAATGGTGTTTCGTGTAACGATTCATAATAAGCAGATTCTTCTATAATACCAGCTTCTGTCATTGTTTCAAACGCTAACTCTACTCCAGACTTTACAAAAGCCACCATTAAAATACCTTTATCAAAGTATTCTTGCTCGGTAATCTCATCGGTAGTTATAGCTGTTTTCTCAAAAGCAGTTTCCCCTGTAGCCTTTCTCCAGGTTAACAAGTTAACGTCGTCATTAGCCCAATCTTCCATCATGGTTTTAGAGAAATGACCACTCATAATATCATCCATGTGTTTTTGAAACAACGGACGCATTATTTCTTTTAACTCTTCAGTTAATTTAAACGCTTCAATTTTTGCAGGGTTAGAAAGTCTGTCCATCATATTGGTAATACCACCATGCTTTAAGGCCTCTGTAATAGTTTCCCACCCGTATTGCACTAATTTAGCAGCATAACCTGGTTCTATCCCTTGTTCTACCATTTTATCAAAAGATAAGATAGATCCTGTTTGTAGTAATCCACATAAAATGGTTTGTTCTCCCATTAAATCAGATTTCACTTCTGCTACAAATGAAGAACGTAAAACCCCTGCTTTATGTCCGCCTGTAGCTGCTGCGTATGCTTTAGCTTCTGCTAAACCTTTCCCTTGTGGATCATTCTCTGGGTGTACCGCAATTAACGTTGGTACTCCAAAACCTCTTTTATATTCTTCTCTAACCTCTGAACCCGGGCTTTTAGGAGCCACCATAATTACGGTTAAATCTTTTCTTATTTGCATTCCTTCTTCTACAATGTTAAAACCATGAGAATAAGATAAGGTTGCCCCTTCTTTCATCAATGGCATTACTGCAGAAACTACATTGGTATGTTGCTTATCTGGTGTTAAATTACAAACTAAATCAGCCGTAGGAATTAAATCTTCATACGTACCTACAGTAAAACCATTTTCAGTTGCATTTGTATAAGAAGCTCTTTTTTCATCAATAGCAGCTTGTCTTAATGCATAGGATACATCTAGACCGCTATCTCTCATATTCAACCCCTGATTTAATCCTTGTGCACCGCATCCTACGATAACCACTTTTTTTCCGGCTAAGGCCGCTACACCATCACTGAATTCAGAAATATCCATGAATTCACACACTCCTAATTGATTTAATTTTTCTCGTAATGATAGTGTATTGAAATAATTTTCCATTGCTACTTAGTTCTTAGTTTTATAGTTAATTAGTTTTAATTCTCTTGAAATTCCTTTAAGATATTTGATATCTCCATACTCTCTTTAGATACTGAAATACGACCCGAACGTACAAATTGCATAATACCATAAGGCTCTAATTCATCATACAATTCTTCTATCTCATGTCTTCTTCCTGTTTTAGCTATCACAAAAAAGTTTCTAGATACCGTTACAATTTGCGAATTGCTATCTTTTATGATGTTCTGAATTTGACGTTCATCAAATAACAAATCAGACTTGATTTTAAATAAAGCCGATTCTTGATAAATAATTTCATCATCGGTATGGTAAAAAGCTTTAATAACCTCTACTTGCTTTTCTAATTGTCCGGTAATTTTACGCACCCAATCTTCTGTGGTTTTCACTAAAACAACGTACTTATGAACCCCTTGAATTTCACTAACAGAAGCATTGATACTTTCTATATTAATATGCCTTTTTAAAAAGATGCCCGAAACACGGTTTAACAATCCTACACTGTTTTCGGTATATACGGTGATGGTATAAAATTTTTCTTCCATTACTTTTAGCTTAATCTACATTCTGATACACTAGATCCGGTTGGAATCATAGGGAATACATTATCTTCTTTTTCTACTACTACTTCTAGAAAATAAGCTCCGTCTGTAGCCATCATTTCATGAATAGCCGAAGCCAAATCTTCTCTTTTCGTTACTTTTTTAGCTGGAATATGATATCCTTCAGCAATCTTTACAAAATCAGGATTAATCATTTCTGTAGAAGCATATCGTTTATCAAAAAACAGTTGTTGCCATTGACGTACCATTCCTAAAAACTCATTATTTAATACCACTATTTTCACTGGTATTTGTGTTTGGTAAATGGTACCTAACTCTTGAATAGTCATTTGATAACCACCATCACCTGCTATAGCTACTACGGGTCTATCTGGTGCTCCCATGGCAGCTCCCATAGCTGCTGGCAACGCAAACCCCATAGTACCTAAACCACCGGAGGTTACATTGCTTTTAGACTTTTTAAATTTAGCATACCTACAGGCAAACATTTGGTGTTGCCCAACATCTGATACTACAATAGCCTCGTTCCCCGATTCTTTATTAATCTGATTAATTACCTCTGCCATAGTTAGCCCCTCTTTGGTAGGCTCCATTTCAGGCTGAATCACTTTTTCAAATTCGATATCATATAACCTTTTGAATTCTGCAAACCAATCTGGGTATTGCTTTTCTTCAATTAAAGGCATTATTTGAGACAATGTATCTTTTACATTTCCTAATACAGCTACATCTGCCTTTACATTTTTATCTATTTCCGCTGGGTCTATTTCAAAGTGAAGTACTTTAGCTTGTTTCGCATAGCGCGATAAATCTCCAGTAACTCTATCATCAAAACGCATCCCTAATGCAATAAGCACATCACACTCATTAGTTAATAAATTAGGTGCATAATTACCATGCATACCCACCATACCAACATTTAATGGATGGTCTGAATCTAATGCAGATAATCCTAACACGGTCCAAGCTGCAGGAATACCAGATTTTTCAATAAACGCTTTCAACTCGGCTTCTGCATTCCCAAGTAAAATTCCTTGTCCAAAAACAATCATAGGCTTTTTAGCACTATTAATTATCTTGGCAGCTTCTTCTAATTTTGCAGGCTCAATAGTAGGTACTGGTTTGTAACTACGTATAGCAGTGCATTTTTTATATTCAAACTCAAATTGTTGAAATTGAGCATCTTTTGTAATATCAATTAATACAGGACCTGGTCTACCCGATCTTGCTATATAAAAAGCTTTTGCTAAAACACTAGGTATATCATTCGCATCTGTAATTTGGCAATTCCATTTGGTAATTGGCGTAGAAATACCCACGATATCAGTTTCCTGAAAAGCATCAGAACCCAATAACGGGCTAGCGACTTGCCCGGTAATACATACCACCGGATTAGAATCTATCTGAGCATCTGCTAACCCTGTAACCAAATTTGTTGCTCCTGGACCAGAAGTTGCGAATGCGACCCCTACTTTACCACTAACTCTGGCAAAGCCTTGAGCAGCGTGTATAGCTCCTTGTTCATGTCTGGTTAAAACATGATGTAACTCCTCCTGAAATTTAAATAATTCATCATATACAGGCATAATAGCACCTCCGGGATAACCGTAAACAGTATGTACCCCTTCAGCCAACAAACAATGGATTACCGCTTCCGATCCAGTAATCTTTATTTTCTTTTGCGTATTTGTGGTTTCGCTTTTCATTGTTTTTGTTTCCATAAATCAAACTACAAATTAAAATATATCGGTAACACAGCCTTGCGCTGCAGACGATACCGTTCTTGCATATTTATATAAACTACCAGTTTTTATTTTTAACTCTGGTTGCACCCAGTTCGCTTTTCGTTTTGCTAGTTCTTCCTCACTAACTTCCATGTTAATAGTATTTTTAACAGCATCAATGGTTATAATATCTCCATCTTGTACCAAAGCAATACCACCACCTACTTGCGCCTCTGGCGATACATGCCCCACAACAAAACCGTGAGAACCTCCTGAAAATCTACCATCGGTAATTAAAGCTACATCTTTTCCTAAACCAGCTCCCATAATAGCCGATGTTGGTTTTAACATCTCTGGCATACCTGGTGCACCTTTAGGTCCTTCATATCTAATAACTACTACATCTCCTTTTTCTACTTTTCCGTTTTTAATACCTTCATTTACCGCTACCTCACTATTAAAAACTTTGGCTTTTCCGGTAAAAGCTAATCCTTCTTTCCCGGTTATTTTTGCTACTGCGCCTTCTGTGGCAAGGTTACCGTATAGCACACGAATGTGTCCAGTCTCTTTAATTGGCTGGTCTACTGTTTTAATAATCTCTTGTCCTTCTATTAAATCAGGAGCGTCCAATAGATTTTCTGCAATGGTTTTTCCAGTAACCGTCATACAGTCTCCATGCAACATCCCTTGTTTAAGCATGTATTTAAGTACTGCAGGCACCCCACCTACTTTATGTAAATCTTCCATAACAAACTTACCACTAGGTTTAAGGTCTGCCAAGAAAGGGGTAGTCTCACTAATTCTAGTAATATCTTCTAGAGTAAAATCTACTTCAGCAGCATGAGCTATAGCCATAAAGTGTAGTACGGCATTGGTAGAACCTCCTAATACGGTTACCAATCTAAAAGCATTTTCTAATGACTTTTTAGTAACAATATCTCTTGGTTTAATATCTTCTTTTAAAAGGTGTAGTAAAGCCGCTCCTGCTGCTTCACAATCGGCACCTTTTTTAGCGTTTTCTGCTGGTATAGAAGAATTAAAAGGCATGGACATTCCCATAGCCTCAATAGCCGATGCCATTGTATTAGCAGTATACATACCCCCACAAGCACCCGCACCAGGGCAAGCTTTGTGAATTACTTCTTTAAACTCTTTTTGGTCTATAGTACCTGCTACTTTTTGTCCGTATGCTTCAAAAGCAGAGATAATATCAAGTTTCTTGTTATTATGACATCCAGGAGCAATAGTACCTCCATACACTAAAATAGAAGGCCTGTTTAAACGTAATTGCGCCATTAATGCACCCGGCATATTTTTATCACATCCCACTACGGTTACCAAACCGTCATAACTCATAGCTTCTACTACGGTTTCAATAGAGTCGGCAATAATATCTCTTGATGGTAATGAGAAACGCATACCAGGAGTACCATTAGAAATACCATCACTAACACCAATGGTATTAAAAATAAGGCTTACTAAATTGGTAGACTCTACTCCTTTTTTTACATCTACCGCTAATTTGTTCAAATGTACATTACACGGGTTTCCTTCATACCCCGTACTGGCAATTCCTACAAAAGGTTTTTGTAAATCTTCATCGGTTAACCCCAGCGCATGTAACATGGCTTGGGCAGCCGGTAATGTATCGTTCTGAGTAACTATCTTACTATATTTGTTTAAACTCATTATTTATGTTAAATCTTTGAATTATTTCTAAGTTATATCAAATTTATTAGGTTTCCTTTCTTGCATCTTCCTATAAACGCAAAGCTGTTTAAATCCAAATTACAAATTATTTTATTAAAATATTGAAAATCAGTGATTTAAATCATTTTTTTCAATTACATCCAAGAGCAAAAAAAAGCCTGCAATCTTGTTATAGATGCAGGCTTTTCATTATATCCAATACCAAACTGCATCACTCCATTTTTGGAATAATAATGCTAATTCGGATGACGTTTCTTTTATTGTTCTTCATGTATTATCAATATTAAAAATTATTTTTAACTTAAGCTACTAATTCAACTAAAAAATTGTGTCTACACTAAATAAAACATATCCTTCTGTAGCTGTGCGTGTTGCACTTTTAAAAAAGCTAAAAACCCAAATTAAAAAACAAGAAAAAGAGATTTGCGAAGCACTTGCAAAAGACTTAGGAAAGCCAACTTTTGAAAGTATGCTTACCGAAACACAATTTGTTTTAGCTGAATTAAGACATACGATTAAACATTTAAGAGGTTGGGCTGTACCGAAACGTATACCGGGTAGTATGCTTAATTTTCCGGCTAAAGAATATATTTACCAACACCCTTATGGACGTGTTTTAATTTTTGCCCCTTGGAACTATCCATTTCAACTTACACTGGCTCCTCTTATTGGTGCTGTTGCTGCAGGGAATAGCGTTGTTTTAAAACCTTCTGAAATGGCACCCAATACTGGGGCAGTAATAAAAGATATACTTACCAAGGTATTTGATATTAAGTTTGTCACTGTTATTGAAGGTGGCCCACTTCTGGCTAAAGAACTTCTTAAACAGCAATGGGACTATATTTTCTATACAGGTAGCACTGCTATAGGTAAAGAGATTTACCAAGCAGCTGCAAAAAATTTAACTCCGGTTACTTTAGAGCTTGGCGGTAAAAGCCCTTGTATTGTTCACGAGTCGGCTTCTTTAAAAGTAGCAGCAAAACGAATAGCCTGGGGTAAATTTGTAAATACCGGACAAACCTGTGTGGCCCCCGATTTTGTATTAGTTCATGAAAGTGTAAAGCAACAATTTACACAGTACCTGATAAGTGCTATTAAAGATTTATATGGGGAAAACCCAGAAGAAAATACTGACTACGGTAAAATTATTAATAAGAAACACTTTCAGCGTTTGATAGGTTACCTTGAAGGTACTAAAATCTCCCATGGAGGTACAAGCAATGAAACTTCTTTATATATAGCCCCAACGGTGGTTGACAATCCATCTTTACAAAGTGCTGTAATGAGTGAGGAAATATTTGGCCCCATACTGCCTATTATTAGTTATACCTATGAGAAGGATTTAGATACTATTCTAAAAAAGTACGAGCATTCTTTAGCCTTATATGTATTTGCTAACAACAAAGAATTTACCAATGCTATTATAGAAAATTATGCTTTTGGAGGAGGTTGTATTAACGACACCCTAGTGCATTTAGTTAACAACCAATTGCCTTTTGGTGGTATAGGGAACAGTGGAATTGGCAAATACCACGGAAAATACTCCTTTGATACGTTTAGTCATTCTAAAGCTATCGTGAAACGTAGTAAGCTTGAAAACCCGCTACGCTATGCCCCATATAAAAAGAAAACTAAACTTATAAAGTTATTGTATCGATTTATTAACTAAACCTGCTACATTTTTTGATCTATTAACTTCAAGACCGTCAATTCGAGTAAAAATAGGATACTATTTTTGTATCGAGAATAGGGCTTGAAACTAAAGTGTAGTTCTCGATACAATTTTGCTTCGATTCTCTACACAAAATCACTCGAACTGACGTATTTTTAATTTCTAAATACTCTACATTATTAATATCATACCTACCCCAACCAACCATCTCTATCTAAACTACGGTACTGAATAGCTTCACTAATATGATGACCTAAAACAGCTTCCGAAGTATCTAAATCGGCAATGGTACGTGCTACTTTTAAAATACGATCGTACGCTCTGGCCGATAAATTCAACCGCTGCATGGCATTTTTTAACAAGTCTAAAGAGGCATCGTCTAGTGCACAATAGGCTCGTATTTGCTTGGTATTCATTTGCGCATTGTAATGTATGTTGGGTAGCTCTTCAAACCGTTGGGTTTGTAGTTCTCTTGCTTTCATCACCCGTTCTCTAATAGCTACACTACTTTCGGCTTTGTCTGTAGACGATAGTTTTTCAAACGGTACAGGGGTTACCTCAATATGAATGTCGATACGGTCTAACAACGGCCCCGATATTTTACCTAAATACCGTTGCATTTCTGCAGGTGATGAAGACACTGGCGCATCTGGGTCGTTAAAATAACCTCCCGGACTCGGGTTCATACTAGCTACCAACATAAAAGAAGATGGATAAGTGACTGTGAATTTAGCTCGGGAAATGGTTACCTCTCTATCTTCCAAAGGTTGGCGCATAACTTCTAATACCGACCGTTTAAATTCTGGCAACTCATCTAAAAACAATACCCCATTGTGTGACAGTGATATTTCTCCCGGTTGCGGATATGTACCACCACCTACTAGGGCTACATCTGATATGGTATGGTGTGGTGCCCTAAACGGACGTTGACTTAGCAAACCAATATCTTTTACCTTACCTACTACACTATGTATTTTGGTAGTTTCTAATGCCTCATGTAAGGTCATAGGCGGCAATATACTAGGAAGCCGCTTGGCTAACATGGTTTTACCAGAACCTGGTGGACCTATTAAAATAATATTATGTCCACCCGCAGCGGCAATTTCCATACAGCGTTTAATACTCTCCTGCCCTTTTACATCTGCAAAATCAAATTCGGGAAAATCAAGGTTTTTGTAAAACTGCTCACGGGTATTAATAATGGTAGGTTGTAAGGTTGTAGTTCCCTCAAAAAATTCAATTACTTCTGTAATATTACTTACTCCGTATACCTCTAAATCATTTACAATAGCAGCTTCTTTTGCATTGGCTATGGGTAATATAAAGCCTTTAACCCCTTCTTGTCGAGCTTTAATAGCAATTGGAAGTGCTCCCGTAATGGGTTGTACACTACCGTCTAAAGAAAGTTCTCCCATAATCAGGTAATCCTCTACCGAATGTTTTAATTTAATTTGGTTGCTTGCTGCCAGTATTCCCATTGCTAGAGTAAGGTCATAGGCAGACCCTTCCTTCCGTAAATCGGCAGGTGCCATGTTAATGGTTATCTTCTTTCCTGGTATTTTATAGCTGTTATTTTGCAGTGCCGCTGCAATACGGTAATTACTTTCTTTAATCGCATTATCTGGTAATCCTACCAAGTGGTACCCAATGCCTTTATTAATATCTACTTCTACAGTAATAGTAGTAGCTTCTACCCCAAATACAGCACTCCCAAAAACCTTTATAAGCATTCTATGTATATTTAAAATAACCCACCTTGCAGGTAAACCTACAAAGCATCTATAATCATATTTATCAAGTAAAAATAAAGGGATTCCCGCATCTATACTTACGGTAATACGTAAACTATCGCTGTAAACGTAAGGTATTAGTATTTGTCGAAAAATCTTCTTACATTTATATCGTACACGATTTAAATTAAAAACTATGAAAGCATACTCCAAAACGTCAACAACACAGAACATATTCAGAATACTACTAGGAGGCCTTATGGTACTTGCCGCCATAGGTCACATGACTTTTCAACGGGAAGAGTTTCAAGCTCAGGTACCAGATTGGGTACCGCTTTCTAAAGACTTTGTAGTTATAGCCTCAGGTATTGCCGAATTATTATTAGGTGGTGCCATGGTATTTTACTATAAAAAGAAAGTATATGTAGGTATAGCTTTAGCTATTTTCTACGTGCTTATATTTCCTGGTAACATAGCCCAATATGTAAACCATACCGATGCCTTTGGGTTAGATACAGACAAGGCTAGATTGATTCGGTTATTCTTTCAGCCGGTTTTAATTCTTTGGGCATTATGGAGTACCGGAGCCTTAAAAATATTGACACAAAAAAAGCCGAATCAATGATTCGGCTTTTCTATATATGTTAAATGTAAGCTTATTTAGCGCTCCAGAACATCGCGTATAAGAATGCTAAAATAATCATCACAGCAAAAGCTCCAATATTAAATACACTTCCTGTTTTAAACAGTCCGCCACCTAAATCAATTCCTTTAGGACTATCTTCTCCTTTACCTTCAGATAAACTTACTGCAGCAATAATAATAGAAGTGATAATAAGTGTAAGTCCCATTTGGTTCATAAACGGAATATTTACAAACAAAGGTCCTTCTAACCAACCATGCTGACCAATTTTAAAGTAAAATGCAATAGGAAGTGACACTAAAGCACCTACAATAGCTCCTTTGTTGGTCGTTTTCTTCCAGAATAAACCTAACAAGAAAATAGCCAAAATACCAGGACTCACAAGACCTGTATATTCTTGAATAAACTGGAATGCCTGATCAATCCCTCCTAATAACGGAGCCATAGCACAACCAATTACCAACGCTACAGCAGCAGAAATTCTACCTACATTTACAGTAGTTCTATCGCTTGCCTTAGGGTTAATGTATTGTTTATAAATATCCATTGTAAAGATGGTAGATGTAGAGTTAAGCATAGATGCTAATGATGATACCACTGCGGCAGCTAATGCAGCAAACGCCACCCCTTTAAGTCCTACTGGTAAAAACTGTAGTAACCACGGGTAAGCTTCATCTGGCTTACCAAGTTCACTTTGTATTCCTAAATCCGTTATTTTACTTAAAAATTCCGGATCTTTATTTAGTAAAACATAAGCTGCTATACCTGGAATTACTACCACAAAAGGAATTATTAACTTTAAGCCGGCAGCCATTAAAATACCTCTTTGTGATTCTTTTAAGGATTTAGCTGCCAACGTTCTTTGAATAATGTACTGGTTAAAGCCCCAATAGTACAAGTTAGCAACCCACATACCTCCTACTAATACCCATATACCTGGTAATTTATCATAATCATCATAAGTCTTATCAAGAATCATAGCAAAATGCTTAGGTGCTTTTTCTGTAATAATTTCAAAACCTTTAACAATACCGCCTCCATCAGATACGGTATTTAAAGCAAGGTATGTAGTAATAACACCTCCTAGTACCAAGAAAACTACTTGAATAACATCGGTCCAAGCAACCGCTGAAAGTCCACCATATAAAGAATAAGCAGCCGCAAATAAAGCTAAACCAATAACCCCATACATCAACGGAACTCCCATAATAGTTTGTATTGCTAAAGCCCCTAAGTATAATACAGAAGCTAAGTTTACAAACACATAAAGTGCAATCCAGAAAACTGCTAAAATAGTTTTCAGGTTGGTTGAATATCTTTTCTCAATAAATTCAGGAATGGTATATAATCCTTTGTTTATGAATACCGGTAAAAAATACTTACCTACAATAATTAAAGTTAAAGCAGCCATCCACTCATACGATGCAATAGCCAATCCGGTTGCGTAACCAGATCCTGACATTCCTATAAATTGTTCAGCTGAAATATTTGCTGCTATAAGGGAAGCACCAATTGCCCACCACGGTAATGATTTGCTTGCTAAGAAGTAATCTTCGGCATTACGATCCTGCCCTTTTTTACCTCTAGATACGAACAAACCTACTCCTAGAATTAATACTGCATATCCAATGAATACAATATAATCCCAAAATTCAAAAGTTGAACTCATAATCTTACATTAGTTAGTATAGTTAGATAATTTAATTTGATTTGTAAAAATAATTATTTTGACAAAATAAGCCGCATGAAATTGAAGTATTATAAAATAACACCTGTAATAATTAATAAATGTAAAAAACACATTTATTAATTAGTCATCAGCCTTAGTTTGTGCCTTATTTTTTAAGCACCGTAAACTCAATAGTAGACATATTGTATACACGGTGTGTTTGCTTTTGAAAATCCTTAGCTTCTGCCTTATAAATATTCTCAACATACGTCTGCGGATTCATATCTATTAAAGGAAACCATGAACTCTGAATTTGTACTTGAATTTTATGTCCTTTTTTGAAGGTATGGAAAACATCTTGAAGTTTCACATCTACATTGGTTACTTGGTTAGGAACAAACGGCTCTGGGTTTTCAAAACTATTTCTAAATCTACCGCGCATTACCTCACTACGTACCATCATGTGATAGTTATCCATTTTTAAATATTCTTGAGTTTCTTCAAAATCTTCTGCATCTGAAGGAAATACATCAATTACCTTTACAATCCAATCAGCATCAGTTCCGGTAGTAGATACTTTTAATTTAGCTAAAATATCTCCTGCTAAGGTAATATCGTCTTCTAAAACTGGGGTTTCAAATACCAATACATCTGGTCTTCTAGCAGCAAAACGCTGATCATCCGTCATGTATTTTCTAGGTGTAAATACAAATTTAATATCTTCAGAATATGGTACTGGCTTTTTAGGATCACTCACAAATTCTGCAAAAGAAAATTCTCTGGTCATCATTTTAGATAATGCCTGATGAGCTCCTAAACCATAAGTTTCTTTAATAGTATTTTCAGGTGGCCAAGAATCAAACTTATTCCATTCATTGCTTCCTGTATTATACATATAAGCTTCTGGTAACCCAGACTCCCCTTTTCCGTCTTCTTTTAAGAAATGGTGAAAGAATTTACTTTGAATGTTTTCTTGGAAAAATTTAGATATATCAGAACCAAAATACACATTTCCTATCGCTTGTCTTTCTTTGTTACGCGCCCAGTCTCCATGGCTCCACGGCCCCATAACAATAGTATTGTAAAGCTTTTTATTTTCTTCTACTTGCGCATACGAATTTAATGGTCCGTATAAATCTTCAGCATCAAACCAGCCACCTACAAACATTACCGCAGGTTTCTTTTTAATATCATTTAAGTGTTGTACCAATCCTCTTGGTTTCCAAAACTCATCATAATTAGGATGATCCTTAATTTGCTCGTAGAATACATTTTCTTTAGAGTAAAAGGTATCTAATTTAGATAACGGCATATGATCTAAGAAAAACTGATATTGATCTTGTGTAGGTACATCTGTAATCTTATACCAATCTTTTGTCATTGGTGTATCTTTCTCATAACCAAATAACCCTGTAATTCTCCAGTAGCTTAATAAAAATGCTCCATTATGATGAAAATCATCAAAGAAGAAATCTCCAATACATGCTTGTGGAGACACTGCTTTTAACGCTGGGTGCTCTGATAATAACGAATACGAAGCATAAAAGCCAGGATAAGAAATTCCCCAAGTACCAACATTTCCGTTGTTGTTAGGTACATTTTTTACCAACCAATCAATAGTGTCGTACGTATCGGATGCTTCATCTACTTGCTTCCCTTTTTTGTTGGGTATGTAAGCGCGCATATTATCATATACACCCTCACTATTCCAACGTCCTCTAACGTCTTGATAAACGATAATGTACCCTTCTTCCATCATAGTTTTATCAGGACCAATGGTAGCTCGGTATTTATCAGGACCATAAGGTTGGCAGCTATAAGGGGTACGCTGCATTACAATAGGGTATTTTTTAGAAGTATCTTTAGGACTATAGATAGTCGTATGCAAGTGAATACCATCTCGCATTTCAATAGATACTTCTTTTTTTGTGTAGTGGGCTTTTACGTCATAACCTTGAGCGTTAAGCACAAATACACTTAAAAAGGTAAGAACTAATAATTTTAATTTCATGATACATATTTGTTTGCAACTTTAAATATATTTCTTCTTAATAGAACCACCTTATATTCTCCTAAAATTAACATTTATAGCTGCATAAAAAATTAAAAAAGCCATTCTTAACTGTAAGAATGGCTTTTTATATCGTTTAAAATTACTTCAAGTAATAACTTAGAAGTTCTTAATTATCTAATCTGTAATTTACTTTTTAGCGTTTGCTACACCTGTTTCTAACCAAGACAAGTAAGCTTCTACAGGTTCATACTGCATTGGTACATTCAGCATTTCATAATCTGTAGTCATTAATACATAATAAGGCTGTGATGTTGTTTTAAAATTAATATACCTCATCGTTGCCCATTTATCACCAATGGTTTCAATGTCCTTTACGCTACCGTTGTCATATTGGTATTTAAATTGCTCAGCTTCTTCTAAAGCTTTTCTATCATCGGTATATAATGAAATAATAACTACATCTTTCTCTAGTATTTCATTTACACGCTCGTCTGTCCAAATTTGTTCTTCTACTTTTCTACAGTTTACACATGCCCAACCCGTAAAATCTAACATTACCAATTTATCATTTTCTTTGGCATAGGCCATTCCCTCTTCCATATCGGTAAAAATGGTTAAATCACTCTCATGTTTTCCTGGGAATAACGAGTAGAAAGATGGTGGTGGGAATCCACTTAATAAGCGTAAATTATTTACCCCTGCTATACCCAAAATAAGGTATACAGAAAATACCCCAGAAAGAATACCAAGTCCTAATCTACCTTTAGACAACTTCCCTTTTGGTCCATCATGCGGAAATCTATAAACACCAAATAAGTATAATGTTAATAACACAAACAATACAATCCATAATCCTATAAATACTTCTTTTTTCAAAATACCCCAGTGCATTACCAAATCTGCATTTGATAAAAACTTAAGCGCAAATGCTAACTCTAAAAACCCTAAGAATACTTTGGTAGTAGTCATCCATCCACCTGATTTAGGTAACGACTTTAATAAGTTAGGGAATAAAGCAAAGAAAGCAAATGGTAACGCTAAAGCCAATCCAAAAGCGCCCATACCTACTGTTAATAGCATTGCACCACCATCTGCAGTAAGTGAACCAGCTAGTAACGACCCTAATATAGGACCCGTACAAGAAAAAGAAACAATAGCTAAGGTTACCGCCATAAAGAAAATACCAATAACCCCACCTATATTAGATGCATTATCCATTTTATTGGTCCAAGAGTTTGGTAATGTAATCTCGTAGTATCCAAAAAATGAAAAAGCAAAGAATAAAAAGATAATAAAGAAAAAGGCATTTAAAAATGCATTGGTAGATATATTACCTAAAATGTCTGGGTTTATAGTAGTTAATAAATGGAAAGGTAAACTTAACAACAAGTAAATTAAAACTATAAAAAATCCGTATAACAAAGCATTTGCTTTTCCTTTAGTAGAGTTTTCATTTCTTTTAGTAAAGAAAGAAACCGTTAAAGGAATAATTGGAAATACACAAGGCGTTAATAACGCTATAAAACCACCTAAAAAGCCTAGTACAAAAACTTCCCAGTAACCTTTTTGTTCTTCAGTATTTTCTAAATAATGTGTATTTTTTAAAGATAACACCAATGCAGAAGAAAGTTCAGCATCGCGCTCTGTCATTACCTTTTTCTTTACTTCCGCCTTTTGTCCGGTTAAAGAAAATGCAAATTCCTGATCGCCATTAATACACACCTCTTTACATACTTGATAAGTTAATTTACCATAAACAGCTTTTAAATCTCCCTTTAATAAATGAATGCGCTGTTTTACATACAGCTCATCTTTAAAAAAGGTTTCATCTACTTCAAAAATTTCGTTGTATTCTGTATAGGTATCTCCTTCTGCTGCAGTACCAACCAATTCGTAATCAGCTCCAGCATTCTCAAACTTAAATTCCAAAGGTAATGAACCTCCTTCACTGGTAAATTGAGAATACACGTGCCATTCTGGTTCTATATTTGCTTTAAAAATAAGGTCAAATTCAGTTTCAGAAATTTTTTCTACGCTATAAAACCATTTAACAGGCTCTACTTGCATGGGTTGTTGGTTACCGAATTGTGAAAATCCTAAAAATCCGGTTAGTAATAGTACTACAGCAAATAAATTCTTCATTATGTAATCACTTGTATTTTTAAAATTGTTTTTGTTTGCTCCGAAACCGAAAAACGTCGGTCTGCTCTTTTGCCTATGATCCAAACAATATCTTGTTCAGTGCATAAAATCCATTGTTCCTCTTTGGCTTTTATAGAGTATTTTTCATCTTTATAAAACTTACTCACTTTCTTTTTACCAAACATTCCGAACGGATGGAAATAGTCTCCTATTTTTCGTTTCCTTACAATCAGCGGCAAATTTAACTTTTCTCCATCAACATATATAACAGAATCTCCTATTTCTTGAATTTCTTCTACAATTTTGAAAGATAATTTAACAGGCTGGTCTATTTCTTCAGGAATGGTATTAAATATATAAGTATCAGAAACTACATTTTCTATAGCTCTTAAAATAAGTGTATCTCTGTGTTTACTTAGCTCATGAGTTTTAGAGTACACTACCTTGCCTCCTTGAGCACTTAACAGATGTTCTACATCTTTCCACGAGGTAAATCCGTATGGCTTAAATAATTCAAATAAATAAGTAGCAAGCGGATTAAGCGCTGATAATTGAACCACAGGAATTTTTATCACTCCATTTTCTTTAATGAAAAGTACCGATTTCAATTCGGCTATATGACGGTCCACTATAGCTTTAGATCCCATTAAGTACTCCTGTGTTTTTAAGAAATTCTCTAAAAAATTTGGATGTAACTCTTCTAATAAGGGCGTTATATGGTGTCTAATTTTATTTCTCAGATATGCATCTGATGCGTTACTACTATCCTCTCTCCAATCAATACCTTGGCTTTTAGCATATGCTTCAATGGTTTCACGAGAAAATGGTAACATAGGGCGTACTACTTTATCATTCTCAACCGGAATTCCGGCCAAACCATCTATACCAGTACCTCTAGAAAGATTAATTAAAAAAGTTTCAATTTTATCATTGGCATGGTGTGCTACCAAAATATGCTCAAAACCATGAGTAACACAAAGTTCATTAAACCATGCATAGCGTAACTCCCTTGCTGCTAACTGGGTATTTAAACCTTTGTCTGCTGCGTATTTCTTAGTTTCAAAACGCTTGCAGTATATAGGTACCTTATATTTTTTAGTCGTATCAACCACTAGCTGCTCATCACCATCACTCTCAGTACCACGCAAGCTAAAATTACAATGCGCTACTGCTAAATCTGCTTTTAATTCCTGAAAAAGATGTAACATTACCATGCTATCTACCCCTCCACTAACGGCCAATAATACTTTTTTCTGAAGTAATTGCGGAAAAGAAATATTTAGGTGATATGTGAATTCTTTGAGCATGCCCAAATATACTAACTTCGTAAATACTTTTGCTTAAGTTTCGCTTAATCCAACAAAGGCAGTTTGTTAATCATTAATTTCTAACAAAACATTTTTCATTGCATTGGCTTTTAAAAGACATTCCTCATACTCTTTTTCTGGGTCAGATAAAGAAGTAATAGCACTCCCAACTGAAAAAGAAACATATTGTTTTTCTTCATTATATAGAATACTCCTAATCACTACATTAAAATCAAAATTACCATTCGGATCAAAATAACCTACGGCTCCGCTATACAAACCTCGTTTGGTTTCTTCTAATTCTTCAATAATCTTCATAGCAGATATTTTAGGAGCTCCTGTCATGCTGCCCATAGGGAAAGTACTTTTAATTAGATCTACTGAGTGTATATGATCCTCTACTGTAGCTGCCACCGTAGATATTAATTGATGCACCTGTTTAAAGGTATACACCTTACATAATTCGGTAACCTTTACACTACCCTTTTTGGCATAATGAGATAAATCGTTACGCACCAAATCAACAATCATAATGTTCTCTGCACGTTCTTTTTCATCTACACTCAACATAGTTGCTAAATCCTTATCGTCATTTTCATCTACTGCTCGCTTGGCTGTTCCTTTGATGGGCTGAGAAATCACTTGATCTCCTATACGCTGTATGTAACGTTCTGGAGAAGCCGAAAGTAAATAAAGCTTATGGTGTTTTAAAAAAGTAGCAAAAGGCGGAATAGAAATAGCATTCAACCGATGATACATAAGTACAGGGTCTATAGTTGCCTGCTCTCCATAAAATTCCATACACATATTGGCCTCATAAATATCGCCTCTATGAATATAAGATTGCATTTTAGCTACCTTATCTAAATATTCATTTTTAGAAATTTTATCATTAATTGTAAAACTTGGCGTGTAAACATCCTCAAACAAATCGGTACTTACAATGTTCTTAAAATCATCCTCTATTTCATCATCTACCATTCCTAAGTAAGAGAACTCTAACTGATTTCCTTTTACAAAAATAATTTTCTTAGGCTGAAAAAAACTTAAGGCTGCAAAATCTAAACCATCACTGTTGTTAGATTGCAATGACTCAGTATCATTTTTTAAATCATAGCTCAAATAACCAAAAATCCAGTCTTTAGTAGTTAGCTGATATTCCTTTAAAGCCTCAAACCCATTATCGGTATCTGGTTTTTGAATACTAGTTAAAGCATCTACGGCTAATATAGCATCAAAAACACTGTGCTCTTGTCCGTAGTTATTAGAGTCTAACCAAGTAACCTCATCATACTGAGATGCCCATTGTACTAATTTATTTTTTAGTGTAGAGGTAACAGTAATGGTGTACGTTTGGTTTGTTCGCTTCATAGGGTTTAAAAAAGTGTGACAAATTTAACAAACTATTAAAAAATTCATGATTTAAATTTCAAAATATATTTGTATCATTGCTATATGAAAAATATAATTTTGAACATTAGACGCAATTACCCCACTCGCTCTCCTGAGCGCCGCCGCTGTATGTAATATCATTACAGGCAAGTAACTAGTGTTTTATTTTTCATTTTATCAATAATGTTTTTATCCTCATTTTTATCGGAGTTTGTTACCTCTCAGTTATTCACTGAGAAACGCTCTATTTTGTTTAGTCCCATCCGCCGCCGCCCGTAAGGGTGCAGTTATTTTTATGGAACCTAGGTGAGTCCGGTTCTTTTCTTGAAAAAATTACCTTTTTTATTGTTTTTAATTCTTAAATTGTTGAAATGAAGATTGTTGTAGCCAATAAATCTCATAGTAAGTATGCTACTATAATTTGCGATACTATGGCAGAGTCTGCCAAAGTGCGTGGCACAGGTATTGCCAAAAGAACTCCTGAGTATATTATTACAAAAATGGAGAATGGTAACGCTGTTATAGCATTAGAGGGCGACTCTTTTGCTGGCTTCTGCTACATTGAGGTTTGGAGTCACGAAAAATTTGTGGCTAACTCTGGTTTAATAGTTCATCCTGATTATAGAAATCTAGGACTCGCTAAAAGTATAAAACAAGAGATTTTTAACCTCTCCAGAAAGAAATTTCCAGATGCAAAAATTTTTGGTATTACCACAGGCTTAGCAGTTATGAAAATTAACTATGAGCTAGGGTATAAACCTGTAACATTTTCTGAATTAACAGATGATCCTACGTTTTGGAAAGGTTGCCAAACTTGTAAGAACTACGATATTCTGCAACGTACAGAACAAAAAATGTGCTTATGTACAGGTATGCTATATGATCCTGATGCTAAAAAGGATGAAAAAGTAAAGCCAAAAAATCATCAACATGATTACGATAAAAAAGTGTTGCAACGCTTAAAAAATATCAAACAACATTTATTCTTACCAAAAGAAAAAGAAGATAAAAAATGAAAAAATTAGTTTTAGCCTACAGTGGCGGTTTAGACACCTCTTATTGTGCAAAATATTTAAGTAAAGATCAAGGTTTTGAAGTACATGCTGTAAGTGTAAACACTGGTGGTTTTACTGAAAACGAAATAAAAATAATGGAAGAAAAAGCGTATGCACTAGGGGTAGCTTCTTACACCAGCATCAATGCGCTTAGTATCTTTTATAATAAAGTAGTAAAGTATTTAATTTATGGTAATATTTTAAAAAACAACACCTATCCGCTATCGGTAAGTGCAGAACGTATAGTGCAAGCCATTGAAATTATAAACCACGCTAAAAAAATAGGTGCAGGTTATATAGCACATGGTAGTACTGGAGCTGGTAATGACCAAGTTAGATTTGATATGATCTTTCAGATTTTAGCTCCTGAAATTGAAATTATTACTCCTATTAGAGATTTAAAATTGTCTAGAGAATCTGAAATAGCCTATTTACAAGAAAATGGAATTGAATACAGTTGGGAAAAAGCTAAATATTCCATTAACAAAGGCCTATGGGGTACCAGCGTTGGAGGTAGTGAAACCTTAACATCTCATGGTTCTTTACCAGAAGAAGCATACCCAAGTCAGCTAGAAGAAACAACGCCTAAACAGGTTACCCTAACATTTACCAAAGGAGAATTAACCGCAATTGATGGAAAAGAAAATACACCTGAAATTAATATTCAGCTTCTCAATGAAATTGCCTCTAAATATGCAATAGGTAGAGATATTCATGTGGGAGATACAATTATAGGTATTAAAGGACGTGTTGGTTTTGAAGCTGCAGCACCTTTAGTAATTATTAAAGCACACCATTTATTAGAAAAACATGTACTTACCAAATGGCAACAGCATCATAAAGAGTACTTAGCTAATTGGTACGGTATGTTATTACACGAAGGACAATATTTAGATGAGGTAATGAGAAACATGGAGGCCTTTTTATCAGATGCTCAGAAAAATGTAAGCGGCGATGTATTTGTAACCTTATTACCATACAGATTTCAGCTAGATGGTATTAGCTCTATGCACGATTTAATGAATGCCTCATTTGGTAGTTATGGAGAAATGAATAAAGGTTGGACAGCAGATGATGCCAAAGGATTCATTAAGCTAACAGCAAATCAGAACAAAATCTATTATCACGTAAACGGAGAATCATGATTCAAGTAGGTATTGCAGGTAGTGCGGGATATACCGCAGGAGAATTGATTAGATTATTACTACAACACCCTAAGGCTGTTATTAACTTTGCCTATAGTACTTCTAATGCAGGTAACTTAATTAGTAGTGTGCACGATGATCTTATAGGTGAAACAGACCTTACTTTTACAAATGAAGTAAACCCAAATGTGAATGTTGTTTTTCTATGTTTGGGCCATGGAAATTCTAAAAAGTTTCTAGAGGAACATACGTTTGCTCCTCATACAAAGGTAATTGACTTAAGCAATGATTTCCGTTTAGAGAAAGATGCTCTTTTTATGGGTAGAGATTTTGTATATGGCTTACCAGAGTTTCAAAAAGCTGCTATTAAAGAGGCTAGTAATATTGCAAACCCAGGATGCTTTGCTACCGCAATTCAATTAGCACTATTACCCTTGGCTAAAGAAAAAAAACTAACACATGAAGTTCACATCCATGCTGTAACGGGTAGTACAGGAGCCGGACAATCACTTTCTGCTACCAGTCATTTTACTTGGAGAAATAATAATTTCTCTTACTATAAACCATTTACGCATCAGCATCTAGGAGAAATATCAGAAACCTTAACATCGCTTCAGGGTACACTAGACACAGCTATTAACTTTATGCCCTATCGAGGCGATTTTACCAGAGGTATTTTTGTGACGGCTTATACCAACTTTGATGGTAGTTTGGAAGACGCTAAAGCTATTTACAAAAATTACTTTAAAAATGCACCCTTTACTACCGTATCAGACACTGAGTTAAACCTGAAACAAGTAGTAAATACTAACAAATGTTTAGTGCATTTACACAAGCATGAAAATAAACTATTAATAACTAGCTGTATAGATAACTTATTAAAGGGTGCTAGTGGGCAGGCTATTCATAATATGAATTTAATGTTTGGTTTAGAAGAAACTACTGGACTGCATATTAAAGCCTCTTATTTTTAATTTTTTAAGCCTTAAATAACAAACTATGAAAATAGCCATATTAGGAACCGGAAACCTAGGACTTTCCATAGCAAAAGGATTAATTGTAAATAATGCAATTACTACGCTATACCTTACAAAACGTACCATAGCATCTATTGAAAGTTATAGTGAATACGGTAATGTTTTTGTAACTACAGATAATAGAACCGCAGTAGAAAAATCGGATATTATTATTTTGGCTATACAGCCAAGACACACTGAGTTGGTTTTAAATGAAATAAAAGATATGCTTACTGAAAAGCATGTAGTTATTTCAACTGTAACAGGATTTAAAATACCACGTATTGAAGCCATTATAGGTAACGATCAGTTTATCATAAGAGCAATGCCAAATACAGCCATTTCTGTAGGAAAGTCTATGACGTGTATTTGCTCTAATGAAAAAGGAAAAAAACGAGTTAATGTTGCGTTGGCTATATTTAATCGTTTAGGAAATTCCATTGAAATTCCGGAAGAACAGATGCAGGCGGCCACCGTTATTTGTGCTAGTGGTATTGCCTTTTGGATGCGTTTAATACGTGCTACTACGCAAGGAGCTATTCAATTAGGATTTGAATCTACCGAAGCATTAGAAATGTCTATGCACACCTGTTTAGGCGCAGCAAGTTTATTGGTAGAAAGTGGTAACCATCCTGAACAAGAAATAGACCGTGTGACCACTCCTGGTGGTTGTACTATTGAAGGCCTTAACGAAATGGAACATCAGGGATTGAGTTCCTCATTGATTAAAGGGTTAAAAGCTTCTTTTGATAAAATCAATCAAATTTCTAAATCGTAAGTATGAAACTATTTAATGTATATCCATTATATGATATCACCCCTGTACTAGGTAAAGATGTATATGTTTATGACGATAAAGGTGTTGAATATTTAGACCTATACGGCGGACACGCAGTAATTTCTATTGGACATGCACACCCTACCTATGTTACTAGTATTCAAGAACAAGTTGCCAAACTAGGGTTTTACTCTAATGCCATTCAGAATCCATTGCAAACCGAATTAGCCGAAAAACTTGGTGTATTATCGGGGTGTGACGCTTATAACCTATTCTTGTGTAACTCAGGAGCGGAAGCCAACGAAAATGCACTAAAAGTTGCTTCCTTTGTTACTGGTAAATCAAGAGTGATTTCTTTTGGTAATTCCTTTCACGGAAGAACCTCAGCAGCCGTTGCCGCTACTGATAACCCTAAAATTGTAGCTCCTATCAATGCGCAACAAAAAGTGACTTTTTTAGAACTTGGTGATATTGACGGTGTTAAAGCAGAACTTGAAAAAGGAGATGTATGTGCGGTAATCCTAGAGTTTATTCAAGGAGTGGGTGGTTTAGATGAAACCACTGCCGAATTTTATGAAACATTAGATGCTCTTTGTAAAACTAACAACACCTTTTTAATTGCTGATGAGGTACAGTCTGGCTATGGTAGAACAGGAAATTTCTTTGCCTTTCAGGCTTATAATGTAACGCCAGATATAATCTCTATGGCAAAAGGCATGGGTAATGGTTTCCCTATTGGAGGTATTTTAACACATCCTTCTATAGAGGCTTGGCATGGTATGCTGGGTACTACTTTTGGTGGTAATCACTTGGCATGTGCTGCAGGTATCGCTGTGTTAAATGTTATGAAGGATGAAAACCTAATGGAGCATGTAAAAGAGGTTGCTACCTATTTTAAAGAAAAAGCAGCCGAAATCCCTGATGTTAAAACGATTAAAGGGCGTGGATTAATGCTTGGTTTAGAATTTGATTTTGAAGTGGTTGAGCTTCGAAAAAAGCTTATCTATGACTATCACATTTTCACTGGAAGCGCCAACAACAAAAAGTTATTGCGAATACTACCTCCGCTAACGGTTCAAAAAGAACACATTGACACTTTCTTAACTGCATTGAAATCGGTTTTACAGCCGGTATAACATGAAATTGACACCATACAAAATGAAAGAATATTTAGACATACCTGATATTGATAATCTCCCTGAACTTATAGAGGAAGCTATTGCACTAAAAAAAGCCCCGTATGCTTTTGAAGCATTAGGCAAACATAAAACTATCGGACTATTGTTTTTTAATTCTAGTCTACGTACTAGATTGAGTACACAAAAGGCTGCTCAGCAATTAGGTATGCATTGTATTGTTATGAATTTTGGTGCAGATGCTTGGGCTATAGAGTTTGAAGATGGTACCGTTATGGATGGTAGTACTTCTGAACACATCAAAGAAGCTGCTGCTGTAATTTCTCAATATTGTAATATAGTTGCCATACGCGCCTTCCCTACTTTAACAGATAAAGAGAAGGACTTATCGGAACATGTACTGAATAATTTTAAAAAATATGGTAGCATTCCTATTGTGAATATGGAAAGTGCTACGGCGCACCCTTTACAGGCTTTAGCAGATGCTATTACCATTACCGAACTTAAAAAAACGGCTAAACCAAAAGTGGTTTTAAGTTGGGCTCCGCATCCTAAAGCACTACCCCATGCGGTGGCTAATTCGTTTACTAAAATAATGCAACGTATGGATGTTGACTTTGTGATTACCCATCCGGAAGGCTATGAACTTAATCCGGAGGTGACCAAGGATACGCCTATTGTGTACAATCAGGAAGAAGCTTTTAAAGATGCCGATTTCATCTATGTGAAAAATTGGAGTAATTACAAGGACTATGGAAAAGTAGTGAATAACGACCCAAACTGGACAATCACTAATAAACAAATGGCTGTTACCAATAACGCTAAGTTTATGCACTGCCTTCCGGTACGTAGAAATGTAATTGTAGCCGATGAAATATTAGATAGTGATGCTTCGGTGGTTATTGAACAAGCTAACAACCGTACCTATTCAGCACAGGTAGTTTTAAAAAGAATTTTAGAGCATTTAAAATAAGCTTATGGAACTAAAAGTCATTAAAATAGGTGGAAACGTTATAGAAAATGAAACGGCTCTGGAAGCCTTCATTACCGATTTTGCAGCAGTTAAAGGACCTAAAATTTTGGTGCATGGTGGTGGTAAGTTAGCCACACAATTAGCTAAAAAAATGGGAATTGAAACTACTATGGTAGAAGGTCGCCGTATTACTGATGCTGAAACTCTAAAAGTAATCACCATGGTATATGGTGGTTTTGCTAATAAAAATATTGTTGCCAAATTACAAGGAAATGGCTGTAACGCTATTGGTTTGTCTGGTGCAGATGGTAATGTCATACAGGCTATTAAACGCCCAGTTAAAACTATTGATTACGGTTATGTGGGCGATGTTACCGGTATAAGCGAACAAACCATTGATGCCTTATTAAAAAATGGATTAACGCCAGTTTTCTGTGCGATCACCCATGATGGTAACGGACAGCTTTTTAATACAAATGCAGATACCATAGCCGCTACCATTGCAGTAGGTATGAGCAATTTATACGATACTGCTCTGTACTATTGTTTTGAGAAAAATGGGGTAATGAGAGATATTAATGATGATGATTCTGTAATTGAACATATAAACACTCAAAATTACCCGACGCTGTTAGAAGAAAAAGTAGTAAGTGACGGAATGATTCCTAAACTACACAATGCCTTTGAAGCCTTAAAACAAAATGTAAAAAAGGTTTGCATTGGTAACACCAAAATGATTGTAGAAAACAGCCAACAAAAACACACCACAATTACGTTATGATAACTCAGGAACATTTAACCGAAAAAGCCACCGAGCTGCTGAGGCAACTCATAGAAACACCTTCATTTTCATCGGAAGAAGAAGGTACTGCTGCCCTTATTGAAAACTGGCTTACCCAATTCGGTATTCCTTTTCAACGCAAGCAACATAATATTTATGCGTTTAATAAACATTATGAAGATGGCAAACCATTATTATTGTTAAACTCACACCATGATACCGTAAAGCCAAATTCAGGTTATACCAAAGATCCGTTTAAAGCTATTGAAGAAGATGGTAAATTATACGGACTAGGAAGTAACGATGCAGGAGGATGCTTGGTTAGCTTACTAGCCTCCTTTATACATTTCTACGAAAAAGAAAATTTATCGCACAACATTGTACTAGTAGCATCAGCCGAAGAAGAAAGCTCAGGTGCTAACGGGTTAAACAGCATGTTGACTCATTTACCTAAAATTGATGTAGCCATTGTAGGAGAACCTACATTAATGAATTTGGCCATAGCAGAAAAAGGATTGGTGGTATTTGATGCCGTGGTAAAAGGAACCCCTAGCCATGCTGCACATCCTAACAATGACAATGCTATCTATAATTCTATAGAGGTCTTAAAATGGTTTGAGCAAAAGAAGTTTGAAAAAGTATCTGAGGTATTAGGAGAAGTAAAACTCACCGTTACACAAATAAACGCTGGGAAACAGCACAATGTAGTTCCGGCAGAAGTACAATTGGTAATAGATGTTAGAGTTAACGATAAATATACCAACGCAGAGATAGCAGAAATCTTAGCTACTGAAGCACCATGTGAGGTAAAAGCAAGATCACTAAGACTAAATTCGTCTTCTATAGATAAAAATCATGATTTGGTAAAAGCTGGTATAGGTTTAGGCAGAGCAACCTATGGCTCTCCTACCCTTTCAGATCAATCGGTATTATCATGCCAATCCTTAAAATTAGGTCCTGGAGATTCTACCCGATCGCACTCAGCCGATGAATTTATTTATCTTCAAGAAATTGAAGAGGGAATTGATCTTTACATTAAAATTTTAAGCACCTTTTTACAGTAATTATTATGAAACTTTGGGACAAAGGTTTTAGTACCGATAAAAAAATAGATCATTTTACCGTTGGTAATGACAGACAATTAGATTTGTTATTAGCCAAATACGACGTGCAAGCATCTAAAGCGCATGCTAAGATGTTG
The DNA here is from genome assembly GCF_027924185.1 of Neptunitalea lumnitzerae. Classification (GTDB taxonomy): domain Bacteria; phylum Bacteroidota; class Bacteroidia; order Flavobacteriales; family Flavobacteriaceae; genus Neptunitalea; species Neptunitalea lumnitzerae. The sequence goes on from NZ_BRVO01000002.1 coordinate 848,936, forward strand.
GGGAATATTGGCATCTTAACAACCAAGGAAACACTGGATGTTATCTTGGCCTTAGACGAAATAGCTACGACAATTGACAATGGAACATTTACCATTGAAGATAGCTTTGAAGACATGCATTCTAAAATTGAGTTTCTATTAGTTGAAAAACTAGGAGATACCGGAAAAAAAATACATACGGCACGCTCCAGAAACGATCAGGTTTTAGTAGCAGTTCACTTGTATCTTAAAGAAGAAATAAAGGAGATTAAACAACAAGTAAAAGAGCTGTTTGATTTGCTTATCAATCATGCCGAAACCTATAAAGATATTCTTATACCTGGATATACCCATTTACAAGTAGCAATGCCTTCTTCATTTGGTTTATGGTTTTCTGCCTACGCCGAAAGTTTGATAGACGATGTGTATTTTTTAAATGCAGCTTACAAAATAGTAGACCAAAACCCTTTGGGTAGTGCTGCCGGTTATGGTAGTTCTTTTGATATCAACAGAACGTTTACCACGCAAGAACTAGATTTTGCTACTATGAAATACAATGTGGTAGCAGCTCAAATGAGCAGAGGTAAGTCTGAAAAAAGTACTGCCTTTGCCATTAGTAGTATAGCTGCTACACTTGCCAAAATGAGTATGGATATCTGCCTATATATGAGTCAGAATTTTAATTTTATTGGTTTTCCTGATGAGCTTACTACCGGAAGTAGTATTATGCCCCACAAGAAAAACCCAGATGTATTTGAACTTATTAGAGGCAAGTGTAATGTGCTACAAGGTTTACCTCAGCAACTGGCACTATTAACTACTAATTTACCAAGTGGTTATCATAGAGATTTACAGCTTTCGAAAGAGCTTATAGTACCCGCGATACAAGAGTTAAAATCATGTATTGAAATGGCTACCTTTACATTAAAAGATATAAAAGTAAATACCCATATTTTAGAAGACCCTAAGTATGATTATTTGTTTAGCGTAGACACTTTAAACAAGCTAGTACAAGACGGCATGCCGTTTAGAGATGCCTATAAAAAAATAGGTATGGATATTCAAGAAGGTGCTTTTACACCCAACAAGAATGTTCATCACACCCACGAAGGTAGTATAGGAAATCTATGTTTAGAAGCTATTCAAAACAAAATGGAATCCGTCTTAAAATTATGATTTTCAAAATTTTAAAGGTTTCATATTAATAAAATGATATTAATAACCAATGTCCTAAAAATTAGGATAGCTACTTTTAAAAGCTATCCTTTTTTTATATACTTTTGGGAAAAATTAACACACCTATGAAACCGTCTTCTTTTAGATTATATTTTATTGATCTTATCAGGGCTTTTGCTATTTGCATGATGCTTCAAGGGCATTTTACAGATAGTTTGTTAGGCCATGAGTTTAGAGATCCTAACAATATATTCTATTCGGTGTGGTTATATTTTAGAGGTATTACAGCACCTACTTTCTTTACTGTGTCCGGTTTTATATTTACGTATTTATTAATTAAAGATACTGTACATACTGGGTGGAATAACATTCGTGTTAGTAAAGGTATAAGAAGAGGTATTACGTTAGTTCTAGTAGGTTATGCCCTTAGAACTAATATGGCTGGGCTACTAATGGGGCGCATTTACGATGGTTTTTATATGGTAGATGTATTACAGTGTATTGGTATTTCTTTAATGCTAATTATTACGGTATACTTACTTACGTTAAAAGCTCCTAAATGGGTAATGCCACTGATGTTATTAAGTGCAACGGTATTTTTATTTGCATTTGAGCCTATTTATTCAAAATTAAGTTTTGACTATTTACCTAAAATGTTTGCTAACTATTTTACAAAAGCCAATGGTTCTGTATTTACTATTTTCCCTTGGTTTGGATATGCAGCTTTTGGTTCATTCATGGGCTATGTATTTAATTACTTTAAAGAACGTAAAAACATGTATAGCTATGCTGTGGTAATCACTTTAATTACTGGGCTTGCTTTATTATTTGGTAGTTCTCCGTTTTTCAATAAAATGTATGAGTGGACAAACATTAGTTTATTTCATAATATTTATAGTAACAACTATCTTTTTGCAAGACTTGGTAATGTATTATTAAGCTTTGCTATTTTTATGATATTGCAAAATGTTATTACCTCCAGAAAAATTAGAGAAATAGGTCAAAATACACTTTCTATTTATATAATTCACTTCATGCTTTTGTACGGTAGTTTTACAGGTTTGGGCTTATATAAATACTTTAACCATCAACTACATCCATACATTGTGGTACCAGGAGCTATTTTGTTTGTTATTACCAATGTATTTATTTCTTTTAAATACAACTTATACAAACCTGATTTTGATGAAAAAGTAGCCATTGCCAAGCAAGAAGTAATGCTTTGGATTATTGGAGGGTATTATTTACTTATTAATTTAGGCATTAAAATAAAGCAAAAAGTAGACTCATTACTTTCTACCTACCGAAACTCATGATAACAAGGATCTATACTGCTTAGGTGTAATTTTTTCTATTTTCTTAAATTGTCGGTTAAAATAACTAACATTATTAAAACCAGATTGAAAAGCTATTTCTCTTAATTTATCATTAGAGTTTCTAATTAGGTTTTTAGCTAACTTTATACGCTCAGTATTCAAATAATCTATAGGAGTTTCACCCAAGGTATTTTTAAAGGTTTTAAAAAAGCTAGATTTACTCATACAAGCCTTATCCGCTAGTTTATCTACATTAATATCTTCAGTTAGGTGTTCTCTTATATATTTTACCACAAAAGCAATCCTATTATCATCTAATAATTTATCGGTATCATTTAAAAGCAACACCCTTGCTTTTGTTTGCAATAATCTAATAATAAGTTCTTTTATCATTAAGTCTAATAAAACATCTTTAGCCTTGCTACCTTCAACAAAAGTAAGCGTTAGTCTATCTACCAACGCCTGTAAATTACGGTTATGATTTAAATGAATAGCCGCATCTTCTAACTGAAAAGTATCATTTTCAAATTCTATACGCGTTTTATCATTAAAAAAGTCAACGGTTTCTTTTATTTTATCGGCTGCAATGCCCAAAGCCAAACATTCTGTAGGTTGCTCCAACGTTGCCGTAGGAAAATCTATAATCATTTTTTCATTTGCAGGAAGCACCACAGACTCTCCAGGAAGAAAATCAAATTGCTTCATATGATCTAAGTGCATAATTTTTTTTCCTGAAATCATGCTTGCTATAATAGGATAACTAAATTCCAAATAAACATTTTCAGCTTTCTGCCGAGTTTCATAAATATTTAATTCCGCGAAATCAGTACTGTAAACCGTTCTATTTTCCACTAAAGTCTCAATTTTTCTAAGACTTCTATGTTTTATCAATTTGTCATTCAAAACATCCTATTTTATCAAAATCATACTAATGTACTACAAAAAAATACAAATGTTCAATTTTTTAAGTAAATTAATAACGAATTTTAACACTGTAATCAAAATCAAACAATAATTATGGATACTATAACGCAATCCTTTCCTTTTGTTGGGAAAGAAGTTTCTTTCAAAGAAAAATACGATAATTTCATTGGTGGTAAATGGGTAGCACCTGTAAAAGGTGAATATTTTGATAATACTTCTCCTATTAATGGCAAACTTATCTCTAAAGTAGCAAGGTCTACTGAAGAAGATGTAGAGTTAGCTTTAGACGCAGCACACGAGGCTTATAAAACATGGAGTAAGACCTCTGCAACTGAAAGAAGTGCGGTACTTCTTAAAATAGCCGATGTAATGGAACAAAACCTAGAATATCTGGCAACTGTAGAGACTATTGATAATGGAAAAGCAATTAGAGAAACCCTCAACGCCGACTTACCTTTATGTGTTGATCACTTTAGATACTTTGCAGGGGTTATTAGAGGAGAAGAAAGTACCATTGCCGAACTAGACCAAAACATGGTAAGTATTGCATTGCACGAGCCTCTTGGTGTAGTTGGACAAATTATTCCGTGGAACTTTCCGCTTTTAATGGCTACATGGAAAATGGCTCCAGCAATTGCTGCCGGTAATGTAACGGTAGTAAAAGCAGCAGAGCAAACCCCTACCTCTATTATGGTACTTATGGAATTAATTCAAGATGTGCTACCGCCAGGTGTAATTAACATTATAAATGGTTTTGGTGTAGAAGCTGGTAAGCCTTTAGCAAGATCTCCAAGAATTGCCAAAGTAGCATTTACAGGTGAAACCACTACAGGTAGATTAATTATGCAATATGCTTCAGAAAACATTATTCCATCTACCATGGAATTAGGAGGCAAATCACCAAATATCTTCTTTAAATCTGTTGGAGATGCAGATGATGAATTCTTTGACAAAGCAGTTGAAGGTGCAGTGATGTTTGCCTTAAACCAAGGTGAGGTATGTACGTGTCCGTCACGTATGCTAGTACATGAAGATATTTACGATAAATTTATGGAGCGTGTGGTTGCAAGAACCAAAGCTATTGTATGTGGTAACCCACTAGACCCAGCTACTATGATGGGTGCACAGGCTAGTAACGATCAGAAAGAAAAAATTATGTCGTACCTAAAAATTGGTAAAGAAGAAGGTGCCGAAGTATTATGTGGTGGAGATGAAAACCATTTAGGAGGTGAATTTGAAGATGGTTACTACATTCAACCAACTATTTTTAAAGGACATAATAAAATGCGCGTATTCCAAGAAGAAATTTTTGGGCCAGTAGTTGCCGTGACTACTTTTAAAACAACTGAAGAAGCATTAGAAATAGCTAACGACACCTTATACGGTTTAGGTGCCGGAGTTTGGACAAGAGATGCTCATGAAATGTATCAAGTACCCCGTGAAATACTTGCCGGTAGAGTTTGGGTAAATAATTACCACTCCTACCCTGCACATGCACCATTTGGAGGATACAAAAAATCCGGTTATGGTAGAGAAACCCATAAAATGATGTTAGATCACTACAGACAAACTAAAAACATGCTTATTTCTTATGACAAGAATAAGCTTGGATTCTTTTAAATTTTAGTTGGGCAAATGTAAGGGCAGATTCTTCGGTCTGCCCTTTTTTAATTTCAAAAGAAAGATAGAATGGAGAAGCAAATAGAAAAAATAAGTGCTACAGATAAAGCTTTAAAATTAATAGCAGAACTAAAAGACCGTTATGGAGCTATTATGTTTCACCAAAGTGGCGGATGTTGTGATGGGTCTCAGCCCATGTGTTTTACTATTGATGATTTTAAAATTGGAGGATCCGATATAAAGCTAGGCGAAATTGAGGGTGTTGAATTCTGGATGAGCAAAGATCAATACGAATATTGGAAACATACTCACCTAACTTTAGATGTGGTTTCCGGCCGTGGTTCAAGCTTTTCTTTAGAAATTCCTATGGGGGTACGTTTCATCATACAATCAAGATTACTTACCCAAGAAGAAAGAGAAGCACTAAACATTTGATAAAAAGGTTACCTTTGCATAAATTTATATGCAATGGGTACGTTTGAAGATTTAAATCTCACCAAATTTTTACATAATGCAATAGAAGACTTAGGGTATACTACCCCTACTCCTATTCAAGAAGAAGCTTTTCCGGTAATACTATCGGGTAAAGATATTGTTGGTATTGCCCAAACAGGAACGGGTAAAACATTTGCCTACTTACTTCCTTTATTAAGAGAACTTAAATTCTCTAAACAACAAGCCCCACGTATTTTAATTTTAGTACCTACCAGAGAATTGGTTGTTCAGGTAGTAGAAGCTATTGAAAAGCTTACCGCTTATATGAATGTGCGTATTGCTGGCGTATATGGTGGTGTTAACATGAATACCCATATAGCATTAGTTCAAGAAGGACAAGATATTATTGTTGCTACTCCAGGACGTTTATATGATTTAGCTATTAGCAGAATGCTCAGCTTAAAATCTATTCAGAAACTAGTGATAGATGAGGTAGATGTAATGTTAGACTTAGGTTTTAGATTTCAACTAATGAATATCTTTGATTTACTTCCAGAAAGACGTCAAAATATTATGTTCTCTGCTACTATGACTACAGAAGTAGATGATTTAATTACCGACTTTTTCATGTTTCCTGAAAAAATATCGGTAGCCGCTTCTGGTACTCCACTAGAAAACATTGAACAAACCCGTTACGAAGTACCAAACTTCTATACCAAAATAAATTTAATAGCCGATCTACTAAAAGATAAACAAACGTTTTCTAAGGTGGTTATCTTTTCTCCAGACAAAAAGAAAGCTGATATTCTTTTTGAAAAATTAGAAGACATCTTTATGGGGCAATGTGCTATTATTCACTCTAATAAAACACAAAACTACCGTTTAAGAGCTATTGAAGATTTTGACAATGCTAAGAAACGTATTTTGGTGGCAAGTGATATTATTGCACGTGGTTTAGATTTTGAAGAACTATCACATGTAATTAGTATAGATGTACCGGAATACCCTGAAAATTATATCCATAGAATTGGTAGAACTGGTAGGGCTGAAAAAGAAGGTAAATCTATTTTACTATCTACCCCAAAAGAAGTGGAATATGTGGAGGCTATAGAAGATTTAATGCAGAAGAAGATTAACTTTATAGAAACGCCTGAGTATATAGAAATAAACGAGCAGCTATTACCAGAAGAACGAACAAAGGTAAGAGAACGTAATAACCCTATTAGAGTTGATGAAGAAGAAAGAGGGCCTGCTTTTCATGAAAAGAAAGAGAAAAATAAGAAAGTAAATCAGGGAGGTTCTTACCGAAGAGAACTAGCTAAAAAATATAAAAAGCCTAAAACAAGAGGTGATAAAAATGCTAATAAAAAGAAAAGGAGACGCTAAGGTCTCCTTTTTTATTTCCACAATTTAGAGGTTAAGCATTTTTTATAATACGTTAATCCAAGAATCATTTAACATGAAAAACAAAAAACAAAGCGCGTAAAAAACTATATTATGGATGCATAACAAATAAATGCTGCTATAAAAAAAATTACGCTTTTGTTTTTATTTATTAGTTGTTTTAGCCTTAGCTATGCGCAACTAGATGACTTGATAATTTGTGATGACTATCCGTATCAAGATATTGGTACATTTAACCTTACCATTAACAATGATATCTTTTTGTCTGGAGACAATCCTAATGATTACAGCATTACCTATTACACCAGTTTTACTGATGCAGATACAGGTGTTAATTTCATATACGACCCTACCGCCTACATGAATGAAACGAACCCACAAACCATTTATGCAAGAAAAGAAGAAAATAGCTCAGGTATTTATGAGGTACAATTATTCTCAATTATCGTAAATCAAGCTCCACAAATGGATATACACGATGCTGTTGTTTGTTCAGATGCATTTCCGTATCAAATCAATACAGTTGTAGATAACGGAAACTATTCTTATGAATGGTATTGGGGAGATTATATACAGAGTGAAACCTCAAGTACATTGCTAGCGCAAATACCCGGACATTATTCTGTAGTTATGACAGATAACATCACTGGTTGTAGCAGAACGTTTAATTCATGGGTGTATTCTATAAATTGTGACCTGCCTGATTTAACAGTATGTGACGATGATATAGCCGATGGTATTGCGCTATTTGATTTAACTGACAATGAAACGTTACTACTAAACGGAAATTTACCTACATCACTAAACATATCTTACTATGCTACAGAAAATGATGCTATGGCAGCAGTAAATGTTTTACCTACAAGCTATTATAATGTTATTCCATACATTCAAACAATTTACGTAAGAACAGAGTCATTAAATAACGAATTTAATGTTACCACATTTGACTTAATTGTTAACCCTAGCCCATTCATAACTTTTGCAGGTGCTCCGTTTATTTGTAATGATGGTACCGCTACCAACCTAGAAGTAAATTTACCAGAAACAGACTATACTTTTGAATGGTATCAAGAAGGTACTACATTACCACAAACAACTGCTTCTTTAGATATTTATACTCCAGGTAATTATTCGGTAATTGTAACTAACAATAGTAATTGCCAGTCTCAATATGATTTTGTGATTGAACAAATTGATTGTCAAGACTCTGATAATGATGGAATACCAGATGTTATTGAAGATTTAAATGGCAATGGAAATCTAGATGACGATGATACCGATGGTGATTCTATTGCCAACTATTTAGATGACGATGATTATAATGACGGTGTACTAACCATTAATGAAGATTATAATAATAATAGTTATCCAGGTGATGACGATACCAATAATAACGGACTTAGAGACTATTTAGAAGCTGCTGTAGCATTAGATATAAACAGTGTTGCAACTGCTGGTTTTGAAATATACCCTAACCCTGCTACCACATTGGTTACCATTACATCTAAAACACCTATAGATGCGGTAACTGTTTATACTCTAAACGGTAAAATAATAGAATTACCGATTATTAAAACGTCTAACAAAACAAGCCGCATTAATGTAAATAGCCTACAAAGCGGTTTATATATTATAAAAGTAACGGCAGGAGGTACCGCTACCAACCAAAAACTATTAGTAAAATAATACTAGAGAATAACTTAAAAAAAGGCATCATAAAGATGCCTTTTTTTTATGCTAAAGATGCTAAGAACTGTTGCAAACTTTCCTGATGCATTTTTTTGAAGTTGTCTTCAGTAATACCCTTTTCAGGAGAAAAATGCTCATTATATTGTGGTAAAGAAAACGTTGTAATAATTTCTGCTCCAAAAAAAGGTAGTATTAACTTAACTGCTTCTAAAGATCTTTTACCGCCTAATTTACCATTAGAAGTACTCATTAAAAATACTTTCTTACCTTCTAAAAATTTGGCATTAAAACGAGACATCCAGTCTATCAAATTTTTAAAATAGGCAGACATAGTACCATTATGCTCATTTACAGAGATTATTAAACCATCTGCTTGTTTTATATAATTAATTAACTCTACTAATGAGTTTTTAAAACCTTCTGTACGTTCAATATCTTCACTATATATGGGAAAAGCAATTCCACTCATATCAAGTGCATCTACCTCTGCCTCTTCTATTAATGAAGCCGTATATTTTATTAACTGGTAGTTGATAGATTTTGAAGAATTACTTCCTGCAAAAGCAATTATTTTTTTCATTTTTTACTAATTTTATTTAAAGATATACGTTATTAGGCTTATATCTACAATAACTATAGTAAATTACCGATTTTATATTAGACCGTTTATCTTATGAAGATTCCAAAAAAGCTTTCAATTTCTAACAAGTACCTTACTGTAACTATTAAAACAGAAGGTGCAGAAATTTGTAGCATTACAGACCAAAATGGCACCGAATATATGTGGGATGCAAACCCTGATGTTTGGAGTAGCCATGCTCCTGTTCTATTCCCTATAATAGGCAGCTTAAAAGACAAGCATTTTACCTACGAAGGAAAAAAATATTATACCCCAAAGCATGGGTTTATTAGACACAACGAAAACTTAAAAGTAGAAGATCATTCAGATAGTGCTATTAGTTTTAGATATACTTACTCTGAAGACACCTTAGCTATCTATCCGTTTAAGTTTGATTTTACTGTTACTTTTTCATTAGAAGAGAAAACACTAAAAGTATATCACGCAGTTAAAAACTTGGGTGATGAAACCATGTTATTCTCTTTAGGAGGACACCCAGCCTTTAAATGCCCTTTAACCGATGCTGAAAATTACGATGATTACCTACTTTCTTTTGAAACTGAAGAAACTTGTGATACGCATTTATTAGACAAAGAAGGATTGCAGTCTGGTAAAACAGCTCCGTTACTTCAAAATGATAAAATACTAAGGCTACAGCACGACCTTTTTAAAGATGATGCACTGATTTTAAAAGATCTTGTGTCTAGAAAAGTAAGTTTGTGCCATGAAACCAAAGGAGAAGTAATTACCGTAATTTTTGATGACTTTAATTATTTAGGTGTTTGGGCAAAACCATCAGGGGATTTTGTTTGTATAGAGCCCTGGTTAGGTGTTACAGATGCCTCTGATACTGATGGAGATTTTACCAAAAAGGAGGGGAATCTACAATTAGAGCCTCAGAAAGAATATGAAGCTAGTTATTACATTCAGATTCATTAAAATATAAAAGCCGAAAGAAACAAACTTCTTTCGGCTTTCTGTATTTAAAATAAAATAAGCTTATAATACTTTAGCTCTTCTATTGGCTTTGATAAAAGAGACATCATAACCTGCAAACTTCTTCATATAAAACTTAATAGAAGTTCCGTTTGCATCTCTAAAAACATTTCTACCTGAAGATTTTAAAAACTTCTTCACATTACCAGCTCCTCCTAAATGAGCCGCTGCTAAAATACCAGATTCGGTTACGTTAACTCCGTTTATGGTTTTTCCTGCGTACTTGCTAATTTCTTTTCGCAGTATAGCCTTGTTACGAGACATATACGCAATAAGTACTTTTTCTTGAAGTTCAGGATCGTTTAAGAACTTTTGAGTATCATAAATACCAAACGCCTTTAACGTATTTCTACCAAATTGATACTTACCTAGATAACCTAACTGATTGGTTACGAAATAATTTCCTCGAGATTCCTTATACCCTAAAGCTTCTTTAAAACCTGTAAAAGACTTTCCTGTATAAGGAGGTTTTATAATTTCCAAGTCCTCTAAATCAGCAAGAGGTTTTGGATGAACAATCTTAATGGCTAAAGAATCGTCTATTACTTTTTGAACTTTAACCAATGGTTTTCTATATGTTTGGGTTCTGCTAGAACTGTATCCAAAATATAAAAACCCTACAAATACTAATGACAGAATAATTTTAACTGCATTCTTTTTCATTCAATTTAATTTCTCTGAATGTTGTCAAAAACATGACCGAAAAACATTGAAAAACTCTCAATTTCTCCACTCAGAAATTTGGGCGACAAATGTACGCCCTTTTTAGTTAACTGAAAAACAACTAGTTAAAATTGTATTAATAATGAAGATACTCTTATTTTATCCATAAAATCGTGCAATAGGCACCAGAACTATGATAAAATAACATGTATTTGAATAAATTATTAAATAATCATCAATTTAAAAACAAAAATTAGTACCTCTTAACACTTGAAACCTTAAGAAAAACACTAAAAATTTAACACTTATTAACATGATTAACAAGCAGTTAACCATTAAAAAACACCATAATTTTAGTAATTCTGGCGGGCAACCCACTTATGATAAAGAGCCGCATTTGCGTTATGTTGAGATAAAGTTTTAGCAAATTTATGATAGCCAAAATTACTTACATCTGCCACAAAAAAGTAATAATCATGATGCTCATAATTTAATACCGCATCTATAGAAGATATGTCTGGCATAGCAATTGGCCCCGGAGGTATTCCTGCAGCATAATATGTATTATACGGAGATGTAGCAGTTACTTCCTTATGCTTATTTAAAACACGCTTAATAACAAAATCATCATCCCCTACTTTTTGTCGGTATGCATAAATTACAGTTGGGTCTGCCTCTAAAAGCCAATTAGACTTTACTCTATTCATATACACACCAGCTACACGCTTGCGCTCACTTACTTTTGCTGTTTCCTTCTGCACAATAGCAGCCAAAGAAATTACCTGCATGGGTGTTATTCCCAATTCTTTAGCCTTACTAACACGTTCTTCATTCCAAAAGTTATGGTACTCTTTTAACATTCTTTCTCTAAACTGGCTTGCAGAAGTATTCCAGAAAAACTCATACGTGTTTGGTATATACATGGCAATAGCAGTTTCTTCTGTAAAGTTATTTTCTGCCAAAAACGTACTATCTGTCATTGCTTCTAATAACTCTAAACTATCAGCCTCTATCTGTACCGCTATTCTACCCGCAAGTTTTTCTACCGTATCTTGGTTGTTAAAAGTAACTCTAATAGGAATATTATTAACGCGCAGCGTATTCACTATATCATTATTAGTCATCCCTTTTTTAATAATATAGAACCCCGCTTTTACATTTTCGCTATAACCTTTTCTATTAGCTACCTGTACAAAACCATCTAAATCTGTTAGTAACACAGACAGTTGCTCTTTTACATCATCAAAAGTATCTCCAGATTCAATATACAAATGAGCTTCCTTATTGTTAAAACTAGTGTTAGGGGTAAAAAGTATGTTATAAATTCTGTAGACAAAAATTCCACCGGCTATAACACCAAGTATAGCAACAATTGCAATAAGTTTTTTTAAGTTCATGAGTTTATTTTCTGAAAAAGTAATTCGTTTTTATAAGTTCCGTCAATTAATGTCCAATCGGTTTTAATACCCGATAATTTAAACCCTAACTTTTCAAATAAGCTTATACTAGGCTTATTATCTTCGGAAATATTTGCGTAAATCTGATGTAAGTTCAATTTTTTAAAGCAGTAAGTAACCACCAAGTTAAGAGCTTCTGCCCCAAAACCCTTACCCCGCTTGGTTTTCTTTACAATAATACCAACCCCAGCTTTTAGATTTTTAGGATCAAAATCAAAAATATCTACAAAACCGCACAATTCTTCTTTGCCTGTAACAATAGCTAAGCGCAATTGCTTTACGTCAAAAATATCTCTATGGCTATTTTCAAGATATTGTTTCAATATAAATTTAGAGTAAGGCGTAATAGTTTCACTAACCTCCCAAACGTTTTCATCATTTTCTATTTCATACAGAAAATCTAAGTCTTCGGGCTCTAGGGCTCTTAAATAACAATATGTTCCTTTAAGTGTTAGCATTCTATTTCTCCTTCAAAAACAAAAGTTGCTTTTCCTTTTAAAAATATATTCTTATATGTAGTACCATCTTGCTCAAAACTAACCGTAAGGGTACCTCCTGGGGTTTCTAAATTTACAGCATTCTTAGTAGTTTGTTGGTTAGCATACATTGCCAGTGCCACTGCTGTAACCCCTGTTCCGCAAGAAAGCGTTTCATCCTCTACTCCGCGCTCGTAGGTACGAACTGCAAATGTGTCATCTGACATTTTTTCAACGAAATTCACATTAGTTCCTTCTTCAAAATAAGGGCTTCCATTTCGTATAGCTTTCCCATTAGAAAAAACATCATACTCCGTTAAGTTAGCTACCAACTGAACATGGTGTGGAGATCCTGTATTTAAAAACGTATGCGTTTCTTCAATATTAACAGCATCCACATCAATCATTTGTAAACTTACCACATCATCAGCTACCTCTGCATAGTGCAATCCGTCAATAGCATTAAAAGTAGCGTTATTATTAATAACCCCTAATTTATTTGCAAAAGCCACCAAGCATCTACCTCCATTACCACACATGGTACTCTCATTTCCATCAGAATTAAAATATACCATTTTAAAATCGGTAGTAGCATCTTCTTCTAATAGAATTAAACCATCAGCTCCTATTCCAAATTTTCTATCACAAAGCCTTTTCACTAAGCTTGTATTAGTAACTGGAAAAGTTTTAGAACGGTTATCAACCATCACAAAATCGTTTCCTGTACCCTGATATTTATAAAACTTCAACTTCATTTTTCTATGTTAGTATTGCAAATATACATTTTTTAATAGGCAAAATCCTCTGTTAAAATGTGGTTAAAGTTAAGTTTCGAAAATAATTATGGAATAATTTTAGGTAATGTTTTTACAGAAATATTTAAAATAATAAAAAAGAATATTAATTAATAACAAAGAAAAGCAAAATGAAAAAGTATTTTAGTCTGTTGATTGTTGCTATCTTAGGAGGTGTAATTACACTAGCCTCTTATAAACTATTTTTAGAAAAACCTTATGTGGTAAGTGAAATGTCTAATGCTAACGCTGCACAAACTTTTACCACCAGTTTTAATAATCCGCCGGCAATTGCTATGGATGATGAAGGCTTTACCAATGCTGCCAATAAAACCGTTCATGCGGTAGTGCACGTTAAAAACACTTCTATAGCTACACGTCCAAATTCTGTTTTCGATTTCTTTTACGGATCTAATGGAGGACAACAAAGAGAACAAGTTGGTACAGGTTCTGGAGTTATTATTACATCTGATGGGTATATTGTAACCAATAATCACGTAATTGAAAATGCCTCTAAACTTGAGGTTACACTAAACAATAATAAAACTTATGCAGCTACTCTAGTAGGTACTGACCCAAATACGGATATAGCACTTTTAAAAGTAGATGCCGATGAAAAATTACCTTATTTAGCATTTGGCGACTCTGATACTGCTAAAATTGGAGAATGGGTATTAGCTGTTGGTAACCCTTTTAATTTAACTTCTACCGTTACTGCTGGTATTATTAGTGCCAAAGCAAGAGATTTGAATCCGTACGATGATAAAATTCAATCATTTATTCAAACCGATGCTGCTGTAAATCCAGGAAACAGTGGAGGTGCTTTGGTTAATACTGCCGGAGATTTAATTGGTATTAACACTGCTATTACCTCACAAACGGGTAACTATGTTGGGTACTCATTTGCAGTACCTAGTAACATTGCTAAAAAAATAGTTGATGACTTATTGGAATTTGGTAACGTACAAAAAGGAATTTTAGGAATTTCAGGTGGCGGCTTAAACTCTAGCATTGCTAAAGAAATTGGAATTGACGATACTGAAGGGGTATACGTAGCAGGTGTAGAAGAAGGTTCAGGAGCAGCTAAGGCTGGATTAAAAGAGGGAGATATTATTAAGAAAATTGATAATAAAACCATCAAAAACTTTGCAGACCTTACAGGGTATTTAACTTCTAAAAGACCAGGAGACGATGTAAATGTTACTTATAGTAGAGAGGGTGACTTAAAAACTTCTAAAGTTACACTTACTAAAAACGAAAGCTACTCTATTGCAGGATTAGGCCTTACCGTTAAAAATTTATCAAAAGAAGATAAGAAGAAATTTGACACCGATTATGGGGTTAAAATAACCAAAGAAGGAGCTTACTATAGCAATAGTAATCTTCAATTAGAAGGTAAGATTCTTTTAAGTATTAACAATATAAAATTAAATACGGTAGATGATGTAAAAGCCGCTTTAGCAAGTGGATCTCAGTACAATGGTAATGTACTTATAGTACTCAACCAAGATGGTGAAAAAGAAAGATATTTTCTACAATAAAAATAATATAAACACATTATTTAGAAAGGAGTTGTATAAAAAACAACTCCTTTTTTTGTACCTTTACGTTAGTAAAACCTAATCAATAAACAATGAAAAATATTCTACTATTAGCAATTGCTTTAATCAGCAGTTGCAGTTATTTACACGCCCAAACAGAATTTGTAGAGGGTTATATTATAACAACTGATTCTGTTAAAACTGAATGCCTAATTAAAAATAACGACTGGAAATTTTCTCCTAAAGACTTTAAATATAAACTTTCAGAAAATGGAGAAGTTTTGTCTGGAAATTTAGAAAACGTTATAGTATTTGCAGATAACGCTAATACTTTTAAATACATAAAACAAACCGTTGATATTGACTATTCTAGTAATTTTGTTTCTTCCTACAGTAAACAACGCCATCCGGAATATAAAAATGAAACCGTTTTCTTAAAAGAAATATTATCAGGCAACGCTAGTCTATATGCTTTTTATGATGCTGGTATTAATAATTACTACTATCAAATTAAAGATGTTCAGGAAACCATAACCCCGCTCGTTTTTAAATTTTACCAAACTGAAAATTTTAAAATAGGTAAAAACGAGCATTACAAACAACAATTACTCAATCAACTTAAATGCGAGGAAATTAGTTTAAGAGATATTGAAAATTTGTCTTATAAAGAAGATGAATTGGTAGACATATTTAACACCTATAATTATTGTGGTAAAGAAAAAACAGTAGAAAACAACAAAACAACCACTAGAACTACCAGAAAAGGAGAAATTAATACCAAAATAAAACTAGGTGTTAACTTTACTTCCCTTGCTATTTCTCATGAATCGTATTCACATTACCATACAGAGTTTGACACTAAAGCAAATTTTCGTGGTGGTGTAGAATTAGAATATGTTATACCCTTTAATAATAATAAATGGTCCATTTTTCTAGAGCCAACGTACCAATCTTATAGTAATGAAAAAACACACCATGCACCTTATTATGATATTGATTATACCGTAGATTATAGCTCTATAGAACTTCCTATAGGTGTTAGACACTATATGTACCTTAATGATAAGAATGCCTTTTTTATAGATGCTTGCTACTATGCTTTTGATTTTTTGATAAATGATGAATTTAAAATGTCTAACAGAACAGATTATAATGAATTATCTTCTCGTTCTAACTTTGGTTTTGGTGTAGGATATAAATATGATAAGTTCAGTATTCAACTAAAATATAATACCGATAGAGATATATTAGAAAGTTATACCTTATGGACTGCAGACTACAGCTCTACCGCAATTATTTTAGGATATACTATTTTATAAGATACTTTTAAACTAAAAAGACTCCCAATTGGGAGCCTTTTTTATAACTAGTTTTTCCAAATAGATAAACTCTAAAAATCTATAAGTAAAACAAATTATTAATCATCTTTCACTTTGATTAGCTAATTTAGCAGTACATGATGTTAATATATAATTAAAATGTTCAACATCGGTTCCATTAAGTTTTAAAATTCCAGTAACAGAAACAACTTTATCTGTTTTAAACAATGGTTTATTAGTAAACTCAAGCTCTATTGCCGTTTCTGGACCTCCTACCCCACAGAAAAAACAAGCAGACATGGGAGTTTTTGAAAGAATATATACGTTCTCTTCAGGAGCTATATTTAAAAAATATCCCGTTATAATTATCTGTTTACCTTCCAATTCTTTTACAACTTCCTCAAACTTTGGTGTTAAATAATATTCATCATATTCCGAGTAGTATTCTTCACTAAATGTAATATGTGATAAATCTTTCCATGTAACTATTTTTTGTGCGTAAGACAACTGTATTCCTACCACAAAAAATATGAATATAATTAAATGCTTATTATAACTCATGATTTAATACTTTAGAAATTTTAATTTTTGATAATGGAATAATACTAACTAAAACCGCGATAAATAAAACACCTAGCAATAAAAAAACTATTTTAAAAAACTGAAGGTATGGCATATCAAACGAAAGCCCTTGCAAATAATCATCTTTTAAAATCATAGTAACCAAAAGCACAATAATTTGTGATATTAAAGTACCTAAAGTAATTGCTATAGTTATTAAAATAATACCTTCATAAAAAACCATTTTTAGCAATTCTGAAGTTTTAGCACCATACGTACGTAGTAATGCTAAATCAAATACACGTTCCGAAATCATTTTAAATAAACTCAACAACAATGTAAAACATGATAGACTAAGTATGAGGTAAGCTATATAACTGATGATAGTTACTCCTACACCAGTATAATTATATAGTTTTTCTAATTCATATTTAGGCAATGCAGCCTGCATATTAGTGGTTTCATTAATTTTACGAGGAATGGTTAACAAACCCGTTGGAGACCTAAAAACAACCAACAAAGCAGTTATTTCTTTCTCAATATGTTCATTTTTATCTTCATGCTTATGTTCATGATGAATTTCTCCTTTTTCTTCATGATGATGCATCTCCCAAACACTTTCTAACGGCGTTATTACCAACCTATCTAATACTGTTTCTGTGGCTTGATACACACCTGTTACAACCAAATCTTTATCATGTAAATGCCCACCAGTAACAACTCCATGAGAACTTTTAAAGGTATCACCTACCTTTAAAAGTTCCTTTTTTGCTATTGCATTTCCTACAGCTACCTCAAAAGGCTTTATAGGTTTACGACCTTCTACTATCTCTCCATGAAATAAGGAGGCATAGGCATCTGTAGTACCTACAACTCTAAATCCATTATAATTATCTCCATAGGATATAGGTACCGCTTTTTCTATTAACCTATTCCTTCCTATTTTTTCCGCTTCTTGATACGAAATATTTCCAATAGGATTATCAATTTGTAAAAGAGAAGCCATCACTAATTGCAACGGACTTCCCTTTGCTCCAACAACAAGATCTACACCACTTAATCCTTTATTAAATTGACTTTTAAAAGACATATTCAACTCTTCTACTCCTAACAAAAGCGCAAAACCAACAGCCAAGAAAAGTACACTTAAAACAAAATTTAAAGGTTTGTGTTTGATATTATCAATACTTATTTTCCAAACATTCATCATAACATCAATACTTTAGAAAACTTTGAAACAATTCTCTTATCATGAGTAATCACAACTAAATTTGCTTGATGCCTTTGAGCCTCTTTTAAAAGTAGATTCATTACATTTTCGCAATTTTCATCATCAAGGCTAGATGTAGGCTCATCTGCTAAAATAAGTTTAGGGTTATGAATAATAGCCATAGCGATACCTAATCTTTGGAGCTGGCCCGTACTTAATGTTTGTATACTCTTATCTTTATAATCTAAAAGATCTAAAGTGGTAAGCACTTCATTTATTCTTTTATAGTTAATAGGTTTTCTACTAAAGAAAAGTCGAGCTTGCAAATTTTTAGCTACTGTGAGCGATTTAAGCGCATGGTTTCTTTGAAAAACAAGTCCTATGTGCTCTCCCCTAAAAGCATCTAGCTTTTTTTGTGATAAATCTTCAATTCTAGTAGAGTTGATACATATAGAACCGGTCTTTATCGGTAATAATCCGGCTAGTAGATGTAATAATGTTGTCTTACCAATACCAGATTTCCCTACTATAAGTAGATGCTCCTTAGCTTTAAGGTTAATATTAGGAAATTTAAATACCTCATCTTTACTATCATAACCAAAAGTAATGTCTAATGTCTGAATCATGTGTTTATCGGGTATAATTAATTATAAGTTACTATAGGCCAAGAATCTTCTTCTAGAATCCCACCATTTTCAAACATCTTCACTTCTAAATCGGTTAATAAACAATCATTTAGTTTTTCAATTATTTTATTTTTTTGCAAATATTGACCAATAAATACTAATTCTATTTTTCGATCTCCAAATACCGAATCCCAATTAGCCTCTATAGCTTGTTGATTTTCTAAAAATGGAGCATAATTTATTCGTCTATTAAACGGCATAGATGCCCACCATACACCAGCACTATCTGCTTTACAAGATCCTCCAGCAGAACTCCAAATAAGTGCTTGATCTGGTCTTGACGCCATCCAAAATAATCCCTTACTTCTAATTACATTTCTTGGAAATTCTTGATTTATGAAATCCATAAATCTATCTGGATGAAAGGGGCGCCTACTATTAAAAACAAAAGAACTTATACCATATTCTTCTGTTTCAGGAGTATGTTCATGTTCTAGCTCATTTATCCAACCGGCAGAACGCTCTGCCTTCTCATAGTCAAACAATCCAGTATTCACAACGCTTTCAATGGGCACATTACTATGTTGGGTAGGTAATATAAGAGCATCTGCATTTAACTTTTGAAGTATTGCATACAACTCTTTCAACTGTTCTTCTGTAATTAAATCAACCTTATTTAAAACAATAACATTGGCAAACTCTACTTGATCGGTTAATAAATTTACAATTGTTCTATTGTCATCTGGTATATCTGTAAGATCACGGGTAGCTAGATAGTCGGAACTAGAAAAGTCTTTTAAAAAATTAAGCGCATCTACTACCGTTACCATGGTATCAATATAACTAAAAGAGCTTAAATCAATTGTTCCGTCTGCACTTTCAAAAGAGAAAGTTTGTGCTACAGGTATAGGCTCACTAATACCAGTACTTTCTATAAGTAAATAATCAAATCTGTCTTGCTTAGCTAACTTCTCTACTTCAATCATCAAGTCTTCTCTAAGCGTACAACAAATACAACCATTACTCATTTCTACTAATTTTTCGTCTGTCCGAGATAATATATGCTCATTTTCTACCAGTTGGGAATCAATATTTACTTCACTCATATCATTTACAATAACTGCAACCTTAAGCCCTTTTTTATTGTGTAATATATGATTGAGTAATGTGGTTTTTCCTGCTCCTAAAAATCCACTAAGTACAGTAACGGGAAGCTTTTTCATTTTAAGTTTGTTTTACATGCTATTCTTTAAAACAATAAAATAATGACTCATTTTATTGCAACTACAATGCAAATATAACAAACTATCTATTAATGCAACTAAGTTGCTTTAAAATAATTTTAACGCTATTATACGTTAGATCCAACTTAAAATAAAGCTTCTTAAGAAAAAACGACTTATTATAGAAACGATCAAATTAAAAATTACTTAAATATAAGTATTTGAAAAACAGTATTTTAAACATATATTACAAGTGCTAATTAAAATTGATTTGTATGAATTTCATTAAATCTATAATATATATATATTTAAGTCTGGCAATGTTTTTAGATATGAAAGCTTTTGCTAACGAACCACCTAACAATAGGCCTACTCTTAACCCCATAGAGGTACAAAGTCAAGTAAATTGTAACGTCCTATTCTTAATAACTATAAAAGCCATGGGGACTGGAGAACTTATCCCTAATTCTTTATTAAAGATTAAGGATAGTGATAATAACATATTAAAAATATTAACAGCGAATAGAGATGGTTTTATAGCTATAAACTTACCCTGTAAAAAAGATTATAAATTAGAAATTTACTCTGAAGGTTATGAAAATAAGATGATAGAAATAAAATACGTGAATAACATCCCTATAATATTAGAAATTAATTTAGAGCCTCTTCTTAAATCATCCAATCCTTATGCTAATTTTTCTTTTAATCCTATATTTTTTGACGTAAATGATACGAATATAAATACAGAAAATAAGGTACAACTAGATGCTTTGACTGAACTTATGAAGAAATACCCAGGGATAAATATTAAAATAGAAGCATATGCAGATATAAGAGGTAGTGAAAGTTACAACTTAAAACTTACTGATAAAAGAGCTAAAACTTTAAAACAGTATCTCATTTCTAGAGGTATTTCGGAAGAAAGACTCATTAGTGAAGGTATGGGAGAGATAAACCCTTTGATTGATTGCAAAGCTGGTTGTACTAGTGAAGACCTTCAGAAAAACAGAAGAGCGGATATTGTAATTCTTAACTACGAAACTAATGAATTGGATATTCCTTCACCATCAGAAATTGAAAAACTAAGTCCCCATTTATTTTCAACAAGTAAAACGCTAAACGATTTAGATCTAAAGCTCACAAATGCACTTGCAAATTCAGGATATAAAAATATAAGGTATTATATTAAAGATAAAGGGTATGCTATCATTACTCAAATTGAACAAACGAATAAAAATTGGGTATCATTAAATGATGCAAATAGGTGGGTAGTAGGTAATGAGCCTGCTAGAGATCCCTCAGAAAACTATTTCTATTACTGGCTTTATCCTGTAAAAGGATATTATAGATTTTTTATTTTTTTAGTACACAATGAAACTGTACAAATTTCTCCTAGAACAGCCATTAATTCACAAATAGCAAAAGATATTTTAAGCAATGCAATTTATCGTGATCTACCCGATGATTTAAAAACTAAAATGGCAGAAAATTATAAGGTTACCGTTTTTATTTATCAATTTGAAAAAAGAGAGAATGAAAAGATTGCCAGTCATATAAAATTAAGCCCTAATCCAGGAGAAAATTTAAAATTATCAGGAATCTTAAAAACTTTAGAAAATGATTAATTTTACAAAAGCAAGAAAAAAAATAGCCCTATTGTGGTTTAGCGTTGCAGCCATTATTTTTATATTAATGCTTGCAAGAACTATTACTGGTAAATTTGATGACCATATTAATGAAGCGTGGGGATGGTTTACTCAAAATCTATCTCCTACCCTACTGCTGATAATATCTTCTTTCTTCACTGATGGAAAAGACCATCTAACCGAAGTAACTATTGATAAATTTAGATTTCGACTTTCTTTCTATCTTTCCTTATTTTATCTGTTAGTACTATTAACTGTATTAGGTGTTAAAAATATAAATGTTATTGAATGGCTTCAAAGTTCCAATATATATTTAGGAATACTTCAAGGTATAGTAGCAAGCTCCATAGGTATGTTTTTTATTAATAAAACTTCGAATTCATCCTAATTCCTAATCGTTATAAGAATTCAATTACATGAAAACTATCAAGTCTTTGACTAATCTATACTTGATGATTTACCTTATCCGAAAAAACAATTAAAAAGAATATATAACTAAAAAGGCTCCCAATTGGGAGCCTTTTTTATATAAATAATAGCTATTATTATCCTATTTGTTTTTCCATACGCTTACGCTCGTTTTCATCTAAATAGATTTTACGTAAACGCATTGAATTTGGAGTAACCTCTACATATTCATCTTTCTGAATATATTCTAAAGCTTCCTCTAAAGAGAATTTAATTGGCGGTGCTAATTTTACTTTATCATCAGCTCCTGAAGAACGTACGTTAGATAATTTCTTAGTCTTAGTTACATTCACAACCATATCATCACTACGTGAGTTTTCTCCAATTACCTGACCTGTATAAATCTCTTCACCTGGGTGAACAAAGAATTTACCACGCTCTTGTAATTTATCTAAAGAATAAGGAATTGCAGTACCTTTTTCCATTGAAATTAAAGATCCATTATTTCTTCCTGGAATTTCACCTTTATAAGGTTGGAACTCTAAGAATCTGTGGTTCATGATAGCCTCACCAGCAGTAGCTGTAAGTAATTGATTTCTTAAACCAATAATACCTCTAGAAGGAATATTAAATTTAATAATCATACGCTCTCCTTTTGGTTCCATACTAAGCATTTCACCTTTACGTAAAGTAACCATTTCAACAGCCTTACCAGATACATCTTCAGGAAGGTCAATAGTTAACTCCTCAACTGGCTCACACTTCACACCATCAACTTCTTTGATGATAACCTGTGGCTGCCCAATTTGTAACTCATACCCTTCTCTTCTCATAGTTTCTATAAGTACAGATAAGTGTAATACACCTCTACCAAAAACCATAAATTTATCAGCACTTCCAGTATCTTCTACACGTAAAGCTAAGTTCTTTTCTAATTCTTTAGATAAACGGTCTTTAATGTGTCTAGAAGTAACAAACTTACCATCTTTACCAAAGAAAGGAGAGTCGTTAATAGTAAATAACATACTCATGGTAGGCTCATCTATAGCAATAGTTGGTAATGCTTCCGGATTTTCAAAATCTGCAATGGTGTCACCAATATCAAATCCTTCTAAACCAGCAATAGCACAAATATCTCCAGCTTGTACCTCTTCAACTTTTACTCTTCCAAGTCCATCAAATAACTGAAGTTCTTTTATTTTAGATTTTACAATCTTTCCATCTCTTTTTACCAAAGAAACGTTCATACCTGATTTAAGCTCACCTCTTTGTAATCTACCAATAGCAATTCTACCAGTAAAAGAAGAATAATCTAAAGAAGTAATTAACATTTGAGTAGAACCTTCTTCTATTTTTGGAGAAGGAATATGCTCTACTACCATATCTAATAATGGCTCAATGTTCTCTGTTTGGTTTTGCCAATCATCAGACATCCAATTGTTCTTAGCAGAACCATAAACTGTAGGGAAGTCTAACTGCCACTCTTCTGCTCCTAATTCAAACATAAGGTCAAAAACAGCTTCATGAACTTCATCAGGAGTACAGTTTTCTTTATCTACCTTATTTACAACCACACATGGTTTCAATTTCATTTCAATAGCCTTCTGTAACACAAAACGTGTTTGAGGCATTGGTCCTTCAAAAGCATCTACTAACAATAACACACCATCTGCCATGTTAAGTACACGCTCTACCTCTCCACCGAAATCGGCGTGACCAGGAGTATCAATAATATTGATTTTTGTTCCTTTATAGTTAACAGAAACGTTTTTAGAAAGAATAGTAATTCCACGCTCTCTTTCAAGATCATTATTATCAAGAATCAATTCTCCTGTATCCTGATTGTCTCTAAATAATTCGCAGTGATGCAATATTTTATCAACCAACGTAGTCTTACCGTGGTCAACGTGTGCAATAATGGCAATGTTTTTAATGGCTGTCATTAAGTATGTATTTAAGGGCGCAAATTTAGTTTTATTTTTTAACTTCTATGTACTATTTACAACAATTATTAAAAATCTTAACCAATTAATAATTAAACCGTTACAAAACACAGGCTATACAAGCAAGTTTCCTAACATTTATAAATAACTATTTCACAATCTATACAACTATAATATTGTATCTTTGCAACACTTTTTTTAAGAAGATTTTTTATGGATTTAAATGCAATACCCAAACTTAAAAATTTGGATAGCAATAATTTCTTCCTTTTAGCTGGACCGTGTGCTATTGAAGGAGAAGACATGGCTTTAAGAATAGCTGAAAAAGTAGTTGCTATTACTGATAAACTAGAAATACCATACATTTTTAAAGGTAGTTTTAAAAAAGCAAACAGAAGTAGAATAGATTCATTTACTGGAATTGGAGATGAGAAAGCATTAAAAATTCTAAAGAAAGTTTCTGAAACTTTTGGTGTACCTACCGTTACCGATATTCACGAAATTAGTGACGCAGCATTAGCAGCCCAATATGTAGATGTATTACAAATACCTGCCTTTTTAGTAAGACAGACAGATTTAGTGGTTGCGGCAGCCAATACAGGAAAAGTTGTAAACCTTAAAAAAGGACAGTTTATGAGTCCGGAAAGCATGAAACATGCAGTTACTAAGGTAAAAGACTGTAATAACCAGCAAGTAATGATTACCGATAGAGGTACCATGTTTGGCTACCAAGATATGATTGTAGATTTTAGAGGTATCCCTACCATGAAACAATATGCTCCTACCGTGTTAGATGTTACGCACAGTTTACAACAGCCTAACCAAACTAGTGGAGTTACAGGAGGAAGACCAGACATGATTGAAACTATTGCCAGAGCAGGTATTGCTACTGGTGTAGATGGTTTATTTATGGAAACACATTTTGACCCAGCGAATGCTAAAAGTGATGGAGCTAATATGCTACATTTAGACTATCTAGAAAAAGTACTTACCAATCTAACGGCTATTAGAAAAACAATTAATAATTTAGAATAACTCCCCTATTAATGCTTAAACAATTATTAGCTATTAGTTGTATATGTTTTGCAACTGTAGCCAGCTTTGCTCAAGAAGAAAAGCAAGATGATAAATACACTAGCCACAATAAAGGAAAAATATTCTTTTATTGGGGTGGTAACGGTTCTAACTACACCAAGTCTGATATTCACTTTAGAGGTAATGGTTATAACTTTACAGTACATGACGCTATTGCACACGACAAACCACGTGGATGGAGCATAGATTACATTAACCCTTCTAGAATGACCATACCGCAAACAAACTTTGAAGTTGGTTATTTTATTTCCGATCATTACAATGTTTCATTTAAAGTAGATCACATGAAATACGTAATGACTCAATATCAACAAGCAACAGTGAGCGGACTTATTAATTTACCCGAATCTGAAGCCGGATCTGAGTTTAATGGTATCTATAATAATGATGAAGTTTATATGACCGAAGATTTTTTAATGTTTGAGCATACAGACGGACTTAATTACATACACCTAGGGCTTTCAAGATTTGATGATGTAACCAGTTTATTAGGACCTATTAATACTGATGTTTTTCAAATAAACGTAACCGAAGGTATTGGTGGTGGTATTTTATTACCAAAAACAAACGCCACATTATTAAGTAAAGAGCGCCATGACGATTTTCACGTTTCAGGATATGGAGTATCGGCAGATGTTGGTGTAAACCTTACTTTTTTCAAACACTTTTTTGTGAGAGGATCTCTTAAAGGAGGATTTATTGACATGCCAAACATTAGAACTACCAACGATACTTCTGACAAGGCAAAACAACATTTCTTTTTCTACGAAAGACTTATAGGTTTCGGAGTTATTTTTAAAATATAACCGAAACACCTATCCTAATTATAACCTAAACTAAAAAAGGCTTTATCATATGATAAAGCCTTTTTCATTATATAGTTAAAGCAGTTTCATTAGCTACCCATAGCTTGCGCTACAGCAGCAGAAATACGCTTATAAGTACCATTAACTAATTTCTCTCTAATAGCTTCAAAAGCGGTTAAAGTTTCCTGAATATCTTCTAAAGAGTGAGAAGCCGTAGGAATCATTCTTAATAAAATAATACCTTTAGGAATTACAGGATAAACTACAATAGATAAAAAGATTCCGTAGTTTTCACGAAGATCATTTACCATAGCCATAGCTTCTGGAATACTACCTTCTAAATACACAGGAGTTACACAAGTGTTCGTATCACCTATATTAAACCCTCTTTCTTTTAACCCGTTTTGTAAATTATTTACATTCTCCCAAAGCTTATTTTTAAGCTCAGGCATTGTTTTAAGCATATGTAAACGCTTTAATGCACCTTTCGTATAAATCATTGGTAATGATTTAGCGAACATCTGAGAACGTAAGTTATATTTTAAGTAATCGATAGTATCTTTATCGGCAGCCACAAAAGCACCAATACTAGCCATAGATTTTGCGAATGTAGAAAAGTAAACATCAATTCCATCTTGACATCCCTGCTCTTCACCTGCACCAGCACCAGTAGCACCTAGCGTACCAAATCCATGAGCATCATCTACTAAGAATCTAAAATTAAATTTCTCTTTAAGGGCTATAATTTCTTTTAGTTTACCTTGTTGCCCACGCATACCAAATACACCTTCACTAATTACTAAAATACCTCCATTAGTTTCAGAAGCAATTTTAGTAGCACGTTGTAAGTTTTTCTCTAAACTTTCAATATCGTTATGTTGGTATGTAAAACGTTTACCGTGGTGTAAACGAACACCATCAATAATACATGCATGAGAATCTACATCATAAACAATTACATCGTTTTTAGTAACCAATGCATCAATGATAGAAACCATACCTTGGTATCCGAAGTTTAAAACATAAGCAGCTTCTTTCTTAACAAACTCAGCTAACTCATCTTGTAATTGTTCGTGAACCGTTGTGTGCCCACTCATCATTCTTGCTCCCATAGGATAAGCAGCACCATATTCCTGAGCTACCTCAGCATCAATCTTTCGTACTTCAGGATGATTACCTAAACCTAAGTAATCATTAATACTCCAGTTTAAAATATCCTTTCCACGAAATTTCATTTTCGGGCTAAGCTCTCCTTCTAATTTTGGAAATACATAATATCCTTCTGCATGCGTTGCCCATTTACCTAAAGGGCCCTTATTTTGCTGTATTCTCTCGAATAAATCTTTTACCATTTTATGAAGCAATTGTATTTGAAATCAGGCAAAAGTAATTAATTTTAGTTAGCATTCATAATTATTTACTTTGCAATTTGTGATGTTAAGTTCCCTTAAACGCCTTTAAACACTAAGAGAAAAGCTTAAACACAATATTTAAAACAACAAACCTTCTAGATTTCAATAAGTTAACAATGTTTTAACAATAAAAAAAGCAACCCAAAAGGGTTGCTTTTATAATATATAAAATTCAATTATTTTATGTATTCAATCTTTTGTGCCTCTTCAACATTCTTACTATCAAAGAAACCTTGATCTGCCATCCATTTATCACTATACACTTTACTCATGTATCTTGAACCATGATCAGGGAATATTGCTACTACAACACTATTCTCATCAAATTCGCCAGCTTCCGACAGTTGTTTAATAGCTTGCATTGCTGCACCAGAAGTATACCCTACAAATAAACCTTCTGTTTTAGAAATTTCTCTTGCAGTATGTGCACTTTCTTCATCTGTAACCTTAATAAACTTATCAATTACATCAAAATCGGTAGCAGTAGGAATCAAATTCTTCCCTAAACCTTCAATTCTGTATGGATAAATTTCATTAGTATCAAACTCTCTGGTTTCATGATACTTTTTAAGCACAGAACCATAAGCATCAACACCAATAACGGTTACCTCCGGATTTTGTTCTTTAACATATTTAGCAGTACCAGAAATTGTACCACCTGTACCACTACAAGCAATTAAATGTGTAATTTGACCTTTCGTTTGTTCCCAAATTTCTGGTCCGGTACTTTTGTAGTGAGCTTCTAAATTCAAGTCATTAAAGTACTGATTAATATAAATCGACCCTTTAATTTCTTCATGTAAACGTTTTGCCACCTCATAATAAGACCTAGGATCATCAGCACTTACGTGTGCAGGACACACATATACCTTTGCTCCCATAGCTCTAAGCATATCAATTTTGTCAGGAGATGATTTTGAGCTAACTGCCAAAATACACTCATAACCCTTAATAATACTTACCATTGCTATACTAAAACCTGTATTACCAGAAGTAGTTTCTATAATAGTGTCTCCAGGTTTTAAAATCCCTCTTCTTTCTGCATCTTCTATAATATGAAGCGCTATTCTGTCTTTTGAAGAGTGCCCTGGATTAAAAGCTTCAACTTTGGCGAAAAAATTGCCTTTAAACTCTGAAGTGATTTTACTTAATTTAATCAGTGGAGTTTTGCCTACAAGCTCTAATACGTTGTTATAAGCATCTATCTTATGTTCCATATTGTTATTGTTAGGGTAATGGTTCATTAAATTTTTTAAAACCACAAAACCATACAAATGTAATTTATTTTTTTTAATTAGTGTACAATACCTTCCAAATCTAATAAAAAAGCATACTCTTCTGCCACTTCTTTTAACGACTCAAAACGCCCGGAAGCCCCGCCATGACCCGTTTTCATATTAGTTCTTAACAATAAGCTGTTAGTATCTAACTTTAACATTCTTAACTTGGCCACCCATTTTGCAGGCTCCCAATATTGTACTTGAGAATCATGATAACCAGTAGTAACCAACATATTAGGATATGCTTGCGCTACCACATTATCGTATGGTGAATACTCCTTGATATATTTGTAATATTCAGCATCTTTAGGATTTCCCCATTCATCAAATTCTCCCGTAGTTAACGGTATAGTTTCATCTAACATAGTAGACACTACATCTACAAAAGGTACCGCTGCTATAACTCCATTAAACAATTCTGGCGCCATATTCACCACAGCTCCCATTAATAAACCACCGGCAGATCCGCCCATAGCATACAAGTGTGCAGGCGAAGTATACTCTTCTTTAACCAAGTGCTTAGCACAATCTATAAAATCGGTAAATGTATTTTTCTTATTCAATAATTTACCATCATCATACCATTGTCTTCCTAAATACTCCCCACCTCTAATATGTGCAATGGCATATATAAAGCCTCTGTCTAACAAACTTAAACGTATGGTAGAAAAATAAGGATCTATAGTAGATCCGTAAGACCCGTAAGCATACAATAACAAAGGAGTTGCTTCATTTTTAGGAGTATCTTTTCTATACACTAAAGAAATTGGCACTTTAGTACCATCAGCTGCGGTGGCCCATACTCTTTCAGATGTGTAATTATCTTTATCAAATGTACCTCCTAGCACCTCTTGCTCTTTTAGTACAGTTTTCTCTTTGGTTACCATATCAAAATCTACTACCGAACTTGGTGTTGTTAAAGAATTATACGCATAGCGCAACACTTTAGTATCAAACTCTATATTCAAAGTAGTATATGCGGTATAGGTTTCGTTATCAAAAGGCAAGTAATAATCGGTAGCACCATCCCAAGACTGAATTCTAATTTTGTTCAATCCGTTTGTGCGTTCACTAATTACTAAAAAGTCTTTAAAAATATCTATATCCTCTAGTAAAGTCTCTTCTCTATGCGGCATTACAGTTGTCCAATACTCCTTTTCAGTAGTATTTTCATTGGTTTTCATCAACTTAAAGTTGCTTGCCTCATCTGCATTGGTTATAATATAAAACGAATCATCATAATGTGCTATACTATACTCCATACCTCGTACTCTAGGCTGAAACAGTTTAAAATCTTCATCAGGAGTATCTGCCTTTACTATTTGATATTCTGAAGTAAGCGTACTCGTAGAACCAATAATGATATATTTTCTAGACTTCGATTTATATACAAACGCATAGAAAGACTCATCTGTTTCTTCAAAAACCAAACTAGCAGCTGCAGTATCTTCGCCTAATTTATATTTAAAAATACGATTAGACCTTAAAGTTTGTTCGTCTTTACGGGTAAAGAATAAGGTTTTATTATCGTTAGCCCAAGTACTACCACCTGTAGTATTAACTATCTCATAAGGAAGTATTTCACCAGTCTCCAGATTTTTAATCTTAATTACGTAAATTCTCCTACTTACAGTATCAACACCAAAGGCAGCATATTTATTATCAGGACTAATATTTATACCACTCAACTTAAAGTAACTATGCTCTTTTGCCATTTCATTACAATCAAACATAATTTCTTCAGGAGCATCTAAAGTTTCTTTTTTACGGGTGTAAATAGGGTAATCTTTTCCCTCTTCATACTTAGTAATATACCAATATCCGTTGTATTTATAAGGCACCGACTCATCTTGCTCTTTGATACGGCCTTTCATTTCTTCAAAAAGACTTGTTTGAAAATCTTTGGTATGCGCCATTACCGCATCGGCATAATCATTTTCAGCATTCAAATAATCTAACACATCTTGGGTTTGACTATCGGGCGTTTCAGCTTCCTTTTGTTCATCTGATAATCGCATCCAAAAATAATTGTCAACACGAACATCATTATGTATTTCTAAAGTTTCAGGAACTTGTTTTGCTACAGGAGCTTTTATTTCCATTTAATTTTATTTTTTAAAGGACAAAAGTAACACATTGCCCCTAGTTAAAAAACTACCACTCTTATTCTACTTTTTGCTCATCAAGAAAGTTTATCAGATAAGTAGTGAAATATTTATTCATTTTTAGAACATCATCAGCAAACTCCTCGCTATAAGGCAAAGAACCACTACCGTCTGTATTTGCTATTACAACTACACTATTAACTTGCTCAAATGACAGCTCATCATTCCATAAAAACACTTTATCTACATCCAAAAATTCTATTCCTTTTAAAGAAAAAACAATGTTGTCTTTTTTCCATATTTTAACCCTAATAGCATTTAACTCTTCAAGCAGCTCAGCTTGTTCATAGTCTACTTTACTAATAGCTAACCTAAAACCAATATCTTTTTGTTGCGCACTTTCGGGTATCATTAAGGCTTTTTGATAAAACATATCTTCTTTAGGAGAAAGATAACTCCCTCCTACTATCATGTGTTTTTCTTCGTCAGTTTCAGGAGCATCATCATTGGCATTGTAAAACCATCCATCAGCCCATTCCCAAACATTTCCTAGCATATTGTGCAATCCCAAACTGTTCGCTTTTCCACACGATACACATTTAGGTACATCACCAGCATTATCCTTAAACACAGCAGTAGTGGTAACATCATCATAAACCGTATCAAAATATACCGGGTCTACAAAATCTCCTCCATTAGCTGCAAACACCCACTCTGTTTGGTGCGGTAGTCTTACTTTTACATTATACTCACTTCCAATCCATTCAGCGTAAGCCTCCGCATCTTTATAGCTAATATTAGTCATAGGCTTGCTTTCATCTCCCCAACCCCACTTTGGTGCATCAGGCATTTTTTTAAAGGTATATTCACAGTACTTCTTGTAATCTGCTATACTCACACAGGTTTTACTTATGTAAAAGTCTTTTAACTCATCCACTAAATATTCTGGCAAGGTATCTTCTTCACTACCAAAAAAATCAGGATTATACACAGGTATGGTATCTGAACTTCCTTTTACAAATACAAAATCTTTTTTTAGCTCACTTAGCTGTGCCGTTGCACTAAAACCAAGCAAAACTATAAACGCAATAATAAACCCTTTAAACATCTAATTATTTTTAATCATATTTAATTAGCACCCTGCAAAAGTAATACCAATATTATCGCAACACATAACTTACCAAGAAGAATTGCATTTATAGTTCATTTTAAAAAACAGAATTATAAACACCGAGAAAACAACCGCTAATTATCAGGAAAAAAATACAGGATAAACATCCTGTACTAAAATTTTATATAATCTTTTTTATAACCCTTAACTTATGAGTATGACGCTTTAAATCTATATTAAAAATCCCGGAATGGTCTATTCTATCAATCCTTACCTTACCATGAGAGTGTATAATATAATTATCCTCCATCATAATACCCACGTGGATAATTTGTCCTTCGTCATTATCAAAAAATGCCAAATCACCAGGTTCGCTTTCTTCAATAAAGCTCAACGGCTCCCCTTGTGTAGCCTGCTGTGAAGCATCTCTAAGCAAGCTATATCCATTCATTTTATACACCATTTGCGTAAAGCCAGAACAATCTATGCCAAACGGTGTTTTACCACCCCATAAATACGGGGTATTTAAATATTTAAAAGAAGTAGCTACAATAGCCTCTTTAGCGCTTACCCCAGAAATGGTTTCGCCCTCAAAATGTGCATTCAGCACATCTATATTACTTACTACAGCCCCTAACGGAATATGCACCAATTGTTGTTGCGCTTCTACAAACTCAATAATATCAGAAGAATACGCAGGTGTTCTGTTTTCAATTTGCGAATAAGTAATATCATCTACCAACACAAACTGTTTATTATCTATCCACCCTTCGTATTTATCAAATGCCAACCTTATTCTACTCCACTTTTTTCTTTGCTCGAGTACTTTAAAATGATCGCCGTACAACACCTGAGACACCATTTCACTAGCATCAGAAGGCTCTAAACGTAACGGAACAATACTAAGGTTACAAATTCCAAATTGCATGTATTAAGTTTAAATTAAAAAACGCTTTTATACACCCCAAAGATATATAAAAGCGTTCATTCCTCTAATAAATTAATTTTTCTCAAGTACTATTGCCGAAGCACCACCACCACCATTACAAATAGCAGCTGCTCCTATTTTAGCATTTTGTTGTTTTAAAACACTCAATAAAGTAATGATAATTCTAACCCCAGAACACCCTAACGGATGCCCTAAAGATACTGCCCCACCATTTACATTTACCTTATCTGCAGAAAGTCCTAAAATTTTCATATTAGCCAATCCTACTACCGAAAAAGCCTCATTAAATTCAAAAAAGTCAACCTCTTCTAAAGACTTACCAGCTTTTGCCAAAGCTTTTGGCAATGCCTTTGCCGGTGCAGTAGTAAACCACTCAGGCTCATGTGCTGCATCTGCATAGCCTGTAATAGTTGCTAAAGGCTCTAAGTTTAACTCTTTTGCCTTTGCCTCGCTCATTAACACCACAGCTCCTGCTCCATCATTAATGGTAGATGCATTAGCAGCGGTTACCGTACCATCCTTTGTAAAAGCTGCACGTAGCATGGGTACTTTTTCAAGCTTTACATTTTTATATTCTTCATCTTCACTAATCACTAATGGTTCTCCTCTACGTTGCGGAACCTCTACTGGCACCACCTCATCTGCAAACTTACCAGCTTCCCAAGCAGCTGCCGATCTTTTATAAGAGGTAATAGCAAATTCATCTTGGTCTTCTCTAGAAAACTCATACTCCAACGCACAAGCATCTGCACAAACACCCATAGCCTCATTGCTATACGCATCTAACAAACCATCTTTTTGCATACCATCTACCATAGTAGCTGGTCCAAATTTAACCCCGTTACGCATAGGTACATAATGCGGTATAGAACTCATGTTTTCCATACCACCAGCTACTACCACATCGGTATCGCCCAAGGCAATGGATTGTGCCGCTTGCATTACGGCTTTCATACCACTAGAGCAAACTTTGTTTACCGTAGTACAAGGTACCGTGTTAGGGATACCTGCTAAAATAGCAGCCTGCCTTGCAGGGGCCTGACCTTCACCAGCCTGAACCACATTCCCCATTAACACCTCATCTACCAAGGTTGGGTCTAAATTAATTTTTTGTAACGCGCCTTTAATAGCAATAGCTCCTAACTGAGGAGCCGGGATACCCGACAAGCTACCCATAAAACTACCTATGGGAGTACGTGCCGCGGCAACTATAACAACTTTATTAGCCATTTTATATATCTTTTATGTTTTGCGAATTTAATTAAATAAAAGCGAAACTCATGGGCATATTCTGTTTTTGATATGCCACAGACTAAGTATTTTTAATTATTTTTGAAGTTCATACAAAGCCTTAATGAAGAAAATATCAGACCAATTATACAGAAATCAATCTTTAGTCTATAAAGTTTTTCTTTACATAGCCACCACAGCCGGAATTTTATATTTATTTCCCAAAGGAGGTCAGTTTAAATATGAATTTCAGAAAGGAAAACCGTGGCAATACGAAAACTTATTAGCCCCCTTTGACTTTCCTATTCACAAATCTGACGAAGAGATTACCCTAGAGAAAGAAAAAGTAACTAAAACCGTAAATCCGTATTACAATTACGATGCTGAAGTAGAAGCTATTGTACTAAACGATATTGATAATGTGTACAGTAACTATTTTGCCGATAGTGTACCTGCTACGGTTAAAACGAAAATTAATACTACGGTTAAAGACATCTACAAAAAAGGCGTGGTAATGTCGTTCCCCGAGAATGATAAAGGAACCATTAACCTAATTAGAGAAGGAAACCAGGTAAAAGAAGCCAATACCAAAAACATCTTTCAAATAAGTCAGTTACATAACTTTTTAACCAATACGTTTAAAGAAGAACCTTATGTATCTTATACCGATAATATTTACGAACTGCTATTTGATGTTTTAAAACCCAACGTAATTAAAAACGAAAATTTTACCGAGAAAGCTAAAGAAGAAGCCCTTAGTAAAATATCGTACACCCGTGGTACTGTAGATGCTGGTAAGCTTATTATTGTTAAAGGAGAAGTTGTTGAAGGTGATAAATTCAACATTCTTAACTCATTAAAAAAAGAATACGAATCGCAATTGTGGAGCGAAAGCAGTTATACCTACATTGTAATTGGGTATGTGGTTTTAATTGGTCTTACCCTGTTAATGCTACTCATGTTTTTGAAAAAGAACAGAACCTCTATTTACAATAACAACACGAAGGTTACTTTTATATTTTTAAACATTGTATTTATGGTTTTCTTAACCAGCTTATCTATAAAATACAATGTATTATACATTTACATAGTTCCGCTTACCATTTTACCCATTATTATAAAAGCATTTTTTGACTCAAGAACTGCCCTCTTTGTGCACGTACTTACCATTATGCTTTTAGGGTTTATTGTACCCAATAGTTTTGAGTATATATTTATACAAATAATAGCCGGAATTGTAACCATCATTACGGTATCTGAACTGTACAAAAGAGCTTCTTTATTTATTTCGGTAGGTCAAATTACCTTGGTGTACCTTATTGCTTATTTTGCATTTTATATTATTAGTGAGGGCGATTTTAACACTGAAAACTTATGGATTTTTGGGTTCTTTTTACTGAACGGATTAATTACCGTAGTATCTGCACAATCACTAATTTACATTTACGAAAAGCTATTTGGTTTAGACTCTGATGTATCGTTATTAGAACTATCAGACACCAACTCTAGATTGTTGCGAGAACTCTCTGAAAAGGCACCAGGTACGTTTCATCACTCCTTACAAGTGGCTAACTTGGCAGAAGCGGCTGCCATAGAAATTGGTGCCAACGCCATGCTAGCACGTGTAGGAGCCCTATACCACGATATTGGTAAAATGAACAACCCTACTTTTTTTACCGAAAACCAAAAAGGTTCTATGAATCCGCATGACGAGTTAGAACCTAAAGAAAGTGCTTCTATTATCATTAACCATGTGATAGATGGAATTTCTATGGCTAAGAAAAATAATCTCCCTGATAGAATTATTGACTTTATACGTACCCACCACGGAACCTCGTTGGTATATTACTTTTACAAGAAACAAGTAGATACCGACCCTGAAAATGCCAAAGAGGAAGATTTTAGATACCCAGGGCCTATACCGTTCTCAAAAGAGACCGCTATACTTATGATGTCAGATTCTGTAGAAGCGGCCTCTAAGAGCCTTAAAAACCCTACTTATGGGGTTATAGATATGTTTGTAGAAAAGATTATAAACAAGCAAATGGACGAAGGACAGTTTTTAAATGCCAACATTACTTTTAAAGAAATTGAGCAGATAAAAAAGATACTAAAGCAGAAATTGGTAAACATTTACCATTTACGCATAGAATACCCCGAATAGTAGTTTACTGTTTTTCATAGAGATAGAAAAAAAAGAGAAAAAATATTAAAAAAAAGACAAGAAATAGTTGCGGTATATAAAATGAACTGCTACATTTGCAACCGCAAAATAAGAATTGCACGTTCTATTACAGAATAGCCAAAGGAGAGGTGGCAGAGTGGTAATGCAGCAGCCTGCTAAGCTGTGACCGGGTTTCTGGTCCCCGGGTTCGAATCCCGGTCTCTCCGCAGAAAGAGTTGATAACTCTTTAAAATTGTCGACGGGGTGTAGCGTAGCCCGGTTATCGCGCCTGCTTTGGGAGCAGGAGGTCGCAGGTTCGAATCCTGCCACCCCGACAAAAAAATGACATACTGGTCGCGTAGCTCAGCTGGATAGAGCATCTGCCTTCTAAGCAGACGGTCACAGGTTCGAATCCTGTCGCGATCACTTAAAAATCAAGCACTTACAGTTTAACTGTAGGTGCTTTT
The DNA here is from genome assembly GCF_027924185.1 of Neptunitalea lumnitzerae. GTDB lineage: Bacteria > Bacteroidota > Bacteroidia > Flavobacteriales > Flavobacteriaceae > Neptunitalea > Neptunitalea lumnitzerae. Next base: position 885,583 of record NZ_BRVO01000002.1, read on the forward strand.
TAAGTTTTGTAACACTTTTGTAACACAATATCTTTTTAAGGGGTGTATTTAGTTATAAATATTGATATGGTATTGCAAAAACTAATTTTTCATTACCATTATCTATCATAAAACTTTTAATAATGCTTTCGTTTGTTTTTATTCCATAAATTTCCCTGAGAGTACGTTTGTTTTCGATGTTACTATCTTTAATAAGTTCTTCAATGAAATTGTTTATCTCCTTGTAGTGATTTATAGATTTTTTAATTAATTCGAAAATTGGTATTTGCTGAGGTTGTAACTCGAAATCCTTTTTTAAAATAGCATTGAAGGATTTCTTTCCTTTTTCCAATAAAGAAGATTTATTTATACATGGAATGTATGAGACTTGTTTTTCATTATGTTTTACAATTATGGTACAAATCGAATATCCAGCGTGTAGTGTGTAGTTTCTTAGTGAATACAGTAAGCGATATTCAAAATGACTATCATAAATCCTGTTTGTAAGTTTTTTAAATTCTGTTATTACTTCTTTTTTTTCCTTATAGCGATTAGTAATAAACTTTGTAGTGTGGTCAATAAATGTATTTATAGAAGAAAGGTAGTTAAAGAAATGATAGTTTAATAATTTAGTAGCTTCTTCCATTTCCTCAAAGCTATTTACATGAGTTTTGGACAATTTTGAAAACAACTTATTACTTTCAATAAATAAGGATCTATAATTCTGATTTATAAAAATAAATCCCCAATTACGCATATTGTTTTCGCTTATTTCATTTATTGCTTTATCTAATTGTGTTTTTTCATTGTCTGTTATCTGTTTTAGAATAGTGTTATCCTTATCTATAACATAGAATTTTCTTTTCATTGTAAATTATTTATTAATAAACCCTAATTTAGAATAAATGTTTTACAATACGGATTTACATAAAAAACAACCTCTCAATATCTTCACAACTAACCCTATTAGCTTCTTTAAGTTTTGCAATCAATTTTAAATACCGTTTGGTAGGTTTGCCGTTGTAGTGTGTTTTAAAGTGTTTACTATGTAATTCTTTGTAATGCTTTTCTTCGTCAAAATAAGAGCCGTAAACCTTTTCTATTTCACGCCATTTTTTAGTTTGGGTTTGCTTTGCATACATACACCCTTTAAAGGCTTCACGGTGCAAAAAATATCCGTCTACTAAGTAAAGCTTTCGGCATTTCTTATTTGTTTGCGGACAAATGAAATACCAAATAAACCCCTTACCTAAATTAGAGGGGTATTGTATTAAATAAACACGGTAATGTCTAGGTTTATCGTTGCTATTATAATTCAATTCGATAAAAGGTACATCTGTAGTGTTAACCAATATACTAATGCTACCCGTTTTAGCGCCGTTGCAACTCCATGATATAACACTGCTTTTAATTTGGTTAGGCTGTAAATACCCCCATTTTTTAAGATTGCTAATATTTATCTGTTTAACCTCATCGTATAAAGTTGGAAATGTATGTGTTTTAGGCATGATAAATTTGTATAAAGAATGAAACCTAAATCTTTAGGGAACATTACAGGGTTAATACTTCTTTTAGCTGTTGTAATCGGTTTAGATAGGGTAAGTAAACCGTAATACCATTATTTGCTTTTACGGTGCTTAAATGGCTTGAAATAAACTTTTGTACATCAAAGATTTTAGAGCCTTTATTTAATTGAATAGCTGCTTTTGGTAATTCCGTTTGATTAAAGAAAATCTCTAATAGTTCAATCTCATTTTGCCAATTTTCTCTTTTAGGTAGTTCATTTCGTTTGATTTTCTCAACCTCATCAATATTTAGAGGACTTTCAAAAGAAAAATAAGTTGTTTTTGGAGCTTCACAATTTTCACTTTTTTCACTGGTTGAGGTTACCACTGGTAAAGGTTCGGGCAACTGTTTTGTATTTTCTTTTCTGAACTTTCGCCAATCGTATTGTATTAAATAGTCGGCTATGTCTTTTCCCTGTTCTTTGTCGTGTTCCGTTCCTAATTGTTCCAACAAATTAGAAACCATGAAAGAGGTATTAGGTAGTTGCTTCTGTAGCTGTATGGCTTTGGTATTCCATAACTCAAAAGCTTTACTACCTTTGGATAGGTCAGGAAACAAAAACACCTTTCTACCTTTTAACGCCTGGCATTTCTTTAAATTTAAACTACTCAAATTAAACACGGCTAACCAAAGTAAATTGGTAGGTTGTTCAGGGAAACCAAAATACAAAGTACCATAAATAGCCGTTTTTGGTGCCTCTACCAATGCAACGGGGTTGTAAGGGTATTTGTGTAACAAATGTTCGCCAAATAAACAGGAAACCTTTATTTCATTGTTATTATAAGCTTCTAACCATTTAGGTAATGGCTTATTTCTGTATAGCGTGTATTGTAAACGAGTATGTAACCAAGTAGTATGATACTTTTTAGTTTTATCGGTGTGGTTGTTACTATCAAAAATCTTTTCTTGTATAGCTACTACCCTACCAAAAGTATTTATAAAAGGAAATGTAGTAGCGCCCGTTTTAGTAACAGTACCCAAGTAATAAAGTGCAATTACTTTTTCTATGTCGGCAACCTCAAAAGGGTAAGCAACGGTTGTGAGTAAAGTTTGAATAAACAAATTTTTTTCAAATCCTGTTAAAGTGCTTTTAAACACCTCATCAGGAATATAAACCGCTTTTTGTACTGCTATCTTTTGGCGTATTAGCTTTCTTGTTGAGGTCTGTATAATTGTGTTGTTGTCATATTCATTTTTGTATGGGGTAACATGATAACCGCAATTAATCTCTCTATCGCATCGCCCGTATGTATGCGGTAAATATTCGCCTGTTTCTGTATTTACATACCTAACAAAACGTTTTTTACCGCATGAGGGGCAAAGATGCTTTTTACTGCCTTTTTCTAATATGTAACTGTATTGAGTATTCATACTAAAAAGGGGGGTTACCGTTACTTACATAGGCAACATTACCCACGTTTAACCTATGGAAAATTACACCATAGCCCGAAAGACGTTTTTTAAAATTAGTTTTGTTTACGGGCTTAAAACCGTCCTCAAAGCAATAGCTTTTGTATTGACGGTATAGGTCAACCATTTTGGTATATTCGTCAACTGAATTTTTATATTCAAAATCATCTAAGAACATTTTAACGCTATCGGATTCCTTTTTGTATTGTTCAATAGCAATATTAACGGCTTCACATTCTGTAAAATGTTTCTGTTCTAATAACCTATGTAACCCATCTAACACCCAATTAAAAACGCCTGAAAGCTCATTTTCAATAATTTTATTGTGCAATCTTTTGTCCTGTTCTTCGGGTGGTATGGTAACGTCAAACGGAATTATTAAAAATCGACGAAAATAGGCGTTTGTATGTTCTACATCTTTAGGTAACTCATTGCAATTAAAGATAAGCTTTGCATACTGTTTCAATGTAAAAGGTTGCCCGTAGGGTAGGCGTGCTTCTACGGGTTCGCCTGAAACCAACTGTTTAAAAATAGAGCTTTCTAACTTACCGTTTATTTCACTGGCATAGTTTACCAACTTATTAGCAAGCTTAGCCCTAAAATAGCCGTTATCGTTGGTTAAACTTTGTAATGAATAGTTACTTGTGTTTTCACTACCTAGCAAAGCACTAACCACCTCAAAAAATACCGATTTACCATTTGCGCCCGTACCGTAAAGTATTAAGGCTTTTTCTTCTTTAAGCCTATTGTTACCATGCTTAACAAACACAAAACCCAAATATTCAGCCAATACCTTTTGGCGTTCTTTATCTGGTAATACACGGTTTAAGTATACTTCAAATAAAGGGGCTTTTGCCGTTGGGTTGTATTCAAATGGTAATTGATAGGTTATAAAATCTAATTGATTAAAAGGGCGTAACTGCGTGCCTTTGTTGTTAATCTCAAAAGTACCATTCAATAAATTAATAAATACCTCATTGGGTAAAGCTAGTTTAGGTTCTAAATATGCCGTACCTAAAAACTGCTTGTATAACTGCTCCCTAAATAAATAATGGCGTGAGGTGTGTTTTTCAATCCCCATTTTTTCGGATGCTTCGCCTAAGAATTTTTGAAAGCTTTCTTTATCTACTTCACTCCAATAACTACCATTGTATAAATAAATAAAATCATGGTTTTTACATAGTCCCCATTCATTGCTTTTAGCTACGTTAAAAACTTCTTCAATTGAAAGCACTAACAAATGATTTCTTTTAAGTTTAAAGTCGTCTACACCGTGAGGGTTTGCCAATGCTTCAAAATCTACAGTTTTAAACTGCTCTAATAGTTTACTTAGGATTTGGGTATGCGGAATAAGGTTAGCATTTGTTAGCTTTCCGATATGATTTACAAACGCTTCAGGCGTATTCAAATCCTCAAACTTTGGGTTGATCTTTTTAATTTCCATTGTTCTTATTGTTTAAGAGGTTATTAAAAAGAGATTTGTCACTTGATACGTACTGAACGCCTTTGCTTAATGTGATTTTACATTGTCCTAAAAACACAACTTGTAATTTGTTTTGATTAACAAGTTGAGATTTTAATCTACAAAAGTATTTTTGCTTCACATTGGTTTTACTTTCAATCATTGAAGCTGTTTGAGCTTCTTTTTCTGTAACTTTTAAAACCCTGTTTATTGCTTCTTTTTTAAATGTGGACTGGTAATTTAACACTCCAAATTGTTTAGCAATCATCTTATGCTCTGAAACATTTGGAAATTTTTTTAAACTCTCTAAGTAACTTAAAAGTGCTTCTTTTTTTGTATTTTGCCCGTGGCTCTTCGGGTTGTTCTTTTGGTTATTTTCCATAGTGCAACCCTTTCTTTTTATTAGACAAAAATTCTTGCGCTTCTTGTTCTATTTCTGTATTAGTTTTACGCTTGCCTGTTTTTAACCATTCATCAATTTCAGATTTTAAGAAATAGACTTTTTTACCACGTTTGTAATATGGTACTTCATTACGGGAAATTTTGGAATACCAAGTTGGCTTTGTACGTTTTTCAGGATCGTACTTTACAAGGTCGTTGAGGTCAAACCATGTTTCGGTTTGTTTAGGTTCTGTCTGTGCTTTTTTAGCTAATAACAGACTTTTTAATTCGCTAACTTCTTTTGTTAGCATCGTTACCGCTTTAGGTAACTGGTCAAAAGATAAATTTTGTTCCATTACAAGTGCTTTTAAAAATTTCTTGCAATGTATTTTTGACGTTTGCAGGGTTGCAATAGGGATATTATCAACCCCAGTCAAACCCTATAAGATTATTAATATTTATTAATGCTTTTTTATAATTGTTCCGTTTATAATCTCAATTAATGGATTTTTGCAAGGTGTTTGATTTCCTGAGATTATAGCTTCAACACTTTTGTATTTAAACTCAGTTGGTGTTTTTTTGTTTAGATACTTAAAATTAGATGTAATCCATTCGATTATATCTTTCTTTTGTACACCTATAATAATATCTTTTTCTATAAGTTGTTTAAAGGTGTCAGAAAGTCTATTTGATTGACCTTTAAATAATAATTTATTATTCGTATCTCTAAAATTACTTAGTATATTTCGTAGTTGCTGATGTTCTTTAGAATCAAAATAAGGGTTTAAAACATTTAAAATTTCTTCTAAATGATTTTCTGATATACTAGGTTTGATGTTTATTTCATTACTTTCTTGAGTACTTTGGATATTGGTTATTTTTCCGCTTTGAATTTCATTGTTGTTTACGTCTAATTCTTTTCTTCTGTCATCTAAAAATTTTTGATATTCTTGATAATACCAATAATGATCTTGGTTAATCTTATTTTGATAGTCCTCATCCGTATTTATAGCATCATCAAAGTAAAAATCTGTTGATTCTTCGAGTTGTTGAATTTCTTTCTCTTGATTTTTAGATATGTAGTTTATAAAATCTATCTCAGAAGCTAGTAAATTAGTATTTAAGTAATCTTTTAATAAATTAAAATAAGAAAATTCAATTGTTACTCTTAAACCTTGTCTTAAAGCTTTTTGATTTTCCTTTTTTTCATTTTTTGAGTCGCTATTGTGGTTATAGATTTTGTTAATATTGCTTTCAAATAGATTGAAATATTTTTTGATTCCATCTATAAGATCATTTGTGAAATTTTTATTTCGCTCAATACTTGTTCTAGGTAAATATGTTAGCCCAACCTCTAAATGTGTATGAAATATTTCTTCTAATTTTAAGTTTTCGTCATCACTTAAATTTCTATCAAGACTTTCAATAATTAAATCCAAAGTATTTTGTCTTACTTGAATTTGTTCTTTAGTATAAATATAAAAACGTTTTAGTTCTTCTTCATTTAGATATAGTTTTGCTTCAGATATAATCTTATCAATAGAGTCTTGACCTATTAAGAGTCTAAAGGTTTGGTTTAATTCACGAATACTTTTTTTAAATAGACAGTAATTAATGTTTTCTGAAGATTTAGTAAAAGCAGTATTTATAATTGGGTAGAAGCTATCTAGTTCGTTAATAGCTATATCAAACTTACGTCTTAAGGTCTTTAATTCTTTTTTTTCATTATCTATTATTTTTGATTGATGCGCATTGATATTAGTTTTCAAGGTTTTATGTAAGGCATTAAAATATATTTTAGTTAATAAAAGAAGTCTATTAGTGGCAAAAGTTTTTTGTCCTAGTTCTGTTTCTCTAATTCCATAGAACTGATTTAATTTAGCCAAATTATCTAAACGAGGGTGTGAGATATAATCTTGTCCATAAATAAAAATTAACCATTCAGCTAAGTTTATTTGATTTCGATATTCTAAATTTAAATTTTTACCTGTTAATTCTTTATATCGTTTATTTATGTGGTCTGTGCCGTAATTAGGTCTGTCTTGATTCCAATGGACTAATATTAAACCTTCACTTAATAATTCATTTACTTTTAATGTAAAGTCTTTAATGTTCTCTGATTCATTACCTAAATATTCTTTTGCCTTTCCGTCTGAATAAATGCAAAGCGCTGAAATTTGTTCGCCTTCATTAAAATTGTCGCATTGGTAGTGAACAAAAAAAACATCCTCATAATTTATAAATTCTTTATTTTTTAATTTTAGAAAAATAGATTTCCGATTTTTTAAATACTCTGCATATTCTTTATTAAAAAAAAAGGTTTTACGGTTTTCATCATTTAAAAAATCTTCTATCGTCGAATTACCGTCATTATCAAAATCAATTTCCTTATATTCTTTCTCAAGTCGTTTCTCTAATTTTTCTAATTGATGATTTATAAAAAATAGTTCATCTGATTTCGGGTTAATAGATTTAAAATACTCATAGTGTAAATTGTAATGCTCATTCACTGTTATAGTTCTTTTAAAACGTTGCTTAATGTTTTCAAAATCTATGTTATTAATTATTTCAATTATAGTTTTGAAATATTGCTTTATAAAATCGATATCGTATTTTGATTCTATAACATACTCTAACCGTTCATAACTAGGTGTAGAAGCTACAAAAAAGTCATATTCACAGTTAAAAGTAGGAGTACCATAAGGTATAAAGTCAGTCTCAATAAAACTTTCAAGTCTATTAAGGGTTTCAGTAAAAACATGATTTAGAAAATGCTGTTTTTTAGAGTAAGGATAAGCCTTTTTATAAATTAATACTAAATCAGTTATTATGGATTGAAAAGCTTTTATATCAATATAATGTGAAAAGTCAACAAATTGAGTATTTTTAGTCCTGTACTTTCCCATAAAAGGGTCATTGTCTTTGTAGTCTAGCCACTTTCGTAAGCTTGAAGCAATGTTGTTGTATGCTTTTGTTTCGCAATCTTTAGTACCTATAATAAAATGTGAAGCAAATAAATTTGTATTGCCTAAATACTCCATTTTGTAACTATTTTTTAAGAACATTATTGAATGTGTCCTTTTTTACGTTAAAGTGAAATTAGTGAAAAAAGTGAAGTATAAAAACAAACTTTTTAATTCGCTTTTTTAAACCCTTGCGTTAGTACATCGGTTTGTGCTTGTATTTGTTCATTCTCAAAGCTATCTAAGTAGTTTTGAGTAACTTTTAAATCACTATGCCCTAGCAGGTCACTTATCATTGCAATATTAGTACCTGAACGCTTTAAAACAGTTGCAAAGCTATGGCGTGCGCTGTACGTAGTTACATGATGAGGTATTTCTAATTTTTTGGCAATACGTTGAATGTATTTATTTATCAACTTGGTTAAGTCTTGGTAAACCCTCCTTTGTCTTTCGGGTGTCATGGTTTCGTTAATATGCGGAAAGATAAAAGCTTTTTGGTTTAACGAGTTCACACCCCATTTTTTAATGATTGCTTTGCTTTCATCTTTTAAAGCAATGCGTATTCCTTTTTTATCACTATTGGTAGATGAGGTTTTAGCACGCTCATAGGTTAAAATTTCATCGTTTATATTTTCCCATTTCAGTAAACAAAAATCTTTTACATTCATACCATTACATAAATACAAAAACATCCAATAATCACGTGCCATTGCTTCACTATCCGTTTCAGGTTCGTAATTATAGATTTTAGCAACCTCAGCAGAGGTTAAAGCTTTTTTGGTATTCTTGGCGGTTGGTATGGTGTATTTATCTTTACCACGCCCAAAAGGGTAAAGGGTTTTATCTATGTTTTGAGCGTTGTAGATAGCTCTTAAACTTCTAAGGTACATACTAACTGTAGTAGTGCTTCTTTCATTCTTAAACATAACCTTTTCATACTTGCGTAACAGTTCGGGAGTTATTTCGGCGAAAGTTAGGTTTGGTTTAAAATCAATAATACTTTTTTTAGCACATTCATAAGTTACGGCTGTACCTATTTTACTATTTTCTTTTAGTTCTGCAATTTTCTTATCAAATGCGTATGATACATCGTTGTTAACGTCTCTGCTTTCAAAATACCCCTCTTGAAATTTTGCAAACGTGAATATTTCTAACCCATCAATAATTTTATTAGCCTTAGCCTTAAAAGCTTCTAATTTGATAAGGGTGGCTTTTTGTTCTTGGGTTCTTCTTTTAGCTGAAAATAGTGTTTCGTATTCGTTTGGGGTAAGGTCTACACCAGTAGTATAATGTCTACGTAATCTATTAAAGGTAACTTTAATCTTAACCGAACATTTTCCCGTTGCTTTTTGTCGTGGGTCAAGGTAAATTTCTGCTGTAGCTTTCATGTTGTTGCCGTTTTGTAACACGTTTGTAACACAAATGTAACACAACAACGTAAAATAAACAATAAAAATAGTTTAATTAAATTAGTTTAAACTCTTTATTTACAAGTCTTTTAGTGTGTTTTGTTTTGTGATGCTATTTTTTTGTTTTGCAACTAATTTATGCCTTCTAAGCAGACGGTCACAGGTTCGAATCCTGTCGCGATCACAAGAACAAAGCCTTTGAGAAATCAAAGGCTTTCTTGTTTTTAATACTTATCTACTCCCTGTTATTACACACTCGTTAAACAGCTTTTAGAAGCCCTTCAAAGCAATCTTTTAAATAATACTAATATTTTACCACAGCAAACAACAAAATAGCTATAAAGTAGAATAAACAACCTCTATTTTAAAATTGCTAACGTATTTTAGAAATACTATGATTGTAACAATAAAAAGCCGCCTCTTTTAAAAACGTGGCTCTGTATATCTTTCTTACTCATACCGCCACTAGCTCGACGGTAGCGGAAACTGGGGGATTTCACCCTTATATTTTAAAAGTTCACTCAAATTTTACATTATCAAATTACTTTTCCTTTTCTAAATAGTCTAAAACATCCTGCTTCGCTTTTTCATTTGCTCTGTATAAATTGAACTTAAAGCTATCTTTTTTTAGCATTTCTTCCAATGTATAATAACGAATAGTACTTTGCCCAGCTCCCCCAGTTGTATAAACATATTCAGGTATTGTAATTCCTTTCTCTATTATAAAATAACGTAAAGCAAGCATGTTTTTATGAAAGAGGCAATAATAAATAACACCTTCTTGAAAATCAGTCATTTTATCATATTCATATGTATCCATATCAGCTCCCTTCTCACAAAGTTCTTTGACCATTTCAACACAAAAATTTCCAACTTCATCATTTGCTTTTATTGCCAATAAAAGGGGTGAAGACTTTCTTATACGCCCATTATGATTATATTCTATTTCAAAGTTCGGCTTACCTCCATTTTTTAATAATGTTTCAAAATAATAATTATTGCATTTTTGATTATATTCTATTGAACACATAAAAGGTGTTATATCATAGTAATTTCCTATAACTAAATTAGGATTAGCTCTATGCTTTAACAAACAATCAAAAGCATCTTTTTTATCATTCACTATAGCTAATGCTAGTAGTGTCATATGATATTTAGGATCTTGAAAATCAATAGATACATTATAATCCTTAATCTGCTTTTCTATTTCTCTTACATTGTTATTTTTAACTGCTAAGGCAAGCTCCCAATTTGGAGTTTTTTCAAAATTACTAAAGCGAAAACCCGGCATAGCATTTTCCATTGAACATGCCAAACAACAAATGGATAAGAAAGAATTAAATAAAACAAGGTTTTTCAAAGTTTTTAAACTCATGGTGTAAATATTTTATTATTAATACATATTTCGAGGACTTTTAACAATTTCATCATTACCACTTCCTTTATGTTGGGTGGCCTGATTGTTTTTTTTAATTGTCTCAATAACAGTTCCAATCATGTAAGCCGCCCAAAACTTATTACCCCCCCCTCCCATAGAATGACCCACGAACGTTAACTCAATATCTCCAAAATCTTTTGACATTTCTCTAGCCAATTTAGCTTCACGGTCGTATTGTTCAGAAGCCCCAGCTACTTGTTTTAAATTTTGTGATCCATCTATTACAAAAAAATCTTCTGTTTCAGCATATATGTATGCATATTCAAAAGTACCATCAGATTTTAGTCTTTGATACATCGTACTTTTTAACCCATTATTTTCATTATTTTGATCATAATCAATTATATATGATAATTCCCATCCCCTACTAATTGTATTGAACCCGGATTATATACATCAGCTGCCATCAGTGCGGCTTCATACGGGGTAGGTTCCAAACCATTTAAATTAACATATCTAATAGAATTCTGCAAACAATAATTATACGGAGACCACCCCGTAAAAAGCCCACCTCTTTTAAAAATGTGGGCTCTGTATATCTTTCTTACTCATACCGCCACTAGCGTGACGCTAGCGGGAGCTGGGGACATTACCAATTACTATATTAATTATTCGGATAATTTATGTGGACCAAATTCAAACTCTTTTAACTCTTCAAGTTCTTTTCTAATTTTCTTATCCCATTCGTTCTGTGCTTCTTGTATCCTACCATGTACAGTTTCCTCATCATATAAGATATGCCTTTCATAAACTTCTTTTATATATTTATTTGAAATTTTTTCATAGTCTTCTTGAATAATATTCTCTTTCTTTAGCAGTTCTAAAAATTCCTTTCGTATCTTCCGAGCATATAATTCAGATATATTAAAATGTGTTTGCTCATGATTTAATAAACTTGTTGAATTTGATATGGTCCATGATATATTTTTTAAAAAGTAACATACCGGATAGGGATATATGATTCCCTCACTATTCGACATGCTTATAAATAAAAATTTTACTGATGTTACAGCATCACTCTTATGTGTCACATTTGGTTCTATTTTCTCTTTTCCTTGAAAATCTATCCATTCTAAAGGTCTATCTAGTTGCCATAAAAGGATAGTATCATTCTCTATTTCTTGACTGAAAACAATACTTGAGAATAATTGCAGAAAAATTATTAATATTCTATTTTTCTTTCCCAAACCAATTCCAATTTTCCATTTGACTTTTTCTTTTTGAAATCCAATTTCCATTTTCGTTGTAAACATATTCGAAAGACATTTGGTGCGTTAGTTCATCTTGTTCATTCAACCAATCTTGCACTATCAAATTACCCTTTTAATCATATTGGGATACGAATTTTGTATAACTCCCATCAGAACCATACACAGGATTAAAAACTCTCATACCATCTGCTTAATCTCTAATTGATTACCATTGGCATCATAAGTGTCTTTTGTTCCTTGTATTCGGGATCCCCATCTTTATAACTGCCAACAATTCAAATAAAAGCGCACGGCTTCTATACCATACGTTTTTGTTATTTTTTGTTAGGGAGTACGAGCGAGACCCTCGCACTAACTTAGAAATTAAAAAACCCTTATAGTCATTCCAATTATTAATAGAGATTTATAAAAAAGTAATAATCATCAGTACTGTTGCATGGACTAAATGCACCATTTACATCCTTAGTTAACAATATTTGAATAATATTATTATAGCTTACAGTTCTTACATAATAATTTTTAAATGAAATATCGTTTACAGATTTTGACCATTTATCTGAAGTTTTAATATAAGATACTTTTATTTTAAGTAAATCTTCTTGATCAAAATCAATTAATACACTAGAAATAGGTTCAAAATTTTTATCTATTAGCACAATCTGATTTAAATTTGATTGAAAATTTGTTTGTATAACATATTTATTATTTTCCAAAGAAGATATAGGCGAACCTTCATTATTATACATCAAAATATATATCAACTTTTCATTATCATCTATAACTAAAAATGAATTAATTCCACTCATAGTTAAATTTTCCATGCTTAAAATAGGTGATTCAGTAGATAGAACACCATAAATTGAAACACCTTTATAAACCTTTAATTTAATAAACAATAATTCTAAATCCTTCTGAGGATGTTTATAAACTAAATCACTATTAGTTTTTACTAAATCAAAATTTAAGCTATCCACAACCTTTCTACTCTCTGAAAATGTCAAAGTATCCTTATTAGACATATTCAGTCTTGAAAGAAAATCATTAAAACCAGTTTGAGCATAAACACTTGAAAATAGTAGTTGAAATAATAATATTATATAATACTTTTTCATAATAATTTTATCTAATTGCTTTGACACCATTTTCATTAATTTGAATATTTTTTAGAGGAGGATCAGTAGCATCCCCTTCAACACTCATCCCATAGGATCAACCATGCTAACCGGAATATTAAACAATAAACGTATGGAGAAAACTCTAATCCTTTATCCGCTAATGGGTCAACACTTAACCAAATACTGGTTTTTGGGTTGTAGTAGCGTGCAACGTAATAGTAGTTGAAATTAAAGTTATCCAAAACATTATTTTATATAACAAATATCTCATAAAATAGACATACTTTACAAAAGTGCACTAGTACTAGATTATTATATAATTCTCCCTGTTAGGGCATTTTGAACTCTCTTCAAATATTTCAATCATATTCAATTATAATATCGGAATCATTTTGATAGATTACACCTTCTACGGTTCCTACAGTACCACACTGATTTTCTATATAATACCCAATATTGGGAATACCTTTTTCATCTTCAAACAAATGATTTCTGAATATATATCGAGTAGCATCCAGCTTATTCTCTTTTATTATCGCTCCATCATTTACCAATTCCCATTTGTGTCCATTCTTATTCCAACACACACCAATTTCATCTGCATCCAAATAAATACCACTAATATCAAGAATAACAAAGTTTTCACTAAAAAATTCGAAAGATTTTAATTTGCCTACTGAAATAATTCGTTCTTTACTGCTGTAATTAGTCATCACTGTAATTACCTGTGATTTATCTCTGGGATATAGGTAAATCAAATCATGTCTATCATCTATACAGCTACTAAATATTAATGATAAGAATATTGTTTTAAATAAAAAATAGATTCTATTATTCATTAGTATTAATTTTTATTTAAATATAATGTATTATATCGTTAAGGTCTATAATATGGATAAGTAGTCCAATAAACCTGATTAGCTGGTGCTTTATATGGTTGATACAACTTTTCAATATCCTTATTATACAATTCAACACCAATTAACCAACCTATATACTGAGCTTTCTGAGTTGGTATACCTTCAACTGACCAAGTAAAGTTAAAAAATATATAACTTAAATATCCATCGCCAATTTCAAGATAACCTCTTTCAAGTCTTGAATCTTGCCAAGATTGTAAAGCATCAAAGCCAAAACGAGAGCCTCCCCAGCCCAGACCAAACCTTCCAGCTACAATTCCAGCTCCCAAATTACCAAAATCTCGTGCAGATGCCATTTTTCCATCTGAAGTCATACTTCCTCTATACATATATTGTAACGCTGATTGTTCTCCCTTATTTTCTTTGATATCTCTGGTTTTGAAATCATATGGTTTATTTCCACGACCATTCCACATATAAGGGATTATCTCGGGATCTGCTCCAATAATTTCATTCTCTATAAAACATGCCCCCTCACTAGAATAAGTATCAATGACTGTACCCTTAACAGCCTTACCATTAGCTACAAATGAATGTGTGGTTAAAGACTCTCCTACTTTTGTCCCATCTTCCAAAACAACATCTGTTTTACCATCATCAACTCAATCTTGAACAGTATATGTTCCATCTCCATTATCTGATACTATCGTTGTAAATGGTGCCATCCCATTCGGATCAATCAAATTAACCGGATTCTGCATACAATAATTATACGGTGACCACCCCGTAAAAAGCCCACCTCTTTTAAAAATGTGGGCTCTGTATATCTTTCTTACTCATATTGCCACTAGCGTGACGCTAGCGGGAGCTGGGGTTAATTTCGTATCTTATTTATAAAATTTTCTACATTAAAATCAATCTCATATTTCATAACGCTATCCTTTTTAACCAAATACAAGCGATTTAATGATATATCAATAAACATATCATCAATAATATCATTATTCATTAAACTGAGGTTGTCATAAAACACTTTTCTCACAGCACTATTTTTCTCATCAATCTCATTTTTATAAGTCCCTAAATACCCACTTTTGGATATTAATTCAGTTAAGAAATAAAAACCTTTAGTCATAAAAAGGTTAATTGAATCATTTTCTATTCCTTTTAAAACAAAATAAGAACTAAATAATGGTTGGTAAGATACTTTTATCTGTTTTTCATGTCTAAGCAACGAATCAATCATAAACACAAGATTGTAGTCATTTCTAAACTTCCTTTCAATACCATCTTTATCGAAACTATTTATATATATATTATCCGCTTCCGAATTTGGTAGTTTCATATCCTTAAATTCATAATTTTTAAGATAATTGGAAACTTTTTTACTTTTAAATTTTCTATAAAATTCAGTTTCCCCTTTTAATTTTCTGAAAAAAATTTCTTCTCCATCAATCCTATATTCTTTTAATTCACCAACTGATGAAGTAAAATTTATTACAACATCAACTTCAACACTCCTTTTCTTCTTTGGAGTACAGTCATTAAAAATTAAAAGAATTAAAAGAACCATTATATATTGATACTTATCGTACAAACGGTAGCCAAGCTTTTGGGACATAACTTTTATATTTTGCTATTAAACTCTTATATATATTATTACTAGATAAATATTTACCAGTACTATAATAATAATGTCTAGCTGTATTTCCTATTACATACCCTTTTGAATTATTAGTCGTACCATCAAATATTAATATTTCTCCTGTATAACCTTCAATAGTATCTCCTCTATAACTCCCATCAGAACCATACACAGGATTAAAAACTCCCATCCCCGTAGGATCTGTCAACATCACAGGGTTCTGCATACAATAATTATACGGAGACCACCCCGGGTAATCGTCCGCTAATGGGTCAACACTTAACCAAATACTGGTTTTAGGGTTGTAATAGCGGGCACCGTAATAATAGTTATTAGTTATAAGCAAATCAAATAGTAAACTTTTATCAATTTAAATATAGTAAGACGTTTCTTAAATTAAAACTATTACAAATAAAAAGCCCACCTCTTTTAAAAAGGTAGGCTTTGTATATCTTTCTCATTTCTGCCGCTACTCGCGAGACAGTAACGGGAGCTGAGGAATTGCAAATGTGCATGACTTTTGGCGTTGTTATTATTCAGTTAGATTTATAATTTCATTTTTTTTGTACAAGTTTGTTAGAAACCTTGATTTAATTCTAAACTGACTCCTTTTCTTAATTTTGGGGTTCGTTGACATATTTTCTAATTTAATTCCTGGATCATAATAAATATTTCCGTTTGCCATTTGTCCAAGAAAAAGTTGAAAGTCCGTTCCAGTCCCCAAAATCACGTTGTTACCATATTTGTATTTTCTATCTCCTCTTGTATCGGAAAGAGATGGAACATAACAAGCTTTATCGTGTTTCCTGTTCCAATGTAAGAGCATAGATGAAAAACTCCATGAAGCCGCTTCATTTCCAGCCTGGTCAATTAATGAAATACTTCCGTTTGAATTTCTGATTTTTCCGCTTTCTTGGTCAAAACCAATTAACCTCATTTCCAATTTGGTCGTTGGATGTAATTCTCCCGCTTTGTGAACACCCCCAAAGTTCATTCGGTCAGGTCTTCCAAGTTTATCTGGATAACCATAGGTTTTTATAAAGTATTCTGTTCCCTCAGATTTATAAAGTCCATCTGTAGGTTCTGGTGTCATCAATGTTATTACAGAAGAGTTTATGTTTTCGAATTTTTTAACGCCAAATTGTTTGATTTCCCACCCCAAAAAGTCAGGTTCAGAATATCCATTTGGTGTAACACCTAGTTCAGCTTCAAGCGTATAACCTCCACAATTTGATGCTCGACAAGGCAAAATATGACCTTCAGAATCTAATCGTTTTGAATCTATCCAACCTTGATTATGAATTCGTGCTAGTTCTTGTAATAAGACAAAACGATTATTTGCTGTACGTGGTAATTCGATTATTGAAAATACACCGTATTCTCCCAAATTCTTTTCTAATGCGAATTCATTTGCAATCTCAGATTCTGGATGAGCAACGTAGCCCAAAACAGTTCCACTTTTACCAACTCCAATGAACAATAGTCTATCTGCGATTCTTTGAGTCATTAATTCGGAAGGTGCATTTTTAGAACCTAAAAGAAAACCTGAAAATCTCACTTCTGGATATTTAGGGTAAAGAATCAATTGAGTATGCTTTGCAGGTGATAAGTTGCCCTCGTCTGTTATCCAAGAAAAATTTAATGAAGCTTTAAAACGTTCTCGTCTCCAATCTCCAGCCTCAACTGTTTCTATACTTGAAATGGGAAGAACATTAAGTATCTCAAAGTTACCTCCAAAATAAACTTGGTTTTTTGAATTGTCGTTTGGTGCAAGTCTTTTTATATAGATTTCATCACAACTATTATTGATGAATAGCGACTTTAGATTTTTTAGGTTCATTGATTTTCAAAAGTTCTTTTACAATGTTCTTTCCAATCGCTTGTATTAATGGCATAGCTACAGAATTACCAAATTGCTTATATGCTTGATTGTTAGAAACAGGAATAATAAATTTATCTGGGAAACCTTGAATTCTGGCACATTCTCTAGGTGTTAATCTTCTTGGATTTTTTCCTTTTTGTGGTATCAGTATTTCAGCGCCATCTTTATAATATCTTGCACTTAAAGTACGAGAAACTCCATTTAAATCGGTTAGTCCAAAACCAAAGCCATTCCCTTTAGCTTGATGTTTTTTCTTATATTCTTGAAGATAATTCCAAAGTTTATCAGACAAAGTATATTTTGGATCAACTTTTTTTTCTAAAATTTCTCTAATTGCCAATTCTACATTTGGTGGTTTAGGAAATTCAAAAGTTTCCTTTTCTTTGAAAACAGATTTTTTAAACCCAACAATTATGATTCTTTCTCTGTGTTGAGGAACATAATATTTTGCATCTAAAACTTTATAATGAATTGAATAGCCTAGTTCTGTTAGTGTTTCAGTAATAACTTTAAAAGTTTTCTTTTTGTCGTGAGAAACAAGGTTTTTTACATTCTCCAACATAAAAACCTTTGGTTTTTTATGCTCAATTATTCTCGCAATATCAAAAAACAATGTTCCTTGGGTTTTGTCTAAAAATCCGTGTTGTCTGCCTAAAGAATTTTTCTTTGAAACACCTGCAATGGAAAAAGGTTGACAAGGAAAACCGCCTAATAAAATATCATGGTCTGGAATTTCTTTTTCAGAAACTTGGGTTATGTCTCCAAAAGGAACTTCTCCAAAATTAGCTTCATATGTTTTTTTTGCAAAAGAATCCCATTCACTAGTAAAAACACATTTCCCTCCATTATTTTGAAATGCAAGTCGAATTCCTCCAATTCCTGCAAAAAGGTCGATGAATTTGAAGGTTGGGTTTTCTGGTGGTGGAAATGGAATATCCCATTTTATCGGTAAATAATATTGAAAATCTGGTTCTTGAGCTATCTCTAAATTTTCGTGTAATTCAGCTAAATATTCCTTTGCTGCTGGTCTGTAATATTGATAAACTCCATTTTTTTGATTTTGTAAATAATGAGTTAAATAAGCCATCTCGTTAGTAGTTTTCTTATCTACAACGATTTTTAATTTTTCTCTAATGTCCGAATATTTTTTGCTCATTTTCATTTTCCAAATATGCGCAGAATATAATTTTTTTCAGGCAATTATTTGCTTGTTTTCTTAACAATTTTTTCAACGATTATTAAGTACAATGTTGGCTAAAAACAGCTCTTTTGTTCTTTTGGGTAGGATTATTAGTATAGAAAAAACCAAGTATACTATTTTTCTGCTGGGTTTCAGTATGAAAAACAAAGGTTTGTCTAAGAACAATTGAGTGGTTTAGCGGTTAACTTAGTAAGTATACGAGAACAAGTAATTATTTATTACCATTGTTAGCAACTGCTCTTTAATAATTCCAATAATCAATTGGTGAAGATGCAGTTGTTTTCATCTCATCGTTGATTAGATTTTTTAAAAGTTTAAATGCATGTTGATATCTGTCTTTCACATCTGCAATTTGATCAGATTTATTCCATCCAGAGTCATTTACTGTTTCATCTAATTCTTTTTGACTCTTAAAGTTCAAATTTCCGGTTTCAGAAAGCATTGTCATTGCTCTTTTTCTCAATTCATGCAAATTAGCTCCTGTTATATAATTGTCAGTTAAGTCAATTTTCTCAATTATTATATCTATTAATTTTACGATTTGAGCTTTACGTTCATTCGTTGTCAGAAAATTTTCAAGTGTCATCGACATTCCACCATAAATCAAAGGTAATGATTGTAATGCTAATTCAATTTTGTAATCATTAATCCAATCAATTGAATCAAGCTTTTGATTTTCGATTTCATTTACTAGACACAATTGCATAGCTTCAACAAATCCATCTCTTGCCCAAAATCCGTAATCATTAATGTAAATAAAACTGCTTGCCATATGCTATATTTGTTCTTTTGCCCAACTTGTGGTTAACTCTTATAGCTGTATAAAAATACACTATATTTCTCTTTAAACCCAATGTAAAAGGAATTTTTATTCCTTATTTAAAAGTTAGAAATCACTATTTTTGTTACTAATAAAAGAACCGTTTATAGTTGTACAACGACCACCATTATTACCAAATCGTTTTTTATTTCTCTCTTGTTAGTCTATCCACCTCTTTAAGTAAAGTTGGTATTCTAAATTCACCATTCATTTCCTTTATTCTTTCCGAAGCGGTTTTTAGGTCTATTCCTACTGAAGTAATAAACAATGGGTTTTGGCTTATCCCTCTAAACACAACTTCCCTGTTTTTATTAATTGATGCGAAGTCTCTTTTAGCCACACCAATCACAGGAATTTCTTTATTTAAAGCATCATATAAATATGCTCCTAACCCATATTTGTTATTGTCATTTAAATACACAAAGCCATCAATAATGATTACGTGCACTTTATCTAAATCAATTTGTGAAATTAAGCTTAAAATGCACGGAAGTTCTCTTTTATAGAATTCTCCCGAAACGTATTCTTCTATACCTGATATGGTTTCCGAATAAACATTAAAGCAATCTTCTTTATTCCAGTCTTCAAAACTTAAGCAAATGGTTTTGGCATTGTCATTATAGTAATATGTGTCAAATACTAATATCATTATGTTTATTAATGTTTGAAATTTTTTACACTGGTTTGTGTAATTTTTCGTGTTCTTCAAAAAAGTAACCACTGTATTCAATAGTTTCTCCATTAAATTCTATTTCAGAGGATTCGTTAAATGGATATCCAGAGTTACATCCTACATTTTTACCTCTTACAATTATGCCACCTTCACCACCACAATCTGAATATAAAATTAATATCACTTTCATTTCATTGTAATCTGACGTAAGGTTTTCATATGCTTTTTGAATTAGTGGGAATTTAAATCTATTCTCTTTATAGTCATAATCGTTTAAATAGCTTAAAATTTCTTCAATAATAGATTTTACAGAATCTAATGACAGCGTCATTTTCCTTCCTTTATAAAAAGAAGTGTCATAAACTTCAAGTTTTTGAAATAGCTTATCGTAGCGCTCCTCTATTGGAATTTCATCTATTACTTTTAAAATTTCTAAAGCAAATTTTTCCGAAATTAAAATACTTAACTCAGGTTTACTCCCTCTTTTAATAGATTCTATTTGAGAATTAAAAAGTCTTATGAACTGTGAATTTTCATTTTGATTTTTCTCATAAAATTTCACTATGTTTTCCGGAATTTCAATGGAAGTGTGTTTATAAAAATAATCAAATAATTCCTCCGTATTTTTCATGGTATGCGGTTAAATGTTTGGTAGCTCATTATACATCCATAAAAATACATAATATTACTATTTATGCTCCAGAGAAGAAGAACTTTAAGATAATCACTGATTAACATAGTGTTAACTGGAATTGATATTATGCCTCGTTATTTTTTACATATGAAATTGGTTTTTCATTGATATAAACATTCACATAATATTCATTAGGTCGTATTTCTTTATTTTCCTGAAAATTAATGAAAGGTTTACTACATTTTGGACAACAGAAATTATTGTAATACTTAAAACTTCCATCTTTTGTTTTAGGTAACTGACGTTCAACTTCAGCCAATTTGTTTGGGTCTATTTCATTCTGCGTTTGAGCAGGTAAATCTTTAATAGCTTCGTATCTTACAAGTAATGTTTCCTTGCTGTTACTTGAATAGAAATACTGAATTTCTGAGAACCCAGCATGATAGAATTGTACACTAAAACTTGCGGAACAGAAATCACAAATGCAAATTAATCGTGTATTCCCTGATGAAATCAGCCCAGCATAATGAAGCCCTCTTTGAAACATCCCTTTTCCAACAAGTGATGCATTCATTTCTTCTCTATCTGATAAGAAAAAAGGCTGAAATCTAATTCCTTCTCCGTTTTCTTCATGGGTATCTGGGTTGTCTGAAATAATTCCGTCAATTTGAACAGATGAATTTCTGTTAATTCTGATAGAGCTATGAAAAAATTGTCCTGTTAAATCTGGATTATCATTCTTTGTATCAATTACAAATTTTCGTATCAGTTTATCATCTTCATAAATTTCTATAACTGGTTTTTCTTCTTTAAACTCAAATACAGGAAGCAGTTCAAAATCAATATTTCTTAGGTTTTGTTTCTGATTGGTTATATAAATTTTGTTTTCAGTTACTGTAACTCTTTCGTTTAATAATTTATTATGAATTTCAGGATAATCATTTTTCATTTTTTGCTGTACAAAATCTTCCATACGCTTTTTATTCTGTTTACTTTTTTTTCGGTCATTTCTCATGTCAAATATTGCCTTGATAATCATAGCTGATATTAAAATCCCTACAATGATGTTTCTATACGTTTGGAAAGTCATAAATATGTAAAACGGTATTGTATAACCGTATGTTATTAGTTTAGTTTGTCTTGTTTTGAGGTAAATTCTTGTTTTAGTATTCGGAAGTAGTAGAACTTGTTATGATTGAGGTTATACGGTGTTGCCACCAGTACTTTTTACCATTTTACTTTTCCTTTAATATATCTAATATTTTTTTAGATAGTCATGTCCTTTTTCGTCAATCAAAAACATTTCACAAATTCCTTCTCCTGCTATTTTCACTAAATGACATGTTAGTTTTGGATAATTGTAGCACATTGAAATACAAAAATAAGCGTATAAATAACATAAGTCATCCAAAATTCATACCATTTATATAATAATTCATCTTGCTGTAAAT
This sequence comes from Neptunitalea lumnitzerae, assembly GCF_027924185.1. Classification (GTDB taxonomy): domain Bacteria; phylum Bacteroidota; class Bacteroidia; order Flavobacteriales; family Flavobacteriaceae; genus Neptunitalea; species Neptunitalea lumnitzerae. The sequence continues at coordinate 907,683 of NZ_BRVO01000002.1, forward strand.
CATTAAATAAAATTACAATTTTGGGCATAATGTAAAAGACTATAAGTACAGTACTAAAACCTAATAAAATGAAGAACAGTTTATTTGGTATAGACAAACCAAAAGGATTTACAAAGTGAACAATTATCATCCCTAGAATATAAATTGCAAACATAGCCTTTAATCTATCGTTTAACTTTAGTTTTTGTGTCATAAATGAAAACAAAAGCAGATTGATTGATGCAAAAAAAAATATATAAAATAACTTCATATTATCTATTTTAATTTTGTCTGTTTTCCATCCGTCTATACTTAAAAACATCTTTGCTTAAATTCCAATTCATATTTTAACTTTGTCTCTTTTTTTATAATTTTCGAACACGTAATGATTTATAAAAATTTCTACTATTAAGTCAGTTCCGTCAATAATCAATTTAACTTTAGGCAGAACAGGATCGGCGTTTCAATCGGTTGTTATTTGAATAAAATCAATTTTTCGAGTTGGTGTTTTCTCCACAGGCTCGTTATTATTCTCTATCCGAAATATTTTATCAATCCACCACGAAATTGAAGTGGGCTACGACCAGTGAATTTACTACTGACTCGCCTATTTGCTATATACATTGTTGCCACCAGTACTTTTTACCATTTTATTTTTCCTTTAATATATCTAATATTTTTTAGATAGTCATGTCCTTTTTCGTCAAATGCAATTTCATCGAAAACTTTTAAAACAATGAAATTATTATCTATCCAAAAAATGTCTTTTATAGCAAAGTCATTAATTCCAATGACTCTAAAGTTTGTTAATTCAGTTATTGAATTAGTGTCTTTTAAATTAATTATCGAAATCATTGAAATATGTTCGTAATAATTGAAACAACCATTGCCTTCTGAACAAGTCCCGTAAGTCATTAAAAATTGGTTATCATTTGATATCATTGGCTGATTGCAACTACCATCATAAAAAGCTGGTAAAGCCAATCCAGTTCCAGTTTTTTGGTCAATCAAAAACATTTCACAAATTCCTTCTCCTGCAACTTTAACTAAATGACATTTTAGTTTTGGATAAAATCCGCCATAATAGTGACTTCTGCCCATTATGCTTGGGAATTTGAAAATTGTATCTGCTATGCGTATTGAAAAGCAATTTTTTCTACTTGTTGTAGTGTTTGAAATTGTGTCAATTTTTTGCCCGTATTTTTCTCTATAAATTTCAAATTCCGATTTAGTTATTGTGTCAAATTCTATTTTTAATTCCGAGATTTCTTGTTGCAGTCTAATATCCGAAAAAAGTTTGTATATGCTATAAGTCACATCAACTGTGTCAATCTTCTTTTGCCTATTTTCAGATTGGGCAAATAGGCAAAGACTTATGAATGTAAAAACTAATGTTAGTAGATTTTTCATTATAATGATGGCAAATCCTGATATCCGTATAAAAATACACAATATTCTATTTTATTCTCCAGAGAAGTGGAATTTTTATTCCTAATCAAATTGAACATTCCAATTATTTTTAAGTGCTTCAATTTTAGGTACTATACATGTTTTGTTAGGCTGTTTAGTAGCAACAAAAATTGGTACCATATCATCTTTCTTCTTATTACTGATAATAGAAAAATCAGTGGTAATAGACTCCCCAATCATTTTGGTTCCGTTTACTTCGTACTCATAATGTATAATAACCCCCTGTCCTATGTTGGTAATAGGAAGTCCTGATTTGGGCATCATAGAAATAATTTTACCGTTACTTAATGTTCCGTATTTATAAAGGTTTACTTCCTTTCTAACTTGTAAAATGGAATAGATAAGTAACGGCAGACCAATAAATAAAAATGGAATTGGTAATAATAAAATCCACCAAATTCCAAAATCATAAGGTTTAAGCCCCATAATGATGCTGTCTCCCTCATACTCCTTTATTGTAATAGCGCTGCCTATTTCTAGGTCTTCTATTTTTCTTTTCTCTAATACCCGGTATTTAGATTGTATGGTTTTACCATTGTCTTCATACGTATAGTGAATAATGGTAGGGTTAACATTATTTATAGTAATGTTATACTGAGTATCTAAATCTGTTATTTCTGCCGTTTTTTCTGTCCCTTTTTCTTTTATAAGGTCAATGTTAACCGATGGTGTATCGTTTCCTATAATAGAAAATACAATTACCAAAACCGTTACTATAAAAACAGGAAGTAGCGTAAAAAGAAAGCCTATAAACATGGGTATTGGTTTCCTTTTAAATAAGTTAAAGATAGTAGTTAATTTTACTGTTCTTGGTTTTGTATTCATTGGTTATAGTTGTTTAGATAGTAGTTAAAAATCGTTGGTTCTTTCATCATCTCTTAGCTACTAAATCAATGGCTAAGCCTAACAACATTGCCAGCGTATAAAACGATATCATCCCCAACACATAAGCTACTAACCCTTTAATGTAACTAAGTGCTTTCTTGTGATTAAAAAACTGTCCTATTGCCCAGGCTGTGTAAATAAAACTTAGTACTGCCCCTGTTTTTAGCACATTGATATTAGTAATAACTTCTAATAATCCAAAGGCGGTATAGTATAACATACCTATGCCCATTACAAAACACAAGAGTATTACTATTTCAAAAAAATTATACCTGTACTTTTTAAAAAATAGCTTTATCCACCCGGCAATAAAAACCGACATTAAGATATTTGTATATCCGTAATTTTTAAGTATCCATTCAAAAATAACGCCTACAGAAGAGTCTCCTAAACCACCTGCACTTACATACTTATCTTCAAACCTTAAAAACTGTTGTGCTATGGTATATAAAAAAGAACAAATAATTACAAAAGACAATGGTTTTACAAGTCCGCTTCTATCAGTATTAATAAACTTATGTACTGTTTTACCAGGCCTAACAATCAGTTCTTTTATGGTATAGAAAATCCCTTTATCAAAGTTTAGTACACTTTCTATTTCCGATAACACATAGCGCCCATCAATTCTTTTCAATGTTTTCGGGTTTCCGCAAGTAGCGCAGAACTCCCCACTAAATTTTGTTCCGCACTTTTGGCATTGTGCTGTATCTGTATTCGTATTCATTACATTTTTATGTAGCGCTTCTTACAAAATAAGAGCTTCTTTTATAACTGCTAATAATAAATTGTAATTGCAATATAGTAAGAAGTTTCTTAGTTAAAACTATTTGCTGTAAAAAAGCCCACCTCTTTTAAAAAGGTGGGCGTTGTATATTTTTATTGTTATATCGCTATTGAGTAGTGGGGTAATCATATCTTTATCTTTTACCTTTTAATTAATTGAATATCACTTTTACAGTTTTCACATACTAATGTATCATTATCAAGAGTATACTCTGTTCCTATATTTTCATATAACACTTTGTAATATTCTTCTCTATAATCAAATTGTTTATTTTCAAAAAACAATTTCAAAGAGTTATTTTTCATCTCATAGGTCCCTATATTTTCAACCATTATTTCACCTCCCAATGAAGAAGAATACAGAAACTTATGATTCTCAAATAGTTTAATATCTGTCCAAATAAGATCTTCATTTTGGATACTACTATACGTTGAAACTTGTTCTCCAAAATAAAAACTATTTACAACTTTACTTGGTACACCAAAAACTAAAGCCAACACAAATACAATAAGCATAACAGCAATACGAAATTTTTTCCAGTGCCCCTTTAAAAGAAAAATATATGAATTTAACAGCAACCCTAAACCTAATACTATTAACAAGAAGTAAAAAAAAGCAATAAAACCTTCATCACCATCAGTTACTATTTTATAGCCTGGAATCTTAAATTGAAATACTAACTTTCCTATAAGTATGTATAATACGATGAAAACTAACTGGCCGCTAGCTCGTAAAAAATTCATAAAATCCTTCATTATTCTATGGCTCTAATCATAATTAAGTATAAATATAACATTAATAACTTTTGTAGCTATCCGCCTTTCTATTTCTTATAAAAACAAAAAACACCAACTTGCAGATAAGAAAGGGCTGTTGGTGCCACAAATAAAAATAATGGTCTTACCATGGTGGTATGCATGCCCTGCCGACAAATAGGTATTGCTACAGGCACCGGAACCCAAACTGTATTAACAAATGAAATTTGTAGCGAAGTAATACAATCGGTTATTATACCTGAGCTAAAAAAGGGAAAACCTTACCAAGGTATCAAAAAGGGAATAACGCAATTCATTGAAAAATGGGAATAGTTAGGTGAACCTACTTCTAGGTCACAAAATTAAACTACATCCCTCCTACTTAATCAAAAACTTAATCGGCTGTTATAAAATTTGTATCGCTTAGTGTATTCATAAACGCTATTAAATCTGATTTCTCTGTTTCAGTAAGTGGAATACGGTTATTATTATCTTTTAAAATAGGGTCTAAATTATCTGCATACAAAACTCCTTCATCTAAATAATCTAAGACCTCTTTTAACGTAGCAAACTGACCAAAACTACCGTATGGTGCCGTATAAGCTATGTTTCGTAAGGTAGGCACTCTAAAACTCATATAATCATTCATATTGCCGGTTACCCTTGCTCTTCCTGCTTCATCTACACTGGTATTTATAGGAAACCCAATATTTCTAAAACTTTGGTCGGTAAACAAGGCTGTACTATGGCAACTCACACATTTTTGCTGAAAAGTATTGTACCCACGTGCTTCGCTTTCAGTAAAAGAAATGCCTTCTCCTCTTTGTACTTTATCATATGTACTGTTGGCAGAAACTAAGGTATATTCATACTGTGCTATACTATTATAAATTCGCTCAGGTGTTATTTCACTATCCCCATAGGCGTTGCTAAACAATAGGGTATACAAAGCATCTTCAGATAGCTTTCCTATTACTTCTAAAATAGAAGAGTCCATTTCTTCATGGGTTATAATAGGTACCAACGATTGTTTTTCTAATTGTAGTTTGCTACCATCCCAATTATAAAAATTCATAAAAGCCAAATTCTGAATTGGGGGCACATTGCGTAACCCTACTCTACCTTCCACACCAATTGCTTGGGTATTAGCATCGGCAAATGCATTGCTTTGAATGTGACAACTAGCGCAAGAAATGGTATTATCTGTACTAAACCGTTTATCAAAAAACAATTGTTTCCCTAATGCCACCCCGTGTTCTGTAGGCATATTGTTATACACCGCAGTATTTAGTTCCGGGAAATTTTCTGGAATTGTAACTCCAATTTCAGGGTTGTCTGTTACTATTAATTCATCATTAGTGCTAGTACAAGACACTAACCAACCGGTTGCTACTATCAGCATTAACTTTTTAATCATAACACTCCTATTTAGAAAAGGCTGCTTGCAAAACGGGCACAAGCAGCCTGTTGAAGTTATTGTTAGTTTTGAACGTTTTCTACAGAAAACATTCCCTGATGATCGGTAGTACCATTACCCCCTAAGTTATCTACAAACAACACCATATTAGCAGCCGTATGTATGCTAGGAGTAGCATTTGTATCTCCTAAAATAATAGTGTTTGTTGCACCACTTAATAGGTTGTCAAAATCTGCTTTTATAGTAATGGTAGGTGCACTACTACCCACTATAGCTGTTGTGGTTAAGTCTAAGGTAATTTCTCTATATGCATCTACTCCTTGCGTATAGGTAGACTCATCTCCTTCGGTACCTTCTACGGTACTTCCTGTGTGTATAGAAAGTGTAGAATCATCGGCTCCGTAAAATCCTTCTATTTTGGTAAAACGGTAACCTGTACCCCACTCCCACATCATTTGGGTATCATTGGCACCAGCTAAAGCATAAAAGGTAGGGTTATTAACCTCATCTAAAACATTCAAATCATTGCGTACGCCAAGACCAAATTTAAGCTGTGCATATTCGCCAGACGGAATGTTAGTTAGCTCATAAGTTAAAGACGAAGCATCGGCTACATTTACTACGGTAGCTCCTTCATCTAAATTATTTATATGATATGGTATTTCGGTACCGTCTGTTTGTACCAAAACAATGTTACTTATTACATACTTTACTTCAGAAAAATGATGTACTTGTCCTTCTAACGAAATATTTTCGGTGGCTGAAGTAGAACTAGCATCTCCTAACTCAATAGTGGTATCTTGAAACGTATTATGAAAAGCTAAGGTAACATTGTTTGCTGCAGGTGTACCGTCATCACTAGAACATGATACGATAGTTACTGCTAAAAAAACGATGCTTAGTATATATTTAAAATTTTTCATTAGTTTAATGTGTTTAAAATTGTTATTAAAATTTAATTTGTAATGATGTAAAAATATTTCTACCCATTCGCGGTATATTACCCCAATCTGCATAGGTACTGTAGTATTGGTTGAATAGGTTTTCTGCTCCTACCTGTACTACGGTTTTAAAATTATGTAGCTGAAATGTATAATCTGCCGAAACATTTAAAATGGAATACGCCGGCGTTAAATCTTCCCCGTATTCCGGACTAAAATTTGATTGTGCTAAGTCGCCATTAAAACTGGTTTGAAAACCAAATTCTTTGTACTTGTAGTGTACTGAGGTTTGATAGCTTAAAGGTCTAATGAAAGGTAAATTTCCTTGGTCTTCATCCATTCCTCTGGCATAAGTTAGTGTACCCTCCCAATGTAAATTATTGGTGAGTGCATAACTGGTATTTAAAGAGAAATTAAATAAAGTAGCATAGTCTAAAGAAGTATATCCCTTTACCCCAACCGACTGATAGTTCATAGGGCTACCCATATTTAAAATACGCCCAATAATGTAATTGTTAATGTAAAAGTAATTTACTTTAGCTTTCACTTGAACTTTTTCGGTTTGGTAACCTGCACTAGCATTTACCTCATAAGAAACTTCATTTTTCAAATTTGGATTTCCTATGTAATCATACCTATCAAAACTATTATAAATGTAATACCCATAACCTTCAGAAACCGAAGGAGCTCTATGGCCATACCCACTCCCTACCGAAAAATCAAAATCATTAACTTTTAGGGTGTAGTTTGCATATACACTAGGTAACCATCTTGTTTTTTCCTGAGGCGCTCCGGGATGAAATATCCAATTAAAATCTATGTACTTAGCATAATTGTAATTTACTCCCAAGGCTCCGCCAAAATTCAACTCACTTTTAGGTGCTATTTCTAACGAATTATTAATAGACAACCCTGCATACCTAGTAGTTACCCAAGGCCAGCTATAAGCAAACATAGTACGCTCACTTCTGTCTTGCGGATACATACGCATTTCTGCAATAGACAAATTATCATAGGCATTTAATTGCACTTCGGCATGGTACTTCCCTTTCATTACATGAGCTTTAGAAACCAGTCCATAGGTGGTTGTCCACCCTGGCATATCCATGTGCACCAAATTTTCTGGTCGTGTAGTATCATCCATATAATGTTCTACAGTATTGTAATACACTTTGGTATCCCAAGCACGTACCCATCCATCTTCGTACAACTGTTTATACGTTGCCGAGGTGATAAGCGCTCTAGAAAGCCACAAATCCATTGGCAATGCTGGGTAGCCTACGTCTTTAGCTACATCAAAAATAGCATCTACCCGTACCGATGATAATTCCCCAGTTTTGTATGCTGCTCCTACAGAAGTATTAAACTTTTTAAATTGAGAATGGTTCACCTCTTCTCCGTTTCCATCGGTATAATTACCTGCTTCTCGGTAAGATATACTCCCTTGAGCTACCAACTTTTTATTGGCATACGCCACATTCCCCTGATGGTAAAATTGCTCATTATTCAACTCAAAACCCGACTGGTATGCGCCTTCCCATTTGGGTTGCATACTAAAAGGTGTTGTTTTTCTTTGCAAGTCTACACTCCCAGAAACTGTAGATCCGTTAGCATTCCCCTGCTGACCCGAAGTAATATTTACAGCGGCTAAATTATTACTCTCTACATACGAGGTTACCGGATCCATTTTATCGGTACAAGCTCCAAATACATGCATACCATCTATGGTAATGGTAGCACGTTCAGAGCTCATATTATTAAGCATGGGCTCCCACGCATAAGCACCTCTTTTAATAAAGCTAATGCTACTAGAAGAAGCCAAAAACTCATCTACAGAAACATTCATTTTCATGGCTGTTTCTAGTTCTTTTTTCATTTTATCGGTTATCTCAACCGCTTCTAATTGCTGTACACTATCTAAGGAAACTTCTTTTTCTTGTCCCACCATTGTCAATGATAGTAACAAGAATGATATTATTAGTAACTGCCTCATGCTAAAATAAAATATCAATATATAGTTCACTTTTAGCACCTTCTATTCCCGGGGTAAAATCGGTAGGTACTTCGGTTCCTGCTAATAGGTTTCCATCCGCATCTAAAAACATAAAATTAAGGGTCCAGTTACCTGTCATGGTGTAATTCACCACCCCATGATACAAACCCTCGGTCATTTGTGTTAAATCTTCATTATTAGGAGATGAATGATTTCCCATAGAAGCTTCGGGCATTCTTGGGTCTAGCAATACAGTAGCCCCTTGCACTTCGCTAAACGAAAATTGTGACGGGTCAGGAAAAACACCTGCTGGCTCCTCCGGTTGATTATACTGGTAAATACCCGCTACTAAATCATTCTCTGCTACACTAGGACTTACAGGTGCTACAAGTGCTATGTAATAGCTAATACCATCGGCACCTGTAAAAGTGGTCATGTTCAAATTCATATTAGGCTGCGCCATTACCTCTATACCCTGTTGTATGGTAAACAATTCGCCATTAATTTCTACACTCATATAGAATTCCCAAGTACCTTCAAGTCCGCTTTCATAATCAAAAACCGAGTAGCCAGAATAGTAGCCATTTGTGGCATCATACAACACATTGTAACTATGTGGACAAGAGTACGCCGCTGTATTCAATTGCCTAATAGGCAACCATGTAATAGCGGCATCATCCACCGTTTGGTTGTTGGACATATTGGTTACTGTAAAGTGAAGCTCATTATACCCTTTATAAAAAGTACCATTTAAAGCTTCAATTTCTATTCGGTAGCCATTACTTTCTATTAATACTACTTCTTCAAACTCATATGCTTGCGGAATAGCAGTAGCTAGCTCTGCCTCATAATCGATTTTATCAAGCGTGCAGGCTGTTATAACCATACCAATACATACGGCTACAACAAGATGTATCATCTTCATTATTTCGTAATTTTAAAACTGTTAGCATATACTGTAGCTAAAAGTACTACAGTGTTGTATTATATGAATGTTAGTAGAAGCCCAACATTTTCATATAGTTTTAAAATTAGCTGATAGGTGGGCGTAGCAAACGTGTGGTATCTAAAAGCTTATAAAATATACATTTATAAGCAGTTGTTTTAGGTTGTGTAAACCCGCTACTAGTGTAAAAGTTAAAACTAGCAGGTAGCTCCTGGTAAAACTCTAACACAGTATTACTGGTTAACTGTTTTTTCTCTTTACTATCTTTTTCTGTTTCCGAAGCCTTAGCCAATTGCTTGGCTAAATAACATTTACCATCGCAATGCATTTCGGGCTTATCTTTATTTTCACAAAGTTCGTTTTTAATATAATCATAAAACACTATGTATTCCATCACCGGAATAATAGGTTTCATTAGCATAAATAATGCAAATATGATTATAAATCTCTTCATAAAAAGCCGTGCTTGCTTATAGCAATACTGTTACTTTATGGTATTAATAATATACATGATAGGCACTTAAAAGGAATCTCTTAAGTACAATATGAAACACATTATGAAATACTAAAACACCCCATAACTTAAACCTTGATTAAAACCTCTTCAAATTATCTTTTATATACACTAGCAAATACACGTACTGGTATTGCTATAAAATGCAAGCATATACAAGCGTACAAATAGCACATATAACTGACTAATAACTAGCTTTAGGGCAAGCCCACTAAGCATATACAAATGTGGCTTTAATACGGGTTATTTAAAAATCTTAAGCAATAGGAGGCTTAAATAAGGTATTTATAAAAGCGAAGGAATACACCTCATTTTCATAAGCTATGGTATTCTTTTTCCATTCGTTAAAAATGGGAATCATTGGTACACTTGTAACTTCTTGAAAAAACAAAGGTGTAAATAGTACCTCTAGTTTAGAGGTAGGCATATCTTTTTTAGAGTCTGTATCGGTGTTTTTTGCTACCATTTTAGTTAAATGACACTTACCGTTACATTGCATTTGTGGCTTATCTTTATTTACACATAAAACAGACACTATATAGTCATAATTAAACGCATATTGCACAAAGGGTACAATAGGTTTTACCGTATGAACTAAAAATAATAGTATTAGAAATGTTTGCTTCAATATAATGTGTAATAAAACAAGGCAAAAATAACTAAAAAAGAATATTTATCAGTAAACAAAGCTTTTTTAACAGGGTACTTTCTATGCTTTTTATTGCACTAAACAGCTATTTATGCTTAAAAGATTACGAATACCCTCTTTCTTAAAAGTTCCTTATATTATAACGTCCTTTGTATTGAAGCAACTGAATTTTGAGGTTGGGGATTAATTATATTTTAGAGAAGGTGTAAAAGAATCAATTGTATTTTTATAGTTATACGTATCTTTGATTTTAATAAAAGATAAAGAATATTATTAATGGAAATACCAAAGTTTCATGAAACATTCGTTCCTATCTTAAAAGTCTTGGAAAATGGAAAAACTCTACAAGCTAGAGAAATGTACCAGAATGTTATAGATAAATTTTACTCTAAACTTTCAAAAGAACAAATCGAACAAAAAACAAAGAGTGGTGATGTTTTAATCATAAATAGAATAGCATGGGGGAAATCTTATCTTAAAAAAGGAGGATATATCGAATTTCCAAAACGAGGTTATGTTAAAATAACTGAAAAAGGAAAATCTCATGTAAATGATAATTTGACTTTAAAACAAGTTGAAAACTCAGATAATTATCTAGAATTTTATAATCAAGAAAATTCTAAAAATAGCTCTTCTCCTTCAGTTATTGAAAATGCCTCTCCACAAGATTTAATAGATGAAGGTTTTAATCAGATTGATATTCAAGTAAAAGATGAACTCCTTGAAAAACTAAAAGAAATTGACCCTTTCTACTTTGAGAAAGTTATTTTAATTCTATTAAAAAAAATGGGATACGGTGATTTTGTAGAAACAACAAAAACTGGTGATGGAGGAATTGATGGCATAATTAACGAAGACAAATTAGGTTTAGATAAAATATACATACAAGCTAAACGGTATGGAGAAAATAAAGTTAGAGAAAAAGATATACGTAACTTTATTGGAGCAATGAGTGGTGATACACAAAAAGGAGTTTTTGTAACAACTTCTTCATTTGACAAAGGAGCTATAAAAAAAGCTCATGATGCTCATCATACTATTATTTTAATTAATGGCATAAAATTGGTTGACCTTATGCATCAATATAATGTTGGTATCCAAATAAAAGCTACCTATGAAGTAAAGGAACTTGATAATGATTTCTTTGAAGATACAAATTAACAAACATTACACTCAAATAACATTTAATTAAAATTTAAAGAATATGTCTCAACACGTAGATGAAATAATGTTTAATCTAAATAAAGAACAAAAACAATTTACTAGCCTACTACATTCCGGCTTAACCTGGCAAACTCAGTGGACAAAGCTTTTAAAAACTATTATTAAAGATATTGGAGAAAAAAATGGCTTTTTTGTTAATACAGGAGGTTTACCTGAATTAGAGGAAGGAGAATGGATGTTTGACTTGGTCTGGTCCAAATTGCATTTAAATGGCGATAAAACTACTATAATAGATATTCCGCTAGTTCTAGAAAGTGAAATAAGCAAAATCAGTTTTGGAGGATTTAAAGAAGATTTTGATAAATTATTAGTAGCAACAAATTCGCTAAAAGTTTTTGTAACCAGAACAATTAAACAACAAGAAACCCTATTAAAAGAGTGTATTGAATATGCTCAAGATGCCGTAAACAGTAACATAAATATAAACTCAAAGAATGGAGTCTATTTAATTATTTGGAAGGAAGAAAAAGGTTTCACTTTAAATTACATTAAAAGTCATAAGTAGTATGTATTTTTTACAATACTAAATCTTTCATACACACTAAGAAATAAAATAACTACAAACCTCATAAAATATATTATCATGAGTTGGCACACAATAAAAGAATCAATACAAAAAGATTTGCTTTCTCGAAATTTGAAAAACCCAAACATAAGATTAAATGCTCTTGAGAATATTGAAACTCTATTAACAAAGAAAAAACCTGATTTCATAAAGAATCCAGAAAGAGAATTTAAAACACTTGATAAAAATGAATTTAAAAAAAATCTATCCATGTTCAAAGAAAATGGTCGCCTATCAAGTGCCGAAAGTAGTATTATCAATGAAATTTATAAAAGAATATAAAATCCAAACACCTCTACCCCCCCCCTCTTTTTACCAAATGGTAAATTCATATTCCTTTCTTTTATACCAAAAGCCATGAAAGAACTCATAGCTTTTATTTTGGTTTTATACACCTTTATTCCTACATTTAATAGCAGATAACCAATGGAATGACAAACAAACTCTGCACACTGCTTTTAGTGCTTATGGCTAGCACTATATCTTGTAAAAAAGACAACTACGTTACCATTGACAAAACCAATACTGCTATTGCAATACCTCATTTTGTAGGAGATCAAGCTTGTGTAAACTGCCATAGCAAAGAGTACGACCTGTGGAAAGGGTCTCACCACGATCAGGCTATGAAAATAGCTGATTCTAATAGTGTATTAGGGAATTTTAATAACATTACTTTTACCTATAAAGGTGGTAAGGCTACTTTTTTTAAAAAAGATACTTCTTACTTTGTAAATATAAAAGGCCCAGATAATGCATACCACGATTATGAAATAAAATACACCTTTGGGTTTACCCCTTTACAACAATACATTGCCGAATTAGATAATGGTAAATTTCAATGTCTAACTATTGCTTGGGATAGTAACCAAAATAAGTGGTTTAACTTGTACCCCGATTTGGAAATTGCTACTAACGAGCGTATCCATTGGACAGGTGAAGCAATGCGTTGGAACAACGCTTGTGCCGATTGCCATTCTACCGATTTAAAAAAGAATTACACACCTGAAACTGAAGCCTACCACACTACATTTAAATATATTAATGTAAACTGCGAGGCTTGCCACGGGCCTGCCGGAGATCATGTGAACCACTATAGCAAAGGAGAAACGGAGGCTTATGTGCAAAAACTACTTATGACTAGCAGCACTACTGCCAAACAATTGGTAGATGAGTGTGCTAGGTGTCATTCCAGACGTTCACAAATTACGGCTGACTTTACACATAACGAAGGGTTTCACAATCATTATATGCCTACCCTACTTTCACCACCGTTGTATAAAGGTGATGGACAAATTGAAGACGAGGTGTATGTATATGGTTCCTTTACACAAAGTAAAATGTACCAAAATGGGGTATCGTGTAGAGATTGCCATAACCCGCATTCTTTACAGCTAAAGGCAACAGGCAATCAGTTATGCTTAAACTGTCATGAACCAGCTTATAATACGCCACAACACCACAACCATACATTAGGTACCGATGCCGCTTTATGTATTAATTGCCACATGACGGGTAAATATTATATGCAAAACGATTTTAGAAGAGATCATAGTTTTAGAATACCAAGGCCTGACCAAAGTGTAGCGTACGGAACACCCAACGCATGTAACAATTGCCATACAGATAAAAGTGCAGAATGGGCTGTGAATAGTTTAAAAGCTTGGGGAGCTACCAAAGCAATGGATGCTAAATCTCATTACTCTGATTATCTGTTGGCTGGGTATGCAGGCGATAAACAGGCTTTTCAGTATATAATAGATAATCATAACTATCCTGATATTATAAGAGCTACTGCTTTGCAGAATTACACTAACATGAATCTTACACCACAAGAAGTAAATGGGTTAAAAAAATACCTAAAAGATTCTTCTATCATGGTGAAAACAGAAACCTTAAATGCCTATTTTAAAATTGGGGATACTACACAAACTAAAGCGATTGCCAAACTGCTTACCGATTCGTTACGTTCGGCACGTATTCTTAGTGCTAAATTTATTAGTGTTTACGGAGCCCCTGAATTAAAAACGGAAAGTTTTAAAAAAGCCAATAAAGAATTCGAAACCTTTTTAAACACCAATGCCGATTTTTCATCGGGTCAAGCACAAATAGCGGAATACAAATATTTAAAAAATGATGTAGAAGGCGCTATAAAAGCCTACGAAAAAGCCGTAGCTTATGATGATTATAACAACAATGCACGCCTAAGCTTAGCATATTTATACTACCAAAAAGGGAATATTAAAAAAGCAGGTAGCTTGTACCAAAGAGTTATTGAGTTACAACCCGATAATAGTTACCCTTATTATATGTTAGGTCTGCTATTAAACGAAGCAGGAAAAGACGATGCTACATTAAAATATTTAGGAGAAGCCTGTAAAAGAGAACCTTTTAACCTAAGAGCTTTTTATAATTATGCAGTAAAACTACAGGAGAAAAGCAAGTTTCAGCAGTCTATAGAAGTATTAGACAAAGCCTTAGAGCAAGCCCCTGATAATTCTGATCTATTGTATGTAAAACTAATTGCACTCATGCAATTAAAAAAGTACACCCCTGCTCAAAAAGTTTGTCAGCAACTGATAGTTTTAAATCCGTATAATAACAACTTTAAACAATTGCTAGCAAAAATTGAACAGGAGAAAAAGACTTTACCTTAACAAGTAGTATTAATTACTAAACTCATGTACTTTTTTAAAGTGGGTTGCATCTGGTAATACTTCTAATACCAAAATAGCCACATTTTCACGAGATACTTGTTTGTTTAGTTTACCATCGGTTTCTAAAAATACCAAACTGTCTTGTGCAGGGTCATCAGTCAATGCCACTGGACGCAAAATAGTGTAATCCAAACCGCTATTTTTTAGATATAAATCGGCATAATGTTTGGCTATATAATACGGCTTAATAGAAGCTGAATTCCAAAATTCACGGTCGTCTGCATAAGCAGCACTTACAATAACATAACGATTTACTCCAGCATCCTTAGCAGCAATCATGGTTTTTACAGCTCCGTCTAAATCTATTTCTAAAGTTTTATCATCACCCGTACTTCCACCTGAACCTGCAGTAAACACTACAGCATCAAAATCTTTTATAATGTCTTTTAAGGCATCTATACTATACTCTAAAGAAGATACTACCGTAGGCACATTTATATCATTAAAATATGCTTTTTGTTCTTCTTTTCTAATAAAAGCAACTGGAGAATAGGTTTCAGAATCACTCATCTTTTTTGAGATAATTTTACCTATTTTTCCATGTGCTCCAACAATTAAAACTTTCATTTGTATTTCTTTTTTCGGCAAGGAACAAAATAAGTTGTCTATCCGCTGTTAAAGGGCAGTTAACATATTCCTAAGAAAACAAGTTTATTCACCTATAGGTAAATCATCACTGGATTTCATATCAATTATCCAGTAAATTTTGTATTTTCATATTACAAACCAAATACAACTTAAAACACATGCATACACAATACAAAAAAGTATCGGAATCTGCGGTTACTTTTTCAGAACTTATGTTACCCTCTACTTCTAATTTTAACGGCAAAGTACATGGTGGTTATATACTATCTCTTATGGACCAAATTGCTTTTGCTTGTGGCAGTAAACACTCTGGCACCTATTGCGTTACTGCATCGGTAGACACTGTTAACTTCTTAAACCCTATAGAAGTAGGTGAATTGGTAACCATGAAAGCGTGTGTAAACTATGTAGGTAATACCTCTATGGTTGTTGGTATTAGAGTAGATGCCGAAAACATACAAACTGGGGTAGTAAAACACTGTAACTCTTCTTACTTTACCATGGTTGCCCGTAGTGAAGCAGGTAAAAGTGTTCCGGTACCAGGGTTATTATTAACTTCTAAAAACGATGTACGAAGATTTACCAGATCGTTACAATTAAAAGCCCTTTCTAAGCAACACAAAGCAATTACCAAAAACTTTAAGTTTGATATTATAGAAGCCGTAGAACAACTTAAAGATGAACGTGTAAAGATTGATCTTTTATAAAAAATAGCACATAAAAAAAGAGGCTTAACGCCTCTTTTTTATTTTATATAATGTTGTAATCTTATTTACTTAAATACATTTTTCTACGAGCATATAAGTTATAAAACTCATCATCTTTAAGACTATCTATAAACAAGATACTCTCTCCGGTACTCTTCATTTCAGGTCCTAAGTTTTTATTTACTTTAGGGAACTTATTGAAAGAGAATACAGGTTGTTTAATAGCATACCCTTCTAATTCAGGTTTAAAATCAAAGTCCTTAATTTTCTTATCGCCTAACATTACTTTAGTAGCATAGTTTACATAAGGCTCTTTGTATGCTTTCGCAATAAACGGAACCGTACGTGATGCTCTTGGGTTTGCCTCAATGATGTACACTACATCATCTTTCACAGCAAACTGAATGTTTATTAAACCAACAGTATTTAACGACAAGGCAATTTTTCTGGTATGATCTTTAATTTGTTGTAACACTAAATCTCCTAAGTTAAACGGAGGTAATGTAGCGTTAGAGTCACCCGAGTGAATACCACAAGGCTCAATGTGCTCCATAATACCTATAATGTACACATCTTCACCGTCACAAATAGCATCTGCTTCTGCTTCAATAGCACCATCTAAATAGTGGTCTAACAATAACTTGTTATTAGGAATGCTCTTAAGTAAGTCTACAACATGTGCTTCTAACTCATCCTTATTAATAACAATCTTCATTCCTTGTCCTCCCAACACATAAGACGGACGTACTAATAGAGGAAAGTCTAGCTCATCTGCAAGTTTCAAAGCTTCATCCGCAGTTTCTGCTACACCAAATTTAGGATAAGGAATATCGTTTTCAGCTAACAATGTAGAAAAGCTACCACGGTCTTCTGCTAAATCTAATGATTCAAAGCTGGTACCAATAATTTTAATACCGTACTTATCTAATTTCTCGGCTAATTTTAAAGCCGTTTGCCCACCTAACTGAACAATAACACCTTCTGGTTTCTCATGACGAATAATATCATAAATATGTTCCCAGAATACCGGCTCAAAGTATAATTTATCAGCCGTATCAAAATCGGTAGAAACGGTTTCAGGGTTACAGTTAATCATAATGGTTTCGTAACCAGCTTCAGCCGCTGCTAATACACCATGCACACAGCAGTAATCAAATTCAATACCCTGTCCAATACGGTTAGGTCCTGAACCTAATACTACTATTTTCTTTTTATCAGACACTACACTCTCGTTCTCTACAAAGGTTTGACCATCTGGTGTAGTAACTTCGCTTTCAAATGTTGAGTAATAATAAGGTGTTGCTGCCTTAAACTCAGCCGCACAGGTATCAACCAATTTGTATACACGGTTAATTCCTAATTCTTCACGCTTATTATATACCTGGCTCTCTAAACATCCTAACATATGGGCAATCTGGCGGTCACCATATCCTTTTTGTTTAGCCTCTAATAATAAATCTCTGTTTAAGGTATCTATAGTATAGTTAGAAATTTCTTTTTCTAAAAAGTATAGTTCTTCATATTGCTTTAAGAACCACATATCTATTTTAGTAATTTCATGAATACGACTTAATGGTATCCCCATTTGAATAGCATCATAAATTACAAACACACGATCCCAAGAAGCATGTGCTAACTTATCTAAAATTAAGTTATAATCTTTATATCCTTTACCATCGGCACCTAAACCGTTTCTCTTTATTTCTAAAGACTGGGTAGCTTTGTGTAACGCCTCTTGGAAAGAACGACCAATACCCATTACTTCACCAACCGATTTCATCTGAAGTCCTAAAGTTCTGTCAGATCCTTCAAACTTATCAAAGTTCCATCTTGGTATTTTTACAATAACATAATCTAAAGTAGGCTCAAAAAGTGCTGAAGTAGATTTTGTAATTTGGTTTTCTAACTCGTCAAGAGTATACCCTATAGCTAATTTAGCTGCAATTTTTGCAATAGGATATCCTGTTGCTTTAGAAGCTAATGCAGAAGAACGCGATACACGAGGGTTAATCTCAATGGCAATAATATCTTCATTATCATCTGGGCTTACCGCAAACTGTACGTTACATCCTCCGGCAAAATCACCAATACTACGCATCATATGAATTGCCATATCACGCATTTTTTGGAAAGTTCTATCACTTAAAGTCATAGCAGGTGCTACTGTAATAGAATCTCCTGTATGGATTCCCATCGGATCCATATTTTCTATGGTACAAATAATTACCACATTATCATTATCGTCACGTAAAAGCTCAAGCTCATACTCTTTCCAACCTAATAAAGCCTTATCAATCATTACCTCATGGATAGGTGAAATTTCCAATCCACGTGTTAACAATTCGTCAAACTCGTCTTTATGATGTACAAAAGAAGCACCAGCCCCTCCTAAAGTAAACGATGCTCTAATTACTAATGGGAAACCAAATTCCTGAGCAATTTCTTTTCCTTTTAAGTAAGAAGTTGCGGTTGCCTGAGGCGCCATTGGAATTCCGATTTGTAACATTAATTCACGGAACTTCTCACGATCCTCGGTAATATTAATAGCGTCAATATCAACACCAATAATTTCTACTCCAAAATCTTCCCAAATACCTTTTTCATCTGCCTCAATACACAGGTTCAAAGCTGTTTGTCCACCCATTGTTGGTAGAACAGCATCAATATTTGGATGTTTTTTAAGTATTTCTACAATAGACTTTGTAGTTAAAGGCTTTAAGTATACATGATCTGCCATAGAAGGGTCAGTCATGATGGTAGCAGGGTTACTATTAATAAGTATGGTTTCAATACCATCCTCTCTTAATGAACGTAACGCCTGAGAACCAGAATAGTCAAATTCGCAAGCTTGACCAATAATAATTGGTCCTGATCCGATAAGTAATATACTCTTAAGGTCTTTTCTTTTTGGCATTGTAATATAGTTGTGCAGATTAAAAAATGGGATTTCAAGGTACAAAAAAGGTGTTACTCTTAAAAAAGTAACACCCTAAATATAAACAATTATGCTATATCATATTATTTCTTATGTCTTGGCTCAGATGAAACAGATAGTTTCTTTCTTCCTTTAGCTCTTCTACTGGCAAGCACCTTTCTTCCATTGGCAGACGCCATTCTTTCTCTAAAACCGTGCTTGTTTCTTCTTTTTCTTTTCGATGGTTGAAATGTTCTTTTCATTTTGTAATATCTTTATTAACCGCTTATCTTAGTATTAGTGTGTACGAACCAGCCTTATCCAAAAGCTGGGCGCAAATATACAAAGAGTTTTATTTTTTACAAATCATAAAGTAAAAATATTTTTCATTGTTTTTAGTATCTTTGCCAGCCTAAAAAAGTAATACCAAATTATGTTCAATAAAAATTTAAAAATAGTAATTGCAGCACTCATATTTGCATGGGCTGTATACCAATTTATAGAAGGCAATATAGGAAATGGAATTGCACTTATATTCTTAGCGGCATTTTTTATATTCTTATACTTTAGAAACGAGTTTATTTTACTTGCATTTTTACAAATGCGTAAACAAGATTTTGAAGCTACTGAAAAATGGTTAGACAAAATTAAAAACCCAGAAGCTGCTCTTATTACCAAACAACAAGGATACTACAATTACTTAAAAGGGATATTAAATTCTCAAAGAAATCTTACCGTTGCAGAAAAGTATTTTAAAACAGCTATTAAGTTAGGGCTTTCAATGGATTATGATTTAGCTATGGCTAAATTAAGCTTGGCTGGTATTGCAATGCAGAAAAGACGTAAAAGAGAAGCTACTTCACTTTTAGCTGAAGCTAAGAAGCTAGATAAGCAAAATATGCTTACAGATCAGATAAAAATGATGCAACAACAGCTTAAAAGAATATAAATTAAAAGCTAAACGTTTTTTTAAACTTACACTTTAAAACTTAACACAAATTTATTTCTAGCTTAATTTTTGGGTCGAAAATCGATAAAATTATATTTTTACGCCTTTTTTTTGATAAATATATAATTTCAATCTGTTTTTTGCATATCTTTACAAAAAATTTAAAACCCAAGAAATGAGACAGTTATTATCTATCGGTATATTTATGCTGTTTGGTGCATCGTTTGCCCAAACTCATGACAATACTATGTTACTGTCAGATGCCTTAGTAAACTCAGGATTAAAGTACCAACAAGAGTGCAGCAAAGCCATGTTATATAACGATATGGAGCGCGTAAATTTCTTGTTTGATTCTATTACTAACATCTATTTAAAGGGTACTTATTTTGATGATTTTGAAATCAAAAAATTTAGTGGTAAAGAAATATCTTTAAGAAAGTTTGACAAACCTGTAATGCTAATCACCTTAACTACTTGGCATTTATTAACCGAGGGAGAAGTTAGAGCTATCAATGAATTAGCAAACAAATACCATAAAGATATAGAGTTTGTAGTACTGTATTGGGGTAACAAAAGAGCCGCAAAAAAAGCTAGTAAAATATTTAACTCACATCTTAAATTCACTTATTTTGACGAAAGAGATAACAAAGGAGCTTATATTGTTGGTAAAATCAAGCATATATTTGGTTTCCCTACCTTCTTTTTCTTAAACTCAGACATGAGTATTATTTCTATTGACAGAGGTGGACTTAAAAAACCTTTCTATACAGAACAAGATTTAGTATATGAAGCTAACTTTAATAAGCACTTTAGCTTTATTAAAGAATTACTTGTAAATGTAAAGAATACAGGAGTGGTTACTAATTAATTCCTATCCTCTATCCTCGTTTTATAATAAAGGTGCAAATAAACGCATGGCAGATTCTTTTATCTTCTGTCTAATTCCTCTATTTTTCCATTCTTTAAAATCTATTTGCTTACACTCTTTTAGGTCTTCATTAAAATGTGATACCATGGTTGCTGCATTATCTTTATTGTAAACCAAAGCATTAATCTCAAAATTTATATTAAAGCTTCTGTAATCCATATTAGAAGTACCTATTGTAGAAAAAACGCCATCTACCACCATGGTTTTAGCATGCACAAATCCTTTGGTATATAAAAATATCTTCACTCCTGCCTCTAATACTCTTTCAAAATAAGAAGCACTTGCATATTGAGCAATTTTAGAGTCTGAAATTTCAGGCACAATTATTCTAACATCTACCCCACTCTTAGCAGCTACTTCTAAAGCTGTAAGCATTTCGTCATTCGGAATAAAATATGGAGTTGTTATGTACACGTAGTCTTCGGCCAAATTAATAGCTGTAAATATAGCTTCCATAATATTAGCCCAATCGGTATCTGGTCCGCTTGCCGCAATTTGAATGGCAGTTTGCGTATCAATTTCACATTTCGGAAAATGAAATCGTTCTATTTGAAACTTTTCTTCAGTTACAAAGTCCCAAGTCATAAAAAAGTGCATTTGCAACGATCCTACTGCTTGCCCCTCTATTCTAACATGCGTATCTCTCCAATACCTAGGGTTTCTACCATTGTAATACGTATTAGAAAGATTCACCCCTCCTAAATATCCTATTTGCCCATCTATAATTGCTATTTTTCTATGATCTCTGTAATTAAGTTTACTGGTAAACTTAGGAAAATATACTGGCATAAACGGGTTATACTCTACACCACTAGCCGTCATTCTATCTAACGTAGCATTAGACAAGCTACTACCAACATAATCATAACTAAGCTTAACCTCTATTCCGTTTTCAGCTCTTTCACACAAAGCGTTAATAATATCTAACCCAGTCTCATCATCTTTTAAAATATAATATTCCAGATGTATAAACTGAGACGCTTTAGAAATATCCTCTACAATTCTAGGTACGGTATTTTCACCATTTCTAATAACCTCTATAGTATTACAACTAGTTAAAGGAGCATCTTTACACGAATTTAAAAGTTTAATTAGCTTTACTTTTCCTTCAAGAAAATCTTCTTCTATCTCACTAAGTAATTCATCGTCTAACTTTAATTCTTCATTATACTTTTTAATAGTAGATTGATTAAGAATATGCTTTCTTCTAAATAATTTTTGCTTTCTATATTCTTGACCAAAAAGATAATAAACAATTAAGCCCACCAATGGCAACACCATTAAGACTATTAAGTACGTTAATGTTTTGGTAGGATTACTATTTTTCAACAACAATGTACCAGCAGCAACTATAACTAACGCATAATTGATAATTAAGATTATCTGCCAAGTAGTTAGGCTTATAAAAAGTGCTATCATCTTTTACTTAGATAAGCCCCTTTCTCTGGTATTTCTATGTAGTATACCTTTCTAGATTTATTGTTTAAGTACGTATCTCTTAACCAAGGGTTATGCACCTTTAGTATTTTGTAGTTAATATCAAATTTTTTAGAAAACGCTACAAAGTCTTTCACAGCAGTATCTACCTTTACCTCATAAGAAGGAACTTCTTTATATAAATCCGACTTCTCAAACTGAAATCCATATTTATCAGGGTTGGACATAATTTCTTTAATTGCCAAAATTCTGAATACATATCTTCCAGTTTCAGCACCCAATAATAAGTCATAGTAATTAGACGCCTCTTGACGCTCTAATTGATTACTTATACCACTTTGTCCTGCATTGTAAGCCGCAGCAGCCAATGTCCAACTACCTAAACGCTCTTTTGCATCTTTTAAATACTCACAAGCAGCCTCCGTTGCTAGCTTTAAATTATAACGCTCATCTACGTTACTATTTACCTCTAACCCGTATTCTCTAGCAGTACTTTCCATAAACTGCCAAAAACCTTTAGCCCCTGCAGGGGAAGTAACATTTTGCAAACCACTCTCTATAACTGCCAAATATTTAAAATCATCTGGCACACCATGTTTCTTTAAAATAGGCTCTATTACAGGAAAGTATTTTTCGCTACGCTTAAACAACAGTAAGGCATTTGACTGCCAATATGTATTTACTAACAGCTCTCTATCTATACGCTCTAAAACTTCCGGATCATCAGTAGGCATTAATTCTCCAGAAAAAGATAAACTATCAGGAATTTGTAAAGCATAAATTTTTGTGATTTCTTCTTTCGTATCATTTTCTTTGTCAGGGGCGTGCTCTCTTGTATCACTCACGGCATTAATTAAAACAGCTGCCAATAATACAACACCAACTCCTCCTGCTATTTTTTTCAAGGGTATTAACATAAGCAAAATTTATAGGGTTATTTCAAATATACTAAATACTTGTAATCAAAGATGGTAAATGTTCGTTAAACCATTTAAAACGGTTAATAATCATAACGTGCGTACCCCCTTTTACTGTAATGCAGTCTTTAATTCTATGTATAGGGAAAACTTTATCGTTATCACCTTGAATATGAACCACTGGTACAGGGTGCTTTTGTTTCCAATTTATAATGGTATCTAATGCCCAATCAATATATTGTTTATCACTAACCGATAGATACATTTTATAAAGTTCCAATCTATCACTAACAGTTTCTCCAAAAGCATACTTGGCAAGTAGCTCAATATTACTTACTAACCTTGTTGGCAATAACTTATGTAAATGTGTTATTCTAGAAAAATGCATTCTTGAAGGCATTTCAGACTCATGTTTAATACTACTTATTAAAATTACTTTCCTAGTTTTAATAATATTAGCCATTTCCTGAACTAAAATTCCACCAAATGAAACCCCAATTAACACTGGGTTTTCTTCTTTTATACTTTCAGTAAGTCGTTTTGCATATACCTCAATGGGTTCTTTTTTCTCAGGAATTAACCATTCCAAGTAATGAACATCATAGGTTTCTTCTGGCAATTCTATATGATCAAAAATTTTTTTATTAGCAGCCATTCCAGGCATAAAATAGACCGGAATTTTCTTTTTAACACTCATAAAATCAATTCTAACTTACTATATCTGAGATTTTTTGTAAATTTGTATTGTAAAAGTAGTATAATATCCTAAAACATTTAGCGGCACTTCCAAATGTTAACAAACATTTTGGTGTAGTAATACCTCATGTAAGGTATCTACTATTTGCTTTTTCAAGCAGATTATACTGTTTTCAATAGTTAGATAACACATAATCCATATATGATGAGTTTAGAAATTAATGATAATGATTTTTTACGTCAGTTTGAAGTAGAAATAAATGGAGAACTTGCTAAAATTGAATACGCTTTACAAGAAAAAAAGGTATTCTTAACAAAATTAAGCATCCCTGAAGATGCTGAAGATTCTTTTAAAGATGACTTTATAAGAGCAGTCCTAAAGAAAATTGAGGAGAAAAACTGCCGAGTAGTTCCAACAAGTCCACAAATAGCAAAGTTCCTAAGAAAAAACAGAATGATCTACAAAGATTTATTACCAGTTGGTATTAGAATCTAGGTGAAAAAATTAAAAAGAGGCTTTAAAGCCTCTTTTTTTATTCTTTAAAATATTTCTCTTCCAGAAAAATGGAATGCTCCTTCAATAGCTGCATTTTCATCACTGTCAGATCCATGTACTGCATTCTCTTGTATAGAGTTTGCAAAGGTTTTACGTATGGTACCTTCTGCTGCATCTTCAGGATTTGTTGCTCCTATTAAAGTTCTGAAATCCTCTACAGCATTTTCTTTTTCTAAAATAGCTGCTACAATTGGACCTCTTGTCATAAAAGTAACTAGCTCTCCAAAAAACGGACGTTCGTTGTGTACCGCATAAAACGCTTCTGCGTCTTCTTTAGAAAGTTTGGTATACTTCATTGCTACAATTTTAAATCCTGCTGTTTGAATTTTCTCTAAAATAGCCCCGATATTGCCATTTTCAACCGCATCAGGCTTAATCATTGTAAAAGTTCTATTAGTTGCCATCGTTTAATAATTATTTTTCAACAAATTTACTCTTTTTGACATTATCCGCAAGCTAAAGCCCTAATGTTTACAGGTAAGGTATAAAATCTGTATATTCGCATTATTATGAATACACAAGAAATTACGCTTTTAAAAGATTTATTAGCTAACGCTAAGAATATCATAATAATACCTCACAAAAACCCTGACGGTGATGCTATGGGATCTACTTTAGGATTATGGCATTACTTAAAATCTAAAGGACACAACGCTACCATTATTAGCCCTAATGATTACCCTACCTTTTTAAAATGGTTACCAGGTGAATCAGAAGTTTTAAAGTTTGATAGCGAATATGATGTAGCCATTAGAAAAATAAAAGAGGCCGACTTAATATTTACTTTAGACTTTAATGATTTTAGCAGAACTGACAGAATACAACCTTATCTAGAAGCTGCTTCTGCTAAATTTGTAATGATAGACCATCATCAAAGTCCAAGCGACTATGCTACTGTCACCTATTCAGATGCTACAATGAGTTCTACCTGTGAAATGGTGTATCACTTTATAAACTACTTAGGAGACACAGCTAATATTACCAAAGAAATAGCAGATTGCTTATATACAGGTATCATGACAGATACAGGCTCTTTTAGATTTGCTAGCACTACTAGCACAACACATAGAGTTATAGCTGCCTTAATAGATTGTGGAGCTGAAAACGCTGCAATACATTCTAACATCTATGATGCCAACAGTATAAGTAGATTACATTTATTAGGTTGTGCTCTAAAAAATCTTACGGTTCTCACTGAATATAACACTGCCTATATTACCTTAAGCAAAGAGGAATTAACTTCTTATAATTTTGAAAAAGGAGATACCGAAGGATTTGTAAACTACGGACTTTCTTTAACTGGAATTAAATTTGCTGCTATTTTTATAGAAAATATTAATTCAGACGAAGCGTTTGTAAAGATATCTTTGCGCTCTAAAGGAAATTTTGATGTTAATTTGTTCTCTAGAAGTCATTTTAATGGCGGCGGACATATTAATGCTGCAGGAGGTAGAAGTGATTTATCTTTAGAAGAAACTACAAAAAGATTTGAAGAATTAGTAAAGTACCACCAAGATCAATTAGTTGATTAAATGAAAAAATATTTTGCAATTTTAAGTTTAACCTTATTTGTTTTTTCATGTTCAGACCCTGAACCGAGAAAACCTATTACTTCTACATCAGGAACCTTTTTTAAAGAGTCGGTAGAACGAAATAAAAAGATTCTTGAAAAAGAAGAATCGTATATTCAAAAAATTATTGAAAAAGATTCTACACATACCTATTACCCTTCTGAAGAAGGTTTTTGGTTTACGTATACCGATAAAAGAGATGATACCGATTATACTCCGAAAGAAAATGATTTAGTTGCACTTATTTATGATATACAAACTTTAAACGGGAAAACCATTTATAGCAAGGCTGTTATTGATACTACCCTGTACAAAGTAGACAAGCAAGAAAACTTATTCTTAGGACTTAGAAAAGCTGTAAAATTGCTAAAAAAGGGTGAAAAAGCAACATTTTTCTTCCCTTCTTCTCTAGCCTACGGCTATATTGGTGATCAGAAAAAAATAGGCGTTAACACCCCTTTAAAAAGTACCTTACAAATATTAGAAATTCAAAAATCAAACGATTCAATTACAACAAATTAATTATGAAGAAACTCTTTATGCTTTGCGCATTTGCGTTACTAGCTGTTTCTGCTGGTAGCTGCCAAAAGAAAGATTACAAAAATTTAGGCGACGGCCTTTTTGCCGACATTCAAACAAATAAAGGCAATATTATTGTTAAATTATACTTTGAAGAAACCCCTGTTACAGTAGCTAACTTTGTTTCTTTAGCAAATGGTACAAACCCAAAAGTAGCTGATTCATTAAAAGGAAAACCTTTTTATGACAATACAATATTCCACAGAGTTATTAAAGATTTTATGATTCAAGGTGGAGATATTTTAGGTACTGGTGCAGGAAAACCTGGTTACCAATTTGAAGATGAAATTGTTGATACATTAAAATTTGATGGAAAAGGTATTTTAGCAATGGCTAATGCTGGACCTGGTACTAACGGAAGTCAATTTTTTATAACACACAAAGAAACTCCATGGTTAACTGGTAGACATACCATTTTCGGAAAAGTTGTTAAAGGTATTGAAGTAGTTGATACTATTGCTGCTGTAAAAGTAGAACAAAGAAGTAACAAACCTTTACAACCTATTACAGTTAAACATGTAGAAATTATACAAAATGGTAAAGCAGCTAAGAAATTTGATGCTGCTGAAGTATTTGAAAAATACTTTGTTGATAAAGAACTAAAAGAAAAAGAAGCCGCAGAGAAATTAGCAGCTCATAAAGCTAAATTTTTAGAAGAAACAGCAAAACAAAAACAAGAGGCTATCACCTCAGACTCTGGAATACAAATCTATTACCTAAACAAATCAGAAGGTGAAAAGCCAGAATTAGGTAGTAAAGTATTAGTTAACTATGCTGGTTACTTAGCTGAAGATGGTACCCTTTTCGATTCTAATATTAAAGAGGTAGCAGAACAATTTGGTAAGTACGATGCTAGAAGAGACCAGATGAATGGTTACACTCCTTCTCCAATGGATTACAAAAATAGCTCTAACCTTATTGCTGGCTTTAAAGAAGCACTATTGCAAATGAAAGTGGGAGATAAAGTAAGGGTATTTATACCATTTTATCTAGGATATGGTGAAAGAGGCGCAGGTGGTGTAATACCAGGAAACGCAGACTTAGTATTTGATCTTGAAATTGTAGGTATTAAAAGTAGCCCTACAGGAAACTAAATAAAAATATCAGTAAATAAAAAACGGCTGTACTTTGTAGTAAGTACAGCCGTTTTTTTATATAAACGAATTCCATAAATCAATTAGAACCTGCATTGTGAAGTAATTTATTAATCATACTACCATTTAAAGGTTTTATCAAATAATCTTTTACTTGAGGAAAGCGCTTTGCACTATTTTTATCTATTGGGCTTGTACTAGAAGTGGCTACTACAATGCGAATTGTATTAAATTTTTTGTTGTTAGATAAAATTTCAAGAAAATCCCACCCATTTATCTTAGGCATATTTAGGTCTAACAAAATCATATCTGGTAAAATTTCCTCAAGCGCACTAAGCGCATCAGCCGGGTCTTCAAAACAATAAATATCTCCAGAAAAATTGCAATTTGTAAATAGACGTCTATTAATAAAATTAGATATTTTCTGGTCGTCTACTAAAAAAACAGTTTTAGGGATTGTGGGGTTCATATTAAAAAATTTTACTCAAACTTTTTATTATTTACTACATCATAACTTTTGGCTATGGTAGCTTTAATTATAGTGTCTAAATCTTGTGCACTAGCTTTTAAATAAGGCAATATTACAGTAACTAATTCGGTACAATCTGTAGTATCACAAGTATCTAACAAACCTAAAATTCTAGTTAACGGCTCTCTCACATTGTGTGAGTTCACAGAAATCATTTCTAAAAGCATATTATTCTTCTCCTTAATGCTTTTAGTTCTTTTTCTAATAATTTCTTTTTGATGAGAAATTATGGAGTTAATTTCTTCATTTTTTTTCTCAATCTCTTTTAAAGCCTTTCGTAAGTTTTTGTTATTTTTTTCAAGCTCTCTTCTAAGTATCAACTGCTGATACTTTCCAGAAAAAGTTTCTACAAACAATCTTAAAATATCTAAATCTTCTATTTGAAAGACTTCGGTATCATCTGATAATAACGATAAATAGATTTCAGCATTTGAATAGTCAAAATACCATGACCACAATTTAGGATTTGAACATTTAGATACACAAAAAGGTAAATACATGTCTAATTTAGCATCTAACTCTCTATAAATGGGCACCTTAGTTAAACTAAGTTCTTTTTCATACGGAAACAAGTCTATACCATTTATAAACTCATACTTTTTTGGTTTAAATAGTATAACTCTTGAGATACCATTCTTGGTAATATGAATACGCATCTCTTTAAATGTGAAGAAAAATTTTAGACTATGGCTTGTTACCTCTGCCAACTCCTTAATAGAATTGATAGTTGATAGCTTACTGGAGTATTTTGAAAATGCCTCGTAAGTTAAACGATATTTTAGGTTTTGAGAATGCAAAGGCTAGGGGCGTTAAGAATTAAAATCTTAAAAGTTAATATTCTATTAGTTTTTTCATTTGTAATTTTTCAATAAACTAACAGCACCTTTACAAGAAAATGCAGGATATCCTTGCTTCATAAGAACACTACATAAAAGATTAGTGCACATAGCAAAAATATAAAGTACCGAAAAACGTTCGCAATTCGGTACTATACTTTCTTTATTAATCACGGATTTATTCCGTGCTTCAGATAAGTACATTTAATGTGTTGGATAGTTAGTTATTTTATAAGAATCCAAAAATATATTTTTTTTAGTAAAAAAAAACGAAAAGTTATTTTTTTACACTTATCTGAAATTTTATAACATTATTTATGTGGAATGTTACTTAAAATCTCCTTTAAAAAGCTCCAAAACTTTTGAGTTGAAGTAATACTAGCTCTTTCATCAGGAGAATGCGCACCTTTAATGGTGGGCCCAAAACTAATCATATCCATATCTGGATAGTTTTGTCCTAAAATACCACATTCTAATCCTGCATGGCAAGCCACTACATCGGGCTCTTCATTAAACAACTCAGTATATTTTAACTTTAAAACTTTTAAAATAGCAGAATCTACATTAGGTGTCCACCCTGGGTAACTTCCAGAAAAATCTACTTGACAACCTACAAGCTCAAAACAAGAACGTAATGCGTTTGCTAAATCTAATTTAGAAGATTCTACAGAAGACCTAGTTAAACAACTAATTTTTATTTTTCCATCTTTAACAATAACCCTAGCAATATTGTTACTAGTTTCTACCAACCCTTCCATACTAGCGCTCATTTTATAAACACCGTTATGTGCTGTATAGATAGCTCTGGTAATACCTTCTTGTACACCTAGTTCCATTACTTTTTCCGGTACACCAATAACCTCAGCAGTAATTTTTAAATTAGGCTCTGTGTGCTTTAATTCTTTCTTAATTTCTGCTGCCAATTGGTTAAATTCTAAAGCAAATGCATCATGGTGCACATTGTCTACCACCACTGTAGAAAAACTTTCTCTAGGAATAGCATTTCTCAGCCCTCCCCCATCTACTTCAGATATTCTTAGTCCAAAATTCTCAAAACCATCAAACAATAAACGGTTCATTATTTTATTGGCGTTACCAAAACCGCAATGAATCTCCATTCCACTATGCCCGCCTTGTAAACCTTTAACAGTAATTTTATAGGCAACCACATTTTCTGGTACTTCTTCTTCTTTGTAGCTACGCTTAGCGGTTACATCAATACCACCAGCGCACCCTATATCAATTTCATCATCCTCTTCTGTATCTAGGTTTAAAAGTACTTGTCCTTTTAATAAGCCTCCTTTTAACCCCATAGCACCAGTCATTCCTGTTTCTTCATCAATGGTAAATAAAGCTTCTATATCTGGGTGAGCTAAATCAGTACTTTCCAAGATAGCCATAATTGCTGCTACCCCTAGTCCGTTATCTGCGCCCAAGGTAGTTCCATTAGCTTTTACCCAATCACCATCTACTAACATTTCAATACCTTGAGTAGCAAAATCAAAATCGGTATCTGCATTTTTTTGGTGTACCATATCTAAGTGAGATTGCAGTACAACGGGCAACCTGTTCTCCATTCCTTGAGTAGCAGGTTTTCTTATAATAACATTTCCTACTTCATCTACAAAAGTTTCCAAATTCAGCTTTTCTCCAAAAGCCTTCATAAATGCAATTACTTTTTCTTCTTTTTTAGATGCCCTTGGAACCGCATTCAGATCGGCAAAACTATTCCATACAGACTTTGGTTCAAGGTTACGTATTTCGGAACTCATATCTTTTAATTTTTGTAGTTTAGATTCAAGCAAAAATAACGAATCATAATTACTAATAAGGTATTTTAGTTATTTTTGAAGCATGTCTGAAAAATTTAAAACACTAATTGCATTTTCAATTATTCCACAAATATTTTTGGTAAAGTACCTAGGTACTCATCCTGATTTTGTAGAAAAATACTACAGTACCGGTATTTACCAATTTATTTCAAAAATTTCGAGATATATCTTTGGTTGGGTACCTTTTTCTATAGGTGATATTCTGTATACAATTCTAGGACTATTAATCTGTAGATTTTTCTATTTAAAAGGACGCTTATTTATACAAGAAACCAGAGTTTTTTTTAAAGAAATATTTGTAGTAATCTCTATTGCTTATGCCTTATTTCATTTTTTATGGGCATTTAATTATTATAGGCTTCCGTTGCACGAAAGTTTACAGATTAAAGAAGACTACACCACTGAAGAATTAAAAAATTTCACTACCAGACTTATTGCAAAAGCCAACGAGGTTCATTTGCAAATTACAGGAAACGACTCTTTAAAAGTTACGGTACCCTACACCAAACAAGAAATTTTTAAAATGACCCAAAACGGATACGACCACCTAGCAGAAAAATATCCTCAATTTTCGTATCATCCTACAAGTGTTAAAAAATCTTTGTACAGCAAAGGACTCACCTATATGGGATATAGCGGTTATTTAAATCCTTTTACCAATGAAGCACAAGTAAACGGACTTATTTACAATTTTAAATTCCCTACTACTACTTGTCATGAAATAGCACACCAGTTAGGATATTCTGCTGAAAATGAGGCAAACTTTATAGGGTACCTAGCAGCTGTATCTAATGATGATATTTATTTTAAATACTCTGCGTACATTTTTGTATTACGTTATTGCTTAGGGGAGCTAAGAGCTAGAGATGAAGAAGTTTTTGAATCTTACAATACTACCATAAACTACGGCATTATTTTAAACTACATGGAAGTTGCTAAGTTCTGGTCTCAATATCAAAACAAAGCAGAGCCCGTTTTTAAAAGTACTTATAACACCTTCTTAAAAGCTAATAAGCAAAAAGAAGGTATTAAAAGTTACAACTATGTAATTTCATTATTGGTTAACTATTACACTAACAGAGAATTATAAAAAATTGTATATTTAAAACATCATACCAATTCTAAAGCTTAATGAAAAAAATCTTATTATTTATATTTCTATGCTTGCACATAGCAATATATGCACAAGAGTATTTCCCTAAAAATGATGGAGTTAAAACCACAGACAATGCTATTGTAGCATTTACCAATGCTACCATTTATGTTTCGCCATCTGAAATTATAAAAAATGGTACCTTATTAATACAAAAGGGCAAAGTTTTAAATGTGGGGGCTAGCATTTCTATCCCAAAGAATGCTGTACAGGTTGATTTAAAAGATAAATACATCTATCCCTCTTTTATAGACATGTATTCTAATTTTGGTGTGAATACCGAAAGTCTACCTAAAGACAGCAACCAAACACTTTATGATGCCAACAGAGAAGGCTATTATTGGAATGACCATATTAGACCTGACCAAAGTGCTATTGAAGTATTTAACTATGATAACGCTAAAGCTAAAGAATATATTAAAAATGGTTTTGGTATTGTAAGTACCCATGTAAACGATGGAATAGTACAAGGTACTGGTACTCTAATTGCTTTAAATAATTTTCAGGACAATAATCTTAGAATATTAGACCAAAAATCTGCTCAGTACTTTTCCTTTAAAAAAAGTAAACGATCTAAACAAAGCTACCCTACATCACGCATGGGAGCTATAGCTTTATTAAGACAATTTTATTATGATACAGATTGGTACAACAAAGGAAATAGCAATTCCAAAGATTTAGCCATAGAAGCATTTCTAGAAAACAAAGGTATTCCGCAAATATTTGATGCTGAAGATAGAAAAAATGCGCTTAGAGCTGATAAAATAGCCAAAGAATTTAAACAAAATTACATCCTTAAAGGTGGTGGAGATGAATACCAACGTATTGATGAAATAGTTAATACAAAAGCATCTTTTATTATTCCGTTAGACTTCCCAGATGCCTATGATGTTTCTAACCCATACATAGCTAATAAAATTGCATTGTCAGATATGCTCTATTGGAATCAGGCTCCTACAAATCCAAAGGTTTTAGAAGAGCATCAAGTAAATTTTGCTTTAACAGCAAGTGAAAATAAAAAAGTAGATGAATTTTTCAGCAATCTACAAAGTGCTATTTCTTATGGTTTATCTGAAACCAAGGCATTAGAAGCATTAACTACAGTACCGGCTAAATTGTTAGGAAAACAAAATGAAATTGGTGTTTTAAAAAAGGGATATATAGCTAATTTTCTAATTACCTCAGGACCCATTTTTGATAAAGAAACTACTATATACGAAAATTGGGTTCAAGGAAATGCTAACATCCTAAGTAATAGAAATACGATAGATATTAGTGGTGACTATGTACTTACTATAGATACCTTATCATATACCATGCACATTAAGGGAAGCCCTGAGAAACCCGCACTCAAATTAATGAAGGATAGTCTAGAGCTTAAAAGTAAAATAACTTACCAAGATGGATGGGTAAACATTTTCTTTAACAGCATTGATGCAGACAGTACCAAAACAGAATATACCCGATTAACAGGATTAATTACAGATACTATTTTAAAAGGAAATGGTAATCTACCTAATGGAAAAGTAATTGCTTGGACAGCGACCAAAAAGAAAACTGCCGAGCATAAAGCCAATAAGAAGAATAAAACAGAGAAAAATTTAAGAACCATAATGCCAGTTACTTTTCCTAACATGGCTTATGGTTTTGACTCACTACCAAAGCAACAACGTATTTTATTTAAAAATGCCACTGTATGGACTAATGAAGAAGAAGGTATACTAAAAGAAACTGATGTACTTGTAAATAATGGAAAAATAGAAGCCATTGGAAAAGATTTATCGGCTACCAATGCCATTGTTATAGATGCTAAAGGAAAACATTTAACCAGTGGTATTATAGATGAACACTCTCATATTGGTACAGACGCCGTAAATGAAGCAGGACAAAACTCTTCTGCAGAGGTTTCTATACAAGATGTGCTAAACCCTGAAGATATAAATCTTTACAGAAATTTATCTGGTGGTGTTACTACTATTCAAATACTACATGGGTCTGCTAACCCTATTGGTGGTCAATCGGCTATTATAAAACCGCGCTGGGGAGTTAGTGCTCAAGAACTTTTACTTGAAAATGCCTCGCCTTTTATAAAATTTGCCCTAGGTGAAAATGTAAAACAATCTAATTGGGGAGGCGGAAGATTTCCTCAGAGTCGTATGGGAGTTGAACAGGTTTTTATAGATTATTTTCAACGTGCAAAAGAATACGACCAAAAATGGAACACCTACAAAAGTCTTTCTAAAAAAGAAAAAGCAAAAACAAATGCACCTAGATATGATATTGAGCTTGAAACACTGGCTCAAATTATTAATAAAGAACGCTTTATTACCTGCCACTCATATGTACAAAGTGAAATTAATATGCTTATGAAAGTAGCAGACCTATTTGACTTTAATGTAAACACATTTACCCATATTTTAGAAGGTTATAAGGTTGCCGACAAAATGAAAGCTCATGGTGTAGGTGGTTCTACCTTTGCAGATTGGTGGGCTTATAAATTTGAGGTGAATGACGCCATACCTTACAATGCAGCTATTATGCATGATGCCGGTATTGTTGTAGCCATTAATTCTGATGATGCTGAAATGTCTAGAAGATTAAACCAAGAAGCTGCCAAAACCATAAAATATGGTGGAATGACAGAAGAAGAAGCTTGGAAAATGGTTACGATAAATCCTGCTAAATTATTACACCTTGATGATTCCATTGGTAGTATTAAAGTAGGTAAAGATGCTGATATTGTTTTATGGAGCGATAACCCACTATCTATATACGCTATTGCAGAAAAAACAATGATTGAAGGAGTTATTTACTATGATTACGAAACTATGGAGCAAATGAAAAAGGAAATTGAAGCTACCAAAAACACCCTAATCAATCAAATGTTAGAAGCTAAAAATAAAGGAATGAAAACACAGGCTCCTAAAGAAAAGAAAAAAGAATTAATGCACTGTGACACCCTTTAATCTATGACAATTATGAAAAAACATATATATACATTACTACTATTATTGGCTGTTATTTCAATTACGAAAGCACAGCAAACTCCTGCCGAAAAACAGAGCCAACGCATTTTAATTATGAATGCTACTGCCCATATTGGAAATGGTAAAGTAATTGAAAATAGCTATGTAGCCTTTGAAAATGGTAAGATAACATTAGTTACCGATGCTACTAAAACAAAAATTGACCCAACACAGTACGACGAAAAAATAGATGCAACAGGTAAGCATGTATATCCTGGTTTTATTGTTTGTAACTCTACCTTGGGCTTGGTTGAAATTGATGCTGTAAAAGCTTCAGATGACGAAAGTGAATTAGGAGATTTAAACCCTAACATAAGAAGTCTTATTGCTTATAACACAGAATCGAAAGTAATAGAAACCATGAGACCAAATGGAATTTTGGCGGGACAAATAACGCCTCGTGGCGGACGTATCTCTGGAACCTCATCAATTGTTCAGTTTGATGCATGGAACTGGGAAGATGCTGCCCTTAAAAAGGATGATGGTATTCACATGAATTGGCCAAATAGCCTAACCAGAGGTAAATGGTGGTTAGGTGAAGACCCAACGTTAAAACCAAACAAAAAATATGCTAAAATTATAGCCGATTTAAAAATATACTTTGAAAAAGCAAAAGTCTACAACCTAGAAAAAGCAGCAACCAGAAACTTACCGTTTGAGGCTATGCAAGGATTATTTACAGAAAAGCAAACCTTGTATATAAACGCTAATGGAGCAAGAGAAATCATGGATGCTGTAAACTTTGCTAAAGATGCAGGGATACATAAAATAGTAATTATTGGAGGAAATGAAGCTACTAAAATTTCAGACTTTTTAATCGAAAACAATATCCCTGTAATTGTTACCAGACCTCATAGCCTTCCTAGCGCTGAAGATGATAACGTAAAAGAGCCTTATAAATTGGCTGCTGAGTTAGCCAATAAAGGAGTTGTTGTTTCCATAGACCCTAATGGAGATATGGAGCGAATGAATTCTAGAAACCTTCCATTCTATGCTGGTACTTGTGCTGCCTATGGTTTAGACAAAGAAGATGCACTAAGTCTTATTACTTTAAATGCTGCTAAAATTTTAGGTGTAGAAGATACTATGGGAACCTTAGAGAGCGGAAAAGATGCTACACTGTTCATCTCTGAAGGAGATGCGCTTGATATGAGAACAAACATACTTTCAAAAGCATTTATTCAAGGTAGGGCCATTAGTTTAGAAACTCATCAAACGGAATTATACCACAGATACAATCAAAAAATAAATGGTAGCAACTAGCTTATATGAAAGTTAAACATCTATTTATAATTCTTTGCTTGACCTTCTACTCCTGTACTAAAGAAAATACAAAAAAGGAACATAGTTCAAGTAATAAGAACCATCTTCATACTCCCCCTTTAAAACCAGTAAACATTTATGTTACTGCTTCCAAAAAAGGAACGCTTCAAAACGTAGATATTCTTAATTATGAAAGAATTTATAAAGCACACCAAAATAATGCTGTAGAAAAACTAACCAATGACACCTTAAAAATTACTTTTAATCAAGAAATACCAAGTTATAAAGAGCTTGAAATACAACAGGAATTCTATAAAATATTTATTGTACCTGAAGATAGTTTGTACATTCATATTGATAACGATACTATTGCTATTAGTGGCGCTTATGAAAGTCAGTATAACTTCTATAACTATTTGAATACTCAACAGTATGAATACCCAAAATTTAAAGGAAACCTAGACGCCTATAAAAAAATGGCTTTAGACACTTACAAGGCTAAATTAAACTTTTTAAAAACCTATGCTGAGGAAAATACAGTTTCAACTACTTTTAAAAATTATACAGAAGCAGAATTTTTCTTCGAATATTATACCAATTTGCTACTTCCTAACGGTGTTTCAGGATATTATAAAACAAATGGTTACAAAAAACTGCCCGGCATTCAAGAAGTGATTCATTATAATACGATTCATCATAATAAAAATCTGAATTTAACTACCTACCTTGATTCATTATCTATTGAAGTTTTTAAGAGACCAGATTTATTTGAAAATCATTATTTAAAAAAAGCGCTACCCCATTTTATAAAATTTTATTTTTTGAAGGAAGAGAAATTCACTTATTCAATAGAAAATTTTAAAGCAGAAAAACAGTTTGTCAATAAACATTTTGATGGAGCACTAAACTCCTATTTGTTAAGACGAATGTATATTGATTACTATAACCAAAACCTAAAGAAATCTGTTAGCGGTATTACATTTCTAGCGTCAGAATTAAAAGAATACGCGCGCAATAACAAAGGAAAGTTAGATGTTGTTCTATCTAGTATGTACAGAACCAAACTCAAAAAAGAAAGTACTATAATACCTAATGAAATACTTGATCAGGTATTATTAGATATTACTAATACGCAAAACACTCTAAAATCTATTATCTCTAAAACCAATAACAGCCAAAAAGAGATTTACTTGATAGAAGATATGCAAAAATCTGAGTTAATTAAGCCTATAAATAAAAATGGTTTCTATCTAATATTAGATACTCCTATAAATAAACAAGAAGCTATTAATTTTAAGAACTCTGATCAGGTTTACTACGTAAATCAAAAAACATTTAACAGCTTACTAAAACATTTTAAAGTATACTACACTCCATACCTTGCTATAATAGACAACGAATTTATATTAGTACATGGAGACACTGTTAAAAAAGAAAACGACTCTCTTATAAATAGTATTAAGAATAAATCTTCAAAGTAGTTATTAAAAATAGACTAAAGAATTTAAAGATCAGGAAACTCTCAGAACATTAAATCGCTACAATTAAGTAAAATCAATTTTATTTAGATAACAACTTTATTGCAATTAAAAACTTTATTTTTGCTAAAATTTAAGCAGGTGAAAATTATTTCTAGCATTCAAAATCCGTTTATAAAAAACATTCTTCAGTTAAAGGAGAAATCTCGTCTTAGAAAAAAAACACAAACCTTTGTAATTGAAGGGCAACGAGAAATTTCACTTGCCATAAAAGGGGGCTATAACATTGAATCCATTTTATACTACCCAGAAATTTGCAGCACATCTGTGCTAAACGAAATTATACCTACTACTTTAACGCCAGAAGTTATAGAAATATCTAAAGAGGTATACCAAAAAATTGCATATAGAGAAACAACCGAAGGTATTGTAGCTATTGCTAAAAGTAAAGCACTTACCCTTGAAAGCTTATCATTTAAAAGAGAAGCTCCGTTAATTTTGGTAGCAGAAGCTCCTGAAAAACCAGGAAATATTGGTGCTCTACTAAGAACCGCAGATGCTGCAAACTTAGATGCAGTTATTATAGCAAACCCTAAAACAGATATGTACAACCCAAACATACTTAGGTCTAGTGTTGGGTGTATATTTACCAACAATATAGCTACAGGAACTACCGAAGAAATCATAACATACCTAAAAGCAAAATCTGTTACTATTAATTGTGCTGCTTTGAGTGCCTCTATACCTTACCAAACTCAAGATTTCACCCAACCAACTGCTATAGTTGTGGGTACAGAAGCTACAGGCTTAAGTGATACATGGTTATCTAACGCCTCACAGAATATTATTATTCCTATGCAAGGAGAAATAGATTCTATGAACGTATCGGTAGCAGCAGCTATTCTTATATTTGAGGCTAAGAGACAACGAAATTTCGATTAATTAAACTTTAAAATAGCTACTCTAAAGTAGATAGTTTACTATGACAGCAACTACATTATTTTATATAATAATAGGCTTACTTATTCTTGATTTTATTGTAGATGGATGGCTAGACCACCTAAACGCAAAAAAATATAACGACCCCATACCAGAACCGCTAAAGGATGTGTATGATGTTGAAGAATATGAAAAATCGCAAGCTTATAAACAAGCTAAGCATAAGTTTAGCACCATTTCTGGTACCATATCATTTATTGCTACACTGCTCTTTTTTGTTCTTGGCGGTTTTGAATTTGTAGATGAAATTGCTCGCCGTATTTCAAATAATGAAATTCTTATGGCATTGGTTTTCTTTGGCATCATCATGTTAGGTAGTAGTATATTATCGTTACCATTCTCATACTACAACACCTTTGTTATAGAGCAAAAATTTGGTTTCAATAAAATGACTAAAAAGATTTTTGTTTTAGATAAAATTAAAGGTTTTTTTATGACAGCTATTTTAGGTGGTGGAATTTTGGCTTTAATCATATGGTTTTATCAATTAACAGAAAGCAAGTTTTGGCTATACGCTTGGGGACTGGTAGCTGTTTTTTCTGTTTTTATGAATATGTTTTACTCTAAACTTATTGTTCCGCTATTCAATAAACAA
The DNA here is from genome assembly GCF_027924185.1 of Neptunitalea lumnitzerae. GTDB lineage: Bacteria > Bacteroidota > Bacteroidia > Flavobacteriales > Flavobacteriaceae > Neptunitalea > Neptunitalea lumnitzerae. The sequence goes on from NZ_BRVO01000002.1 coordinate 947,166, forward strand.
ACTCCTTTAGAAGATGGAGAACTTAAAAATGCAATAACCGAATATGCTAATAAGGTAGGCTTTAAACTAAATGCTATATACGTAATTGATGGCTCCAAAAGATCTACTAAAGCAAATGCCTATTTTTCTGGGTTCGGAGCTACTAAAAGAATCACCTTATTTGATACCCTTATCAATGACCTTACTACGAAAGAAATTGTAGCTGTTTTGGCTCATGAAGTTGGGCATTATAAAAAAAATCATATCATTTTTAATTTAATCACTTCAATACTTCTTACCGGTTTTACCTTTTTCTTGTTATCATTATTCATAAATGAACCACTTTTGTCTGAAGCATTAGGAGTTTCTACTCCAAGCTTTCATATTGGGCTGGTGGCCTTTGGTATATTGTATAGTCCCATATCTGAATTAACAGGTTTAATAATGAATATGTTTTCCAGAAAATTTGAATATCAAGCAGATAACTATGCTAAAGAAACTTTTGCTGCCGAACCATTAATAACCTCTTTAAAAAAATTGTCTAAAAATAGTTTAAGCAATTTAACTCCGCATAAGGCATATGTGTTTGTTCATTATTCACATCCTACCTTATTGCAACGTTTTAAAAATTTGAAATCTTAAAACTTTATACTAATTTTATATAAAGAGAGGACTATATATGGCAGTAATTGATACCGAACAGGAAAACAAGGCGATTGCACGGGAGTATAAGGAGTTATTAAGAATTAGTTATCAATCACTTTCAGATGAAGATAAAAAACTCATTCGGTTAGCATTTGATACTGCTGTTGATGCGCACAAAGATCAGAGAAGAAAAAGTGGCGAGGCATACATTTTTCACCCAATTGGAGTAGCTAAAATTGTAGCTTCTGAAATTGGACTAGATGCTACTGCTATAGCTTGTGCCCTATTACATGATGTTGTAGAAGACACCACCTATACGCTAGAAGATATTGAAAAACTTTTTAACCCAACTATTGCAAGAATTGTAGATGGGTTAACAAAGATATCTAGTCTTAGTAAGGGCAATGATGTTTCTTTACAGGCAGAAAACTTTAGAAAAATGCTACTTACTATGAACGACGATGTTCGTGTTATTCTAGTAAAAATAGCAGATCGTTTGCATAACATGCAAACCATGGATTCCATGCCTCCGCATAAACAAGAAAAGATAGCCTCAGAAACTCTCTATATCTATGCACCACTTGCCCACCGCATTGGATTGTATAATATTAAAACCGAGCTAGAAGACTTAGGTTTAAAATATACAGAACCTAAAGTATATAACGATATTGCCAACAAAATTGAAGAGAGCAAAGAGGAGCAAAAAGCCTATATAGAATCGTTCTCTAAAATTATAAAAGATAGCTTAGACCACGAAGGGCTTAATTACGAGATAAAAGGCAGACCTAAATCTATCTTTTCCATCAGAAGAAAAATGAAGGCTCAGAATGTTTCGTATGACGAAGTATATGACAAATTTGCTATTAGAATTATATATAGATCTGATGCTGCAAATGAGAAATTCTTAGCTTGGAAAATATATTCTATTGTCACAGATCACTTTAGACCCAACCCAGTACGTTTACGAGATTGGATTTCTTCTCCAAAATCTACTGGATATGAGGCATTACATATTACGGTAATGGGTCCTAAAGGTAGATGGGTAGAGGTGCAAATACGAAGTGAACGTATGCACGAAATTGCAGAAAAAGGATACGCTGCCCACTTTAAATATAAGCATGGCGAACAAGCTGAACAAGGGTTAGATGTTTGGCTAAACAGACTTCAGGATGCACTAGAAAATCCTGAACTAAGTGCTATAGACTTTGTAGAAGAATTTAAGTTTAACCTATACTCAAAAGAGATATTTGTGTTTACTCCTAATGGAGACTTAAAATCGCTACCCAAAGGAGCTACCCCATTAGATTTTGCATTTAGTATTCACACAGAGATTGGAGTGCATACCCGTGGTGCAAAAGTAAACGGAAAGTTAGTTCCGCTAAGTCACAAATTAAAAAGTGGAGATCAGGTAGAAATTATAACTTCCGAATCTGCCAAACCAACGGTACATTGGTTAGACTATGCCACTACTGCTAGAGCGCGTACTAGAATTAAATCATCTTTAAGAGAAGAGAAAAAAGATATTGCCGAAGAAGGAAAAGAAGTACTTCGTAGAAAGTTGAAACAACTTAAAATCAATTTCAACGAGAATATTGTGAATGAATTGGTTGTTTTCTTTAAACTTAAAACAAGCTTAGATTTATTCTACAGAATTGGTGTTGGTACTATTGATAACCATGCCCTAAAAGAGTATGCTAATAGTCGTAGTAATACCTTTATGAACTTCTTTAAAAATAAGATTAGAAGACCTAATCAAATTTCAGAAGATCTTCATAAAGATGAAATTACGGCTAAGTATGATATGCTAGTTTTTGGCAAGGAAGAAGAAAAATTAGAGTACAAGCTAGCCAATTGTTGTAACCCAATTCCTGGTGATAATGTTTTTGGGTTTATAACTATTAGTGAAGGTATTAAGGTTCATAAAAAATCGTGTCCTAATGCAATTTCACTTCAATCTAACTATGCTTATAGAATATTATCTGCAAAGTGGATAGATTCTTCGCAACAAGAATTTACAGCAGTTATAAAATTAACTGGTATAGACCACATGGGATTAGTGAGTGATGTTACAAAGGTGATTTCAGACAGTATGCATGTAAATATGAAAAACATAAGTTTTGATACCGATGATGGTATCTTCTCTGGTAAAATCACCTTAAATGTGAAGAACCGAAATATGTTGAAAACTTTAATAGAAAATCTGAAAAAAATCAATGGTATTGACAAAGTTATAAGAATGTAAACTTTACTTTTTCAGATACAAAATATAAACACTACTTTTGTTGTTTGGAATTTGATGCGTGTATCATGGCAAATGAAAAAAATCAAGAAATTGTAAAAAACGTTTTTACAAAGTTTTTAGAAGAAAAGGGGCATCGTAAAACCCCTGAGCGTTATGCAATTCTACAAGAAATTTACGATAGTGAAGAACATTTTGATATAGAGTCTCTTTATATTAAAATGAAAAATAAAAATTACCGTGTAAGTAGAGCTACATTATATAACACTATTGAATTGTTATTAGAATGTAATTTGGTGCGTAAACATCAATTTGGACAAAACCAAGCACACTACGAAAAATCATACTTTGACAAACAACACGACCATGTAATTTTAACCGACACTGGCGAGGTAATGGAATTTTGCGATCCACGTATTCAAAGTATAAAGCAAACAATCGAAGAAGTATTTAATATTAAGATTCATAACCACTCTTTGTACTTCTACGGAACACAGAAAAAAGACGAAAATAACACACTTTAATAAAATAAAATGGCAGTAGACTTACTACTTGGACTTCAATGGGGAGATGAAGGAAAAGGTAAAATTGTAGACGTTTTAACTAAAAACTATAATATTATAGCCCGTTTTCAAGGTGGCCCTAATGCAGGACATACTTTAGAATTTGACGGTATTAAACATGTTTTAAGAACAATTCCTTCTGGTATATTTCACAAAGAATCTATTAATGTAATAGGTAACGGAGTTGTTATTGACCCTGTAGTATTTGTTAGCGAATTAGAAGGTTTAAACAAGTTTGATATAGACTATAAAAAGAAATTAATAATTTCTAGAAAAGCGCACTTAATATTACCTACCCACCGTTTGTTAGATGCAGCTTCTGAAGCTTCTAAAGGTAAAGCCAAAATTGGTTCTACGCTTAAAGGTATTGGCCCTACTTACATGGACAAAACCGGACGTAACGGATTACGTGTTGGTGATTTAGAATTAGAAGACTTTAAAGAACGATACAGAGCACTTGCAGATAAGCACGAAGAAATGATTAGCTTTTACAAAGTTGACATTCAGTACGATCTTGAAGAACTTGAAGCTGAGTTTTTTGCTGCTGTTAAAGCGTTAAAAGAACTTACTTTTATAGATAGTGAAGAGTTTTTAAACAAGTCTTTAAAAGAAAACAAAACTATTTTAGCTGAAGGAGCGCAAGGATCTTTATTAGATATTGATTTTGGTACGTATCCGTTTGTTACTTCTTCTAACACTACAGCTGCTGGTGCTTGTACTGGTTTAGGTGTAGCACCTAATAAAATAGGTGAAGTTTTTGGTATTTTTAAAGCATATACTACCCGTGTTGGTAGTGGCCCATTCCCTACCGAACTTTTTGATGAAGTAGGAGAAAAAATGGCTAAAATTGGTAATGAATTTGGTGCTGTTACAGGAAGACCAAGACGTTGTGGTTGGTTAGACCTTATTGCATTGAAATATGCTGTTCAGGTGAATGGAGTTACCCAATTAATGATGATGAAAAGTGATGTTTTAAGTGGTTTTGAAACTTTAAAAGTTTGTACAGCCTACAAATACAAAGGAGAAACCATTGATCACCTACCATATAATATTGAAGAGGAAAACGTAACACCTATCTATACAGAATTAAAAGGTTGGAATGCTGATTTAACCAAAATGACATCGGCAGACCAATTACCTAAAGAACTAACAGATTACATTGAATTCTTAGAAAAAGAATTAGAAGTGCCTATTAAAATAGTTTCTGTAGGTCCAGATAGAACACAAACAATACACAGATAATTAAATCCTTAATTATTTAAAGACTATTTAAAAGGTTACTATAGTTTACACAACTAGAATTTCCTTTTAAATAGTCTTTTTTATTATATAAATTCGGCATATTTCTTGTAAAGAAATATTGTATTTTTGAATTAAACCATTAATTGATTTCATGAAGTTAAAATCATATTTTTCTTTATTTATTCTTTGTTTCTGTGCTTTTCAATTACAAGCGCAAGATCAAAAGAAAAAAATAGAAATTGTAGACGGAAGGAATTTTCACAAAGACGAAGAAAAATTTCCCGGAGCTTCTATTTTTAATGGAGACACTAAACAAGTTCAATTTAGACATGAAGGAATTGATGTTTGGTGTGATATTGCTGTTTACTACCAAAAGGAAAACTTTATTCAAGCCTCTGGTCATGTTTACTTGCAGCAAGGTGACTCTGTAAAAATGAACTGCAACTACATAGAGTATGAAGGTAACACAAAGCTTGCTATTGCCGAAGAAGATGTAGTGTTACGCAGTAAAAACATGAAATTAGAAACTCAAAAACTATATTTCAACAGAACGTTGCAACAATGCTATTATAATAGTTTTGGTACCGTTACCGATCCTGAAAATGTATTAACAAGTAATAGCGGTAAATACTATATTGAAACGGAAAAGTTCCAATTTAGAAAAAACGTTCATTTAGTAAACAAAGACTTCGTTTTAGATTCTGATGAACTTGATTATTATGAGCGTAGTAAGCACGCGTATTTATACGGTCCTTCAACAGTTAATGGTCAAGATTACGTATTTTATTGTGAACGCGGTTTTTACGACACCACTGTAGAAAAAGGATATGGAGTTAAAAACACACAAATAGACTATGATCAACGTATTATAAACGGTGATAGTGTATATTTTGACAAGCCTAGAGAATTTGCTGCTGCAACCAACAACATAAAAATTACAGACACCGTAAATAATGGTTTAATTAAAGGACACTACGGAGAGGTATGGAAAGCCAAAGACTCAATGTTTGTAACTAAAAAAGCTGTAGCTATAAATGTAGTAGAAAACGATTCAGTATATATTCACGGAGATACACTAATGCTTACTGGTAAGGAAAACGAACGTATTATTAAGGCATTCAGAAATGCTAAATTTTACAAATCTGATCTTGCTGGTAAATGTGATTCTATTCATTCTAGTCAAGTAACAGGTATTACCCAATTTATACGTAGAATACCTAAAAACACTCCTGAAAGAGACCATTTCAAATACAACCCCGTATTATGGAATGGCGGCAGTCAAATGACCGGTGATAGTATTCACTTAATTTCTAACACCAAACAGGAAAAACTTGACTCCTTAAAAGTTATGAATAATGCATTCATCATAGAAAGAGATACCATAGGAGAAGGATATAACCAAGTAAAAGGTAAAAACCTCTACGGACTTTTTAACGATGATAACAAACTTTACAAGATAGACATCATTAAAAATACAGAATCACTGTATTATGTATATGATAAACAAGAATTTGTAGGTATTGATAAAGCTATATGTAGTAGAATAGAAATTGAGATGGAAAATAATGCCATATCTTCCATTACCAACTACATAGATACAGAATCTACCATTCACCGAGATGAAGATTTACCAAAAAACGCTAGAAAACTACCAGGATTTTATTGGCGTGGAGACGAGCAAATTTTCACCAAAGATGATATTTTTGACGAAGACGACCTAAACGTTGAGCTTGTAAAAATTAGAGGTATTGATTCCCCTATTAGTATTGACATGGAAGAAATGGGACGTACCTCTACCGTACCAGAAGAAGGAACAGAATTAGATTACGAGAAAGTAGAGAAACAGGAAAAGCAAGAGCATCCTAATAAAAAACCAACAGCTCCAAATTTAAGACCTACACTTAATTTGCTACCAAATAGAACACAACAATTACCTACAGCGCCTTAAACAGCCTAGAAAGAGATTGAATTATGAAGGAAGATTTTTTTAAATATCAGGCACAAACTTCTCCTCACCCCCTATTTATGGAGGTTTCGCACGCACAAGGAAGTTATGTTTATAATACAGATGGCAAAAAGCACTTGGATTTTGTTGCAGGTGTTTCCGCTTGTACTTTGGGGCATTGCCACCCAAAAGTTGTAAACGCAATAAAAGAACAAACTGAAAAATACATGCACGTAATGGTGTATGGCGAGTTTGCACAATCACCTGCAGTGAGTTTTGCAAAGTTATTAGCTGAAAACTTACCTTCACCTTTAGACTGCACCTACTTAGTAAACTCTGGTACCGAAGCTGTAGAAGGCTCATTAAAACTTGCCAAAAGAGTTACCGGAAGAACACAATTAATATCGGCATACAATGCTTACCACGGCAACACGCAAGGCTCTATGAGTGTGATGGGTAATGAGGAAAGAAAACAAGCTTTTAGACCACTATTACCTGATGTTGATTTTATTGAGTTTAATAACGAAGAAGATTTACAAAAAATAACTAAAAGAACGGCAGGCGTACTTTTAGAAACTATACAAGGAAGTGCAGGTTTTGTACCTCCGCAAAACGATTATTTACGAAAAGTAAAAGAACGCTGCGAAGAGGTTGGAGCACTTTTAATACTAGACGAAATTCAACCTGGTTTTGGCAGAACAGGTTCTTTGTTCGGGTTTCAGCAATTTAATGTAGTACCCGATATTTTAGCCATAGGAAAAGGAATGGCTGGCGGAATGCCAGTTGGTGCTTTTGTAGCATCTTACAAACATATGCAACTACTTACCAACGCACCTAAACTAGGACATATTACCACTTTTGGAGGGCATCCTGTAATAGCAGCAGCCAGCTTAGCCACTTTAAAAGAAGTACTTGAAACAGATTTAATGAGCGAAGCGATAAGAAAAGAAAAACTTTTTAGAGACCTTTTAAAACATCCGTTAATAACTGACGTTAGAGGAAAAGGACTTATGCTTGCTATAATGGTAAAAAATCAAGACATTGCCAACCATGTAATTCTGGAGAGCTTTAAAAAAGGACTTATATTATTTTGGCTTATGTTTGAGCCAAAAGCAGTTCGTATAACTCCTCCCCTTACTATTTCTGATGAAGAAATTAGAGAAGGCTGTAATTACATAATAGAAGCATTAAACGCCTATAAGCAATAATTGTTAACTAAATTGTTGATAATATAACCGCTTTTTTGTTGAAAATCGCTTTTCATACATTAACTTTAAGAATATAGAAATCTAAAAAAGCATCGCCTATGCAGTTTAGTTCAAATGATGATTACAATTTACCGTTGACTAAATTCGAATCAATGCTAAAAACAAATAATGTTTTTTTCTTCGACTCGACTGATTTTGAACAAATTACCACTCATTACTTAGATGAAGGAAAAATCTCTAAGGCTAAGAAAGCCATACAATTAGGCCTTGAACAACATCCCTCTTCTTCCGAGTTAAAACTGCTACAGATTGAGATTTTTGTATTTGAAAATAAGTTAGACCTTGCCGAAAAACTTTTAAATCAAGTTCAAGAATTACAACCTGGTAATGAAGAAGTCTACATTCAAAGAGCCAATATTTTAAGTAAAAAGGATAAGCATACAGAAGCTATACATATGCTTAAAAAAGCGTTAGAATTAGATGAAGAAATGTCTGGAGATATTTATTCTATGATTGGTATGGAGTACTTATTTCTTGATAATTATGCAGATGCTAAAGAGTTTTTCATAAAATCTTTAACGGTAGATTATTTAGATTACGCATCTTTATACAATCTAGTATATTGCTTTGAATTTTTAGAAGATTACGATGGCTGTATTTCGTATTTAAACGATTACTTAGAAATAAATCCGTACTGTGAAGTTGCATGGCACCAGCTAGGAAAACAATACTTCAGCAAAAAATTATACAAAGAAGCTGTTTCTGCTTTTGAATTTGCTATTATTTCTGATGACACTTTTATTGGAGCCTATTTAGAAAAAGGTAAAGTTTTAGAAAAGCTTAAAAGGTATAATGAAGCTATTGAAAACTATGAATACACCTTACAACTAGACGATCCTACGTCTTTTGCGTATTTACGTATAGGTAAATGTCATGAGCGTTTAGGAAATAGTGAACTAGCAAAACAGTTTTTCTATAAAACGGTACATGAAGATCCTTTGTTAGATAAAGGTTGGATAGCTATTACTGATTTCTATTACAAAGAAGGAAATTTTAGAAAAGCGCAATACTACATAAACAAAGCTCTAAACATAGACGAAGAGAATGTACTTTACTGGAAAAGAAGTGCAGAAATAAACAAGCAGCTAGGGTTTTTCGAAGAGGCTGATATCGCCTACCAAAAAACTGTAGAATTAGGAAACTACGAGTTAGAAACATGGATTTCGTGGGCAGATATCCTAACACATTTAGGTGAGTATGATACTGCTGTTATAACGCTTTTACAAGGTTTAGAATTTTACCCAGACCATAGTAAGCTAGAATACCGTTTAGCTGCACTTTATTATTTATCTAACGATGATATTAAAGGACAATACCATTTGGTTAATGCTTTAAAACATAATTACGATGCCTACGAAGATGCATCGAGGTTATTCCCTGCTATCTATGACAGACCAAGTGTTAAGAATTTTATAACAAATTTTAAAAAGGCGTCCTGAAAAAAAATCCTATTTTTGCTTGAATGACTCATAACGTTTATCATGCAAAGATCTTTTTTAGGCTATCTGGTAGTTACTCTTAAGGGTATTGCCATGGGTGCAGCAGATATAGTTCCTGGTGTTTCAGGAGGTACTATCGCTTTCATTTCAGGTATATATGAAGAGCTTATTACTTCTATAAACAACATTAACCTTAGTTTGCTAAAAACCTTACAGAAAGAAGGTATAGCTGCTGCTTGGAAACAAGCTAACGGAAACTTTTTAGTAGCCCTTCTTGCAGGTATAGCTATTAGCGTTATAAGCCTTTCTAAAGGCATCAGTTGGTTGTTAGAAAATCAACCCATCCTTTTGTGGTCATTCTTTTTTGGCTTGGTACTAGCCAGTATTTATTTTGTAGCTAAGCAAATTACTAAATGGTCTGTTGTTATTGTATTAGCTTTATTAGCCTTTGCTGCCATTGCATATTACATAACTTCTTTACCTCCACTTAGCAATACAGATAGTACACTGTTCTTATTTTTTGCTGGTTCTCTAGCTATTTGCGCTATGATACTACCTGGTATTTCAGGAGCTTTTATACTGGTTTTACTAGGTGCTTATAAGACAATTTTAGATGCCGTTGATAACCGTGATTTTAAAATTATTGCTGTGGTTGGTTTAGGCGCTATTTTTGGCCTGCTTACCTTTTCTAGACTTTTGAAATGGCTTTTTAATCATCAACGAAATTTAATCTTAGCTATTTTAACTGGTTTTATTTTAGGATCATTAAACAAAATATGGCCTTGGAAACAAGTTTTAGAAACTACCATCATTCATAACAAAGAGGTTATTTTAAAAGAGCAAAATATTTTACCTATGGCATACGAGGGCAATCCACAATTACTATGGGCTATAGTGCTAATGTGTATAGGATTTTTTACAATCATACTTCTTGAAAAATTAGCAAACACCCCTAATAAAGAGTAAATGTATTACAAAGAGCGTACATTCAGAGACAAGTTTTTTCTAGTTGTAAAAGGACTTGCCATGGGTGCTGCTAATAAAGTACCTGGGGTTTCTGGAGGTATTGTTGCCTTTGTTGCTGGCTTTTATGAAGAGTTTATTTATTCTTTACAAAAAGTAAATGGTAAGGCATTTAAACTACTTATTAACGGTAGGTTTAAAAGCTTATACAAATACATTAACGGTGGATTTTTATCGTTACTTATTTTCGGGATGTTAATAAGCTACTTTAGTATTTCAAAACTACTAGACTATTTTATTGCCCAAAAAGAACTGTATGTATGGTCTGCTTTTTTTGGTATGATTGTAGGGTCTATCTACTATATCTCTAAAGGGTTTCATTATTGGAACAGAAAAACCATCACTTCTTTTATCATAGGTTTAGCAGTGGGTATTTCCATCAGTTTTTTGAGCCCCGCTAAAGAAAATGACAATTTACTTTTCGTCTTTTTCTGCGGTATTATAAGTGTTTCTGGCATGACGCTTCCGGGACTCTCAGGATCGTTCATACTTATTCTACTAGGAAATTATGTACTACTACTGGTAGACTCTGTAAATGCACTATATGATACTTTTAAAGAAATTTTTACAGGTGATTTTAGTTTTACAACAAACCCAAAAAGAATACAAACATTAGAAATTTTAGGTGTTTTTACATTTGGCTCTACGGTAGGTTTGGTAACTCTTTCTCACTTACTAAACTATGTACTTAAACACTTTAAACATATTACTACCGCGGTTATCATAGGCTTTATAACAGGATCGTTAGGTGTTGTATGGCCTTGGAAATACACCGTATATAAAAAAGATGAATTAGGTAATATTCTGTATGATTCTAATAACGTAAAGGTTATTCAGAATTACAAACGTTATATACCAGATTTTTCTAACTTAGAAACATGGATAGCCATTATTTTTATTTTAGTGGGCATTGCTATAATTTTAATACTAGATTGGTATGGAAGTAAATCAAAAAAACGATTATAAATATCTTTTCGGACTTGTAGGTAAAAATATCAATTACTCATTTTCTCGAGGTTATTTTAAAACCAAGTTTGAAAATGAACACCTTACAAACTGTTTTTATACAAACTTCGATATACCAAGTATAGAAGAATTTCCTAAATTAATTAAACAACATCCTAATATTAAGGGCTTCAATGTAACCATACCTTACAAAGAAAGCATTATACCATACCTAGACACGTTAGATGATACTGCAAAATCTATTGGCGCGGTAAATACCATAGAGGTAAAAGACAGCAAATTAATAGGTCACAACACCGATTATTATGGCTTTATGAAGTCTTTAGAGCCAAATCTAAATAAGAATCACACAAAAGCTCTTATACTAGGCACAGGTGGCGCCGCTAAAGCTGTAGCATACGTAATGCGACTTTTAAAAATAGATTACAACCTCGTATCTAGAACTTCTAAACCTCATCAATTAACTTATAACAATCTAAACACAGAAATTTTAGATAAGTACCATTTAATTATAAATACTACCCCATTAGGTACATTTCCTGAAATTTCAAACAAACCTGACATCCCTTACAATTTACTAACAGAGAAACATTTATTGTTTGACCTTATTTACAACCCTGAAAAAACAACCTTCTTAACCTTGGGTGAAGAAAAAGGAGCCAGTATTGCAAACGGCTCTAAAATGTTAGTACTTCAAGCTGAAAAGGCGTGGGAAATATGGAAACAGAACCTTAATTTATAAATTTTGTTAAAAAAATAGTAGGTAATTTTTTATTTTTCTTTGTCATATAATTTGTTGTTAGTATCTTTCATGCTCAACAACTGATTACTCATTTATTAAAACATTGCTCAAATGTTAGAAGAAAAAGACGACAACCTGCTTAATGCAGACGGACAAGAACCGATTCGTAACGAGGAATCTACCAACGAATCTACAGAGAAAACTCCTGAAACTAAAGAAGAAGAAACTCAGGAGACTACGTTAGACTCATCATCAGATGATGAAGTTCATAAAGAGATTGACGACTCCAATGCAGAAGATGCAGAAGATGAAGATAATCATCAGAGACACTCAATCCCTATGCCTGATTACCATGCTATGAACATGGCATCTTTGGTTTCAGAACTTGATACCTTATTAAAAAACCATAAAGTTCAGGCTATAAAAGAACACGTTGATCACATTAAAAGTGAGTTTGACCAAAAGTATAGTCAGTTATTAGAAGAGAAAAAAGACGACTTCATCTCTAAAGGAGGTAACGAAATTGATTTTAGTTACCACGTACCCGAAAAAGCAACATTCAATACCCTTTATAACGAGTATAGAGACCGAAGAAACAGTTATTATAAAAATATAGAGCTTACCCTTAAAGGAAACTTAGAAAAGCGCTTAGCCATTATAGAAGAACTTAAAGGACTTATCAACGTAGAAGAAAATATAAATACTACGTACAAGCACTTTAAAGACCTGCAAGACCAATGGAGAAACGCAGGGCCTATACCAAGAGCTAATTATACCGACGTTTGGAGAAACTATCATTTCCATACTGAAATGTTTTACGATTTTCTAGATCTGAACAGAGATCTTAGAGATTTAGACTTTAAACATAATCTTGAAGAAAAACTAAAATTAATTGAAAAGGCTGAAGAGCTTGCTCAAGAGCAAGACATTAATAAAGCCTTTAGAGAACTTCAGATACTTCACAAGGTTTGGAAGGAAGATATTGGACCTGTAGAAAGAGAACAACGTGAAGAAATTTGGGAACGTTTTAGCAACGCTACCAAAACCATTCACGACAGAAGACAAGATTACTATAAAAACATTGAGAAAGCTTACGAGAAAAATCTTGAAAGAAAACAAGAGATTATTTCTAGTATTGAGAGCCTAGCACAAACTAAGGTAACTTCTCATAATCAATGGCAAAAGCTTATTAAAGAAATTGAGCAATTAAGAGAAGATTTCTTTAGCGCTGGTAAAGTACCTGCTAAGGTTAACGAAGACACTTGGGCAGCTTTTAAAGACGCCGTGAGAACCTTTAACCGAAATAAGAATGCCTTTTACAAAAACCTTAAAAAAGAGCAACAAGATAATTTAAACAAAAAGCTTGAATTAGTTGCCATAGCAGAAGCTAACAAAGATAATGACGACTTTGAAGCGACCACTCCTCTAATGAAGAAGATTCAAGAAGATTGGAAGCACATTGGTCATGTTCCTAGAAAACATTCTGATAAGGTATGGAAAGACTTTAAAGCCGCATGCAATCATTACTTTAATAAATTACACTCGGAAAGAAATGCTGCTCAAAAAGTAGAGTTTGAAGCCCTAGATAAGAAAAAAGCATTCTTAGATGATTTAAAAGATTATCAATTATCTGGTGACAACGAGAAAGATTTAGCAGATATTAAAAAATACATTTCTGACTGGAAAGCCATAGGAAAGGTTCCGTTTAACAAGCGAAACATAGAAAGTAAGTTTAATAAGATTATTGATGCCTTGTTTAAGAAACTAGACATGGATAAACAACAAGCTGAACTTATTAAGTATGGTAACAGATTAGACCACCTAGCTAATGAAGAAAATAGTGAACGCCAATTACAGAGCGAACACATTTTTATTAGAAGAAAAATTGACGAGGTAAAAGCAGAAATACGTCAGTTAGAAAACAATATGCAATTCTTTACCAATGTAGATGAAAGCAACCCTCTAGTGAGAGAAGTTATCAAAAACATAGACAAGCATAAGGAGTCTTTAGAACTTTGGAAAGAGAAGCTTAAACGCATTAATTCACTAGCTGAGGATGATGATTCTGAAGAAGAATAAGAAATATATACACCAATAAAAAAACCGACCTAATGGTCGGTTTTTTTATTTACAGAAAGTAATTAATTACTTTTTGTCTTTTTTCTTGTCTTTCTCTGGAGCATTTAACTTAGAAGATAACTCCATTGAAATCGCAGATCTTTCAAATTTAATCTTACCTGAAAGTGTTTCTATAACACAAGAATCATCCGATAATTGAATAATTTTTCCGTGCATACCACTTTTAGTAATTACTTTATCCCCAGCTTTAAGAGCCTCTGCGAATTTTTTTTCCTGTTTTTGCCTTTTAAATTGAGGAATGATCATAAAAAAGACCATTACCACCAACATGGCAAGTAATAAATATCCTTGCATTATATGTGATTATTTTTATCTCTCAGTTGTAGTTTCTGTAACAGAAGGAACCTCTACAAAAGCTCTAATAGATACACGCTCTGTACCAGACTCTGTATTTGCAGTAATAGTAATAGTTTTAGTTACTTGCCCTTTACCACTACCGTTATAAGTTACCTTAATTTCTCCTTCTTTACCTGGTTGAATTGGCTCAGTTGGTTTTTCTGGCACTGTACAACCACAAGAACTTTTTACTTTAGAAACAATTAAAGGCACATCTCCTGTATTTGTAAATTTAAAAGTATGTTCTTGCTTTTGACCTCTTTCAATTTTTCCGAAATCAAAAGTTTTTTCTTCAAATTTCATTTCAGCAAACTTATCTGCGTTTGCGTCTCTTACTGCAGCAGCTTCCACATTTTCAGCTTTCACTTTATCTACAGCCTTACCTTCACATGAAGTAAAACCTATTGCTAAAGCCATAGAGCAAACTAATAAAATACTTTTTTTCATATGTAATATATTTAATTTGAGGTTAAATGTACTAATTATAAATTAGAGAAGTCCCCTCCCTACTTTATTTAATTTTTCAGTTTTTTCAAAATCTTTGACAATCTTGTCTAAAATTCCATTAATAAAAATACTACTTTTTGGCGTAGAGTACTCTTTCGCTATTTCTAAATACTCATTAATAGACACCTTGATAGGAATAGATGGAAATTTTAAAAACTCACATATTGCCATTTTAAGTAAAACATTATCTAAATCAGCAATCCTATCGGTATCCCAATTAGGTGTTTTACCATTTATATGCTCCTGCAACATTTCATCGTTTAACATAGTCTTCTTTAAAAGATCTACTCCAAACTTTTTATCATCTTCGTCTTTAAAGAGTTTTGGTAAAAAATGCTCTTCAGGATAATTGTTGTTCTTTAATTTTCTTAAGAACTTCAAGAACATAGTATTTACAGCAGGTAAATCATCAATCCAAGTAAGTTTATAATCTTCTATATAATCATAAAGCTTTTCGTTTGGTGCAATAATCTCTTTATAAATATCTACAATAAACTCTTTATCTTCTTTAAATGAAGATAATTTCTCTTTCATATAATCTTTATAAAGCTCACTGTTTTCTATTTCATCAAGCAGTATTTTCACATACTCTTCATCTAAATACCAGTTATTTAGTTTTCTATCCTCAATTTCTGTTTTCAACAACTCGTTATTTACCAACATGGTAAGCACTTCGTTATTAATAAATTTTCGGTTTGGATTTTTGTCTTCAGCGGTAGCTAAATACTTTTTCTGTGAAGCATCTAAACGAGAAGCCGCTAACTCATGAATTTCTATAAGCAAGTTTAACAACGTAAGGTACAAGTTATACGTATTGTCCATGCTTGTCAAAAGAAACTTCTCTTCTTTTTCTAAATTAACAGTTTTAGATTGTGACAATGCGTACAAAGACTGCATTACCTTAACTCTGATGTGTCTTCTTGTTAACATATAAGTAAGAACTTAAAAAATTTAAAAGATGAAAGAAATTTTCTTTCGCCGCAAAAATAATACATATTTTAAATTACGACGTAAAATTGCCATTAATTTCTACTATAGTTATAGATTAATATAACTTTATAGTTAGGGAACATTTTATTACTTTATCTTTGCTACACCAAAAAAATACCACAGCTGAATTTTTTAAGTGCATGAAAGAATTAAAATACCTCAATAAATACTTCTTTAAATATAAATATAAATTATTAATTGGATTACTCATTACTATTGTTGCCAGAGTTTTCAATTTGGTAATGCCTCCTTATGTTAGAAAAACCCTTGATGCTGTTCAACAAAGTATAGAAAACGGAGACCCAATTTCAAGTATTAAGAGTACACTTATTACCTATATAGCTATTATTATTGGCTCTGCTATTATGTATGCGCTATTTACATTTTTAATGAGACAAACCATTATAAATGTATCTAGATATATAGAATTTGACCTTAAAAACGATGTTTTTAAACAGTACGAAAACCTATCTCTTAACTTCTACAAAAAAAATAGAACTGGAGATTTAATGAACCGTATTAGTGAAGATGTTGGTAAAGTAAGAATGTATGCCGGCCCGGCTATTATGTATAGTATACAAACCTTCACCTTATTTGTATGTATTATACCGCTAATGATATCCTCTTCCCCAACCTTAACACTATATACCGTAATACCTTTACCAATATTATCGGTACTTATATATTACATTAGTAAAACCATACACAAAAGAACTACTAAAGTACAAGAATTTTTATCGGAGCTATCTACCTTTTCGCAAGAAACTTTTTCAGGGGTAAGTGTTATTAAGGCGTACGGTATAGAGTCTAGAATTAACGACGAACTAGAAGACTTAGCCCACAAAGGAAAAGATAAAAGCATGAACTTAGCAAAAGTACAAGCATGGTTTTTTCCGTTAATGTTATTATTAATTGGTATGAGTACCATTATAGTTATTTATGTTGGAGGATCTTTATACATAGATGGCGAAATTGAAAGTGTTGGGGTTATAGCAGAGTTTGTTATGTACGTATTAATGCTAACCTGGCCAGTAGCAACAGTGGGTTGGGTAAGTTCAATTATTCAGCAAGCCGAAGCTTCACAAAAAAGAATTAATGAATTTTTAAACGAAGTACCCTCTATACAAAACAATACTTTAGAAGAAACTCCAGTAAATGGTACTATTACCTTCAAAAATGTTTCTTTTATATATGAAGACACCAATATACAAGCTTTAAACAATGTTTCTTTTGAAGTAAAAAAAGGAGAAACCTTAGCCATAATTGGTAAAACAGGATCTGGGAAATCTACCATTTTAGATTTAATTGGCAGGATGTATGACGTTACTGCAGGAGAAATATTAATAGACAACACCCCTATTCAGCAATTAAATCTAACTAGCTTAAGAAGTGCTATAGGATCGGTACCACAAGATGCGTTTTTATTCTCAGACAGTATTAAGAATAATATACTTTTTGGTAATAGCAATGCTACAGATGCAGCGGTAATACAAGCAGCTAAAAAAGCATCTGTACATAAAAACATTGAGAAGTTTGCTAACAAGTATGATACTGTTTTAGGCGAACGCGGTGTAACCCTAAGTGGAGGGCAAAAACAACGTGTTTCTATAGCAAGAGCGCTTATTAAAAATGCTAAGTTTTATTTGTTTGATGACTGTCTATCAGCCGTAGATACAGAAACAGAAGAAAAGATTTTAAATAACCTATTAGAAATGGCTGAAGACACTACAACTATCATTGTAAGCCATAGAATATCATCGGCTAAAAATGCAGATAAAATTTTAATCATAGACGATGGAAAGGTTGTTCAACAAGGTACTCATAATCAACTTATAAAAACAGAAGGATACTACAAGGAACTCTATATAAATCAACTTCACGAAAAAGAAAGTCATTAATTTCTTGCGATATTATGATTTTTTTCACATTTTTGAACAAAATACTATACAACTAAACAAGTTAGAGGGAATTATGAATGATAAAGACTTACTAGAGAAAGATGAGATTTTCTCAAAGGTACTTAGAGCCGGTAGAAGAACATACTTCTTTGATGTTAGAGCTACAAAAGCCGGAGATTACTATTTAACGATTACTGAAAGTAAAAAGTTCACTCATGACGATGGATCTTTCCATTACAAGAAACACAAAATTTACCTTTACAAAGAAGACTTTACAGCTTTTAAAGAAATCTTGTGTGAGATGACCGACTTTGTGATTGATGAAAAGGGAGCAGAAGTTATTTCCGAACGTCACCAAAAAGATTTCAAAAAAGAATCTTTCTTTGAGACAGAAGAAACTTCTAACGGTACTGAAAAGTTTACAGATATAAGCTTTGAAGATATTTAAATAGTATTTTTCTTAACAATTGAGAATTACTCGTAAAGAGAAATTTAGTTTTAATTACGTAATATAAAAGCCGCTGAAGAGCGGCTTTTATTTTTATCAGGATATAAACAATCCGTTTTCTATTTTTGACTCTGGAGAAATTATAGTAACCTCATTCCCCTCTCCTACGGCTCCTAACAGTAAACATTGACTCATAAAGTTGGCAATTTGTTTCTCAGGAAAGTTAATTACTGCAACAACTTGTTTCCCTATTAGTGCTTCCTTAGAATACTTATCTGTTATTTGAGCAGAAGTTTTTCTTTCTCCTATCTCCTCTCCAAAATTTATCCATAACTGGTAGGCTGGTTTTCTGGCTTCAGGAAAATCTTGAACTTTCATAATAGTCCCTACAGCCATCTTTACTTTTGAAAATTCTTCCCAGGTTAAATTATTTATCATGCATTGCTAATTTATCTATCATTTCTCTAGAGATACTTTCGTAAGCTCCGTACGCATCTACTAAGATACCCTTTTCTCCAGATATAGTTTCAATAGCATATAAAATAGAACTGTCATCAGGGTTAGTATACCCCTCAAATCTATGTACTTCAACTACATTAAATGTATCTGTTTTAAACAGCTGTTTTTTAGATTTATTTTCAATTCCATTTTCAAGAATGTTAAAATCTTCCTCGTACCCTCTTTTTTTTAGGTCTTCTACTCCTTCTGATAGTGTGTCGTATACTACTTTCATAATACATTTTTTTTTAATTTTTTCTACTTCAGTTTTTCCTTTTTTCAGAACTCTTAACTTACAATTTTAGTAACCAAGGTATTCTTCTTAATTTTGCATTATTAAGGTACTTACAATACATGTAAACGTGTCTTAATTAAATCATATTTACTCTTAACACAATTATAAATTATGGCTAGAACCCCAAGTAACATGTTAGCATTAGGTACATTGGCACCTCATTTTACATTACCAGACACTGTATCAGGAAACACCTATAACCTAAATGAGTTATGCGGTAAAAATGCTACTGTTATCATGTTTACATGCAATCACTGCCCGTTTGTAAAACATGTAAACGAGGAGCTTGTTTCATTAGCTAAAGATTATCAGCCTAAGGGAATTGAATTTGTAGCAATATCTAGTAACGATGTAGAAAATTACCCCGATGACTCCCCTGAGTTAATGAAAGAAACAGCTATTACCGAAGGATACACATTTCCCTACCTATACGACGAATCACAAGAAGTAGCGAAAGCATATGATGCTGCTTGTACACCAGATTTTTACATTTTTGATAAAAACAAAGCATTGGTTTACAGAGGTCAATTAGACGATTCAAGACCAGGTAACGGAATTACGGTAACTGGAACTGATATAAGAACTGCTCTAAACGCCATTTTAGAGGATAAAAATGTTCCTGAAAGACAAAAACCGAGTATTGGTTGTAATATTAAGTGGAAACTTTAACTAAATTTTACGGTAATTCATCATTCTTACTCTATATAATCTACTAACTTTGTAGACTAATAAAAAATAAAAAATTATGGCTACAATAAGATTAGGTGATACAGCACCAAATTTCACTACACAATCAACAGAAGGTGAAATCAATTTCTATGATTATTTAGGAGACGGATGGGGTGTGTTATTTTCGCATCCATCAGACTATACTCCTGTTTGTACAACTGAATTAGGCGCTGTAGCAAAATATAAAGATGAATTTGAAAAACGTAATGTAAAAGTATTAGCACTTAGTGTTGATGGCTTAGAATCTCATAAAGGATGGGTAAGTGATATTAACGAGACTCAAAACATTACAGTTAACTTTCCTATTATTGCAGATGAAGACAAAAAAGTATCTGAACTATATGATATGATACACCCAAACGCAGACGCTACACTTACCGTAAGATCTGTATACATTATAGGACCTGATAAAAAGATAAAATTAATTATTACCTACCCTGCCTCTACCGGTAGAAACTTTGAAGAATTGCTACGTGTAATTGACTCATTACAACTAACAGCGTACCACAAAGTAGCTACACCTGCTAACTGGAAACATGGTGAGGAAGTAGTTATTAGCCCATCAGTTTCTAATGAAGATGCTAAAAACATTTTTACTAAAGGATACAAAGAAGTAAAACCATATTTAAGATTAACTCCACAACCAAATCTGGATTAATTTTAAAAATAACGTCAAAATATAAAAAGCCTACACATGTAGGCTTTTTTGTTACCCATAATGTACTTATATTTACGCTGTTATCAATCAAATAACAGTGCTTATGAAAAAGAAATCTACATTAAGTTTAATAGGTATTATTCTATTGGTTATTATTGCCGCCGCCGGTAGAACTTACATGAAGTATCACCGACAAGAATTACGAAATAGACAGCAGCAGATGTATATAAATCCGCAGGAAATTATAAATGCAGAGCAAGAGGCTAAAAATAAGGCTGCCCTAGAGAAAGAACAACAAAGAATAGACTCTACCCACCAAGCCTTTAAAGAAGAAATTGAAAAAAAGAAAGCACAGCTAAGAGCCACTGTAGAACAATTAGAAAAGGAAAAACAAGAAGCTGAGTAATAGTAAAACTATATAATTACATAGTTAGTTAACATAAAAAAAGAGCCTCTAATAAACTTAGAGGCTCTTTCTATATATACAAATAATTTTTACTTAACATTTACCAACTCTACATCAAAAATAAGAGTAGCATTAGGAGGTATTACTCCACCAGCACCTCTACTTCCGTATGCCAAATGAGAAGGTATTACAAAACGAGCTTTATCACCCACCTGTAAAAGTGCTATTCCTTCATCCCATCCACTAATTACTTGTCCTACTCCCAAAGTAAAGTCAATAGGTTGATTTCTTTTAAACGAAGAGTCAAAAACTCCACCATCTTCAAACATACCCTTATAGTGTACAGAAACAGTTTTACCTTTTTCAGCTTTTACACCATTTCCTTTTTGAATAATCTTGTAACGTAAACCACTATCCGTTTTATCAAAACCGGCAGCTAATTTTTCTAAAGCCTCTTCAGCTTTTTGTTTAGCCTCAGCAACTCTTCTTTCACGCTCACCTTCAAAAGTTCTAAACGCTTCAATAGCGTTCCACTTCTCTGCCTCTTCTCCTACTCTAACTATTTCTAGAGTTTCAATTTTATCTCCTTGTGCAATAGCATCTACCACATCTTGTCCTTCTTGTACAAAACCAAAAACGGTATGCTTACCATCTAACCAATCAGTTTTTACATGTGTAATAAAAAACTGAGAACCATTTGTTCCAGGTCCCGCATTAGCCATAGAAAGTACTCCAGGTCCTGAGTGTTTTAAATCAGGATGAAATTCATCATCAAACTGATACCCTGGCCCACCTACTCCAGTACCTTTTGGGCATCCTCCTTGAATCATAAAGTCACTAATCACTCTGTGAAAAGCAAGACCATCATAATAAGGTTGTCCTTGAGATTTTACTTCATTTTCAAGATTCCCTTCTGCTAAACCAACAAAGTTTCCAACAGTTCCAGGAGTTTTATCGTACGTAAGTTTTACTAAAATTGTTCCTTTAGTAGTATTAAATTTTGCGTAAATACCGTTTTCCATTTTTCCTTTTTTAAATGAGCAGCAAAGATAAAAAATGTTTAGTGCTTACCTAACATATCTAACTGCTTTTGTTTCATATCATTTTTTATTCTAAAACAACACTCAAAAGAATTTGAGAACCTCCCCTTTTTAAAATGAAATGATTAACTTCGTAACCTCTTTTATTGGACATTTAAATTATAACATATGAGTAAGTACGATGTTATCGTTTTAGGAAGTGGACCGGGTGGATATGTAACTGCCATTCGCGCTTCCCAATTAGGTTTTAAAACTGCAGTTATTGAAAAAGAAAACTTAGGTGGAGTTTGCCTTAACTGGGGTTGTATACCTACAAAAGCACTTTTAAAGAGTGCTCAAGTTTTTGAATATTTAAAACATGCTTCTGACTACGGTTTAACTGTAGGTGAATTTGACAAAGATTTTGAAGCTGTTGTAAAAAGAAGTAGAGGCGTTGCAGAAGGAATGAGCAAAGGAGTTCAGTTCCTAATGAAAAAAAATAAGATTGACGTTATTGACGGGTTTGGTAAACTTTTACCAGGTAAAAAAGTTCAAGTAACGGCTAAAGATGGTAGCACAACAGATTACAGTGCAGACCACATTATTGTTGCTACAGGTGCTCGCTCTAGAGAATTACCTAATTTACCACAAGATGGTAAAAAGGTAATTGGATACCGTGAAGCTATGACATTACCAGAACAACCTAAGAAAATGATTGTTGTTGGTAGTGGTGCTATTGGTATTGAGTTTGCATATTTCTACAACTCTATGGGAACTGAAGTTACCGTAGTTGAATATCTTCCAAATATTGTTCCTGTTGAAGATGAAGATGTTTCTAAGCAATTAGAAAGAAGCTTTAAGAAAATGGGAGTTAAAGTTATGACTTCTGCAGAAGTTACTAAAGTAGATACTTCTGGTGAAGGAGTTAAAGCTACAGTTAAAACTGCTAAAGGTGAAGAAACTTTAGAAGCTGACGTAATTCTTTCTGCTGTTGGTATTAAAACTAACATTGAAGGTATTGGATTGGAAGAAGTAGGAATTGCTACCGATAGAGATAAAATTTTAGTAAACGATTACTACCAAACAAATATTCCAGGATATTACGCTATTGGAGATGTAGTACCAGGACAAGCATTAGCACACGTTGCTTCTGCTGAAGGTATCTTATGTGTTGAAAAAATTAAAGGTATGCATGTTGAGCCATTAGATTATGGTAATATACCAGGTTGTACCTATTGTACTCCAGAAATTGCTTCTGTTGGATATACAGAGAAAAAAGCAATTGAAGCAGGATACGATATTAAAGTTGGTAAATTTCCATTCACAGCTTCAGGAAAAGCGAAAGCCGGAGGTAATTCTGATGGTTTTGTAAAAGTTATTTTTGATGCTAAGTATGGCGAATGGTTAGGATGCCACATGATTGGTGCTGGTGTTACAGATATGATTGCTGAAGCAGTAGTAGCTAGAAAATTAGAAACTACAGGTCATGAAGTATTAAAAGCAGTTCACCCTCACCCAACAATGAGTGAAGCAGTTATGGAAGCTGTTGCTGCTGCTTATGATGAAGTAATACACATCTAGTATTAGATTTATAATATCACAAAAAAATCCCTTTCTGCTTAGAAAGGGATTTTTTATTTATACTATTTAAAGCTTTAAATACTATAGAAAGTTATGCCCTATAGAAAGCTGAAAAACGCCATTTTTACCACCTACATTTGTTACATCGGTAAAACCAAAGTTATACCTTGCTTGTGCATAAAAGCTAAGCAACTTTAACTCTAAGCCTACAGCTCCACTTAAATCAAATTCTTTCAAATCATCAGAGTCAAAATTATCATTAATTACATATCCAAATTGAGGCCCCGCCATAAAGCTTAAATTCTTTTTTACCATATAAATTTTAGCCAACACAGGTACATTAAGATAGTCTATTTTAAAATCTATATCCTCTAATTCTGCTCCTTGCGTAGAATAAATAACCTCTGGCTGAATAGAAAAACTATCTTTCCAACCTAATTCTGCAGTAACCCCAATATGGTAACCAGTTTTATTATCAAGATCATCTGCCCAATCTCCTGTTAAAGATGCAAAGTTTACACCCGCTTTAAGGCCCAAGTGCTTTTGCTGAGCATTTGCCGTAATACCCACTAACAGTAATAATACAATAAGTGTCTTTTTCATAAAATTTTATTTAGTTATAGTTATATAAATGATTGCAAAGCTAACTCATATCCTTTCAATCCAAACCCAACTACTATTCCTGCTGCATTAGGAGATATATAAGAGTGATGTCTAAACGCTTCTCTACTAAAAGTATTAGATATATGCACCTCTATAACCGGCGTTGTAATAGCCTTTATAGCATCATACAAAGCTATTGAGGTATGCGAATAAGCACCAGCATTAAATACTACTCCATCATACTCAAAACCTACCTCATGAAGTTTATCTAACAACGCTCCCTCTGAGTTACTTTGATAATAAGATAACGACAGACTAGGAAACTTATTTTTTAAGGTTAGAAAGTACGCTTCAAAAGATTCCGATCCATAAACCTCTGGTTCCCTTTTTCCTAACAAATTTAAGTTAGGACCATTTAAAATAAGTATTTGCTTCATAGAGTAAATATACTAAAATCAATTACATAAAAAACCCGAAACAAATGTTTCGGGTTTAAAACAAAGTATACTTTTAAGTAAACTTCCAGAAGCAAGTCTACTTTGTATTGATCTGCTATCTAATAATTAGAAACTGAATTCTACTCCTGCATTAACGGTATTCCATGAAGCTCCATCTTCTGCAACACCAACATAAGAAACATTAACACCAATTAAATCAGAAATTTGATATCCTACTTTTGGCTTGTAGTAAAAACCACCATCTAAACCATCAGTAATAGCAATACCATACCCTAAATCTGCTCCTACATAAAAAGCATCAGTGAATAAATATCTTGCAGAGGCAGCAACAGGAATGTACTGTACATCGTCTGCTTCAGCTGTAACTGTGTAACCAGCTACACTAACAGTTTGGTCATCACCAAAACCATTAATAAAACCAGTAGCACCCCCTAAGTAGAAAGAATCTCCTAGTTCTGCTAAGTAAGCAACATCAAGTCCTACACTGAATGAAGCGTAATCTGAAGCATCTCCTACAGGTAAACCAACATTTGCTCCAACTTTAAATCCTTCCTGCGCATTAGAGAAAGAAACAAAACCTAAAACTGCAATAGCAGCTAAAATTAATTTTTTCATATTCTTATTTATTGAATTATTACAGACCAAATGTATGTTATTAAACATTTAAAGAATGTTTAATAAATGTTAAACAACACCTAATAAAACTTACATTTCTGTTATTCAAAAACTTACAAATGTTATTTTTAAAAACTCTAAATAACCAGAAATAAACTACAATAAATAAATAACTAACCATTCACCTCTGAAACGTAACTACTATAACCACCTCAAAATCAATCATCAAGTAATTTATAAGCAATAAAAAAGGCTCTTAGTAAAATACTAAGAGCCTTTTTTATTAATTTATTAAACCTTATCTCTTCAAAGCAAAGTGACTATTAAATTCTCTTACTTCACCTGTCGATGGTTCTGTATACACTACTTTAAACCAGTAATCACTAGATGGCATTTGGTTACCGTTAAAAGTACCATTCCACCCATCACTAGTAGCGTTCATTTGTTTTACCATTTTACCATATCTATCAAAAATGAATACCTGAGCATTTTCTTGGCTTTCTAAACCTATTACTCTCCAAGTGTCATTTACACCATCTCCGTTTGGTGTAAAGTACTTCATATAGTCTATTACACTCACTTCTAATGTTAAGCTACCACAACCATTCAATTCTGTTATAGTAACATTATGAACACCTGGCTCCACATCATTGAAAGTACCATTATACTGTATGGTTCCATTATCTAATTGATACCCGTATTCAGATACACCAGCTCCGTTAGCAGTTACCTGTACAGTATTTTGTCCATCAAATATTTCAGACTGTACTACGGTTGGTGTTACTGCCGGTAAAGAAGCCTCTTCATAATACACATGGTTACTTTCGTAAGCACATTGGTTGATAGTAGTGGTATTAGTAATTGTTACGTAATACTCACCAGCCTCTGTTATCTCAATAGTAGGAGTAGTTTCACCTGTATTCCATTCGTAAGTATACTCAGCTCCTAAATCAGTTCCTATCACAGGATTATTAGTAGCATCGGTACAAATAACACCATCTGCATTATCTAAAGTAACCTCTGGCACTGGTTCTACTATCAATTCTATTACTATAGGGTCTCCATTTGTACACCCTGTATTTGCATTGGTTACTACTGCATATAAGGTAGCTGTTCCGCTAGTATATGGATTTAACTCATCTACAGGAATAGCATTCTCTTGATTTTCTGCATCTGCTAAGCTTGTGTAGATAGCTACAGGATACGTATCAGGGTCTTGGCTACCTCTAATGGTTTCAATTACCTCTTCTAAGTTAAATACCTCAACTCCATCATTGTTGTAATATCCATCTGCTCCTAGACTTTCACAATATACTATTGGGTCTGGCGTAAATGCCAATGGCGCTTGTTCAATATCAATTAAGAAACCTACAACACTATAACATCCAGTATCGGTATTTTCAACTCTTGCATAAATTTGCTCAGTACCATTTATAGTAATGGTAGAATTTACATACTCCTCCTCGTCATCTATAGCATTAGCCTCTGTCTCATAATAAGTAATTTCTAACCCTGTAGCATCACCACCATCTAATACAAAGCTATCCATATCTGTTAACAGAATGGTTTCTACATCATCATTATCTACCTCACAAAGGAAATACGTAGGCTCCTCTGTTACCTCTGGTAATGAATTCACATTAATATCAATAGTTACAATAGTTAAACAACCCGTATCATCATTGGTTACGGCAACATAAATAGTTTGCGCAAACTGAACCGTATTATAATACGCCTCAGGGTTTGGTATTGCATTGGTACCATCAAAAGCATCCTGATATGTTTCATAGTAGGTTGCAGTTACCCCTAACTCACCATTTAATAATTCTTCCTCGTTTAAGGTTAAATCAAACTCTGCTTGCCCGTTGGTGCTATCTCCATCAGAATCATCATCACAAACCTCCAATTCAGGATTAACTTCTTGTGGTGATGGGTTATTTAATACTCTCAACGTTAACGTAGTTAAGCTATAACAACCTGTATTAGCATCCTCTACTCTCACATGTAAGGTATACGGACTTACAGTATTCTCATAAGCTGTATCATCTGCAATAGCATTTACACCTACCTCTGCATCGGCTTCTGTCTCATAATAAGTTACTACGTAACCATTAACGCCACCTGTAATCTCATCATTCTTTACAGTTAGATCAAATACAGTAATACCATCTCCTGGTTGACCAAAATCATCACATAAAGCTAAGTCGTAATCATAACTAGGATTTATAACCGGATTTGGATGTACTAATAAATCAAACGCTCTAATAGTAGCACAACCAGTTGTATTATCTTCTAAACGAACATAAATAGTTTGCTGAAAAGCCACTTGATTTACATAATAACTTGTAGATATAGCATTAACTCCATCTACTGCTTCTATCTCAGTCTCATAATAGCTAATAGTAAAATCTGCCGTGCTTTGAGAACCGTATACATTTGCATTTTGCTCAGTTAAATCAAACTCAGCTCTACCATCTACTAATTGATCGTCACAAAGTTCTAAATCCGGTAAATCAAAAGGTACAACCGGTGTAGGGTTCACTATTAACTCTAAAGGATCTACATCATAGCAACCCGTTAAATCATTCTCTACACGTATGTAAATGGTTTGAGCATCAGGTACAATATTTTCAAACGGACTTGTAAATACGTTTACATCATTCTCTGCATCTGTTTCTGTTACGTGAAAAGTTACAGTATAATTATTACCATCAGCAGGCACTACATCTAAAGCTGTCTGCTCTAAATAAAACTCACCAAAACCATCATTATCATCATCACAAAAAGTTAATGTAGTTGGTGTATTCATTACAGGCACATCAACATTAATTAACTCAAAAGATGTTGTATTAAAACATCCTGTACCAGGATTATCTAAACGCACATAAATAGTTTGTGTATCTACAGAACTTACATAAGTATTTGGCAGCGCATTAGTTTGAGCCTCCATATCTGCCTCTGTACCATAATATGCTATACTAACTCCTGTTTGTCCATTTAAAATCTCATCAGTCTTATTATTTAAATAATAAGTCACAACACCAGTACCATCATAATCACAACCATAGTATGGTGTTGGCGCAATAGCCTGTGGTAATGAAACTACATCTATGGTAAAAGAACCTACATTATAACAACCAGAAGCTCCACTTTCTAATCTTACATAAATATCTTGCGAATCAATATTTGTATTTGTAAATGCTTCCGGTGTTGAAATTTGATTGGCAGGAAAACCATTTAATGCATCTGTAAAACTAGTATAATACGTTAGAACCATACCTGTTTGCCCATTTAAAATCTCATCTTCCATGGTAGTTAAATCAAACTCCTCATAACCATCATTTGGAGTTATTTCATCACATAAAGCAATTGTACTTAAGTTTGAAGGTACCACTGGCATAGGGTGAAAATTAACTTCGATATGATTAGTTACCACATCTCCCGTACAATCGGTCTTCTCAATAGTGTATGCACCTGATTGATTTGAAGGAACTGTATAGTTTGCATTTGTAGCACCTGGTATAGCAACACTTCCTGTACCATTTAAATCATCATAAAACCACTGGAAAGAAACCACATTTGCAGTAGAAGAAGTAAGTTCTACAACATCGCCCTCACAAGGGTCAGTTTCACCGGTTAAATCATCTTCTAACATAGAACAGTTAGTACTACCAGAAGAGGTACCTGTACCCAAATTGGTTTGTGTTAACGTAATACTACCAGCACTTCCGTTATAATTAGTAATTAATAGCACATAAATCTCACCAGCTTGAGCACCTGTAATGGAGAAGGTTTCAATAGGAGCTGTTGAATAACTACAGTCTACTTGGGTACCTGAGTTTAAGTTAGCAGGTCCACAAATATCAGAAGCATCAGGGAAAGGCCCCCAACAGATAAAATCAACATCGATACCATTACCAGCAGTGTTCACCTGAGATATTTCAAAATCAAGATCACCTGAATCGGCAACTTCTAGATAGTACCAAGCCGGATTAGGTTGAGTCAATAAACAATCGTAGTTAATACCAGACTCTGCTGTACTACCATTACTTACATTATCAAATGCAAGTCCTCCAGTACATTCTGCACAAAATGGCTCAATAGCAGCACATGTAGAACCTCCTTGAGCTTGCAGTTTAATTGTAAATAATATTAAAAAGGATAATAAATATAAATATTTCATAAAAAGTTAAAAAACGGGGGGTTATTTAATCAACAAAACTAAAATAAGTCCAAGAGTATGTTTTTTCACATCCTTCAGAACTTACTACCAAACGCCATTTGAAACATTTTGTTCCCATAGCTCTATGACTTAACTCTTGCGAACCGGTAGCTTCTTTCAAAACAATTCGAAAACCATCTTTAAATTCAGTTCCCTGTATTTCATTCATACAATCTTTAATAGGAATAACTTCAATTTTAACATCTGATGCTTCCCAATTTAACTTAGTAAAATCCCATTTAAAGGTAGCCGTTAAGTCTCTAGTCGTCATAAAGTCATCACGTTTAGTTACTTCTAAATTGTAATCAAACGTACATCCGTCATTACTTTTTTGAGAAAAACCCTGAATGCAAAAAAACAAAACAGGTAAAAACAATAAAATTTTCTTCATTTGTTAAGGAGTCTAAAGATTTAAAAAATCAAAGTGTATTTTGCTATTTTATCGTGTTGAAAAAACTTCAATTTAGCCTTTATAAATTTTCATTTACAAAAAATAATCTTACATCTATTAAGTTATTATCAAATCCTAGTATAAAAACGTAAAAACAAAGTTATTTTTATTAACTAATTGTAGCTTTTAAGGCCGAAATTTAACAAAATTTAAGTAAACATATCAATATTCTAATTTTTTTAAGAATATTTAACTGTCCTATATTTAGTACATATTAACTATCTTTGCACCTTTATTTAAGTTTGAATTCATGAAAATTGATAAAGCAATAGAGCAACAGTTTGAAGAGTATGGAGATGACCACATTGGGTCTTCTTCTGAAACACCTTTAAGAAAAGATGCTTTTGATCTTTCTGACGACACCAAAATGGAACGTATAGAAAGTAATGTATACGAGATTTTAGAAACCCTTGGTATGGACCTTACCGATGATAGTTTGAAAGGTACCCCAAGAAGAGTTGCTAAAATGTTTGTAAAAGAAATTTTTGGCGGATTGCATCCTGACAGAAAACCAAACGCTTCTACTTTTGATAACAAATATAAGTATGGTGAAATGCTAGTGGAAAAGAATATTGTACTGTATTCTACTTGCGAGCACCACCTATTACCTATTGTAGGTAGAGCACATGTAGGGTATATCTCCAAAGGTAAAGTTGTAGGTCTTTCTAAAATGAATCGTATTGTAGATTATTACGCAAAAAGACCACAGGTACAAGAACGTTTAACCATGCAGATTGTAAAAGAGATGCAAGAAATTCTTGGTACTGAAGATGTAGCCTGCGTAATTGACGCAAAACACCTTTGTGTGAACTCAAGAGGTATTAGAGATATTGATAGTAGTACCGTAACTGCCGAATTTGGCGGACAGTTTAAAAACGAACAAACTAGAAAGGAATTTTTAAATTACATTAATTTAAAAACGGAATTGTAAATCTTTTTTAAGAGTAATACAGTTCTTAACAACATCAATAATAAAACAATGCAAGCTTACAAAGAGCAGGAAATTCAATTATACAATTCTATTTCAGGAACTAAGGAAACATTTACACCCATTCACGAAGGTTATGTAGGTATGTATGTCTGCGGCCCTACCGTATATAGTAATGTACACTTAGGAAACGTAAGAACTTTTATGTCTTTTGATTTAATTTTTAGATACCTAAAACATTTAGGTTACAAAGTTAGATACGTAAGAAACATAACAGACGCTGGACATTTAGAAAATGATGCTGATGAAGGAGAAGATAGAATTGCAAAAAAAGCAAGGTTAGAACAAATTGAACCTATGGAAGTTGTACAACGTTATACTGTTGACTTTCACAACATCCTAGACAAATTCAATTTTTTACCACCAAGTATTGAGCCTACTGCTACCGGACATATTATTGAGCAAATTGAAATAATCAAGAAAATTCTTGAACAAGGCTATGCTTATGAAATTAATGGTTCGGTTTATTTTGATGTAAATAAGTTTAATAAAGATCATCAATACGGTAAGCTAAGCAAAAGAAATATTGAGGATATGATTCACAACACCCGTGAACTTGACGGGCAAAGTGACAAACGTAATCCTCAAGATTTTGCACTATGGAAAAAAGCCGAGCCACAACATATAATGAGATGGCCATCTCCTTGGAGTGACGGTTTCCCTGGGTGGCACTTGGAATGTACTGCCATGAGCACCAAATATCTTGGTGAACGTTTTGATATTCATGGAGGTGGTATGGACCTTAAATTCCCTCACCATGAATGTGAAATTGCACAAGCCGAAGCTTGCAATCATCAATCTCCTGTAAACTATTGGATGCATGCCAATATGCTTACCTTAAACGGTAAAAAAATGGCTAAATCTACAGGTAATAATATTTTACCTAACGAGTTATTTACAGGCGATAATAGCAACCTAAGTAAAGCTTATTCTGCCAATGTAGTACGCTTTTTTATATTGCAAGCACACTATAGAAGTATACTAGACTTTAGTGATGATGCTCTTTTAGCAGCAGAAAAAGGATATAACAGGTTAATGGAAAGCATGAAGCTTTTAGAAAAACTTCCTGTAGCTAATAAATCATCTGTAGATGTAGCTAAATGGAAACAAAGCTGTTATGATGCTATGAATGACGATTTTAATTCGCCAATCTTAATTGCAAATCTTTTTGAGGCTATTAAGTTTATCAATCTGATTAATGATGGCAAAGAAACCATTACAGCAGAAGATTTAACTACACTAAATGAAACTATAGAAGCATTTGCATTTAATGTATTAGGCTTAACTAAAGGAGATGAATCTAAAGAAGGTTCTGCCTCTAACCAAAAAGCATTAAATGGCTCTGTGGAATTACTTATTAAATTAAGAGCTGAAGCAAGAGCTAATAAAAACTGGGCACTTTCAGATCAAATTAGAGATGAACTGTTGGCAGCCGGTATTCAGTTAAAAGACAGTAAAGAAGGTACAACCTTCACTATAAATTCTTAAAATTTAAGGAGCTATGCATTTTTTTAAAAAAATAAGTATAGCTCCCTTTATTCTTATAATTAAATTTTACAAAAGTTTTATTTCTCCTTTTACCCCAGCCACCTGTCGTTACACACCTACTTGCTCTACCTACGCCTTACAAGCTCTAAATAAACATGGGCTTATAAAAGGTAGTTGGTTGGCTTTAAAACGTATTATTAGTTGCAATCCTTGGGGAGGTAGCGGACATGATCCGGTTCCTTAATTAATTTTCAAGTATTCGTAACTTTAGATTAATTGATAATACATATATTTAAACACTAAAAAAATTGATAATGATTTTCAACAGCATAACCTGGAACCCTAACGAGATTTTAGCAGATCTTGGTTTTATACAAATAAGATATTATAGTCTAATGTTTGTTATAGCTTTTTCATTAGGCTGGTACCTCATGAAGCAAATTTTTGTTAATGAAAACAAATCTTTAGACAAACTAGATTCTCTTTTCATATATGTAGTATTAGCTACTTTAATAGGAGCTCGTTTAGGCCATGTTATTTTTTATCAACCAGAGTTATTTAAAGAAGATTTTCTTCAAGTTTTTTTACCTATAAGAACAAGACCCGAATTTGAATTTACCGGATTTTCTGGTTTAGCTAGCCACGGTGCAGCCATTGGTATATTAATAGCTGTATACCTATACATTCGTAAATTTAAAGACATTAAACTGCTTTGGTTATTAGACCGCATTGTGTTACCTATTAGTATTGGAGGTGTTTTTGTTAGATTAGGTAACTTCTTTAATTCTGAAATACTAGGTAAAGTAACAGAAAAATCATTTCCATTTGCAGTACGCTTTATTAGAGGGGAAGAAAATTTAACTAAAAATGTTGCTATTAGAAGAACCGGAGCTAAAACCTATAACGAAGCTTACAATCTAATAGAATCTGATCCTAAATTTTCTCAAATATTAGACACAATACCATTCAGACATCCGGCGCAGTTATACGAAGCTGTAGGGTACATCATTGTTTTTATCATCCTTTGGTTTTTATATTGGAAAACCGACAAAAAAAATCAACCAGGTTACATTTTTGGCGTGTTTCTTGTACTCCTATGGACCGTTAGATTCTTAGTGGAATTTGTAAAACAAAGTCAAGGTGGTTTAGAATCAGCATTTAACAATGTACTCTCTACCGGACAGTTATTAAGTATCCCGTTTATTATAGCTGGTTTCTACTTAATGTTCAGAAAAGCAAGCTCCACAAAAGCCTCTTAGTTACGTTTAATATTTCTAAAGCCGCTTGTACATGAAAAGGCATACCACAAAAATAATAGTAGCATTAATTTGTTTAGGGTTTCTATCTACCTATGTTATCACGTATTTTAAAGGAGCTAAAAGAGTTCCTACCAAAATTATAAATACTGATGAAATTGCTTTCAACAAAGAAGGAGAGCTCGCTATTATTGACACCACGGGAATAGTAAAGAAAAAACTAGAAATTGAAATTGCCGAGACTTCTTACGAAACACAAACCGGTTTAATGTATAGAAGTAAAATGCAAGAAAACAGAGGTATGTTATTTATATTCAACAATGAACGTATACACTCTTTCTACATGAAAAACACACGTATACCGTTAGACATTCTGTATATAAATAAAGACTTTGAAATTGTAAGTGTTGTTGAAAATGCTACACCATACGATGAAACTTCCCTACCTTCACAATTTCCAGTAATGTACGTACTAGAAGTTAATGGAGGCATGAAGGATAAATGGGGTATTGAAATAGGAGATAAAATCAGTTTTACCAAAAACTAATCCATATCTCAGAGAAGCTCCTTTTCTATTTTTTACTCAAAGTTACCATAAACATTATCGTTTTTATAACATTTCACAACTAGCTAATCCGTTTATTACTGCTATTTTTGTGGCTTAATTTTTTGATATGAATTTAGCAGACATTAAACTTATTGCAACAGATATGGACGGAACACTATTAGACTCTAAAGGGCGTGTTCATCCAAGTTTTTTTGAATTATATCACGAATTAAAAAATCACAATATTCATTTTGTTGCTGCTAGCGGAAGACAATATCATAGTATTGTTTCTAAACTAGATAAAATTAAAAATGAAATTACCATTATAGCAGAAAACGGAGCTGTTACCAAGCAAGAAGATAAAACTTTACTACTTACTAATTTAACTAAATTAGAAACAGATGAGCTTATTACCATGCTAAGAGGTTTTAATGATACCGAAATCTATTATGTACTCTGCGGTAACAAAAAAGCATACATTGAACAAGAAAATGAAGATTTTATAAACTTCTTTAAAGAGTTTTATTCTGAATACCAAATAGTGTCGGACATTACCAAAGTTACAGATGATGATTTTTTAAAAATAGCTATCTACTGTGCTGAAGGTTCAGAAGAGCACTTATACCCTAAAGTAAAACACCTAGCTGATAGACTACAAGTTAAAGTTTCAGGAGAATTTTGGTTAGACCTTTCACATTTGCATGCCAATAAAGGCTATGCGCTTTCTCAACTACAAGAACAATTAGGTATTTCTAAAGAAGAAACCATGGTTTTTGGAGATTATAACAACGATTTAGAAATGTTTGCACAGGCAGGAATTAGTGTGGCTATGAAAAATGCACATCCTAATATTATTGAAGCCGCTACCATGATTACCAAATCAAATGATGAACAAGGTGTAGAATACGTATTAGCCCAAGTACTTGAAGCTAAAAAAAGCAACAACTAACATTAAACTTAGCTACCAAATGCGGTAACTACAATTTTTCTAGCACCCCCATAGTTTCTGTGTTCACATAAGTAGATACCTTGCCAAATACCAAGATTCAATCTACCATTCGTTATAGGCACTTGCACACTTGCCCCCATTAAAGATGATTTAATATGAGCTGGCATATCATCCGGTCCTTCATAGGTATGAATATAGTAAGGTGCATTTTCAGGAACCATTTTATTCATATGGCTCTCAAAATCTTTACGTACGGTTGGGTCTGCATTTTCATTAATAGTTAAACTAGCAGAAGTATGTTTAATAAACACCTGCAACATACCCATCTTAATATGTTTAATATCTGAAAACTCAGCTTCTATAATATCTGTTACCAAATGAAAACCTCTTTTATAAGCAGGTAATCTAAACTCCTTTTGATAAAAGTGCATGAAAAAATTATGTTTTTTGATGTTTCTTTTTAGCTGCAGGAAACAGCACGTTATTTAAAATAAGACGGTAACCAGGAGAATTAGGGTGTAATTCAAGCTCTGTTTTAGGATCTCCCACTTTGTGCTGATAATCCTCTGGGTCATGTCCTCCATAGAATGTAAAGAACCCCTTCCCTTTTACTCCGTGAATATACCTAGCTTCACCATTACTTCTATTCTCACCCATAATAAGTACAGTTGGCTTAATCTCTTCTCTATCATAACTTGTAGTTTGCCCCATAAAACCTTTTACTAATGCCGTATGGTTTTGGCACAGCATAGTAGGTACTGGATCCCACTTCGCAGAAAACTCCATAAGACTAAAATAGTCTAACTCCATAGGCACACGACGTTTTCTTGTCATATCTATAGATGAAAACTCATATACACTAGGATTTCTTTCCAAAGTAAAATTGGTAAAAGCAAAAGTTTTACTATAATCTATTTTCGACTGATAATTAGCCTCTGAAGGGTCTCCATCAAACATCGGTTCACAAATATCTACTCCTTCTGCAGATAAAGCTATATCAAAACTATCGGTAGCCGAACACATGGCAAACATAAACCCTCCCCCAATTACATAATCTCTAATCTTTAGAGCAACAGCCAATTTTTCTTCAGATACTTTAGAATACCCTAACTTAGAAGCAAGTGCTTCTGCATTTTTCTTATCTTCTATGTACCATGCAGCAGCTCTATAGTGCCCGTAGAATTTACCATACTGTCCGGTAAAATCTTCATGATGCAAGTGCAACCAATCATATAAAAGCAATTCATCATTCAGCACCTCCTCATCATAAATAGTAGTATAGGGTATCTCTGCATAGGTTAACACCATTGTTACAGCATCATCCCATGGTAAATTACCCTTAGGGCTATAGACCGCTACCTTAGGAGCTTTCTCTAAAATAACAGCTTCCATATTTTGAGACGGACTTGCTATTTCATCTAAAATAGAAGCCGCATCACTATTAGATATTATTTCGTAGCTAACTCCACGTATGGTACACTCCCTTCTAATATCAGTATCATCTGCCATCAAAAAAGCACCTCCTCTATAATTTAGTAACCACTGCACCTTGTGTTGCTTATTCAATACCCAATACGTAATACCATACGCTTTTAAATGATCTGTCTGCGTTTCCGCATCCATAGGTATTAAAATAAAATTGGCAAAACATGCCATTGTATTCAAAAACAAAAAGGTAAAGAGTACTAAACTCTTTACCTTTTTGGTAACTTTTAAAGCTATATATTTTTTAGAACGGAACTTCATCATCACTTGGGTTAAAATTGTCATTCATACTACTACCAAAAGCTTCATTTGCATCAGGAAGTCCTTTGGTTGAAAATGTATTTTCTTCCCCTGCATTCATTTTAGATTGAAACTCAAAAGGTGTATCAAACTCATCTAAGTTATCAAATTTACCTAAATGTCCAAGGAATTTTAACCTAATATTCTCTAAACCACCATTTCTGTGTTTTGCAATAATAAATTCAGCCTGGTTAGCAGTTGGTGAGCGCTCTTCATCATCCCATTCTTCTATCTTATAATATTCAGGACGATAGATGAACGATACAATATCGGCATCCTGCTCAATCGCTCCAGATTCCCTAAGGTCAGAAAGTAAAGGCCTTTTACTACCTCCCCTGGTTTCTACCGCACGCGATAACTGAGATAACGCAATTACCGGTACATTAAGTTCTTTTGCCAAAGCTTTTAGGTTACGAGAAATCATCGAGATTTCTTGCTCCCTGTTCCCTCCTTTTGAAGACCCTCCAGCAGTCATTAACTGCAAGTAGTCAATTATAATTAAACGTATACCATGCTGAGAAGCCAAACGTCTTGCTTTTGCTCTAAGGTCAAAAATAGACAGCGATGGGGTATCATCAATAAACAAAGGTGCTTTCTCAAGACTCTTTACCTTTACGTTTAACTGCTCCCACTCGTGTTTTTCTAACTTACCTGTTCTTAATTTCTCAGAAGACAAACCTGTTTCAGAAGAAATCAAACGTGTAATTAACTGTACCGATGACATCTCCAAAGAGAAAAAAGCAACAGGAATATCTTGGTCTACAGCAATATTTCTAGCCATGGAAAGCGTTAAGGCGGTTTTACCCATACCCGGACGCGCTGCCACAATAATTAAATCTGAAGGCTGCCACCCAGAGGTTAATGCATCTAACTTATTAAACCCTGTTGGAATACCACTAAGCCCCTCTTTATTAGAAATTTCTTCAATCTTCTTTTTAGCCTGAAGTACTAAACTCATTGCAGACTCAGAAGATTTCTGAATATTTCCTTGCGTTACTTCATATAATTTAGCTTCGGCATTATCTAATAAATCAAATACATCAGTAGTTTCATCATACGCCTGTTCAATAATTTCTGAAGAAATTTTAATCAACTGCCTTTGAATGTACTTTTGTAAAATAATACGAGCGTGAAATTCAATATGCGCAGAAGATGATACCTTTTGGGTTAATTGAATAAGGTAAAAATCTCCTCCAACAGACTCTAGCTTACCATCTTTTTTTAATTGCGTAGATACTGTTAACAAGTCAATTGGCTCAGTAGATTCAAAAAGTTTAATAACAGCTTCAAAAATTGCTCTGTGACTATCTTTATAAAAAACTTCTGGGCTTAAAATATCAATTACCTCATCTACCCCTTTTTTATCAATCATCATCGCACCAATCACAACCTCTTCTAAATCAATAGCTTGAGGAGGTAATTTTCCTTTTCCGAGACTAATAACCTCTCCTCTAAGATCTTTATATGTTTGTACTGGTTTGGTGTTTTCCATAAACACGAATGTATTAAAAATGATTTTGTTAATGGTTAAAAGACACCTCTTAGTATCCACTAACCATTAACAATCAACCTGTTAATAAGTTTTATTTTTTGTTGATAACAAAAAAACCGAAGTATAATACTTCGGTTTTGCATATACTTTATAATTTCTTCTGAGTTATTCTTTAAAAACACCCATGTTGAAATATTTCTCCATCCTTTTTTCTACTAGCTCTTCTACAGGTAAGTCTTTTAACTCATTATAGGTATCTACAATAGTTTTAGTAACTGTTTTAAAAGTAGTTTCTCTATCAGAATGTGCACCACCAAGTGGCTCTTTAATTATATCGTCTACCAAATGAAGCTTTTTCATATCTGGTGCCGTTAGTTTTAAAGCATCAGCAGCACGTTCTTTATTTTCCCAAGTTCTCCATAAAATTGAAGAACAAGATTCTGGAGATATTACAGAATACCAAGTATTCTCTAACATCATCACTTTATCTCCAACACCTATACCTAAAGCTCCACCAGAAGCTCCTTCACCAATAATAAACACAATTACTGGAACCGTTAAGCGTGTCATTTCTAAAATATTTCTGGCAATAGCCTCTCCTTGTCCGCGCTCTTCTGCTTCAATTCCAGGATACGCACCAGGAGTATCTATAAAGGTAACAACAGGAAGTTTAAATTTCTCTGCCATTTTCATTAAACGCAACGCCTTTCTATACCCTTCAGGATTTGCCATACCAAAGTTTCTGTATTGGCGAGTTTTGGTATTAAAACCTTTCTGAGTACCAATAAACATATAACTCTGATCTCCAATTTTACCTAAACCACCAATCATGGCTTTGTCATCCTTTACGGTTCTATCTCCAAATAACTCAAAGAAAGTATCTCCGCAGATAGCTCTAATATAGTCTAAGGTATACGGACGAGATGGATGTCTAGATAACTGAACACGTTGCCATGCTGTAAGGTTTTTATAAATATCTTTCTTAGTATCTATTAATTTCTTTTCAATCTTCTTACAGGTATCAGTAACATCTACCGCACTCTCTTCTCCAATAACCTGACATTTCTGTAACTGCTCTTCCAGTTCTTTAATGGGTAATTCAAAATCTAAATATTCCATTAGTCTTACTTTAAATTATTGTTAGCGCACAAATATAAAATTTTCTCTTACAACTTAAGTTGTAGATGGGACGCTTTTTCTTTTTTTTCTGGTTTTAAGGTAACCATTTAACAAAACTGTAGCTAAAATAACCAGTCCGCCTACATAAAAACCTACACTCATCCGTTCTGATTCATCTAAAAATAAATAAGCCAAAACTACCCCATAAACAGGCTCTAAATTAATGGTTAGCATTACTGTATAAGGGCTTAAAAAGCGCATTACTTTCACAGAGCTCAAAAATGCGTAAGCCGTACAAACCACCGCTAAAACTAGTAATGCCGAAAAATCTTCAAATGTTAAGGTAAATATTGTTTCAAAAAATTCAGGCTTTCTAAATAGTAACATACCGGTTATAAACAAAACCCCAAAAGATAATTCGTAAAAGGAAATTAAAGCCGCATCATATTGCTTGGCTAGCTTACCATTTAAAATAGATAGCAATGCAGAAAGGAATGCTGCACTTAATCCTAAAACAATACCTAATAAGTAGTGTGTGTCTAAATTAAAGATAAACAACAACCCTAAAATGGTAATAGTCCCTAATATTATTTCATAAAGAACTATTTTTCTCTTGTAAAATATGGGTTCTAATATAGCAGCAAAAAAAGCTCCTGTAGCTATACATATTAAAGTAACCGAAACATTAGACACCTTTATAGCTTCAAAAAAACAAACCCAATGCAGCGCTAAGGTAGAGCCCGCTAAAAAAAGCTGCATTAAAAGCTTAAAGGATAGTTTCGTTTTTCTTTTCTTAAAAACTAACACAACACCCAAAACTAGAGAGGCAATAAGCATTCTATACCATACTAACGGTAGTGCTTCTAATGTAATTAACGCCCCTAAAACTGCTGTAAACCCCCATAAAAAAACGATTATATGGAGGTGTAAATAATTCTTTACTTTATCGCCTAGCATTTCTAACTAAAACCACCGCTAAAATTCCAAAAACTAAAATAGGTATAGCAACCGCCAATAATGGAGGGAAACCGGACTGCTCTGCTAGCACTCCAAATACTTTATCAAAGAAAATAAACACAAAGGCTACAGCAACACCAAACAGCAAGTTAATTCCCATACCTCCTCTTCGTTTCATTGAAGATACAGCTACAGCTATTAAGGTTAAAATAAATGCTGTTAAAGGCGCACTCCACCTTTTATACAAGTTAAACTGATAGGTACTAATATTACCAGAACCTTTTCGTTTCTCACTTTCTATAAATCTGTTAAGTTCTATTAAATTCTTAGTATCTGCTACATAAGAAACCGGCACCATATCTTCCATTTCAAACTCAAACATAGTGTCTTTCTTACGTTCTTTTTCTATAATATCTTCACGTTCTCCTATAGTACGCTTTACATAATTATTTAAACTATATACAGAATCTTTAAACTGTATATACTGAGCCGATATTTTATACTCCATTTTGTTACCGTCAAAATGTTCTAGAGTAAAATCATACCCAGTTTGGTTAGACGGGTTAAAGCTTCTTACATAAATAATTTCATTATCATTTATCTGGTTGTAAAGCGCCTGCGTACTAACCTTATTTCTATTTTTATGTATGTATACTTCCCTAAACTCATTATACCCCTTACTTGCTTGTGGTACAATAAACATACCCATAAAAAATACCACAATTGCCACTAAAGTTGCCCCAATAAAATAAGGACGTAGAAAGCGCATAAAAGAAACTCCTGAACTTAAAATAGCAATGATTTCTGTATTATTTGCAAGTTTAGAAGTAAACCAAATAATGGATAGAAATAAGAAAAACGGAAATAATAAGTTGGCATAATGCAATGTAAAATAAAAATAGTACCACAAAATCTCAGTCATAGGAGCTTGTTGTTCTATCATTTTATCTACATTTTCAGAAATGTCAATCATTATACCAATAGGTACAAAGAGCGCCAACATTAAAGAAAAAGTAACCAAATACCTTTTAAGTATATACCAATCTATTATTTTCACTATAAACGTTTATTCATTTGTTGTACCATTTGATTTTTCCATGTAGCAAAATCTCCTGCTAAAATATGCTTTCTAGCTTCACGAACCAACCACAAGTAAAATCCTAAATTATGAATGGACGCTATTTGCTTACCTAAAAACTCATTAGCTGCAAAAAGATGTCGCAAATAAGCTTTGGTGTAATACGTATCTACAAAAGTTATGCCCATTTCGTCAATAGGAGAAAAATCATCTTCCCATTTTTTATTTTTTATGTTAATGGTACCATGGGCAGTAAACAACATACCGTTTCTAGCATTACGGGTTGGCATTACACAATCAAACATATCTACCCCTAAGGCTATATTCTCTAAAATGTTAATAGGTGTACCTACCCCCATTAAATAACGAGGTTTTTCCTCTGGTAAAATTTCGGTTACTACCTCAGTCATTGCATACATTTCCTCTGCTGGTTCCCCTACAGATAGTCCTCCAATTGCATTACCAAATGCTCCTGCATTGGCAATATACTCAGCCGACTGCTTTCTTAAATCTTTATAGGTTGACCCTTGTACAATAGGAAACAATTCTTGTTCATAACCATATTTAGGGTCTGTCTCTGCCAATCTTTTAATACATCTGTCAAGCCATCTATGCGTCATATGCATAGATCTTTTGGCGTAATTATAGTCACATGGGTAAGGTGTACATTCATCAAACGCCATAATGATATCAGCACCAATACTTCGTTGAATGTCCATTACATTTTCTGGCGTAAAGAAATGGTAAGAACCATCTATGTGGCTTTTAAAACGTACTCCCTCTTCTTTAATCTTTCTATTATCAGAAAGCGAATACACCTGATACCCTCCACTATCGGTAAGAATATTGCGGTCCCAATTCATAAATTTATGTAACCCTCCCGCCTTTTCTAATATATCTATTTGAGGGCGTAAGTATAAGTGATAGGTATTCCCTAAAATAATATCCGGATTAATTTCTTCCTTCAATTCTCTCTGGTGAACCCCCTTTACGGTTCCTACGGTACCAACAGGCATAAATATAGGAGTTTCTATAACTCCATGATCTGTAGTAATTTTACCAGCTCTTGCCTTGGTTCCCTCGCATTTCTTTTCTAAATCAAATTGCATGTAACTATCATCTGTATTATGAATCGGCAAATATAGACAAGATGCCTATTTTTTTCCCTTAAAACCAGTAAATAAGTTTATTATTTATATA
Source organism: Neptunitalea lumnitzerae (assembly GCF_027924185.1). Lineage (GTDB taxonomy): Bacteria > Bacteroidota > Bacteroidia > Flavobacteriales > Flavobacteriaceae > Neptunitalea > Neptunitalea lumnitzerae. The sequence goes on from NZ_BRVO01000002.1 coordinate 989,929, forward strand.
AATAGTAATTTTCTAAGGCAAAAATCTATAAATAATAAGTGTATAATTTACATTTATTTGTATCTTTGTTAAGAATTCAGTACTTAACAATAGTTTACAATACTTAATTTTGTGCCTGATTTCAATTAACGTATTTTAGCCTTATAAAATTAAAAATAACATGTCTAGTAAACAACCACTTAACGATCTAGTAGTACAGGTTCGAAGAGATATCGTTCGAATGGTACATAAAGTTAATTCAGGACACCCAGGAGGATCTTTGGGATGTACCGAATTTCTTGTAGCCCTTTACAATGAAATTATGGAAGTAAAAGAAGAATTTGAAATGGATGGCATTGGTGAAGATCTTTTCTTCTTATCTAACGGTCACATTTCTCCTGTATTTTATAGCGTATTAGCTAGAAAAGGATACTTCCCTGTTGAAGAACTAGGTACTTTTCGTTTAATCAATTCAAGATTACAAGGCCACCCAACTACACACGAAGGGTTACCAGGTGTTAGAATTGCTTCTGGATCATTAGGACAAGGAATGTCTGTTGCGTTAGGTGCTGCACAGGCAAAAAAATTAAATAAAGACACGCATTTAGTATATACACTTCACGGTGATGGTGAATTACAAGAAGGACAAAACTGGGAAGCTATTATGTATGCTGGTGCTAAAAAAGTAGATAACCTTATTTCTACTATTGATTATAACGGTCAGCAAATTGACGGTTCTACAAAAGAAGTATTAGATATGGGCGACCTAAGAGCTAAATTTGAAGCTTTTGGATGGGACGTTCTAGATATTGAAAAAGGAAATGATCTTGACGCTATCATTAGCGGTATGAGCGAAGCGAAAGCAAAAACAGGAAAAGGTAAACCAGTTTGTGTATTACTACATACTGTTATGGGTCACGGTGTAGACTTTATGATGGGTACTCACGAATGGCACGGTAAAGCTCCTAACGACGAGCAATTAGCAAGTGCTTTAGCTCAAAACGCTGAAACTTTAGGTGATTATTAATATCCTTTTTTTAAAAAGACAATTATGAAAAAATACACATATACCGAGAAAAAAGATACAAGAAGTGGTTTTGGTGCTGGTCTTGCTGAACTAGGAAGAACCAACGATAAAGTAGTTGCTTTATGTGCCGACCTTACTCCTTCCCTTAAAATGGGTGATTTTATTAAAGAAAATCCTGAACGTTTTTTCCAAATTGGAATTGCAGAAGCTAACATGATGGGTATTGCTGCCGGTTTAACAATTGGTGGTTATATTCCTTTTACAGGAACATTTGCTAACTTCTCTACTGGTAGGGTTTATGATCAAATTCGTCAAAGTATTGCTTACTCTGGAAAAAATGTAAAAATTTGTGCTTCTCACGCTGGGGTAACGCTAGGTGAAGATGGTGCTACTCACCAAATTCTAGAAGATATCGGGTTAATGAAAATGTTACCTGGTATGACTGTTATCAATCCTTGTGATTACAACCAAACTAAAGCGGCTACTATTGCTATTGCAGAGCACGAAGGACCGGTTTACTTACGTTTTGGTAGACCTTCTATTCCTATATTCACACCAGCTGACCAAAAATTTGAAATTGGAAAAGCGGTAATGTTTAATGAAGGTACAGATGTTACTATTATAGCTACAGGTCACCTTGTATGGGAAGCTATCCAAGCAGGTGAAGCATTAGCTGAAAAAGGTATCTCTGCAGAAATTATTAACATACACACCATTAAACCTTTAGATGAAGAGGCTATTTTAAAGTCTGTTGCTAAAACAGGTTGTGTAGTTACATGTGAAGAGCACAACTACTTAGGTGGTTTAGGAGAAAGTGTTTCTGGCTTATTAGCCACTAAACTTCCTGCTCCGCAAGAATTTGTTGCTACAATGGATACTTTTGGAGAATCTGGAACTCCTGCTCAATTAATGGATAAGTATGGCTTAAACAGCGCTGCTATCATTGAAAAAGTAGAAAAAGTAATGGCTCGTAAATAATACTAGCCTTCATTATAAAAATAAAAAACCGATACATACTATGTATCGGTTTTTCTTTTTACAACTAAACAATAATATTAGACTAACTAGGCAACTACTGCCCCGTCATTAATTACTTTTTTTTTAGCACTAGCTTTTCTAACCTCAGAAACTACATCTTCATCAAAAGTAGCCTCTACTTGATTTCGTAATAAATCTTCAAAAGATTCTCTTTTTCTAATTAACTGTGCTTTTCCGTTATACCATAAAACTTCAGCCGGTCTAAAACGAGAATTGTAATTACTAGCCATAGTAAAACAATATGCCCCTGAGTTTCTAAAACATAAAATATCTCCTTCATTAATTTCGGCAATACGTCTGTTATTACCAAAAGTATCTGTTTCACAAATATATCCTACTACAGAGTAAAAACGCTCTCTACCTTCAGGGTTTGAAATATTCTCTATCTGATGATAAGAGTTATAAAACATCGGACGTATTAAATGGTTAAATCCACTATCAATACCTGCAAAAACAGTAGAGGTAGTTTGCTTAACAACATTCACTTTTGCTAAAAAGTTCCCTGCCTGACTCACTAAGAATTTACCAGGCTCAAATGCTAAGGTTAACTCTTTACCATAAGCAGCACAAAACTCATTAAATCTGGCAGATAATTTTTCTCCAAGCTCTTCTATATTAGTTTCTATATCTCCTGGCTTATAAGGCACTTTAAACCCACTACCAAAATCAATAAAATCTAGATCTTTAAACTGGCTTGCCGTTTCAAATAAAATTTCGGCAGCATACAAAAACACTTCAATATCTAAAATATCACTTCCGGTATGCATATGAATACCGTTAACACGCATTTTAGTATTGTCTACAATTCTTAGTAAATGAGGAATCTGATGTATACTAATTCCAAATTTAGAATCTATATGTCCTACAGATATATTACTATTACCCCCAGCCATTACGTGCGGATTAATTCTAATACACACAGGAATGTTTGGATGCTTACTTCCAAATTGTTCTAAAATAGAAAGGTTATCAATATTCACCTGCACCCCCATTGCTGCCACTTCTTCAATTTCTTCTAAAGAAACACCATTAGGAGTATAAATAATTCTTTGTGGCTCAAAACCAGCTATTACACCAAGCTTTACTTCTTGTATAGAAACAGTATCTAAACAACTGCCTTGATTCTTTAAAAGCTTTAATATAGAAATATTAGACAATGCTTTTACAGCATAATTGATTCTTAAATTACTTACATCACTAAATGCATCTGTTAATCTTCTGTACTGACTAACTATTTTCTCTGCGTCATAAACATATACAGGACTCCCGTACTCACCTGCAATTGCTAACAAGTCTTTCTGTGTCATTTTAAACAATTTTAATCAAATGTATAATAGTAGCATCAATGGGAAAAATTTTATACTAATTATAAATAAAAATACAACACGTTGTTATATTTATAACATTTGATAATTTTCATAACAATAGTACATCTAATTTTTCTGAAATAAATCAAGATTACTTTTAAAAAATTGTAACATATATATAAAAAACGTGTCTAACGCAGTATTATGAAATTAACACAAGTTGCTGAAAACATAAAAATAGCTTTTGATGCTATTAAAGGTCAAATGCTTAGAACCATTTTAACGGTGGTCATTATTTCTATTGGTATTACCGCATTAGTAGGTATGTTAAGTGTAGTTAGCGCTTTTAAAAATACATTAAGTAACGATTTTGCTTCTATGGGAGCTAACACCTTTAACCTAACTAGGTATGATAGCGACTTTAGAGCACAAGGTTCGGGAGAAAAGGAAAAGATAAACCCTCAAATAACCTATGCCCAAGCTAAGGAATTTAAAGAAAAGTTTGACTACCCTTATATACAAACCAGCACCTCCTTTACAGCAACTGCTACTGCCGAAGTAAAATATTTAAGTGAAAAAACAGATCCGGAAGTTTCTGTTTTAGGTGTAGACGATTATTTCTTATCTAATAGCGGATTAGAAATAGAAAATGGACGTAACTTTTTTCCTTCAGACATTAAAAACAATGTAAACGTATGTATTGTTGGGTCTTCTTTTAAAAATAAACTACTGAAAGATGTTAACCCTATAAATAAGATTATTAGTATACGTGGTGCTAAGTTTAAAATTATAGGAATTTTAGAAGAGAAAGGTTCTACCTTTGGTAACAACCAAGACAATAGAGTACTCATACCTATACAAGTAGCACGCTCTTTATATGCGTTACCAAATATTAACTACAATATAAGTGTTAGAGTATCTGACAAACAATTTCTAGAAACTGCTATTGGAGATGCTACCGTTACTTTTAGAAACATAAGAACACTAACTCCTCTAGAAGAAAGTGATTTTGGTATTAGACGATCTGACGATTTAATTAACAGAATTTCTGAAATGACCGATGTTTTAGGTATTGTGAGTATTATAATTGGTGCCATTACCATTTTTGGGTCTTCCGTGGCTCTATTAAATATCATGCTAGTTTCGGTTACAGAAAGAACCAGAGAGATTGGTATACGTAAGGCATTAGGCGCTAAAAAGAATTCAATTGTATTTCAATTCTTTATAGAAACCATGCTTGTTGCTCAAATTGGAGCTTTAGTAGGTATTCTATTTGGGGTAGGTATTGGCTTAGCCGTTTCATTAGCTATTGAATTCGACTTTATTATACCATGGACAGCCATTGTGGTTGCTATCATAATATCAGGGTTTGTAGCGCTTATTTCAGGTGTTTATCCTGCAATAAAAGCTGCAAAATTAGACCCCGTAGAAGCATTGAGATACGAATAATTAAGCTATTAACTTTTTAAAGTACTCGTAGTAAGCACCATCTGATATAGCAGCCCCCTGCTCTATCAACTTAAATATGTCTAATTTTTTATCGTCAGAAAAAGGTTTTTGGGCATTATAAATAGTAACCGCATCATTTTTATAATTTTCTAGCACCCATGTCATCCCTTCTTTGGTTGTCAAATCAATTCCACCTGTACTACATTTAACAACAATTAATTTCATAGATGCTTCTTCAACATGAAAAAGAAAAACACTTTGTGCATCCACTTTACTCAAATGGGTTACATTACCTAATACCTTCTCCCAAACCAAATCACTAAAAACATCTATTTCTTGCTCTGCTACCTCAGGAGTTTCCTGCTTAATTTTTTGCCATTCAATTACATTAATTTGTTGTGTAGCTAAAAATCTAGCAAATTCTTCATGCATCTCTTCCAGTTGCTCTTTGGTAAGTCTAGTGTACTTCATAATATCAATTTAGTGCAAAAATATAATTCTGTACTGAAAATAGTACAAATGGTTTTAGTATATTTATAGTTTTTATAACCTTAAACGAAGAATGGATAGGATAAAAAAATTACTTTTTCCACTAATTTTTCTACAAATCCTCTGGTGTAACGCTCAAAGTTCACCTATTTCATTATACACTCAGTTTAACGGAAGATACGACTATACTACCATAGGAAACACATTAAACACCGCCGAAAACAATAGCACCAGTTTATGCTCTATATTAACTAGTTCTAGTGCAGATTTTGTTTTGAATCCGGGAGACTCTGTACATGCAGCATATTTATATTGGGCTGGTTCAGGTTCAGGAGATTTTTCTGTAACCCTTAACGGACAAGCCATTACTGCACAGCGCACCTTTACTGTAAATTATTTTACAAGAACTTTTTTTTCGGCATTTGCAGATGTTACAACACAAGTACAAAATACTGGAACGGGCACCTATTTATTATCTGATTTAGATTTGACCAACGTCATTGCTAGTGACCCTATTTATTGTAATACCTCTACTAATTTTGGTGGTTGGGCTATTGTTATTGTTCTAGAAAATAACACATACCCTTTAAGGCAAGTAAATATTTATGATGGTTTAGAAAATGTACCTAGCAGTGTAGATATTCTTTTAGATAATTTAGACGTATACGATACCCAAGGAGCTAAAATAGGTTTTTTAGCTTGGGAAGGCGATTCTTTATTAGCAACCGAATCACTAACTATAAATGGTACCGTAGTAGAAAATTTACCTACCAACCCAGGCGATAATGCTTTTAATGGCACCAATGCCTTCACAGGGGCTACCAACTTATATAATATGGATATAGATTATTACAATCTTGAAAATTACATAAGTGTTAACGATACCAGTTTAGCTATTTCATTAAGTTCACTACAAGACTTTGTAATGGTTAATAATATTGTAACCGTATTAAACAGCTATGTAATACCAGACGCATCTGTAATAGCCAATAATACAACAGTAGAATGCGACAGTAGATTTGTTTCACTAGACTTTGCCATTACCAACTACAATACATCTGGCACTTTACCACAAGGTACAGAAGCTACCATTTATGTTAACAGCACCTATTTAGATACTGTTGCAACCACTACAAATCTACTCCCCGGAACCGAAGAATACTTTACCCAACTATTAAACATACCATTATCTGTTGGAGATAATTTTACTATTACCATTATAGTAGATGAAAATAACAACTTAGAAGAGTTTGATGAAACCAACAATACTACTGAGATAGATGCTTCACTCATATATTCGCCCACCATACCGCTGTTTAATAATTTAGAATCTTGTGATATTGGTTTTAATACCGCCCAATTTGATTTGACTGAAGCCAACACTAATGCGCAGGAAGATTTAACTTTTTCGGGCTTTTACCTTTCGGAATTAGATGCAGAAGGTCTAGACAATCCTATTTTAACACCCACAACTTTTACCTCTACAGAAGATCCTCAACTTATTTATTATAGATATGACAATGCTAACTGTTATACCTTAGGTAGCTTTGAATTAACCACTACTAATTGCCCCCCTATTATTCCGCAAGGATTTTCCCCTAATGGAGACATTTATAATGAAACGTTTAATATTCAAGGTCTTTGGAATGTATTTGAAAAATTTGAACTAAAAATCTACAACAGGTATGGAACATTAGTTTACGAAGGCAATGAAAATACAACACCTTGGGACGGTATTGCTAACTGTAATACAATGATTGGAGAAAAAGCACCCACCGGAACATATTTCTACATTCTTAAGCTAGAAGATGAATTATATAACCTATATACAGGCTGGGTTTATTTGAATAGGTAACCTTAACACCTATTTTAAAAATTATAATGTACATTTGCCTCCCCTTAACAAATTTACAATAAAATGAAAAGGATCTTGTTGTTTGTAGTATTGATAATGTGCAAGTTAACTACTGGTCAAAATATTCAAGTAAATTCCAATTTATATTCCGCTCAAGAGTTAGTAGAAGATATTTTAATTAACAGTGATTGTATTACAGATATACATGTAACAAATACTGTTAGCGGTAATTTCTCTGACGGAATGAAAAGTTTTGGTTACTTTTCTGCTATGGGTACTACATTTCCTTTTGAACGAGGCATTGTAATGAGCACCGGAAGACTAAACCATGTTCCCGGACCAAACAATACCTTAAGTGATGATGACGCACCCAACTGGGGAGGTGACACCGACCTAAACAACACCTTAGGGATTAACAACACGCTAAACGCCACAGTACTAGAGTTTGACTTCACCCCTAATTCAGATAATATTAGGTTTAATTACATTTTTGCATCAGAGGAATATCAAGAAAACAACAGTAACACCTGTATTTACTCAGATGTTTTTGCTTTCTTAATTAAACCACAAGGAGGTAATTACACAAATATTGCAGTGGTACCGAATACCAATATACCAGTTCAAGTAACTACTGTACACCCTGAAATTCCAGGAGGTTGTGCTGCAGAAAATGAAACCTATTTTGGTTCTTTCAATAATGGTAATGCACCTATTAACTTTAATGGTCAAACAGCTGTATTAACCGCTGAAGCCGCAGTAGTACCTAACACAGTGTACCACATAAAATTAATTATTGCTGACGAACAAAATTACAGATATGATTCAGCTGTATTTTTAGAAGCTGAAAGTTTTACCATTTCTGCTAATTTAGGAGATGATAGGTCTTTTGCCAATGACAATCCTGTTTGTGCTAATGAATCTATTATATTAACACCTACTGTTAACCAAACCGTTTCATCCTATTCTTGGTATAAAGATGATATTCTTCTCTCTAATGAAACCAGTGACCAACTAGTGGTAACTGAAGCTGGCTCTTATGAAGTAGTAGCTACATTAGCAAATGGCTGTAGTGCTAGAGACGAGGTTATTATAGATTACTCTGCACCTTTTGCTTTACCAGACATCACCCTTAACCAATGTGATACAGATGGAGATGGACTAACTGTTTACGACTTAAACATTGCAGAGAATGACATATTAGCCAATGGTCAAGGTTTACAAGTTTCAGGTTTTTACGCTTCTGAATCTAATGCAATCAATGGTATAGCACCTTTTAGTAATCCAGATGCTTTTTACAATACCACACCCAATCAAGTAGTATATGCAGGTGTTATAAATGAATTTGGCTGTACCACAAGCGTTACTGTGCACTTAAACAGTATGCAAAATAATATTTCCAACGCTTATATAAATATATGTGACTCAGACGGCACACCAGATGGCTACACCACTTTTAATCTAAACGAAGCTACTAGTCAAATTACAGGTTCTATAAACGAAACAGTTTCCGTTTCTTATTTTCTTTCAGCAGAAGATGCTTTTTTAGATATCAATAGCGTAGGGAATACTTTTACAAACACAACTACACCTGGGCAAACATTATATGCACGCGTAGACAACCAAGACGGATGCTTTGGTATAGGTAATGTTTACTTAAGAGTATATAATAACCCCACTCTACCAGAAGATACAGAAAGAATTTATTGTACCGATAGCTATCCGGCTACTATAAACCTAACATCGGGTGTGCAAACAAGCACCTATTTATATGACTTCTTATGGAGCAATGGAGAAACCACCCCTAATATTCATATAAATGAGCCAGGTAATTATAGTGTTACTATTACCAACTACAATGGTTGCAGCACTACAAGAAACATTAAGGTTATAGCATCTTCACAAGCTAGTGTTAGTTACGAAATAACTGGAAATATTGGTAATAACAACGCTATTATTTACGCTGAAGGAAACGGTAATTATGTGTATTCGTTGGATGGAAATACTCCACAAAATGAAAATGTTTTTTATAACTTAACTACTGGTCCTCATACGGTTTTTGTAGAGGATCTAAATGGCTGTAGTTCAAATTCAGTTACATTTTACATAATAGATTTCCCAAATTATTTCACCCCAAATAATGATGGAGTTAATGATACGTGGAATATTCTAGGCGACAATTATCTTTACTCAACTGTTAAAGTAATTAACATATTTGACAGGTACGGAAAACTAGTTTATTCTTTCAAACCTGATAACATTGGCTGGGATGGCACATACAACAACAAGGCTGCCCCATCTACAGATTACTGGTTTTCAGTAACTTTTAACAACGGAGACTCTTATTTTAATAATTTCTCCTTAATACGTTAATTTTTTTAACTTTTTTTTATATTTGTTCTGCCTTAAAAAGAATTAATGTCAAACCTACTTATGAAAAAGTTTCCCCAAACTTTTTCTGCTTTTGTTAATGAAGTATGAAATATAAACTTTTTTTAGTTTGTGTGTGGGCTACTATTGTATCTCATGCGCAACAAATCTCTATCGATGATACTCTAACCCCAGAGGAATTAATTGAAACTGTACTATTCCAAGGATGTATTGATGTATCTAACGTAAGCTCATCTGTAAACGGGTCTGTAGACGGGCTCATGAGTTATGGCTATTTTGAAAGTGCGAATTCCAATTTCCCTTTTAACAACGGAATTGTACTAACTACCGGAGATGTTAACGCTTCTGGAAACCCTTTTAACACCAATGCGCTAAATAATGGTACCGACAATTGGGGTACCGATAGTGATTTGGAAAATGTACTTGGTGTTTCAAATACCCTAAACGCTACGGTAATAGAATTTGATGTTGTAGCAGCTTCTAATCAAATTAATTTCAACTATATTCTTGCTTCAGAAGAATATTTGAATGATTACCCATGTAACTATTCAGATAGTTTTGGTTTTTTGATAAGACCTAATAATGGCTCTGCTCCTTATACAAACATTACATTAATACCAGGTACTAATACCAATGTTTCTACACAGAATATTAGACCTAACATTGTTGGTTTCTGTGATGCACTTAACGAGGAATATTTTGAAGGCTATAATGTAGGAGACACCAATTACAATGGAAGAACCACCATTTTAACCGCAACTGCAGATATCGTTCCTAACACATCATACCACATAAAGTTGGTTATTGCAGATCAGTTTGATGAAAACTTTGATTCAGCGGTATTTATTGAAGGTAACACCTTTACTCAAGAACTAGAACTAGGAAATACTATTAGTACTTGTGATGCTAGTTTAGAATTAGATACAGAAATTGACAATCCTGAAGCTATTTTTGAATGGTACTATAACGGAACACTATTAAGTGATAATACACCTGCCATAATAGCCGACCAAACTGGTAATTATGAAGTAGTAGTTACCATACCATACGGACTAAACCAATGTGTTATTAGCGACACCATTTCTGTTACTGTAGATGGAGATGCCATGACTACGGAAGTTGATGATTTTGAGTTATGCGAGGAATCTTTTGGAAGTAACACTGCTACCTTTAACCTTACAAACTACAATGCTGTAATTGCTACTTCGGTAGATTTTACAAACCCTAGTATTGAATATTACTATACACTTTCAGATGCTGAAAACGGAGCAAATGAAATAACAGCAGCAATTCAGAACACTACCAATCCACAGGCATTAGTTGCTAAAGTTATAGATCCTGTTTCAGGATGTGTAGGGTACACTCCTTTTAATATTGTGGTAAATTCATTACCTGATATTATAGATCCAGATGAATTACAGATTTGTGAAGAAACAGGAGTTACTACAGGTTTCTTTGATCTTTCTATTGCAGGTAACCAAACTATTGGTAATACCAATAACTTAGAAGTTGCTTATTATGAAAGTTTAAATGAGGCAGAAAATAATTTAAACCCAATTACCGATTTAAATTACGAAAGTCAAGTAGCAGATCAAATTATCTATATAAAAGCTACTGATACCATTACTAGCTGTTCCAATTTAACAACGGTAACCCTACACGTAAATCAAGGTCCTGACCTATTAATGGATGAGTATGACATGGATGCATGTTATCCACAAGGTAGCGGGTTTGCTATATTTGATCTTACTAGCATACTAGAACATTTTGTACAAGACACTTCTGTTTACAATATTACATTTTATCCATCATTAGCCGATGCAGAAAACAATAACAACCCTATAACAGATCCTGCTAACTTTAACAATAGTGTAGAAGACACTCAAAGCATCTATGTATCCATTGTAGATCCTGTTACCGGTTGTGCTTCTATAGCAAGAATAAATGTTTATGCTGCTGTATTGTCTTCTGAAACTAACAGAGCAGATTTCTATACCTGTGATGATATTACAAATGATGAAGTTGAAGAATTTGACCTATCATACGTAGCCACGTACATAGCTAACGGACTTGGAGATGTTACAGTTACTTTCTATGCTACTGAAAATGATATGAACAATGAGGTTAACCCTATTGACCAAACAGTACCATATTTCAATACAACGAATCCTCAGCAACTTTACATTACCATTAGTAATGACGATGATTGTATTTTTTATGATGATATTAACTTGGTAATAAACCCTTACTTTGAGGTTACCGGAATACCAAACCAAACGTATTGTGATGATAATAGTGATGGCTTTACAACCGTAATGCTAGAAGACTTTACGGAAACTATCATAAATGGTAACGATTATACTGTTAAGTATTATATTTCTGAAGATGATGCTAACAACCAAAGTAACCCTATCACTTTATTTACCAACACTACTAACCCACAAACCATTTGGGCAGTAGTAACCGATGAAGAGGGTATTTGTTCAGATGTTATAGATTTTGAAATTGAAGTTTTATCAGCGCCAGATACAAATACTTTAAATGACATGCAGTATTGTGACGATAATGACGATGGTATTTACAACGTTAATCTTAACGATGTTATACCACAACTTATTAGCGACACAACAGATGTTACTATAGAATTTTACACCTCTGAAAATGATGCTGTTGATGGAACAAATATGATTACTACTCCTAGTAACTTTAACACATCTACCACTAACATTTATGTAAAAAGTATTAATGACTTAACAGGTTGTTACAACATACAATCATACACCTTATACATTACCTATTTCCCAGATCTTACAGCAGAAAATAGCAACTTTACGGTTTGCGAAAGTGATGGAGATGGTATAGAGGCTATTTATTTAGAAAACTATGATGCTGCCATAGCACAAGGAGTAGTTGATGTTGAAGTTTTATATTTTGAATCTCAAAATGATGCAGATCTAAACATCAACCCTATTGATAAAAACAGTGCTTATTTTAACACTACCGACCCACAACTTATCTATGTTAGAAGACATAGCATTTATGATAATGATTGTGCAAGAGTAGATCTTATAAATATTCACATAAGTGATTATCCTGAATATGATGCCCCTAATGGTTTATTTTTATGTGATGATATTTCAAATGATGGTTTTGCTGATTTCACGTTAACAGATGCGTTTACAACAAGCACACTAAACAACCCTAACCTAACCATTACTTTTCACGAAAATAAGAACGAGGCTGAAAACAACTTAAATAGTTTAGATTCAATTTATACGAATAATGTAAACCCAAAAACAATTTGGTCTAGAATTGAAACAACAGAAGGGTGTTACCAATTAGAAGCCATTACATTAAACGTTGTTTCTGTAGGACAAATTCAACAACCATCTCCTATCTCTTATTGTGATGATGATGAAAATGGTTTTGAAATAGTAGATCTTACTGGTGAAGATGTTGAAGTTTTAATGATTAGACAAAACAACATTGACCTTGCTTACTACGAAACTGAACAAGATGCTATTAATGGAACAAACCCAATTACTGATCCTGAAAACTATTCGGTAAGTGTTGGTAACGGCACACCTACAACGGTATACATCACAGCTACAAATACGAATAGTCTATGCTCTTTGTATGTTCCACTACAAATCTATATTTACGAGATCCCTCAATTTAACAAGGATACCACATTAGATATTTGTGCTGAAAACGTGAACAGATTACATTTAGCAGACCTTAATGATTTAGTAATAGACGATGCTGACCAGTTCACTTTTTCATATTATTACACCTATGCTAATGCAGTAGCAGAAACCAACGCATTAGGCAATAATATCAACTTAACAAATAGCACAGTTACACTTTATGTAAGAGCTGAAAACATTGTTTCAGGATGTTCTAACATTACAAACGTAACCGTTAACCTATTACAAAAACCAGGACCATTTTCAATAGATGATATTAGCACATGTGCTTTAGATATTACTGCACATACTATTAATTTAACACAAAATCTTCCAACTCTTATTACTAACAATCCTGATTTAGTTGTAAGCTACCACACAACGCAACTAGATGCAGAAAACAACATGAATGCTATTACATCTCCGCAAACATACGTTGCACATGATGATGAAAGAATTTTTGTTAGAGTTGAAAGTTCCGATACAGGATGTTTTGCAATCCCTAAGTTTGATGTTATCCTATACAGAAGACCTACTATTCCACTAGACAATACATATGTTATTTGTACCGAAGGAGGCTCTATTGTAGTAGATGCATACACAGGATACCCTGAAGACACTTATGTGTGGCAAAACAACGCAACAACATCTGCTATCACAATTTCAGAACCGGGTACATATGGTGTTACAGTTACTTCACCTGACGGATGTACTAACACCAAGTATTTTGGCGTTAACGAATCAGAATCTGCTTTTGTTGTAGATGTAGAAACCACTAGTTTTTCAGATAATAATTCTATCACAATTCAAGTATCAGGTAGTGGTATTTATGAATTCTCATTAGACGGTGGACCTTTCCAATCTTCTAATGTATTTGAAGATGTACAAATAGGTTATCATAGTGTTGAAATCACCGACCTTAAAGGTTGTGACGCTACTATTATTGATGACATTGTTATTTTAGGTTTCCCTAAATATTTCACACCTAACGGAGATGGCGTTAACGACCAATGGAGTATTTTTGGTTTTGAAACCTTATCAGATTCATATATTACCATTTTTGATAGATACGGAAAACTAATTAAAGTTATTAATCATGGAGACGAAGGATGGGATGGTACATTTAACGGCCACATGCTCCCTTCTAATGATTATTGGTTTGAAGCCACCATTAATGATGGCGTAGAAGAACCTTTTGTATTTAGAAGTCACTTTACACTGAAAAGATAAATTATCTCATACTTAAAAAACCTTCTGAATGTCAGAAGGTTTTTTTTATTCTAAGTATTTTATCCATTTTTCATTATCAAATAGATAATTATATTTTCTTTATACCTTTCTTTAATTGATAGTCATTAATTTTGCAAAATGAGATTTAAAATTGCATCAGACTTTCAACCAACAGGAGACCAACCGCAAGCTATTAACCAATTAGTAAAAGGTATAGATAGCAGCGACCAGTTTCAGGTACTCTTAGGGGTTACTGGTTCAGGTAAAACCTTTACCGTTGCCAATGTTATTGAAGAAGTACAACGCCCTACGCTAGTATTAGCACATAACAAAACATTAGCAGCACAGCTCTACTCAGAATTTAAAGCATTTTTTCCTGATAATGCGGTAGAATACTTTGTTTCTTATTACGACTATTACCAACCAGAAGCATATATACCCGTAACAGGAACCTATATAGAAAAAGACTTATCTATTAATGAAGAGATTGAAAAGCTACGTTTAAGCGCTACCTCTTCCCTATTATCCGGAAGAAGAGATGTTTTAGTAGTTGCTTCGGTATCGTGTTTATATGGTATAGGAAACCCAATAGAGTTTCAAAAAAATGTAATTGCAATTGAACGCGACCAAGTACTTTCAAGAACCAAATTTTTACAACAACTAGTACAAAGTTTATATTCTAGAACCACCGCAGAATTTTTAAATGGTAACTTTAGAGTTAAAGGAGATGTGGTAGACGTATTCCCTAGTTATGCCGATGAAGCTTTTAGAATTCATTTCTTTGGAGATGAAATAGAAGAAATAGAGGCCTTTGACCCTGTAAACAATCAGGTTATTGAAAAATACGAAAAGCTAAACATTTACCCTGCTAATATGTTTGTTACCTCACCTGATGTTTTACAAAATGCCATTTGGCAAATTCAACAAGACATGGTGAAACAAGTGGATTATTTTAAAGAAATAGGAAAACCTCTAGAAGCTAAACGCCTAGAAGAGCGTACCAATTTTGACCTTGAAATGATTAGAGAATTAGGCTACTGCTCTGGTATTGAAAATTACTCTAGATATTTAGACGGCAGAGAACCAGGTACAAGACCTTTCTGTTTGTTAGATTATTTTCCAGATGACTACTTAATGGTGGTAGATGAAAGCCACGTTACCATACCACAGGTACATGCCATGTATGGTGGTGACCGAAGCCGAAAAGAAAACCTAGTTGAATACGGTTTCCGCTTACCAGCTGCTATGGATAACAGACCTCTTAAGTTTGAAGAGTTTGAACTTTTACAAAATCAAGTAATTTATGTTTCTGCAACACCAGCAGATTATGAGCTACAAAAATCAGAAGGTACCTTTGTAGAGCAAATTATAAGACCTACAGGGCTTTTAGATCCGGTTATTGAAGTACGACCAAGCGAAAACCAAATTGATGATCTTGTAGAAGAAATTCAACTACGTGTAGAAAAAGACGAACGTGTTTTGGTAACCACACTAACCAAACGTATGGCTGAAGAGTTAACTACCTATTTAACAAGAATTGCCATTAGATGTAGATATATACACTCTGATGTGGATACATTGGAAAGAGTTGAAATAATGCAAGACCTTAGAAAAGGACTTTTTGATGTACTTATTGGAGTAAACCTACTTAGAGAAGGTCTAGATTTACCAGAAGTATCGTTAGTAGCTATTTTAGACGCCGATAAAGAAGGTTTCTTAAGAAGTAATCGTTCACTTACCCAAACCGTTGGTAGAGCCGCTAGAAACCTTAATGGTAAGGCTATAATGTACGCTGATAAGATTACAGACAGTATGCAGAAAACCATTGACGAAACAGAGTACAGAAGAAGCAAACAAATTGCTTATAACAAAGAAAATAATGTAACGCCAAAAGCCCTTAACAAAAAAATTGAAGGAAGCGTTTTAGGGAAAAGCAATAAAGAAGAAGCTGAAAAACAACTTTCAGCTAATATGGCTGCCGAAACTAATACAGACTATCTAAGCAAAAAGGATATTGAGAAACTGATAAGAGAAAAAAGAAAAGCCATGGAAAAAGCTGCAAAAGAACTAGACTTTATGCAAGCAGCTAAATACAGAGACGAAATAAAACAGCTACAAGAGAAGATATAAAAATAGGCCCTGATATAAAACCAGGGCCTCAACTAACCAACTAACATTATGAAAAAAACTTACTCTTCATCTTTATCCTATCTCAATAGATCTTTTTGGCTTCGGTAAAGCCTCTTCTTTTTTAGGCAACTCAATACTTAACACTCCATCTTCATAATTGGCTTTTATAGCATCTTCATTAACCGTTTCTGGTAATGTGAAAGCGCGTTTAAAAGACGAGTAATTAAACTCTCTACGGGTGTAGTTGTGTTCTTTTACCTCATTTTCAGACTTAACTTCAGAAGAAATAGTTAGTACACCTTCATCAACTTCTAAATTAAAATCTTCTCTTTTTCTTCCAGGAACTGCTAACTCTAACAAAAATTCTTTTTCATTATCTTTAATGTTAACAGCCGGAGTATTGTTTCCTAAATTTTGAACGCCTCCAAATAAATCTGGCTTCATTAAAAATTCATCTAATAAATTAGGTAACCAAACATTGTTATTTCTTTTTACTAAGCTCATAATTATTATTTTTTAGTGTTATACTTTTTTCAATTTCAAATTCGCTTAGTAATAGACAAATCCTGTACCATCCGAAAAAAACTATATTTTAACGCCATTATGTCATTTATACAATAAAAAAAGACGACATTTTGTCGTCTTTTATATAATTAAGTATGTCAAACTATCAATTATAATGCGTCTTAAAAATATCTAATAGCACAGAAGTAGGTACAATATGGTCTTCATATTGCTCCATTATAACCAATACCTTATCCATCGCAATAGGATTTAATCCCATACGTAGCCCACATTCTTTTACTAACTTTTCTTCTCTTGGGTCTTTGTCTTCATCTATATTCATCATTAATACCAAACGGTAAAACTGTATAATTCGCTCAGATTCTGATTTCTGAGGTTTAAAAGGTGCAGGTGCACTAAACAGCCTATCTAAATCTAATTTAGATACATCTAATTGCTTCGCTACTGCTAACAAAAAGTTATACTCTCTTTCTTTAAGATCATTATCAATGGTTGCCATTGATATCATTTCAGACAAAATACTTAGTTTTACTTCTCTACTCTTGCTATTCATTGTATTAGTTTAGTTGAAAAGCTGAATTTAATAAATAATAGCTTAATTTTAAACTTTTAATATAATATATGAACTATGACTAATAATGACGTTTTAAAAAAGCTTAGAGTAGCTCTTGCTCTTCGTGATGATGATATAGTGGAAATACTTAAAGATGCAGATTTTGCAATAGGTAAAACTGAACTTAGTGCTTTCTTTAGAAAAGAAGATCATCCTAACTACAAAAATTGCGGAGACCAGGTATTAAGAAATTTTTTAAACGGACTTGTAATTCATTTAAGAGGTACAAAAGACAATCCTAAATTACCAGGAGATGTATTACTTGAAAAACATAAAAGAAACAATTTGAAAAAATAAAAAGAGGCCTAATGGCCTCTTTTTATTTATAACTAGTAAACACTAATATTAAGCATGTTGTTCCTCGTGCTTACCTTCTTTCACCTCTTCCACTATCTTAGCATTAAAAGATTCTAAATCTCCCGGATTTCTACTTGTAACAAAACCTTCGTCTACAACCACTTCTTTATCTACCCAGTTAGCTCCTGCATTTACTAAATCATCTTTAATAGACTTATAGGAAGTTAAGGTCCTACCTTCTACTACCCCTGCACTAATTAATAACGATGGTGCATGGCATATAGCCGCAACAATTTTATGTTGACTAAAGAAGTCTCTAGTAAAAATTAAAGCATCTTCGTTAGTACGCAATGTATCAGGATTCATAACCCCACCTGGCAATACCAACGCATTGTAGTCTTCAGCTTTAACTTCATCTACTGTTTTGTCTACTTTTAATGTTGCACCCCAGTTTCCATCTTTCCAAGAAGTAATTGTTCCTTCATTTAAAGAAACAATATCTACTGACCATCCTTGGTTTTCAATAGCCTCTTTAGGACTAAACAATTCACTCTCTTCAAATCCATTGGTTGCTAAAATTGCAATTTTCTTTTCTAAACTCATAAAGTATTTTTTTCTGGTTAAACATTAACTACTTCAAAGATACCTACTCACAATTAGAAACACTGTTACAACTTTTTTAAAGAAATTCTAAAGGACGTTAAAACAAAAAAGCCATCCGTAACCGGATGGCTTTTAAATATATAATATAATATCAATTATTCTTCTTCAGATACACTTTTAGAGTTTTTCTTCTCTATGGTATCATACATAATTGGCGTTGCAATAAATAAAGATGAATACGTACCTACAACAATACCTACTATCATAGCAAACATAAACCCTCTTAAAGAATCACCACCAAAAACAAAGATGGCAATCATAACTACTAAAGTAGTTAAAGATGTATTTAAGGTTCTACCTAAAGTACTACTTAAAGCTTGGTTTACGTTTTCTCCACCTTTCCATCCGCGCTCATTAGTAATCTCTCTAATTCTATCAAATACAATTACAGTATCATTTAAAGAGTAACCAATAACCGTTAAGATAGCTGCAATAAATGCTTGGTCTATTTCCATACTAAACGGCATGAAAGAATATGTTATAGAGAACACACCTAATACTAATAAAACATCGTGGAATACTGCAGCAACAGCACCTAAAGAGAACTGCCATCTTCTAAATCTTAATAAGATATATAAGAATACAACTGCTAAAGATCCTAATACAGCCCAAATTGCACTTTGTTGAATATCATCTGCAATGGTAGGTCCTACTTTAATAGAGTGTACAATACCAACATCTTGATCATCATTTACAGTAACAAAATCTTCTTCTGTAACACCATCTGGTAAATATTTCTGAAGACCTTGGTATAACATAGTTTGAATTTCATCATCTACTTCAAGACCTTCTTCGTCTACTTTATATTTAGTAGTTACTTTAATTTGACTATCGTTACCAATAGTTTTTACTTGAACAGCACTATTAAACACACCTTCTAAATCTGAAGCAATTTCTGATGCATTTACAGGCTTATCAAATCTAATTTGGTAAGTTCTACCCCCAACAAAGTCAACACCTTGATCTAATCCTTTAGTAAATAAAGAAACTAAACCACCAATAATTAAAACACTAGATAAGATATAAGCTACTTTACGTTTGCTTAAGAAATCTACATTAATGTTTTTAAATAAGTTTTTAGTTACTCCTGTATAGAAGTCTAAACTACGTTTGTTAGCTCCAACATAACCTTCTATCATTACACGAGTAATAAAGATAGCAGTAAATAAAGATGTTAGAATACCTATTAATAATGTAGTAGCAAAACCTTGGATTGGTCCTGTACCAAAAATTAATAAAATAATTGCTGTTAACCCTGTAGTTATGTTAGCATCTAAAATAGATGATAATGCATTTCCAAATCCGTCTTTAATAGCATCGTTAAGAGATTTACCTGCTGCCATCTCTTCTTTAATACGCTCGTAGATAATTACGTTAGCATCTACCGCCATACCAATGGTTAATACAATACCAGCAATACCAGGTAACGTAAGTACCGCACCTAAACTAGCTAATGCACCAAAAATTAATAAGATATTAAATATTAACGCTATGTTAGAGAATATACCTGCTTTACCATAGTAAACCATCATCCATACCAATACAATTACCATAGCAATCATAAACGACATGAAACCACTATCAATAGCTTCTTGACCTAAAGATGGTCCTACAACCTCAAACTGAATAATATCTGCTTTAGCAGGTAATTTACCAGCTCTTAAAATGTTTGCTAAATCTTTTGTCTCTTCAATAGTAAAAGATCCTTCAATAGAAGAAATACCTCCAGTAATAGCCTGTCTTGCTGTTGGCGCAGAATACACTGTATTATCAAGTACAATAGCAATAGCAGTACTATTTTTAGCAGCTGCCCCTGTTAAGTTTTCCCATTGTTTAGAACCAACACCATTCATAACCATTCTTACCATTGGTTTACCAGCGTTATCAAAAGAATCTCCAGCATCAACAATAACATCTCCACTTACAGGTGGCTCAGCGTCTCTGTTACCTTGAATAGCATATAAGCTAATTACGCTAGATCCTTTTTCTTCTTTACCCCAAACAAATTTTACAAATTGTAAATTTGAAGGAATTAATCTTTTAGCCTCTGCACTATTTAAGTAAGAGTTTACTGTAGCTGTATCCTTTTTAGCAGCAAAACCAACAACAACTGATTTTTGCTGAACATTAGGAACTCCCATAATTTCAAATAATGGGTTTTGAACCTGCTGATCTAAAGAATCTTTATCAGCATCTGCTAATAAATCTTCAATATCATCACTTGGCTCTGCTGTTTCTGTAGTATCTACAGTTGTTTCAGCTACTGCTTCTTCAGCTTTAAGATCTTTCTTTAGTTCTTCGTTTAATTGGTAGAAATAAGAAACTACATCTTGGTTAGTGTAAGTTTCCCAGAACTCTAACTGAGCAGTACTCTGAAGTAATTTTTTAGCTCTATCAACATCTTTAATACCTGGTAACTCAACTAAAATTCTACCAGAAGTACCTAAACGTTGAATATTTGGTTGTGTTACACCAAATTTATCTATACGTTGTCTTAAAACCTCAAAAGCTGAGTTTACAGACTCATCTACTTTTTTTCTAATAGCAGCCTCAACAACAGAGTTTTCAGCTCCCATCTCAATATTAGCATCTTCTAATGATCTATTGAAGAAAATATCAGGAGAAGAAAGTTTAACCTGACCTTGAGAAATACTTTCAAATTCTCTAAAAAATAAATCTAAATAAGGCTCATCACTATCTTTTGAAGCTTTGTCTGCTGCTTCAAGAGCATCATTAAAAGTCTTGTTGGTAGATTTATCAGATAGTCCTCTTAAAATATCTTTTACAGAAATTTGAAGAATCACGTTAATACCACCTTGTAAGTCAAGCCCTTTGTTCAATTGTCTTTCTTGAACCTCAGCATATGTAAAACCAAGATAAACTTCTTCGGTTTTAAGTGAGTCTAAATACTTTCTTTCGAAATTAGCTCTCTCTGCTACATAATTTTCTTCGGTTTCAGAAATTTTACTCTCAGCAACTGTTTCAGCTTCTTTCTGTATGTTATTGGTTATGAAAGTAAATGATAATTGATAGATACTTACAATACCAAATAAAAAAGCAAACAGTTTAATCAGTCCCTTGTTTTGCATTAGTATTTTATTTAATAGGTCATTTTTTTAAAACGAGCAAATATATAATTTACAAGATACAATGACAATTATTTTTTTAATAATTCATTGAGAAGAATTTAGACTTCTCCTAACATTACAAAAAAAGAGCCTGAAAAATCAGGCTCTTTTTCTCTTAAATACAAATAATATCTTAAAGACTTAATAATCCGTTTGTTTTAGATACACCTTCTGCACTGTTAGAAATTGCTTCTTTTTCAGCATCAGAAAGTTCAATCTCAACAATTTTTTCAATACCGCTAGCACCTAATACCACTGGCACACCGATACAAATATCTGATAAACCATACTCCCCTTCTAACATAGCTGAACAAGGGAATACTTTTTTCTGATCACAAGCAATTGCCTGAACCAAAGCAGACACAGCAGCTCCTGGCGCATACCATGCAGAAGTACCTAATAATTTAGTTAAGGTTGCCCCTCCTACTTTAGTATCTTCTTTTACTTGGTCTAATCTTTCTTCAGAAATAAACTCTGTTACAGGAACACTATTTCTTGTAGCTAAACGAGTTAATGGAACCATACCAGTATCACTGTGACCACCAATAACCATTCCGTCAATATCAGAAATAGGCGCTTCTAACGCTTCTGCTAATCTATATTTAAATCTAGCGCTATCTAAAGCACCACCCATACCAATAATTCTATTTTTAGGTAATCCGGTAGTTTTATGAACTAGATAGGTCATAGTATCCATAGGATTACTTACAACAATTATAATTGCTTCAGGCGAGTGCTCAATTAAATTAGAAGAAACTTCTTTTACAATTCCGGCATTAATACCAATCAACTCTTCACGAGTCATCCCAGGTTTACGAGGGATACCACTAGTAATAACAACCACATCACTACCTGCAGTTTTAGCATAATCATTAGTACTACCAACAATTTTAGTATCAAAACTATTTAAAGAAGCCGTTTGCATTAAGTCCATTGCTTTTCCTTCAGCATAGCCTTCTTTAATATCTAATAAAACTACTTCAGAAGCAAAATTTTTAATGGCAATATACTCGGCACAACTGGCACCTACAGCTCCGGCACCTACTACAGTAACTTTCATGTGTTTATTTTTTTTATAAATGATTAATTTTTACCCTATAAAAATACGGAAAATGAAATGAAAGAATATGTCATTTATCATATAAATTATAAAATTTATTGCTAAATAACTATCTAAGCCCAAAACTCATTCCCACAGAAGCTGTATTAAATTCTGCTATAGAATAATCTGCATGCAGCCTAAAAAAACCTAATTTCAACCGTGTTCCTAAAGTGGCTCTCACTCCCTTAAAATCATTTTCTACCGAAAGCGGATCTGTTACCATTATATTCTGTCCTTCTTGTACATCATACACCTCATAATCTCCTAATATATTAGAGTGTGAATTTCCTATTACATACCCTAAACCCGCATAGAAATTAATAACAGGTAATTTGGTTGAAAAAATGCTTTGAAAAAGCCAAGAATCTATTTTATTCTCTACACGCTGTCTACTCCCTTCCACCACAGACACATTATCTAGGTCATACGCCGCATCCATAGCCGAATAAGCAACCAAACCAGAAATAGCTATTGGAAACTTACGGTCTTCAGACAGCCATTTAGTAAACTCATGCTGAACACCAAAACCGATTAACCCTACCTGATAGTCATTTATCTCTACATTAGGAAAAACTCTAAATTTAACCTCAGTACCTTTCAACACACCAATACTAGCCTGCAAATACCCACTTGGCAAATCAAACACATCTTCATTGGTTAAACTTTCGGGCAATTTAATAGCAACTACTGTTGAGGCTCCCGTACTAGGATCTACATAGGTATATTCTAAAGTTACATCAGGACTTATAACACCTAAAATAGATGCTACCTCTTTTGAGGTTGTACCATCTTCAAACATCAACCCTTCAAATCCGCTCACATCAAAATTAAAAGCTCTATGCTCATCTTTAATTGTTGCTATATTCCCAATAAATGACACTTCAAAACCTAAAACAGGTTTTGCTTCAGCTGTACTAAACCAACCATTATTTATAGAGTATACTAATGCTTCTGCCCCAGGCGAAAGATACTGCTTCGTATAAGCTTCCGAAGCTTCCATACCTGTTGCCAAAATACTCGTATAATCCTGCGCCTTTGTTTGACTAAACCAAGCCAAAAGAATGGCTACTAAAAAACTTTTCTTCATCTTCCATTTCGTTTTATCATTTAACAGTATACAAAAAAAGCCTGTAAAAATTACAGGCTTTCAATTAAAATGTATGTTTTATTCGATAATCGAAATCAAAAACAAACGCTAAATCTTTCTAGTTATTAAGCATCAATATTTGCATAAACAGCATTTTGCTCAATAAACTCTCTCCTTGGCGGAACATCATCTCCCATTAACATAGAGAAAATTCTATCTGCCTCAGAACCACTATCAATAGTAACACGTCTTAGCGTTCTAAACTCAGGATTCATGGTTGTATCCCAAAGCTGCTCAGCATTCATCTCTCCTAAACCTTTGTAACGTTGTACTGCTGCAGAACCTCCAAAACTTTCATTTATCTCATCACGCTGCTTATCATTCCATGCGTACTCTTTTTTAGCTCCTTTTTTAACCAAATACAAAGGAGGTGTAGCAATATAAACGTACCCATTCTCAATCAACTCTCTCATATATCTAAAGAAGAATGTTAAGATTAAGGTAGCAATGTGAGATCCATCCACATCCGCATCACACATAATCACTACCTTATGGTAACGAAGCTTAGTTAAGTTTAACGCCTTACTATCCTCTTCTGTCCCAACGGTAACGCCTAGCGCGGTGAAGATATTTCTAATCTCCTCGTTTTCAAAAACTTTATGTTGCATCGCTTTTTCCACATTCAAAATCTTACCTCGTAATGGCAAAATTGCTTGGAAATTACGATCTCTACCTTGTTTTGCTGTTCCACCCGCGGAATCTCCCTCCACAAGGAATACTTCACATTTTTCAGGATCCTGCTCAGAACAGTCAGAAAGCTTACCAGGTAAACCACCACCACTCATTACAGTTTTACGCTGCACCATCTCACGTGCCTTTTTAGCAGCATGACGTGCTTGCGCAGCTAAAATAACCTTTTGTACAATAGTTTTAGCATCCTCTGGGTGCTCTTCTAAATAATCAGTCAACATTTCAGAAACTGCTTGCGATACTGCAGCAGAAACTTCTCTGTTACCTAATTTAGTTTTTGTTTGCCCTTCAAACTGAGGTTCTGCTACTTTAACTGAAACAATTGCAGTAAGGCCTTCTCTAAAGTCATCACCAGATATTTCAAACTTCAACTTATCTAGCATTCCAGAATTATCTGCATACTTTTTTAAAGTTGTTGTAAGCCCTCTTCTAAAACCAGCTAAATGCGTACCCCCCTCATGTGTATTAATGTTGTTTACATAAGAATGTAAATTTTCATTAAATGAAGAATTATACACCATAGCAACCTCTACAGGAATATCATTCTTTTCTCCTTCAATAGAAATTACATCAGCAATAATCATTTCTCGGTTACCGTCTAAGAATTTTATAAATTCTTTTAACCCTTCCTCAGAGTGAAAACGTTCTCCCTCAAAACTACCATCTTCCTTTTTACTTCTTCTATCAGTAAGTGTTATACTAATACCTTTATTAAGATATGCTAACTCTCTCATACGAGAAGCCAACGTAGTATAATTATATTCTAAGGTTTGTTGAAATATTGTAGCATCTGGTTTAAAAGTAACTATAGTACCAGACTTATCTGTTTCTCCAACAGATTTTACAGGGTAAATAGCCTTTCCTCTTTCATACTCTTGTTCCCAAATTTTTCCATCTCTATGAACGGTAGCTTTTAAATGATCTGAAAGTGCATTTACACAAGACACCCCCACACCGTGAAGTCCTCCGGAAACTTTATAAGAATCTTTATCAAATTTACCCCCGGCTCCAATCTTTGTCATTACAACCTCAAGAGCAGAAACTCCTTCTTTTTTATGTAAGTCTACAGGAATACCCCTACCATTATCTTCAACAGTTATAGAATTGTCTTCGTTAATAGTTACCGATATCACATCACAATATCCTGCAAGCGCTTCATCTATAGAGTTATCTACAACCTCATATACTAAGTGATGTAAACCTCTAACACCTACATCTCCAATAT
Source organism: Neptunitalea lumnitzerae (assembly GCF_027924185.1). Lineage (GTDB taxonomy): Bacteria > Bacteroidota > Bacteroidia > Flavobacteriales > Flavobacteriaceae > Neptunitalea > Neptunitalea lumnitzerae. The sequence continues at coordinate 1,015,897 of NZ_BRVO01000002.1, forward strand.
ACATAGAAGGACGCATACGTACGTGCTCCATTCCTTCCAATGCCTGAATACTATCGGCGGAATATTGCTTTTTAACTTCTTCGCTCATATACTATAAATTATTTGTCTTAAGTTAACTCGTCTGGAATACAGACTTATTACGAGTGAACTACAAAGATAAGAAATAGCGCCGTATTTTGAAATTATTTAAACGATTAGCACTATGAATTATCAACAACTTATCAAAACACAAGAAAGTGCCTTAAAAAAGCGGAAACATAGCTTAAATTAAACATTAACAATAATCGTAGCAGTAATTTTTATACATAGGTTGCTTAGAAGCCAAAAAAACAACACCAAATAATTAAACACCAAACGGATAAAAAAGAAAAAGGTGTTGCAAAAGCAACACCTAATCCCCAATTTATTAACCATCCAACATTACATAAATTCAAATTAATTAAGAAACGTAAGCATCTGTATGAACTTTAGAAATTGCCCTACCAGAAGGCTCATTCATGTTTTTAAATGCTTCGTCCCACTCTAAAGCTATCGGAGTACTGCAAGCAATTGAAGGTACAGAAGGTACACTTAAAGCTGCTGCATCACTCGGAAAATGCTCTTCAAAGATAGTTCTGTAATAAAACTCTTCTTTGGTTCTTGGTGGCTGTACCGGGAATCTAAAATGAGCATTTGCCATTTGTTCGTCCGACACTTCTTCATTCACCAATTCTTTCAAGGTGTCTATCCAGCTATATCCAACACCATCAGAAAATTGCTCTTTCTGTCTCCAAGCAACACTTTCCGGTAAATAGTCTTCAAAAGCTTTTCTTACTACCCACTTCTCCATTTTTTCAGGAGTTATCATTTTATCTTTAGGATTAAGGCGCATAGCCACATCCATAAATTCTTTATCTAAAAATGGCACTCTACCCTCAATACCCCATGCTGCTAATGATTTATTAGCTCTTAAACAGTCATACATATGTAGCTTATCTAACTTACGTACTGTTTCCTCATGGAAATCTTTAGGACTCGGAGCTTTATGGAAATATAAATAACCTCCAAATAACTCATCCGCTCCTTCTCCAGACAACACCATTTTAATACCCATTGATTTAATAACACGAGCCATTAAATACATTGGAGTTGAAGCCCTTACCGTTGTAATATCATAGGTTTCTAAATGATATATAACATCCTTAATAGCATCCAACCCTTCTTGAATGGTAAACTTTATTTCATGGTGTACAGTACCAATATGGTCTGCTACTTTACGTGCTGCCGCTAAATCCGGAGAACCTTCTAATCCTACCGAAAATGAGTGTAATTGCGGCCACCAAGCATCTACCGTATCACCAGACTCCACTCTTTTTTGAGAATACTTTTTAGCTATCGCAGAGGTTACAGAAGAGTCTAACCCTCCAGAAAGTAACACCCCATAAGGTACATCAGACATTAATTGACGATGCACGGCAGCCTCTAAAGCCTCTCGTAAATCCTCTATACTGGTTTCATTTTCTTTTACTTCATCATAAGAAGTCCAATCTCTTTCATACCATCTTACTTTTTCCCCAGTTTCACTACTCATGTAATGCCCAGGAGGGAAAAGTTCTATTTTAGTACAAGTACCTTCAAGAGCTTTTAATTCTGAAGCTACATAAAATGTACCGTTCTGATCCCAACCAATATACAAAGGTATAATTCCCATATGATCTCTAGCTACAAAATATGTATCTTTTTCAACATCATATATTGCAAAACTAAAAATACCATTTAAATCATCAAGAAATTTTTCACCTTTTTCTTTATATAATGCTAAAATAACCTCACAATCTGAAGCAGTTAAGAAATTATAATTACCATTTAATTGTGCTCTTAGGTCACGGTGATTATAAATCTCACCATTAGCAACCAATACAAATTTACCGTCATCGCTAACTAAGGGTTGAGAACCAGAAGCTGGATCAACAATTGCTAATCTCTCATGAGTTAAGATAGCTTTCTCGTTACTAAAAATCCCACTCCAATCTGGTCCACGATGGCGCACTTTTTTAGACATCTCTAGTAATTGAGGTCTTAAAACCTCCGCAGATTCTTTTAAATCAAATGCACATACAATTCCACACATGGTAATCTATTTTATTATTATTGTTAAGTCAAAAGTCCTTAAACAATTTCAATTTAAAAACATAAAACTCACTATTAGTTACAAAATGTAACTTTAAAAAAGATTAAACATTACAAACAATAAGCTTTTCTCCTTTTAAGCATCATAATTTCTAACAAAGTATAACTCCAAAGCAAGTCTTTTAATTTTAAATATAATTTAACTATTAAACACGAGAAAATTAAAGATATTTAGCGCAAAAATAAAACTATGAAATTGAGAACAGGAAGCGCCCTTTTATTTACCTTATTATTAATCTGCACTTTAAACACTGTAAATGCTCAAAAATTTAGCGGGCTAGACATGAGTCCGCATGATATTGCTTACTACAGAACAGAAAACAACGCAGCCCCATTAGTTAAAGTATTATATGGAAGACCTCAACTTAGAGGTAGAGCCGTAGGTAAAGAAATAGCACCATTCGGGAAAGTTTGGAGAACGGGTGCAAATGAAGCTACTGAAATTCACTTTTATGAAGATGTAATTATAAACGACACCTTAGTTAAAGCTGGTACTTATTCACTATTAACCATACCTGAAAAACGAGAATGGACCTTTATTATTAATAAAGATACTGACACCTGGGGAGCCTATTCTTATGATGAAAATAAAGATGTAGTAAGAATTAAAACATCTTCTGAAGGAGGTAAAGAATCTTTAGATGCACTTTCTATAGCATTTGACAAAACAGATGAAGAAGATACCGTAAACCTTGTTGTTGGTTGGGGAAAAGTAAGAGCTTATTTACCTATAGAATTTCCTGAGAACACTCCTAAAGAAGAACTTATAACTAAAGAAACAGAGCCCGACAACCAAATTGAAACAGAAAAGACTACTGAAAATGTAGATTAGGTTAGAGATTGAAAGTTATATAGAACGATTTCAAATTAACACTTTATAATTCAATGAGTATATGTAAATTTGCACACAACCCGCAGATTACATGAAACAAGAATTACTTCTATTTTTAAAAACATATGACTTTAGAAAAGGAATCCTATTTGCTACTCTAGGATTCCTTTTAGTTGCTATAGGATTTACCTTATTCCCAAACACTCCTTTTGGCATTACGCTAGGAATGGGAATTTTACTTTCCGCTATTAGTGATGTGCCAGGCACCAAAAAACACACCTACATAGGTATTCTTACCGGCATAGGATTGGCTATTGTTTCATTTTGTTCTGTACACTTAACAAAACACAACCCTTGGCTTTTAGGCACGGTTATCTCTATACTCATCTTTACAAATTCCTATATCTGTGTGTATGGTTTAAGAGCGTCAATGGTTTCTTTTTCTGGTCTATTAGCCATTGCTTTAGGCTTTGTACCTTTAAGTCCAGAGATTGAATTATACAAAAGCGCTTTCTTTATTCTTATTGGTAGTGGTGTTTATATTTCAGTTTCTTTTATTATAAACCTTATTAGCCCAAAACAAATAGGCGAACAACTCTTAGTAGAATGTATGCAGCTTACTGCTTCTTATTTAAAAACTAGAGCAAGCCTACCCTTAAGTAACAATAGAGATCCGCTACTAAAAAAACTACTAACATTACAAATACGCATTAACGAAAAACACGAAAGCTTACGTGCAATTGTTTTAAGACAACAATCTAAAGTAATGGGTAGTGGTTACCACAGAAGGCAATTATTAATATTTATTGAACTTGTAGATATTTTAGAATTAGCATTAGCCACCCCTATTAATTACAAAGACATAGATAAACGTTTTAAAGACCACTCAGAAGTTTTACAGCCATTTGGAACACTACTTAACACATCCTCTGAGTTACTAGTAGACTTATCTTTTAAAATCTCAAATAAAAAAATATCGCACAAAACTTCTGAACTAAGAGCAATATTAAGCAAGATTCATGAAGCTATTGAAAATTATAAACAAACACTCGAGGCCACCAAAGAAAGAAGAGACAACGTAATTCTTCTTAGAAATTTAGCAGATTATGAAGAGCAACAGATTCAGAAACTAGAGACTATTGAAAGTATTCTTTCTAACGATTTTAACCTTCATGAAGCAGAAGACCCCGACCAACCAACAAAATTTATTACCAATCAAGATTATTCTTTAAGAGCATTACGAGACAATTTTAATTTTAAATCGGTAGCATTTAAACATGCACTTAGATTAATGCTCTGTGTTATAACTGGTTTTGTTATAGGAACTGTTTTTGAATTTCAAAACGCCTATTGGATTATTATTACCATTTTGGTTATTATGAGACCTAACTATGGTATTACCAAACAACGCACATTTCAAAGAATCATAGGTACTTTTATAGGCGCTCTATTTTCTTACTTGATAATCTATAGCACCCCAAACATTTACCTTTACGCCGTTATAACTTTCATAGCCATGATTTTTGCGTTTGCTTATATTCAACGCGATTATTTAAAAGCTGCTATTGCTATTACGGTTAATATAATTTTTGTTTTTGCAATGGTTTCAGATGATGCTTTCGGTATTATCAACTCACGTATTATAGACACCATTGTAGGCTCTTTATTAGCAGTAATATTTAATTATTTCTTTTATCCGGCTTGGGAGTCGTCTAACTTACACAGAGTTTTACAAGGCTCATTAAAAGCTAATCAAAAATATTTAAAAGAAATAGCCTCTATTTACGTAAACAAAAAACAACCCATTACTAAATATAAACTATCAAGAAAAACAGCTTTTATGCAACTTGGTAATTTACACGCTGCATTCCAAAGAATGTCGCAAGAACCTAAATCTAAACAAGTTAAAACAAAACAACTGTATGATATTATTATAATACAACACACATTCTTATCTGCTGCTGCTGCTTTAGGCACTTACATTCAAAGTCACAAAACCACCGAAGCATCTGATTACTTTGAAGATTATATAAATGCTATTATTAATATATTAGAGGCTTGTGTAATGGGATTAAACAAACAAGAAACCCAGCTAGACGAAGCGCTAGAAAACATCAAAAAAGCCGATACTTATCTTTCAGACATATACAACAAGTTGTTTTCGCAAAGAGAAAAGGAATTTTTACAGGGGCAAGTAACTATTAGTGAATCTTTAAGAGAAAACTTAAAAGAAATCAAATTGGTATACGACCAATTAAAATATTTATACAAACTTTCCGTTAAATTGGAAAAACAAGTAATTATTTTTAGTAACCAATCATGAAAATAAGGAAAGAAATCTCTTATTGATATTTCATTTTTCTATTAGTTTTCTTCATTTATTTAATGTTATATTTGCCTCAACTAACCTAAGGCTTACTCGGTAAAATGCACAAACTATCTGCGGTTTTAATAACACTTAACGAAATTAATTGCATAGAAACATGCATAGATAGTATTTCTTTTGCAGATGAGTTAATTGTAGTTGATTCTTATAGTACAGATGGCACTTGGGAGTTTTTACAAAACCACCCTCAAATTAAAGCCTATCAAAATACTTTTAAAAACTATACCGATCAGAAATCGTTTGCTTTAAACTTAGCTTCTAACAATTGGGTTTTATTTGTAGATGCAGACGAAGTTGTTACAACAGCATTAAAAAACGAAATAAAAGATGTTTTAAAAGCTCCAAAAGCCGACGCTTATTATGTGTACCGAAAGTTTATAATGAACAACGTTCCTTTAAAATTTTGTGGCTTTCAAACAGACAAACAATTACGTCTTTTCAACAAATCAAAAGCTCACTTTGTACCCAATAAATTGGTACATGAAAAAATAATATCTAAAGGTTCAGAGGCTTTTCTTAAAAACAAATTAGATCATAATTTTTATAAATCTGAAGAAGATTACAAGCGTAGAATAAAATTCTATGGTACTTTAAAAGGACAAGAAATTTATCAAAAAAAGAGGCCTGCTACAATTTTCCATTCCTTATTTAAGCCTTCTTTTAAGTTTTTCTATATGTACATTATTCGCCTAGGTATACTAGATGGAAGAAAAGGCTACAAAATAGCTAGCATTAACGCTAAAGGAGTTGCCGAGCGTTACAAAGAAATTAAAAGGATTAAAAAACGTACCACCTAGTTTAAATAAGAGATTTACTTTAAAACAAAATCATTTTTACCCTCTAAAGCTGTTTGTAAGCTTTCTGGAAATTTTTCCAATCCAAATTTCTGATACTGCGCTTTCTTATTCCCCTTGTAATATTCAAACAAACTATACCCGTTTGAGATACAAAAATCTATGTACTCATCATTCACAATATCAGGTATATTAAACTCTTGATGCGCAAAATTCTTTAGTTTAAATCTGATCTTTTCTTTTCCTCCTAAATAAGAAAAATGCCACCCAGCATTATCTACAGATTTAACTCCATAATTTTTTAGTGCACGCATTTCCTCTGGAGAAAAATATTGTAACATGTCATTTTCCAAACTAATAATACCCGTCCAACCTTTATCAATATTCTGATAGTTTACGTAGTAATAACAGTTCATCATATTAAAAATTAAAGGTAGTTTACCACCTTTAAACATTACGTATTTCAATAGTTTTATCCTGGTAAGGTACTTTGCTTTTTTTCTTTCATTAGCAAATAACGAGGTAAGCGTATAAACAAAAATCTTTAACAACTTACCATAAGAAGTATGCGTATTCAACTTACTCATTTCATCCTTCTGAAGTGTAAGCAAGACTTCTTTTTGAGGTATTTCATCCAAATCTCCAATCAATATGATATCTGTAGGATCTAAAGCTATTTTCTTTACCCCTTCTGAAATACAATTTCGTTGATACTCTTCTCTTTTCCAAGCAACTTTAGCCTCTTCTGCAAAGTCTGGCATGAGCACTGGCAAATAAATAATCTTATCTTTATAAGCCTCAAACCTATCTAAATGCTGTTCTAAAATGTATTCTTTCTTAGCTCCACTAAATGTCGTATCAGCCTCTACAATTACAAAATAATCAACAATATCATACAAATACGCTAACCTTATTTCAAGCAAATCCAATTCATTGAAAAAAGTAAAGCCGTCAATAATTTTTTTCATTTAAATAAGTTTAAACTAATCTATTCAAAAGTATCCTTTATTTTAAATCTATGCTTCTTTTTTTATTCCGTTTGGGGTCCAAGTTATTTTTTTCGAAGCTACCTCATCCCTCACCGCTCTGTTAAACGCAATTGATTCAGGTGTTTTATATCCTCTAGCATGATCTAAATGCACACAAACAGCACTATAACGTATTTGTTTAGACTTAATTCCTAAGTTAAAAAGGCGCTCCCCTAATTCTCTATCTTGACCTCCATACTGCATACTTTCATTCATCCCATTTACAGCTAAAATATCTTCTTTCCAGCCAGATGCATTATGCCCGTTCCAACTAGCATTTGTTGGGGTCACAGTATTTAAAACCTTTGATAGCCCACCTTTTGCAGTAAGCTTGGTATTCTTAAAACTAGAATTCAATCCGTTACGTTTTAACCAATTTACATCAAAACAATTACCCGCATTAATATCCTCCTTGGTTATTTTTTTAGAAATATCCATTGGAAGTTTAAAATACCCTCCCGATAGAAAGTAACCTTTCTCTCTGTAGGCGGCATGCACTTCTAAAAAATCTTTTCTAGGAATACAATCTCCATCACTCATCAAAATATAATCATAACTACATGCTTCTATAGCTTTGTTTAAAATTCGAGATTTTTGAAAACCTTCATCCTCTTGCCATACATGCACTATTGGGTAAGAAACTTCTTTTTTTAAAGTATCAATTAAATTTGCTGTAGCTTCTCCTGAACCATCATCTGCTATAACTACCTCAAAATTTTTAAAAGCTTGATTATCATAGCCCCACAACACTTTTTTCAACCATTCTTCCGCATTGTAAGTACTAATTATAACAGAAATAGGACTCATTTTCATACATTATTTAATTTATACAAAAATAGATTGTTTTATTTTCTTAAAAAAACCAATACTTTCGTATTTATGATTTCCGAACCGAAATTTTTAATAATCCAGCAGAAGATGATTGGCGATGTGCTCACCAGCACTATGATTTGCGACAATCTAAAACGCATGTACCCAAAGGCTTCCATTGACTACGTTGCCAATGAAAACACCTTAGCAGTATTAGAAAACCATCCGCACATTAACACCGTTATTGTGTTTAAAAAGGAGTACCGCAAAAACAAATCAGCCTTTTATAAGTTTTTAAAGGATATAAAACGTAAAGAATATAATGCTGTAATTGACGCATATGGTAAATTAGAAAGTAATTTAATTTCACTTTTTGCTAATTCTAACTTAAAAATTTCATACACGAAAACCTATACATCATGGATTTACAATCAAACGTTTCATACGCATGATGATCCAGACCCTAAAATGACTTTAGCTATTAAAAATCGTGTGACCCTTCTTACACCATTTAATATTCCTGAAGAAAAATTAATCCTATCTCCTACTATTCATCTAACAACAGAAGAAAAAGTTGAAGCCAAAACTTTTTTAAAAAACAAAGGTATTGGTGAAAATGAAGAAATTATAATGATAGGCGTACTAGGGAGTAGTGATATTAAAACTTATCCTGCCAAGTATATGGCACTTGTAATTGATAGCATCGTAGAAACTAGAAAAGTCACTATACTTTTCAACTACATACCTTCTCAAGAAAAAAAGGCAAGAGAAATTTACAATTTATGCAAGCCAGAAACGCAGCAACATATTAAATTTGATGTATTCTCAAATTCTTTAAGAGGTTTCTTAGGCTTACTTTCACAGTGCAAAGCCATTATTGGAAATGAAGGAGGCGCTATTAATATGGCAAAAGCTTTGAAAGTACCAACGTATGCTATTTTTGCTCCCTTTACAGGTAAAGCGGGGTGGTTTATTGAAGAAAACAAACACCAAGCAGTTCATTTAAAAGACTTTAAAGCAGAAACATTACAAGGTCTAAAAAGAAAAGAAATTATAGAAAGCATTGATACTTTCTACACAGCATTTGAACCTAAATTATTTAAAAATCATTTAATTGATTTTTTAAAATCTTTATAAGGTACTTTTATGAAACTAAAAGAATTCATCCCTTCCTTAACACATACTATCCAATTAGTTAGTAAAAGTGCTAAACAATTAAGACAACCTAAAAACGTTGTACCAGTAATAGTTTCATTAACTACAATTCCATACAGGTTAAACAAAGTACATATTACCATACGTAGTATTTTAAATCAAAGTACAGCCCCTGAAAAAATAATTTTATGGTTGCACGAAGATCTTAAAAACGCTATTCCTAAAAGTTTAAAAAAATTAGAAGGGTCTTGTTTTTCTATACAATTTTCAAGTATATCATGTCCGCATTTAAAACTTGTGGAAACATTAGCCAAGCATAGCGATTGCATTATTGTTACTTGTGATGATGATATGATATACCCTAACAACTGGCTAGAAACTATCTATAACACACATAAAGCGAACCCTAAAAAAGTTATTACCAATTTTTCTAGAGAGATTAGCTATAAACAAGACGGTAGTATAAAACCTTATAAAAATTGGCCTTATAACAAGGGGGATGAATCAGATAAATTACTCCCATTAGGGGTTGGAGGTGTTCTATACCCGCCCCATGCTTTACACAAGGATGCTACCAATACCAAATTGTTTCTTACATTGTGCCCAAAAGCTGATGACTTATGGTTTAAAGCCATGGCACTCATAAACAATACTGAAACGTATCGGTTACAAACCTCAATACCACTAATACCCGTAATGTTTACTCAGAAGGTTTCTTTAAAAAAACAAAACATCGGGAAAGATTTTAATGTGGAGCAATGGAAAAACCTAAGCCAACATTTTAACCTATAATAATCTAAATACATGAAGCATACTGTAGCAATTATAGTTATAAACTACAATACAGCAACCTACACTATTGATTGCATTAAAAGCATTCTAAACAAAACAGATGCTTCCATTAATTATCAGATAATTGTTATAGACAACACCTCTGAAGTTGAAGATTACCTTAGTTTAGAACAGAGTATAAAGGCACTTCAAAATTCTAAAATCACATTATTTAGAAGTTGCATAAACACCGGTTTTGGTGGTGGTAATATGCAAGGCGTACAATTTGCACATGCCAATTATTATGCGTTTGTAAACAACGATACTATTTTTGAAAACGACTGCATCTCTGAGTGCTTAAACTTTATGGAAAATACTCCAGATGCAGGTATTTGTGGTCCGCAAATACTAAAAAGCAAAACTGAACAATCTCATAGCTTCGATCATTTTATATCACTAGGAAAGCTTTTCTTGGGAAGTTCTGCTATGGAGAAATTAGCAGGTAAACCAAAACGTAAAATAAACTACACTAGCCCCATAAAAGTAGATTACGTAAATGGTAGCTTTATGTTTTGTAATGCAGAAGACTTTAATAATGTTGGTGGTTTCGACACTAACATATTTTTATTCTATGAAGAAAGTGACCTTTCTTACCGCTTAAAAAAGAAGGGGAAATTCACTTATTTTTTACCCTCAGCTAAGTACATACACTACGAAGGGAAAAGTCAAAAAACATCCATTAAGAAAAAGCTAGAACTTAAAACATCTATGCTTTATGTGATGCAAAAAAACAATGGATATTTTAGCTACTTAATTGCTAGATACTTTTTATTAATACGCTACTTTCTAACCGCATTAGTAAAACCAAAATATTTCCCTTTAGCCATAGGGCTATTTACTGGTTTACCTCTAAGCAAATCATACAGACAAGAGCAAAAAATAATTAAGCTAAAATAGGCTCCCAACGTTTAGCTACCTCCTCCTCTGTATACAAAACTGCTGTTTGATAAGCATTCGTACTTAATTTCACTATATCTAAATTTAACAGCTCATTTTCCAGGAAAGAAACCATTTTTCCTTCCTGCACCAATATGCCATTTTCACCCGTTTTAATAATCTCTTTGGGCCCTGAATGTGAAGTTGCCACAGGTATTGTTTTACATGCCATAGCCTCAACTATAGACATTCCAAACAATTCCTCCCAACGTTCCGTACGCTGAGAATTCATTAGTAAAAATTGATGTTCTTGATATAATTTTGCTAACATCTCTTTATCAGAAACATACCCCTTATATACAATATTAGGATACTTAGCAGCATATTCATTTACCATATTCTCAAGGGTTCCATTACCTACAATAGTAAAAGTATAAGAAGGTTTCTCAGCAAAAAAATTTAATAATTCTGTTAATCCTTTTTCCTCTAACAATCTGCCCACATAGATAAAACTCCCATGTTTTTTTTGCACCTTATAATCAATAAAAAACTGAGGATCTACAGTGTGGTATACAACGCTTACCTTGCTAGCGGGCACATTATAATGCGTAGTTAACTCCTCTTTTGTTTTACCAGAAACTGCAAAAATATGTTCTGAGGTAGTTTCTAAAAAGTCTGCCCATTTTTGTTTTAGTTTATCAGTTACAAATTTCTTCTTAGGGTAGTAACTACCATCCCATGACGTCCAACTTGTATGATAGTATACCTTATGATTTTTCAAAAAGAAAAGTACCGAGCGTAATTTATAATCGTAAGGCGCAATACCCAAAACCACACGCTTATTTTTACTAAACAACAAGCCTAACATAAAAAACAAGTTCACCCATTGTTTAGCGTATAATTTACCATCTAACTTAAAAATACCTTTTAAAGACCGCCCTATAATTGAGAACTCTCTAAACTTAACCTGCATATTGTTTTGCTCTGCCAAAGCCACCAACCCCTTATAATGACTATTTTCTCCTTTTTTATGTAAAACATAAAGAATTTTGCAAGCGGTATCTTTCATAAAGTTTTAATTAATGGATTAACTTTGCACAAAAGTAATTTTTTATGCAAGAAGAAATTCATAATTCTTTAAAAACCCTAAAATCAGGAGGTACATTACTGTATCCTACCGATACAGTTTGGGGATTAGGCTGTGATGCCACAAATGCAGAAGCTGTTCAAAAAATATATGCGCTAAAACAACGTGAAGAAAGCAAGGCTCTTATATGCTTGGTATCAGACGTTGTAATGTTGGAGCGTATTTTTAGAGAAATACCAGATGCTGCTTATGATATTATTGACCATACAGATAAACCTACCACCATTATATACGATAAGCCGTCGGGTATTGCTAAAAATTTAATTGGAGAAGACAATTCGTTGGCCGTACGAGTAGTAAAAGATGAATTTTGCAGACAACTTATTAGAAAATTAAACAGACCTATTGTTTCCACCTCGGCAAACATTAGTGGCTCTCCTACGCCAAAATCGTTCAAAGAAATTAACAACGAAATTTTATCAGGTGTGGACTATGTAGTAAATTTGCACCGCGAAAAAATTTGCTCACAACCTTCTACCATTATTAAATTAAGTGGAAGCGGACTGGTAAAAATCATTAGAAAATAAAAGGAGTTTACCTTTTTTTCTCGCTACCACTTAGAGCAAGAAGAAACATAAAAGATTAAATGCAAAAGAGTTTGAAAGAAATAAATACTAACATAGCTATTCAAGACCCTATATTTGAAACCATAACACAAGCTGCAGAAAATATTAATGTAGATTGTTATGTAATTGGTGGCTTTGTTAGAGATTTCTTGCTTCAACGTGGCACACCAAAAGATATTGATGTGGTTGCTGTTGGGCGTGGTATTGAATTAGCCAAAGAAGTTGCATCACTTTTACCTCAAAAAACAAAAGTTCAGGTATTTAAAAACTATGGTACTGCCATGGTTAAAACAGATGATATTGAACTTGAATTTGTTGGTGCCAGAAAAGAAAGTTACCGTGAAGACTCTAGAAAACCTTTGGTAGAAGATGGATCTTTACAAGACGATCAAAACCGAAGAGACTTTACCATTAATGCGTTAGCTATTTCTTTAAGCAAAAACAACAGAGGCGAACTATTAGACCCCTTTAACGGTATAGAAGATCTTGAAAAAGGAATTATAAGAACTCCTTTAGATCCTGACATTACCTATTCTGATGATCCGCTACGTATGATGCGCGCTATTAGATTTGCTTCACAGTTACAATTTAAAATTGAACATCATTCATTAGAAGCAATTAAAAGAAATAATGAGCGAATTAAAATTATTTCTGAAGAACGCATTGTAGACGAGCTTAATAAAATAATACTAAGCAAAACACCTTCTGTTGGATTTAAATTATTACACCAAACTGGACTTCTAAAATTAATTCTTCCTGAATTAACAGCTCTACAAGGCATAGAAGAAAAAGAAGGGCAAAAACATAAAGACAACTTTTGGCATACGCTAGAAGTAGTAGATAACATAGCTGAAAACACAGACGACCTGTGGTTACGTTGGGCTGCTTTGTTGCACGACATAGGAAAAGCACCTACCAAACGTTTTGACAAAAAAATAGGGTGGACTTTTCATGGACATGAGTTTGTAGGCTCTAAAATGGTGTATAAACTATTTAAAAGATTACACATGCCATTGAATGACAAAATGAAGTTTGTTCAGAAAATGGTACTTATGAGTTCTAGACCTATTGTGTTGGCACAAGATATTGTTACAGACTCTGCGGTAAGAAGATTAATATTTGATGCTGGAGATTATGTAGAAGATTTAATGACGCTATGTGAAGCAGATATTACTACCAAAAACCCTAAAAAGTTTACAAAATACCATAACAATTTTAAAATTGTAAGACAAAAAATTGTAGAAGTTGAAGAACGAGATCATGTACGTAATTTTCAACCACCAGTTAGTGGTGAACAAATTATGGAAGTTTTTAATCTTCAACCCTCTAAAGAAATAGGAATTATTAAAGATGCCATAAAGGAAGCTATCTTAGAAGGTGAAATACCTAATGAGTATGACGCTGCTTATCACTTTATGCTAGAAAGAGGAAAAAAATTAGGCTTAAAAGCTGTAAAATAAGATGAAAAAAGACAACAAATTTGTAGTGTACTGGTTACTTACAGGATGCTTTTTAATATTCATCATGGTAGTAATTGGTGGTATAACCCGATTAACACATTCTGGCTTATCCATTTCTGATTATAAATTAATTACAGGAACCATCCCTCCTATTGGAGACCAAGAATGGAATGAAGCTTTTGAATTATACAAACAATACCCAGAATACCAAAAGCTGAATACCCATTTTACCATTGAAGACTTTAAAGATATTTATTTTTGGGAGTGGCTTCACCGACTTATAGGACGTATGATTGGTATGATATTTTTAATTCCGTTTTTGTACTTCTTAGTACGTAAGCAATTAACAAGTTCTACCATAAGAAAATCCGTCATCCTTTTACTATTGGGAGGGCTTCAAGGCTTTTTTGGTTGGTATATGGTTAAAAGTGGTTTGGTAGATCGCCCAGATGTAAGCCATTACAGACTAGCACTACACTTAACTACTGCCTTTATTACTTTTGCTGCAACACTTTGGGTAGCATTAGATATCATATATCCAGATAGAATATCGGTCAACAAAAAATTTAGAAACCTAATTAGATTGGCCCTAATTATACTTTTAATACAAATTATATGGGGTGCTTTTGTTGCAGGGTTAGATGCCGGATTTATTCATAATCATTGGCCATTAATGAGCGAAGGAAAACTAATACACCCAACAGTTTACACCGAACAAGAACCTTTGATGAAAAACTTTTTTGAAGGTAAAAGCGGAGTTCAGTTTGTTCATAGATATTTGGCATATGTAGTAGTTATTTTCATTTTAGTCTTATACCTAAAAGGAAAAACTATGAGTCTTACACTTACTCAAAAAAAAGGTTTAAGAGCCTTAATGTTTATTGTAATTTTACAATTTATACTAGGTGTTTTTACTATCTTACTTGCCGTACCGGTTTGGTTAGGGGTAGCACACCAAGTAGGAGCTTTCTTTTTATTAAGCGCCATGACCTATACATTACATAGGTTTAGCAAATAATTATTTTTTCAGTTTAAACATATTTTTTACAATGATATATAAGTTTAGAGTTATACTTGATGCAGAGGATGATGTAATTAGAGACATTGCCATAGAATCATCGGCAACCATGGAAGATTTTCATAATGCCATTACACAAGCATTTGGATTTGACGGAACAGAAATGGCTTCTTTCTATGTAAGTGATGATGAATGGACCCAAGGAGAAGAAATATCTTTGTTTGACATGAGCGATGGCTCATCTGAAGTTCGTTTAATGAATGAAACTTCTTTAGACGATGCCGCTTCAGAAGATCAAAACAAATTGATTTATGTATACGACTTTTTTAGCATGTGGACATTCTTTGTAGAGCTAGCAGAAGTTAGTGAAGATGATAATGAAGTTGCTTACCCTAGTTTATTATTTTCTCATGGAGAGTTACCAGAATCTGCTCCTGTAAAAGATTTTGAAGCAGAAGAAATGAGTTCAGATTTTGGAAGTCTTGAAGGCAATGACGATGATGATGACTTTAACAATTACGACGATTACGATTTTGACGAGAACTGGAATTAATATTCCGGTTATTTAAATAAACCAAATAAATAGTTTACACCAAAGAATGATTAATTTATATCCTACACACATTGAAAGCCTATCTATCCACAAAGTGGGTAACAAAAGCAAAAACGAAGGTGTTTTCTTTTCTGAAAACCCATACCAGCTAAATGATGAAATCTTAGGATTATTAAAAGAATACTTCTTTAAACCATTTAGAGATAAAGAAGAAAACTATTTACGTTTTGATGATGATGTTGATGTAGAGCTTAATGAGCTTTATAAAATAGCAGTAGAAATTTTTACAGACCCTGCCTCTATTCATGATAACTCTAAAAAAATAGCTACGCATTTATTTGAACAATCAAACCACCCACACATTAAGCCAGGAGAAGTATATGTGGCTTATCTAAACGATGTGGTATTGGATAATGAGAAAATGGACGCGATTGGTATTTTTAAAAGTGAGCTAAAGCAAGACTTTCTTCAATTTGAAGAAAATGGTAACGACATTAATATTTTAATTAAACAAGGTATTAATATAAACAAACTAGATAAAGGTTGTATTATATTAAACACCAATAAAGCAGATGGTTTTAAATTACTATCTATAGACAGTAACCGCTATGATGCTAAATATTGGTTAGAAAACTTTTTAAATGTTGATGCGTTAACCGATGAAACTTTCTTTACCAAAAAGTATTTAAAATTCTGTAAAGACTTTGCTAAAGATGTGGTACTTCCTGCTGAAGATAAAAAGGAAGAAGTTATGTTTATGAACAGAGCTGTAAACCACTTTGCTAAAAATGATGATTTTGAAGAAACAGCATTTTTAAATGAGGTTATTGATAACCCAGATTTAATACCAGAGTTTAAACATTACAAAACAGAAAAAGGACCTAAGTATAATATTGAAGATGTAAGTAGCTTCCCTATTGCTAACAAAGCCGTTTCAGATGCTCGTAAAAAAATGAAAAACGTAATTAATCTTGATACAAATGTTCAGATTAAAATGGATTTCATTAACCCGGAAAGCGCTGAAAAATTTGTTGAAAAAGGTTGGGACGAAGAACGTCAAATGTATTACTACTTAGTATACTTTAACAAAGAAGAAAAGAACTAATGAAACTACTGAGCTACATTGTTATTTTAGTAATCTTTGCTAGTTGCGCTAAAAACAGCAACGATGGTTACACCATAGAAGGAACCTTTAATAATTATGTTTTTGAGGGGTATATATACCTTAATACCCCTTATAAAAAAGATAGCTCATTAGTAAAAAATAATCGGTTTTCCTTTACAGGGAAAACCGATTTTCCTATTCAAGGATGGCTTACCGCTACAAACAGTGATAAACTAGCTTGGCTGTATATTGAAAACAGCCATATTCAACTTACTTTAGACAATGCTAGTAACTTAAAAGTGCTAGACATTAAAGGTTCTGCAAGCCACACCAAACAACACAAATTTGAAACTTTTTTAAATGAGCATTATAAGGATGCTAATTTTGACACAGCTCTTAAAGATTCATTAGAAACCTTTATAACCGAAAACCCATCGCATAGCTTAAGTGCAAAGTTTTTAGGAAAAATAGCTTCTGAAACCTGGATTTTAAGTGCGGAAGAAGTGTCTTTACTAAAAAGCAAGCTTGACACCTCTAAGCAAAGTAAAACCGACATATTTGTAATAAATCAAGCCATAGAAAAATTGAAAGAATTTGGTATAGGTGCCACTTTCAAAGACTTTGACTTATATGATTTAGATGATGAAACAAAAAACAGCAGCACTGTTACAGCACCCTATTTGTTAGTAGATTTTTGGGCTAGTTGGTGCGTACCCTGCAGAAAACAAAATCCTGATTGGGTACAACTATATAAAAAATACCAACATGATGGTTTTGACATATTAAGTATTTCCATTGAAGACGGTACAGATGCTTGGCACAAAGCCATAGAAAAAGACCACCTTACTTGGAACCACCTAAGAGCTGGTAACGAGTTTGAAAGCCCACTAGTAGAACACTATCAATTTTACAGCATTCCTTATAACATCCTCATCAATGAAGACAGAAAAATAATAGGAGTGAATGTTGAGCCCGATAAATTAGCATACCACTTAAACCAACTATTGCATTAATCTGGTCATATTAACATCTTCATAGTTTCTTCTAATAAAATCTAACGCAGCTGTAAGTATTTCACCCATATTAGAAGCTTTCTTAAACTCTAAATCATTAGTAAATTCAAAAATTTCAAGCTTTAAACTATCTACATATTCTTGCTTAGAAATATGATCTGCTTTCATACAACTTAATAAATCTCTAAGTTGTTCTAAAGAATTTAAAATACGCTTTGCTACGATAGAACGTTCCTCTACTTTGTATTGATTTATGGATGTTTTTTGAAGTTTTGCCCTTACTAAATCAACCATAATTCTGTTCTCTTTAAAAAACTGAGGTCTATATACTTTTAATCTACCCTCATAACATTGCTGATCAAAATCAATAGCACGCACTTTATAAACCACATGATCAAAATCTGGGGTTACAACAAACACATAGTTGTAACTACGCATATCACCCAAAAGCCTAATCATACAACGCTCATTAAACTTTACAAACTCTTTGGCAATTTGCGATTTTTGAAACTCGGTACAATCAGGTAAAAATTCTTTAATAAAAATATCTCCGGGTATCCCAGCTATATGCTCTTCTATTAAGGTATCTTTATAAACTAAATAGTTTAAGTTATAAGGAGACAACATATGCTCTAACTCTAACCCATAAATTCTTGAAGCATCTGCTTTTTTAATATAGAAATACGTAAAGTTATCATTCAAAACATTTCTCACCTTCACTCTAAAGGGTTGCGAATTTCCGAACGTACAGAAATCTATGGTATCTACATTTAGGTATTGCAAAATATCATCATTACCATCAGATATAAGAATGGAATATACTTTTTTTAATGCATAATCAATTTCTTCTCGTTCAAATTCATTGTAATACACACGTAACCAAAGGGTATCATTATCATCTTCATCGTATACCACTATAGAACCTGAAAACCTAAGTAAATCTTCATAAAATATAGGTATTTTTATATTTCTACTATACTCATTTAAATACTCATTTAGTTTTTCTGAAATAGGAAAACTAGGCTTTTTCTTAGACATTAAATCGTCTCCCATTGTAAAATCGTTTTATCAAAAATAACATTTATTGTAACAAATCAACGGATTACTCGTCATGTTTAATGAACCTCATAACAAAATTTCAATTTTGAAAACAATACTAACTATAAATAACCTCACCAAGAAATTTGGAAAACTTACCGCCGTAAACGATCTATCTTTCACCATAGAAAAAGGAAATATATACGGCATTCTTGGCCCAAACGGAAGTGGTAAGTCTACAACTTTAGGGATAGTGCTTAATGTGGTTAACAAAACCTCTGGAGATTTTTTCTGGTTTGACGGACACACTTCTACACATCAAGCCTTAAAAAAAGTAGGAGCTATCATTGAGCGCCCAAACTTTTACCCTTATATGACGGCTTACCAAAATCTAAAATTAGTATGTAAGATTAAAGAAGTAAGCAACGCCAAAATTGAAGAAAAATTAAAATTAGTAGAACTTTGGGATAGAAGAAACGATAAGTTTAAAACCTACTCTTTAGGTATGAAACAACGTTTAGCCATTGCTTCTGCACTGTTAAACGACCCGGAGATTTTAATTTTAGATGAACCTACAAACGGACTAGACCCTCAAGGGATTCACCAAATAAGAGAACTTATTTTGCAAATTGCAGCAACTGGAACTACTATTTTACTTGCTTCACACCTTTTAGATGAAGTTGAAAAAGTATGTAGCCATGTAGTAATTTTAAGAAAGGGTGTTAAATTATACTCAGGACGGGTAGATGAAATGGTAGCCAGTTATGGATTTGTTGAACTAAAGGCTGCTGACAATGAAAAACTACTTAAAACTTTAGAAAGCTATGATGCCATTGGCAAAATTGTAGAAAAAGAAAATAAAGTAACTGCATTTTTAACCAAAGAAATAGCTGCAGAAGAACTAAACACGTACCTATTTAATAAAGGTATTGTACTTAGTCATTTAGTAAAACGTAAGGAAAGTCTTGAAGACCAATTTTTACAATTAACCTCCAACAAATAATTCGCATGAAAAGACTTTTACAAATAGAATTTATAAAGCTTTGGAACAGCAGAGCTAGTAAAATATTAATTATAGCATATTTTGCCATACTATCATTAATCAGCATATTAGCTTCTATTAAGTTTGATATTGGTGAAATACATTTTAGATTGGCAGACCAAGGTATTTTTAACTTCCCTTACATTTGGCATTTAAACACCTGGATTGCAGGTTTTTTAAAAATATTCTTCGCAATAGTCATTGTATCCATGATGTCTAATGAATACACCAACAAAACTTTAAAACAAAACTTAATTGACGGATTAAGTAAAAAAGAGTTTGTACTTTCTAAGTTTTACATGGTATTAATCTTTTCATTGGTATCTACAATATTCATTTGTATTTTAACATTAGTACTAGGACTCATCTTTTCAGATTTTAACACTCCTCTGGTAATTTTGAAAGATACGGACTACTTGCTTGCGTACTTTGTAAAACTACTAGGTTTTTTCTCTATCTGTTTATTTTTAGGTATGCTAGTAAGAAAATCTGCTTTTGCTTTAGGATTTCTATTTATATGGTATATCCTAGAGTGGATTGGCTACTCAGCGTTAAACCACTATTTTCCAGACAATTCAAACATACCAGATAAAATTTTTAATTTTTTCCCTATTAATTCTTTAGCTAATTTGGTGAAAGAACCAGTTACACGATTCAATCCTGTAAAAACAGCATCTAACTTAATTGGAGAAACAATTGTAAAGGATTACTTAACACATTGGTACGAATATGCGATTGCTTTAGCATGGACATTTATTTTCATCTTTTTTACACATATCATACTAAAAAAGAGAAATTTATAATACTAATTATTATATTTGGGGCTTAAACTACCCAACTATGCTAAAAAAGTACATTTTTTTAATTTTTTTAACAGTATCCGTTAATATTGTTAAATCTCAAAAAGAAGCCGCTAATTGGTACTTTGGTAACTATGCAGGAATTGCGTTTGACCCATGTGACAGTTTACAATTTGATCATGTGTTGTATGATGGGGCGCTATCTACTACTGAAGGTTGTGCTTCCATTAGTAAAAAATCAGATGGTTCCTTATTATTTTACACAGACGGAACCTATGTTTACAATCGTAATCATACCCAAATGCCGAACGGCTCAGGCTTAATTGGAGACCCGTCAAGTACGCAGTCTGGTATTATAGTTCCGTTTACTGACGACGATCAAAAATTTTATATTTTCACAGTAGATGATGGTTCAGGACCTTTGGCCTACTCCGTAGTGGATATGTCACTAGACTCTGGTTTTGGAGATGTAGTTGCTTCACAAAAAAACATTTTACTACTCAATAGTACCTCAGAAAAAATTTGTGCTACAGAATCTGATAATGACGGTTATTGGGTGATCGCTTATGGAAATTCATCTCCTCCTTATACAACAATGGCAGCTTTCGAAATTACTGCAGCAGGAGTACAACCACCAGTTATTTCTAATTTAGCATTAAATCAAAACAGTGATTCTAGAGGTTATTTAAAAATTTCACCTGATGGTACTAAAATAGCCTGCGCATCGGCATCAGCAGACGAGTTATACCTCTACAATTTTGATCCAGCAACGGGCGCTGTATACGATGAAACACACTTGGGTATATTCACCAGTAATGACACACCATACGGTTTAGAATTTTCAACCAATAGTAATATTTTGTATTGTCATTCATATAATGGTTCATCTTCATCTAACTTAATTCAATACGATTTAACTGCTGATGATATTGAACTATCGCAAATAACCCTCCATGAAGGGAATAATGTATTTAGAGGTGCACTACAATTAGGTATTGACGGTCGTATTTACAGAACTGTCCCTCTAAGTTATACTACGGGAACCAATTATTTAAGTGTAATTGAACATCCGAACGTCTATGGCCCTGGTTGTGGTTATACACACAATGCAATTGATTTAGGAACTGGAATAGCTACACAAGGTTTACCTCCTTTTATTTCTAGTTTTCTGCACACAAATATTGAAGAAGAGTACATTTGTGAGACAGACACCACAGAAATAGAATTACTATATGAATTTAATGAAGCAAATGGCTATATTGAATGGGATTTTGGAGATCCCGATTCTCCTGACAATATTTATGTAGGGCCTAATGGGGGCTTAACAGCTACTCATGTATTTACACATCCAGGAACTTTTGAGGTAATTGCTACGATACATGATGGATGTATAGAGAAAAATGTAAAGAATGAAATTACAATATACGAGTTACCTGATCAAGAAGTTGATTTAATAGAATGGATAGCGTGTACCTCTAATTTAGATGGTAGTTATGAATTTGATTTCACCGAAAAAGACGCTGAAATTTTGGGTAATACTCCTATCGACTTTACGGTAAATTATTACTTTACGCAAACAGATGCAGAAAACGAAACCAATCCTATTACTGGACCGTATACATATACATCTAACACACCAGAAATGATCTACGCCGTAATTGTAAACCCAGACCATCCTGAATGTAGAAAGATAGATGCTTTTGAAATAGGTACGGAATTACAACCTGTTGTAAACCAAATGGAAGGGTTTGCTTTATGTGACGAAGGGTTAACCTACATGGAAATTGATTTAACACCCAAAATAGCCGAAGCATTAGGTACACAAGATAATACTCTTTTTAATGTAAGCTTTCACAGTTCGTTATACAATGCAGAAGATGATTTATATCCGCTTTCTTTAAATTATAATGCTGTAACTACAACGCATACTATTTATGTAAGAGTAGAAAATGTAAATCATGAAGATTGTTACGAGATTGGAACTTTTGAAATCTTATTTTATGATTCCCCTACTGCAACACCAGTAGATGATATTTACGGTTGCTTAGATGAAACCACAGGTTTAGCTACGTTTGATACCGATGGTATTACAGAGGCTATACTTAATGGGGCATCGCATTCTGTTTTATTCTTTGATGCTAATGGAAACTCTTTAGGTAATGAATTACCAGACCCTTTAGATATTGCTCCACAAACTATCACAGCACAGGTAACAGACAGTTACCCTGTATGTTATAATTTTGATGGCTCTAACTTTACTCTAAATGGAGACGCATATTATACAACTGCTACTAATGACACCATTGAATTAACTCATTACGAATCATTACCAGATGCTGATGGTAATATGGGTAGTG
The DNA here is from genome assembly GCF_027924185.1 of Neptunitalea lumnitzerae. Classification (GTDB taxonomy): domain Bacteria; phylum Bacteroidota; class Bacteroidia; order Flavobacteriales; family Flavobacteriaceae; genus Neptunitalea; species Neptunitalea lumnitzerae. Next base: position 1,038,877 of record NZ_BRVO01000002.1, read on the forward strand.
CATGGGCTAACAGTATGTTTGATATTACGGAAGACTTTAATATTGATGCACAATTATATTTTGGACTTTATAATGCGGGAGCTGATGGTATAGCTTTCGTATTACAGCCATTAACAGCAAGTGCTGGTACTATTGGTGGTGGACTAGGCTATGAAGGCATCGCTCCTTCTTTAGCTGTAGAGTTTGATACCTTTAATAATGCAGATGACCCATTGGTTAATGATCATATTGCTATTATTTCTGATGGTAACGCTTCAAACTTACCAGCTCACTCGGAATACACTACTCCTTATGATGCAGGAAATATAGAAGATGGACAATGGCATTCTGTAAACTTTAATTGGGATGCAGACACCATGACTTATACCATCACTTATGAAGGTACTGTAGTACAAACAGCTACTATAGATATGCTAAATGATGTATTTGCAGGTAACCCATATGTTTATTGGGGCTTTACTGCCGCTACTGGTGCTGCAACAAATACCCAAATGGTTCTAGTTGAGAATTTTTGTGGGGCACAGCAAGATGTAGGTTGTTCTGATTCCATTACTTTTGACTTAATTGGAGTAACTCCATTAGACTTAACACCTATAACTCCTCTTGAAACATGTGATACAGACGATGATGGCTTTGCTGAATTTGATACTTCTACCATTCAAGATTTAGTAGAAAGTGATTTTTCTGATATAGGAAGATATACAGTAGAATATTACGATGTTGCAGGTAACCTACTTTCAACACCGCTACCAAACCCATACGTGAATAGTACCATAGATACTGAGACATTAACCATTTCGGTTACAGATACTTTATCTGGCTGTACTATGACAAATGACCTTACACTTATTGTTAACCCAAGACCACAAGTTATAACTCCTACCCCATTGTACGGATGTAACTATGATGGAACTGGATATACCACTTTTACACTAAGTGATAAAACCGCGGAAATATTGAATGGTCAAACAGGTATGAATGTTTACTATTATGCTAGTATGGCAGATTTAGAAGCTAATACAGCAGCGTTACCAAACCAATATGTAAACACTGCTACTCCTAGTCAAACTATTTTTGTTAAACTTCAAGATGGAACGACAGGATGTTATAATACAACCACACTAGAATTAATAATTGCAGAACCACCTGTTGCAAATACACCAAGTACGATAACTTTTTGCGATGATGACAATGATGGTTTTGGAGAGTTCTATTTTGACTATGTATACGACGAAGTAATTCCTGACGGTACTACTAATTATACAGTAACTATTCACGAAACAGAAGAAGATGCTGAATATGACCAAAACCCTCAAGTTGCTCCTTACGAAAACATTTATGCAGACAACCAAACAATGTATGTTCGTGTTGAAAACGACTTAACAGAATGTTACGATATTGTAGAACTAGAACTTATTGTTAATCCAACACCGGTAGTTCCATACAACCTAGAGCCTTTAGAAATATGTGATGATCAATTGGCTGATGGTAGAGCAGAGTTTGATTTAACAGAACAAAATGCCAATGTATTTGGTACGCAAAGTACAACAGACTACACTATAACATATCACTTAACATACGATTATGCTGTTTTAGGAACACCTGCTTTATCTACATATTACACAAACTACATACCATATTCTCAAGAAATATATGTACGATTAGAAGATAATGTAACCGGATGTTTTACAGTGCGTGAGTTTGATTTGATTGTAAATCCAAATCCAGTTATTAACCCAAGTTACGATAATGACTTAGCGTTATGTGACGATTTTGGACAACCAGGAGATGAAATCACCGAATTTGATTTAACAGTTGAAAACGAAGAAATTACAGGTGGTATAAACGGATATATAGTATCTTACTATGAAACAGAAGCTGATGCAGACGCTGGCATAAACCCAGTACCTGATGATACTAGTTATTTTAACACGGTAAGTCCTTACACAATGCATGTTCGTGTGGAAGATGCTAACACAGGATGTTACACGTTGACTACAGTAACTCTAAGAGTATTAAACAATCCTTCTCCTTTAGCAGACAATCAAGACTTAGAGGTTTGTGATGATGATTCTGATGGTGATAGCACCAACGGACAGGCAGAATTTGATTTAACAACTTACGAAAGTGAATTGTTAAACGGAGAAACAAATGTAACTCCAACATATTATGAAACATATGATGATGCTTTTGATGGCACCAACCCAATACCAAACCCAGAAGCATATTATAACGTAGATCCTTTTGCTCAAACAATTTATGTTGCAGTAACTAACAATAGTACTGGATGTTTAACTATTACCACTATTGATATTATTGTACATCCATTGCCAGAGGTAACAGATGAACCTACATATTTCCTTTGTGAGGTAGATAATGATGATGTGGAAACAATTCTGTTAACTGAGATGGATGGCTTTGTATTAGATAATGGTGATGCAACTGATTTAACTATCACTTATTACGAAACGGAAACTAATGCTATTGATGATGAGGCTGAGTATGTTGGTCCTTATATAACTATTAATAGCACAGAGCAAATCTATGCAAGAGTTGAAAACACTGTAACAGGGTGTATTAGCGTTATTGGTTTCTTAATTGATATTGAACAAGCACCATTGGCATTTACACCAGACCCTATAGTATATTGTGAAAGCTTAGGAGCAGACGGTTATTACAACAATGATGGTGTTGAAGTGTTTAACTTAGAAGAGGTTATTGAAACCATTAGAGGTAGCCAAGACCCTGATACGTATCCTGTAGCTATTTACACAAGCTTAGCAGATGCAGAAGCAGGTATAAACGCTATTCCTACAGATGAGTTAAACCCATATACTAGTGGAACAACTACCTTATATGCGGTAGTAACCAATGTAAACACAACATGTACTAATGGAGACCCTATAGTAATTGAATTGATAGTTGAACCAGTACCAGAAGTTACTTTAGATAATGCCGATGGTATTATTTGTACCGACGCAACTAACAATCCAATTATTGGAACTGATTTAGGAGCTGAGTATACCTACGAATGGAATACAGGTGAAACTACTCCTACCATTGAGATAACAGAAGCTGGCGAGTATTACGTAACAATTACTAATACCACTACTATCAACCAATGTGCTTACGAAAGTAATCATGTGTATTACGAAGAGGCTTCGCTGCCAGCAGTAACACCAACAGTAGTACAGTCTGAAATATTTGATGGACAGAATACTGTACAGGTAACTGCTAACGGAGCTGGTGTGTCTGAATACGGATATCAATTAGATCACGGCTCTATGCAATACTCTGGAACGTTTAACAACGTTGAGCCAGGTATTCATACGGTTACTATAACAGAATTGAATGGTTGTGGTAGTCTAACATTAGAAGTGAGTGTAATAGACTATATGAAGTACTTTACACCAAACGGAGATGGTGTGAATGACACTTGGAGAGTAATAGGTTTAGAGAGCCAAGAAAATGCTCAGGTATTCATTTTTGACCGACAAGGTAAGTTAGTAAAACAAATGAGTGCTACTAGTGACGGATGGAATGGTACTTATAATGGCAACCAAATGCCATCTAGTGACTACTGGTTTAAAGTAGTGTATACAGAACCAAGCAGTGGTGAAGTACGAGAGTTCAATAGCCACTTCTCTCTTAAACGATAATTTAATGATACTATAAATAACACAAAGGCGTCTTTTGAACAAGATGCCTTTGTATTTTATTAAAAAAGTGTTTTTTTGAAAAAAATAATAGTATTTTTTTTACTTTTAAGCACTTATTGCATTAGCAACCCAACATTAACAACTTATTTTTTCTTAATTTCTTAAAAGATGATCAAAAAAGAAACGCTGCAATTATTATTAACATCTTTATTTTTTGGTTTGATTATCAACCAACAGATTGTTGCTCAAGATGTGACAGATTATATATCATCTATATGTTCTTCTCAAGATCTAGAGGCAGAATCTCCTACTAACACAGGAATTAACAACGTTTTAACGCCTTGCTCAGGTACCCCCTTATCAGGCAACTTAGCTTTCTATTATATACAAATACAATCGGGTAGTACATTTACCTTTTTGCTTACCCCAACCAATAACATAGACTTTGACTTTGCGTCTTGGAAAAATCCTGACCTGACCAACTTAGGGCCTGGAGACAGAGGCTCACAAAACGACCCTACAGCTACAGGTGTATATTCTATTGGATTAGACTTAAATGCGACCGATTTGTGTGAGGCAGGAGGTTCTACAGGTAATCCTGACCCTGGTTTAGTAAGATACTATGATGTAGTTCCTGGAGATGTGATTCTTATTGCTGTAGACAGATGGAGCGGATCTCAATCTGGTTTTACCATTACGTTTGGAGGAGACGCTGAGCTTGATTGTGTATTTGACGGTGGTACCTACCACGAGTGTGATAATGAACTAGACGGACAGGCACTTTTTAATTTAAATGAAATTGAAAACGACATTATTACTGCTTCCACTAACAACATTACCGTTACATTTTACAACAATGAAACTGATGCATTAGCTGGAGCAAGTAATACTTTACCTGACAACTTATACGCTTATACTTCAAACAACCCAACAATAGTTTATGCTAGAATAGTTGACAATGCTACAGGTGATTTAATAAGGGTAGAAAGAACCTTCTTGTATGTAGAACAACCACCAAATATAGACCCTATTACAGAACCGTTGATTATGTGTGACGATGACACTTTAGACGGATTAACCACTTTTGACTTAACAGTTTTAGAGAATCAAATTATAAACGGACAAACAGATGTTACCTTAAGTTACTACATTAGTGAAAATGATGCTACCTATGGAATTACACCTATAGCAACACCAGATGCTTATGAAAATACAATTCCAGACGACCAGATTATCTATGTAAGATTAGAAGATGATATTTACGGCTGTTATGCTATTACTTCATTCATGATACATGTTGAATCACCAATTCCTGGATCACCTCAAAACATTGATTTATGTGATGAAGTAACCCTGAACGATTTAGAGGAAGTATTTGATTTAACCGAGCAAACAGATGTTATTCTTGATGTGAATGACCCAACAGAATATACTGTTACATATTATACTTCAGAAACAGATGCCATGGATGGCATCAACCAAATTACCAATCCTGACAATTACACAAATACAAGTCCTATTGAACAAATATTCGCAAGACTTGAAGAAAATGCAACCGGATGTTATAATATCACTTTTTTCTATATAACAGTAACAGCTATTCCAGAAGCTAACACACCTACCCCTTTATACGGTTGTAATGACGGTACAGGTTCTGTTGCCTTCTTCTTAAATGATAAAACAGAAGAAATTTTAGACGGTCAAACAGACGTAATAGTTACTTACTATGGGTCTATGGCCGATTTACAAGCCGAAAACAACGAATTACCTAGTTTATATTACAACACAAGTAACCCTCAAACAATATATGTACTTCTTGAGAGTACTATTGGAGGATGTAAAAACGATACCACATTAGAGTTAGTTGTAGCAGATGCACCAACAGCCAATACCCCTACTCCAATGTATTTTTGTGACGATGACAACGATGGCTTCGGAGAGTTTTATTTAGATGTTCCTGCTCAGGAGGTAGTACCTAACGACGGGTATAGTTATGATGTATCTTTTCACGTTACACAAACTGATGCAGAAAACGGAGTTTTAGCTTTTAGTAGTCCGTTTGATAACACAGTACCAGATTCACAAACTATATATGTACGTGTACTTAACCAAACTACCGGATGCTACGATGTAGTTCCGTTAGAATTAAACGTTATCACAACGCCTGAAATATCTTATAACTTAGAAGATTTAGAAGTATGTGACGATAACTACGATGGCTTTGCTGAATTTGATTTAAGTCAACAAGATGCAAATGTTTATGGATCTCAAAGTACAACTGACTTTAGCATTAGTTATTATGATAACCTAATGTTCGCTCAACAAGGTATTAACGAAATTCCTTCTAACTACTACACTAACTACATACCAGATGTACAACCAATTTACGTGCGTTTAGAAAACAACATTACTGGTTGTAGCACCGTTAGAACTTTTGATTTAGTAGTAAACCCTAAACCAGTTGTAGATCCAACTTATGACCATACCCTATCACTTTGTGATGACTTTGGACAACCAAACGATCAACAAACAGTATTTGATTTAACTGTTGAAAACGATGAAATAACAGGAGGTTTAAACGGATTTAACATTACCTATTATGAAAGCTTAACAGACGCAGAAGCTGGTACAAATGCCGTTGCAGATGACACCGCTTATACTAATCCTACAAATCAAAACCCGTATACTCTTTACGTAAGAGTTGAAAACTCTAATACAGGATGTTTTACCACTACAACTCTTTCTTTACGTGTTTTAAACAACCCTTCTCCTTTAATGAATAATGAATTATTAGAGACGTGTGATGATGATTTAGATGGCGATAGTACCAACGGACAAGCTGAGTTTGATTTAACCTTAAACGAAGATGCTCTTTTAAATGGAGAAACAAACGTAACTCCTACGTACTACGAAACCTATGAAGATGCTTTTGACGGAACAAACCCAATTCCTAATCCTGATGCATATTATAATTCGGTACAGTTCTCTCAAACCATTTATGTAGGTGTTACCAACAACAACACAGGTTGTTTAACCATTACCACTATCGACCTTATTGTACATCCGTTACCAGAGGTAACCGATGAGCCTACATACTTCCTTTGTGAGGTAGATAATGATGATGTTGAAACCATTTTATTAACAGACATGGATAGCTTTGTATTAGATGGTGGCGATGCTACTGGTTTAGTAATTAACTACTATGCATCAGAATCAGACGCTATCAATGATGAAGCTGAGTATGTTGGCCCTTATATTACCATTAATAGTACTGAACAAATTTATGCAAGGGTAGAAAACACTACTACTGAATGTTTTGCTATAGTAAGCTTTTTAATTGATATTGAACAAGCACCATTAGCATTTACACCAGCACCTTTGGTGTATTGCGAAACGCTTGGAGCGGATGGTTATTTTAATAACGATGGTTTAGAAGAGTTTAATTTAGAAGCAGTAATTGAAACCATAAGAGGTAGCCAAGATCCTGATACATATCCTGTAGCTATTTACACAAGCTTAGCAGATGCAGAAGCAGGTATAAACGCTATTCCTACAGATGAGTTAAACCCTTATATTACCGGAACTATTACTTTATACGCAGTAGTAACCAATGTAAACACTGGATGTACTAACGGAGATCCTATAGTAATTGAGTTGGTAGTTGAGCCAGTACCAGAGGTTACTTTAGATAATGCAGATGGTATTATTTGTACCGATGCAACTAATAACCCTATTATAGGAACCGATTTAGGAAACGAATACTCATACCTATGGAATACGGGAGAAACTACTCCTACCATTGAAATAACGGAAGCTGGTGAATACTTTGTTACCGTAACAGACAACACCACTATTAACCAATGTGCTTACGAAAGTAACCACGTGTATTACGAAGAGGCTTCTTTACCAGCAGTAACACCAACGGTAGTTCAGTCTGAAATATTTGACGGACAGAATACCATTTCTGTAACGGCTAACGGAGCAGGAATATCTGAATACGGATACCAGTTAGATAATGGTTCTATGCAGTACAATGGCACGTTTAACAACGTTGAACCAGGTACACACACAGTTACTATAACTGAGCTAAACGGATGTGGTAGTCTAACTTTAGAAGTAAGCGTGGTAGACTATATGAAGTACTTTACACCAAACGGAGATGGTGTAAACGATACTTGGAGAGTAATTGGTTTAGAAAGCCAAGAGAACGCTCAAGTATTTATCTTTGACCGCCAAGGTAAAATGGTGAAACAAATGAGTGCTACCAGTGAAGGCTGGAATGGTACTTTCAACGGTAACCAATTACCATCTAGTGACTATTGGTTTAAGGTTATTTACACAGAACCTTCCACTGGACAAGTAAAAGAGTTTAATAGCCACTTCGCTTTAAAACGATAATACAACAACATACCCAATATAAAAAAGGAGCTTTAAAAGCTCCTTTTTTTGTACCCTATATTTACTTTTTTTAATTAATCTTAATCTTACTATTCAATAAAATAGTGAGGTACATTCCTAAAATAACTACCTATCCTTCATTTTAAAATATCTTCATATACTTTAAACGTATCTTACAATATAAGATTTAAGAAAGTTTCATATTACTTCACCTATCCCCTTTTAAAACAGCACTCTACTTCAACCAGCCTTTACTACCCAAGCTCAACTAATCAATCAAATTAGAAAAAAGCCATCTCAATAAAGCCAATAAAAAAAGGCTCTCCTTAACAGGAGAGCCTTTTCTATTTTATAATTATTTTGAAATTAGTTAGCCTCAGCTACTACTTCAAAATTGAAATCAAGGATAACTTCTCTATGAAGTCTTACCGCTGCAGTATACTTACCAGTTCTTTTGATAGTACCACCTGCTACGCTAATAAATTTCTTATCGATAGCATGACCTTCTTTAGCAAAAATTTCTGCTAAATCAGCATTACTAATAGATCCGAAAAGTTTGTCAGTTCCACCAGTTTTTGCTGGAATCTTAACTTCTAAACCTTTAAGAGCTTCAGCAGTTTGTTTAGCCTCATCAACTATTTTTTGCTCTTTAAATGCTCTTTGTTTTAAATTTTCAGCTAATACCTTTTTAGCTGATGGTGTAGCTAAAATAGCAAACCCTTGAGGAATTAAATAATTACGTCCGTAACCATTTTTAACAGTTAAAACGTCATCTTTAAATCCTAAATTCTGTACATCTTGCTTTAATATAATTTCCATTTCGTTTGCTCCTTTATTATTTTAACAAATCACCAACATATGGCATTAATGCTAAGTGACGTGCTCTTTTAACAGCAGTAGCCACCTTTCTTTGATACTTTAAAGAGGTACCAGTTAAACGACGAGGTAAAATTTTACCTTGCTCATTTACAAATTTCAATAAGAAATCAGGATCTTTATAATCTACATATTTGATACCTGATTTTTTGAAACGGCAATACTTTTTAGTTTTGCTAGTTTCTATGTTTAACGGAGTTAAATATCTAATCTCTCCGTCTTTTTTCCCTTTAGCTTGTTGTTCTATAGATGACATAATTCTTAAGCTTTAGCGTTTAATTTATTTCTTCTCTTCTCTGCCCAAGCGATAGCGTGCTTATCTAAACTAACAGTTAAGTAACGCATAATACGCTCATCTCTTCTAAATTCTAACTCTAATCCGTCGATAGCTTCACCAGCTACTTTGTACTCAAATAAGTGGTAAAAACCGCTTTTTTTGTTTTGGATTGGATACGCTAATTTTTTAAGACCCCAGTCTTCTTTAGATACAAACTCTGCACCTTTTTCAATTAAGAAATCTTCAAATTTCTTAACTGTTTCCTTTATCTGTGTTTCAGATAAAACGGGATTCAAAATGAAAACAGTTTCGTAATGGTTCATAATTATAATAATTTTTAAGAGTGCAAAAGTAGTATTTATTAATGAAAACACAAACAATTATCTAGTTTAAGTTAAAAAAAGCGTTATAAGTACCATATTCATTGTTTATGTGATGATTTTTTTTTAAAATTGTTTCTCAATTAACACTCAAACACACCGCCCTAATAATACTTATGAATCTAAATTGTATCATAGTTGATGATTCTGCTATTCAAAGAATTGCTATATCAAAGCTAGTTTCTAGCCACCCCGCTTTAAATCTACTAGCAGAGTACTCCAACGCAATGGATGCTAAAAATGCGTTGAAACATAACAAAACTGACCTTATATTTCTAGATATAGAAATGCCTATTATCAGTGGCTTTGATTTATTAGAATCATTAAAAGAGCCGCCTCAAATTATTTTAATTACAGGTAAAGCAGAATATGCTCTAAAGGCTTTTGAATATGATGTTACAGATTACTTACACAAACCCGTTAAAAAAGAACGTTTTGACTTGGCGGTAAAAAAAGCCATTGCACAGTACGAACTTAAAAATAATAAAGGCTTTACAGACGATGATGAGCATATTTTCGTTAAAAGTAATTTAAAGAAGAGGAAAGTATACCTTGGAACTATAAAATGGGTTGAAGCTTTAGGTGACTATATTAAACTTGTTACTGATGAAGCTAATATTGTAGTACTATCTACTATGAAATCTTTTGAAGGAGAATTGCCTGAAGATCGTTTTTTACGTATACACAAATCATACATTATCAATTTAGAACGTGTAGAGAACTTTAACAGTAAAAATGTTGAAGTTGGAGGTAAATCATTACCCTTAAGTAGAAACAAAAAATTAGCACTAGCTGAGGCTTTAGAAAACTTTAAAAGTTAATACACATCTACATTTATTAAAACTCGCACACTTTTAAATTCAGGAATAGAAGAAAAACTGGTATTAATTTTAGTTAATACCTTTTTTGTTTTCTGTAAAGACTGTTTTGGTGGCACTTTTAAAAGCACATTTTTCAAGTAGTAATTTCTAATTCTTGATACTGGCGGAAACTCCGGCCCCAATACATGATTCTGAAAACTATTACGCATAGAAGTAGCAAACCAATCTGATGCTTTATTAACTTTTGCGTAATCTTTATCTTTAAAGGTTATTTTTATTAACTTATAAAACGGAGGATATTTATACAAATAACGTTCTTGAAGTTGTTCCTTGCTCATATGCTCATAATCGTTTACAGTAACTTGCTGTAAAATTTGATGATATGGATTATAAGTTTGAATAAGAACCTTCCCTCGTTTTTTTGTTCTTCCTGCCCTACCAGCTACTTGTTGTAACAATTGAAAACTACGCTCATGCGCTCTAAAATCAGGAAAATTGATGAGATTATCGGCATTCATTACCCCCACTAGCGTAATATTTCTAAAATCTAGTCCTTTAGTAACCATTTGAGTTCCTACCAATATATCAATCTCATGTTGTTCAAAGGCTGTTATTATTTTTTCATGAGCATGTTTACCTCTAGTTGCATCTAAGTCCATCCTCGCCACCGAAGCCTTTGGAAAAAGCTCTTTTAATTCTTCCTCTATCTGTTCCGTACCAAAACCTTTAGTATCTAAATCGTCACTACCACAAGCAAGACATTTTACTTGCATAGCCATATGATACCCACAATAATGGCAACGCAACTGATTTTTAAACTGGTGATAAGTTAAGCTAACATCACAATTTGGACACTGAGGAGAGTGCCCACACGTATTACATTCTAAAATAGGCGCATACCCCCTTCTATTCTGAAAAAGTATTATTTGTTCCTTTTCTTCTAAAGTCTTTTCAATTTCTTTAATCAGCCTTTCAGAAAAATGTCCTTTCATACGTTTTTTCCTGTGCGCCTCTTTAATATCAACCAATTCCATATCGGGCATTAACACATCGCCATACCTTCTATTTAATACTACATACCCATATTTTTCCTGTATAGCATTATAATAACTCTCTAAACTTGGCGTAGCAGATCCTAATAAAACATTTGCCTTAAACTGGGAAGCTAATACTATGGCCGCATCTCTAGCTTGGTATCGCGGAGCAGGATCATGTTGTTTAAATGTAGTTTCATGCTCTTCATCTACCACTATTAACCCTAAATTTTGAAATGGTAAAAACATTGCAGAACGCGCCCCTAAAACTATCTGTGCTTTAGATTTATTATTCAAAACATTATTCCAAACCTCTATGCGTTCATTAACAGTATACTTTGAATGAAATACACTTACCTTCTCTGCAAAATAATTTTGCAATCTATGTATCAACTGCGCTGTTAACGCTATTTCTGGTAACAAATAAAGTACTTGTTTTCCCTGCGCTATTACCTCTTCAATAAGTTTTACATAGATTTCTGTTTTACCAGAAGAGGTAACTCCATGCAATAAGGTTACCGTATGTTTCTCAAAAGAAGACTTTATATTATGAAAAGCATCCGCTTGGTAAGTATTTAAAACTCCCGAAGCTACTCCTTCTTCCCCATCATATTCTACCCTATCCTGCTGAACATAAAACTCCTCTAATATTTCTTTAGTCACTAAAGATTTTATCACAGCTGAGGAAACCCCAGACTTAGCCATTAAATCAGTAACTTTTACAGACTTTCCTGTTACAGCACTTAGCGTAAACAACGAAAGAATAACCTCTCTCTGTTTGCGGGCTCTTGATAATGTACCTAACAATTCTTGCAAAGCTTCCTCTGAAGTATATGCTTCCTTTAACCTAATACATTTAACTAACTTTGGTTTGTATTGCTCTACTATTTCCTCTTTTAAAACAACAATATCCTTAGCTAAAAGTCTTTTTATAATGGGAAGTATATTCTTTTTATCTACTATTGCATTAATATCTTGAATACTTATTGATGCTTGGTATTGTAATGCTTCATACACTAAGAAATCATCATCTTTTAATTCTGCTTCCTCAACCTCAACATCGGCATTTAAGCATACCAAAGTTTCACTCTCTAACAAAAAACCCGATGGTAATGCCGCTTTATAAACCTCACCAATAGCACACATATAGTAAGAAGCTATCCATTCCCAAAATTTTATTTGAGCAACAGTTACTATAGGTTCATCGTCAAGAATTTGATGTATTTCTTTTGCCTCGTAATGTATTGGCGGTACATTGTGTAAACTATAAGCTAATGCAGTGTAAATTTTTGATTTACCAAAAGGTACCGCTATACGCATACCTGGCTTAATAAACTGAGCCTCTTCTTCCGTTATGGCATACGTAAAAAAACGTTCTACCGGAATTGGTATAATTACATCTACAAAATACGTCATAAACGCAAAGTTAATCTTCTATTCTATACCATTTCTGAGTTCGGTAAAAAAATGCAAGATATCCCCTCACGTGAAGAACATCACTATTATGCTCATCTAACCATAGTTTACATCTGTAGAATTTACCAGAATCAGGATTCAAAATTTCACCACCTTCGTATTTATCTCCAGCTTTCTTCATATTCTCAATAACCACCATACCTTCTACCTTTTTATTTTTCCTATGGTCATCACAATCTTTACACACGGCATCTTTCTTATCTGGGTTTAATAACTCTAGTATCTTACCGTATACAATACCGTCCTTCTCATAAATATGAACTATACAACGGGCTTTACCATTTTTGTCATCTACCATTTTCCACTTACCCAAAACAGATTGCGCACTACCGCTGCAAACAAAGCTCAGTGCTATGATTGCAAACATAATTTTTCTTAAAAACATAGTTTATTCGTTATTTTTAAGGCTCATCAGGGCAGCATTTAACTCATATCCCAATAGTAGTAAATTAGAGTTCAGCCATATATAAAGCATAAATATCAATAAGGCTCCAATTGATCCGTACAACTCATTATAGTTGTTAAAATTTTCTATATAAATACCAAACAAATAGGTGGTAATTATAATAAGAATGGTAGTTAATAGTGCTCCTGGTGAAAAAAACCTTGATTCTTTTCCATCAACAGTACCAAAATAATATAAAATTGCTGTAGATAGGTAAGTGATTACAATAAATAACAAAACTTTCACAATTGTTACTCCTATCTCATCACTACTTATATATCCGTAATCTGTTAAATTCTGAACTACATAAGTTTCTAGATCCACTTCAAAATAAATAAAAACAGCTACAAATATTAATAACAATAATGACAACATTAAGGCCACCATTATAGACATTAAATATTGCCTAAAATAATTACGTTTTTCTTTACTGTGATAAGAGTTTTCAAAACCACCAAAAATAGCATTTACCCCATTAGCCATTAAAAAAATGGAAAGCACAAAAACCGATGACAGCAACCCCCCTCTTTTTCTATTGGCAATATCCTCAAAAACAGGATCAAAAAAGTTTGCAGTTTTAGGCGGCAATAAACCCTCAATGAAGCCTAGAAAATTATGCTGAAAATCGTCTACAGGAACATACGGTATCAAGTTCATCAGAAAAAGTAAAAACGGAAAAATAGCAATAAAAAAGCTATAAGAAATTGCAGCAGCTCTATAAGAAAGAGCTCCCTTTACAATTCCTAAGATATACATTTCAAGTACATCATATAGAGAGATACCTTCAAAAGCACTCAGTTTAAAACGCTTTAAAACATCTACTAAATTCCTTACTAATGGTATTTTCCGAAGTTTACTTTCTACCGCTTCAGACATGGTTATACAGCTTTTAAGCTTAAATCCATATTGTAAATTGAATGTGTAATAGCACCTGAAGAAATAAAGTCAACTCCACATTCTGCGTACTGTCTAATTGTTTCTTCATTAATATTACCAGAAGACTCTGTTAAACATTTGTCCCCTATTAATGCTACCGCCTTTTTAGTATCTTCAAATGAAAAATTATCTAGTAAAATCCTATATACCCCATCACTTTTTAAGATTTCTTCAACCTCTCCTAAATCACGGGCTTCAACTATAATCTTTAAATCTTTATGAATATCCTCTAAGTAACTTTGGGTTTTACTTATTGCTTGTGTGATACCGCCTGCAAAATCTATATGATTATCTTTTAGCATAATCATATCATACAATGCAAATCTATGATTTACACCACCACCAATTCTTACCGCCCACTTTTCAAGTGCTCTAATACCTGGTGTGGTTTTTCTGGTATCTAATAATTTTGTAGTTGTACCGTCTAAAAGGTCTACAAAAAATTTTGTCTTAGTAGCTATAGCACTCATACGTTGCATAGCATTTAATAATAATCGTTCTGCTTTTAAAATAGATTGTGAAGAACCTGAAACATAAAAAACAACATCTCCGTTTTTAACTTTCTGACCATCATGTATAAAGGTTTCTGTTTCTAACAAAGGATCTACATAATTTAAAACCATTTTAGCAAACTCTACTCCGGCTATAACGCCTTCGTCTTTTACTAAAAGTTTTGCTTTTCCTAATGCGTCTTCTGGAATACATGCCAATGAACTGTGGTCTCCTTCACCAACATCTTCTCTAATGGCATTGGCTATAATAATGGATAACTCATCTTGAAATTGAGTTTCTGAAATCATGTTTTAAGAATTTACAGCTAAAATAAAAAATTATAGGTTACAACATCATCAAAATCTCTTATAAAAGCTTCCTTATATTTGCAATATGAATATTAAGATTATAGCCATAGGCAAAACAGATAGTGCGCAATTAAAAGAACTAATTGACCTTTATGCTAAAAGAATTGGGTTCTACGTTAATTTTGAACTTGATATTATTCCTGATATCAAAAACAGTAAAAATTTATCGGAGGCTCAACAGAAGGATAAAGAAGGTGACTTAATTTTAAAAAAATTACAACCTACCGATGTTATGGTTCTTTTAGATGAACGTGGAAAAACATTTAATTCAGTTCAATTTTCAGACTATTTACAAAAGAAAATGAATGCTGGCATTAAACAACTCGTCTTTGTAATTGGTGGCCCTTATGGCTTTTCAGATGCTATCTATCAAAAAGCGCAAGGCAAAGTATCATTATCACAAATGACTTTTTCGCATCAAATGGTTCGTTTATTTATAACCGAGCAAATTTACAGAGCTTTTACTATTTTAAGAAACGAGCCTTATCACCATCAATAACTATTGTTCAGGAAGATTACTAATAATACAAATACGCCATTTTCTTTTTAACCACAATAGACATAATTATATACTTATTATTAAGGTATTTAAAACGCTTCTCCTATTCTAAAATACACGCCCCAATCATCCTTCCCTAAAGCTCCGTCTACACCTACTGTAAACGGACTATCTTTAAATGCCTTGTATCTGTACCCTACACCTATACCAGGGTAAATATCCCAATTGAAATCTTCAGTATCAGAACCGTAAATGGTAGCTAGCCCTAAAAAACCGGTTACTCCCATTCTATCGGCAAAATTCAATCTATACTCTCCTTGTAAAGACAACAAGCCGTCCCCTCGATACTTTCCCTCAGTATACCCCCTGATATCCTTTCCTCCTAAAACCTCTTGTTGCTCAAAACCTATATCTCCCAAACCAAAACTCCCTGCAACTCTTGTTGCCAACACATCGTTTCCTTTGTGCAATGGCCAATATTTATTATAATCTACAAAAACTCTGTTAGCCTGTTCATCGTTTCCTAACCAGGTTTGATATGTTTGCCATCTAAACTTACCCAAATACCCACTTGTTGGATAATATACATTATCCCGAGTATCTGATAGCAAGTTAGGCTCTAAGGCAAAGGTTTTACTACTAGTAGCATCCGTAACTCCATAATAATCAGTTTCAAAATCAAAGTATGAAAAACTTAATCCTACATACAGCTTTTTACTCACCTTTCTTTTCACCCCTACATTAAAGAAAGTGCTTTTAGTTGCAAAATCATAAAAACCAGCTGAATACTCATCAGACATAAAAAACTGAGAGTTATGATCACCCGTTCCAAAATAAGATTGCAATCGCCATTGATCTTCTTTAAAATACCACCTACTAAAAGCCACTACAAAAAAAGAACCGTTTGTAGTGTAAACTGCTGCTGCCCCAGACAATGATTTTGGCGACAATTTATCTTCTTGATTTACCTTATACATTACCATAGGTACCAACCCAAACATAAACTCAAGATTTCTATTGTAACTTACATAAGGCATAAAGGTAAATTCAACTTTTTTATCTTGCGTTTCTTTAACTTTACCTTCTTCTTGAGAATATAGCATACCACTAAGCATACTTAAAATAGATATAAGAATAATTTTTTTCATAGCAACAAGATGGTTCTTGGTTAATAGTTAACTTTGCACAGTAAACCATGTTCACTAATTTACAACATATTACCATAAAAACCTTTATAAAATAACTATGAAAATTGTCTTTGCTACCCGTAACGAAAATAAAGCAAAAGAGATTAAAGCCTTATTGCCCAAACACATAGAAATTTTAAGTTTGAATGATATTGGATGTTCTGAAGAAATTGAAGAGACAGAAGCCACCATTGAAGGCAATGCTGTTTTAAAGGCTAAATACATAAAGGAAAATTATAATTACGACTGTTTTGCAGATGATACCGGTTTAGAAGTAAAAAGTCTTAATGGTGCGCCTGGCGTGTTTTCTGCAAGGTATGCAGGCGAAGAAAAAGATGCCAATGCTAATATGGACAAACTTTTAAAGGAATTAGCTTCACACACCAACAGAGAGGCACAATTTAAAACCGTTATAGCATTAACATTAAACAATGAAACGTACACCTTTGAAGGTATAGCCACTGGAGAAATCACTAAAGAAAAGCATGGAAACCAAGGTTTTGGATACGATCCAATTTTTTTACCAACAGGATACAAGAATACTTTTGCAGAACTAAGTTTTGAAGAAAAAAACAAAATAAGCCACAGAGGTTTAGCTATTCAAAAATTAATTAAATTTTTAAACAGCAGAGAATAATTATCATTTCTGCACAAGCTCACAGGGTGCTGTTATTAAACAATACTTTTAAATAAAGACAAATAATTAAGGTATTTAACCTCTATTATTGAATAAAAAACACCCCATAAATATTTGATTATCAAATTGGTTATTTAAAATAATTAACCACAAATTATTCAATACCAATAATTAAATATACCTTTGCAGCCAATTTTAAATACATATATGAATAAATTTGAACAATTAGGACTGAACGAACAGCTACTAGACGCCATTAGAGAAATGGGCTTCGAATCCCCGTCAGAAGTTCAGGAGAAAGCTATTCCGGTCCTTTTAGAGCAACACACAGATATGGTTGCTCTTGCACAAACGGGAACTGGGAAAACAGCTGCATTCGGCTTTCCTTTAATTCAAAAAATTGACACCTTTAACAACACAACACAAGGTTTAATCCTTTCTCCTACTAGAGAGTTGTGTTTACAAATTGCACAAGAGCTTAAAAACTATTCTAAATTTGTAAATAATTTAAGAGTAGTAGCTATATATGGTGGTGCAAGTATTAGTGAGCAAGCTAGAGAAGTAAGAAGAGGGGCTCATATTATAGTAGCTACCCCAGGTAGAATGCAAGATATGATTAACCGTAATATGGTTGATATATCTAATATTGATGTATGCGTACTTGATGAGGCTGATGAAATGTTAAACATGGGATTCTATGAAGATATCTCTTCTATTTTATCACACACGCCTAGAGAAAAAGCTACATGGTTATTCTCTGCTACCATGCCTAAAGAAGTAGCAGCAATTGCTAAAAAATTCATGAGTTCTCCACTAGAAGTAACTGTGGGAACTAAAAACTCATCTTCTAAAAACGTACAACACGAATATTACACTGTTAGTGGTCGTGACCGTTATTTAGCACTGAAAAGATTAGCTGATGCCAACCCTGATATTTTCTCTGTAATCTTTTGTAGAACCAAAAGAGACACACAAAGTGTTGCAGAAAAATTAATTGAAGATGGTTATAGCGCAGCTGCTTTACACGGAGATTTAAGCCAGAACCAACGTGATTTGGTTATGAAATCTTTCCGTACCAGACAAATTCAAATGCTTGTAGCTACAGACGTTGCTGCTAGGGGTATTGATGTAGATGATATTACACACGTAATTAACTACCAATTACCAGATGAAATTGAAACCTATACACACCGAAGTGGTCGTACAGGTAGAGCTGGTAAATCAGGTGTTTCTATGGTTATTATTACGCGTAGCGAAAGCAGAAAAATTGGAGCTATTGAGCGTATTATCAAAACCAAATTTGAAGCTAAGCAGATTCCTAATGCTGAAGAAATTTGTGAAATTCAATTATACCACTTAGCTAGTAAGATTAAAGAAACTGAAATTAATGACGAAGTAGAAAACTTTTTACCAGCCATTCAAGATGTTTTAGAAGGTATAGACCGTGAAAATCTTATTAAGAAAATGGTATCTGTTGAGTTTTCTAGATTTGCTAACTATTACAGAAACGCTAAAGACCTTAATGCACAAGCTACAGGTGGGCAAAGAGATAGAAATAGCAGACCAGATGAATTACCTACAGATGGAGACGTAAGATACTTTATCAACGTTGGTGAAAAAGATGGTTACGATTGGAAAACACTTAAAGATTTTCTTAAAGAAACTCTTAGCCTAGGCAGAGACGACGTATTTAAGGTAGATGTAAAAGAGAGCTTCTCATTTTTTAATACAGAAGCTACCCATACTGAAGCTGTACTTAATATGTTTAGCCAGTTTAAAATGGATGGAAGATTTATTAATGTTGAAATTTCTAAAAACACCGGAAGACGTGGAAACGGCGGCGGTGGAAGAAGAAGAGACGGACGCAGAAATGATTCTAACAGACGAGGTGATTCAAGAAATTCTAACAGAAGAAATGATTCTGGTAAAAACTTTTCTAAAGGTAAAAGCAAAAGATCTAACAGAAGATAAGATTTATTCTTGTTAAAGAATATTTAAAAATTACTTGAGTTAGCCATTTTTTTTGGCAGCTTTTAGTACATTTATTGCCTATAGTTTTACAGATGAAATATTACTTTTTAAGCATATTCTTATTTTTTACGTTAGTAACCTTCGGACAAACTGAAAAGGAGAATGATTCTCTTGTTATTGGTAAGGTTATCAATGCGCAAGATGGTTCAGCAATTTCCAGTGTCCATGTTTTAAATCTTAGTAGAGTTAAAGGTACACTTACCAATAGCAAAGGTGAGTTTTCTTTAAAAGCATCTGCTAATGATACTTTATACTTTTCTTATTTAGGTTTTAAATCTATTAAAGTGAAGGTAACTAACGATATGATTAATATACCTGGTACGGTTATTAAACTTACCGAATTAGCGTATGCTTTAGAAGAAGTAGTTGTACAACCTTATGAATTAACTGGGTATCTAGAAGTAGATTCTAAAAATGCACCAGTAAACGATAACCAACGTTACAGCATAGCTGGATTAAACTTAGGTTACGAAGCTGGTACTAGTAATAAGGGTGCTGTTAGCAAGGTTTTAGGAGCCATTTTTAATCCTGCAGACTTTCTCTACAATATGTTTGGTAAAAAACCAAAACAAATGAGAAAGCTAAGACAAATTAAAGATGATGAATCTATTAGATCTATGCTAGCTACTAAATTCGATAGAGAAACCCTAGTAGCCCTACTTCAAATAGAAGAAAGTGAATTAGAAGAAATTTTATTACACTGTAATTACTCTAAAAGTTTTATAAAAACAGCAAACGATTTGCAAATACTAGATGCTATAAGTGGCTGTTATGAAGAGTATAAAGTTTTACATAGAGCGAATTAATTTACATAGATGTAATACAACAACATAATTTTTTAATTACCTTTAAATCTAACATCGATCAAAAGATGTTAGATTTTTTTTTGTTCACACTTATACCCTATTGCATGGAAATTAAAAAATTTGAAAGTATATCCCCCGTTGAAAAAGAGAAAGCACCCTTTGTATGGGCAGGTGCCAATGTATATTTTTTAATAACCGACAGGTTTTGTAATGGTAAAACGGATAACGATGTTAATTTTGAACGAAACCTTGATACAGGTAGTTTGCGAAACTTTTTAGGGGGCGACCTTAAAGGAATAACTCGTAAAATAAAAGAAGGTTACTTTAATGATTTAGGGGTTAATGCCATTTGGTTTACTCCTATTGTAGAACAAATACATGGAACCGTAGATGAAGGTTCTGGTAACACCTACGGATATCATGGGTATTGGGCTAAAGACTGGAGTGCTATTGATCCTAATTTTGGTACAGAAGCAGATTTAGAAGAACTGGTTACTGTTGCTCATAACCACGGCATTAGACTTTTAATGGATGTGGTTATAAACCATACCGGGCCTATTACAGAAAAAGACCCTGTATGGCCGCAAGATTGGGTACGTACCGGACCCGTATGTAGTTATAACAACTATGAAAACACCACCGACTGTACCTTGGTTGCTAACCTACCAGATGTTAGAACCGAAAGTAATGAAGATGTTGAGTTACCCGATTTTTTAAAAGAAAAATGGCAAAACGAAGGTAGACTTGAACAAGAACTTAAAGAGTTAGATGCGTTTTTTGAAAGAACGGGATACCCTAGATCTCCAAAGCACCATATTGTAAAATGGTTAACCGACTATGTTAGAGAATTTGGTATTGATGGTTTTAGAGTAGATACCGTAAAACATGTAGATGAAGATGTTTGGGCAATTTTAAGAGCAGAAGCCAACTATGCCTTTGACCAATGGAAAACACAACACCCTGATAAAGTTTTAGATGACAACGATTTTTTTATGGTTGGTGAAGTATATGGGTATAGAATATCTGATGGTCAGTGGTATGATTTTGGAGATAAAAAAGTAAACTATTTTGATTATGGTTTTAATGCACTTATCAATTTTCAGTTTAAACTAGACGCTAACGGTGATTATGAAAGTATTTTTAGCAAAAATGATTTTCACTTACACCACGATCTTCAAGGATATACTACTATGAACTACACCAGCTCTCATGATGATGGTGATCCTTTTGACAGAAACAGAGAACGACCATTTAATGCAGCTACAAAACTATTATTAGCACCTGGAGTATCCCAAATTTATTATGGTGATGAAACAGCCCGCTCTTTATGGGTTGATGGTGCTCAAGGAGATGCTAACCTACGTTCATTTATGAATTGGGGAGATGTATCTGGAAATCCTTTAATTAAAAATTTATTTAGGCATTATAGCCGATTAGGACAATTTAGAGCTAAACACCCAGCTGTAGGTGCAGGTGCACACAAAATGTTAAGTGCTAGCCCCTACTTTTTTAGTAGAACCTACACTACCGATGATTATACCGATACTGTTTTAATAGGTATTGATGTACCAGAGGGTGAGAAATCCTTTTTTGTAGGTAACACATTCCCAGATGATACATTGCTATTGGAGTTTTATAGCCATATACCGGTAGTTGTAAAACATAAAAGAATAAAATTTACCACGCCACATACCGTGGTTTTATTAGCAAAAGAAAAGCCGGAAAACATTTAATGTTCCGGCTTATTTTCTAATATAGCTTTTAAATTGCTTAACCCCTCTTCAAAATCGCGCCCCACAGCTTTATCCATATTCATAAATAACATAAAAATGCTAAACGGAAACTTATTCTTCCCAGCAAATCCCCAGATTATCTTTGTACCTTCCGTAACCTCTTCTACCCTTAGGTAAGCATCTGATTGTGATTTCCAAGGTCTAAAAAACCTTAATTTACTAGCTACCAATTCACCTTCTACAATCATTAAAATCTCCTGTTCCCCTGCTCCTACCTCCTTATTTCCTTCCCAAGCACTTATAAAACCAACGGTTCCATCTGTTCCTTTATACGTTTTCTTCATAGCAGGATCTTTTTTATTCCAAGGAGACCACAAATCTTGATTCTTCAAATACTTTAAAAATTCAAATACATCTTCTCTTGCAGTTTTCACGATAATACTCCTATGCACATTATAATTTTTTGGAGCAATAAAGCCTAAAAAAGCAATGACAGTTATCAATATTAAAAGAATGTAAACAATGGTCATCATCTTAGTAACAGTTTATAAGTTAGCATTTAAATATAACAAACATTTTATATGATTATTTAAGAATAGTAAAGATTATTCAACATATTTCGTTATTTTTATAAAAATCAACAAATAACACTTTAATCTAAAAACTAACTTTATAATAGCTTATGAAAATAAAGACATTGCTTTTTATTTGCTATGTCCTGTTTATTCAATTATCAGGGGCACAAGAAGGTGAAGATGTTTCTCAAACAGATTCATTAGATGTATTTTTTAAATACGTGCAAAACTTAAATGACGCTATTGAAACAAATGATCAGGATTTTATTATAGATAATTTTGATACTAATACCATTGATAAGATTTTAAGTCAATCTCCTGATAGTACCAACAGTTTATACAAAAGAGCTATTACTGTAGGGTTAAAATCATTTACTCACAAACTCTACACTTCTATTTCTACTGGTAGTTATTATGACTTTATTAATTACTCAGATGGAGATACTGAAGACAGCTATTATGCGCTATTCAGGCTCTTTTCTGAAGATACTGGTATTAACTATCATCAATATAAAATAAGCAAACAGGACAGTACTTATGTAATTAATGATGTATTTATATTACTCTCTGGTGAGTATTTAAGTGCTACTTTAGGCAATACCTTTAGAAATTCTTTTGTAAAAAATAGCGATAACGATAAAAACCTGTATAACAAATTTATTGTGCTTAAAAACATGGGCATGGACTCTAAAGCTTATGAAGTTGCAAAAAAAATTAAAGACACTACGTATTTAAGTAAAAGCTTTCTGATACTAAAAGCCAAGGCTGCTGCTACTGTAAGTGATGATGATTACAAGCAGTGCTTGAAAGATGTTTTAGAGCGATTTCCCTCAGACCCTAATTTGGCACTTCTTTCTCTTGATTATTATTACATGGACAAAGACTTTAATAATTTATTTAGAGCCATAGATCAATTAGAAAACTATACAGACGATGATTTTCTGCGATACCTAAAAGGAAACTACGCTTATGAAATTGAAGAATTTCATTTAGCACAAGAATCTTTTGAATATATAGTAGACAATTATCCTACCTTTTTATCTGCAGAACTGATGCTTATTCAAACTTACGATAAGTTAAAAAACAATAAAGGAGTAGTAACCTTATTAGATGATTTAATTAGTGATGGCTACTCAAAAGATGATCTTATAGATTATGTAAAAACGGATATTACTGATTTTTATAAATCTAAAGATTTCAAAAGCTGGAAAAGAAAACATTAACCCTATTAATAGTGTGTAAAATATGAGTCAGGAAGAGTTAGTGATATTAATTAAGAAAAAGGACCCCAGGTCTTTTGATTATTTATACGATATGTATGCCGACAATTTATTTGGCGTAATACATACTATTTTAAAAAATAAAGAAGAGTCTGAAGATGTTTTGCAAGAAGCCTTTGTGAAAATTTGGAACAATCTTGATGCATACGATGATAACAAGGGACGATTTTTTACTTGGATTCTAAATATTGCTCGTAATTTGGCTATAGATAAGTACAGATCTAAGGGGTTTAATAACCACAAGAAAAACCTTAGCACTGAAAATTTCGTAGATATCATAAAAGGATCTTATTCTTTAAATGCTAGTACAGATGCTATTGGAATTAAAAAGTTTATTAAAAAACTAAAGCCCACATGTATTAAAATTATCGACCTTTTATTTTTTAAAGGTTTTACACAAAAAGAAGCTTCAGAAGAACTTGATATTCCATTAGGTACTGTAAAAACCAGGAATAGAGCCTGTATTAATGAATTAAGAAACATGTTAGATAATTAAAATGACGCCAGAAGAGTTAATTACATCAGGACAATTAGAATTATTTGTATATGGATCACTTTCCCCTGAAGAAAATGAAGAAATTATACAAATGGCAAAGCAGCACGAAATTATTAGAGAAGAGATTGCTGCTATTGAAACTGCCTTATATAGGCTATCTACATATTCATCTCCTTACTTAAGCGCAAGAAATTATGAGCGTATTAAGGCTGCCTTAAATATTAGTAGTCGTAGTATTGGTAAAACTTATAAAACGCACGCTTTTATTGGGTATGCAGCATCTATATTATTCTTAATAGGATTAGGTTTTGTTTTTTACAACTACAACATAGCTACAGAAAATTATGAAGTGGTAAGTACAGAAAAAACAGAATTAAAAAATGAGGTAGAAAAATTAAACCGTGAAAAAGCGGTATTAAATGAGATTAGAGAAACCACATATACCAGAGTTGCACTAGGTGGTCAAACGGTAGCTCCAAATTCATCTGCAAGTATCTATTGGGATCAAGAATCGCATCAGGTATATGTAGATGTTAAAAATCTACCAGAGCCGCCAGAAGGTAAAGTATATCAAGTATGGTCGCTACAGCTAGAACCTGCTTTGGTACCTACCAGCATAGGGGTATTAGA
The DNA here is from genome assembly GCF_027924185.1 of Neptunitalea lumnitzerae. Classification (GTDB taxonomy): domain Bacteria; phylum Bacteroidota; class Bacteroidia; order Flavobacteriales; family Flavobacteriaceae; genus Neptunitalea; species Neptunitalea lumnitzerae. The sequence continues at coordinate 1,063,913 of NZ_BRVO01000002.1, forward strand.
CGGATATGTGAATTCTGATATTAAAATATTTAAAATAGACAATGTAACAGAGGCACAAGGTTTTGGTATTACACTAGAACCCGAAGGAGGAAGCGAAACACCTACACTCACGCAACTGTACACCTTAGGAAAAGTATAAAAGGAAAAAGGGCTTCTTATTAAGAAGCCCTTTACTATTCTAACAACCAAACTAAAACAATTTTAATACTAAAACCTAACCTAAACTTTATGAAAATGTTGTTAGAATCTATGAAGAATACAACTTTTTTTATAGTATATACGAGGAAAGATTATATTTGGTTTTAAGAAGATTAAAAAAAATGAAAATTATTGTTTTAACGGGTGCTGGTATAAGTGCCGAGAGTGGTTTAAAAACCTTTAGAGATGCTAACGGATTATGGGAAGGACATGATGTAATGGAAGTTGCATCTCCTGAAGGATTTGTTAGAAACCCACAATTAGTATTAGATTTTTACAACCAACGAAGAAAACAACTCCTAGAGGTTACACCCAATGAAGCTCATAAACAAATAGCTTTATTAGAAACAAAACATGAGGTTTCCGTTATCACTCAAAATGTAGATGACCTCCACGAACGTGGTGGCAGCACTAATGTTATACACCTACACGGAGAACTATTGAAAATTAGAAGTACTAAATACGAGAATGATATAAGATATTGCGATCAAGACATTAATCTGGGTGATCTTTGTGAAAGAGGTGCTCAATTAAGACCACATATTGTTTGGTTTGGAGAAGCTGTACCTATGTTTGAAAAAGCTATTACAGAAATCTCTAATGCAGATGCTGTTATTATCGTGGGTACTTCTATGCAAGTATATCCGGCAGCTAGTTTAGTACATTATGCTCCTACCAATGCCACTATCTACTTTGTAGACCCTCACCCTAACATCAATGAATCTGAATTACCTAACTTAACCATTTTTGCAGAAAAGGCTTCCTCAGGAGTAAAAAAGGTGGTAGATAGTTTATTATAACTTATTTTTTGCTTCTATCCACTTACTCATAAACTTAGTACTTTGCAAGGTATGGTGCATTAACATAGCACCCGTAAAGTTTTGTTGTCTATGACTATGTATCGTTTGGGTTGTAGTTTCTATTGCATTCATAAAGTTACTTTCAAAAGTACTCACACTAAAACGCTGTTTTATTATTTTAAAACCATTAAGATGAAACTGCTCCCAAACATTTTCATTAGTATATAGTTGTACTGCTTTATTAGCAAACTCAATCTCATCATCTGCAATAAAACCATTAGTAAGCTCGTCAAACATACCTTCTGCAGCAATGGCAGACATCACACAAGGCGTACCACTTACCATAGCATCTAAGATTTTCCCCTTTAATCCTGCTCCAAAACGCAGTGGTGCCAAACACACCCTACTTTGTTCCATTACCTCATAAGCATCATCAGCAAAACCTTTAATAAAAAAATGCTCCTTAGCATTTGTTAGCTGAGTAACCTTTTGGCTCTCATAAGAACCATACACAAGCATAGATGCTTCTGGTAGTTGCTTACGTATTAAAGGCCAAATATTCTTTTTTAAATGAAGTACTGCATCATAATTTGGCTTATGCAAAAAACTACCAATAGTTACAAAATCAACTCTCTCAGAAAACTTAGGCTTACTATTACTAATATCTTCATCAGATAAAAGAAAAGGTAAATAATACAAAATACTTTCAGGAATCTTAAATACAGATGTCAATAACTCCATTTCAAATGTTGATATTATAAGACTAATATCACATCTATAAATAGCAGCTATCTCTCTTTTTGCATCTACAGTCTCAAATAAATACGAATTTGAAAATTCATTATGATCCTTTAAAGCTTGCTCTCTAGCTTTCCGTAAGCAATGAAGATCTTCTGTGTCTAACACTCTGAGTGCATTAGGCACCGCCTCAGCCACACGCCAACCATATTGTTCTTCGGTCATAAAACGGTCAAACAATACTACATCCGGAGCCAATTCTCTAACATAATCATCAAAACTAGTACTATTAAGTACTATCTTTCCTGTTAGAACTCCTAGCGCATCTAAATCAACAGCATTTGCAGTTTTAGAGCAACTGCTAACAAATGAAACTTCATACGCATTACGCTGAAACATTTCAATCAATTGCATCATTCTGCTTCCTGCTGCCGAACTTTTAGGTTCTGGCCATACCGCACCAATTACAAGTAGTTTTTTTGGCATTTATTCTGCCTTTTGTTTGTAAAGAGAAGTCATATTTAAACTGGTAGTCATATAATCGTTTAACACTTTAACTTCTGTGTCTGTTAAAGCAGCCTCTTCATGCATTGATATATAAGAAGTCATAGGCATTTCTCTATGTTCTACTACTTCAATAATTTCTTCAAGGGCGTGTTCCTTTTGATTTTGATTATACTTTCCCCATTCAGAAAAGTTTAAATGTCGTTTCCCATCATTCACATGATTTGCCAAAATATAAGAAACAGGAGCTACATTTCCGTACCAAGGATATTCCGTATTATTAGAGTGACAATCATAACAAGATGTTTTTAAAATAGTAGCTACCTCAGCAGGTGGCGTATTTAAAACAATAAAATCTGATTGCGGAATTTCCTCTGATATATTTTTATCTGGTTGAATAAATTGCATTACAATTACAATAACAACTATAGCTAATAGTATTTTCTTTCCCATGAGTTGAAGGTTTAATAACTTTTTGAAACACCTTGATTTTAGATTACTAAATTAAGAAACAATTAAAAAAGATTTCCTTAAGAATTGATTAAAAAAGACATAAAGGAAACCTAGAATATTACGATTTTCTTAATTATAACCTAAACATACTTTTAGTTATCTCAGCTCCCCTATCTTTGTAAGAGATGCCTTAGTAAATGATAACCTTACAAGAACGTATACTAAAAGTTAGCGGAGCAAGAGAAAGCAGGCACAACAATGCTCAATACATACTAGCTCACGAAGCACTTTTTGAAGAACTTTTATTACTTTGTTTTTCATCAGATACACAAATTGCTAAACGTGCCAGTTGGGTTTTTGAATTTGTGTGTATGGAACGTAATTACTTAATTACGCCACATTACACATACATTATTAAAAACTTACCAAAGCTAACCAACGATAGTATTAAAAGACCTATTTGTAGGGCCTTGTACGAAAACTTAAAGTTGGAAGATAAAAACAACTCGCTTAGAAAGGTATTAAGCACTAAAGACGAGCAACGTTTAATAGAAACCTGTTTTGATTGGTTGATAGGTAATGAAAAAGTAGCCTTAAAATGCCATAGTATGCGTATGCTTTACATACTAGGCCAACATTACAATTGGGTTCATAAAGAATTGCACCCTATCTTAGAGCAGAATATACACCTTCACACAGCTGGATATAAAGCCGCTGCCAAAGAAATTTTAAAAAAACTAGCTAAATGAATTATAAAGTAATTAAAGAAGAAGAAGTTTACAGAGATTATTTAAAAATAAGAAAAGCTGAAATTGAACAACAAACAGCACGCCAAGAGGCACCTATAACATTTACCAGACAGGCACTAACGCATGGAGACGCTATTGGAATTCTTATCTATGAAAAAGACTCAGACAGCTTTTTACTTACCAAGCAATTTAGATACCCGACCTCTATCAATGGTGATTTCTGGATGACGGAAATTCCGGCAGGAATGGTAGACAAAGGAGAAACTCCCGAAGAAACTGCTAAGAGAGAAACAATGGAAGAATTGGGCTATAATATTAAAGAGCTTACCCATATTGGCACGTATTACTCTTCTCCTGGAAGTTCTACAGAACGCGTTTATATGTACTTCTCAGAAGTTACTAGCGCTGATAAAATAGCTAAAGGTGGTGGACTAGATATTGAGCATGAAGACATTGAATTAATTAAAATTCCAGTATCAGAAGCTAAAAATTTTATTACAAAAATTAACGATTTTAAAACTATGATAGGGTTTCAATGGTTTTTCCTAAACAAATCCTAAACAAAACCTTTTATTTTTCTTTAGATAAAGTATCTTTGCACCTTTAAAAAACTTAACATCATGTCGTTACAAGCTATTTCTCCGATAGACGGACGTTATATCAGTAAAACCAAAGCATTAAGTGCTTATTTTTCTGAAGAAGCACTTATTAAATATAGAATTCAAGTTGAGATTGAGTATTTCATAGCTTTATGTGAATTACCATTACCTCAATTAGAAAACGTTTCTGAAAGTCTTTTTGAGGACTTAAGAAACATCTACAAAGAATTTTCTACAGAAGATGCAGAAGCCGTTAAAGAAATTGAAAGCGTTACTAACCATGATGTAAAAGCGGTTGAATACTTTATTAAAAAAGAATTTGACAAATTAGGCTTAGAAAGCTATAAGGAGTTTATTCACTTTGGACTTACCTCACAAGATATCAACAATACAGCTATACCTTTATCTGTAATGGAGGCTTTTGAAGCGGTTTATGTACCAATGCTTAAAGAGGTAACTAATAAGTTAGAGGACTTAGCTAAAGATTGGGACCAAGTACCTATGTTAGCAAGAACTCACGGGCAACCGGCTTCTCCTACACGTTTAGGAAAAGAAATTGAAGTTTTTGTAAAACGTATTGAAGAGCAATTTAACTTTATGAGAAAAATACCGTTTGCGGCTAAATTTGGTGGTGCAACTGGTAACTACAATGCTCATAAAGTAGCTTACCCATCTATTGATTGGAAAGCTTTTGGTACTGACTTTGTAGAAAACAAATTAGGTTTATACCATTCGTTCCCTACTACACAGATTGAACATTACGATCATATTGCTTCTTTATTTGATGCTTTAAAAAGAATTAATACCATTTTAATAGATTTAGATAGAGATATCTGGACATATATTTCTATGGATTACTTCAAGCAAAAAATTAAAGCGGGAGAAGTAGGTTCTTCTGCAATGCCACACAAAGTAAACCCTATTGATTTTGAAAACTCTGAGGGTAACTTAGGTATGGCAAATGCAATTTTTGAATTTTTAGCAGGTAAATTACCTATTTCAAGATTACAACGTGACTTAACAGATAGTACTGTTTTAAGAAATGTTGGAGTTCCATTTGGACATACATTAATAGGGTTACAATCTACACTTAAAGGTTTAAACAAATTATTGCTTAACAAAGCTAAATTTGAAGAAGACTTAGAAAGAAACTGGGCGGTTGTGGCAGAAGCTATTCAAACTATTTTAAGAAGAGAGGCCTACCCTAACCCATACGAAGCGTTAAAAGGATTAACCAGAACTAACGAAAAAATTACGCAAGAATCTATAGCTAGTTTTATTGACACTTTAGAAGTAAGTGATGCTATTAAAACAGAACTAAAGGCTATCACTCCTGCAAATTATACAGGTATCTAATTTTAGATAACAACATTATAAAACAAAATAGGCTGTACGGTACCGTACAGCCTATTTTGTTTTTATTAGTGATTATATTATTCCTTTTCTAAGGTAAACACCGTAATTTCTGGTCTAGCATTAAAGCGTACAGGCATGGTATACCCTAATGCTCGATTTATATACAAATTTCTACCGTCTTTAAGATCAATTAACCCTGAGGTATAATTTTTATTTTCTACAGGTAATACAGGTGGCCCTACTAGAGGCACACTACATTGTCCTCCATGCGTATGTCCGCTTAAAATCCAACCTTTGTAACCATTCCAAACTTCATAATCGCAAGCGTCTGGGTTATGGCAAAGTACTAGTGCTGCTTGCGAAGCATCGTAACTATCCATTACTTTTTCAGGAAAAAAGTTTAACGACCACAAATCATCAAAACCAATTACCTGCAAACCATTTATATTAACTTTATCATTAGCTAAAATTTTAATACCAGCCGCCTCCACAGTTTTAGTCACCTTACGTGCCACTACAGGATCATTAAACCCAATACCCCAATCATGGTTCCCGAGGATACCTACAGTACCTAAGCGTCCTTTTACAGCATGTTTAAGCACCTCTTGCAGTTGCTCTATTTGAGTATCATCTTCATAACTAATAAAATCGCCTGTGTAAACCACTATATCGGGCTGAAAGCCTTGTGCCTTTTTAAAAGATGCTAACAGATATTCAGTATCTACTACATTACCTACATGAATATCGCTTATCTGCATAAGTACTTTACCTTGTAAAGCATCAGGTAAATTTTTTATAGGCATTTTTAATTGAACAAACTCCAACCAAAAGGGTTCTATTTGCCAACTATAAACCCCTACAGGAGCACCCAATGCAAGTGCTCCTAATATTGAATTTCTAATGAATTTTCTTCTTTTCACTTTCTAAAGGTATGTATTATTTGAACATCTCAAATAATACTCCTAAACAATTGTAATAAAGGACGCTACTATTATCAAGTTGATAATATTTGGGTAGACATATCATAAAAAATGCCGGACATGCCGGCATTTTTTCACTTCATTTATATTTTAAAATACTAAAAGTCAAATTTATAAGATGCTCCTAGTACAACTTGAAAACCTTGCACTTTGTAATTTGCCCAACGTTGATAATCGTTATTAGCAATATTGTTCAATTTTGTAAAAGCAGAAAGCTTATCATTTATTTTATAACCTAAATTAAAGTTAACATCAAAATAGCTATCTAAAGTAACTGTATCACCATAGTAAGGTACTAAGGTGTCAATACTTTCTAATAAAGTAATATGATCGTAACGCTCTCCAACAAAGAAAATAGAAGCTCCTCCAAACCATTTTTTACCAATTGTAAAGTCAGAGAACAAAGAGCCTTTAATAGTTGGTAAATTATACGGATCTGACAAAAAATCGGTAGAATAATTATTGTACTCTGCATTCACCCCAATAGAAAGTTTATTAGAAACATCTACATTTACCTCTCCACTTACATGTATTGTACTCATTTTATCATAAACTACATCAAAAGAGTTTCCATACATATACCCTTCAATTCCATCAGAAAGAATAAAACCAGGATTTGTTTGATAAAAGGCATAATCATCGGTACTGTTATAACCTCCTTTAACATCGTAGCTTACGTTTGGTAAAAATCTCCCCTTAAGTCCTACATAAATATCAAATTGTTGACTTGATGGAGCTACCATTAAAGTAGGTGATACAAACGGATTATCTTGTACAAAATCATAATAAGTATTCTGAACCAATTTACCCTCTGCTCCTGCATACGCAGTTACAAACTCATCTAAAATACGGTAACTAGCTTTTACATTAGGATACACGTAAAATTTATTATCACTATTCTCCATATCCATCATATAAGCAACAGTAGCTCCGGCTTCAATGGCTATATCATCATTTAGTAACAAATTAATACTAGGATTAATACCTAATTGTACATTGCTATATTTTACTTCTTCATCTGCTACCATAGATCTCTCAAAATTACCAGAAAGATAGTTCACAAATATATTAGTCTTCACTACCTGATCTCTTACAGGAAACTCAAATTGAGGGTTTAAAGCAATATTTGTTTCACCAGATGAAGTTCCATCACTAAATCTTCTTATCAATACATCTCCTCCTTTTACGTAACCATCTGTAAAATTTACATGCCCCCCTAAATCAAAGGTTAAATAAGATTGACTTTCATCTATGTTAGCAATTTGCTCATCTGTATAAAAACCTTCGGGTATCCCATACCAATTATATGCCTGATGTTGTGCATTAAAATCTGCCCCCCAATTCATATCACGTTCTCTTTTAAAATAAGAAGCGCTTAATTTAGTATCAAAAAAATGATCGTCTAACTCAACTTCATCAATACCTCCTTGCGAAGAATGGTGATTAAACCCAATATCTAACGTTTCATTTCTACTTAACGCACGACTGGTATAAAAGTCGGCCAATACATTTAAATAATTACCTACCCCTAAAGAAGCATAAGAGTTATACACTTTCTCTGGTGGTGTTTTTTCAACCCCACTTGCCTTACCCTTAGCAGGTGTAAAGGTAGAAGCTACGGGCACCGAAAATATAGTGTAATTAATATCTTTTTTTACAGCAGTAACCGAATCATTTATAGAAGGATTACTTTTAATCTTGAACGCATCAGAAACCGATGGATTATACGCCTGTACTACGTGAACTGTTTGGGTTCCTAATACAGAATCTTTTTCCTTTTCTTGCGTTGTTTCTTTATCTTGAGCAGACACACCTGTGATTGCTAATACAATTACACTAATGCTTTGAATAATGTGCTTACGCATATTTTTATCTTTCTATTAATTTTTAATTGCCTTCTTTTTCTTGGTTTTCTACCGGTACATCTTCAGTTTCTACTGAAGCATTTGTTTTAGCCTCTTCAGCTTTAATCTTACTTAACTCTACTTGCGCATCCGACACTATTTGCGGATATGTTTTAAAGTTAGTTATCACACTATTTAAAATATAAGTAGCTTGGTAAGAATCTTCTAATGCATACCAGTTTTTAGCCATTATAATAAGTCCTTTTGCTGCATACTCTTTATAACCACTATACTCTTGCGCATATTTTTGCATAGCTTCATTAGAAGCTTCATATTTACCTTCTTTATTTTTAAAGTAAACATCATAATACAAGGCTTCTGCGCCAAGAGCTCCTGTTGCTATTTTTTGCACCTCGGCATAAGCCTTTTTAGCTCTTGTCTCATTCCCTGTTTTCATAGCAGATCTCGCAATCATAATCTGTGCATCACTTGCAATTCTGTCGTCTATCTTAGGATTTTCTAAAACTCTTTCTGCATATAAAACTGTTGCCTCGTAATCCTTTTTCTCGTAGTAAGCTTTCATTAGGTTAGACTGTGCAAAACTAACATTCTGCGGGTAATCTGCTTCTATTTCTAAACGCTTTAATACAGGAATAGCCTTATCAAAGTTTTTATTCTCTAAGGAAATTTGAGACACTCTTAATAAAGCTTGCTCCGTAAATTCGTTTCTTTCAAGATTTGCTACTACTTCATAATGTGGTAATGATTTTGCTTTTTCATCTTTACCATATAACAATTGCGCTAAGTAGAAATGTGCACTTGTAGAATGAATGCCCGTTGGAAATTTGGTTAAGTATTCCTCAAAACCTTTAATGGCCTTGTCATTTTTATTTTGAACAAACTGATTCTCGGCATACTCATAAGTAGCATTATCTATTTCAGCATCGGTAACCTCTATAAAAGTATATTGCTGTACCCAATTTGCATACTCATCAATTTTACCCTGATCTGTATAAATTTGTTTTACCGTACCAGCTGCCTGAATTGATTCCTGTGTTTTAGGATAATCTGCCACTACCTGCTTCAGCTTACTTAATGCCTTTGCATCTTGATTATTGGTAAAATATATTAATCCTGCCTTTAATAAAGTCTTAGGCACATAAGAGCTATTCTTATACTCCGAAACTAGTTTATCATAGGCAGCAACACCTTTTTCTACTTGGTCTTCTGCTATATAAACATTTCCTAATTCGTATAAAGCGTCATCTCGGTATGCAGATTTCTTAAATCTAGCAACAAACGCATTTAAGTCCTCTATTTTCTTTTCATTTCTATCTACAAAACCATAACTAATAGCTTTTTGAAATGCTGCATAGTCAGCATCTACACCATTCATTGCTATAGCCTTATTATAGGTTTCCATTGCTGGCCAATACTTTCTATCTACAAAGTAACTATCACCTAATCGTAAGTAAGCATCATTAAGATACTGAGTATCCTTTGTTTCTTTTGTATACTTATCAAAATAGGTTGCTGCTTGTCCGTATTTCTTCTGTTTAAAATAGGTATATGCTATATTATAATCAACTATCTTACTTTCAGATAAACCAGCAGTAGACATAGATTCAAACTGCTTAAAACCATATAACGCATCTTCATAGTTACTAAGTAAGTAATTAGCTTCAGCTTTCCAAAAAGTAGCTCTAGCAGTATAATGGTCATTTTGTGGTTGTGCTAAAGACTTATCAAAATAAGAAATAGCTTCTTTATAATTACCCTCGTTAAAAATTTCAACAGCTCTATAAAAAGCAACCTTTTGGTAGGTTTCTTTACTACTATAATTTCTATTTTTCTCTAACAATTGTAAAGCAGCGTCATAGTTTTTAGAAGTAATATAAGAATCAACCAACAAGGTTTCAATTTCTTCTTTATGTCCAGATTCTGGATATTTACTTAAATATGATAACAATAATGCCGAAACACTTTCATAAGGGTTTCCTATGTCATAACTTAATTTAGCATAATTAAACATTGCATCCTGACGAATTTCTTCGTCAAACTCCATTTGGTTAGCATTTCTAAAAGCATTTAAAGCTTGTTGTTTTTTATCTGTTTTAAGGTAACACTGTGCCAAATGATAGTAAGCATTTTGTGCTACTGAATTACTACCGTCAATAATTTTATTGAATTGCCCTATAGCGCTTTCATAATCTTTTTGTTGGTAATACGCATACCCCAACATATAATAATCGGTATTGGTCCACTTTCCCTGTTTACCCTTATATGCTGCTAAATGCGGAATAGCCTCTTCGTATCTTTTTAAATTGAATAAACTTTCTCCGGCTATTTTATGAAGTTCAGAAATTTCTTCACGATCTCTAGTTTTCTCTAACTGCTCCGTTGCCTGCTGCAACGCAACATCAAACTTACCTAGTTTAAAGTTCATGTCTGCTTGGTAGTAAGCAAGCTTTTCATCTAACTGCTTACTCCCCTGGATTTGACTAAAATACTCGTTAGCAGCATTATAATCATCTCCTTGATAAGCCATATAACCTATATAATATTTTGCTTGTGAGCCGTAGGTTTTAGAATCTGAAACTCTATTAAAATACTTCTTAGATTGGTCATATCTCTTTGCACTAAAAAGTGCGTATCCCATATTAAAGTTATAACGCTCTTTATCGGAGTAGCTTAAATTAGAATCATCTACTTTCTCATACCACTTAAGGGCATAGCCATACTTACCTTGTTCAAAATAGTAGTCGGCTACATCTTTATAAGCAGAATTACGTTTGGTAGACATCGGGTAGCTTTGCACAAAATCTTCCATAAGTGCATCGGCTCCTAATTGGTTTAAACGCACCGCACAATTGGCTATGTAATAAGAACAATTTGCCTCAATCTCATTATTATCGGTGGTTCTTTTTACTTGCTGAAAGATATTTTGAGCTGCTTGGTACTGTTTGTTGTTATACAGATAAACAGCATCTCTATATTCTTTAAAATCGTTTACATAAACTGCAGATTGCTGAGCCTCAGAAAAAGAGGGCATAAGAAGTCCGCAAAATAATAGAAAAATAATACAGTATTTACTCATTTAAGTTGTCTTTATGAAGGAATAACACAAATATAATTATAACAATAATCTAATAACGAAATAAGTTTGTAATAATTATGTTAATAGTTAGCTAATAAAAATGGATTTTTTAACACTCTTTATACAATATGTCATAAATACCTACGTTAGGCTTTTAATTAACTAAGTAAGTTAGTACATTTACAGAATATTGTAATTTATAGCTCCAACCTATAACATGAGTGAATTAGTTGTAGAACTAAATAATGTTTCCATATTTCAGAAAGAAAGTCTTGTTCTTTCCGATATTAATCTAACCATTAATAAAGGAGAGTTTGTATACCTTATTGGTAAAACCGGTAGTGGTAAGAGTAGCTTTATGAAAACCCTATATGGAGACTTACCGTTAACACAAGGTTCCGGAACCATTGTTGGTTTTGATCTTAGAACCTTGAGAGAAAAAGAAATTCCATTTTTAAGAAGAAAAATAGGAATTGTTTTTCAAGACTTCAAGTTGCTTCCCGATAGAACCATTTATGATAATTTGTTTTTTGTTTTAAAAGCTACAGGTTGGAAAGACAAAACAGAAATTTCTCAAAGAATTGACGAAGTTCTAGAGAAAGTGGATATGAAAACCAAAGGTTTTAAATTTCCTCATCAAATATCAGGAGGAGAACAGCAACGTGTTGCTATTGCCAGAGCATTATTAAACGACCCCGAATTAATACTAGCTGATGAGCCTACCGGTAATTTAGATCCGCAAACAAGTGTAGAAGTTATGAAAGTTTTAAAAGACATTAATGCTAACGGAAGAAGCATTTTAATGGCTACTCATGATTATGCGCTACTACTTAAATACCCGTCAAAAACCCTAAAATGTGATGGAAGTAAAGTTTTTGAAGTAGTACAAAAAAGTGCCTAATCGTATCTAACTTTCTTTTTTTAACTAAATTAAAAAGCAAATGATCTTAGCTAACCAAGAGCAAACTGTTTTACCAAATAAGAAGTCGAAAGAATCTAAAGTAATTCCTTTAAAAATTGAAAGTCTTACTAGTATTTCAGTTCTTATTCCTGTTTACAATTATAATGCTACCAAATTAGTAACTATGCTACATAATTACTATTTTGATGAAAAGTTAGATATAGAAATTATTTGTTGTGACGATGGTTCTACACAATTTTTAGAAGAAAATAAACAATTAAGCAAGTTACCTCATTGCACCTATTTCCGTTCTAAACGCAACAAGGGTAGATCGCAAACAAGAAACTTTTTAGCGCAAAAAGCCACTAAAGAATATTTACTGTTTTTAGATTGTGATGTTTTGCCTAAAAATGTAAGCTTTTTTCATAGATATATCAATGCTATTTTAGAAGGCAAAGAAGTAGTTTTTGGAGGATGGGAATACTCTGTAACTCCTAGAGAACAAAATTTACGTTGGCTTTTTGGTATTTACAGAGAAGCACTACCATTAGAAGAAAGAATTAAAGACCCTTACAGAAGTTCATTTACGTCTAACATTCTTATTAAACGTAATATTTTTAACTCTATACGATTTGAATCTTCTCTAACAGAATATGGTTATGAGGATTATCTGTTTATCAAAAACTTAGAACGCAGAAACATTCCTGTTCATCATATCTCAAATGAAATTTATCATTTCATTGAAGACCACTCATCTGAGTATTTAAAGAAAACTAATAGAGCTATTGAAAACTTGGTTTACCTGCACGACTATAACTTCTTAGACATGAAGGAAAGTAAGCTTGGTAAAATGTACACTAAATTAAATGTATTAAAAGCATCATTATTAGTAGACACCTTTTACAAAGTTTTTAGAAAAGGAATGGAGCGTAATTTAACCTCTTACAAGCCTTCTTTATTTGTTTTTGATTTGTATAGAATTAGTTATTTCTGCAACCAAATGGCCAAAGAAAAAAACCTTAAAAAACGATAATTATTGTAAAGTTATACGCCTTACATGAAACAGCCGCTATTCTCTGTAATTATACCTCTTTACAATAAAGAGCTTTATATAGCGGACACCCTATCATCTGTACTCAATCAAACCTTTTCTGATTTTGAGGTTATTATAATAAACGATTGTTCTACCGATAAAAGTGTTGCTAAGGTAGCCACTATAGCCAACGAGCAAGTACAGATAATTCATCACAAAAATAACCAAGGACTTTCTGCTTCTAGAAATACCGGTTTCAACTATGCCAAAGGAGAAATTATCTGTTTATTGGATGCCGATGACCTTTGGAAACCAAATTTTCTAACAGAAATACATAATCTCTACCAACAATTTCCTGAAGCTCAATTTTACGGCACCGAATACGAAGAGCAATTTTTTTTTGGCACCTTAAGAACTAACAAAACAATTTCTGCTGAATGTTCGGGTTCTAATTTCTTAGTGGACGATTTTTTTTCCAGCAATTTAGGTCAACCTATTGTTTGCCAAAGTAGTCTTACCTTTAAAAAATCTATATTAGGAGAAACTACTCATTTGTTTGATGCTAGTATTACCTATGCAGAAGATATTGATTTTTATATAAAGGCATTCTCAAAATACAAACTTGCCTATTGTTACAAACCATTAGTTACGTACCGTAACGACATCCCTAACCAAATGGTTTATTCATCTATAGCTGACAAAAAATATCCTGATTTTAAATCGTATGAACATTTAGCTACAAACAATGTTTCATTACAAAAGTATATAGACTTTCACAGGTATAGTTTCGCCATTAATTTACGGTTAGAAGGAAGCACTACGCAAGCTAAAAAATTGATAAACGATATTAATTTTAACAACATCAACTCCAAACAGCAATTTCTATTAAAAAGTCCGCTACTACTTTTAAAAAGCATTAAAGCTGTAAAAGCTTGGCTACTTAAAAAAAATATTAAAGTAAGTACCTATTAACACTATTTCTGTGCTTTAAAATTAGCGTACTCCCTTATATAATCAGCTTCATCATATACATCAGAAGCCAAAACCAAACAAACAGACCCAGATGAAAAATCTTCTAATTCGCGCCAAATTCCTTTAGGTATTAGCAACCCCTTATTAGGCTTATTAAGCGTAACTTTTTTCTCGTTAGTACCATCATTTAAAATCACATCAAAACTACCACTTACTGCAATTAAAAATTCGGCCTGTTCTATATGCGCATGTCCACCTCTTACGGCTCCACTAGGTACATCATATAAATAATAAACACGCTTTACCTCATAAGGTAATACCTCTTTTTCTATTACAGAAATATTACCACGGTGGTCTACTATTTTAGGTATTTCTATAATTTGTATATCGTTAATACTTGTATTCATTTACTTTAAAATTTCTAACCACTTACGCATAATGGTATCTGTTGAAAACTTAGTTAGATTTTGTTGCGCGTGTGTTTTACAATGGTTGTACAATTCTTTATCTGTAGAAAAATCATCTAACGCTTTACGCAAAGCCCCGAAGTTCTGATTAGCAACCAGCAAACCGTTTTCTTTATCTGTAATCATTTCAGACGGCCCTGAAACGCAATCAAAGGAAACTACCGGAGTACCCAAAGACAAAGATTCTAAAATAACATTAGGAAAACCTTCTAACTTACTACTTAACACCAAAAAGTTGGCATATTTTAAATATGCTTCCACATTTGATTTATACCCTAAAAGTAATACTTTATTAGTCAAGTTTAAAGCTGAAATTAAGCTTTCTAAATTTTCTCTATCCTCCCCTTCTCCTAGTATAACCAAAGCTATTTGATGCTTAGGTAACCTACTGCGTTCGTATGTTGCAATTAGCTGATCGAACTGTTTTATGGCATTTCGCAAACTGCCTACAGCTACAATATAATTTTCAGGTACATCTGTAGGTCTCGCTATTTGAACTCCTTCTTCTAATTCATTATAAAAGTTAGGAATATAATGTACTTTCTCTAACGCATAATCTTTAGCTAATTTTGAAGCTATGTACTTAGAAACCCCTACAACATGAGCATTGTTGTACACCTTCTTAAAAAAAGAACCTTTGGGCAGATGCCACGCTATATGAGAACTGCTTACTACATAACACATAGCATACTTTTTAAAAACAGCAGTATAGAGCATACGCTCTTTAAACCAATGATTGCGCATTCTAAAATCAATGATAAGTGAAGGTTGTTCTTGCTTTAAAAATTGTTGTAATCGTGAAAGCTTTTGAAAATGTCGTATAGGTTTTATGCTAGATTCCTTAATTCCCAAATTAACAAGTTTCCCCTGATAATTATAAACAACATCATCTAGAAATGTAATAATGCTTATACTATACCCTAGTTTATCCAATTCAACCGAGAGTCTGGCTGCAGCCTTTTCTGCTCCACCTGTTGACAAACAATCTACCACTAAACATATTCTTGTATTTATATTTTGCCGCATTCGGTGAAACATTTATCTTCACACAAATATAGTTATCTTATGAAGATTTTACTACTGGGAGAATATAGTGGCTTTTTTAATTCTTTAAAAGCCGGACTAACTTCCATAGGACATGATGTTACCCTAGCAGGTGCAAAAGATGGTTTTAAAAACTACGATGTAGATTTTTCTTTTGAGCCTAAGTTTACCTCTAAAGGCATTGGTCTTTTTATAAGAAAAGCTATCCATAAAGTTAGTAAGTACGACATAGGTATTTGGGAATCCTATTATATCTTTAAAAAACATAAAGAGCTATTTAGTAATTACGATGTTGTTTTTTTAATTAACGAACAACCCATTACTCAAAATTGTGCTGTTGATAAACGTATCTTAAAACATATTTTCACTCATAATAAAAAAGTATTTCTATCGGCTTGTGGAGACGATTACACCTATATCAGTTATTTATTTGAAAATAAATTACCCTATCATATTCTAACCCCCTATTTCAATAATCATAACTTAAAAAAATACTATCCATATTCATTACATTATATTACCAAGGCTTCAAAAAAACTATATGAATATGTGTTTAAGAATGTGCAAGGTATTATACCAGGAGATTATGATTATGTATTAGCCTATGAGGGTACCCCTAAGGCTTTACCACTTATACCTTTTCCGGTACGTACGCATTTATTAGCCTACCAAGAACCTGTAATTGAAAATAAAATAATTATTTTTCACGGTATCAATAAAGTCAATTACTATAAAAAAGGAAATGAGTATTTTGAAAAAGCCTTAGCTATTGTAGCGCAGAAATATCCTGATAAAGTAAGCATTATAACCGCGGTAAGTTTACCTTATAAAGAATACATGACCAAATATAACAGTTGCCATATTCTGTTAGACCAAGCGCTAGCGTATGACCAAGGATACAATGCCTTAGAAGCTATGGCAAGAGGTAAAGTTGTATTTACAGGCGCTTCGCCTCAATGGTTACAGCATTACAACTTACAAGAAGATACCGTTGCCATACATGCCGTACCTGATGAAAATATCATTGCAGAAAAATTAGAATGGTTAATTTTAAACCCGAACAAAATTTTAGAAATTTCTAAAAATGCAAAAGCTTTTATTGAAAAAGAACACAACTATAAAGCAGTTGCAAAAGAATATGTAAAGCAATGGAGTAACTAAAAAACTATATGATTCAAGAATCACATAACAAGCTACCTAATTTATTTATACCTGGAGCCGGAAAATCTGGTACCTCTACTCTTCATATACTTCTTAATCAGCACCCAGATATTTGCATGTCTACAATGAAAGAACCTCATTTTTGGACGAATCCTAAGCTTGATATTGCAAAAAATTTACAGGAGTATTTAGATTTATTTGAAGAAAAAGATAAAAAGTATCTTGGTGAATCAAGTACAGGATATATGTGTTTTCCTTTCTTTATTAAACGTATTAAAGAACATTACCCTACTACACCTAAATTCATTTTCATTTTGAGAAATCCTATTGATAGGTTATACTCACATTATTGGTGGCTTAAAGGTATAGGTAGTGAAAACCTATCTTTAAAAAAAGCTATTTCAAATGATTTTAACATAGCGCCAAACCAAGACTTAAAATTGGCTGAAGGCGCCTATAAAATGTATTATCAATTTGGTCTGTACGGCAAATGGATACAGCGTTTTTACAATGAATTTAATGCATCTAACATACATATTATAACTACAGAAGATTTAGCTAACAACCAAACGGAAACACTTAATAGTTGTTTTACTTTTCTAGGATTAAAAAATATAGCTTCTGAAACTATTAAGGAAAAAAGCAATTCTACTAAAATACTAAAACTTCCCTTCTTATATAAAGTTTCTAAAAAACTAGCTTTTAACGAGTATGGATTTAAAAAAGTACTAAAACCATTTTTCCCTGAAAAAACAAGACGCTATATCAATGAAAATATACATACATTTATATACAAATTAACAGCCACTTCAAAAGAATATCCAACTATCACTAAAGAGGAACGACTATGGTTAAAATCATTATACGAAGAAGATGTAAAACTTTTAAAAACTGTTACAAATAAGAATTTTAATGAATGGCAAGATTTCAACTAAATGAATTTTTTTAAAACCTCAACCATATCAGCAGTAAGTAATCTTATTTCAATAGTTGCAAGACTTGTATTGAATAAAGTAATTGCTTTTGTAGGCCCTGCTAATTTCGCTATATATGGTCAATTTAAAGATTTATTTGTACTACTTACTTCCATTAGTCAATTAGGTACTGAAAATGGTATTGTAAAGTATACTGCTGAAACACAAGCAAACAAAACCAATTATGGTAAGTTTTTAAGTACTTCTATAACAATTCATCTTATTTCTAGCATTATAACTTCGTTGATTGTTTTAGCATTCAACAATCAAATAAATGAAGTCCTATTCAAAAAAGAAGATTATAGTTCATACATTATAATTATTTGCAGTACACTTACTTTTGCAGCACTTTACAACCTATTATTACACGTTATAAATGGTTTAAAAGACATCAAAACCCATACGTTTATAACCCTTACTGCAACTGTTGTTTCTGCAATACTCACCATCATTCTAGTGAAACTATTTAGTTTACAAGGGCTCCTTTATTCTATAGGTATCAACAATATTTTATTTATAATAATTGCTTTATTTTTTTTAAGAGGAAAAGAACTTATTCCTTTTAAAAAAATAAAACTAAAAATAGATAAAACCTACGTTCCTAAACTTTTAGGCTTCTCTTTAATGTCACTAGCTGGTATTATTTCTCTTAGCCTATCCCTTCTATTTATTAGAACTTTAATTATAGACGAACTTAGTACTTTTGATGCAGGTATATGGGATAGTTTATGGAGACTATCTGCCATATATTTTGTTTTTCTAACCTCTTCTTTTAAATTTTACTTATTACCAACATTTTCAACCATTGAAAATTCCTTACTTAAAAATGAAGTTCTTAAAATATGGAAAATTACATTTCCTGTAATCTTACTAATTACAGCGACTATTTTTTTAGGTAAAGATCTGTTGATAAGAATATTATTTACTAAAGAATTTTTAGCAATTAAGTCAATTATCTTATTTCAATTGCTAGGAGATATATTCAGAATTCATTCTTGGGTAATTGGTAACGTCTTAATTGCCAAAGTGAAAACAAAAGCTTTTGTAATACTACAGTTAATATGGGCTCTTATATTTTGTAGCAGCTCATATCTATTTCTTAAAACATTTGGTTTAATAGGGGTTACCTATGCATTTTGCTTTACCTCTGTATTACATTTTATTTTTTTAAATATTGCTGCTAGAAACTTAATCTGGCAATCAAAAAATTAACCTTAATAGCTATTTACAACTTTTATCACCTCTGAAACCTCTGAATCTTTCATAACAGGACTTATTGGTAAACTTAGCACTTCATTATGAATAGCCTCCGTAATGGGAAACTCATACCCATTAAATTCAGCATAAGCTAATTGTTTATGTGGCGGCACCGGATAATGTATAAGTGTTTGCACTCCGTTCTCCTCTAAATACATTTTCAATTTTTCACGTTCCTTAGTTCTAATTACAAACAAATGAAAAACATGATCCATTTTTCCTGAAAAATAGGGCAGCTCAATTTTAGAATTTTCAATTTCGGTAAGGTATCTGTTTGCTATGGCTATTCTTCTTTCATTATCAGCATCTAAATACGACAACTTAATATTTAAAAAACCACACTGCACTTCATCTATTCGGGCATTATACCCCTTTACATCACTTACATATTTTTGTGAAGTTCCATAATTTCTTAGCTTACCTATCGTGGCAGCCAAATCCTTACAGTTGGTAGTTACCGCACCAGCCTCTCCTAAGGCTCCTAAATTTTTAGTTGGATAAAAACTAAACGCTGCGGCATCAGATAAGTTCCCTGCCTTGTTTCCTTTATCATCTACAGCACCATGGGCTTGCGCTGCATCTTCTAACAACAATACACTATGTTTAGATGCAAGATGTTGCAAAGCATTCATATCAGCCAACTGACCGTATAAGTGCACCCCCATTATAGCACCTGTTTTAGCTGTTACAGCTTTTGCTACTTTAGTAACATCTACATTAAATGTATTCTCATCTGGTTCTACCAAAATGGGAGTCAACCCTGCTCTTGAAATTGCCAGTATGGTAGCTATATAAGTATTTGCTGGTACAATCACCTCATCTCCATCACGCAGCTTCCCTAATAATTTATACCCCTCTAAGATTAAATGTATGGCATCTAAGCCACTACCTACCCCTATGCAATAGTTGGTTCCACAATAGGATGCAAAAGCATTTTCAAAATCTTTTACATTTGTACCCAATACATAATACCCACTATCCAAAAAAGCTTTAAAACTACTTTGAAAAGCAGCTTCAAATCTGGCATTAATAGCATGTAGGTCTAAAAACTTAATCATAGATTGAATTTAATAAATCAAGATTATTCACATTTATCTCATAAACGTTTTGCACATAGGTTTGCCCTCCAAAACCCTCTTTCCAATATTGGAGTCCTTTATTTATAGACTTACCATTGTTTTCATTTGAGGTTCCAAAATCAAAATATCTTTTATCAGGAAACAAATCTTTTACAAGATTGGTAAACAAAAAATCTAAACTACCATTTTTATTTCTATCCTCATCCCCTGATATATACTGACAATGAATTACATCATCCGTTATAAATAATGTGGTACCAGCTACCAAATTAGCTTCTTTAAACACATTAAACTGTTTTATATTTTCAGGAAATCTAGTCTTTAACAATCTCATTTCGTCTAGCGAATGAACAGGAAGCGTTTGAAACCTATGTTGAAGATTCGGCTCTAAAATTTGCTTCCAGAACATTTCAAAATCTTCATCTTCTTTAATCGTCAAGGCATTTTTAATCCCCCTTTTGTTACCATTTACCCTACTTCTAGAAAAAGGCAGGTCTAAACCTCTATCAATACTGGTTAGCGTTTCTGTTTTCAATAAGTTCGCTTGTAAAATAAAAAGAACATACTCCAACGCCTCATTAGAAGTAGTACAATATATAGAAGGTATCTTTTTAATAACTAAGTTCTTTACATGTTGCTCTTTCAGAAACTGTAATATATCATAAAAGATAGTTATATAGTCTTCTAACTTGATGGGGAAATTTGTAAATAAGCCACCATACGTTAACCCTTGATGAGAATACACTACCCCATCTTTTATATTAGCGGGTAGTACTGCCACTAGCTTATCCTCTTTAAACACAAGTAAAGAGAAATCTGTAAACATATCACTGTGGTATTCCATAAAATCTCTATGAAACAGAAACGTGGCATTTTTAGCAGTGGCTATAAAGGCATTCCATGCTTCTTTATAATTTGGTGTATATGTAACAACTGAGTAAATAGGCGTGTAAATTTAGTCTAACAAATATGCTAAATATTCATGTAATATACATTTATAAAAACAAAAATCCCTTAGAAGCTCTAAGGGATTGAATGTTATTGCTATTATAATACTTTTAATAACAAGATAAGTTACTGAAAATGTACCAATCTAGTAAAACTTACTTATTTTTCTGAATACCTTTTTTCAATAGTTGACCAAAATGATACATATCTTCAAAAGAGCAATACAAAGGCACCGGAGCCAGTCTAATAACATTTGGCTCTCTCCAATCGGTTATTACTCCATTTTCCATTAAATAATCAAATAATGCTCTTCCTTCCCCATGTAAAAATACCGACAACTGGCTAGCTCTTTCACTAGGGTTTGATGGTGTTATAATTTCAAAAGAACTCCCTACTTCTTTAGCTATATCTAACAAGATAAACTCTAGGTATGCTGTAATTACATTTCGTTTTGCAATCAATTTCTCCATACCTATTTCTTCAAAAAGCTCTAAAGAAGCTAAATAAGGTGCCATAGCTATTACAGCGGCATTACTTATATGCCAAGCCTCTGCGTTAGGCATAGGGGTAAACTCTGGTTCCATTAAAAAACGTCTTTCCTTGTCATGTCCCCACCAGCCTTCAAATCTTGGTATGTCTTTTTTATTTAAATGCTTTTGGTGCACAAAAATACCTGATACATTTCCTGGTCCACTATTCATATACTTATAACTACACCAAGCAGCAAAATCTACACCCCAATCATGTAATTTCAACTCCACATTTCCTGCACCGTGCGCTAAATCCCATCCCACATTAGCTCCTAAACTTTTAGCTTTTGCGGTAATAGCTTCCATGTCAAAAACCTGTCCGTTGTAATAGTTTACACCGCCCATCATCACCAATGCAAGTTCATCTCCAGTTTCTTCTATTGCTTTTAGAACATCTTCTGTACGCCAACAATTCTCACCTTCTCTCTTTTTCACCTCAACAAGGGCATCTTTAGGATCAAAACCATGAAAACGAACTTGGCTCGCTAACATATACTGATCTGAAGGAAAGGCTTTCTCTTCACAGATAATTTTAAATCGTTTAGCCGTAGGTCTGTAAAAAGAAACCATTAGTAAATGAAGGTTTACAGTAAGGGTATTCATTACAGTAACCTCTTCTGGTAATGCTCCTACAATTTTAGATAGTGGTTTTGCAAAACGCTCATGATAATCCCACCAAGGCTTTTCTGCATAGAAATGTCCTTCTACCGCAAGCTCTCTCCAATCTTTCATTATATCATCTACATATTTCTGAGCTCTCTTTGGCTGTAAGCCTAAAGAATTCCCTGTAAAATAGATTACATCTTTACCCTGAATTTTTGGAAAGTGAAATTCTTGTCTGTATGGTTTTAGTTCATCTTGCTGATCTAATTCTCTAGCAAATGCTAATGTATTTTGAAATTGCATCATCCCTATTTTAAAATTGTTCCCAAAAATAAGTTTTATAATTTAATAGCTAAAACAACTAGAGTGTTAGTTTCATTTTTTGAAATGTGTATTTTTGCAAAAAATAAGACAATGCATTTTTTACCAGAAGCTTTAGAACAATACGCTACAGACCATTCTGAAAACGAACCAAAAGTTTTACAGGAACTTACCCGTGAAACGCATTTAAAAATTCTACAACCTAGAATGCTAAGTGGCCATTACCAAGGTAGACTGTTAAGTTTGTTGTCTAAAATTATACACCCTAAAAACATTCTTGAAATAGGCACCTATACAGGGTATTCTGCTATATGCCTTGCTGAAGGACTGCAAGAAGGTGGTACACTACATACCATTGATGTGAATGAGGAGCTGGAAGAAATACAACAAAAGTATTTTGAAAAATCTGGTAATGCCAACAAAATTGTACAGCACATTGGCGATGCTAAAGAAATTGTACCTACCCTACCTGTAAAGTTTGATTTGGTATTTATTGATGCTGATAAGAAAAATTATCCTGCCTATTTTGATATTATTTTACCGATGATGAACAAAGGCGGAGTTTTACTATCTGATAATGTTTTATGGAGTGGTAAGATTGTAGAAGATGTAAAAAGTAATGACAAGCAAACCAATGCATTACTAGAATACAATAAACTATTAAAAGTAGACCCAAGGGTTGAAACCGTGTTGTTACCTATTAGAGACGGGCTAACAATAAGTAGAGTACTTTAAGAGTCTGACTCTACCTCTAAATCATCTCTTGTAATTTTAGGAGAAAACTTCTTGTATAAGTTATAAGAGGTAATTGCCGTAGCAATACCTACCAAAGCACCTACTAGTACATCTGATGGAAAATGTACCGCAAAGTAAAGCCTACTATAACTAAACAATATAGGCCAAAGGTAAAATACCCAAGCATTCTTCATTTTTCTGCGCATAAACAAATAGAAAAATGTAGTTATGGCAAAACTATTACACGCATGCCCTGAGAAAAAGCTATAATCTATAGGCTGAATCATTATCCGTAAAGACTCAAATATCTCCTTATTATTTACAGGCCT
This sequence comes from Neptunitalea lumnitzerae, assembly GCF_027924185.1. GTDB lineage: Bacteria > Bacteroidota > Bacteroidia > Flavobacteriales > Flavobacteriaceae > Neptunitalea > Neptunitalea lumnitzerae. The sequence goes on from NZ_BRVO01000002.1 coordinate 1,087,585, forward strand.
TGAGCGTAACACGTACACTTTAACATAATAGGTTAATGAAAGTGTTACTGCTAGTAACGATAAAAATGTATATAAAATTCTGAGCGCCTCTTGCTTGGTGTAACGCTTAATAATCATGAAGATAAAAAAGATGTAAAGTGGCACCCAAAACCAAATTTTTGTAATGTAATACCAAAAAGTATCTTGATACGATGATCCTAGGTTATTTAGGAAAATTAATAGTTCGGTATCGTACGTCAATAACTTTTTAAACATCTATACTAGCGTCTTCTACTTATAGGTCCTCCGGTAATATCTTCTATTCCACTTTCTATATTACCTTTTACCTCATTTATTTCGTTCTGAATGTCTTTAGCAACATCCGTATTTATCCCACTTTTTTCAGCACTGGAACTTATTTCATGTTTAATATCATTAGTGGCGTCTTTAACTTGTCTGATACCTTTTCCTAAGCCACGTGCAATCTCCGGAACTTTATCTGCCCCAAATATCAACACCACCACCAACAACGCAAACATAACCTCTGGAGTACTAATAAATAAAAACATAACTTATCTAATTATTATCATACAAATATAAAGAGTTTAAATGAAGTAATACAAAGCAAACAAAACTCTTTATAGCACTAATAAAGTTAAAATAATACAAAAAAAAGAAAGTTGCTATAACTTTCTTTTTTTGTATTAGCACTCTTTTATTCCTTATAAGGGTCTTTATAATCTTCTGTAGTAAAAATGGCAAGCATATCTTTTTCTAGGGTATCCCAAGGAAACTCAACCATTCTGTTGATTTCTTTTCCATCCTTAAGAAAAACAAAGGTAGGTACATTCAACACATTGTAATCCTTTTCTAATCCATCAGGTGATGTTTTATCTTCATCCAACCCAAAAACTTGAATGTTATGAAAATCTACACTATCCATAATCTTAAAGAAATTAGGAACTTCTCGTTGGCTATCGCTACACCACGTACCCATATATACTTTAACTGTCACTCCTTCTAAATAAGGCTTTACAGCTTCCATTGTTTTTGTGTCAACAGAATAATTGTTATACCCTTCAGAAAACCACGGATACGCACTTTCTAAATCTTCTCTATGTATTACTCCTATCAAGTTTACAGAAGCATCATTAACATCAACTACAGCAGAAGAAGTAGGTAAAGTAGTTTTAGTGGAATTGCTGGTACCACAGGCAACCAATTGCAACACCACTAAAACCACTATTATATATTTAAAACCTCTCAAAATTAGTCTACAAGAGGTTTTTGTGTCATAGCCTCAGGCTGGTCAACACCAATTAATTTTAACACTGTTGGAGCTATATCACCTAAAACACCATCATGTACTTCTTTAATATCTTCATCTACTAAAATAATAGGTACTAAGTTAGTAGTGTGAGCCGTATTAGGAGAACCGTCTGTATTTACCATCGTATCACAGTTACCGTGGTCTGCAATAACTATACTAGTATACCCATGAGCAGAAGCTGTTTCAATTACTGCTTTGGCACATTCATCTACAGACTCACATGCTTTTACAGCAGCTTCCATAACACCTGTATGCCCAACCATATCAGGGTTAGCAAAGTTTAAACAAACAAAATCTACCTCTTCTTTTTCTAATTCAGGTACAATTTTATCTTTAATATCGTATGCACTCATTTCTGGTTGTAAATCGTACGTTGCTACTTTAGGAGACGGACATAAAATACGTTCTTCACCTTCAAATGGTTCTTCCCTACCTCCGTTAAAGAAGAAAGTTACGTGCGGATACTTTTCTGTTTCAGCAATTCTTATTTGCTTTTTACCTGCCTTAGATAAGGTTTCTCCTAACGTATCTTTTATATTGTCTTTGTCGTAAATTACATGAACGTTTTTAAAAGACTCATCATAGTTAGTCATAGTAACATAGTATAAATCTAATTTTTTCATGTCAAAATCAGGGAAATCATGCTGCGTTAACGCATCACTTAACTGACGACCTCTATCGGTTCTAAAGTTAAACATAATAGCTACATCACCTTCACTAATAGTAGCTATTGGATGGTTATGAGCATCGTGTAAACAAATAGGTTTAATAAACTCATCTGTTACCCCTTCGTTATAACTTTCTTGTATTGCTTCTAGTGCATTTAAAGCAGGTTGCCCTTTTCCGTTTACTAATAAGTCGTAAGCTAATTTTACACGCTCCCATCTTTTATCTCTGTCCATTGCGTAGTATCTACCAATAACAGAAGCTAAACGAGCATTACTTTTAGTACAATGTTTTTGTACTTCTTCTATAAAACCTTTCCCACTTTTAGGGTCTACATCTCTACCATCGGTAAAAGCATGTACAAACACTTTTTCTAAATTTTCTTTAGCTGCTACATCTAACAATGCCTTTAAGTGATTAATGTGTGAGTGTACCCCACCATCACTAACCAAACCTAAAAAGTGAACTGCTTTACCGTTCTCTTTAGCATAAGCTAATGCATCTTTTAATTCTTTTTCATCTTTTAGTGTATTTTCTTTTACTGCCATATTAATTTTAGCAAAATCCTGATACACAATTCTACCAGCTCCAAGGTTCATATGCCCTACTTCACTGTTTCCCATTTGCCCATCTGGCAAACCAACATTCATACCGAATGTTTTTAAACTAGCGTTTGGATATTTTGTATATAAACTGTCAATAAATGGAGTATTGGCTTTGTCGATTGCAGACACTTCCGGATTAGGAGATTTTCCCCAACCATCAAGTATCATTAGAAGAACTTTTTTATTCATTAAAATTAAATTTTCTAGTTGTTGTTTTACCGTCAAATATAGCAACAATTTGCCGGTTATTCACTGTATTAAATCATATATTACCGTTAAATATCCTCTAATTTTGCTAATTTTTTTAGCATTGTATAATGGGGTCCAACCAAGGGTATATCAAAAAGAGAAGAGACAGTTTGGTAACCCAATTTTTCATAAAAAGGAACAGCTATCAATCGGGCATTCATCCAAATATAAGCGGCATTCTTTTTTTGCATTGCCTGCTCTGCCTGTACCACCAGTTTTCCCCCTATGCCCTTACCTTGTTGGTTTGGCATTACAGCCATACCTCTTAACTGTATTCCATTACCTTGGTAGGTGTCAAAATTTTTCTCTAACAAGGTTACCACCCCCAGTAGGTTATCCGATTGAAAATACCCTAAATGCACCGTAGTTTCTAACTCATCTCCAGCAAAAACACAAGAGTCTACAGGTTTCCCTTCTCTTAAAACAGGGTGTCTTACTACAATAGTTTCTTCAGCGCTAATAATTTTTATGTGCTCCATATCTTCAAAGATACTATTATAAATGCGTATCTTTATATAAGACATATATTGTAATATGAGTACCAAATTTATAAACTATATTTCATCCTATATTAAACTCACTAATCAAGAGCTTAAAGCACTTGAACCTTTTTGTACAATAATTACTTTACAAAAAAATGAACTACTTTTTAAAGAAGGAGCTGTTGCAAACGAGCTATATTTTCTAAATCAAGGAGCAATCCGCTTATTCTATAATGTAGACGGAAACGAAAAAACAGCGTTCTTTTATCTTTCTAATCAATTTATTTGTGCAGGCGAAAGCTATACTTACCAAACTCCTTCTTCTGAAAATTTTCAAGCCATTGAAAACTCCGAGGTTATCATTTTTAAAAGAAAACACATTGAAAAATTATTAGCTTCTTTCCCAAAGTTTGAAATTATTGCAAGAATAGCGGTAGAGACTGAACTAATTAATTATCAGCACATGGTAAAATCATTTATCACAAAATCTCCAGAAGAGCGCTATATTCAACTACTACAAAATAATAAAGAGCTTTTTCAAAAGGTACCTCAGCAATATATTGCCACATACTTAGGAGTTTCCCCCGAGACATTAAGCAGAATAAAAAAAAGAACCTTACTAAAAATACGTTCTTGATCATCGTCAAGCAGTTCTTCTACAGTAACACATACTTTTACATGAAAATATAATTATAAAAAACATGATACCTAAAAAAGTATTAGTTGCAGGAGCAACAGGATATTTAGGAACTTATATAACGTTGTTGCTCCCAAAAATGGGCTACAAAACGGTTGCCTTAGTACGTAATAAACAGAAAATCGCTTTTAAGAATAAGGATATTATATTAAAAGAGGCTGAAGTAACACAGCCCGAAACTTTAAAAGATAGTTGCAAGAACATTGACTATGTCATAAGCACTATTGGTATCACTAGACAAAAGGACGGGTTGACCTATATGGATGTAGATTATCAGGCCAATGTAAATTTGATAGAAGAAGCTAAAAAATCTGGTGTTAAGAAATTTATCTATGTTTCTGTTTTTAAAGGAAACCAATTAACTCAAACCAAAATTTGTGAAGCCAAAGAAAAACTGGTTACTTATTTAAAAAATAGTGGTTTAGATTACTGTATTATACGCCCCAATGGTTTTTTCTCCGACATGGGCGACTTTTTAAGTATGGCTAAAATGGGTAAAGTTTATTTATTTGGGAACGGAACTCTAAAACTAAACCCTATTCACGGTGCAGATTTAGCTGAAATTTGTATTACCGCTATTAAAGACAAGAGTAAAGAAATTAATATTGGTGGTCCTCAAATAGTTTCTCAAAACGAAATAGGTAAGCTTGCCTTAAACACCTATGGCAAAAAAGAAAAAATTATACACCTACCCGATTGGATTAGAAAATTAACCTTATGGAGTTTAAGAACATTCTCTACACCTAAAGTTTACGGACCCTATGAATTTTTCTTAACTACCATGAATATAGATATGGTTGCTCCTACCTACGGCAAACACACTTTAAAAGAATACTTTAAAGAAAAATCGCAAGCCACTTAAATAATAACTGGTACGAATCTAAAAAAAGAGGTAGCCTAAAAAGGCTACCTCTTCAAATATTTTCAATTATCTAAATCTATTTACTAAAAAGTAATTCCCTAAATTTTAGTAATGGCCAAAAATCATCTGCTACTATTCTTTCTAAACCATCACACAACTCTCTTATTTGTATTGTATAAGCCTTTACTCTGTACCCATATGCCTCTGCACATTTTTGTACATCAGTTATTTTTTTTGCTTTTTCAGCTTCTGTATTCATCAATAAGAGCTTCTTTCTAATTTCTTTAACCGAATTAGCTATATGTTCTATCAGGTTTAATTGTTCTGTACCCAATTCTCTGTAAGTAGCACCAAACACTTCTTTTAATCCTTGCACATTTTCAATTAATACATTTTGGTAACGTAATGCCGCCGGAATTACCATATTATGAGCCATTTCATACAACACTTGGCTTTCAATATGTAATTTTCTCGCATAATCTAATAGCTCAATTTCATAACGTGCCTTAATTTCAGCCTCGTTAAAAACCTTCATTTCCTTATAGAGGGTAGCAGTTTTTTTCTGTAGCAATACTTTTAAAGCTTCTGGTACAATAGAATGGTGACTTAATCCTCTTCTTTTAGCTTCCTGCACCCAATCTACACTGTAGCCATCTCCTTCAAAACGTATTTTTTTAGAAGCCTTAATATATTCTCTCAGAATATTAAAAATAGCCTCATCCTTTTTAAGTCCTTTTTTATCTATTAAAGCATCCACTTCTTTTTTAAAGTCGTGCAATTGTTTGGCTACAATAGTATTTAATACCGTCATAGCACTACCACAATTAGACTTAGCGCCAACCGCTCTAAATTCAAACTTACTACCTGTAAATGCAAAAGCAGAAGTTCTGTTTCTATCGGTATTATCTAAAAGTACATCAGGTATTTTACCTATTACATTTAACTTTAGTTCTGTTTTTTCTTGTGGAGACAATTTTCCTTTAGAAACTCCCTCAAGTTCATCTAACACCTTGGTTAATTGGTCCCCTATAAAAACAGAGATGATAGCCGGTGGCGCTTCATTAGACCCCAATCTATGATCATTCCCCGCGGTGGCCACAGAGGCTCGCAATAACTCTTCATAATCATGTACTGCCTTTATGGTATTAATAAAAAAGGTCAAAAACTGAAGATTCTTCATGGGCGTAGACCCCGGACTTAATAAGTTTACACCTTCATTAGTAGTTAACGACCAGTTATTATGTTTTCCGGAACCATTAACCCCTTGAAAAGGCTTCTCATGAAACAACACTTTAAACTGATGCTTATCTGCAATTTTATCCATAACATCCATTATTAAGGAGTTATGATCTACTGCTCTATTTGCTTCTTCGTGTATAGGTGCTAACTCAAACTGGTTAGGCGCTACCTCGTTATGCCTTGTTTTTACAGGAATTCCTAAGCGCATACACTCAATTTCCAACTCACGTAAAAAACCAATAACTCTATCAGGTATACTACCAAAGTAATGATCTCCAAGATGCTGCCCTTCCACAGCAACGTGTCCTAGCAACGTTCTACCAGCCAACAATAAATCGGGTCTGGCATGCACCAATGTTTTATCTAATAAAAAGAACTCTTGCTCCCAACCTAACGTAGCATTTACTCGCTCAACTGCCTTATCAAAATACTTTGCCACCTCGGTTGCGGCTTCATCAATAGCATTCAATGCTTTTAACAAAGGGGTTTTAGTATCTAAAGCCTCCCCTGTGTACGATACAAAAATAGTAGGTATACACAATGTACCATTATAAATAAAAGCAGGAGAAGTAGGATCCCAAGCGGTGTACCCTCTTGCTTCAAACATATTTCTATTACCACCACTAGGAAAACTAGCAGCATCTGGTTCTTGTTGCACCAATTGCTCTCCATCAAATTTCTCTAACGGAATATGATCATCACTAACGCTAAAAAAGGCTTCATGCTTTTCGGCAGTAGCCCCGGTTAAAGGCTGAAACCAGTGTGTATAATGCGTAGCTCCCTTAGCTACTGCCCAATTTTTCATTCCAATGGCAATGTGATCTGCCTGTTTTCTTTCTATTTTTTTACCAAACTCGGTGGCATTTTTAATATTTTGATAGGCCTCTTCGCTAACATATTGTCGCATTGCAGCCTGATTAAACACATTTTCCCCAAAGATTTCAGATCTTCTTTCAATTTTATCTACAAAAATGGGTTTTTTATTATAGATTTCTCTTAATACTTCAAATCTTACTGACGACATCCTAGCTAAACTTTAATTTATTTACAAAAATATAAATTGAAAACGGTATTTTTTAAAAAAAATCATCACACCCCTTATTTTGATACACTAAATGTAAAAATTAATATTTTTTTAATATTTACCCCCTAGAAATAAGGAGGTATGTTAAAAAAAAATTACTTTTACAGCGAAAAATAAGTTCAATCCAATACTAATTAACAATGAGCAAAGCAAAGCTAGAGTATATTTGGTTAGACGGTTATAAACCAACAGCAAATCTTAGAAGTAAAACAAAAATTGAAACTGATTTTAGTGGTAAGTTAGAAGATTGCCCTATGTGGTCTTTTGACGGTAGTTCTACGCAACAAGCTGAAGGTAACTCTTCTGATTGTTTATTAAAACCAGTTGCTATTTATCCTGACCCTGCTAGAAGAGATGGATATTTAGTAATGACAGAGGTTTTAAACGCTGATGGAACTCCACACGTATCTAATGGTAGAGCTACTATTGATGATGACGATGATGATTTTTGGTTTGGTTTTGAGCAAGAATATTTTTTATGGGATGTTGACTCTAACCTTCCTTTAGGTTTCCCAAGAGATCAAACTCCTCAAGGACAATTCTATTGTTCTGTTGGTGCTAAAAATGCTTTTGGTAGAGAAATTATTGAAAGACACTTAGATTTATGTCTTGATGCAGGAATTAATGTTGAAGGTATCAACGCTGAAGTTGCTGCTGGACAGTGGGAATTCCAATGTTTTGCTAAAGGAGCTCAAAAAGCTGGTGACGATATCTGGGTAGCACGTTATTTATTAGAAAGATTAGGTGAAGAGTATGGTATTGCTATCGTATGGCATCCAAAACCTCTTGGTGATACTGACTGGAATGGTTCTGGTATGCACGCTAACTTCTCTAATGAAGTTCTTAGAACATGTGGTTCTAAAGAAACTTATGAGAAAATATGTGAAGCTTTCAGACCTGTTGTTAAAGAACACATTGAAGTATATGGAGCAGACAACCATATGCGTTTAACTGGTAAGCACGAAACTCAATCTATCCACGAATTCTCTTTCGGAGTTTCTGATAGAGGTGCTTCTATCCGTATTCCTATTATGACTGTTCAAAAAGGATGGAAAGGTTGGTTAGAAGATAGAAGACCTGCTTCTAACGGTGACCCATACAAGATTGCAGCTAGAATTATTAAAACTGTTAAATCTGCTAAAATTTAATTTTTAGTATTTAAAATACAATGTCAACTGCAAAAAGCGTTCGGTATCATATATCGAACGCTTTTTTTATATAGTTAAATCTAATTTCTTGATTAGCTTAATACCGTAAAGTACACAAACAAACCATATACAATTAAAAGTACAATACCTTCTAAAAAGCTTAATCGCATATTCTTAGGAAAGAAAACTAACGGAAGTAATAAAGCAGATATTCCTATCATCCAAAATAAATCATCGTTAAACTCCTTTCCTACTTGTATAGGTGTAATAGTAGACGTTATTCCTAAAACAGCAAGAATATTAAATATATTAGACCCAAGTAAATTACCTAAAGAAATAGCCTTTTCTTTCTTTAACACCGCTGTTACAGAAGCAGCCAATTCTGGTATACTAGTACCAATAGCAATAACTGTTAAAGCAATTATTTTCTGGCTCACATTAAAATCTTCTGCTAAAGCAACTGCTCCTTTTATTAATAACTCAGAACCTCCCCACAATCCAACACCACCAACTATAAGATATAAAACTGTTTTAGTTACAGGTAAAGGCATATCATCTTCCGGTGCCTCGTCTACTACAGCTGGCTTTTGAAACCGCACTAAATACACTAAAAAGAAAATAAGTAACAATACCATTATCAGCCCTTCATACGAAGATAAAATACCATCAAAATAAATAACACCAAACAACACTAAAGAAGACACCATTAAAACAGGCCAATTTATCTGGTAAAAATCCTTTTCTACATCTATTCTTCCTAATAGAATAGTAATAGACAACACCAACCCTAAGTTAGCAATATTAGAACCTATCACATTCCCCATAGCTAAAATAGGAGTTCCTTTTAAAGCTGCATTTACACTCACGATAAGTTCAGGGGCAGAAGTAGCCAACGAGACCACTGTCATACCTATAATAATTTTTGGAATTTGTAAACGAAGAGAAAGGGCTACAGCAGCCTTAAGCAGCCAATTACCTCCAAGTATCAGAAATGTAAAACCTGCAAGTAGGAAAAAAATATTAAGAAACATAGTTTGTTGTTTACTGGTAAAAATACAACTAGAATCTACGAGAAAAGCTTACATCATAGAACTTTAACAAACATTTTTAAATTTTAAAAATCTGCACTACAATCTTACACATTTTTTAAAAATCACATTATGAATACATTAAACCAATAAAAAGCAATAAGTTAGATGTTAAAATCCTTACATTTTATAATACTTTTAATAAATTGTGAATCCCTAAAAAGTTCCCGCTACATGAAGAAAATTACAACACTGTTACTTTTTTGTATTTTAAACACCACATACAGTCAATGGACAACAAACATCAACAGCAATACTTTAGTTGCAGATACTCCCGTACTAGATAGCCAAACTATAGGAACTGACACCGGATTAACCTACACTATATATACTACCGGATCGGAACTAAGAGTTCAGCTATTAGATGCTTCAGGAAACACCCAATTTGGCGCTAACGGTATAGCCGTAAATACTAGTGCACAAATGGGCAGTTATACGTTAACCCGAGACCAAGCCGTTGATAATACAGGTAATTTATTTATAGGATTTACAGCCACCAGTACTTACAATGGCTATATAAACAAAATTACCAGCACAGGTACTCAATTATTTGGAAGCAACGGTATAAACCTAGGTACCGCTTTTGATATTAAACTACTCCCATTAGCTAATGGTAATTTAGTAGTAAGCTGGTTAGATGCCTCTTACACTTCTTTTATTAACATGTATGACACCACTGGTAATGCCGTATGGAGCGCCCCTATTAGCATAACCCCTCCTGGTACAAATAACTACAGTAGTATTGGAGAACTTGTAGAGTTATCAGATGGTTCTTTCATTACGTTTATACATGGTAGAACCACCAGCAATAGCATCAATTCTAACTTATGGGCACAACGCTATACCGCAACAGGTACAGCTGCATGGAACTCTCCTATTCAAATATCTAACAAATACACAAGTTACAACACCCGCTACGAAGCCTTTAGTATTGGCGATGTAGCCTATATTGCGTACAGCGCAGCAACCAATTACAGATATGATTCTTTTTTACAAAGAATAAATGAAGATGGCACACTTCCGTGGGGCATTAATGGTTCAGATTTTAGAACAGATGCATCGGTGAATTACGAAATGACCACTAGTATTGCTCATGAAGATAATTCACAATACATCTACGCTATTGCACAAATAACAGACTCTTATCAAAGTACTTATGGTGAATACATTCAGAAATTTGACAAAGACACCGGCGCCAGACTCTTCACAGATAACGCAAAACAAATATTTCCTTTAGATGCCAACTTTTACATCCACCATGGAAAACTACAAGTAGTGAATGATCATCCTTTTTTTTTACTATCTAAAGGATATTATGACTCGGCTAGTACAATTAATTTAGCTGTAACCCTGCTAAACAATAACGGAGATTTTGTTTGGAGCAATGAAACTGAAGATATAGCCACCAGTAGCACTTTTAAATCTGATGTATATTTTACTAAAAATATCAATAACCAAAGTGTAGCTACTTGGTTTGAAACAAGACCGAGCGTAGGCGAAATAAGACAATATGCTCAAAATTATGTTATAGACAACACTTCTTTAAAAACCACAGCTTTTGAAGAAAATAATATTCACGTCTTTCCGAATCCTACCGCCGAATATATTCACGTTGACACACCTTATCAACTATACTCAGCAGAATTGTATGATATGAAAGGGCGATTAATATTAGAAAACAATAGTACACATATAAACCTGCAAACGGTAGAATCTGGAATCTATATTCTAAAATGTAGGTTTGAAAACGGACACACATTTGAACAAAAGATTATTAAATCATAACACTAAGGAGCTCAATAGAGCTCCTTTTTTTAACGGTAATTTTATCTGTTTAGACATTTTAAACAATAGTTTTGATACTTTAAAAACAGGATAAATGAAAAAGATATTAAAATACACTCTACCGCTACTACTAGTCACTTCTTGCGCTACTACTAACAGCATAAAAAATGACGCAGTAACCATTACTTTTTTAGATGAATATGTAATACCAAAAGACTTAAAAGTTGATAATACACTGGTAGGTGGTTTATCTGGTATCGATTATAAAAACAACCAGTATTATTTTATAGTAGACACCCAAAAAGATGCTAGATATTACATTGCAGATATTACAATTAAGAATAACAAAATAGATACCGTATCTTTTAAAAAAACAGTTTTTATAGATAAAGAAACCCCCTTTATTAAAAAACATACTTTAGACCCAGAAGCTATACGCTACATTAAAAGTACTAACGAAGTTGTTATTACTAGCGAAGGAAGCATTAAAAACGGAAAAGACCCTTCTATTTTTACATTAGACAGCTTAGGCAACTTTAAAAACAACTACGCAATACCACAGTACTTCAGCGCAACTGGTAAACAACACCCACGCCAAAACGGAGTTTTTGAAGGTTTAGCTGAATCTTATAACCAAAAAGGAATTTGGGTAGCTATGGAGCTACCATTACAGAAAGATGGCGCCAAACCAAAACTCTACCCTACAAAATCTTATACCCGTATTACACACTATAACCAACAAACAAAACAACCTACTAAACAGTTTGCTTATAAGCTAGATGGTATTTCTAAAATTCCATGGTTATACTTTGCTGTAAATGGAGTTACTGAATTACTAGAGTACAAAAAAGATCATTTTCTAGTACTAGAAAGAGCCTTTTCCGCAGGACATGGCTCCTATAGTAATACCGTAAAAATATTTGAGGTAGATGCCTCAAAAGCCAGCAATACTTTAGATATTCAGAAATTAAGAGGAACTAAATTCACCCCAGCAACCAAAAAGCTAGTATTTGATTTTAAGGATATCAAAGAACAACTAACAGATGAAATTATAGACAATATAGAAGGTATGTGTTTTGGTCCTGTACTACCCAATGGCAAACAATCACTATTACTTATTTCAGACAATAACTTTAATAGTTTTGCCAATCAGCTTACCCAGGTTATATTAATGGAAATAGATATTAAATAAAAAAAGCGGAACTCATTACAAGTTCCGCCTTTTACGCAAATTATATATTTAAATCTTCTATTTCGCTACGTTTACAGCTCTTGTTTCTCTAATAACTGTAATCTTAACCTGTCCAGGATATGTCATATCCGTTTGAATTTTTTGTGAAATATTAAAAGATAATTCAGCAGCCTTTTCATCAGTTACTTTTTCACTTTCAACAATTACACGAAGCTCTCTACCCGCTTGAATAGCGTAAGCCTTCTTAACTCCGTTAAAAGAGAATGCAGTATCTTCTAAATCTTTCAAACGTTGAATGTACGAATCTAACACCTGACGTCTAGCTCCTGGTCTTGCACCACTAATAGCATCACAAACTTGAACTATTGGAGATATTAAAAACTTCATTTCAATTTCGTCGTGGTGAGCTCCAATAGCGTTACACACTTCTGGTTTCTCTCCATAACGTTCTGCCCACTCCATACCTAAAATAGCGTGAGGTACTTCTGTTTCAGTTTCTGGCACCTTACCTATATCGTGTAACAAACCAGCACGCTTAGCTAATTTAGGATTTAATCCTAATTCAGCAGCCATAATACCACAAAGCTTAGCTACCTCTCTAGAGTGTTGTAAAAGGTTTTGACCGTAAGAAGAACGATACTTCATTCTACCAATTGCCTTAATTAATTCTGGGTGCAACCCGTGAATACCAAGATCAATTACAGTACGCTTACCAACATCTATTATCTCTTCTTCAATTTGTTTAGTTGTTTTTTGAACCACCTCTTCAATTCTAGCAGGGTGAATTCTACCATCGGTAACTAAACGGTGTAAAGACAATCTTGCCACCTCTCTTCTAACCGAATCAAAACAAGATAAAATAATTGCCTCTGGAGTATCATCTACAATAATCTCTACCCCAGTAGCCGCTTCTAAAGCACGGATATTTCTACCCTCTCTACCAATAATTCTACCTTTAACATCATCAGACTCTAAGTTAAAAACAGACACACAGTTTTCTACTGCTTCTTCTGTTCCTATACGCTGAATAGTGTTAATAATAATCTTTTTAGCTTCTTGCTGAGCAGTCATTTTAGCTTCTTCCATGGTGTTTTGTATAAACGCCATAGCATCTACTTTAGCTTCCTCTTTTAAAGATTCTACCAACTCAGTTTTAGCTTCATCTGCAGACAATCCGGAAATTACCTCTAATTGATTTACCTGACTCTTATGAAGTTTTTCAATCTCAGCTTGCTTTTTCTCAATGTATTCAAGCCTGTAATTGTAATCTTTCATTTTTTCGTCAAGCTCTTGACTAGTTTTCTTGTTCTTAGAAAGTTCATTAGAAACTTGAGACTCCTTATCGCGAATACGTTTTTCAACATCCGCCATTTTCTTGTCTTTATCAAGAATCACTTTCTCATGCGCTTCCTTCAATTCAAGAAACTTCTCTTTAGCCTGATAAATCTTATCCTTTTTTATATTCTCACCTTCTTTCTTCAAGGTGTCTGCCTCTACCTTAGCCTCTTTCAGGATGGTGTTAGCCTCTTTATGGGCGCCTTTTATAATAGCGCTAGCCCCTTTTTTCTCAAAAAACTTGGCTACCATATAACCGGCAAAAAGACCTATGATCCCAAACAAAACATGTAATGCTATCTCACTCATTTTAATTATTTTAATAAAAAAAGCCTATACTGGTTAGAGTTTTGTATAAACTCGTAAAAAACAGGTTTAGGGCTACCAGATTGCTCAAGAATCCGTTTAAAACGGCGTGCTTTTACAACCTAAACTCACCCTTTTTAAATAAATTAGCGTTGAGTTTATCAAAAAAATAAAACCAATATAGGCAGTATCTTACGTATTTAAAGAACGTTCTAACTAAGTTTTTCTTGTAAAAGATTATCTAAAGATACTAATTTATCTTCAACATCTTTTAGCATATATTCTTTATCTATACTTTTTTGTTCTACAAAGCTTGCAAATTGCAATGCACACATTGCTAAAACATCTTGTTTATCCCTAACTGCATAATTCTGTTCAAACTCTTTAATAAGCCCATCTATTTTCTTTGCAGCCTTTCTTAGCCCTTCTTCTTGCTCCGGATTTATAGTTAACGGATACATACGGTCTGCAATAGACAATTTTATTTTTAGCTTATCACTCATAAACAGATGTTTAAGAACATTATTCAGAGAGTTGCACTATACATTGGTCAATCTCCCGAATTAAAGTATTTATTTTAAGCTTAGCTTCATTTTTATCTGTTGTACTGCCAAGCATTGAATTTGCAATTTGCAGAGTATTAAACTTTTCCTCCCACTCGCCTATTGCTTTTTGTAATTGATGGTGTTCCTTTTTTGCTGTTTCTATTTCTATAGCCAGCTGTTTGTTTTCCTCAGACACCTCATCTAATTTCTGTACCAACAGAAGTATCTTTTTTTCAAGAGAATTAACAACTTCAGCAATAGAATCCATCATATTACATAATTCAATACGAACTACAAATTTAACATTCCTAATGCTTGTTTACAACTTTTTTTGCTAAATCTTTAAAAGTACACTTCTAAGTTGTTGTTATACAATAAAAATAATTTTTAGATGTTGTACTTTTGCCAGAGTTATCATTATAAAATGCAAAAAAAACTATTTATGAAGTACCTTTTTTTAGTTTGTTCTTTATTTTTATTCTCAATTAACCTGCTTACTGCACAGAAAGAATATCCTAAAAATGATTTTATAGCCCCCTTAAACATCCCTTTAAGATTAGCCGGTAATTTTGGCGAGTTAAGAAGCAACCACTATCATGCTGGTATTGATATTAAAACCCAACAAAAAGAAGGATTAAAGGTTTTAAGTGTAGCCGATGGCTATGTATCACGAATTAAAGTATCGCACTACGGATATGGTAAAGCACTTTATATTACCCACCCCAATGGGTATACCACTGTGTATGGTCACCTTAAAAAGTTTAGTAAAGAAATTCAAGAGTATGTAGTGAAAAAGCAATACGAAGACGAATCTTACGAAATTGAACTTTTCCCCACTATAAATGATTTACAAGTAAAACAAGGAGATGTAGTTGCTTACTCTGGTAATACAGGAGGAAGTGGCGGACCTCATTTACATTTTGAGTTTAGAGATACCGAAACAGAACACATTATAAACCCTATACTTTTTGGTATGGATGTAAAAGATTCTAAGGCTCCGGTTTTTCAAAACATTTTAGGATACACCTTAGATGCTACTTCGCAAATTAACGGACAGCAGGGCACCTACCAACTTAATTTTTCAAGACAGAATGACGGCACTTACTTAACCAATAAAATTAATGCTTCTGGTATTTTGGGGTTTGCTGTAAAAGGATATGATAGTCAAGATGGTTCTTACAATCATAATGGTATCTATGAGATTGAAATGCAACTAAACGGAACCCCCTATCTTAATTTAGATTTTGAAACTTTTTCGTTTGATGAAAGCAAACAAATTAACACTTATATAGATTACCCTAGATATATTAATAAACATCAGCGTTTTCAGAAAACATTTATAGATGAAGGTAATCAGCTAAGTATTTACAATTTAAAAACTAACCAAGGAAAACTCGCTATAGAACCAGGACAAGACTATACGGTTACCATTCTTTTAAAAGATATTGAAGGTAATACCACCAAAATATACGTTCCTATTCATGGAGAAGATAAACCTATTTCTAAACCATACCCAGACACCAAAACCAACTTTTACCTTATTGCTAACAGAGATAATTATTATGAAGTAGATAATGCTTCTATTTTTTTTCCGGCAAACACCTTTTACAAAAATGAATACCTAGATATTAAAAAAGAAGATGAAGTATTATGGGTACACAATACCGAAGTACCACTTCAAGATTATTACAACCTTACTTTTGATATTAGTCACATAAAAGATAGCTTAGATATATCGCAATATTTTATTGCTAGTTTATATACCAATGGTTCTCCCAGATATGAAAACACACGTTTAAAAGGTAATACGCTAAGCACAAGAACCAAAAACTTAGGAGCGTTTGTTATTTTAAAAGATAACACCCCTCCTACTGCTCAGGCAGTAAACTTTGCAGACAATCAATGGATTTCTAATTACAACTACCTGACCTTTAAAATTTCAGACGCCCTAAGCGGTATAAAATCATACAGAGCTACCATAGACGGGAAATGGATTTTAACTGAATATGAATACAAAAATAACACGTTAACTTTTAACTGTGAAGACCTAACTTTTGAAGGGTCTAAACATAAATTAGAGTTGACAGTAACCGATAATGTGGGAAATAGTACTACTTTTACACGTACATTTTTCAGGAAATATTAAACAACCAACATGCTCAAAAAAATTCTTTTCGCGCTCCTATTTTGTACCCTTTCTGTAACTGCTATGCAGGCACAAAAGGCTACCATACAAGGAGTAATACTTGACGAAAACAATCAGCCCATTCCAGGGGTTAGTGTTACTTGTGAAGAGTTTTACGCCATAAGTAACGATAACGGTTTTTATAAATTAGAAGTTCCGGCACTAAAAAAAATTACCGTTACCTACACTCATATTACTTTTAAAAAATATGAATTTACAGCAACACTTGCCAATGCCGAAAACTTTATAGTAAACCCGGTTTTAAAATTAAACATTGAGCAAATTGGAGTTGTAGAGGTTTCTTCAAGTAAAAAGAAATCGTTTATAGGTATACAAACCGTGAGTCCTTCTATTATTAAAAATATGCCTAGTGCCAGCGGTGGTGTAGAAAATTTAGTAAAATCATTAATGGGTAGTACTTCTAACAATGAGCTTAGTTCTCAATACTCGGTACGTGGAGGTAATTACGATGAAAACTTGGTGTATGTAAACGAAATAGAAATATACAGACCTTTCTTAATACGCAGCGGGCAACAAGAAGGACTAAGTTTTTTAAACTCTGACTTAATTCAAAATTTAGATTTCTCTGCAGGAGGTTTTCAAGCAAAATACGGTGATAAACTTTCTTCGGTACTAGACATTACCTATAAAGTACCAACAGAATTTGAGGCTACCTTAAATGCTAGTTTTCTAGGAGCTGCTGCCTCTGTAGGAACACTATCTAAAAACGGAAAATTAGCTACTATTTCTGGCATTAGATACAGAAACAACAGCTTATTTGTAAATTCTCAGCAAACAGAAACTAATTACGACCCTGTTTTTGCAGATTTTCAAACGTATATTACCTATAAAGCTACCAATAAACTTATACTTAACTTTTTGGGTAACTTTTCAATGAATCAATACAACTACACTCCACTTACTCGCCAAACCAATTTTGGTACTATTGATGATCCGGTGGCTTTATTGATTTTCTATGAAGGGCAAGAAGAAGATGAATACCTAACCACCTTCGGAGCTTTTAAAGCTAATTACCTATTAAATGATAACGTAAACCTAAAACTTATTGGATCTGCCTACCATGCTACAGAGCAAGAATATTTTGATATTTTAGGTCAGTACAGACTAGGAGAAGTAAACTCTTCTATTGGCGATGAAGATTTAGGAGATGTAGAATATTCAGAAGGTATTGGCTCTCAACTTAACCATGCACGTAACAACTTAGATGCTTTAATTTTCAATTTAGAGCACAAGGGTAGTTTTAAAAAAGAAGATCATTTAATAGAATGGGGACTAAAATATACACATGAAGATATAAGAGACCGTTTAGTAGAATGGGAAGTGATAGATTCAGCAGGTTTTTCTATTCGTCCATTTTTTGAGCTTGCCAATGACCAACCTTACAACCCCTACGAAGGGCCGATAGTACCCTACCAAAACGTAAGAGCTACCAACTATACCAACATAGACCGTTTCTCAGCTTACGGACAATGGAGTTATAAAACTACCTTAGCTTCTGAGGCAGAACTATTCTTAAATGCAGGTGTTCGCGCGCATAATTGGACGGTAAGCGGAGATAATATTACCAGTAGTACCCAAACGGTAGTGAGCCCAAGAGCACAAATAGGATTAAAACCTAATTGGGAAAAAGACATGATTTTTAGACTTTCAGGAGGACTATACTACCAACCTCCAATGTACAGAGAGCTCAGAGATTCAATAGGAATGGTAATTCCTGATGTAAAAGCGCAAAAATCTATTCATATTGTGGCCGGTAACGAGTATAGTTTCCTATTATGGAATCGTCCGTTTAAATTAAAATCAGAAGCCTACTATAAGCATTTAACCGATGTAAATACATATACCTTAGAAAACGTGAGAATACGTTACAGTGCCGATAATGATGCTGTAGCGTATGCCTATGGTTTAGATTTACAATTGAACGGTGAGTTTGTACCGGGTACCGAAAGCTGGATTAGCTTTGGTTACTTAAAAACAGAGGAAAATATTAATGACCGAGGATATATTGCCAGACCTACAGACCAACGTTTAAAATTCGGAATGTTATTTCAAGACTACGTACCTAACATACCAGATTTAAAAATGTACTTAAATATGGTATACAACACAGGTGTACCAGGCGGCTCTCCTAGTTATGCAGATCCTTATATTTATCAAACACGCTTAAGTGATTATAGAAGAGCAGATATGGGTGTTTCTTATGTATTGGCTGACGCTAATAAAACCCACGAAAAAGGTCATTGGTTACATCCGTTTAAAGAATTAACGCTAGGCTTTGAAATTTTCAATATTTTTGAAAACTTAAATTCCATTACTAATACATGGGTTAGAGATGTGTATACTAAAAGACAATATGGTATACCTAACTACATGACGGGAAGAGTGTTTAATCTTAAAGTAAATATGAAATTATAATTTCTAATGAAAAAAATTGCAACCCTACTTGTTCTATTTATTTGTATTGTAAAAGCTAATGCACAAGGCAATATATACACAAGTGAAAGTTTTGACGAGTTAAGTAAAGACCACAAGGTACTAGCTATACTACCCTTTTACGCTACTTTACACTTAGAAAACTCTAAAGACATTACCGATGAAAATTTAAAAAAATTAGCAGAAAAAGAAGGATATGTAGTACAAAGTGCTCTTGAAACCTATTTCTTGAAACAAAAATCTAAAAAGAAATTTGAAGTAACGTTTCAGAACATTCAAATTACTAACGACCTTTTAGCAAAAAATAATATCAGCTTAGACAACTTAGACGTATACACCTCTAAAAAGCTTGCCAATTTATTAGGTGTTGACGGTATTATTAGTGGTAACTTAACACTTAAAGCTTTAATATCTGAAGGCGTTTCTACAGACTTTGACATTTTTGATTATTTGTTAGGTGATAGTGGCTACGGTAGAATAGCTATTAAGATTGCTGACGGAAAAACGAGTAAGTTATTATGGAAGTACGAAAACAAAATAACCAAAAAATCTGGTAAAGACACTTATGAAATCATTACAGACATGATGAAAAAAGCAGCTAGAAAGTTTCCGTACGAGAAAGAAAAGAAACGTAAGAAAAAGAATTAACAACAACTTATTATAAATAAAAAAAGCTTCCTAAATGGAAGCTTTTTTTAAGAGCCGATAGAGGGACTCGAACCCACGACCTGCTGATTACAAATCAGCTGCTCTAGCCAGCTGAGCTACATCGGCATTGCGGGTGCAAATATAATTCTGTTTTTAAAATTTGCAAACACTTTTTAAAAAATTTTCAATTAATTATTGAGGTATTGAATCTTTTTTCTCTCCAAAAAAGTCTTGTAGGGGTTTCAAAGGATTACCATTTACCTGTGAACTCTGTAAAATTTGCACTAGTTTCCCCATATTCTCAATTTTAAAATTATCTCCTAAAATACGCACCAAGGCAAAACCATCTTCTTTATTATAGCCATAAATAACTACCTCATCAATAGAGTCTTCATCACCTATATAATAAAGTTTCCCTTTCATATCATTGCTATTAAAGCTCATTAACTCTTCAAAGTCTTCTCCCTTTAAAATATCACTCACCGTTTCTTTCTCTTCTGTAAAGTTAGGTTGGTTTGCACGCAACATAACTATGTTAAGTTTTCTCAACGATTTATAGATTTCTTTTTCTTCTGGTGTTAATTCTGTTTTAGAAACATCAAAAATTGATGTGGCCACATCTAAAGAAAGAAATTCAGGCTGTGCTGATTTGTCTACCAAATACTCTTGTAGCTCTCCGCCTTTCACATCACAAGAAACTGAAAATACTAACAGCATTATTATAAACAGTAATTTTACTAAGTATTTTGCTATTACTTCCATAATTTTCAATTTAAAAAAAAGGTGTAACTACAGTTAGCTACACCTTTAAAACATTAATACTATTTCTTTTGAGCGTTGTTTAATTGAGATGGCAAGTTCATTGACTTAGTAAGTTCTCCTATTTGGTTTAAATCAATGTCTCCTACTATAGAAAGCAAAACACTTTCTACTTTTCTTCCCTCAATATTTACATCACTAATACCTTGGATAAACATTAGAAGCTCTTTAACATGGTCTTTATCTTTCCCTTCTCTAATGTAAATTTTCACATTAGCATCTTTATCTTTTACTCGCATTAATTCTTCTAATCCACCAGACTTAATATACTTATTAACGGTAGCAGTCATATCCTTAGAAACGGCTTCACTTTCGGTAGTAAATAATCTTAAGCCTTTAAGACTTTTTACCATATCCATTAAACTTTTTGCTTCCGGATCATCAGAATCTATGTGTACAAACATTTCAAACATACGTTGGTTTACAACCACCGTAGTTACATCGTCCATATCCTCAAATTTATCAAAATCTGATTGTGCCTTTGATAAAAATGGTAAGGCAACTAATGCTATTAATAAAACTATTTTTTTCATTTTTTACTTGTTTACGGGTTTAAAAATTTTCTGTGTTGTTTCGTCTATTTCATTTAAGTATCCCATCTGCACTTTGCTTTTTTGTAAATTCATAGCTAAAAGTTCAAATGCTTGCTTGGTTTCAGCATAGGCTATCTCTGCCTCTCTTTTCTGCTGATACTGCTGATATGAATTCACTCCAAAATAAGCTCCAAAAATCATAACGGCCACGGCTGCAACTGAAATCCATTTTCGATAATTTACGTTTCGTTTCTCAGGTGTTAATGGAACGTTTTTGGTAAACCGTTCTTCTTTGGCTACAGCAAAAAAGGAGAACATCATTCTATACTCTTCCAAATGAGGCGCCACATTGTCTTGAGTAAAGTATTGTTGTAACTCTTGTTCTTCAGCTACCGTTGTGGTAGCCTCCAAATACTTCTCTAATAACTGTTCTATATACTTAACTTTGTTGAATTCCATAATTGTGTGTTTTAATCAATGATTCTCTAACTGTTTTTCTTGCTCTAGAAAGTGCTGTTCTTATAGCACTTTGGTTCATATCCATCATTTCAGCTATTTCTTCAAACTCATATTGTTCAATATCTCTTAACTGTAAAATCATACGTTGTTGCTCGGGTAACGTTGTTAAAATACGTTGCATCCATTCTAAACTATCTACATTCTCAACCTTTCTTTGTAATGAAACGGATTCATCTTGATAATTACTGTGCACTAACTTTAAATGACCTGCTTGTTTAGATTTTAATCGGTCTAAGCAATAATTCTTTGTCATGGTCATAGCAAAAGCTTCTACACTCTTATAAGTCTCTATACGTTCACTACTCTTCCAAAGTTTTAATAAAACTTCCTGGGTAGCATCTTCCGCCTCTTCTTTAGATACTAGCAATCTTTTTGCCAATCTAAACATCTTATCCTTAAAGGGCGTTACAGTATTTAAAAACGAAGATGCATCCATCTTAAACAATTCATTTGGTTGATATATAAGGGAGACGACCCAAATAATATTTTGTTACAAAAATTTTCAAATTATAATAAACTGCATAAATTTAATGTTTTATAAGCTATGGTTAAGATATTTAATATGAGACAGTTTTTCTTTAGTATACTAGGTATCAGTTTTCTTTTTGTAAGCTGTAATGACAGAGATGATAATATACAAACCTATACCTCATCTGCATCTGTAGAAGATTTTATTTGGAAAGGACTTAATTTTTGGTATTTCTGGCAGGCAGAAGTAGAAGATTTAGATGATAACAGATTTGCTTCTAGTCAGGAGTACTCTAATTTTATTACATCTTTTGCCAGTCCTGATATGTTGTTTTACAATTTATGTAATCAACATACCGCTATTTATGATGATGCTAATACTATTGACCGCTTTAGTTACATAACCGATGATTATACCTCATTAGTGAATTCCTTAAGCGGATCGTACACTACCAATGGAGTAGAATTTGGTTTAGCTCAATTTTCTGATAGCAACGACATCTATGGATTTGTAAAATACATTATGACTAATTCAAACGCTTCTACTAAAAACATACATAGAGGAGATATATTTACAGGAGTGAATGGTATACAACTAACCCTTGATAACTACAATGATTTACTATACGGAAATACCAGCTACACGTTAAACATGGCTTCTATTGTAAACGCCTCTTTGGTTACAGACTTTCATCCGCAAAGAGCTGCTATTAGTGAAAATGGTGTGACAGTAGATTTAACTAAAGAATCGTATACTGAAAATCCTGTTTTTAAAGTAGCAACCTTTTCTAATGCCGGACACACTATTGGCTATTTAATGTATAATGGTTTTACCGCTGATTTTAATACCGAATTAAATAATGCATTTGCACAACTGAAAGGTGCTAATGTAACCGATTTAGTAATAGACTTCCGCTATAATGGTGGTGGAAGTGTAAATACTTCCAGAATATTATCTAGCCTAATTACAGGCCAGTTTACCGGAGACTTATATATTAAACAACGTTGGAATGATAAAATTCAATCACAATTATCAGATGCTGAACTAAGTGATTATTTTACCAATACAAATTCTGACGGAGCAAGCTTAAACAGTTTACAACTTTCAGAGGTATATGTTTTAACTACGTACCAAACAGCATCGGCAAGTGAGTTGGTTATAAATGCCTTAGACCCCTATATTACTGTACACCAAATTGGAGCTAGCACAAGAGGGAAAAATGAATTTTCAATTACACTGGTAGACGATCCGGGGAACTCTTATATCTATAGTGATAACCGAATTAATTACATAAACACTAACAATAGCTGGGGTATGCAGCCCTTAGTAGGCAGAAATGCTAATGCCGCAGGTTTTTATGATTATGCTGACACTGGTTTTATACCAGATACTCAGATGGCAGAAGACCTAACCAACATGGGCATTTTAGGTAATGAAACAGAACCTTTTTTAGCAGAAGCTATTGCACAAATTACTGGTAGCGCCAGAAAAGCATATCAACCAATCAAAATCTCATTAAAGGAGTTCGCAAATTCTAAAAGCTACATAAAACCTTTTAACAACATGTATGTAGAAAAAACTCCTGATATTCATATTTCAGATATTTCATTCCCAAATGATTAAAAATTAAAAAGGAGTATCAATTAGATACTCCTTTTTAATTTTTATCTATACAATGGCATGCGTTAATTTTCTTCTACCTCTTCCGTTTCCTCATTAGGTTCTTGCTTTTCATTCACCTTTTCCTCTTTATCAGGGTTTACCTCTACTGGTGTTTCAGATGGTGTTGTATTCAATTCTTCTTTCAATTCTAAAGAATCTTTCACAGGTTCATCCTCACTAGGTGTTTGAACTGGCTGTACCGCTTCTTCCTTAACAGTAGATTCTGACGATCCTCCACCTTCATTTTCTTCAATTTTCTCTATTCTATCAGGTACTTCATTAACTGTTACACCATACTTTTTTATAAGTGCTAATAAACGTGATTTATCTTTGCTATTCATACCTTTCAAAACAAAATCTTGAGATGTAAAGGCCTGCTTTGAGTCTATTTGAAAGTATTTTGTTTTATAACTTATAAATTGTCCGTTTTCATTAATAGAGGCAATACTTTTAAATGGTAGTAGGTACAACACTTTCGATTTTTTATTACTGATGTAAAAACCACTTTTATTTAAAGTACCTAACACAAAATCGGTAGGTTTATAAGTATTAATCAATTTTAGCAGTGCAATACTATCTGCATAAAACTCACTCAGTGGCTTGGGTACTTCATTAGCTATTTCTACCTCAACTTCTTCTGGGGTATCATTCACAGTACCTGAAGGACTTGCAATCATCTGTTCCCTATCTGGTTCTGATGTAGGGGCTTCTTCTCTATCAGGCGTTACAACTTCAATATCATTACTATTAATTATTTTTTCTTCTTTACTAAATAATACATAACTAACTATTAGTAAACCTACTATAAGCACCAACCCTATTAAAATTAACTTACCATAACCATCTTTTTTAGTTTCAACAGTAGATTCAGTTACTGATTTAGCAGGTTCCACTTCTTCATGTATAGCAGTGGCGTCTACTGTTTTATTAGCTAGTTGCTTTTCTGCTACTTCCTGTTTTTGTAAAATTCTTTTCTTTACTTTAGCCAACACATAATTTAGTGCTACCTGAAAATACAGCTCTGCTCTTTCCTTTTCCTTTCTAAAGGGTTGCTTAGAAGCCTCTAAAGCTGTAGCCTCTATTTTAGTATCTAGCTCACCTGTATAGAATTTAAAACGCTCTTCTATTACAGCTTCATTATCAAATGGAAAAGCTGCAAAAAAAGCTAATGCCTCTTCGGGTAATATTCGTTGTTCTCTACCAATAACATCTCCTTCTTCAATATAGCCTTTTCCCATAGACAAAAGTGCTCCCATATCAGAAATCACTTCACTATCGGTTAACACTTTATAAGCATCTTCTAACTGTTTCAAGTGTACCTCATGCAAGTGCTTCATTCCCTCTGTTAAACAAAGGTCACATTGTTCATCACATACGGTGTACCAAAAAGAAAATTTAGCTCTAATGGTTTCCATATCTGCTTCAGATGGTACTCCTAAAATTCGAAATGCTTCTTCTTTAGTCATGGCTATGCTATTAAAATTTAAACAACATTATTTATAAACGATTTTTGAACCAGTACTTTCTGGGTTGCTAAATAGTTAGCCCCCATTCCTTCCTTTCCGAAAGTTTTTTCCAATTCCCTTCCTGTCTGTGGGTCATAAGCTTGTAAAATA
Source organism: Neptunitalea lumnitzerae (assembly GCF_027924185.1). Taxonomy (GTDB): domain Bacteria; phylum Bacteroidota; class Bacteroidia; order Flavobacteriales; family Flavobacteriaceae; genus Neptunitalea; species Neptunitalea lumnitzerae. The sequence goes on from NZ_BRVO01000002.1 coordinate 1,113,082, forward strand.
ATCGTATTGTCTTCTGTATATTCTAGGGTAATGTCTATAGGATAATTTGCCTGATTACTAGGTAGAGGTCCAACATTTAAAACCCCTAAAGTTTTTATATCATTCTCTTCAATAAACTGCACCAATTCTATGCGCATTTTACCATTGTTGTTAGGTGCTGTGTAATACGTTTTCTTTGCTTTTAGCGGTACAGGCCTGTTTTTTTTAATGATAATATCTAATATGGTTCTACCGCTTTCAGTATCTACCGCTCTTACTGCTAAATTATATCCGGTAACCCCTTTTAGTTCAGACGGCATATCCATATCAGCACCTCCGTTACCCGTAAGCATTCTTGCATATACTGAAGCCCCAAACACGACGGCTTTCATAGGGTCATGAAACCGAATTTTATTAGCCAGTAATGGTAGCTTTTCAGCTAGATACTTTTTAATGAAAGGCACCATAGAAGACCCCCCAACCAGCAGCAATACATCAATATCTTCATCAGTTAACCCAGCCGAAGAAACACAACGTTTTAATATTTTAATAGTACGTTCTACATCAGGTCTAATAGCGTCTTCAAATTCTTTTCTAGATATAAAAACATCAATACTATCGTTCCCTATTAAACACACTCTATTTACATATTGAATACCCGGACTAGATAATTCAATTTTCACCTCTTCAGAAAACGTTCGAAGCTGTTGTAATTTTCTACCGGTAAAATTGATAGGTTTCCCAGTAGCCGCTTCAAACTGGTTGTGTATAATTTCGGCTATAGCCTCATCAAACTCCTTACCTCCCAAGTCGGTTAAACCGTCTTTACTTACAACATAAAAACCTTGCTCGTTCATATTAAGCACCGTAGCATCAAACGTACCCCCTCCTAAATCATACACCAATATATTTTGGTCGTTAGCTTTTTGTGACAGTCCATAATGCATAGCGGCTGCAACAGGTTCTTCTACCAAGCCTAATACAGGTAAGTCTATCATAGCTGCTGCATTAATAACAGCTTTTCGTTGTGCATCGTTAAAGTGAGCAGGTACCGTAATTACGGCACCTTCTACGGTATTAGAAGCATAAATTTCTGCATCATACTTTATTTTTTTCAATACCAATGCAGCCACAGACTCCGGATACCAAATGTCTCCATTTTTCATATCCATATAGAGTTCTTTATTATCTCCTAAATAGCGTTTAAAAAAACGTATTACATTTAAATCTGGGTTCTGTTCTAACATATGTAGCACAGACAACCCCACAAAAGCATTGTTTCCGTTTATATGCAGTATACTTGGTGTATACAATACATTTTTATCGGAATTATCTGGTAATAATACCGGTTGATGATCTAAATTTAAGGTAGCTCCTAAAGAATATGTGGTACCTAAATCTATGCCTATTATCATAGTTTACTTATGGTTTCATGATATTGTTGAATCAACTCTCCTTTAAATTGTGCTAGCAGTTTATCAAAAGAATCTTTTCCTTTCAGTGTTGATTGGTGTGCTCGGTCTCTTTGTTCTAACCCTTGAATACGGCGTTGTACGGCACGCTGACTATCTTGTATTTTTGTTTTATGCTCATCTGAAGCTACAGAAAAAGTATGTTCTAATTCACCTATAAATTCATTCAATTCATCTCGTAAAGTACTTACCAATTCTCGTAACCATTCGTCTCCCAACTTTTTTACAATGCTTTTACTCTCCTTATAAAGAGTATCTCTCATTCTATTTAATTCATTTTTATAATCAAGCTCCTTTTGTTCTTTGGTGTGTTTTAAAAATTTATAAAAGGTATAAATAGCAAAAGGTGCCAAAGCCAGTCCTATATAGGGTATATACTCACCTACAGACTTACGTAAAGAAGGAACAAAACGTAAAATCATCATTAATGAAAACACCGTCATAAATGGCTTCAAAGCAGCCCTTATATAATCACCCGTTTCTAGGTTTTTCTTATCGGTCTCATAGCGTTGCACAAACTGATTGTACTCTACTATGTTAGCTTCTACTCTAGATAGATTAAATTGAATATTTGGGCTATATGAAAATTCAATGTGATATTGCTCTAATTTCTTTTTACAATCTTCAATTTCTTGATTCAAAAATTCTTTCAACGAAAAAACATCCTGATCCATTTGATTTCTAATTCCTGTAGCAATCATCTGCGATACATGGGTAAGTTTTTCCTCTGGTAAACTCATTTTTAATTTTCCTGCTATAACCTGTTCTTCCAGAGTAGCTATCTCATCAATTTCAGTACTTACTTTATACATTAAAGAGTTTTCTTGTCTGGATTGATTCATTTTTATAACAGCATCATTTACACCTCTTTCAAACTCTGAGAAATCTCTTTGTAAATTCTTTTTAATCCCTTGATAAAGCTCTCTAAAATTTAGTTGTTCATCTTGCTTTACTTGGTTAATATCTTGTTGGGCATTAAATTTTTTAGTTTTAATATCTTTTTCTTGCTGAACTACATATTGATAAAAAGCATCACTTATTTTCTCTAAGCCTTGTAACAATCGTGCTCCATAAAAAATAGGCAACATACTGGTTATACCTTTAGACGCCAGTAACACCTCTATGCTTTCAGGCATATTCTTATAACTAGTAGGAAGTACTTTTAACTCTCCAGAGGTTTTAAGAAATTGATTCTCTGAAGTATTTATAAAAAATAAGATCCCTCCCTCAGATTGCAGGCGTAGTGCTATCGTCTCAAACTCACCAGAACCAGGAGCTTCATCCGAAAGCCAAAATGCTAATTTAAATACGGGTTGTATGGCTGCTGTACTACGTATAGGCAAGTGAGCAGAATTATAAAACTTTAACCGAAGGTTAACCCCGGTAAAATTAACTAGGGTTTCATATGAGTAACGAGTTTTAGCATTCGTAATAGCTATCTGAATATCTTCAACTAAAACTTCATTGACACCTAAAAACTTAACAATCTTTTTTAAATCATCGAAAGATGGAGTGTCTAAAAATATAATTTCAGCAGGAAGTGCGTCTGGAGAAACTACCCTTCTTCTCATTTCTTCCAGATGTGTAATAAGATGATGCCCCATCTGTATACCTGGATAATTTTTCATTAAATCATACAGGCTATCAACAGCTTTAACATATCTGTTATAAAAAACTTTTGGTACGGTAATCAAAACAATTTATGATTAGGTTAGTGTTCTTTAATCATTAAGACTATATACTTCTAGGACTTGCTCCTAAATATTTTTTTCTTTTAAAACATAAAGCCGTTACCACCATCCTCATTAGATGCTGATGAGCGAATACTCTCTATTTCAGACAAAATTCCTTGTGCTTCCGATTTAAAACTTTCTAATTCTGCTAATACCTGTTCAGCATTTTGTTTTTCAGTTTCTAAATCTGCCTTTAAAATTTCAGCCTCCTGCTTTAATGCTTCTATTTCTTCTTTTAAACTAAAGGTTTCTTCTTTAAGAGCTGTACTTTCTTCACGTAAGCCAATTATTTCCTCCTTTAAATGAAACGACTCTTCTTTGAGTCCTGTTACTTCTTCGTGCATGGCATTAACCTCTTCTTTAGAACTTTCTAAATGTGCTAATACATTCTCAATTTGCTCATTTGTTTCTTGTGCAGTATCCTTGAGGTTCTCTATAAGGTTTACATTTTCCGTTGCACTCTGATGATACTGTTGCAACTCTTCTGTAATTCCTTGTGCATTAGATGCTTTATCTATAAGCTCATCTAAAGAACTACTAGCATTTGCAAATACATCATTTAAATCGGTAGTACCATTAAGGGAATCATTTGTTGGTATTTCATCATTTGAATAATCCATTGTAAAAAGTTTTAAAAGTTAAAGGGTAAATAGTTAAATAGCCGAAACCATACTGGCAAACACTTGTAATTTATATTGTAGAGATAAAGCAATTTCTGGATCTGGATTTAAACTAACAATCTCAAGCACCTCTTCTTCCACAACTAAATTCTCTTCTATAATGCTCTGCACTGTTTCTTCATCAAGCAAAGTATCCACATCAATTTCAGTATCTATCTGAAAATCGTCACTTAAAACTCCCTCTTCAGGCAGTTCAATTTCATTTTCTATAATGGGAGGTTCCTCTAATTCTTCTACAACAGGAACTTCTTCATTTTCTTTTATCGGCTCTTCTGGCTCTATAAATTCTTCTGGCGTAGTAACGGGTTGTAATATTTCAGGATTTTCCTTTACTTCTTGCAGTGTATTATCTATCTCTTCAATGTCTAAATAATGAAACACAGTTAAAGAAACTCCGGCTGCTGCTAAAACCGCAGCTGATCCTATTAGAGTGGTATGTAAACTTCCTCTTTTAGTGATTACTTGCTTATTATCTTTCAAATATTCATAAGAACTGCTGATAGTTTCTTTCTCTTCAACAGGTAAATCTTCATACTTTTTCTCTACCTCTGCCCAATCATCAGATGGTTTACACCCAACATCCTGAAGTGCATTTACAGTTTTAAAATAGGTTTTATTAGCATCTACCACCTTATCAGCAAACTCTTGGTAAGCTCCGTTCAACTTCTCTAGCTCAACTTTCAATTCTTGTTTAGATACTTCATCTGCGGTATTAATAGCAGTTTCCAAAATACCTACTTTTATTTTGTAAGCCTTTTTCACCTGAGAAAACTTAGAAGACATTTCCAGATTCAGTATTTTAAAAATACTCGTATCGGGCAGACGGTTTATAATTGGCAAGCTCATACTAACTATTTGATTTACGTTCACATAAAAAGAAAAGACTATTTCACAGTACTTAAAAACACCATCAAATTTCTATTCTTTAAATTTACAATATCTCCTATACTATTCAATAGGAAAACCCCTATCAACGATTAGAATGTATCTACATACCGTTAATATAACCTTCTACAAACTAAAAAATTAAATAATAGCTCTAATAGCCTGATACCCCAAGTGCTTTTAATCTTTTAATAGCAAAGTTATCATTTTGTGCTGCTGCTAGTTTATATAATCTAATAGCTTCATCAGTATCACGTGGTACACCATTTCCGTTTTCGTAGCAATATCCTAAGTTACGTTGTGCCTGATCAAAATTTTGTGCTACCGATTTACGATACCAATAGATAGCTTCCGAATAGTTTTGACTAACCCCTTTACCCATTTCATAAAGGAAACCAACATTATTCTGTCCTATTTTATCTCCAGCTCGTGCAGCCTCCATATATAAATCAAAACTCTTTTTATAATTTATATCGGTCCCCCATCCATGGTAATAACACTCTGCAAGATTGTTTTTACCGTTAACAGAACCTCCTTTTGCTGCCTTAGTATACCATGTAACTGCAGTCGTTTTATTTTCATTTACCCCCCTACCTTTAGCATATAATTCTCCTAATTCGTTTTGAGCCTCGGCATGTCCACCATTAGCTGCTTTTAGGTAATAATCTTTTGCATTAGCATAACTCTTGGAAACTCCATCACCAAGTTCATATGCCATTCCTGTTTCATATTGCGCTTCGTTATGACCTTTATCTGCCGCAAATTTGAAATATTCAAAAGCTTTAGCATAACTCTGATTTACTCCTCTTCCATCTTTATACATTTTCCCTAAATTAAAGGCCGCAAATTTTTCTCCTTGGTTATATGACTTCTCATACCAATATTTAGCCTCTGCGTAATCTCTGTTAATACCATGACCACTTTCATACATAAGCCCCAAGTTACTCTGAGCTGCCTTATCTCCTTTAAGTGCCGCCTTGCTATAATACTTAAAAGCATTGTTCAAATCTTGAGATGTTCCGTAACCAAAATAATTACAGTGTCCTAAATATCGTAGTGCTAATACATCTCCTTTTTTAGCCAAAGGAGGTAATGTTTTATAAGCTGTTTTAAAATATGTATTAGATTTAGAAGTACTTCTACTTACAGCTTTTCCATTTTTATATAGGAATCCCATATAATAATTTGCCTTAGCATTTCCGCTTTCTGAAGCATATTTAAAGTAAGGTAGTGCCGCTTTGTAATTTTGTTTTTGTGCATAAGCATATCCTTTTTGAAACACTTGCTCAGCGGTCATTCCAGGATACGGAGTATCTGTTGTAGTAGTGGTTGTAGTTTCAGGCTCCTCTTCTATCTGTGGCTCTGTAGGAATAGTAATACTTGTTGTATCTATAGCCGCACTTGCTATAGTATCTGTAGCTATAGTATCATTTAAAACCACTCCATTTCCTAAATCTGTATCAGGGTTTTTGGTTATCGTAGGGTCGTCTTTGCCGTTATTATTTCCTAAAAACCAATAAGCACCGCCTGCAATCGCAGCAACCGCTATCAATAACAAGGCTACCAAGACACCCTTATTACCCGATTTTTCTTTTACAGCACTTGTACTTACTGGAGATTCAGTTGCCTTTGGTTCTTTCTTCAAGGGCTCTTCAACAATATCTTCTGCTGGTTCTGCAGGTGGTTCTGCTGCCATTCGAGCTTCCTCAACAGGTTCTGAGGTTTCTTGTACTGGCTTTGTTACATCCTCTTGCTTCTCTGCAACCATTGGTTCCTCTTCTACCTTTGGTGGCTCTTCTACATCCGCTTCTACCGAGAGTACTTCTTCTTCAGGTTCCTTTGTCTGTACTGCTTCTTCAACATCTGATTCTTCTGAAATAGTTTCTTTCTCCTCTGGTTCAGATAATTCTTCAGGCACATTAGCTGTTTCTGCAGGGGGTACAACAGTTTCTTTAAGTGTATCTGGAGCTTCTCTTTCTAATAACCAATCACTAATAACACTCCAGGCAGCTTCTGCTTTTACCAATTCTTTTTTGTAGATATTCTTCACCTCTTCTAACTCAGAGGCTTTTAACTGCATGCGCAGTTTTTGCGTATGTTCAAGATAGCTACCTTGAATGGTGGCATCAGCATCTTTTTCAGTAACATTTAATAAAGCCAGAGAGGCCTCTAAAGATAACTTCTCTTCTTTCTCTGGTTCACTAGGTGCCACGTCTGGAATAGCTTCCTCTACTACAGGTGTATTTACAACTTCTGAGGTTCTAGGTAAACTACCACTATCATCAATGCTTTCACTCTCATTTAAAAAAGCATAAGCTTCTTTAATCATTTCTAGGTTTTTCTCAAAAGTTTGGCGTAATCTAGGTGTTGGAGCATTTTCAATACGCATGCGATAATCGTTATGCATTTCAGCAAACCGTTTCCTGATTTCCTGTAAATCGGTACCTTTTGGTAACTCCAGTTTTTCCAGTGCTTCTTCCTTGGTCATGGGATATTAGTTAAGTTGATGTTTTAGTAAATATATTAATTTTTAACATAAAATTAAAGAAATGTGTTTTTTATATCCATTATTCTCAACCAATTAAAAACATCACCGAATAAAAATCTAATTTTTCTTAAAACATACATCAGAAAAAATAACCTCTTGCTATAGTCCTAGAACAATTCAATAATAATTATGTAGAAACAACTAACACCTTTAAGCACAAAAAAAGAGGTGATAAAATCACCTCTTTGAATTTTTTATAGAATTATAAATAGTTAATTAAGTCTATTCAATGCCTTTTGAGCATTCCCATAGCCTTTAACAGCTGCTTTCTGGTACCAAGTTTTAGCTGTTTCAATATTTTTAGCTACACCAGTACCTTTTTCATAAGCTCTACCCAAATTATATTGTGCACTAACATCACCTTCTTCTGCAGCTTTGTTATACCACTCAACTGCTTTTTCAGCGTCTTTTGTTACACCATAACCATTCATATAGGCATTACCTAGCTCAGCCTCGCTAAATACATTGCCTTGAGCTGCTGCTTTTTTATACCAATAAAAAGACTCTTTATAATCTTGCGTTACACCAAAACCACTAGCATACACAAAGCCCAAAGTTTTCTGAGCTTGTTCATCACCTTGTTTGGCGGCTTTTAAAAGCCATTCTACCGCTAAGTTAACATCCTTACTAACACCATCACCATTCATGTACATTTCACCAACCAAACGTTGCGCTTCTTTATGGCCATTCTCTGCAGCTTCTTTCAGTAGGTTAAAAGCCTCTGCATTGTCATTCTCCTCTAAAAGAACTAACGCTTTCTGGTATTGTTCTTCTGCTAATTTTAATCTTGCTTCACGTTCCTTAGCTAATCTAGCACGTTCTGCTTTTTCTTCTTCAGTTAAAGTATACTTTGGGGTTTGGGGCTCTACATATACTTCTTCCTTCTCTTCTGTAACAGTTTCTTCGTTTGGTTGATGGACTATCTCTTGTTCTTTTTCTTTGGTTTTCACCTTTGCATCAGGAGGTCCTTTTTCTCCAGAAGGCCAAAAGAGAATCACTGCCGAAAGCAAGATTAACAGCAAAATAATTGCCATTATCTTTCTTGATGGTTTCTTTTTTTCCATAGTTATCAATTAAGATTTAGGGTTACTATTAGCATCAAATTTAACAAAAAAAATGTCTTATATCTATGATAAGGAAGCTTAAATAAAGCTAATTTCACATTATTTTAAGAAAGTGTTTAAAAATAAAAAAAAGAGCCTTTTCTGTGAAAAAGCTCTTTTTAAATGTTTGGTTAACTACTTAAACCAGTAGCAACTAAAACTAAGGATTATAGAAATATTAATTAAAATATACGTGAGAAGCTCCTAGTCCTACTTCAAAAGAATAAGTTTCTGTAAAGGTTCCTAGGTCATATACTAAAAGATCACTTAATTCAGTAAAACTAGCATTTAGTATATATAAATTGTTATTATCTACTGCCATACCATAAGCATACACACTAGCATCTAGTGTTAAATCTGCTGATGTTGGTAATTCAGTAGCAGCATCTGTCATACTATAAACGCTACCATTAAGCACATAGTATAAAACACCATTATTATATGCCATTAAACTTGGGTGGTTCCCTTCTGCAAAAGCAAAACTGTTATCTACAGCTAATGTACTTGTATTAATAAAAGAAATAGACCCCACTGTATCACCAATCGGATTCCAGTTAGCATCGTACAAAGTAGCTCCTTGAGATAATACCACAACTTCACCCGCATTGTTTACTACAATATCGTCTGGATTATCCTCAACTGTTATAGTACTTACTGTATTATCTGCTAAATCTATAACAGAAACTATGTTATTTGAAGAGTATCCTCCTAGGTGTGTAACAAATAACTGACCGTCTGTAGCAACTAATTGCTGTGGCCCTTCACCAACAGAAATAGTACTTTCTACTGCAAAATTCTCTAAATTTACTACAGCTATAAAATCATCTGTTGCGTTAAAAGGATCTCCCCAGTTAGTTACATATCCTTTACCATCTGCTACAGTCATGTAAATTGGCATTAGTAACCCTGTTATAGTACCTACTTTTTCAAAAGTGTATCTGTTAACAACAGTAATTGTATTTGCATTATCTACTACTAAATACGCATAATCTCCATCAAAATAAGCCGATTGAAAATAAGTACCTAGCTCTTCATTGTTTACGTTAGCATATATAGAGTTTTCTGAAACCGAAAAATCGCTTGCTATAAAATCTACAGATCCAGAGATAGAGCCTCCTTCAGAGGTTACAAAAATACCTTCTTCATAGTCTCCTAGTGGTTCTGTTTGCACTATATTATCATCATTATCATTACATGATGTAAATACTATTGCCGCAGCAAAAAATAACGCGACACCCTTAAATAAATCCCTCATTTTCATAATTTAAAATGTAAATAAATATTAAAATTAGTTCCTGGCATATACCTGTTCGCCATAGCTTGGTATGCCTTATTCCAAATGTTATTAAATTTAACTCCTAACGTATAGGTCTTTTGTTTTCCAAAAGTATAATCTACCCCTGCGTTGGCTACCGAATAACCATCTAACACATACCTTGGGTTGTTGTCTGCAAGTAAGAACACCTCACCCACATACAGGCTTTGATACACAAAAGAAAACTGGTTGAAAGAATAAGTCAATGAAGCCCCTCCTTTATGATAAGGAACATACACCAATTGCTTATCTGTTTCCCGATCCTTAGAAACAGTGTAAGCATAATTTGCTTGAAAAACTACTCTACTATGTTCATTTAGTTTTAGAGAGGCTTTCATTTGACCTTCAACACCATAATTTTTAACTCTTTGAATATTTACCGGTGCCCATAGTGAACCTGTCGGTATCCATTGAATCATATCTTCAATATCACTATAGAAACCGGTAGCTTCAAGTGTAATGTATTTGGAGGAATACGTATTACTAATTTCATATTGTGTGGAAGTTTCCGGTTTTAAATCAGGATTTCCACTACCTGCCCAATACAAGTCGTTATAAGTAGGAATTCTAAAGTTTTTAGACCCGTTGGCACTAATAGCATAGTGTTTAGTAAGGTTGTAATTAATTCCTAAACTATATAAAAACGGACTCTCATAAGCGTCTGTAAATTCTTTTCGTGCAGTAACTTCATACAACAACTTATCGGTTAGCTGATGCTTTGCCATTACATTAAAAGCTGTAATGGTTCTGTTAGTTTCAGGGATACTACTCCCTTCCCCTGTGGTACTAGTAATATCTATAACCGAATTTAATAGCAATTTAGGAGAAACCTTGTAAGCCAAATCATACCTACCAATCATACTTTTAGCTTTACCATTGGTATGGGTATCATTATCTATATTGGCATAATATTTATACACTTCGGTTATATAGGCTAATTTTAACTTAGAAATCCATTTACCATAAAACCCATCCCACTCCAATAAGTTTCTGGTATTATAGTCACCATACTTGGTTTTAACATCGGTAGGATTAATCACAGAAAAATGGCGTTCTCCATCATACCAATAACTGTAATATTTTAGCAAGTTTTTGTCATTAATTTTATAGCCTCCGTTTAGGTTTACGGTTGTATTATAGAATTGTCCGTTAGAATTGCTACCATCGGTTTGCACAAAATCAAAATCGTTATCAGAGCTTAACCTACTTACTCCTACTTGTAAGCTATAATCTTTTTTAGAAAGAGTTGCTTTGGCAGTGGCATCTAAGGTATTAAAACTACCGTATTTTAAAAGCGCAGAAGCACTTAATCCTTTATCAAATTGTATGTAATTATTTAAGTGAACAGAGCCCCCGATAGCACCACTACCAAACAACACACTACCACCGCCACTTCTCACCTCTATAGCATCAAACGTGCGACTGTTAACCGTATTAAAATCGGTTTGCCCATTTAATTGTGAATTTATATTAATACCATTCCAAAGTACGGCTGTTTGCTGAGCTGTAGTACCCCTAAACGATGGCGAAGAAACCATACCCAAACCATTCTCTTTAAAATAAATAGGGGTTGTAAAATTTAAAACGGTAGTTAATGAAGCACTGTTATTAGTTAACACACTATCTGTCAACACCCTTGTTTGCTGGGTATTAGAATATCTTTTTAGTTGGGTATCAGACACCTCAACCTCATCTAATGGCACCACAGGGACATCTTGAGAATACACTTCAAATGATGCTATTAAAAAAAGAAATAATATAAGATAGTTTTGTTTCATACTCATACACACCTTTATCCCGAAGGCATTAAATTATGTTATGAATATGGCAGGTCTCCTGGCTTGCGTATAACTACAACCTTCCCAGACTAAACGCCCAGTGGTATTTTGAAGAAGTAGCTACCGTTTACTAAACTAAGCTTACAGTTGCGGGAACAGCTCCGGAATTTAACCGAATTCCCTTTAATTGTTAATGACATTAATGTAACTAACAAAACCAATATTCTGTAAACAAAACTACACAAATATTTTTATTTAAAACCTAACAAAATTCATCTTTCAAAATCATTTTTTTTGGAAAACTTTACGATTAACCAAATAAAACCTATTAAAAAATGAAGTGTTATGACGGTTGCAAGTATATACAACGTTGTATTATTTGAGTCCATGTCGCCTAAATTTTATTAAAATTAAAACAAGTAGTACCCACATAAAATGACTTTTGTTAGCAAAACAAAATTAAATACCTTTGACTTTATGAAAAATATCAAGGCCACCTTTTTGTCGGTAAGCATTGCTTTATCGCTGCTTTTTCTTACCGTTTCGTGTTCAGAAAAAACAAAAAAAGAAGTTACCCCAGCAGTATCTCAAACTATTGAAGTTACGTATGCTAAAGGATTTACTGTAGAGAATAAAGACACCTATACGCTAATTACCGTAACCAAGCCTTGGCCCAACGCCGACCGAACTTTCACCTATGCCTTAATACCAAAAGGAACTCCTACTCCAACAGGTGAATTTGATGCTGTAGTGCAGACTCCTGTTGAAAATTTAGTAGTTACCTCAACAACGCATATTCCTTCTTTAGAAGCTTTAGCGGTAGAAAACACCTTGGTTGGTTTTCCTGATACCCAATATGTTTCTTCGCCAAAAACCAGAGCACGTATAGATAATGGATTGGTTAAAGAACTAGGTATTAATGAATCTATAAATACAGAAACCGTTATAGATTTAGACCCTGATGTGGTTATTGGTTTTTCTATTAACAACCAAAATAAAACATACGCTACGTTACAAAAAACGGGCATTCCTGTAGTATACAACGGAGACTGGGCAGAAGAAACTCCGCTGGGTAAAGCAGAATGGATTAAATTTTTTGCACCCTTTTTTAATAAAGAAAAAGAAGCCGATAGCATCTTTTCTCATATTGTAACAGAATACAATAATGCAAAACAGCTTGCTGCTGCAAGCAACACTAAACCTACTGTAGTAAGTGGGGCTATGTACCGAGATGTTTGGTACCTACCGGGAGGTAGAAGCTGGATGGCTCAATTTCTTGCTGATGCAAACACTCAATATCTATGGAGTGATAACAACGATACCGGAAGCTTATCTTTAAACTTTGAAACTGTTTATGACAAAGCAATTAATGCTGATTTTTGGTTAGCGCCAGGACAATTTACAGCCTACAGCCAGTTATTAGACGAAAGTGCATCTTATAAAAACTTTAAGGCATTTAAAAACAAAAACATTTATACCTTTAGCAACACCAAAGGAGCTACTGGAGGCTTGTTGTATTATGAGCTTGCTCCATCAAGACCCGATTTGGTGCTTAAAGATCTTATTTATTTTACACACCCAAATGTATTAACCAATTATACCCCACAGTTTTTTAAACCATTAGAATAAGTGCCAAAATCATTTTCATATAAAACCATTTTTGTAGGCTTAGCACTTATTATAGTGTTAGGCATGGTAGTAAACATTAGTTTAGGCTCAGTACATATTCCGTTTCAAGAGGTTTTAAAAATTTTAACCGGACAAGAAGCTAGTAAACATACCTGGGCACATATTATAATACAATACCGCTTGCCTAAAGCTATTACGGCTATACTTACCGGTTTCGGTTTATCAGTATCAGGCCTATTAATGCAAACGCTTTTTAGAAACCCGTTAGCTGGGCCGTTTGTATTGGGTATTAGCTCTGGTGCTGGGTTAGGAGTGGCACTCTTAGTTATGGGAGGTTCTTTATTAGGGGTAGGCATTTTTAACAGCTCTTTCTCTTTAGCCATTGCGGCTAGTTTGGGTAGTTTTATAGTATTACTTGCCATTTTATTGGTAGCAAGAAACATTAGAGATACCATGGCTATACTTATTATAGGGCTTATGTTTGGTAGCTTAACTGCGGCAGTGGTAAACATACTCTCGTACTTTGCTTCTATGGAAAAACTACAGCAATATGTTTTTTGGAACTTAGGAAGCCTTGGTAACCTAAGTTGGCCACAAGTAGCCTTATTTGTGAGTATTATATTTATTGGGCTGTTGTGTACCCTATTTTCGGTAAAAGGACTTAATGCCTTATTGTTAGGAGAGCAATATGCTATTAGTATGGGAGTTTCTGTAAAAAAACTACGTTACATTATTATGATTGCTACTAGCCTTTTGGCGGGTAGTATTACTGCTTTTGTTGGTCCAATAGCTTTTATTGGTTTAGCTGTGCCACATATAACCCGTATGCTGCTTAAAAGCTCTAATCATTTTATATTAATACCCGCTACCATGCTTATTGGTGGTATTGTAATGTTATTTTGCGATACCGTAGCCCAATTACCTGGTAGTCAATTAACGTTGCCCATAAATGCCATTACCTCTATTATTGGGGCACCAATGGTAATTTGGTTACTTTTACGTAAACGCAAAATATTGTTGTAAGCTATGAGTACTACCACTACATACACCTTAGAAGCCAATGCTCTTAGTATTGGGTATACTCATAAAAATGAGATTACTACCATTGCAGAAAACTTATCGTTTCAATTACAAAAAGGCGAATTGATAGGACTTGTAGGAGCCAATGGCATGGGAAAATCTACCCTACTTAAAACTCTTTGTGGTATGATACCATCTCTTGGCGGAGTGGTTACTTTCAATGGAAAACAACTAAAAAATTATACCGAACAAAATTTAGCTAAAGAATTAAGTATTGTACTTACCGGTGCTATCCCCCCTAGTAATTTAACCGTATCGGAAATTATAGCCCTGGGTAGACAACCTTACACCAACTGGATAGGGTCTTTATCTAAACAAGACAAAGCCAAAGTTATTGAGGTAATTGACCTATTAAAGCTATCTTCATTAAAACATAAAAAGAGTTATGAGCTTAGTGACGGGCAATTACAAAAAGTACTGTTAGGAAGAGCCTTGGCACAAGACACCTCGGTAATTGTGTTAGATGAACCTACTACTCATTTAGATATTTACCACAAAGCCTATATTTTAAAATTACTGAAAGAGGTAGCGCACACCACACAAAAAACTATTTTATTCTCTACCCATGAAATTGATTTGGCCATTCAGCTGTGCGATCAAATGATGATACTTACTAAGGATAACTTTACTGTAGATCAACCTTGTAATTTAATTAGTAAGGGCAGTTTTAATGACCTTTTTCCTAAAGATTTGATTCATTTTGACCAAACCACCGGTAGCTTTAGGGTTCATAAATAGTAGTTGTTTTTTGTGCTTTATAACTAAACCACCAATAGCCCACTACTGCAAATACTGTACTTAGCACTGCACTAAGTATTAGACTACCCACAACATAATATTTTAAATGTGCCAGCACATCAAAATCTTTTTGAACCAGCTTCCAACTAAAATTTTCTTGGGCGTTTAATATCCAAGCGCCAAGTTGTAAACTACCATACATTATAAATGGAATAAAAGGAGGCAGACTTATGTACGTAAAAAACAGGGCTATAACCTTATTTAACCGTAACGCCCCAGCAAGTACCAATACAATAACAGTTTGAATGCCATACAAAGGTGTAAAACCAATAAACACACCCAAAGCAATAGACCACGCTTTTTTGGCAGGACTGTCGTTACTAGCAATTATATCTTCCCTCCAAAATCTTTTAAAACCCTTATGCTTAAATCTAAGATAATAGGCTTTAGGTCTGCTCAACCATTTTTTTAAACCACCAGTTAAATTACTCAATTGTTTTTATGATAAAGTAACCGGTTTTCACCTACAAACACTTTAAGTTATTGTAAACTCTACGTTTACAATATTTTTTTTTAATCTCAACCGATATTTTTTAACTATATTTAACACACCTAACAACTAACCTCTTCACCTATGAAAAAATTTTTAAACCTAGGACTACTGTTCTTATCAATAAGTGGTAGTATTATTTCTTGCGCTTCAGACAATGAAATAATAACTCAAGAAAACAACGTAATTAACAACCTAACAGAAAGTACGCTGCAAAAAGTCAACGGAAAAGATAACTTTATCATCATAGATGCGGCTACCGTTACAAGCAGTTGGGTTACTAATAATTCTAATTTTATTGTAGATAGCACTGCCACTACCTATACGGTAGATTTAGATGCAGTTTATAATAATTGCTCTGGTAGTTGTGATACCGCCGTATCTAATTGGTTAAATGCAAATGATTACTACATTGACTTTGACGCTTCTTATACATTAATTGAAGATGTACATACCGTAGAGAGTCAAACTTCTTGGTATCCGCAACAAAATAATCAGGTATTAATGACTGTACATGATTTTTATACAATCTTAAATACTACGTTAGGCACTAAAGAAGTAGCAGAAATAAATGATACTTATAATTATTACATTTCATTTTCAATAGCTAACAACCAACTAAACCTACAACAAAGCTCATATTACCCATACAGTTCATGCTATTCTGTTGCCTTATTAAAAAGTTTATTAAGCGTTAATCAAATTGACGAGCATAGCTCACAAAATATTTTATTTACAGAACAAGGTTCAAGTATATACATACAAATTTCAAGAGGAACAGATGTATTAACGTACGATTATACAGATGACCCAACACTATGTAAATAACCATTTCAATTTATTAAATAGGGAAACCCCTAATTAAGGAAAGGGATACCCCTTTCTTAACAGTAGTTGTTTAACCCAATCAACTACTTTTAAAGCTTTATATTTTAGCAAAACCAATTGATATTACTAACACAAATTTTTAATTATGAAAAATCTTGAAAAAAAAGAAATAGCATGCATTTCTAACATGACTGCTTATAACCAATTAAAAACAATCCCAGAAAGAGCCAAATATTTGAGAGATAATGCTAATAATTTTTGTGACTATCAAACACTCAAAGATTTTGCCTATGATACACATCAAGTTGATACAACTGATTATTCAATTTCAATTGATACAAATGTAGCAACCATATCTCATACTTGGACAGAAATTCAAACGGTACTGAATGGAGCTACCTATTTTGATAAATACATCTTAATTGATTTACAAAATAACACCTTAGATTTAGCTTCAATAACACTTTTTGATTCTAATAAATATTGTTTTTCTATACCTCTGTTAGACGCTATTTATGAAAACCATGGTGAAGAAGATGAAGAATTTGAATTCAATTTCAAAAAAGTTATAATTACCAGACCTGATGAAACGACTTTTGAAACAGTTATATTAACAGTAAACCAAGGTGAATTTAGTACATTTATTTTTGACTTCACATATGAACCAAGCATCCACCCAATATATAGTGATGCCCTATAAAATAAATTTTACCAGCATAGCATCAGAGTTAAATTTTGTACATCTAGTTATACTATTATCTATAATGCACTTACTATTTAATTTCAAAACAAAAAGAGAAGAATTTTATATTCTTCTCTTAATACTACTGGTATGCCTACTCACAGAGATGACTAACCTCTACTTTCATATTAACAACCTAAAAAGAGACCTTGTAAACACATTAGGTATTTTTATACATCATTTTTTATGGATTTTTTTGATTTTAAGAAAAAGTAAAATACACAAGACTATTTTCCTAAGTACTTTAACTTTTTTTATATCATTTTCCATAATTAATTTCACTTATATAGAAGGAATGAACAATTTCAATAACTTCACAGGTATTGTCGGTTCATTTATTTACATCATTATCTTTTTATTACTCAGTTTCAAAATGCTTAAAAGTGAAAGATTATACTTTTTTCAAGATTCTTTTTTTTTATTAATCTCAGCTCCAATAATATTACTTTTAAGTACTAGTTTTTTATTTGCATTTCAAAGTAACCCCATCATTTATTTTAAAATTACAGACCATTTAACACTGTACAAATTACTAATATACTTTTCTAACACAGCATATTACCTACTCATTAACCTTTATATTCACAAAGAACGAAAACAACTAAAACATGCCGCTTAAAAATATAGCATTTGGAATTATTATTGGTTTTTTATTTATATGCCTAATTGTGCTGTTTTGTGCATTGATTATTAAACTATACATACAAAAGGTAAAAAACTATACCAAGGTTATTTATGAGAAGGACTTGAATTTTCAGAAAACATTGAATGAAACGGTTGTAGAAACACAAGAACAAACCCTTAATAACATTTCGCAAGATTTACATGATGATGCCGGGCAACAACTTACATATATTAATTTTCAGTTAGAAAATTTAAAATTAGATTATCCTGATTTTTCAGAACAATTAGAGCCCGTATCGCAATCACTTAACCAATTATCACATTCTATACGTAATATTAGCCACTCGTTAAACAACCAGTTACTATTACAAGATAGTTTATTAAAAGCCATTGATAAAGAAGTACAACGCTTACAAAAAAATACAAGCATAGCCATTTATTTTACACTTAATGGCTCTATGCAAAAGCAATATAGTACTAACGAAACCATAGTTGTTTACCGTATTTTTCAGGAAATAATGAACAACATTTTTAAGCATTCTGAAGCTAGCAAAGTAGATATTATTATTAATACTGAGCCTATATTTAAAATGCACATCAGTGACAACGGAAAAGGATTTAATTACCTTAAAGCTAAAGACAGCAGTAGCTTGGGGCTTAAAAATATAGAGAGCCGAGCTAAGGCTATCAATTTTATTGCTAACATAGACACCCTACCTAATAAAGGTACCACCATAACCATCTCCAAAAACCTAGAACATGAACAAAACTAAAGTTTGCTTAATTGACGATCATAAGATTGTTAGACAAGGCCTAAAAGGACTTTTAGACCGTATGGGAACCTATGAAGTAACCCATGAATTTGAAAGTGGCGTTAATTTTATAAACTCCTTACCGCTTTCACCAGAGCCCGATTTGTATATTTTAGATTACTCTATGCCCTTTAAAAATGGTATTGAAGTATTAAAAGACTTAAAAACAGAGGATACCGACATGAAGGTATTGCTACTTACACAAAACTATGACGAAGATGTTATAGACCAAGCATACTTTAATGGTGCCCGTGGTTTTTTACATAAAAATTGTACCGCACAAGAGCTAAAAACCACCTTAGAAAATATTATCAACTTTGGTTACAGCAACGTTGCCGAAATACTAAAACGTGTACGTACCTATGAAGATAAACCTACCAGTGGTAACAGCATTACCTTATCGCACCGCGAAATGGAATTTTTAACCTTAGTATGCCAAGAGCAAGAATATACCTATGAGCAAATAGCCGATATTATGGGACTCTCTGTAAAATCTATTGAGGCTTACCGCGCCGCTTTGTTTGACAGGTACGATATAAAATCTAAAGTAGGATTGGTATTGTTTTCTTACAAACACCAATTAACTCCACCATTTAAACAAGAAGAGGACTAGTTTTTAGTCCTCTTACTTTAATGTTTTTCTTCTGTGTACAACTGTTGCATTTGTTTTAGCCCATCTAACATTCTGTTGTATTTAGCATATTGCTTTTCCCGTTGTCTTTTACCTAACACAAAATACGCTATAAACATCCATGCTACATAAACGCTAATACAAATGGTTTTTAACATGGGTTTCATCGGCGCCATTACCTCTAAAAAATACAGGATCAAGGCTATATTTAACAAAAGGTAATAAGAAACCATACCCTTAGTGGCTAGCAATTGTGCAAACTGAAAACGCTCTTCTAATAACGGTATTACCTTTTCTGGTGAAGCAGACATATCAATTCGTTTTAATTTATAGGTTTGGTAAGCCATAATTGCACTATACCCAACCACTGTTATTAGCACTAATACAATACCAATGTAGGTAGTTATCATTTCAAAATCGTAGGTTATGCCTACCCATACAATTACAAAAATAGAAAGTAACATACATGCTACAGCTATTAAAAATTGCGACACCAAACTCTTTTGATCTTTCTTAGCCTTGCTTATAATAGATTTTACATCTGGTAACTGTTTACTCCCACCAGATTTCCATATATCTTGTAACTCTTTAAAATTGTCCATTCTTCTCAAAAATTTCGGTTAGTTGTTTTTTAATTCTATGAATACGTACTCTAAGCGTTGCTTCTGAAACTTCTAAAGCAATTGCTATTTCTTCATAAGAAATATCTTCCAACACCATGGTTATTAATATTCTATCTGCTTCCTTTAAGGTAGCAATAGCGGCATATAATTGTTGTATTCTTGGGTCTTGTGTAGTAGCGTCTGCTACGGTTTCCAAAAGCCTATCGGTTACTTGAGCAGGTTTCTTTTTTTCAGATCTTAAATATCCTAAACAAGTATTAACGGTTATTCTATAAATCCAAGTACTTATTTTAGAAGCACCTCTAAAAGAGTCTAAATGCTGCCAAACACTTATAAACACCTCTTGTACCAAATCGTTAGCCACATCTGAATCTCCACTATACCCTAAACATAACTTCTGTACCTTAGGCGCGTGCTGCCTATAAAGCTCATCAAAATTGTATTTTTCCAAAGTAGTTTTCTGTTTATTCATTTAAAAAAGCATCTATCTGATTGAAAAACCAAGTGGTAGCATCATACATAATAAAGTGTTTGCTATCTGCCACTTCAATTCTTTTATTAGGTAATAGTTTGTACTGCTCATTGTATATTCGTAGGCTGTTCTCTTTGGTCATAAAAGTACTAGCTAAAATTAATACCGGTTGTTTTACCTTGACTATATCATCTCTTAAATCAGTTAGAGACATTTCCACCATGGTACTACCCAACGTAGCTCTATCGCTTTTAAAACTCCATATAGCTACTTGTTTAGCATGAACACTATCAGAAACTTGTTGTAACATAGCAGTAGTCATATTTTCTACATACCCTTCATCTGGTGTTTGCTTATAACGCTCAATAATAGTTGCTTTATCAAACATAGGATTATTTTTAATACTTTCCTCGGTCACCATTGGGTTGGTCATTGCACTAATAAATGGTACACCATCTACACACACCACTTTACCAAACGTATCGGGTGCTTCACTAGACAACCACATACTCATAAAAGCACCTAAACTATGCCCAATAAGCATTGGCTTATTTAATTTTTTATCGCTTACGTAGGTTAAGATATCGTTTTTAACCGTTTCTAAAATATTAGAAGACTCTATAGGTGCTACACCTGCATAGCCAGGAAGTGTTAAAACATGACACTCATAAGAGTCCTTTAAATGGTCTACAGTTTCATTCCAAACCTCACCACTACATGAATAACCAGGAATAAGAAGTACTGGTGCTCCTTTACCAGAAACTTGAACGTTAAAAGAATATTGTGCGTTAGCTACTATACTAACTAAGAAGGCTAAAAGTAAAAATGATATTGTTTTCATAATTCTAATTATTTAAAAGTTTCCCTTTTGATACAGAACTACGAAAATTGTTACCAAAAAAATCAATTATTTTTTAAGACTACTGAAAACCAGTGCTTTAAAAACAAATAAACCTCTGATTTCTCAGAGGTTTATTTTATGAATTATAAAGTTTCCGGAAATTATTTTCCTTCCATTTTGTCTTTTAATTCTTGTAATGCATCTAAGTCTCCTAAAGTAGTTTTCTCAGTAGCGTTGTTAGATTTAGCTGTAGCAGCCTTCACGTTTTTCTTCTCTTCATCTTTAAAGATAGCTGTATGAGAAGCAACTACTCTTTTGAACTCTTTATTAAACTCAATGATTTTGAATTCAGCAGTTTCACCTTTCTTAAGTTTGCTACCATCTTCTTTCTCTAAGTGACGAGAAGGAATGAAAGCAACGATATCTTCGTTAAAAGTGATTGTAGCACCTTTGTCTACCATTTCGTCAATAGCAGCAGTATGGGTAGTACCTAAACCAAATTCTTCTTCGTATTTATCCCAAGGGTTAGCAGTAGTTTGTTTGTGACCTAAAGAAAGTTTACGTCCGTCAACATCTAATTCAAGAACAACAACTTCTAATTGATCTCCAACATTTACAAACTCAGATGGGTGCTTAATTTTCTTAGTCCAAGAAAGATCAGAGATATAGATTAATCCGTCAATTCCTTCTTCTAATTCAACAAATACACCAAAGTTAGTAAAGTTACGTACTGTACCAGTGTGCTTAGAACCTACAGGGTATTTAGCAGTAATGTCTGTCCATGGATCTGGAGTTAATTGCTTAATACCTAGAGACATTTTACGCTCTTCTCTGTCTAAAGTTAAAACAACAGCTTCAACCTCGTCACCAACATTTACGAAATCTTGAGCAGAACGTAAGTGAGTAGACCAAGACATTTCAGAAACGTGGATAAGACCTTCAACACCGTCAGCAACTTCAATAAATGCACCGTAGTCTGCAATAACAACTACTTTACCTTTAACTTTATCACCAACTTTTACATCTTCACCTAAAGCTTCCCATGGGTGTTTCTGTAATTGCTTAAGACCTAATTGAATTCTAGACTTGTTATCATCAAAGTCTAAGATTACTACGTTTAATTTTTGGTCTAATTCAACAACCTCGTTAGGGTGGTTGATACGAGACCAAGAAAGATCAGTAATGTGGATTAATCCATCTACACCACCAAGGTCAATAAACACACCGTAAGAAGTAATGTTTTTAACAACACCTTCTAATACTTGTCCTTTTTCTAATTGACCAATAATTTCTTTCTTCTGCTCTTCGATATCAGCCTCGATAAGCGCTTTATGAGATACAACTACGTTTTTGAACTCATGGTTAATTTTAACCACTTTGAATTCCATAGTTTTATTTACGTACTGATCGTAATCACGAATTGGTTTAACATCAATTTGAGAACCAGGTAAGAAAGCTTCGATTCCGAAAACATCTACAATCATACCACCTTTAGTTCTACACTTAACGTAACCGTTAACTACTTCACCACTATCATGCGCAGCATTTACTCTATCCCATGCTTTGATAGTTCTAGCTTTACGGTGAGATAATACTAACTGACCAGACTTATCTTCTCTAACGTCAATCAATACCTCTACTTTATCACCAACAGCTAAGTTAGGATTGTAACGGAATTCGTTTAATGAAACAACACCTTCAGATTTAGCGTTAATATCAATAATAGCTTCACGATCTGTAATGTGAATTACTTCTCCTTCTACTACTTCTTCATCTGCAGTATCTACAAAGTTTTGCTCAACTAAATTTTCAAATTCTTTTAGTTTGTCATCTTCAACCTGATCAATACCTTCTTCGTAGTTGTGCCAGTTGAAATTAGCTAAAAATTCTTCTGGATTTTTAGTTTCTGTTTTTACTTGTTCTTCAGCCATGTGCTGATTAAAAATTTGTATCCTGCTTTATATAAGAAAGTTAAACACTACAAAACAGAAGTTATTAATATAAATTAGTTTAATAATTCCTCTTCCTTTCCTCTAGGTGTTAAAAAGGAGTGCAAAATTACAAACTTCTATTTTGATTAACAAGCACTTATAAAGAAAAAAACAACCTTTTTAGCTAAATTTTGAAACTATTTCTAAAATTTGATCAAATTGTGCCGCTCTACTTAGGTTAGAATTATCTATTTCTATAGCATCATCGGCTTTTACTAAAGGAGAATCTTCACGTGTAGAATCTATATGGTCGCGCTGCTCTATGTTGGCTAACACCGCATCAAAAGCAACATCGTCTCCTTTTTCTATAAGTTCTTTATATCTACGCTCTGCACGGACTTGCGCAGAAGCTGTCATAAACAATTTTACCTCAGCATCAGGAAAAACAACCGTACCAATATCACGGCCATCCATTACAATACCTTTTTCCTTTCCCATTTCGCGTTGCTCTTCCACCAATTTCTGGCGTACCTCTGGCACTGCAGCAACGGTACTTACTAAATTAGATACTTCAAGGGTTCTAATCTCTCTTTCTACATTTCTTCCGTTTAAATACATTTCTGCAAAACCAAGCGCCTCATTAAACGTAAAAGTTAAGCGTACTTTTGGTAAGCTTTCTATTAATCCGTTGATATTGGTAACTTCAGTAGTAACCAGCCCCTGCTCCATTGCATATAAGGTAACCGCTCTATACATGGCTCCTGTATCTACATAGATATACCCTAATTGTTTTGCCAATTGTTTGGCAATGGTACTTTTTCCCGTAGAAGAAAACCCATCTATAGCTATTATTATCTTATTGTTCATTGTGTATTTACTATTACTTTAAATCAAACTGCAACCCTAGCAAACTACTATGAGATGCGTTGGTATACCTTGCAAAGGTATAGCTTACTTTTGTTTTTCTTATTTTAAGTGCAAAACCTCCAGAAAAACCAGAGAAGGTTCTGTACTCAGCAATTCTCATTTCGGCAGCTCTTCTAAAATTGTATCCTAAACGAATATTAAAATCGCCCTCAGGAAACACTTCCGCTCCTATTACCATATGCCTAAACGCCTCTTTAAAAATATTATCTTTCTCTTCTTCTACCGTTCCATCTAAAGATTCTTCAGCATTTACCGGGTTCGCAAAAGATACATTCCAGTACTGCAAATCTTCAAAAGTAAGGTGCCATCTAATAGGTACGTGCTCTAATAACTGAGACAAACCTGCATCTATTTCTAAAGGCAATGGCTCTTGTATACCCGCATAAGTGGTAAACTGCGCCCCAATGTTACGCACCACAATTGCTGCATTAAAATCTATCTTATCGTTTATATACATTAACCCTACATCAAAAGCACCACCAAAAGAGTTATAACTTTCTAAGGTAGAGTATATCAGTTTTGTATTAAACCCTATATGTAAATCTATTCTAGGAATTTTATATGCCCAGCCTACAGAAAGGGCTGTTTCGCTCCCTGAGAATTCTCCGGTTTCATTACCAAATTCATCTCTTCCCATAAAACTACCATAATTCACATAGGTAAGTCCGCCTTGTATAGTATTGGTATAACGGTCTATTTGGTAAGCATAAGCTGCAGAACCATAACCAACATCACCTAAATAGTTTACATAACTAAGCGCCAGTTGGTGACTCATATCGTTATTTACACTAGCCGGATTGGTAAGTGCCTGCAGTACATCATTATCATAATTGGTAATAACCTTCCCCCCCAAAGCCGCCTGACGTGGGTTAGCCACTAAATTTAGAAACTGATAGGTATACCTACCCCCCATTTGTGCGTTAAGGATAAGTGTACTAAATACTAAAAAAAATGTTAGCAGGGCTTTTTGCATGGGCGCAAAATAAATAAATCTTGCTTAAAGAACGCTTTGTATTTTATATTATTTTAAGAAGACTCTTTTAAATGTAACGTTTTTTAGATAAAGCCCTATCTTATATAAAAAAGCCCCGATTAAATCGGGGCTTCATTATTATAAATCTTTTGCTTTTTTAACCTTTTGGTCGGTTATAGCTATATCTATTACCTCACTCATTTCTTTCACAAAATGGAAGGTTAAACCTTTTACGTAGCTCTCTTTAATTTCTTCGATATCTTTACGGTTATCTTCGCAAAGAATAATTTCTTTAATTCTAGCACGTTTTGCAGCTAATATTTTTTCTTTAATACCACCCACAGGCAATACTTTACCACGTAATGTAATTTCACCAGTCATAGCCAAGCTCTTTTTCACTTTACGTTGGGTAAATAAAGACACTAGCGAAGTTAACATAGTAACCCCAGCACTAGGTCCGTCTTTAGGTGTAGCCCCTTCTGGTACGTGAATGTGCACATTGTACTTATCAAATATCTCAGGGTTAATGTTTAAATCTTCTGCATTAGACTTAATATATTGTAAAGCAATAGTAGCAGACTCTTTCATTACATTACCAAGGTTACCGGTAATACTCATACTTCCTTTACCTTTAGAAAGTATAGACTCTATAAACAAGATATCTCCACCAACACTGGTCCAAGCCAAACCGGTTACAACACCTGCTACATCATTATTCTCATATTTATCGCGTTCTAACCTTGCAGGCCCCAACACTTTTTCTACATCTTCTGTAGTAGCTTTTACATTATACTCCTCTTCCATTGCTACAGACTTAGCAGCGTAACGTACCATTTTGGCAATTTGCTTTTCTAAACCCCTAACTCCTGATTCTCTGGTATAACCTTCTACAATTTTTTCTAGTTCACGCTTACCTAATACTAAATGGTCTTTAGTTAAACCGTGTTCTTTTAATTGTTTAGGCAATAAGTGGCGTTTTGCTATTTCTACTTTTTCTTCAATAGTATACCCCGTTACATTAATAATTTCCATACGGTCTCTTAATGCAGGCTGAATGGTATTTAAACTATTGGCAGTAGCAATAAACATAACCTTAGAAAGGTCGTAACCCATTTCTAAGAAGTTATCGTAAAACTCTGTATTTTGTTCTGGGTCTAATACCTCTAACATAGCTGAAGACGGATCTCCGTTATGTCCCATAGATAATTTATCAATCTCGTCTAACACAAATACCGGATTAGAAGTACCTGCCTTTTTTAAAGATTGAATAATTCTACCAGGCATAGCACCAATATAAGTTTTTCTATGTCCGCGTATTTCTGCTTCATCTCTTAAACCACCTAAAGAAATACGTACATACTCTCTACCTAAAGCAGATGCAATCGATTTTCCTAAAGATGTTTTACCAACCCCTGGAGGTCCGTATAAACATAAAATAGGCGACTTCATATCGTTACGCAGTTTTAGTACCGCTAGATATTCTATAATTCTTCTCTTAACATCTTCTAACCCATAATGATCTTTGTCTAGCACTTTTTGTGCTCTCTTCAAATCAAAATTGTCTTTAGAAAACTCATCCCAAGGCAAGTCTAAAAATAAATCTAAGTAATTTCTTTGAATAGAATACTCTGCCACCTGAGGGTTCATACGTTGCATTTTTGCCAACTCTTTCTCAAAGTGTTCTTTTATTTTATCATCCCACTTTTTGGTTTTGGCACGCTCGCGCATTTCTTCTACCTCTGCTTCATAAGAAACACCACCCAACTCTTCTTGAATGGTTTTCATTTGCTGATGCAAGAAATACTCACGTTGTTGCTGATCTAAATCGTGTCTAACTTTCGATTGAATATCATTGCGCAACGCTAGTTTCTGAAATTCAACATTCATAAACTTCAGTGTAGCTAAGGCACGTTCTTTCAAATCGTTTATTTCCAACAACTCTTGTTTCTCGCCAACATTCAAATTCATGTTAGAAGAAACAAAGTTTACTAAAAACGAATTACTCTCTATATTCCTAATAGCAAACGATGCCTCAGTAGGAATGTTAGGGCTATCCTTTATAATTTGAAGCGATAAATCTTTAACCGATTCTATAATAGCACTAAACTCTTTATCTTCTGCTTCTGGTTTTATCTCTGGTACTTCAGAGATATTTGCTTTTAAATACGGATCATTATCTACAATAGAATCAATTTTAAAACGCTTTTTACCTTGAATGATAACTGTAACGTTACCATCGGGCATTTTTAGCACTCTTAAAATTCGGGCTACTGTACCAATTGTATTTATATCTTCTAAAGCCGGAGTTTCTACACTTTCATCCTTCTGAGATACTACCCCTATTACTTTACTTCCATTATTAGCGTCGTTTATCAGCTTAATAGAAGCATCTCTACCTGCTGAAATAGGAATTACAACACCAGGAAAAAGTACGGTATTTCTTAAAGGTAATATTGGTAACGATTCAGGCAGTTCCTCTTTCTGAATTTCCTCTTCATCTTCTGGGGTCATTAAAGGTATTAACTCCGAATCTTCATCGATACCATGAAGTGACATGCTGTCAATATTTGAAAATTTCAATTTCTTCATATCTTGGTTTTAAGTCAAATTGTCACATCTACTTTTTAAAGTAAGCTATTGCAACTATTAACTTTACTTAATAAATCTTTCTAAATCACAAAAATACACTCTATTTAAGTATATTACATACTATTAAAGGCAATAGTTATGCCATTTCACTATACAAGGTGCACCAACAAAATAAATAACCTAATTATTTTTACAAAAGTGTAACAAAAACAATAACAAACCATCTTTACTACAAAGAATAACTTTTTGAGCCACGATAACCAACATACCAAAGAACTTATTGCCCTGTGTAAAAAAGGAAACCAAAGTGCGCAGTTGGAAATTTACAATTTGTATTTCAAGGCTATGTATAACACAGCTTTAAGAATTGTAAAAGACTCCTTTGAAGCAGAAGACATTATGCAAGAATCTTTTTTAAGTGCATTTACCAAATTAGATTCTTACAAGGGCGAAGTAACCTTTGGAGCTTGGTTAAAACGAATTGTAATTAATAACAGTATTCAACAATACCGTAAGAATGAAAAAACTCAATCTGTAGCTATTGACAATGTTCTATATAAGGTTGAAGACAATGACGGAATTGAAGCTGATTATGAATTTACCAATGTGAAGGCTCAAAAAGTATTGGAAATCATGAAAACGCTTAAAGACAATTACAGAATTGCTTTAACCTTATTCTTAATTGAAGGATTTGATTATGATGAAATATGTGAAATAATGCAAATAACCCCTGCCAATTGCAGAACAACTATATCGCGCGCTAAAGAAAGTTTAAGAAAAAAATTAGTAACCCAATGCGTTTAGACAAAGATAATATAGACACCCTATTTGATGATTTACAAGGCTCGTTTGATGTACATGAACCTTCTCAAAATCATATGAAAAATTTTGAGGCCATGTTAGCAAAACAGTCTACTAAGTCTACTGCTAAAAACTCAACTATTAAAAATAGAAGATGGTGGTACGTAGCGGCTTCTATTCTTATTGTTATTGCTGTATCCATTGGTGTTTTTAATGGTACTACGAAACAAAAAGATGAATTAGCAACCGTAGCCCCAGAGTTATACCAATCACAAACCTATTTTACAGGTATAATTAATCAGGAATTGGAAAAGCTTCAAAAAGAAGACACCTCTCCTGAAACCAAGGAAATAGTAAATGATGCCGTAAAACAGATTAACAAACTAGAAAAAGATTATAGTAAATTAAAAGCAGACCTACTTGAAAATGGTGCAGACAAAAGGGTAATCTATGCCATGATTACCAACCTGCAAAAAAGAATTGAACTCTTACAACATGTATTACAAACCATTGACGATGTTAAAACCCTTAAAACCGAGACCCATGAAATTATTTAATACACTATTAGCATTTGTACTTACGCTTCAGTTTGCATTTGCTATAAACGATAACGGAGCACCTAAAGGCAAATACACAAAAGAAAAAACAGTTAAGCGTGAGTTTATAGTAAATCCTAATGCTTTACTTAAAGTTAATAACTCTTATGGTAACCTTAATATTACTAGCTGGAACGAGAATAAAACTGCTATTGTAGTACATATTAAAACCAGTGGTAACAATGAGAAAAAGGTAGCCGAAAAACTAAGCGAAATTAATATCATTTTTGACGCTAATGAAGATTTAGTAAGCGCCAGAACCGTTTTTAACGAAGACAAATGGAGCTGGGGATGGAACAATAATAATGTAAACGTAGAGGTTAACTACACTATTAAAGTACCTGTTACTAACAAAACAGATTTGTCTAACGACTACGG
The DNA here is from genome assembly GCF_027924185.1 of Neptunitalea lumnitzerae. Taxonomy (GTDB): domain Bacteria; phylum Bacteroidota; class Bacteroidia; order Flavobacteriales; family Flavobacteriaceae; genus Neptunitalea; species Neptunitalea lumnitzerae. Next base: position 1,142,340 of record NZ_BRVO01000002.1, read on the forward strand.
TGCCATTATTATTGACAAGCTAAACAATACTGCTAAAATTAGCTGTGATTATGGCAAGCTAGATATAGGAGAACTTTGGGGAGACAACAATCAACTAAATTTTGATTATACCACCAACTCTAGAATTGGAATACTAAAAAATGGAACTATTAATGCAGACTATTCTTCTTTTACGGTAGAAAAAACAAAATCGCTTACCTTAAAAGCTGATTATACTACAAGTAAAATAGAAAAAGCAGATTATGTAAACTACCGATGTGATTACGGAAGTGTTACCCTTGGCGATATTATGAATTTGGAAGGTAATGGTGATTACTTAACCATAAAAATTGATAATGTATTTGGGAATATAAATATTGACTCTGAATACGGATCTGTACGCATAGATGAGTTAACAGAGCAAGCAGGTAAAGTTCATATTAATGCAGAATACACTGGCATACGAATTGGCTACAACAGCAGCTACTACTTTAACTTTGACTTTGACCTTGACTATGCAGGGCTTTCAGGCGGTGATGACTTAACCTTTTTATTAAAGGATTCAGATTATACCTCTAAGCATTACCAAGGGTATTATACTAATAAAAACACAGGAAAAGAAATTGTAATTAAAAGTGAATACGGAGGTATTACACTAAACAAAAGATAAAATCAAAAAACTATGAAATCAATCACTAAATTATCTATTCTAACCTTTGCTATTTTATTTATCACTTCATGCAACGCCTCATGGAATGGTATTGAAGGAAATGGCAGAAGTACCACCAGCACCAGAAATGTGGGTAGCTTTGATGGTATAGAAGTTGCAGGATCTTATCACGTTACTCTTGAAAAAGGTAATGAGGGTAAAGTAACTATAAACGCGGAAGAAAATATTATAGATTACATTGTTACAGAAGTCACCAATAATGTATTACACATTTATACGAAAGATGGATTTTCTTTACGCAGTACAAGAGGTATTAAAATAACTGTTGGCTTTAGCAATCTTAATAAAGCAATACTTACCGGTTCGGGCTCTATTAAAAGTGAGTCGGTTATTTCTGCAAGCAAAATGACTGCATCGGTTACTGGGTCAGGTGATATCGCTTTAAAAGTAAAAGCAGACAAAGTAGACTCTTATGTTACTGGTTCTGGTGATATACTTTTAGAAGGTGATACTACCGATTTTAAATGTACCGTTACAGGATCTGGAGATATTTCAGCATACGAGTTAAAAGCTTCTAATGTAATAGCTGATGTTACAGGATCAGGTGATATTCATTTATATTGCAAAGCCAATCTTAAAGCTTACGTATCTGGTTCTGGCGATATTTATTATAAAGGAAATCCAGAAATAAGAGATTTAAGCACTTCGGGATCAGGTGATATAAACAAGGACAACTAAACTTTATAGAAAGTTCTATAAATAACAAACGCCTCTAAACATATTGTTTAGAGGCGTTTTTCTTTGAGTTATTGAAAATTGAATTAGCAACAAATCTAGTTACAAGAATCACCAAAGGTATCTGCTTCATCACCATTAATTACAAACAAGTAAAGCTCTTCAATAGTAAACGTACCTGTTAAATCATCGGTAATTCTCATAAAAATAACATCTTCTAACTGTACATTATTAATATATGCATTACTTACAGTATTGTTGTTATAATAAGCCCCGTTTTCAGTTTCGTGGAACGAAACTGTAATAGAAGCTCCTGCTGGTAAATTAGGTACCATCACTTCATTGTAGTATCTATCTAAATCAAATACTGCAAAGTTATCGCCTGGTGTACCATCTGAACCATCGCAAGAAGATATATCATAGTTATATATATCTAAATAATCAGGAATGCCATCTCCATCAGAATCGTAAGCATCCGCCGGATTTCCATCACCATCAGGATCTGCATTTTCAAATTCAGTTAATTTACCATCACCATCATCATCATTCTCTAAGTAGTTAGGAATACCATCACCATCGGTATCTAAACCTTCTTCATATCCTTCATACATAGTTAAGATACCATCATTATCATCGTCAGTATCTAAATAATCAGGAATTCCATCATTGTCAGAATTCTGAAGTGAAGCACCATTCTCTTCTAAAGTAGGAACACCATCATCATCATCATCCAGGTCTAAATAATCTAACACCCCATCTTCATCTGAATCTAGTAAAGATAAAGGCCCTTCATTTGCTGTTGGAATACCATCTCCATCGTCGTCTGGATCTAAATAATTAGGTATACCATCACCATCTAAATCCCAAGCATCAATCGGAGTATGAGTTCCGTTAGGATCAGGATTTTCATCTATGGTAAGTACACCATCATTATCATCATCATCATCTAAATAATCTGGTATACCATCTCCATCTGTATCTTGCCCTATACTTGCATTTTCAGCAACATCACTAAGACCATCGCCATCAGAATCGGTAGTATCTGGAGTACCAGTTTCAACATCTTCCATTGTTTGTCCTAAATCTACAGTTTCGTTATCACAAGAATACAATACGGTAGAAGCTACAATTGAAATGTATAATAAAGATTTATAGGTAATTTTCATTAATAATATTTTTGTTGGAATAAGCTTTAAATTCAGGGGGTACATTAATTATTTACAGTGTAGAAAGTTTTAAAAACTCCTTCAGTAATTGAATTTTCAAGGGTTTCAAAAGCAAAATAACCCTCAATATAATTTGAATCCTGATTATGTAATGTAATAGTTAATGTTCCGGTTTTACCACGGTTGGTTTGTGTTCCACCTTCACCACCTATTTGAAGATAGTTTGCTAAATAAAAACCTTGAGTGTTAGAAAAGTTATAAGTACCTTCTACAATATCACTAGGAAAAACTAATGCTAAACTTGTAGTTGTATCAGAACCTAAAATTCTAATAGCATCATAAGTTCCTTCTTCGGTTACATTGTTATTAGCATCGTTAAAATCATATTCAATAGTAGTAGTGTAAGCCATTACTCCACCACCCGAAGTAACTAAATCTTCATAATCATCTAGCATATCCTCAAACATATCTCCGAATTCGTCAAAATCTCCTAAGTCACCCAAACCTCCAAAGTCAACCGAGTCACCCGAATCATCATCTGACTCTTCTACAACACTAACGTCAAAAGCAGTACCATCTATTACCGCACTAAATGTTGCTGGAGTTACGTCTGACCATTCATCTATAGTAATATCTTCACTACATGAGAATACACAAAAGACTAAAGCAAAAGCAATAGTTCCTTTTATTAAATTTTTAATTAGCATATTTAGTTTGTTTTTTTTGCGAAAACACAAATATAGCGCATTTATTAAAACCTGAAAGTATTTTTAAAGCTAAGTTAAATTTTTATTAAAAAAAGAAAAACCTCTTAAATCACTTAAACTTTATCTAAAATTAGATTTAATATTTTAGGAAAGTAGCGAAGCTTAAATTTACTTATTTTCGTACAAAAAGCCTTTATAAGTAAGAAATTAACACTTTAATTTTGTTTTAATTCCTATTTTTCTACCTTAGGTACTCTAAACAAAAGTAAAATCCCAATTACAAAGAATAGCACCAAAAACAATATAGAGTTTCTCATAGAACCCGTTATTTGGTCTATAATACCATATAGCGCCATTCCTATTACAATACCTACTTTTTCTGCTACATCATAAAAACTAAAAAAAGAGGTGGTATCTTTTGTTTCTGGTAAAAACTTTGAGTAGGTAGATCTAGATAACGACTGAATTCCCCCCATTACCAAACCAACAAAACCAGCAGTAATATAAAAATGAATTGGTAAGGTTACAAAATACGCAGTAATACAAAGCAACACCCAAACACTATTAATACCTATTAAAGTAGGTATGTTACCAAACTTTTTAGATGCTCTAGAAGTAAGTACTGCTCCTAATACTGCAATAATTTGAATTAGCAAGATGCTTACTATAAGCCCCATTGTTTTTTGGTCATCTCCTCCCCAATTAATTTCTTGCTCTCCAAAATAAGTGGCTACCAACATTACCGTTTGTACTGCCATGCTATATACAAAAAAGCCTCCCAAATAGGCTTTTAACCTTTTATTTTCACCCAATCGTTTCCAAACATTTCGTAACTCTTTGTAACCATTAAAAATTATATCCTTGGTTATTTTAGGTTTTTCATGGTTTCCTTGAGGTAAGTAATAATAGGTAACCTGACTAAAGACAATCCACCAAATACCAACACTAATAAAAGAGTACCTCATAGCCTTCACAGCTGCAGGTTCTTCTGGCGTATCTGTGATACCAAAAACATCTGGAAACATTACCATTGCCAAATTAAACAACAATAAAATTACACTACCTATATACCCTAATGAATATCCCTTAGCACTTATTTTGTCTTGTTGGTCTACAAAAGCTATATCTGGTAAGTAGCTATTATAAAACACTAAGCTACCCCAAAAACCTACTAAGCCAAAAAAGTAAAAAGCAACACTTACATATATTTCCTCTAGGCTAAACCAATACAATCCTATACAAGATAAAGCCCCCATATAGCAAAAGAACTTCATAAAGAATTTCTTATTACCTAGATAATCCGCTATACCCGATAATAAAGGAGAAATAATAGCTACCACCAAAAAAGCTAAAGCTGTTACAAAACTTATCAATGCCGTATTTTTAACTGAAAAACCTAAAAAAGAAATATAATTAACTCCTAATTTAGAAAATAGTGCTCCGTAAAAAATAGGAAATACAGCAGATGCTATTACCAAGCTATATACCGAATTTGCCCAATCATAAAATGCCCAGGCATTCAAAAGTTTCTTACTTCCTTTTGGTAGTTGTTTGCTCATATAATTATTGGTTTAAAAAAAAAGCTGTTCTAAAAAGAACAGCCTCAAGATAGCATTTAATTTTATTTAAAACTTAGTATACGTATTAAGTTTATGTATGAAATCTTAGTTTAAAGAATAATTTAATATTGTATAATCTCCTAAAGAGCTTTCTAATTTAATAGGTCCAACCTCATTAGCAAAGTAATAAATAAGGGTTTCATCAAACTCAACATCCATAAGGCTGGTGTTTACATCTAATTGTACACCTATAACATCAGTATAAGTTACCCCATTCACTATCATTTCCTCTTCTTTAGATAAAATGGTAGTTACAAAAGTAAAATCGGTAGTGGTTTCAATATCTATAATACTTTCAATAACAGTAGGTGCGGCAACCTCTGTAGTATACGTTTCTCCTACTTCCATATCATCTTTAAAAAATACATATTCAACAGGGTCTATAGTTGCCATTGCAGCAATACCAGAATTATATTCTATAACCGTTTCACCATTATATCCATAGTACGTACTTCCCGATAATCTAAAACCTTGTGTCATATCTCCTCCATCAAAAGGATTCACAAAATCAGTCACTAAAAAAGTATTCCCTTCATAATCTAATGTGGTATAAAACAAAATCTGAGTATCCTCTCCATCGGTATAATCATAGTTCCATTCATTATCTAACGTTAACGGAAAATAATTTAGAGTAGTTGGTTCTTCTTCCTGTTGTTCCTCTCCTGCCCCATCATCATCATTAGAACAAGAAGTAATAGACAGCCCAAGTGATATACATATAATGTATACAAACAAGTAATTAAGCTTTTTCATAAGTAATAAATAGTTGGTTAATTTCAAAAATAGAAATTATTTAAACATTGTAACAAAAAGCTTACACTTTACATTGTAATTATATCAAATCAATAACCTTGCTTTATTTTTTTAAGTATATAACAAGAAAATATTGCATTATTTATTAATCACCAATTCATTAGCTGTTTGATAAATCACTGTCTTATGGTTTTCAAACAAAGCCTTATGCTCCATCAGTAAAGACAATCCTTGTACAGCTAATAAATCATCTTTTACCTTTCTATCATTACTCAAAACATATACTTTAGGGTGTTTACTTAAATACTCTTTTAATTCATCTACCGAATGTAATACTTCATAAGTACGGTTATAATTAAAAGGAAAAGCACTATCCATACGTTTAAAAACCACTACTGGTATATTGTTCTGTAAAAATTCTTTAGAAGCATAAACAGGGTTTTGCTCTATTAATTTAGGATAAATAATACCAAATAAATACACTCCCATTACCACCCATGTTGCAGTAACAATGGCAAAACTTCTTCTAAAAGCATTTCCTCTAAAAAACATATAAGCTATAAATAAACCAATGGGTGCTATAATTAATATAAAACTCAATTCTTTAATATGGTTAAGCTCTGGTTCTAAAGACAAAGCTATATAACCTCCTACAGGCAATATTACACCTATAAGTAATAGTACAACAAAACTTATATGAGCATACAACTTTCTGCGCTTAGATAATTTAGTTCTAAAATCTATTAAATAACTTGCTAATATGGCTGCTAAAAACGGATAACAGGGCATGGTGTAATTAGGTAACTTGGTATTAGATATTGTAAACACACCTATCACCACCAAACACACACTTAAACCAAAGGCTAAAAAAGTATCTGTTTTATATTTTCTAAAAGCAAAAACAAAGGCCTGAATAATAAATACAGAAAACGGTAATAAGCCTAGTAATACAAATGCCCAAGTAACTATAAAGGGCCCTCCGTGACCTTCCATTTTATTTTCAAACCGGTTTAAATTATGATTGATAAAAAAACCTTCTGTCCATACTCCGTTTGTAGCTTCATGAACCCAATAAAACCAAGGGAGTACTAATACCACTACAAAAAGAAGTCCCAAAAACGGTTGAAATCTAATGACAGTTTTAAATGAAAGATCTTTTCTTAAGAGTAAAAACAAAAATATAGAAGCTCCTACAATAGCTATTGCAATAGGTCCTTTTGTTAAAAACCCCATAGCCATGGCAAAATAACCAACTACTAATAACCAACTCTGCTGTTTTTTATAATAGAGTAAAAAAGAAAACAATGCCGTATTAATGAAAAAGATTAAATAAGGGTCTGGCACAGACAAATGAAACTCTTGAATAAAGAAAACGGCAGAAAAAAGAATACATAAGGTAACAATAGCTATATGCTCTCCCTTTAGTTTTCTAACAAACAAATATGTACTTATAAGTGTTAAAACACCAAATATGGCAGAAAAAAAACGTGCTCCCATGGCATTTACACCAAAAATTTTATAGCCCAACATCATAAAAAAGTAATGCAAAGGCGGCTTATCTGTTCTCAATGCATTGTTAAAAGTAGGTACAATAAAATCTCCTTTAGCTAGCATTTCTCGTGCTGCTTCTGCATTTCGTGCCTCGTCTAAAATATAAATAGGATACCCATAAATATTAAAAAGACATAGCACTATACTCACTACTGTAATTACAATAATTAATTTATTAGTAATTAAGAAACCTAAGAATGACTTCAAATTCATAAATTTGCCTCCTATTTAAATTTTATCTAAAAATAGATTAAACACTTTACCATGATTAAAAGAGAATATTATCTTTCTATTATCATACCGGTTTATAATGAGGAAGAAAATGTAGAATTGCTTACAAAAACCATTGATGATGCTTTACAGGGAGAATCATATCAAATTATTTATATTGATGATTTCTCTACAGATAATACGAAGAAGGTAATTAAAGCAATGAACCACCCGCATTTGTATTTAGTAGAACTAAAGAAAAACTACGGGCAAAGTTTAGCTTTAGCAGCGGGTATTGAATTTGCTACGGGTAAATTTATTGTTACCATGGATGGTGATATGCAAAATGACCCACATGATATCATGAAAATGGTAAAAACAGCAGAAGAAGGAGATTGGGATGTTGTTACCGGGTTTAGAGAAAAAAGAAAAGACAGTTTCTTAAAAACTATTCCTTCTAAAATTGCCAACTTTATTATTAGAAAAGCTACCAATCTTAACCTTAGAGACCAAGGTTGTGCGCTAAAGGTGTTTACTAACGAAACAGCAAAAGAAATTAACCTATACGGAGAAATGCACCGTTTTATTAACCTAATGGCATATTTAAACGGAGCAGCTATTAAAGAAGTTAGTGTAAACCACTTTCCTAGAAAATTCGGAAAATCTAAATATGGTTTAGAGCGTACCTTTAAGGTTATAAACGATTTATTCCTTATTATTTTTAAAAGAAAGCATTTACAAAAACCAATGTACTTTTTTGGTAATATAGGGCTTACCTTTTTCTCTATAGGAATGCTTATTAACCTATACTTAATTGTAGTGAAGTTTATCTTAGGAGAAGAAATTGGAGATAGACCTTTATTATTATTAGGTGTATTATTGGTATTGGTTGGCATTCAGTTTTTAACTATGGGTATTCTTGCCGATTTATTAATGAGAACTTATTATGAATCTCAAGATAAAAAGCCATACAGAGTAAAAAGAGTATTTAACAGTTTACAAAATGAATCCGAAAACAAAAAAGACGCTACTCCTAATACTTAAAATAGGTATTAGTCTTTCTTTATTTTATCTGGTTTATAAAAAAATAGATGTAGATAGTGTTATTAATATTGTATTAGGTACAAACCTAGGGTATTTATCTTTAGCAATATTATTTTTTGTTATCTCTCAAATAATATCTTCGTACAGATTAAATTACTTATTTCACAGTCATTCATTTAAGCTGTCTCAAATAAGTAATTTAAAACTGTATCTGTTAGGTATGTTTTATAATTTCTTTGTACCTGGTGGTGTTGGCGGTGACGCTTTTAAAGTATACCTACTCAATAAAAATTTTAATTGGAAGTCTAAGCAAGTATTAAAATTAGTTTTTATAGATCGTCTTATAGGGCTTACTGCCATAGCGTGTATTATATATTTAATCATAGCTTTTTACCCGGCTATTTTAGGCAGCTTGATCAATAATTTTGAAAACTATAATAACTGGTTTATAATTCTATTTCCTATAGTTTTAGTAGTAGGACAAATACTTACTAAAAAGATTTTTCAAGTTGCTATAAAACAATTTTATGCAACCTTAGCATATTCAATTGTTATCCAGTTAATGCAAATTGTATCTGTAATATTTATTACGTTAGCTTTAGGCATTTCAACAGAACTGTATTACTTGTATATTTTTGTATTCTTGTTATCCTCTGTATTCTCAGTAATATCTTTTGCAGGAATTGGCATTAGAGAATTTCTATTTTTTGAAATGTCAGTACATTTTAGCTTAGACGAAAACACAGCTGTAACCATTGGTACGTTATTTACATTAATAACAGCACTTATCTCTATTTTCGGAATCTATTATCATTTCAAAAAACCAACTTTAAAACTACAACAAATTCAAGGTAGTTAATACCTTCCGTATAGATAAAGAAACCTGAGCTGGCCAAACTATTGCTAGCTTACTAGTATACCATTTCTTAGGATACTTTTTAACTATATAACGTGCAGTTATAGCAGATGCAATACCAAACAACATTCCAAAATAAACATCTATAAAAAAGTGTTGTACTAGGTATACTCTAGATATAGCTACCAATACAGCTAAAAAACACAATACATAGGGCAAAAACTTTCCTTTTTTCCGTTTTGTAATTAAACAAAAATAAGTAGTAATAAAAAAGATGGTTGCCGTATGCCCAGATGGAAATGTATCTGTATACCTAATCTTAACTCCGGGAACAAAGTTAATAGACGCCTTAACAGCATCATTAAAATAAAAATAAGGTCTAAATAAATGTGTAAAGAAAACTTCTTTTAATAACAACACAACACCTATTTGCAAAAGTGCAGAAATAACAAACTGATAGGTATACTTAAACTTACTTGTAAATAACAGAATAAGTAATACTAATGGTATAAAAGCACCATCTCCTAAATTGGTATAATTAGCAAAAAACCAATCCCAAAACGGAGTATGCAGGCTATTGATAAAGAGTAAAACAGCACCTTTTGGAAAGACTAAAAATGGCGCTAAAAAAAGCAGAGTAGCATAAAACGGAATCATTTTTTTATACACAAATACTTTCATAGAAAAGAGTTTTTACGAAGGTACCTTAGACACTAAAAAATAAAGTAAACACTAGATTATAAGAATCTTAAAAATAGCTTAGGAATTAAAACTAATTGTTAAGCCAATCATTTGAAGCTTTTAATAAAACCATCCCATAAAATTTAGCTAATTTTACATCCTATTTAAAAACCAAACTTTATATTAATCCTTTCTTTCTCAGAATGAAAAATATCATTTTTAGCAAAAGCTATATCATACTATACATTCTCATAATTTTTGTTTACGCCTTAGGTACTTTTATCCCTCTTATAGAAAATGATTCTGCACAACACGCGGTCATGGCTATGCGTATGCATTTATATAACGACTATTTGAATTTGTATAGAGGCATTGACCCATATTTAGATAAACCACACATGCATTTTTGGTTAGCAGCACTATCCTATAAAATTTTCGGCTTAAATCAATTTGCTTATAGAATTCCTGCTTTAATCTTCACTGCTATAGGAGCCTTTTCATGTTTTAAATTATTCCAAGATTTGTATAAGGATAAAGAAAAAGCGCATTGGGCGTCATTAGTATTCTTAACGGTTCAGGCAATTTTCTTAGCAAACCATGATGTAAGAACAGATGCTGTGTTAACAGGGACTGTAATATTATCTTTATGGCAATTATACCGTTTCTTAACTTTTCACAAGACTAGTGAGATTGTTATTGGTGCCTTTGCTATGGGTATTGCTTTTTCCTGCAAAGGTTTATTGGGCTTAGTGGTTATTGGTTTAAGTTTACTATCGCATTTAGCATATACAAGAACTTGGAAAGCCTTACTTACCCCAAAACTATTAATAGGTGTGATGGTATTTTTAGCTACTATTACTCCAGTTCTATATGCCTTTTACGTACAATATGATTTACATCCTGAATTAGCCATTAATGGTGTTAACAATATTTCGGGAATTAAATTTATCTTGTGGGATCAGAGTTTTAATAGAATGACTGCTCATGGCTATGTACCTGACAGCCCAGATTACTTTTTCTTTTTCCATACCATCTTATGGGTATTTTTACCGTGGCCTTTAATATTCTATACTGGTCTATTTAATAGAATAGCCAGACTCGTTAAAAACAAGTTTCAGCAAACAGAATATCTTGAATGGATAACAACTGGCGGAATTATTTTAACCCTACTTATTATAAGTGCTTCTAAAACTAAACTTCCACATTACTTAAACTCGTTATTACCATCAATGGCAATACTAACGGCAGGTTTTGTTTTCTACCTTCATAAAACAAAACAGCAAAAAGTTTTGACATATTTGCTATACACTTCATATTTTGTACTAGGTGTAGCCACTTTAGGTGTCATCGGATTACTGTTCTTTACATTTGGCTTTCCTAAATGGTATATTCTACTAAGCACTTCAGTAGTTATTGCATTAATTGTTCTATTTATAAAAAGTAACCAATTAACTTCTAAAAAAATCATCGTAATAACAGCATTAACAGGCATTCTTATTAACATTACCATGAATGGCTATTTTTACCAGCACCTTTTAGAATATCAAAGTGGTAAGTTTATGGCAGCATATATTCATAATGAATTAGATGATGAACAAGTATTTATTATAGATAGAGAATATAGATGGTCCTTAGATTTTTACAGCAAACAAATAGTACCTAATTTAAGTTCTGAAAATTTAGTAACCATAGAACAACCTATATTAATAGCAACTAATCATCCTGAAGAAATTCAAGAAACCATAAAAGGGCACAACTTAAAAATGGAACTTGTAAAAACCTTTGACGATTTTAGAATAACTAGAGTGTCATTAAAGTTTTTAAACCCTAATAAACGTGCTAAACAAGTTGGCGAGGCATATTTATATAGAATAATACCTATCAAATCAAGATTTCAGAGATAATACAAAAAAACAATATACAAGAAAGGATGGTCTAATGGCTATCCTTTTTTTTTGACAATCAATAAACCATAACCTATAGCGCACCCAAATATCACTCCAATATTTATAAAGACTTATACAGAAAGAAAATAAGAGCACTCCCTCTAATATGTACAATTACACACTCCCCATCCATTAGTAACCTATACACCACAAGACACATTATCATAGAATGCATACAACTTGAAGCTTATACAACTAAACCCAAAACATACATTCTAAAACAAGAAAACCAATTCTATGAGAGTTGTATCTAAGAAAACATTTATAGGGTATTAAATAGGCTTAAAAGAAGAGTATAAAGAAAATGTAATAGTACGCTAGACAAGCTAAAGAGATTACTTCTCTTTCTTTTCAGCTATAGCGTACAGTTTACCAAAGT
>NZ_BRVO01000003.1 GCF_027924185.1 Neptunitalea lumnitzerae
CGCTACAAAGTCGTGCTGTCAACAATATTTTCAATGAACTTATCTTCTTTATCTTTTCGCCTTCTCTCCGAAAGCGGGTGCAAATATAAAAACTTTATTTCTCTTAATCCAAATCTTTTTTCATCTTTTTTTTTCGAAACTTCCGTCTCTTAAAAAGTCACTCAAAAGCTTTATACTTACTCAATATTTTAAAGAACTGCCTTCTCTGAAAGCGGATGCAAAAGTAGTACTTTATTTTAAACTACAAAACCTTTTTTGAAAAAGTTTTTGTAAGCTTATTTCTAGTACCAATCTCTATAGGAACATCGCCCTGAAAGCGGGTGCAAATATAGAACTCTTTTATTTCAAAAAACAAGGCTTTTGAAATAAAAAAATGCAGTTTTTTGCAATACGCTTTAAACTAGTACTTTAAAAATTTAGCTGGAAGATTAAAATTAATACAAACAGATGAATTACACAAATTTTATGTCACTTTTTCCATTTAGCCGCCAAAATATCGTAGCTTAATCCTAGGGCATCCTCTTGTTTTTCTAATGTACCAGCCGCAAAAGCTCGTTGTAATACATCTTCAATTAAAAAGTCTTCTTTATTATTATAAGGATCATACTCTTCTTTCAAAGTAAGATTAAACATACTTGCAGTTGTATTATACCAAAAGGCCTTCCATCCACTTCTATATTCTTTTATTAAAGAAAAAGCACTCTCACCTGTTTGCCTATTGATTAACTTAATAAGTATTTGCCCTTCTGTACGTGTCATTTTCTTTAATTCTTCCGTAAACTCATCTTCAATATAATCCTGCATTCGCTTAATGTATTTTTTCTTCAATCTTTTCGAATCTAAAGAATCTAACATAGCATTCATAGTCATCAACCTCTCTGCTGCCATTTTCGCATACGGATATACCTTATGCACTTTTCTCCTTAATATATAATAGTCTACTTTCTTTCTGTGTGATGTAAATTTCAATTTATCAAAAAGTACCACCTCCCCTAACTCAAAATAACTATTATAAGAACCCTCAACCAATGTAGTATCTACAGCTTCTTCTTGCTCATATACAGGTTCTACATCTTTTACTTGAGCAAAACCATGTATTCCTATTAATAGTATTATATATATGTATAGTCTATTCATGTATTTTAAATCTTCCAAGCAATGCTTCAAAAACAATACCGAAAGTAAAAAAACATTCAGTATCTTCGTTTCACTTTAAGTTTTTAAAGGAATACTTTTTTTAAAACAAATACTAATTTAAAACAGTTAAGATGACAAAAAAAAGCATCCTAACAGAAAAATCAATCGATTTTTTAGAGCGCTATTTAAATAATGCGTCACCTACAGGATATGAATGGGAAGGGCAAAAACTTTGGATGGAGTATTTAAAACCCTATGTAGACACTTTTATTACAGATACCTACGGAACTGCCGTTGGAGTTATTAACCCAGATGCTCCTTATAAAGTAGTTATTGAAGGCCACTCTGACGAAATATCTTGGTATGTAAATTATATTACAGACAATGGATTAATCTATGTGATTAGAAATGGAGGAAGCGACCACCAAATAGCTCCATCTAAATGGGTAGATATTCATACCAAAAAAGGAATAGTAAAAGGTGTTTTCGGATGGCCAGCTATTCACACCCGTAAACAAGGTAAAGAAGAATCTCCTAAACTAGAAAACATTTTTGTTGACATAGGAGCTAAAGATAAGGAAGAAGTTGAAAAAATGGGAGTTCATGTGGGTTGTGTAATTACCTACCCTGACACATTCCATATTTTAAACGAGAATAAATTTGTTTGTAGAGCAATAGACAACCGTGCAGGTGGATTTATGATTGCGGAAGTTGCAAGATTGTTACACGAAAATAAGAAAGAATTACCGTTTGGGCTTTATATTACCAATTCTGTTCAAGAAGAAATTGGATTAAGAGGTGCTGAAATGATTACACAAACTATTAAACCTAATGTTGCTATTGTAACAGATGTGTGCCATGATACCACTACCCCAATGATTAACAAAATTACTGAAGGCCATACTGAAATAGGTAAAGGACCGGTAATTAGTTATGCTCCTGCAGTACAAAACAAATTGAGAGAACGCATTATTGAAACCGCTGAAGGTAAAGAAATTCCTTTTCAACGTTTAGCATCTTCAAGATTTACAGGAACTGACACCGATGCCTTTGCATATAGCAATGGTGGTGTAGCTTCTGCACTGATATCTTTACCATTACGCTATATGCACACTACAGTAGAGATGATTCAGAAAGAAGACATGGAAAATGTGATTCGTTTAATTTACGAAACACTTCTTACTATTAAAGAAGGAGAAACTTTTAGTTATTTTGACTAATTGATTTGAAAGAATATGTAGACATACTCGATGCGCACGGTGAAAAAACCGGTACTACCTGTACCAGAGATCAGGCGCATCGGTATGGATACTTACATGCTACCGTGCATATTTGGTTCTACACTAGAAACCATGAAATACTTTTTCAAAAAAGAAGTACCAAAAAAGAAACATTTCCAGGTCTTTGGGATATTTCAGTAGCCGGACACGTCTCCGCAGGCGAAACCATTATAGAAGCTGCTATTAAAGAAATTCATGAAGAAATTGGTGTATCTGTTAAAGCAACAGACCTATATAATATAGGAATTGAAGAAAAGTTAGTTAAACATAGCAACGAATTTATTGATGCCGAATTCAATCATGTGTTTATTTGTGAGCTTACTGTTCCGTTTTCTCAACTTTCCAGACAAAAAGAAGAAGTAGATGAATTAAAACTTACATCGATTAAAGAGTTTGAATCTATTTTAAACAACAATAGCTACCTTACCTCTTTTGTTCCTCGACAAAAAAGTTATTACCAAAACATTCTTAATCTACTCTACGAAACTTTAGATAGGTAAAAAATACGTATCTTTAGTATTCTAAATACCATCTCTAAACTTTAACCGATAACTACACATTAAGGTCTGTTTATGGTCTATAGATTTTGAGAATGAAACACAGGTGATTATGAAAAATACAATTGCAGACAGGGTATATGACTTCCTTAAAAAATACCCTCCTTTTGATATTATAAAGAAAGAAGATTTAATTACCATTGCAGAAAATGTTATTATTGCTTATCTAGAAAAAGGAAAAGTACTTTTTAAAAACGATGACAACAGGCATGAACATTTCTATATAGTAAAAGAAGGTGGTGTTGTTTTAAAAAAGAATGAGCTTGCTGATGCAGAAATAATTGACATTTGTGATGAAGGTGATGTATTTGGACTTAGACCTCTTATAACTAATGACAGTTATATGATGACAGCCATTGCCGAAGAAGAAGCCTTAGTATATGGCATACCAATAGAAGTTTTTAAACCTATATTAGCCAAAGAACAGAATGTGGGATTGTTTTTAATTGAAAGCTTCACTTCTAAAACAAAAAATCCGTTTACTAAAAAGTACAGTGACGATTTATACCAAAACACTGAAGCATTAAATGTTGGAGAAAAAGATTTTCAGGAACTACAAGTAATTAGATATACAAAAGATCCTTTTTGTATAGACAAGGACGATTTAGTAATAAAAGCTGCTACAAGGATGTCTGAAAACAAAGTTGGTAGCTTAATTGTAGTAGATGATGATAATTTACCTATTGGTATTTTAACCGATAAGGATTTTAGACACAAAATAGTTACCGGTATGTTTAGTACCAAGGTTCCTGTTAGCCAAATTATGTCGTTTCCTGTAGAAACCTTTAAAAAAACATTAACGGTTACAGAAGCTCAGTTGGCCATGGTAAAAAACAAAACCGGCCACCTTGTTATTACAGAAGACGGAACCGACCAAACAAAGGCTATTGGTATTTTAACTGAACATGATGTGGTTATTTCGCAAGGTAACAGCGCTTCTGGTTTAATGAAAGCTATTAGAAGAAGCAGAAGCTCTAAAGAACTTAGAAAAATACGCCAGCAAATTACCCAATTATTAAAGGGCTATATATTCCAGAACATTCCTTTAACTATTATAACTCAAATTATACATGAGCTTAATGAAGCACTTACGATACGAGTTATTGAGATAGCTTTAGATAGAATGCCCGAAAAACCACCTGTACAATTTGCTTGGTTAAGCTTAGGTAGCCATGGTAGAAAAGAACAACTTTTGGTAACCGACCAAGACAATGCTTTGGTTTTTGAAGATGTCCCAGAAGATAAATATGAAGAGGTTAAAAAGTATTTTCTTATACTTGCTACTAAAGTGAATATACTATTAAATAAGGTAGGATATGAATTTTGCCCGGCAGATATGATGGCACGTAACCCTAAATGGTGCCAAAGTTTAACAGAATGGAAAACACAATTTAGCCATTGGATTCACCATGTAGATAATGAAGATATACTGTATAGTTCTATTTTCTTTGATTTTAACAGAACCTATGGTAACAAAGAAATAGTAAAGGAATTATCTGATAGTATATTTTCTGCTACCGAATACAATCCATTATTTTTTACCTTAATGGGTAGAAGTGCACTTCAGAACCCTTCCCCTCTAGGATTTTTTAGACAATTTTTGGTAGAACAAGACGGGGAACATAAAGATATGTTTGATATAAAAGCCCGTGCATTAATGCCTTTAATTGATGGAGCCAGAATTTTAATCTTATCACACAAAATAAAATCGGTAAATAATACCGCAGAGCGTTATGAGCGATTAGCCGAACTAGAGCCGGCAAATAAAGATTTTTATCTTTCTTGTTCTTATGCCGTAAAAGCTTTGATAAAATTTAGAACCAAACATGGATTACTTTACCATAGCACAGGTAGGTATATTGTGCTTAAAGAACTTACTAAGGAAGAGCGTTTAAAACTTAAACGTTGTTTTAAAACGATTAGTGAATTACAAGAATTAATTAAAATAAGATTTAAAGTTGCACAATTTTTATAATGCGTAGTTGGTTCAAGAAAAAAACTAAAATAAAGTATCCTAAGTTTTGGAACACTTACAAGAGTTACTTTGAAAAGGAAGAATTAAACATTCCGCTTAAAGATGTTACTTTTGTTGTATTTGATACCGAAACTACTGGTTTTAATTATGCCAATGACAGAGTATTGTCTATAGGTGCTGTGAAAGTAATAGGTAATATTATAGATGTTAAAACCTCTTTTGAAGTGTATCTAGACCAAACTGCCTTTAATCCTGAAACAGTTGAGATACATGGTATAATGAAAAACACCAAATTTGAAAAAATTCAGGAAACAAAAGCGTTAAGAGAGTTTTTAGCATATACTAAAGATGCCGTAATAGTGGCGCATCATGTGTATTTTGATATTACCATGATGAACAAAGTACTAGAAAGAAATGGTTTACCTCCATTATTAAATAGAACTTTAGATACCGGATACTTATTCAAAAAAACAAAAGCTATCAATACGTTATTGAAAAATGATAGAGGGTATTCATTAGATGATGTTTGTAAAGAGTTAAACATTCCCATTAAAGACCGGCATACCGCTGCTGGAGATGCTATGCTAACTGCTCAAGCATTTTTAAAAATACTTGCTCGCTTAAAATTTAAACCAGAATCTACTCTAAAATCACTCATAAGAAAATAGCGTGTATAGTATTTTAGCTACAAATACATAAATAATATACACGTAACTCTTTGTAATCCGTATCTTTACATTAACCAAATATATATAGAGATATGAGTTCTACCTTTAATACTAAAGTAAATGGTAGTTTGGAGTTTACATTTTCTGAAGAGGAAGCAACCTCTTTAGATACTGTTATTACAAAACCAAATGCATACCACTTATTAGTTAATAATACATCTTATCACATAGAAATTTCGTCGGCTGATTTTTTGCTAAAGAACTACAACGTTAAAGTAAATAATACGACCTATGAAGTTGCCATATCTGATGACTTAGATAAGTTAATTTCAGAAATGGGATTCTCCATTGGAGGTGCTAAGCATGTGAATGATATTAAAGCCCCAATGCCTGGTTTGATACTTGATATTAATATCAAAGAAGGTCAGGAAGTAAAAGAAGACGACCCATTATTAGTTTTAGAAGCTATGAAAATGGAGAACGTTATATCATCCCCTAGAGATGGAGTTATAAAATCAATAGTAATATCCCAAGGGCAAGCTGTAGATAAGAATGCTCTATTAATAGAATTTGAATAGCATTATGAAAAAAATACTAGTAGCAAATAGAGGTGAAATTGCTCTTAGAGTAATGAAAACAGCTAAAAAAATGGGAATTAAAACGGTAGCAGTTTACTCTGAAGCCGATAGATTTGCTCCTCACGTACGTTTTGCAGATGAGGCCGTTTGCATAGGTCCGGCTCCTTCTAACCAAAGTTACCTTTTAGCTGATAAAATAATAGAAGTTGCAAAATCTTTAAACGTAGAAGGTATTCACCCAGGTTATGGTTTTTTAAGTGAAAATTCCACTTTTTCTCAAAAGGTAGAAGAAAATGGTATTGCTTTTATTGGTCCCAAACCAAAAGCAATAGAAATAATGGGTAGTAAGTTAGCAGCAAAAGATGCTGTTAAAGCTTATGATATACCTATGGTACCCGGTATAGACAAAGCTATAACCGATGTTAAAATAGCAAAAGAAATAGCCGATGAAATTGGATATCCAATATTAATAAAAGCCTCAGCAGGTGGTGGTGGTAAAGGAATGCGTGTAGTCTCTAAAGCAGAAGATTTAGAATCACAAATGAACCGAGCCATTAGTGAAGCTACATCTGCCTTTGGTGATGGCTCCGTTTTTATAGAAAAATATGTGACCTCTCCAAGACATATTGAAATTCAAGTAATGGCAGATACACATGGTAACATTGTACATCTTTTTGAAAGAGAGTGTAGCGTACAAAGAAGACACCAAAAAGTAGTTGAAGAAGCTCCGTCTGCTGTATTGACCCCTGAATTGAGATCAAAAATGGGTGAAGCTGCTGTAAAAGTAGCCAGATCATGTGACTATGTTGGTGCCGGTACAGTAGAATTTCTGCTAGATGACAATCATAATTTCTACTTTTTAGAAATGAATACCCGTTTACAAGTAGAACATCCGGTAACCGAATTGATTACAGGATTAGACTTAGTAGAACTACAAATTAAAGTAGCAAGAGGAGAAAAATTACCTTTTTCTCAGGAAGACTTAACAATTAAGGGGCATGCTTTAGAACTAAGAGTATATGCAGAAGACCCTTTAAATGATTTCTTACCTAGTGTAGGACATTTAGATATATATAAACTTCCTACGGGTGAAGGCGTACGTGTGGATAATGGTTTTGATGAAGGTATGGATATTCCTATTTATTATGACCCTATGTTATCTAAACTAATCACTTATGCTGAAAATCGTGAAGCTGCAATGGGACTCATGCTAAAAGCAATTGAAGAATATCAAGTTGAAGGCGTACAAACAACCTTGCCTTTTGGAAAATTTGTTTTTGAACATGAAGCATTTCGCTCTGGTAACTTTGATACTCATTTTGTAAAAAAATATTATCAACCAGAAATGCTGCATGAGCAAACCGAAAAAGAAGCAAAAATTGCTGCTTTAATAGCTGTAAAGAAATATTTAGAAGACAAAGAAGTATTACGCTTACCTAATTAAGAACATTACCATGAAAGATAAAATAGAAGTACTTAATGACAAAATAGCCGAGGCTCATTTAGGAGGTGGTGAAGTACGAATAAAAAAACAACACGAAAAAAGAAAACTTACCGCAAGAGAACGTGTTCATTATTTTTTAGATGAGGGATCTTTTGAGGAAATAGGAATATTAGTAACCCACCGTACCACAGATTTTGGTATGGATAAAGAACAATATTACGGTGACGGTGTTGTTACAGGATACGGAACAGTTAATGGTAGATTAGTGTATGTATTTGCTCAAGATTTTACCGTTTTTGGTGGAGCCTTATCTGAAACACACGCTGAAAAAATTTGTAAAATAATGGATCTAGCAGTTAAAACCGGAGCTCCTTTAGTTGGGTTAAACGATTCTGGTGGTGCTAGAATACAAGAAGGAGTTCGATCCTTAGGTGGTTATGCCGATATTTTTTACAGAAATGTTCAGGCGTCTGGAGTAATTCCACAAATATCCGCTATTATGGGACCTTGCGCCGGTGGTGCTGTATATTCTCCATCAATGACAGACTTTACTTTAATGGTAGAAGATACCAGTTATATGTTTGTTACCGGACCTAATGTAGTTAAAACCGTAACCAACGAAACTGTAACTTCTGAAGAATTAGGTGGTGCGAGCACGCATGCTACAAAATCTGGGGTTGCACATGTTACTTCCTCTAATGATATTCAGTGCTTAGAAGATGTTAAGAAACTATTGAGCTATTTGCCACAAAATAGTAAAGAAAAAGCTCAAAAGTTATCCTATATTGCAAATGACGAAAAAAGAGAAGTACTAGATAGTCTAATTCCGGATAATGCCAATAAACCCTATGACATGCATGATGTGATAAAAGGTATTATTGATGAAGATTCTTTTTTTGAAATTCATAAAGATTTTGCAGAAAATATTATTGTTGGTTTCTCAAGAATTGGAGGGAGAAGTGTGGGTATTATAGCTAACAACCCAATGTATTTAGCAGGGGTATTGGATGTAAAAAGTTCAATTAAAGCTGCACGTTTTACTCGTTTTTGTGATGCCTTTAATATTCCTCTATTGGTTTTAGTAGATGTACCTGGATTTTTACCTGGAACAGACCAAGAATGGAACGGTATTATTGTGCACGGTGCCAAATTATTATATGCTTTAAGCGAGGCTACCGTACCAAGAGTAACCGTAATTACACGTAAAGCTTATGGTGGAGCATACGATGTAATGAACTCTAAACATATTGGAGCAGATTTTAATTATGCATGGCCTAGTGCAGAAATTGCAGTTATGGGTGCTAAGGGTGCCAGTGAAATTATATTTAGAAAAGAGATTAATAGTGCTTCAGATCCGGCAGCTAAACTAGCAGAAAAAGAAGCAGAATATGCTGAAACTTTTGCGAATCCGTTTAAAGCTGCTCAAAGAGGCTTTATAGATGAAGTTATATTGCCACACGATACGAGAAGAAAATTAATGAAAACATTTAGTATGTTAGAGAACAAAGAGGTAGTTGCACCTTCTCGTAAACATGGAAACATTCCATTATAAACAGAAATAATCGAAGATGGTGTTTTAGTGTACTTATCTTTAATTATATTTTTTAGTTAGTTAGTTTTGTAAAAAGGCCGAATAGATATCTATTCGGCCTTTTTTGTATATTCTATTTAAGAATGTATTTCTTAATAATTATAATTTAATAACTCAATATTAAACGAAGACCCTTGAGGTAAAAGATAAAATACATTGCTGTTACCTCCTATCTTTTCCCAATATACTCCAATATTATCACCTGCATCTAAGTGAATAAATTTATTAATAGTAATAGTTTTGTTAGTACTATTACTATCAAGAGAAACATAGGCTGAAGAAGCTGGTACAGGGTTACTAGTATTTCCGTTAGTTGCTAAAAACATACGTAAATCTATACTATTACCACTACCTTTTCTTAAAGAAATAGTAAATGTAATTCTGTATAATCCTGAAACATCTGGCGAAATGGTGCTGTTAGTAGCTGTTACATTATTCTCATAATTACTAGAACCAAATGTTAACACAGAAATATTTCCATTCCAGTTGAAAGTTTGCTCAGTAGATCCACTGCTGTATATCTCGCCAAAAACTGCTGAACCACCGCCTAAAGCTACAGAAGAATCTACCCAACTTGCATTACCATTTGCATCAGATACTAAAAGCTTACCTGTTCCTTCCGTTCCATCAGCATATTTCATGGTACCACTAATATCAAGATTAGCAGTTGGATTAGTTAAACCAATACCAACTTTAGTACGGTTATAAGTATTGGTTGATGTATTTCCTAAAATAATAGTATTTGGATTATCTGCTACTGCCTCGTACCCTATAGCAATAGAGTTAGCTCCAGAAACATAAGCTCTACTACCCAATGAATATGAATTATAAGATATAATTTCAGAATCATAACCAACTGCTGCAGAATTACTTCCAGAAACAACAGTTGAATAACCCAAGGCATAAGAATTCTGACCACTAACGCTGCTATATGCACCAAAGGCAACAGCATTATTGTTAGATGCACTAGCATTAGAGCCTAAAGCCATACTTCTATATCCACTAGATACAGCATACGGACCGAAACTCATAGAGTTTGTTTGTGTAGCAACAGAATTCATACCTATTGCAACAGAGGCATTACCAGATGCATTTGAATATGTTCCAAAAGCATAAGCATCTTGCTGTCCACTAGCATTTGCTCCCTCTCCTATTGCAAAAGAATGATAACTGGGACTTATAACAGCATCCCTACCTAATGCCACACTTCCATTGGGATGAAATTGGGCTATAGTTACGTCATTAGCTCTAAAGTTTAGTTGTTGGTAATTAGTAGTACCCAAAAATTGTCCATTACTTATATTATTACCACCTAAAGCCCATAAGCTATCTACATCAACTTCAGATGATACATCTGTCGTATTTAAAAGGCGTAACCAAGTACCATTTTTCCAATATACTAATCCAGGTGTTAAATCAGTCGTAGTTGCTGTATTAAATACTAATAAATACTCTGTAGGATTAGAAATTGTAGAAACATCTGCTGTAGATGATAAACTTACTCTGGGTATCAATAACCCTTTATTATTGCTAAAAATCTCTAAAGCTGATGAAGAATCAGGATTTGTAGTACCGATACCAACTTGACAATAAGTTGAAAAACAAAAACATAATAAGAAAGTTACAGTCAACGCTATAACTTTGAAAGAAAAATTAAAGGGGGTCATATTTTACAATTATTTGGTGTATAAAAATAGATATAAGCCCTATCTCGAATATTTAAATCAGACAAAATGCATAAATCATCGATTAAATGCAACACTAGAATAAGCTTACTATAAATCTTACGTATAAAAACAAATTAAGCCTACGTAAAACGTAGGCTTAATTTGTTTTTATATTAATATTTTTCTAAGACCCTCCTAGGTAAGATCCAGAAAAATAAGACCTTACATTTCTATTAACTGGAATACAGTCATACACAGGTTCGTCACTTGGCCATGTTCCATCGGCATTAGCACATTGATCATAGTCTGTTATAACCGTGCATGTACTACAGGTACCAAAAACAATATCGGGCCCAAAGGTAACAGAAGTCCATTGACCAAACATTCCCGGATACGAAGTATCATCCACAGTTCCAGGAGTAGTGGTAGTAAACATTAAATTACCGTCTACAAAACCACTTTGATTACTTTGAGAACCTGGCCATGAAAATCTTCCATAATTAGATGAAGTAGAATGACTAGGTTGGTAAGTAGAACCAGGACCTGCAAATTTAATAGTGGTATTAGGTGCTTCTGAAAATATAACTGCTCCTTCATTATAAAAGATGGTTGAATTATCCATTACAATTTGTTTTAAATGCATAACACTATAGTTTTCTATGGAAGCTCCCACTTCAAATCCTATACTTCCATTTGGTACATTATAATTACCAGTATTAATAATTTTACCATTCAAATCAAACCAGTTTTCCATATCTAGTGTCCCACAATTAGAGAAAACACTTGTAGGTGTATCACCATAATTAGATTCTAGCACCATATAACCTTCATTTTTCAAATGCAACGTAGGATCGTTAGAATACAATCCATCAGCATGAAAATTACCGTAATTCTCAAACTTATTAGGCCCTTCAGTTCCATAAGTTAAATGATTATTCATATATAATGAAGCCCCGTCATAATTATAAAATTCTAACTGGCATTGTTCACTACTCATTTGCCCTCCTATATTTAAAGCACCATAATTAAACAAATAATTAGAAGCTCCACTTTCCCCCCAATTGAAGTTTCCACTTGTAGTAATAGTACCATTATTAGTCAGGTTCAAAACCCCTTCATCTAAGTTTATTTCACCACCAGTAGTTATTGTTCCATCATTCACAATAATAGAATTCCCATACAGTAAAGAAATATGTGAACTTAAAATAAATTCTGCTTCCGAAGAGTTTGTGAAATTCATAGTACCTATATTAGATCCTAACCTAAAAGAAGTTAAATCTATTAAAGAAGTATTATGAATATCTACAGTTGAAGCATTACGTAAAGTAAGATTATTAAGATTAATTTCACCACTATTTTCTAATGAAAAACTGTTAGAAGCAAAAACCGAGGTTGTGGTAGCATTAAAGTCACCTGTATTAGTTATATCTATGTTACTAGGCTGATTAAATGTTAAGTTACTCACATCAAATGTTCCGTTATTTATAATAGTAACATTTTGTGGAGAGTTAAGGTTGGTAGTACTAAAATCAAATAATCCACCTTCGTCAATGGTTAAGTCAAAATTAGTTCCAATAACATCTAAATTTCCCCATAAAGGTTGCATAACGCCTCCATCTTCAATAGTAACATCCATCGAAAACGGAATATCACCTGCAAATATAAATGTTGCCCCAGAAGATACATTTACAGTAACATTACTATCTGCATTTCCAATTAAGTCATTAGTTCTAAAAGTAGAACCAGGAGAAATACATAGGGTAACATTATCTTGAAAAGTAGCTCCAGTCCATTGTATCTGAACGTTACCATCTATACAATAACTGGTATTAGCCAAAAAAGTATATGATGAGTAATTAGAATTTATAACTACATCTGCAGCACTACAATTACATTGTGCTTTACTAACCCAAACGGTTGTTATAATAAGTAACAGGCTTAAAATCTTTTTCATAATTTAAAAGGAATTATTTTAAGCTTACAATTACTTAACTACCAGTACCACATTGATAAAAGAACAAGCTGAAGCAGATCCAATTACATCATACGTCATAACACCATCAGCACTAATAGATAAATTCTCTAAAACTTCTGTATCATATGCGGTAACGTAATATTCTAATTCATTATCCTGAAAATAAGGAATGCTTCCAGAAGCACCTGAACTAGAAACTAAAGGTGCTGAAAATTGTGATTTATAAGCTTCGTACAAATCAACAGTAAAACCTGTACCTGTAGCAGAAGCATTAATGTTTATACTAGGTAAATAGAAAAAACGTGTAGCTGCCTCGGTCTTTAAACACATCCAATCTGGTGCAGAGGGCGTACCAACATTCTGACTTAAACAGTTATATTCTGTATTAAAAATCATTAATCCGGTTGCTGGGCTAGCAATTGCATCTCTTTGGGCCGTAGTTAATCTAGGTATTAATAGTCCTGAACTTGTACTAGAAATATCTAGTGCTGAAGATGCATCAGGGTTAGTAGTTCCTACACCTACTTGTGCTTGTGTAATTCCACAAATTAAAAGGAAAAAAAACAAGGGGATGATAAAATGTTTATTCATAGCTTTAGTAATAATTAATAGCAAACTTGGCGCAAGTTACTCGTAATCATTAAGAAACAACAACAGATCAATAGTTTATTCGACAACTGTAATATTTTATCGATAAATGTAGTTTTTGCATAATCCAAAGGAATATTGTAACATTACAAATCATATTTTAATTAACTAAACCTTAACATGGAAAGTCAAGACATCCAGCCTCAAGATCCTAACAAAGAAGAAATTATAACCAATAAACAACTCAGCCTTTTTTCTGCGTTGATTCCTATTATTGCATTGGTAGGTATGTTGACGTATAATGTTAGAGGTGTTTTTGGAGATGATGCATTAAGTGGTTCAAATCAATTTATCTTATTATTAGGAGCAGCGGTAGCTGCTATCGTAGGTTTTTCTCATAAAGTAAAATATGAAGCCATGATAGAAGAAGTTGCTAAGAATATTAAATCTACTGCAGGTGCCATTTTAATACTTTTATTTGTTGGGGCACTTTCTGGCACATGGTTAATAAGTGGTATTATACCGGCTATGATTTATTATGGTTTAGACATCTTAAATCCAACCATATTTTTACCTGCTTCTGTAATAATATGTTCTATAATATCTATAGCTACTGGAAGTAGTTGGACCACCTCTGCTACGGTAGGTATTGCGTTAGTAGGTATAGGTAATGCCCTAGGCATACCTATGGGGATGACTGCTGGTGCTGTTATATCTGGTGCTTATTTTGGTGATAAAATATCTCCTTTAAGTGACACCACCAACCTTGCTCCTGCTATGGCTGGTACAGATTTGTTTACTCATATTAGATATATGCTATATACAACGGTACCTAGTTTAGTGGTTTCATTAATACTTTTTATTATTATAGGATTATCTATAGACACCTCGGGAAGACCTGATGTTCATGTTATACAAAAAACAATTTCAGAATCTTTTAATATTAGTCCTTGGTTATTTTTGGTACCTGCCATAGTAATTTTAATGATTGTAAGAAAAACACAGCCATTAATAGCCTTACTAATTGGTACATTACTAGGAGGTATTTTTGCTTTAATATTTCAACCAAATATTGTCTTACAAGTTGCAGGAGACAATGTAGAAGGGCTAAGTTACGCATCTAAATTTTATAAGGGTGTTATGAATGCTATTACAGTTGATGTTTCTGTAGCCACTGAAGATGCAAGTCTTAACGATTTATTTTCATCAGGAGGAATGAAAGGTATGCTAGGCACCATTTGGTTAATTTTATGTGCAATGACTTTTGGGGGAATTATGGAAGCTATTGGAGCACTTTCAAAAATAACAGAGTTTTTATTAAAATTATTTAATTCTGCTTTTGGTTTATTTGCAAGTACAGTAGCAAGTTGTTTAACACTTAACCTAACAGCCTCTGACCAGTATTTAGCCATTGTGGTTCCTGGTAAGATGTTTGCACAAGCCTATAAAGATAAAGGTTTAGCTCCTGAAAACTTAAGTAGATCTTTAGAAGACTCTGGTACTGTAACCTCTGTTTTAGTTCCTTGGAACACCTGTGGAGCTTACCAAAGTGGTGTATTAGGTGTACCAACTGTTAGTTATCTTCCCTATGCTTTTTTCAACATACTAAGTCCGTTTATGACGTTATTATTCGCAGCACTTTCAATTAAAATAAGAATGATTAAAGACAAAATTTAAAACAGTAGATTTTAATGCGCATTAGCATCCAAATACTAAAATATTAAGAGGTTCTAAATTATAGCTACCCTTAATTATTAAATCATCAAAAAAACAACTACTATAATAAACCCATTAGTCATACTTATTAGTTCATAAGAAATAGTAATCAAAACCTATTCTTAAACGGTAATCTTTACCTAAATTTGCCATAGAAAAATTAAGAAAATTTAATCTTTAAACTTAAAAATATGACACTAGTAGGTAAAAAATTCCCTAATTTATCAGTTGACGCAATGAATGATATGGGTGATACTTTTAAATTAAATGTTTTAAAAGAAGCTAAAAAAAATAATAAAAAAGTATTATTATTCTGGTATCCAAAAGATTTTACTTTTGTTTGCCCTACAGAATTACATGCGTTTCAAGCTGCTTTAGGAGAATTTGAAAAAAGAAATACCATGGTTATTGGTGCTTCATGTGATACTCCAGAAGTACACTTTGCTTGGTTAAACACTGAGAAAGATAATGGAGGTATTGAAGGTGTTACCTACCCTATCTTAGCAGATAGCAACAGAAACTTAGCAAATGTTTTAGGTATTCTTGATATTCAGAAAGAAACTTTCAACGAAGAAACTAATTCATACATTGTTGAAGGAGATAACGTAACTTACAGAGCTACTTACTTAATTGACGAAGAAGGTACTGTATTCCACGAAGGTGTTAACCACATGCCATTAGGAAGAAACGTTAGTGAATTCTTAAGAATGATTGACGCTTACGCTCACGTTCAAACTCATGGTGAGGTTTGTCCTGCTAACTGGGAAGAAGGAAAAGAAGCTATGACTGCCGACAGAAAAGGAGTTGCTAGCTATTTAAGTTCTAACTAATAAAAATTAGTATTATGGTTCAAGATTTAGCACAAGATAATTTAGCAGAAATAATTGAAAATAACGATACCGTTATTGTACAATACTCTGCTACTTGGTGTGGTAACTGCCGTATTATGAAGCCTAAATTCAAAAAACTTTCTGCAGAACATGAAGATGCAGTTTTTGTAATGGCAGATGCGGAAAAGTTCCCAGAATCAAGAAAATTAGCAACAGTAGATAACTTACCTACATTTGCTACTTTTAAAGGAGGTGCCTTTGTAAAACAGGTACAAACAAATAAGTTTGAAAATTTAAAAGAACTTGTAGATGAAGTTACCGGTAATTAAACATTTAACTCAATTTATTGAAGAGAATGATCAGGATTATATCCTTGAGACCATTGAAACACTGGAAGCTTTAACAGAAGTTCCTTCATTAAAAGATGAAGAATTAGATGTTATTGGAGAATTAATTTCTAATATGTACGGAGCCATTGAAGTAGATAAAATGATAAAAGAAGAAGGCATGGATAAAAAAGCGGCATTAAACGCTTTTATGAAACGTGTTTTAGGCTCTATAGACAAATAATTAATTGCTCTTTATAAAAAAGTACTAAAGTCCTCTATCCATAGAGGACTTTTTTTTATCTTCAAACTTTAATTAAAAAATCAAAACCAAAATTATGGCAACTGTAAAATTTAAAGGAAGCGATGTACATACCGCTGGTAGCTTACCTGCTGAAGGTTCTAAAGCACCTGCATTTTCATTAACCGATACTGACTTAGGTACTAAAACACTTGAAGACTTTAAAGGAAGTAAAGTAGTATTAAATATTTTCCCAAGTGTTGATACAGGAGTATGCGCCGCTTCTGTAAGAAAGTTTAATGAAGAGGCATCTAAATTAGATAACACTAAAGTGTTATGTATTTCTAAAGATCTTCCGTTTGCACTAGCTCGTTTTTGTGGTGCAGAAGGGTTAGATAACGTAATTAGCCTTTCTGATTTTAAAAACGGATTTGCAGAATACGGAGTAGTATTTACAGACGGACCATTAGACGGCTTATTATCTAGATCGGTTGTAGTGGTAGATGAAGAAGGACAAGTAGTATACACTGAACAAGTAGCAGAAACAGTGGAAGAACCTAATTACGAAGCTGCAATTGCTGCTTTAAGTTAAAAGTATATTTTTTTGAATGCTCAATTTTTTAAAAAACAGGATTAAAAGCTTTGGTTTCGCCTTTAAGGGTATTTTACATTTATTATCCTCTGAGCCAAACAGTAAAGTACATTTAGTAGCTGCAATTACAATTACCGTTGTAGGGTTTATGGTTAAGCTATCTGCCACAGAATGGATATTACAAACCCTAGCCATTGCCTTGGTAATTAGCATGGAGGCAATAAATACTGCTGTAGAAAAACTATGTGACTTTGTACATCCTGAACAGCATAAAAAAATTGGCATTATTAAAGACCTTGCAGCAGGGGCTGTGCTAGTTACAGCCATTGCTGCAATAATTATTGGGGCTATTATTTATCTCCCTAAATTTTTATAACAATAAATGTATGTTTATTGTATTTTTGTCCGCAAATCTGTGATAGCCCATGGCCAAACAAAAAAGTAAAAAAGTAAAAAAAGAATCTAAATTTTCTATTCCGCAAATTAAATTAAGTAGACCCTATAAAATTATTATAGGTGTAATGCTTATGATATTTAGTGTAGCATTATTTATATCCTTTATATCTTTCTTTTTTACTTGGAAACAAGACCAAAGTCAGCTATTTGAATTTACAGACAGAAACGTTCCTACACAAAATCTACTAAGAAAATTCGGTGCTGCCGTAAGTCATTTTTTTATTTATAATGGCTTTGGTATTGCAGCTTTTGTTTTTAGTTACCTAATTTTTATATCAGGACTAGCACTGGTGTTTAACTCCAGTAAAAAAGCTTTAGTAAACAAATGGTTTTGGGGATTACTCTCTGCTACATGGTTAGCCATATTATTTGGTTTCTTTGCTAGCCAAGCTCCTTTATTGGGCGGAAAAATTGGATTTGAAATGAATGACTTTCTTCAAATCTATATTGGTAAAATTGGGGTAACACTTCTCCTATTATTTGGACTGATATTTTATTTAGTATTTAAACTAAAACTAACCCCTGAACATTTTGTTTCTTTCTATAACAAAAAGAAAGAGAGCTTTAAAAAAGCTGCCGATTTAAATGAAGAAGAAACAACAGAATCAATAACAAACAACAACGATACTACTGATTACTCTATATTAGAAGAAAATGCCAATCCGTTTGAAAACGTAGAAGAACAACCAAAACGTTCTTCTTTTGAAATGGCTATTGAAAATCAGCAACCGACTATTAATAATTTTTCTACGATATCAAAAGATGACGATGTAGCCATTGAAAATTCTTTTGAAGTAAAAACTGGTGGTGAAGAAGAAATAGATTTAGAAGAAGAATTAACAATTGAACAAGAACCTGTATTAAAATCATCTTTACAAATAGAAAAACCGACAGAAGAGGAAACAGATGATTTAGCTATGGAGGTTGAAAAAGTTCAAGAAGAAAAAGAAGTTAAAGACAACCTTTCTGATAAATTAGTAAAAGACTTTGGAGAATTTGATCCTAAGCTAGAATTAGGTAATTACAAATTCCCTACCCTAAATCTTTTAGAAGAATACGGTGATGGTGGTGGTATTACCATTAACCAAGAAGAGTTAGAAGAAAATAAAAATACCATTGTAAACACGCTAAAGAATTATAAAATTGAAATAGCGCAAATTAAAGCTACCATAGGACCTACAGTAACCTTGTATGAAATTGTTCCTGAAGCTGGTATTCGTATTTCAAAAATTAAAAATTTAGAAGACGACATAGCGCTTTCTTTAGCGGCATTAGGTATTAGAATTATAGCACCAATTCCTGGTAAAGGTACCATTGGTATAGAAGTGCCTAACAAAAAACCATCTATGGTTTCTATGCGTTCGGTAATTGCTTCGCAACGATTCCAAAAAGCAGAAATGGAACTACCTATTGCTTTTGGTAAAAATATTAGTAACGAAACCTTTGTTGTAGACTTGGCCAAGATGCCACACATGCTTATGGCAGGTGCTACAGGGCAAGGTAAATCGGTAGGATTAAATGCTATTTTAACTTCATTGCTATACAAAAAGCACCCTGCAGAAGTTAAATTTGTACTAGTTGACCCTAAAAAGGTAGAGCTTACTATATACAACAAAATTGAAAGACATTATCTGGCGAAACTACCAGATTCTGAAGAGGCTATTATAACAGATAACGGTAAAGTTATTAATACATTGA
Organism: Neptunitalea lumnitzerae; assembly: GCF_027924185.1. Lineage (GTDB taxonomy): Bacteria > Bacteroidota > Bacteroidia > Flavobacteriales > Flavobacteriaceae > Neptunitalea > Neptunitalea lumnitzerae. The sequence goes on from NZ_BRVO01000003.1 coordinate 19,320, forward strand.
ACTCACTTTGTATAGAAATGGACAACCGTTATGAATTGCTTAAAAATGCCATGGTTAGAAATATTAAAGAGTATAACCATAAGTTTAAGCAACGTAAATTAAACCCTAACGACGGTCATAAATTTTTACCATATATAGTATTGGTAGTAGATGAATTTGCCGACCTTATTATGACGGCTGGTAAAGAAGTAGAAACACCTATTGCACGTTTAGCTCAGCTTGCCCGTGCTATTGGAATTCACTTAATTATTGCTACCCAAAGACCATCGGTAAACGTTATTACCGGTATTATTAAAGCTAACTTCCCTGCCAGAGTGGCATTTAGGGTTACCTCTAAAATTGACTCCAGAACTATTTTAGATAGCCCGGGGGCAGACCAGTTAATTGGTAAGGGAGATATGTTATATACCCAAGGTAATATGCTTACTAGAATTCAGTGTGCCTTTGTAGACACCCCTGAAGTAGATAAAATAGCTGAATACATTGGTTCACAAAAGGCTTATCCAGATGCGCACTTATTACCAGAATACGTAGGAGAAGAAGGCGAAGGATCTTCTTTAGATATAGATATTTCTGAAAGAGATAAATTGTTTAAAGATGCAGCAGAAGTAATTGTAACCGCACAGCAAGGTTCGGCATCATTATTGCAAAGAAAATTGAAATTAGGATATAACCGCGCCGGTAGACTTATAGATCAATTAGAAGCTGCGGGTATTGTGGGTCCTTTTGAAGGCAGTAAAGCCAGACAAGTTTTGGTACCTGATTTAATTGCCTTAGAAGAGTTATTAGAAAATGAAAAAAATAATTAAAAAATTAAACATGAAGAAATTTGCTATAACAGCATTGATGGTATGTATAGGAATAAACTCTTTAGTAGCACAAAGCTCATCTAAAGCAAAAACTTTGTTAGATGAAGTATATACCAAAGTTAAAAGCTATAACAATTTATACATTGACTTTAAGTTTGAGTTAGACAATAAAACAGAAGGTATTCACCAAGAAACTAAAGGAAATGTAACCATTGACGGAGATAAGTATGTATTAAATTATTTAGGGGCTACCAAAATTTTTGATGGTCATAAAATATACACTATCATTCCTGACAACGAAGAAGTTACCATTGAAAATAAAGGAGCCGATGACGAAGGTACCATTACACCTTCTAAAATGCTAACCTTCTACAAAGATGGCTATAACTACAAATGGAAAGAATCTAAAAACATAAAAGGTAGAGAAATTCAGTTTATTGAATTAGTACCTATTTCTGCAAATGCAGAAGTTACTAACTTACTTTTAGGTATTGACACCCAAACAAAACACATTTATAGTTTGGTAGAAAATGGCAAAAATGGTACCGCTACAACTATTACGGTGAATACCATGAAAACGAACCAGCCATTACCTAAAAACACATTTGTTTTTAACAAAGACAAATACAAAAAGTTAGGATATTATATTAGTGAATAAGCACTTGTAAAATTTGTTTCTATTATAAGAAACAATGAACCTTTAGAATGAAAATATTAGACCGCTATATATTAAAACGTTTTTTAACTAATTTTCTTAGTGCCTACATCATCTTAACTATTATTTTCATCTTCCAGTTTATTTGGATGATTATAGATGATTTAGCAGGAAAAGGGTTAGACCTTTTAATTATTTCTAAATTTATTTTATACAACATACCTGGGTTAACACCACTGGTTTTGCCGTTAACGGTTTTATTAGCATCGCTGTTAACATTTGGCTCATTAGCCGAAAACTATGAGTTTGCCGCCATGAAATCTACAGGGTTTTCTCTTATTAGAGCTATGAAATCTTTAATTGGTTTCATGATTTTATTAAGCATTGCTACCTTTTTTATAAACAACAATGTTATACCAGCGGCAGAGCTTACCAACGTTAACCTTAAGAATAATATTAAAAAAGCAAAACCTGCCTTAGCCATTACCACTGGAGCTTTTAACAATTTAGAATCTTTGAATTTAAAAGTGGATGAAAAATACGGAGAAAACGACCGTTTTCTTAAAAACGTAGTAATTCACAAAAATTCTAAAGACAAAAAAAACCATACGGTAATTAAAGCCAAAGAAGGTGAATTATTTAGTAGCGAGGAGTCTAATATTCTTCAGTTAATACTAAAAGATGGTAATTATTACGAAGACATTGTATCTAAAGACCCGAAGAAAAGAGATAATTTTCCACATGCGAAAGCTAAGTTTGAAAAATATATTATTAATGTAGACGTATCTGGGTTTGATAATGAAGATCTTGACCAGATAAAAATTGAGAATACCTTTAAAATGATGAATGTAACGGAGCTAAATTATGCCATCGATTCATTTAAAAATGGGTATTTAAACAATATGCATTCTTTTGGTGACAACTTGTATCGCCGTTCTGGATTTACAGAAATATATAATGCCAAACCCGAAGAAAATAAAAAGGATACAACTGTTACTGCAGCTACCAAGGCGGGTATTATAGCCTCTGACGAATTGATCAATTTAATATCTGCAAACAAGAAAAAACAAGTACTTGATATTGCTGTAAACGGTGTATCAAACAAATACAATACATTGAAAAGTAAAAAAGGTGATTTCTTTTTCAGAAAAAAATTTTTGAATAAACATATCATCACCTATCAAAAGAAGTTTTCATTATCCGTTGCCTGCTTAGTATTATTCTTTATTGGTGCTCCATTGGGTGCTATTATTAGAAAAGGAGGACTAGGATTGCCTATTATTATCTCTATGGTAATTTTCTTAGCATATCACTTTTTAGGTATGTTCTTAGAAAACTTCTCTGAAGATGGTTCGGTAAGTCCAACTATGGCAGCTTGGTTACCTACCATTATAATGCTACCATTTGGTATTTACCTTACCGATAGAGCTTCTAAAGACCGACCTGTTGCAGAATTGTATAAGTATTTTGCACCTATAGGCGCCTTTTTTAAGAAAATCTATAAAGCTTTAAACGCTTTATAATACCTTTGCACTATGAATACGTTAGTAAAAGAAATACAACTTAATACTATTGAAGAAGCCATTGCAGATATTAGAAATGGTAAAGTAGTTATTGTAGTTGACGATGAAAATAGAGAAAATGAGGGAGACTTTTTAGCAGCTGCTGAAACAGTTACACCTGAAATGATAAACTTCATGGCCACTCATGGTAGAGGTCTAATCTGTGCCCCACTAACCGAAAGCCGTTGTAAAGAACTTGGCTTACACTCTATGGTAGTAAACAACACAGACCATATGGAAACTGCTTTTACAGTTTCTGTAGATTTAAGAGGTTATGGAGTAACTACTGGTATATCTGCCGGAGACAGAGCCAAAACAGTTCAGGCTTTAGTAAACCCTGAAATTAAATCGCACGAATTGGCACGCCCTGGGCATATTTTCCCATTAATTGCAAAAGAAGGTGGTGTACTTAGAAGAACCGGACATACAGAGGCTGCAATAGACTTAGCCAGATTAGCTGGTTTTGAACCTGCAGGTGTGATCTGTGAAATTATGAACGAGGATGGTTCTATGGCACGTTTACCGCACTTAGTGGAAGTAGCACAGAAATTTGACATTAAGCTTATTTCTATTGAAGATTTAGTTGCCTACAGAATGCAACACGACAGTTTAATAGAAAAACGTGAAGATTTTGATATTACTACCCGATTTGGTGAGTTTAGATTACGTGCTTATGAACAAACCACCAATCATCAAATTCACATTGCACTTACCAAAGGAAATTGGAAAAAAGGTGATGAAGTATTAGCCAGAATTAATTCCACCTTAGTAAATAACGATCTTTTAGGTACGCTTACAAACGATGCTGATGACAAATTGAAAGATATGTTCAATTTGATTAATAAAGAGGGAAAAGGTGCTATTATTTTTATCAACCAGAACAACCAAAGTGTAAGCATGCTAAGCAGATTGGCTGAGCTAAAAAGTTTACAAGAAAACGGTGAGGTAAAAGCTCCTAAAATTGTAATGGACGATAAGGACTATGGAATTGGAGCCCAAATTTTACATGACTTAGATATTTCTAAAATACGTTTGATATCTAACTCTACCCCTAAAACAAACAGAGTTGGTATTTCTGGGTATGGTTTAGACATTGTAGAGTATGTAAACTATTAGAAACAATAGTATTCCACATCATAAAAAATGCTCCTACAAATTAGGAGCATTTTTATTTAAGTTATTATTTACATTATTGATTACAAATCAATTACCGTATCTGTTACATTTTTTCTAACCTTTTTAAAGTCGGCAAACATATCATCTACCGCCCTATACCCTACCGGCATAATTAATACCGATTTCAATTGCTTACTTTTCAAATCGAGCACTTGATCAAACATATCCGTTTTAAAGCCCTCCATAGGGCAAGCGTCTATTTCTTCTAACGCACATACCGTCATTAAGTTTCCTAAGGCTAAATACGCTTGTTTAGCTGCCCAAACCTCTATCTCTTCTAACTTTTTACCTCCAAAATCATTCACTAAAAAATTTTGGTACGGTTCCAAAATATCATCTGGCGTGTTTCTAATATCTTTTACCAAGGTAAAATACTCTTTTATAAAATTATCATCTACATTGGTAGTTATACAAAAAACCAACAGGTGAGAACAATCTCCCACTTGGCTTTGGTTATAGGCGTGCGTTTGCAATTCCTTTTTTAATTCATCATTACTAATTACAAACAAAGTAACCGGTTGTAATCCGTATGAAGTAGCAGTCAAATTAAAAGCTTCTTTCAGTAAAGTTACTTTATCAACCGTCAATTTCTTCTCAGTATCAAATTTTTTAGTAGCATATCTCCAATTCAATTGTTCAATTACGCTCATACCTGAATATTCTAATTTTTTATTGCAATTTTTATTTATGAAGCCACATATATTTCGTTTGCCTTTCTGTATTCAGATGGACGCTTCCCCATCAGTTTCTCAAAAGTATTACTAAACGTAGGCACACTAGTATATCCAACCTTATTAGCAATCTCGGCAATGGTATACGTATGATCTACCAACAGCTCTAACGACTTAAATATGCGCAACAATGCAAAGTAACGAATAAATGGCATGCCTACCTCTTTTTTAAACAAACGATACAATGTTTTTTCTGATACCCCATACCGCTCAGACAACGCTGCCAACGTATGTGGCTCATGTACATGAGTGGTTATGTAATTAATAATTTTGTTCAACCGTTCATCTGACGCTTGTGGCAAATTCAATAATAAAGATTGTGTAGCACATTGCTCTAGCAATGCTTTAAACGCCATTACTATAACATATTTATTTTTTGTCTTTTTTATAATATCTCCCTTCCAGTCTTTGGTATGTAGCAACATCTCAAAAAGTAAATTATTCACCGGATAAATACCTTCCTTAAAAAAAAAGTTATGATCTAACGCCTTGATAGGAAAATATAAATTACGCATAATTACCTTTGGAGAACTTGGGTAAATGGCATGTGGCACATTAGGTGGTATCCACATAAAATGGCGCGCAGGCAAATAATGCGTTTTAGTTTTTGTTTTAATAAAAACCACTCCGCCTTCTGTATAAATAAATTGTCCTTTCTTATGTATATGAGATTCAATTAAGATTTCTCCCATTAAATCATGATAACAATATACACTCCCTGGAATTTTATCAACTTCTGTAAGATAATATTTCTTTTGTATGCTTTCACTCATGAAAATAAATACGATTGTCCGTTTTGAATAAGTAATTGTCTTTTTTTAATAAAATACGACTTAACATATTTTCTAATTTAGATATAAATATAAAACATATCCCTATTAAAATATACATCAAATTAACAAATTATAATTTTTTAGGGTTATAACATATTAAAACCAAACACCAAATGCATATTAAACGAATACGATATAGTGAATATCATAAGCTTATTACATCCCCTTCTGAAGCAGCCAAACTGATTAATAAAAATGACATATTAGGCGTTAGTGGATTTACCAAAGCAGGCGATAGTAAAAGTGTTTTACCAGAGATAGCGAAACGTGCGTTATCAGAAGAACTTTCGTTAACCGTGTTAAGCGGTGCTTCTTTAGGCTACAATACAGACGCCGATTTAGCTAAAAACGGAGCCTTACATAAAAGGTTACCTTTTCAAGCAGACCCTACTCTTAGAAAGGCTATAAATAACCATGAAGTACTTTATGTAGACCAACATTTGAGCTACACTGCCGAAATGTTGCAAAATATTTCTGAATACCGAATTGATGTTGCCATTATAGAGGCCGTTAGTATTACTGAAGATGGTTATATAGTACCCACAACTTCTGTAGGCAACTCTGCTAGCTTTGCGCAAAACGCTAATAAAATAATTATAGAGGTTAACACCTCTATGCCACTAGACTTTCAGGGGATGCACGATGTAAAACTACAGAAAAAGCAACCCCACAGAGAGGTAATAAACATTACCGAAGTAGATGATAGAATTGGCGAGCCATACATTAAAATAGCGCCAGATAAGGTTATTGCCGTAGTGTACACCAACGTACCCGATTGCCCTGCCGTAATAGCCGCACCTGATGATAAAACCTCAGCGATCTCTAAGCATATTCTAACGTTTTTAGAAAAAGAAGTAGAAGCTGGTAGATTAACCAACTCGTTATTACCTCTACAAGCTGGTATTGGTAAAATTGCCAATGCCGTGTTAAGCGGATTTACCAAAAGTAACTTTGACAACCTTACCATGTACTCAGAAGTACTGCAAGACAGCACCTTTGAACTGTTTGATTCTGGTAAACTAAGCTTTGCCTCTGCCTCTTCTATTACCGTAACGGAAGGATGTTTAAAAAACATGGTTCAGCATTTTGACAAGTATAAAGACAAATTAATTCTGCGACCTCAAAATATAAGTAATGCCGGAGAGGTAATACGTAGACTGGGAGTTATTGCCATTAATACCGCCATTGAGTTTGATATGTATGGCAATGTAAACTCTACCCATATTACCGGTACTAAAATGATGAATGGTATTGGAGGCTCTGGAGATTTTGCCAGAAATGCCTACCTCAGCATATTTGTATGCCCATCTATCTCAAAAGAAAATAAAATATCGCATATAGTGCCTATGGTATCTCATACAGACCATACAGAGCACGATGTAGACATATTAGTAACAGAACAAGGGCTAGCCGATATACGCGGCTTAGCGCCAAGAGAACGTGCGGAAGTAATTATAGAAAATTGTGTGCACCCATTTTACAAAAAGCAATTGTTAGATTATTTTAAAGAAGCCTCAGCTGCCGGAGGGCAAACGCCACATATCCTAGAAAAGGCGTTTAGCTGGCATACCAATTTAATTGAAAATGGTACCATGAAGTTTCCTGAATTAGTGAATCAATAATTGTACGAGCATTTTTTTTGCTAGAAAATAGTTCATTTTTAAGTAGTTAGTTTTTAATCTATTTTTTTTTCAAAAAAAGTGTTTCACTATTGAAAAATCTTTCTATATTTGCAACCGCAAAGGAGAAATGGCAGAGTGGTCGAATGCGGCGGTCTTGAAAACCGTTGAGGGTCACACCTCCGGGGGTTCGAATCCCTCTTTCTCCGCTGAGTAAGTCGGCAAACTAACCTAAGCCCTGTAGAGTCTAACTTTACAGGGTTTTTTTTGTGTTCTATATCACCAAAATTCACAACCAAAAAGTAGTCTAACTAAGCATCCCTGATAGGAAATACCCAACCAGCTGGAAAGAAGTACCCCTGAATACCAAATAGGAAGGATACATCACTTTATTCCATAAACACATTGCATAACTATGTATTTTATTATACCTTTATCATGTGAATGAGAATTTTTTACATAAATGGAAATCGCAAGTTAAAAAAGGAACACTTGCTTTTATTGCTCTAAATGTCTTGAAAGACCATGAATATTATGGTTACGAATTGATAGAGCAAATAAAAAAAAATACGCGAATTGAAATTGCAGAAGGTACACTCTACCCTTTAATGAACCGTTTAAAAAAAGAAGGGCTTGTCACATCTAAATGGGTTGAACAAACATCCGGTATTCCACGAAAATACTATACCCTAACCAATACAGGCGAAGCCACTTTATCAGAAATGAGCAACTTTTGGTTTGACCTAGAAAAATCAATAAAAAGAATATCCTAATGAAACCTATACAGTTCACCAATCAAACGGCACAAAAAATATACAGTGATTATATCACAAGAATTAAACGTACCACTCAGCCATTGGATAAAAAGGACCAAGAAGAAATTCTAATGGAACTCAACAGTCATATTTACGAAGGATTACTTCAGCTTGACCCTACAAACGAAATTGAAAATTTAGTTAATTTACTTGACAAATTAGGAGCTCCCGAAGAAGTTTTGAAGCCCTTAGTTGCTCAAAAAAAATTAGAGCAAGCAACAAAAACTTTCAATCCTAAACATATATTTAAAGCATTAGCTCTCAACCTTTCTAATGGTGTACTGTACATAGTCTTCGCATTCTTGTACTTGACATTATTTGGTTTTGTTTATTTAATTATTGCCAAAATTCTACATCCCAATCAAGTAGGTCTTTTTTTCAAAGAGGGTAAATTTCATTTATTGGGTATTAGAAATTCTCATCAAGTGAAAATTCTGGAACTTACCGAGGTATTAGGATATTGGTTTATTCCTACAATGCTATTCATAATCGTAGTTCTTTATATACTCATTACTCTTTTACTAAGAATGAAAAGAAAAAAATTTACATTATTACATAGCATAACAATGTATTATTTATAACTAAAAATTAATTTTTATGAAATCAATTTCAGCAACCATAACACTACTCTTTCTAAGTTTCCTTACGTACGGTCAGCAATCTGCTCTTCTAAATGAGCTAAAAAATAAATATGAGCCTTATTACCAAGCTACCCATATTAAAATGGGAATTTTACTAAAACAAAACGATCATTTCTTAGCTACACGGTTAAATTTCGATAATGATAGAAATACTGTTTTCAACATTGGAAGTGCGACTAAAACATTCACTGCTATACTGATTTTACAGGAAGTTGAAAGAGGTACCTTAAAATTATCTGATAGCATTGGTAAATTCTTGAGCCCAATACAAAATATATCAGGGAGTCTTTCCGTGGAGCAATTGCTAAGGCATGAAACGGGACTCGCTGAAACTGTGGGTAATCAAGAATGGGATGCATATCACATACCTACTGATAGTATTTTAAGAGCTGATGTCTTGCAAAATGTAAAACCTCAAAACAAAAAACAAATAGGTCATTTTGTATATACAAACACCAATTACATTTTACTAGGGCAAATTCTTGAAAAAATAAATGACCAAAGTTATTTTGACTTACTAAAAAACCGAATATTCACTCCCTGTGGTCTTAAGAACACCTATCCCTATGTCTCCAAAAGCATAACAAATTTAGTTCATCCCACTGATGAATTAAATGAACAAGATCAATACCAAGGAATTAACTACAAGTTTTTTGCAGATTATGCCTTTGCTGCCGGGAGTATTGCTTCAAATCTTGAAGACATGGCTTTATTTTATGAACATCTCTATAAAAAGCAAACCTTAATTAGCCAAAAAAGTTTACTTCAAATGACCAATTTTAAAAATGGCAAATATGGCTTAGGCCTTCAAAAATTAACCATCGATGAAACTGAATATTGGGGACATGGAGGAAACAACTACGGCTACGCTTTCAGAAATTTTTACAACCCACAAACTGGGGATATGATACTCTATTTTATTAATCGATTCAGAGTTCCCATGAAAAATAGTTTAAATAAAGATTTGAAAGCCATACTAAATCATCAATCAATTCCAAAATTTAGAACGTATAAAACGAAAGAATTTAAAGATTTTATTGGCGAATATGTCCTAGATGGACTTAACATAAAGTTTTCCATTTTTGAAAAAGAGAATTTCATCTATTTTCAAATGCAACACCTAAAAGTTCCATTAGTAAGTTACGAACCCAATGTATTGTTGGATGTTTCCTCAGGTATTAAGTTTATGAAATCATCAGAAAATCCAAATCAACTTATTTGGTTTCAAAATAGAAAAAAACTTATGGCCAAAAAGACTTTATTAAATATAGATTGAATGTTTCCAAACTTTAATTTTAGTTAAAATTAGAATATAGAGACTAATTAGGTGTCACAATATTCTTTTAATAGTTTCTAAGCCCCTATAAATACAAGAAAAACAAAAACTCAGAGAACCCCTCTTTCTCCGCTGAGTAAGTCGGCAAACTAACCTAAGCCCTGTAGAGTCTAACTTTACAGGTTTTTTTTGTGTTCTATATCTGCCTAAATTCACAACCAAAAAGTAGACTAACTAAGCATCCCTGATAGGAAATACCCAACCAGCTGGAAAGAAGTATAGATGCTCCATAATGATAGTAATAAACTTAACTACAACTGCAAAGTACCGGTCAGCTTTTTATCTTCTTCACTCTTACCGCCATTGGCGTTACGCTAACGGGAGCTGGTGCTGCTTTAATGGTTCAGGTATTTTATCTACCTGAATGAGTTTGTTCTATTAGATAATACCTGTGGTATTTTTTCTATTTAGTTTTCATAGATATCATCTCCTACTGTATAGTTTTTTTCAAAAAGGGTTTCTATTTTTCCATAATTATCAACCTTAACCTTTTTATTAAAAACATCTGGGGTACTTTCGTAATATGAAAAGTTTATAGCTTCAATTGTTAAATCTTTTGATACAATAACTCCTTGATATACGTACATATCGTACCTCAAATAATCTGTAACACCCAAAAAGGAATAATCAATTATTCCTTCATCAGGTTTATAGGTGAATATAAAACAAGCGGACAGTGATTTAGAATTTAACTTTGATAGGAATAGAGAAACAGAATCATTTATTTTTATCTTTTTAATAATACCACAACTACAAATACCAAAGTTTGCCTCAAACCCATTATCAAACTTATAGTTCAACGAGTCCTTATAAGATTCAAATTTTTGACATTCTTTATTATAAGGTAAATTTTCAAAGCTAAAATCTAACAAGTCTTGTTGATTAGTTAAGCCATTTGTAAATAATTGCTTGTTGTAATAAAATGGCAGTGTATCATAAGACCTCACGTTCAAAAACTCTTCAAACTCTTTTTTATTTAAATTAATATTAGTTTCTATATCTATTACAGATTCTTTAGTTTCATTAACGCTCGTTTTATTGTTTTCTTTACAAGAAACCAATATGCTAATCATTAATAAATATATATACAATCCCTTCATCTTAGATGCTATTTATAATTTGCTTTAAAGTATTATATGTAAATAGATTAATGATCAAATAACACTTCATTTTCATATCCAACATTAAATTGATATTTTTCTTTTTGATTTCCTTTTAACTCCGTTGTTTCTTGAATTACTTTAAAGGTTTTAAAATGCTTTCACTAATTTTTTTAATTCTTTCTTCATTTGATATTTTGTACCTAGACACTATTTCTATTTCATCATACTTTTCTACATTAACATCTCCTAGTTCAGCGCAATATGATAAATCGTTTACGGTTAAGCTATAATTTTTTGAAATTGAAAATGTTCTTTTCCATCCGCACTCATAATACAAGCCATCTTGAATAATCATTTTATCTACTAACACATTCTTATCATTAAATATTTGTAACTCAATAGTGCAAGTTTTATAATCTGATGCTTCACCTTCATAATAAGAAAAGAGCAACACTCTATTATTATCTATATCTGGCAAACGTAATCCAAAATAACCTTGTTTTTTAGATGGATGCCCATTATCATAATGATTCGCTTTAGTCTCATACTCCGTATTAACACTAAACATAACATCTAGTTCATTTAAATTAAATTCTTGATGACAGTTTGGTGAACAACAATACTTTTTTAATTTAATCTCACCATTTTCTATCATATCGGTATCAATAGGTAATTTACATATAGGTATCGAATCCCAGTGAATCTTAATTTGTTTAAGAGAATCTATCATTTCCTCCTTAGTAGTCAATGATTTTTTTGTTTTTTCACGATCATTACTGATTTCAATTTTTTTAACTATTGATTTCTTTTGCTTAGACTCATTACAATTTTGAAACAAAAATAGTGCTGATAAAAAAAATAAAAACTTATTCATTATTGCTCTTTAATTTAAATAAACTATAAAGGTGAAACACTAGAATACTACTGTAAATAATAAAACTCATCACGTAGTTTATTGTATTGTGTAGCGTGTAATTTTTCTTGCTATAAGGAGGGGGAAGCTCTTTTGGATAATCTATATAAGGAGGAATTTCTATAAACCAATAAATAGCAATAATTAGTATACAAATAGAAATAACAATTTGCGGTATACTTTTTAGTCTATATGGTAATAATGTATTTACACTATATAAAGAATAAACTAAAAATATAGTAAGGGTTATGAAAAGAGTAAAACTAAATATAGGTATAGAATAAAACTCTGGCAATATAGTATACTTTACTCCAGGAATTAATGTGTTAGGCACAAAAAATAAAAGTGCCAAAATAAAGACTACTTTAGAAGGTAAGTGAAATTTATCAGTAGTCTTACGAACTAAATAGCTAATTTCAGTAATGAATGATATCATCAGTATAAAAAACATAATGTAGGTCAAACTTTTCATGACTCAACTGGTATTTTTAATGTTTGAGTTTATTCTTTAACAACTGAGTAGATAGTAAAATCTTCACCTCTTTTAAAGTCACTTCAATTCATACCTGGTAAACTCTACCGAGTTTAAATCATCAACAGTAGTAAGTATATTATAGCCGTTTGGAATATAAAGCTTATTTTCAAATATGATATACGGACTTGGAACTCCTTGATTAATTTTATAAATAGTATTATTCTTTATATTTATTAATTTTTCGTGTGATACCCATGGACCTATCCATGTCTTAACAGTTTCTAATTTATATTCGTTTTCTTTCTCTTTAGGTAATTCTAACAACATTGTAGATATGTCATTCTGAACATCCGTTGGATTTCGAAGATATTGAGTAATCTCTACAGGCAAATCCGTAAATTTTACATTCTTCACTTTTAGGGTATTGATATTTTGCTCTTTACAACTGTTAAAAAGCAATACAATAAATAAAAAATTCAAATATTTCAATTTGTTCTCAAGTTTAGTTTTATCAATACTACTGTCAGTACTGGTATACAAGTTTTGAAAATTTTGTAAATCACCATAAGGTTGGTCAAAAATTAATTATAAGAAATCCATCCCAGGTATTTCTCCGCCAACGGGTCTACTACACTTAACCAAATACTAGTTTTAAGGTTGTAATAGTGGGTACCATAATAATAGTTGCTAATTATTGGCATTTCAAAAAGTAAAACTTTTAATAATTTAAATATAGTAAGAAGTTTCTTAACTTAAAACTATTACAAATAAAAAGGCTACCTCTTTAAAGAGGTAAAATCCAACATAATTTATCACTATTACCGCAACTAGTGTGATGATAACGGGAGCTGGGCTTTCAATATTCAAAAATCTTTCTATATTTGCAACCGCTAAGGAGAAATGGCAGAGTGGTCGAATGCGGCGGTCTTGAAAACCGTTGAGGGTCACACCTCCGGGGGTTCGAATCCCTCTTTCTCCGCTGAGTACTGCGTAAGCCCTGTAAAGTTTAACTTTACAGGGCTTTTTTTAACCTTTATGTTTCGGCTATTGTGCTATATTTTCAATTATTACATCTCCCCTATTCCTTATACCTAAATTATATTATTAAGATTTGACTACGTATAAAAACAAGAGAATATGTATATTTAAACACTATGAATAATCAATCTGCTCTAATGAAATTATATACATACCTTATTATCTCTTTTCTTTTTTGCAACATAGCCAAAAGTCAAATTCAAACAAATTACTTTGTAGATGATGTGAACACTGTTGACTGTGCTTTTTTCGAATTCTGCGTTAACGACAACGCTAAGATTACCGAAGTGAATCTCATCGAAAATATGTCTACTTATAAAAATAAAGAGACTCTACAACAATTAAAAGATTATCTACTAAGTCTGGAATTTCACCCTGATACTAAACTGAAAAACGCTTGTCATAATATCACCTTTACCTTTATAAACTCAAAGTATGAGCACATGCAGGTTGCAAGTAACGCCAATACTCCAGAAACCCAATTATTAAAAGGAGCATTTCGCTATAAGAATCCTTACTACCAGAAAACTGTAATTAAAAGGACAAAAAGAATTCAAAAAGAAAAATCGAAGGATGACAATCAAATTTATGATATTGAGTGGATATCAAATCGCCAATACAATTTAATTTACAAAAGAATGCCTAGTGAACGACTAAAAAAATACATAGGCGAATCTATTAAAGTAGATATTCTAGAAGTTTTTAATGATGGTAGCTATGTATTTAGAGCCACCAACGAGCACAATGATGACATTACGTTTGGAGTTATCATTAAAGTAAAATAAACCAGAAGTACCTAACCTAACAAAATAAATGATCGAACAAAAAGACCCTAGTAAAAACGTAAAACTCTATTCACAAAAATCAATTGCACTAGCCACCTTTTTAGGCGGGCCATTAGCTGCGGGTTATTTAATTAGCAAAAACTATAGCAATATTGAAGAGCCTACACATAGCAAAAATGCTCTTATTATAGGTATCTTAAGTACCCTTATCCTATTTGGAATATTACTACAATTAGATGATGCGGTTATAGATAAAATTCCTTCTGCCATCATACCTGCTATGTATACTATTATAATTTATTTCGTAGTTGAAAAATATCAAGGTACCATCCTTACTCTACACAAAGAAAATGGAAATGAGTTTTACTCTCAAGGCAAAGCTGCGCTTATAGGTATTATTTCATTACTAACTATTGTAACCGTAATATTTGGCTATTTCTTCTTAAGTACTGATGAGGAAGTATATAACCGTTATGATGCTGAATTAGCTGTTTTTTCAGAAAATGAAAATGAGACATTGGTTTTCTATGACCATTTAGATACCGAATCGAATGCTACCCTCATCTACGAATTAGAAAATTCAATCATTCCGAAGTGGAAAGAAAACATTGAGATAATTCATAAAACCAATGAATTTAAAAATCTACCCTCAGAATTAAAGGCGCAAAATGACTTACTCTTAAACTATGCAGAGCTAAGACTTGAAGCCTTTGAACTTTTTAAAAAAGCAATTAAAGAAGACTCTACTGAGTACAGCAATCAAATAGAGCAACTTCATTACCATATAGATGTAGTACTTAACAAACTAAATAACCTTTAAAAATTTGAAGCCGCTTTTACAGCGGCTTTCTTATGTGCTTCTTTATCACAATTTAACTGCCTAACCTCTCAAACCATCAACGTTTACCATACCTCACCACCTAAACCTCTGAAAGTGTGAAAACAACACATATACATCATGTATAAAAATAAAGCAGGTGTATATATTTTTAATTTTACGAAAACGTTTGAATTATATATTTTTGTATTACTAAAATCACAAAAACAAACAAATATATAATGACTAGTAACGCCACTTACGAAAAAGAACTTTCTTTTCAAGCAGACAGGAGACGTGCCACTGTTGAGTTTATTAAAGTTGTTAGCGATCTATGGTATGAAAAAGCTATAGAGCTTGTGTTCTTCAGAAATCAATTATTAGACAACAGTGTAAGTCAAATTTTAAATTTACACGAATATGCTGCAGAATTTGTAGAAAAACCAATCTCTGTTTTTGATTCGGTTGAAATTGCTAAAGCTATTTATTCATCAGACCTACCTCCTGCCAAATTAGATATTGGTAAACTTACGTATGAATATCAACTTGAAGACGAGAAGCACGGTAATGCGCGTTCTTTTGTTATTAATAAACTTAAAGACGCCAACAAAACTAAAAAAATAGTACCAAGAGACGTGGTATTATACGGCTTTGGTAGAATTGGAAGGCTTTTAGCCAGAGAGTTAATGACTAAAGTAGGTAGAGGTGGTCAATTACGTCTTAGAGCTATTGTAACTAGAGATAAAAATACTCCAGAGTCTTTAGAAAAAAGAGCAGCTTTGTTAAGAAGTGATTCGGTACACGGGCATTTCCCTGGGGTAGTTACGGTAGATCTAGAAAATGAAGCCTTAACTATTAATGGTACTACAGTGCATATGATTTCATCTCACGCACCAGAAAACATTAACTATACCGAATATGGAATAGATAATGCGCTAGTAATAGATAATACAGGAGCCTTTAGAGACAAAGAAGCACTAAGCAGACATTTAGTAGCCAAAGGTACTAGCCACGTGCTATTAACGGCACCAGGAAAAGAAATACCAAACATTGTACATGGGGTAAACCATTTAACATACAACCCTAAAGAGCAATTTATTTTTTCTGCAGCATCTTGTACCACCAATGCCATTACTCCTATTTTAAAAGCTATTGAAGATTCACTTGGGGTGGTTAAAGGTCATTTAGAAACCATACACGCCTACACTAACGACCAGAACCTGGTAGACAATATGCACGGCAAATACCGAAGAGGAAGAGCTGCGGCCATTAACATGGTTATTACAGAAACCGGCGCTGGAAAAGCCGTAGCTAAAGCACTACCTTCATTAAGTGGTAAACTTACCTCTAATGCCATTAGAGTGCCAGTTCCAAACGGATCTTTAGCCGTATTAAACTTAGAGGTAGAAAAAACCACTTCTGTAGATGATGTAAATAATATTATTAAAAAATATGCCTTAGAAGGTAATTTAGTAGAGCAAATTCAATATTCTTTGAGTAACGAATTAGTGTCCTCTGACATTGTAGGATCTTCTGCCCCTTCTATTTATGATAGCAAGGCAACCATTGTAAATAAAGATGGTAAAAATATAATTCTGTATATATGGTATGATAATGAATACGGATACTCTAACCAAGTAATACGCCTAGCCAAATATATAGCTCAAGTGAGAAGATTTACTTATTATTAAATCATATTGTTAGTATTGTTGTTGAAAATCCTGAGAACCATTTCTCAGGATTTTTTTTATATTTTTTTTATTATAATCGTATATATTTTTACGTAATTTGATTTTTAAAACTTAGATACACATGAACGATAAAATAATAGTTGGTAGCGAAGAATGGGTTAAATTACCTAAAATTAATGTTCCAGCAATTAAAGTAAGAGTAGATAGTGGTGCCAAAACATCTGCCTTACACGCGGTTAATATTGAGCCTTTCATTAAAGAGGGAGAACATTGGGTTAGGTATGATGTATACCCTGTTCAAGCTAATGGTAAAACTGTTGTTCATTGTGAATCGCCAATTGCAGACAAACGTATAATTAAAAGTTCTACAGGCACCAAAGAGAGCAGGTATGTAATTAAAACATTACTACATATTTCAGACGATGTTTGGGAGATAGAACTTACTTTAACCAACCGCGACTCTATGGGGTACCGCATGCTTTTAGGTAGAGAAGCTATGAACGGAAGAATTTTGGTTGATCCAGAAAGCAGCTTTTTGTTAGGTACCGTAGAAGATTCTGAATTGAGTCAATTATACAAGTCTAAAGACATTGAGAAAAAAGGACTTAAAATTGGATTACTAGCTAGTAATCCAGACCTATATAGCAATAAAAGAATTATTGAAGCAGGAGAACGTTTAGGGCATGAAATGATATTTTTAAACATTGCTCAATGTTACATGAAATTAGATGCTAAGACTCCTGAAATTCATTTTAGAGGAGGTAAAATTTTAAACGATCTAGATGCAGTTATTCCTAGAATAAGACCTAGTATGACATTCTATGGTTGTGCATTAACCAGACAATTTGAGGCGCTTAATATCTTTTGTTTAAACTCTGCTGCGGCTATTACCCAGTCTAGAGATAAATTATACTCGTTACAGTTACTACTTAACAACGGTATTAATATACCTACTACTGGATTTGCTAACTCACCCCTAGATACATCTGATTTAATTAAAATGGTTGGTGGCTCTCCTCTTATAGTAAAACTATTAGAAGGTACACAAGGAAAAGGAGTTGTATTAGCTGAAACTAAAAAAGCTGCTGAAAGTGTTATTAATGCTTTCAAGAGTTTAAAAGCAAACATCTTAGTACAAGAGTTTATTAAAGAAGCTAGTGGTAAAGATCTTAGATTATTTGTAATTGATGGTAAAGTAGTTGCTGCAATACAAAGAGAAGCCTTGCCTGGCGAATTTAGAGCTAATATTCACTTGGGAGGTACGGCAAGTATTATTAAACCTACTATTGACGAAAAGAAAATAGCTGTAAAAGCTGCCAAAGCAATGGGGCTAAAAGTTGCAGGGGTAGATATTATAAGATCTTCTAAAGGACCCTTATTATTAGAAGTTAACTCTTCTCCTGGTTTAGAGGGTATTGAAACTGCTACAGAAAAAGATGTAGCTTCTTTAATGATTAATGCGATAGAAAAAAGTTTAAAATGGTCTAAGAAATAAATCACAAACTTGTAAGTTTAATCACCCAAATTTTACACACAAATTTAATTCAACATGCTATCAACTATTAGTGATTTAGAAGTACAATTCACCTATAATTTAGATGAAGTGGTACTATATATATATGATTATTTTGTTCTTTCGGTTGTTAAAGAAGGTGTAATGATAGATAAGAATTTATGCCTGAGAGCTATGAATATATTTACGGATCACTTTGGTGAAGATAAACCTTTTGCATATATAACATTAAGAGAAAACTCTTATTCTGTAGATCCTACTGTATATTTTACATTACGAAATCAAAAAAATTTAAAAGCATTTGCTGTTATTTCTAAAAAAGAAATAGATTTCTTCAATTTTAAAATTGAAAAGTTCTTTTTTAAACAACCAAACATGAAGATTTTCTACGATAAGAAAAGTGCTTTTATGTGGGTTAATAATATCTTAGGAGTAAACAACTCCTAAGATATTGTATGTTTTAATTCATGTATATTTCTGAAAAATCAACTTCATAAGCATCTATAAAGTCAATTGATTTTTCAATATCTAGGTGAAGAAAACGGTCTTGTTCTACAAAAGGAACTTCTTTAACAAAAGCACTTAAAAACTCCTCTATTAGTATAGAACTTTTATTTGGTCTTCTGAATTCAATAGCTTGAGATGCATTTAAAAGTTCTATGGCTAATATACGCTCTACATTATCTAATATTCTAAGACATTTTGTAGCTGCATTAGCCCCCATACTCACGTGGTCTTCTTGTCCGTTAGAAGACACAATACTATCTATACTACTTGGTGAGGCAAGTTGTTTATTCTGACTTACAATACTTGCTGCAGTATATTGCGGAATCATAAACCCAGAATTAATTCCCGGATCATTCACTAAAAACACTGGTAACTCACGTAGGCCCGAAACCAATTGGAAAATTCTACGTTCAGATATATTACCCAATTCTGCCATCGCAATACCTAGGTAGTCTAAGCCTAAAGCCAAAGGTTGCCCATGAAAGTTTCCTCCAGATATAATCTTATCTTCTTTTACAAATATGTTTGGGTTATCTGTTACCGAGTTTATTTCAGTTTTAAAGGTTTTTCTAACAAAAGTTAAAGTGTCTTTTGTAGCTCCATGTACCTGTGGCATACACCTAAAAGAATAAGGGTCTTGTACGTGTTTCTTTTCTCTAGAAATCAATTCACTTCCTTCTAAAAAACTCAATACACGTTCAGCTGTTTTTATTTGCCCCCTGTGCGGTCTTATAAGATGAATTAAATCTGTAAAAGGCTCCTTTCTACCATCAAAAGCTTCTAGAGATATGGTTCCTATCAAATCTGCCAAATAAGATAATTTATAAGCTTTTAGTAAACAATACACCCCGTAAGCACTCATAAACTGCGTACCATTTAACAATGCCAATCCTTCTTTAGAACGTAACTCAAGTGGTTCCCATCCAAATTTTTCTTGTAAAATACTAGCATCTTTTATCTCACCATTTACATACACCTCTCCCATTCCTAACAAAGGCAATGCTAAATGGGCTAATGGAGCCAAATCTCCTGATGCACCTAACGATCCTTGTGTGTACACTACCGGATATACATCATTATTAAAAAAATCAATTAACCTATTAACAGTTGCCAATTGCACACCACTATGCCCATAACTTAAAGATTGTACCTTTAGTAAAAGCATTAACTTAATAATACCCACCGGTACTTTTTCTCCTGTTCCGCAAGCGTGAGATTTGACTAGATTTTCTTGTAGTTTAGATAAATTAGAAGTAGATATTTTAACATTATACAGCGCTCCAAAACCTGTATTAATACCATAAATAGGCTCTTTATGAGCCTTCATTTTTTCATCTAAATAGGTTCTGCTTTTTTCAATTAAGTACTTTGATTCATCCGAAAGTTTAATGTTCTTATTTTGAGAAATTATTGTATTTATCTCCGATAAATCAAGTATATTGCTGCTTATATAATGTATTTGCGTCATTTAATTAAATTCTTAGGAGTTCAAAAATCCGCATAAACATTATATTTTCCAAATTAATAACTATTGATACTAACAATTATTTAAATTATTTTACTTAGAATACTAATATGAAAAAATTCTCCGTTTTACTTGCCTCTCTGGCAATATTCAGCTGTCAAAAAACACCTAAAGATTACATGGTTTTAAGTGGTACAGTTACCAACCCAAATACAGAAAATGTATTGGTTTCTGGACACGGATTAAGAGAAAAACTACCTTTGACTGCTGACGGTACATTTTCAGACACTTTGAAAATTAAAGAGCCTGGTTATTACACCTTACGAATAGGAAAAGAATCATCTACTTTTTACTTAGCAAACGGTGGAGATATTGATTTAACTATAGACACTAAACTTTTTGACGAAACCTTAAAATATACAGGTGAAGGAGCTGCTGAAAATAATTATTTAGCAGCAAAATATTTAAGTAACGAAGAGTTAACAGCTAATCAAAAGGAATTTTATTCATTAGATGAAAAAGCTTTTGTAGCTAAAGTAGACAGTATAGAAAAAGCATACAAAGACAAATTAGACGATGCTGATGTTAGTGATGAGTTTGAAGCTCTAGAGACTAAGAACTTAAAATACGATACGTATACATATTTAAATTACTACCAAAGAGCGTACCCTCATTACACAGGAAATCCTGAGTATACACCTTCTGAAACTATTACAAGCTACAAATCAGAAATTGATTATGATAACGATGCCGATGCCAAAGCATATTCAAACTATGCTGGGTTAGTGATTAGTGATTTCTATGCTAAAACCAATGCTTTAGAAAATGAAGATTCTCTTAAATATAAAACAATTGAGCTTTTAAAAGCTAAGAAAAGTCCGGTACTACAACAAAAAATAATGGACGAATTGGCTTTTGAAATTAGACCAGGAAATATGGAGATTGCACCTTATTATTTTGATGAGTTTATGGAGCTATCTACCGATGAAGCTTTTAAAGAAAATCTTATTGTTCAGTATGAACTTTTTAAAAAGCTAATTGCAGGAGCACCTTCTCCTACCTTTAAAAACTATGAAAGTATTGACCGCAAAGAAATGTCTTTAGCTGACTTTAAAGGTAAATATGTTTACATAGATGTTTGGGCTACTTGGTGCGGGCCTTGTAAAAGAGAAATCCCATACTTAAAACAAGTAGAAGAACAATTTAAAGATAAAAATATTGAGTTTGTTGGTATTTCTGTTGATGTAAAAGCCGATAAAAATACTTGGAGAACTTTTGTAGAAGAAAATGAATTGGTAGGTACGCAATTATTTGCTGATAAAGATTGGAGTTCTGATTTTATGGTGGAATATGGTGTACAATACATCCCAAGATTTATTCTTATTGATACCGAAGGAAACATTATTAATGCTGCTGCTCCTAACCCATCTAGCGGAGAAGAGCTAACAGATTTACTAAGTTCTTTAGAAAATATATAAGTAGGATACCTCTAGCTTATAAAAAAGCGGATTCTTATATAAGAATCCGCTTTTTTTATTTTTGATGTTAATATTTAAGCCTGCGAAAATAAGTCTAAATAAGCATCTCCAAGAAAATCAATAATTTCTGTTGCAGTTAAAGCTTGGTAACTATTTTTTTCTACGGATAAATCTCCTGCCTTTCCATGCAAGTAAACCCCAAAAACAGCAGCTTCTACTTCGGTATATTGTTGCGCTACTAAACCAGCAATTATGCCTGTTAAAGTATCTCCACTACCTGCCGTAGCCATTCCAGGATTTCCGGTAGTATTAATGTACAAAGCATCATGATACACCGTAATACTATGCGCTCCTTTTATAACCACTATCAGATCATATGCTTTTGAGAAAGCTTTTACCTTAGCAAGTTTATCAAAATCATCTTTCCACGCTCCTATCAAACGTTTTAACTCTCCTGGGTGTGGCGTTAGAATAGTTTTGCTTGGCAGCTTTTCCAATAAATCCTGTTCTTGCGCCAATATATTTAAACCATCTGCATCTATTACTAGCGGTAGTGTATTAACTTCTAAAAACTGTCGGAATGCATTTTTTGTAACTGGTTTTGTATCCATACCCATTCCAACCGCTACCACCGTTGGTTTTACCTCAAATTCTATTTCCGAAATATATTCATCATGTTTAGAGGTTAACACCATAATTTCTGGTAAAGCAGTTTGCATAATCTGGTAACCACATTTAGGCAAATAAGCTGTAACCAATCCTGCACCAGAGTTTAAAGCAGCCTCAGAACTCAACATAGCAGCTCCTATTTTGCCATAACTACCCCCTACTACTAACACATGCCCATAGGTATTTTTATGAGAAAACTTTTCTCGTGGTTTGTACATTTCAAGAGCCTCTTGTTTTCCTATTACATAGGTTGAACTATCAGATTGGGTTATATACTCCATATCTAACCCAATATCTAAAACTTCAAAATTATTAGAATAAATTCCGGTATCAGGTAAAAAGAAAGGTAGTTTTGGTAATTGAAAACTTAACGTATGATTAGCTTGTATAACTGCTGATGTATCTTCCGGCACTGCTTCCATATACAATCCAGAAGGAATATCAACAGAAACCACAAAGGCCTTCGATTGGTTTATGTATTGTATCAAATTAGCTACCCAGTTTTCAGGGGGTCTGTTTAAGCCTTGCCCAAAAATAGCATCAACTATAATGTCTTCTTTTGCTAATTCAGGAAAATCATTTGATTCTTTAATCACTTCAGGCCAGTAATTCATTTCCTTTAATCGCTCATAATTTACTAAAAAGTCAGCAGACCTTTGCTCACTAAAATTTACTATATATACAGCAACATTATACTTTTCTTTCACTAACATTCTAGCAAGCGCTAAACCGTCTCCACCGTTATTTCCTACCCCACAAAATATATGTAACTTAACATTAGCTCCTTGCAATCTGCTATGTAACCAATTAAAAAGCTCACTAGCAGCTCTTTCCATTAACTCTATACTAGTAATTCCTTGATTTTGTATTGTATAATTATCAGCTTCCTTTAGCTGTTTCGCATTTAAAATTTTCATTTATTAATGATTATTCTGTTTAATTGTTAATTTAATAAAAATAAGTTTATTGTTTGTCTATTTAACTAAATAGCCTACATTTGAAAAACCACTTATTAAAAATAGATACTTCTGATGATACGAAGAAGTTTTTGATAAGAAACATTTTTTTAAGCAAGAGACAAGTCTCTTAATAATAATCTCGAATTTTCGAGTACATGAAAGCAAAAACTAATACATACAACTTCTTTACTAGTACGCCATCTATTTTAGGGCGCACCAGATTAGTTTTTGGTATATTCACCTCTATTATTACCACCATTATTATTACCCCTTTAGGGGTTTAATTTATACATATCACACGTCCATATTTCCTATTTTTTATTCAAATAAAAAATCAGATATAACTATATTTAAGTCATAAATTTATTGATCTCTGTTATCAGAAAAAAAAGAAACTCATGAAAGTTTTAAAATTTGGCGGAACTTCTGTTGCTAATGCCGAGAATATAAAAAAAGTACAAGCAATTGTTGCTTCAGAAAGTGAAGAAAAGAAAATGGCGGTAGTCGTTTCAGCCCTAGGTGGTGTTACCGACTTACTTTTAAAAACTGCTGACCTAGCGGTTAAACAAGATGAATCTTATAAAGATACACTTCAACACATTGAAGACAGACATCTTGAAACCATTCAACAACTAATTCCTATTACTTCTCAAAGTGCTATTATTAGTAAGGTAAAACAACATCTTAACCAATTAGAAACCCTATATGAAGGTTTGTACTTGTTAGGTGAAATAACGCCAAGAACCTCTGATAAGATTGTAAGTTATGGAGAATTATTATCGTCTTACATTATATCAGAATTTTTTAAAGTTGCAGGTTTAGACGCTGCGCTTAAAGACTCTAGAGACCTTATTAAAACTAACAAGCATTTTGGTAAAGCTCAGGTTAACTTTAAACTTACCAATACCAATTGCTACTTTTACCTTAAAGGTGCCAAACATCAAGTTACAGTTTTACCAGGGTTTGTTGCCAGCACTGTAGAAGGCGAAACTACCACCTTAGGTCGTGGTGGGTCTGACTATACCGCTGCAATTATTGCAGGAGCGGTAGATGCAAAAACATTAGAAATATGGACCGACGTAAGTGGTATGTATACCGCAAACCCAAAGGTGGTTAAACAGGCTAAAGCCATAGCTAAAATATCGTATGAAGAAGCTATGGAACTTTCTCATTTTGGCGCTAAAGTACTATACCCACCAACGGTTCAACCAGTGTTAGAGAAGAAAATTCCAATTCATATAAAAAACACTTTTCAACCGCATGAGGTTGGAACTTTAATAGTACAAGAAGATTTTAAAGAAGAGCTACCTGTAAAAGGAATCTCAAACGTAGACAAAATAGCGTTATTAACACTTGAAGGTGTTGGTATGGTAGGTATACCAGGAATTTCAAAACGCTTGTTTGAAGTTTTATCTCAAGAAGAAATTAGTGTTGTATTAATTACACAAGCATCTTCAGAGCACTCTATATGTTTAGGTATTAATGCTGCCGAAACGGAAAAAGCAGAGTGTGCCGTTAATGAAGCTTTTGCTTACGAAATATCCTTAAATAAAATTAAACCAGTAATTATAGAATCTGGGCTTTCAATTATTGCTTTGGTGGGTGACCAAATGAAGAGTCATCAAGGGCTTAGCGGTAAAATGTTTAGTACCCTAGGTAAAAACAACGTAAATATTAGAGCTATTGCTCAAGGAGCCTCTGAAAGAAACATCTCTGCCGTAATAGATGAGAAAGATGTAAACAAAGCATTGAATGTTTTACATGAGCGATTTTTTGAAGAGCAAACTAAACAATTAAACCTTTTTGTAACGGGTGTAGGTAATGTTGGAGAAAAATTCTTAGCTCAAATTAATCAGCAAAAGAAATTTTTAAAAGAACGTTTAAAACTAAATATTCGTGTAGTTGCGCTGTCTAATTCTAAAAAAATGGTATTTAATGAAAGTGGTATTTCATTAAGCAATTGGCAAGAAGAATTAGCAGAAGGAGAAGCTGCTTCTTTAGATGGGTTCTTTGAAAAAGTTAAGAGTTGTAACCTACGTAATAGTGTATTTGTAGATAATACAGCAAATGATGTAGTAGCTGCTACGTATCATAAGTATCTTAAAAATAGTATTGCGGTAGTTACCTGTAATAAAATTGCTGCTGCTTCAGATTACCAGAACTATCAATTACTTAAAAAGCTTGCTTTTAATTATAACGTTCCATTTTTATTTGAAACTAATGTAGGTGCTGGTTTACCTATTATAGATACCTTGAAAAACCTAATAGCTTCAGGAGACCGCATACATACCATTAAAGCTGTCCTATCTGGTAGTTTAAACTTTGTTTTTAACAACTTTGATAATGATCATAACTTTCATGATGTTGTTCAACAAGCAAAAGTTGAAGGATATACAGAACCAGACCCTAAAATTGATTTAAGTGGTGTAGACGTTGCTCGTAAAATATTAATTCTAGCACGTGAAAGTGGATATCAAATAGATATGGAAGATATTGAGAACATTCCTTTTTTACCACAAGAAAGTTTAGATGCGCCAAGTGTACCAGAATTTTTTGAAACTCTTAAAACTCATGATACACATTTTAATAATATATATGAACAAGCAACTGAAAAAGGAGCGCGTTTAAAATATGTAGCTACGTTTGAAAACGGAAAGGCAAAAGTAGGATTAGAAGAAATCCCAGCAGACCATCCGTTCTATAACTTAGAAGGAAAAGATAACATTGTTCTTTTCTATACAGATAGATACCAAGAACAACCATTATTAATTAAAGGTGCAGGTGCAGGTGCAGATGTAACTGCCTCTGGAATATTTGCCGACATTATACGCGTAGGTAGCAACTAATAGTTATGAAAGCAGTAAAAGTATTTTGCCCGGGTACTATAGCCAATGTTTCATGTGGTTTTGATGTATTAGGCTTATGTTTAGATTCGGTTGGTGATGAAATGATTGTACGCAAATCTGACGTTCCAGGTATACGAATCACAAAAATTGAAGGAGCAGATCTTCCTCTAGAAACAAAAAAAAATGTAGCTGGTGTAGCTGCCTTGGCTATGCTCAAAGAAATTACCTTTGAAGGTGGTTTTGATATTGAAATTTATAAAAAAATTAAAGCTGGTAGCGGTATTGGTAGCAGTGCTGCCAGTGCTGCTGGCGCAGTATATGGTATTAATGCATTACTAGGAAACCCGTTCACCAATGCTAAATTAGTTGAGTTTGCTATGCAAGGAGAAGCTTTAGCTAGTGGTGCACCTCATGCAGACAATGTAGCACCAGCACTTATGGGCGGTTGTACCTTAGTAAGAAGTTACACTCCTTTAGATGTAATTGCATTGCCTACCCCATCTGAGTTATATGCTACCGTGGTGCATCCGCAAATTGAGGTAAAAACAGCCGACTCAAGGGCTATCTTAAAACACAATGTAACCCTTAAAAAAGCCATACAGCAATGGGGTAATGTAGGCGGATTTGTAAGCGGACTATTTTTAAACGATTATGACCTTATATCAAGATCGTTAGAAGATGTAATTGTAGAACCTATACGCTCGGTATTAATACCTTACTTTAAAACAGTTAAAGTAGCTACTAAAAATGCAGGAGCCTTAGGTAGTGGTATCTCAGGTTCTGGTCCTTCTATTTTTGCTTTAAGCAAAGGTGCCGATACTGCCCACAAAGTAGCTGATGCGATACACGATATTTATAAAAATTCAGAAATTAAATTTGACATCCATATCTCTAAAGTAAATCCGAAAGGATGTAAAGTTTTACCATTATGAAATACTATAGTTTAAACAATAAAGAACATAAAGTTAGTTTTAAAGAAGCTGTTATAAATGGTATAGCACCAGACAGAGGGTTGTACTTTCCTGAAGAAATAACAGCTTTAGACGCTCATTTTATTGATAACATAACACAATTTAGTAACGAGGAAATAGCCTATAAAGTAATTGCTCAATTTGTGGGAGATGAGATTGACGAAGCATCTTTAAAAGAAATTATAAAAGATACCTTGGTTTTTGATTTTCCGACAGTAAAGGTGGAAGATGATATTTATTCATTAGAATTATTTCATGGACCAACCATGGCTTTTAAAGATGTAGGTGGGCGCTTTATGGCACGTTGCTTAGGCTACTTTAATAAAGATGTACAACAAGAACAAGTTACAGTTTTAGTGGCTACTTCAGGTGATACCGGTGGTGCTGTGGCAAGTGGCTTTTTGGGTGTTGATGGGGTTAATGTGGTAATATTATACCCTAGTGGTAAAGTAAGTGATATACAAGAAAAACAATTAACTACGCTTGGACAAAACATAACTGCTCTAGAGGTTAATGGTGTTTTTGACGACTGCCAAGATATGGTTAAAAATGCTTTTTTAGATGAAGAACTAAAAGACCAAAACCTAACTTCTGCTAACTCTATTAACGTAGCAAGATGGTTACCTCAAATGTTTTATTTTTTCTTTGCTTACAAACAATTAAAACAACTAAACAAAGAGTTTGTATTTGTGGTACCTAGTGGTAACTTCGGTAACATTTGTGCTGGTATGATGGCTGCTAAATTAGGCTTACCCGTTAAACACTTTGTAGCGGCTACCAATGTGAACGATACCGTACCTCGATTTTTAGTTACCGGTACATACGAGCCTAAACCTTCTAAGCAGACTATTTCTAATGCTATGGATGTTGGTAATCCGAGCAACTTTGTGAGAATACAAGAAATTTACAACCAAAATACAGAAGCTTTAAAAGCCCATTTTTCATCTTTTAGTTATACCGATGAGGATACTCGAAAAGCTATGAAGAGCATCTATGAAACTTCTAGTTATGTAGCAGACCCACATGGTGCCGTTGGTTATTTAGGAGCTAAAAACTATTTGAAAACGAATAATGATTTATGTGTATTTTTAGAAACAGCTCACCCCGTTAAGTTTTTAGATGTTGTTACTGACACCCTATCTATAGAGGTACCAATCCCAACACAAATAGAGGCTGTTTTAGATAAAGAAAAGAAAAGTATTGTTATTGATACGTATTCCGATTTAAAATCGTTTTTAAACAATAGAACTCTTTAACATGAATAAACTACTTACCATATTTTTATTATGTTTTGTTTTACATGGGAATGCTTTTCATAAAAACAAAATATATCAGGAAAAATATGGTAACGTAGTTACTTTTGTCAGAATTCCTTTTGAAAATTATGCAGTTACCGAGAAAATTAAAATAATAGGTCAACTAGCTGAACAATTATCCAATAAATTAGCTTACAAAGACACTATTCTTATCGAGTTTCATCACTTAGGCTCTACTCCTTTACGACCTAAAAACTTATGGATTGTAGAGAAAAACTATTGTAAAGATTTAGTACTTTTTAATCCCATTGATTATAGTAATTATCCCCCTCAAGATTCTGTTGTAACCAATCAGCGGAAAAGCCACAGACCTAATTACAAAGGAATTTCTATTAGACATATAGGGCTAGACATTTCTATTGAAAATATATTAAGATACATTGAATTCTCCATACTTCATGAAGAACAAAATAGCATAAATTCCTATTATTATACAGTACATTGGTTTGAACCAGAAAAAATTTATGAAGGCCATTATATAGGTTTATCAAAACAGCAATTGCTCACCATTGAAAAAAGTCCACTTTCGAAAGTTTTAAAAAAACTACTACAAAAGAAAACTGATATCATAAACGATAAAGGAGTAGATTTTTATTTTAAAAATAACAACTTTTACTTTAAAAACAGTCATACCAAAATGAAAAGTGATGAATTCACTTTTATAGTTCCAGGTAAAAAGGGTTATTTATTTTTTACAACGGCTAATAGTTTTATCTATTTAAATAAGCGCACTCCAAAAATTAAACTACATACATTAAGTAATGTAGATCCTGAATGGAACTATTATGCCTTTATTACATATCCCTTCAACTTTGCAACCCATAACAAAACAAAAAATCTGTTTGTATATAAATATAGAATACAAGGGAGTAGTTTCCTTTTTTCAGAAGAAACGAACGATTTACTAACTACTTATCATTAAGAGTAAGGTTTTATCTTTTTATCCTACTAAGTAATAGAATATAAAAAACTTCTATTATGAAAAAACTACTTTGCAGTATATCTGCTATAGTACTATTTGCTTCGTGCAATGAAACACCAAAGACTACTAACCCAGAAAAACAGGAGAAAGAACCTAACACAGAAGTGGTAAAAGACACCACCCCTATCCTTACACAATATGGCATTGTAGAGGGAGAAAATCCACTAGGATTAACTGTTGGAGAAAAAGCACCAGACGTAACACTAACTTTTGAAAATGGAACTACCCTAAACCTACAAGAACTTGCTTCTAAGCAACCTTTAGTAGTTTTCTTTTACAGAGGTTATTGGTGCCCTTATTGTAGCAAATACTTAACTGAAATGGCTACTGAAGCCAAAGAATTGGAACTTGCTGGGGCTAAACTTATAGCTATTACCCCAGAGTCTTATGAAAACGTAGTTAAAACCAAAAGTAATACACAAGCTACTTTTGATATTGTTTCTGATATTGATGGTAGTATCATGAAAGCCTTTAAAGTAAATTTTGATGTAACAGATGATTATCAAGGGAAACTTAAAAAAGGATTAAATACAGGGCTAGAAGACTTAAACTCATCTGGAGAGGCTGTACTTCCAATTCCTGCAACCTACGTTATAGATACGGATGGAAAAATAACATATAGCTTTACCAATCCAGACTATACAGAACGAGCGCCAATTTCAGAAATTTTAAATCATATACCAGCTCATTAAAAAATGAGTCCATAAAAAAAAGCCGCTATACAGCGGCTTTTTTTATATTATTTAGTTAAGATAAACTCACATCGTCTATTTATGGAATGTTCTATTTCAGAACAATTATCTCCACATGGTACTAACGGTCTACTCTCACCATATCCATTATAACGCAATCTACTTCTCTTAATACCATTCTTTGCTAAGTAATCTACTGCAGCTTTGGCTCTGTTAGCAGATAAGTGCATGTTATAAGCATCGGTACCTTGCGTATCTGTATGTGCATTAATTTCAATCTCCATAGTTGGGTACTCCTTCAATAATTTCACTACAAAATCTAATGTAGTTGCAGATTGTGGTTTAATATCCCATTTATCAAAGTCAAAATAAATATTTTCTAGCTCAATATAAATAACGCCATCATTACGCATTTTAACCTCCGGAATTCTATCTACAAACGATTCCATTGCTAATTCTATAGCATAATAGAAAACTCCATCTTCACCCGTTGTAAACTCATCCTCAAACGGAATATAAAAGTCTCGTTCAGCTACAATTTTATACGTAGTATTTGGCGATGTACCAAACTTATAATGTCCGTCTTCCTTCACCGTAATAGAATCCACCAAATTACCATTCATATCGTATAAAGAAACTTTAGAACCAGGCAATAAATTCTTAGAAACTTTATCTTTCACATCTCCTTCAACAAAGTACTTGTTTTTATTGTCTTCACGTGTGAATGTATACAAATTATCATACCCCTCTCTGTTAGAACTAAAATATCCCATATCCTCTTCTGCCTTTAAAGAATAAGCAAAATCATCCATACCACCGTTAATAGTATTACCCAAATTCAATGGTCTGCTGAATATAGAATCTTTAATTTCGGTTCTAAAAATATCCAATCCGCCTAAACCTTTTAAACCATTAGAAGCAAAATACAAAACACCATCTTCAGACATAAAAGGAAATTGTTCTCTATGCTTAGTATTAATAGCTGAACCTGCATTTATAGGAAAGCTATAAGATCCGTCGTCATTAATAGTTACATAAAAAATATCAAAGGAACCAAGACTTCCTGGCATATCACTAGCAAAGTATAAAACTTTACCATCAGGACTTAAAGTAGGGTGTTCTGTATTCCATTTCTCAGAAGAAAAAGGCAACTCCTGTTCATTAGTCCATTTACCGTCTACCAATTCTGCTTTAAACATACGTACAGAGGCAAACTTCTGTCCTCCTATTTTAACACGTTTATCAGCCGTTCTATTAAAGTACATAATCTTACCATCTTTAGTAAAAGCTGGCGAACTTTCATGACTATCGGTATTAATTTTGTCTGGAAACAATTGTACACTATCAAGTTTACCATTATCTCCTATTGCCCCAATATATAAATCTAAATAAGGCTCTTCATTCCAAGTATATACAGGTCTTTTTTTATTTCTAGTAGAAGCAAAAACTACTTTCTCTCCTAAAAAAGCAACACCAAAATCGCCTTTAGAATTTTCATACAAAAACTGTATTTTATATTCGTAAGGCACTACATTAGTTAAGCTATCAATAAATTCTTTGGTATTATAAGACTTACTTGTATCATATAACCCCATAATAGAATCTGCTTTCTCATAGCTTTCAGTTCCCATTAATGCGTGTGCATATCTAAACAGGTATTCTTTAGGTATACTATCCGACTTATATTCTGAAAACAATTTACCATACGCTTCAGACGCTTTTGCCATCATGGAATTATACAAGTAACAATCACCAAGATTTTTAAGTATATGCTCGTTCTTAGGTAATCCTTCATACATTTCTGAAGCTTCCAGATACGCTCTGCTCTTAAACAAAATATCTGCTTTTTTTTCAGAGGGCTTTTCTTGAGCAAAAGCTCCAAAAACAATAAAAAATAATATTAAAGTAAAATTATGCTTCATGAGGTTTGCAAGTATTGTTAAAAGAATCGGGGTGATATATCAAAGCCATTATTCTTACCTAATTTATTGATGTCGAATAATACCATAATTTCATGTGATCCAGAATTAAATCTTCCTAAATTAGACAATGTATGATCGTAAGCATAACCAATACGTAAACTAGGTGACAATCTAAAATTTATCAAACCACTAACAGCATCATCCCATCTATAAGCTGCTCCCATTTCTACTCTATTATTAAATAAAAAGTTAGCAGTTACGTCTAACGACATTGGAGCATCAAACACAGTTTTAGCCATAAAAGCAGGCTTAAACTTAAGGTTATCATTTAAATTGAAAACATATCCACCGGTAAAAAAGAAATGATAATCTTCTACTGATTGGTACGAAATACCATCTTGGTTTTCTATATGGTGCGATTTTAAAAGGTTAGGTACAGATAATCCTAAATAATATTTATCACTAAAATAAAATACCCCTGCCCCAACATTTGGAAAAATTCTACTAATATTTTCAGAAAAGGCAGTATCGGGCATATCATCAGTAAGTACAAAGTTACTAAAGTCAGTATCGTAAAAAGTAGCTCCTGCTTTTAAACCAAACGATAATCTTGATGTTTCCGATAAAGATAATACGTAAGCAAAATCTACATAAGCATTATTCTCATTAACAATATTACCAATTTCATCATGCACTACAGAAAGTCCCATTTCTACTTTTCTAGAAAGAGGGGTATGAACAAAAAAGCTAGCTGTTCTAGGTGCTCCTTCAATACTCATCCATTGTGCTCTATAAATACCTCCTAAATTAACAATATCAGGATTGTCTGTTGCATAAGCAGGGTTTATCACACTCATATTATACATATACTGTGTATACTGAGGATCTTGTTGGGCTTTTGCTACAAGTGAGAAAAGCGCAACAATTAAAACCACTAATATCTTATTGTTCTTCATTTATTATAAATGTTGAAATTCTATCTATTTAAATATAAGCGTCCCTGAATAACTCTGTTCTCTTCATCATGAAGTTCTAGTATAAAGAAATATACCCCAGCTGGTACTTTATTGTCTCCAATAATAACACCACCTTCTGTAGCGTTACCACTCCAGTTTGGTGTATTGTAATCTCCTCTATACAAAATGTTACCGTAACGGTTAAATATTTCTATTTTAAAATCAGGATAATATAATCTTAAATCTTTAATGTCAAATGTTTCATTTACACCATCATTGTTAGGCGAAAATCCATCTGGTATAATTATATCACAAAAATCTACTTCAATAGTAACCTGTAATCTTTCTACAGCACTACAAATAGCATACATTACATATACACCATAAACGGTTTGGTTTTCTGTTAACACAGCGTCATTATCCAATGGTGTAGTTCCATCTATAGTAGTATACCATAAAACATTATCCACAGGAGCCTCCAGATTATTGTTTAAATCAGATACTCTAATGACTGGAAAATCTTGAGAACAGAAAATATTTCCTTCATCCATTAATACAGGAGCCTCACCTTGTATCACTTCAAAATCAACTTGGAAAATATCTGTAAAAGTAACAGGACATAGTAAATCATCCACAATCATTGATGTTATAGAAAAGGTCACTGTTCCACCACTTGTTAAAATTCCTTCTGGTATGGTTAATAAAGCACTACCATTTACAAATGTTACAGAAACATTAGTAGCTGAATAAATAGTAGCTCCAGATAAATCATATGATACTTCATAATTTCCGTCAGCTACAGTATTATTAATAATAGTAATATATCCCTCAGAGTTTATACAAGTATCCTCCGCTTCTAATTTTGTTGCTAAATAATTAATGCCCGAAGATGGATACACATCAAAAATAGTAGCTGCATTTTCATTTAAATTAGCACAGCCTAAATCTAAATTAGTGATAGCTGTAATTTCAAATAAATACGCATCATCTTCTATTGGTACATTTGCAGCAGGTATTATAATTGTTGCATCACCACCAGCTACTACAACGGTAACTGTATAAGTAGCAGTACTACCCGTAGTTTCTAACAGATATTCTATTTCATACGTACCGTCAACTAAATTAGTTCCAGAAAGTAGTACTATTACGTCTTCTCCAAAACAAATATTATCAGCACTTAATTGATTACTTGAAATGTCTATTAGTGGCACTACTTCAATA
The DNA here is from genome assembly GCF_027924185.1 of Neptunitalea lumnitzerae. Classification (GTDB taxonomy): domain Bacteria; phylum Bacteroidota; class Bacteroidia; order Flavobacteriales; family Flavobacteriaceae; genus Neptunitalea; species Neptunitalea lumnitzerae. The sequence continues at coordinate 53,816 of NZ_BRVO01000003.1, forward strand.
TCAGCAGACACTCCTACCACAGTAAAGTTACAACCATTAATACTTACAAAATCAACAGCATCTATAGTAATTGTAGTAGTACCCTCATTAATCAAATCTGTAGTCCCTGGTAAATAAAATGTACCAGATCCTCCTGTCATAGTTACAGGTATACTTTGAGAGGGTTGGTTATTAGCCCCAGATAGTGTATAATAAATATCATATACACCATCTATCATATTAGTGTTAGTAAGCGTTACTTCGGCATCACCTTCGTAACATACAGGTGACTGAATAGCGATACTACTATTATCAAACTGAATATCTCCTAAAACATTGATTTGCACATCTTGTTCAGAAACTCCACATGAATTTAATATTTGGTAAGTATATGTATATACGCCTGTAGAAAAACTACTAACATCTAAAGGATTGGTAATTATATTTCCTGTACTTGTTTCTACCCAAGTACCTGCATTAGTTGACGACCCAGATAGTAAGGTCATTAAATCAAATGTTCCAGAGTTAATACACACATCTTCAATACCTGTAAAAATACCTGCATGTGGAACTTCCGAAGAAACATTTACTAAAACTTCAGCACTATTTTGAAAACAGCCGCCTGCAGAAGTAACCGTATAAGTATATACACCGGCTGCATCAACACTAGGGTCAAACACTCCTGTGCCACTAGCCAAAGCAGGTGACCAAGTACCACCAGTTTCAGGCGTACCCGCTAAATAATTAAATAAATCGTCACTAGCACCAGTTATGCAAAATTCTACCGCGCTATTTCCTCCTGCATCAGGTAGATCAGGAACCACAAAATTAACTGTTGTTACTGAATCTGCACAAATATTGGAAACTGTATAATCATAACTATAGGTACCAGATGTAAATCCTGAAACATCTAAAGGATTTGAAACTACTGAAGTTGTAGAAGCTACCGTCCATGTTCCACCTGCATCTTGCGAACCATCTAATAATGTTTCAAGATCAAAAGTAACCGCACTAGGACAAACGTCAAGTGGTCCAGCAAAAACACCAGAATTTGGCAATGGATCAAATATTACTTCCATTTGAGCACTAGCTTGAAAACAATTACCTGCTGATGAAACCGTATACGTATAGATTCCTTCAGCATCTACACTTGGATCAAAAGTATTTGTACCACTTGCAAGCGCAGGACTCCAGACACCTCCGGTTTCTGGGGTACCACCTAAATTAACCAATAGATCTACTGGTGGTGAATTAGGACAAATATTAAAAGTACTATCTAATCCCGCATCTGGTAAATTAGGCACTTCAAAAGATACTTGTGTAGCACTAGTACCACAAACATTAAGAACAGAATAGGTATATTCATAAGTTCCTGATGTTAATAAACTAACATCAATAGGATTAGTAACTACATTATTAGCCCCATCAATCCAGGTACCATAATCTTCTTCACTTCCGTCTAATAAAGCATATAAATCAAACGTAATATCAGAAGGACAAACTAACTGCGAGCCAGTAAATGTACCAGAAGATGGATTGTTAAAAATTTCTACTGTTACATCTGTAGAAGATGTATCACACGCACTAGACACTGTATATGTATATGTATAAGAAGCTTCTACAAGGCTTAAAATATTTAATGGGTTAGTAACTGCTACACCATCAATATTATACCATGTACCACCAGCATCTTGCGTACCATCTAACAACGTAAATAAATCAAAAGTACCATTATTAGCACACGCTTGTTGTATACCCGTTGCAGTACCTGAATTAGCCAATGGTAAAATAGAAACAGTTACAGTTGCACTATTTTGTAAACAACCACCCGAAGTAGTTACTGTGTATGTATATACGCCAGGTGCATCTACTGTTGGATCATAAAATCCGGTACCACTTGCTAATGCAGGTGACCAAACACCACCGGTTTCAGGTGAACCTCCTAATGAATTAAATAAATCTGCACCCGTATCTGCAGGACAAAAAGCAACTGTACCATCTGTACCAGCATCAGGCGTATCAGGAAACATTAATGTAACTGTTGTAGATTCTGTACCACATACATTGGTAACTTCATAAATGAAATCATAAGTACCTGATGAATATCCACTAACATCTACATTACTGTTTACTGCCGTATTTGAGCTATCATACCAAGTACCACCTGTATCCTGAGTACCATCTAATAAATCAAACAAATCATAAACACCCGCTGTTGTACAATTTTCTTGAATTCCTGTAAACACACCAGAAGACGGAGCCGTAAAAACAGCTAAACTAACTGCTGTATCATCACTACCACAAGAATTAGATACCGAATATGTATAAGAATAAACTCCATCAACAAAAGATGAAATATCAACTATATTACTAATCACATTGTTAGAAGCATCTGTCCATTGTCCGCCTGCAGCCTGAGATCCATCTAATAAATCAAATAAATCAAAAGTACCAGCAGTTACACAAACATTTTGCACACCACCAAAAACACCGGCTGTTATAGATTCTTGAACATTAAATGTTACATCTGTACTAACTGTATTACAAAAATTAGTAACACTATATGTATACGTATGGTTACCAATGCTTAATGAGGCTAAAGCAACAGCATTAGCTACTGCATTATTAGAGCTATCATACCACTGACCACCAGCATCTTCACTACCATCTAATAAGGTAAATAAATCAAAATTACCTGTATTGTTACATATATCAACAGAACCAGTATACACCCCTGAATGAGGCACATCATGAACTGTTACTACTACAGAAGCACTGCTTTGTAAACATCCTCCAGACGAAGTTACTGTATATGTATAGGTACCGCTAGTATCAACTGAAGGATCGAAGATATTTGTTCCACTGCTTAATGCTGGAGACCAAACCCCACCTGAATCAGGTGTACCTCCTAAAAGTGTAAATAAATCTGCACTGGCACTAGTAATACAAATATCAAAAGTACTGTTTGTACCAGCATCAGGATCTTCAGGGAAGACAATTGTCACATCCTCTGTATCGTTTCCACAAACATTAGTTACACTATAAGTATATGTATAAGACCCTGCTGCATAATTGGCAACATCTATAGGGTTTACTATTGGTGTATTAGTACTATCTAACCAAGTTCCACCTGTATCCTGAGTACCATCTAATAAAGTAGACAGATCAAATTGACCTGTAGTTGAGCAATTAACAACTGCTCCTGTAAACGTACCAGCATTCGGTGGATTAAATACACTAACACTCACCGTAGTTGAAGATGTACCACAAACATTTTCTACTGAATACTCATAATCATAAATACCTGTTGCAAAGGTTGATATATCAATTACATTACTTACTGGATTACCAGAGCTATCTTCCCAGCTTCCTGTCATATCTTGTGATCCATCTAATAAAGTAAATAAATCAAAGGTACCATCTAAAACACAAACTTCTGCTGTAGTAGTAAAAACACCAGAAGTAATTGGCACAGATATCTCAAACGTAATATCAGTTGCAGAAGAAAAACATGCATTGGTAACTGTATAAGTATAGGTATAATTACCATTTGAAAAACTTGATACATCAATAGGATTTGTAACGGCATTACCTCCATTATCTGACCAAACTCCTCCAGCATCTTCAGACCCATCCAAAAAGTCAAATAAATCAACATCACCAGAAACGGCACACAAATCTTGCGACCCAGTATAAGAACCAGAAGAAACATCATATACAACATCTACACTAACCCCAGAACTACTCTGCGAACAACTACCAGGACTCGTTACCGTATAAGTGTACACACCTGGTGCATCCACTGCCGGATCAAAAACTCCAGTACCACTAGTTAACGTAGGTGACCATACTCCTCCAGTCATTGGGCTACCGCCTAGTAGATCCCACAAATTAATTGGAGTATCGTACGAACATAAGGAAACACTATTATCTATTCCTGAATTTGGATTACCTGGTATAATTATAGATACAACAGAAGTATCTGTTGGACAATTTACCGAATTACTAACCGAATAGGTGAAATCAAAAGTATCTCCAGCAGTCATACTAGTAATATCAACAACTCCGCCCGTCACTGGTAAAGGACCCGACCAAGTACCACCCGATTCAGGTGTACCTGTTAATTCTGCAAATAAATCTACGGTTCCTGTTCCTGCTATATCAGCTTCACAAATAATAACATCTGCTCCTTCTCCTGCTTCATTTTGCGGATAAATAGTTACCGTAACAGGTAAACGCTCATCACTTTCACAAGGAGGTGCTACATTCGTAGAATAATAAGTTTCTCCATCTACCAATACAGTAGTTTCAGCTAATGGCGTTGTAGATGTTTCAGTCTCGTACCAATTGCTATCGCCAGACACAACTAAATCACCAATTGTTGGTGGGTTTGACGAATCTTCACAAAAATATTGTTCTGTATTTCCAACAGGCACCAAAGCAACATCAACAAAATATACTAAAACCCCCACTGATGTTGATTCACAGCTACCATCTGGACTTTGAGTTGCATAATAAACCGTATTATTAACCAATGTTGTAGACATAGGCAAAGCTGTACCTCCTACAGCAGCATCATACCATTGGACATTAACTCCGTCTACATAAACATCTGCCAATGTTGGTATAGGATCAACCGATGAAGTAATACAAAAACCCTGAAAGTTTACCACTTCAGGAGGACCATAAATTTCTACAGTAACAGCTCCTCTTGTTCCACAAGAACCTGTAGTATCATCTACATAATATGTTACTCCGTCTTGCAAAGAGTTAGCCCCTATTAAAGGCGCTGAACTTGTAGGACTCGCATACCATTGAACTCCTCCTCCGTTATCAACGGCAGACAAATCTGAAATGGTAGCATCTTGAGTGTCACAAAAACTTTGCGTACTTTCAACTACAGTTGGACATTGAGAAAACCCTATCTCAACACCAAAAACTGATAGTAAAAGCAACATATAAAATCCTCTAAAGGTATTTTTTCCCATGTTAAAAATAAATATTAATCTAACCAATATTTAGACCAACATAAACTATTGGTAATTTATTAATTCAGTTGTTTAACAGTTTCCTGATCTGTTAACTGGTAAATTTTAAATGCTCTATTCACAAACACATTTGAAGAAGTCTCTGAATACTCAAAAGGCATTACTACTTGTTTTGTTGACTTCTCTAAAACAGCATCCATATTTTCCTTTTGAGATAATCTTAAAAGAAAATCGAATGTTATATCAAACCCAGAAATTGCTTCCTCAGATGGTTGTTCGTTATAAAATGCGTTATACTTAGCTACAAATTGGTTCATATAAGTACTTTTCACATTGTATCCTTCGTATTCTGGGAAAATAAAATTTAAGATAACATATCTCTTCACAGAAATTTTACTAGTAACAATATTCTTGTATGAATTAAATGAAGCTAAATGAATAGCATAGCTTTTATATTTTGGCAATAAACTATTTGTAACACTTAAAATGGTATTAACATCTGTAGTATTTAAAATAACAAAATTGGTTTTAACATCTGACAAAGCACTATACAGCTCATCATTATCAAGCACTTCATTTTTTGCCACTTTAATAACTTTCAATCCTACATAAGAATTTTTTATATCATTAGACAATTTCTTATCTGCATCGCTTATAATAATAATATTTCCATTTTGTTGATTAATGTAATCTAGCAAGGCCTTTTGCTTGTAAAAATCTGTAGACTTAGAAAACAAGGTAAGGTTATCAGATTTTTTAACCTGTCCGTCAGTAGTAATTGCAAAAGCAGTATTCACCTTACTCTTACTCTTACTCTTATCTACTACACTCTCTGTTGCTTTTACATTACACAACGTAATAATATTGGTAATATCTTTAAGCCTACTTAAGTTAGTACCTGCAACATAGGTTAAATTAACATTTTCAGACTGTACTCCTCCTCCTAAACTGTTAATAGAGTCAATAGCCAATTGAGCTCCTCTATCAAAATCTTCATATTCCTTCTTACTCGAAATATCTTCAGGATATAAAAAAGTAAGATTTAGTCCATTCCCAAACTCTGCAGACGCTTTTAAATCTGCGTACTTATTTCTATTATCATCAACTTCAATTTTGGTATTTACCTCCCAAGTAGTTTTTTCTTCCTTATCGGCAACAACTTGTGGTGTAGCTGTAGTTGTTTCTTTTACAACCGTATTATCAACTTTCGTATCGTTTACTTTGGTTGTTACAACAGGGTTATTACTCATAGGTGCACCATCAGTTGGCACATATACATATTCAAATGCAAGCAATTTATCAGCAATACTTGGGTTAGCTTGCACTAACTGCGCAACAGTAATATCAAACTTTTTAGCTATTGAAGCTTTTGTTTCTCCTTGCTGAACAAAATACTTCGTATAATTCCCATCAGGTTTTTCCTTTGAATGCGAATACGAAGTATCAATAGTTAAAACCTGCCCTGCATATAACCCATTGGCTAATTCAGGATTTTGTCTTTCAAGTTCTGCAATAGAAATTTCATAGATTTTTGACAATCTATATTTAGTTTCCCCGTATTTTACAGTGTGCTTAATTATTTGTTGAGCAAAAGCTCCAGAACTAAGAAGTAACAAGAAAGTACTAATTAAATATTTTATTGGTCGGTGGTGCATATTTTATTCTATTAATTTACATCTATTTCCTTTTAGTGAAATTTTATAAATCTTATTTTTACTCAAAATCTTTTTGTTATAAACAAAAATAAATATAAAAAACATAATTATACGGCTAAAAAAATGTTAGAACAAAAAAACTATTAACAATTTTAGTAACTATAATATTAAAAAATGGCATACTTATTTCAGATAGCTAATATAGAAATGATTTATTATTCTTAAACCCACAATTGTAAGTATTTTTATCATATTGTTAAAACTATAGCATTTTTTAAACAAAAACACACATATAAACACCTCGCTACCTTACACTTACAACAAAAAATAACCTATAATTTCATTTTACCCTAGTTAAGGTTGAAAAATAGATTTTCATAAGAACAAATTTCAATACCTTTGCGCAAAATACGATTCGTATTACAACTACATTATAAACACACTTGATTTAGAATTATGAAAAACACAGCACTTTACGATACACATGTTGAATTAAATGCTAAAATGGTTCCTTTTGCTGGATATAATATGCCAGTACAATATGAAGGAGTAACTATAGAACACCAAACGGTTAGAGAAGGTGTTGGAGTTTTTGATGTTTCTCACATGGGTGAGTTTTTGGTTTCAGGCCCTAATGCCTTAGAACTTATTCAAAAAATTTCTTCGAACGACGCTACTAAACTAACCATAGGCAAAGCGCAATATGCATGCATGCCGAATGAAAATGGTGGTATTGTTGACGATTTAATTATTTACCAAATAAAAGAAGAACAATACCTGTTAGTTGTAAATGCATCTAATATAGAAAAAGACTGGAATTGGATTTCTGCCCACAATACCATGAATGCAGATATGAGAAATATTTCGGAAGAGTATTCTTTATTAGCTATTCAAGGACCAAAAGCTGTAGAAGCTATGCAAAGCTTAACTTCTACTGATTTATCTGCTATAAAATACTACCATTTTGAAGTAAACGATTTTGCAGGGATTGAGCATGTAATTATTTCTGCTACCGGATATACAGGAAGCGGAGGTTTTGAGATTTATTGTAAAAATACCGAAGTAAAACAAGTTTGGGACAAGGTTATGGAAGCCGGCGCCTCTTTTGGTATTAAACCTATTGGTTTAGCAGCAAGAGATACTTTACGTTTAGAAATGGGATTTTGCTTATACGGCAATGATATTAATGATGAGACCTCCCCTATTGAGGCTGGTTTAGGATGGATTACTAAGTTCACAAAAGATTTTATTAACTCAGAAAACCTTAAAGCACAAAAGGAAAATGGTGTTACTAAAAAACTTGTAGGATTTAAAATGAATGAAAAGGCTATTCCAAGACATGGATATGAAATATTAGACACAGAAGGTAAAACAATTGGTGAAGTTACCAGCGGAACTATGTCTCCATCATTAGGAATAGGAATTGGTTTAGGCTACGTTACCATTGCTAATAGCAACATAGACACACAAATTCAAATTCAAATTAGAAAAAAACAAATACCAGCTACAGTAGTAAAACTTCCTTTTTACTCAAACAAATAAAAAACATAAGAAGACTACCTTAAGGCTTCTCGCTACGAGGTAGTCTTCCTTATTCTAATTAAAAAATCCTTGACAATTCAATCTTTATTTTTTGAGTAGAAGTTTTAACTAAGTATTAAATATTATTAAGAGATGAACCCCCAGCGTATATCCTTAGAATATATTTAAAATGTTAAATCTTTTACCTTATTTATACTTACACTTATATTAGTATTGAATTACGTTTAACCAAACATAATGCTAAAAGCTTAACGGAGAAGGACATAAGGTTAACAAAAACATTTTCTCAATTACCTCACAGCATAAATGTTACAAAATAAATTAATAGAATTTGAACCGAATATTAATCATAGGAGCCAGTGGTTTTATAGGTAACGCTATCTATAAAGATTTATGCTCATATTTTGATGTATACGGAACCTACTACTCTCAAAAATCATATAGACAAAACCAACATTTCTATCATTTTGACATGGAACTTGAGGGTATAGATTTAATATTAAAAAAATTAAAACCAACCATCATTATTTCTGCTTTAAGAGGAGATTTTGAAAATCAAATAGAAGTTCACGATACTCTTATTGATTATATTAAAGGATCTAATAGAAAACTTATTTTTCTTTCTTCAGCCAATGTTTTTGATGCTTTTAGCAATTATCCTTCCTACGAGTTTGACAAAACATTGTCGCAAAGTATTTGGGGAAAACTAAAAATAAGAATTGAAAGTAAGCTATTAAGACTTCCCGAGCACAACTACGTTATTGCCCGTCTACCTATGGTTTTTGGGTACAAATCTCCTAGAGTAAAAGAATTAACAGAATATGCTAAAGTAGGTGTACCTTTTGAGGTATTCCCAGATTTGGTAATGAACACAACGTATGCAGATAAAGTAGCTCAGCAAATTCACTACCTTATTAACCGAAATAAAAAAGGGATATTTCACTTAGGAAGTAGTGATTTAATACACCACGATGAATTTATAAAAGAAATTTGCAATGGTCTTGATATACGTAATATGGTATTTAAAAATGTATACACTACAAACTTCGACAGATTTTTAGCTGTTATACCTAAAGACAAAAAACTTCCCAAACACCTTCAAATCAATAATGAAAATGTGATAGAGAATAGTATAAAATTACTATGATTATCTTCTATCTTTAAGATGATTTTTTATTTTTACATAAAACTATTCTTAAAAGATGAAGTTCAGACCCTACCTAATCACTTTAATAATACTATGCTCGTTGAAAGGGTTTTCGCAAACTGATGATTTTTGCGAAACCTTATCATCTGTAAATTCTATCATACAAAAATACCATTACGCTCCAAAAGCTGTAGATGACTCTTTATCTGCTTATGTTTTTCATAATTTTTTAGAAAAATTAGATGAAGATGAAATGTATTTTTTAAAAGAGGATTTTGAAAAATTAAACTCTTATTTTGAGTATAATTTAGACGATGCCATTCTAAACAACAATTGTAGCTTTATAGATACCTTCTACACTATTTACAAAATAAGACTAGATGAAACTAAAAAAGTATTGGAAGAAATAGATATTCAACAATTGGACTTTTCCGGAACCGATTCTTTATACTTTACGAAACGTGGCACTGGCTATAGATTTGCCAAAACCAAAGAAAAAAAAGCTACCTACTGGTCTAGAAAAATACGAAGAGATGCCATTTATAAATTTTTAGATTTAACAGATAGTACAGAAACGTTCAATACCAAAATAAACACTGTAACAAAACAGGTAATAGATAATGAAATTTGTATTATTGAAGACAAGTTAAAAACCGATCATAACCTAAAAAAAACAATGCAAGATGCATTTTTAGATACATTTTGTAGCTATTTTGATCCACACACTAACTATTTCAACCCAAGCGATAAAAGCTACTTTGACGAAAGCTTACATGATGACTACAACTCTATTGGCTTGAAATTCTCTAAAACCGATAACGGAAACATTGTAGTAAGTGAAATTCAGGCAGGCTGCACAGCTTGGAAAGAAAATCTCGTTGAAATTGGAGATGAAATACTCACCATAACGGCTAACAACATACCTTTAGAGATGAATTGTATTAGTTTAGAAACGCTTTACAACTTTATCTACAACCCAGAAAATAAAATACTTCATTTTAGAATTAAAAAGAAATCATCAAACACCACCACTACCATCAACCTTAAAAAAGAAGCTATACATATTGCAGACAACACCGTAGATAGTTTTATTTTAAAAGGTACTAACAAAGTAGGTTATATAAAATTACCAGGATTTTACACCAGTGAAGATTTTGGGATGGGTTGCGCAAATGATATTGCCAAAGAACTATTACGACTTAACAAAGAAAAAGTTGAAGCGCTAATTTTAGACTTACGAAACAATGGCGGCGGATCTTTAAAAGAAGCTACTGACCTAGTAGGTTTGTTTATAGACAGAGGTCCAGTTGCAATAGTAAACACAAGAGAAAACAACAAAGAAATTGTAAAAGATTATAATAGAGGAACTGTATTTAGTAAACCCTTAATTATTTTAGTGAATGAAAACTCAGCTTCCGCCTCTGAATACGTAACAGCATCTCTACAAGATCATCAAAGAGCAATTGTAGTAGGCACCACCACCTTTGGCAAAGCTAGTGGACAAACAATTTTTACGGCTAACCCAAATAACCCAAATGCAGGTTATGTAAAAGTAACTTTTGAAAGACTGTACAGAATTACTGGAGAATCTTGGCAAAAAGATGGTGTTGTACCAGACTTTAGCATACCATCTCTACTAGAATCATTTAGCTACAGAGAATCTCACTATGAAAATGTTTTAGCAAACGATACTATTGTAAAAAACACATACTTTAAAATACCTGTAAAAAGAAATCTACAACGCCTAATTGAACAAAGTAAAGAACGTTTAGAAATCTCAAAAAACATTCAGTTAATAAAAAAGATTGACACAGATCTTCACACCTATTTTGATGATACCACCACCATACCTCTTAGCCTAAAAGGTGTTATATCTCGTAAAGAAAAGTTTGATGCCATCTGGACACAAATGGACAGTGTATACACTACTGACAACAGTTTTAAAATTGACAACACCTTAGCTAATAAAGAAATTATATCTAAAAATGATGAAGTCAATGAAATCAATACTAAAAAAAGAGAAGACCTTTTAAAAGATTATGAATTAAGCGAAACCTATAAAATAATAACCGACCTACTAACCAATAAATAATAAACCAATGAAAAAACTTTTTTACTTGTGTATAATTACGATCATAGCATCAACAGCTACTGCAAACGCACAAGATTTTAAAACACCTGTAGAATACTTGCAGTTTATTACCTCAGAAAACGACAAGCTTAACAACCAAGTTTGGCAATATACCAAAGCCGTAGCACATGACAAACGACCTAAAAAAATTGAAAAAACTAGAAAGCTATTAGTTGTACAGATTCAAAATTCAAGAGAAAAAATTAAAAAAGCAGCATCCTATAATAATGATGATACCTATAAAAATCAATTCATAGAATTTTTAAATATCTATGAAAATGTAATTAATAACGATTACGCCAAGATTGTTGACATGAAGGAAATTGCAGAACAATCTTACGATTACATGGAAGCATACATTTTAATGCAAGAGCAAGTAGATAAAAAATTAGAAACAGCCTTAGATAGCATAAATAAAAGTCAAGGTGTTTTTGCTAAGAAATATGATGTAACACTATTAGAAGGCAAAGAGACTAAACTTGCCAAAAAAATGAAAATATCTAATGACGTTTTTAAACATAAAAACAGTACCTATCTTCCTTTTTTTAAAGCTAATTTTCAAGAAAGTGAATTGGTAGTTTCTTTAAGCTCTAACAATGTAGGCGAAATACAACAGAAAGCCTCTACCCTATTATTATTTGCAAACGAAGGGTTAGATACTTTAGCACAAATAAAACCTTACCAAAACGACACTTCTTTACTTAAGGCGACTAAAGATGTACTACTTTTTTACAAAGATGAAGCCGAAGTACAAATACCGATAATGATAGACTTTCTCCTGTTAAATGATAAAATTGAAAAAATGGGAAAAGCTATTGAAAATAAAAAACCAAAAGACAGAACTAAAGAAGAAATAGAAGAATACAACAACTTAATTAAAGATGTTAATAAGCAAGTTGCCGCTTATAACAAAACAAACGACGTATTAAATAAAGAAAGATCTAGGTTATTGCAACAATGGGAAAGCACAAGTAACAACTTTTTAAGCCAGCATATTCCAAAAAATTAAAACAACCTTTATATTTGCATACAAATTGTAACAACAGTTAAAAAACCAGTACTATGGGAAGAGCTTTTGAGTTTAGAAAAGCTAGAAAAATGAAAAGATGGTCTGCAATGGCCAAAACATTTACTAGAATAGGTAAGGATATTGTAATGGCTGTTAAAGAAGGGGGACCAGACCCTGACGCTAACTCTCGTTTGAGAGCGGTTATACAAAATGCCAAAGCGGCTAATATGCCTAAAGATAACATTGAGCGTGCCATTAAAAGAGCTTCTGATAAAAGCCAAGGTGATTACAAAGAAGTTTTATTTGAAGGATATGCACCACATGGTATTGCCATTCTTATTGAAACAGCTACCGATAATAATAATAGAACAGTTGCTAACATTAGAAGTTATTTTAACAAATGTAACGGTAACTTAGGTACTAGTGGATCTGTAGAATTTATGTTTGATCATACTTGTAATTTTAGAATTAATGCAGAAGGTTTAGATCCGGAAGAGCTAGAGTTAGAAATGATTGACTTTGGTGCAGAAGAAGTTTTTGCAGATGAAGATGGTATTCACATCTACGCTCCTTTTGAAAGCTTTGGTGGTATCCAAAAGGAATTAGAAGAAAGAAATATTGAAATACTTTCTTCTGGTTTTGACAGAATTCCGCAGGTAACAAAAAAACTTACCGAAGAAGAAGTTGCAGACGTTGAAAAACTACTTGAAAAAATAGAGGAAGATGAAGACGTACAAAACGTTTTCCATACCATGGCAGAAGAATAATTCTCCAGAAAAAAAATACAAAAAGGCAGATTTCTTTAATAGAATTCTGCCTTTTTTATTACACATACTTACAAACTGTTAATTATATAAGCATTATGTAAACAAAATGTAATTTTTATAACAATAAAAAATTATATTCCAAATCAATTGTTTTCATATTTCTAAGTACATTTAATGAAAAATTGAGTGGAACATTTCCCTTTATGGAAAAGCATAAATTTATATTCATAATAGCATTAAGCCTTCTATTTCCTTTCCTATCCTATTCACAATCATTGGAAGAAAAGGTAAGAGATAATGGAATACTTTTTCAAAAAAATATGGATAGTGCTTATTATGAGCTTCCACTGCTTATAGAGCAAGCCAATCAAGAAAAAAAAACAGCTACCGAATTACTTTTGTTAGACAGGCAATGTCACTACTTCTACAACATAGCAGACCTAGAAAAACTTATTACATCTGCTAAAATTTTAGAACAGAAAGCCACAGAATATCAAAATACAGAATACCAATCAGCAGCAAATCTGTACATATCAGAAAGCTATTCTATGAATGATATGCCAGAAAAGGCTTTAGAAACCCTAAACAAAGCTGAAAGTTTTATCAAAGAAACAGCGCTTCAAAGCAATAGAACCTTCTACATTCAATCCAACATATTACTAAGTCAAGCTAATATTTATTATGACAATAAAGAATACAACAAGGCTATAGCCAAGATTAAAAGAGTTATAAATTCTGGTGAATTTCTCAAAGATTCCACCATGTATAATCAGTTCCAATATGTAAACTACTCTAATTTAGCTAATCTTTATATAAAATTCAATATAGACTCTGCCGAATATTATGTGCAAAAATCAATAGCACTAGAAGACACAGAATACCCACAGATAAATATTAACGGTGCAAATTTCTTTATTTTAGGAAAAGTATATGAACACCAAAACAACACGCATCTTGCATTAACTAATTATTTAAAAGCGTACAAAATAATTAGTAAGTATAGAGATGCCCTTAATAAAGGAGAACTCTATAAAGGTCTTTCTAAAGTATATGCTGAAATAGGCAAACAGGATTCTGCGGCGTATTTTAACCAAAAACTAAAGGAGTATGAGCACGATGCGCTTGAAAACAAATACAACTCGTTAAAAAAAATAATAAAAGAAGAATCCTCTGAAGAAGAAAATAACCAAACTTCTTTTACTATAATCCTAATTAGCGCAATTACCATAATTGCTATAGTAAGTATAGGAATGTTTTATTATTTTAAGAAAAGAAAAACAGGCACTATTACCAATCCGGAAACATCACAAGAAAAACTCAACAAAAATTTTGATTTACTGATAGAGCTCATCAAAAAAGACGATCCTGCATTTTTGACTACTTTTGAAGAAATTTTTCCAAATTTCAGAAAAAACCTATTAAACATTAATCCTGAATTAAATATTTCTGAAATTACTTTTTGTGCTTTGCTAAAACTAAACTTGTCCACTAAAAAAATTGCTCAATACACTTTTATAGAAACAAGAACTGTTCAAAACAAAAAACACAGAATTAGAAAAAAACTCAACATTCCTAAAGAAATAGATACGTACAATTGGTTTAGTAGCATTTAGACTAAAATTACCACCTCTTATACCAAGTGATAAATATTCAAAACACAAGCTTTTATTTATCATTTCCTTAATAAATCTGATTAAAATCGAAAAATCATCAGAGAGTAGCTAATGAGTATGTGCATTTATGCATATAAGTAAGCAATTGTGTACCTTATTTTCTCATCATCTAGCACGTTTTATATACTTTTAGAATATCAATAAAAATTAAGTTTTCCATCCAACATTAAACTTACTTTAACAATATTGTAATGAAGTACGCTTCATTAATCATCCATCCAACTATTAAAAAAAACCTGCTTTGCAGGTTTTTTTATGCATTTTTGTAACGTTATATTTATATATTAGTCTTATAAGCAAAACCATTTTGTATATGAGATCTAAAAACAGTTTACTACTATTCCTTTCTTGCTTCATTTATATTACTGCCTTTTCCCAATCTCTTAAAGGAAAAATAACTGACACAAACAACACACCTATTTCGTATGCCACTGTACAAATTGGTAAAAATTACGGAGTACTCTCTAATCAAGAAGGAGAGTTTAGCATTATTATACCTGTAACCAATGAGAATTCAAGATTAGAAATCTCCTATATGGGATACGAAACTTTAGAGATTCCTATTAGTAATATAAAACCTGACGACACCTATGTTTTAATAGAAAAGGTAAATGAATTAGGCGCCGTTATGGTAAGTAATAAGGAATTAACTCCCTTAGAAATTATTAATACCATGCTTGAAAAAGCTCCTGATAATTATACACTAAATAATTTCAGTCAAACTTTCTTTTTAAGGACTTCTACCGCTACCACACTAGAAGATTTTGAATTTGAAATAGACAGAGCTACCGACCTTGACAGAAAGGCAAGAAAAGGATTAAACGCCGATATTGAAAAATTCACTAAAGATGTAAAAGGACAAAATTTTAAATACTTTGTAGAGTATTTAGGCGATTTAGCTTTTCATAAAGATTCTTCTAAACTTTTTATTCAAAAAGGAATATACCTTAAAAATAAAGATCAAGAAATATCAGAAGATAAAATGAGCGAGAAGGTGATAAACCTAATCAAAAACTATTTAGACCCTGATGCATCGTATAAAGTTAAAACAGGCTTATTTAAAGTAGAAGACTCCCTAACAACAGCCGATATTTTTGAGGAGGACAATGACTCATTAAAAGGTAACACCTCTTATCTGAAGAAAAATTTAGTAGCTAAAAACATTGAGTTTTTAAAGTTTTATGACAACGAGGATGTAGATTTCTTTGAAAAACAAAACAGATACGATTATACGCTTGACGGATATACCACCATTGATGATGAAACGGTTTACATCATTACATTTACACCAAGAAAAGGAAGCGCAGATTACTCAGGTAAAATGTATATAAATGCATTTGACTATGCATTGGTTAGACTAGAATGTAAAATGCAACCAGATAAAAATCTCCACAACCTTAACTTAAAGTTTTTACTAGGAGTTAAATTTAGACAAGACAGAGTTGGTATGACTTATGTTTTTCAAAAGAATGACGAAGGAAAATATGAGATTAAATTTGTTAAAAAAGAAGATGGTATGTACGCGTACATGAGCAGACCTATAAAGTTTATAAAAAACAGAGCAGACCGATCTGAAGACAAACAAATTTTAAAATTTGATTTTACTTTTGAAACCAATGTGTATAGTGTAAGAGAGTATTATGTACTAAATCAAACAACTATAAACGAGCAACAATTTTCAGAAATAGAAGCTCAAGAAAAATTCACACCTGTTGAAATTGAAAAATACAACCCTACTATTTGGGAAGGGTACAATGTAATTGCACCAATAGAAGACATTAAAAATTATGGGCAAGACGATTAATTAGAGTTTTACAGCTATTACTCGTAAACGCTTATAATCTGCATACCAATTATCATTTTTATAAAGAAAGGGGTACAATTCATTTTGTACCTCTTTACATATAGCTACAACCTGAGCCTCTGGTATACCCTCAAAAAAAGATGTGGCAAACATTTGTAACCAATCTTCTATGCCTTTTTTACTATCTGCAAGTAATGTTGGTCTATCGTATAACTGTGCAAGAGTTACCGTAAAACCAATATTTTCTAATACAGCTGTATACGCACTAATAGATGGAAAAAACCAAGGTTGAATCTTAGCATTAGTAAAATACCCATAATCTTTCAACACCTTTTTCAAGGTACTAATTACCATATCTACATTCCCTTTACCTCCAAACTCAACCACCAGTCTACCATTAGGTTTTAGTGCATTATACATACATTTAGCTGCCTCTTGATAATCTAACACCCAATGCAGCGTAGCATTAGAAAAAATAGCATCTACAGGCGTTTGTAAAGTAAAATCGGCCACATTTGCTACCTTAAAAGCTATATCAGGGTATAAATCACAAGCTTTCTCTATCATATCTTGTGAAGCATCTAAGCCCGTTACAAAGGCTCCCTGTTGTTTTATAACTGCCGTTAATTGTCCGGTTCCACAACCTATATCTAAAATCTCTTCACCTTCTTTCACATCTAATAATCTAATTAAATCTTCTCCATACTCATACACAAAAGCATGTTTATCTACATACAAAGAAGCATTCCATTTTTGATTATTAGCATCCATGCAAAAAATACATTAGATTTTTATATGATTTAAAAGCTCTTTTAAAGAAGTTAACGTAACTATATTGGTCTTGGCTACAGTGTTTTCTGAAACCGTTTCATGTGCCCAGGTAATATGAAAAGGCACATGCACCGCATTACTACCTAATTTTAGCAAAGGCAATACATCTGACTTTAATGAATTTCCTACCATTAAAAACTCGTCAGCCTTTATATCAAGGTGTTTTAACACCTCTTGATAGTCTTTCTCAGATTTTTCAGTCATCACCTCAATATGATGAAAATAATCACTCAGATTAGATTTCTCTAGCTTTCTCTTTTGGTCTAACAAATCTCCTTTGGTTAGCACTATTAATTTATACTTACCATGCAGTGCCTTTAGCACATCTTCTACTCCATCTAATAATTCTACCGGCTTAGAAAGCATCTCTTTACCAAGGTTCAATATCTTTTCAATAACCTGAGCAGATACATTTCCGTTAGACAACTCTATGGCAGATTCTACCATAGACAATACAAACCCCTTAATACCGTAACCGTATATTTCAAGATTATCTATCTCTTTTTTAAAAAGCTCCTGATCTATTTTGTTCAACGTTTCGTAGCCAGACAATAACTCTGCAAACACCTTTTCGGTATCTCTAAAATAGGTTTCGTTTACCCACAGCGTATCATCAGCATCAAACCCTATAACTTTAATATTGTTAAACATTAGATGAAAGTATTTTTTTAGCTTTTTCTAAATCTTCTGGAGTATCTATTTCAATACCGGTAACATCTGTTTCCACCATTTTTATCTTTTTACCATACTCCAAATATCTTATGGCTTCAATCTTTTCGGTAGCCTCTAACATCTGCATTTTCATTTTAGGAAATGCAATCAACGCTTCTTTTCTAAAAGCATAAATACCTTTGTGCTTAAAGTATTTTGTATGCGCATCCTTACTTCTAGGATAAGGTATTGGTGATCTTGAAAAATACAAAGCAAAACTTCTATTATCTACAATTACCTTTACATTATTTGGGTTCTCCACATCTTCCCAATCTGTTAAAGGTGTCATTAAAGATGCTAAGTCAATCTCTTTTTCATCATCATCTTTAAAAACCTCTAAAACTTTCCCCAAACTTTTCTTTTCTGTAAAAGGCTCGTCTCCCTGAACATTTACCACTATATCTACATCCATATCGGCAACTGCTTCCGCTATTCTATCGCTTCCACATTCATGCTCCTCAATACTCATAATAGCCTTCCCGCCGTTATTCGATATTTCATTAAAAATAATATCGCTATCGGTAACCACAAAAACATCATCAAACAACCCGGTAGCCACTGCTGCCTCATAGGTTCTAAGTATCACCGTTTTTCCTTCCAGTTCCTGCATTAATTTAGCCGGAAATCTAGATGCTGCATAGCGTGCAGGTATCATTGCTATTACTCTCATAAAACTTTATATTATATGCTAAGTTATATCTTAATTTACAAACTACTTTACTAATTGGTAAAATATTCATCTTTAAAACCAATTAAATAAAGCTTATCCTTTGCCCTAGTAACTGCTGTATACAACCAACGCAAATAATCTATGGTTATACCATCTGGTAAATAAGGCTGCTCTATAAAAACGGTACTCCATTGCCCCCCTTGCGATTTATGGCATGTAACGGCATAAGAGAATTTTACTTGTAGGGCGTTAAAAAATGGATTGCTTTTAACCTTTAAAAACTTCTTATAATTAGACCTTTCTTCTTCATAATCTTTCATTACCTCTTGATAAAGTTTATTACTATCATCATAAGATAAAGATGGCGTTTCTGCCATAATAGTGTCTAACATCAAAACCGTTTCAAAAGGTTTCATAGAAGGGTAATCTACCATTTGCACTTTTACTTCTGCAAACCTAAACCCATACAATTCTTTGATAGCAAAAATCTCTAGCACCTCTAAAATATCTCCATTTGCAATAAACCCAGCATCAGAAGTAGCTTTAATCCAGAAATAATTATTTTTAACCACCATTACAAAATCGCCTGGAGATAATTCATTTTCATTAAATAGAATCTTAGTACGTATCTGCTGATTGTATAAATTGGCCCGTTTATTAGACCTTACTATAAGTACGGTTTCTTCTCTTCCAACCTCACTGTATGCCTGATCTATAGCCTCTTGTATTTCATAACCATCGGTTAGTCTAACAATATCAAAGAAACCTTGAATCTGAAATTGAAAATCCATGGTAAAATCTTCTGCTATTTGCTCTCTAATATTGGTAGCGTTATATAAAATACCAGAACCTTCAGCCTGTCTCATTACTTCATCCATTTCTAATGATGTAACTTCTTTATTATAATGATTGCTTAAGGTATGTGATTCTAAAGCAGGACTTACACTTAAATTTACTGGTGGCAACTGTGCCGTATCTCCAATTAACAACAATTTACATTGATGACCAGAATAAACGTATTGAATTAAATCGTCTAACAAAGATCCATTTTCAAACAATTTACTATCGGTATTTATATCAGGTATCATAGAAGCTTCATCTACAATAAACACGGTATTCCGGTGCTTATTTGGTTGTAATGTAAAAGCTACCCCTCCGTTTTGTTGTTTCTTAGGAAAATATATTTTTTTATGAATAGTGTAGGCCGTAGTATTAGAATAACTAGTAATTACCTTAGCCGCTCTACCTGTTGGTGCCAATAAAACAGCCTTTAAACGTGCGTGCCACAAATTGATAACCGTAGTAGCAATAATGGTTGTTTTACCCGTACCGGCAAAACCTTTGAGTAAAAACACCTGATCTTTTTCCTTTGATAATAAAAACTCCGAAAGTTTTTGCAAAACAATATTTTGCACAGTCGTAGGTTCAAAAGGAAATTTCTCAAGTAAAAGCCTATAAAAGTCGCCAGATTCCATAAAAAATGATTAATTCTTCAAATTTAAAAAAAAGGAATCCTTTAGAAATTATTTTGGCATTATTATTGTTAACAAATACCTAAAATGATTTTATTGTTAAATCCTTTTTTGAATTAAAAAAAATTGTAGATTTGCGTAAACCAGTATAAAATAATTTCACAATTAACAAAATGAAAATAGTTGCACAAGTTGTCCTTTGGATATTAAGCGGTTTTTTCTGCTACAAGATTTATCAATCTGTATCGGGTCCTTTAGAATTTAAGAAAACAAAAGAGAAACGTTATGCTAGCGTAATCTCAAAATTAAAGGATATTAGGAATAGTGAAGAAGCTTACAGAACTGTGAATGGTAAGTATACAGGAAGTTTTGACACCCTAGTAACTTTTATTGAAAACGGAGAGTACACTCTTACTTCTCAAAGAGATACATCTTGGATGGAATATGATCCTACTTATAGAATTGATGTTCTTAAAGAATCTAAGATTGTTGATACTATTGGTACTGTTTCTGTAAAAGATTCATTATTTAAAAATTCTGATCGTTATAAGAAAATGATGTTCATTCCTTACACTAACGATAAGAAATTTGAACTTGAAGCAGGTACTATTACTAAAAACAACTATGACGCACCTGTTTTTGTTGCTAAAGCGAAAAAAGAAGATATTTTAGCTGACCAATCTCCTGAAATGATTGAAATGGAGAAAAATGCTGAAAATATTACTGAAGACATTAAAGGACCAGAAATTATGGTTGGGTCTTTAGAAGAAGTTAGTACAAATGGTAACTGGCCTACTATCTATGACGCTAAGACTAACAAAAAGTAACATATTACATAAAACATATAAAGCATTGTCCATTCAGATTAGCCTGAATGGACTTTCTTTTTGTATCCATAACACTTTAGCCAATACCATTGAAGAGTTACGCTCTTTTGATTTCTCTAAACAAAATAGCAATAACCCCGAATTGTTATTAAACGAAGTAAAACAGATTATTGAAGCTACTGAAATTCTTCAACAAGACTTTGATTCTCTTAAAGTAATCTACGTAAATCATCTTTCAGCTTTTGTACCAAATGCTGTTTTTGATGAAGAGCACCTTGCAGAATATCTTAAATACAACATTAAAATTTTAACTACTGATTTTATTACTTATGATAAAATTGAGAGTAGCGAACTTGTTAATGTATATATACCATTTGTTAATGTAAACAATTTCTTTTTAGATTGGTTTGGGCAATTTGACTACGAACATTTTGCTACTATTCTTGTATCTAAACTAGTAAACCTATCTAAAAACACTGATAAGGAAAATGTATACATTCACCTAACAGGTAAAGATGAGTTTCAGATAATAGTTATTAAACAAAAGAAATTAATTTTCTACAACAACTTTAAATATCAATCTAAAGAAGATTTTATTTATTATCTGCTGTTTGTTTACGAACAATTAGAACTAAACCCAGAGCTTATACCTACCACCTTTATTGCCGCTGTAGATAAAGAGCATCCTTTATTTAATATTGCCTATACATACATTAGAAATGTAGCCATTTATAAAGAGAAGCCTTTGTTCGAAAAATATTTAAACATGTCGGCAAACGAAATTTTAAATAACTTTGCCCTTATAAACATATTACAGTGAGAATTATTTCAGGATCACATAAAGGAAAACGATTAATGGCTCCCGCCAAATTACCTGTAAGACCTACTACAGATTTTGCAAAAGAATCGCTTTTTAATATACTTAATAACTACTATTATTTTGATGAAATAAGTCTGTTAGATTTATTTTCTGGTACCGGTAACATTAGTTATGAATTCGCTAGTCGTGGTTGTAAAACGATTACTAGTGTAGACCAAAACTCAGGTTGTATTCAGTTTATAAGCAAAACCAGCAGAGAGCTAGATTTTAACATCAACACTATTAAGAGTGATGTATTTAAATTTCTGGAAAAAACTGCTATGACTGCAGACATTGTTTTTGCAGACCCACCTTACGACTTTACCGATGCGCAATTTGCTAAAATTGTAACACTTGCCTTTGAAAGAAACTTAGTAAGTGAAGAAGGTTTTTTAATTGTAGAACACTCTAAGCATACAAACTTATCTGAGCTACCAAACTTTAGCTTTCTAAAAAGATATGGTGGTAGTGTGTTTAGTTTTTTTGAACTACCTGAAGAAGAATCTGAAACAGAAGAAGAAAATTAAAAGCAGGCCATAAGCCGGATTCTGTCTAAGCCTTATCATTTATCTAGACTTGCAGTTACCCGCAAGTTCTAACCGCCTACCCTCCAACATTGAACGAGTAGCCCTCAAGCGTTGGTATACATGGCGTTGCACCGTATAGAGTTTACCTGATTTCACTACAGCATTACCTGTACATTCTTTCTGTTGCACTTGTCCTCGTCTCGCAACGGACGGCCGTTAGCCGCTATACGTACTCTATGGTGTCCGGACTTTCCTCTCGGTAAACCGAGCGATAAGGAAGCCTGCTTCTAGCCGCAAAAGTAATTCTTTTAATTTGATATTAACTAATATTATAAACTACTTACTATTTTTTCTAACGCTTCATTGGTTATGTTTACCTCTATTATTTTGCCTTGGCTGTCTACTAAAATATTGAACGGAATAGATATAATACCATAGTATGCACATATTTCAGCATCCCAATCATTTGCTACCATATAATTATTCCATTTAAGTTCTTGCTCCGCTATTCCTTCTAACCACTCTTGCTTTTCATCATCTAAAGAAATACCAATAACATTAAAAACATCACCATAAGTAGTATACAATTTTTTCAAGTCTTTATTTCTTTCGTAACAGGGAGCACACCAAGACGCCCAAAAATCTATTAAAGTATACTTACCTGTATTAGGTTTATAAAACCCTTCACTTTTACCTTCAACATTTTCAAGAGTAAACAATTTTAAAGCCACTCCTTTTTCTAATCTTCTAGCAGCATCTACTATTGCATTCAAATTAGCTACATCATCTGCAAACATAGCTGTAGTATCTAATAACCTCTTAAAATTAGCCACACTGTCTTTAGGAAAGATATGATTGTTTGCATTTAAGTAAAACATTCTTCCAATTATGGGTGAACTAGGAGCCGTATCTGCAACAGTTTTAAGTCTATTTAACAATATTTCCCCAAAATTATCTTCCTTGTAATGAGCATTTCTAAACGTAACCAATGAATCCCAAATAGCATGGTTTCTGGATCCTGTAACTGATACGACTTTTGCCCAATTGAAAACATCCCCTTCAAACTCAGTACTTAACTGCTCTAATTTCAAATTTATAGTACCCTTATCTAAAAAAACAACGCCATAACCACCGTTATTCTTTAAAGAAATAAATGCTTCTCTGTCATTATTATTATCAGCATTCAACACTCCTTTAAATGAAAACTTTCCATCACGTACCACCATACTATCGCTATGGTTCCCATAATCTATATAAATGCTATCATTATAATCATTTACAAATTCACCAGCAACCTCAAAGGTATTATCTATAGCTTTCTGCTTTTCCGAACAGTTAGATAAAAAGACTACTAAAACAATGATTAAACCAAAAGAATATAAGTGTTTCAAAATAAAATAAGTTTTACTATAACAATACTTTTCCTACTAAACGTAAATAATTTACACTTAGTATAGATGAAACAAACTTTTATAAAACTAATAACCAGAGAACGTTATTGGATATACTATCCCCAGAAAAGCAAACCGAATTAACCATTTAACAAACAGATTATTCATTTATTAAATAAGCAATAAAAACAGCTATCTAAAGTTTTATAACATAGCACCGTCAATGAATGTTAATAAGTACACCAAATAAGTTAGCCATATTAAGGAGTCATTTTTTTATATTTGCCTTTACGTATGGAGCACTTTATAGTATCTGCAAGAAAATATCGTCCGCAAACATTTAAAGATGTGGTAGGCCAAAAAGCCATTACCAACACCTTATTAAATGCTATTGATAACAATCATTTAGCACAAGCTTTACTGTTTTGTGGGCCAAGAGGAGTTGGTAAAACTACCTGCGCTCGTATTCTTGCTAAAATGATAAATGCAGATGGTACCGAAACAGAAGATGAAGACTTTGCATTCAACATTTTTGAACTAGATGCTGCTTCTAACAACTCGGTAGATGACATACGTAATTTAATAGACCAAGTACGTATACCACCACAAGTAGGTAAATACAAGGTGTATATTATTGACGAGGTTCACATGCTTTCATCGGCTGCTTTTAATGCGTTTCTTAAAACATTAGAAGAGCCTCCAAAACATGCTATTTTTATTTTAGCAACTACAGAAAAGCATAAAATTATACCTACGATTCTTTCTCGTTGTCAAATTTTTGATTTTAAAAGAATCACTGTTACCGATGCTAAAGAATATTTAAGCTACATAGCAGAAGAACAAGGTATTGAAGCTGAAGATGATGCTTTACACATTATTGCTCAAAAGGCAGATGGTGCTATGCGTGATGCCTTATCTATTTTTGATAGAGTGGTATCGTTTTCGGGAAAACACCTAACAAGACAAGCAGTAACAGAAAACTTAAATGTTTTAGACTTTGAAACTTACTTTACGGCTACAGAGTCTATTTTAGAAAATCAAATACCTGAACTATTAGTTCAATTTAATGAAATACTAAGTCGAGGATTTGATGCACATCATTTTATTGCCGGCTTGGCAAGTCATTTTAGAGATTTAATGGTTTGTAAAAATGAGGCTACTTTATCTTTGTTAGAAGTTGGTGAAGAAGCGAAACTTAGGTATGCAGAACAAAGTAAAAAAGCATCGATGCCATTTTTACTAGAAGCTCTAAGATTAGCCAATGAATGCGACCTCAACTATAAGACAAGCAAAAACCAACGACTGCTTATAGAATTATGCCTAATGCAACTTGCCTCTATCAATTATGATGGAGAAAAAAAAAAAAGGTAGCCACTTTATAATTCCTTCTTCCTTTTTTATCAGTGCTCAAGAAGTAAAAGTTAAAAAAGTAGCACCACAAACGGTAGAAACAAAAGCAAATGCTCCTCAAGAGTTAGCTAAACCTGCTCCAGTAGAAAGTGCTGCCCCTACTCCTAAGAAGGAAATACCTAAAATAGATCTTAAAAATCTTCCTAAACGCGTTTCAGGCTTATCTTTAAATAGTATCAAAAAGAAGAAAGAGTTTGAGCAAAGTAAAAGAGAGATTATTATAGATGAAACTAAACTTCCGAAAGAAAAATTTACGGAAGCGCAGATGCAAGAATTTTGGAATAAATATGTTGCTAAACTAGAAGACGATGGTAAAAAAATCATGGCTTCTAATTTAACAGTAGATACACCAAAATTAAAAGATGAAACCACCATTTGGATTGAATCTCCGAACGAAGGTATTAAGCACGATATTATTCAGCAGCAAAATGCCTTATTAGCTTTTCTAAAGAAAAACCTTCAGAACTACGACCTTTCATTACACGTTACGGTAAATGAAGAAACCTCTAAGAAATTCATATTTACCCCACAGGAAAAATATGAAAAACTGAGAGAAGCTAACCCTTACATAGATTTACTGCGCCAAGAATTTGATTTAGACTTATAATGAACACCTATATTGCACTTATTAGAAGTATTAATGTATCTGGCACCAACATTATAAAAATGGCTGAATTGCGCCCATTTTGGGAGCAAATGGGGTTTACCAATGTACGCACCTACATACAAAGTGGTAATGTTATTTTTGAAAGTAACACAAAACCAGACACTGCCCTTATTGAAGCGCAAATTGAAAAAGAATTTGGAACTAAAAATGCAGCCGTAATACTTCTTACCCCAAAAGAACTAACTGCTATTATAAATGAAAATCCTTTCTCAAAACAAACTGATTTTGACAAAAAGAAAATGTACGTATGCTACCTACAAACAACCCCTACACAAGACCAGATAGCAGCATTTGACACCCTAAACCTAGGTGAAGATAAAGCACATTTTGGGAACAATGTTTTATATGTCTATTACGGTGTTTCCGCAGGAAAATCTAAACTCACCAATAAAGTCATTGAAAAACATTTAAACGCATATGCTACTGCTAGAAATTGGAACACGACCAATAAATTGCTGGAACTAGCAAAATAATTATTTTTTATACGCAACCTTTTGCAACCGCTCGCATCTATATAATGTATATAGAAAAAATTGCGACACTATATATGATTTCAAAAAAGCATTTCTGTTAGTTAGGGGGAAATGCTTTTTTTATTTTCTTACTTTTGTCTAAAATCATTTTATTATGTTAGGCTTAAAACTTCCGACGGACCCTAGATGGGTTAACATTGTTGAAAAGAACATCCATGAAATTTTAACAGATCATGCTTTTTGTGAACAAAAAGCTACTAGTACTGCTATTTCATTTATTGTTTTATTTCCTGAATATACAGATTTAGTACAGGAAATGACGGCTTTGGTTAAAGAAGAAATTAGCCACTTTAAAATGGTACACGACAAAATTATTGCTCGTGGATGGACTCTGGGAAGAGACCGTAAAGATGAATATGTTAATAAACTAATGACTTTTTTCCCAAAAGGTGGTTCTAGAGTAGATTTTATGGTAAATAAATTACTGTATGCTGCTCTTATTGAAGCAAGAAGTTGTGAACGTTTTAGATTGTTATCTGAAGAAATTAACGATGCAGAATTAGCAGAATTCTACCGTAACTTAATGGCAAGTGAGGCCAACCATTATACCATGTTTTTAGGGTTTGCCCGTAAATACGGAAAACGAGAAGAAGTAGATAAAAAATGGCAAGACCTACTTAATTTTGAGGCCGAAATAATGAAAGAGCTAGGTACAAAAGAAACCATGCACGGTTAATAGCCCATTGCACAATATAAAAAAGGTAGATGCTTATTCAGCATCTACCTTTTTTCCTTCTATAGTACTATAATACAAGCCTTTTACAATACCATCAGACAATCCAATTTTTGGTACATAAATTTTTAATGCTTTACTCCATTTCATAGCGTTTAAATAAATACGCGCCGCAGGAATAATAACATCAGCTCTATCTTGATTCAATCCTAAAATTGAAATACGTTCTTCATAAGAAAACGACATCAAAAACTGATAATAGCTACTTAAGTATTTATAAGATAAGGGAGTTCCATCTTTTTTACCAGATATTTTAAATATCTTATTAATATTACCCCCAGAACCTATAAGTGATATTTTATCAAAATCTTTCGTAGCATTTTTAATCCATTGCTCTACTTCTACCCAGGTATCATGTTTTACCATTTCATTTAAAATACGAACTGTACCTATTTTAAATGATCTTGACGCCACTGTTTCCCCATTAGAATACACTGTAAACTCTGTACTACCACCACCTACATCTACATACAAATACGTTTTATCCCCTTCAATCAAGGCCTGCAAATCGGTATTCGCAATAATAGCAGCTTCGTCAGAACCATCAATAATAGAAATATCTACACCCGTTTTTTTCTTAATATGCTTGGTTAACTCAGCTCCATTAGAAGCTTCGCGCATAGCAGAAGTAGCACAGGCTCTGTAAGCCTCAACTTTATGAACCCCCATAAGAAGTTTAAACGCTTGCATAGATTCTAACAATCGGGCTGCATTTTCATCGGAAACACCTCCATTTAAAAATACATCGGTACCCAAACGAATAGGCACCCTTACCAAGCTACTCTTTGAAAACGTTGGGGGTAGCCCATCCATTTCCATTACATTGGCAATTAATAAACGTACGGCATTTGAACCTATATCTATAGCGGCAAACTTTCTTACTTTCATCTTCTAATTATTTTATTTCAGCACTTTATTCTTGTGTAAATAGTACTCGTAAGTAGCTATTTGAGAACGTACTTTAGGTTTATCGTTAACTCGGTATTTATTATTTTGTTGCTCATTAATCACACGCGCCTTTACATTATCACTCCAACAAATTTCAAAGGTATCCATCAACTCTTTCTTAATATCCTCGTCATACACTGGGCAACTTACCTCTACCCTATTTTCTATATTACGTGTCATCCAATCTGCAGAAGAAATATAGTATAACGGATCTCCTCCGTTACCAAAAATGTACAAACGTGGGTGCTCTAAAAACTTATCTACCACACTTATTACTTCTATATTTTCACTAAGCCCAGGAATACCCGGAACTAAACAACACACCCCTCTAACTATCAATTGAATCTTAACTCCCGCTTTACTTGCCTCATATAGTTTATCTACCATTTTGTAACTGGTTAAACTATTCATTTTTAATTTTATAAAGGCAGGCTTACCAACAGCCGCAAAACGAATTTCATTTTTAATTAGTTTTGAAAATGCACTCTTGGTGTAATGCGGCGAAACTATAAGGTGCTTGTACTTGTGTATACGGTAATTAGTCTCAAAAAATTCAAATACCTTATTTACTTCTTTCAATATTGGCTGATGTGAAGTAAAGATTGTATAATCAGTATATATTTTAGCTGTAGACTCATTAAAGTTACCAGTACTAATAAAACCATATAATTTGGTTTTACCTTCCTCCAAACGCTCTATAACACATATTTTACTATGCACCTTTAAACCTGGTACCCCAAATTTTAAATTTACACCTTCTGCCTGTAAAAGCTCAGCGTATCTAATATTAGCTTCCTCGTCAAAACGAGCTTGTAACTCTATTTGCACGGTTACTTTTTTTCCGTTTTTAACCGCATTAATTAAAGAACTGGCTACCTGAGAAATTTTAGCCAATCTGTAAATGGTTATTTTAATAGACTTTACTTTTGGGTCTAAAGCTGCTTCACGTAAAAACCTTATGATATAAGCAAACGTATGGTAAGGTGTATACTGCAAATAATCTTTCTGGGCTATTACAGGCAATAATCTACCCTCCATATCTAACCCTTTTATAGGTAATGGCGGATAATTATTATACTGTAAATCATTTCTACCTAAATTAGGGAAGCCCATATAATCTCTTCTAAAGTGATATCTACCACCAGGTATAACACTATCCATATCGTCAATACCCATTTTTTGCATTAAAAACTTAAGGGTATCTTTCTCTATTTCCTCGTCGTATACAAAACGTACTGGCTCACTACTGCTTCTTCCCTTAACACTGCTGTGTATTTTTTCAATAAAACTCTTAGAAAGGTCATTATCTATATCAAGCTCAGCGTCACGGGTAATTTTAATCATATGTGCAGAAATCTCATCGTATTCAAAAATCCCGAAAATGTTATTTAATGAATATCTAATAAGATCATCTAGCATGATGATATAATTATTATCACCTACCTTAGGCAATACCACAAACCTATCAATAGATCTTGGTACTTCTATTAAGGCATATCTACTTTCTTTTTTCCCAGAAACCGGTTTAAGCAAACGTTTGATACCCGAAGAAGACTTATCTTGATGAGAAACCATTTTAACAGCTAAATACGCTACACTGTCTTTTAAAACAGGAAACTCATTAAGCTCGTTAAGAATGATAGTAACTAAAGCCGGAGCAACTTTTGTTAAATAATAATCTTTAATAAAACTTTTGTGCTCGTTAAGCACCATATCTTCAGTTATCAAAAATATCTTCTCTTCTTTCAGCTCTTCGTGAATTTCATCAAGAATCTCTAAGCTTTCAGATTGTTGCTTAATTACAATCTCGGTAATATCTTCTAATAAATCTTTTGCAGCTGTACCTCCTAACACATTCTCCCCTGTCTCAGAAGAGTGCGCAATTCTTTTAACAGTAGCATACCTTACTTTAAAAAACTCATCTAGGTTATTAGAAAATATACCTATAAAGCGTAATCTATCTAATAAAGGTACCGATGGGTCAGCTGCCTCTTGTAATACCCTGGCATTAAATTTTAACCAGCTTAACTCTCTATTTACGTATTGCTTTTTTACAGAATCCATGAATTATTTTAATTGCTTAGGGAATAGTGTTTTTTTAGTGACACCTTTTTCTATTTGGTGCCAATCATTTGTGTCTAAAGAAAGCCATACCACACCAGTAGTAGGTACATTTGGTATAGCCATACTACCATAATCATTTACAATTGCGGTAAACGCATGATTATGCCCAAAAAGTATCACCGTATCAATATCTTCTTCTATATTTTTAATAAAATTCAACACTAATTTCCCATCAAAATCATATAATAAATCTGAAATTTCAACATTATCTATATCAAAACCAATTTTTTCACAAATAATCTCACAGGTACTATAAGCTCTTTTAGCAGGACTAGAAAAAATAGCATCGGGCTTAATATTCCAAGTTGCCAATGTTTCGCCTATTAATTTGCCATCTTCAACCCCTCTTTTTTTCAAAGGTCTAAGGTCATCTGCAAAGTCATAATCCCATGAAGACTTTCCATGTCTAATAAAAATCACGTGTTTCATGATATATTTTTAAGGAGCTAGTCGCTCTATTTTCCAATCCAAACTTTCCTCTAAGGTATATCTAATTCTATCGTGCAACCTATTAGGTCTTCCTTGCCAAAACTCAATAGAAATAGGCTTTACAATGTAGCCACCCCAATGTGGTGGTCTAGGTACTTCTTTTCCTTTAAACTGCTCTTCTAAAACTCCTAACTCGTTTTCTAAAACACTTCGGTTAGCTATTACCGAGCTCTGCTGAGAAACTAAAGCCCCTAACTGACTGCCATGAGGTCTAGATTCAAAATACCCATCAGACATGTTATAAGGTACTTTTTCTGCTGTACCCTTTACAATTACCTGACGTTCTGATCCTGGCCAAAAGAAAGAAATACATACATTTGGGTTGGCAGCAATAGCTTTTCCCTTTTCACTATCGTAATTGGTATAAAAGATAAAACCTTCGTGTGTATATTTTTTAAGTAAAACTACTCTGGTTTTTGGAAAACCATCTAACCCCACCGTTGAAATGCTCATAGCATTCGCCTCGTCTACACTGTCTTGGCTATCTACTTCATAAAACCAAGTTTGAAACAATTGCATAGGGTTCTCAGGAACTTGCTCTTCTAAGAGCTCGCTCTTTTTATATACTTTTCTATAATCGCTTAAATCTTTTTGCATACTCTCAATTTGATAAGCAATTTACGAGTTCTACTTATCTTTTAAAAGTACTTAGACAGGTGTTTACTTAATTTTTATAAAGATTTTACAAACACCTTACTGTATAAGTTTGGAAAATAGCAATCTTAAAATTCAAACACTTTTCCGTCTTCTGCTAAATGTACGGTATCAAAAACGGTTAGTGCTTCTTTTTTAAAATCTGTAATGTTATCGTAACGAGTGGAATAGTGTCCTAAAATAAGATTCTTAACATTAGCTTCCTTTGCAATCAATCCCGCCTGGTAGGCTGTAGAATGTTTGGTATGATCGCATAAATGTTGATGTTTATTTAAAAAAGTAGACTCGTGATATACCGCCGTAACCCCTTTTATTAAAGGTACAATATCTGGCTTATAAATAGTATCACTGCAAAAAGCATAGCTTTTACTAGGTGGCGGGTCAAAAGTTAACCTATCATTACTAATTACACTACCATCATCTAACACCACATCTTTACCGTTTTTAATATTCTGATAATAACACTTATCAATCTCAAAATTTAAAACGGCATTTACATCTAGTTTTCGTTCCTTTGGTTTTTCTTCAAATAAATAACCATTGGTATAGACCCTATGCTTTAAAGGTATAGTACTTACCGTCACTTTTTCATCATCTAAAACAACTTCTTGTTCTGTACTGGTTAATTCATGAAAAATAAGCGGATAAGATGTATAAGAGTTTCCTAATTTTAAATATAGCAATACAGCCTCTTTAATTCCCTTTGGGCCATAGATATGTAGCTCGGTATCTCTACCAAGCATTTGAAACGTAGATACCAACCCCGGAAGCCCAAAAAAATGGTCTCCATGCAGATGGGAAATAAATACGTGTTTTATTCTAGAAAATTTAATCTTGTGTTTTCTAAGTTGCACCTGCGTACCCTCACCACAATCTATAAGAAAGATTCTATTATTAATTTCCAACACCTGCGATGTTGGATTATTTAAAGTACGTGGAGTAGCGCTATAACAACCTAAAATAGTAACCTTCATTCTTTATTCTTCAAAATCTAAATCACGCTCAATCTCTTCCATTTCAATAAGATCGTGCGCTTCTTGTAAAGTAGGTACTACTTCTAATTCATCTGGTAACTTTTCATAAGAAATACCGCTAGCTACTATAACAAAAGATTTTCGTTTAGCTCTATGCTCGTTAGACATTGGCAAAAACTCTAGCATATCACTATCTACCACTTTGTTTATAGAGAACAAATTAATAATAATATGATCATTCTTAATGTCGTTATACGCATCTTTTAGTTTCGCTACAAAGTCGGTTACCGCCATTTTCTCGTTGGTAACAATACTTGTGTTATCACTTTTAGTTACAATCATAATCTATTTTATTTTAGAAGCTAATAAATAAATTACCGCCATCCGAATAGCTACCCCATTTTCTACCTGATCTAAAATAATAGCTTGTTCAGAGTCGGCCACGTCACTTGTAATTTCAACACCTCGGTTAATTGGTCCTGGGTGCATTACTACAATTTTCTTGTCTAGTCTATCCAGCATTGCTTTTGTTAATCCGTATTGCTGAACATATTCTCTTGTTGATGGAAAATAACTAATATCCAAACGCTCATTCTGAATACGTAACATATTAGCCACATCACACCATTCAATTGCCTTTTGCAAGTTGGTTTCTACTTCTACCCCTAAAGAGGTTATATATTTAGGAATTAATGTTTTGGGTCCGCAAACCTTTACATTAGCTCCTTGTAATTGTAATGCATAGATATTTGATAAAGCAACTCGTGAGTGCAAAATATCTCCCACAATAACCACATTTTTACCAGCTACATCGCCAAGTTTCTCACGTATAGAATATGAATCTAGCAGCGCTTGTGTTGGGTGTTCATGTGCACCGTCTCCGGCATTTACAATACTAGCCTTTACATTTTTAGATAGAAACACACCAGCTCCAGGATTTGGGTGACGCATGACCACCATATCTACTTTCATAGACAGTATATTGTTTACCGTATCTATAAGAGTTTCTCCCTTTTTAACTGATGATTGCGCTGCAGAAAAGTTTACAACATCTGCAGATAAACGTTTTTCTGCTAACTCAAAAGACAAACGCGTCCTTGTACTATTTTCAAAAAATAAGTTGGCAATAGTTATATCTCTTAACGAAGGCACTTTTTTAATAGGTCTGTTAATTACCTCTTTAAAATGATCGGCCGTTTCAAATATTAATTGAATATCTGCCTCGTTAATATACTTTATCCCTAATAAGTGTGGTACACTTAATTCACTCATTTTCTTTTATTTTGAAGTAAGTTTATTATCTATTTACAAGGTATATAGCATCTTCACCGTTATTTTCTTCCCAGTGTACTATTACCTTTTCCTGGTTTATAACATCTACCTGTCTGCCTCTATAAGTAGGCTGTATTGGCAAATGCCTGCTAAATCTTCTGTCAATAAGCGTTAACAGCTCTACATTTTTAGGTCTACCAAAAGATTGAATTGCCGTTAAAGCTGCACGTATACTTCTACCTGTATACAATACATCATCAATAAAAACTACATTTTTATCGTCTACTAAAAAATCTATTTTGGTAGAGTTCGCTTCTAAAGGCTTTCCACTTCTTCTAAAATCATCTCTGTAAAAAGTGATATCTAAGTAGCCTACTTTTAAATTGTGTATATCGTACATCTCCGACAACATCTTAGCCAATCTATCTGCTAAAAATACACCCCCTTGCTGTATACCAACAAGCACTGTATCGTTAAAATCTAAATGATTTTCAATGAGTTGACAAGCCAAACGATGAAGGATTACATTTATCTCTTTTGAAGAAAGAAGAACTTTTTGACTCATAATTATATTTCCAAAAGTATTTGGTTTGTAAAATTACGGATTTTTTATTTATAAATTTACTTGCTCATTTAAAATACGAAATAAGTTTGAAAAAAAAACTATTTACCAAAATTATTAGTTACCTAATGCCGGTAACCACAAACACCTACGAATCTGATTATAGCGGCACCATAGAAATTACCATGTTCAACGGTAAAAAAATGGTAGATACAGAAAACGCCAATTACTCGTACGGTTCTTTGCAAAAGATTCTAAACTTTGGCTTAAAAAAGATTCCACTTCAAAATATAAACTCCATTTTGGTTTTAGGTATGGGGGCTGGCAGTGTAATAGATTCTCTTAGAAAAAAGTTTAACTACCAAAAAGAAATTACAGCTGTAGAAATTGACCCATTAATGATTACTATTGCTAAAGAAGAATTTGGTATTACCAACAACCAAAATACAACCATTCTAAACGATGACGCCTTTAAATTTCTAGAACACAACAAGAACAGTTTTGATCTTGTTATTATTGACTTATTTATAGATACGGAAGTACCTGATTTAGCCTATAACCAAAATTTCTCTAATCTTATTAACAATACCACCGCTCATAAAGGTTGGTTTATTTTTAATGCAGCACTATCACATACCAACAAAACACATGCCCACACTTTAGAAGACTATTTCAAAAAATATTTCCATCTTCAATTTTTCAAAAAAGTACGTGGCACCAATACATTATTAATAGGACACAAAAAATAAACTACTCAATAAATGGTAACACCCAATCTCCTAAAATATACGCAGGATTACGGTAGTTTTCTATCACATCTTTATCATTAGGCAAAGTTAATTGTTTGGTGACAGGATGTCTTTTAGAAGTATCAACAGGTTTACCATCAATTAAGCTAATGCTATTATATTCCCAAAAATGTATGTTGGACGTCTCTCCACCTACAGGCCCAAAACCTTCGGGCACTACACCTTGCAATCTACAATTTAACAATACAGCCTCTGCATACGGATAAGTGAATTTTTTATTTACAGGAGCTCTGGCAATCACAGCCTCAGCATCTCCTATACTTTTAAAAGTACATTTTTTAAATACATTGCCATGATTTGCTTTCGTATTACGTATCCACATATGCGGGCCACCTGTTGTAATAAACGTACTTTCTTCAAAATAACATGGTCCTCTACCCAGTATATTATCCCCAATCCCAGTAACTGAAACGTTATAAAAATAAGCCGATCCATTAGCTTGTAAAGCATCCCCCGAACCAATGATAGTTACATTCTTAACTACATTTTCTGCGCCATTAATTAAGAGCCCTTCTGCTTGTGCAGGTTCCGGATTAATAGACTCAATAGTTAAATCTTGTAATAATATACCTGTAGAGTTATCTACCATAAAGGCTGCTCTTCTAGATGGGTATGTACCTGGCCATTCATTTGTTGCTACATTTACAGGATGCGGATTAAATACTTCGTTGTTTCTATAACACACCACTACCCCTTCTCTACTTTCTCCTTTAAAAGTTACATTGGTTTTGTTTTTAAAATATACAATCTCCTCATAACGCCCATTTTTAATATAAATGGCAGTCGGTTCTTTTTTATAGTCAGGCACAAAATCAATAGCCCCTTGTACCGTGCTAAAGTCAGCTGAACCATCAGCAGCAACAGTAATTGTATGTACATGAGACGGAGCTTTCTTCTTAGTAGAAAACACCCAATCATCTTGCTTTGTAATTCCTTTAAATTCTTGCCCTTCTACTACAAATACACTCTTGTCAATAGTTATGTAATAGCTCGTATTATAAGTAAGCATATTGTTATGTAAATAAATAGTAGCCTCATTACCATTTACTATAACTGGGTAAAAGTGAAACCCATCTGTAAACCTTCCAATAATAGTTAACTGATAAGCGTCTGAAGTAGGTTCTGCACCACCTGAAGGTGTACCTGCTTTAGTGTTTATATTGGTATAATTGGTACTTTCATATTTATATGGGTTTTTAATGTACGGTGCTTTCACCTTATTCGGT
This sequence comes from Neptunitalea lumnitzerae, assembly GCF_027924185.1. Classification (GTDB taxonomy): domain Bacteria; phylum Bacteroidota; class Bacteroidia; order Flavobacteriales; family Flavobacteriaceae; genus Neptunitalea; species Neptunitalea lumnitzerae. The sequence continues at coordinate 90,200 of NZ_BRVO01000003.1, forward strand.
TCTGTGGGGCCTGGTGGTATACTCATATCTAACACATCTACTAAACTATCTGTTTTGGCATCATATATCTTAATCTTACCAGCAACACCTAACTCAGGGGTGTTTTTAAATTTTATTTTTAGCTGTGTATCTATAGGCACACCATTTCTACCTGGTTCTGGTTGCATAGAAACAATATTCCCAGATTGCGCATAACTAATGGTTGCTGTAAAAAAGAACATTAGAACTTTAAAAAAAGTACTAACACTACTTGTTATGTTAAATTTCATCCCCTTTTAATTTTAACTTAAAAGATAAGAATTTTTACACATAACACTTAAGTAATTAATTTTAAATTTGCACCATAACGCAACCTTTATCTTAAAGGTACATCTATTAAAAAACACATAACATGAAATATTTATCTTACACTTTATTAGCAATCTTCAGTTTAGCCTTTTTTAGTTGTGTAGACGATTATGAGCTAACACAAGATGAAGACACTGTAAAACTTCAAGAAAAACAGACGAGAGTAGAAGAATTTGCTAAAAGCGTACCCTGTACCGATGAAAGCGAATGGGATTTTGCCCCTATAGGTGTAAAAGCATGTGGTGGACCTAAAGGATATATAGCTTACAACACAACCATTGATACTGTTACCTTTTTTGCATATCTTGAAGACTACAATAGCTTTGAAGAAATTTACAATGAAAAATGGGGTATTTCTTCCACTTGTGATGTACCTCAAGCTCCTATAGATGTAACTTGTGAAGACGGAGAACCAGTATTAATATACGAAGAATAACAGTAGTTAACAGTTTGTTAAAAGCACCATTGTATTACTTTAAAATACGGGTAGATTTTATTTTTGCGACAACTAATTAAACGTCGCATAACAATGTTAAAAAAACTATGTTTTATAGCTTTTATTTTTGCTATAACAACCGCATTTACTCCTAGTAGTTTAGTAAACGAACCGAAGCAAGGAGATGTATTTATAATTAATACCCCTGAAGGAAATCAGTTTTACCACATAGATTTCCCAAAGTTAAACACTCTAGTAAAGAGAGGTACTATTGCCAGCTACAAAAGCGTATACAACACTCCTGTTGTAATTACTGAAGTACATGCAAACAATAAAGTATCTGTTGCTAGAAAAGATGGTAAAAAGTTTTTCAGATTTTATAAAACAGTTACAGTAGATCTAAACAAGGCATTAGAAAGCGGGGAGCTTTCTGTTGTAGAATAAGCTACTTAACATACAAGTTAAAAAACACCTGTGCAGTACACAGGTGTTTTTTATTAACATAGATAGTAGTAAAGTATGTTCACTCATTTATTTTTATCTTTACCTCGCTAAAAAAAATCAATATTTCATGTCAGAAACTATTATTGCTATACTTACATTAGTATTAGGAGCAGGTGTTGGCTTCTACATTGGTAAAACCATTACTACCTCTAAAAACAATGCTGTAGCACAAGGGTTACAAGCCAAATTAGACGCCCTTACAGCACAACAGCAAACTATTGAACAACAGTGGCTACAACAGAAAGATCAGTTTCAAAAACAGTTAGATGTATACCATACCGAAACTGAAAAAATACGTCAGGAAAAAGAGGCTATAGCCATTCAGCTTTCTAAAAAAGAAGCAGATTATATACACCTACATGAACGTTCTACTGAACAAAAAGGAGAATTAGAGAAACTACAGGAAAAATTCACAAAGGAATTTGAAAACCTAGCCAATAAAATACTAGATGAAAAAAGCTCTAAGTTTACCGAACAGAACAAAGAGAACATTAAAAATATACTAAGTCCGCTACAAGAGAAAATTCAACTTTTCGAGAGAAAGGTAGAAGACTCTAATAAGGAAAATGTGATAAGACATGCCTCTATGACAGAGCAATTAAAAAGTCTTAAAGAATTAAACCAACAAATTACAAAGGAAGCAAGCAACCTTACCAAAGCCCTAAAAGGAGACACCAAAATGCAAGGAAATTGGGGAGAACTAGTACTTGAGCGTGTATTAGAAAAATCTGGCTTAGAAAAGGATAGTGAATATACCGTACAAAACAGCTTTACCACCGAAGAAGGAAAACGAGTATTACCCGATGTAATTATTCATTTACCTGAAAACAAAAAAATGATTGTGGATTCTAAAGTGTCATTAATTGCATACGAGCGTTATGTAAACGAAGAAGATGAAGCATTAAAACCATCCTTATTAAAAGAGCATTTACTGTCGGTTAAAAAGCACGTAGAGCAATTAAGTGCTAAAAACTATCATGAGCTTTACAAAATTGAGAGTCCAGATTTTGTGCTTTTATTTATTCCGTTAGAACCTGCTTTTGCTGCAGCTTCACAATTAGACACCAATTTATACACCTGGGCATTTGAAAAAAATATTGTAATTGTTACCCCTTCTACCCTACTTGCAACGTTACGTACTATTGACAGTATGTGGCAGAACGAGAAACAGCATAAAAATGCTTTAGATATAGCTATACAAGCAGGTAGATTGTATGACCAATTTAAAGGCTTATTAGAAGATTTTGAAAAGATAGGCAAACAACTACAAACAGTGCAAAACACTTATTCTGGCACTATGACTAAATTAACCGGTAGAGGAAACCTACTAACTAAAGTTGAAAAACTTAAAAAACTTGGTGCTAAAGCTAGTAAACAAATAGATCAAAAATGGTTATCTAGAGCTGAAGACGAAGAAACTTTGCTTTAAAACTTGCATATATTCCTTACTTATTTCAATTTATCAAGGAATTTTAAAAAATATTTCATAATTTGAAAGCACGTGAAGAGTAGTTAAGAGTTGTTTACTGTATAGAAAATACTTTTTTGACTAGTAGTATACACAACAACCCAACATATGGTAAACCAACTATCTCTATACATTGTATTAGTCAAAAAAATGAATCCCTAAACATAAGGAAGAAGGTTTAGGGATTTTTTTATGACACTTAAACCAACAAAAAAACGAGGGCAATGCCCTCGTTTTATATTATCTGTCTAAAGGAATTAATTATTCTCCTAATAAACCTTTTACTCTAGCATAGTTTTCAGAATCACCAATAGCACCGTAAATTTGCTTTAATTGCTCTAAAATATCAGAATCGTTAGTACCAGAAGCTTTTAAATACTCTTCTAATACCTCAGCAGATTTTTTATATATTCCCTCACGTTTTTCAACTAAAGCATTATATTTTTTAATCTCCTCTTGAGTATTACCAAGCTTGTTTAACTCTTCAATTAAACCATTTGCTTCGTCAATATAAGAACCTGATAAGTTTAACACAGCATTTTTATAATCTGGCTTAATCTCTAAGGCTTTTTTGTAAGCAGCTCTAGCACCTTCATAGTCTTTCATCTGCCCATTAGCTACCCCAATATTATACTGAATATCAGCATTATCAGGCGCCATTGCAGAAGCTTCTGCCATTAACTCCTTAAATTTACTATAATCTTCCATCTGATAGTAAATAGTAGCCTCATTAATAATCAAGTTTATATCGTTAGGATCTGCTTCTCTTGCCGTTTCAAAAGCTTTAATAGCTTTATCATTTTCACCTAATTGAATATAAAGAACACCTAAGTTTTTAACTATTTCAGATCTTTTAGATACTGATTTTTTATCTTCAGGATTAATATAGTCTCCACTTTTAACCATAAGGTCACGTGTAGCGGCATCTCCCCAACTTTTCTCTTCTCCTGTTTCTTTTTCTATAGCCACATAAGTAACATCAACACCTTCATAACCCATATCTAAAAGGCCTTCATAAAGAGCTGTTGTTCTGTCGTATTCTTTTGCTAAACCTGCACTTACAGCTGCATAATACATCATGGTAGTATCTACAGGACTAAGTTTAAATACCATCTCATAATCTTGAGAAGCACTAGCATAGTTTTCAGCTTTATACTTTTCGTAAGCAGCAGTAGCAGCAGTTTGTGCTTTATCTGCTCTTAATTGCTTAAGTTCGTCAGTATACTTAGACTTTCCTTCTTGCTCTTCAAAAGCTATTAGTTTATCTACAGCCTCTAAACCTTTATTAATAGTAGGCACATCAAAACCATCTTTAGTTCCTAACTCTAAATTAGATTTTGCAACAATGTAATAGTACTTTCCTTTATACTTATCATCAGCGGTAGCACCATCCACTGAAGATACTGCATCTAAAGCCTCTGTATATGCTTCTTTCTTAAGAGCCTTCTCTGCATTCTTTATTTCATCTTTTTGACCAAATGAAAGCATACCTGTCATAAGTACCACTCCCATTATTAGCTTATTTCTCATTTTTATTTCTATTTAATTTACGTTAGTTTTTAATTCTCTTCAATTTCCGTTCCAATCTCGTCTTCACCAGCTACATCCTCTTCTTCTTTCATCACCTTAGCTACTGCGGCAATTGAATCATTTCCTTTAATATTGATCAATTTAACCCCTTGTGTAGCTCTACCCATGATACGTAAATTCTCTAATCCAAGACGAATAGCAATACCAGATTTATTAATAATCATTAAATCATCAGAATCTGTTACACTCTTAATAGCAACTAAACCTCCGGTTTTCTCAGTAATAGAAATTGTTTTAACTCCTTTACCTCCACGGTTTGTAATTCTGTATACAGGTTCACCATCTTCAGGATCATCTATATAGGTACGTTTACCATATCCGTTTTCAGAAACCACTAACACTGTTTCTTCTTGCGGATTTTCAACAGCAATCATTCCTACTACTTCATCATTATCATCTGCTAACGTAATACCACGAACCCCAGAAGCACTTCTTCCCATTGGGCGGGTTTTACTTTCTTCAAATCGAATAGCTTTACCAGATTTAACAGCCAACATTACCTGGCTATTTCCTGTAGTTAATTTAGCTTCTAACAATTCATCTCCTTCTCTAATGGTAATAGCATTAATACCATTTTGTCTTGGTCTAGAGTATGCTTCTAAAGCTGTTTTCTTAACCACCCCTTTCTTGGTAGCCATCATTACGAAATGATTGTTAATATAGTCCTCGTCTTTAAGGTCTTGTGTACAAATAAAGGCTTTCACCTTATCGTCCATTTCTATATTAATAAGGTTTTGGATAGCTCTACCTTTAGAGGTTTTACTACCTTCTGGTATTTCAAATACACGCATCCAGAAACATTTTCCTTTTTGAGTAAAGAATAACATATATTGGTGGTTAGTACCCACAAATAAATATTCTAAGAAATCTTCGTTTCTGGTAGTAGATGCTTTTTGTCCTACCCCTCCTCTGTTCTGAGTTTTATATTCTGAAAGTGGTGTTCTTTTAATATAACCTGCATGAGAAATGGTAATTACCACCTGCTCATCCGGAATCATATCTTCCATACTTAAATCACCACCAGCATATTCTATTTTAGATCTTCTTTCGTCTCCGTACTTTTCTCTAACCTCTAGAAGTTCAGTTTTAATAATATCCATTCTACGCTCTTTACGCGCTAAGATATCTTTACAATCGTCAATAAACTTCATTAAGTCTTCGTACTCAGCACGCAACTTATCTTGTTCAAGTCCGGTTAACTGACGTAACCTCATTTCAACAATAGCACGTGCCTGAATTTCAGTAAGACTAAAGCGTTCTATCAACTTATTTCTAGCCTCTTCAGGACTTTGAGAACCTCTTATTAAAGCAATTACTTCATCTATATTATCAGATGCAATAATTAACCCTTCTAAGATATGAGCACGCTCTTCTGCTTTACGCAATTCGTACTCTGTTCTTCTTACAACCACCTCATGTCTATGCTCCACAAAATAGTGAATCATATCTTTAAGGTTTAACATTTGTGGTCTTCCTTTTACTAATGCAATATTGTTTACACTAAAAGAAGACTGTAATGAGGTATATTTATAAAGTAAGTTTAATACAATATTAGGTATAGCATCACGCTTTAACACGTATACAATACGCATCCCTTTACGGTCAGACTCATCTCTAATAGTAGAAATACCTTCAATTTTCTTATCGTTAACAAGGTCAGCAGTCTTCTTAATCATATCTGCTTTATTCACCTGATAAGGAATTTCAGTAACTACGATAGATTCTTTCCCTTGAACTTCTTCAAAGTGTGCCTTTGCTCTAATAACAACTCTACCTCTACCGGTTTTGAAAGCCTCTCTAACACCGTCATACCCATAAATAGTACCACCTGTTGGAAAGTCAGGAGCTTTTACATACTGTATAAGCTCATCTATTTCAATATCGTTGTTATCTATATATGCAATAGTACCGTCTACTACCTCGGTAAGGTTGTGAGGAGGCATATTGGTTGCCATACCTACAGCAATACCAGAAGCACCATTCACTAATAAGTTAGGTATTCTGGTAGGTAGTACTACCGGCTCATTTAAAGTATCATCAAAATTTAATTGTTGGTCTACTGTCTCTTTGTCAATATCTGCCAACAAGTCCTCTGCAATTTTACGCATACGTGCTTCCGTATAACGCATTGCCGCCGGACTATCACCATCTACAGACCCGAAGTTACCCTGTCCATCTACTAACATGTAACGTAAACTCCATTCCTGAGCCATACGCACCATGGTATCATATACAGAACTATCTCCGTGTGGATGGTATTTACCTAAAACTTCTCCTACAATTCTAGCAGACTTTTTATATGCTCTATTACTAAGAACTCCAAGTTCATACATTCCATATAAAACCCTTCTATGAACAGGCTTTAAACCATCTCTTACGTCTGGCAAAGCTCTGGAAACAATAACGGACATTGAGTAATCAATGTAAGCCGATTTCATTTCATCTTCAATATTAATAGGAATCAGTTTTTCCCCTTCAGCCATATCAAAAATTTAATTAAACGCTATTTTAATAAACACGCTAATATAAGGAAATTATAGGGCTTTAAAAGCGTCTGATTTTCTTTTTTTTCGCAATTTATTAACAGTTAAAACTATTATAAAGGTTGAAAAAACAGTAGGTCATATGTTGCATTTTTCTATTATTTTTTGTCAATTAGCAAGTAGAAGATAATTTAGGGTATAATTATTGCCATGGGTTTATTAAAATTTTTGAAATTTTAAAATTGAAAGGAGTATTATATGGATGACAATTTTTCACCTAGAGTTAAAGATGTAATAGCGTACAGTAAAGAAGAGGCCTTACGTTTAGGGCACGACTTTATAGGCACCGAGCATCTTATGCTAGGGTTGTTGAGAGATGGCAATGGAAAAGCGATAAGTATATTACATGCTTTAGATATAGATTTAGAATTGTTGAGACGAAAGGTTGAAATATTGAGTCCGGCTAATCCTAGTTATGCACAATCGCAAAATAAGCAGAATTTGCATTTAACCAGACAAGCTGAACGCGCCTTGAAAACCACATTTTTAGAAGCTAAACTTTTTCAGAGTTCTTCTATTAACACGGCACATTTATTATTGTGCATTTTAAGAAACGAAAACGATCCTACGACAAAATTGCTTAATAAGCTCCGTGTGGATTACGATAATGTTAAAGAACAATTTAAACTTATGATTACTAGCGACGACGATTATATAGACTCTCCATCAGCTGAATCATTTTCAGATGATACGGGAAGCTCAGATGACCTATCTAAAGATGGGCCATTTGGAGGAGGTTCTGCAGGTAGTGGTGCTTCTAAAACCAATAAAAAATCGAAAACTCCGGTTCTAGATAATTTTGGTAGAGACCTTACGCAATTGGCAGAAGAAGGTAAACTTGACCCGGTAGTAGGTAGAGAAAAAGAAATTGAGCGTGTGTCTCAAATTCTTAGTAGAAGAAAGAAAAACAACCCACTTCTTATTGGTGAACCTGGAGTTGGTAAAAGTGCTATTGCCGAAGGTTTGGCATTGCGTATTATTAAGAAAAAAGTATCTAGAATATTATACAACAAACGTGTAGTTACACTTGACCTAGCCTCTTTGGTTGCGGGTACAAAATACCGTGGGCAATTTGAAGAACGTATGAAAGCTGTGATGAACGAATTAGAGAAAAATGATGATCTAATTCTATTCATTGATGAAATTCATACCATTGTAGGTGCAGGTGGTGCTACTGGTAGCTTAGATGCTTCTAACATGTTTAAACCTGCTTTAGCAAGAGGTGAAATTCAATGTATTGGTGCTACTACACTGGATGAGTACAGACAATATATTGAAAAAGATGGTGCTTTAGAAAGACGTTTCCAAAAGGTTATTGTTGAGCCTACTACAGTTGACGAAACTGTACAGATTTTACATAACATTAAAGAAAAATATGAAGAACACCATAATGTAAAGTATACTGACGAAGCTATTGAAGCTTGTGTAAAATTAACAAACAGATACTTAACCGATAGATTTTTACCAGACAAAGCTATTGATGCCTTAGACGAAGCTGGTTCTAGAGTTCACATTACTAACATGGATGTGCCTAAACAGATTATAGATCTTGAAAAGCAACTTGAAGATGTTAGAGAACTTAAAAACTCTGTTGTTAAAAAGCAAAAATACGAAGAAGCGGCTAAGTTAAGAGACGACGAAAAACGTATTGAAAAAGAACTTTTAATTGCTCAAGAGAAATGGGAAGAAGAGTCTAAACTTCACAAAGAAACCGTGAACGAAGACAATGTGGCAGATGTAGTTTCTATGATGAGTGGAATTCCTGTAAACAGAATTGCTCAGAAAGAAATTAACAAACTAGCCAAGCTTCCTGAATTAATTAAAGGAAAAGTTATTGGCCAAGATGAGGCTGTACATAAAGTAGCAAAAGCTATTCAACGTAACAGAGCTGGGTTAAAAGACCCTAACAAACCTATTGGTTCTTTCATATTCTTAGGTCAAACTGGGGTTGGTAAAACGCAATTAGCAAAAGTATTGGCAAAAGAGTTATTTGACTCTGAAGATGCTTTGGTTAGAATTGACATGAGTGAATACATGGAGAAATTTGCCATCTCTAGATTGGTAGGTGCACCTCCGGGATACGTAGGATATGAAGAAGGTGGACAACTTACCGAAAAAGTAAGAAGAAAACCATATTCTGTTGTACTTTTAGACGAGGTTGAAAAAGCGCACCCTGATATTTTTAATACCCTATTACAAGTATTAGACGATGGATTTTTAACGGATAGTTTAGGTAGAAAAATTGACTTTAGAAACACCATTATCATCATGACCTCTAACATTGGGGCAAGACAATTAAAGGATTTTGGTCAGGGAGTTGGTTTTGGTACAACAGCAAAATTATCACAAGCAGATTCTCATCAGAAAAGCGTTATTGAAAATGCGCTTAAGAAAGCATTTGCACCAGAATTCTTAAACAGAATAGATGATGTGATTGTATTTAATGCACTTGAAAAAGAAGATATCTTTAAAATTATTGATATTGAATTAGACAAGTTGTTATTAAGAATCAAAGATCTTGGTTATGAGCTTACACTAACCGAGCCTGCAAAAAATTACATTGCAGAAAAAGGTTTTGATAAGCAATATGGCGCGCGTCCGCTAAAAAGAGCTATTCAGAAATATGTAGAAGATGCACTTGCAGAAGAAATAGTTTCTGCAAAATTAGATGAAGGAGATAAAATTTTGATGGATCTTGTAGAAGGCGAAGACGAGCTAACGATTACCATTACAAAAGCAGAAAAATCTTCCTAAGATTTTTAAACTGACATAATTGAAAAAAGACCGGAGTATTAGATTACTTCGGTCTTTTTGATTTATGGCATTAAAACAATAATTAATAACTATACACCAAATCGGCATTCCATCCATCAATAGAAATCATCACACTATTCTCTCCTGAAACCTGTAAGCTTGATACATCAAAAACCATCTCAGTACTAGGCACAGCGGTACAAGCCTCTATGTTAACCACATCTAAACGTGCATCAAAAACTACCTCGGCATTTACTATTTCATAATCAGCAGCATAAATAGTACCCTGCCAAGTATTACCAGAACACCCTGATGCAGAAACCGTAAGCGTTAAGCAATCTTCTACAAGCTCAGCCTCAAGAATAGAAAAAGATGAAGAAGGTGTACCATTATACCCTGAAGTACTAAGAACTACAAATTCACCACATTGAGCAGATCTGACAACTGAGGGTTCATCTTCTGAACAAGAAATAGCAGTAATCAGCACTGCTAAGACACTAATAAGTTTAAAAGTTTTAATTAATTTCATCATTGCTTTTTTTGGTTTTATAAAACATTCATTTTTAAATAGATGTAATTTTTTTTAAAACAGTTGCGTCTAAAATAGATATTTCATAAAAATGAATAAAAAAAAACCATTACTCTATTATTTCCTATATAAGATAGTATTTTTGCCACCTTTATAGCAAAACCCCATTTTTCATACAGTTATGAAACAACTATTAAATTTATTCGACCTTAAACAAAAAGTAGACTATAAATCAGAAATTCTGGCCGGACTTACAGTAGCTATGACCATGATTCCTGAATCATTGTCTTTTGCCCTACTTGCAGGCTTTGAACCTTTAACTGGGTTATACGCTGCTTTTATTATGGGATTCATCACTTCTATTTTAGGAGGTAGACCTGCGCTTATTTCAGGTGGTGCTGGTGCAACCGTTGTCGTTTTAATAGCGCTAATGCAATCTCACGGTATTGAATATGTGTTTGGTGCTGTTGCCATGGCAGGTGTTATTCAAATTCTGGTAGGGGTATTTAAATTAGGTAAATTTATTAGGTTGGTACCACAATCGGTAATGTTTGGTTTTGTAAACGGCTTAGCTGTTATTATTTTCATGTCGCAACTAGAAGCTTTTAAAACGGTTGTCAATGGCCAAACTGTTTGGTTAAGTGGTACTCCATTGTATACTATGCTAGGCCTAGTTACCTTAACAATAGGTATTATTTTAATATTCCCTAAAATAACCAAAGCCATACCTGCATCGTTAGTAGGTATTATTGTAATTTTTGCAATTGTATATTTTACTGGTATAGATACAAAACAAGTAAAAGATATTGCAGGAATTAGTGGAGACCTTCCTCCTTTTCATGTACCTAACATTCCTTTTACTTTTGAAACACTTAAAATTATATTACCATACGGATTAATAATGGCATCGGTTGGTTTAACTGAAGGCTTACTTACCTTAAATTTAGTGGATGAAATTACAGGTACGCGTGGGCGCAGTAATAAGGAATGCGTAGCCCAAGGAATAGCTAATATGGCTAATGGTTTTTTCACAGGTATGGGTGGTTGCCCAATGATTGCTCAAACCCTAGTAAACTTATCAGCTGGTTCTAGAGCAAGACTTTCTGGTATTATTGCATCGCTTACTATTTTAGCTATCATTTTAGTAGGGGCACCAATAATTGAATTAGTACCTATAGCAGCCCTAACCGGGGTAATGGTTATGGTAGCCTTTGGTACTTTTGAGTGGACTAGTTTAAAAATATTTGGAAAAATGCCACTTACCGATGTTATTGTAATGCTAATAGTAACAGGTATTACCATATTTATGCACAACTTAGCATTAGCGGTTTTAATAGGCATTATTATCTCGGCCCTAGCCTTTGCTTGGGAAAATGCTAAAAGAATACGTGCAAGAAAATTTGTTGATGACAATGGTGTAAAGCATTATGAAATCTATGGTCCTCTTTTCTTTGGTTCTATTTCTGCTTTCAACTCTAAATTTGATATCCAGAACGATCCTGCTGAAGTAATTATTGATTTTACAGATAGTAGAGTCACCGATATGTCGGCAATTGAAGCCTTAAATTCACTTACCGAAAAATACCAAAAGGCTGGCAAAACAATACATTTAAAGCATTTAAGTCCAGATTGTATTCAGTTGCTTAAAAATGCTGATAAAATTGTTGATGTAAACATTTTAGAAGATCCTAATTACAAAGTAATGTCATAAACAATATTACTTGTTAGTTAAATTATAGAAAGAGCATCCTTTATTAGGATGCTTTTTTATTGAACCTCTTTAGCTTTTCGTTCTGCCATAACGGCTATAATAAGTATTTGCGAAATATGATAAAGCATAACAGGTATAATAAACAAACTTCCCTGCGGAGTAGCACCAAACATCACATTTACCATTACAGACCCGTGTACCAAAGATTTTTTAGAACCACAAAATAGCGCCGTAATATTGTCTTCTCGGTTAAACTTTAGCAACTTCTTACTAACCACATTTACGATAAACATCACCAAGAAAAATAGCACTAGTACGGCTATATACAACCATACAAAATGAGACCATTTCATTTCCTCAAAAAGGTTTATCAAAAAGGAATGACTAAAACTACTGTATACTATTAATACGATAATAGTTTTATCAAAATTGCTAATCCAACCTTTTCTTCTTTCCGCTATATGTCCGTATTTTTTGTTTAATAAAAGTCCTAAAGTAATAGGAATAATTATTTGAATAAGTAATTTCACAAAAACATCTATAAACGATACATTACCTACTTCTTGCACTACCAGCCCAAGCCATAAAGGCGTTACCACCACCCCGATTAACCCAGATATAGTAGCGTTAAAAATAGCCCCAGGAACATTTCCTTTTGCCAAAGAAACCATTACCACCGAAGACGATACAGAAGAAGGTAAAACAGCTAAAAAAAAGAGACCCACCCAAAGCATACTTCCTACCCCTTCTACCAAAAAAGGCTTTGCTAAAAGCACAAGAAAAGGAAACAACAAAAAGGTACTACATTGTACCAAAATATGTAGTTTATAATTAGACAACCCCTGCTTAACCTCTTTAAAAGAAAGCTTTAATCCATAAAAAAAGAAGATTAACCCAATACCTATATTGGTAATATCATGAACATGAAGTAATTCTGAACCTTCTGGAACAATATAGGCTATTATAATAGCACATAACAGGGATACTATAAACCCATTAAATTTTATATTTCTAATTTTCATATGGCAATTTATATTGTAAAAATAGGTTAAATATTAGAACCTAAATAATAGAATTGACCATATACTATTTGAATGAAGTATATTTGTAATACAATTAATTAAAAGAAACAATTTTATGGATATTGCTAAATATATAGATCATACACTTTTAAAAGCTGTAGCTACTCCTGCCGATATAGAAAAACTTTGCAACGAAGCACTTAAATACAAATTCTTTTCTGTTTGCGTAAACAGCTGCTACGTAACAGAAGCTTACAACTATGTAAAAGATAGCAGTACCAAAGTATGTAGTGTAATTGGTTTCCCTTTAGGAGCTATGAGTACGCAAGCAAAGGCTTTTGAAGCAAAACAAGCTATTTTAGACGGTGCTGCCGAAATTGATATGGTTATTAATGTTGGCCAGCTAAAAGCTGGAAACACTAACTTTGTAATGGAAGACATAAAAGCTGTGAAAGATGCTATTGGGGACCATGTTTTAAAGGTAATTATTGAAACCTGCTACCTAACTAACGAAGAAAAGAAAACTGCTTCTGAATTAGCTGTCAAGGCAAACGCTGATTTTGTGAAGACTTCTACAGGTTTTGGTACTGGCGGAGCAACGCCAGAAGACATTCAAATAATGAAAGATAGCGTTGATGGACAAGCTAAATTAAAAGCTAGTGGTGGTGTAAGAGATTTTGAAACCGCTAAAATGTATATTGAAAAAGGTGTAGACCGTTTAGGTACTTCAAACGGTATAGCCATTATCGAAGGCTTTACTGCTTCAGAAGGATATTAATTTATAATAGCAAACAACAAAACAAAAGCGCTATTGAAAATTCAACAGCGCTTTTGTTTTATCAAAATCATACTCCTTCTTCCTCGTCAAAATTTACCATCCAATTAATTCCAAACTTGTCGGTAAACATACCAAAGTAGGCGCCCCAAAATGTATGCTGCATAGGCATTTGAATAGTACCATTTTTAGATAGCTTTAAAAAATAAGTATCTGCATCTTCTTTAGATTCAGCATTAATAGAAATAGCAAAGTTGTTTCCAAAAACAACCTCACCAGATTGTTCTGTTGCATCACTTCCCATAAGCATTGTTTCTGTACTTATAGGTAAACACACATGCATAATCTTTTCAGCAATTTCCGGATCTACTTCGCACTCATCATTTGCTGGCATATCTTTAAATTTACCTATATAGGTAAACTCTCTTTCAAAAACCTCTTTGTAAAACAAAAAGGCTTCTTCACAATTACCATTAAAGGTTAAGTAAACATTAGTAGTAGCCATATTTCAAGTATTTAGTAAGTATATATTGCTTTAAATTTAATGAATTTATACTAACTTATTTACTAATTAACAGACTATTATAGGCGGCATTAAAAAACTACCAGGGTAATTTTAGAGGTATTCAGTAATTTAAGTACTTTTGCAAAAACCAAGAGCTTATGATAACGGCAACAGAACCAAGAACTACCTTAGAGAAATATTTTCAAAAATTTAGACAAGAGATTATTGGTATTAATCAAACCTTTGAATCTCCTTACGGTAAACAGCATGTAGTTTATGCAGACTGGACCGCAAGTGGTAGACTCTATGCTCCTATTGAAAAAAAGATGCAAGAGGTATTTGGTCCGTATGTTGCCAATACACATACCGAAACTACCTTTACCGGTACCGCTATGACGTTAGCCTATCATGAAGCTAAAAAAATCATAAAAAAGCACGTTAATAGTAATGAAAATGACATACTACTACTAGATGGTAATGGTATGACAGGAGTAGTAAATAAATTTCAACGTATTTTAGGAATTAAACTTCCTGAAAACTTAAGCAAGCATACTGTAGTACCAGAAGAAATGCGACCAGTAGTTTTTGTGAGCCACATGGAACATCACTCTAACCAAACCTCTTGGTTAGAAACTATTGCTAAAGTAGAAGTGGTACCACCAGGAACAGATGGTAGGTTTTGCTTAGAAAATTTAAAGCAACTTTTAGCAACTTACGAACATAAAACTATTAAAATAGCTTCTATTACTGCATGTAGTAACGTTACAGGCTTAGACACTCCTTACCATGAAGTAGCCAAACTAATGCACCAACATGGTGGCGTGTGCTTTGTAGATTTTGCTTGCTCTGCTCCGTATGTAGCTATAGATATGCACCCTGAAGATGAAGAAGCATATTTAGATGCGGTTTTCTTTTCTCCTCATAAATTTTTAGGAGGCCCTGGAACTTCAGGCGTTTTAGTATTTAATAAAAAACTATATAAAAATATGATACCTGACTGCCCAGGTGGTGGTACCGTAAGCTGGACTAACCCATGGGGAGAACATAAGTACATTTCTAATATTGAAGATAGAGAAGACGGCGGAACCCCTGGTTTTCTACAAACCATAAGAACTGCTTTAGCTATACAGCTAAAAGAAGAAATGGGTATTGAAAACATTATTAAAAGAGAACATGAAATTTTAGAGCAAATGTTCTCTTTCTTAAACACCTTACCTAACGTTCATGTATTAGCACCTGAACATACCGACAGACTGGGGGTTATCTCATTCTATATAGATGACTTACATTACAATCTTGGTGTAAAGTTATTGAACGACAAATTTGGTATTCAAACACGTGGAGGCTGTAGTTGTGCGGGTACCTATGGGCACTATTTATTGCATGTAGACAAAGAAACTTCTCATATGCTGGTTCAAGAAATTGCACTAGGTGATCTTATTAAAAAACCGGGATGGATTAGACTTTCTATTCACCCTACACTTTCATGCAATGAAATTAAATATATGTGCGATTGCATACAGCAACTAGCTATACACCATAAAGAATGGGCTACCGATTACGATTATGATAAATCTAAAAATGAATTTATTCATAAGGCTTTTCGTAATGATATAAAAGAAACTGTAGAAGATTGGTTTCGTTTTTAATAAACGAAACCACTTTTAACATTAAGTCAGTATTGAGAGAGTAAGCTCACAAAGCGCATTTTATCTCAACTACTTAGTAACCTCTTTTGTATCTTCCGAATTTAAGTATTGATACTCAGCAGGCACTTTATCTTTGTGTTTAAAGCGGTTGTGTGTCCATAAATAATACTCAGGTTGCTTTCTTATTTCTGCTTCTAGCAACTGATTAAAAGTATCTGTTATTTGATAATTAGGCACCTCCTTAGGAACATCCGATATTACCTTAAAGGTTGCATTATAGTACCCTCTCTTTACTTTTTCAACTTCCATAAAAACAACCGCAGCATCAAACTTTTTAGCCATAATCTCAGCACCAGCATATACAGGAACAGTAACTCCTAAGAATTTAGCCCAGTGATGTGCATGGCGCATTTGTGGTGATTGATCACTAATTAAACCATACAATGCTAACTTCTTTTCAGATCTATGTTTTAACATTACTCTTACCGCATGATATCTTGATATCAGTTCTGCGTTATTACGCTTTCGTATTTTTCTTATTAACCCATCAATTTTTTTGTTAGCTAACGGCGTATAAATACCAAAACCTTCATGCTTCACAAAATCTCCTAAGCACATTACCCATTCCCAATTAGCATAATGCCCTAAAACCAACATAATACTTTGATTTTCATCCTCGTATTTTTTCAATACTTCTAAATTGGTAAACACATAACGTTTATGTATTTCTTCTTGAGAAATGGTCATAGATTTCATCATTTCCAATAAGGTATCAAAAAAGTGATGATAAAACTTTTTTTCTAATACTCGCAGTTCTTTCTCAGGTTTGTCCGGAAACGCTAATCTTAAATTTTTTCGCACCACCTTAACTCTATATCTACCAACAGTGTATAGAATAAAGCGAGAAAAATCAGAAAAAATATACAATACTCTAAATGGCAAAATTGAAATACACCATAATAAAGCATAGAATAGTAAGTAAACTATTAGTTGCATTTGAAGGTTCTGTTTTGTGCAAATATAGTTATATTTATTCTCTTAAAAATCATTATTTTTATGGATATAGACATCACTACAATAGTTATCATTGCAGCAAATGTTTTAATTTCTTTTAAAGGATTTAAAGACTTTGGATTCTTTGAACGTTATAAATTTCAAATAGGTGGAATACAAAGAGGAGAAAAAGACCGCATGTTTACCTCTGGATTTTTACATGTAGATGAGCCTCACCTTATTTTTAATATGCTTACCCTTTATTTTTTTGCAGGCAACGTAATTTCTGGAGTTGGTTCTAGTAAATTTCTATTAATATACCTTGCCTCTTTACTATCAGGTAGCTTATTTGCTTTATGGTTTCATAGAAATGAATATTATTACAGTGCAGTAGGTGCTAGTGGTGCTGTTATGGGTATTTTGTATGCGGCTATTCTCTTAGACCCTTCCATGGACATTTATCTAATGTTCCTTCCCATTGGTATACCGGGGTATATTTTTGGTATTGTATACCTACTATATTCCATTTATGGAATGAAAGCTAGAAAAGATAATATTGGACATACCGCACACTTTGGTGGAGCAGTTGGAGGATATGTACTTACACTACTCTTTAAACCAGAATTGTTACAAACCGATTTAAAAATGGTACTACTTTTAGCCTTACCTATTGTTTTGTTATTTGTTTTAATGAAAATGGGCAAGCTTTAGTTTTGGCATCATAATTGAAATACTCATTTAAAAAAATAATAATTATGAAAAAGATTTTATTAGTATTACTTGTATGTAGTGTTGGTTTAGCTACCGCACAAACCAAAGACACCATGATACCTACCGTTTCTGTAACCGGAACCGGAAACGTAACTATTGTACCAGATGGTGTTACTATTAGTGTTAAGATAGAAAATGAAGGGAATTCTGCTATTGAGGTAAAAAAACAAAACGACCAAAGTATAGATGCTACCATTAAGTTTTTAAAAAAGTCTAAACTTGATAAAAGCAACTATAAAACAGAATATGTAAGAATTAGTAAAAACTATAATTACCAAACAAAAGAATACAAATACGTTGCTACACAAACACTTTTAATTGAATTGAAAGATTTATCTAAATACGAAAGTATTATGCAGGGCTTATTTGAAAACGGCGTAAACGGTATTAACAATATAAGTTTTACATCTACTAAAATAAAAGAATTGCAAGCAGAAGCTCGTAAAAAAGCCATTGCAAATGCAAAACAAAAAGCATTAGAATATGTATCTGTTTTAGACCAAAACATTGGTAAGGCTATTCAAATTTCAGAAAGTGGTAGTAACTATGTACCTACTCCTGTAATGTACAAAACTGTTGCTTTAGCTGATGGATCTGCCCCAGAAAACACTATTGCAGAAGGAGAAATGGAAATATCGGTGAATATATCAGTAGTATTTGAATTGAAATAAATATAACGTTATAACATAAATACAACAAAAAAGAGATGCCAAAAGCATCTCTTTTTTTGTATGTTTTATCAATACTTAAATACCTGCAATTTCAGATATTTCCGTAATAAACTTATCTGCCAATTCATCTGCTTCTGCTTGAGATTTAGCTTCTGTATAAATTCTAATAATTGGTTCTGTATTAGATTTTCTCAAATGCACCCAATTTTCTGGAAAGTCAATTTTAACACCATCAATAGTAGTAATATCTTCTGTGTCATAACGTTTTGTCATTTCAGCTAATATTCCATCTACATCTATTTGTGGGGTTAAAGCAATCTTCTTTTTACTCATAAAATAAGCAGGATACGATTTACGTAACTCACTCACACTTATTTTCTTTTCAGCTAAATGAGATAAAAATAAAGCAATACCCACCAAAGCATCTCTCCCATAATGTAACTCTGGGTAAATAATACCTCCGTTACCTTCACCTCCAATAACCGCTTCTGTAGCCTTCATCATTTCTACTACATTTACTTCTCCCACAGCGCTGGCTTTATAACTACCACCGTGTTTTTCTGTAACATCTCTCAAGGCTCTTGAAGACGACATATTAGAAACTGTATTTCCTTGTTTTTTACCTAATACATAATCTGCCACGGCAACCAAGGTATATTCTTCACCAAACATTTCACCATCTTCAGCAATAAATGCAAGTCTGTCTACATCTGGGTCTACTACAATTCCAAAATCAGCTTTGTCTTCTACTACTTTTTTGCAAATATCTGTTAAGTGTTCCTTTAGAGGTTCAGGGTTATGAGGAAATTCACCTGTTGGTTCACAGTAGAGTTTAATAACATCTACGCCTAATCGTTCTAATAATAAAGGTATTGCAATACCACCAGTAGAATTAACAGCATCTAAAACAACGGTAAATTTAGCCTTAGCAATAGCCTCTTCATTAACCAATGGTAAATTCAATATCTCATCTATATGAATATCAAAATAAGCATCATTTATATGTACCTCTCCTAAATCATCTACCTCAGCAAAATCAAAACTTTCTGCTTCTGCTATGGTTAAGATTTTAGCGCCATCAGCAGCACTTAAAAATTCTCCTTTATGATTTAAAAGCTTTAAAGCATTCCATTGTTTTGGATTGTGACTAGCGGTTAAAATAATTCCTCCTTCAGCATTTTCAAGAGGAACCGCCACCTCAACAGTTGGGGTTGTAGACAAGCCTAAAGAAACAACCTCTATGCCTAAACCCACAAGGGTATTTACCACTAATTCCTGAATCATATTTCCAGAAATTCGGGCGTCTCTACCTATAACAACTTTTATATCTGGTCTATGTGCATATTCTTGTTTCAACCAAGTACCATAGGCTGCCGCAAATTTTACAGCGTCTAAAGGAGTTAAATTTTCACCTACCTTTCCTCCTATAGTACCCCTGATCCCTGAGATCGATTTTATTAACGTCATATCTATTTTTTGTGTTACTTAACAAATATAATAATTACCCTTCGTTCTTATATTAGTTTTTGTATTTTTAAAGGAAATGAATTATTTAGCCCACATCTACCTATCAGGTGACAATGACCTGCTGAAAATAGGAAATTTTATAGCCGACGGAATTAAAGGAAAACAATATGTAAACTACCCCGATGAAATTCAGAAGGGTATTTTATTGCATAGAGCTATTGACTCTTACACCGATGCACACCCCATTGTAAAACAAAGTACTAAAAAGCTACATGCTACACACGGACACTATAGCGGTGTAATTGTAGATATGTATTACGATCATTTTTTAGCAAAAAACTGGAGTAAGTTTGACTCTACACCATTGCCTGAATATGCTACGGTTTTTTACAAATTGCTTCAAGAACATACAGCAATGCTCCCCGAACGTATTTTAAAACTTATGAAACCCATGATTACGTATAATTGGCTTGTAATGTATGAATCTTTAGATGGCATAGACACCATATTAAAGCAAATGGCACACAGAACCAAATTTAGAGGAAATCTTGATATTGCTATAGAAACTTTAGAAGCTCATTATGAAGCTTTAGAACATGAATTCTTTCAATTTTTTGAAGAACTTCAAGAGTTTGTTCAACTAAAACTACAAGAGTTATAAATAAAAAAGGGAATCAATAATCTTATTGATTCCCTTTTTTATTTATATGTATACTGCTTATTTTACTGTGTAGACATTGTTAGTTGTGTCAGCATCCATCCAAATACCGCCATCTAATGATACTTTTACTACATCTTTTACATCATTAATAGTAATTACAGATTTAGTAATATCTTCCTCCCATATTCTTGGTGTTTGATGTACCACCTTTTCTGTACCATCTTTTAACGTTAAAAGTACATCTACGGGAGCAGGCATCCCTCCTAAATTTTCTAAGGTAACAGTTACCGATTTACGCTTAGCCTCTACATTAGTTATTGCAATATCAATATACCCATGGCTAAAGAACCAACTATCCCAAAACCAGTTTAAATTTTCTCCAGAAATATCATTAAAAGAGTAAAAGAAATCCCAAGGAATAGGGTGTTTACCATTCCATCTATCCATATAGCCATGTAGTGCTTTGGTAAACATTTCATCGCCTAATAAATCTTTTACTGCCAAATAACCAATAGCTGCCTTTCCGTACTCGTTAACCCCCATAGCTAAACCAGTTAAACTACTAGAAGGTATGATAATAGGAATATCTTCTTCCATACTATCATCACCGGCCCATCTTTCAGTTCTAAATCTTTTAAAATTCTGAGTTGCTTTTTCTACTCCTAAATCTTCAATACCAATAAGATATTCTAATGCAGTTGCCCAACCCTCATCCATAAATCCAAATCGGGTTTCATTAATACCCATATAAAATGGGAAGTATGTATGTGCTATTTCATGCTCTACTACAAAACGTGTAAACTCAGCCGTTGGGAAAGAACTATCATTCACCATCATTGGGTACTCCATATCTGCAAAACCTCTAACAATGGTAGACTTAGAAAATGGGTAAGGTACACCAGGGTAATTGTTAGAAAACCAATCTAAGGAATGTTTACCATACCCTACCATTTCTTTAAAATCTTTAGAAGGCTCGTCATAAGCAGCTTGCACACTGGCTCTTCTACCTGTTTTTTTATCTACTACTACACTACCCGCATCCCAGTTATAATGGTCGCTAACAGCTATAGCAATATCTGTAATATTTTGAGTACTCCATTTCCATGTATTTACCTCATTCTGTACCGTAATATTTTTAGCTTTTAAATCTTCCTGATCTGCAATTTTTATAACCTCATCACTCGTCATAGACTCTTTAAGTAGAGCCGCATATTTAGGTTGTAAAACTTCATCTGTATTTTGTAAATCTCCCGTAGCCCAAACAATAAAGTCTTTAGGTACCGTTACGCTAAAGGTATAATCATTAAAGTCGTTATAAAATTCTTGAGCTCCGGTAAACGTTAGCTGGTCCCAACCATTATAATCGTCATACACAGCCACTCTTGGGTAAAAATATGCTAAGAAAAAAGTGGTACTATCAATAGCCCCCTCTCTTCCACTTTGTACAGACATATCAAAATGCCAATCAAAGGTAAGTGTAACACTTTGGTTAGGTAGTAAAGGTTCTCTTAATTTAATACCCGTATTGGTACTAGGAGTGTCTTTCATTTCGCTAACATTACCATTCTCAGAATAACTATCTATGGTAATACCATCAGTTAAATAATCAGGGTAAGCCATCCCTTGTCGTGCCGCTCCTGGTCTATGGTTGTTTAAATATAACTTAATCATTAATGCCTTAAGCGTATCAGGGCTATGATTGGTATATGTTATAGTTTCAGTTCCTTGTACTGTTCTGTTAGGCGGGTCTAAGGTAAGTTTAATATCATACACCCCTTTATTTTGCCAATAAGCATCTCCTGGCTTTCCTGTTTTACTTCTCGTATTATTTTGGTAGGCTTTTTTTACATCTCTTGGTGTGTAGAGTTCTTGAGCACTAACCACTAAAGTACCAGCAGCCATAAACAAAGCTAGTAAGGCTTTCTGCATCATGATAATTTAATTTTGAATGAAAGGCTAAGATACCCATACCTAGAAAGCTAACTTTATGAATTAAGAAAATTTTAAGAAACGGACTCCTGTACCACTAAGACTTCAATACATGACAATTATCATTCATAGATTGAAAATATAACTTAAAATTTGTTGCTAATTTTCTATTATATATGAATATGAACACAAAACCAATACATACTTTTCATATTCCTGTTATGGGCTTGGCGTTTACTGTAGACTCGCCAATTAGAGTAGCTCAATACGGAATTGATTCAGTAATATCCATTGTAGATGATGAGCTTATAGAGCGAATGAATGCCTTTTACAGCAAAAAGTTTAACTTTCCATATCATGAAGTTACTAAAAAAGCTTTTGACTACAGAGCAGAGCGCATTACAAATTACTTAAATTTAGTAGACACCATTGTACAGGAAAAGTTTACTGAATTTAAAAAAGAAATTACCGAAAACAAATCACTTCAACTTAACTTTAGCAATCTGTTGCCAAAAGGTCACGATTTAAAAAAGAAACTACAGGAAGTAGCTAATAATGGTTTAGCTTTTAAAGATAAGTTAGTAGATTATATTGATGAAGTATTACACCCAGGTGCCATTGATGTAAACATAATGACAAAGTTAGATAAAGAGAACTTTGATAAAAAAGAGGCGCTACCTCAAGAGTTTAATGATGCACATGCAGCATTACGTGGTTTTGCTAAAAGTAACTTATCTTCTTCTGTGGTATTATCAGCTGGCATGAATCCGCGTTTATATAGCTACATTGAAAACTTTGAAGATTTCTATCCTAACGAATCGGGAGTTATTAAAAAGAAAATAATTCTGAAAGTAAGTGACTTTAGATCTGCCCAAATACAAAGTAGATTTTTAGCTCAAAAAGGATTGTGGGTATCTGAATTTAGAATTGAATCTGGATTAAACTGTGGCGGACATGCCTTTGCTAGCGATGGGTATTTATTAGGCCCAATACTTGATGAGTTTAAAACTAAGCGCGAAGAGTTGAAAGAAACGATGTTTGCAACGGTTTCTAAGGCTCTAGAAGGAAAAGGAAAAACAATACCTACCAATGTGCCGAGCCTTAAAGTTACGGTACAAGGTGGCGTGGGTACTGCAGAAGAACATCAATTTTTATTAGACCACTATCAGGTAGACAGCGTAGGTTGGGGATCGCCATTTTTGTTGGTTAAAGAAGCAACTAGTGTAGATGATGATACTCGAGAACTATTAGCCAATGCTAAAGAAAATGACTTCTATTTAAGCGAAATATCTCCTTTAGGCGTATCGTTTAATGCGGTTAATAATACTACCAACCAACAAATTAGAGATGCACGTATAGATGCAGGTCGCCCGGGAAGTAGCTGTCCTAAAAAGTTTTTAGCACTTCACAAATTAAATGATGAACAAGTTTGTACTGCTTCTAGAAAATTTCAGAAGAAAGCCTTAAAAGAATTAGATGCTTTAGAACTCACTGAAGAAATTTACCAAGAGCGAAAAAAAGCTATTACAGATAAATCTTGTTTATGTACTGGGTTAGCAAATGCTGCTTACCTTGAAAACGACATGCCTATTAAAGGGGAAGCACAAGGCGTGGTTATTTGCCCTGGCCCTAACCTTACTTATTTTGACACAGAAGTAAGCTTACAAGATATGGTTCAGCATATTTATGGTGATAAAAATATTATGCACAATGCCCTTCGCCCTCATATGTTTATTAAAGAGCTAAGTTTATACTTAGATGCTTTTAAAAACACCATAAAACAAGCTGAAAGAGAGGCAAGTGCGCAGGCTAACAAGAAGGTAGTTCGCTTTAGAAAAAATCTTGAAGACGGAATTAACTACTACAAAGAATTATTTCATAACAGTCCAATAAATGAACAATTAACCAGAGAAATTGAAAAATTAGCAGTACTGGAAACTGCTGCTACTTTGTAATTGGCTTAAGTTGACCTGTTCATAGCTAACCGGAGAGAGCCTGTGTTCTACTCTCTTCGGTTAGTATTTTTTTTAGAGGTATGCAGATTATTAATCTAATTCTGTAAACAATACCTCTTTATCTTTACGTACTTTTTTAAAAGTACCATACCAATCATCTTCTGCTCTGTAACCTATTGGTAACATAGTTACACTCTTTAACCCTTTTTTATCTAAGCCTAAAAGCTTATCTAAGGCATCTGCATCAAAACCTTCCATTGGGGTAGCATCTAAACCAAGTTCTGCAGCTGCTATAATGGCATAAGTAAAGGCTATATAGGCTTGTCTAGCTGTATGCTCTGCATTTATATCTTCGGGTTTATTAGTATACAAATCTACAATACGTTGTCTGTAAGCATCCCAACGTTCATCTTTACCCCCTCTTTTTTCAAACATATTCTCAAACGCTTCATTAATGCGTTCTTCCGTATAATTATCCCATGATGCAAATACCAATAAATGAGAACATTCTGTTACTACAGTTTGGTTATTAGCAATAGGAAGTATTTGCGCTTTTAGTTCATCGCCTTTAATTATAAAAACTTCAAATTGCTGCATACCGCTTGAGGTAGGCGCCAATTGAATAGCCTCTAAGATATAATCTATTTTATCTTGACTAACTTTTTCTCCGTTCATTACTTTTGCGGCATAACGCCACTTAGATAACTCTAATAAATTCATAAGGTTTTAAATATTAATTTGAAAAATATACTTTAAGAAAACGCTCCATTTTACATCTAACATATTTAAACAGTTTAAAATTTAGTATCACAACCAAAATTTTAATTACTTTCGGAATTCCTATACCAATAACCATGTTAAAGAA
Organism: Neptunitalea lumnitzerae; assembly: GCF_027924185.1. Classification (GTDB taxonomy): domain Bacteria; phylum Bacteroidota; class Bacteroidia; order Flavobacteriales; family Flavobacteriaceae; genus Neptunitalea; species Neptunitalea lumnitzerae. Next base: position 115,346 of record NZ_BRVO01000003.1, read on the forward strand.
AATCCATTATATACTACTTACAGTAATACTGCTTATTACTGAAATTATCATTGCACTTTATGTACATGACAATTTTATTAGACCTGTATTTGGCGACTATCTTATTGTATTTTTAGTTTACACAGGTATTAAGTCGGTAATAAACCTAAAACCTATCACGGCTATAATAATAACTATGTTATTTGCCTATTTTGTAGAAATAATGCAGTATGTGCATATTGTAGAAAAACTTGGTTATACACATAATCTAGCCACTCGCTTATTTTTAGGTTCATCTTTTTCATGGGAAGATATGCTAGCCTATACTTTGGGAGGCTTAACAATATTTTATGTAGAGTATTGGGTAATTAAAAAGCTATTCAAATAGAAAATTACACAAGCATAAGGCTAAGAATACAAATAATTACTTTAACATTTGGACTACAAATTATCTAATAAATAATTACGCCATTTTCTTATTTATTGATTAAATAGCATAAAAAAATGCAATCCGATAATTCTATATTAAGAATAATCTAAAGTAATGCTTTAGCAGGTACTTAAATTGTACATTTAAAAAAAGCTTGTTTATGATTGTTACTAAAAATTTAAAATGGTCTCATATATTTCACTATACGTGGCAACGTATGGCGTACTTCCTTATACTCTCTATAATAGTTTATATTTTACATGTTAAATTTGGGTTTAAACGTTTAAGTATTCCTTTTAATGCAGTAGCAACGCTGAGTACTGCGCTTGCCATTTATTTAGGTTTTAAAAATAATAATGCCTACGACCGTTGGTGGGAAGCACGAAAAATTTGGGGCTTAATTGTTAATTATAGTAGAGCTTGGGCAAGAGAGGTAATTACATTTATATTACCGAGTGCTGATAACCAGATAGAAGAAGTAAAAGATATACAACAAAGGTTATTATACAGACACATAGCATTTGTACATGCTTTAAGAGTTTTTATAAGAGTTAAACATGCCTATAACGAAAACGCCACCAAAGAAATTATTGATGAACCCAACAGATATGAAGACATAAAAGACTTTATTTCTGCAGAGGAATACAAAGAATTCCTAACAAAGAAGAATCCGCCTAACTTCTTAATTAAAAAACAAAGTGAAGACTTAAAACTTGCTTTTAAGAAAGGCTATATTTCAGACTATAGATATGTTAAGTTAAGTGATACATTAACGCAGTTCAACAATCATCAAGGCATGAGTGAGCGTATTAAAAACACTCCTTTACCAAGACCCTATAGTTTTTTCTCTAGAGTGTTTGTATTTATACATGGTACCTTACTCCCTTTTGCCTTTATTGAAGATTTAGGTGTTCTAAATATTCCGCTTTCTGTATTAATCAACTTTGTATTTTTAGCATTAGATTTTATAGGAGAACGTACAGAAGATCCATTCGAAAACAGATTAGAAGATACTCCTCTTACTTCTATAAGTGTAACCATAGAAGAAAACATAAAAGAAATGATTGGAGATTATGATAATTTTCCTAGAAAACCAAAGCCTAAAGAAGGTGTTATTATATAAGATACAACTACATGTTTACAAAAAACCACTGAACAATTTAAAAGTCAGTGGTTTTTTTATGATTTTTGCGGCATGAAAAGAAGCAAATTCATAAAAATAACAACCATTGTAGTGTTCTTGTTATTTCAGTTAGCATTACTCTACACAATTGTTTATGAAAACTATACCTCCACCAAGGTGCTTGTACCTATTAGTATAATTGCCATACTAACCCTCATAGGCTACTCAAAATTACCATTACATCATCACGAGCATGTTTACGAAGATATTCTAGTAGCTATCTGGGTACCCTTAGGTGCTGTACTAACTTTTATGCTTAGCGTTTACGGTGGTTTAGGTCCTGTTTTAGCCGCTTCTGGTTTTGGACTACTAGCTTCTTTTACACCCTACCTCAATAAAAAATCTGATTACTTAAAGTCTTTACCTACCGCACTATACTGCGGAGCCTTTGTTGGTATGAGTGGGTCTAATGTAGCCTCTTCTATTTGGTTTATAATTACCGCTGGCATTGTTACAGCAGTATTTTTAATTATTAGTAAAAGTTTATTTTCTGGTGTAGGTGGTAAACTAGGTACACTAGCCTTTGGCGGCGTAGCATTAACATCTTTTTTATTTTTTCTATTTTTTTAATGAATACAGCTCTACTAATAGCAACAGGAATTATAGGTGCTCTTGCAACCTTTTACGTAAACACAACTTTAAAACAAGGTGCTGTTAGAGCATCTGCCCTATTGTCTTTTATAGTTGCCTTATTTTTCTATTGCTTTCCTACACTACTTAATGAAACCTTAACTAGTAAGATTCCTATAGTTTTTATTGGTGCTTCATTTATTGGTATGGTATCAGAAAAAGTGGTGCGTAATTATTTAGTTATCGCCGTTTCAGGTTTCATATTTACACTTATATTTTTAAATACCAGTACTTTTTTTGCAGGCTATGGAGGAGCGCTTGGAACCTCAGCATGTATTTCGTTACTCACAGCTATGAGTATATCGCTGTTAACCCCTAGAAAACTGAAAAACAACTTTATCACCTCTTTTGCTAAATCAATTTTTAACAAAAAAAGCACCTAATTGCTCTTCTCTTAGTTTAGCAGTATTGTTAAATTAAACATTTACTTTCTAGAAGCATAATTGTAGTTCCTACCTGAAATAATCAGGTCTTGAAAATTTATCATCGGTATTTAATAATAGTTTATCATCTGTAAAAAACGCTATAAACTTATCATATTTAACCTTATTTGCTTCTAACCAAGCTTCAAAACCTTCATAATCTCCTTCACCTAATAACCAATAGGAATAAGACTCAAAATAACTTTTATCTAACAATTGCTTTTGGTACCACAATAAACTATTAGGGAAATCTAAATCGTGCTTTTCTTCGCCATACCATTCTTTTAAAAACTGCTTTCTAGTTTGTACGATGGTTCTTAAATTAATTTGATTCATCAATTCTGTACCTGCCCTTGCAAAAACCAACGCATACTCCCCCTCAAAAGGTAATAACTTCCCTCCTTCTTTTATTTTATCTAAATCTTTATCGGTTACATTAATGGTAAATCCTTTTTCGGTCAATTTAAACTCCCCTTCACTATCATTTTTTTGCACATAGATATTCTTATAGGTATCATACAAAATTCTACTTATTTCAGAGGTTCGTTCCGTACCTGGTTCTAAGTTCATAAACATTTCTCCATATAATAGCACCCAAATCTTCTCTTTGCTCCCGGTAAATGTTTTGGTTAACATATAATAATTACTTGGGTATTGTGGTTCTGCTTTTATTCCTTTTTCCCAAAAATCAATAGCATCATTATACAGTTTTTGCCCGTACTTAACAACACCACTTTCGTAATAAAGCCTTCCAGAATCAGGAAATTTTTCTATTCCCATTGCATAAGATGTTATTGCAGAATCTGGCTGCCCTAACAAATCGTAACTATTTCCTAAGAGTTGATAATAAATATCTGATACTTCATGAAAAGTAATGGCATCTTGTACCTTTTTCACAGCCATCTCATAATTACCGCTTAAGTAGTAAGCATACCCCATTTCATATAAAACCACGGGATTTCTAGGGTCTGCTTTCTTCGCTTTCTCTAAAACTTCAATAGACTCATCTATACTACCATTATCCATTAGTAGTATCGCTTTCTTTATTAAAGCATCGGCTTTTCCATTACTTTGGGCTTGACCACTTGCTAAGATTAGAAATAAAAAAATGAAAATAAGCCTTTTCATAAGTATAAAAGTTTTTGGGGTAAATTGTGTTTCAGCGTATATAAATGTATTAGTATTTTTTTTATTTAACTAATCCATTCCAGTACATTTAACTATTAGTTATAGTATTTTTAAACTTGAAAAAGTTAAAAATTAGATAAAACAGAATTTACACAAGTTGCTAATTTTTGAATACCTAAGTTAATTGGTTAGCTTTGGAAAAAATCATTTAATACTAGTAAATGGATCCTATTCACATCTTATATATTGACAGAAACCATGATATTTGCACCACTATGGAACGCGTTATTAGCAAACAAGAAGATTGGAAAGGCACCATAGTACAAACAGATAATGCAGCAAAAGAAGCTTTTGAAAAACAAGCTATTTCAATTGTTTTGTTAGGAAGTGGAATTACTACAGAAAATGAAACTGATTTGAGACTATTTTTTAAAAGTAAAAATGCCAATATACCAATAATACAACACTACGGAGGTGGTAGTGGTTTATTGAAAAGTGAAATATACAATGCACTTTCTTTAATTAATAAAAATACAGATGAACGTTAAAAATATAGCTAGCACTACCCTTTTAAACAACACCGTACAAATGCCCTGCTTAGGACTTGGGGTGTATAAAACAAATAATGGGGCCGAAGTTGAACAGGCTATACATGTAGCTTTAGAAACAGGTTACAGACTTATTGATACTGCAAGCTACTATAACAATGAAGAAGGTGTGGGTGCTGCTATAAATTCAGCTGGAATTACTAGAGAAGATATTTTTGTAACTACTAAAGTCTGGAATTCAGACCATGGGTATGAGAATACTTTAAAAGCTTTTGATACATCCATAAAAAAATTACAGTTAGATTATGTAGATATGTACATGATACACTGGCCTATGCCAAACTTATATTTAGAAACTTGGAGGGCATTAGAGCATTTATATAAATCTGGGTTAGTTAAAGCCATTGGAGTTTGTAATTGTATGCCCCACCATATAGATAGTATTATAGCTACTCATACTATTAAACCTATGGTACTACAAAATGAATTTCACCCAAGACTAGTACAACAAGATATACTAGAATATTGTACAAAACAAGACATACAATTTCAGGCATGGTCTCCGTTAATGCGTGGACGTATTTTAGATGATATTACACTTAAAGCTATTGCCGAAAAATATAATAAAAGTACTGCACAAGTAATTATTAGATGGAATTTACAAAAAGGTATTTGTACCATTCCTAAAAGTGTACACGCTACTAGAATACAGCAAAATGCAGATGTGTTTGATTTTGAGTTATCGGTAGCAGAAATAAATACTATTGATAGTCTTCACACCAATGAAAGAACCGGAGCACACCCCGATCATTTTATAGAGCACTTTGCTAAAAAAGAAGCATCACTTAAGAAATAAGGACACTCCTACATTAATATTAAATAGCATATTATGGTTAAAATTTACAGGACCCAATTTTGCTACACCCATTTTTAAATGCTCGTAACGCAATTCTGGTCCTATATAAACGCCTATTGATTTGTAAATTCTATAAGTAAATTCAGGGGTTATAGAATAACTTAATCCGCCATCATAAAAGGAGTCTTTACCACTATCGTTACCTCTGTAAGACAAGTCTGTACTAAACCCAAATTGTGGTGTAAAATCAATATGTTTATTTAAGGAAAACGCATAACCTGCAATCAGTTTTATAGTATTGGTATTGGTTACCTTCTCGTAATTACCAAACATATCTTTGTCTGTTACAGTTGCTTTAATAAGGTTAAACTCTACTCCTAAAACCAAATTTTTCCAATCACCAGATAACCCATATAAGTTTCTGTAATACTTTATAGAGAAACCGCCCTTATAATCTAAACCGGTTCCATACCCATTGGTAATACCAAATTTATTAGGTTGAACATACCCTAAGTATAAACCGCCAAAACGCTCTTTCTCTTTTGAAGTTTTTGGTATTGTTTCGGTTACTTGTGCTTTCATAACTGACGCTAAAAAAACACTAAACAGAAGTGTGCCTAAAAGTGATTTAATATTCCAGTACATACGAAGTGTTTTCTTGGTCAAGTGAAATTGTTACTACATGCTCTACTCCATCGCTAAATTCATAAATTAACTGAGCTGTTTCTCCGAGAACTGAGGTTACATTTAGGCTTCCTTCCGGCACTTGGGTCGTTAAATCAACCGCTTCTGAATCTATCTCATTAAAACAATCAGTACTTTGTAAAATAGTATCCTCATAAAAAGATTTACACAAAGGTTCAGGATACCTTACGTAACAAGATACAGTTTCATTTGTTGTTGATGTTTTTATAATACTAACATCTAAAACAGAAACACGTTCTATAGAAAAATCTTGTTCTAAATAGTTGCCTACTATAGTATTTACTGTAGCTACCTCCATAGCATGCTCAGTATAACCACTATTAAAATCTGCAAGTATTTTATTGCATTCTAAAGTGTAAATAGTATCAAAAGTATCAAATGAATAAAACTCATATTTACCAACATCATTAGTAATACCATATCCTAATAAAGCATCGTTTTCCAAATAGCCTACAGTAATATTTGGTACAGGGTTTCCTGAAGTATCCATTACCAAGCCCGTAATATAAATACGTTTTTCACTTTTTATTTCTGAGTCATAACAAGACACTAGAAATATAGAAAGTAACATACTCAATAGCCAATTAAATTTCATTCTATTTATAAATTAGTTAAGCATTATAGCAACTCCAAAAGTTACATTAAACAACATATTTTTATGATAGTTTATATCAGCTGATTTTGCTGCTTTAACCGTCATTAACTCATAACGTAATTCAGGAGAAGCATAAATACCGATAAGCTTGCTAACTTTAACCGTAACTTCTGGTGCTATTGAAAAGCTAGCTCCTCTGTCAACAAAATTATCTACATCTTTATAATTAGACCTATAAGCAACATACCCTAAGCCTAACTGCGGAGTAAAATCAATACTATTACCAAGTGAAAGTCCGTACCCTGTAAGCATTCTAAGATTGGTACTATTTGTTTTATTATAGTTACCCATTAGGGATTTATTAGTTACTTCTGCCTTTATCAAGTTATATTCAAACCCCAATAAAAAACGATCCCAATTACCACCTATTCCCCAAAGATTGGTATAATATTTTAAAGAAAATCCCCCTTTATATTCTAGACCGGCACTATAGCCATTATCAGTACCAAATTTACCTGGGTACACATACCCTACGTATATACCCCCATATTTTTTTGTGTCAGTTCCTGCCCCTGTCTTAGAATTGGTGTCTGTCTGAGCATTACCTAAATAAACTAATCCAATAATAAGCACAAAACTTACTAGTAAACTTTTAATATTCAAATTCATAATTTATATTTTCTTGGTCAAGTGTTATTTGTATTTGATGCTCTACCCCATCCTCAAACTCATATATAAGAACAGCTGTTTCTCCTAAGACTGTCTCTACACGTTGAAATGCATCTGGAAACTCTTGAGACAAAGCAATAAACTCAGAAAATACTACATTGTAGCAATTAGCTGTTACTAAAATAGTATCGTCAAACTCTGTAAAACAAATAGGCTGTGGGTATTCTAATCTCCAATGAATAGTATCTGTAGTAGAAGAAGTTTTCACAACATCAACACGTAAAAAAACACGTTTACGGATGGTAAAATCTTGTTGAATATGAGCATCGTTAGAAGTATCACGATTTTCAATATCCATAACGCTCTCTACATAATCAGCATTGTAAAAAGCATTCATATCATTTACTTGAAGCGTAAAATCTGCGTCACTACCATTCATTCCGTAAAATGCGTAGTCGCCAGCAGCATCAGTTACACCATAACCAAGTACATAATCTCGTTCTTTGTATTCAACTGCAACATTTGGCACAGGGTTTCCCTGCCCATCAACTACCGTTCCTGTAAAATAAATACGTTTGTTATTCTCGAGCTCAAACTCGCAAGAAAGAAAAGTGAATGCAAAGAGAAGCAATCCCACCAGATAATTTTTTGATCTCATAATAAAGAGTAAACTTTTTTACAAGATACATTTTAGACGTAAAGGTTGCTTCTCTTTACTGTTATTTTAATATTTATCTTGAACATCTAACAAAGCTAGCGCTTCGTCTAAGTCAAGTTCTGCTAAAGAATTTACAATTTTATTAGGTTTAAAAGCATAGTTATCCAGGTCTTCCTTTCTGGTAACACCTGATAATGTTAAAATCGTTTTATACCCTAATTGTACCCCGCCAAGAATGTCAGTATCCATGGTATCACCAATAATAATAGTTTCACGTGCTTCTAAGCCTAAATGCTTTCTAGCGGCACGCATCATTACAGGGCTTGGTTTACCTACAGAAAAAGCATGCTTACCAGAAGCTTCTTCTATCATTTTAACAATAGCTTTAATTCCTAAACTATCCCATCCTTTTACTTTCGGAGACGGATCTAAATTGGTAGCAATCAACTTAGCTCCATTTAAAATCATTCCTACAGCGGTATTCACCATTTCTAAAGTAAAGTTACGTCCCTCACCTACTACCACAAAATCAGGATCTTGATTTACCATCACATACCCCTGCTGTAATAAACTGGTTATAAGGCCACCTTCCCCTAAAACATAGGCTGTTCCATTAGGGTTCATAAAAGATAAAAACCAAGATGTTGCCATAGCACTGGTATACACGTTTTCTTCTTTTATATGAATTCCCAATCTTGCACACTTATTTACAGCATCTAATGGTGTGCGCTGACTATTATTGGTCATAAATGAAAATGGAATTTCCTTTTCCTGAAGTTGCGCAATAAACTTGTCTGCTCCCGGAATTAGTGTATTATTTCCATAAATAACACCGTCCATATCTATTAAAAACCCTTTTCTCATGCTAGTTAATTTTAAATTCGAAATTACTAATAAATTTTAACTATTGGGCAAACTTACCTCCTTTGTTTAAGAAAATCTATATTCTTTTATAAACATCGTCTTCTCACTAAAACAAACTACTTGTATTGTAACTATTTTCTAACATTGGTAGTAATTTTTAACACTAACCTAAGCCAGTAAAAATATTCAACTAATACTTGAATTTTATCTTACCCCCTATCAAAAACCAAATACAACATGAGCCAAAAAAACAACTCTAGAAGAAATTTCATCTACCAATCTTTACTTGCTACTGGTGGTATTATACTTGCATCTAATTTTATAAGTTGTAAAAATGATGATGATACTGTACCCTCTGATAACATACCAGATAACCTTGCTTTAACTAATTTTGATTATGGTGTTGCTAGCTTTGACCCTACCGCATCTCAGGTAATCATCTGGACACGCTATTCCTCTAACGCAGCAAATGTGGTTATTACATGGCAAGTAGCTTCTGATGAAGCTTTTGAAAATGTTATCCGTTCTGGTGAAGTAACTACCACTGCAGAAAGAGATTATACAGTTGCTGTAGAAGTTCAAGACCTTGACGCCAACCAAAAACTATATTATCGTTTTATACAATTAGAAGAGGAAACTGTATCGCCAGTTGGAGAAACACTTACCTTTCCTGAAAATGCATCTGAAGTCACCATTGCTATTTGTTCGTGTTCTAATTACCCAGCAGGATTATTTAATGTATACAAGGAAATGGCAAATTCTGATGCCGATGTGATTGTGCATTTAGGAGATTATATATATGAGTATGGCGAAAATGAATATGGAACAAATGAATACACCGCAGCACTAGGAAGAACACATAACCCAACTACTGAAATTCTAGATTTAGAAGATTATAGAACCCGCTATAAACAATACCGATCTGACAGCAACTTGCAACATGCTCACCAAAAGAAACCTTTTATTTGTGTATGGGACGACCATGAAGTAAGTAACGATACCTATAAAGACGGAGCTGAAAACCATCAATCTGACGAAGGTAGTTTTGAGGCTAGAAAAGCTGCCGCTATCCAGGCTTATAGTGAGTTTGTACCTGTAAGAACAGAAGATGCTACCAAAATTTATAGAAGCTTTAATATAGGCAATCTTATTAACCTGATTATGCTAGATACACGCGTAATAGGAAGAGATAAACAACTTAGCTATTTTGACTACTTAAATACCGATGGTAGTATTGATGCAGTAGCATTTCAAACAGCTTTGTATGATACTAACAGAACTATGCTAGGCACCGAGCAAAGAAATTGGTTACTTAGTGAAGTAGCAAGTAACAGCGCACAATGGCAAGTTATTGGTCAGCAAGTATTAATGGGTAAAATGTTAATTCCTATGGAATTATTACTATCCATGAATACCTTACTAATAGAGCTAGAAACAACCGGAAGTGTTTCTGATGCTACCTTTGCTACATTTACCAATACTATGACAGAATTGGTAACCTTAAAGTATATGCAACTAAACGGTTTACCTTTAACTGCTGAAGAAACGGCAAGGATTGAAACCGTTGCACCTTATAACTTAGATGCTTGGGATGGATACCCGTATGAGCGTGAAATTTTATTAAACGCATTTGAAAACAAGAATGTAGTTTGCCTTGCTGGTGACACACACAACTCTTGGGCAAGTGCACTAACCAGAACTAACACCAATGGTGAAAATGTGCAGGTAGCTCAAGAATTTGCAACCACTTCTGTTAGTTCTCCAGGATTTGAAAGCTATTTAGGTTTAGCAGGTGGTAGTGCCATCTCAAGTTTTGAACAAGCCATTACCACATTGATAGATGATTTATCGTATGTAGATGCTTCTAGGCGTGGATTTGTAAAAATTACATTTACCGCTGGAGATGCTACAGCACAATATACATTTGTAGACAATGTAAATTCAGAAGTATATACAGCTTCTGTAGCTCATACCGTTTCCTATAACGGATAAAATTTAACTGCTAAAAAATATAAAACCTCCTATTCAAGGAGGTTTTGTATTTTATGGTATTTCAATGGTATCTCCACCATATTTAGGTTTTTTACCAAACATTAAATCGAGCATCATTTTGCATCGGGCAAGTTTTTCTCTCACTTGTGTTTTTAATCCGTAGCTTACCTCTACATCTTTTGCATTATACCCTACCGCTTCTATTTGGTTAGCATTAGCTAAGTAAATAGCCCGTTCATTATGAAACTGCTGAGATATTACGGTGATACTTTCTTGTCCAAAAATATTTTTACATCTTACTACAGAGTCTAAAGTTCTAAAACCCGCATAGTCTAAAAATATATGATCTTCGGGCACACCTAGCGCAATCAGATCATTCTTCATTTCCAACGGCTCATTATAATCATCAGTACCGTTATCTCCACTAATTAAAATATTTGAAATTTTACCACTTTTATAAAGTTCAAAAGCAGCATCAATTCTATATTGATAATACAAGTTGATATTACCATTGGAAAGATATTTACCCGTACCCAGCAATAGTCCCACTTTATTGTATGGTATTGTTTCTGTAGTACTATATACAAATTGCTTTGTTTTGTTTACCACCATACTATTAACAATAAATATAGCTACCACTAAAACTACTACTACAACTGCAAATAATGTTACTATCTTTTTAAAGGTCATATAAAAATCAACTTATCAATTTGTAAATTCATCTCAGTTTCATCTAAATACTTAGCCCTCCCCATGATAGCTTTTATCTTTCTAATAACCTTTTGAGTTTCTGAAGCATTACGAAAAATTCTTCCTTCAACACCTGGTTCATCCTTATGCTTAAACCCTATTATTTCCCCCTCTCTAGCAATACAATAAAGCTTTTCTACTTCACTATCACGGTAAAACATAGTCCAATTTGCGTAGCCTATATATATTCTATCACTTCTATCATTATCATTGTTGGAAGCCACTAAGCGCCATCTACAATTTGCAGCTCTACCCCAATGGTTAGCCACCCTGTACACGCCATCTTTAGTGTAATAATAAGAACTACCAGATTTACTAGTAAAATGAGGTACTTCATCTTTAAAAGGAAAATCTTCTAAATTTACCTCCTTAAAAACACAATAGGTATGCTTAAAAAAATTTCCTTTATGATAGCTCACTAGAAACTTATATTACTTTCTAAAAATAATTCGCTTATTGCTGGTTTTTAACTTTACTACTGTAAAAGGATTTGTTATCATAGTAGTAACAATAGCACCTTCTTCTGGTGTAGTTTCTTTAACAAACACAGTTATGGTATTAGCCGTTTCTTCTATAGTACTTACATCTATTTGGTATCCGCCCGACTGCTTTTCCCCCATACAAATAACAAATAGCATCTCTTTACTATAGTCTATTTTAGGAGCAGCCAAATGAGAACCAGAAGTACTATTTACTTTCTTAAAAAATTCATTTACAATACCAGGCTCTTTTGCTACAATAATTTCAGCAGTTTGTGGCCCGCCCACAGAACTCTGAAGTAAGGTTTCAAAATTAACACTAGCAGTGTTTACAAAACTTGTACAAACAAAGTACAAGCACACAATACTAAGCGAGCTTAAAAGCTTGTTCGTAAATGGCTTCATATAAAGGTACAATATGTTTAATATCAAATTTTTCAGCTTCTTTTCTAGCTCCTTCTTTAAAGGTATTTAAAGTTTCAATATCTGTCAAAATTTTAAGGGCATTTTCCGCCATCTCATCTACATTACCAACATCACTTAAAAAACCAGAAACCCCTTGTTTGTTAACTTCGGGTATACCACCAGTATTACTAGATACAACAGGTGTTCTATTTACCATTGCTTCAAGCGCGGCTAAACCAAAACTTTCGGTTTCAGAAGGCAATAAAAATAAATCTGAAAAACACAAAATACGGTCAATCTCAGTACTGTTACCTAAAAACATTACTTTATTCTGTATTCCTAATTCTTCACATAAATACTCTGCCTTTTCTTTCTCTGGCCCTTCACCAACCATCATTAATTTAGCGGGTAACTTTTGCTGAATTTTATAGAAAATTTTAATAACATCGGTAATACGCTTTACTTTTCTAAAATTACTAACATGTGTTACAATGCGCTCATCTTCACCTGCCATCATACTACGTTGGCAATCGGTATAGGTAGTTGCTGTTTCTTTGGTTTCTATAAAGTTAGGCACTACTTGAATATCAGTAGTAATATCAAACAAACGCAAGGTATCTGCCTTCAAACTTTCTGATACAGAGGTTACTATATCCGACTTGTTAATACTAAAAGTAACTGCTGGCTTGTAAAACGGATGATTTCCTACCAAGGTAATATCGGTACCATGAAGGGTAGTTACCATTGGCAACGTTATACCTTCTTCTTGCAACATTTTCTTAGCCATATACCCTGCATAAGCATGTGGTATTGCATAATGAACATGCAATATTTCAATTTCATGTAATTTCACCATATCTACCAATTTACTAGACAGTGCCAGCTCATAAGGTTGATAATGAAACAGTGGATACTTTGGTACGTGCACCTCATGAAAATGAATGTTTTTTCCTAAAAGTGCCAACCTCACTGGTTGCTTATATGTTATAAAATGAACCTCATGACCTCTTTTAGAAAGCGCCATACCTAGCTCTGTAGCTACCACCCCACTACCACCAAAAGTAGGGTAACAAACAATACCTATTTTCATGTACTTATGACTTCTCTTTTTACAAAGAAAAGATTTATAATTGTTATAAAGTAAAAATAGCCCTTTTAAGGCTATTTTCTGTGTATTAGTCTAAACGATAAATTTCTCTAATCTCTTCAAGTATTTTTTCAAAATCTATCTTAAGATCTATAAGTTTACCTGTATGAAGATCAAAAACCCAACCATGAACTGTAATATCTCTCTCTTTAACAGCCTTTTGTACATCTGCAGTTTTTAATACATTCACACATTGCTCCTGAACATTTAACTCTACTAAACGGTTGTATTTAGCATCTTCATCTTCAATAGCATTCAGCTCATCTTTATGTAATCTGTATACATCTCTAATATTTCGTAACCATGGATTTAATAATCCTAAATCTTCCGATTGCATAGCCGCTTTAACACCTCCACAATTGTAATGCCCGCAAACAACTACATGATTTACTTTTAAGTGAGATACCGCATAATTAATAACAGACATCGCATTTAAATCGGTATTTGGTACCATGTTTGCAATATTTCTATGCACAAAAGCTTCTCCAGAAGAAATTCCCATAAGTTCTTCTGCTGTAACTCTACTATCAGAACAACCTATATACAAAATTTGAGGGCTTTGCCCTTTTGCAAGCTCATTAAAAAAGTTAGGATCTAATTCTAATTTTTCAGCTACCCACTTCTTATTATTATCAAAAATGCTTTTAATATCCACGGTTTTTAGTTTTTTAGAATAAAATTAATTCCAAAACTAAAAAATATTTACGGGATAGGCATTACGATAACTCCTACAGAACTATTAAAAGTAAGTTAAAAACAGAAATTTATTAAAGGTTATGCTACTTTAACATGAAGCTCTAAATCAATTAAACTACCATCGGTATCCTCATAATTTTTATAGGTTTTTATATGCTTAAAACCCAATTTAGATAATAATTGTAAACAAGCACGGTTTCTGCTATCTACAAAAGCCTCTAATTGATTTAAACGTAATGTTTCAAAAGCAAAAGCAACTATTAAAGATACTGCAGCAAAAGCATAGCCCTGTTTCCAAAAATCAGGTAAAATCCAAAATCCAATTTCGGCTTTTTCTTTGGTCATATCGTTAAACCCACATGCCCCAACAAAACAGTTATCTTTAGAAACTATTTTCCACCAAATACCGGTATCATTTATTAGCAAATCATCATACCAAATCATTTGCTCTTGTGTAGCTTCAAGTGTATCAAAAGAAATACCGTAATATTTTATAATATCTGGATTAGATAATCCTGAAAATACATATAACACATCTTTACGCTCAATCTTTTTAAGCGTAAACATTTCACTTTTTAATTCTGGAAAAAATTTATGAAGACTTCTTTCTGACAATTTGAGAAATAATTATAAACAGTATTATTAATACTGGTATTGAAAAAACAAAATACAAACCAAATTCGCGTAACGCAACAACTGTAGCAATTGCTAAAACAATAAATACTATTATAACTTTAAAGGGCTTCATTTACTTAGCAACTATGGTTACTACAACCCCTCTTTCTTCTAATCGAGGTATTAAAGCCTTATTAATTCCACTATCGGTAATAATCTCATCAATATCATCTAAACTACAAATACGGCCAAAGCTCTTTTTACCAAATTTAGAAGAATCAGCTAATACAATGGTACGCTCAGCAGCCTCTATCATTTTTCTATTTAGCTGCGCTTCTTCTAAATGCGTGGTGCTTAAACCATACTCTAAGTCTATACCATCTACCCCTAAATAAAGTTTACTACATGAAACATTCTCTAAAATAGACGCTGCTTGGTTACCCACCACCGATGAAGAACTATGCCTTACATAACCACATAATTGTAAAACATCTACATGTTTAAAACGTATCAGCTCTAGTGCTACGTTTAATGATGCTGTAATAACCGTTAATTTTTCGGTTACATCAATTGCCCTAGCCAAAGCTTGTACAGTAGTACCAGAAGCTATTAAAATAGAATCATTTTCGGTAATTCTACTTGCAGCCTCTAGAGCTATATTTGATTTTTCATCAACACGAATCTTTTCTTTTTCGTTTACTGATCTATCATTGATGTAAGGATTTTCAAATGAAGCTCCTCCATGAGTTCTATGAAGTAATCCTTTCTCTTCTAGAAATTTTAAATCTTTACGAATGGTTACAGCCGAAACATTAAGTTCTTTACAAAGCTCTGCAACCTCTACATATTTTTGCTCTTCTAGCTTATTTAAAATAGACTGATGTCTTTTCATACTTACTAAATTCATACAAATATATTAAAGTTAGCATCACAATTATTAAACGAAACATAACGAAACTAAAATGTTGTTAAAAATCACTTAAAACATGTTAAACTCAGCATTTACAAGGTTTTCACACAATTCACATGATTATTATAATGTCAAAAATACCATAAAATTTTTCATAATATGTTATTTATTTATAAAAATATTTTGAAATATTAATTTCTATAACTACATTTGAAACCAAATGAAACATAAAAAAACATTTCAAAAGTGGAAACATATAATAGAGCATCCTTAACAAAAGCATTAGAAACCGATTCTAACTGGGATGTTGTAATCATTGGAGGTGGAGCAACTGGGCTTGGCGTTGCTCTTGATAGTGTAACTAGAGGATACAAAACGTTACTTTTAGAAATGGAGGACTTTGCAAAAGGCACATCCAGTAGAAGTACAAAATTGGTTCACGGAGGTGTTAGGTACTTAGCTCAAGGTAACGTAGACCTTGTTAGAGAAGCATTGTACGAAAGAGGGTTATTGCTTAAAAATGCGGCGCATTTGGCAAAAGACCAAACATTTATAATTCCTAACTACAGCTGGTGGGATGGTTTTTTCTACACTGTTGGTTTAAAAGTATATGATTTCTTGGCTGGTAAATTAAGCTTGGGGAAATCTGTACATATAGGAAAAAAAGAAACTCTTAACCGTATTAGTACGGTAAAACCAGGGAAACTTAAAGGTGGTGTTGTATATCATGATGGTCAATTTGACGATTCAAGATTAGCGGTTAACGTAGCACAAACTTGTATAGAACAAGGCGCTACCGTACTTAATCATTTTAAAGTGGTTAATGTAACCAAAGATGGCTCTGGAAATGTAAATGGTGTTGTAGCGAAAGATAATGAAACTGGAAAAGAATACGCTATTAACGCTAAAGCTATTGTAAATGCTACAGGTATCTTTACAGATGATATTCTGAAAATGGATAATCCTACGGCTAAGAACTTAGTACGCCCTAGTCAAGGTGTTCACTTGGTATTAGATAAATCTTTCTTACCAGGAAATGATGCTATTATGATACCAAAAACAGATGATGGTAGAGTATTGTTCTTAGTGCCATGGCATGATAAAGTAGTTGTAGGTACTACCGATACGTTACTAGACGAGCACAGCTTAGAGCCTACAGCGTTGGAAGAAGAAATTGAATTTATCTTAAGAACTGCTAATCATTACTTAACGAAAGATGTTTCTAGAAATGACGTATTAAGCATATTTGCAGGTTTACGTCCATTAGCGGCACCAAAAGATGATTCTGAGAAAACAAAAGAAATTTCAAGAAGTCACAAAATAATTGTTTCAGACTCTAAATTAGTAACCATTACTGGTGGTAAATGGACTACTTTTAGACGTATGGCTCAAGATACGGTAGATAAAGTAATAGAACTTAATCTATTACCTAAGAAAGCTTGTAAAACAGCTGACTTACCTATTCACGGTTCAACTCAAACTTCCGATTGGTCTAACCACCTATATATTTATGGTACAGACCAAGCTGAAATTAAAAAACTAATTGACAGCAACCCAGAATTAGGCACTCAATTACACCCACAATTACCTTACTTGAAAGCAGAAGTGGTTTGGGCTGTAAGATATGAGCTTGCCAGAACTGTAGAAGATGTATTAGCAAGAAGAGTAAGAGCTTTATTCTTAAATGCTGATGCAGCTATAGAAATGACCCCTGAAGTTGCTGAAATTTTAAAAACAGAACTAGGACAAACAGAAGAATGGAAACAACAGCAAATAACAGATTTTATCAAAATTGCTAAAAACTATTCTTTAAAACACGCTAGCTAGATTACCCAATTATATAATTTGTTTAACCAGATAGGCCTAATTTAAAGCTATATCAGCTGATGCCGCCTATAATCAATTTAATGTTATTATGAAAGAGTATATATTAGCTCTAGACCAAGGAACTACGAGTTCCCGAGCTATTCTTTTCAACAAAAAAGGAGAGATTTTCTCCATTGCACAAAAAGAGTTCACTCAATATTTCCCTAAACCAGGCTGGGTAGAGCATGATCCATTAGAGATCTGGTCTACTCAAGCAGGTGTAGCTGCCGAAGCTACCACCAAAAAAGGCTTAAATGGTACTAACATTGCTGCTATAGGTATTACAAACCAACGTGAAACCGTAGTGGTATGGGACAAAAATACTGGGAAACCTATCTACAACGCAATAGTTTGGCAAGATAAAAGAACAGCTAAATATTGTGATGAATTAAAAGCTGCAGGTAAAGCAGATTTTATTCAACAAAAAACTGGTTTAGTAATCGATTCTTATTTTTCCGGAACAAAAGTAAAATGGATTCTTGACAACGTAGAAGGCGCAAGAGAAAAAGCTGCAGCTGGAGACCTTATGATGGGTACCATGGATACTTGGTTAATTTGGAATTTCACCAAAGGTGAATTACATGTTACCGATGTTACCAATGCTTGTAGAACGTTATTGTTTAACATCCATACTATGGATTGGGATGACGAATTATTAGAGTTCTTTGATATCCCGAGAAGTATTTTACCAGAAGTAAAAGACTCTAGTGAAGTATATGGGTATACCAAAACTACCGTATTCGCATCTAAAATTCCTATTGCTGGTATTGCCGGTGACCAAATGGCTGCTTTATTCGGTCAGATGTGTACTAAAAAAGGTATGGTTAAAAACACCTATGGTACAGGATGTTTCATGTTAATGAACATTGGAGAAAAACCTATTATTTCTAAAAACAACTTACTTACTTCTGTTGCTTGGCGTATTAACGGTAAAACAGAATACTGCTTAGAGGGTAGTATTTTTATTGGTGGTGCTGTTGTACAATGGTTAAGAGACGGACTAGGAATTATTGTAAAATCTGGTGATGTAGAAAAATTAGCAGGTTCTGTAGAAACAACAGATGGTGTATACTTTATCCCAGCTTTTGCAGGTTTAGGAGCTCCTTATTGGAACCAAAATTCTAGAGGTACTATTTTTGGTATTACCAGAGGTACTACCGATGCACACATTGCAAGAGCCTCTTTAGAAGCTATTGCCTACCAAACTATGGATATTTTAAAGGCTATGCATGCCGATTCTGAAATAGATATTAAAGAGCTTCGTGTTGACGGTGGTGCTACCGTAAACGATATGTTGATGCAATTCCAATCGGATGTATTAAACACCACTACTATTAGACCTAAAGTTACTGAAACCACTGCACTTGGTGCAGCTTATTTAGCTGGTTTAGCTGTAGGATATTGGGATAGCATGGAAGAAATTCAAGAAATCTGGGAAGAAGATGTGAAATTTCAACCTACTCAAGAGAGAGAAAACATTGAAGAAGGTATTAAAGGATGGTACCGTGCTGTTAATGCACTACAAGCCTGGAGTAACGAAGAAAATTAATTTAATCTTTTAGGAAAAAATGACACCATTTATTGCAGAGATATTAGGAACTGCGCTACTTATTCTTTTGGGAGGAGGAATAGTAGCCAATGATATATTAAATAAAACAAAAGGAAACGGTGGTGGTTGGATGACCATCACCACCGCATGGGCATTAGCCGTATTCGTAGGGGTTGTAGTTGCAGGCCCCTACAGTGGTGCCCACTTAAACCCAGCAGTAACCATTGGTTTAGCTGTTGCAGGAAGCTTTGATTGGGCAGATGTACCAACTTACTTAGCAGCTGAATTTATTGGTGCTATGATAGGAGCCACTTTTGTATATATGATTTATAAAGATCATTTTGATGCTACTGAAAATGGAGGCTTAAAAAGAGCTGTTTTCTGTACAGACCCAGCTATTAGTAATCCGTTTAGAAACTTACTTAGTGAGATTGTTGGAACATTTGTATTAGTTACTTGTGTATTTTTCTTCACAGGAGCTTCTATAGATGATGCAGGCACTACTACACCAGTAGGTTTAGGATCTATAGGTGCTATACCAGTGGCATTTGTTGTTTGGGCTATAGGTTTATCACTTGGTGGTACTACCGGATATGCTATTAACCCAGCACGTGACCTTGGCCCAAGAATTATGCATGCTATTTTGCCTATTAAAGGTAAAACAGATAATGGATGGGGATATAGCTGGATTCCAGTGGTAGGCCCTATTATTGGCGCTGTTTTAGCAGCTTTGTTAGCAATGTATTTAAAATAGGATAAACTGAACTTAATCATGAAAAAACTAATATATATAGCACTGGTTTTATTAGGCGGACAACTTGCTTTTTCGCAAAACAGGGCGCAAACGATTTCGGATTCATTAACCCCGGAACCATCAGCTGAAAAGTATAAACCCTTTAATTTTAACCTACAAATTAAGAACATGCACCTTTGGAGAGGGTACCGAGTTACGGATGCACCAATGACAGCTGGTGATGTAAATTACACCTCAAAAAACGGTAAGTTTAAAGCAGGTTTATGGGGCGGATCTGGTTTCAATGGAGATTACCATGAATTTGATTACTATGTTTCATATGCAACAGGAGGATGGTCTTTAGCTGTTTGGGATATTAACAACTATAGTGATTATCCAGATGCTGAAATTTTTAATTACGATATTGGAAAAACATCACATTTTGTAGATGTAACATTAGCGTACCAATTTAAGCAAGTGCCTTTAAAACTATCTTGGAGTACTATTGTTTTAGGTAGAGACACCTATACTACAGAAGATGGTGAATTGAAAAATGCATTTTCTAACTATGTAGAAGTTTCTTATGTATTAACACAAAAAGAAAACTGGAACTTAGGTGCATTTGTAGGAGGCGTATTTGCCTTTGCTAATGATGTAGATGACAGTAATTTCTATGGAGATAAAAGTAGCCTGAATAATATTGGGCTGGTTTACAACAGAGATTTAAACATTTTAGATAAAGTTACTATTCCTGTGTCTGCCACGGCTATGTGGAATCCTCTACAAAAGTATGGCGCAATGCAAGTTGCCGTAAACTTGTTTTAAGTTTAATTTGATATGTACTACTAAAAAAAGCCACCTTATGGTGGCTTTTTTCATATTTTATCTCTACTGCTTACTCTGCTATAGTTTCATTTAAAAAATTCACAATCTTATTAAAGTGTGCTTCCCCTGCAATATACCAAACATTCATATGGGTAGCATTAGGTATGGTTTCAAATACTTTCTGCTCACTTGCTAAAGCATCGTAATTCATCTTACCATATTTATACGCTATTCTATGGTCTGCCGTACCATGACTCATATAAATAGGTTGCTTTATTTGCTTACACAATTCCACAGGTTTTACACTCTCAGGATTAAACTCCCCTATCTCACCAGCACGCTTTACTAAAAAATTAGAAAAAGCATAACTATCTATACCAGTAAACAACGCTGTATAATCATGTACTACAATATTAAAGTCTGAAAAGGTACTTTCTATAACTCCAAATTTAAGTCTGTCATCGGTACCTAAAGCCTGTAAAGCAATAGCACCACCTAACGATCTTCCCCATACCCCTACATTACTATATCCTTTACCGTCTAAATAATCTACAATAGCACTTACATCCTTTCTTTCTTTAGCTCCAAAGGTATTATACCTTCCTTCACTCTCTCCATGCGCTCTTAAATCAAAAGCAAAGGTATTATACCCTTGTACACTTAAATCTTTACTTAATCCTATATAGCTTTCTTTTACACTTCTAATACCATGTAATAAAATCACAGTTCCCTTTGCTTTCTGTGTAGTAGCATAGGTTAAAAACCCTTTAAGCTTTAAATTATCAAAAGTGGTTATGGTTACTTCTTTACCATCAGGAAAAACCTCCCCATAAGTTACTGGGATATCTCTGTGTTTAAAAACAATCGGATTTTTAATTTCAATAACTAACCTAGGTAAATAAAAATAAACTACACTGGTAAATATAAGTACTAGGCCAACTAAAAACCATAATACTCTTTTAATCCACTTTTTCATAAAACTAATTTACTTTGTTGGTAACCAACACCACCTTTTTGTTACGTATATCGGTAGTTAAAAAAATGTACACCTCTCCTCCATCTTTTATTTTAAACTGCTTTTTAAAAACTTCTGGTTTATCCGGGAAGTTTCTGGTAGCAATATTTGCTTTAGCGTTCTGTAATTTTTGTTTTACTATTTTCTTTTGATAAGGTATTACCTCTTTAATTTCAAATCTTCTACCTGGGAAATCTAATAGTTCTGTACTAGTATACAGATGAGAATGCGCATGTAATTTAGCCACACCATATTGTTTCCCTATGGTTTTAAAAGCACCCGATTTCATAATGGCAGCATTAGGCTCATATAAAAAGGTTAAAGGTTCAGCATAACTGGCTACTACATCTTGTTCTTCAGCAAAATCGTATGTGAATTTTTGCAAACCATCTGCTTGTATATTAGCTGTTATAATTTGCACCCTCCCCTCATATCCTTTTTTAAGCACCCATAACAATTCCTTTACTTCATTTTGTACTGCTATCACATGTATTTCTGCTACATGGTTTAACTCTAGCAATCCGTTAGTAATATCCAGTATAGGAGATGTTTTAATAAGAATGTTATCAGATTTCTCAAATAATAAATCTAAATTAGAAGGTACATCTGGTAAACAATCGGCTAACATAAAAACCTTTCCTTTAGCATCGTTTCTCCTTGAAGGATCTACATAAATCCAATCGAAACGTTTCTCACAATTTCTTACATACCCCAATCCGTCTCCTTTAACACATTGAATATTCAATGTATGCAAGGCAGTTAAATTATGCGCCACAATATCGCTAAGCGTTTCATTTATCTCACAGTGAATTACCTCGGCAACCCTTTTACTAAAGTAATAAGCATCTACACCAAAACCACCTGTAATATCTACAAGAGACTTTCCACTTACTAATTGGCTCTTATAAATAGCTGTTTCTTCTGATGAAGTTTGTTCTATATTTAATTTATTAGGGTAATAAATTAAAGGAGTTTCAAACCATACTGGCAACTTTTTAATAGTACGTTTAGCTGCCTCTATTTGCTCTACAACCTCAGCATTGGTTACTGAAGCAAAAAGTGGTTTCTTTAACAGCAACTCATTAGTATTGCTATGTATGTTGGCTAAAATAAACGCTTGTATTTCTTTATCTAAGATAGCTTTATTCAAAAGACTACATATTTTTGGTAAGTAATTGTACCACCTTATTATTGGGTAAAAATTGTTTCAACACCACTTTTATGGCCGTATAAGCAGGAATGCAAAATACCATACCTAAAGGTCCAAATAATAACCCTGCTATTATAATTACTAAGAAAATTTCTAAAGGATGACTCTTTACGCTACTTGAGAAAATAAAAGGTTGACTGAAAAAGTTATCTATCAACTGACCAATTATAAACCCTATCATTACGTAGATGGTAGTAGGTAAAATTTCGGTACTAAAATCATGACCTATATTACTTACCATGGTAAGCAATATCATTAAAAAGAAACTTATTAGTGGCCCTAAATAAGGTATTAAATTCAATAACGCACAAATAAAAGCAATCACCACTCCGTTCTCTACTCCAAAAATTAGAAGTGTTATGGTATACACCACAAACAATATTAAAATTTGCATCCCTAAACCTATAAAGTATCTAGACAGTAATACTTTCAAGGTATCCATAGCTCTTTTAAAATGTCTTTTTTGTTTTTTAGGAGCAACTGCCATAATGGTACGCTCTACCAATTTGGCATCTTTCAATAAAAAGAAAGTAATAAACAAGGTAGAGAATAACCCCATGGTAAACGACCCAAGGAAACTAATAAACCCATTGATAAAGGAAGGTATAAAGTCTAAATTGAAGCTTTTTAAAATATCTACTCCCTCTAGCTCCTTCTCTATATCTATATGCTTGTTAGAAAAATAATACTTAATATCTAGGTACAGACTGTTAAAATTATTTTTTAAATCTTCTATTTTAAGTAGCGACAGATTCTCACTTTGGCTAGAAATTAAAGGAATAAACAAACTTATAAAACCAAAAATTACGCAAACCAATAAGATCATGGTTACCACTACGGCTACCGTATTATTAAAACGCAATCTATGCTTTAAAAACGAAACAAACGGTCTACCGGTTATACTAACAACCATTGCCAGAATAAGATAAATAAGAACCGGAAAAATAACCTCAATAAAATAAATACCAATTACAATAGCAGCTATTATAAAAAAGGCCCTTAAAATACCATTAGCAATTATTTTAGAATTCATAACCGTTTTAATTATAAGATTAAATTAACCTAAAGCATTAGTACTTTCATATAATGCAATAGTAAGTGCCTGAGCTACATTCATACTACTATTATTACCATACATGGTAATATGCGTAACCACATCTGATATTTGTAGTACAGCGTTGTTTACACCAAAATTCTCTGCTCCTAGTACCAAAGCAACCTTTGCAAAATCTTTAAAATTTACCTTATTCAAAGGTACACTGTTTGCTGTTATCTCTACAGCACAAATAGTATAACCTTCTTCTTTTAACTTTTCTACTGCTTGTAAGGTTTCTTCCTGTGTAACTTCAAAAGGCACATATTGCTCCGTGCTTCTAGATGTTTTTCGCATACGTTTTCCAAAATCAGGAATACCGCCACAAAACATTACTTTCTCTACACCAAATGCATCCGCTGCTCTAAATATAGCACCTACATTAGCCGGGGAAGTAATAGTGTCACATACTATAGTAATAGGAAATTGCCTTTTACTAAATTGGTTTTGGTCGTGTGTTAACTGCATTAATTCTCAAAAACATATTTTACAATATTCGCTCCCATGCGTAATGCTTTTAAGCGAACTTCTAAAGGATCGTTATGTACTTCCTCATTTTCCCAACCATCACCCAAGTCACATTCATACGTAAATAAGAATATTAACCGATCTTTATCAAAAATACCAAATGCTTGGGGACGCTTATTATCGTGTTCGTGAATTTTAGGCAACCCATTAGGAAAATCATACACCTGATGAAAAATAGCATGGCTAGCAGGTATTTCTACAAGCTCTTTATCTGGAAAAACTTTCTTCAATTCACGCTCTAAGTATTGCTTAATACCATAATTATCATCTACATGTAAAAAGCCTCCTGAAAGCATATATTTTCTCAAATTTTCTGCATCATCTTCTGAAAAAAACACATTCCCGTGCCCCGTCATGTGTATAAACGGATATTGAAAAATTTCAACACTCCCTGCCTCTACCGTTGCCGGATTTTCAGCTATCTTGGTATCTATATGTTCATTACAAAACTGAATAAGATTAGGTAAAGAAGTTGGATTTCCGTACCAGTCTCCTCCTCCCTTATATTTTAGTAAGGCTATCTCTTGCGAAAATGCTTGAGAAGCAAATAGCAAAAGTACCCATAAAGGCATCCATTTCTTCATTAAAACATATTATTTAAAGCTACTGTATGGCATGCCACAATAGCTGCAGTTTCTGTTCTTAATCGTTGATCTCCTAACGTTACAGGCTCAAAACCTTTTTCTTTTGCTAATTCTATTTCCTCTAAAGAAAAGTCACCTTCAGGACCAATGAGCATGACAACATCATTATCTATAACCACTTTTCTTTTTAAACTATGGCGTTCGCTCTCTTCACAATGCGCTATAAAACGTAAGCCTTTAAAAGAACCTTCCATAGCCTCTTTAAAACTAATAGCTTCATTAAGAATAGGCTTGTAACATGAAAGTGATTGTTTCATGGCAGATTGTATAATTTTTTCAAACCGATCTACTTTCACCACTTTACGCTCTGAATGGTCGCATATGATAGGTGTTATTTCATCAACTCCTATTTCAGTTGCCTTTTCTAAAAACCACTCATAGCGATCGTTCATTTTAGTAGGTGCCACCAACATATGCAAATAGTAATGTCGTGGCGCTTTCAGTTCTACATTAACAACCTCTACCTCACACCTTTTCTGATTGGCTAGTGTAACAACAGCCGTAAACAAATACCCTTTACCATTAGTAATGTAAAGTTCATCACCCTCTTTTTTTCTTAACACCCTAACAATATGTTTACTTTCTTCACTATTAAAAAAGAAACTTTTGGTTTCGGGAGTTATATCAGGAGTATAAAAAAGTTGCATTCAATATAATTTTATAAGCAAGATACAATTTATAGCTGATATCTTGCTTTGGCTGCTACATTTTCATCTGCAAAATCTTGCTCAAGGTATTTAAAATACCCTACTATAGCAATCATGGCAGCATTATCTGTGGTATACTCAAATTTAGGTATGTATGTTTTCCACCCAAATCTGTTTTCAGCTTGTTTTAAAGTAGTTCTAATACCCGAATTAGCCGAAACACCTCCACCAATAGCTATTTGTTTAATGCCGGTTTGCTTCACAGCTTTTTTAAGCTTATCAACAATTATATTGATGATAGTGTATTGAATAGAAGCACAAATATCATTCATGTTCTTGGCAACAAAATCAGCATCTTCTTTTACATTATTTTGCACAAAATACATGATAGCCGTTTTTAATCCACTAAAACTAAAATTAAGGTCGGCCACTTTAGGTTTCGTAAACGGATAAGCCTTAGGATTTCCTAACTGCGCATATTTATCTATTAATGGTCCGCCAGGGTAAGGCAACCCTAAAACTTTAGCACTTTTATCAAAGGCTTCGCCAACAGCATCATCAATGGTTTCTCCAATTACTTCCATATCAAAATAGCTATTCACCTTCACAATTTGGGTATGCCCCCCACTTATGGTTAACGCTAAAAACGGAAAACTTGGCTTATCATAACCTTCCTCGTCTATAAAATGTGCTAAAATATGTGCTTGCATATGGTTTACCTCTATTAAAGGTATGTTTAAACCATAGGCTAAAGACTTCGCAAATGAGGTTCCTACCAATAATGACCCCATTAATCCGGGTCCACGCGTAAAAGCTATGGCAGATAACTGTTTTTTATCGATATTTGCCTTGGCTAAAGCCTGATGAACCACCGGAACAATATTTTGCTGGTGAGCTCGTGACGCCAGTTCGGGTACCACCCCTCCATAAGCTTCATGAATTTTTTGGTTAGCCACAACATTGGAAAGTATTTTTCCGTTGTACAAAACAGCAGCTGATGTATCATCACACGATGACTCTATAGCTAATATGTAACAGTTAGTAGTATTCATAAAAGTTTGGAATACAATTTTTAATTTGGAAGACAAAGGTAAAACATATAGTCGTATCAAAAAATTTAGAAAAATACTCCTTCGTATTTTTCTTGGCATACTTTTATTTCTAATACTATTATTTACAGTATTGGCCTTACCGCCAGTACAATCTTATATTGCTAAAAAAGTTACCAACTCCTTAAACGAGCAATATGGTACAAATATTAATATAGATAAAATACACATTACTTTTAACGGTAATGTAAAGCTAAAAGGCATTTATATAGAAGACTACCAAAAAGACACCTTAATAGCTGTAGCCAAACTAAAAACATCGTTATTAGGTATACGTAATATATTTAATAACAAACTTGAATTTGGTAAAGCAGATTTGTCTGATGCCTTTTTCAGAATTAAAACTTACAAAGGAGAAACCGATAGTAACTTAGATATTTTTGTAGCTAAATTGGACGGAGATTCTACAAGTACCAGTAGCTCTCCTTTTATCATGAAATTTTCTAAAATTAATTTAGAAGATAGTCAATTTCAATTTGTTAATGAAAATCTGGAAAGCCCAGTAGTTTTAAATTTTGACAAACTAAACCTTTCTGTAGATAAATTTAAGCTAGAAGGCCCTAGAGTGTATGCCGATATTAAGCAAATGGCTTTTGAAACAGAAACGGGATTGGTAGTAAAAAATTTGGTTGGTAATTTTAGTTATTCTAAAAAGCGTATGCAGCTGACAGATTTTGAAACTGCCACAGAAAAGTCTAATCTAAGTGGTAATATTTATTTTGATTATAACCGAGAAGATTTCTCAGATTTTTTAAACAAGGTAAATGTTTCTGGTAATTTTAAAAACTCTATTATTAACTCTGATGATATTAACTTGTTCTATAATGAGTTTGGACTTAATAAAACGGTTGTATTTTCTTCTGACATTTCAGGTACGCTGAATGAACTTCAAACCGAAAATTTAGATGTTACCTACAACCAATCTGTAATTAAGGGAAATTATAAATTCACCAACTTATTTGAAAGTGATAAACCGTACAGCATTGAGGGAGATATAGAACAGATTACTTCAGACTATTACGAGTTAACAGGCCTGTTACCTAATTTACTTGGAAATAGACTACCAAGTAACTTTAACAGATTTGGACGTTTCACTGTTACAGGAAAAGTAACCGTTGCTGAAAATTACTTAACTACAAACACACACCTTATTACAGAAATTGGTAGTGCAGATGCAAATTTATCTATTACCAATATTGAAGATATTGACAACGCATCTTATAAAGGGCATATTATTCTTGAAGACTTTAATATTGGTAAATATATTAAAGCTACAGATTTAGGTAAAGTTTCACTTGCCGTAGATGTAGACGGTAAAGGCTTTAACCAGAAAAACGTTAATACCAAATTACATGGTAAAATTAGTAGACTATACTATAATCATTACACTTATAAAGATGTTGTGGTTAGAGGTACGGTTAAAAATCAACTTTTTAATGGCTACTTAAAATCATTTGACAAAAACCTACAATTTACTTTTGAAGGTTTAGCAGACCTAGGGTCTAAAACTAAGTCGTTTGAATTTAATGCTGCTGTTGCACAAGCAAATTTAAATGCACTACATTTTATTGAAAGAGATAGTATTTCTAACTTTCAAGGAAACATCATCATCAATTTAAAAGGAAATACCATTGACGATTTAGAAGGCTCTATCAAGTTTGAAAAAACAAAATATGTAAACCAAAATGAAACCTATGTCTTTGATGATTTTTCAGTGTTATCAAACTTTGATAATGAAAGAACTAGAACTATAGAAATAAATTCTCCTGATATTATTTCAGGTACTGTTGTAGGTAAATATAAATTCAATCAAATCTTTAAAATGGTTGAAAACTCTATTGGTAGTATTTACCCTAACTATAAACCATATGAAATAGATTCTACACAATTCATAAAATTTAATTTTAAAATTTATGACAAAATTGTAGACGTTTTCTACCCTGAACTTGAATTTGCCCCAAACACCAATATTAGAGGTTCTATTTATAGTGAAGACAACGCGTTTAAACTTACTTTTAAATCGCCTTCTATTAATGCATTTGGCTACATTTTAGATGATATTAATTTACAAGTAGACAACAAAAACCCATTGTACAATACCTTTATTGAAGTTAATAAAATAGAAACAGGTTATTATGACATAAATAACTTCAGCCTTATTAACTCTACCATTAAAGATACCTTGTATTTTAGAACAGAATTTTCAGGAGGTAAAAACAACCAAGACACATACAACCTTAATTTCTATCATACTTTTAATAAAGAGCAACTTTCTATTGTAGGGTTAAAAACCTCTGATCTTACCTTTAAAGGAAATAAATGGCTTTTAAATAAAGATAACAATGCACGTAACAGAGTTGTTTTTGATAGAGATTTTGACTCCATTGCTATTGACGAAATAGTAATGAATTATAACGATGAGATAATTAAATTTAAAGGTCAATTAAAAGACTCTACCTATAAAGATTTAAACTTACAATTTGACAATGTGCTGCTAGAGCACATAGCACCTGATATAGATAGTTTATCAATGGCGGGAATTATTAATGGTAAATTTAAGCTGTTTCAAAAAAACAACATTAATCTACCTACCTCTAACCTAACCATACAAAATTTTGTTTTGAATGATCATATGTTAGGTGATTTTGAAATGGATATTATTGGAGACAAATCGCTCTCTAAATACAATGTAAATGTTGAAATTGTAAACGACGTTAATAAGAACCTAAATATTATTGGTAGTATAGACCTTAATAAACCAAATAACTTACTAGACCTTAATTTATATTTAAGCAATCTAAAATTAGCGCCATTTAGTCCGTTAGGAGGTATTGTAATATCTGATATGCGGGGTTATGTAACCGGTGATGCAAAAATTACCGGAAGCTTTACCAATCCTAAAATTAACGGATTGCTCAATCTTTTTG
Organism: Neptunitalea lumnitzerae; assembly: GCF_027924185.1. Taxonomy (GTDB): domain Bacteria; phylum Bacteroidota; class Bacteroidia; order Flavobacteriales; family Flavobacteriaceae; genus Neptunitalea; species Neptunitalea lumnitzerae. The sequence continues at coordinate 145,153 of NZ_BRVO01000003.1, forward strand.
GTGCAGGATTAAAAATACCTTATTTAGGATTAGACATCGACTTTTCTGAAGCCTCCAAAGTTGTATTAACAGGTGACTCTTTTGATTTTGACAACGTAACTATTGTAGACACTAAATATAAAACCTCTGCCTCTTTAGACGGTAGTATTATGCACAATAAGTTTGATGACTGGGCACTTAGTCTCGGTTTAGTAACAAATAATGAGCGTTTTTTAGTTTTAAATACGGTAGACGATGGAGAAACCTTGTTTTATGGTACCGCCTTTTTACGTGGATCTGCTGATATATATGGCGGTATAGATGCTTTAAATATAGATGTTACAGGGGTTACGGAAAGAGGCACCTCATTTAAAATACCAATTAATGATGCTGTTTCTATTGGAGACGATTCCTTTATTGAATTTATCAGCAAGCATGAAACCAAAGATGATGCTAAAAAAAGAACTGCTAAAGAATACTCTGGGTTAGAATTAAGTTTTGATTTAACCATTACTCCAAAAGCAGAAATAGAAATTGTTACCGATAGAAAAACAGGTAGTACTTTAAAGGGCCGTGGAGAAGGAACCCTTTTAATGGAGATAAACACCAACGGTAAGTTTAATATGTGGGGTGATTTTATTACCACAGAAGGAACCTATAACTTTAAAAATTACGGTATTATTAATAAAACCTTTACCCTACAACCCGGAGGTAGTATTACATGGGAAGGTGACCCTACACAAGCGGTTTTAAGAGATTTAAAAGCTGTATATAGCTTAAATGCCAACCCGTCATTATTATTAGAAAATAATCAGTTTAACAGAAAAATTAGAACCAACGTACTCATTAATTTGGAAGGAGAATTAATGAATCCTACTACTAGTTTTGATATTGAGTTTCCAGATACCAACCCAGTAATGGCATCAGAGTTAAACTACCGCTTACAAGATGATGATAGAAGGCAACGACAAGCTATTTACTTGCTATCTAGTGGTACATTTGTTGGAGACGATAATAATACAGCGCTACAAGGCGTTGCCAATACATTGGTATCAGAATCTTTGTTCAGTCAAATTAACAACCAATTAGGTGGAGCTAACAACAAACTTAATGTAGCGCTATCATATGAAATTGGTGAAACCAATGCCACTTACGATTATAAAACCGATGACCAATTTGGGGTAACCATATCTACACAAATTAGCGACCGCATACTATTTAACGGTAAGGTTGGTGTTCCGGTAGGTGGTGTAACAGAAACAGTAGTGGCTGGAGATGCAGAGGTTCAAATACTTTTAAATGATGAAGGTACGCTAAGCGCTAAAGTATTTAACAAACAAACAGAAATTCAAGATTTCTTAGCAAGTACACAAGGCTATACACAAGGTGTTGGTTTATCTTATCAAGTTGACTTTGATACCTTTGGAGAACTATGGCGTATTATATTTAAAGGTAAAAAAGAAGACGAAGTTTACCTAGATAATGATCCTGAAGAAGAACGTCGAGCTAAAGAAGCTGCCGAGAAAAGAAAGCAAGAAGAAGCACAAAAAAATGAAGGTACCGAAATACAAGGTGACGGACTTATAAAGTTAAAAAATAAGCCTTCCTCACAAAATGAAGAAGGCAAGTAATTATTTTTAAATCAAGCCTGCAAAGTATTTAAACTTTAGTATCTAGTAGCCGCTTTAAAAAAGATATTTCTTCATTCGGTAGATAAGTATAAACGACACTACAAATACCAATAGCAACAACCAGCCATACAACAAATTTCCGTAGATGAAATTACCTATGGCAAACAACGCACAATAAATAGCAATAGTACCAACAAAAAAGGCTGTTATTTTATATTTAAAATTACTTAGTTTTTTAGCTTCACCTCCAAATATCTTTTCGTTAAAAGCATCTAAGGTTTCTTGCTTGCTAGGTTTGGTAACCAAACTGGTAATTACCCACCCCAAAGTAGTAACCACTACACCTACTATTAATTTTTGATAATCCTCTAAAAAGTCAAAAAATGGCGTTTCCATTTTTCCATCCACAAAAAACAACAAAGCAATGGCAAATGATATTACCATACCAGCAATCTCACTATATGGATTTATACGGCTCCAAAACCATCTTAAAATAAATAATAAGCCAGTACCTGCCCCAATCTGCAATAACAAATCAAAAGACTCCTTAGCATCCTCTAACACATATAAAGCAATTAAAGCTGCAAAAATCATTAATAAAAAAGTAGCTACTCTACCAACTGCAACCTTACTTTTTTCAGAGGCATTTTTATCTAAAAAACGCACATAAAAGTCATTTACCACATACGAACTCCCCCAATTTAAATGCGTAGAGATAGTACTCATAAAAGCTGCAACTAAAGAAGTAAACACCAACCCTAACAATCCTGAAGGTAAAAAGGTTAACATTGCAGGGTATGACAAATCATCTTTAATATAAGAAGGGTCTAAATCTGAAAAAGCACTTTGTAAAGACGTTAAATCTGGAAACACAATAAGCGATGCTAAACCAATTACAATCCATGGCCACGGACGAATTGCATAATGCGCAAAATTGAAAAACAGTACAGCCCAGGTAGCATGCTTTTCATTTTTAGCTGCTAACATACGTTGTGCTATATATCCACCACCTCCCGGCTCAGAACCTGGGTACCACACACTCCACCATTGCACTGCCAACGGTACTAAAAAGATAGGCACAAATACAGCCGGATTTCCAAAATCTGGCATCATAGCTGTTTTACTTTGCACTAAATCATTACTAAACAACACATCTAAACTACCTATTTGTGGCAAGTTTACTATATAAATACTTGCCCAAATACTACCTACCATAGCAATAATAAATTGTACAAAATCGGTAACTATAACCCCTTTTAAACCACCCAACATAGAATATAAAACGGTAATAACAGATGCTATTAATAAGGTTTCATATTTACTAAAACCAAACATTACATGACCAATCTTAATAGCTGCTACACAAACATTAGCCATAATAACCACATTAAAAAACACTCCTAAATAAATAGCTCTGAAACCTCTTAAAAATGCCGCCGATTTACCACTATACCGCATTTCATAAAATTCCAAATCGGTAGTAATACCGCTTTTACGCCATAATTTGGCATAGAAAAAAACCGTTAACATTCCGGTAAGTAAAAAACTCCACCACACCCAGTTTCCGGCCACTCCATCTTTTCTAATAATTCCAGATACTAAATTTGGGGTATCTACCGCAAAAGTTGTAGCCACCATAGAAACTCCTAAAAGCCACCAAGGCATATTACTATCCGACAGAAAAAATGAACGTGAAGAGCTACCCGATTTTTTAGACAAAAACACTCCAATTAAGAGAGAAAGTAAAAAAAAGGCGCCTAATAATGCAAAATCTAAATTTGAGAGGGTCATATTCTAATTATTTATTAACGACAACGTTGGAAAATGTTAACTACTTAAAATTAAATTTCAATGAGGCATCTAAATAAAAATAAGTTAGTAAATTTATACACCTAAATAACAATTTTATGTCAACAAACATAACAAAAATTGGGGTATTTACCTCGGGAGGTGATTCCCCTGGAATGAATGCTGCAATTAGAGCCGTGGTTAGGACATGTGCCTACCACAATAAAGAGTGTATAGCAATTCATAGAGGTTATCAGGGAATGATTGAAGGTGATTTTGAAGACATGAATGCCCGTAGTGTAAAAGCTATTATTAACCGTGGCGGTACCATCTTGAGGTCTGCACGCTCTTTAGAGTTTAAAACCCCAGAGGGGAGAGCAAAAGCTTATAATAACCTTAAGGAAGCCAATATTGAAGCATTGGTTGCCATAGGTGGTGATGGAACGTTTACCGGAGCAATGATATTTAGCCAGGAATACAATATTCCAATAGTAGGTATCCCCGGTACTATTGACAACGATATTAAAGGTACTACCTACACACTAGGTTATGATACTGCCTTAAATACTGTTGTAGATGCAATTGACAAAATTAGAGATACCGCAAGTTCTCATGACAGATTATTCTTTATTGAAGTTATGGGACGTGATGTTGGACACATTGCTTTAAACGCTGGTATTGGCGCTGGAGCAGAGGAAATCTTAATTCCGGAAGAAAACTTAGGTTTAGACAGATTATTAGAATCTTTAGAAAAAAGTAGACGTTCTGGAAAAACTTCAAGTATTGTAATTGTAGCTGAAGGTGATAACATTGGTAAAAACGTATTTGAATTAAAAGATTACGTTAATGAACATTTACCTTTCTACGACGTACGTGTATCTGTATTAGGACACATGCAACGTGGTGGTTCTCCAACATGTTTTGATAGAGTACTTGCTTCTAGAATGGGAGTAAAAGCAGTAGAAAGCTTACTAGATGGTAAATCTGGTTACATGGTAGGTTTATTACAAGACAAAATGTGCCTTACACCGCTAGACCAAGCAATTAAAGGACACACAGAAATAGATAGAGAATTATTAAGAGTATCAGACATCATGTCTGTTTAATATACTAACTAACAAAAATTAATATAAATTTTAGAATTATGTCAAGTTTAAAAATAGGAATTAACGGTTTCGGTAGAATCGGTAGAATCGTATTCAGAGCAGTAGCAGAAAGAGAAAATGTAGAAGTTGTTGCAATTAACGACTTATTAGATGTTGATCACTTAGCTTACTTATTAAAGTATGATTCTGTTCACGGAAGATTTAACGGAACTGTTGAAGTTGAAGGTGGTAACTTAGTAGTTAACGGTAAAACTGTTAGAATTACTGCTGAGAAAGATCCTAACAACTTAAAATGGGACGAAGTTGGTGCTGATGTTGTTGCTGAATGTACTGGTATCTTCACTACTTTAGAAAAAGCTCAATTCCACATTAACGCTGGTGCTAAGAAAGTAGTTATTTCTGCTCCTTCTGCTGATGCTCCAATGTATGTAATGGGTGTTAACCACACAGAAGCTACAGCTGCAGATACTATTGTTTCTAACGCTTCTTGTACTACTAACTGTTTAGCTCCTATTGCTAAAGTATTAAATGATTCTTTCGGAATTGTTGAAGGTTTAATGACAACTGTACACGCTACAACAGCTACTCAAATGACTGTTGATGGTCCTTCTAGAAAAGACTGGAGAGGTGGTAGAAGTGCACTTGCTAACATTATCCCATCTTCTACAGGAGCTGCTAAAGCGGTAGGTAAAGTTATTCCTGAATTAAACGGAAAACTTACTGGTATGGCATTTAGAGTACCTACTACTGACGTTTCTGTTGTTGACTTAACAGTTCGTTTAGAAAAAGAAACTTCTTACGAAGAAATTTGTGAAGCTATGAAAGCTGCTTCTGAAGGACCAATGAAAGGTGTTCTTGGATATACTACTGAAGCTGTTGTTTCTCAAGATTTCGTTGGAGAAAAACAAACTAGTGTATTTGATGCAGGAGCTGGTATTGGATTAAGCTCTTCATTCTTCAAAGTAGTATCTTGGTACGATAACGAAACAGGATACTCTAACAAACTTGTAGATTTAGCTTTACACGTAGCTTCTCTATAAGCTTAAGAAACAAACACAAACAAACAAATTATATTCAACATTGCTCTTTTAACAGAGAGCAATGTTTTAACCTAAATAGTTTAAAATGATATTAATTGTAGATAGCGGCGCCACCAAAGCAGACTGGATAGCATTAGACGATAACGGTAATCAATTATTCTTTACACAAACCCTTGGTTTAAGCCCAGAGGTTTTACCTAGAGAAATTATTGATGAGCGACTAGCCAACAACTTTGAGCTGTTTAAACACAGAAAAGAAGTAACTCAACTTTTTTTCTACGGAGCAGGTTGTGGTACTCTTCGTATGAGAAATTTCTTAAGAGATATTTTTCAGGCATATTTTCCGAACGGAAAAATTATTGTGAAAGAAGATACTTATGCAGCCGTATACGCTACAGTAACTATTGATGAGCAAGCTATTGTTGCAATTTTAGGTACCGGTTCTAATTGTAGTTACTGGGATGGTCATGAACTTTTCCAAAAAGTTGATTCCTTAGGTTATATTTTAATGGACGACTGTAGTGGTAACTACTTCGGACGTCAATTATTACGTGATTATTATTATCATAAAATACCAAAGCACCTTGCTAGCAAATTTGCTCAGAATTATGATATGGAGGCCGATGTTATTAAGAACCACTTATACAGACAGCCAAACCCTAATACATACTTAGCAACTTTTGCAAGATTTGTAATTGAGAACAAAAAAGAAGAATACATGCAGAAACTTATTAAAAAAGGAATGCAATTATTCATCGATAACTCAATTAGACAGTTTGAACAAGCTGAGCGTGTGCCAATTCACTTTATTGGTAGTATTGCTTTTTATCTGAAAGATGAATTAAATGCTATCCTTAAAGAAAACAACTTAAGCATGGGTAACGTTTTAAGAAAACCTATTGATGGGCTTGTGGAATACCACAAAAACTTAATGTTTGAATAGAACGTACTACATATACCATAAAAAAGGGTTACAATAAAATTGTAACCCTTTTTTATTTCTTTTAAACAACCAACCTACTTAAACAAGTAAATTGATATTTAAAATATTTCTAAAACAATTAGCTTACCACTATTCTACAATAGCAATAACACTAATCTCTACATTTACAAACTTTGGTAAATTAGCTACTTCTACAGTTTCTCTTGCAGGCGCAGTAACCTCGTTAAAATAAGTACCATAAATTGCATTCACTTTTGCAAACTGATTCATATCACTTAAGAAAATAGAGGTTTTAATTACATTTTCAAACGTAATACCAACTTCATCTAAAATTCCTTTAATGTTTTCCATTACTTGCTTTGTTTCTTCCTCAATAGAACCTTCTATTAACTCACCTGTTTTAGGATCAATAGCAATTTGTCCTGAAGTATAAAGCATATTACCTGTTAACACCGCCTGATTATAAGGCCCAATAGGCGCAGGCGCATTGGTAGTGGTTATTATTTTCTTATTCATAAGTATACTATTATAAATTTTGATCGTAAGGTCTTCTCTTCTCCCATTTAAGATCACTCAATACAGATGAGTTGATACCAATAAAGAAATACCAAGAACTTCTTGCACTGAAAGGTACCCAATTAAAGTTTAATTGCCAACTTTCTAAATCTCTTTGAAACCTAAACTGTGTATAAGTAAAGCCATGTTCTTTAAAATCGTAACCAGAAGACACTCCTACTTTCCACCTGGGCGAAAGTTCTATATTACCAGAAAACATTAAAGAATTGGTAGTCAACTCCTGTTGTCTTGCAGGGTTACTATAGGTAAGAGAGTACGCAAATTTTAAATCCCAGGGCACACCATTGCTATAATTCTCATTTTCTATTTCCTTGGTTTCTTTCTTATTTCTGCCCATAGCATCGGCATTGGAGAAATCTTGGTTTTGACCAAACAAATCATCCGTCCTACCACCAGTTACCTGGTTTTCTGGGTTTTCCTCTTCATCATCATCCTTATTCTTCTTTTTAAAACTTTTACTAGAAAAAGAATAGTTAGTAGTTAAATTAGCTTTTGTTAACCTAAACAAACTACCTCCATTATCAATATTAAATTGTTCAATTCTAGTTCCAGAAGCATCAATAGCATACGGATCAAAAGTAGCACCAAAATTAACCGTCATTTTATTGTCAAAAAAGTTAGTACTTCCTGTCATAGTCAAAGGGCTCCACGCTAAGGAGTCTGCCGCTATGTTATATCCAGTACTAAAATTTAAGTTATTCAACAGCTTTATTTTTTTAGGTTCAGTAGCTGTAGAATCCTTATCTCTAACCTTAGCCTCCAGTGTATTGTTCAAACTAAAACTTACCGTATTAGAAAGGTTTCTACCCGGGCTACCATACATACCGCCATTAAAACGAGTATAATCTGCAACAGTACCTTCAGCATCTGCAATATAATAATCGTAATAATTATCAAAACTAGGGGTATACGCATAACTAACAGACGGTCTAACTACATGTCTAATAGCTTGTATTTTTTTATCTTCGCCAAAATTAAACGTACCGTACAATGTAGTACCAAGACTAGCACCAAAATTATAGGTTCCAAATCTATCAAACCCACTTACAGTATCAATAGTAGCTTCATTCAAAGCATTATCGTAATCGTTATACCTTACCGTTTGAAATTGCCAAACATCGGTATAGTTAAAGTTCAAACTAGCGCTTAAATATTTAAACAACTTAAAGTTGGTGGTAACAGGTATACTATGCCTAAAACCAAGCTCCGCATCTTCAAACATTTCCTTTTTGAAAAACAAAGAATCTACCGTTTGTATCTCATTTTTAGCGTTTACACTATATTGAAAATTAATATTTTGAAAAATTCCTTTTTTAGCACCATTAGCAGGTGCAAACGGATAAATACGTTCTACACTAGCTTGTAAAGTAGGCAAGGTCATATTAATAACCTCCGTATTAGTATTTTGTGAATGGGTTGCCGTTAATGAAAGGTTTACCGATGGATACTCTGGAAATGTTTTAGAATAAGATATCGATGACGACATGGTATTATTTAAGAAGTTAGAAGTAGTACTTTGATCTAAAGATTGTTGATAGTACCTACTACTACCTAAGTTTACCGAAGCCGAAAACCTAGAATTAGCACTCGCCTTAGCATCTTGTGAATGACTCCACCTTATATTATAGATACTAGTTCTACCATAATTAGAAAATCCTTTTTGTCCACTAATTAGATTTTCATAATTAATATTAAAATTTCCACTAAACTTATACCTAAGTGAATAGGCAGATTGCGCACTAAAACCATAACTACCGTTGGTATAGTAATCTCCTTGTAATGCCAAATCTACATAATCACTAATAGCAAAGTAATACCCTCCGTTTTGAATAAAGTATCCTCTACTCCCCTCTCCAAAAGTTGGAAATATTAAACCAGACTTACGCTCGCTAGTCATAGGAAAAAATGCAAACGGAGCAACAATTGGTGTAGGCACATCATAGAAAAACATCTGGCTTACCCCAGCAATCACTTTAACCCCTGGTACCAATACCCCTTTATCTATTTTAATATAATACTCTGGGTCATCATCTGGGTGAGAAGATGTTGTTAATTTGGTATTGTAGATATAATATAAAGTATCGTTTTCTTTTTTAACAATTTCAGTTCGTACATTCATTTCTCCCTGAACTGTTCTAGAACCGTACACCAATCCCTTTTGGGTATCAATATTCACCAACAAAGAGTCTGGGTTAACACTTTGCCCACCCTGATTAAATACAGGCAATTGCGTATAGGTCCCTGTACTATCTACTATACCTTTCGCGTATGCTTCATTTTTATTTAAATCTACAATAATCTGCCCGGCATTAAGCTCCATATCTCCATACTTAAGATAGGCATCATCGTATAGGTATATTTTATTTTCTTTTACATTGTATTTGCGGTACCCTTTTGCGTTGTCTATTACCTTACTAGTTAGCAAAGGTTTCTTTTTAGGCAGGGTATCTGTTTCTGAAGAATCTACAACAACTTCTATTCCCTCTATCTCTGTCAAAGGTTGCGTTTCAACCACCAAAGGATCTGGTGACTTAAACTTTTCACTGGGTGCTACATTTACATTATTCTTGTCTCCCGTTTCTTGGGCCGTTGCAAAAAAACCTAAGAACAGAAATAGAAAAATAAAATAAATTGACTTTTCCGGATATTTCAACTTTTATAACACTTAACTTTAAACAATACTTGCTACAATTACAGCTAATTTTCAGAATCTCAACAAGATTTTAAAGCCTGTAACTTCAAACCAACACTCGATAGCTTATAGTTCTTTTTTGACGAGCCAAACATACGCATATTTTTTTGGTCAAGAACACAACTTAAACAATAATTTACCATACTTTAAACATATTTTTTTGTGAATTAGTACTATTTTTATCAAAAATTTTACCAAAAACTTTATGCAGCGCAACATTTTGGCATATTGTATGTTCTATAAAGGAAAAAACAGTATTCAAATGAATCATTTTTTTAAAGTAATTACATTAGTTTGTTTATTATTTAGTTCGTTATTAACCTTCGGAAACCCGCCAAACGACGATAAGTTTGTAGTGGTTTTAGATGCAGGGCATGGAGGAAAAGATCCTGGAAAAGTTTCGCATGGTTATAACGAAAAAGATATTGCCTTAAAAATTGTTTTGGCAATAGGAAAAGAGTTAGAAAAAGACCCAAAAATAAAAGTAGTTTACACTAGAAAGACCGATGTTTTTGTAGAATTGGTAGAGCGTGGTAGAATTGCCAACAAAGCAAACGCCAATTTATTTGTATCTGTACACTGCAATGCACATACCAGCAGCGCCTCTGGTACAGAAACTTATGTATTGGGATTACATGGTAACAAAAAGAATTTTGAAGTAGCAAAAGCGGAAAACGAAGTAATCTTCTTAGAGGATAACTACGAAACCAATTATGCAGGGTTTGATATTAATGCCCCTGAAGCTACTATTAATATTACCATAGGACAAGAAGAAAATTTGAGTCAGAGTATTGAAATAGCAAAAATGATTCAAGATAAATTCACCAATACTTTAAAGCGCAAAAACCGTGGCGTAAAACAGGCCGCTTTTGTTGTATTGCACCAAACTATTATGCCAAGTGTATTAATAGAAACTGGTTTTATTACCAATACCGAAGAACGTAATTTCTTAAAGTCTACCTCAGGGCAATCTAAAATATCACACGCTATTGTAGAAGCTATTTATGGCTATAAAACTATTATAGATGAAAATACAGGAAATGTACTTATAAGCCCTCATGTACCCGTAACACCTGTAGTAGCTACCCCAGAAGAAACATTAAATACCTCTAACAACGCTATTATATTTAAGGTACAAATTGCATCTAGCTCTAGAGATCTCCCTCTTAAGCCAGAAAACTTCAACGGGCTAAAAACCATTTCTCAAGAAAAGGCAGGTACCATATACAGATACTTCTACGGAGCCACCAATAGTTATGACAGAGCCAAAGTTCTGTTAAAAGAAGCTAAAAAGAGTAGTTACAATGATGCTTATATTGTAGCTTTCCGAAATGGTACTAAAATTAGTGTTACAGAGGCTATAAAATCAGCCTCAAATTAAACACGGTATCTTGAAAAATAATTTCTACATTTGTTTAAATAAAAAAAATAGCATTGAAAATTTCTAAAGAAGCAAAAACGGCTGTTATTGTATTAAGTGGTATTATCCTTTTTATCTTAGGGATGAATTTCTTAATGTCTAATTCAATATTCAGCAATGCGCGAACTTATTATGCTGAGTTTGATCATTCCGGGGGTTTACAACCTTCTACTCCGGTTACCGTTAACGGGAAAAAAATAGGTACAGTTTCAGAAGTAGAATTAAGACAATCTGACTCTAAAATTGTAGTAACTTTTAATGTTGATAGCGATTATCAATTTTCTAAAAACAGTACTGCAGAATTATATAAAAGTTTATTAGGCAATGCTGGTTTACAAATTATACCAGCCCAAGACAATGCCGGTTATGCACAAGCAGGCACCACTATTAAAAGTCGTGTACAAACGGGTATGGTAGAATCTATTACCAATCAATTAGACCCTCTACGTGTAAAGTTAGAAAAGGCCTTAACCAGTGCAGATACACTTATTAATAACTTAAATAGTGTATTAGACGACCAGACCAAACACAACTTAAAAAGTAGCATTAGTGGCTTAAATGATGTTGTTGGCAATTTTAAAGATGCCTCTAACAACTTCAATGATATTTTAGAAAATAACAAAGAAAAATTAACCGTATCTTTAGACAGCGTACAGTCTATTACAGGCAATGTTGCTAGCATTACTTCGCAAATAGAAAAAGGAGATATAGAAGCTTCTTTAATTAAATTTAATAATGCTATGACCCGTTTAGATAGCTTAATGGCTAATTTAGAAGGTGGCGAAGGAAACCTTGGTAAATTACTAAAGGATGAGCAACTGTATGACAATCTAAAAGGTGCTAGCAAGCAATTGGAAGAATTGCTACAAGACATGAAATTAAATCCAAAACGATACGTTCACTTCTCTGTATTTGGTAAAAAAAATAAAGAATATCAGCCCCCCTCTGATGAAAATCAATAATACCTATGGACCATTTGCTAGACAACATAGTATTTGCAATTATTTTATTTGCAGGGATAGGTTTTTTTAGCGTTAATGTAAAAAAGCTTATACGTAATATTAAATTAGGAAAATCTGTTGACCGATCAGACAACAGCAGTGCGCGATGGAAAAACATGGCGCTTATTGCTTTAGGGCAACAGAAAATGGTAAAAAAACCTATTGCCGGTTTTTTACATATTTTAGTTTACGCAGGCTTTATTATTATAAATATTGAAGTTCTAGAAATTATAGTTGACGGACTATTTAATACCCATAGAGCTTTTAGTTTTCTGGGTGGGCTTTACAATTTTCTTATAGGAAGCTTTGAAATTTTAGCACTTCTTGTAATTGTTGCCGTTGTTATCTTTTGGATTAGAAGAAACATTATAAGGCTTCAACGCTTCTGGAAACCTGAAATGAAAGGGTGGCCTAAAAGTGATGGTAACATCATTTTATACTTTGAAATGGTTTTAATGACCCTTTTCTTAACCATGAATGCAGCAGACTTTGCTATTCAACATGGTAATTTTGCAGAAAACCATCATTACATAACTGCGGGTGCATATCCTGTTAGTGGCCCTATTAGTGCTTTGTTCTCTAATTTAGGGTACAGCACCTTAGTAATTATAGAAAGAACTTGTTGGTGGTTACACATTGCAGGTATTTTGGTGTTTTTAAATTATTTATATTACTCAAAACACCTTCATATTTTATTAGCATTTCCAAATACGTATTTTGCCAACTTAAATCCGAAAGGTCAATTTACCAATGTAGAATCGGTTACAAATGAGGTTAAGTTAATGATGGACCCTAATGCCGACCCATTTGCAGCACCCGAGGAGACTGAAAGTGATGAAATGCCAGAAAAATTTGGAGCTAGTGACGTTACAGACCTTAATTGGGTACAATTATTAAATGCATATACCTGTACCGAATGTGGTAGATGCACAAGTGAGTGCCCTGCTAACCAAACCGGTAAAAAACTGTCGCCCAGAAAAATTATGATGGACACCAGAGACCGTTTGGAAGAAGTAGGTAAAAATATAGATGCCAATAAAGGTACTTTTAAAGAAGACGGTAAACAATTATTAAACGATTATATAACTAAAGAAGAGTTATGGGCTTGTACTTCTTGTAATGCGTGTGTTGAAGCATGCCCTGTAAATATTGACCCGTTATCAATAATTACAGAAATGAGAAGATATTTGGTTATGGAAGAGTCGGCTGCACCGGTTGAGTTAAATAATATGATGACCAATATTGAAAATAACGGAGCACCTTGGCCATATAACCAGATGGACAGACTTAATTGGAAAGACGAAGCATAAAACTTAAACCACTATTACACAATTTTTATTAAATCATGAAAAAGGAAGACGTAACAAAGCTATTACATGAGAAGTTAGCTAACGGAGAGCACATTAGCCCAGTACTACCAGAAGGTATTAAAAACTACCTTATTGATATTGATGGTACTGTGACTGAGGATGTGCCAAATGAAGAGCCGGAAAGAATGGTTACTTGTGAACCTTTCCCTGATGCTTTAGCCACACTTAACAAGTGGTATGAAGAAGGACACATTATTACTTTCTTTACTTCTAGAACAGAAGAACACAGAGAAGTAACTGAAGCATGGTTAGATAAACACGAATTTAAATATCATGGTTTATTAATGAACAAACCAAGAGGTGGTAACTACCATTGGGTTGATAACCATTTGGTAAGAGCTACCCGTTATAGAGGTAAGTTTACAGACCTTATAGAAAAAGAGGTTACCATCGAAGTATTTGACGATGGAGAATATGATGATTAACACATAGGCTTACACAGCCTATTGTGTTTTTATATAAATAATACAGTTATGGGTAACGAAACATTATACGTACCTACCATGGCTGAAATGATGGCTTCTGGAAAAACTCCAGATGTATTGTTTTGGGTAGGGTGCGCAGGTAGCTTTGATGATAGAGCTAAAAAAATAACGAAAGCATTTGTAAAACTTCTAAACAAAGCAAATGTAGATTTTGCTGTTTTAGGTACCGAAGAAAGTTGTACCGGAGACCCTGCCAAGCGTGCCGGAAATGAGTTTCTATTTCAAATGCAGGCAATGACTAATATTGAAGTATTAAATGCTTATGAGGTCAAGAAAATTGTAACTACCTGCCCGCACTGTTTTAACACGTTAAAAAATGAATACCCTTCTCTTGGTGGTAACTATAAAGTAATGCACCACACACAATTTTTAAAAACCTTATTAGAAGAAGGAAAATTAAAAATTGAAGGAGGTTCTTTTAAAGGTAAAAAAATTACTTTTCACGATCCTTGCTACTTAGGTAGAGCTAACGGCGTTTATGAAGCTCCGCGTGAGCTTATAAAAAAACTAGAAGCCGAATTAATTGAAATGAAACGATGCAAACAAAACGGTTTGTGTTGTGGTGCTGGTGGTGCTCAAATGTTTAAGGAGGCAGAAAAAGGAGACAAAGAAATTAACATTGAAAGAACTGAAGAAGCTTTAGAAACAAAACCAGATATTATTGCAGCAGGATGCCCGTTTTGCAATACTATGATTACCGATGGTGTTAAAGCTAAAGAAAAAGAAAGCAGTGTAAAAGTTTTAGACATTGCAGAATTAATAACCAACGCACAAGATTTATAACTTTATGATTTTAAAACACCTAACCACCCTTTTCACATTTTTATTAATTACATCAATTGGTTTTAGCCAAACAACCAAAGACGAATTACTAAAGGGAGCAGCTCAGCATGCTTGTGACTGTTTTACTAGTAAAGACATCGACTTTGAAAACATCACAGACAAAAACATTGAAGTAGAATTAGGTATCTGTATACTTTCTTACTACAAAGACCATAAAGAAGCTATTGAAAGTGAATATGGTAATATACTAAAAGATACTGCTGCCATGGAGAACTTTGCAGTTGATGTAGGTATTGAAATGGCAGGTTTTTGCCCAGAAGCTTTAATAGCCATCACAGGAGATGAAGCATTTGAAGAGGAAGAAACCTATGAAACCTATGCCCTTAAAGGCACTATTCTTAACATTAATACAGACCAATTTGTTTATATTGAAGTTAAAGATGAAAACGGTAAAAGATTTAAAATTTACTGGTTAGATTACTTTGAAGGAGATTCTATTATTTTAGACCTTTTAGACCAGAAAAAAGTAGATAAAAAGTCTTATTATATAGAGTATACTTTTGTTGAGCTATTTGACCCATCAACAAAAGAATACAGAAATTTTAAAGTTTTAACAAACGTATCTGAATAAGAAAATATGTTAGTACCATTTGAAAATTTACCGGAGCATTCTAGAGTTTGGATTTACCAATGCAACCGAAGTCTAACAGAAGATGAGATAACTGAGATAGAAGAAAAAACAAGCACTTTTTTATCAAACTGGGCAGCACACGGAACCCCTCTTGAGGCTTCGTTTTTATTAAAATATAAGCGCTTTTTAATTATAGCTATCAACCAAGATACGCAGGCTGCAACAGGTTGTTCTATAGACGACTCTGTAGCTTTTATCCAATCTTTAGAAAAAGCTTATAATATAGACCTTATGGACAAAATGAATGTAAGCTACAAACAAGGAGAATTTATTGCTTACAAACCTTTAGCAGATTTCAAAAAAATGGCTAAGAATAAGTCCGTATCTCCTAAAACTATCGTGTTCAATAATTTAGTTACAAATAAATTTGAGTTTGAAAACTCTTGGGAAGTTCCTGCTGAAGATAGCTGGCACGCCCGTTTTATGAACTAAAAGTGTTAAAAATACATTCAAAGCCAAAATTGTAGATAATCACTACAATTTTGGCTTTTTATTTTAGTTACTACTATGTATATTACACGGTATATAGTGCCACTTTGGCAAGGTATTTTCATACTAAAATCATACAACTAGACTCCAAATGCAGAAAACATTTTTTATTATAAGCTTACTTATTGTTTCTTTTCTAAATGGGCAAAACACCAATCCGCTGTTAGCGCCAGACGCCGTAGCACAACAACGCTGGGTAGATAGTGTATACACCAGTTTGTCTGTAGAAGAAAGAATAGGTCAATTATTTGTGGTAGATGTTTTTTCTTCCAAAGGAAAAGCAGAAGAAAACCGCATTATGAAGCTGGTAAAAGAAAATAAAATTGGAGGTTTAATTTTTTCCAAAGGTGGCCCTTTAAGACAAGCAGAAATAAACAACAATTTACAAGCAGCTTCTAAAGTACCCTTAATGGTAAGTATGGATGCCGAATGGGGACTGGCGATGCGCTTAGACTCCACCTATGCTTTTCCTTGGAATATGACTTTAGGTGCTTTAGAAAACAACAAGCTAGTAGAAGAAGTTGGGTACCGAGTTGGCTTACATGCTAAAAGATTAGGTGTACATATTAACTTTGCTCCTGTATCTGATATTAACACCAACCCTAAAAACCCTATTATTGGTAACAGGTCTTTTGGAGAAGACAAATACAATGTTACCGATAAAGCAGTAGCTTTTATGACCGGTATGCAAAGCGCAGGAGTATTAGCGAATGCCAAGCACTTTCCTGGGCATGGAGATACCGACCAAGATTCTCATAAAACCTTACCTACCATAAGTTTTGATGAAGCTAGAATAGATTCGGTAGAATTATACCCATACAGAAAGCTGTTTAGTGAAGGACTTGCTAGTGTTATGGTAGCGCACCTTAATGTACCTGCACTTGAATCTAGAAGCAACTACCCCTCCTCTATTTCTGAGGTAATAGTTACCGATTTACTACAAAAAAAATTAGGCTTTAAAGGTTTGGTTTTTACAGATGCATTAAGCATGAAAGGAGCTTCTAATTTTTCTGAACCAGGAGATATTGATCTTGCTGCTTTTCTTGCTGGTAACGATGTTTTACTTATATCTAAAGACATCCCAAAGGCATGTATTAAACTGAAAGAGGCCTATGACAATAATATTATTACAGAAGAACGTTTAGCCCATTCTGTAAAGAAAATTTTAATGGCTAAATATAAAGTGGGGTTAAATGATTATCATCCGGTTGAAACTAACCACCTTATTGAAGACCTGAATACTATTAATGACACCCTACTTTATCAAAAAGTAATGGAAGAAGCGCTTACCATTGTAAAAAATGAAAAAGACTTACTACCATTAAGAAATTTAGATAAAAGAAAAATAGCTTATGTTGGTTTAGGCGATGACTCAGGAGAAACCTTTGTAAAAAGCTTACAGCTATATGCTCCAATAGATACAATATCTACAGAACGCCTTGATAAAATGAAGGAAAAATTAAAACCTTACAACACGGTTATTATTGGACTTCACAGATCTAATGCTTCTCCTTGGAAAGATTATCAGTTTACCGAACAAGAACTTGTTTGGCTATATGAACTTTCTAGAGAAAAAGATGTAATACTGGATATTTTTGTAAAACCATACGCACTGCTAGATCTTACTTCTACTACCAACATGAATGCTGTAGTAGTTAGTTACCAAAACAGTGATATTGCACAAGAAAAATCTGCCGAGCTTATTTTTGGAGCTATTGGTGCTGTAGGTAAACTACCTGTTACTGCTAATGAAGATTTCCCGGTAAACACCTGCTTAACTACAAATCCGCTTTCTAGACTTAAATACGGTCTTCCGGAAAGTGTAGGTATGAGTTCTGAAAAACTTAAAGAAATTGATGTCATTGCCAATAAAGTGCTAAAACAACAAATGGCACCTGGCATGCAAATTCTAGTAGCTAGAAAAGGTACCGTTATTTATAATAAAAGTTTTGGTTACCACACATTTGATAAAAAGATACCCGTAATAGATACCGATGTGTTTGATGTTGCATCGCTCACTAAAATATTAGCTTCTGTACCAGAAATTATGAAATTAGTAGAAGAAGGCACGTTGTCTTTAGACACTAAATTGGTAGAAATGCTACCAGAACTAAAGAACACCAATAAAGCTAATATTACCTTAAAAGCTTTATTAACACATACAGCCCGCTTACAACCTTGGATACCTTTTTATAAAAGTACCCTTGATAAAAACAATAAACCAGACACTTTATATTACCGAACAAAACCTGAAGTTGGTTTTAGTATTCAAGTAAGTGACAGTTTATATATGAGAACAGATTACAAAGACTCTCTGTATCAACAAGTATTTAAAAGCGATTTATTACCACAAAAAGGGTACAAATACAGTGACTTGGGCTACTTTATTTTAAAAAAATACTTAGAAGATCATTACAAACACAGTCTTGATACCTTGGTGCAAGACCACTTTTATAAATCATTAGGAGCCAACCATACAGTATACAATCCTTTAAAAGAATTTCCTAAGGTAGCCATTGTACCCACAGAAGAAGACAACTATTTTAGATATACAAAAGTAGAGGGCTTTGTACATGACATGGGAGCCGCTATGCTAGGTGGTGTTGGTGGTCACGCAGGTATTTTTAGTAACGCAAATGATATTGCTAAAATAATGCAAACGTATTTGCAAGATGGTTTTTATGGAGGTCATAGATATTTTACTCCAGAAACCATAGCACTATTTAATACTTGTTATTATTGTTCTAAAGATATCAGACGAGGTGCAGGTTTTGATAAACCAGAACCAGATGGCCATGCAAGTAACACATGTGGTTGCGTACCTTTAAGCAGCTTTGGACATAGTGGTTTTACAGGAACCTATACATGGGCAGACCCAGAAAATGAGATTATTTATGTTTTCTTAAGCAACAGAACATACCCTACACAAAATAATACCAAGCTTATCAAAAATGATATAAGAACAGATATTCAAGAAATTATATACGAAGCTATTCAAGACCCGCAATAATAGAGATTAAATGCTTGCGGGCTTTCTACAAAAACAGTTATTCACAATCCCATACAAAATTAGCTACTTTACTACCTGTCATAGCTCCTAGATTGTAATGCCACCATTCACTTTCTATGGCATTAAAACCATATTTTTCCATGGTAGTTTTTAAAAGGTTTCTATGTTCTAAAACTTCCGCTGGTAAGTCTTTGTAAGTATGGTGTGCCTTTTGTCCAAAAAAATCAAATCCGGTTCCCATAGGCAGCTCATTACCTTCCATATCTACCAAAGTAATATCTACAGCACCACCTCTATTATGAATAGACCCTTTAGCTGGATCTGCCACATACATTGGATTAGGAACAAGTTTCCACATCTTTTTTTGTACATCTAACGGACGGTAACAATCAAAGAACTTAATTCTATATCCTTGACTTAAAAAGTCTGTATTAGCCTTTAATAACTGCTTTGCTGTTTTGGCTCTTGTATAACACTCTGCGCAATCATACACAGCTGTTTTCAGAAAATTATTATCGGTTGCATAGCGCATATCAAAAGCAAAGTCATTACTATAATCTGCAAGCCTAACAAAAGAAGTATCTGCCAAAGATTCTAATTCAGTTAATGGTTTTAAAGGTTGTACAGAATCTTGTTCTTCTTCAATAACAGCTACTTTTTCTACCATAGCACTATCATTTAAAACAACACTTTCTTTCTTAGATACTTGTATTTTATTTTCCTGTTTACAAGCAACAACCAAACCTACAGCCAACAGTAAAAAAGCATATTTCATCATATATAAAAGAATTACGTCCCTAAAATTAAGTAAATAATCTTAAGGGACGTAATTAAAAAAAAACGAATGGCATTTAATATATAACTCCCAGCAAACCTAATAGCTGTGCACAAATAATAAGTACAACCATAGCTATAGGGTACACTGTGGCATAAGCAATAGAAGGTGCATTGCTATCGGTCATAGAATCCGTAGCCGCTAAACCAGGCGTACTAGTCATAGCACCCGTCAAGGTACCTAACATAGAAAGCACATTTACTTTTAAAAATATTTTAGCTACCAAAGCCCCTAATATCATAGGTACTAAGGTGATAACTCCACCTATAAGAAATAATTCAATTCCGTATTGTTCAAAGGTTTCTACAATAGTTGCCCCTGCTTTAGTACCTACAGAAGCTAAAAACAACATCAAACCTAACTGTCTTAATAACTGGTTAGCACTACCACTCATAGTCCATAATATAGGTCCTGTTTTACCCAATCTACCTAACATCATAGAAACAATTAGAATACCACCGGTAAGGCCTAAACTAAATTCAAAAGAGGTTCCGAAAGAAAGTGACACTTTACCTAATACAATACCTAATACAATACCTGTAGCAATAGGGAAAAAGTTAGTATCTGAAAGTTTAGAGTTATTATCTCCTAATAATTCACCTACTTGCCCTATTTGTTCTTTATCACAAAGCACCATAATCTTATCTCCCATTTGCAATTTTACATTTGGGCTAGGCGCCAATTCAATACCACTACGTCTAATTCTGGTAACCGTAGCGTTGTATTTAGAACGTAAGTGAAGTTCTCCTAAAGGTTTATTAACGAGCTCTGTCTTGGTAACCAATAAAGACTGCACTACATAATTTTCACCTAAAGTAATATCCACTTCTTCTTTAGGTCCAATAAGCAATTCAATTCTTCTTAAAGCCTCATCAGTACCTACTGCCATAATGTAATCTCCTTTATGCAGTTTGGTATTGGTATTAGGCGTAAATGTTTTGTCGCCATGTTTAACTCTAGAGATAACTCCTTTAGTCATAGAACGTACGCGCAATTCACCAATAGTTCTATCTATAGCACCCTCATTTTCTACAATATAATTACGGGTGTGTAGTGGTTCAAAACCTACTTGGGTTTTATCGTTATACTCTTTTTCTGCTTTTTTAATATCCACTCTAAATAATTTAGGATACAACCTTACAAAAAGAATAACGCCAATAACCCCAAACGGGTAAGCAATACCGTAACCAATAGAAGCCAAACTAGAATGGGTAACATCTATAGCTGCTGCTAAACCAGGAGTACTAGTTAAAGCACCTGCCAATAAACCAATAGCAATAGGTTTATCTACCCCTAAAAACAAAATAGCCCCTAGGGTAAGCAATGCAGCAGATATAACTACTACAAAAGCCATGATTACCAAATTTTTCCCTTGATTTCTGAACGATTCAAAAAAACCGGGACCTGCTTGCAGACCAATGGTATAAATGAATAAAATTAATCCTATTTTTTCTAGAATATTGGGTAATGATACTCCATAATTCCCAAAAAATAGCGCCACAAAAATAATTGCTGAAATGTCTAACGAGATACCTTTAACCTTAATATTTCCTACTATAAAACCGAGGCAAATAATTAAGAAGAGAGCCAAATAGCTAGTGTTGATAATGTCCATATAATTACTCTTTAATTATATTTAAAAAATAGTTAGTTAGTTTTAATCAGTAACAAATGTACAGGTAAGTACCAAACATGAAACTGACATTTATCAACAAAAAGTACGTAAATTATTCTAGAAAACTACGCACATTTTTAAAATTTAAAAATTAAGTAAAACATAAAAATCTACCATTTAGGCACTATTGTTCTGGTTACTAATCAACTGTAACTCAAAGCCTGTTTTTATTAATTTAATTATTATTTACGTTATTTTTAATAAATTTAATTTGTAAAAGCCATATATTTATATACTTTGCAATAATTTTATTTTAAACTGTAAAATGAATACGATATCCAGAATTTTTGATATCCCATATTATCAAAAAGCACATTATAACATAAAGGATGCCCTGACGGTAAAACGAAATGGAGATTGGGTTCCTACAAGCACGGAAGAATATATAGACCAAGCTAACAAAATAAGTAGAGCACTTGTAAAGCGTGGCGTGCAGAAAAACGACAAAATAGCTGTGATATCTTCTTCTAACAGAAGTGAATGGCATATTATTGATATAGGTGTATTACAAACAGGTGCACAAAACGTACCTATCTACCCTACAATATCAGAACAAGAATATGAATACATTTTAAATCATTCTGAAGCTAAATATTGTTTTGTATCAGACATAGAAGTTCTTCAAAAATTAAAGAGCATTATTGCTAATACAAAATTAGAGGCTGTTTTTACCCTAGATGAAATTGATAATGAAATCAATTGGTCTGTTTTATTAGACGAAGGAACTGATGATGGTAATCAACCAGAAGTAGAGAGCAGAAAAAAAGCTGTTAAGAGTTCAGACTTAGCTACCATTATATATACATCTGGTACCACAGGTAAACCTAAGGGAGTAATGCTAAGTCATGATAATATTGTTTCTAATGTATTAGCTAGTTATGATAGGGTTCCTTTAAATGCAGGAAATTCTAAAGCATTAAGTTTCTTACCTATTTGCCATATTTTTGAACGTATGGTTGTGTACTTATATCAGTACTATGGTATCTCTATTTACTTTGCAGAGTCCATTGATAAAATGAGTGAGAACATTAAAGAAGTACAACCAGAAGTAATGACGGTAGTACCACGACTTCTTGAAAAGGTATATGACAAAATTTTTGAAAAAGGAAGTGAATTAAAAGGTGTTAAAAAAGCACTTTTCTTTTGGGCACTGGAACTTGGAGAAAAATTTGAACCATATAACAATGCCAACGGAGCTTTTTACAACTTACAACTTAAGTTAGCCAGAAAACTAATTTTTAGCAAATGGCAGGAAGCACTGGGCGGAAAAATTAAAATAATGGTTTCGGGTAGTGCTGCATTACAACCTAGGCTAGCACGCGTTTTTGGCGCTGCGGGTTTACCAGTTATGGAAGGTTATGGATTAACCGAAACATCTCCTGTAATTGCCGTAAATGACCAACGAAACAACGGATGGAAAATTGGTACTGTAGGTAAAATGCTAGCAGGCGTAAAAGTTAAAATAGCCGAAGATGGTGAAATACTTTGCAAAGGACCTAATATTATGATGGGCTATTTTAAAGACCCTGAACTTACTAGTAAGGTTATGACAGAAGGGTATTTTCACACTGGAGATATTGGAGAAATAGATCATAAAGGATTTCTAAAAATTACCGACAGAAAAAAGGAAATGTTTAAAACTTCTGGCGGTAAATATGTAGCTCCTCAAATTATAGAAAATGAGATGAAACAATCTCGTTTTATAGAGCAAATTATGGTAATTGGTGAAGGAGAGAAAATGCCAGCTGCCTTTGTTCAACCAAATTTTGAATTTGTAAAAGAATGGGCAAAAAGACACCATTACGAAATAGGTAATACCTATGAAGAAATTGCAAAAAACGAGCATGTAATACAAAGAATTCACGAAGAGATTATTTGTTTTAACGAACGCTTTGGCAAATGGGAAAGAGTAAAAGCCTTTGAACTAACACCCGATGTATGGAGTATAGATGAAGGGCACCTAACCCCTACTTTAAAATTGAAAAGGCGAATAATTAAAGAAAAATACAAAGAACTGTATAACAAAATATACGGACATTAAATTTAACAATACCACAAACTCCTCAATTTTAGAGGAGTTTTTTTATTTACATCGCTACCAAATACCTTTTTAAATATATAATTCACAAAAAATTTTTCAATTTTATTATGCATGCATAATAAAAATATGTATATTTGGGTATATTCATAAATAGATGAAAAAGGACGATCTCATAGATTATGCATTAAGAGCTACTTGGCAAGCAGTAGCAAGAATGTATAATGAAGAAGCAGGTAAAGTAGACTCTACAATGGCTACAGGTTTTACCTTATTAAGTATAGACAAGGAAAAAGGAACGCCTTCTACTGCACTAGGCCCTAAAATGGGTATGGAAGCAACCAGCCTTTCACGTATTTTAAAAAGTATGGAAGAAAAAGGGCTAATAGAACGAAAAAGGAATCCGGATGATGGAAGAAGTGTACTTATTTGCTTAACCGATTTTGGAAAAGAAAATAGAGACTTTTCTAAAAGTGTAGTAATGAAGTTTAACGATGCAGTGAAAAATCATATTTCAGAAGAAAAACTAGATCATTTTTTTGAAGTAATTCAAACCATCAACAATCTCATTTCTGAAAAGAAAATATATACAGAAACAGAATCCGTAAAAACAATAGATCCAAAATAAAATTAATTCATAATGAAAAGAAGAATCAACAAAGTTGCAGTAATCGGTTCCGGAGTAATGGGAAGCGGTATCGCATGCCACTTTGCAAATATTGGTGCAGAGGTGTTACTTATGGACATCTTACCAAGAGAACTTACAGATAAAGAAAAAGCTAAAGGGCTAACGCTGGAGCACCCTGCTGTTAGAAACAGAATTGCTTCTGAAAACCTTATGGCAGCCTTAAAATCTAAGCCTTCTCCTATTTACAATCAAAAATTTGCTGCTAGAATTACTACTGGTAATTTAGAGGATGACATTGCAAAAATTGCAGAAGTAGACTGGATTATAGAAGTTGTTGTTGAACGTTTAGATATTAAACAAAGTGTATTTGAAAAAATTGAGCAATACCGTAAACCAGGTACTTTAATTACTTCTAATACTTCGGGTATTCCTATTCATTTTATGAATAAAGGTAGATCTGAAGATTTTAGACAACACTTTGCTGTAACACACTTTTTTAATCCGCCACGTTATCTTAAACTTTTTGAGGTAGTTCCAGGTCCGGATTGTAAGCAAGAGGTAGTTGATTTCTTGATGAATTATGGAGAACAGTTTTTAGGCAAAACCTCTGTTTTAGCTAAAGACACACCAGCCTTTATAGGTAACAGAATAGGTATTTTTGGAATCCAAAGTTTATTTCACCAAGTAAAAGAATTAGGCTTAACTGTAGAAGAAGTAGATAAATTAACTGGCCCAGTAATTGGCAGACCAAAATCGGCCACATTTCGTACAGTTGATGTGGTTGGGTTAGATACACTAGTACACGTAGCAAATGGTTTATATGAAAACTGCCCTGAAGATGAGGCGCACGATTTATTTAAACTACCCGATTTTATAGCCACCATGATGGAAAATAAATGGCTAGGAAGTAAAACCGGACAAGGCTTTTACAAAAAAGTAAAAGACGAATCTGGAAAAAGTGAAATATTGGTATTGGATTTAGATACCATGGAATACCGCTCTAAAAAGAAAACAGGATTTGCTACATTAGAATTAACTAAAACGATTGATAAACCTATAGATCGTTTTAAAGTGTTGGTATCTGGTAAAGATAAAGCAGGAGAATTTTACCGTAAAAACTTTGCCGCACTTTTTGCCTATGTACAAAACAGAATTCCTGAAATATCTGATGAGTTATATCGAATTGACGATGCTATGAAAGCCGGCTTTGGTTGGGAGAATGGTCCATTTGAAATTTGGAATGCCATTGGAGTAGAAAAAGGAATAACACTGATGAAAGCTGAAGGTTTACCAATAGCTTCATGGGTTGAAGAAATGGTAGCAAAAGGTATAACCAATTTCTATACAGTAAAAGACGGTGCTACATATTATTATGACATACCTGAAAAATCTCATGTTAAGAAACAAGGACAAGATGCCTTTATTATCCTAGATAATATTAGAAAATCTAAAGAGGTTTGGAAAAACAGCGGAGTGGTTATTGAAGATTTAGGAGATGGAATTTTAAACTGTGAATTCCAATCTAAAATGAATACCCTTGGTGGTGATGTTATTGCAGGGCTAAACAAGGCTGTAGATTTAGCCGAAACACAATTTGAAGGTCTTGTAGTAGGTAACCAAGGAGCCAACTTTTCTGTAGGTGCCAACCTTGCCATGATATTTATGATGGCTATTGAACAAGAGTATGACGAGTTGAACATGGCTATCAAAATGTTTCAAAACACAATGATGCGTATGCGTTACTCTTCTATTCCGGTAATTTCAGCACCACATGGTATGACGTTGGGTGGTGGTTGTGAGCTATCACTACACGCCGATAAAATAGTGGCTGCTGCAGAAACCTACATAGGATTGGTAGAGTTTGGTGTTGGTGTAATTCCTGGTGGTGGTGGTTCTAAGGAAATGGCCCTTAGAGCATCTGATATTTTTAAAAAGAATGATGTTGAGCTAAACGTGTTACAAGAGTACTTCTTAACCATAGGTATGGCAAAAGTATCTACCTCAGCTTATGAAGCTTTTGATTTAGGTATTATGCAACATGGTAAAGATGTGGTGGTAGTTAATAAGGACCGACAATTAGCAGAAGCTAAAAAACATGCAAAACTATTAGCCGATGCAGGATACACTAAACCAATACACCGAAAAGATGTAAAGGTATTAGGTAAACAAGCGTTAGGTATGTTTTTAGTAGGTACCGACTCTATGAAAGCAGGACACTACATTTCTGAGCACGACCAAAAAATTGCAAATAAATTAGCCTATGTTATGGCTGGTGGCGATTTATCTGAACCTACTATGGTATCTGAACAATATTTATTAGATCTTGAAAGAGAGGCCTTTTTATCATTGTGTACAGAGCGCAAAACTTTAGAGCGTATTCAACACATGCTAAAAACAGGAAAACCTTTAAGAAACTAAACGCTTTATCAGCATATTTAATAAATATCAAAAAATTAAAAGACAAAAATGAAAACCGCATATATTGTAAAAGCATATAGAACCGCTGTTGGTAAAGCACCTAAAGGTTTGTTTCGTTTTAAACGACCAGATGAATTAGCTGCAGAAACCATACAGTACATGATGAAAGAACTTCCGGATTTTGACAAAACCCGCATTGATGATGTGATTGTTGGAAATGCCATGCCAGAGGCTGAACAAGGATTAAATATGGGACGTTTAATCTCTTTAATGGGATTAAAAATTGAAGATGTACCAGGGGTTACCGTAAATAGGTATTGTGCCTCTGGATTAGAAACCATTGGTATAGCTACTGCCAAAATACAAACCGGTATGGCCGATTGTATTATTGCTGGTGGTGTAGAAAGTATGAGTTACATACCTATGGGTGGATACAAACCTACTCCCGATTACCAAATTGCTAAAGAAGGTAATGAAGACTACTATTGGGGTATGGGACTTACAGCTGAAGCTGTTGCTAAACAATTTAACGTATCTAGAGCAGACCAAGATGAGTTTGCATTCAACTCCCATCAAAAAGCATTAAACGCTTTAAAAGAAGGTAAATTTAAAGATCAAATAGTACCTATTGATGTAGAACACGTTTACATAGATGCCAATGGAAAAAAGGCTACCAAAACGTATACAGTAGCTACCGATGAAGGCCCTAGAGCAGATACTTCCATTGCTGTTTTAAATAAACTACGTCCAGTATTTGCTGCCGATGGTAGTGTAACCGCAGGGAACTCTTCACAAATGAGTGATGGTGCCGCCTTTGTAATGATTATGAGTGAAGAAATGGTAAAAGAATTAAACGTTGAACCTATTGCCCGTTTAGTATCTTATGCCGCTGCCGGGGTAGAACCTAGAATTATGGGAATTGGACCTGTAAAGGCTATTCCTAAAGCATTAAAACAAGCAGGTATGTCGCAAAATGACATTGACCTTATTGAATTAAATGAGGCATTTGCATCACAATCATTAGCGGTAATTAGAGAGCTAGGGCTTAACCCTGATATTGTAAATGTAAATGGTGGAGCTATAGCACTTGGGCATCCGTTAGGTTGTACAGGAGCAAAACTTTCAGTTCAGTTATTTGATGAAATGAAGAAACGAGGAAACAAATATGGTATGGTTACCATGTGTGTGGGTACCGGGCAAGGTGCTGCAGGTATTTATGAATTACTATAGAATAATCAATTAGAACAAAATAAAAAGTAAGTAATGGAAGCATTAGAAAAAGACATAACCAGAGGTGGACAATTTATTGTTAAAGATACTGCTTGTGAAGATGTATTTACACCTGAAGATTTTACAGAAGAACAGCAAATGATGCGTGATTCTGTAAAAGAATTTGTAGACAAAGAAGTATGGCCACATAAACCCAGATTTGAAAAGAAAGATTATGCATTTACAGAAGAAGTAATGCGCAAAGCAGGTGAAATGGGATTATTGGGTATTGCTGTACCAGAAGAATATGATGGATTAGGAATGGGCTTTGTTACTACCATGCTGGTTTGTGATTATATTTCTGGAGCTACAGGATCGTTAGCTACTGCTTTTGGTGCACATACCGGTATTGGTACGTTACCTATTTTACTTTACGGAACTGAAGAACAAAAGAAAAAATACATTCCTAAACTAGCAACAGGAGAATGGTTTGGCGCTTATTGCTTAACTGAACCAGGAGCTGGGTCTGATGCTAACTCAGGAAAAACAAAAGCAGTGCTTTCTGAAGATGGTACACATTATACCATTAGCGGACAAAAAATGTGGATTTCTAATGCTGGATTTTGTAACCTAATGATTGTATTTGCTCGTATTGAGGACGATAAAAACATAACAGGGTTTATTGTAGAATACGACAAAGATAACACCAATGGAATTACATTAGGAGAAGAAGAACACAAGTTAGGTATACACTCCTCTTCTACCCGTCAGGTATTTTTTAGTGATACAAAAGTACCCGTAGAAAATATGTTGTCTGAAAGAGGAAATGGGTTTAAAATTGCTATGAATGCCCTTAATGTTGGTAGAATTAAATTGGCTGCTGCTTGTTTAGATGCTCAACGTAGAGTTATTACTGAGTCTGTTAAGTATGCAAACGAGCGTATTCAGTTTAAAACTCCTATTGCAAAATTTGGAGCTATCAAAGCTAAATTAGCAGATATGGCTACTAATAATTATGCAGATGAATCTGCTTGTTACCGTGCTGCTAAAGATATTGAAGACCGCATAGAAGATAGAATTGCTAATGG
Source organism: Neptunitalea lumnitzerae (assembly GCF_027924185.1). GTDB lineage: Bacteria > Bacteroidota > Bacteroidia > Flavobacteriales > Flavobacteriaceae > Neptunitalea > Neptunitalea lumnitzerae. The sequence continues at coordinate 174,048 of NZ_BRVO01000003.1, forward strand.
AAATAGCCACCAAGAAGCCGAACTAAAAGGTGTGGAAGAATATGCTATTGAATGTTCTATTCTTAAGGTAGCTGTATCGGAAGATTGCCAAGACTGTACCGATGAAGGTATTCAAATATTTGGTGGTATGGGCTTCTCGGCTGATACACCTATGGAAGCAGCGTGGAGAGATGCTAGAATTTCAAGAATTTATGAAGGTACTAATGAGATTAACCGAATGCTGACCATTGGAATGCTAATGAAAAAAGCCATGAAAGGTCATGTAGATTTATTAGGACCAGCAATGGCTGTGAAAGACGATTTAATGAGTATTCCTTCTTTTGATACCCCAGATTATTCTGAAGTATTATCAGAAGAAAAAGAGTTACTAGGAAAACTTAAAAAAGCCTTTCTAATGATTGCTGGTGCAGCTGCACAAAAATATGGTGTAGAACTAGAAAAACACCAACAACTATTAATGGCTGCTTCTGATATTCTTATAGAGATTTATATGGCAGAATCTACCATATTAAGAACAGAGAAAAATGCAAAACGTTTTGGCGAAGAAGCACAAGCCAACCAAATAGCAATGACTAAATTATATTTGTTTAATGCAGTGGAAAAAATTAATACCAAAGGTAAAGAAGCTATTATTTCCTTTACCGAAGGAGACGAGCAACGCATGATGCTAATGGGATTAAAACGTTTTACAAAATATACCAATATGCCTAATGTAATAGCATTAAAGAATCAAATTGCTGAAAAAATAACAGAAGAAAATAAGTATTGTTTTTAAATTTAATTTTTTTGCCCTAAAAAAAATAGCCTTCCATATGGAAGGCTATTTTTTTATTTTTAATGATATAATTACTTAGCTAAATAAACAGCTCCTTTAAAATGAGCTTCATCCCAAGTTTTGCTAACTCCATCAATTCCTGTATGTAACTCGTAACAAGCTTTTGCCAAAGCCTCTACTGCTGCCATAGCACTAAAGTCTGCTAAATGCACATCTCCTTCAACAGTATACACTCCATTTTCAAAAGAGGTAGTTACCGGCACTTCTTTAGTAACATCATTCATAGTTACTTCTAATACTGTTCCCTCCTCTTTCACATGTAGTGTTCCTTTAAGAGCCGCAGTATTTGCCATGGTACCAAAAAAGATATCTTTTAACTTAGGGTCTCTTATTTCGTTTCCAGAAAATAAACTAGCTACGGTAGCAGTAAAAGTAGCTCCGTCAAACATTTCAGCTGGTTCTTCAGCAGATAAGTCTTCACCTGATACTTCTACATTTTTAAACACCCCAGAAACAGGAGTTTTAGCCGTAGTTTTATATCCTGTCCAAGCTAAGGTTAAAGAGTCTATTTTAGCGGTTTCTTTAATGGCAACTTCTTCCGTTTTACCGGCGTCTTCTGTAGTTTTAGTTTTAGATGCATTATCACAGCTAACAAAAATAGTACTAGCTGCTACTAATGATAAAAGGATTTTTTTCATGACACAATGAAATTTTTTGGTTTTATTTATGTCGGATAAAGGTAATGAATTTAACAGCTCTAGTATTAATTTTAGCTATTTCCTAACATTTGCAAAAATGAAAACACACTTGTTTTAAAAAGCAATCATTTCTTTTACAAATAAAAAAATGCTTTAAACATATCGTTTAAAGCATTTTATATAAATTTTAGTTATTACTAAGTCAGAGCTTGTTTTACTATGTGCTCATCCGTAAAATTATTAGCCAAATCAGCCGCAGTCTCTATCAAAGCCAAATGTGAATAAGCCTGAGGGAAATTACCTAACAAGCGTTTGGTTTTAAAATCAATATCTTCACTAAACAAACCTAAATGGTTACTGTAAGATAATAATCTATCAAACATTTCAATTGCTTTTTTATGCTCACCAATTTTATTCAAGCTATTAATTAACCAGAACGTACAAATTGTAAATGAAGAGGAAGGTAACCCAAAATCATCTTGGTTTTTATAGCGGTACATTAAACCATCATGGCATAATTCTTCTTCTATTGCATGTACTGTTTTAACGTAGCGCTCATCTCTAGCATCTATAATACCATAAGCCTCCATCAACAACACAGACGCATCCATATCTTTAGATCCGTACGATTGTGTAAATGCTTGCTTTTCTTCAGACCAAGCATTTTTAAAAATATCGTTTTTAATTTCTTGCTCTAACGGTTTCCAACGTTCAATGTATCTAGGCTTATTTAAAATTTTAGCTGTTTTTACAGCTCTATCTATAGCTACCCAACATAACATTTTAGAAAATGTAAAATGGCGTTCTTCTGTTCTAAACTCCCAAATACCCTTATCGGCTTCTGTCCAGTGGTCTCTTACTTGCAATACAATACCTTTTGTAATACCCCAAAGCTCTTCACAGTTTTCCATAGTAGTTTCAAACTTTACTATTTGCTGGTGAATAGCATCCATAAGAATACCGTAAATATCATTTTGGCGTTGCATATAGGCGGCATTACCAATACGTACAGGAGCAGAACCTTTATATCCTTTTAAGTGCTCAAGAGTTTCTTCAGTTAAGGTTTTCTCTTTATTAATACCATACATAATCTGAAGCTTCTCATCTTTATCTGGCACCAAATCTATTACATATTGCATAAAACGGCGCGCCATATCTTCATGGCCAAGAGAAGAAACTACCTTTATAGTCATAGAGGCATCACGAATCCAACAGAATCTATAATCCCAATTTCTAACCTCACCAATAGTTTCTGGTAAAGATGTAGTGGCAGCTGCTAAAATAGCACCCGTTTTATCATAGCTTAATAACTTAAGTGTTAATGCACTACGCAAAATTTCTTCTTGATACCTTTTATATTTAGGTGTTTTCTCTATCCAGCTTAACCAGTAAACCTTTGTTTTCTCTAATAAAAATAAAGCCGTATCTACAGTTTGCTCTAATATTTTCTCATTGTAGCTAACCATAAAGAATTCATCTTTCTCTAAAGCTATCTCTTCACTTGCCACCACTTTCTGCTGGTCTGCACTTGTATATAGGTATATAGAATCATACCTATCTTCTTGGTTAATACTAGCTATAAAACCAGGCTTTAATAAAGTTTCAGTTTTTCCTTTAGCATATCGCAGTTTTGCATCATACTTAACACTAAATTTTGGAATACCTGAAATATGCTTTACATATCTAATAATATCTGGGGGAGCATAATAAGAACTTGAACTTACCACATAATATCTAGGCATAAAATCATGCACTTCAAAAACATCGTATCCGCTAGCAAAACGAGTAATTAAAATATTTGTGTTCTTAAAATATGATTGCGTTATGGTATATGTTTCATCTACTATAAACTCAAAACTTCCTCCAATCTCTTCATCTAAAAGTTTTGCAAAAACCGAGGATGAGTCAAACTCGGGTAAACAACACCAATCTATTGATCCTTCTTTAGATACAAGCGCTGCACTCTTACAATTTCCAATAATCCCGTAGTGTAAATTATTCATTAATTATATTTTTTATAACAGTATATAGTTTTAAAATCCTTAAATTAACGAAAAAAATACAAAAACTGATTCCTTTTATGAGTAAAACTATTATTATTTCTAACCGACTACCATTACAAATTAAATTAGAAGATAATGAAATTAATGTTAGTCCTAGTGTAGGTGGATTAGCCACAGGAATGAAATCTGTTCACGAAGAAGGAGATAGTCTCTGGATAGGATGGTCTGGTTTAGCGGAAGAAGATTTAAACGACGAAACCAGAGAAAAAGTTCAAAAAGAAATAGAAAAAAACAAATGTGCAATGGTCCCTTTAACTGAAAATGAAGTGGATCATTTTTATTATGGTTTTAGTAACAAAACCCTTTGGCCTTTGTTTCACTACTTTATGGAATACACCACTTTTGAAAACGAAAATTGGGAGTGCTATAAAGAAGTAAACAAAAAATTTGCCGATGTTGTTTTAGAACATGCTGAAGATGGTGATACCATTTGGGTACACGATTATCAGTTATTACTATTACCAGGGTACATTAAAGAAAAAAAACCTGACACTTCCATTGGATTCTTTCTCCATATTCCCTTTCCTTCTTTTGAGGTGTTTAGAACATTCCCTTGGAGAGAGGAAGTATTAAGAGGTATGCTTGGGTCTGATTTAATTGGTTTCCATACCTACGATTATGAGCGTCACTTCTTAAGTTCTGCAAGAAGACTATTGCATTTAGATACTAATTTCAACGAGATTTCTTATGATGATAGAATTATTAAAATAGACTCGTTCCCTATGGGAATTGATTTTAAGAAATTCTACAATGCTGCTTTAAACCATGAAAATGAAGAATTAGAAAAATCTGATATTCAAAAACGTTTAGATGAGCATTTACATTCATCAGATGATTGTAAACTTATTTTATCTATTGATAGATTAGATTACACCAAAGGAATACCAAATAGAATAAAAGCTTTTGAGTATTTTCTTGAAAAATATCCTGAATACCAACAAAAAGTACGTTTGGTAATGTTGGCTGTACCTTCACGATCTAACGTACCACAATACCAATTATTAAAAAGAGAAACCGATGAATTGGTGGGTAGAATTAACGGTAAATTTTCTACCGTTAGCTGGACACCAATCTGGTATTTCTACCGCTCACTACCGTTTGAAAACTTAATTGATTTATACACCTCTTGTGATGTAGCCATGATTACTCCTGTAAGAGATGGTATGAACTTAGTGGCTAAAGAATATGTTGCTACTAGAGTACACCAAGACGGTGTATTGGTGCTAAGTGAAATGGCAGGTGCTGCTAAAGAAATGAACGAGGCTCTTTTAATAAATCCTAATAACTTTGAAGGTATTGCTCAAACACTTAAGCAAGCCCTAGAAATGCCTAAAGAAGAACAAAAAACAAGAATATCTTTAATGCAAGAACGCTTAGAAAGATACTCTGTTGAAAAATGGGCAGAAGAATTTTTTACTGCATTAAACTCTACAAAGCAAGTTAGAAATACCTTAGTTTCTAAAAAATTAAATAATAATTTAACCACTAAAATTCTAGAGCAATATAGTACAGCTAAAAAGCGATTGGTATTTTTAGATTACGATGGTACCCTAGTTGGTTTTAAAAATAACCCATTAGATGCCTCACCAGATGAAGAGCTTTACAACTTATTAGATACTTTATATGCTCAACCCAATACCGATGTAGTAATAATTAGTGGTAGAGATAAAGAAACCTTTACTAAATGGTATGGTGATAAACCGTATACCATGATTACCGAACATGGAGTTTGGTTGAAAGAAAAAGACAGCGATTGGTCTGCGCTTGAAAACGTTAAAAAAGATTGGATGCCTAAATTACGCCCTATTCTAGAAACGTTTGTAGACAGAACTCCAGGTACTTTTATAGAAGAGAAAAATTTCTCTTTAGCTTGGCACTTTAGAAAAGTAGACCCAGAATTGGCTAACTTAAGATCGGTTGAATTAAAAACTGTACTAAACAGCTTAATAGCCAATCACCATTTAAGTGTTTTAGAGGGTAATAAAGTAATTGAAATTAAAAGTGGTAATGTTAACAAAGGAAGAGCTGCTAGCCGTATGTTAGTAAGAGATGATTACGATTTTGTTTTTGCCATTGGTGATGATTGGACAGATGAATACATGTTTAGAGATTTACCAGAAACAGCAGTAACTGTAAAAGTAGGTTTACAAAAAACAAGTGCTAAGTACTTTGTGCAAAACACTCAAGAGGTTAGAACACTGCTAAAAAAATTCACAGAAGCAGAAATTTTAGAAGTTCAAACAAATTCATAAAAACTACTTTTACACCTATAATAATATCTTAAAGTTTTTGTCAGCTTACTATGTATTTGTAAGTTGACAAAAACTTATTTTTTATGAAAAAGACATTATTATATTTATCGTTAGTTACTGTTTCGTTAGCAGTTTTTAGTTGTGATACAAAACCTAAAAAAGAAGAAGTATCAGAAACCGAAAAAGAAACACCCGAAATAGTAGAAGAAAAAGTTGAAGTAAAGAAATTAGCCTTTACGTTAGACTCTAAGAGTGAAAGTAATGCAAAAGGCGAAGTTACTTTTGTAGAGGAAAACGGAGAGGTTGCTTTTACTGCAAACCTTACAGGCTTAGAACCTGGAATACACGCCATTCATATTCATGAAAAAGCAGATTGCTCTTCTCCTGATGGAAAATCTGCTGGAGGGCATTGGAATCCTACAAATAAAAAACACGGTAAATGGGGAGACCCTACAGGGTACCACAGAGGTGATATAGGAAACTTTACCGCTGATGAAAATGGTGAAGGTACCATTACGTTAACTACCGATGAATGGTGTATTGATTGTGAAGATGAAAAGAAAAACATAGTTGGTAAAGGTATTATAGTTCATGCCGGGGAAGATGATTTTACTTCTCAACCATCTGGAGATGCTGGCGCAAGGGTTAGTTGTGGTGGCGTTATTGAATAATAAAAACATACATAAACACTTAAAAAGCTTTCGTTATGAAAGCTTTTTTTATTTCTAATGAGTAGATTGTTCAGGTTATTATTTATTTTTGAACAACAATATATAGCTCATGAACCCCTCGACATCCGGTTGGATACATAAATTTTTTAATTCTACTCATGAAATAAACACAATCAAAAGTATTAGTGTTCTAGACTTTTATGAAGAATTAAAATCTTGTGGTTTCATTTATGGCGCTAGTGTACACTGTGTAAATGATGTTTTTGAAGATGCTGTACTTTCCGATCAGGAAATGACAAAAATTAATTTATTTGCTTCTTTGTTTAATATTTATTACCACAAGTATCCAAGTAATACCGTTGAACAATTTATTGAAACCAGTATAGATTTTTATGAAGTTATTAAAGCTGATGCTTCTAGCTTTTTACCAGATTTTTTTGGAGGGAAAAAAAATGCGGCACAACTTGAAAAAATAATTGCCAAACGTATACTTTTTGACAGTAATATACTCACTAAAAACTTTAGTAGTGTACTTACCAATACATTACTATATACAGATGTATTGGCATTTAAAAGTTATCTGGAAGACCCTAATTTTAGTAGTATTGAATACATAAGAAATATTGAAACAGTTATTGAAAATGTAGTGATAACCACAATTTCTTCTAAAAAGCATAAAACATCTTATGATAAGCAATTATTGAAGTTACTAGAGTCTTCCTTGAGGTATCATGAACATTACGAAAATCCTAAACTCACCTACGAAGAGCATCTTGACTTGTTGCACAATGAGTTAGAAAAAAGGTATTTGCTAGATATTACCTGCATGACAGTGTGGGACGATAAAAATCTGGAAATCTCTGAAATTGATTATATCAAAAAACTAGGCCATGATTTACATATTGCTAATGACCTGATTAATAATTCGATTTTAAAAGTATACGATTTTTTTGCCTCTCACAAAGAAGAATTAAAGTACCTAAGTAACACTAATCCGGTGAAAAACTTTTACGACAATTCGTCCGTAATGGTAAAAAAACTGATTTTAAGAAATAGCAAACGCTTATTGTTAGAGCTATCTCAAAGTAAAGAACTAGTTATATTATTATCGCAAAGTACTGCCAGAGAATTAAACACTGAAGAAAAACAAAAAGTAAAGGAACAGCTTCTAGACATTTGCAAAGCCATTCCTTCATTAGCTATATTTATATTACCTGGTGGAAGCGTATTACTCCCCCTATTAATTAAGTTTATACCAAAACTATTACCCTCTGCTTTTGACGATAATAGAATACGTTAACCCAACCAATCTTTAAATTCCTTTACACGCTCTCTACTTACAATAATTTCAAAATCGTTAAAGTTGTGTAACTTCAATTGCAGTCTTGAATTGGTATAAGATATAATGTCTTTAATAGCATTAATATTAATATAAAATTTACGGCTTACTCTAAAAAACATTTCTGGTTGTAAATCGTTTTGTAAATCTTCTAAAGTAGTTTCTAACAAATAGCTTCTACCCTCAATAGTTGCCGCATAAGTCCCCTTATTTTCACTATAAAAAACTTCAATTTCTTCAATAGGAATCATTTTTAAATGCTGTCCTATTTTAACTGTAAACCTCTTTTTATAAGTACGGTCTATTGGGTTTACCAAAAGCTTTTTAATTTCATTAAAATCAACCGTTAGTTGTTGCTTTTCGGGTACACGCATTTTAAATTTTTTCACCGCTGCCTCTAACTCTTCATCGTCAATAGGCTTTAGTAAATAATCTATACTATTTAATTTAAAAGCCTTCAGTGCGTACTCATCATAAGCCGTTGTAAAAATAATTGCACTTTGAATATCAATCTGTTCAAAAATTTCAAAAGAAAGTCCATCAGACAACTGAATATCTAAAAATATTAAATCTGGATGTTCGTTATTCTGAAACCATTCTAAAGACTCTTCTACAGAATGCAGCATTTCAGAAACCTCAACACCTAATTCTGCCAACATTCTAGACAATCTTCTTGCGGCAGGCTTTTCATCTTCTATAATTAAAACGTTCATTAATTAGGTTATTTTATTATTTCCAATTTTGTTTATTCTCTTTATCTAAGAACTCCTTCATTTTTCTATCCTCCCACTCTTTATTAAACATTACTTGTTTTCCAAATACTCCGAAGGCATGAAAAGCAACTCCAATTCCCCAGAAAAAAGCGGTAGACCAAGTATTAAATTCTCCTAAAACCTTTATACCACCACCAGAAAAAACAATAAGTGCTAATAAAAATATATTAATGATCACATAAACCGAAAGGTGTACATAAAAAGCCTTAATTTTTTGTACTCTGGTTTTAGCCCTTACGTAAGCCTCGTTCTCTTCATAATTATCGTACTTATTCATAGCGTCTTCTCTCATTTTTTTCTTTATCTAAAAACTCTTCCATCTTACGTTGTTCCCACTCTTTTCCAAAAAATCTACCTCTGTAAAATACAGATAATGCATGAAACGTAAGGCCAATACCCCAACCAAACATAGGAAACCAAAACCATTTAAAATCCCAGTAGGTCATATAATTTATAAAAATTAAAAAAGGAATTACCATTATATAAGAAAACACATTCCAATAAAATCCTTTTAATTCTTCTACTCTCTTTTTTGCCTGATAATAGGCTTCTTGCTCGTTATATTCTTCCATTACTTTTCTTATTTCCAGTTAGATGTTTTTCTATCTCTTTCCATGTACTCTTTTATTTTACGATCCTCCCAGTTTCCTCCGGGACCATAAACCTTAAAAGCCTGAAGACCCAATCCCATACCCCAACCAAGGGCAGGAAACCAAAACCATTGAAAATCCCAAGAACTTCTATAGTTTATAAATATTAAAAATGGGATTACAATACAGTACGAAGCCAAACTAGTATATAGCTCTTTTAAATCTTCTACTTTTTTACGTGCCCTAGCGTAGGCATTATCTTGTTTTAATTCTGCTGTTGATTTCATGTTGTTTACCGAAACTCTTTTTGTAAGCATGGGTAAGGTTACCTGAAAAGTAGATTCTGACTTTTCTATAACCACTGCCCTATTAGTTAAAATAGCGTAGCGTTGTTGTATGTTTCTTAATCCAACCCCACTACTTTTCTTTACTACGGCTTTAGGTTGCAAATTATTCCTAACCATTAAATTACCGTCTTTCTCAAAAATTTCTACACGCAATGGTTTTTGTGGAGTAACCATATTATGTTTTACAGCATTCTCTAATAATAACTGTAACGATAGCGGCACTACCATTGCCTCTGGGTTACTAGCTGTGTCTGGTATATCAAAAACAATACTGTCTTCAAAACGCATTTTTAAGAGGTTCACAAAAGTTCTAGCAAATTTAAGTTCTTCATCTACTGTAACTAACTCTTTATTTTTTTGCTCTAAAACATATCTATATACTTTAGATAAAGAAGTAGTAAACTTTTGTGCCGCATAAGGGTTCTCTTCAATTAAACTTGTAAGAACATTTAAACTATTAAACAAAAAATGAGGATCTAATTGGTTTTTTAAAGCATCAAACTGTGCCGATGCTGTACCTGCAATAATTTTCTGTTCTTTAATTTTATTTTTTTGTAACTCTCTATAAAAGTAAATAGCATGGTAAACAATGGTTACAAAAGCTGTTATAATTAAGCTATAGGTATAATCTTTAGCCTTTTCAGTAGCCATAAAATGCTGCCAAGTAACCCCGTCTAAAACCATTCTGGTAAATACTCGTAAGGCAAAAACACCTATCATAGTAACTATTACTCCACCAAAAGCTCCTAAAAGCACTCTCACTACAGGGTTTTGTTTACCTATGGTTACTTTACTATTATAAAAGTCAAAGTAATAACCGTTCATAAAAAGAAGTACTTCTGAGTATAACAAGAATATGGCAATGTTTTTAGCAAAGTCTGTATTAAATTCAATGGTATCTCCATTAAGCACATTAATTAAAGTAATTACTATTGCAAGCACACTTCCAATTAATAGCCCTGTTAAAAACGTTTTTAAAATACTTCTAGATTTCATTTATTACTGGTTACAGTTTTTATATAATTGTTCTGCTCTATCTAATCCCCAAGACGGATAAAACAAGGTTTCATTTTTAAATGTACTAAAAAGTTCAATGGCTTTCTTCATATCATTACAATAGGGAGTAGTATCTTTACCAAAATAGCTAGCCATTCCCATATTCCATTCAGCAAAACAATATACTACTCTTGGGTTATCTGGTGCTAAAGCTACTGCTTTATTATAAATTTCGGTAGTAGGTCCGCCTAATGTCATTCCGTATGTAGCTCCGTCAAAGGCAATCCAGGCGGTATTATGTAAAGCCTCTAATACTAATAGCTCTGCATTATCTGGTGATAGCTCTTTAGCCTTTTCCAAAGCCTCTTTTGCTTTGTCTAATTTCAATTGTAATTGCGTTTTGTCTTTTTCACCAAAAGAATGCAAAATGTTAACCTGTGCTACATAATACAAAGGTATCCAGTTATCTTTTTCAGCCTTACTAATTCTTTCAAATAGATTAGAGGCTTCTACAGAGTTGCCTTCTCCCCACGTTGCAAAGGCTTTATTCATTCCTTTTTCATAAGCAGTTTGAGAAAATCCGGTTAAGGTGATAAATAAAATCAAAAGCGTTGTTACTTGTTTCATGGTTGTTATTTTTTAATTACATGGTAAAACTACTACTAGCACACTTCTCTTGAAAAACTGCCTTACCGAACTGTAAATAATCACTACCGAATTGTAAATATTCATCTCAACTAGTAAATATCTTCATGTAAACTGTGGTTTTTAAAGATATAACCAAAAAAAGAAGCTTGTTAAAAACCATTTTTATAACGTAATTTACAACAAACATGATACTATGGTTTCGTACAACCCAAAAGACTGGATTACTTTTATTTTTAAATTTCATAAAGCCGATACCTTTAGAAAACTGTTATCACTTATGTTGGTAATTGCAGTGTATTCTTTTATTGTTGCCTTTTTAGAAATTGAATATTGGAAGTTAAGCGACCAAAGTCATGTGAAGAATATCACTATTATGCATAGTGTATTAAGTTTTGTTATTTCATTACTATTGGTTTTTAGAACCAACACTGCTTATGACCGTTGGTGGGAAGGGCGCAAACATTGGGGTGCACTTGTAAATAATAGTAGAAATTTAGCTATTAAATTATCGGCCATGCTAACCGAAGATCAAGACCGAAAGTTTTTTAGACAAGCTATTGCTACCTATGCCCATATGCTACAAAAGCATTTAAACGATGAAACTACAGAACATCAATTAGACGAAGAATATATTATACCAATTAAAAAAGATCATCACAGACCCAATCAGGTAGCCAAAATAATAATGCAGAGAGTGAACGATTTATATCTTGAAAAGAAAATTACGGGTGACCAGCTAATTGTTTTAAATGCCGAGTTACAATCGTTTACCGATATTTGTGGCGCTTGCGAACGTATTAAAAATACACCTATCCCGTTTTCTTATAGTTCGTTTATCAAAAAATTCATCTTTTTTTATGTTATGACATTGCCTTTTGGTTATGTATTTAGCTTAGGATACTATGTTATACCTGTAGTAGTATTTATATTTTATGTATTGGCTAGTTTAGAACTTATTGCTGAAGAAATTGAAGATCCGTTTGGGGATGACGCAAACGATCTTCCTACTAGGAAGATCGCTGCAAATATAAAAAAGCATGTAGCTGAAATTTTATAAGTTATCTAACTGATTGCTCTTTTTATCATCACTAAATGTCCAGAAGAAACCTACGAAAATAAAACTATCTGCATTTGGTCTTACCGTCATACGGTCGTATACGCCATTCATGTTAGGTGTGTCTGCATATTGGTAGCCACTCACATTTTTAATTCCTAAAGGATTGGTAACTGAAACAAATAATATTTTTTGCTGATCTATTAAATACGCCCAATTAAGCCCAACATTATGATACGATTTTGTTTTTTCTGCCATAAAACTATCCGTATTAGGATTGTCGTAAGGACGCCCCGAAGTAAAACTATACGTAATTCCAAATTGACTTTTTAAATCGCCGTTCCAGTACTTTCCTACTACCGATAAGTTATGTTTAGCTGCAAAGTTGGGCATTACTTCTGCCTCATAATTCCTAAAATCACGTTTGGTATCTAAATATGAGTAACTTACCCAATAATCAACATTTTTAAAAGATTTTTCATCTCTCCAAAATATATCTAGCCCAGAAGCGTACCCCTTACCATTGTTGTTATACACACTATTGTATTCTGGTCGCAACGTATTGTATTTAATTAAATCTGCATAGTCTTTATAATACGCTTCTGCTCTAAAAATTTGACCGTTATTAGTGTATTGATAGTTGGCTATATAGTGTTGTGCACGTTGTGGTTTTAACGTTTGTGCATATTGTACATAATTAGTAGCTGCTGTTTGGTAAAAATCTCCATATGCTAAAGATACCTGACTATTCTTACCAGACTTGTATGCTAAAGAAGTTCTTGGAGATATTAAAACCTCGTCTGACCCAGAATCGTATGAGCCACGTAAACCAGTCTTTAAAGCTAAGTTATTGGTAAAATAAATATCTGTTTCTGTGTATACAGCGGGTAGCTCACGTTGTACTTTATTAGTAAATGTAAAGTTTGAAACATCTTTAAAATCTTGTGTGTAACTGGTAGAGAAAAACTCAGCACCTGTATTTAATCTTACATGTTTAGAGAATTTTTTCTTAAGACTAGCTTTTACATGATACGAAACATCATTTTGATCTATTTCATCAGTAATAATATTAAAGTCGTTCTTAGTAAAGCTCAAACTAGCCCCAGCGCTTAATATCCAATCATTCTTAAGAGCACCTTTATAAGAAAGGTTATTATATAAATTTCTATTGGTTAAATCATAACGCACTCTATCATCATAATTTATGTTACGCTGTTTTACCACAAAATTAGTATACTCAAAAGCCGTATAAAACTTTAACAATCCATCGTCAAACTTATGTCTGTAAACCGCTTCTCCAGAAGCTCCAACATAGGGCTTTTCCCATTCATTTCTATCAGGAAACAATTCTAAATAAGGCTGTAAATTCATGTAAGAAGCATTTACACTAATTGAATTTTTACCAAAAATTTGAGTGTTTCCAATACCTCCTCCTATACTCATAATAGAAAGATCTGTTTTTTCCTGATCGGGCTCGTTTATAGTAGAAAGTAATAGCACACTAGATAAAGCCTCACCATATTCTGCTGAATATCCCCCCGTAGAAAAGGTAGTTCCGTTAAATAAAAATGGTGAGTATCTACCTCTTGTAGGCGAATTATTTGGTGCAACATTATAAGGTGTAAATACGCGAATACCGTCAATAAAAATTTGAGTTTCTTCTGCCTCTCCTCCCCTTACAAATAAACGGCCGTCTTCAGATACGGTAGTGGTACCAGGTAGTGTTTGTAAAGCACCTACCACATCTCCTACTGCCCCAGCAGTAGTCACAATATCCAATGGTTTTAGCGCTGTTACTTTCGCATTGTCTCCTGCTTCAAACGTACCTGCTGTAAGGGTTACCCCTGTTAGTGTATTAATCTCTTCCTTTAAAACTATTTTAAGATCTTTCATTTCTGTTACCTCTTTAGATATTTCAAAAGTTTCAAAAGCCATAAAGGAAATCACTAATTTCTGTACCCCTGTTTCCGTTGTGGTAAAGGAAAAGGTTCCATCATTAGTACTGGTTGCACCATCATAAGTTCCTTCCAGATATACATTTGCTCCCGGTATAGGTATGTTCTTATGATCGGTAACGGTACCGTTAATAGTAGTTTGAGCATTTAAGGTACCTACTATTAAGGTAATTAATAAAATTGATAAGGTAATAACTGTTCTCATGATTGATTTTTTTAACACTGCAAACTTTTAATTTTCTTGGCAGTTACTAAAAAAGGAAGTACCGAACTGTAAATTGGCATGACTGAAATGTTAATTATTGCTTTTATCTTGCCAAAATATACCGATTGGTATATTTTTGACCCCGTGATATAGTGAATGTATGAACAAGGCAGAGAAAACAAGAAAGCATATTATAGAGCGTACCGCGCCGGTATTTAATAAAAAAGGATATTATGCCACCAGTATGGCAGATATTACAAAAGCCACCGGACTTACTAAAGGTGCTATTTACGGCAACTTTCCTGATAAAGAAGCGCTTACTATAGCTGCTTTAGAATACAACATCAATCAGTTAAACCAAAAAATTGAGTCTAGAATTGATGAAGTTTCGACTGTAAAAGAAAAATTTTCTGCATACTTAGAGGTTTTTGAAAACGTAGCGCCAGAAGTGTTACAATACGGAGGATGCTCTTACATGAACAGCGCTATAGAAACAGACGATACCAACCCAGAACTTTTTAAAATTGTACAAGACAAATTTAAAAACTGGATACACGGCACAGAGAAATTGGTGCTGCTAGGGCTCGAATCTGGAGAAATAAAACCAGACACTAACCCTACTGAATTTGCACTATTTTTTGTTGCTATTGTAGAAGGCAGCATACTACTATCAAAAACATTGAACAACCCAAAACCAATACACAGTAATTTAAATATTTTAAGAGACCGTATTAACGCAATTTTATTGTAATACGGAAAGCTTACATAAAAATACATTTCATTTTAATTAAACCCAACATGACAAGAGTTGTAGTAACAGGACTGGGAGCCTTAACCCCAATAGGAAAAACAGCAGATGAATTTTGGCAGAATAGTATTAAAGGTACTAGTGGTGCAGCTAAAATTTCATATTTTGATAGCGAGCGATTCAGAACCCAGATTGCTTGTGAATTAAAAGATTTTGACCCTACAGTTCATCTTAACAGAAATGATATTAAAAGAGGTGACCTTTACACTCAGTACGCTCTTTATGCAGCTACAGAGGCTATACAAGATTGTGGTATTGATTTGGCTACCATTGATCCTTTTGACTTTGGTGTTATTTGGGGTACCGGTCAAGGTGGTATGAAAACCTTTGAAGATGAATTTGACAACTTTGTAAAACAAGATTATAACCCTAGATTTAATCCCTTCTTTATTCCTAAGATTTTAGTGAATATGGCTTCTGGTATGATTTCTATGAAATTTGGACTAAGAGGTATTAACTATACACCTGTATCTGCATGTGCTACGTCTAATACAGCTATTATGGATGCCTATAACTACATAAAGTTTGGTAAAGCTAAAATGTTTATTACAGGAGGTTCTGAAGCTAGTATTACACCAGCTTGTATTGGTGGTTTCTCTGCTTTAAAAGCTATGTCTACCAGAAATGATGATCCTACAAACGCAAGTAGGCCTTTTGATAAAGAACGTGACGGTTTTGTAATGGGTGAAGGTGCTGGTGCTCTAGTATTAGAAGAATATGAACATGCTAAAAAACGTGGTGCCCACATTTATGCTGAGGTGGTAGGTTCTTCTATGACTGCCGACGCATATCACATGACTTCTCCACACCCTGAAGGTTTAGGTGCTTCAAGATGTATGCTAAACACCCTTAAAGAAGCGCAAGTAAACCCTGAACAAGTAGACTACTTAAATGTACACGCTACTTCTACTAACTTGGGCGATTTAGCCGAGCTAAATGCTACCGCTAAAACTTTTGTAAATGCTGAAAATTTAAGTATTAGTGCAACTAAGTCCATGACAGGCCACTTAATGGGAGCTGCAGGAGCCATTGAGGCAATTTTAGCAATTAAATCTATCAACCATAATATTGTGCCTCCTACCATTAACCTGAATGAGCAAGATGAAAATATTCCTAAAAACTTATCTATAGTGGCTAATGAAGCATTAGAGAAACAAGTAACCTATGCCATGAGTAACGCTTTTGGTTTTGGTGGTCATAACTCTACCGTATTATTTAAAGAAGTATAAGTTTCTTTACATATAAATAATTATAACGAAGCCTCCGTACTATTACGGAGGCTTTTCTTATTAAATAAATATCCCTTTACAAAGTATTGTAAAATTTTACCATTCACCGAAACACCAAAGCGCATAAAAACCATTCGTCTACAATTTTCTTTCATTCAACTACACAAAAAAGCATACACCCTTAATAACATACTAATTACCAATTACATATTGTAGTTTTACACCAGAAATCATCGCTATTTAAACTTAATAATTCAACCATTAAAACGTAGACTCATGAAAATTTTAGCCATTGACGATCAACAATTAGTGATTTTGCCTTTAGAAAAGAGATTAAAGGAACTAGGATATGATGTAAAATCCTTGGTATCTTCAGTTGAAGCAATCGAAGTTTATGAAACTTTTTTACCAGATTTAGTAATTGTAGATATTAATATGCCAACCATAACCGGTATAGATATTATCAAATACATCAGGAATATTAAAGGAGATACAACACCAATTATGGTTTTATCTGGTAATACAGATGACGACTTAATTGTAAAGGCATTTGACTTAGGAGTTGAGGATTACATGAAAAAGCCGTTAAGTTTAGATGAAGTTTGCGCCAGAGTTAAAAGATTAATAGGTCAAGGCGTTAATTCTATTGCTAATGAGGGTAGCAAATCTACCTCTACCATCATACAAAAAAGATGCGTGGGTGTAGTAATACCATGCTACAATGAGGAGGAAAGAATTTTATCTGATGAATTTTTAGATTTCGTAGATAGAAACTCAGGTTACCATTTATGCTTTGTTAATGATGGTAGTAAAGACAATACACTAAAGGTATTACACAGTTTAAGAAAAGGAAGAGAAGATTTCATTTCTGTGTACAACTGCGAAAAAAATGGAGGAAAAGCAGAAGCCGTAAGACGCGGTATGTTATACATGGCAGAAATGGAAGATTTAGATTATATAGGATTTTTAGATGCTGATTTATCTACAGATTTAAAAGATTTTGATGATTTGGTAACTACTATTGAATCTACTCAATTTAAAATAGTAAGTGGTTCTAGAATTGCTAGAATGGGGGCAGACATTACAAAACAATCTGCAAGACAAATTATAAGCTTATCTATTAATTACATTATTAGAAAAATCTTGGGCATGAACTTTAAAGACACGCAATGTGGTGCTAAGATTATGGACAAGGATATTATTAAAATAGCATTTCAACAAAAGTTTGTAACCAAATGGTTGTTTGATGTTGAAATATTCATGAGAATGAAAAAACACTTTGGAGCTACCGCTGAAACTTATATCTGTGAACAACCATTAAAAAGATGGATACATGCAGATGGCTCTAAATTATCGATGAAAGATTCATTTAAAATTATTATACAATTAGCAGAAATAGCCTTCAAATACAGAGGCAAAAAATATTCAACAAAGGCGCATGTTAAGAAAGTTAACATGGTTGAATTACAGGAAGTTTAGTAATAGATTGATTTCAAAAAAAATCCGGCTCATGACCGGATTTTTTTATTTTATTTTTCTTCAGAAACATCTTCTTTAGTTTCTTCTACTGCTTCTTCTGTTTGAGCTTCTGGCTCAGAAAAATCGGTAAAACCATTTTTTATTAATAAGTTATACCATTGAATAACTTTTTTAATATCACTAGGGTACACTCTATCTTCATCATAATCTGGTAATACTCCAAAAAAGTACTCCTCTAGTTTATCTTTAGATTCTTTGTGTCCTATACTGGTTTCTTTACCTTCTTCTTTTTCCTGAATTTTGGCAAATACCTCTCTAAGTGGCATTTCTTCAGTTAAAGTGTATATAGCAATTTCAGAAAGTACGCTTACATTACTACGCATACCTACTGTTATTTTTTTTCCATCTAATAATGATGAAGCCACAAAACCTGTACGTGTTTGTGTTTTCAATTCGTATAATCCCGGCTTACCAGCTATCGCTACAATTTTATCTAAACTCATATACTTTCAATTTTTGAGGGGCAAATATTCTATTTTTTAAGGAAACAAAAAAATTAACGGGCTTTTTTTGCATCAGGAAAACGCATTCTGTAATCAATTTTCACTTTTCCCTTACTAATATTTGCCAATTTACCTTTTAATAAACGTTTTTTTAGAGAAGATAGTTTATCTGTAAACAAAATTCCTTCAATATGATCATACTCATGCTGAATAACTCTTGCTGCTAAACCATCATATTCTTCCACATGTTTGTTGAAGTTTTCATCGTAATATTCAATCTTTACAGTTTCGGGTCTAAATACATCTTCACGTATATCTGGTATACTTAAACAACCTTCAGAGAATCCCCATTCATCACCTGTTTCTTCCAAAATCTTAGCGTTAATAAAAACTTTCTTAAAGTCGGTTAACACTTCTCTTTCTTTATCTGTTAGTTCTTCATCTTCTGCAAAAGGAGAAGCATCAATAACAAATAGACGTATTGCTAACCCAACTTGAGGTGCTGCTATACCTACTCCACTAGCAGAATACATTGTTTCAAACATATTTGCTATTAAATCTTGTAAATTAGGATATTCAGCGCTTATTTCTTTAGCTTCTTTTCTTAAAACCGGATCGCCATAGGCTACAATTGGTAATATCATTTTCCTTCTTTTTGGGTTTAATTCTATTAATCAAGACGGTAGGTCCTGTTATAATTGCTGCAAAACTACAAAGATTAATACAAGTACGTTACTTTTTACCATCTAAATACGTTTGCAAAATAATTGTGGCAGATATTTCATCTATCAAGGCCTTATTAGCACGTTGCTTTTTCTTTAATCCACCGGTAATCATAGATTGAAAGGCTATTTTAGAGGTAAAACGCTCATCTACACGCTCTACAGGAATATGCGGAATAGTTTCTGATAGCTTTTTTAAAAATGCCTGAATATGTACTTCACTTTCCGAAGCTTCATTATTCATTTGTTTCGGCTCGCCAACAACTATAGTAGCTACGTTTTCCTTTTCACAATAGTCTTTTAAAAACAACAGAAGTTTAGGAGTATCAACCGTAGTTAAACCCGATGCTATTATTTGTAGTTCATCGGTTACTGCCAACCCTGTTCTTTTAGTTCCGTAATCAATTGCTAAGATGCGTGCCATTCAATTTTTTTTGCAAAAATAACCTAAAATGTGATACCTGTAAAATTCTGCCCTTTTTTCTTAAGAAGGTTTTATCTTTACAGCCGTAACAAAAATTTGAAACCCAAATGAAAGATTTGCAAGAGGTTATTGAAAAAGCCTGGGAAGATCGTTCACTTCTTACTGATGAGAAAACCATTAGTACTATTAGAGAAGTAGTAGATTTATTAGATGCTGGTAAATTACGTGTAGCAGAGCCAACCGAAAACGGATGGCAGGTGAACGAATGGGTTAAAAAAGCAGTAGTGCTTTATTTCCCTATTCAGAAAATGGAAACCTTAGAAGCTGGAATTTTTGAATACCACGATAAAATTCCGTTGAAAAAAGATTATAAAGCAAAAGGAATACGCGTTGTACCTAATGCTGTTGCTCGCCACGGTGCTTATATTTCATCTGGTGTTATTATGATGCCTAGCTATGTTAACATTGGTGCTTACGTAGATGAAGGTACAATGGTAGATACTTGGGCTACTGTAGGTAGCTGTGCACAAATTGGTAAAAACGTTCACTTAAGCGGTGGTGTTGGTATTGGTGGTGTATTAGAGCCTTTACAAGCGGCTCCTGTTATTATAGAAGACAATGCTTTTATTGGTTCTAGATGTATTGTTGTAGAAGGTGTACGCGTAGAAAAAGAAGCTGTTTTAGGGGCTAATGTAGTTTTAACTGCTTCTACAAAAATTATTGACGTTACCGGAGACGAACCTGTAGAAATGAAAGGTATTGTACCTGAGCGTTCAGTAGTTATTCCTGGTAGCTATACTAAAGAATTTGCAGCAGGCTCTTTCAATGTGCCATGTGCTTTAATTATTGGTAAAAGAAAAGCTTCTACCGACCTTAAAACATCTTTAAACGATGCTTTAAGAGAGTACAATGTTGCTGTATAACTTTACAGAAAGTTTATAAAACAAAAAAGCGCTTATCTAATGATAAGCGCTTTTTTTATTGAGCCGATAGAGGGACTCGAACCCACGACCTGCTGATTACAAATCAGCTGCTCTAGCCAGCTGAGCTACATCGGCATTGCGGCTGCAAATATAAATTTGTTTTTTATATCTGCAACCATTTTTTATAATTTTTTACTCAAAAAAATCTCAAGTATTTAGTAATGAGATTATTTACGGTAATGCATTTACTTTTTCAACTAAAGCCGTTGCTTTTGTTTCTAATTCAGCTCTAATTGCTTGAAAATGCTCTTTTTTTGTAGTTTCAGGCTTCGCATTTACTTTTGCCATTAAATCGTCAAAAACGGTAATTACCTCATCAACAATTGCTTCTCCCTTAGCAGCCTCTTCTTTGCTAGCTCCTTCTTGCCACTCTGTTACCGCTCCAATGATATCTCCTAATACATAATTGATATCCTTTTTTAAATCTTTTATGCTTGCCATAGCTTTTATATTAATGTTATGATATATACACTTCTAGTAATTCTACATCTCCTTCAGAAATGGTAATTTCTTTAGAATTTGCAGGTAACAAAACAGTTTCTCCCTTTTTAATTTCTACAGTACCTGCTGGTGTGCTAATTGTAGCAGCTCCTTTTGTACACATAAAAATGGTAAAAGAATCTCTTTCTGTTACATCTATAATTGTTTTTTCTGTAATGTTCCAGTAGTTAGTTGTAAAGTAAGGGCAATCAACCATAGCACCACAGGTGTTAGGCTCGTTGGTATAACTAACTTTAAAATCATCTTTCTTTTCATAATCAATAGCATCTAGTGCCATTTCTGTGTGTAACTCACGTAAATTACCCTCTTTATCTTTACGGTTAAAATCGTACACACGATAGGTAATATCAGAAGTTTGTTGAATTTCTGCTAACATAATACCTGCTCCAATAGCATGAATTTTTCCGGTATTAATAAAAAAGGTATCCCCTTCTTTAACCTTTTCATAATTCATTAAATCGGTAACGGTATTATTATCTAAATGCTCTTGGTATTCTTCTTTGGTAACATCTTTATTAAAACCAACAATCAGTTCAGATCCTTCATCTGCCTGCATAATGTACCACATTTCCGTTTTACCAAAAGAGTTGTGACGCTCTTTAGCCAATTCATCGTTAGGATGTACTTGTATAGATAGATCTTGCTTTGCATCTATAAACTTGATAAGAATAGGAAACTCTGCGCCAAATCTTTCATATACTTTATTACCAAGCAATTCTCCTTTATATTCGTCTATTAACACCTGCAAAGAAGTATTACCTAATGGTCCGTTAGAAACCTCAGAAATATCTCCAGGCACGGCAGACAATTCCCAGCTCTCTCCGGTAATATCTGTTACAATAGGTTTTCCTAAAACGGTATTTAGCTTAGTACCACCCCATAAACGTTCTTTTAGTATAGGATGAAATTTAAATGGATACAAACTCATGATATGTTGATTAATTATTTAAACGGGTAACTTACAAAGTTTCTTGGTGTTTCATACAAGGTAACCTGTAAATCTAACTCTTTCTTAATATAAGGTCTTAATTTATTGTAAATAACAATGGCTATGTTTTCTGCCGTAGGGTTTGTATTTGCAAACTCCTGAACATCTAAATTAAGGTTTTTATGGTCAAAAGCCATTTCTACATGCTCATAAATAAGTGTTTTTAACACTTTCATATCCATTACAAACCCAGTCTCTGGGTCTATCTCTCCGGTAACATGTACAACAAGGTCGTAATTATGGCCATGATAATTTGGGTTATTACATTTCCCAAATATTTCACGATTTTTTTCTGCAGACCATTTAGGATTGTGCAATCGGTGAGCTGCATTAAAATGTGCTTTTCTGCTAACTCTAGTCTTCATGCGTAAAGGTATTGGGTAAAAAATGATAAAACTTATCAAAAATAATTTTAAACCACTCGGTATAAATATCCGGATTAGCAGCTATATCTAGTTTTATATCATTCAAAGACATCCACTTCCACTCTGCTACCTCCTCTGGGTTTATATTTGGTTCTTCCCCTTTGTGGTAACCTATTAATACATGGTCAAACTCATGCTCGGTTAATCCATTATCAAAAGGTGCTTTATATATAAAAGAAAAAATATCTGTTAACTCTTCTGTTACAAACCCCATTTCTTCCATCATACGGCGTTTTCCTGCCGCTATGTTAGTTTCTCCTTCTCTTTGGTGGCTACAACAAGTATTGGTCCATAACCCTGGTGAATGATATTTATGTAAGGCTCTACGCTGTAACATGGTTTCTCCCTTATCATTCATAATAAATACCGAAAAAGCTCTGTGTAGTAATCCTTTTTCATGGGCTTCCATTTTCGGCATTAATCCAATAGGCTCATCTTTTTCGTTAACTAAAATTAGTTTTTCTTCTTTCATAAAGTAGTTTCAATCTCAGCAAATCTACAAAATAGCGATTGCATTTCATAGCAGTAAAAACGTTCTAAAGCATTATATGATGGGTTAATATATAAATAATACTATTTTTGCACTTTAAATTATTAGCATGTCTTTACAAAAAGAAATTTCAAAGAGAAGAACCTTCGGAATCATCTCTCACCCCGATGCAGGTAAAACTACCCTAACCGAAAAATTATTATTATTTGGTGGGGCTATTCAAGAGGCTGGAGCCGTGAAGAGCAACAAAATTAAGAAGGGTGCTACCAGTGACTTTATGGAGATTGAGAGACAGAGAGGTATCTCGGTAGCTACATCGGTACTGGCTTTTAATTACAGAGATAAAAAAATTAATATTCTAGATACACCTGGTCACAAAGACTTTGCAGAAGATACCTTTAGAACGCTTACTGCAGTAGATAGTGTTATTGTGGTTATTGACGTAGCAAAAGGGGTTGAGGAACAAACCGAAAAACTGGTGGAAGTTTGTAGAATGAGAAACATTCCTATGATTGTTTTTATTAACAAACTAGACCGTGAAGGTAAAGATGCTTTTGACCTGTTAGATGAAGTTGAGCAAAAACTAGGTTTAAGAGTTACTCCGTTAAGTTTCCCTATTGGTATGGGGTACGATTTTAAAGGAATCTATAATATTTGGGAGAAAAACATTAACCTGTTTAGTGGTGACAGCCGTAAAAACATTGAGGAAACCATTGCTTTTGACGATGTTGAAAGCCCTGAGCTAGATGAACTTATTGGAGAGGCTCATGCCGAAAGTTTACGTGAAAATTTAGAGCTTACCTATGAGGTATATCCTGATTTTGACAGAGACGCTTATTTAAAAGGTGAATTACAACCGGTATTTTTTGGTTCCGCTTTAAACAATTTTGGTGTTAGAGAATTGCTAGATTGTTTTATTGAACTTGCTCCGGCACCAAGACCAAAACAAAGTAATACCAGATTGGTAGACCCTAACGAAGAGGCTTTTAGTGGTTTTGTATTTAAAATACATGCTAACATGGACCCTAAACACCGCGACCGTTTGGCATTTATAAAAATTGTATCGGGTACCTTTGAGCGTAACAAACCTTACTTACACGTTAGAAACAAAAAGAAACTAAAATTCTCTAGTCCGAATGCGTTTTTTGCAGAAAAGAAAGAGATTGTAGATATTTCATACGCTGGTGATATTGTAGGATTACACGATACTGGTAACTTTAAAATTGGTGATACCCTTACAGAAGGAGAAGAAATGCTATTTAAAGGTATACCTAGTTTCTCTCCTGAACACTTTAGATATATTAACAATGCAGACCCAATGAAATCTAAGCAATTAGAAAAAGGGATTGATCAGTTAATGGATGAAGGGGTTGCACAGTTATTTACATTAGAGCTAAACGGAAGAAAAATTATTGGTACCGTAGGTGCTTTACAGTACGAGGTAATTCAATACCGTTTAGAGCATGAATATGGTGCAAAATGTACGTATGAAAACTTCCCGGTATTTAAGGCTTGTTGGATTGAACCTGAAGATCCTAAAAATGAAGAATACCAAGAGTTTTTACGTGTAAAACAGAAATTCTTAGCGAAGGATAAAAAAGGACAATTGGTATTTTTAGCAGACTCGCCTTTCTCTATAGATATGGCTAAACAAAAATACCCATCGGTAAAACTACATTACGTATCTGAGTATAAATAATAGTAGTACTATTAGTCAAACATAAAAAAAGCACACCAATTGGTGTGCTTTTCTATTTATATTGTTTTGCTTATATCTATTTAAAAGAAGTAACTCCGAACTTCTTAGCTTCTGCTTTGGCTTCTGGTGCCCATGCTGTTAAATTAGCAATACGTGTATCATGCGAAGGGTGAGTACTTAAAAATTCTGGTGTAGAACCTCCTCCTGCTGCTTTCATACGTTTCCATAACTCAGCCGCTTCATCAGGGTTGTAACCCGCAATAGCCATTAACGTTAATCCAATTTTATCGGCTTCAGTTTCATGACTTCTACTAAAAGGTAACATTACCCCTACCTGTGTACCAGCAGCGTACGCTGTATTAAATAAACTTAATGTTTCTTCATCTTTAATAGCTACATTACCTGCAACAGCTCCTACTTGTTGTAGCGTACTTGCACTCATACGTTGTGCCCCATGGTCTGCTAATGCATGTGCTACCTCATGCCCCATCACAACAGCAATCCCCGTTTCATTTTGAGCAATTGGTAAAATACCTGTATAAAATACTATTTTACCCCCTGGCATACACCAAGCATTTACAGTTTCATCTTGTACTAAATTATATTCCCACGCATAATCATCTAAATAATCTGCATGCCCAACAGAGGCTAAATATTTTTGTGCTGCAGCGGCAATTTTTTTACCAACATTGGTAATCATTTGTGCATCTGCTGTACCTTTTACCACTTTATTCTGACTCAAAAAATCATCATATTGCGCAAAAGATGTTGGAAATATTTGACTATTCGGATAAAAGTTTAACGTACTTGAACCCGTAAATGGGTTTGTTTTACATGACAAAACAACCCAAAAAACAGTAGCTATAATTGCAATTTTTTTCATACATAGAGTTTTTAGTAAACTTCGGGGAAAGCCCACGAAACATTATAATTGAACAAGAATTTTTATGGCAAGAAGAACGTTAGAATTGTTCTTCTTGCTTATCTAGTAAAATTACAATACTATTTCTTAGCTATCAGTCTCAATTCCGTAAAAATCTTGTTAACTTTCAGAGAGTTCCCCGACTCAAATGTTAAAGTTTCTAAATTCATAACTTCATTGTCTATAAACACCTCTCCAATTTCAAACGGAACTCCATGTAATCTAAACACAAGATCGTTATAATCTGTTTCAAACATACCCTCGTAATGCTGTTGTAAAACTAGTTCGTCTTTTTTACCAATCAGCTTAAAGTTCATAAGGCTATATCTTCCCTTGGTATAATCATAACCATCTTGTCCATCTTCATAAATGGCACTTTTTTCTTCCCCTATTTTGTAATATACATCAATTACCAGTTCGTCTATTTTCTTTTCTCCTACGTATTGCTGTACAGGATATCTAGGTATCATAGCGCCTTCTTTCACAAATATTGGAATAATATGTAAAGGGGCTTCTACCCAATGCTCTCTACCACCTGTTATAACCTCATCGGTCCAGAAGTTATACCATTTACCTCTAGGCACGTACATTCTTCTACCTTGTACATTAAACTCAAGAATAGGACACACTAAAATTTGTTTTCCAAAAATAAACTCATCGGTACGGTAATGTGTTTGTGTATCTTCTTGATCAAAATACACCAAAGGTTTTAAAATAGGTTCTCCTTTATTGCTATAACGCCAAAATGCCGTGTATAAATAAGGTAAAAGCGTATAACGTAACTCAATATACTTTCTAGTAATATTTAAAACATCTTCATCAAAAGACCATGGCTCTTGTTCTCCATGATCTCCGGAAGAGTGTGTTCTACAAAATGGATGGAACACTCCCAATTGTATCCATCTAGCATACAACTCACCTGTTGGTTGTTCTGCAAAACCACCAATATCGGTGCCCGTAAAACTCATACCACTAATACACATACGTTGTACCTGTACGGTAGCCAGCCACAAATGCTCCCAACTAGCCACATTGTCTCCCGTCCAGAAAGAAGTAAAACGTTGTGTACCCGAATAAGCTGCGCGTGTAATTACAAACGGACGCTTAGGATATGCAAATTTCTTAACCCCTTCATAAGTAGCTCTTGCCATTTGCATACCATATACATTATGTGCTTTTCTGTGGCTACAAGGGTTACCATCATAATCGTGCCTTACATCTAACGGAAATGTTTTTGTTGGCACCTCCATAACAGCAGGCTCGTTCATATCGTTCCACACCCCTTTTACACCAACATCTTCTATAAGTTCTTTATACAAATCTACCCACCATTCTCTTACTTCCGGATTGGTAAAATCTGGGAAGTAGCATCTACCTGGCCATACTTTACCTCTCATATAAGGCCCATCGGCTCTATGACAAAAATAATCGTTCTCTAAAGCTTCTTGAAAAACATCATACTCAGGGTCTACCTTAATACCTGGGTCAATAATCACTACCGTTTTAAAGCCCTGATCTGTTAGTTCCGACACCATTTTTTTAGGATCTGGGAAATACGTTTTATTCCAAGTAAAACATCT
The DNA here is from genome assembly GCF_027924185.1 of Neptunitalea lumnitzerae. GTDB lineage: Bacteria > Bacteroidota > Bacteroidia > Flavobacteriales > Flavobacteriaceae > Neptunitalea > Neptunitalea lumnitzerae. Next base: position 201,167 of record NZ_BRVO01000003.1, read on the forward strand.
AAACCCTTCCATATAATCAATATCTAAGTAAATAGCATCACAAGGTATTTGTAACTCTCTAAACTTAGTAGTAACGTCACGCACTTTAGCCTCTGGGTAGTAACTCCATTTACATTGGTGATACCCTAATGCCCACAAAGGTGGTAGTTCTGGTTTACCAGTAAGATCTGTATACACACTTACCACGCTTTCCATAGCCGGGCCATAAAAGAAATAATAATTCATTTCTCCGCCATCTGCCCAAAAGCTGGTAACATTTCGTCTTTCTTGGCAAAAATCAAAATACGTTCTAAATGTATTGTCAAAAAAGATACCATAAGATACACCTCTACGCAACCCTAAATAAAACGGTACAGTTTTATACAAAGGGTCTCTATCTGTATTATAAGCATACTCATCGGTATTCCAATTAGAAACTCTTTTACCTTTTAAGTTAAAATGAGTGGCTTTATCACCCATACCGTAAAAGCTTTCGCCATCTACGGTCACTTTACTCATTTTAACAATATTACCACCATACTCATAATTCTCTTCCCAATGGAAACCAAGTTCATCTTCTAAAATTGCATTTCCTTCAAGGTCGTAAATACCAATTCTAAGATCTCCCTTATTTAAAATACACTGTATTTTGTTTGTGGTAATTATATATTTATAGTTATCGTCTTTTACGTCTAACTTATTATATCCGTGAACAGACTCTTCATCTATTGCATATGAAAAATCATTTTCAAAAACACCTTCTGTAGTAAACCTAAATCTTAATAAACTATCTCTTAAAACCGTAATACAAAGTACCACTCCGTTCTCGGTAGTAAAAAACAAGTTATTGATTGTTTGCTCAAATGATTTAATGGCACTGGGAAACTGATTCCCTCTATATTCCAACTGAGTATTTGTAATCATAATGCATTTGATTTATTTGGTTTTATAAAGCTAAAACTATAATACCAAAATGGTGTTAAATTTTATTTAATAAAAAGCCTTAAAAACTGATTAATATGTGAAAATCATAACACTAAGAGGTGCTAAAACGATTTCACAACTATACTCCCTTCCATCCCAAGCAATAGCATCTGCCTGAATAGCCTTTACATTTCGTACTCCTGAACCTTCGTATTTTTTAAGATCTGAGTTAAATATTTCTCTAATTTTTCCTGCTTTCGGAACTCCTATTCTATACACATCTCGTTTTACCGGTGTAAAATTACAAACTACAATAAGGTTGTCTTTTTCATGAATTCCTTTTCTCATGTAGGTTAACACCGAGTTATCACCGTCTGTTAAATTTATCCATTCAAACCCTTCATGGCTAAATTGTTTTTCGTACAAAGCGGGTCTAGACTTATACAACTTATTCAAATCTTTCATAAGTGTTTGAACTCCCATATGATAACCATATTGTAATAAATGCCAATCTAAACTCTGTTCAAAATTCCATTCTGCACTTTGAGCAAACTCACCTCCCATAAACAATAATTTTGCTCCTGGGTGCGTATACATATATGCATACATAGCTCTTAAATTAGCAAAGCGCTGCCACTCGTCACCTGGCATACGCCCAAAGAGTGATTGTTTACCATGTACTACCTCATCATGACTAAACGGCAACATAAAGTTTTCTGAAAATGCGTAATTCAAGCTAAACGTTATATCGTTTTGGTGATATTTCCTATGAATACATTCCTTTTTAAAATATAATAAAGTATCGTGCATCCAACCCATCATCCATTTCATACCAAAGCCTAAACCACCTAAATAGGTAGGCTTAGATACCCCTGTAAAAGAAGTAGACTCTTCAGCTATGGTTTGTACGCCCTCAAAAGTACCATAAACAGCCTCGTTCATTTCTTTTAGAAACGAAACCGCTGCTAAATACTCTCGCTCTCCATATATGTTAGGCTCCCACTGCCCCTCTTCTCTACTATAATCTAAATAAAGCATAGAAGCAACGGCATCTACCCGTAAACCATCTATATGATAATGCTGCAACCAAAACATAGCATTAGATATTAAAAACGAACGTACCTCATTACGCTCATAATTAAAAATACAGCTTTTCCAATCGGGGTGGTATCCTTTTCTAAAATCAGGATGTTCGTATAAATTAGATCCATCAAAATTAGCTAACCCATGCGCATCATCCGGAAAATGTGATGGTACCCAGTCTAAAATAACCCCTATCCCTTCTTCGTGAAACGCAGCCACTAAATCCATAAAATCCTGCGGACAACCAAATCGAGAAGTGGGTGCAAAATATCCTGTTATTTGATACCCCCAAGAAGGATCATACGGATACTCCATAATAGGCATAAACTCTACATGAGTAAAGCCCATCTCTTTCACATAACTAACCAACTCATCTGCCATTTCTTTATAAGTTAGAGAGCGGTTTTCTTCTATCTTCTTTCTCCAAGAACTTAAATGTACCTCGTATACCGAATATGGTTTATCTAATTGATTAAGTTCTTTACGCTTTTCCATCCACGCTTCATCCTTCCAATCATAATCTAAATCCCAAACAACAGAAGCTGTGTTTGGCGGACGCTCACAAAACAAAGCAAACGGATCTGCCTTTTCGGTTACTATTCCGTTATTATGCGAATGTATTTTATACTTATAACGTACCCCTTTTGTTACATGCGGAATAAAGCCTTCCCAAATACCACTACTATCCCAACGTACATTTAATTGGCACTCTCCATCTACCCAATAATTAAAATCGCCCACTACACTCACCTGTTTAGCAGTTGGTGCCCAAACAGCAAAGTAGGTACCTGCAACACCATCAACCTCCATTAAATGAGCTCCTAATTTTTCATATAGTTTATAATGCTTTCCTGCTTTAAATAAATGAATATCAAAATCTGTAAATAAAGAATAAGGTTGTACCTCCTGCATGATTTGTTGATTTTAGTTATGTAAGGATTTAAAATTTAAAGAGACTAAGAAACTATACAGTAAAGTTATTACAACCGTGCTCTTATTTTGAGCCCACAATATCTGAAACATTAAATCTTTATTTTCCATAAAAGATGTTCTAAAAACAAAATGAAGATTTTAACTTTACTCTTTTATAAATGTATAATAAATAGCTGACAAAAGTAAGAGTACGGCTAATTAATTTTCAAAAAGAACTAGTTTTCAATGGCAAACGATAAGAACATCCAAAAACAAAGCATTCAAATTCCTACACAATTTATTTATTTAGGGAAGGCTTTACAATTTGTATCTAAAAAACTAGCGGCATTTTACGCAGGTAGCCTGTTTATGACACCTATTAAATTTAAAATGCCCAAAAGAGAATTTCATATGGATAAAGAAAGCGTGCAAACTCCTTTGTTTATACCATCTTTACAAAAAGAAATAGTAGTGTATACCTACGGAAATTCTGATAAAAAAATACTCTTAAGTCACGGTTGGTGTGGCAGAGGTACGCAGTTGTATAAAATTGCTGATGCCTTACTAAAAGAAGGTTATACTACTATAAGCTTTGATGCGCCAGCTCACGGTAAATCTGCTGGAAAAAAAAGCAACATGAAAGAGTTTATAGAAGTAATTCTTGAAATGGAAAAACAATATGGCCCTTTTGAGGCTGCTGTAGGACACTCATTAGGGGGGATGGCATTGCTAAACGCATACAAACAACCTAAGAGCATAAAAAAATTAGTTACTGTAGGAAGTGGCAATGTAATTGATGACATTATAAAAGATTTTATAAAGCAAATGAAAATGCAACCCGTAGTGGGTAAACTAATGAAAAAGCGAATTGAAACCAGAATTAATGAAACCATGAACGATTTCTCTTCGTATATAGCTGCAAAAGAAATTGACATACCTGTACTAGTAATACATGATGAAGATGATGTAGATGTACCAGTTACCGCTGCCTACCAAATAAAAGAACAACTTACCAACGGCTCTATATACATTACCAAAGGTTTAGGCCATAGAAAAATATTGGGTAATGATACTGTTATTGAAAAAATTGTAAACCATATAAAAACCCCATGAAAATGAAAAATGTATTCATTGCGCTAATCGCAATTATTTTTGTAAGTTGTAATAGCGAAGCACAAACCGAAAAAGAAAAAAAAGATATGAATGAGAAGCAATATGCTGTAGAAAAAACAGAAGCTGAATGGAAAGCTGAATTAACGCCGGAAGAATATAGAATTCTGCGCCAAAAAGGAACAGAATATCCAGGTACCGGAAAGTACAATCTTCATTTTGAGGATGGTGCCTACACTTGTAAAGGGTGTGGCACTAAACTTTTTGAAAGTGGCCAAAAATTTGAAAGTAGTTGTGGCTGGCCAAGTTTTGATGATGCTATTGAAGGTACTGTAGAGTATATACAAGACTATACCCACGGCATGGTACGTACCGAAATTTTATGTGCTAACTGTGGCGGACATTTAGGTCACGTTTTTGATGATGGACCTACCGAAACCGGAAAACGCTACTGTGTAAACTCTGCCAGTATTAACTTTGAAAAAGATGGAGAGTAATAGCACTAACTATTTAGAAAGTATTAAAAAGCAATTTGCTTACTATAAACTGCTGGGAGATAAAACACTTCTGGCAGTTTCTGATTCTGATATTCATTATACCTTTAATGAAACCTCTAATAGCTTAGCCATAATTGTAAAGCACATGGCAGGTAATATGCTAAGCCGTTGGACACACTTTTTAACTGAAGATGGTGAAAAAAAATGGCGTAATAGAGATGATGAGTTTGTAGACTCTTATGCTGATAAAACTACTATGCTAGCCCACTGGGAAAAAGGTTGGCAATGCTTATTTACAGCTATAGACAGCGTGAATGAAGATAACTTTTCTCAATTGGTATATATACGCAATCAAGGACATACCATTACCGAAGCCATAAACAGACAACTGGCACATTATGCCTACCACGTTGGGCAAATTGTATTTTTAGGAAAAATGATTAAAGATACCGAGTGGGAGTCGCTTAGTATACCTAAAAATGCCTCTAAAAGTTATAATGCCGAAAAATTTAATCAAGAGAAAAAAAGGTCTCATTTTACAGATGACGAAATATCTAGGCTCTCTTGATTTTGAGAAGCAAAGAGCAAAGCTTATTTCTGAACAACTTAGAAAATTTACCGATAGCTATGCCTACATGGTTGCAGGGCAATTTGCGAATATTGACTTTTGGATAAACGAAGCTATAACCTCTTTAAAAGCTTTAGATGAACATAACATCCGATTTGAAAAAATGTATAATGCTCAAAAGAATTGGATAGAAGAAAAGAAAGTAAAAGTTCCTGATTACTGTTATATATGTAACGGAATTTGTGAACTAAGTCATGACGGTTATATTACACCTGACCTTCCTAAACAAAAGATTGATAAAACAGAAATAAGAAAAAAATTAATTAATTCAGTATATTATTTTTTAATCCGTTGCTATAAAGTTGGACTCCTTGATCAAGAAGAAATGAAAAGTTTTTGCAATCAGATTGGTACTGATATTGACCCATACGATCTAAAAAAGTAATCTCTTCTTAGTTAAAAACAAAATAAGTTGTTAATTTTTTCTAAATGAATTGCAGAAATTTCTGTCAATTAGTTTACTTTCGTTTTTTAAATGAAACAAAACTTCTTGCTATAAAAATATGAATAAACATATCTTAGTATTACTACTCTTCTTGAATATTACCTTAACGTTTGCTCAAGACATTTACGAATACGAAAAAGAAATTACCCATAAAAACAACTACCAATTTACCGAGTTTAAGTTTGCAAAAAATGACGAAAACATTTCACTCTTTGGTACTCTAATTGAGCCTAAGTTAAACTATGATAAAATTGTTTTTATTGTTAGCGGAACAGGACCACACACAAGAAATGCACACAATTATTTAACAGAAGAGCTTTTACTAAACAATATTGCAGTGTTTAGATTTGACAAAAGAGGTACCGGAAAATCAGAAGGAACTTATAGCAACCAACCCACTACATACATTAAAGACCTATATAATATACTATCTGAATTCAAAACTGATTTTAGTGATAAGAAAATAGGCATTATAGGGCATAGCTTAGGGGGTATTGCAGCTATCGGAAGTATTCAAAAAGGTTTAAATATTGACTTTTTAATTCAATGGTCTACCCCTGTTGGTAATTATGGAGATTTTATTAAATACCAACTTACCTCACGGTATACAAATAAAGAATTGAATAATTTATTTAAGACAAAAGACAGTAAGGAAATAGATGAAATTATTCATATGGTTCAAGCTACTGTATTTGCAAATAGCAATAAAGAATACGCCGATATTTATGATGCTGTAGAGAAAAAAGCTAAAGAAAAAGGATTTAAAGAGAAACAATTTCGCAGACTTGTAGTTAATCCAGATAATATGGATTTGATGAAATATAATTTTGATTCCACTTATAAAAATTTAGAAATCCCAACCTTATACATTATTGGTTCTAAGGACTCTTTTGTTAATCCAGAAAAAACTAAAGAAACTTTTGAGGCTTACCATAATTCAAACATCACATTTACCATGTTTGACGGTTTAAATCATTATTTAACCAATACTGGTGAAATTACAAAAATAACCAATGAACTTTACAAAATGGATGAAAAAGCAAAGAGTACCATTATAAATTTCATCAAGAAACAATAACTAATAAAGATAAACAAGGTGCTTTGTAGTGCTATTGCAGCTATTGTTTAGCTTACTTCATTTCATTATTATCTCACAATATTTTAAATAAAAAAGAGAACCTTATACAGATAATTAAACTTCATAGGCTCTCTTCAATTTTATATTGTAGCTATTTTTAATTAGGCAGTTACTTCTTCCTCTTTTTTAACTACTACTTCAGATTTATTTTCACGTTTGTAGTAGCGGAAAATAGAACGCGCTGCTTTATCGTAGTTAATGTAATTATACATCCAGTTAAAAAAGGTAATTACTCTGTTTCTAAAACCTACTAAAGAGAATAAGTGAACAAACATCCAGATAAACCAAGCAAAGAAACCTCCAAAGTGTAATTTTTTAATATCTGCTACTGCTTTGTTTCTACCAATTGTTGCCATAGAACCTTTATCTATATATTTAAAAGGTTTCATAGGTTTATTGTTAATAAGGTTCATTAAGTTTTTAGCTAGTAACTCACCTTGTTGAATGGCAGGCTGTGCTAATTGTGGGTGACCTTTCGGATATTCATCAGACATCATTAACGCAATATCACCAATGGCAAATATGTTATTATAGCCGTCTACTTGGTTATATTCATTTACTATATATCTTTTTACTTTATCATGTATGGCATTTTCATTAACCCCTAAAACAGGATTTCCTGTTACCCCGGCAGACCATATAAAAGTACTTGCCTTTAAAATAACTCCTTCTTTAGTTTCTACATTCGTTCCATCGTATTGGGTTACTAAAGTTTTTAAATGTATGGTAACTCCCAACTCTCTTAAAAACTTCTCGGCTTTTTTAGATGCCGTCTCGCTCATAGGAGGCAATAATCTAGGAGCTCCTTCCAACAAGTGAATTTCCATTTTAGACAAGTCAATATCCGGATAATCTTTAGGAAACACTTTACGTTTTAATTCTGCCAATGCTCCGGCTAGCTCCACGCCTGTTGGTCCACCCCCAACTACTACAAACGTCATGTACGCTTGGCGTTCTTCATCATTTTCGGTAACACTTGCCTTTTCAAAATTCTGAAGCATAAAGCTTCTAATATCCAATGCCTGTGGTACGGTTTTCATAGGAAGCGCATTATACTCAATTTGCTTATTTCCGAAATAATTAGTTTTGGTACCTGTAGCAATCACCAAATAATCGTATTCTAAACTACCTATATTGGTATCTATAACCTGGGTGGTTGGATTTATATTTTTAACTTCTGCCATCCTAAAATGAAAATTCTTATGTTTTTTCATAATCTTTCTCAAAGGATAAGCTATCGAATCTGCTTCTAACCCACTGGTAGAAACTTGATATAATAAAGGCTGAAAAGTATGATAGTTATGTCTATCAAACATCACAAGTTGTATGGGAAGTCCTTTTAGTTTTTTGGCAATTGAGATGCCTGCAAACCCACCTCCCACTATTACAACCCTGGGCATTTTGGTTTTGGGTATATTCATTAGAACTTGTTTTAATAATTACTATAAATTTACAGTAAAAAAAATGATAATCCCTTTTTAGTAAGTATTTAGTATTTAATTAATACTCTAACCTTGTAATTTTAGCATATATTTTAATTTTGTACGTAACATTTTTACCTTAATGACTACATATAGCTAAACATCGTCCATTAGTGAACAAAGAATTACAACATACATTTGTAACCTTATTAGAAGAAAACCAAAATATTGTACATAAAATATGTAGGTTATATACTTCTGATCAAGATTCACATAACGACCTTTTTCAAGAAATTACAATACAATTATGGAAAGCCTATCCAAAATTTAGAGGGGATGCTAAATTTAGTACTTGGATGTATAGGGTTGCCTTAAATACTGCAATTACTTTATACAGAAAATCTAAGAAAAAAGTAAAAACTCAAGAATTTGAGGGCGTTAGTTTTAAAATTAAAGCTGAAGAGTACAACGATGAAATAGAACAGCAATTAAAACTAATGTACGACGCAATTAGAGAACTAAACGACATAGATAAAGCATTGGTTTTTCTATACCTAGAAGACAGAGATTACAAAGATATTTCTGAAACCTTAGGAATATCTGAAGTAAATGCAAGAGTGAAAATGAACAGAATTAAAACCAAACTTAAGACCGTTTTGAACCCATAAGTTATGGATGAATTAGAATTTTTAAAAAAAGACTGGCAACGTAAGGCGCTAACGCTCCCTAAATTGTCGTACGACCAAATACACCAGATGATCTGGAGAAAATCTTCCTCCATTGTGAAGTGGATTTTCTATATAAGTATTATTGAATTTGTATTTTGGTTGGTAATAGCTATCTCTGCTAAATTTACAGATGTATTAAATGCAGACAGAGTTGAGCTTATAGAAGAGATTTTTCATGTATTTATTATACAAGCTATCACATTTGTATATTATGCAGGGCTTATAGTTTTTATCTATTTCTTCTTTTTAAATTACAAGCGCATCTCTACTATAGATAATGTAAAAACATTACTAAAAAATATTCTTAGAACCCGTAGAACAGTTAACTATTATGTATGGTTTAATTTAGGATACTTTGCATTGGTAAGTATTATTACCCTATCTATTCTTATCAATCAGAATGCTGATATGGTAAACTTACACCAAGAGTTTACAGAACAAGGTAGAGAAATGACCTTTTACATGGCTTTCTATGGTGTTACCATTTTATTTATTGCCCTATTTGGCTTTGTCATATGGTTATTTTACAAATTGCTATACGGTATATTATTAGGCAAATTAAAACGAAATTATAAAGAGCTAAAGAAAATAGATTTATAAAAAAAGCGATTCTTATGAATCGCTTTTTTTATGATGATCTGCGCTGTAGCGCCTTAGTTCATTTAATTCTTCCATTTCCTTAATTTCTGCGGTAGTTAACACCTTTAAGAAAGAAGGATGTTGCTCAATAGCATATTCAATTTTTTCTACTATATCATCTATAGACTCGTTATCATAATCAATTTGTAAAGGCTCTTTAATCACCATAGATTGTAGAATTCCTTTCTTCTTAACGTTCAATCCTTTTTTATCAAAAGAACGTCTAAACCCATCTATTACAATAGGTATTACAATAGGCTTGTATTTTTTAATAATATGAGCGGTTCCCTTTCTAATAGGTTTCCAAGGTTTGGTAGTACCCTGCGGAAAGGTAATAACCCAACCATCATTTAAGGCTTTCCCTATGTTAGAAATGTCACTCATTTTCACCTGTCTGTTTACCTCTTGCCCGTTAGCTCTCCAAGTACGCTCTATACTAATAGACCCAGCATAGGCTAAAATTTTTGGTAAAAGCCCTGCTTTCATAGTTTCTAAAGCAGCTACATAGTAAATATTAAGCTTAGGGTGCCATAGATACCCTACATTTTTAATAGAGTCTTGTCTACCCTTTAAGCTTGCATTAAATACGTGAAACATGGCCACAACATCGGCAAAATAGGTTTGGTGGTTAGAAATAAAAAGCACCTTAGTCTCTGGTAAATCTTTAATAATTTCTGACCCTTCTATTTTTAGTTGATTAAATCCATTATAGCGTCTGTGCGTCATTAAACCTGCCACTCTAATCAACCATTTTTTCAAAAAAAGTATATGTCCAAAAGGATTCTTTTTAAATAACCCCATATCTGGTTTTAGTTTTAAGGATAGCTACAAACATACGAATTAGAAATTATATGACCTGTTTATATAAGCTTTTAACTTCATTTAAAATCATTCCGGTAGCACCCCAAACAATGTAATCGTTAAAATTAAAAGCTGGTACCTGTATATTTTTTGCATAAGACGTAGACATAAGTACCTCTTCTACAAGGGTATCGTCTAATAAATCTTCAAACGAAACTTTTACTAAGGTAGCCACTTCTGCCTCCTGTATGGTAAAATCGGGTGTATCATCTACATATCCTAAATAGGGTTGTACCAAAAAATTACTAGGCGGAATAAACACCTTACTTAGAGTTTTTACAATTACCACATTGTCTTGTGCTATCCCAATTTCCTCTTCCGTTTCTCGTAATGCTGTCTCTGTTAAATCAGCATCGGTAACTTCTACCTTACCTCCTGGCAACGATATTTGATTAGAATGTACCCCTTTATAAGTGTGCCTCAAGGTTAATAAAAAATAGGTTTTCTCTGTATCATCTGGATAAAAACACGCTAAAACAGCCGCTTTCCGTGCTTCTGTAAATGATGCATTGGATTGTAAAATGTTCTTAATTCTTAATTCAGAACTCATTTTATTGTGTGCCTCCCTGCCGGGTAAAGGCATATTTTGTACTTTTGAAGTAATTTGTTTAAAATCATTAAAATTCATGTTGCTAAAGCGTTTTTCTTTTTCAATTCTATTGTTAACTTTATTAATTGTGGGGGCTTGCTCAAATTCTAGCAACAAAACCTCTAAAACTAACCTACAAATTACTAAAGAAAAAGATACCATAACAGAAAAAACTGATTCAATTGTTGAAAAAGTAGAAGAAAAACCTGCTGTGGTAGAAAAAGACACCTTTAGACTTACCGAAGATAATGCTATTGACTTTTTCTATAATTACGAGAAAACCATTACCGAAAACAAAGTACGTATTAAAACCAAGTTTGGTAATATAGACATTGAGCTATTTGAAAATACGCCCTACCACAGAGCTAATTTTATTTACTTAACTAAAAAGCATTATTTTGATAGTACTTACTTTTACCGCGTAGTACCTAATTTTGTGATTCAAGGTGGAAATACCGATAGTTACAAAACCTCTAAAAAAAGAGCTAAAATAGGTAGATACCTTTTACCTCCTGATACCAGAAAAGGACACAAACACCACCGTGGTACTATTTCTATGCCTAGTAGCGAAATTGACAACCCTCATAAACTGGCATCGCCTTTTGAATTTTTTATTGTAGTACAAGATCCTGGTGCTTACCATTTAGATGGAGATTATACTGCCTTTGGTAGAGTAATTGCTGGTATGGATGTAGTAGACGAAATAAACAAAGTACGTACCGACGAACGTGAATGGCCCTACCAAAATGTGGTTATCACTTCGGTTGAAATATTAAAATAACCCTCGTTTAAACTGAACAAACAACGTAGTACTTAATCTCTATTATCTAGTAAATTACATTTGTTGGGTGTAGTAGTTATAATCTTTAAGTACGTTTTCTATAAAAACAATAGGCTTTTCTTCTGGGGTTACCTCTAGCAAATTTTTAAGCTTATCGGATAGCGCCACAATAATATTATGGTTTCCATTTATCTTAGCATTTGAGAAAACCGATTTTATTTGGTTTACATCTTTATCTGTTAAAATTGATACTTGAGGGTATGTAGGCACATAATCTTCCGGTAGTTCTGCATGAATGGTTTGGTGTAAATGAATCTGTTTCTTTTCAGTTATAACAGTTGTTTTTGCCGCCCTATCACCTATTCTTTGCGAAGATGGACTTAGTAACATAGATAAAACGGCAGCACCACAAGAAGTTAATAGTACATCAATTATTCGTAAAATCCATCTTACAAAATAATTAGAAAAGCTGGCGCTACTACCATCCATTCTCACCACTCTTATTTTCATAGCATACTTACCAGGAGTTCTACCATTTGTAAAGGTTTCAAACAATAAATAATATAAAGAAGGCGGTAATGATATAATAAGCCACAAAGTCCAATCAGTTCCTAAATGAATATCTATAGCAGACAAAATAAAGATGGCTGCAATAAAATATGCCACAATAATTAGTGAGTCTAGCAAATAGGCCAAACCACGGTCTACTATGTTAGCAACATTATGAGAAATTCCTACATTTTGTGAAGTTTCTATTTGGAAATTATCCATATTTTATTTTCTTTGGTAAACTTTTCTGTAAATATATAATATATAGTCAGGCTATGCGCGAAGCAGCATTTGTAAAACAAAATAAAGATAAATGGTTAACATTTGAAAATATTCTGAAAAAGAATACAGAAATGTCTCCCCAAGAATTATCTGACCTATATATAGAAATTACAGATCATCTTAGTTATGCCAAAACGTTTTATGCTGGCAGTAATACAGAACGGTACTTAAATCAGTTAGCTGTAGAGGCACATCAAAAAATTTATAAAACCAAAAAAGAAAGTAAAAATAGAATTATCACTTTCTGGAAAGATGAATTCCCACTAACCTTTTATCCGTACCGAAGAATATTATTAATAAGCTTTTTATTTTTTGCACTATTTACTGCTATTGGTGCTTACTCTTCTGCTACAGATCAAGATTTTGTTAGGTCTATTTTAGGAGACGCTTATGTAAACATGACTGATAGTAATATTGAGAACAATGACCCCATGGCCGTTTACAAGCAACAGGGAGAACTAGATATGTTTTTAGGTATTACCATTAATAATATTAGAGTTGCTTTAATGGCATTTGCACTGGGTCTTATGCTTTCTGTAGGCAGTATTTATATGCTTTTAAACAATGCAATAATGCTAGGTTCTTTTCAGTATTATTTCTACAGTAGAGGAGTTTTCTGGGAATCTGTAAGAACTATTTGGATACACGGTACCATAGAAATATCGGTTATTATTATTGCCGGATGCGCAGGTATGGTAATGGGAAATAGTATATTATTTCCTAAAACATATACCAGGTTACAATCTTTTCAAAGGGGGGTAAGCAATGGGGTAAAGATTGTTATTAGTACCATTCCGTTTTTCATTATAGCCGGTTTTTTAGAAGGGTTTGTTACCAGACATACCGAAATGCCTTTATGGCTATCTATACTAATAATAATGGGGTCTTTATGCTTAATTGTATTCTATTATGTAATATACCCCAAACAAGTGTATATGAAACATCAACTAGCTAAACAATCTATAACTAACTAAACACTATGAAAACGTATATTGAATTTAAAAAACAACGACAATTAGGAGATATTATTTCTGATACCTTTAATTTTATAAGAAATGAATTAAAACCTTTTTTTAGAACTGTTTTACAGATAGTAGGCCCTTATCTTATTGTATTTCTTATTGCCATTAGTTTATACGGTTATGCTTCTTATAGCACATTTGGGCAATTTATAAGTGAGTTTTCTTATACTACCGATGTAGGTCTGAAGAGTTTTACCGGAGTTAATATTGCTTTGTTTATTGCTGGTATTATTTTATTAATTTTTAGTGTTATTGCAATATATACCCTTTCTCATGCTGCTACTTTATACTATATAGAATCTTATGCTGATAATGAAGGAAAAGTAGATTATGAAGCTGTTAAAGACAAGTCTAAAAATAAATTTTGGAGTTTTATTGGTTTAGGTATTTTAGTGGGGCTCATGGTAGGTTTTGGTTTTGTGTTATGTATTATACCAGGTATTTATGTATATGTTCCACTTAGTTTAACCTATGCTATTATGGTATTTAGAAACACCTCTGTAGACGATGCTATAAGCGCTAGTTTTAAATTGGTAAAAAATGAATGGTGGATTACATTTGCAACCCTTATTGTAATAGGTATTCTGGTTGGTATTGCTGGGTCTGCTTTTGGTATGCCTGCAGCTATTTATCAATGGGTAAAAATGGGGATAATTCCTGGCGCTATGGACCTTAATGAACCTGCAGAAATATTTGTAGATCCTATTTACTGGATGTTAAATTTACTTTCGTATGCATTTCAATATTTGCTAAATTTTGTAACTATTATTGCTTCTGCCTTTATTTATTTTAATCTAAATGAACGCAAAAACTTTACAGGAACCTTTGAAACAATTAATAACATAGGAACTCAATCTGAAGATTAATGCCTAAGCTTACATCTGTTATAATCATTTTTATAGTATTGTTTACCGTATTCTTCGGAAGTGGTATGTATGCAAATGAATACCAAGGAGAAACTGTACCTTCTTTTGAACAAAATACTATTGAAGATTATAAACAAGATAGTGACTTTGATTATACCGAAACTACAAATGAAGGGTCTAATTTTATAGAGATCATCAAAGCGTGGATCATAAGTTTTTTATCATGGATAGCAGAAAATATATTTAGTACTAAGTTCAATATAACTTGGCTATCCATTTTTTTTGAGATTATGATTTATGCCTCTATAGCATTACTAATTTTTTTAATTATTAAGTTATTTCTAAACATCAACCTCAAAAGTTTTTCTTCTAAGAAAGCTCATAAAAAAGCTGACATTCAATTTACAGAAGATGAACATATTATTAAAAATGAAGATATAAACAAGTTGATTAAAGAGGCTGTAGCAAAAGAAAATTACAGATTGGCTGTTAGGTATTATTACTTGCTAACCCTTCAAGATTTAAGCGAACGAGAATTGATACATTGGGAACAACAAAAAACCAATAAAGACTATATTGTAGAAATTTCTAAAGAAGTACTAAAAGTTCCTTTTGACTATATTACCAACCTATATGATTATATATGGTTTGGAAATTTTGAAATTGACCAGTTTAAATTTCTTCAAATTGAACAAGAATTTAAAAAGTTCAACTCTAAAATAGCAACAGTTTGAGAAAACGAGGTGTCATATATATAGTGCTTTTAGTGTTAGCTATCCTATTGTTGGTAATTGTAGACAATTCTAAACCAAAAGAAATAAATTGGTTTCCAAGCTACAATGCTAAAAAAACATTACCCTTTGGTACTTATATACTTGCGCAGCAATTAGAAAATGTGTTGCCTAATAAAAACATACACGTTTCTTCTATTGCACCACATAATAAACTAAGCAATAATGAAATAGAAGAAGGCAGTTATTTTTTTATTAATTCTGATGTTGCTTTTGGCCCGGATGAGCTGGAGAGCCTTTTAGATTGGGTTTCCGAAGGAAATAATTTAATTGTTGCATCTCATACAATTGAAGAATCTTTGCTAGACACCCTACAAGTATCTGCGCAAAAGTTACCGCTGTTTAAAAGCATTACATCTTCTGGAGTTCAACTTAAAAATGACTACAGAAAGGAAAAAAACCTTAGTGCTACATATGATAGAGCTATTGAAACATTGTATTTCGATTCTATTAAAAAAGCTACTCCAATAGCACATCTTAGCATTAATGATAAACCTGAAAAATATACATTTGCTATAACTAAAAAATTTGGAGCAGGCTCTATAGTGCTTATCACCTTACCAGAAGTATTTACCAATTATTTTATTTTAAAAGAAAACAATAACTATTTTTCAGCTTCCTTATTAGAGTTTTTAAAAGGCCCTAATATCTATCTTGATCAGCATTATATTAATGGAAAGGTTATTTACCTATCTCCGTTGTATTTATTTTTAGAAAACAAATACTTAAAGTTGGCCTACTATTTTCTTATGCTAACGCTTTTTATTTTTATAATTTTTGAAGCTAAAAGAACTCAAAGACCCATTCCTATTATCAAACCGCTTACCAACCAAACCCTAGCCTTTACTAGAACTATTGGTAATATGTATTATCAACAAGGAATGTATAAAGATATTGTTACTCAAAAAATAGAATTGTTTTTAACCGATATAAGGCTAAAACTGCACATTCCTACAGAACATTTAAACGATGCATTTTATAATCAGTTATCCGCTAGAACCAATAAGCCTGAAACTGATATAAGAGAATTATTTGACTATATTAAAGAGTTAAATGCAAAAAATACAATTACCAAAAACGAAGTACTTAAACTAAATAGTTTATTAGAAGAATACAACCTGTAAATTATGGATATAGAAAATACTGAAAACTTGGCTTTTAATAACCGAATAGACCTTGAGCAATTAAAAGAAGCGGTTGCCAATATTAAACAAGAACTGGCTAAAGTAATTATTGGTCAAAATGAATTTATAGAGTTGTTAATTGTAGCTTTATTATCTGATGGGCATGTGTTAATTGAAGGTGTACCAGGTATTGCCAAAACCGTAACCAGTAAATTATTTGCCAAAACACTACAAACAGGTTTTGGCAGAATACAGTTTACTCCAGATTTAATGCCAAGTGACGTTTTGGGTACTTCTGTTTTAAATATGAAAACTTCAGATTTTGAGTTTAAAAAAGGGCCTATTTTCTCTAATCTTGTTTTAATTGACGAGATTAACAGAGCACCTGCAAAAACCCAAGCTGCTTTATTTGAAGTTATGGAAGAAAAGCAAATTACCATAGATGGAACAACCTACCAAATGGAACCACCTTTTATGGTATTGGCTACACAGAACCCTATTGAACAAGAAGGTACCTATGCACTACCAGAAGCACAGTTAGACCGTTTTATATTTAAAATAAAATTAGGGTATCCTTCAGTAACTGAAGAAATTGATATTTTAAAAACGCACCATGAGCGTAAAGAAAAACCAGTTACTACAGAAATAGCGGCAGTTCTTACTCCGGAAATGTTACTAGATTTTAAACTAAAAATTAAAGACATACTGGTTGAAGAAAAAATATTTAAATACATCGCTGAAATTATAGATAAAACTAGAAATCACCCGCATTTATATATTGGTGCTTCTCCTAGAGCTTCTATTGCCATTTTAAAAACAGCCAAAACATATGCTGCTATTAACGGAAGAGATTTTGTAATTCCTGAAGATGTAAAAAATACCTTGGTTCCGGTACTAAACCATAGAATTATCTTAACTCCTGAGAGAGAAATGGAAGGTGTTACCCCAGAAAAGGTTATTTCAATGATTGTTCAATCTGTAGAAGTTCCTAGATAATTGAAGCTGATAGCATTTATAAAGAGTTTATATATTGATACCAAGTTATTGTTTGTAACCCTTGGTATTGCTCTTATATTCTTACTTTCTTACTGGGTACATCCGCTATATCAAATAGGTTGGGTTTGTGCTTTAATTTTTTGTATTGTAGTACTGGCAGATGCCTTATTGGTGTTTGTAGTTACCAATGGAATTACAGCTAGAAGAATTTTGCCTAACCGATTTTCTAATAGTGATCATAATCAAGTTTCCATAACCGTTACCAACCAGTATGCTTTCAATATATTTATAAAGGTTATTGATGAGTTGCCATTTCAATTTCAAAAAAGAGATTTTAACCACTCAGCTACCATACAAAAAAATGGCCATTATGACTTTATCTACGAAGTAAAACCAGTTGAACGAGGCGAATACCACTACGGAAAATTAAATATTTATGTAAATAGTCCGCTACAGCTTATTAGAAGAAGATACATTTTTCAAGATGAAGTAGTGGTAAAAGTATATCCGTCATTTGTTCAAATGCAGCAGTATGACTTTCTTGCCATTGATAGTAAAACATCTACTTACGGGTTAAAAAAAATAAGACGTATTGGGCATACCATGGAATTTGAACAAATAAAAGATTATGTGGTAGGAGACGATATACGAACTATTAACTGGAAGGCTACTGCCAAAAGAGCTTCTTTAATGGTAAATCAATATCAAGATGAAAAATCACAACCTATTTATTCTATCATAGATACAGGTAGAGTTATGAAAATGCCTTTTAATGAGTTAAGTCTTTTAGACTATGCCATTAATGCTACGCTGGCCTTTTCTAATGTAGGATTAAAGAAAAGTGATAAAGTTGGTCTTGTTACTTTTAATAAAAATTTAGACGAATTTGTGCCAGCTTTAGGAAAGCTTACGCATTTAAATACCCTGTTAGAAAAACTGTATAATGTGAATACATTATTTCCAGATTCAGATTTTGGAAATTTATACGGGCACTTAAACAGAAAAGTAAATCAGCGCAGCCTGCTCTTCTTATATACTAATTTTGAACATATTTCTGCTTTAAGAAGACAGCTTCCTTTTTTAAAAGCTATTTCTAAAAAACATGTTCTAGTAGTTATATTTTTTGAAAATACTGAACTTACTAATTTCATTCAGGAAAAAAGTGAAGATCTTCAAGATGTTATACATAAAACCATTGCCGAGAAGTTTGTACATGATAAAACATTAATGCTAAAAGAACTTCAAATTCATGGAATTCAAGGTATTCTTACCAAACCTGAAAACTTAACTATAAATACCATTAATAAGTACCTAGAAATTAAGGCAAAAGGTTTACTATAAGTTTTTTACAGTTCATCACTTAAAATATACAGTTGGGTAGTATTACTTTTTATGACATTGCTAATTTTTGCACTTTTGAAGTGTAAAATTAAAACAACCATAAAAAATTATACTTATGAAAACACTTGCTACACTTTTAATGATTTTGTTAACTTCATTAATTCACGCACAAGAAAAAAACACCTATACCATTAACGCGCAAGTAACCAATGTAAAAAGCGCTGAGGGTAATGTAATTTTTAGCTTACACACCAAAGACACCTTTATGAAAGGTAGCGGTATTAAAATGGTAGTTGCTACCATAGAAAACGGAGTGGCAAAAGCAACCTTTACTGATATAGAACCAGGCACCTATGCTATTATGGTACTACATGATGAGAATGAAAATAAAAGAATGGATTTTGAAGCTACTGGTTTTCCAAAAGAAGACTACGGAATGAGTAACAACCCAATGGCTTTTGGCCCTCCAAATTTTAACGATGCTAAATTTGACATTACTACAGAAGATAAAGATTTTACCATTAGATTTTAAATAACAAAAAAGCCTGCTTAAATAAGTAAGCAGGCTTTTTAATTTTAAAGTTATCTCTTAGATTTTTTCATCTAACCAAGCTTTCATCATCCAAACAGTTTTTTCCTGTTCTGTAATAAAATCACTCATCATAGAATTGGTTCCTTCATCATTTGCTTCATCAGAAGCTATCAGAATTTCTCTTTCTATTTTTAAAAGCTCTGTTAGTGAGTTTACTACCAGCTGTACAGAAGCTTCGTCATTATGAATATTTTTACCTACCGGTACTTTAGATGCCTTTACATAATCGTCAAAAGTATGCAACGGTACACTTCCTAAAGTAAGTATACGCTCGGCAATTTCATCAACTTTCGTATTTGCATCAGTATATAATTCTTCAAATTTAATATGAAGATCAAAAAAGCGCTTACCACGAATATTCCAGTGTATCCCTCTTAAATTCTGGTAATAGGTTTGAAAATTAGCCAATAAAGCATTTAATTTTTCAGCTATTTTTTCTGTTTGTTGGGCATCTAGCCCTAAACTATTATAGTTCATTGATTTAATTTTTTCTTATTTATATCAACAAATTTACAAATACCAAAAACCAATAATACGTAATTCCTATTAGTACTTCTTATACTTAAATTTGAGTTACCTATACCATTATCTCACCACAACTTTTTTAACAATACTACTATCTCTACTATTAATTTTCATAAAATAAGTACCAGCTGCACATTGTAAATCTATATGTTCAAAACCACTTTTAAATTCATTTATTTTTCTCCCTGTGGTATCATAAAGTTCTACCACGGTAATAGTACCCTCTTTTGCATCAATAGATAGTATACCCAATGTAGGATTAGGATATACGGTAACAGCATCATCTAAAGTAAGCTCATTAGTAGTCAATAAACAGTTAGCAGAAAAATTAATTACCGTATGCTGCTGACTAATATTCCATTGGTTATAAGGCAATTGATTATTTTGTGCCAAGACTTCGTCATCTACAGCTACACAAATAGTATTATATACTTCTGTAGGGTCATATTGACTATCAGGCATTACAGAAAAACTAACATCAAGTGAGTTTAATATATCATTATGGTTATTCCTTAAATCTATTTTAGTTAGCGTATACATATTAGATATATCTAAAATGGTTAGATTAGGGTTATTACTCAAATCTAATTCTGTTAACAGGTTAACAGGTGCTACATCATCATGATTTTCTAAATACAGTTCTTCTAGCAATACGTTAGCAGATACATCTAAGCTTGTTAATGCATTAGACTGAAGATTAAGCTTTTTCAACTGTAAATTACTACTAAGGTCTATGGTAGAAATTTCAAAATAATTTATGGTAAGCTCTTCCAAAGCTGTAAAATCTTCTATACCAGTAAGATCGTAGATATAACCAAACCATGCATTTGTAAGATCAAGCGTTAAATAAGTTATACCACTAATATCAGAGGTTAGCACCTGTCCGTTTACAGTAGCATCACTATCTATCCCCAATCCTATTAGCCATTGTTCAAATCCCTGATCTGGTATAGCTGTTGTTTGTCCTTTTACGTGTAACAAACTAAAAAAAGCAAAAATTAAAAGTAACTGAATTTTCATAGGCTATAAGATTTTTACAAAACAAACACTCCCCTATAAAAATAAATCAAAACTATCACATTTTCAACATTGTAGGAAAATATTATTTTCAAATCAATCTATGATACAAAACTTATTGTTTAACCATAAATAATATTGATAGTTTTTGTAAATTTATAGCCTTAAATTATCACTAATGACAATCACGCAATTACAATATGTATTGGCCGTAGCTAAATATCAGAACTTTACGCTTGCGGCAGAAAAAAGTTTTGTTACACAACCTACTCTTAGTATGCAAATTCAGAAGTTGGAAGATGAATTGGACATTCTAATTTTTGACCGTGGAAAAAAACCAATTCAATTAACCGAAGTTGGTAAAAAATTAGTAGATCAGGCAAAGAACATTGTGAACGAAGCTAATAGAATAAAAGATATTGTAGAGCAGCAAAAAGGGTTTATTGGTGGCGAATTTAAATTAGGTATCATACCTACAATTATGCCTACCCTACTACCCATGTTTTTAAGTAACTTTATTAAAAAATATGCTAAAGTTCAGCTTAAAATAGAAGAGTTAAACACAGAAGGTTTAATTCAGAAAATAATGGATGGTAACTTAGATGCCGCCATTGCTGCCACACCACTACAACATGAGCATATTAAAGAGCGTGTATTATATTACGAACCGTTTGTAGCGTACATACCACAAAACCACCGTTTATATACTAATAAGAAGATTGACACAACTGATTTAGCTATTGAAGATATATTATTGTTAGAAGACGGACACTGTTTTAGAGAAGGAGTTGTAAACCTGTGTAAAAGTGCCAAAGGCTTTAACGATGAACGTTTTCAACTAGAAAGCGGAAGTTTTGAAACTATGGTAAAACTAGCCAATGAAGGTTTAGGTATGACACTGTTACCTTACTTACACGCACTTGACTTAAAAGGTACAGAAAAAGAAAATCTGCATTATTTTAATGAGCCTACTCCTGCTAGAGAGGTAAGCCTTATATACCATAAAAGCGAATTAAAATTACATATTATAGAAGCATTGAGAGAAGTGATTATGGGAGTTATTAGAGGAGCCATTGCATTTCAGAATGTTCAAATAATAAGTCCGGTTGCTAAAAGATAACTAGTAAGAACTAGCATAAAACAAAATAGCCACCCGTAGGTGGCTATTTCTAGTTATTTAATAACAATAAGCATTCAGAAAGTTCAGGATTCTTCATTGTAAATCCTTGCAGCCATAATCTAAGTTCTTCTATCTCATAAGGTAAAAGCCTTTTGACTGCCTTTTCTAGCTCTTTTTTGAAGAGTATAGCATCAAAACTAACCTTTGCAAGTATAGTTTTTGTATACTCTAGCATAGCTCTAGCCATAGTGTATAGTATTTAGGTCACTTTAAAAATAACGTTTATATTGTAAAATAGTATGTTAAAGAACTGTTAATGTGAATATCTTCTCCATTAGAAGCCATTATCTCCATCCAGTAAATTACCCAATCCACCTAATATACTTCCCTCGCCTTTTTGCTTACCTCCACCTTGTGGTGCAGCCGCCAATACGCGACCTGCAAGTCTGCTAAATGGCAACGATTGTAAGTACACTACACCTGGGCCTCTTAAGGTTGCAAAAAACAATCCTTCACCTCCAAATATACTGTTACGTATACCCCCTATAAATTCAATATTATAATCTACATCTTGTGTAAAGCCAACTATACAACCGGTATCTACTTTTAAAACATCGCCCGGTAATAACTCTTTTCTCGCTAAGGTTCCACCAGCATGTACAAACGCCATACCATCACCCTCTAATTTTTGCATTATAAACCCTTCACCACCAAAAAATCCTCTTCCTAATTTTCTAGAAAACTCTATGCCTACATTCACACCTTTAGCAGCACATAAAAAGGCGTCTTTCTGGCAAATAAACCTACCTCTATACTTAGTTAAATCAATAGGTACAATTTTACCGGGGTAAGGAGATGCAAAGCTTACTTTCTTCTTTCCATATTCCGCATTTAAAAAAACAGTCATAAACAAACTTTCGCCAGTAAGTAATCGTTTCCCAGCAGAAAATAGTTTACCCATAACCCCTTGGCTTTGGTTAGACCCGTCTCCAAAAATGGTTTGCATACGTATTCCATCATCCATCATCATAAAAGTACCGGCTTCTGCCACAACAGCTTCTTGCGGATCTAGTTCTATCTCCACATACTGCATTTCTTCTCCAAATATTTCGTAGTCAATTTCGTGTGATGTCATTCTTTCTTTAATTTTTTAATTACCACTATAGGTTAGAAAAAATAAAATAATGTTACACTATTTTTTAGATTTCAATTTTATAGTCCATTCAAATTGAAAAACAGAAACCTCATCCCCCACTTCATCTTTTCCCACGGCTTCCATCCAAAAAGTTTGTCCTTCCCCTGTACTCACGGTGTCTGCTATAGCTTTTGCTATTTTAGCTCCATCTGTAGTAATAAAGGTTATTCTACCTACTGCTTTTTTACTAAACGTAGCCTTATTACTAGCCACAAGCATCGCAATTTTTTGATTGCTATCGTTTATAGCTTTCATCACTAATACTCCAGTAGCAAGCTCAGCTGTCATTCCTTGTACTGCCCAAAACATAGACCTAAAAGGGTTTTTGTTTATCCAACTTAACTTAGCGGTGGTTGTACAGCTATTCTCTGTAATAGATACTACCCTTACTCCGCATATCCATGCCGATGGTAACTTTACCATTAAAAAGGTATTCAGCTTTTTAGGTGTAAACTTCATACTTTAAATATACAGTATAAATTTTAAAATTTCTAACATAGCCTTTCGATAGCAATATTCTTAATTTTATGTTAAATTTAAGTACTATGTTTTGCATAATACCTTTTTTTAACCATATATTTGTATAAGAAAATAATAGGTTATGGATTCATCAATCACAAATCATCACAAAAACGTAGCTACTTTAATACAACTTTCTGTATTTAGTAAGTTTATTATTCCTCTAGGAAACTTTGTTGCTCCCATTATTTTATGGGTCTTAAATAAAGACAGAAGTAAGTTTATAGACGAGAATGGAAAACAAGCACTTAACTTTCAGTTAAGTATTTTAATATATAGCATGATACTGGCTGTTTTAGGCTTTTCAGTATTTGCTTATAACAATGAAAGTATCTGGAATTATATTCCCATGATTATGCGTCATGATCATTTTGTGATAGATGACTTTGGCCTTATTCAACAAAATCTTCTCTTTGGTATCTCGGCCATTGCCGTAGTTATTGCCTATAAAGTTTTTGAAATAGTTTGTGTGGTAACGGCAGCTATTAAAGCTAAAAACGGAGAAGCATACCAGTACCCTATTACCATTAAATTTTTAAAATAATCATATTCATCAATCAATCATCATCAATCAAAAAATGAACAGTTTAATCACATTCAAAGAAAAGGCTTATGAACATTGAGAACACCAAAGCGCAAATGCGTAAGGGGGTTCTGGAATATTGTATTCTGTCTATATTAAAAGACGAAGACAAATATGTTGCAGAAATTCTAGAAACCTTGAAAAACGCAAAGATGCTGGTAGTTGAAGGTACTATTTACCCTTTACTTACCAGATTAAAGAACTCCGGATTATTAAATTACCGTTGGGAAGAATCAACATCCGGTCCTCCAAGAAAATATTACTCGCTCACTGAAACCGGTAAAATTTTTCTGAAAGAATTAAATAATACCTGGGACGAATTGCAAAATGCGGTAACCGTTGTAACAACACAAAAACACTAAAAAACCATGAACAAGACGATAAACATAAACTTAGGAGGCATGTTTTTTCATATAGATGAAGAAGCTTTTTTTAAGTTACAAAAATACTTAGATACCATTAAACGCTCTTTAACTTCTGCTCAGGGTAGAGATGAAATTATAGCTGATATTGAAGCTAGAATTGCTGAACTATTTACTGAAAGATTGGTAAATGAACGTCAGGTAATTAACGCTAAAGACGTTAACGAAGTAATTGAAATCATGGGGCAACCAGAAGATTATATGGTAGATGAGGAAATATTTGACGATGAGCCATCTTACCAAAGAAAATCTGGCAGCAATAGAAAATCTAATACCAAACAATTGTTAAGAGACCCAGACAACAAATACATTGCAGGGGTGTCTTCAGGACTTGGCCATTACTTTGGTATAGATACCGTTTGGATTAGACTTATTTGGGTGTTATTTGTTGTTCTTGGTTTTGGATCGCCAATTTTAGTGTACATCATCTTCTGGATTGTTATGCCAGAAGCTAGAACCACTGCACAAAAACTATCTATGCGGGGGGAGCCGGTTAACATCAGCAATATCGAAAAAAAAGTAAAAGAAGGATTTGAAGATGTAGCCGACAGAGTTAAAAATGTAGATTATGAAAAGGTAGGAAACCGTGTTAAATCAGGCTCTCAAACAATTTTTGAAAGCTTGGGAAACGTTATCATCGCTATTTTAAAAATAATAGGTAAAATAGCGGGTGTACTAGTTATTATCATAAGTATTTCTATGCTTATTGGGTTATTTGTTAGCTTCATGATTGCACTTTTTGGTAGTAATCATGATGGGGTACACATACCTTTTCACTTAGTTGACAAATTCTTTTTACATGGTTTCCCTCTATGGGTGTTAATGCTGTTAATTTTCTTATCTATTGGTATCCCAACATTCTTCCTACTAATTTTAGGTATTAAGATAGTTGCTAGTAATGTAAAACCACTAGGTAATATTGGTAAGTATAGCTTACTAGCTGTTTGGATACTTTCTATTATAGGGTTAATATACTTAGGCATTAATAATAGTTTTGAAAATAGTGTTACTAGTACCCTAACAGAGAAAGAAGAATTTTATATTCAAAAAAATGATACGCTTACCATTGCCTTAATGGAAAATGAAATGTACGAGCAAACCTATAAGAAAAACGGACTTACGCTTATTGAGGAAGATGGTAAACAAATGGTAATGATGCATGATGTACGACTAGATATTAAACCTACCATTGATAGTGTTGCCTATGTAAAAGTTCAAAAAAGATCTAGTGGTCAAGATTATTCTCAATCTAAAGAGTTTGCAGAAGGTATTGAATATTATTATACAATAAGCGGTAGTACTATAAAAATAAAAGATTATTTGCTTACCGATTATGACAACGAGTATTTGAATCAGGATGTTTTTGTTACCGTGTATGTTCCTAGCAATACCTACATTAACCTAGACCACTCTATTAGAAATGTAATCCATGATATTAAAAATGACAAGCGTATTTATGACCGTAATATGCCAGAGTATAATTGGATTATGGGTAAAACAGAACTTGAATGTCTTGATTGTGAAGAAGATGAAGAAATAGAATTTGAAACTGAAGTCGAGACAGAAACTGAAAAAACTATTGAAGAAACTGAAGAAGAGCTAATTGAGTCTGATAAAACTGTAGATGAAAAAAAGTTTCTTGAAGTGGAAAAAATAACTACAGAAAAAGAAACAAAATAAGTTAAAAATAGTATTTTTATAACCAGAAAACTTACTTAACAGCTATGGAGCTATTATCTAAACTAATCATTACAATCATTTTAGTATTTTGCCAAATACTCTTAATGCTTTAATTAATAGTACTTTGTAAAGTAGCTATAGAAAGATCAATCATTAAACGTAACGTTTAATATGAACATAAAAAAACAGGTTGTTTTCACAACCTGTTTTTTAATATATAGCTTTTTCTAATCTCCTTAAGCTTCTTGATGTGCTTCAACCTCTGCTAAGTAACGTTCTGCATCTAGGGCAGACATACAACCTGTACCAGCAGCTGTAATTGCTTGGCGGTATACATGATCTGCAGCATCTCCTGCTACAAATACACCTGCAACGTTTGTTTTAGAGGTACCAGGCTTATTAATAATATACCCAGCATCATCTAACTCTAAGAAATCTTTAAATATTTCTGTATTTGGTTGGTGACCAATAGCAACAAAGAATCCAGATGCCGGAATTTCTTTTACTTCTTTGGTTACATTATTTTCAACTTTAATAGCGTTCACTACTTGTCCGTCTCCAATTACTTCCAACGTTTCTGTATTAAACAAAATATCTATATTCTCAGTTTTCTTAACACGCTCTTCCATAATTCTAGAAGCTCTAAACTCGTCTCTTCTAACCAACATAGTTACTTTTTTACAAAGTTTAGATAGGTAATGTGCTTCTTCACAAGCAGAATCTCCCGCCCCAACAATTACTACTTCTTTGTTTCTATAAAAGAATCCGTCACAAACAGCACAAGCAGAAACACCACCACCTAAACTTAAATAATGTTGTTCAGAAGGTAATCCTAAATATTTAGCAGAAGCACCTGTAGAAATAATAACCGTTTGCGCGTGAATTTCCTTTTCATCATTCACCCAAATCTTATGTATATCTCCAGAGAAATCTACTTTAGTTACCCATCCATCTCTAACATCTGCTTCAAAACGTTTTGCTTGTTGCTCCAATTGCATCATCATTTCAGGTCCTGTAATACCTTCAGGATATCCAGGGAAATTTTCAACATCGTTAGTTGTTGTTAACTGTCCACCTGGTTGCATTCCACGGTACATTACCGGACTCATATTAGCACGTGCTGCATATATAGCTGCTGTATATCCTGCAGGTCCCGAACCAATAATTAAACATTTTACTTTTTCTATTGTATCTGACATGATCTTCTATCTTATAGTTTAAAACAAAAATATTGTTTTTATCTTATTTGCAAAACAAACTTATTATCGAAACTATCTATATCTCTATAAATAAGTTTATTTCCTTATTTTAAGCTTAATTATTTTGTACTTTCTTAAAATTGCTATTTATTCTACATTACGTATTAGTTTATCTAATAATCCTTTTAAGGTTATCATTTCTTCTACGCTAAATTGAAAATTAGACGCTAATGCAACAGGTACTTGCTGAGCCTCTGTTTTCATTTGTTTTCCTTTATCAGACAACGAAATAATGATACTACGCTCATCTGTATCTGATCGTTTTCTGGAAAGCAATTCCATTTCTTCCATTCGTTTTACCAACGGTGTTAACGTATTAGACTGTAACAATAACCTTTCAGATATATAGGATAAAGAAACCTCATCTTTCTCCCATAACACTAAAAGCACCAAATATTGCGGATACGTTATACCAAAATCTTTTAATAATGGCTGATAGCACTTAGTTACCAAACGAGAAGCTGCATACAACGGAAAACAAATCTGATTTTCTAATTTTTGATAATCATTGGTAGGTTCCATAGGCGCTATAGTAATTTCTGTATTGTTTTTTCTATGGTTTCTGGCTTGGTGATAGGGGCAAAACGTTTAACAGGTTTTCCGTTTCTATCAATTAGAAACTTCGTAAAGTTCCATTTTATTTTACTACCCAATAATCCACCTAGTTCAGATTTTAAATACTTAAACACCTCATTCGTATTAGCTCCATTCACATCTGACTTAGCCATTAACGGAAAAGTTACCCCAAAATTAATTTTACAAGCCTGCTCTACAGTATCATTTGTTTCAGGCTCTTGATTTGCAAACTGGTCTGAAGGAAAACCTAACACCACTAATCCTTTATCTTTATAGGTTTCATGTAGTTTTTCCAACCCCTCAAACTGAGGAGCTAACCCACACTTAGTAGCTGTATTTACTATTAAAACTACTTTATCTTTAAACTCACTCATGGCAACTTCTTTTCCTTGAGGAGTTTTCGTTTTTAAATTATAAAATGCACTCATAATAATCTCACGCAATTAAATCGTTTACGATACAAATATACCAAAAAATAGGTTATATCGCAAACGATACAACCTATCCCCTTTTTATAATGATTTTGCCTTACGCTTTCTACGCAAAAGCATAAGTAATGTAATCATAACTCCACAAGACGCCATTCCTGCTCCTACCCATTCAGGCGAAGCATAACCAAAACCATAAGCAATTGGTAATCCTCCTAAATAAGCACCTAAAGCATTACCCATATTAAATCCAGCCTGATTTGCCGAAGATGCTAACATCTCTGACCCTTTAGATGCATTAATCATAAGCATTTGAATTGGTGAAGCAGTTGAGAATGCGAACATCGCTGTTACAAACGTCATTATTATAGTTGGTATTTTATAAGGCGCAACTAACGAAACAGATATTAAACACAACACCATTATAGACAATAAAATGGCTGTGGCTTTACCAGGAGAAACCTTATCAGCTAATTTTCCTCCAGCAAAGTTACCTACAGTCATACCTACTCCTGCCATACTTAATAAACCAATAATTACACTTCCTTCTGGAAAACCAGTTACATTAATAAGCAATGGTTTAATATAACTAAACCATGCAAAGAAACCACCAGTACCTACAGCAGTAATACCCAAGATAAACCAAGGCTCGGCATGTAAAAATACTCTTAAATCATTTTTAGCGTTTGATCTTGGTTTTTTTGGTAAATCTGGCATCCAAAAACTGATAGATGTTACTGCCAGTACTCCAACTATAGCAACCATCACAAAGGCATAGCGCCATGTGAAATTTTCTCCTAACCAAATAGCAAACGGAATGCCTACAATATTAGCAATGGTTAAGCCTCCCAACATCATTGCTATAGCACTTGCTTCTTTACTTTTATCTACCAATCTACTAGCTACTACTGCTCCTACTCCAAAAAAAGCTCCGTGAGGTAGCCCAGATAATAGTCTACTCAACACCATAAATTCATAATTGGATGCGAAAATAGCTAACGAATTAAATACTGTAAAGGCCAACATTAACGTCACCAATATTTTTTTAGGTGCATAATTACCTGCTATAAGCACCAATATAGGTGCTCCAATAACTACACCTATAGCATAGGATGCAACAAAGTGCCCCGCCTCTGGAATAGTAATACCAAAATCTTTAGCTACTTCGGGTAATATACCCATCATTAAAAACTCGGTTAATCCAATCCCAAAGCCACCAATGGCTAAAGAAATTAAGCTCTTTTTAAATAACATATACTTACTTACTAGGTTTTTGTAAATGCAAAAATAGCCCTTTACCATTAGGTAAAAAGCTATTCTATATTTTTAATTAACTACAACGAAATATGTTATAAACTACTTTTTCAACTTTCAAAATTTAACAATCCTATTACCACGAAAACGGATACGAATTGCCATTATTCATATTTAGTACGGCATTTTTACTACCTAAAAATTCAACAGTACCTCCATAAATTTCACTACTAGTGCCATTAAAAGTACCACTAAAGCTAACATTTGCACTTCCAGATAAAATTTCTAATGTAGCTTTATCATAGGTTAAGTTGCTAATTGTAATATTAATGGTACTATTTAAATCATACCCATTTCCTAGAGTTGATATTTGATTGCCTGAATTGATAACCTCTGAATTTACCACAAATACGTTTGACAATAATTCTAAACCTGATACTGCGATTTCTCCTACTGAGTCATCATCAGAAGTCATTCTATTAGAGGTATATTGCCTGCTAGATGAAAAGCTCATTGTAAAGGTTTCTGGTACTCCAAAAACAGTACAACTTAACATCCAATTCCAATCTGCTCCAACATAATAGGTAACTCCCCCTTGTGTTCCAGCTAATGTTACCTCATTTGCATAGGCTACTCCACAACTTATGGTAGGCTCATCAGTTTGTTTAGCTGCATCTTCAATAGTGCTAGCTTTTACTACCGCCTCATCTGTTTGTGTTATAGCTCCCCCTGTTTCAGGAGACATTGCATTAATAATTGTCTCAGCGGCAGCCTCTTCTTGGTTTATTGATCCAGAAGCATCATCACTATCTGAACAAGCAGTAAACATTCCTAAAGTTATAAGTAGTGTAACTACATACAATTTACTTTTTCTAACGATTTTGATTTTTTGAGTTTTCATAAATTAATTGTTTTTAATAATTCAAACTTGACACTTTTTCTACTATTGATACGTCTATTTTTGGGTTAACTGACTTATTTAAAGGGTCAATTATCTATACCTTATGGTGAGTTATTTGGTTCCAAAAATCTCTAAACCCTCTACCTATTAACACAAATGGATTGTTACTACTAAACCCAGACTTTAAACCATATACAGGCTTTTCTGTTTCTGGTATGTAGGTGTTAAATATTACATCCCAAAAGGCAAAAACTCCGGCAAAATTTTTATTGAAGTACTTCTTATTGTGAGAGTGGTGTACTCTATGTGCTGAAGGAGTATTTATGATACCTTCAATTAACGGGATTTTAGATATCATTTCTGTATGCAAAAAGAATTGATAGAAAAGATTGAGTACCAAACACACAACAACATAAGATATTGGTAGCCCTAAAAAAACAATTGGTATTAAAAATAATGGCAACAACACAAACGAAAACCAGTTAAGCCTATATGCCGTTAACAAATTAAATTTTTTACTTGTATGGTGGGTAAAGTGAAATGCCCATAAAAATGGGAATATATGAGATAACCGATGATACCAATAATATGCAAAATCTACCATCAGAAAAGTGAGTACAAATACCCAAATTTCCTCCGGAAAATTAAATATTCTGTAAGAGTAGGCTAAATCCAACACCCACATTAAATATCCTGATGATATTATTTTTATAAGTTGGAAACCTATAAAAATAACGATACTGGCAATACTATCATTTGTTTGATAAACCTTCTTACGGTTTATCAAATTCCAACTAATTTCTGCTACCAGTACTACCACTATAAAACCAATAGCAATAGCACCAAAAGATTTGTACATCATCATTTTCTTAAGTTTTTGTACAAAACTCAAAAAAAGATAACGTCATCTAATTTATAAAAGGGTGAAGTGTCTAAACATAAGGGTAAAACAATCTTAACTATCTAACCAACTTTTAAAAATACTTGCTTTGGCTTTACTTATTATAATCTGCTCTTCTGTAGTAGGGGTGGTTTTAACAAGTAGCCTTCCATTAAAATAAAAATCTATACTATCTATACTATCTCTGTGAAGAATAAACTGTCTGTTAGCTCTAAAAAAATCTGTTGGTTGTAATAGTGTATAAATATGTTCCAAGGTATCCTCAATCACATATTGTTTTCCTGTTTTAGTACAGGCTTTTACAATTTCATTTTTACTGTAAAACCATACTATAGAATCAGTGGCTACCGGAACCAGTTTGTTTTG
This sequence comes from Neptunitalea lumnitzerae, assembly GCF_027924185.1. GTDB lineage: Bacteria > Bacteroidota > Bacteroidia > Flavobacteriales > Flavobacteriaceae > Neptunitalea > Neptunitalea lumnitzerae. The sequence continues at coordinate 233,211 of NZ_BRVO01000003.1, forward strand.
ATAATGTACCAAAAAACTCTTTTTATAAGATTGCTCTGGTTGTAATTGACTCAATACTTGTTTTAAAACGTCTTGTGATAAAAACTCATTGGTTATAGAGGCTGTAGTTAAAGATGCAAACTTAGCCAAGGCACTTTCAATATCTGCTTTATCATAAGGCTTTAAGATATAAGCTATTCCATGGGTATTAAAAGCTTCCAAAGCATATTCCTCATAAGCTGTTGCAAAAATGATAGGCTTGGACACTTCTACTTTTTTTAAAATTTCAAAAGAAATTCCATCTGTTAATCTTATGTCCATAAATAACAAATCAATAGCTTCTAAATTATTAGGCAACCAATTAATAGCATCTTTAACAGAACCCAACACATGCATTATTGAAATATCTACACTTATATCTTTCAATAGATACTCTAAGTTCCTAACATTTGCAGGTTCGTCTTCTATTATTACAACCTTTAATTTCATATTTATTTAATTTCTAACGGTAACGATACCATAAAAAAGCCTTCCTCTTGAGTAATCAAAATTTCTTCTTTGTACAATAATCTATAACGTTCTGCCAAATTAGATAAGCCTACCCCAGAACTATGCTCAACTATATTATTTATTTGAAGATTGTTTTTTACTACTAAGTAATTATCTTCTATATAAATGGTAACTCTTAGCGGTAATTCTTCAGAAGCATAATTATGCTTTATCACATTTTCTAATAAAGGTTGCAAACTCATTATAGGCAATTTAGATTGCAAATATTCTTGTGGTACATGTATTGTTATTTGAAGTCCCTTCTCTAATCGTATTTCTTGAAGCTGCGCATAGGCTTTTAATACTCTTAGCTCTTCCTCTAATAACACTGTGGTTTTATTCTGTACATTTAAAGTATACCTAAATATTTTAGATAAATTAGTAATAAATAATTGAGCCTTATTACTATCTTCTCTTACCAAGGCAGATAAATTGCTTAAGGAATTAAACAAAAAGTGCGGATTTAATTGTCCCTTGAGGTTATTTATTTCTGCATTAAAATAGGCTTCTTGCAACTGTTTATTCTCTCTTTCTTTTTCTTCTTTAGCTTCTAACAAAAGCATAAACCTAACCAGTATAATCATACAAAATGTTGTAAAACCAAATCTTAGCATAGTACCAAAAAAGCTCATAAAAAACACTTTGATATTATGAAAAATAACCGCCTGTGTTTTATAGGCAAAAAAAACACAGAATAGTGTTAAAAGTAAATTACCTAGCCAAAAGAAAGCATTCTTTCTGTTATTAAAATTACGCTTTAAATACCTTAAATTATAAAACCCTATTAACAAACTAAACAAGGTATTAGTAGATGCCTGATAAATAAGTTCAGGCATATTAAATTCCCAAAACCTATCGGCTAATTTTTCACCTGGTACAAGTAAAATAAGCTTATGTATATTAAGTATTAAACCTAATAAAATAGATACATAAATAACAATCTTATTTTCTAGCCTACTTATCATTATAGCACTTAAATTAAAAAATTCTAATCATAAAAGACCCCATTAAAAAATGGAGCCTTTTAAAACCAACCAACTATAAAAGTAACTAATACTAGCTGCTTAAGCTAACATTGTTTAAATTTATAATAAAACTATCTCCATTATCATAAGTTACTTTTGCTTCGTCCTCATTTAAGAACTCTAAAGTACCTTGATATGTATATACCACACCAGCATCTTCATATACCTGTTCTAAAGTAAACGTGGCTATTCCTTCATAAATTTTATGAGACGATTTTGAAACAGTTACTTCTTCATAGTTTATAGCCAATTCAAAAGTGTATCTTAAATCTTCATCATACAAAGCTTGCCAAGATCCATTTCTAGCATATATTCCTTCATAAAACTCATCATCAGAAGCAGCCTCTATACCAGTAACTGTATATTCCAATCCTATGGTATGCTCAAATTCACTGTTATAAGTTTCAAACTGCTGTAGAGCATCTAAATTATATGCTACATAACTCTCTGGGCTACAATAATTAGTATAGGTTTCATCATAGCTATATTCATAATTGATATTACCATAATAATTAGCCCCACTAAAACTATCTGAATTAGTTATTGTTTCTTCGCAAATTCCTTCTTGAATTTCTTCACTTGTTTGCTGTAGACTAGCTACAAAACCATACGAATTATATGCTATAGATGTTGCTAATATTTCTTCCGCATCATCAGAAGCATACACATATCTAACCACTACCACATCTTCGTCATCATCACAAGAGATTAGGGTTCCTAAAGCTAACAGTACTATAGCCCCTATTTTTAATTTTAGTTTTAATTTCATCATTACTTTTTTTAATCGTTTAAAGTTGAACTACTCGGTACTTTTTACTACCGTCTACCTTTACTACTTTGTAATAAACACCTTCAGCAACATAATATACCTCATCGTCTATCACCTTTTGTTGGGCACCTTCAGGCAGAACCTCTACAATGACTCCTGCAGGTGCTTCAACAACTTTATAGGTATCTGTGTTTTCTACTTGAATATAAAATACACCTGCGGCATAGTAATAGGGTATGCCAGCATAGTAAACCACTCTATGTGGAGGTAAAACCCTAACTACAACGGGGTGTACTACCACAGGAACTGGTGGGGGAACTCTTCTTACAACTGGGCGTACCACCGGACGATAATAAACTCTAGGAGCCCGATGTACCACAACAATTTGGCTGTTTGCTTTAGCAGATATCATCAATCCACCCAAAAGCATAAAAAATAAAACCTTATTCATTTCTAGCTTTGTATCTGCTTTTCATTTCCTTTTTCACCTCTTTTTGAATATCTAAATAGGAGTCGTATTGCGCTTCGGTTAAAATTTCTTTCACTTCAGCATTTTTCTTTTTCTGAATATCTTTTAAAGATTTCATTTTTGACATACGAGAATCGGTTGAAGCTCTAATTGCTTCTACTTGACCAAAGTACTTCACTTGAATTTCTTCAAATTGAACTTTTTGATCATCTGATAATTCTAGTGCTTGGAATTTTTCTTGAATCTCTGTTCGAAATAATTCACGGTCCTCTTCTGAAGTTTGACCAAAAGCCATTAGATTTACTAATAGCAATCCTACAATCAATAAATTTTTCATAACTATTATTCTTTAATTTCAGAACAATATTATTTAATTATCAATTGCTTAAGATGCTATAAAAAGGTGAAGTATCCTTTTTGTATGGTGAACCTACCCAAGCCGGGTATCTACTATTTATAATGGTAGTTTAAATTACTTATTACTATAAATATCAATATTACTTACAAAAGCTCTATATTTAAACAAGGCAACAAACACTACTCCTCCAATAGCATTTCCTAATAAAGCAAAACTTTGAAATTTTACATAATCTGCAAGGTTTATTTCTGGCGAAGTAATTAACCCTGCAAACACCTCTATACTACCAATAATACTATGGTGCAAACCTACAAACCCCATAGTTGCCGTAATTAAAAAAATTATTACAATACGGCTAATAGTATCTCTAGAAGATGTTATTAACCATGATAGTAAGCCCATCATCCAACCGGCTAAAATACCGCTTACAAAAATAACAAAGGGAGAATACCCCGTAACATGTAACGCTATACTTTCTACTACACTATTGTTTAAAACATTTAATTGGGGAGCTATCCAAAGAAGAACGGTAGCTATAATATAACCTCCTATTAAATTACCTAATATTACAGTGCCCCAAATTTTCAATAAACTCTTTACCGATCGTTTATTATTTAATACAGGCAAGGTAAGCAAAGAGGTCTGTTCGGTAAATAGAACAGACTGACCAAAAATTACAAGAATAAAACCTAGCGGATATACCAAGGCGATAAGCTTAAAAATAATACTCTCATCTACATAGGGCATTAAAAAATAGAAAAGAGCGGTCATTAACATATAGCTAAACCCTATTTCCATTCCAGCGGTTAAAGAACTTAAAAAAATACTTGCAGCACTTCTATCATAAACCTCTAGCCCCTCAAGTATTTGCTCTTTTAGTATTTCTCCGTGAGATTTAGCAGCATCTCTCGCAGACGGTTTAGATTTTTTTATTTCAGTATCTATTTTGTGCTGAATTGCCTCCTCTGAGGCTTCTGTATTATCTGTTTTGGCTTTATCCATAGTTGTATTAAAACTTAAAGATAAAACCAAAACAAATAAACAATTATTATTTTAAATCTATTTAACAGCCGTACTAACGTTTTGCAAACAACAGTTAAAATTATACCGTTGTAGTCTCTTCTACGTATTCAGAAGGAAGCACTAAAAATGGGAAAGTTGTATGATATCCTATTTTATAAATTTGAGATCCTAAAAATAATCTTTCAAAAAAGGTATGTTTATGCTTAATCATTACCAACAAATCTATTGGGGTGGTATCATCGTATTTAAAAATTGCTTCTTGAACACTGTTACCTTCAACTTCATCAAAAACTACATCTAAATCTTTCAATGAATTTTTAAGCATTTCTTTAGAGTGTACCTCGATTTCTTTAAGTGGTTTATCATTCACATTTACGTGTACTACATGCAATTGTGAGTTATTACGTTTCGCTACTTTTTTTAATAAATCTAACTGATAACTCTCAAAGTCTACTCCGTAATCGGTGGCTAAAACAATATTTTTAGGTTTTCTGTAACTAAACTCTTCTGGTATTGCTAATAAAGGACATTCTGCAACTTTTATAGCACTTACAGTATAGCTACCAAATAAAATTTCTTGAGCCCCAGTAGCCCCTTGTGTTCCCATTATAATAAGGTCTATACCCTCTGCTTTTACCAAAGTTTTTATCTGCTCATTTAACAAATTAACTGTAGCAACTTTTTTAAAGGAATGCTTATCATTTTTATATTTAGAACTTATTTCTTGCTCAAGAAGTTCTAATTCTTTAAAAGAGCGTTCTTTATATATTTCGTAGATACTACCATGTAAAATATTATCAGTATCGTAAATGGTATTTAATAAATAAAAAAGGCACTTTTCGTCTTTGTATAATTCCACGGCGTACTTGATAGCATTACGCGAATTATCTGAAAAATCGGTGGGTAATAATATCTTCTTCATGACCTTTAATTTTATACTTAAAGTTACTAAAAAAACAGGCCTTCAGAAAATGATATTCGTTATATTTTTTAACTCAAATCAACTATTTTCAATCAAAATAAGTAACCAGCTATGTGTGTGCTATTTAAACTTATATGCACCAATTGAGAGATTGGTAAAAAAGAAAGAGCCCTTTTTTAAAAAAGGACTCTAGCTACGATAAAAGGGTTAATTTCTATAATCCAACAAATCGTATATATTATGTTTATGATGCTGTTGTTGAAGCATTTTTAAAATACTTATTACGCAACCAAAAAGATACTTTAACCAATAAGATTAAAGCCGGAACCTCTACTAGTGGACCAATAACCCCAGCAAAAGCCTGCCCAGAATTTAATCCGAATACAGCAATGGCCACAGCAATGGCTAATTCAAAATTGTTACCTGCGGCAGTAAATGCTACTGAAGCTGTTTTATCATACGTACCTCCCATGGCTTTTGTAAAGAAAAAACCTGAAATAAACATTATGATAAAATATACTAACAACGGTACGGCAATGATAACAACATCCATAGGTATTTCTACAATCAACTCTCCTTTTAAAGAAAACATAACCACTATGGTAAAAAGTAATGCTATTAAGGTTAGCGGACTTATAGTTGGTATAAACTTTTTAGTATACCACTCTTCTCCTTTTAGAGGAACTAGTATAACTCTGCTTACAACCCCTAATGCAAATGGAATACCTAAATAAATAGCTACACTTTCTGCTATGGTAGCTATTGGTATGTCTACCAAAGCTCCCTCAAAACCAAAATAAGGAGGCAACACCGTAATAAAAAGCCAAGCATAAAAACTGTATCCAAATACTTGAAAAATACTATTAAGTGCCACCAAACCGGCACCGTATTCGCTACTCCCCTCTGCTAAATCGTTCCAAACAAGCACCATAGCTATACACCTTGCCAAACCAATAAGTATTAGGCCTATCATATATTCAGGGTATTCTCTTAAAAATATAATGGCCAATGCAAACATTAAAACAGGGCCTACAATCCAATTTAAAATGAGAGAAATAGATAGAATTTTCACATTTCTAAAAACCTTTGGCAACAATTTATAATTAACCTTTGCTAACGGTGGGTACATCATTATAATTAACCCAATAGCTATGGGTATATTGGTAGTACCTTCACTAAAAGAATTTATAGAAGTAGGTATAGAAGGTATAAAATAGCCAACACCTACCCCTATTGCCATAGCTAAGAATATCCATAGCGTTAAATTTCTATCTAAAAAACTTAGTTTTTTTGTACTTGATGCCATCATTAACTTATTTTAGAAAATACATACAACATTTCAGTAGCTATTTGAATGCTACGCTCCTTATACTTTTCAGCTTTTAAAGGACTATCATCAAAAGCTTTCGGGTCTTCAAAAGTAATAGGAATACGCTTTTCTGCTCCTGCAATAAATGGGCATCCTTGATCTGCTTGAGAACAGGTCATAATAGCCGCAAATTCAGCTGCTGGATTAAACGCATCATCAAACTTTTTTGAAAAACCTATAATAGGCTGCTCATTAACAGCATATTTAATAGCATAAACAGGATTTTTTTCCTCCGATAATTTAAAAACATCAAAACCTGCGAACTTTAATGTTTCCGCTACTTGTGGGTACAACGCTGTTGCCTCTGTACCACCTGAATAACAAAACACCTGAGCAACATTGTAATAAGAAGCCATTGTTTGCGCCCAAACTTGAGACAAATGACTTCTACGCGAGTTATGTGTACAAATAAAATTTAAGCGTACAGGCTCATTGTTAGCCACTTTGTGGGCTATAAAATCTATAAGTGGTTGTAATGTTTCTTTTCTTTCTGCAGGAATATCTTCTACAGATAAGGTTTCAATAAAATCTAAAAGGACTGTATTCATTTTGTGGGGTTCATTTTAAAATTAGCAACATCCTGTAGCAGGGTTACAACAAGATTCTGCACCTAATTCAGATAGTTTTACTTTTTTCTTTTCTTGCTTAGCGCCAGGTTTCTCTGCATATACGGTAATACTAAAAATACCTGTGTTACCATTTTGGAAAGATGTAATTTCTTCAGCAGATAAATACTTGCTTAAAATGTCTTCAGGTATGGTAATTGTTTTTTCTTTCTGAATAGTAACCCCAGTAAAACCAGCATTGGTTATGTGGTTTAAATAATCCTGTTTTTGGATAGCACCTGCTACACAACCCGCATACATTTCTGCGTCCTGTCTTAAAGCATCTGGTAAATCACCTACCAAAACAATGTCAGAAATACTAAAATGTCCGCCTGGTTTTAGTACTCTAAATATTTCTTTAACTACCTTTTCTTTATTAGGCACAAGATTTAAAACACAATTACTAACCACTACATCGGCTACGTTTTCATTAACAGGCATATCATCTATATCGCCTTCTCTAAACTCAACATTGTTGTAGCCAAGTTTTTCAGCATTAATTCGGGCCTTTTTTATCATGGCAGGCGTAAAATCTACTCCAATCACCTTACCCTCTGCACCTGTCTCATGCCTTGCTACAAAACAATCATTTCCTGCTCCAGAACCTAAATCTATCACGGTATCCCCTTTTTGTATTTGTGCAAAATGGGTTGGTAAACCACATCCCAAACCTAAATCGGCATCTTCAATGTACCCTTTAGTTTCAGAATAATCATCCATCATAATATTGTAAACCTTATTAGATGGCGTTGTAGCACCGCAACAAGATGCCGCATTTTCTGCTTTACCTTGTTCAGCAATTTTAGCATAACGCTCTTTCACTACGTTTTTTAATTCTTGCTCGTTTTTCATAACTTAAATGTTTTATTGCGATATTACGATTAATAGATTTAAATTTTTTTAGCAACAAGTTTTGTTACCAGCATTGGTATCTAAATCTAACAATCCATTCATTATAGTTTTCATTGTACTCCAATTCTCTTTATCTATACAGTAGCAAACACTAGTGCCTTCAATATTTCCCTTAATTAAACCCACATTTTTAAGTTCTTTTAAATGCTGGGAAATAGTGGGTTGTGCTAACCCTATCTCTTCCACCAAATCTCCACAAACACAAGCATTAATTTGAAATAAATATTGCAGTATTGCAACTCTTGCCGGATGCCCAAGAACTTTTGCATATATGGCTATCTGATTTTGCTCCTCAGAAAATATTTCACTTTTGGTTAACCCCATTCTTTTAATTTGTTTATTGCAATATTACGATAAATAATTTAACCTATCATCATTTTATAAAAAAAAGCCACCATCTAACAATGGTGGCCAAAGCTTAGTTTAACTAAAAAAACACAAAACACTTAAATTATTTTTTATTCACTATATAATTATGGTCAGGAACTATGGTAAATTCCTTTTTTTCAGAAATATATGTTCTCCCCAACCAATCTACAGCTTTAACTTCCAAAGTATGTTTCCCTAAGGGTAATTTAGAAGGCATACGCGAAGCCCAAATATGACTTGAAGGTAATGGTGTAGAAGGTCTAATACCCCATGGTAGTTTTTCTGCATGATCCCATTCATACTCAATATCTAATAAAAACTTATCCGATCTAAACTCTTTATCCATTACTTTCCAAGCTCCATCATCTACCCTATAGAAAACACTATCTCTAGGAGATCCCTGAAAAAAGTTTACCACAATTTCTCCTCTATACTTTTTAGTTTGTGGTACAATTTTAGGTATGTGCACACTAAACTTATGAGATATAGGGCTACCCGAAGCCTTGTACTCATAGGTATATGTATTATTGGTAATGGCTAAATAAGCGTATCCTTTTGGGGTACCGTCTCTCATTAGTGAAGCTGGTGTACCGTAAACATCTTCTGGCCCGTTATATACAGAACCTGAAGTAGCCCCCGGATTGTATTGATGATGAATCCCTTTATTAACCCAGCCTTCTTCTGGTGTAAAGAAATGATGATTTTGTGAATGTGTATGGCCTGAAACAGATAGCGTATAGTTATAGCCCTTTAGCAGGTTAAATAATTTTTGTACATCGCCCTCTCTAAACTGATCTGGGCCTGGTTCAAACTCATAAATAGGAATATGAAACCCTATTACAATTAGTTTATCTTTTGGTACAAAGGCTAAATCATTTTTTACAAAGGTTAAAATGTCTTCTCTAAAACCTCCCACATAACTTCTTTTGCCATTCGGGTCTGGAAATATTACATCATCTAACATAATGAAGTGCGCATTAGCATAATTAAAAGCATAATTAGCCGGACCGAAATACTTTTCGTAAGTCTCATCAGTCAACTCATCAATCGCCCCATCATTCACGTCATGATTACCTAATACATTATACCAAGGTATTCCTACTTTACTTAAACTATGTATGTATACATCGTATTGGTTTTTAGCTCCTAGATCTCCTAAACTAATTCCAAATGCTACATTCTCTACGCCTGCTACCTCATCTACTATGGCTTTTTCAAAGTACATAGCATTGGCCATATCATCTGCTTGAGGGTCTCCAAACAGTAAAACATTAAAATTGGAGTTTTCATCCTGTTTGTTCAATGGAAAATTCACATACTTTGGTAATTTACCTGTAGGTGCTACACCTCCATATTTATTTTCAGGAGAACCCTTTGGTTTATGTATATAATAAAATAACGGTTGATTTTCTTCATTTAAAGGAACCGCATATCCACTTGGTTTAATTACCGATACTATCATATCTTGTAATAATGGTAACTCATAATACCCCTTGTCATTAGTAGTAGTTACATCAATACCATTGGTTACACTAACATTAGCTATTCCGCTTTCTCTTCGCTCTTTTTTAGCATTGCCATTGGTATCTTCAAAAATGTATCCCTTTACAACATCTTGTGCTGCGGATGGTAGTATGTAGCCTATAAAAGCTAACAATCCTATAGTTAGTTTTTTCATCTGATTATTTTCTGGTATATCGCCCATCAGGAAAAGTATTTTCTTCTACCTTCTCTGATGATATAATTTCTTTAATTGAATTGAACTGATTTGATTCTTTGTGAAGCTCAAAAGCATCATATAACTTATTGGTTACCGTGTAAGCATTAAACTTTAAGGTATCTCCGTCAATATCTATAACCTGATATAATTGTGTATTTACCGCAGCCCTATCCATCCATCTCTTTTCTGTATTAATACCATACATTTTAGGGCCGGCAACAGATACTACATAGACAGGTCCGGTATGCCCTTTGGGTACCTCAATATTCTTTTGCTGATGAAAAGACCTACCATAAATATGATCGTGCCCCATTAAAACCAGGTCTACCTTATATTTTTCTAAAATAGGTAGCCAACTTGCACGCATTTGGGGATAATCTCCATAACGTCCATCCCTTGAGCTAAACATCGCATGATGAAAAGTAACTACTGTCCATTTCTGTGTGTTGGTTTGTAACGCATTTTCTAACCATGCAGCCTGCTCCTTCATATTTTCTTCTGAACGTAATGCAACAAAACTATTCAGCACAATTAGTCGCATTCCTGGGTAATCTATGTAATACACACTTTCTTCCAATCCTTTAGGGCCATTGGTAGGCAATTCAAACTGAGGTTGCCAAAAGAGTGATAGTTTATCTTCTTTATTTGTTTTAGAAACCGGATCATACTCATGATTTCCGGTAACGGGCACAAGTGTTTGGTTTTCGGCTATATGCCCTAAAGCTCCAAACCAATCATCCCATTGCTCATTATTGTGTCCTCTGTTTACACAATCACCAGCAAACAGCATAAACTTAGCATATGGTGCTTTTTTAAATGCAGCCCAAAATGAACGAGTACCCCATGATTTAATATCATTTTGTATATCTCCTAAATAAATAAATGAAAAAGGTTCTGGTTTACTACTTGCTGTTTGAAAATGATTCCATGCACTCCAAGCCGCATTATTAGCTCCTACCCTATATCTATACATAGTATTGGGCAATAGATTTGAAAGATGAGCTGTATAGTAATAATACGTTATTCCCTCTAGTGTGGTTACCTTTTGTACCAATGCCGTGAATACTTTTTCTCCAGCAGTGTCATAAGGCACGTCTGTAGCCAAAGCCACCTCAGCAATAGCGTTACTTACCTCTTTTGTAGTACGCCAAGTAACACTTTGGGTAGTACTAGGGTTATCATGCCAAGTAAGTACCACATGCTCTGGCACATCTGATTGACCATACCCTTTCTGAATACTTAATGTAACTAATAATAGCATTAAAAAGGCATAGCAACAATTTGTCACAGATTTTTTAATTAAAATCATGATATATAATTTCTCCGTATTAAAATTGATAGAAACAAAGGGGCTTGGGGGCTGCCCCTTTTGTTTAAATTAGGTATTAATCATTATCAGCAGTGTCCCACCATAAACGGGTTTTAAGGGTATCACCTCCCATATTTTCTACCGCTGCTTCATAATTATCGCTATTAAGCGATTTTACACTATTAGGATATAAAAAACGAACTGGTACTTCACCATCGTTACGAGCAGCAGGCCCAGGTATCACTTCTGGCATACTGGTTCTTCTCCAATCAGACCAAGCTTCTAAACCTGTTTGAAACAAAGCAATCCACTTTTGCTCATAAATTTTAGCTAAATCATCTTGTGCATTACCTGTAAAAGCAACACCCGTTTGGTTTAGATAGATATTCATATCCATACTATCTAAAGCATTATAGATACCTGTCCATCCACCTACTTGTACACGGTCTTTATAATATTCTACTGATGCTATAATACCATTTTGATAATATGTTTCAGCCGAACCTACACTAATATATCCAACGGCTCTTGCTTCAGCTAAAAGAAAGGCTACTTCAGAATAGGTCATAAAAATAGATTGAGCAGCATCATAAGAAGATTCAGACGTACACTCACTACACGCATATAATACCCCTAGTTTAGAAATATAATTAGACCCTGACATACTTGGGTCTCCTGTAGGGCTATAAGACTCTGAAGCCTCATCTCCTAAACCATTAGGTACTCCCACATAATCATTTATATCACTAGAGAAAATTCCCTGACCAGAATCTGTAGTTGGTTGAAAAAATGCTGCTATTCTCCAATCATTTAATGCTTTTAAACGTGTTTCCATAGTAACACTTAAACGCCAAACATTAAAAGAACCTTCACGAGTATCATACCCTAAAGATGGGTTTTGTACCTCATGTTGTAATGCTGCATTATCATCGTTACTGTCAAAAATAGGATAAGTACTTGGGTTATTTACAATCTGTTGGATACCAGCCACAGCTGTTGCATTGTCTACATCTGCTAAACGCATTAATAAACGTAACCTTAAAGAGTTTGCAAATTTTTGCCATTTTAAAATATCACCCCCATATAAAATATCTCCTTCAATATTAGAAGGTGCAGCAGCCAATACGGTATTCGCTTCTTCTAAATCGGCCAAAATACCCTGATAAATTACTTGTTGCGATGAAAATTCAGGAAAAAAATCACCCGATTCTCTTCCCATAATAGCCTCTGTGTAAGGTAAATCTCCATAGGCATCTGTCATTACACTATACGTCCAGCTTTTTAAAATTAAAGCAATTCCATAGTATCCACTAAATCCTTGCGAATCTTTAGATGCATCAATCATGTTGTAAATATCTCTTAATGCATTATATCCTCTAGAATATGGCTGATCGTTAGGGTCCCAGTTATAAATATCATCATTGGTAGATTGTACCTTCGCAGCATGCTGCGTTACCACCAAACCTTCTTCAGCACCCAAAGCTGCAGTAGTGGTAGCAGAAGATCTAATAACTCCTGTTAACAATAAGTTTGGTGCTGCTTCTGTTGGGTTTTGTTTATTGGTATTTATATCCTCAAAATCGTTCGTACATCCTACCATTACAATGGCAGTAGCTAAGAAAAATAACTTTGAAATTGTATGTTTCATGTTTCAGTAATTTTTAGAAGTTAATATCTAAATTGAAGGTAAAAGAACGGGTACTTGGTATAGACATATACTCATATCCCGGAGTTAACCTACCACCATCAACCGTTAGTGTTTCAGGGTCAAAATGTGGGTTTTCTGTCCATAAGGCTAAATTTCTACCTGTAACAGATAAGCGAATACTTTCTGTGTATAAACTTTTACAAATTTTAGCTGGCAAAGAATACCCTACACTAACTTCTCTTAATTTTAAATACGTAGCATCATACTTAGAAGCTTCTACGTTATCACTTTTATAATAATCATGGAAATAACTTCTAGCACTTACCAAAGTAGTATTAGGCTCATAAACCCCTTCTGATACTTGTACAACACCTTCACCTACAATACCAGTTTCTCTACCTACTAAAGTTTCTTGTAACTGCCCAGCAAGGCTACCTACTACTTTTGTTCTAGAAACAATGGTACCTCCTTGGCGCCAATCAAATAAAAATCCTATGTCAAAGTTTTTAAATCTAAACTCATTGTTTAAACCTAACATAAAATCTGGTGCATAATCTCCTTGGTACTCAATATCATCGGTACGCATTGGTGCTCCACTAGCATCATAAATAATTTGACCATAGTAAGGGCTATTTTCATCTTCAACACGCTGAAAACCTCTACCATACATGGCACTTATAGAACCACCTTCACGTGCTTGTATATAAGCTTTGTTTTCATAAATAGTAAAGTCAATTCCGTCTAAGTCTCTTACTTCACTTTCATTGGTACTAAAGTTAGCAGTTACATTCCAGTTAAAGTTTTTGTTTCTTACTGGCGTACCTCCTAACATAAGCTCAACCCCTCTATTTTCTACTTCTCCTAAATTGATAAATCTGTTTGAATATCCACTAGCAATATCAGCAGGTACACTTAAAATTTGATTGGTAGTAATACTTTTATAAGCAGTTGCATCTAAACGTAATCTGTTATCAAAAAAGCGAAGATCTGCACCAAACTCATAAGAAGTGGTATTTTCGGGTTTTAAATTACCATTGGTAATAGTAGAAGATTCAGATAATATAGGACTTCCGTCATATGTACCTCCATTAGAAAAACTTGCTTGACCGTTGTTATAAGGGTCTGTATCATTACCCACAGCAGCAACGGCAGCTCTTAACTTAACAAAAGTGAATGCTTTTGGTAAGTTTACAAACTCGTTTACTAATACACTTAAGTTAGCAGAAGGATAAAAATAAGAGTTGTTATTTTCTGGTAAGGTACTAGACCAATCGTTTCTTGCAGATACTTCTAAGAAAATCTTTTCGTCATAAGAAAATCTACCAAAACCATACACACTGTTTACTCTTTTCTCATAATCAGACTCGGTAATTCTAACATTGGTACGAGCATTACTAAAAGAAAATACATCAGGATTAATAAGCTCATCTGCCATATCTCTTTGGTAAGTTCTTCTAGCATCTAAACGGTTAGCTCCTGCCGAGATATTTACTTTCCATTTATCATTAAATGTATTGTCATACGTTACTAATAAATCTGAGTTAATCTCTTCTGCAAAAATATTGTCTTCACGGTAGTAACCTCTTGGGAAACGTTGTGTACTAAAAGCACGTCTTTTAGTTCTAAAATCGCGGTAAAAATCTCTACCCGTTCTAAGCATTATATTAAAATGTTCACCAAGCTCATAATTTAAACTAACGTTGCCATATATACGGTCTCTGTCTTGGCTATTTGTATTTTCATAAACGTTAAAGAAAGGGTTATCATGGTAATTATAGTTGTAATTAAACTGTTGTACACCATCTAAACCTTCTTGCCAGTAATTTCTAAGACTATTGGTATTTACCTGACGGCCGTACCATACCCATAAATACATTACGTTTTCTGTACCATAACTTACCGATGGGCGGTTATCACTATCTTGTTTTAAATAGTTTACGTGCGCATTTAACGTTAACCCATCGTACAAGTTTAATTTAGACGAAATATTAAAATTGTTTCTTTTTAAGTCGGTATTTGGCACTACCCCTTCTTGGTTCATGTTTTGATAAGCAATTCGATAACTTCCAAAATCGCCACTTTTAGCTACAGACAAGCTATAATTGGTAACAATTCCGGTATCAAAAAAGTCATTTACATTATCAGGGTTAGAAGCCCATGCAGTTGGTATAATAGGAGAATTACTAACATCTACATCTCCACCACGAGTACCATCTTCTCTAGGCGAATCAAATTGGGCTATCATTAAACCATTATCTAAACGTGGACCCCAGCTTTCATCTAATCCGTCATTGATACCACTACCGGCACCATCAACAAACTGAAATTCTAGGTTGTTACCTTGACCATATTCATTTTGCCAATCTGGCATAGTTAAAAGTGTTTGAAAAGTAATACCTGTGTTTAAATTTACAGTTACTTTTCCTTTAGAACTTGCACCACTTTTGGTAGTAATAACAATGGCACCGTTAGCAGCTCTAGAACCATATAGTGCAGCAGCTGCAGGTCCTTTTAAAATGTTTACAGACTCAATATTTTCAGGATTTATTTCTCCTGCTCCATTACCATAATCAACATCCCTTGTACTATCTCCTCCAGGAGAATAAAAGTTGTTTCCTACCGGAGTACCGTCAATAATAAACAACGGAGAGTTTTTTCCAATATCTAACGAGTTTACCCCACGAATGGTAATAAGAGATGACCCACCAATACCCGATGGGCTGTTAGTTATATTTACCCCGGCTACTTTACCTGCCATACTGTTTACAAAATTTGGCTCTTTAGAGGCCGCTAATTTGTCGGCATCTAATTCTTGAGATGCGTATCCTAAGGCTTTCTTTTCTCTTTTAATACCTAGGGCAGTAACCACAACCTCATCTAAACTAGAGGCTTCTTCTTTCATAATTACTGCTACCTCTGTACCCGCAGTTACAGCTACTTCTTGTTTCACAAAACCTAAATAAGAAACTTCTAAAACAGGGTTTTCTCCAATTAATTCTAAGGTAAAGGCTCCGTCAAAATCTGTAGTTGTACCATTTGTAGTACCTTGTTCTAAAACATAGGCTCCTGGTAAAGGCATACCTATTTCATCTACAACTTTTCCTTGTACAGTTTGTTTTTGAACAGGAACTACTTTAGTATTATTAGCCCCCTCATCGTTATTAACTTCTTTAGTTAAATAAATACGGTTGCTTAAAATTTTAAATTCAGTATTCGTGTATTTAAATATGTCTGCCAATACACTAGAAATGGTTTCTTCGTTAGCATTTACAGAAATTACTCTGTTAAGGTCTACGTCTGTTACTTTATAAATAAAACGGAAATCTGTACTGTTTTCTATTTCATCTAAGAATCTGCTAACTTTTACTTTTTCTAAATTAACAGAAACTTTTGTGCGCTGCCCATAAACTTCTTTTGCTTGAAGTGAGAATAAGGTTAGAAACACAAAAAAGATACTTAGCTTCATTTTAAGGTCAAAATTCGGTAATAATAATGTGGACCGTCTTTTAGTATTAAGCGGTTTTTTCATACTTTTACGATGTTATTGAGATTAACTTTTTGTTGATCACCACATTTGAATCGGGGGATGTTGGCGCATTTTCCGATTTTTTTTGTCTTGTTATTGAGTTGTGGTGTGTGTTTTTGGTTGTTGCTGAATTAAGTTTTACATAGGCTACAATTTTAGGAAGCGTTAATTAATAGTTATTAGGTTATCTTTCATGGTATATTGTATATCATACATGGTTTTCAATTCACTCAATATCTCCTCTAGAGAAGCGTTTTTACCAAAGCTTGCATTAAATTTCACCTTAGAAATACCCTCATTAGTATTTGTAATTTGAACATCATACTTACGTTCTAATTTTTTAAGAATATTGCTGAAGCTCATATTTCTAAAAACCATTTCTCCATGCATCCAAGAGGTATATACAGAAGTTAACACTTCTGACTGCTCAAAACTTTGATCTGCTTTTGTAAAACTAGCTTTAAACCCTGGATGTAAAATTTCACTTTGGTCTTTATCAAAACTTTGGGCATCTGTATACAACCCTACCAAACCTTCTACCAGCACAACTTCACTAATTTCATCTTCAGGGTATGCACTTACATTAAAACTTGTACCTAGCACTCTTACATTTAAATTATTAGCATTTACAATAAAAGGATGTAAAGAATCTTTTGTTACCTCTAAGTAAGCCTCTCCTTTTACAGTTACCTCTCTGTTTTTTAGTCCGGAAAATTGAACAGGATAACGTAAAGAAGATCCCGCATTTAAATGCACCTTAGTACCGTCTGATAACTGAAGATTAAATATTTTACCGTAAGGTATTCTTAATGTGTTATAAGCTACTGCTTCTGATTTTACAGAACCATAAGTGTCTGTATAGGTAATAGAGTTTCCGGTTTGTGTTCCTAAAACTACTCCTTGACTACTTACAATACTATTAGTACCGTTTTCTTCTATTATTTGAATACTACCATCTTCCAGTTCAAGTGTAATAGCATTTGCAGGTATTTCATTTCCTAAAGTACTTCTCCAATACAAGCTACCCGATGCAATTAATAATAACACCGCCGCAGCTGCATACCATATTTTTTTAACTGAAACCTTTTTAGTTGCTATTACAGGTGTTTCATTAATTGTACTTTGTATACGGGCAAATAATCTAATTCTAGCCTCTTCCCTTTCAGTTAAATCCCATGCATATTCTAATCCACTTATTTGAATACTCTCACAATATTTAAAAAGCACTTTTTGTTCTTCCTCAGAACATTCTCCCTTCTCAAATTTGTCTAGTAATTCTATAAATTCTTTTTTCGTCATTATCTGGCCTTTTACTACTAAGACACATTCAAAAGAACTATTTCACACACAAATTTTACACTTAATGTTTTGATAACAATTAGGAGAGCTACAGGTAACTTAAAGCTACAAAAAGCAATAAAACAACAGGATAGAAAAAGTAGTACCCAGCTCGTTACGTAAATGTTTTAACGCTAAACTTATTTGATTTTCTACCGTACGCTGAGAAATATTGAAGTAAACAGCAATTTCTGAACTTGAATAATGTTGAAACTTATTCATATAGAAAATATCTCTACACCTTTGTGGCAATTTTTTAGCCGATGTATTAATAGCTTCAATCAATTCTTTATAATCGTGGTCTAGCTCAACCTCTGAAGAATGTTTGAGTTTTTCAATTATCTTTTCATCTAACTCGGTTAGTTTGGTAGCTCTTAATTTTAGAAGACTTCTGTTTCTAACAGCAGTAAACAAATAGCTTTTTAGGTTTGTAATTTCTAGGTTTTCTCTTTTTAACCAAATATTGGTGAAAACCTCATGTAGTACATCTTCTACTAACCAATTGTCTTTAAGAATATTTAAAGCATAGGCATATAATCCTTCCCAATACCTATAATAAACTTGATTAAATGCCAGTTGATTTCCTTGTTTTGTTAACTGGATTATGGAGGTGTCATCAAGTTCGTTAAGCGCCCTTTGGTGAGCCATATACCTACTAGATTTTGTGCAAATGTATCTACCTACCTTTGCTCAAAAGTCAACCAGAAGTTAAGTTATTATTATTTAGCAACGCCTATAAATACAAGTACTACACAAGTTGTAATACATACCTGTTATAAATACATAGGCAGCATATTTCGCCAATATTTTGCACTGTGTGCTCTCCCCTCCCATTCATGCAAGGCATGCCAAATTTCTTTATCCCATAATTTGGTACTAAAGACTTTGTTGTTGTTATAAAACGGATCTTCTTTACCTATAGCTATAATAATTTCTAAACGTTTAATGTTTCTTAGTTGTGCACCTCTTGGTATATTACTAATATAATGAGAAGGCATATGAAAGTAAATATCCTCATCATAAAATCCGCCCATTAAATTAGCAAAACCTTCTACTTCCATAGTAACATCAAACCTACCGCTAAGCGCTATTATTTTGGTAAACCACTGTGGATGTCGTAAAGCTATGTTCATGGCGTGGTAAGCTCCCATACTACAACCAACAGACATAAGGCAATTATTAGGGTTTAACTTATAACTAAATGGCATTACCTCATTTAGTATATAAGCTTCGTACTGCAAATGTCGTTGTATCCGTTCTTTTGGGTGTACATTCCCATTATAAAGACTTTCTGTATCTATACTATCTACAGTAAACACCTGTATCCACCCATTTTCTATCATAGGTGATATAGCCTCTATAATTCTCCAATTCTCATAATCATAAAATCTAGCGGTACGTGTAGGAAACATAAGTACCCTGGCCCCAGAAGTACCATAAACAAGTAGTTCCATTTCCTTTTTTAAATTAGGACTAAACCATTTATGATACATACGTTTCATTTGAGAACTTTACATTTTAGTTGAACTGTCTTTTGAACTAGCAACAAACTGCTGCAAAAACTGATCTCTCACAGCACGCTTCCAAAGTTGGTATCCGGCATCGGTAAGGTGCAAGCCGTCTTCTTCATAAAGTTCTCGGCTACTTTTATTAATCTCCAACATTTCGTCAAACACATTAATTAAAGTGCCGTTACTATATTTTTCGTCTAATAAGTTTTTAAAAATCTTATTAGTATAGTGTATGGAGTTTATCAAATGCTCTCTATTAAAGCTAGGCTTTATAGATATAATACCCACAGGTATATTTCCGCAAGACTCTTTAATATGTTCCATCATGTTTTGTAAAAACAGATACACCTCTTCCGGGTGTCTACCATCTCCCAAATCATTATCTCCAGAATACAACACAATGGCATCTGGTTTATATGCAGGTATTAGTTTATTAAAAAACCAACAACAAGCGGCCAATGTAGAGCCTCCAAAACCTTGATTTATAATTTCAAACTCCGGAAAATCTTCAGCTAAGGTTGACCAAAGTCTAATTGAAGAGCTTCCATAAAATAAAACTCTCATTTTTTCACCTTTGGGTAAAATTTCTTTCCGCGCTAATTGTTCCACTTCATCATGGTACCAAAACATATTACATCTGTATAAAAATTCACTCTCTAAAATACGAAAAAAACAGAACCACAGACCTTTACAAAGATTACATTACTATAATTTAATATGCTCGGCATTAATTTAACCTAAAAGAAAGTTATCTCTAATTCATGTTTTCGTGGCATTTACAAAATAACTTTAACACATTTACGTTGCTCATTTATGGCAAACCAGAAATGGTTTCGTTAAATTTACAGCCATTCAACCCCTTTTTGTTTAATGAATTTAAAAACCAAACTTTAGTTTATCATGAAAAACAGCTCCAGATTAGTATTTATTTTTCTACTTTTTGCAAGTATTACATTCACTTCTAACGCGCAAGATGAAGATGAAAAAGACTTGAATAACGGTACTCTGGAAGAACAATTTGATTATGTGTACGACAAATCAAATAAATACAACTACAACAATAAAACATATAAGGTTGTTAGGGCAGAATGGATTCAATCTTTAAAATCGCATAGTTTAGATTCTTTAGCAGAAGTACATAAAAGTTTAAGTGCTTCTGAAAATACCATAGCTACTCAAAAATCTGAGATTGAAAAACTACAAACTAATTTAAATAATACACAAGCTACATTAGATACTACCCGAGAAGAAAAAGATAGTATGGCATTACTTGGTTTGCAAATGAGTAAAACAGGCTATAATATGCTATTGTGGGGTATTATTGCTGCGTTAATGATTGCTCTTTTGATATTTATATACAAGTTTAAAAATAGCCATGTAGTAACTAAAGAAGCTCAAGAACGACTTGTAGAAGTACAAGAAGAATACGACAACCACCGAAGTGTTGCCTTAGAACGTGAACAAAAAGTACGCAGACAATTACAAGATGAGCTTAACAAGCGTAAGCACGGTAACCAATCTCACTAAAGTTCTTAAAACCTGTTAAACCTTATTTAAAAATTTAATAAGGTGGTTTAGCCTAACAGCCCTATTTTCATTAATTTGTTCATCATAATAAAAATGTATGATACTAGAAATTATTGATATTTTAGGAGTTGTGTCTTTTACCATTTCTGGTGTATTGGTAGCACTAAGAAAAAAATTAGATGCCTTTGGTGTACTTATAATTGGTTTTGTAACAGCTACTGGTGGTGGTACCCTTAGAGATTTATTACTTGGTGTGAGACCTATTTGGTGGTTAATAGATACTAGAGTAGTGTATACCATTATCATTACTGCGCTAGTTTCTATAGTGCTAAGAAAATATTTAAAGTCAGTTAGTAGGTCGCTTTTTCTTTTCGATACAATTGGTGTAGCCATGTATACTATAGCAGGTATAGAAAAAAGTCTAATTATTAATTTAGACCCTGTAATTTGTGTGGCTATTGGTATCATTACCGCTTGCTTTGGAGGAGTTATAAGAGATATTTTGTGCAGACGTATCCCTGTTATTTTTAAGAAAGAGATTTATGCCACTACTTGTATGCTGGGTGGTATTACCTTTTTTGCACTTCGACAAATACTACCTGGTAATTCGGTTATCATTAACATTACCTCCGTAATGGTTATTATCATCATAAGGATTTTAGCCGTAAAATATAAACTTCAATTACCCTCTTTATATAAAGAAAAAAGGAAGCCTTAATGCTTCCTTTTGTTTTATCTGACTATATAAGCTTACTAAGAAGCTATTACTCTATTAAAATTTAATCTGCCTGTTTCTGTAAAAAATCAGGAAATCCATTAGGTAACCACTTGATTGCTCTTGCTCTTGTAGCACGGTTTGGGTCACGTAATTCATCTCCTTGTATTTCTTTATAATCTCTAGCATGATAAATCATAATAGTTGTTTTACCATCTTCGGCAACCGTAAAGCTATTATGACCTGGCCCATATCTTTTTAAATCTTCATCAGAATAAAATACCGGTCCCGGAGCCTTATTCCAATTTGCTTCCTCTAACAAATCAGCTTTAGCGTCTACCCATAAAAGTCCCAAACAATAATTATCATTTGTAGCACTTGCTGAATACGATACAAATATCTTTCCATCTTTTTTAATTACAGCAGGTCCTTCATTTACATTATACTTTACACGTTCCCAGTCAAACTCAGGTCTGGTAATTACAATTTCGGGCCCGGTTAAAGTAGTAGCGTCTTTCATCTCAGACATCTTTAAAGCTGTACCAGACATTCCTTCTAAATTTTGAGCCCATATTAAATAACGTTTTCCGTTATGCTCAAAACTAGTAGCATCTAAAGAAAAAGAATCGTAGTCCGTTTTTATTTGTCCTTCTTCTTTCCAAGTTCCCTTCATAGGGTCTGCTGAAGTATTAGACAATGCCCACATTCTAATTTTCCAAATATCATCAGCCTCACCAGCAGCAAAATAGATGTACCACTTCCCCTCTATTCTATGTAATTCAGGAGCCCAGATGTGATAACTCATAATTCCCTTATCATGCTTTTCCCAAACTACCTTTTCTTTAGCTTCTTTTAATCCGTTAATGGTTTTAGCCTTTCTAACCACTATTTTATCATACTCAGGTACGGTAGCAATTAAGTAATAAAAACCATCCTCGGCTTTATAAACCCAAGGGTCTGCCCTCTTTTCAGCTATCGGGTTTTCAAATATTTCTGTTTGTGCGTACGAGCTTTGTAAAGCTGCTACGGCAAACATTACTAAAGCTAAAATTTTAAAATATTTCATAGGTTGTAAATTCAATGTCTCACAAATTTAAGTATTCTATTGGTTCAAAAAGTATTCCAAACAAAAAAAAGTGTATTTTTTACACTTAAATAAATAAAATCTATAAAGCATCCATTCTTATTTATTACGTACCTTTAAATAATTAATAAAATCTGGCTAGCCATGTTACAAAAACACTTGGAAACCTATTCTATTTTAACTGCTGAAGATATAGCCTTGTGTTATGATTTAGCCGAACGCAGAACTTTAAAAAAAGGAGATTATTTAGTACAAGAAGGATATGTTTGTAATGAGATTGCCTTTGTTGAAGAAGGTGTTTTACGCTCATTTTACTACTCTTCATCTTCTGAAGAGGTTACGTATTGTTTCCCTATTACTAATAATTTCGTGACTGCTTATTCCTCTTTTTTAAAGCAAACACCTTCCCTAGAAAATATACAAGCATTGACCAAATGCGAATTATTGGTACTCTCCAGAGCCGATATTCAGACCTTAGAAAATAGCAGTATTAATTGGTTGAAATTTTTAAAATTAAAAGGTGATGAAGAATTTATAGCTATGGAAAAACGTGTTTTCTTATTACAAAAAGAGAATGCAGAAAAACGTTATGAAGAGCTTCTGAACAAAACACCAGAACTACTAAATTTAGTACCGTTAAAATATCTTTCCTCCTATTTAGGAATTACAGAACGCCATTTAAGTAGGGTTAGAAAAGGGTTGCTTAAATAGACATATGTCCTTTTTATTTTTTTCATGTTGCTTTTGCTTTGTTGTAAAAGAAATCATCATGAAAAACATTCTAATTATTAATGGCCACCCCGATGTAGAAAGTTACAATTATGCCTTGGCTAATGCGTATAGTACTGGTGCAAAAACTAGCAGTGCATCCGTAAATCAAATTAATATTGCGCAGCTATCATTTAACCCCAACCTTGCTCATGGTTATAGACAAAGAACCGAACTAGAACCCGATTTACAAGATGCTATTGAAAAAATAAAAAAAGCAGATCATCTGGTTTGGGTGTTCCCTATGTGGTGGTACAGTGTACCTGCCATTATGAAAGGTTTTATAGATAGAACCTTTTTGCCTGGCATTACCTACCAACCTATAGCAGGCAAACCATTCCCTAAAAAATTGTTGAAAGGTAAAACAGCACGACTAATTATTACCGCCGACTCACCTAAGTGGTATAACACCTTATATATGAAAAACCCGGTATTGAACCAGTTTAAAAAAGGTACGTTACAATTTTGTGGAGTTGGCAAGGTTAAAGTAACGCATATTGCTATCATTAAAAATTCTACTGAAGTCTTTAGAAAAAATTGGCTTTCTAAAATTGAGACCTTAGGAAAACAGTTGAAATGATTTTGAATCATTTCAACTGTTACTAAATAATATTTTATAGCTAATTAGTGAATATACACACAGACTTTATTCCATTTTTTTTATGATTGCTGCAAAACCACCTCCACTAGCCATAGCAATATGTAATACATCTTTTTGACTAATGGTTTGCTCTGTAAGTTTTACATGCGTAGGATTTTCATTTGCATCTTCTGCATCTGAATATAAAGTTAGTGTATAGCTTCCTTCATCTAAAAATGAAAATTTTACATCTACTTCTCTAGCAGTAGCATCTGTCATTCCACCAACGAACCAAGTATCTCCAGATTGCCTTGCTACAGTTATATAATCTCCCACTACCCCATTTAGCACTTTGGTAGCATCCCAAGTGGTAGGTACTTCCTTTAAAAAGTCTGCTCCTAATCCATTTTTGTAATGATCTGGTGCATCACAAAATACCGTAAAAGCACTTTCATATACCACTGGCATTGCCAATTGCTGACATCTGGTAGACATAACCATAGGTGTTGCCTCTTCCGCTTTATCCTCAGTTACAAATTGGTCAGGACGTACATTTACAAAACTCCCAGGTGTATAATCCATTTCTCCCAAAGCACCTCTTGTAAACGCAAGTGTTACATTATGTTCTGGAGTTACATAATCACTCCATTTATTATATTCATTCCCCATAACACCCTCACGTGTCATTAAATTAGGATATGTTCTACTAATACCAGTAGGTTTATAAGCACCATGTAAATCTACCACCAAATGGTGTTTTGCTGCTGTTTTTACGGCAGTATGATAAAAATTCACCATTTCTTGGTCTTGTCTGTCCATAAAATCTACCTTAATCCCTGCTATACCCCATTGTTCATATTGAGCTAAAGCTTCCTCCATCTGCTTATTCAAGTGTTCCCAGTGTAACCATAAAATAAGTTTTACATTTCGCTCTTTAGCATACGCAACCAACGCAGGAATATCAACCGCATCAATACTAGTAGTTATATCTACATCTGGATTTGCTTTATTATCATCTGTAAATGGTTCGCCATACCATTGCCAATCTACTATTTGATATTCCCATCCCATTTCGGCTGCCAAGTCTATATAATACTCATACGTTTTTTGATTAGCGCCTAGTTCAAAATCTATATTCTTAGCATATTTATTGCTCCACCACCAGTCCCAAGCAGCTCTACCCGGTTTTATCCATGAGGTATCTTCAAAAGCTACGGGTTCATTCAAATTAGCAATTAAATCAGATGCTATAAAAGCACCAGGACTATCTGCTAACATCAGTACTCTCCATGGCGAAACCGCTGGCGTCTCTCTTTGAACGGCTACCAACGTATCCTGAGGGTTTGGTGTAAGTTTAGTAACCAGTGTATTGGATACACTATCAGTTTTAAGAAATGCACCTGACCAATCGGTTAAATTTGCCTCGGTAATAAAAGCATAAGCACTATCATGCACTTTCAATAAAGCAGGCATTCCTATAAGTTCTTTGCTACTAATATCAGATAAATGTCCATTTTTAAACTCTTGTTCTTGAGAAGATTTATAGGTTTTATAATTAGCACGCCAAATCACATAATCATCGGTAAAAACAAATTTCGTTTGTTCATTACTTAATGTAATGCTTTTTTCAGTTTGTTCAGGAAAGCCATATCTAAAAGCAATTCCGTCATCATATACTCGGCAATAAACATCTACTAATAATTCTGATTCTTTATCTTTTAAATGAAGTAGTAATTGATTGTAGGTATTCTGCACTTGTTTACTTCTTCCCCATACTCGCTCCCACGATGAATTTACAGAAGTAGACTCTGTACCCAACATTTCAAAATTATTGAACACCTCATCCTTCTCTAACGATAACGTTATAGAAGAAGGTTTTAGAATAGTATCGTTTTTAAAAGCAACTTCATACTCAAGTCCTTTATCAATACTAAAATTAACTGCAATATTAGTATCAGGAGATTGTAAACTGGTTTGATTAGATTTTGTGCAAGATGAAATAGCTAGCGCGGCTAAAATAAATGCAACTCTGAGCCCATTTTTGTAAAGCATCATAAGCCTTTTTTAAAGTTAATTTAATGAACCTCTAATTTCGCTTATTTTAACTAAAATACCTATACAAAATAAAGCTATCTCTTGTACTTTTTAATATAAATACATCATAGATACCTTATGTATTTACATCAGCATTCCATAATTCAGCTAAAAATTTTTTCGATTTTATAGTTTCGTACTTAAAAAAAGCTATAGGTAATAGCAAACTAACAATAAACATTATAGCAGGTATAAATATAGCACCATTATCTAAAGCAACACCGTTCAAAATATCTACTAATCTTCCTGAAAATATAACTGCTACAGTAATTAGCCATAGGGTCATAAAAATCAGTACTACTGGATGTAACTTCATGGTTACTGTAACCTTAGAACCATTTATTTTTCCATCTACCACACCACTAATTCGAGGTAGGAAAGAATTTTTATAGTGTATAACTCTTCTTATTTTAAAACACCTGCCATCAATACTTCCAATATATGCTGCTTTGTTATGACGCTCAAACAATTGAAAAAAATTAATTTCATCCTGATACCTAGTGACATCGGATAACTTTTCTAATACCTCAGAGCTGTTTAATTTGGTTACATATATTATTTTCTCATAGGGTAAAATCCCTCCAAAATTGGTTAAAAATGAAGTTTCAGATTTCTCAATCATAATTACGATTCTGTAGTTTTCACAACAGTAGTTTTTGAGAACTTATCGTGCCACCCCTCTTCTGTAAAAAACGAAAGCGCATCAAAAGGAATCCATCTACAAAAAGTTCTAAGCACTATAGATTTTACTCTATTGTTTTCATAGGCAACATAAGAGTTGTTATGTAGCTTTCCTAAAGTTTGACCAAAAGACAATTCTAAAACTAAGTAGTAAATAAATCTGTATAACAGCATGAACCAGATAAAATTATCATTATAAACTAAAACGCTTTTTAGTACATTATCAAAATCTTTAAGTATTGATATGTGAGAAATAACTAAACATGTAACAAACATATTATCTAGAAATAGATTAATAAACCTTGCCATTTTAGAGACTTCTTTGACATCTTTTTGTGCTGCATGCTTACGCTCATAGGTAAAATACACAATACCCAAAACACAAATAGCAGTACTATACACGTGCGATATCCAAAAGATCCATGCTCCTTCAGACGGAACATTAAAAAAGCCTATTCGGTCATCGGTAATTAGTAAACTCATGAAAAACCAACTTAATTTGAGTATTAAAATACTATAAATTGGGACTTTAAAAATAGGCATTACAGTGAACTCTTTCTTTATAAGTATTTGTACTAGACCAATAAGAATACAAAGACCAAGAAAGTTATCAAAAAGCCAAAAAATTGCATTTACAGCACTAAATATATCGAAAAAGCTAAAATCGCCTAAAATTAATTGAGGGATATAGCCTAGTCCTGCAGCATAATAATAAATGGTAGTAGCTAAACTTATTATTAAACAAATGACTAAAGTTTTCTTTACAATTTCCATAAATAGTTAGGTTAGGTTGTTTACGCCTGCAATGTAAGAATTTATCTAAAAAATCTATTCTTTTTCTTCAGGGATATCATTGTATATCCATCCCTCAATATCATTTTTCATATCTTTAATGTGATACCAAATTCTTGTGCTATCTAGATTGTAAACAGATTCTCCGAAATATTGAACAGTATCATTTTCACTTATAAAACCCTGTAAATTCTTCTTGTCAGAGCTTTCATACATACTTGCTTCTTTTAAAATTACGCCAATGCTTTTATCTTCTATAATCTCAACATGAGTGTCAGCATCTTCATCCCATAAAGAGCTAACATCTACATATTTAAAAAACAAAAACCACATTAAAAACATAGTTATTGCAATAAAAAGTGCAATACACCCTTTAAACATAAAAACAGTACGCTCAAAAATGGTAGACTTTGCATATACATTCATCTCATTACGTACCCTACCATAACGATCATAAGAAACATATCTATCGTAGTCTCCAGAAAAAGATGGTACTTCTTGTGTAACTTTATAAATAGGTTCTACACTAGTATAATAATATTGGGTTTTGGTTCTAGAAAAGTTTCGGAAACCTACCAATAACCAATATAATGCACCAATAAATGGAATTACGCATGCCCCTAGAAAAGCAAGAAATGCCATAAAAATACCGCCCTCTATATATACAGCTTTATACCCTTTTTCAATCAGTTCCTCTCTATTTTTTAAAATAGGCTTAGGTCTTCTATTTTCTAAATGTACCGCGTTTTCTGTTCGGTCATCTATGAAAGATGCATCATCAAACTCTTCTTTAAACATCTTTAGTGGTTTAGTTGGTTTTGGTTGTTCATGGTTATCATTAAGTATTTATCTGCCTTGCAAATCGTGAAGCATCTAAACTCAATTATCGAGTAAATATAATATAAAAGGCTAATTGTAAGATAAATTAGCTATTAAATTGTGTACTATATAAAAGTTTATCTTTATTCTGTAATTGTGATACCAGTAACCTGTAACCTTATCATAAAGACTCTTAAAAACAAGTCATCAAAGCATTTCATCTCGATTATAGTAATGCTTTAGCATAAGGCTCTACCTTAACCGATACCCGGGAATTACGCTTTAATGTAAATATTGGATATTATTTTTAAAAAGATTCTTTTATTTACTCTCCACAATGCAGGTAGCTTTCTAGGGCTTTTTGCCAAGAGGCCTCACTATCCAAATCAGCTACTAAACCATCGTCATCAGTTCCGGTATTTATAAAAGCCTTCATACCGTGCTGAATCATATACTTTGGATAATAGTCTGGCATTCCTATTTTCTGAATAATTGCACAGTTTTTCACTAAATTTTCTGTACCCTGATTAAATTCTAGCTCAAAATTACTAATCAATTCCTTTTGAGCACGTTCTTCTAAATTCATTAATAAAGACTGATTTCTCACTTGTATAGCTTGGTGCGCACTTTTATCTGATACCCTATAGGTATCAAACCTACCAAATACACCTGCTATAGCAAATAATTTAGCTGCCTTGTTATAATCTTCTTTATCTAAACACGCCTTCATCCCCATTAAAATATCCATAGGCGTATGCTTATTGGTTACTTCAGAAAGCTCTACACATCCACATGGGTTTTCTGATTCTAAATTACCTTCAGTTTTATAATTTTTTTGCTCTTGTGCATATCCACAAAAACTGATGATAAGAACAAATAGACACACAAATTTTTTCATGATGTAAGTTTTAAATGACGAGTAAAAATGTTACTCTGTTAGCTTTTTGGCTTTATTCCAAAGGTTCTCACCTTCTTCTTTAAGTGATTCAGTTGCACTGTACGTACTCAAATCTTCTGTAAACTCCTTAAAATTTTCAATGGCTTCACTAATTTCTTCAGCGTTAGGTACCTCATTATCTTTTAGTACTTTTTCCCAATCTATCTTCGCTAGTTTCGCAAACATATACTTGGTGGCTATTTTACTCATAAAATACCTATCATACACTCTGTTAAGTACTTCATCTGACTTTCTGCTTTCTAAATACGCTATAGCCTCGTCAATACTTTCTTTCTCATCATTATCTAATAATGTACTCGTCTTTAATTTTCGCAACGATGCAATAGCCTTTTGGTGCTGCTCTCTTTTTAGATGCACATAAACCTCTATCATCCATACCACCTCACTTTCTACCCCCAGTGTATGTGAATCTTCTAAAAACACTTCAAAGTCTTGTAGGGCTCTTTCTTCATCTATAGCACGATCCATCATCAGTCTGTCAAACCCTCTAAATAAATGATTAATTGAATGAAACCCAACGTGAGCATCTGCATCTGATAATTTATACCAACCAAATAACGCTTTTGTAAACGGAAATCGTATATTTTTATGCGTATTTAACCAATTTATATTGTCAGATATTTCTTTTTCGGACAAATAAAACAACTGCTTTTCAAAAAACACAAGCCCTCTTAAATATTGCAATAATCCTTTTAATTCCCCATCTGGCAACTTCTCTGTTTGAGTTTCTGAACATTCATACAGCGCAATCTCCTTCCCTATATTTTTGCTTAAAAGCGTCACAACACTAAGGGCTGCATGTTCAGAAGTTTCTAATAGTACCTTTTCCTCTCCTACTAAGTACGGGTTAGGTTTAGTAATTGTTGAATCTTCTAAGACACGTACTGCCTCAAGTACTGTTGGGTATATATCTTCATCTGTTTTCTCTACAAACTCTTCAATCTTTTTATAATCTTTGTAAATGGTATAATACTCCATTAATGATAAATCTTCATCATCCTTTGTAATAACATCTGTAATATTTTGCATACTCTCTTGATAAGGTTTAAAACTTTCTATATCCTCATCTTTAGCTACAGAAGACCTTAGAGCTATTTTAGCAAACTTGTAAATATTTACCTTGTAGCTGTCTAACAATTCTGCCAATGCATCCTTATCCTCTTGTAATAAAACTTCGTCTGTTTTTTCGGGCTGAGTACAATTAACCAAAGTGAATGCTACACATACCACACAAATTTTTAGATACTGTTGAATATTGAAAAGTCTCATTGAATAACGTATATACTACTTTAAAAAATAAGTTAATTCTTGCTAAAATACATTATTTCCCATGGTTTTTGTAGTAAACCTTTCAGAATAAAAAGAGGCGATAATTAGGCAATTGGTAACTAGTAAATTAGCTTTTAATACTTAGAAGAATTTAACATTGGAAATATTAAGCTCTCTACCAATGAGATAAAAATAAAAAATACTATCTAATAAACACCTTTTCTGAAAAAGAATTACTACTAGTTGCTACATAAATGATATACATGCCTTTTGCCAAATGTGAAGTATTTATTTTAGTAATATTCCCGTTTAAAACAGCTACTTGTTTCCCTTGTACATCATACAAAGTAATACTACTTATTGGGGTACTACTGGTATTTTCTATAAGAAGTTCATCTTCCCGCGCGTGGTTTATGAAGCGTATTTCTGGTTGTGTTACTGCTACATCTGAAGTTGCCAACCCTTCTACATTGGTAGTCTTATAAATCATTCCGTTATCACCTAATACAAACCCAAGATTACCACTAAAAATAGCAATCTTTCTAATGGTATGGCTAAGGGTAACATCAGTTTCCCAAGCTTGAAAATCTTGTTGAGAATTTAAGGTGGTGCTAAAACTTCCTAGTAGCAAATTATCTGCTATAATTTCACAGTAATTAGCAAAGGCAGAACCATTAGCACCATCATACCCCATGTGGGTCCAACTAATTCCGTTATCGGTACTCACCTGTGTTGCCGCCGGATAGGTATAATGCACTACCAACGTTGTACCAAATGATTTTATTACTGCATTGGTTGACTGATTTTGACCAAACTCAGTTGGGTATCCGCTTAATTGCGTAAAGGTGGTGCCCCCGTCAGTAGATTTATATATGCTATCAAAGGCAGAATTTATGCATACAATTTCATTATTGTTGACCCCATAGGTACCTACACTTGCCATAAGAACTGCTAAGGTAGTTGGTGTCCATTTTTTTAAAGCATAGTTATCATTTGCATCCAGAAAATAAATAGCGTTGTTAGCATATTGTACGTTATACGGACTAAAACTTATAGTAGTTATCGACCAATTTACACCACTATCGGCCGAGTGTAAAAGTAGATCTCCCCCATTTAATTTTGCAAATGCGTACACTTCATTAGCAATACTATGAATGGCATAAATAGCTAGGTTAGCTTGTGAAAACACGGTAGTCCAGTTTTCGCCACCATCAGTAGTTTTTAGTATTACTCCATTCCCCTCAGGGGCATTGTACACATCTCCTCCTCCCGAGCAAAATCCAGTAGTAGCATTTATCATTACTATATCTTTTAAGCGTTGAGTAGTATTAGAGTTCACCTGATACCATGATTGTGCATAGCTACCAATGGCTAGCAAACAAAAGCAATAAAAGAATAAACGCTTTTTCATATACGCTATAATTGAGTTTAACGCTCGAATTGATTTAATTTAAAAATGCACTCCTAAGATTCAATGCTAAGTGAACCAACCGCAAAGCTAATCTTTAACTTTTTTGAAGCTAACAAAACTAAATTACATTTAAAATACACTGCATCATTATGGTTAACTAACCAATTGATTATCTCAAACTTACATAAAAAAAATGAAATAAAGAAGCAGGTAACAATCACTATAACAACATGCTAACTAAGACACAGCCTTAACTGCTGCAATAATAGTCTCAGATTGTAATTTAATTTGAGCTTGTAATTTTTCTGAGAGAATAGGTAAATTATCAAAATCAGGATGATTATCTATACCTATCACTACAATTGCATAAGGGTGCAACTGTAAATACGTTGAATTTAATTGACTATCTTTAAGCACATTCAAATAATGCTGGTGTACCTTTTTGGTATTACCTAACAACCAAACTTCAAAACGCATTTCTACGTGGTTTAGCACTATACCTAATTTTAGTTTTTTACTTTTTAAAAAATCATTCGAAAAATAAAAATAGGTATAATCTAAGTAACCATGTAAGATACCTGTAAAGCTATAAACATCAGTAAATTGATTGATACAGTCGGTTCGTAAATTCATAACAAATTTCACCAACTCATTATAGGCAATTAAAATATCACCTTTTTGCAGTTGTTCTTTATAAACAGCAACATACTGGTTTAAGTTTTTCATAAAATAAATCTAAACAAGAATCTGCGAAAATTAAAAAATCATTTGAATACGCACTTCCTTTTCAAATATACCAATTTACTTAAACTCCTCTAAAGTTCCACAAACACCAATTCTGGCCCGTCTACATGAAGTTTTGATAGTCTAATTTCACCCTCTTCATAATTATAAAAATACCACATTGACTCATCTATATATACTACCTGAGTGTAGACAACCCCCATTGCGTTTGCTTCATATTCATAGGTATAAATTCCATTTGTATAACCTGCATTATCTCCACCCGACACCTCCAAAGTACCATCTGAATTAAATGTATATACAATATTCTGATCTGAATAATCTATAGAATCCTCAGAAGAACTTCCTCCTTCTAAGCCGTAAAATCTAGCTTCCATCAACTGCCAAGTACCTTCAACGGGGGTTACAACTCTATTTGAATCTTCATCGTTATCTGAGCAGTTCACTAAAAGAAATCCTACTAATAGTAGCGATATTATTTTTTTCATAAGTCTGTTTTATTGTAGATGCTATAGCCCTATAAAGGTTGCGTTCTTCAACCTACTATATCAACTTGAGGTAACAATCTTTAAAGTAATCCCCCCATGGATATACTCTCTATTGTTTAGTAAGAGCTCCACCAGAAATGTGTGTGCCGTTTACAGTATAAAGCAACCTACCCTCTTCTAAAAAAAAGCCCGTACGCACTACCCCTTCTACCCTACCGGTAGAAAGAAGTACCGTGTAAAATAACTTTGTTTGTTTTGGTGGTATCGTAGCGTTTAGTTTAGTAGCTTTACCCAAGTGGGTATCTAAAAAATCTTCTACTGAAAAACCATAATTAAACTCAGTTGCTTTGGCTAAGGTCATTTCAGCTGCTGGCACAAATATATTAAAATCTATACCAGGTGCGGTGGGTACTATAAAACTATTGGCTGAAAAATCAATGTTCATCGTTAACGCAGTAGTGCTATGGTTACTAATACATGTGTAAAACACTAAATAAGCATATTCTCTACCATTTACCGCTGTATATGTTAACCCACCTTTAGGGTAACTATTCTGTATCGTAATCCCATTATAGGCACCTTCTGTATATGTGTATTCCGTATGATAATTTTGACCTAAAACAGGTAAGGAACACAAGAGCATCATAAGAGGTATAAATAGTTTCATTAGCTATAATTTTTTAATAATACATACAGAATTTAATCCCTATTATTTACACGGCTACTCTGCTACCTTCTTTAAAATCCAAGTAGTTATGGTGTTAAACACCTTATTAACTATTTTTCAAAAATAATGAAATAAATCACTGAATTCTTACATTCAAAGGACCTTTTTACATTAAAACAATAACTCTTTAGCTTATTTTCTGTTAAAAGCCAGCAATAACTGTATTTCAATTTTTCATAAAAATGATTAAAACCACTTACTTTTACAGTGGATAAATATCCGATTAACTTTAATTTAATCATTTATAAACGTCCTATTGGTTAATAACTAGTAGTTTCGCCGTCCAATTTTTTTATATGAATACAAAACACTCCTTTCAAAGTCACCTTTTCTTACTACTTTCTTTATTTGCATTTACCTTATTTTCAGCCAAAGCGCAATGTACCCCACCAACTATTGCAAGCATGAGTCCGGTTGAAGGTCCCGCAGGTACCGTAGTTGCTATTTCTGGTAGCGGTTTTACCAATGCGCTAACTATTTCTATAAACAACATAACGGTTTCCAATTATACCTTAATTTCAAGTAACCTTATTCAACTAACTGTTCCGGAAGGTGCTGCTACAGCTAGTATACAACTTACTGAAGGAAGTTGCACGGCTAACACTCCGAGCTTTACAGTACTCAATTCTGATTGCGAAGTTCAAGGTGGTGAGATTTATATTTCGGAAGTATACGATCATGATGAAGGAGATTATGGTATGATTGAATTGTACAATCCTTCTAATACCCCAGTTACTTTCAACGGTGCGTATGAATTTCAACGTGCAGGTGATATAGGTGGTCCTATTAGTGCTCCGTACACTACGGTATTACCTGGTACAATTGGTGCTGGCGAAACCTATTTTATTCAACTGGGTTCTAACAGTGGATGTAGCAGTAGCTTGGTAGGCGATGTTACTTTACCATCGGGTATTAACGAGGATGATGAATTTTTTCTGGTAAAAAACAGTACTGTGATAGATGTTGCTAGAGCTCCCGATTATAGAGGATACACTATTATTAGAAATGCAAATGCGACTGCACCAACGGCTACTTTTATCAATACCGATTGGACGTACACTACAAACGACTGTACGAACCTAGGCATCCATACCGATAACAATACTGGTACTGGTGGTGCCCTTACTACTATTGATACGCATCCGCAAGATTCAGCTACTTGCGAAAACGGAATGGTTTCTTTTACTGTTACTCTAGATGACCCAACAGTGGCTACCTTTACCTACCAATGGTATATATTAGATGCATCGGGTAACTGGATAGCTGTAACCAACAATAGTACCTATAGCGGCGCTACTACAGATACGCTAACCATTGATAATGCTACCAATACCTTAAATGAAAATCAATATTATTGCGAAATTACCTCTGCTACTTGTACATTGGTAAGTAATGCGGCTATTTTAAAAGTAACTAGCTTAGAAGCGCCAACTGTTACCGTTACGCAACCCGATTGTAACACCCTTAGTACTATAGAAATTACAGCTCCATTAGGTGCTACTATTACATATAGTATTGATGGTTTTAACTACCAAAGTGCTACTACTTTTACCGATTTAGCTACCGGAACCTATACCGTATATGTACAAAACACCAATGGGTGTAACGCAGAAACTTCAGGAGTAGAGATTGAAGCCTTAACACTACCTACAGTGCTAACCGAACAAGGCTGCCAAGAAATTATGGGTTCACAAAGCTATATATTAGAAGTACTACCTGCTACCAATAACAATGTTACCTATACCTGGGAAAATGAACAAGGCGACACGGTAGGTAGCAACCAAGCTACCTTTAACGTAACTACCTATGTTGCCAACAATTTTATAGACAGTGCCGACTTCCCCTTAACGTTTTATGCTACTGTTACCAGTGGAAATTGTGAGGTTACTGAAGTATTTACGGTAAACGGTATTTTTTGTGAAATTCCGGAAGGAATATCTCCTAACAACGATACCCGAAATGATAACTTTGATTTACAGGGATTAGCGGTACAACACCTAAAAATATTTAACCGTTATGGTACCGAGGTGTACCAAAAAAACAATTATACCAACCAGTGGCATGGCCAAACCGATAACGGACAAGCCTTACCTACAGGTACATATTTCTATTATATACAAACCACAACCGGAGAAGAACTAACCGGTTATGTATACGTTAACAGAGAAAACTAACTACTACATATATTTATATTGAAAAAGCGGTTTAAGGTAATCCTTAAACCGCTTTTGTTTTATAACACTATCTGTTATTAACAATCAGTGATTCTATTCCTGCTTCAAAAAAGAAATAAAAATTCTTTTTATCATATACATTGCCATACCTATTGAAAGTAGAAAATACGTACTACTTATATTTCTCCTATGCTTTGATAGAAATCATATTTACGCCAAAACACTTTTGCTAATTTTATGTATAGTTAATCACCCTAGCAATTATGCAAATTAAAGGTTGATATATAGAAGGAACCATGGAAAAAATAGCCATTATATACGCATCGGTAGACGGACAAACATTTAAAATTTGTAAAAGAATTTCAGCACAGTTACAACAACAAGGTTATATAGTAGAAATGACTGACATTGCTACATGCACCTACAATTTAACCGAGTTTACTACCGTAATTATTGGGGCTAGCATACGCTACGGAACACATGCCAAAAAAGTAACTAGATTTATTAACAACAATATAGCGGCACTAAACAAGGTGAAAACGGCATTTTTTTCGGTAAATCTGGTAGCCCGAAAAACAAACAAAAACACTTTTGACACCAACCCTTACGTGCAAAAGTTTTTTACTAAAATAACATGGAAACCCAACCTTATCAATGTATTTGCAGGAAAACTAGATTATGATACCTATCCGTTTTACGACCGTATGCTTATTAAGCTTATTATGAAAAATACCAAAGGGCCTACAAAAACCAACGGCCCTATAGAATATACCAATTGGACCAGAGTAGATAGTTTTGCTAACCAAGTAGCGGAGCTAACAGATAGGTTGTAAGGTACTTTAAAAAGCTAGTGTGCATTTATAAACTTTATAGCTTCTTGAATGTTACCATCTAAAAGTAAATTATCAAAATTATCTTGTTTTTTTACTGTAACATCAGGACTAATTTGTTCATAATAAGTACCATTTCTATCACAATCGTACCCCACTGTTAAGGTCATATATGCCCCAAATGGTAAACTAGCCCCTACATTAGTGGTTGTTTTACCATATGTTTTATCACCAATAAAAATAGTATGTGATCTTCCTTTAAAAGATAATGCCGTTACTTCTCCAGAACTACCTGTAGCCATATTTGTTATCACAGCAACTTTTACGTTATCTAGCAATTCTCCCTTTGGTTTTATACTGGCAATTTTTTTAGCATTAGCTTTATATTTTCCTTCTTCTAAGGTTACTTCACTTACCAGTTTTTTATTAAAATCAAGTGTTCCCCACACTTTAGTATCGCCAAGAAAATCGTACAAAGGTAAAAGCATAGGCCAAATATCGCCTCCGGTATTAAAACGTAAATCAATAATCCATCCTTGCAATGTATGAGAACTTTTAATCTTATAAATTTCATCATACATTCTTTGCGCCTGTTTATTCAATTTTTTTTCACTCCTCATTGCAGGAACTAGAATGTACCCATACTTATCGTCTAACACTGTAACCTCAAAAGCTGGAGTTGTTTTATACTTTCTCACCCACTGTTCTGTAAAGTCGTCTTGGGTTGGTCCTTCAAAATTTCCACTAAATACTTGATTGTTGTAAAATAATTTAGAGTGGTCGGCATTTGTTAAATCAAAAACATTAGACACTTCTTCAAGTGATTCCTCAAAACTGTAATATTGTTTACAATTTTCATTAATAGCTAGTGCTACCTCTTCCCAGTCAACGTTTTCTTTAAACAAATAACCTTTTTTCATAGTCTCAAAAAGATTCTTATAAAAATACTGAATACTGTCTTGGGAAGTTTTAAAACTTTGTGCCTGCAGATGAAACGAGAACAAGAGTAATAATAGAATAACTCCTAAAAGATTTTTCATAAAATAATTTCTAAAAATAACAGTTGAGTAATCTTACTCTAGGAAACTAATTTCAAAAGAATAAACTTACCCACAAAAAGAATTGCAATAAAAAACTTATAAAAGTTGAGTTTGAAAAGTCTCAAAACACTATGTATATGTAACCATCTAAACGTTAAGATAACTGCCTACGTACCTAGCAACCGCTTATGTAAATCTTCTTGTACGGCATTCCATTCGTCTAAACTTTCAGATTCTTCCCATAATTCTTTTAGTTCAGATGTTGATGTTATTATATGCAAAGCGCGTTCTGCCAATGAGGTCATAGCTATTTTTTTCGAAAACAACGATTTTCTAACCGATAACACATCATTTTTAACCAACCAAGTTTGTAACGCTTCAGGTAAATCATCTGATGGTTGCCCTTTAGCAGCAGCAATTAATTCTATTGACACAAGAGCCTCCTCACATTCTGAAGCATCTATGTATGTATCTTTAGCGTTTACAATTTTAAGTAACGCATCTCTTACAGCACTTTTACCATTGTCTTGTATTTCATAGATAAAATCGGCTGCACTATCATTCTCAAAGTTTTTAAATCCCCAAGCTCCCATTAGTATTAGTTTAAGTTTTACGAATATAGCGGTTTTACGTTTACTGTTTGTTATACTGCCACTGCCGTTATTCTGTTTTCTACTAAAAAAAGAATTACGTTAGCTTAGTACACAGGTTTTAATAATTGGCATCATTTAGTAGTATTGTACAAATCAACTAATAAAACTTTAAGGATATATAGAAATAGAGTTTTAGGGTTTATGATACGGCTATAACTAATTGTAGCACTACACCTACCGTACAAGATATTGGTGATTTATTTATTGGAAAATTTAATGGAAAACTTGATGACATTGCAATTCTCAATACGGAACTTACTCAATCGGAGATCACTTTATTATATGAATCAGAACCATGTTGTGAATAGCGTACTGTTTACACCCAAAGTAAGCTGTATTTAGTATTCAGTACTATCATATTTTGCTCTAATTAATTTCCAATATTCTTTTTCTAGTTTATAGGGTCTTAAACCTATTGCTGTTCTGGTTTGGTCAATTTTCTCAAAATTTTTGATTTTGGTACTATCTACATTTTGATAAGCACCATAGGTAAAGATACCAATACTTCTTTGTCGGCTGTCAATCATAGCGGCAAGTTCACTTGGTGATGCCACACCGTTTCTAATAGACTTCATCAATTTTTGCTTAAAGAATGTCGTATCTTTAAAATGCATTAACAAGGCTTGAATATTTGTATCTTCCAAATATGTAGAATATCCAATTAGTTTGTAATGTGGATAACCAAACTCAATGAAAATTTCTTTCATTCTATTTTCGTTAATGCTATCAACAGCTATTCTTTCTTGCACGCTAAAATTACCATTTCTAACATTTTGGTCGGCTCTTTTCATTTTTATAATTTCATTTCTCAACTCTTTATTTATTGATTTTTGAAATTCACTCTCCAATTCAGGTGCATCTTCTTTTAATTGTACCCATTGCTTTTTTGATTTGAGCACATCAAATTCAGGATTATTGTTTAGCAT
The DNA here is from genome assembly GCF_027924185.1 of Neptunitalea lumnitzerae. GTDB lineage: Bacteria > Bacteroidota > Bacteroidia > Flavobacteriales > Flavobacteriaceae > Neptunitalea > Neptunitalea lumnitzerae. The sequence goes on from NZ_BRVO01000003.1 coordinate 272,892, forward strand.
CTCAAAGGTTAACCCATCCTCAAGAAGTCTGTATAAGTAAGGAAATGCCTTGTTTTCTTGCTTCACACGAACATACAGTTCTGCAACTATTAAGGGTTCGTAAGTGCCTATTCTGTTTAATAAACCACACTTTGCCTCTACTTTTTTGAATAAATCAAGTGCTTTTTGATTTTCATTTTTTAAATAATGAATTTCTGCTTGATATACAGTTTGGTAGTAATCAGAAATATAATCACACTTTTCACCTTTAAAAGTGAAGATTATAATTCCCATTAATAAATATTTAATCATTTTTTGATGCTTAATATTGCCTACAACTCGGTTGTATGATTGGTTTTTTACGGTTATTTAGGAGTTGTGTTACGCTTATCATTGTTGGCAAGTAGCTTTTTTTCCATTTCAATTGTTACCCAATTTTCATTTCCAACCTTTACATGTTTTATTGGTTTGTCAGTTTTTAGAAACCCAACTTTTTCATAACATTTAATTGCTCCTATATTCCAAGTATATACATTTAGTATAATTCTTTCTTTTTTTAGATTATTAAACCCATATTCAGTTAGTTTATGTATCAACTCCGTTCCGATTCCCTTTCCACGTAATGATTTTTCCCCGATTAAAATCCGAGCTAATTTCGCAACATTATCCTCTGGAATACTAATTTCCGCAATTCCGATTGTCTCATTATTCTCGTTTTCTATTTTAAATACAGTTCTATTTGGTTCTGATAAATATAACTCTACTTGTTTTTTGTCAATTGGGAAAGTAAAAATTTGTCCAGCGAATCGGACTAATTCAGATTCACTTGAAATCCATTTTTTAAGATAATTCCAATCATCTATTTTAAATGATTTTAACTTTATCACGATTGTTTTTTTAGCTTGCTTCCAACGGTTTGGCTATGGTTTCGTTACGTGAAAATCAGCGAGGATTTTCTGCCGTAAACCGAAGATAACATATTTGAGAGGACTTTCCACAAGGAAAGTCAGAAGCAATGAAGTATAGCTGGTGTAACCGTTTTTAGGTGCAGTTTTTTTTCGTTAAATTAAATCAACGTACATTCTTAAATTTCTACCTCCATAAGATTCAATATAAACTGGATAAGAGCCATCACCCATAAAAGTATTGAAGGCAACCGCTGCTCCTTCGTGACCTTTTTCGTGAGTTAAAGCTCCAAATCCTTCGTCACTTGAGGTAGCATAGCAAGCACCTGCATAAGAATATGAATATTCAGATTTTCTATCAATCTTAATTCGTTCAAATCTTCTGGATTCCAATAATTCATTAACCGTTTGTTCAAAGCCTTTTATTCTTTCATCAAAATGGTTAAAGTCTTTCTTATACTGATAGGTTTTTCCAGTTTTTTTATCCTTGAAAAGTCTCAAATTTTCATAGGACCGTTTTTTCCATTGAGAATCAATGTATAATGGGTCGGTCAACATCAATCGTCCACTATCTACATCTACATATCCAGCTAAACTTGTTTCTAATTCTTTGTCTTTGTCTAAAAAATCTGCAAATTCTCCAAAATCCTCAATTAGTTGGGAAATAGTATTTTGTAGTTCTCCTGTTTTTTGTAATTCGCTTTTAAACAGGAGTAGTTCTTCATTCTTTTTTTGGATTTCGAATGCGTGATTTTCTTTATCAAAGTTTAGTCGTTCAATTTCCTCTTCTCTAATTTTTATTCTTTTGCTTAATGCATTTTCAATAAAATCAGGTGTTTTTCTTTCTAATTCCGACACTCTGTCTTTCCATAAATTGAGGTTTTTTTCTACAACTTTTATTTGTTCATCTTTAGCTGTAACTGTTGCTTTTAAATTCTGAATATATGCTTTGTAAATCCAGCCAGCAGCTCCAAGAGCAAAAGCATTGATGATAAGTTGAATCCATTTAATGAAATCTTCTGGGTTCATATGTTTTTAAATTGCACCTAACTCCTTATATAAGGATAAACATACACAATATTCCGTGTTATTGGCCTAATAAGAGGAGCTCTTGTTTATTATTTGTATAACCCAAATATAACACTTTACGTATATATATTCACGGATACCCATAAAAAGTATAAAAACAACAAGCAGCAGCATGCCGTTGCACATGCTATTCGTATTTAGAATGTACTCAGAAACCAGTCTCTAAAATAAAACCCAACAATTAACCATACCCACCAAACAAAAAAATCCCTCTCTAAAATTAGAGAGGGATTTTCCCTTTTTCCGTCGGGGTGGCAGGATTCGAACCTGCGACCTCCTGCTCCCAAAGCAGGCGCGATAACCGGGCTACGCTACACCCCGAAAGTGCAAATTTCCATTTGCGAGGGTGCAAATATAGTAATTCTATTTACGCCTACAACTATATTTTAAAAAATATTGCAATCTTTTTAAAGCGCCCTGCTTCCCGCATCTCTTATACTAAAGTCAATCTGTTGGGTATGCCAAACATAATTATGTATATTACAATTACTTAAATTACACTTATGAAAAAACTAGGCGCTTTTCTACTTCCTTTTTTTGGTAGCATGTAATTCAAATAAAAAACAGCATACCCAACTAATGCCAAGTGCACAGAAAGCACCTCCCCTCCCCTAAAGAAGAAAAAAGAACCGCCAGTATACAAGCTATAAAAGATGATTTAAAAGGTGAGATTATAGTCAACGGAAAAACCTACCTTAACATGATGATGCCTATGGGATTATTAGATAAGGAAGTAGCCGATGTAATGAATTATATATCTAACAGCTGGAGCAATACAAACACGAATATGGTAACTGTAGATGATGTAGTAAAGGTTATTAAATAAACTATTTAGGTACTCTATTACAATCCTAATTGTACTTTAGAATCGATAAGGTTGTAGTATTAATTCTTAGTTAAACTCATTTACAAAATATGCCAAAAGGGCTTTTATTCGCACCTTTGCATAATGTTAAAACGTATAGCCCAATCCCAACCCAAAATAACCACCGATAACCATGCGGTTATCTACTATGTACTTGGTACCCTTATAGCCTTAGGTCCGTTTTCTATAGACATGTACCTACAGGCATTTGAAAATATTGCAACAGATTTTCATACCACCAAACACGCCGTAGAGTTATCTTTAACCAGTTATTTTATTGGTATATCGTTAGGGCAATTAGCCTATGGGCCTATCATGGATAAATATGGTAGGCGTAACCCTCAGCTTATAGGTTTACTTATTTATATAATAGCGGCTTTTGCGTGTTACTTTGCTACTTCCCTTACTTGGTTAGTGATTGCACGATTCTTTTTAGCGGTGGGTGCTTCTGCAGGTATGGTAGCATCTAAAGCAGTGGTAAGAGATATTTTTAAAAACAATATGGACGTTGCCAGAGCCATGTCGTTCTTAATGCTAATCATGGGGGCTGCTCCTATTTTGGCTCCATATGCCGGACAATTAGTTGTAAACCATTTTAATTGGGAATATATCTTCTTATTTTTAGGAGGTTTTTCTATTCTAATGTTTTTCAATGTACTTTTTCTATTACCCGAAAGTTCAACACCCAACAAAAAGGTAAGCCTAAAACCATTAAGCATTTTAGATAAGTATATAGGTATCCTTTCTAATCCTGAGTTTTTTACATTTTCTATAGCAGGGGGCTTTACCATTGGGGCTATGTTTGCTTACGTGAGTGATGCCGCAATACTGTTTCAGGATGTTTACGGAATAGAAAACTTTGGGTTACTAGTAGGACTTAATGCACTTGGTTTAATTGCAGGTAGCCAAATTAACCGATACATTATTAAAAAAATTGGGGTACTACAACTTACGCTTAAAATAAGCATTATGCTTATTATTATAGCTGTACTGTTTTTAATTAACGTACTTACGTTTAACAACTTCTATGCATCGTTTGTGTTACTGTTTATCATGATGACGTTCTTAGGGTTTCAGAATCCTAATTGCACCTCATTATCATTAAACCCATTTGGTAAAAAAGCCGGGCGTGCTTCGGCATTGGTAGGTAGTATTAAAATGATTTTTGGGGCTATTACCTCCGGGGTATTAAGTGGTATTGGTATAAAATCTGCATTACCACTGGCAATAATTTCATTAGTTCTATATATACTTAGTGCTTTATTATTGTTTAGATACAACAAAAGAGTTAAACTCTATAGAAATAGATAAAAAGTAAACGCAATTCTTTAAGTAAACGTTCTTATTCCTATTTTTGCCGTATTAGAATTATTTTAGAATAGTTATGCTTATTATAGGAATTGCCGGTGGAACCGGTTGTGGAAAAACTACAGTTGTCAATCAAATTATTAACGAACTACCCGATGCGGAAGTGGGCGTTATTTCTCAAGATTCTTATTATCAGGAGACATCGCACTTAAGCTACGAGGAACGTACCAAAATTAATTTTGATCACCCTAGGGCTATCGATTTTGATTTGATGAAAGAACATCTTTCTCAACTAAAGGCAGGGAAAAGTATAGACCAGCCTGTGTACTCATTTGTAAAACACAACCGTACCAACGATACTATTTTAACCCACCCTAGAAAGGTGATGATTGTGGAGGGTATTTTAATTTTTACCCACCCTGATATTAGAGCACTATTTGATATTAAAATATTTGTTCATGCCGACTCTGATGAGCGTCTTATACGAAGACTTAAAAGAGATATAGCAGAACGTGGTAGAGATATAGACGAGGTTTTAAACCGTTACCAAAATACTTTAAAACCTATGCACCAACAATTTATTGAGCCTACTAAAGAGTATGCAGATATTATTATACCAAACAATAAATACAATACCGTAGCGGTTAATATTGTACGTACCATTATTAACGAACGTCTACTGTAACAAAATGATGAACAAACTAAAAGAGCTTTTAAATAATAAATGGTTCAAATTATTTAGCAACATTTACGTAATTGTAAGTGTGGCCTTTATTATTTGGATGCTCTTTTTTGATGCCAATTCTTGGTACTTTACGCATAGCGAATTAGACAAGGAAGTAATTAAGCTACGCGAACAACAAAAGCATTTGAGATTGGAAATTGAAAAAGATAAAGCACTGATAAAACAGCTGCAAGATTCTGCTACACTAGAAAAATTTGCTCGTGAAAAATACTACTATAAAAAAGATAACGAGGAAATTTATATTATAGAAGATGCAGATACTCCTGAAGAGTAGCTATACCCTATAATACTACCTGAAAGTGCCAGTTCTTATTTTGTATTAAAAAGTTAGATTTTTGCTCAAAACTAGTCAATCATAGCAATAAGCTACATTATTTTAGCGAATATACACAGCGAAAACCTTTTAGTAATCTATTGGAGTCATTGTGTTTACTAGGTAAATGACTAGTTCTTAAAACTGGCTCCATTTTTTTAAAGATCAAGTTTTTTTTACGAATTTTGAAAAGACAGTAGACGCCATACACTATGAACAAGCAATTATTTGACGACTTTAGTGAGGTTTCCGCAAAACAGTGGAAGCAAAAAATTCAGTTTGATCTAAAAGGAAAAGACTATAATGAAACCCTTATTTGGAAAACCACAGAGGGTATTGATGTTAAACCTTTTTATACAGATGAAGATACACAAGACACTTTTAAAGCACCGGTTAATAATGAGCAATGGCTTATTAACCAAAAGGTTTACGCAGGCGATGAAAAAATAGCCGCTAAGCTTGCTTTAGATTATATTGCCAGAGGTGCAGAAAGCATCCGATTTGAAATACCTTCTGATAGTACACATTTAGATGTTTTACTAAAAGACTTTCCATTTGAAACTACACCAGTATACTTATACTTTCATTTTCTATCGCAACAATTTATAGAAGAAGCGCAAGCATTTTTAAGTGCCAAAAATGCTAAGGGGTACATGGTATTAGATATTATTGGTAACTTGGCAGAAACAGGTAATTGGTATCAAAGTTTAACAGAAGACCATGAGGTATTAGAAAATGCTTTGGCACACCAACAAAGTTTTCCGTTGGCTGTAGGTATAGATACTAGCATTTACCAAAATGCAGGTGCCAATTGCACCCAACAGTTAGCCTATGCCATGGGGCATGTAAATGAGTACCTTAACCATTTACAAAACAAACCGTATTTTAAAGAGTTAACCTTTGTATTTGATGTTGCAGTAGGTACTAATTACTTCTTTGAAATTAGCAAACTAAAAGCACTACGTACCTTATGGAACACGTTGTCTGATGCATACGAGATAACCAACAACTGCTTTATTTACGCCACACCTACTAAACGTAACAAAACTATTTACGATTACAATGTAAATATGCTGCGCACAACTACCGAGTGTATGAGTGCTATTTTAGGTGGTGCCGACGCAGTAGCTAATATGCCATACGATGGCTTGTTTCATAAAGAAAATGAGTTTGGTAACCGCATTGCTCGTAATCAACTGCTTATTTTAAAACATGAGAGCTACTTTAACTTGGTTAACAACCCAACGGAAGGTACATACTATATTGAAAGTATTACCAAACAACTGGCAGAAAAAGCTTTAGCGGTTTTTAAAAGCATAGAAGCAGGTGGCGGATTTTTAGCGCAGCTAAAATCACATATTATTCAGAAAAAAATAAAAGAAAGTGCTGCAGAAGAGCAAGCCTTATTTGATGCTAATGAGTTGGTGGCTATTGGTACCAACAAGTACCCGAATCCGCAAGACGTAATGAAAAACGACTTGCAACTATATCCGTTTGTAAAAACCGATGTAAAGAAAACATTGATTGAGCCAATTTTTGGCAAACGCCTATCGGAAGCATTAGAAAAAGAACGCTTAGCTGAGGAAAAGCAATAAACGTAAACAAAAAACAAAACGTATGAGCAGAAAAGACATACAGAGTTTAACGTTAAAAAGTGCAGTAGCCACACCTACCACTGCAGCAGAAGGTTTTACCACTGCAGAAGGTATTACCGTTAAAAAAGAATACACTGAAACCGATATAGAAAACGCAGAACATTTACACTTTGCCGCTGGGATTGCTCCTAATCTTCGTGGGCCGTACAGTACAATGTATGTGATACGTCCGTGGACCATTAGACAATACGCAGGGTTTTCTACGGCAGAAGAAAGTAATGCCTTTTACAGACGTAATTTAGCTGCCGGACAAAAAGGACTTTCTGTAGCATTTGACTTAGCCACGCACCGAGGGTATGACAGTGACCATGAACGTGTAGTGGGCGATGTTGGTAAAGCAGGGGTTGCTATTGATTCTGTAGAAGATATGAAAATATTATTCGATCAGATTCCTTTAGATAAAATGTCGGTATCTATGACTATGAACGGGGCCGTATTACCCATTATGGCCTTTTACATTGTAGCTGCGGAAGAACAAGGGGTAAGTCCTGACCTATTATCGGGTACCATACAAAACGATATTTTAAAGGAATTTATGGTGCGTAATACATACATCTACCCACCTACTCCTTCCATGAAAATTATTGCTGATATTTTTGAATATACCAGCAAAAACATGCCACGCTTTAACAGCATTAGTATTTCTGGTTATCACATGCAAGAGGCAGGTGCAACTGCCGATATTGAATTGGCTTATACCCTATCAGACGGTTTAGAATACATACGTACAGGACTAAAAGCAGGAATGGATATTGATAGCTTTGCTCCACGTCTTTCATTTTTCTGGGCTATTGGTATGAATCATTTTATGGAAATAGCAAAAATGAGAGCTGGGCGTATGCTATGGGCAAAATTGGTTAATCAATTTAGTCCTAAAAATGCTAAATCATTGGCATTGCGTACACACTGCCAAACCAGCGGATGGAGTTTAACAGAACAAGACCCGTTTAACAATGTTGCACGTACGTGCATAGAAGCAGCAGCAGCAGCATTTGGAGGTACTCAAAGTTTACACACCAATGCACTTGATGAAGCTATTGCCTTACCTACCGATTTTTCGGCGCGTATTGCACGTAACACACAGTTATATCTGCAACAAGAAACCCATATTACCAAAACAGTAGACCCTTGGGCTGGTAGTTATTACATTGAAAATCTGACCAAAGAAATTGCAGATAAAGCCTGGAAACTTATTGAAGAAGTTGAAGAGTTAGGTGGAATGACCAAAGCTATTGAAGCAGGTATTCCTAAAATGCGCATTGAAGAAGCTGCAGCAAGAAAACAAGCACGTATAGATAGTGGACAAGATATTATTGTGGGGGTTAATAAATACCGCTTAAAACAAGAAGATCCGCTACAAATATTAGAGGTAGACAACCAAGAAGTACGCAGACAGCAAATTGCACGCTTGGAAAAAATAAAAGCCACTAGAGACAACCAGGCAGTAACGGAGGCTTTAGCTAAAATAACCGAAGCAGCTAAAACCGGTAAAGATAATTTACTAGCGCTTGCAGTAGATGCTGCCAGAAAAAGAGCTACCTTAGGAGAAATTAGTGACGCCATGGAGGCGGTATTTGGAAGATACAAAGCAAAAATTCAATCGTTTAACGGAGTGTATAGTAAAGAAATTAAAGACGATGATAGTTTTGCAAAAGCAAAACAAATGGCAGATGCCTTTGCCGAAGCAGAAGGTAGACGCCCCCGTATTATGATTGCCAAAATGGGACAAGACGGGCACGACCGTGGGGCTAAAGTAGTAGCCACTGGCTACGCCGATGTGGGCTTTGATGTAGATATAGGTCCGTTATTTCAAACCCCGGCAGAAGCCGCCAAACAAGCTGTGGAAAATGATGTCCATATTTTAGGGGTATCATCCTTAGCAGCCGGACATAAAACTCTGGTTCCGCAAGTAATTGAAGAACTTAAAAAGTATGATAGAGAAGATATTATGGTTATTGTTGGTGGTGTAATACCGCAACAAGATTATGATTATCTGTTTAAATCTGGAGCAGTAGCCGTATTTGGTCCTGGTACTAAAATCAGTGACGCTGCTATTCAAATATTAGAAATTCTGAGCGAAGAGTAATTTCTAGTTACTCAGAAAACAAGTATATTTGCATCCCATTAATTACGGGATGTAGCGCAGTCTGGTAGCGTACACGCATGGGGTGCGTGTGGTCGCTGGTTCGAATCCAGTCATCCCGACGAAAAACAAAAAAGTCTTGAATCTTCAAGACTTTTTTATTTCTAGGAACATTTAATTTTAAGTTTTTTCTTCCTTTTAAGATCGGTTTAACATACAAAATACAATATATGCTATAGATTAACGTTTCTATGACATTTTTTTTAGCATAGAAAGAAGTATTTTATTTATTTTAGACCAAATTCCATTTCGTTCTATTAAAGGTTATGGTTTTTTGCCCCATTATAATAACTCTAATAACTATTAAATGCTGTTCAATTCTATTGATTTTGCTATTTTTCTTCCAGTCGTGTTTTGTCTCTACTGGTTTGTAACCAACAAAAACTTAAAACTTCAAAACTTATTAATAGCGCTTTCAAGCTATCTTTTTTATGGTTGGTGGGATTGGCGCTTTTTATCATTAATTCTTTTTAGTACTATAGTTGACTACTCCATTGGTTTAGGACTATTACACCAAAAGAAATCAAGTAAAAGAAAAACACTACTCTGGATTAGTATGTTAGTAAACTTAGGTTTTCTAGGTTTTTTTAAATACTTCAACTTTTTTGCAGAAAGTTTTGCTGATGCCTTTACTCTACTAGGGAACCCTATAGAACCTACACATTTAAACATAGTACTACCAGTGGGTATAAGCTTTTATACATTTCAAACAATGAGTTATACCATAGATGTGTACAAAGAAAAACTAGAACCGACCAAAGACTTTATTGCCTTTACTGCTTTTGTTAGTTTCTTTCCTCAATTAGTCGCTGGGCCCATTGAAAGAGCTACACATTTACTACCCCAATTTTATAAAAAACGAACGTTTAACTATGCGCTTGCTGCAGACGGAATGCGACAAATTTTATGGGGACTGTTTAAAAAGGTGGTTATAGCAGATAATTGTGCGGAACTAGCCAATCAGATTTTTAATAATCATACTGAAATGAGTGGTAGTACACTTGTTTTGGGCGCCATTCTCTTCACATTTCAAATTTATTGTGACTTCTCAGGATATTCAGATATTGCTATAGGAACATCTCGCTTATTTGGGTTTGATTTAATGCGTAATTTTGCATTCCCATACTTTTCAAGAGATATTGCTGAATTTTGGAGAAGATGGCATATTTCATTATCTACATGGTTTAGAGATTATTTATATATACCCTTAGGTGGTAGTCGAGGAGGTACTTGGATGAAAGTTAGAAATACTTTCATTATATTTTTAGTGAGTGGTTTTTGGCATGGCGCTAATTGGACTTTTGTAATTTGGGGAGGTATTAATGCATTATATTTTCTCCCACTCCTACTTACTAATAAAAATAGAAACAACATAGATGTGATAGCAAAAGATAAAATACTTCCTTCTTTTAAAGAGTTTTCACAAATACTAACCACTTTTTCCCTAACCGTTCTTGCTTGGATATTTTTTAGAGCTGAAAGCATTAGTCATGCAATAAGTTATATTTCAGGGATATTTTCTACATCACTTCTTAGTGTTCCTAAAATTCCAAATGCTAGTGGAGTAGCCACTACCATCATTTTAACTATTATATTTGTTATGATTGAATGGGCTGGTAGAGATGGACAATACGCAATTGAAAAAATAGGCATTAGATGGAAAAAACCAGTTAGATGGGCTATGTATTATGCTATTCTAATTGCTTTTTTATGGTTTGGTGGAAAACAACAAGAATTTATTTACTTTCAATTTTAGTATTTATGAAAAAATTCCTTTTAAAAACATTCATTTTTGGTGCTATATTTTTATTCCTTCTGATTATAAAAAAACATGTACTTCCCTATTATACTGGTGATGCTACTTTTATGACTAAACTGGAAGATTTCGATTCAAAATCGAAAAAATTCAATACTGTTTTCTTTGGTTCAAGCAGAATTCACAGACATGTAAATACAACATTACTAGATTCGATTTTAAATGATTACAATATCTCCTCCTATAATCTTTCGGTTGCAGGCACTTACAACCCTGAATCTTATTATTTATACGAAAACTTTATAGATAATAAAACTAATGGAGAAATAAAATTAGCATTTGTAGAATTACAAGCGCTATATCAATATTCCGAAAATAATTATGAAACTACTAAAGGTAGTTATTGGAATACCGAAAAGTATCTTGACTATTCTTTAAACTATATTGAAAACTCAAATTATACAGAAGAACAAAAAAAAGAAATGTCAGACTCATACTTTAAAAGTTATTTGTATGGTTATTATGATTTTTCAATATTTTCTAACATTACAAAAGTAGCTTTAAACCTTACTAAGGTTAGTAAAAATGGTTTTGATCCATTGGAAAGTAAAATGAGTAAAGGTAATAGTGCTTTAATGAAAAGATGGAATGATTTCAGAGCTGACACTTCAGCTCTAAATGACAGAATTAAAGCCACATTAACGCCTATAGCAGAAAGCAAGGAAAATACTTACCACTTAAACTTTTTAAAGAATCTTATCAACAAATCTAAAGCAAAAGGAATTCAATTGATTTATATTCTACCTCCTAGATTAACTTTAGAGCACTATAAAGAATTAGTACCTATTTGCAATAAACTACCTAGTAATAATATTATTAAGCTAAACGATTACAACAAGTATCGTGAGCTTTATGAAGTGAAGTATTCTTTTGACATTGGACATTTAAATAATGAAGGTGCAAACATTTTCACTACGTACTTAGCAGAAGAAATAACTTCTAAAATACACTCCTCAGAAACGGTGTCTAATTAAATAATATAAGCAAAACTGTTATATATATTTTTAACATAAGAGTTCACTTTTTTCGTCTGCGAAAATCATTTTTTTAAAAGACGAAGAAAGTGAACTATTTTTTATTTCCTCCATCAAATATTCCAAACTCCACTTATCCTTTCCAATTTTTTAGAATTTCGTTTTTTCTATAACTTACCATTTGTTTGATAAGATCGGTTGGTAACGGTTTGTTGAATGGAAATTGAACAGAACCTTTTCCTTGTTTGTATTCCTTTAATTCTTCTGCAAAAGCCTCCATAGTTGTAGGAAACGGATAAAAACCTATAAACTTAGCATAGGCTGCCATCATAATCTGTTGGTCGCGCTTACCATTGGGTACCAAAGTAAAGGAAGGTACTTTATAATTAAGCACCTCAACAGCATCAGGTGCTACTTCTTTTACCAATGCTCTAATCTCTTGTAACATGATTTGCGCTTCAGGGGGTTGATGATTGATATAATCATCAATCGTTTTAAAAGTAGGCATAGGTCCTTTCTTGGCCATCGTAATTAGTTTTTAGAACTACTAAAATAGCAATTATTGTAAACTAGCTACTCCAATGCTCCCATAAGTCCCCAACCATTGGCTTTATCTATTACAACACAACTAATGGTATTAGTACCTTTATGCAGTGGTATATATAAACTATTAGTGTACAAACTCAAATGCCCCATATACTGTACCCCTTTAGCTCTAAAAGCATTGGAACCACTAAACAACAGCACACCATTTACATACACCCTTATTTTATCACTATAATCAAACGAAAACTTTTTAAAGGTATCTTCATCTACTTCAACTTGAGTTGTAGCAATTGCAAAGGCTTCTCCGTTTTGCTCGAAATTACCTTTAGAAGATTTCTTTACATATTTTGATATAGGCAACAAACCCGTAGGCTCTGTAGGTACTATTTGTACTGTCTCATTAGCAAAAGTTGCTAACTGAAAAGTAGCCTCATTATAAGGCATAGCTTTAGTAACCTCCCACTTTTTAATAATGGCTTTATTTTGAGTAGGCTCTACTATTTTTTGAGGCTTTTGTTCGGGTACTTGCTTGCTATACTTAAAATTAGCAAATCTGTTGCGAAACAATGCAAACAATCCGAATGCTCCGTTTTTCTGGTTGGTTCTTAAATTCTCAACACTTAACACATATTCATTATTTACATACACCTCTGCACTATGGTCAAAAACATGTAAGGTTAAAGTATTCCATCCGGTATGCTTAAAAAATACCTGCGCTTGATATTCTGGGTACAATTGCCATGCTAATTCATCGTTAAACGTTGGTGTATATTGTACTGCATCTACTTGCCCAGATTTATGCATACGCATATACACCTCTTCGGCATTTGTATTTTGTTGTCTAAAAAACAAGCCTGCAAAACTTCGTTTGTTATTGGCATATACATCAACAGATAATATTCCTGTGGTAAAATCAAGATTCTTAACTTGTGCTTTTCCGTTTAGCACGAGTGTTTGTTTTCCCTGAAATGTTTCAAAAGTAGTCTCTTCATTAACCTTCCAATGAGCCTTATCAAAAGGTATCGCTATCAAATTTTGTGCATTACCATATACACAAAGTAGTAATGCAAAAAAGCTAAGTATTTTTATCATAAGTAGATTTTTAAAATTTATTCAAAAAGTTTATCGGTGGCTTTAATCAATTCAGCTTCAGGTAAAAAACGGTCGCCAATGGTTAAAATGGCATTCATATTATTACGTAGCTTATCTAAGCGAATTTCATCTGGGTATACAGCTGTTTGTAACAAATGCAACGCCATATCTGCCATAAGTAATCGTTGTTTATCTAACCAGTCTGCTTCACCCATCTTTGCAGGATGTGCTAAATAGGCTGCTTCAACCTTTGCGTGAAGCTCCCAACTGGTTGCTATCATTTCTCTTTTCTCTTTTTCTGTCATAGTATATTTATTATGTATATAAGGGTTTGGCAACACCTACACTATCTCGGTAGGCCTGTGGAGACAAAGCTGCTTTCTTTTTAAAAAACCTGCTAAAGTAGTACTCATCATCATACCCTAAATCATAGGCTATTTCCTTTACCGTTTTATTTGTTAAGTACAATTCTCTTTTAGCTTCAATAACAATACGATCTGTTATTAAATCGGTCATAGTTTTATTAAAATAAGTTTTCGTTAGCTTAGCTAGTGCTTTCTGACTCATGGTTAACATTTCTGCATACTCACTAGCCTTGTGTTTTGTTTTGTAATGAAGGTTGATAAAATCTTTCAGTTTTTGCAATACAAAAGGTTCTTCCTTTTCATTACTTATATGCTGTAACTGCGATTCTTGTTGTTGGGTTTTTAACCTAGAAGCGGTAATAAGAAATATTTTTAAGTAAGACACTAATAGCTCGTACTGTGCTAAGCCTTGCTGCTGCATTTCATCTTTCATTTGGTCTATTAACAGATCCAATTTTAGACGGTCCCTCTCAGTAATGGTTAGCTGCGGCGATGTATAAATATTATTAAACAACACCCCATCACAAGCTACCTCTTTCTGATGCTTGTAAATACAAAAAAAGTCTGGGTGAAAATGAATTACCAATGCTTCCAAATCTGTTACTGATGTTAACATAAAAGGTTGGTGAGGAGAAAAGCAAAACATAGCTCCCTCATTATAGGCATATTCAGAAAAATCTGCATTCACATGACCTTTTCCTTTTTTAATCCAAATTAGGGAATATTGATTTAGACGTTGCACCTGATTTAAAGAATCCTTTTCTATAGTACGAATTTGAAAAGCAAGATTTCCTGTTTTCGGATCTATTAACGTAAAACGCTCAGGTTGTGTCATTATTTTGGTGTTTGAAGTTTAGTGAGTTTAAAAGTTAAGTCGTAATAATACACCTAACGCTTACACATAATTTCACTTTTTTTTAAAAAATTCTTAATTATAGATATATTTGTATCTGTAACAAAAAACAGCCCTTTCCATATAGATAAATGAGTTATGGGAAAGAGCTATTTTTAGGGATTGGCTTACAAACTAATTGCTTCAGGGAAGTCAACTGGTACCTTAGTAAGGTTGTGTAAATAGTTCATAGCTGTTTTTTCACTTACTTGAAGAATCAAATCTACTAAATGCTCGTTGGTATACCCTACTTCTAAAAAGCGTTGTACATTTTCTGGTGCAGCAGTCCCTCTGTTTTTTGTAATATCAGCAGCTAAAATTACTAACGCTTCTAATTTAGGGGAATCACTTTCTGCTTTTCTTAAACCAATGATCTCTGCATCGGTAAATCCATTCATTTTACCAACAACAGTATGTGCACTAAGACAATACACACAACCATTAACTTCACTTACTATTAAATTAATAGCTTCCTTTTCTTTGTTAGTAAAAGAGCTTTTTGCATTCTGATAATTTAAGAAACGTTCTAAACCGTTTGCAGAATACCCTATGGTAGCATACAAATTTGGCACAAAACCTAAGGCTTTATTCAAATTATCAAAAATAGCTTGATTGGTTGTAGATACCTGGTCTTTTGTTGGTACTGCAAATTCTAAAGTTTTTACTTCTTCCATTTTTTTATGTTTTAAAGTTTAACATTACAAAGATGCTAACCAACGCGTTACCCTAAAATGGATAGTTGGCGCCAATGAATGGACAAAATTTCCTGGGTACTAAAACGCTAATTAGAAATACTAACCGACTTTTGAATGTATTGTTTACTTTGCAGTTGTGCTAACATAAAACTGGCTACATCTGCCTTACTAATTTTTAAGGTTAACTTTTTCTGATCAGCTCCAAAACCGCGCTTGAACTGATTTGTTATACCTCCATCTGTTAGAGCACTTGGACGCACTAGCGTATAGGCTAAATTAGTATTAGCAATTAATTGCTCTTGCTGCTTATGGTCTTCAAATGCCCTTTTTAAAAAGAAACCGAACATGAAATACTTCCAAAATGCATTTAAATTATGATAGCTATCCCCCATACCCAACGTAGTCTGACAAATAAAGCGTTGCACATGTAATTGTTCCATAGCAACGATTATATTTCGGGTTCCTGTGGTACGAATGATTCCTTTCCTCCCATCACCCAAAGCACACAACACAGCATCATGCCCATTTATTGCTTTTTCTACATCTTCTTTTTGAGCAGCATCGCCTAGTTCTATTCTAAGATTCTTATGATGTAAAGCCCCTAACTTTTCAGCTGATCTTACAAATGCAGTTACTATATAGCCAAGCTCTAGTGCCTGTTTTACAATTTCGCTACCTACGGCACCATTGGCACCAAATACAATAATTTTCATTTTCTTATTTTTTAATTACGGTACAAAATTGAACGATACTGTAAAAAGAAAATAGAATAAAAGCGACACTGCTTATAATGTAAATTTTTTAGGTGTACTACCTGTAAAAGCTTTAAAAACACGAATAAAATGAGATTGATCTGAAAATCCGTTTTCAAATACCACATCACTTAGTGAGCTATAATCTTTAGAGGTAAGATGTACTAATGAGGTTTGAAATTGTATAACTTTAGCAAATTGCTTAGGTGATAATCCTGTTTCTAACAAAAAGCGACGTTCTAAAGTTCTTCTGTTTATACCTAACGAATTTACAATTGACTGTACTGTTTGTTGTCCCTTTGAAGCAAAAATCAAATCGATTGCTTGATACACATCAAAATCTAACTGTTGCTTTTTCTTTTCAAAATAAAACAATAACAACTCCGTAATAGTTTGTACACAAGTATCAATATCTTGTTTTTTAAGCTTCTCCACCAATTCACCTAGCAAAAATTCTTTTTCGTCATCCAAATAGTAACAATCATCATTAATGCTTTTAGGAGCTACCTCAAAAAAGGAGCGAAGTACAAAAGGATATAACTGAAAAATAACAATGACATAAGTACCATCTAACTCTAATGTAATAGGCTGTATGGTTTGCCCATATAAAAATATAGGTGGCATTTGTTTGTTATGTGGTGCTACCACCAAACCTTTTGGTGCATTGTAATACATTAACCCCGGACATCCATCGGCAAAAAACGGAATAGAATTTTTCTTAGAAGCATCTAAGTTTTCTAAAATCACAATGTTTTTTACAAAGAGTGAGATTGATTCTGCTGGTTTAATATAGTACTGAGTCACTGATTACGGCTATAGATGCAAATGTATAAAAGATATTACAATAGCTAAAAACACATTGTTACACATAACAGTTACAAACCAAATAATCTCTTGCAAATTTAATCTTTAAAAAGCGACAAAAAATCGTTCAATAACACTTTCGTTATAAAGCATAAAAACACGACGAAAGCCTTTATTAACAAGTAGTTAAGTTTAGGTAAATTGTTATTTTTGACCCGATTTTAAGTTATCAAATTACCTACATTTGAACGCTCCAAAAAAATAACCTTAGAACTTACATGTTCACAAACACTAAAATGAAATAATTAATTTTACTATGAAAAAACAATTACTTTTAACCAAGTGGTTACTTGTTTTATGTATTTCCTTATTTTTTGGTTTTACGCAATTGCAGGCTCAAACCCTTTCTCCAGGTGATATTGCTATTATCGGAGTTGGAGTAGATTCAGAAGACGTTTACCTTGTTGCATTAAAAGACATAAATGCAGGCGAGATTATTTTCATTACAGATGAAGAAGCTTCTACCTCTGGATCTTTTAACTCTGGAGAAGGTTTTTTCAGTTTTACTACTCCAAACATAACTGCAGGAGATGTTTTTATGTTTAAAACAAGTGGAGTAACAGATATTGAAGGATCTGGAACTATTTCTGTAACCGGACATTCAGGTGCTTTTACTTTAAGCAATAGTGGTGATGGAGTTTACATATACCAATCTGCTAGTAACACCTATAACGGTAATGATTATACCTTTTTAGGCTTTGCTGGAGAAGATTCAGGTGATGGTTCTATAGCCCCTGGATTAACAGAAGGCACTACTGCTATATATTTTGGTGGAGATAACGGTAGATATGACGGCACAAGAACTGGTCTGGATCAAGCAGGTTTTTTAGCTGAAATTTATAATCCTACTAACTGGTCTACTTCTGGTTCTACAATGACTTACGACACTACTGATTTTAGTTTTACTCCATCAGCATGCGCATTTTCATTCGGAGAAGCAACGTATACTTGTAACAGTAATACTTTAGGTAATAATAATGATACTGTTCTAATTAGCATTCCTTACACAGGAAGCAGCTCTAACATAACTTCTGTTACAACTTCTAGTGCTGGTGTAATTGGCGGTGATGACCCTACTACTGTTGCAGATGGAACAATAACAATTTCAGGATTATCTGAAGGTGACGCTTGGGATATTATAATAAACGGAGGAGATTGTGATGGTCTTGCAATAATTGAAACTGTTGGTGCTGCCATTTGTGACCCAGCCCCTACTACTTGTTTTGATTTAAGCACAGGTGCCGAGCTTTTTGAATTGGTTCCTGTAACTATGAACACGCAAGGTGACGAGTGGACATACAGCTCAGGAAGTTATAGCATGAATGGATATTGTGGATCTGGATGTACTGAGGAATCTGATACGTGGTTAGTTTTTGGACCATTAGACACTACTGGTGTTACTAACTTATCTTTATTATTTGAAAGCTCTGAAAGCTATTCTGGAACAGATTTATTAGTACAATATACTACTGCTTACTCTGGTTGCCCTACAAGTACTTCTTGGAACACCCTTGCTACTATAGCAAATGATGGTGACCAAAATATTGATTTATCGTCTGTTTCTGGTACCGATATTTTTATTGCTATTCAATACTACGATAACGACGGAACATATTCTTCATGGTCTCTTTATAACGTGGAATTAGAATCTTATGGTAGTTGCCCAGTATTGGGTACAAGACCTACTTCTAACTGTGCTATATGTGATATAGCTTTAGGAGAAGCTTCTTACGAATGTGATGCTATTACCAACGGTGCAGATACTGTTACCATTAGTATCCCATATACAGGTATTGAGAATACAATTACCTCTTTAAGTACTACAGCTACTGGGGCTATTATTGGTGGTGATGACCCTGCTTTGGTTGCAGATGGTACCATTATTATTACTGGTTTAGCAGAAGGAGATGCTTGGGACTTAACCATTAACGGAGGAGAATGTGACGGTAACACACTTTCAGGAACTATTTCTGATGTTATTTGTTTACCTTGCCCTGCTACAGAAGGTGATTTAATTATTACTGAAATTATGCAAAACCCTAATATTGTTTCAGATGACAATGGAGAATATTTTGAAGTATACAATACTACAGGGGCGGCAATTGATATGCTTGGTCTTGTTATAGGATCTAATAACGCATCGGAAGAATTTACAGTAGATACTTCTGTTATTGTACCAGCTGGTGGATATGTGATTTTTGGAAAAAGTGCTGATACAGCTATTAATGGTGGTGTTGAAGTAGACTATGAATACCACAGTTCATTCTACTTAGGTAACGGAGCAGACCAAGTAACCATATCTTGCCCAGGTTCTGGAAATGTTATTGATGAAGTGGTATATGACGGTGGTACGGCTTTCCCTGACCCTACTGGATCAGCTATGGAACTAAGCTTTGCTAGTTATAACAGTACAGATAATGACAATGGAGCTAATTGGTTTGAATCTCTAATTCCGTTTGGTGACGGTGACTACGGCACACCAAGATACAAAGGAAATTATTGGACAGGTGCTACAAGTACAGCTTGGACAGATGCTTCTAACTGGGAAGATACTCAAGTACCTATTACAGAAGATGCTGTTGCTATACCAGTATTATCTGGTTTAACTAACGAACCTACTATTACAAGTGGTGTTACAATAAGCAACCTAACTATTGGTTCTGGTGCTACACTTACAGTTGCATCAGGTGCAGCTATTGTAGTAACAGGAATTTCAGAAGGTACTGTTACAGTTGAAAGAGACTTAACAAATGCATGGCATTTAGTTTCTTCTCCGGTAGCCAATTTTACTCTAGAAGATTTTATTGCTGATAATTCATTAGCTACTGGTACTGGTAGTAATATAGGTTTAGCATCGTATGATACTGCTACCGATAGTTGGTTATATTCAACAGCAGCTACTACAGGCAACTGGACATCTGGTAACGGTTATACAACCTTATTATCTGGAGCTTCTACGGTAAGCTTTACAGGTACTATACCAACTACAGATATAACCACAACTATTACTTCAGGTGGTACCTACGATTTTGGTTTGGTAGGTAACCCTTATCCTGCTTATATAACTATTGACGACTTATTTTCTGCTAACAGTGCAGTGTTAAATGAAAATACAGTTTGGATGTGGGATGGTACACAATATGTTACTTTAAACACATTAAACGCTGGTTACATTGCTCCGTCACAAGGATTCTTTGTTAGTGGTGCTGGTGCTGTTAGTTTTACAAAAGATATGCAAACAACCAACACAGCAACTTTCTACAAAACTACAAGTGACGATACGCATACATTAGAAAATGTAAACCAGGAAGAAATTGGAATGTTCAGACTTGCACTAACCAACAACGTTCAAAACGTTAGTACAGATATTTATTTTGTACCAGGTGCAACACCAGGATTTGATAATGGCTATGATAGTTCTATGTTCTCTAGCGCTAACCCTGCTTTAGCCGTTTATACAACTACTGCTGCTAACGATGTTACTAATAAATTGGCTATTCAAGCTATACCAACATCAGGCTATGCACAAATGTCAGTTCCTGTAGGTGTTATATCTTCAAATGGTGGTTCTGTAACCTTCAGTTTATCTCAAATGGTAGACTTACCAGTTGGGGTTCACATATATTTACAAGATAACTTAAATGGTACCACTACACAATTAGATACTTTTGGAGCTTATTATGAAGTAGCCATACCAGCAGGTTATAACGGAACTGGAGATTTCTTTTTAAACATTACTAACGATGCTTTAGCCACAGATAACGTTTCTCTTACTACAGCAGAATTAATTACAAAAGGAAATGTAGTTACAATTTTAAATCTTGAACAAGATGCAACCTTAAATGTTTACAACATGTTAGGACAAAAAGTTCAAACAACTAACCTGCAAGGTGCAAATAATCAATCAATCCAAGTATCAGTAACAACAGGAACCTACATTGTTTCTTTAGAAACTGAGAATGCTCAAATTACTAAGAAAATTATTATCAGAAATTAAATTAAGACCAACAACTTAGAAGAATTTATAGAAGGTTCTTCTAAGTTGTATATCAATACATAAACCTATTAGTATTATGGCTACTAAAAAAGAAAATCAACAAGAAGAGCTTATCACGAGAAAAGAAGCTCTTAAAAAAATCGGAACTTACAGTAAGTATGCAGCAGTAACAGCTTTAGGAACTTACATTATGCTAAACCCTAAAAAATCTCAAGCCCAAAGTCCTGCTACACCAGGAACTGGATTTAGAGAGGCAGTTCTTTTTGACGAACTGAACAAAAACTAAACTAACATTTTGCATAGTAAACACTTTGAAAAAGGAGCGATTTTAATCGCTCCTTTTTTTCGTTTAAAACATTAAAAAACAGCACTTTAACACATATCTACTTTTGATATTAATTTTTTAAGACAATTCCTGTTAAAAAAACAAAACCTAAGGTAAAAGATACAGCTAAAAGCCACAAAAAACCTAATTAAATTACTAATAAACAGAAAGTTAATGCTAAAAAATTATATCTTTAAAATATAAAACAAACATTGCAAAATACCCTCTAAACATTCCATTTTCACGATTTAATCATTTTATCATAAATTAACAAAAACAAAATAAAACATATTCATAATTGTTTAATCTTCATAATAATCAGCCTTTAATTAAATTATTATAACAAAAAATCATTTCTAATAGAAATATCAAAAACAAATAATTAAATAAAATACTGATTAACAACACATTACAAACAAAAACTCTCAACACCTCAACAATCACTTTTATACATAAAAACTACTTTATTTACTCCAACTGATTATGCTTCAATATATTTAACAAAGTATTTTTATACTGTAAAGTAATTTTAACATCAAATCAAAACGTTTTTCTTACATTTGTTCCTGAAAAGCTGCTTTGTTAAAGCACTAAAAATTAATAGAAATTATGGCGATCAAATTACCCAGGACTTTATTGTCCCTTTACTTAACCATGGCTTTTTCCCTAGCTCTTACTTGCTCATGGGGACAAACCTTAACAGCAGGTGATTTTGCCATTGTTGGTTTTAATGCCAACGATGAGTATGTTACCATTGCTGCCTTATCAGACATTCCTTCTGGAGAAACGGTTTTCTTTACAGACGAAGAATGGAATGGAGCAACCTTTAATACAGGAGAAGGCTTCTTAGAATGGATTACACCAACCATTTCGGCTGGTGATGTATTTACCCTAACCACTAGTGGTATGAGTGGTATTACCGGAGCAGATCAAGGTACCCTTTCAGCCCTTACTGGAAGTTTTGTACTCGGAAATGCTGGTGATGGTGTTTTCATTTATCAAACGGATGACAACACTTACAACAGTACCAACGTTAACTTTTTAAGTTTTGCTGGTGAAGATGCTACCTCAGCAGGAACACTTACTGGCACTAATTTAACCCTTGGTTATACTGCAATTTATATGGGTGCAGTAAATGGTGAATATGTTGAGACTAGAAATGACCAAGATAAAGATGGCTTTCTTTATTTAATCAATGACAACTCTAACTGGATTACCTACGGAAATGCTTCTTCATTAGTATTTGATGATACTGATTTTACCTTTACCCCTGGAAGTGTTTGTAATATTACTTTTGCCACCCCAACTTACACTTGTACCTCTGAAACTTTAGGAGCTAACAATGATCAAGTAATCGTTTCAATTCCTTTTACCGATGCAAACCCGACAATTGAATCTGTAACAACCTCAACTGTTGGTACAATTGGTGGTGATAATCCTACAACGGTTACTAATGGTATTATAACCATTTCTGGTTTAACTGAAGGTGACTACTGGGATATTGTAATAAACGGTGGTAGCTGTGATGGAATTACTTTATCTGATACTATATCAGATGTTATTTGTGATCCTTGCCCTAACGAAGGAGATCTTATTATTACAGAAATAATGCAAAACCCAAGCGCAGTAGATGATGCGTATGGTGAGTATTTTGAAGTATATAACACTACTGATCATGACATTGACATGATAGGACTTACAATTGGTTCTAACTATGCTCCAGAAGAATTTACAATAACTACTTCTTTGGTAGTTGCACCAGGAGCGTTTGTAGTATTTGGTAAAAATTCAGACACTGCTGCTAATGGAGGTGTTACACTAGATTATACCTACCCTACTACATTTAATTTAGGAAACAGTTCAGATCGTATTACTATTTCATGTAACGACGACTTAATTGATAGAGTGGCGTACGATGATGGAGCTACATTCCCAGACCCAATTGGGGCATCTATGGAACTAAATTCAGAACACTACAACAGTACCGATAATGATTTAGGAAGTAACTGGTACACCGCTACTGTTGAATACGGTAATGGTGACTACGGTACTCCTGGATATCGTGTGAATGAATGGACCGGCGCTGTTGATACAGACTGGTTTAATACCGCAAACTGGTCTAACAATACGGTACCTAATAGTTCTGATGCTGTTTACATTCCAACTGCTGCATCATTAACAAACCAGCCAACTGCTGCAACAGGTTCTATTACAATAAATAGTTTATTAATTGGTAATGGTTCAGAACTTACTATTGGTTCTGGTGTTCCAATTGTAGTTACTGATGCTGCTGAAGGTATTATTACGGTAGAAAGAGACCTTACAAATACATGGCATTACATATCTACTCCAGTAGTTGAAGCTTCTTTAGAAGATTACATTTCTTCTGCTCCTTTAGCTAGTGGTACTGGTAGTAACTTAGGATTGGCTTCTTATACTACCTCAAGTGATAGTTATGTTTACGCAACTAACGCAACAAATGGTACATGGTTTTCTGGTACAGGATATTCTACGTTACTTTCAAGTAATGCAACAGTAAGTTTAACTGGTGAGTTTCCTACTAACAATATTGCGGTAACCTTAGCTGCTGGTGGTGTTAGAGATTTTAACTTAATAGGTAACCCTTACCCATCATATGTAACGGTTGCAGATTTATTAGACCAAAATTCAGGTGTTTTAAATGAAAACACTTTATGGTTTTGGGAGAATAATCAATTTGTAACTATTAATGTTTTAAATGGTACTAATATTGCACCAATGCAAGGATTTATAGTTAGTGGTAGTGGTAACTTCTCTTTTACAACTGACATGCAAACTGTAGAAACAAGTACTTTTTACAAAACTACCAATAGCTATACACATGCTAATGTTCAGCCAGAAACTTTAAGTATGTTTAAATTACAAGTAGCCAACAGTGTTAACGCTATTTCTGCTACCGATATTTATTTAGTATCTGATGCTACAACTAGCTTTGATAACGGTTATGATAGTTCAATGTTTTCTGGTACAGCTTCAAACTTTGGTGTATATACCACTTCTGTAGCTAACGATGTAAACAACAAGCTTGCTATACAAGCCTTACCTACTACAGGATTTAATCAAATGCTAATTCCAGTTGGAGTTATTGCTAACAATGGAGGTACAGTAACTTTTAGTTTATCGCAAATTGAAAATTTACCAGCAGGAGTTCATGTATATTTACAAGACAACTTAAATGGTACAACTACGCAATTAGATACTTTTGGCGCTGATTACCAAGTTACCTTACCTACTGGATACAACGGAACAGGAGATTTCTTCATTAGCCTAACAAATGAAGCTCTTGCAACAGATAGTATTACAACAAATAATACACAAATAATTGCTAGCGGTGCTACTGTTACTGTAGTTAATTTAGAAGAAGATGCTACCTTACATTTATTCAACATGCTTGGACAACAAGTTACTAGCAAGAAAATACTTGCTGCTAACAGCCAAGATGTTTCTTTTGATGTAACACCAGGTACATATATCTTATCTTTAGAGGCTAGCACTTTTAAAGAAAACAAGAAAATCATACTTAAAAAATAAATCTTTTGGATTAATGGCTGTGTAATTTTTATGCAGCCACTAACACCCCAATACGCATAAATATGAAAACGAACTCAAACGAAAATCAAGAATTAATGACTCGTAAAGAGGCATTAAAGAAAATGGGAAAATTTGGTAAGTATGCTGCTGTAACAGCACTAGGAACTTATATTATGCTTAGTCCTAAAAAATCTCAGGCTCAAAGTCCAACTGAACCTGGTGAAGGATTTAAAGCACCTTTGCTTTTCCCCCCAGAAAAGTAAAATAATCACATTACAAAATAAAAAGTCTTAGCCCTGCTAAGACTTTTTATTTTATATGTACCTTAGTAATTAAAAGCAGACCCCATGAAAAAGAACTCCGTACTAATAAAACCTATAGAAGATAAAGCTTTTGTATGGTTTAAAAATAGTAATCAGTATAGTATTTTTGATCCATTTCTTGCCGACATTATTGAACATATAGATCAAGATACACCATTAGAGATTGTTACACAACACATACAAAATGAAACTGGTTTATCAGTAGAAAAAGTACATGAAGTAATTGACGAACTTACACAACTAATAACTACTACCCTCCCTGTGGACGATCATTCTCAAAGTACTTTTGAAATACCTGAAGCTACCTTTTACAAAACGTATTACTACACTATTAACAATGCAACCTTTTGCTTTCATTATGGAAGTGAATATGTAATGAATGAAATACACCTTAAGTTTGCACATTTAGTTACAAAAAAGGTTAAAGAACCCAACCATACAATTACCATTCTTGAGTCTGACAATACATTTTCACTACAAGTAGATGAAATATTTAATAACAATTATACGGAAGATAATTTTCATTACTTACAAGGTAAATTATCTATGTATATAATGATGTTAGCATATAAAAAACCAGAGAGAGAATGGCTAGGTGTTTTTCACGCCTCGGCTATATCATACAATGGTAAAAGC
The DNA here is from genome assembly GCF_027924185.1 of Neptunitalea lumnitzerae. Lineage (GTDB taxonomy): Bacteria > Bacteroidota > Bacteroidia > Flavobacteriales > Flavobacteriaceae > Neptunitalea > Neptunitalea lumnitzerae. The sequence continues at coordinate 298,741 of NZ_BRVO01000003.1, forward strand.
GCTATGTTATTAGGAGATTCTGGCAACGGTAAAAGCACTGCCCTAGCCATTGCTCATGCCAACGGATTTAATTGTATTGCAGACGATTTTGTACCTATGGGCTCTGCACTACAAAACATCTACCCTTTTCCGGCCGCCATATCTGTTAAAGAAAAAAGCTTACCTGTTTTAGCTAATTACTATCCTGATATAATGGAAAAGCCAAGTTTTAAAAACAGATTAGGCAAAACGGTAACTTTTATTCCAACTGACTCACATATTACTATTACTTACCCTTGCCATAACCTTATATTTATTAAATACAAAGCAGGCTCTAATTTACAAGTAGCACCAATAACAAAAACAGATGCTTTTCAGCAATTGGTACCAGACTCTTGGTTATCTCCGGAGCCAGAAAATGCAGAAATATTTTTAAATTGGTTTAACACTGTTAAGACCTATCAGCTAACCTACTCCAAAACAGAAGATTTATTAGCTACTCTAAAAGATATACTGGATGGTAACCATTAAAAACAACATATTATTTATAGGCAAGTGCCTAACACTTAAAAAGGAAACTACCCATAGAGCATATATTGAACAAAAAATAAAATCTAAGGAAATAGATTGGGAGTTAATTGTACAAATAAGTACAGCTTACTATGTTTTTCCTGCCTTATATGTAAATTTTAAAGCTGTAAATTTTTTAAAGCTTTTACCAGAAGATCTGGTTGCTTTTATGGAGCATATTTATGGTTTAAATAAAGAAAGAAATGAGCAAATTTTAGCTGAAGTTGAATCTTTGAATACCCTTTTAGTAGCTCACAATATTACTCCTATTTTTTTAAAAGGTACCGCATGTTTAGTAGATGGACTCTACGAAGATATTGGAGAGCGCATGATTGGAGATATAGACCTTATCATTGAAAAAAAAGAAACCGACCCGATTATTAAAGTACTAACTAGTAACGGTTATACTTCTGACACCGACATTTTAAACAAAACCTTTTATAGTAAGCACTTACCTCGTTTTGTGCATGAAGAAAAAATAGCTGCCTTAGAAATACACTTTAAAATTTTACAAAAAGACTCTTTAGATTACACATTTGCTAAAAGTAATATACAAGTTACTAAATCTGGCTTCTCTATAATGCAATACCCCGCACTTTTATGGCATAGTGTAGCCTCCAACTACGTAGAAGATTACGGATATCAAGTATACTCGGTACCACTTAGAAATTTTTACGACGTTTATTTATTATCATATAAGACACCATCAACAAGTGCATTTTCTGTAGCACCAAAATATCAGAAAATTGTAAATGCTTTTTTAGTCACCTGCCAGTATATTTTAGATAGTAATCAAATAGTATATGCTAAAAATAACGATACAGAAAGTTACTTACAGAACGTTTTGATACATATAGAAAACCCTGAAGACAAAGCTAAAAAAGTAGAAGAGCTAAAAGAGACCTATCTAAAAAAAGGTAGAATCAAACGCTATTTTAAAACCTTTTATAATATTCATATCTTTAAATATTACCTCCGTAAAATTTTTAAAAAGTAGTTTTATGGCTAAGTTCAATAAATTAAAATATGTGATTTTTTTAGGGGCATTAATTTTCGTTATAGGTGCTTGTAGTGAAGAGGCTACTGAAAAAGAAACTAATATGATGCATACTACTAATTTTAATGGTAGCAAGTGGAAGGAAAAACATGGTAACAACTACACCTACCGCCCAATTATGGTAGATAGCGTATTGCACAATGATAGCATACGACATTTAACTAAATCTGAAATTTTACAAACATTAGGTACTCCAGATAGGGAAAATAACAATTACTTTTATTACTTAATTGAACAAAACAAACTTGGTTTTGTTACCCTACACACCAAAAATTTGGTCATTAAATTTGCTACCAATGACAGTATCGAGTGGATAAAACTACACGAATAAAACCCTCCATCTATTAACATTTTTTAAAACGGCTACGTTAAAAATTACTAATCAAGTCCAGTAGAATCATTTTCATAAGTAAATTGAAAATAAAAAGAGCTTATGAATTTGAATATTGAAAACAAAACTGCTGTTATTACTGGTGGTGACTCTGGTATAGGACTAGAAACTGCAAAAATTTTAACTAGTGAAGGGGTCAAAGTAATTCTTACTGATATTAATGAAGAAGATTTAAAAGAGGCAAAATCAAAAATCAAAAATCACAATAGCGACGCTGTGGTTTATTCAAAGGCTTGTGATTTAACCAATTTTAAAGCTGTAGATGCCTTTGCTGAGATGGTAAAAAAAGAATATGGCGGTGCCGATATTCTAGTAAATTGTGCTGGAGCCAGAGGGGCTGCAGGGGATTTTTTAGAACTTACAGATGAAGATTGGCAAAAAACAATTGACATTGATTTAATGGGAGCCGTACGTATATGCCGTGCCTTTATACCTCAAATGAGAGAAAAAAAATGGGGTAGAATTATATTAATTGCCTCTGAAAATGCTTTTCAACCCTATGTAGATGAGAGTCCATACAATGCTTGTAAAGCAGGGGTTATTAATTTAAGTAAATGCCTATCTAGAAGCTACGGTAAAGAAGGTATTTTGGTAAATACTGTATCACCGGCATTTATTGAAACCCCAATGACCGATGCCATGATGGAGCAACTAGCGGAAGAAAGAGATACTAGTATGGAGGAAGCCGTAGAATACTTTTTAGAAAATGACAGACCACATCTAACAGCAGGACGTAGAGGAAAACCAGAAGAAGTTGCAGCTGTTATCAGTTTCTTATGTTCTGAACAGGCAAGCTATGTAAATGGTAGTAATTACCGTGTAGACTCTGGTGCAGTAGAGTCTGCCTTTGGATAAAATTATACTCTATTAGTAGGTTATTTTGGGGGTTAACCCAAATACTATTAAAAATTAAAACATCACTAATTGAGCAAAAAGATTTGGGTATTAGCATAGTGCTAATACCCTTTTTAAAACCTTAATCATAATGCAAAATTGTCCTGAAAATTTAATTTATGTTTCTGATACCGAACCTGGTTACACACGCATTAAAAGCGGGAAAAAATTCATCTATTTAGATCCGCAGGAAAAGACCGTAACCGCACAGAACACACTAAGACGTATACAGTCACTTACCATACCTCCCATGTGGGAGAAAACATGGATATGTACCCATGAAAACGGACATATACAGGCTACTGGTAACGACCAACGCAAGCGTAAACAATATATTTACCATGTAGATTGGGTTACATACAGACAGCAATGCAAGTTTGATAAGGTGTATGACTTTGGTAACTCCATTGATAAAATGCGTAGAGCCATAAACAAAGACCTTAAACTACCCGATTTTAGTTATAAAAAAACATTGGCTCTAGCTGTAAAATTAATGGATTGCAGCTACCTAAGAATTGGTAACGACTTTTACTTAAATGAAAATGAAACCTATGGACTAACTACTATCAGAAGAAAACATTTAGATATTACCCCCAACAAATTACATATTGAATACAAAGCTAAAAGTAATAAATACCGTAAAATAGATATTACTAACAAACGGTTGATTTCCCTTCTGAAAGAAATAAATGAATTACCTGGCTACGAAGTTTTTAGATACAAAGAAGGTGGTAAAACGCACAGAATTTGCTCTGAAGATGTAAACAGTTACATAAAAGATATTAGCGGCCAAGATTTCTCTGCCAAAGATTTTAGAACGTGGGGTGGCACGATATCAGCCATTGATGAATACCAAAATGCGGTTGACTTTTGTAATAAAGGCAAAAACCGAAAATTAGAAACCGCAATTGTTAGAAATGTAGCAAAAGTACTAGGTAATACAGTGGCTACTGCTAGAGCTTATTACATTCACCCACAGGTATTAGATAATTTAGTTACACAAGGTATAGCACCCTACGAAGCAAAAACTCCTGCAAAAAAATATACCAACACCTACCTAAAAAAACATGAGGCTATTGCTTTAACTATATTAGAAAATTAAAATAAGTATCTTTAAGAAAAAACTATTTATGAGATATTTCTTTTGGTTTTTGTTTATAAGTATAGGCAGTAGTTTTTCACTAAATGCTCAAAATATAAGATATGGACTTAAAGCAGGAGCTAACATTTCGCAATTTAAGGTGGATAACTATTCTCGCATGGCAGATAATGGAGATTATCCTATAGATTTTTCTTCAAAGCCAGGTTTTTACTTGGGAGTATTTGTTTCCTTTCCTATTTCAGAAAAGTTTCAATTTCAGCCAGAGGTTCTCTATTCTAACAGAAATATGGATATGGAAAGTATTTATGACATTACCTATATCACAAATAACGGAAACACTGTAACTACTTCTATCAACCAACAATTAATTACCATTCCGTTGGTGTTACAATATGAATTTTTAGAAAAATTAGCCGTTTTAGCAGGCCCCCAACCGGGTTTTGTAATAAGCAGTGATCACTTTATCCCAAATACCAATAGTAGCAATACAAACACATCGTATGATACTTTTGAAATGGCTGGTGTTTTTGGTTTGGCCTATACCCTATCAGAAAAGCTAATTTTAGAAGGTAGGTTTGGGTACGGTTTTATAGAACGTAATGAAGGATTTAGTAATGTATATCAAATAGGTGTTAATTATAAATTGTAAAAGCACCTGAAGATTTATCTCCGGTGCCTTTACCTATTTACCATGCACAGAAAAAACATCCATCAACTGTTTAGCAATACTTCCATTACCAGAAACAGTAATTTCTCCAATTTTTTCTGCAATTTTCTCTACAAACTCCATTTCCTTAAGTTTGAAAAGCATCTCATTCTCTTCCATTAGTTTAGCTGTGTTCAGCAAACTTCTGGTAGATGCCGTCTCTTCTCTACGAGTAATTACATTGGCCTGTGCTTGCTTTTGCGCAATAAGCACTTGGTTCATAATATCTTTCATTTCTCCCGTAAGAATTACGTCTCTAATACCACAACTTAAAATTTCTATTCCAAGTTTAGTACCTACGGGTTTAATCTCTGCAAAAACTGCATCTGCAATACCCTCTTTTTGCTCTAGCAACTCATCTAATGTATAAGCACCTATGTATGCTCTTAAAGCCAATTGCATAGCAATGTAAGCCTGCTTTTCAAAGTCCTTATTTTCTAGTAAAGCGGTTTCTATGTTCACTACCTTATATTGCGCAAAGAAGTTCACACGAATAGCGGCTTTATCTTTGGTCAACAATTCTTGGCCAGCAATTTCCATTTGTTGCACACGCATATCAGTTTTCACTATTTTAATGGTAGTATCGTTCTTCCAAAAACGGTACGTACCAGCGCCTAACGTTTTTACGTAAACATCATCTACAATCATTACTGCCTTTTCAGTTGCTCCAACTTCAAAAACTCTTACATGCTGAGATAGCTCGTATCTACTAAACAACATTTTATCTATTTGCTCAGTAATGTAAATTTTACTTTTATCCACTGTTAAAAAGGTAAACTCTTTAAGGGTATTCCAGTAGTAATGAATACCGGTAATTAATACCCCACGGTATCTACCGTTTTCATACAACAATACAATCTCATTATCCTTTACATCTACCACATGCAACATACTTGCCAGTTGTTTATCTTGTAGCAAAATTTCAGGTGCTTTGGTAGGCTTAAAAGGGAATCGTTCATCTGCTATGGTTACACTTTCTGCAAAACCAAGCCAGTGTATACCTGCTGTAAGTACACGTTGGTAATCTCCCTTTTTAAATACCAAACCTACGTTTCCTTTGTTAATTCTAATTCGTTTCATGGTTCATTTTTTTGGTTACACATTTTATTTACAACTATCCCGGGTTTTCTTTAATCATCAAATTATAACAATAATTATCTCTGATTTTCTATATTTATTTGAATAGATATTCTACCAATTCATTCTCTCAATAATCTTGACAAATTTGGTCTACCTATAAAAATCTTGAAAATCAAGGCAGCAGCGTTGGATTTAGATAAAATACTGTTTGAGCGATAGCGAGTTGTATTTTATCTGTGGCTGGTAATGCCGTAGTACTTTCTTAGGTTTTTATAGTAAACCTTGACTTTTTGGTTCGTTTTAGCTCGTACATTCTTATTGTTTTAAGATCTCGTGAATCTTCGATTTGTGTCAAGACAAAATGAACAAATACATGCTTTTCTTTAACTCTAATAGAAAGTAATGCTCCTAAACTTATCCAAATCATACGGAAAACAAACATTTACTATTGGTTGCACGCTTTTGTTACAAATGAACATCTTACTAAAACATAAGACCGTTGATTTTAAACAGCCACATGCGCAGAATACTAAATCGTTCTGTTCTCTGGTATGCCCCGAACTGTTTTTTAACTAATTGGTTAGGTGGTTAAAAAACCAAGTTCAGAAACATTACTTTTCCTTTCATGGTAATCAGTTTTACAAGATAATTAGCTTGAGTTAACCTACATCCAACGTGTAGTGCTCTAACCGCTGAGCTACGTATCCAAATAATACGATGGGAGTCGAACCCATGCAAAAAAATCTATTGTTCTACCAATTGAACTACGTATTTCAATAATACGACGGGATTTGAACCCGCAACACATAGAGGAGCTATTGATATGGTAATAGCGTACCTTCAAAACCAGACTGCATATAAAATCATCATACGTCTCCGCAACGTTTTATACAATGGTGCTATTAGAAACACGCAACAAGGTCTGCATTGAAATCTTTAATATCTTACTCGATAATCGAGATTGGACACTCCGAGAACCAGCCTCGAAGTAGTTTATGATTGTGTTTTAATTACAATTCAAATATCTATACCATCAGCGCAGTTATTCTGCGTAGTTGTTTCGAATTATAAATTTTATAGAGAGGATATAAAAAATCCGAAACATTTTGGTTATTAGCTCCGGATTTCTCATTTGATACGTTGTTATGAAAAGATCCGAAGCCAATAAAACCTTCCTAGTATATGTTGTAATAAACTCTTATATGGATTGCTAAACATCGCTTCTTGTTATTAATTGCTATTTCTGTTTTTTTGACAGGGCAAAGATGTAAACTATTTTTTAATTACACAAGAAAAATATTTATTTAAAACACTGGTTATCAGTTATTTAAATTTAAAATAGGCAATAGATTTCCTGTCCGCATATCAGCAGATTAGTATACAATTTAAAATGAGATAGTTACTTAAAAAGTATATTTTCAACAGCTATGTATTTTTTTTGCATAAATATTTTTCATTCCTTCAAAAACATAAAAAAAGCGCTCAATTTTCATTGAGCGCTTTGTTATAAATTAGATGTACTTATATCATTTATCTATTTAAAATCTTACAACAAGAACCAAAACGCCCATTCGGATATGCTTTATACCCTGCTAATAGAAATGCCTGTGGCATTGAAAAACTAGTATGTTTACGTATTGTTCTCATTATAATGCAAATATATAATTTATTAATTTAATAAAAATAAAACTCCAATATCAAAAGAACCTCTGTCATTTTGAGTAGAAAAACCTGAAGAGGAACCATCGGCGAAAACATCTGTAAAACCGTATTGCTCATCATAAGCAAAGTAGATACTCGTTTTACTATTAAGTCTAACTTTATACCCTATCCCCACAGCTAAACCAACATCCGTAGCATTTAAGGCATCTTTAATATCATTTCCATGTTCATCATCTTCTGCACTAAGCAAAAATCCTGTATACAATCCAAAATTCAAATACCAATTTCTCCTTCTTCCAAAGTGCCAGTTAGCCATTACCGGAATAGTTACATAGTTTAAACTAAAATCGGTGTAATACATTTCTCCAGTGTCTATGTTTTGCACATATCCATTACCCCAACCTTTGGCATCGTATAATAGCTTTGCTTTAAGCCCCCATCTATCTGAAAAATAATACTCTCCTGTAGCTCCAAAGTTAATACCAAAAGTACCCTCTGTACCACCATTAAGATCTGAGGAATAAATAACAATGGCTCTACCAAAACCAAGGTTAGCTCCTACTTCAAAATCGCCTTGGTCTTGAGCATTAGACACTGAAAAGAACCCGGCTACTGCCAGTAAGCTTAAAAAAAGATTTTTCATTATTTATTTATTTATTGGTTACAATTCTTAAAGTTATTGCAAGAAATATGCCACTTAATAATATTCATTCATAATTATTATACCTCATCAAATTATCGCAACGCTATTAAAATAATTAATCAATGCTGTTGTTTGTAATGACAGTTCTGGAAAGAACTTTTTTCCATTAAAGGTAAGATGCAGTATGATTAATTATTGGTTTTATTTATACAAAAATGGTTATAAAAAATAATATGCACAACTGATTTTTATGCTATTTCAAAACTCCTAATAGTACTAATTTATCATTGGCTGCCATTCCATTAGGGTTGCAACCAGGTTTACCCTCGGGAATGGGGATACCTAGTTCTTGATAAAAATCTATCCAACCCTGATGAAATTCACCAGTTTTTGGATTTTTAAATGTCATTGGGTTTAACTTAAAAATGGAATCCTTTTGAAAAGAGCGGTATACAAAATCTGAACAATAGTAACTACTATCATTCATAACGTAAGAGTAATTATAAGGCTTTCCCATCATGGTTTTAGCCTTTTCAATAGCACTAGGTATAAACTTTTGATAAGGTTGTTTTAGTCTATATGCAGTAACTCTTCGGTACAACTTTATACTATCTTCTTTAGGGTGCATAAACTCCTCTAAAGGTACTCTGGCAGAACCACATTCTGGCGCTGCGTGTAGTACATAAATACTATCGCCCACCACCTCTGCAATACCCATGTGTGAATAGTGAGTTTCTTTACCTGTTTGTGTAACGTTATCTATGGCTTCAGATAAACTACTTGTAGAACTCTCTCTAAACAAAATATCGCCGGTTTTAACAGCTACATTTTGGGCTAAAACCAGTATTGGACAACACATATATAACACGTACAAAAGAAACTTCTTTCTCATAGAAATAAAATCTAAAAGACAAATGTACTAAACAAGTATGGCTAAATGGTTTTCTTTCAGAAAAAACGAAAAAGGATCACATAAAAAAAATCCTCCCAAAGGCACACGGGAGGATTTTTGGTGTTAGTAATTAATACTAATCTAAAAACAAATATTAAACTATATGATGTGGTAGTTAGTTAGTTTTCTGTTTGTAATGCACTTCTGAAAGCTCTCTTAACATAGCAGCACTTTTTTCTGGTGAAATATCACGTTGTGCTTCTGCCATCATTTCGTACCCAACCATAAACTTCTTCACAGTAGCACTGCGTAATAATGGTGGATAAAAATGCATATGGAAATGCCATTCAGGATGCTCTTCTCCATCTGTTGGGGTTTGGTGTATACCCGATGAATATGGAAAAGATGTTTCAAATAAGTTATCGTATTTTACTGTTGTAGCCTTGATAATTGCAGCATAAGCCTTTCTTTCTTCAGCAGTCATTTCAGTTATATTTCCAAAATGTCTTTTGCTAATGATTAAAATTTCAAACGGCCATATTGCCCAAAATGGTACTAAAGCAACAAAGTGTTCATTTTCTACAACAATACGTTCTTTACGTTCTAATTCAGACTTTACATAATCTTCTAAAAGACTTGTTCCGTTTTTAGCGTAATACGCTTTAAGGTTTGCCTGGGTTTTAGCCACTAATGTAGGTATAGATGATTGCGACCAAATTTGTCCGTGTGGGTGCGGGTTAGAACATCCCATTACAGCACCTTTATTCTCAAAAATCTGAACATGGTTGATAAACTCACGTCCTCCTAAATCTATGTATTGTTCTTTCCAAGCATCTACAACTCTTTCAATTGCTTCAACCTCCATTTCTGGTAAGGTTAAATCGTGTCTAGGGGAAAAGCATATAACTCGGTTAATTCCTTTCTGTGGTTCAATTTGAAACAACGGATTATTTTCTTCCGGCATTTCTACATCTACTTGTAACAACGATGGAAAATCGTTATCAAAAACATAAACGTCTGTATATTGTTCGTTTACCGCTCCACTGGTACGCTCATTACCGGCACATAAGTAACAAGAAGGATCGTACTGAAGTTTTTCTACCTCAGCAGCACTCTCTTTTTGTCCTTGCCATGGTCGTTTAGCTCTGTGTGGCGATACTAAAACCCACTCCCCAATTAATGGGTTAAATCTACGGTGTGGGTGTTCGTTATAATCAAATGCTTGCGTGCTCATCTTTGTAAATTGTTGTTCCTTGAGATATGGCTATTTTATAAGCCTCTAGGTCTATATTAAACTTCTCTTTATACAGTTTACTAGCTTTTTCAATAATTCCGTCAACAGCTTCTTTCTTCACTAAGTTGATAGAACAGCCTCCAAAGCCACCACCCATCATACGAGAACCTATTACATTCTCATCATTTTCAACTAAACTTACCAAGTAATCTATCTCTTCACAGCTTACTTCATAATTTTCAGATAACCCGTGGTGTGTTTCAAACATTAAAGCACCTAATTTTTTAAAATCGTGTGCCTCAATAGCATCAACTGCATCTTTTACACGTTTTATTTCTTTTACCACAAACAAACAACGTTTGTAGTTAACAGCACCTAACTCTTCTTTTACTGCATTTACCATATACTCGGTTACATCTCTAAAAGAAGTAATTGCCGGATACTCTTTTTTAAGTACAGCATACCCTTCTTCTACCTCTCTTCTTCTGTCGTTATAACCAGAAGTTAAGTGCGTATGTTTTACTTTACTATCTAAAAGTAATATGCTATAATCTTTAAAATCTGCTTTATGGTACTCATGCTCCATAGTGTTACAATCTAGCAGAATCACATGATCTTCTTTCCCAAATACACTAGCAAACTGATCCATAATACCACAATTAACACCTACAAAAGTATGCTCTGCTTTTTGCCCTATTAAGGCAATATCTGTTTTAGTAAGTCCTAAATCATAAAGCTCATTTAAGGCATAAGCAAATCCGCATTCTAATGCTGCAGAAGAAGACAACCCTGCACCCATTGGTACATTGCTACTAAACACAATGTTAAAACCAGATAATGGTGCTTTTTCTTTAATTTGTGCTAAAACCCCATAAAAGAAGTTTACCCACATTTTATCAGATGGTGTTACCTCATCTTCTATATTAAACGTAAGCTTATCATCTAGGTCTAGCGCAATAATATTGCATTCTGTAGAGGTATTGGTAGTAATTGCAAAGCAAACATATTTATCAATAGCTGCCGGCAATACAAATCCATCATTATAATCTACGTGCTCACCAATAATGTTGATACGTCCTGGTGATAAGAAAATATGTTCAGGAGCTGCTTTAAACTGCTCCTCATAACTTTTGGAAACTGATTGTATAAGACTGTTTTTATCCATCTTCTTTTCTTTCTATTATTTCTACAAGGGTATTGTAAAAATTAATAATTTCATCAATTCAAATTAACACATCATCAAAAACACCTAGAATACAAAAACACATTCTTATATTAAAACCGTGTTTTTTAATGATTACATAGCAAATATAAAATATTAACAAAAAACACCACACCAGTACCTACTAGTTTTACTAAATTAGCTACCAGTTTAAAATTTACCCTGTTATGAAGCTTATCAATGTTATTGAAAACTCAGACATACCTAAGTACAAGCAAATTATATATTCTGTAGAAACGGCTATTGCTGAAAAACGATTGAAGCGAAAAGACAAACTGCCTTCTATTAATAAAATAGCTTTGGAGTTTTCATTATCTAGAGATACTGTTTTACAAGCCTATAATGATTTAAAAAAACGAGGCATTATTTCCGCCATGCCAGGAAAAGGATATTATATTAAAAGTGAAGAGTTTACTACCGAGCAACGCATCTTTCTTTTATTTGATGAACTGAACTCTTTTAAAGAAGACTTATACAACTCTTTTAAAGAAACTATGGGCAACTTTGCTAATATTGACATTTTCTTTCATTACTTTAATATTGAGGTTTTTAAAAAGTTGATTGACGAGAATAATGGTGATTATAATAAGTATGTTATAATGCCTACCATTTTAAAAGATGCACACATTCATATTAAAAAGCTTCCTAAAAACAACGTTTATATTTTAGACCAAACCAATGAACAACTGCAGGAATACCCGTCTGTTCATCAAAATTTTGTAGAGGATATTTACAATGCTTTACTTACTGGTAAAGATGCCTTAAAGAAGTACCAAAAACTCATTTTTATATTTCCCGACTTTAAGCAGCCTACAGGTATGAAAATTGGGTTTCTAAAGTTTTGCAAGGATCATCAATTTAAAGCTGAAATTATTTCTGATATAAAACAATATGAACTTTCACCTGGAGAAGTTTTTATTATACCAGACGATAGAGATTTGGTAAAAGCCATTGAAAAGATAAAAGAAAAAGGCTTAGAAATAGGAAAAGAAATTGGCATTATATCCTACAATGATACTCCTTTGAAAAAAGTTGTAGCTAATGGTATAACCACCATTTCAACCGATTTTAATTCTATGGGAAGTATTATGGCTGAAATGGTGGTAGGGCAAAAAAAAGATGTTATTGAAAACAAAAGTAGCCTTATCATAAGAGGCTCTTTATAATTTTTTTTATTTTGCCTTAAGCAATGCTATTTCTAACCCTCTTAACTCTGCCAAACCTCGTAAACGACCAATAGCAGAGTATCCTGGGTTGGTATGTTTTTCTAAATCATCTAACATTTGATGTCCATGGTCTGGGCGCATAGGTAAACGTACATCTGTTCTGCCCTCACTTATACGGCGCTGTTGCTCTTCTAACAGAGCCTTCATAACCGCATACATATCTACATCTCCCTCTAAATGATTAGCTTCAAAAAAGTTACCTTCTTCATCTCTTTTGGTAGCCCTTAAATGCACAAAGTTAATTCTGTGCCCTAATCGTTGTACCATACCCTCCAAATCATTATCAGGTCTTACACCATAAGAACCAGTACAAAAACAAAGTCCGTTATACTTTGAATCTACAGCCTCTAGCAATTCAGTAGCATCTGCTTCTGTACTTACCACTCTAGGCAATCCCAGAATAGGAAACGGAGGATCATCTGGATGAATAGCCATGAGCACCCCTACCTCTTCAGCAACCGGAATAATTTCTTTTAAAAAAGCATATAAATTAGCTTTTAATACTTCTTCATCTATACCCTTATAGCTATCTAAAACTTCCTGAAACTTATCTAGCGTATATCCTTCTTCAGCACCTGGTAAACCCGCTATAATATTGTTTATTAATAACGTCTTTTTCTTGGTATTCATACCATGATACCTCACTGCAGCCTTTTCTAATTCTTCTTGTGAATACGCTTCAGCAGCGGCAGGTCTCTTTAATAAAAAGAGTTCAAAAGCAGCAAAATCAATTTTATCAAATCGCAAGGCTTTAGAACCATCTGGCATTTCAAAACTTAAGTCAGTACGTGTCCAATCTAGTACTGGCATAAAATTATAGCATACCGTATCTATACCACAAGCAGCTAAATTTTTAATACTCTGCTTATAATTTTCAATATACAGTTTATAATCTCCTGTACGCCTTTTAATATCCTCGTGAACTGGTATACTTTCCACTACCGACCATGTGAGTCCGCTACTTTCTATAACCGTTTTACGCTTCTGTATTTCTGCTACCGACCAAACTGTTCCATTAGGTATATGATGCAATGCATTTACAATACCAGTGGCACCGGCCATTTTTATATGAGATAAAGGCACTGAGTCGTTAGGCCCATACCATCTCCATGTTTGCTCTAATGCCATACTAAACTCCGTTAAATGCTGTAAAACCTCCATCTACAGGTACTGTAATCCCTGTCACAAACTTAGATGCAGGATTACATAACCATAACACCGTACTCACTAAATCTTCAGGTTCTCCAAAGTGCCCCATAGGCGTCTGCGATAAAATCTTTTCTCCTCTAGAAGTTAAGCTACCGTCTTCATTAGTTAATAAGGTACGGTTCTGTTCTGTTAAGAAAAATCCAGGTACCAAGGCATTCACACGTATACCTTCTTTAGCAAAATATACTGCTAACCAGTGTGTAAAATTACTAATAGCGGCTTTTGCTGCGCTATAAGCCGGCACTTTAGTTAATGGCAACCCCGCACTAACAGATGATATATTTAAAACACTACACTCTTTTCTACCTACCATATCTTTGGCAAACACTTGTGTTGGTATAAAAGTACCCATGTAGTTTAGATTGTACACATGTTCTACTCCGCCCAATCCTAATTTAAAGAAATCTTGAAAATCATCATCTTTTGGGGTTGTATTATCATAAAACTCATCTTTGGTAACTCCATCAGGATGATTACCACCTGCGCCATTTAACAAAATATCAACCAATCCTAATTTCTCATTTATTGTTTTATGTGCAGCTTCTATGGTAGCTTTATCACAAACATCTACACTAAGCGCTAAAGCTGTACCACCGGTAGCTTTAATTTCTGCCGCTAACTTTTCTCCTTTTTCCAGACTTCTACCCAAAATAGCAACTTTAGCACCTTCGGCTGCTATTGCTTTTGTTAGGGCACTCCCTAAAACTCCGGTACCTCCGGTTATTACAGCAACTTTATTTTGTAGTAACATTCTTTTTTCTAGTATTTACAATTAATGGATTTTCTATAATTTGTTTTTGTCTCTGTAGTAAAGCATCCCAATCTGCTACCGATTTCACCTGGCCACTTTTTTCCCAAGCAAAACCTGCATAATATTCTAAGGTAGTTGTTGGCTTTGCTACTATAAGTAAATTACTTTGATCTTTAACTTTAGTAACTCTAGCAAAAGCACTATCAATTTCTTTCGGATTCATAACAATACCTTCACCTACATGAGCATCATCAATTTGCTCCCAATTACGTATCCATCCTTTTTTGGCTTGTAACTTGTACTCACCTACATTTTCATGAGTAGTAATACCTATAGCATAATTTGGCACTTCTTTTTCTGCTTTTAAGCTAATTTGAAACTTAGAAAAGTTGCTTCCTAAATCTAACGATATACGTTTGGTCTCTTGAATATTATACGGACTCCAAGGAGCATAACTCAATTCAAAAACGGTACGTAAAGGTCCAGAAGCGATGGTTTTATAGGAAATGAAATTTTTAGATACATATAAGGTATCATTTTCCCACACACCAATTCCTCCATCGCCTCTACTCGCACCCACATGGTAGGGGTCATATCCTTCTCCTCTATCATGATGATAATACATAGGGTCTGTTTGATACCCTTTATACCAACTATCTATTACAGATTTATCAGTTCGTTTCAACCATAAATCTATACCACTAGAAAGGGTTCCGTTTTCTCTACCTTCCTCTACTCTTAACTGAGCATCTGGTCCGTAAGTTCTAAAGGCAACCTTATCATTTTCCCACGTATAATCATCTGTACGCTCTGGCACAAAACGAGAATAGGCTACTACATCACTTTTTGGTGTGGTAACAGTACTATCCATAACAATGGTATAATACACACTTTCTTCTGCCTTTACAGTTGCTTGAAACAAAAGCACATCATTACTACCATCTTGGTCATTATCTAGCCATTGGGTAGTTAAAAAGTTATCAGTTCCTTGTTTTTTAACTCTAATTGCATCTTCATTAAAAGAAGAAAATTGCTTTTGAAGTTCTTCTATGGAAACAGAAACAATTTCAGTTCTGTTAAAATGTAGTTCGTTAATTACCTCAACAGTTACTGCATCTGCTTCCTTTTTTGTAGCAGTGCAACCGATTACACTAACTAAACATAGTAATGCAATCGGCTTTATATAATATTTTAAAAACATTGGAGATTATTTTTTAATTCCCTCTAAGGTAGGAATAACTTCAATGATATAACCATTTTCATCAAACTTTAACGTGTCTATACACACTTCTCTATGAAAACCAGCTCTGCTCCCCATCTCTTCACCTTTTGGGTAGTTAAACCTGTGATACACCAAAAACCACTCATCTGTATCATGTTTTTGAATGGCAGAATTATGTCCGGTAGCTAAAATTTGTGCTTCTTCATTTCGCTGAATCACAATATTGTTTTCTGGTATATGTAAGGGTCCTAATGGCCCATCTGCAATTGCGTAACGCACTTTGTAATTAGGACTTCTGGTATCATCTTCAGACCACATAAAATAGTATTTACCATTTCTGTAAATCACATAAGTACCTTCTCTAAATGTAGTATCGGGAGTAAGATTTTTTAAGGTATTCTTCTTAATAGATACCATATCATCATTTAACTCTACAGCAGCTAAATAACCATTACCCCAATATAAATATGATTTTCCTGTTTTCGGATCCATAAACACATCTGGGTCAATTTCTTGTCCGCCTTTAACTCCTTCAGGTCTAAAATCAATTAGTGCTTTACCACTATCTACAAAAGGCCCTGTAGGGTCATCTGCCACTGCTACACCTATATTTTGCGCTGCGGTGAAATAGTAGTAATATTTATAAGCGCCGTCCACTTTCTTTTCTATAATACACGGAGCCCAAGCATTTCTGTCTGCCCAACTTACATCTTTGTGCAAATCTAAAATTACACCTTCATCTTTCCAGCTTACTAAATCTTCAGAAGAAAAAGTTTTAAAATAGGTACCCGACCAGTTATGGAAACCATCTGACGTTGGATAAATATAGTATTTACCTGTTTTTTCTGCATACAACACATCAGGGTCTGCATAATACCCCTCTAATACCGGGTTATGATCTTCCGATGCTGTTACGTTAAAAGTTTTACTTTCTTTACCTTCAATGGTAACCGTATAAGCTACTGCTCCTTTTGAGAAATCTTGCGGACCTTCAGGTGTTATCGTTACGCCTTCAAAGGTTGAAAACTTAGGGTCCAAACTGGTTAAATCTACACCTATTTTTACTGGTAAATGAATGGTCTTGGCTGGTCCGTTTACATCTACATTGATGGTTTTTAATTTTTCAGAATTCGCATCAATTAACGGATCATCATATGATGTGTAATTTGCCATTAATCTTTTTAACTCTTCATCTGTAATTGGCATTACCGTACCATGACGTGGATGAAAGTTCATACTTATAGACTCATCAATTACTTTAAAGTTTTTTAAATCTGTACTCTTTGTAAATTGATATCCCCCTTGCGTATATAAATCGTACATTAGAATATACTCTCCTGTTTCATTTAATTGGAAAATTCCGCTTCCTTCCACCGGATTGGTTTCTGCATCTACACGCTCATTACTCACTAATTCATATCCTTCAGTCAGCTTATCTGAAATTGCTAATTTAATACCAGGCTTACCATCTTCTGCCTTATGGAATAAATAAAACTTACCATCTTTTTTAATGATATCTCCGTCTATACAAGCCTTATTATTGCTATTAGCAGGCGGATAATACAGTTGTTTTGGTGCTGCTTCTAATGCAGTAAAATCTTCATTAGCATATGCATAGTAAATTTTATCAGGGTCGTCTCCTTGTTTCATGGAAAAATACACCATGTATTTACCCGTAGCATCGTCATAAATAGTTTGCGGTGCCCATACTCTATACACATCTCCGTATTCATTAGGAAATGATTCAGGAATATTAATTACTGAAGAGGTCCAGTTAATTAAATCGGTAGATTTCATAAGTACCATAGCATAGTTTTTCCAACCCATTTCTGGTACATATAAATCGGTTACTACCATATAGAAAGTTTTACCATCGGCACCTCTTAAAATATGCGGATCTCTTACTCCGCCAGTAGTACTAATATCATCATTAGAAACAATCGGTTGGTTTCCGTTTAATGCTTTATAATTGTAGCCATCGGTGCTTACTGCATAGCGAATGGATTCTTCGCCTGGTCCGTTTCCTATAAAGTAGGTAAATAAATAAGCGGTATAATCATCCGCTTTACTTTTTGGCTCTCCACAGGAAAAAGCCATTCCAGAAATTAATACTACAAGTAGTATATACTTAAATTTACATAACAAGTTACTGGTCATATCTTAAATTGTTTACTTCCAAAAATTACTGTTGTGTTTGCACACGTATTACTGTAAAAGAATAAGGTGGCAACGTATACTCAAATTCTTTTCCTATTTTAAAATCTTCTGTTGTCGGTATAACGTCAATTGCATCAGGTGCACCCGCAAATACTGTTAATGTGGCATTACTATTCATTACAAATTGGGTATGGTCTAAATTAGCCGTTACTGGCACAGGTAACATACTTACTAGTTTTATAATCATATCTCCGCTTTCCTCGTCTTGTACTACAGATACCCCTACTCTGTTGGTAATGTCTTCATTAGCAAAAGGTATACTTACATCTGTATCATAATAAATAGTTCCAGCATTTTGTCCGTATAATTTTTGTACATAATAATCGGTAGTTGGTTTAACTTCCAAATTATTGAAATAGATCAAATCTGGTTTCCATTGGGTATGGTTCTCCTTAGCCAACAAAGGTGCATACGATGTCATTTTTACCACATCGCCATTTCTTTCTACAGCTGTTAAGTATAGTGCCTCAGAAAGTGCTGTTTCCATATTACTGGGTCTACCTGGTAAGTGCGATGCATATTCTCCTAAATATACTTTCGCATTATTTCGGTCGTATGCATCATAGTAATCTTGATTATGAATCAACCACCCTAGTGGCACATAATAATGCTCATCTACCATAGGTACTTCTAACTTATTTGCTAGTTCCCAACCTTCATCATAGTCGGTTCCTTCATAAAAAGGCCCTACGGTACCTATTACTACAATTTCAGGATATGCTTTCTGAATAGCATTAAATATTTGAGTAAAACGCTCTTCAAAAACATCGGTAATTAAATCTTCATTTCCTATACCTAGGTATTTTAAGTTGAAAGGCTCTGGGTGACCAGCTGCTGCACGTTTGCTTCCCCATTCTGAATTTTTATCTCCATTAGCCCATTCAATTAAATCTAAAATATCTTGAATATAAGCTACCATTTCTTCCTCTGGAATACCGCATTGCTGACCTGCTCCGCCTGTACTAGAATTTTGACAAGGTACACCTGCTGCAATTACCGGTAGTGGTGTTGCATTAATATCTTCACAAAATTGAAAATACTCAAAATATCCAAGTCCCATCGATTGGTGATAATTCCAAATATTACGTTGTGGCTTTCTGGTTTCTAAAGGCCCAATGGTATTTTTCCATCTGTAAATATTATCGAGTCCATCGCCATGTGCCACACATCCTCCAGGGAAACGAACAAACTTTGGGTTTATATCTGCAATGGTTTGAGCCAAATCTGCACGTAATCCATTTTTATGTTGTTTAAACGTTTCAGCAGGAAATAAAGAAATAAAATCTAAGCCTACCTTTTGATTACTCATAGGTTCTATAACCAATTGTGTATATCTAGCCGACTCCTTTACTTTTAGTGTAGTCTGATACTTTTTCCAGTTTTTACTGGTTGCATTTATTGTTTTGGTGGTATATACCTTACCTAAAGTATCTACCAAACTAATTTTTAATTTAGTAGCCCCTTCAAAAGTTTTGGCAAACAACGAAAAATAATATTTTTCGTTCGCTTTTAAAGGTATCCCATCAAAACCTTCATTTACCAACTTACCAAGTTCATCATTTCGCTTTATAGTAACATAGTGTAGGTTATTTTCATGTATAGGGCTTATACTATCTATAGTAACCTCTATACCTTCCGATTTCCATGCTTTTAAACTATTCCATGTATAGTCTCTAAACTTTGTATCTGCTGGGGTATATTCAAAATCTCTATTCTGAATTAATTCAGCATACAAACCACCATCGGCAGCATAGTTAATATCTTCAAAAAAGATCCCCATTAATAATGGACTAATTGCCTTTTTTCTATCCTTATGAATTGTTATCTGGGCAGTTACATTAGCTAAGCCGTCAAACCTTTTAGTATCCTGTTGAGTAGTTTCACTATAACGTTTGCTTTTATAGACCGATAAATCTTTTGCATCTATCAATGTTTGCACTTCGCTCCATTCTACTTCAGTAATTACTCCTTCAAAAGACATACCATCTACCACAACCTCGCTTTTAAGCGTAGTGTCGTAGCTAGCTTTTTCAATTTTGCTGTATTCTTTAAAATCTCTAGTAGTTACCTTATGGTAGGTTACCTCAGCACCTACCTTACTTTTCCACTGAACTTCATACAAACTACCCGTAAATTTAATTTGAGGCGCTAGAATATTTTTTTCTGTGTTTAATGGAGGGTACGACTGTCTTTTCCAATGTACCAAGTCTTCAGAAGCTGCATGTGCAAAAGTAAAATCGGTAGTATTCACGCTCCATATGCAATGCCACAGGTTTTCTTGATCTTTAAACAAAAACGGACTAACCATTTTTTTCTGAGAACCCCATGCACCATAATCTGATTGTAAAAAAGGATGTTCTGGTCCAATAGCATGCCAGTTTACTTTGTCTGTACTCCAAGCAAAATATAAGCCATTTCTACTTCTATCTTCATGGTTGGTATAGGAGAATAGATATACCTTACCAGGATTATCTTCAACCTTCTCTGCCTTTACAGGTACTACTGCCAACAGCAGTAGCACCATAAAATAAAAGCTAAATTTGTTTATATTGATTTTCTTCATTCTAGTTATTTATTGGTACCTAAGGCTTGTATTGCTTTCCTACTTTTATAGTATCTCCTGAAAGGTCTACCTCAAACAAATGCGGCACGCGTATATATCTACCATTTTCACTTCGGTGACTATGTACAGACATTAACAGCTTCCCATCTAAGGTTTTAAACAACATTCCATGTCCGAAGTTTGGCGGTGTAATAGGTTCTTTTCCATGAATCCACGGCCCCTCTAAGGTTCCACTTTCAGAATAAGCTACTCCTTGTGTATATACATCATGTATCCAACTCGTCCAAATCATTCCCAATCTTCCTGTTTCGGTGGTAAATAAATACGGTCCATCAGTAACTTTACTAGGTACTAATTTACCTTCTTCATTATACTCTTCGCTCCACGGACTATCGCTAGCCTTAAACATTAATTCCCCTTCACCAACAGAACCACTAAGGTCGGACTTTAATTCAATTTTTTCCATAGTACCCTGCCAGTTTTGCAACCATTCATAACAGTATATCATATAAGGCTTCCCATTTTTGTCTACCCAAAAGGTACCGTCTAAGGTTGGCTTATTTGCAGGCAGGTAGGTTTTGTCTTTCATCGGCACGTATGGCCCATCTGCAGTATCACTCACCAAAATATGACTGGCACGTCTTGGAATCTCTCTTCCTTTAACGGTATCTATAATGATGTTTTCATTAGTAAAAGTGCCAAAGTAATAATACTTACCTTGGTACTTATGTAACTCAGCAGCCCATATCATTGGGTTAGGTCCCATCCATGAGGTAGAATCTGTTTTAGCTATATTAAAAGGCCCTTCCCAATATTTTAAATCTTTACTCTTCCATAATTTCCCTCCAGTACCTGTCATATAGTACATTTGGGTTTTCTGATCGGCAAGAATACACGGATCACTCAGCACTATCTCATCTAAAGCACGCACTTGCTGAGCAGCCCCTCTAGCAATAAGCGCTATACTTATAACACCTAATAAAAATAAACAACGTTTCATACACTTATTTTTTTGAAGCCTTCTCTTTTTCCTCTATTTCCTTGTAATACTTTTGCAACTCATAAAAAGCAAGCTTTTTGTTTCCATTCTCATCAATTAACCCTTTTCTATTAAACCCTTCTTGATAAACAGGATTGTTACGTTTAGGAGACCTAAAGTCTATCAAAATCCAAGGAGCTAAACCTTTATAATTCTCTGGAAAACGAGTTTTAAACATTTGTATTTGCTCTTCATAATACCATTTTTGGTACTCTTCACTAAAACGCATTTCCTTTTCATCATGAAATCCTCCTTTAGCTCCGGCACCAGTTTCACTAATAAAAAATGGTTTATTGTATTTAGTTTCCCAATTAGCTGTTCTACATGCATCAGGTAAGCCGCCATACCAACCTAGGTACTCGTTTAACGAAACAATATCGGTATACGCTCCTAACGGGTCATCTACAAAATTGGTACCTGCATTGTAATGCACTTCTAAAGCCGCAGAAATTAATCTACTATCATCTAATTTTTTAGCTCTTTTAGCCAATGTACTCATAAAGGTATTACGGGCATCGCTACGTGGCGTTTCGTTACCCACAGACCAAATAATTACAGAAGCTCTATTTCTATCTCTAGCAACCATTTCTTCTAATTGATTGGTTGCTTTTTCTAGCACCTCATCATTTTCAAAATCAATAGTCCAATACACAGGTATTTCTGTCCATACCAAAATTCCTAAAGAGTCTGCTGTTCTAGGCATGTACTCGTTATGAGGGTAATGCGCTAACCTTACCATATTAGCATGTAAATCTTTCACATACCCAAATATTTGCTCAGCATCTTTTTTACTAGTTGCACGTCTGGCATCTTGTGGTATTTCTTCATGAATACAAATACCTCTCAAGAAAACTTCATCACCATTTAAAAGAATCTTATCTCCTTCTACCTCTATTTTTCTAAACCCAATTTTATCTGTTATCGCTTTTTCGTCATTAACAGCCAAAGAAACGTTGTAAAGTTTAGGTGTTTCAGTATCCCACAACTGCATTTTTTTCACTTCAAAAGCTATCTTCACAGAATCTCCTGTAACTTCAAATTCTTTATCTACTTTTAATTCAGGAATCTCAACATGCACTTTTCCAGAAGCCATTACTTCATTCAGCTTAACCCAACCCGATACCTGAAAACGTTTTTTCTTTTTGGCTTTCACTATATCTTGTTGCTGATCTAGTTGAATATGGTATTGTTTTATAAAATACTCGGGCATCACAAGCAATTTTACATCTCGTGTAATCCCTCCATAATTGCACCAATCCGTGTTTACTGTAGGTACCTCATCTTTGTGACGTCTATTATCTACACGAACCACCAAGTAATTATCTGTATCTTGTAATAAATCAGCCGGAATTTTAAAATTAAACGGAGTAAATCCTCCTTTATGCATTCCTAACTTTTTACCATTTAAATACACATGAGCTTCATAGTTTACAGCACCAAAATACAAGTACACTTGTTCATTAGCAGCTATAGCAGGCTTATCAAAGGTACGTTGATACCAAACAGCCCCTTCGTAATACGTAAAAATAGGATCTTGAGAATTCCAGTCACCAGGAACTTCTAATGTATATGTATCATTATATCCGTGCTCTGTCCAGTCAGTTTTCTTTTTAAGCACGGGTTTATTCCAATACGCTCCAAGATCATCCTCACTACGTTCGTTAAATCTATAATCATAAAAACCGGTATCATACGGGTCTATAATATAACTCCACGTTCCGTTTAAGGAAACCGAGTTTCTTCCCTCGGTATTAATGATTAAATTTTCTTGTGCCTGTAGTGTTAATCTGCCCAACACACAAGCTATTAGCAAAAAGTAATATTTCATTTATTTAGTAGTATTTAGTTTTTTGTAGCGCAACAAGGCTTCCACCAAGTAATAATCGCCATAAGTTAATGGTGTATCTATCTCTGTATAATTAGGCATATTCCCCACTCCATGTTTTAAGATAAACCCTCCATTTTCACCCAAAGTAGCAAAATATTCAGGAGACAATAGTGTTTCTAACATAGTTGTAGCACTTGCTAAATATTCATCTTTTTGAGCTCCTTCTGTATAGGTACTTAGTTCTAATAATGCCGAAGCCATAACGGCAGCTGCAGAAGAATCTCTTAAAGCATTTGGTATGTTTGGAGCATTAAAATCCCAATACGGAACTTTATCTGCTGGCATGTTTGGATGCTGTAAAATAAAATCTGCTATATGGGTAGCCATTTTTAAATAGGCTTCGTCTTTAGTAGCTCTATACATTACCGTATAGCCGTACAAACCCCAAGCTTGACCTCTAGCCCAAGCAGATGCATCTGCCGCTCCTTGGTTGGTCAAATGTGCTTTAGCCTTTCCTGTATGTTCATCATAAATCACCTCATGGTATGAGCTATAATCCGGTCTAAAATGATTGTTCATAGTGGTATTCGCATGATTCATCGCTATGTTGTAATAAGTACTATCCTTACTATGCTCAGTAGCCCAAAACAATAATTCTAGATTCATCATATTATCTATAATGACTACTAGATCATCTTCCCCGGCTTTGTTCCAAGGAGCACTATCCCAAGAGCGGATAGCCTTCACCGTATCGTTATATCTACTAGCTAATGACTTTGCACTGTTCATTAAAACAGTTTCGTAGCTTTCATTTGGTTGAATGCGTTCTGCATTCCCGTAGCTACAAAACATCATAAAACCTAAATCGTGCGTAGTGGTATTAAATTGCTCTCTTTGTAAATCCGTTAAAAATGCTTTTGTTTCTGCACCTAATTTTTCCGATTGGTTTTCTTCCATTAAGTACAGCATGGTACCGGGATAGAACCCGCTACACCACCAACCAGAATCACTTATTTCAAGCGTATCTTTATCCTTATGATACGTTTTTGGATATTGACCTGGTTTTACCTGCTCCGCTAAAAACTCATACTGTTTGGTTGCTTGCAACAAGGCAGTATCTATTTTTTGTAACAACATATCTGTATCGGTTGCTTTGGCAGTCTTATCCGTTGTTTTTTTATCACACGACATAAAAACTGCAACCATACATATACCTAGAAAGAGTTTTTTCATTCGATGGTTATTTTTATTTCATTTATAATTTTACTTCAATCACTTCAACAGGTTGCGGAGCTATTTCTGTTAATCCTTCTCCATCTACCTGAATTACTTTTTGAGAAAACACATGTAATTCACGCTTCGTTTTCCATAATTCTTCATCATAATTAGGTTCCCATTGCCCAACACCGTTTTTACTAATTTCAACAATCTCCCAGTTGGTTGTATCCTGTGGTGTATGTGCAAGCTGAATTTTGTTTCCTTTTTCTTCATCTCTAAAAAGAAGGTATATATTGGTATCATCAACACCTATTTTTGGCCTGGCAATAGGTATACTTTTCGTACCACCTCCTCCCAGATAGAAAGGCTCTTTATGAAAATCAGTATCTAGCAGCTTCCAATCACTATTTCTTCTATATACAATTTTGTATTGTGGTACTCCATCAGTTTCCCAATAAGTAGCTATGTAAGGATTCCCTTGAGTATCTACCGTCATGGAAGTTTGATTAATAAGACTACTATTTTGAGGTATTTGCCATGCAATTTCAGCAGTCGATTTGGTTATAGGTAAATGATAGCTTTCTCCTTTAGAATTCTGCCAATGTTTACCGCCATCATAAGAAACCGCATAACACATATCATGGTTGGTGCTTACATCCCAGGTTTCTCTCCATACCCATGAAAGGTGAATCGCCCCATCTTCTCCAATAGCCATTTGCCAGTAAGCACTACGCTGTTCTTCTCCATTTAACAAATTATCTTGTAATTGTTTCCATACTTCATCAACTACATCGTATTCGTTAATTACCATATTACCTCTACCAGATTCCCCTGAACGGTAACAAAACAATAATTTACCATTTGGTAAATTATGAAACTCTGGGTAAGTAACACTCATTTCTTGTAGTCCTGTCATAGATAACTCTTCTGTTAGTTGCAGTCCTAAAGGGGTTACACTTTTAGCATACCTAAGTTTGGTGTTGTGGTGATCCCAACTAACATGCAAATATCCGCTAGCATCTACCGCTATACTAATGGTATTATGGGCATCTTTTACATTTCCACTATATTTAGTGGTGTATACTTCCCATTCTTTACTTTGTAATTTTCGCTTTGCTAATACAAGTTTCCCCTCAGGGTTATAATAGGCAGTAAACTGATACTTCTTATAGGTAGTTAAAGCACTATTTCTAAACACCACTGTATTAACTGAGTTATTACTCCACCCCAAACCTATGGGTACCGTAGTGGTTTTATTGCTTCCGCAGCTAGTAAAAAGCAGTAAGCTTAAGGCCAAGCCCCCTAATATTTTGAGACTTATTAGTTTGGTTAAGTTCATTATTCTTAAATTATATACAATCTTAAAATAAGAATCTACTATTTATTAAGATTCAAGCCTTGTAAAATTAGTGTAAATTTTACATTTTTAAAATTATTGATAAAATATCTTGTAAAAAAATAACATTTACACAATCAAGAAACATATATTTTGTTAATATTTCATTTTAACCTAATTACACCTTCTACAGCGCCAGCCCTTGTAAACACAAGGCACACAAGTTTTAAGCACCTAAAAACAAGCCGTTATTTACAATATTTATAAGCTTCAACATTATAAACCAATCAATTTAATTATTAAATTTCAGACACAACTGTAAAAGAAGCACCTATAATTTATACTAATACACAGCTTCTTTCTAAAATTGCAACAACATGAATTACAAAGAAAAGATGCTTCCGGCAGAAGCATTATCAGGCAAAAATATTATTGTTACCGGTGGTGGTAGCGGACTAGGAAAAGCTATGACAGCTTACTTTTTAGAACTTGGTGCCAATGTAATTATTACTTCCAGAAACCTTGATAAATTAACCGCTACAGCAGTAGCATTAACAGAAAACACCAATGCGCAGTGCATTCCCATAGCGTGCGATGTTAGAAATTATGAGGAAGTAGAAGCTATGGTAGCGAAAACTATAGAAGTCGTAGGCTCGGTAGACATTTTAGTAAACAATGCCGCAGGTAACTTTATCTCTCCTACTGAACGACTTTCAGCAAACGCTTTTGATACTATTATAGACATTGTTTTAAAAGGCAGCAAAAACTGTACTTTGGCAGCTGGTAAACAATGGATTAATAATAAAAAACCAGGTACCATACTCAATATAGTTACCACCTACGCTTGGACAGGTTCTGCCTATGTGGTACCCAGTGCCACCGCTAAAGCCGGAGTACTTGCCATGACGCGTAGTTTGGCAGTAGAATGGGCTAAGTATGGTATTCGTAGTAATGCTATTGCTCCTGGCCCCTTCCCTACCAAAGGTGCGTGGGACCGATTATTACCAGGTGATTTAAAAGATAAATTTGATTTAGCCAAAAAAGTACCCCTAAAACGTGTAGGAGAACACCAAGAGCTGGCCAACTTAGCTGCATATATGGTTTCCGATTTCTCAGCATATATTAATGGAGAAGTAATTACCATTGATGGTGGAGAATGGCTACAAGGTGCAGGTCAGTTTAATTTATTAGAAGCCATCCCAGAAGAAATGTGGGATCAGTTAGAGCAAATGATACGTGCTAAAAAAAGCAATTCTTAAGGATATCTCAGTAATTGGTAAAATAAATATATTCTTGTTAATAATTTTCATTTTTAAAAACACCAAATAATTGTATTTTTACCTTTTAAAACCTCTTAACCAAAATGGGTAAAATAATTGCAATTGCCAATCAAAAAGGAGGAGTAGGTAAAACTACCACCTCAGTAAATTTAGCAGCCTCTTTAGGAGTACTAGAAAAAAAGGTATTACTAATTGACGCTGACCCACAGGCTAATGCTACTTCAGGACTTGGAGTAGATGTTGAATCTATTGAACTAGGTACTTATCAACTTTTAGAGCATACGCACAATATTGAAGAACTTATTGTTCAAACAGATTCTCCAAACCTAGACCTGATTCCGGCGCATATTGATTTAGTAGCTATTGAGATTGAATTGGTAGACAAAGATCAAAGAGAATATATGCTAAAACAAAGTTTGGATGCTATTGCAGACAAGTACGACTATATTCTTATTGATTGTGCTCCATCTTTAGGGCTATTAACATTAAATGCGTTAACAGCATCTAATTCGGTAATTATTCCTATTCAATGTGAATACTTTGCCCTTGAAGGTTTAGGAAAACTTTTAAACACTATTAAAAGTGTTCAAAAAATTCACAATCCTGATTTAGATATTGAAGGTTTATTACTAACCATGTACGATGCTCGTTTACGCTTATCTAACCAGGTTGTAGAAGAAGTTCAGAAGCATTTTAGTGAAATGGTTTTTGAAACCATTATTCAACGAAATGTACGTTTAAGCGAAGCTCCTAGTTTTGGTGAAACCATTATTAACTACGACGCTACCAGTAAAGGAGCTACAAATTATTTAAATTTGGCTCACGAAATAATTAAGAAAAATAAAGAAAAGGTATAAATGGCAAAAGCAGTAAAGAAGCAAGCTTTAGGTAGAGGATTATCGGCATTATTAAAAGATCCTGAAAACGATATCAAATCGGCTTCAGATAAAAATGCAGATAAGGTGTTAGGCAATATTATTGAGCTTGATATTGAGTCAATTGAAATAAACCCTTTTCAGCCGAGAACTAATTTCAACGAAGAAACCTTAACAGAATTATCTATCTCCATTAAAGAGTTAGGAGTAATTCAACCTATTACGGTTCGTAAAACTGATTTTAATAAGTTTCAATTAATCTCAGGGGAACGTCGTTTAAGAGCTTCTAAATTAGCCGGCTTAACTACCGTCCCTGCTTTTATACGTATTGCAAATGATCAGGAATCGTTGGCTATGGCACTGGTTGAAAACATTCAACGTCATGACCTTGACCCTATTGAAATTGCATTGTCTTACCAACGTCTTATTGACGAAATTAACTTAACACAAGAACAATTAAGTGACCGTGTTGGTAAAAAACGTTCTACCATTACCAATTACTTACGTTTACTAAAACTAGACCCTATCATACAAACTGGTATGAGAGATGGTTTTGTAAGCATGGGACACGGTAGAGCCCTTATAAACATTGAAAATAAAAAAGCACAGTTAAGCATTTACGAAAAAATTATTGCAGAATCACTTTCTGTAAGAGCTACTGAAGCTTTAGTAAAAGACTACCAACTGGGTAAAAGCGGACAAAAACCTGCTTCTAAACCAGTTGCTGCACCGGTACCTGAGTTTGTAGAAAACAGTATTCCGAAATTTACTGAATACTTTTCTGCAAAAGTTGACGTTAAAGTGGATAAGAATGGAAAAGGTAAATTAATTATTCCTTTTACCTCTAATGATGATTTTGAACGCATTAAAAAACTAATATCAGGTGAATTGTAAATTTTTTATTTCACTGCTTTTTATTTTTATCACGTTTACCACCTTTGCACAAAAGAAGAACGAAAAAGATCCAGACACATTACAAACTGGACCTTTCGTAGAAATTAAAAGTAAACGACCTTACGATCCGTTAGCTCCATCAAGAGCAGCTTTTTATTCAGCTGTTTTACCAGGGCTAGGACAAATATACAACCGTAGTTACTGGAAACTTCCTTTAGTATATGGGGGGTTAGGTGCCGCAGGATATTTTTATGTTACCAACAATAAAGAATATCACAACTACCGTGATGCTTTTAAAAGAAGACGTGCCGGATATACTGACGACCCTTACTACGACTTAAACGGCGATGGTGAAGGACCCGATGTTACTAACAACGGCCTAGAAAACGGACAAGATTACTACCAAGGAAACCGAGATCTTTCCTTATTAATATTTATTGGTGTATATGCACTTCAGATTATAGACGCCAACGTAGATGCACATTTAAAACAATTTAATATAAATAAAGACTTAACTTTGAACCCCTATATGGAGCAGTCTACCTTTTATGGCACTCCAGATGTGGGCTTATCGTTAACTTTACAATTCTAACCATGAATATAGCTTTACTGGGATACGGAAAAATGGGAAAAGCAATTGAAAAAATTGCTGTAGATAGAGAACATGAAATCACTTTAAAAGTTGATAGTAAAACCACCTCTTTTGAGCTTGATAATGTAGATGTTGCTATAGACTTTAGTATTCCAACCACTGCCTTAGACAATATTACCCAATGTATAAACAACAACGTACCCGTTATTAGTGGTACTACAGGTTGGTTACAAGACTATGATAAAGTTGTTGCCCTGTGTAAAGAAAAAGATGGTGCCTTTATTTATGGTTCTAATTTTAGTATTGGAGTAAATATCTTTTTTGAATTAAATGCACATTTAGCTAAGCTAATGAATGGGCTTTCTAGCTACAATGTAAGCATGGAAGAAATTCATCATACCCAAAAGTTAGATGCGCCTAGTGGTACAGCAATCTCTTTGGCTGAAGGAATTATAAAAAACTACGACAGCAAAAACAATTGGACCTTAGAAAATCCTGCTGATACTGATATTGAGATTACAGCAAAACGAATTGAAGATGTGCCAGGCACACATATCATTAATTATACTTCTGAAATAGACACCATTACCATTAGTCATGAAGCTCACAACAGACAAGGTTTTGCCCTTGGCGCTGTATTAGCTTCAGAATGGATAGTTGGCAAAACAGGAGTTTTTACCATGAAAGATGTTTTAAACATCAAATAATAAACACATTACCTTAAAAGAAAATAAAGATGACACTATATCAATGGTTTGTAACATTTTTAATTATTCAAGTAATCCATTTTTTAGGTACTTGGAAATTATATGTAAAGGCAGGTAGAAAATCTTGGGAAGCAGCTGTTCCTGTATACAATGCCATTATTTTAATGAAAATCATTAACAGACCATGGTGGTGGGTATTACTTTTATTCATTCCTATTATTAATATTATTATTCTACCGGTTATTTGGGTAGAAACTATTAGAAGCTTTGGTAAAAATACCCCAAAAGATACCGCATTAGTATTGGTAACCTTAGGCTTTTACATTTTTTATGTAAACTACGCGTTAGATGTCACCCATATTGAGGATAGAAGCACTAAACCACGTACCGTTGCAGGAGAATGGACCAGCTCTATAATTTTTGCAGTTATAGCGGCTACATTTGTACACACCTATTTTATGCAGCCTTTTGTGATACCTACTTCTTCGTTAGAAAAAACATTATTAGTAGGCGATTTTCTTTTTGTTAGTAAATTTCATTACGGAGCAAGACTCCCTATGACTTCAGTTGCTGCACCAATGGTACATGATACCATTCCTGGGCTAAAAGTACGTTCGTATTTAAAAGAACCTCAATACCCTTATTTTAGACTACCAGGTATTCAAGATGTTAAACGCAACGAGATAGTAGTATTCAACTGGCCAGTAGATACGGTTCGTTTTTTTAGAGATCCTTCGCAGATCCATGTAGACAAACCATTAGACAAGAAATCAAACTACGTTAAAAGATGTGTTGGTTTACCAGGTGATGAATTAGAAATTAAAGATGGCTACATCTATATAAATGGTACAAGAACCAAATTAGGAGAACGTGCTAAACCACAATACTCGTATACTGTATACACAAAAGAAGGTGTACGCCTTTCCCCTGACCTTATGTACCAACGTTACAACGTAACAGACCCAATGGGACAAATTGGGGCTAGAGCTTATGTTTTTAAATCGCTTACAGAAGAGGTAGCCAACACATTAAGCCAAAACAGCGGTATTGATAGTGTTGTAAGACAAATTGAACCTAAAGGCAAATACAATCCGTTTGTTTTTCCACACACGCCAACAATGCCTTGGAACGAAGATAACTTCGGCCCCATTACATTACCTAAAGAAGGTGAAACTATTACCTTAACTACAGATAATTTACCTCTTTACGAGTATCTTATTAAAGAATATGAAGGGCATGAACTAACTGTTAATGGTAACACTATTTCAATAGACAACAAAGAAACCAATACTTATACCTTTGGTCAAGATTATTACTGGATGATGGGTGACAACCGCCATAACTCTGAAGATAGTAGATTCTGGGGCTTTGTTCCTTTTGATCATATTTTAGGTAAACCTGTATTTGTATGGTTCAGTTACGACAGCGCTGGTGGAAAAGTACGTTGGGATAGATTGTTTACTACCGTAGATGGTGGCGGAGATAGCCAACCAGTATCTTATTTAAAATACTTTTTAGCTTTAGTAGTGGCTTGGTTTGCATTTGACTTTTTTAGAAAAAAGAAAAAAAAGAAAGCATAAATTAAATACATGAAAGTTCTTTTACATCCTTCATATTTTCCATCTATATCTCAGTTCGTGCTGCTAGCAAAAGCTACGGAAACCGTATTTGAGAAAGGTGACAACTACCAAAAACAAACTTACCGTAACCGCATGTATATTTATGGTGCCAACGGTAAGCAATTGTTAAGTATTCCTATAAAACATTTAGGAAATAATGGTAGACAATTATATAAGGATGTAAAAATTGAGAACGATTTTCAATGGCAAAAACAGCACTGGAAAAGCATTGAAAGTGCTTACAGAACCTCTCCTTTCTTTGAATTTTATGAAGATGAATTTGCGCATCTGTTTGAAAAAAAACAAGAGTTTTTGTTTGACTTCAATTTAAAAACTACCGAAATTATTATGGACTGTCTTCAGCTTGAAGCTGACTTTCAATTTACGGAAGAATATTTTGCAACACCTAAAGACCAACAAGACTTTAGACCCTTGGTAAACGCTAAAAGTAAAATAGGACAAGATATTACACCTTACACTCAAGTATTTGAAGAAAAACATGGTTTTATACCTAACTTAAGCACGTTAGATTTACTATTTAACGAAGGTACCAACGCACTCACTTACCTTGAAGAACAAAACATAGCACTATAATAATGCTTAGGAGCATTATACATTACGGAATCCATTTTGTAGTGCCTATTTTAATAGCATACCTTTTTTACAAAAAAGACTTTAAAAAGGCTACTGTTATTTTACTAGGCGCTATCATAATTGATTTAGACCACTTATTAGCAACCCCTGTATTTGACCCTAACAGATGTAGTATTGGCTTTCACCCGCTACACTCTTATATAGCCATAGCTTGCTACATTACTCTTTTTATCTATAAAAAAACACGCATTTTTGGCCTAGCGCTTTTACTGCATATGCTGGCAGATGCCACAGACTGTTTATTAATGTAGAAAAACCATTAGTCTGCCACAGGAGCATCTAACCCAAAAGTTACTTTTACCGGATAATGATCTGAATAGTACTGATCATAGTTTTTATGAGCTTTTACTTCTAAACTCTTATCTGAAAGTACAAAATCTATACGTAAAGGAAAATATTTAAAACCATACGTATTCCCAAAACTACTCCCTTTTACCTCAAAACTATCCTGCAGATCATACTCCGTTTTAAGCTCATTATAAATGTAAGAATAGGCAGTATTATTAAAGTCGCCCGCAATCACCACTTTACCTTTATACTCTTTAAGCTGCGCTATTAAAGCATCTATTTGTTGTTGCTGAATTTTAAATGAGTTAGAAAGCGTATACGCCATTTTACTCTTATCTGCCTCCATCAATCCTCCTTCAATATCATTGGTGACTCTATTCGTTTCTAAATGCACATTATAAAACCGCACTGTATCGGCATGAATTAAAATATCAGCATAAATAATATTATTCCTAGACTCCTTAAAATTAAACTCACCTGTATCAACTATCTTATAGTTAGAAAAAATAGCTTGTCCGTTTTGCCCACTTCTAAATACTGCTGTTTTGTGCAGAAACATTTTATCATACACATTAAACACAGGCTTATGAAATTCCTGAAACATAACTACATCTGGGTTTTCAGTTGCAACCAACTTAGCTATACTATCACTAATCCCCTCTTGCTTACTCCATTTGGTATAATTAAACCCCCTTACATTATAGGTCATCATTGTAAAATCATTTGCGGTTGCAGGTTCCTGTTTATGCCCAAATGCAAAAGTAGATTTCACATAACCAAACCCTAACAACAATACAAATACAGACAGCAACATTTGCCTCTTAAACCTAAGTAACCAGTACACAAAAAATAAAAAATTCGCCAAGATGAGCACAGGTAACACCAAACTCAAAACAGAAACCACACCAAAGCTTTTAGGCGGCAAATACGGCAATAAATAAGATATCAATGTAGCAGCAGCTACCAAGCTATTTATAAAGAAAATAAACTTATCAAAGAGGGAGAGTTTTTTCAAGAGTATGTACTATTAATTATTTTTACCAGCTCTGAACAAATAGTCCTTTTCTTCTTTGGTAAGACTATCATAACCACTTTTACTAATCTTGTCTAAGATAGCGTCTATTTTTTTCTGATGTATATTTTTATCGTTATTAAAAACCTTAGCATCCTTACTAGACTGATTTCCTTTATTACGATATACTTTTTTAAACTTAGCCTTTTTACCTCCGTTACCAGAAGTACCTTTAAAAAGATTCGCTATACCATCCATTAAATTAGAAAACCACGCCCCTATATCTGTACCCTGCTGTAATTGTTTCGCATAAATAAAACCAAACAACGCACCACCTAAGTGCGCTATATGTCCGCCTGGGTTAGAAACACTTACCGACAATAAATCCATTACTACCAAGAAAGCACCAATATACCAAAGCTTTAAAGTAAACATACCAAAAAGGCGAACCTCTAGATTAGGAGTATAGGTACATACAAAAATTAAAATAGCCATTACCGATGCCGAGGCACCTACTAACGGAATATTCTTTCCTGAAAAAACAGGAAATAAATTATAGCTTAACACATAGAGTAAACCACCTGCTAAAGCACCCAATAAATACACATTATAAAACTGCTTACCGTTAAATAAATTCAAGAAAATATTACCTGTAAAATACAACACCAGCATATTTCCTAGCAAATGCATTATAGACCCATGTAAAAATGAATAGGTTAGCAAAGACCAAGGTCTGGTAAGCACTACCATAGGATTTGAAAACAAGCCCAACCATCTTTCAAAAACATTATACGTTCCCGGCACTTCTAATTGAAACAAGAACACCGCCAACGACATAACAATAAAGACCGCTACATTTATAACAATCATTTTTCCCGAAGGAGCAAGCATACTATATTTATATCCTAAACTATTCTGCATGTTTTAATTCCACCTATTATTATCAAATTGATTTCTTCTCCAATACCACATCATCACAAACCCTATAATGGCGCCACCCACGTGTGCAAAATGCGCTACCGGCCCCATTGAATAACTTGTTAAACCAAAAAACAAGTCCATAACTATAATACCAGGTACAAAGTACTTAGCCTTTATAGGAATTGGTAAAAATATCATCATTAATCTAGCATCAGGAAAACTCATAGCAAATGCTACCAAAACACCATAAATAGCACCCGATGCACCTACTGCAGGGCTAGCCACCGCAGCAATAAAATTATCCAAAGTATTTGGCGACATGTATTGCCCCCAATCAGTATCATACTTACCTTCAGAAAGTATTCTCAATACCTCTACCTTATCGTAACCATTGGTAATGAGCGCAGACATTCCCTCATTATAAAAATAATAATTAGCTGCCGTATAAATAAGCGCGGCACCAATACCCGCAGACAAATAGAAAAACAAAAACTTGTTTTTACCCCACATCATCTCTAACGGAGACCCAAAGGCAAACAAAGCATACATATTAAACAAAATATGCATAAGACCACCATGCATAAACATATGTGTTACTATTTGCCAAATTTTAAAATTAGAGTTTTCTGGAAACCACAACGCTAAATAGACATCTAAATGCCAATTCTTCATAACGAAGGTTACCACAAAAAACAACACATTTATTATAATAAGGTGCTTTACCACCTCTGTCATTCTTCCCATAAAATTTAATTTACATAAACTTTTTCTCTATATCACCCGCACTCATGGTTATAAACGCAGGCTTGTTAAATGGTGAAACTGTTGGCTCTGTACAAGCAAATAAATTATTCACCAAGTTCTCTTGCTCTACATTAGTTAAGGTTTCCCCGCCACGTACAGCCAATGTTTTGCATAATGTTTTTGCTAACATATCGGTTTGGGTAAACCCACTATCTGGTATATCATCACCAAAATCGGTTATTAGCTGCTCTAATATAATAGGCACTTCGCTTTCAGTAACGTGTAATGGAATACCATTAATAACCACCACATCATCTTCCATTTTCTCAAAAGCAAAACCAGTACCTTCTAAACGCTCTTTTAGGGTTTGTAGTAATGAAATTTCTACCTTCCCAAAATGTAACTCTAAAGGAAATATCAATTGCTGACTTACCCCTTCGTTAATGGTTATTTCTTTTAAGTATTGCTCATACAATACTCTTTGGTGTGCTCTGGTTTGATCTATAATTACCATACCAGATTTTATAGTGGTTACAACATATTTCTTTTGTAACTGAAACGTGGTAGCTTTACTACTAGTCAACTCACTATCATCAAACAATTTACCAGTCACTTCTTCCGACTCAAATTGAACAGATGAAAACCGTTCTGACTCTATGGTAACACTTTCCCCTTCATCATCATCTTTTAAGCCAACATACAAACTCTCCCAACTTGGCTGTGCATCTCTTTTAAAAGAATGCCCGCCACTACCAGAACTAAACGAAGATGACTTCTTAGATGTAACCGCTGAATTAGTATCATTAGAAACCTCCTCTTTAAACGGATTAAAATTAGCATCTACCTCTATGGTTGGCATGCTTATTTTTTTATCCTTGTAGCCATAAGGCGTATCTAAATTAGGGTCGCTATCAAAATCTAATACGGGCGCCACATTAAATTGCCCTAAACTATGTTTAACAGCCGACCGTAAAATAGCATACAAGGTATGCTCATCATCAAACTTAATTTCAGTTTTTGTAGGGTGTATATTAATATCAATAGTTTGCGGGTCTACTGTTAAAAACAAAAAGTACCCAGGTTGCAAACCATCTTTTAACAACCCTTCAAAAGCCGAATTAATTGCGTGATGCAAATACGGACTTTTAATATATCTATCATTCACAAAGAAAAACTGCTCTCCTCTACTCTTCTTTGCAAACTCAGGTTTTCTAATAAACCCTGAAATAGTTACAACTTCGGTAACTTCATTTACAGGCACCAACTTCTCGTTGGTTTTACCACCAAAAATATTTACAATACGCTGACGCTGATTTGATGGAGGTAAATTAAAAAGTTCTGCATTGTTAGAGTAAAAATCAAAACGAATATCAGGGTGTGCTAGTGCTACTCTGTGAAATTCATCTATAATATGGCGTAACTCTACCGCATCCGACTTTAAAAAATTGCGCCTTGCCGGAATGTTATAAAACAAATTTTTCACCAACAAACTAGTACCCTTAGGTGCCACAGAAGGCTCTTGAGATACCACCTTACTTCCTTCAATTTTTATCTGACAGCCAACTTCTTCTTGTTCTTGTCTCGTATTTAACTCCACATGAGCAATAGCGGCAATAGACGCCAATGCCTCCCCTCTAAAACCTTTTGTATTCAGCAA
The DNA here is from genome assembly GCF_027924185.1 of Neptunitalea lumnitzerae. Taxonomy (GTDB): domain Bacteria; phylum Bacteroidota; class Bacteroidia; order Flavobacteriales; family Flavobacteriaceae; genus Neptunitalea; species Neptunitalea lumnitzerae. The sequence goes on from NZ_BRVO01000003.1 coordinate 336,025, forward strand.
GAACAAATCTTCCGCTTTTTTAATTTTAGAAGTAGCATGACGCTCAAAACACAAGCGTGCATCGGTATCGGTCATCCCTACACCGTTGTCAATCACTTGTACCAGGGTTTTCCCGGCATCTTTTATTACTAATTTTATTTCTGTAGCTCCCGCATCAATAGCATTCTCAAGTAACTCTTTCACCACAGACGCAGGTCGTTGTACAACTTCCCCTGCTGCAATCTGGTTTGCTACATGATCCGGTAATAACTGGATAATATCAGCCATTCAGTAATTTATCTATATTTGAAAATCTTAATACAACATACGCCGCCATTAAAAGGAAAATAAAAATAACAATCAACCTTATACGCGAATTTTTATCATTTAATTCTTTACGCTGAGTTTTCCAATCTTCTCTAAAAGACGTTCTTCTCTTCAGCTTGTACTCGGTATCAGGCACTTTTTCATATTTACTTTTAATGCTATCCAATCGTTCTTTGCGCTCATCATAATACCTAGGATTGTAGTTGAACGATTTATTTCTGTGCTGCTTAAATAATACTCGAAGTTTCATACCTCTTACTATATATTCAAAATTAATTAAAATACATAGCACAACTTATATATACTATGCTAAAAAATGTTAACAAATAAAGTGCCGAACTCCCTTCTATAGCTATAAAAAAAATACTGATTAACCTTTCTACAAGTTAATCAGTATCTTAAAAATATATTTTGTTACGTATTACAGTGTACGTAAGTGTGCCATTTTTATAGCTGCTATAGCTGCTTCGGTACCTTTGTTACCATGTTTACCACCACTTCTGTCTATAGACTGCTCCATGTGATCATCGGTAAGTACACAAAAAATAACAGGAGTGTCATATAACACGTTTAAATCCTTCACTCCTTGTGTGACACCTTGACATACAAAATCAAAGTGCATGGTTTCCCCTTTAATTACACTACCAATAGTAATTACACAGTCAACATCTTTTGTTTCTATCATTCGTTTGGCTCCATAGGTAAGTTCAAAACTACCAGGAACATTCCAACGAATAATATTTTCCTCTTCCGCTCCACAGTCTAATAACGCTGCTAAAGCTCCGTTATAAAGCCCTTCTGTAATGGTATCGTTCCATTCAGAAACAACAATCCCAAATCGAAAGTCTTTCGCATTTGGGATTGTAGCTTTATCGTATTCCGATAAATTTTTATTTTCTGTTGCCATTATTTTGCGCTTTCTACTAATGCAATATATGCATCAATACTAGTTGCTTGTTGAGATTCTGGATAATCTTCTTTAATTCTTTTAAAGTAAGATAACGCTTTTGTTGCATCTCCTTGCTCTTTAGCTAACATACCAGCTTTAAACAAATATAAAGGAGTTGTAAACCCATTATCGTTATCGTTAATAGCTTTTTCGTAATAGTCTAACGCATTGCTATAATCATTTAACTGAGAAAAAGCATCTCCAATGTTACCTTTAGCTAACGGAGCTAAAATTACATTATCAGATTTAAACTCATCTAAATACTGAATTGCTTTCTCGTAGTTTTTTAACTCTAAATATGCCATACCAGCACTATAGTTAGCTATATTAGCCGCCTTAGTACCATTATAGTTTTCAATAATATCTAAAAAACCGTAGTTTCCTTCTCCACCTTTAAGTGCAAGGTTTAATAAAGAGTCTTTAGCAGTTTCTTCTGTCATTGCCATACCAAAGTATTCTTGTGCATAAAACATATCGTTAGATGCTTTTGCTTCCTTTGGAGCCTCAATAAATTTAGTATATCCAAAAAATACAAGTCCGGCTAAAACAATAACACCAATAACTCCTAAAACATACTTTTGGTTTTTCTCAACCCATTCTTCTGTTTTATTAGCTCCCTCGTCTAATGTATTAAAAACTTCCGCCGTTGTACTGTCCAACTCTTCGGCATGTACTTCTGGCTCTTCTACGAAATCTTTCTCTTTCTTAGCCTTACTTTTATAACCTCTTTTATTATATGTAGCCATAGCCTAAATTATATTTGTGGCGCAAAAATATAATTTTTATTAAAATATAAAAGGTGTTTTTATTGATATTTTCTTAATATTTTGTTTTTGATTTGCAAATGAATAAAGTATTGCTACATTCGGTTTAATTATGATATTAAATAAGCTGTCTTTAATTAATTACAAAAACATTGCATCTAAAGACTTTTTGTTAGATGCCAACATCAATTGTTTTACCGGAAATAACGGTGTAGGAAAAACAACGGTATTAGATGCGATATATTATCTGGCATTTGGTAAAAGTTATTTCAACCCTATAGCGTCTCAAAATATTAAACACGGTGAAGATTTTTTTGTAGTTGACGGCACCTTCCACAAGCAAGGTACCGAAGAACGCATTGTTTGCAGTTTAAAAAAAGGACAAAAAAAGAGCATTAAACGTAACGGAAAGGCATATGATAAGCTATCTGAACACTTAGGGCTTATTCCGCTTGTTATGATATCTCCAGCAGATAGCGATTTAATTGTGGAGGGCAGTGAAACCCGAAGAAAGTTTATAGATAATGTAATATCACAATCTAACCACACTTACTTACACAACCTTATTAGTTACAACAAAATTGTATCGCAACGCAATGCCCTTTTAAAATATTTTGCCTTAAACAACACGTACGATGCTACAAGCCTACAAGTTTATAACGAACAATTACAAACCTACGGCAATAGCATATATGCAGAACGTGTAGCTTTTTTAAATGAGTTTATTCCTATTTTTAAAAACAGATATAATTTAATAGCTGGCAACAACGAGCAAATTAACTTAGTGTACGATAGTCAGCTACACGAAGCTACTTTTGAAGAACTGTTAGATAGCAACTTAAAAAAAGATAGGGTACTACAATACACCAGTGTAGGAATACACAAAGACGATTTAAAATTTGAAATTGATACCTTCCCTATAAAAAAGTTTGGTAGTCAAGGACAGCAAAAATCGTTTCTTATAGCTTTAAAACTAGCGCAGTTTGATTTTATTAAAAACAGAGCTCAGGTAAAGCCCATACTTTTACTAGATGATATTTTTGATAAGCTAGACGAGCACCGTGTAACCCACATAGTGCAACTAGTAAACGATGATACCTTCGGACAAATTTTTATAAGTGACACGCATACAGAACGTACCGAAGAGGTAGTAAAAAAAACCAATCAGTCTTATCAAATTTTTAAACTTTAGGCAACGGTTTTTAAATTGCAACCAATACCTTTGCACCAAAACCTAAGCTCATGAAATCTATAAAATTATTCTTTTTTATTAGCATTAGTTTTACTATCTTAAGCTGCAGTAATACCATTACCAAAGCCAACTTAGAAACGCTAAACGGATATTGGGAGATAGAACAAGTAACTACCTCTGACGGTTCCACGAAGCAATATAAAGTAAATACAACCGTTGATTATATTGAGATAACCGACAGCCTCTCTGGCTCTAGAACCAAGGTAAACCCATCACTAGACGGAACCTTTACAACCAATAACAACCAAGAGTTTTTCACCTTACAACAAGAAGGAGATCATTTTATTTTTAAGTACAAAAATGCGCTAGATGAATGGCAAGAAGAACTTATTGATTTAGATGAAAATCATTTTACGGTAAAGAACCCTACCGGAAATACTTACTATTATAAAAGATACGAAAACATAACTATAGAATAATGACCAAACGATATAATGAAAACCTTAGCTTAAGTGAAGCGCTTCAATCTTTTATCAAGGAGAACCAACTTGAGAAAGGAATGGATAAAATTGAAGTACGCAATGCTTGGGTAGAACTCATGGGGAATGGTGTAGCCAATTACACTCAAGATGTTTTCTTGAAAAATGAAACATTATACGTATCGCTTACCTCATCGGTACTAAGAGAAGAGCTTAGTTATGGGAAGCAAAAAATTATTTCTATGATTAACGAAAATCTAGGAAAAGATCTTGTAAAAGAATTAATTTTAAGATAGTTACAGGCTATTCATAAAACAAAAAAAAGAGCATCCAAAGGATGCTCTTTTTTTATGGTTTAAACTTTTATTATTTTGTCATATCCACAATAAAACAATCAGGATAATCTTCTTCTACTTTTTCCATAAAGCGTTCTGCTTTATCGCGTTCCGGAAACTTACCAATAATTAATGCATATACCTTTACGCCGTTTACACTTTTAACCTGAACAGTAACCTCACGCTTAAACTTATTTTTAAGACTGTCTGCTAACTTAATCAAATTAGCCAACTCTCTGAAACTACCTATTTGTATTCCCATCCAATCTGGGCGTACTTTTTCTATATCAAGTTCGTAAAACTCTGGTTCCATTATCACCTCAGCCGCTCCACTGGTTACGGTAACAGTTTCTGTTGTTACACCACCAGTACTTGTGGTGGTTGTGCTTGTAGTTACTACCTCTGTATTGGTTACTTCTTGCGCTACATCTCCATCTCCAGAAACTATTTCTATACGCACATCGGTAACTCCGGCATTTATAAAATCTAACTTTTCGGCTACCGATCTAGACACATCTATAATCCGCCCCTTTACAAAAGGACCTCTATCATTAATAGTTACAATAGCCCAACGGTCGTTTACCAAATTAGTAACTCTAACCTTTGTACCAAATGGCAAGGTTCTATGCGCCGCTGTTGGCAAAATATGATGGTATATTTCACCACTAGCCGTAGTTCTTCCATTAAATTTTTTGGCATAAAAAGAAGCCTTACCAGTTTCAGATTGCGCTATACCAATTTGCGCACATAAAATAAGTAGTAATAAAATAAAATTTCGCATTTGTGTTTGGGTCAATATTTACAGCCCAATATAAAACAAATATTACAAATTTGTTTTAAGCAGAAACTACTTTATCAGCAACAAACTCAAAACGCACCATCCCATCATCATCAATTTTGGTAAGTTTTACCGTATGTAAGGTATTTACCAATTCCGGATTCCAAGGAGCCTTTACCTTCACATAGTTTTCGGTAAACCCATGAATATATCCTTCCTTATTTTCACCTTCAAATAACACGGTTCTTGTTGTACCTATTTGACTCTCATAAAATGCTCTACGCTTTTTAACCGATAATCCACGTAGCATTTTACTACGTTTTGCGCGCACCTTTTTAGGCACTACACCCTCCATTAAAACCGCCTCGGTATTATCACGCTCAGAATACGTAAACACGTGTAAGTAAGATATAGGCAATTCATTTAAAAAATTATAGGTTTCTAAGAAAAGCTCGTCGGTTTCACCAGGAAAACCAACAATAACATCTACCCCAATACAAGCATGTGGCATTACCTCTCTCACCTTCGTAACTCTATCTACGTACAACTCGCGCATGTAACGGCGCTTCATTTTCTTTAAAATCTCGTTACTACCACTTTGCAACGGAATATGAAAATGCGGTACAAAAGCCCTAGATTTAGCAACCAAATCTATGGTTTCATTTTTCAATAAATTTGGCTCAATAGAAGAAATTCTCAGACGCTCAATACCTTCTACCTTATCAAGCTCTGTAACCAAATCTAAAAACGTATGCTCATGGCGTTTGTTCCCAAACTCTCCTTTACCATAGTCACCAATATTCACTCCGGTTAACACAATTTCCTTGATACCCTTCATAGCTATTTCAGCTGCATTTTTCAATACATTCTGCATAGTATCACTTCTAGAAATACCACGTGCTAACGGAATGGTACAATAGGTACACTTATAATCGCACCCATCTTGTACTTTTAAAAACGCTCTGGTTCGGTCTCCAATAGAATAGCTACCTACATAAAAATCAGCATCCTGAATTTCACAACTGTGCACTTCTCCAAAATCGTTTTTAGACAAATCGTTTATATAGTCGGTAATTTTAAATTTCTCAGTAGCACCCAACACCAAATCTACTCCATCTACGGCAGCCAACTCTTCTGGTTTCAATTGGGCATAACACCCTACAGCAGCAACAAAAGCATTTTCGTTTTTCTTCAATGCTTTCTTTACTACTTGCTTAAACTGTTTATCTGCATTTTCAGTAACCGAACAAGTGTTAATCACATAAATATCAGCTACTTCTTCAAATTCTACACGGTTAAACCCTTCATCCTGAAAACTTCTTGCAATGGTAGAAGTCTCAGAAAAGTTTAATTTACAACCTAAGGTATAAAACGCTACGTTCTTTCTCTGCTCCATCAAAATAATCTCGTTCTTATATCGTTATTTATTAATAATCAAAACAAGTTTTGTAATTTGCAAAGGTACATAATTACAACTAAGTAACTAATTTTTAACCAGATTAAGTTACACACCTAACCCATTAATAAACAAACAACTATGAATAAACACGCGCTACGAATAGCCGAGGTATTCCATTTTTTGGATAATAAAGATATTACCCTTGGATATCGTAAATTTCTAGACTGCATTATAGACACGCAACACATGGACTTATACAACGAGGCCATTGCTATTACCGACTGGAAAGAACAGCACCCACAAGAAGTTGAGCCACTTATAGAAAAATGCAAAGCCCTTTTAAGTAAGGCAGAAAATATACCTGTTGAAGAAACCACAGTTACTTCTCCTATTTTAACCGCTACCAACTTAGTGAAAAGCTATGGTACCCATAAGTTTACACTAGGTCCTGTTTCGGTAACTATTAAAAAAGGCCAAGTATACGGGTTAGTAGGTGAAAACGGAAACGGGAAAACCACCCTCTTACGAATACTAGCTAAAGAAATAACCCACAACCAAGGAAGCTTACAATTTGAATTTAAAGACAAAAAACTAAGTAACTTTGACTTACGTACCAAATTAATTTACATACCACAAAGAACCGATGTTTGGTACGGTAGCTTAAAAGACAATTTAAAATTTGTATTGGCAAATTATGGCGTTTCACCCGCAGAAAACGAAACCCGTGTACTAATGATGATTGCCCGGTTAGGGTTATGGAACTACAAACATTTAAAGTGGAGTGAACTATCTTCTGGGTACAAAATGCGGTTTGAACTTGCCAGAACCCTTTTAAGACAACCAGAAATATTATTACTAGACGAACCCTTGGCCAACCTTGATGTATTAGCGCAACAGGTAATTTTAGAAGACTTAAAAGCCATTTGTAATTCGGTTAACAATCCTATTGCACTTATTTTAAGTTCGCAACAATTATACGAGGTTGAAAAAGTATCTGATAAAGTAATTTTCTTGAAAAACGGAAAATACAAAGACAATACTGAAGAAGAAATTGACACTCAAAAACTTCTTATTGTAGAAATTGACACTACCACTAACAGAACACAACTTTTGGAGCTATTTAAAGAACTAGCTCTTAAAAAACTAACCTTTAACGGTGGTGTTTTTACAGCAGAATTTGAACCAGATGTACCTTTTAATAAGGTTTTAAAAGCATTAGGAGAAAGCCAAGAGCAAGTAACCTATGTAAGAAACATTAGTAATTCTACAAGAAGATTTTTTGTATCATAACAACCACCAACCATGAAAAAATTCATACATACCACCAATCAATATTTATTAGAACGCTACCCGATTATTTGGAACACACGCTTGCTCTGGATTACCTTAATAAGCTTAGGCGTACATCTTATTTTTTACATACTAGGGTTCATCTACCTACTTTCCCCCACCTCATTACATAAAAGAAGCGTACTCAATCATTTTTTTGAAAATGGTACTATATTTTTCAACATCATTGTCTCTTTACTTATTATAGTTTTTTGGCTTATTTACCTATTTAAAAACAATAGCTTTAAAAACTTTTACCCCACTAAAAAGTCCGGATTATTTAAGCAATTTCTTTGCTATATGTTCATCTTTTTTGTAAGCACCTCTTTTTATTATTCTTACTTAGCCGGACTAAAAACGTATGCTAGTATTCATTTTACCGATGACATATTTGCAAAAGAAGTTACCTTAGCCAATAAAACCTACCCCTTTATAGCAGATAATTGGGATAAGTATGAAATCACCAACCGCTATTACCCTTCTCCTTTTGACACCTTATACAGAAACAGTCACAACACTTATATTGACTCAAGCGACACTTACACTAAAGAATACTATTTTGAAACTTACCGTACCCTTATAACATCAAAAGAAAAAGTAGACAATGATTTTAGCATTGCATACGACTATAAAGAAAGTATTAATGAAGACGAATATCGTTTATACCAATCAAATAAACGCATAAACATTTACACACTTACAGACAACCCTAAAAAATTAAGTTTACTAAACGTATCTGGAATGCTATACACTCCTGAAGATAGCACTTATTACGATTACAAAGACATTAGAGATATTTGGAGAAAAGTAGCTAATAACAAAGCTCATCATAAACTAATAACCACCTCAACACCTCAAGAAATAAAAACCTTATTTTCTGATTTTTTAGCACTATGCCATAAATACAAGATAGACACAGATCTTTCTGCAGAAAAATGGTTTCAACTGGTATACAACCCTGAAAATGAATTTGAGGTATCCAAATTCATTAAACAAAATAAACCAAATGAGTACAACCAATCCTACAGCTACAATTATTCAGCAACAGGCAATAAAGAAAACGACCTATACTTTAAAAAACACCTAACCAAACACTACCTTAATAGCAACCAACTAGAAACAACACTTGAAAATATTGATGAAATAAAACATGCTACCATATTAGATTTCAGTATCTTTTTTGTAATTGCTGCTACTTTCTTTTTAGCCGCCCCTTTGTTTATGTTTAGGGTATCTTCTACCAGAACTTTTATTTTCTCTGTTATTACCACTATCATTCTAAGCATCTTAGTAATATTACTTTCAGCTGCTTTTGCTTTTATAACCTCAGATTTTAATGGTTACCTCCCCACATACTTAACACTGTTTATTTTCTTAGCTGCTTTTATAGTAAGCATTAACGGAATAGGAAAATTTAGAAAAATAGTTACCGGCATCTGCATGAATATAAGTATTGTTAGCTTCCCTATTTTCATAGGTATGATTATAGGACTCGTTACCGCTTATCAAACAGAAGCATGCGATTTGCGTAGAACACAACACATAGCAAAATTTAATACTTATGAAGATTGCTACACCATGTTTGATTGGCTAGATGTATTTTGGATACCTACAGTAACACTACTTACGCTTATATACCTATACTTCTACAGCAATATAATACGCAAATGGAAAGCATCACCCGAAAAATAATTATATTTTTACAGAGCAGCTTTAGCAAAAGCTGCTCTTTTTTATAACAGATAACAGCAGCGCTTGTTTATATGAACCGCATACACACTTTATTTACTTTCAAAATTATTTTACCCTGCATACTACTTGCAACTATACTTTCTTGCTCTGAAAAGAAAGCTCCTTATGACAACAGCATGGTGTTTAGATACAATGAACACAGTAACATTACCTCTTTAGACCCGGCATTTTCAAGAGTACAGGCTAATATTTGGGCAGTAAACCAATTGTTTAATGGTCTGGTACAACTAGACGATTCCTTAAACATTCAGCCCGATATAGCAAAACATTGGAGCATTTCTGAAAACGCACTTACCTACACATTTCACCTTAGAAATGATGTGTATTTTCATAAAAGTGAAGTTTTTAAAAACAAAAATCATACACGCACGGTTACTGCATCAGATTTTGAATATAGCTTTAACAGGCTGTTAGATGAAAAAGTAGCTTCACCTGGTAGATGGGTAATGAATTATGTAGACCACTACACCGCCATTAACGACACCGTATTCACCATACAATTAAAACAACCCTTCCCAGCGTTTTTAGGATTATTAAGCACTAAGTATTGCGCTGTTGTACCCAAAGAAGCTATTGACTTTTACGGCACTAACTTTAGAGCAAACCCTGTTGGTACGGGACCGTTTAAATTTAAACGATGGGAAGAAAATGTAAAATTAGTACTCCGAAAAAATCCTTTGTATTTTGAAAAAGACACCAAAGGCAACCAACTACCCTACCTAGAAGCTGTTGCCATTACCTTTTTACCCGACAAGCAAAGTGAATTTTTACAATTTGCACAAGGTAACATTGACTTTCTAAATGCACTAGACGCCTCGTACAAAGACGAACTGCTTACTACCACCGGAAAGCTACAACCAAAATATAGTAACGAGATTCAAATGATTTCTGCTCCTTACTTAAATACCGAGTATCTGGGTATTTACATGGAAGCAGACATTCCTGAAAATCAATCTTTAAAAATTAGAAAAGCTATTAATTACGGGTTCGATAGAGAAAAGATGATTACCTACCTGCGTAATAACATAGGCACTCCAGCAGAAAATGGATTTATACCTAATGGCCTACCAGGTTTTGGTACCACCAACGGCTACCACTACAACCCAGAAAAAGCAAAACAATTGATTACCGAATTCTCCCAAGAAACAGGTATCAACACACCTAAAATAAGCATATCCACCGATGCTAATTACCTAGATTTATGCGAGTACATACAACGTGAATTGCAAAAACTAGGTATTCAAACACAAATAGACTTATTAACCGCATCTGCCCTAAAACAGAGTAAATCAGCAGGTAAATTAGCTATTTTTAGAGCCAGTTGGATTGCCGATTACCCGGATGCAGAAAATTACCTATCACTTTTCTACAGCAAAAACTTTACACCGGAAGGCCCTAATTACACGCATTTTAAAAATGACCAATTTGACCAATGGTATGAAGAATCTGTAAAAACTACCAATACAGAAAAACGAGTAGCCCTTTACAAAAAAATGGATAGTCTGGTTATACACCATGCCCCAGTAGTACCCTTATACTACGACCAAAGCATACGCTTTGTACAAAAAAATATTACAGGTCTTGGAGGAAACGGAATTAATTTGCTAACTTTAAAGAAAGTACAAAAGAAAAAACCAACCAAATAAGAAAACTAGCACCATGGGTTTTGCAGTAGACGGACAAAGATCTCAAAAAGCCAATAAGCGAAAACACAAAAGCAAATTGAAAAGATATGAGAACAAAACAGGTGCTCACTACACCTCGTCTAAAAGCAAATACAAAACCATAGACAAAGAAAAATTAGCTAAATTTTCTGAAGGATTTCAATTAAAACAAAAAGCTATCAGAAAAAAACAACTGACAGCTTTTGGTATTATCTTTGGCGTATTACTCTGCGCCCTTATCTATTTTTTATTTTTTCACGAAATGAATTATCATTCCTTATTAGGATAGGTCAACTCAAAAATATATTGTAAAATATCTTTATCTGCATCGGTTAAAGATATATCTCTTCTACCCATTACACGCTCTGCTGTAGCAAAGGCTTTCTCTATTTTATAGGTTGTATACCCATGCGCACCACCCCAAGAAAAACTAGGTATATAATTTCTAGGAAACTCACTACCGTAAATATTAGCACTCACCCCTACTACGGTACCCGTATTAAACATGGTATTAATTCCACTTTTACTATGATCGCCCATCATTAAACCACAAAACTGTAAACCAGTTTTTTCAAAACGTTCCGTTTCATAGCTCCATAATTTTACAGGCTCATAATTATTTTTTAAGTTAGAGTTATTGGTGTCTGCACCAAGGTTACACCATTCACCCAACACAGAGTTTCCTAAAAAGCCATCGTGCCCCTTGTTAGAATACCCAAATAGTACCGAATTATTTACCTCTCCACCAACTTTACTAAAAGGCCCTACAGTGGTAGGTCCGTAAATTTTAGCACCCATTTTTATTTGCGCTCCTTCACACAATGCCAAACCACCCCTAATAATACTGCCTTCCATAATCTCAGCATTAGCACCAATATAAATTGAACCAGTAGAAGCATTTAGGGTACAAAACTCAAGCTTAGCACCTTCTTCTAAAAATATATTTTCAGGACTTATAACATTATTACTACTAGGAATAGGCTTACTTTTGCGCCCTAAAGTTAACAAGTCAAAATCTTGCTCCATCACTACCCCGTTCAAAGAAAAAATATCCCAGGTATGTTGTATACTAATCAATTCTCCTTCAAACTCAATAGCGTCAAAAGCATCAAAATCAATATCCTCTTGCGCTTCTAATGCATAGAATGCCACAATATCGTCTTCATAAAAAATTGCTTGATTTTCTTCTAGGTTTTTAATAACCGCCACCAACTCTGCACTTGGTAAATAAGAAGCATTAATAAGCACATTAGCCTCAAGCTCCACCATCGGAAATTTATCCGACAAATATTCTTCGGTAATGGTTGTTGTGGTAGTATCTAAATATTTTTCCCATTTTTCTCTAATGGTTAAAATTCCCACTCTAATATCAGCAACCGGCCTTGTAAAGGTAAAAGGTAGTAATGCATTTCGGTAAGGACCGTCAAAAAGTATATAGTTCATGACTCTAATGCTATTTTATAAGAGTCTAAATATACAATTAAGATTGTGTTCGCCCACAAAAAAGCAGTAAATAAAAAAGCCTTGCATTTTGCAAGGCTTTTAAATATTTTGATAAACGCGTTAAATTCAGAAAATTACTTTTTGAATTTAGCGTATTTGTTTTTGAACTTGTCAATTCTACCAGCAGTATCTATTAGTTTAGATTTACCTGTATAGAATGGGTGCGATGTTCTAGAAATCTCCATTTTAAAAACTGGATACTCAACACCGTCAACGTCAATAGTCTCTTTAGTTTCTACAGTAGACTTAGTGATAAAAACGTCATCATTAGACATGTCTTTAAAAGCCACTAATCTATAATTTTCTGGATGTATATCTTTTCTCATCGCTTATGCCTGATTTTAATTCTATTATCAAATTTCGAGGTGCAAATGTAATCAATTAAAACTAACTGACAACATATTTTTTAGTTTTTTTACTAATAAATATTTTACGCCTCTAATCCTGTAACATTTTTCACGTTCTTTGCACTAAAGTAATAAATAAAAATCTAATCTAACATGGAAACGCAAGCTAATTCAACTAAAATAATGATTTCTAACGGAGTCATTGTAGGCGTAGGTACTGTTCTAGCCTCAGCTATATTATATGTAGCAGGTTTAATTAAATCTACTGGCTGGGCTGCTAATCTTTTATGGTTCATCTTAATGATAGCCTTAATTGTTGCTGGCTTTAATACGTTCAAAAAAAATAACAATGGTTTTTTATCATTAGGTCAAGCACTTAAAATAGGTATGGGTATTGCTGTAATTGCAGGAGTTATAACTTCATTATACCAAGTGGCTTTTAACGAATTTATTGATCCTGAATTAGTAAAATCAATTACTGACGAGCAATTACAAAAATCTTTAGAAATGAATCCAGACATGACACAAGAGCAATTAGATGCTTCTCGTAAAATGGTAGAATTCTTTTCTTCTCCAGGGGTTATTGTAGGTGCAGGTATTTTATGGAATTGTTTTGTTGGTTTTGTGATTTCGTTAATTTCAGGTTTAATCATGAAAAAAACAGAAGACTCATTCTAATTTGCTATTTTTGACTTCTATTTAAAGAAGCATATGAACATATCGGTAGTAATACCATTACTTAACGAAGAAGAATCTCTTAAAGAATTACATGATTGGATTGTACGCGTAATGCAATCCAATCAATATTCTTACGAAATACTATTTATAGACGACGGAAGTACCGACCAAAGCTGGGATATTATTGAAAGCTTAAGTGTTACCAACCCGAACGTTAAAGGCATACGTTTTTTTAAAAACTACGGAAAATCTCAGGCTTTAAATGCTGGTTTTAAAGAAACTATAGGAGACGTAGTTATTACCATGGATGCCGACCTACAAGATAGCCCGGATGAAATACCCGAACTATACCATCTTATAAAAGAAGAAGGTTTTGATTTAATTTCCGGATGGAAAAAAATACGTCACGATTCTGTGATAGCCAAAAACTTACCTTCTAAACTCTTTAATTGGGCAGCTAGAAAAACCTCTGGGTTACACCTACACGACTTTAACTGCGGATTAAAAGCTTACAAAAGCACAGTTATTAAAACCGTAGATGTAAGCGGAGAAATGCACCGCTACATTCCGGTGCTTGCCAAAAACGCAGGATTTTATAAAATAGATGAGAAACCTGTACAACACCAAGCCCGAAAATACGGAAAAACTAAATTTGGTGCAGAACGCTTTATTCATGGGCTTTTAGATTTGCTTACCATTTGGTTTATTTCTAAATTTGGAAAAAGACCAATGCACTTATTTGGGGCTATGGGTATTCTAATGTTTTTCATTGGATTTTGTTTTGCAGCCTACTTGGGTATTGATAAACTTTTTATTCACCCCACAGGGAGATTGCTTACCGATAGACCACAATTTTATTTGGCTTTGGTAACTATGATGATCGGAACCCAATTTTTTTTGGCAGGCTTTATTACAGAAATGATTTTAAGAAGTAAACAAGAACACACTAGTTATAAAATAGCCCACAAACTAAACCTTACTACACTGGAAAGTTCAAAAAAATATTAATTTATCTTAACAATTTTTAAAAACTACTATGGAAACATCGTTTGAAAAAAGTTTACAAACTGCTAAGCAGTGGCTAACAGACACTTTTGACAAAGAAACACAAGCTAAAATTGAAGACTTAATTGCTAATAACCAAGAAGAGTTAAACGAAAGTTTCTTTAAAAACTTAGAGTTTGGTACTGGAGGTATGAGAGGTGTTATGGGCGTTGGTACTAACCGTATTAACAAATATACTTTAGGTAAAAACACACAAGGTTTAAGCGATTACCTTAAAAAGGTGTATCCTGGTGAAGATTTAAAAGTTGTTATTGCTTATGACTGTCGTCATAACTCTAAATCCTTAGCTAAGGTGGTTGCAGATGTATTTTCTGCTAACGGTATTAAAGTATTCTTATTCTCTGATTTAAGAACTACGCCTGAACTTTCTTTCTCAGTAAGACATTTAGAGTGCCACTGTGGTATTGTATTAACAGCATCTCACAACCCACCGGAATATAACGGATATAAAGTATACTGGACAGATGGAGGACAATTAGTACCACCACAAGATGCTGAATTAATTAAAGAGATAGACGCATTAGATTTTTCTGCTATCAACTTTGAGAGTAACGAAGATTTAATTGAATATATAGACAAAGACGTTGATGAAGCTTTTATCAACGCTTCTATTGAAAACGGAAGTTTTGATGTTGCTGGTAAAGAAGATTTTAAAATTGTATTTACCTCATTACACGGAACCTCTATTACTACCCTACCAGGCGTTTTAGAAAAAGCTGGTTTTAACGTTACTATTGTTGAAGAACAAGCTGTACCAAACGGAGATTTCCCTACTGTAAAATCACCAAACCCAGAAGAACCAGAAGCCTTAACAATGGCGCTAGCGAAAGCTGAAGAAATTGGTGCGGATATGGTAGTTGGTACCGACCCTGATAGTGACCGTTTAGGAATTGCGGTTAGAAACGAAGAAGGAGAAATGATTCTACTAAACGGTAACCAAACTATGGTTATGATGACCAAGTTTTTACTAGACCGTTGGAAAGAAAAAGGATTTAAAGGAGATGAGTTTATTGCTTCTACTATTGTATCTACTCCTATGATGTCTAAATTAGGAGAGGCTTATGGTGTAGAATGCAAATTAGGCCTTACCGGATTTAAGTGGATTGCTAAAATGATTAAAGACTTCCCAGAGCAAACATTTGTTGGTGGTGGTGAAGAAAGCTTTGGTTTTATGGTGGGTGACTTTGTACGTGATAAAGATGCAGTTACCTCTACCCTTTTAGCATGCCAAATTGCAGCCAATGCAAAAGCACATGGCAGCTCTTTCTACAAAGATTTAATTGCTACGTATGTAGAATTTGGTTTTTACAAAGAGCGTTTAATTTCTTTAGTGAAAAAAGGAATTAGCGGTATGCAAGAAATCCAACAGAAAATGGTAGATCTTAGAGAAAACCCATTTGAAACTCTTAATGGTTCTAAAGTAGTACGTATTGAAGATTATAAAACTTCTATTGCTACCAATACCGTTACCGGAGAAAAAGAAGAAATTAGCATTCCAAAATCTAATGTATTGATTTATTATACAGAAGACGGAAGTAAAATTGCAGCAAGACCAAGTGGTACCGAGCCTAAAATTAAATTCTATTTTAGCGTAAATACTACTTTAGAAAATGCGGAGGCATTCAAGGATACCGAAAAAGTTTTAGAGGATAGAATTGATGCTATTATCACAGAAATGAAATTGAGTTAATGAATCCATATTTTAAAAAGATACTCCGCTTTGCGG
This sequence comes from Neptunitalea lumnitzerae, assembly GCF_027924185.1. Classification (GTDB taxonomy): domain Bacteria; phylum Bacteroidota; class Bacteroidia; order Flavobacteriales; family Flavobacteriaceae; genus Neptunitalea; species Neptunitalea lumnitzerae. The sequence continues at coordinate 352,291 of NZ_BRVO01000003.1, forward strand.
AACCCTATAAAAAATACGCTTATTTAAACATATTTTTTAACATCTTATATGCGCTATTTGGGACGTTGTCCTTTGTAGCGCTTATTCCTGTTTTAAACGTAATATTTAAAGATCAGCATGAAGTAATTAAAAAACCCGTTTATGATGGGTTATTTAGTATTAAAGAATATTTAGAAAATTCTTTAAACTATCATGTACTTAATCTTATTGATAAATACGGGGATTTTAAGGTTCTTATGATAATGGTTAGCATTATCATTTTTATGTTTATGCTTAAAAACCTTAGCAATTACCTTGCTATGTACAATATTACTTTTTTAAGAAACGGCATTCTTAAAGATTTAAGAGACACCTTGTATGAAAAAGTAATTAGGTTTCCATTATCATTCTATTCAGAAAAAACTAAAGGAGATACCATTGCAAGACTTACAAGTGATGTAGAAGAAGTACGTAACTCTGTACTATCTATGCTAGAAATGATTGTTAGAGAACCCCTAACCATACTGTTCTCTTTAATTGCTATGGTTGTATTAAGTGCTAAACTTACGCTGTTTGTTTTTGTATTTATTCCAGTAGCTGGTTTTCTTATTTCAAGAATAGGTAAATCATTAAAAAAGAGTTCTCTTAAAGTTCAGAAAGAACAAGGTATCTTTTTATCTATACTAGAAGAAACCATGGGAGGTTTACGTATTGTAAAGGCTTTTAATGCCGAGGGCGTTTTTAAAGAAAAGTTTGAAGACTCAACTACAAGGTACACCAACTATGCTAATAAAGTTTTGAACCGTCAAAATTTAGCTTCTCCCTTAAGCGAGTTGTTAGGTATTGTTGTTATTGCTATATTATTGGTGTATGGTGGTTACTTGGTGTTTGTAGACCAAACCATGGAGGCAAGTTTTTTTATTGGGTACATCTCGTTAGCCTATAATATTCTAACTCCGGCAAAAGCTTTTTCTAAAGCTAGTTACTCTTTAAAAAGAGGTGACGGTGCAGCACAACGTATCTTAGAATTTTTAGAAACTGAAAATACACTTACAGATGCACCTAATGCCGTAGAAAAACAAGGCTTTGATAGTACTATAACACTAAAAGATATTTCTTTTTCGTACAATGAAGAGGTTACGGTATTAAAAAACTTCAACCTTACTATTCCAAAAGGGAAAACTGTAGCCCTAGTTGGGCAATCTGGTAGTGGTAAAAGTACCATTGCCAATTTAGTAACTCGTTTTTACGATGTAGACAAAGGTAGTATTGCTATTGATGGTGTAGATGTTAGAGATATGACACTGGCATCGTTACGCAGTTTACAAGGTATGGTATCGCAAGATTCTATCTTATTTAATGACACAGTGGCTAACAACCTAAAATTAGGAAAACCTAATGCTACTGAAGAAGAATTGATTGCAGCTGCTAAAATTGCAAACGCTTACAACTTTATTTCAGAATTACCTGATGGTTTTAATACCAATATTGGTGATGGTGGTGGTAAATTAAGTGGCGGACAAAAACAGCGTTTATCTATTGCCAGAGCGGTATTAAAAAATCCGCCAATTATGATATTAGACGAAGCTACTTCTGCCCTAGATACTGAAAGCGAAAAACTGGTACAAGATGCCTTAGAGAAAATGATGTTAAACAGAACCTCTATTGTTATTGCACACCGACTTTCTACTATTCAAAATGCAGACGTAATTGTGGTAATGCAAAAAGGAGAAATTATAGAACAAGGATCACACAAAGAATTAATTGCTCTTAACGGACACTACAAGAAGTTAGTAGAGATGCAATCTTTTACGTAACTACCTCATAGTAAAGTCTTACACATTAACAAGAAGACTATTTTTAGCTCAATCACCGAGTAAAAACTTACAAGAAATTTATATTTATAAAAATGAAAAAGGCGCTTCCACCCTCATGAACAGCGCCTTTTCTATGAAAATTAATAGCGATAAATTTCTTACTTACTTATCTACATTTCAAATATAGGAAAAGTCTTAGTAATATCTATAAAGTGTGTCATTTATTCGATGAAATACACTTTTTATTTAAAATATTCCTTCCCATTAAACCTTTCTTCATTTCTATTGTCTAAATTGTAAACACAATTACAAGCCTTATATATAAGGTTGCGTTTTAAAGAAAAAGTACAAACCGGTTAAATTTTGGTTGAAGAACAGTTATTTATAGCGGCATTACAAAACAAAGAAACCCAAAACAGGGCGTTTCAGCAATTGGTATCTCAATACAAAGAACGTTTGTATTGGCATATCAGACGTATAGTGCTTAACCATGACGATGCTGATGATGTGTTGCAAAACACCTTTGTAAAAATATACCGTAACATACATAACTTTAAAGGGGAAAGTGCTTTGTTTTCATGGATGTATAGAATAGCTACTAATGAGTCGCTTACATTTTTAAAACAAAAAGCAAAAATGGCCAACATAACCGATGAAGAGTTACAAAATAGCTTGGTACAAAATTTACAGGCAGACAGCTATTTTGAAGGAGAAGAAATACAATTGAAGTTACAGCAAGCAATAGCTAAGCTACCTGAAAAGCAACGATTAGTATTTAATATGAAATATTTTGAAGAGTTGAAGTACGAGGAAATGTCGCAAATTTTAGATACTTCAGTAGGCGCTTTAAAATCATCATATCATCATGCGGTAAAAAAATTAGAGGACTATCTTACAGAAGATTAAACCTTTTGACAAAAAAAACATCAAATTAGTGTAATGAAAAAAGATTTTTCACATAGCAAAAAAGATGGCTTTCAACTTCCTGATAATTACTTTGAGAAGTTTGAGGAAAACTTGATGCATACCATTACCCAAATAAAGCAACCTGCCGAGCTACCAAAAAGTAGTGGTTTTAAAGTGCCAGATGCTTATTTTGAAGATGTTGAGATTTCTATTTTAGCCAAAATAGAAACTGAAAATAAAGCTAAGTTCTTTACTTTTCAGAGAATTAAAAAGTTTGCATATAGTGCGGCAGCAATAGCAGTTACCGCTCTTATTGGTGTATGGGTATTCAACTCACGTACCATAACTAGCAACCAAACCCTTACCGCCACCGAATTAGAAACCATTATTGAAGAAGGCTACTTACCAGTAAACTCTTATGATGTGGGCGAAGTATTTAGCGACGAGATTTCAGATATTAGCATTACAAGCAACATGGTAAGTGATGAAGATATTATCGATTACCTTTCTATATACGATATAACACAAGATGAAAACTAAAAAATATATGAAGTTAAAAGTATTTATAGCATTATTCTTAGGCTTTATAGCAGTAGGCTGGGCACAAAAACCCGACTATAAAGAGAAAATAAAGACTATGAAAATTGCGTACATAACAGATCATTTGGGGTTAACACCAGAACAAGCTGAAAAATTTTGGCCGGTGTACAACAAATATGACGAGCGCATTTTTGAACTGCACCACGAAGAACGAAAAATTGTGAAACACCAATTGAATGAAGAAAGCATTGAAAAACTAAGTGAAGAAGAGGCGCAACAGTTAATAGACAGACTTATTTATCTGGAAAATGAATTACTAAAACAACACAAACAAATGAATGCCGACTTAAAAAAAATTCTCTCGGCAAAAGAAATTGTGTTACTTAAAAAAATAGAAGACGACTTTATGCGCGAACTCCTTTGGAAATTAAAAGGTAAAAAGGATAAAGGCGGAAAGCATTAAAAATGTTTATACTTTATAAGATTTGTTTTTAAATGATTATCAGAAGAAAAAGATGAAGTTGCCGCTTCATCTTTTTTTTATGTATTATTTCTTAAAAGTAAGCTTGGCAATAATAGCATTCCCCGCAGCATAGGCTACACTGTCGTTTAAAAAACGGAAGGTATAAAATGGTTCATCACTTAACTTTTTCCAATTTTGTCCTGCATTTTTACTATAGCTAATTCCGGTACGGCCTACGGCAACCAATTCATTAGCATTTCCGTTAGGCACATATTGCACACAACTTTTGTAGCCTACTCCATCGTTATTAGCTACAATTTTCCAAGTACGCCCACCATCTTCAGTAACAGCTTTATTATTTTCGTCTAGCCTGGTATCCACATAATCACCACCCACGGCAAAACCGTGCATACGATCATAAAAATCTATAGAAAAAATTCCGCTGCTTTCTTTACCACTTACAAACGGAGTTTCAAAAAGTTCCCAACTTGCCCCTTTATCTGGTGAATATAAGATAGCACTTCTGGCACCACCACTGGCAATCCAAGTTTCGTTACCATACACAACAATATTGGTATTGCTAGCTGCAAAAAAAGCCTCCTTATCTTTTATTTCAGGTACTATATCACAAGCTAATTTTTCCCAAGTGTTTCCGCCATCTCTGGTAATAATAATGCTAGCGCAGCCATCGGTGGCATCCCCTACGGCTATCCCCTCCATATCATTCCAAAATTTCATACTATCGTAAAACACATTTTCATGCACTTCGGTATATACCAATTCCATTTTCCCCTGTTTTCCGGTTTTGTATAATAAAGCAGGATTCCCTACACTAATCATAAAAAAGTCATTTTTAGTATGTGCCGTAGCTCTAAACTCAGGTTGTACCCCAACATATTCAATTTCATTACCCCGTACTTTACCGGTATTAGTATTAAACGTACCAAACACCCCACCGTCTCCTGCAAAGGCAACAGTAGCGCCATCGTTCATTAACTCTAAAGTACGTATGCTTACAGCATCTGTATATACAGGTGTAATGGCAACCTCTTTAAAATTATGCAGGGGAATTTCTTTTTTATTACACCCTACCATTGCAAGGAGTATTGCTACTAAAACACTAAACTTTCTCATTACTATTAACATACTATTAGGTCTACTTAAAATTAAGGTTAATATGGTATACAAACACTCCTTATAATTAAGTATTTTATGTTGTTTTCTAAGGTTAGAAAGATGCTGTTTATCTATGTATTTTCATAACACTTTAGCACAATTTTAAGATAAAACCTACAGAAATATGTTTGGTATTACTTTTTTAAGTATTTTTAAACCAAACCGTTTCCATGAAAAAACACTACCTACTACTAACCATACTTACCGCATGTTTTACTTATACTGCTACTGCCCAAGACTGGCAATGGATTAAGGCGGGGGGTTCGTCAAGTTCTAGCTTGTCTGCAACCACTCCAGAGGGCACCTTAGATATTGGTACCGATGCACAGCGTAATGTATATATTTTATCCAGACTCGCTGATGGAAATTCCACCACTATTGAAGGGAACCCAATACCGTACTATGGAGATTATGTAGGCAATGCAGACCATATTATTTCTAAATACAGTTGTGATGGTACCTACCAATGGAGTAGAGTTATTGGTGGCGGGGGCACGGAAAATATAGATGCTTTAGCCGTAGACCCTTCAGGAAATGTGTATGTTGCTGGAAACTTTGGAGGTTGTAACGGTTCTACAGGATATCCTAATCAAGTACATGATGTGGTATTGAATAATGAACCAGGAAACTGTACGCTACTCTTTATTGCCAAATTTGATACCAACGGAAATACCGTTTGGGTGAAAGAACCACAAGCTCCTACCACGGGTAGTAGTGCAGGTGCCGATACTCGGTCCTTTAATTTTGTATTGACAGATACTGGGGAGATTCATTGGTTGCTGTTTTTACCACCGGGAAGCTATGCCGATGGAGCATTTATCAATACCCAACCCGGGTCTAACTTTTTTATTTTTAAGTACGATCTACAAGGTAATTTTATAGAAGCGGTTCCCTTAACCATTGCAGTAAACGATAATGGCTATAAAACCAATCTAAAAATGTACCGCAATCCGTATTCGGGAAACTATGTTTTATCTAGTACCAAATCTACTGATCCTGCCACCATTTCTTTTGATAATGGAACACCGCTTACAAGTGGTGCACTCATTGCAGGATTTGATACTACAGGTCAGTTTTTATGGGTTCGTGAAAATACTTGGCAACAACAAGGTACTATCTTCTTTCATGGGATTGACTTTGATGTCAACAACGATATGTACATAGGGTTTAAAATGGTGGGGTATAATATGGATAATTTTTTAGGAGTTAGTACATCAGATAGTGGTATCCTAGGATTTGTTTTAAAAGCCAACAGTGACGCTAGTTCAGTATATTGGTCCACACATCATGATAGGACACCCAGTAATTTAGGAGATTTAATCTTATATAATGGTGATTTATACACCACCTTTTGGGCTACTGATTTATTAACTTGGGGAAATGTATCAGACCAGATTACCAGTTCTGTGGCAGACAACCCCAATGTGGTATTGGCTAAATTAGATGCTACCACTGGCAACTGCCTTATGGTAGACCATATAAATGGTACACCCGGTAATTATGACAATGGTTGGGCTCTTGAAATAGATACCGCAGGAGATTTGCTTGTAGGGGGGTATATTGGTTATGACATGTATGATGCCAATGGAGGGGCTACCTATAGTAATGGTGGTTATTCCGATTATTTTATTGCCAAATATGCCATGCAAGCTTGTCAGCCATTAAAAACAACCACAGTGATAGATGCAGGTATTGAGGTATACCCCAACCCCGCGCAAGATGCCTTACATATTACCACCCAAGAAGCCTTAACTTACAGCATTACTACCCTAGAGGGGAAACAACTGGCTACGGGTACCATAACTACTACCAACCCTACTATAGCAGTGGCACATTACCCAACGGGCATTTATCTAGTAACCTTTACAAAACCAAATGGTGCTACCCATACCACTAAGTTGGTGAAGGAATAAGTATCTTTCGGCTAGGCAAAAAAGGTATAATCGCAACCATCTAGTAACTCATTAAGCAAGAAGTTGGTGCATAGTTAACAACATTACACTAAAAGCAATACCTTTGCAACTCAATTAAGAGAATACATGAGATTACACAGAAACTTAGTGTTTGCCGTAATAGACGGATTAAACCTTATTTTTAATGAAGGTGAGTATGCAGATAAAGTAGTGGAAAAACTACTTAAAAGAGATAAGCGCTGGGGGTCCAGAGATAGAGCTTTTGTAGCAGAAACAACGTACGACATTGTACGTTGGAAACGCTTATATGCCGAAATAGCCGAGGTTAGAGAACCATTTGACAGAGAAAATTTGTGGCGCATATTTGCTGTATGGGCTACCTTAAAAGGTATTAACCTACCCGATTGGAAACAATTGGCAGGTACCCCAACACGCCGTATTAAAGGGAAGTTTGATGAACTTTCTAAAACTAGAAAGTTAAAAGAATCGGTACCCGATTGGTTAGATGCGCTTGGTGAAAAAGAATTAGGAAATGCTGTTTGGACTAAAGAGTTACATGCTCTTAACCAACAAGCTGATGTAATTTTAAGAACCAATACCTTAAAAACTACAAAGAAAGACTTACAACATATTTTAGCTGAGAGTGAAATAAAAACATCGTTTTTAAAAGCTTACCCTGATGCATTGGTATTAGAGGAACGCACCAATGTTTTTACCACAGATGCGTTTCAGAATGGGTTGTTTGAAGTACAAGATGCTTCTTCACAAAAAGTAGCTGCCTTTTTAGAGGTTGCACCAGGCATGCGTGTAGCAGATACTTGTGCAGGTGCCGGAGGAAAATCGTTACACTTGGCGGCTCTTATGCAAAACAAAGGGCAAATAATTGCCATGGACATTTACGAGAATAAACTAAAAGTTTTAAAGCGCCGTGCTAAAAGAAATGGTGCTCATAATATAGAAACCCGTTGGATAGAGAATACCAAAGTAATTAAAAAGTTACACAATTCTTTAGACCGTGTGTTAATAGATGCGCCGTGTAGTGGTTTAGGGGTGTTGCGAAGAAATCCGGATGCTAAATGGAAACTGCAACCTGAGTTTTTAACCGAAATTAAAAAAACGCAACAGCAAATTTTACAAGACTATGCCAAAATGGTAAAGCCAGGAGGTAAATTAGTGTATGCTACATGCTCGGTGCTTCCATCGGAAAATCAAGAACAGGTTAAAACCTTCTTAACATCGGAAAGTGGAAAAGACTTTACCTTTGTAAAAGACGAGAAAGTATTGGCACATAAAAGTGGATTTGATGGCTTTTATATGGCATTACTAGAAAGAAAAACAAACTAATTAGTTGAGATTAAGATTGAATGCAAATGAATAAAAAATTACTTTTTTTAAGTACCCTTTTGTTGGCTACGGTAACAGGCTATGCCCAAATACCAACCGGATATTATGACACCGCCACTGGTTTAACAGGATATACCTTAAAAACCCAACTGAAGAAAATAATAGACGATGTAAATGATTCTGACATTACCACAGAATACCTACACAACGACCAAGGATACAATGCTATGGATAGTTTTATTAGTATGTATGACCTTGACACCTATTATGAAAACGACAATAGTATTTTAGACCCATACTCGGAAAACCCTAATGGTACAGACCCTTATAACTACACTCCTACCTCAGATGAATGTGGTAACTACAATTCTGAAGGTGATTGTTATAATAAGGAACACGTAATTCCACAATCGGTTTTTAGTCAGGCTTCTCCAATGAGAGGCGATGCGCACCACTTATTACCTACCGATGGTAGAGTAAATGGTTTTAGAAGTAACTACCCTTTTGGAATAGTAAATGATAATAATTTGGTATCGCAAAGTGGTATTAGCAACCCAACACAAAACGGGTCTAAGCTAGGTGGTAACTTAAACAGTGGTGTTTCTGCTGGTTATACCGGAACCGTATTTGAACCTATTGATGAATTTAAAGGCGATATTGCTCGTATTTATTTTTATTTTATTACCCGTTATGAAGATCAGGTAAGCAACTGGTCGTCTTACGATATGTTTAACGGAAGTTCCGATCAAGTTTTAGACGAGCCTTTCTTAAGCATTTTATTAGCTTGGAATGCACAAGATCCCGTTTCGCAAAAAGAAATAGATCGTAATAACAACATTTACAACTATCAAGGGAATAGAAATCCGTTTATAGATCATCCTGAATATATCAATGAAATTTGGGGAGGTGGTTCCACTACCGATACTACTCCACCAAGTACTCCGGTGATTTCAGCAGTAAACCAACAAGCCGGACCAACCTTACAGGTAACCTGGGGTGCTGCTACCGATAACGTAGGCGTTACAGCCTATGAAGTATATATGGATGGTACATATGTAGGAACTACGAGTAATACATACTACACCACCGCCCTAGTAAGTTATGAAACGGTATATTGTTTTAATGTATATGCAGTAGATGCTGCCGGAAATACATCTAACGCAAGTACCCAAGTTTGCTTTATGACAACTGCTGATAACGGTACTACAGCAAGCGAATTATTGTTTACTGAATATATTGAAGGAAGTGGTAGTAACAAAGCCCTAGAAATAGGAAACTTTACAGGTACCGCGGTGAGTCTTGATGATTATAGCATTCAGTTAAGTGCTAATGGAAATGCCGGATGGACAGCCTCTTACAACTTCCCTTCTGGTGCTAGCATAGCCCATGGCGATGTGTATGTTATTGGTAACGGTGGTTTAACCGTTTGTACCTCTGAAACAGACGATTTAAACAATGCCATTACCGGATTTAACGGGAATGACGCTATTGGATTATTCAAAAACGGTGCATTGATTGATATTATTGGTGAATTAGGAAACAGTAGCAACTTTGCACAAAACACAACCTTAGTGCGTAATGAATCTATTTCGTATCCTAATACTACGTATACACCATCAGAGTGGAACACCTTTGCATCTAACACCTGCTTTTTAGGGTCGCATACGATGGTGTTTTTAGGTACCGATGCGGTAGCATTAGACAAAGCGTCTATTAGCTTATACCCTAACCCGGTACACGGTACGGTTGTAAACTTTGATATTCCACAAAATATTACCGTTACACAAATAGATTTCTATTCAGTATTAGGTAAAAATGTTTTAAGCGTTCAATCCATACGCAATCATCAAGTATCTATAGCGAACCTATCAAAAGGCATCTATCTGGTACAGTTACAAACCTCAGCAGGTGCTGTAACCAAAAAACTGGTGATCAAATAATATAGAAAAAGGCTTCCTAACGGAAGCCTTTTTTATTTCTACTAAATAGTTTACTTACTTACAGCTTTCACGTCTGCGGGTATCTACTAGGTAAATTATTTTCCATCCTTCTTCGGTTTTTAAAAACTGAAAAGAATTAACCCCACAATGGCTAAATTCTCCATTCAAATAAAACTCATAAGGCGTCCAAGCATTTGCCATATCACCATCTACTCGAATATCATAATTTAAAATACGTTCTTCAAACGTAACATTATCGGGTATACTTCCTATAGATTTTACAAAAGTCTCATAGGTTTCGTTGTGCAATTGGGTAGCACCAGTTTTATCTTTAGCAATACTTTGCAACTCTACATAGCCATAGGCAAAAGCACGTAACGCCACAGTATCTTGTGCATGAAAGGCTTTAAAAAACTCCTTTACCGTATCGGTTACTTCTTTCTTTTGGGTGTCTTGCGCTTTCATGCTTCCTGTTAGCATCACAGAAATACAAACAAACAATAGGTATTTCATAATTTAACGGTTTTAAAAATTACAATTTAGTATTTTTGCTCGAATTTTTAAGATAAAAACAATGTCTGTCGCAAAAAAAGAATATAAAAGAATAACGGTAAAGTCGTTAGGAGAAATGAAAGCACACGGAGAGAAAATTTCTATGCTTACAGCTTACGACTATACCATGTCTAAAATATTAGATAATGCAGGCTTAGACGTAATGTTGGTAGGAGACTCTGCCAGTAACGTTATGGCCGGGCACGAAACTACCCTACCTATTACCCTAGACCAAATGATATACCATGCCTCTTCGGTTGTTAGAGGTGCAGAAAGAGCTTTAATTGTAGTAGACTTACCATTTGGTAGTTACCAAAGTGACCCAAAAGAAGCGTTACGTTCTGCTATTAGAATTATGAAAGAAAGTGGTGCACACGCTATTAAATTAGAAGGTGGTAAAGAAATTAAAGAATCTATTAAGCGTATCTTAAACGCAGGTATTCCGGTAATGGGACATTTAGGACTAACACCACAATCTATTTACAAATTTGGAACGTATACCGTACGTGCTAAAGAAGAAGCGGAAGCTGAGAAATTAAAATCGGATGCCAAGCTTTTAGAAAAAATGGGATGTTTTGCCGTGGTATTAGAAAAAGTACCTGCTAAATTAGCCAAAGAAGTTGCCGAGAGTTTAACCATTCCGGTAATTGGTATTGGTGCGGGTAACGGCGTAGACGGACAAGTGTTAGTAGTACACGATATGTTAGGGATGACACATGAATTTAATCCACGTTTTTTAAGACGTTACTTAAGTTTATATGACGAAATGACCAATGCCGTAGGGCAATATGTAGCAGATGTAAAATCTAAAGACTTCCCTAGCGATAACGAACAATACTAAATGAATACAGCACAGGAAATTATAACACAATTACAACTGGAGGCGCATCCGGAAGGTGGTTTTTTTAGAGAAACCTATCGCAGTGAAGAAACCATTGCAGAAAATCACCTTTCTGATGCTTTTTCTGGTAGTAGAAATGTAAGTACCTGTATTTATTTTTTATTACGCTCTGAAGATTTCTCTGCCTTTCATAAAATCAACCAAGATGAAATTTGGCATTTTTATGAAGGAAGCACTATACAGCTAGTGATGATATCGGATACCGGAGAGGCGTCTGAAGTACACATAGGTAACAATTTTAGCAAAGGCGAAGTACCGCAATTTGTAGTACCTAAAAACTATTGGTTTGCCGCTAAGGTATTAGCTACAGATGCTTATGCTCTAGTGGGGTGTACCGTTGCTCCTGGCTTTGACTTTAGAGATTTTGTACTTCCTACACGTGCAGAACTAGTGGCACAATTTCCGCAACACAAAACCCTTATTACCCAATTTACAAACGCTTAACTATGGCTACCAAAACAATATCTACCAAACATAACCTTCAGGTTTTGTATGAAGACAATCATATTATTGTGATTAACAAACGTGCGGGCGATATTGTGCAAGGTGATAAAACCGGAGATAAGCCGCTATCTGAAGTAGTAAAGGAATATATTAAAGACAAATACAACAAACCTGGCAATGTATATTTAGGGGTAGTACACCGTTTAGACCGCCCTACCACAGGTATTGTGCTGTTTGCAAAAACATCTAAAGCGCTCCCTAGACTAAACAAATTATTTGCAGGTAAGGAAGCCGAAAAAACGTATTGGGCTTTGGTAAAAAATCAACCTCCTAAAACTACTGATAGGTTGGTTCATTTTTTAAAGCGCAACCCCAAACAAAACAAATCATACGCACATAGTAAAGAAGTGCCAGATAGTAAAAAGGGCATACTATCATACACCATGCTTAAAAAATTAAATGCGTATTATTTATTAGAAATAGCGTTAGAAACAGGACGTCATCATCAAATACGTTCTCAATTAACTGCCATTGGCTGCCCTATTAAAGGCGATTTAAAATATGGGTTTGACCGTAGTAACCCAGATGGTAGCATTCATTTACACTCTCGTAAACTACATTTAATTCATCCTGTTAGTAAAGAGGCTCTAACCATAGTTGCCCCTGTACCAGAAGAAAATTTGTGGCAAGCCGCAGAAAAAGCATAATAAACTAAGGTTAAATTGGTTATATTTATAGCACGCATAAAAAACCAAAACAACCTAGATGAAAATTGTAACCCTAATTTTTACTGTATTACTTGCCGTAAACAGCTATGCCCAAGACCAGCTTACCGATAAAGAAATTTGCAAATTATTAAAGGCAAAAAAAATAATTTGGGATACAGACCCCTATGATGAGTACGATACCTCTGCGGCACAGATACAACTACGTACCAATAAAAAATGGGGGCTTTTCAACATCAATAGAGCTAAAGATGAACTTTGGACCGAGGATTACTTTCGGGCAGATACACTAGCTCCTGCTATTTTTGATTCGATAGGATGGTTTTCTGAATACAACTTTAAATATACTATTGTAAAAAAAGACGATGCATACGATATTTTCCTGTACCCTATTGAAGTACATAATGCCTTAGAAAAATTAACCTTTCCGTTTGAAGCTATTAAAACCATCCGAATTCCAGAGGAAGAAGAAGATCCTTTTGAACTAAGACCATTGCCGTTCCTAGTAGTAAAAGAAAAGGGCAAATGGGGGCTCATAGATTGGTTTGATAAAATCTATATTGTTCCGCCTATATACAACACCTATCAAGAGGTTCCGCTTACTGTAATGAATTCATATGAATTAGAAGAACTAGAAGCAACCAGACAAATTTTAAATGCCGACCTAATAGAACATGATAACCAAAATGGAGACGGCGCACTTATAGCTAGAAACAAAGACACCAAAAAATGGGGTATGTATCAGGTTTTTGTGTATAGTGAAAGTTATAGAACCCTAATACCTGCCGCTTATGATAAAATTGATTTTTTTGATTGGAACGGTAGTTTTACAGGTGTGTTTAAAAATGGCAAAGTAGGTATTTACCTTTCTAGTTGGCAATATGATGAAGCTGCCAAAGAAACCGTACCCTGCATCTATGACAATTATGCTAAGGTTACCATTACCGATACACAAACTGGTAGACAACAACTGTACTTAGCCATGCAAAAACAAGGCAAATGGGGTTGGGTAGATTGGCTTACCGGAGAAGAAAAATCAGCCTTCACATATGCTTCTCAATCAGAAATGCCAACACCTACCTATGTACAAAAATATTTTATAGAGTAGCTGTGCTACTATTAAAATAGCACAGGTGGTATTTTTAATAGTATTTTATTCAAAAGCTTAAAGACATAGATTACCTAACGAATATAGTGCGCTGCTTTTTCTTGTATAATTTCAGCTACAGGTCGGTTTTGTATGTTACTTTCTAACCACGAAATAATATCTAAATATAAGAACGCACGTTTTTCATACGGATGATCTTCATAGGGTTTTAAGCGCTCGTGTAATTTTATAAACTCACGTTTTAACTCATGCGGATAAATATTACCTAAGTTTCTTAAAAACTTAATCATTTCTTTTTGCACCGCATGCAAATCGTTCATCTTAATTAAAAACTTATACGTACTTCTTAACTGCACCTCTAAATGATAGTCCATACCTGCTTCGTAGTGTGCTACCAAACTTAGTACTCTGGCAAAACACATTAAATCTTCCCGCATGGTAAGGTTCTTATTATCTATAATAAGTTTCAGGTATTTAATACACATTTTATTATTCCCCATACCAAAATACATACAAGCTATCTTATAATAAAAAATCATAATATGGTGCTCGTCAATAGAGTTTTTATGTGTATCTATCTGTTCTAAGACCTCTCCTATCAAATGCTCTCCCTCAGCAAACCTACCTTCCATAAAATGAAAGTTAAAACGGTTATTGTATAAGTAAATAAAACTTAGCGATTGCACATTCTCATTTCGGGGAAAATCGGGTAATGCAATGGTTTCTTCCAAACGCTCCAATGCCATTTTAAAATACGATCTGTATTTTACCAATTGCAGGCACTCCATCAAATAATTATTCCCCTTTAAAAACCATACAGGGTTTAAATAAATCATCGATGGATTTTCGTAAAACATATCTACCCATTTGGTAGCATATTTATAACACGATAAAAAATCTTGAATTAAAAACGAATACCATAAATGCGATTTATACACCCAAAGTTTCTCCCTAAAATCTAAATCTTCTATATCATACTCAGGTAATCGGGCATTAAAATATGCTGTGATATTGGTAATATCTTCATCACTTTTTGCATATCCCATTTTAAGCATTAACCCATATAATTGTAATGACAGGTTAGATAATTTACTAGCCAGTACATTCTTCTGGCTAATTTCTTTAGCCTGTACAACAAGCTCATCTGCCCTACCGCTTATACTACGTGTAATGTATTGCGATTCTATTATTTTTTCAAGTTCAATAACCTCATACGCTAAGTTTTTCTCTTGGTTATCTAACGCCATGTGCTTTGCCTTATCCAAAATTTTCAAACTCTGCTTATACAGTCCTTTTTGGTATAAAATGGTACCAAAGTCTATTTGCTCACGTAACTGAATACGAATATCCTGATTTACCGGATTTAAGCGTAAACTCACCAAAATCTGCTTGTACAAGTGTGCTTTTAAATTAGATAGTTGTTGTTTTTTAACAATACCACTTTTTAAAATAGCACTTTCATCATAGCTCTTTAATTTGTCTAACAAATTAAACAACGCCAAGAATTTTGCATTGGCATTTACTCCTAACCGATTTACATACAGTTTAAACTGTCGTTTTTCAGACTTGGAAAGGGACTTTACCAGTATGAATAAGTTGTCTTTTGAAGCGTTAGTCATCGTATGAAATATATTTTTAAAATACTGAAAACCAGTAAATTAAAATATTATTTTTTATTTTTAGCATTGTAACCTTTTTGCACGTGTAAGCACAGGTATCGGATACAACATTTATTTTCGTATCTATATTATAAAATTAATGTTAAATAATCGACATGAGCATTGAAAAAGTACAAATCTTCGACACTACCTTAAGAGATGGCGAGCAAGTCCCTGGCTGCAAGTTAAATACCCAACAAAAATTGGTTATAGCACAGCGACTGGATGAACTGGGGGTAGATGTCATAGAAGCAGGTTTTCCTATCTCAAGTCCCGGTGATTTTAATTCGGTCAACGAGATAGCTAAGATAGTAAAAAATGCCACGGTCTGTGGTTTAACAAGAGCAGTAAAAAAAGATATTGAAGTTGCTGCCCAAGCCCTTAAAAATGCTAAAAAACCACGTATTCATACAGGTATAGGAACCTCAGAATCTCACATAACTCATAAATTTAAAGCATCAAAAGACGAAATTTTAGAAAGGGCTGTAAATGCCGTTGCTTACGCTAAAACCTTTGTAGATGATGTGGAGTTTTATGCAGAAGACGCCGGCCGTACCGATAATGAATTTTTAGCATTAATATGTACCGAGGTGATTAAAGCAGGTGCAACTGTGCTTAACATACCAGACACTACCGGATATTGCTTACCAGAAGAATACGGAAACAAAATAAAATACCTTAAAACCCACGTACAAGACATAGACAAGGCTATTTTAAGTTGCCATTGCCACAACGATCTTGGGTTGGCTACCGCTAACTCTATTGCAGGGGTTATTAACGGAGCTAGACAAATTGAATGTACCATTAACGGTATTGGAGAGCGTGCCGGAAATACTTCGTTAGAAGAAGTAGTTATGATTTTGCGTCAGCACCCATACTTAAACTTAGATACTAATATTAATACCAAGTTACTGTACAGTACCAGCAGAATGGTATCTGAAGGCATGGGTATGCCGGTACAACCAAACAAAGCCATTGTAGGTTCTAATGCCTTTGCACACAGCTCTGGTATTCACCAAGATGGGGTAATTAAAAACCGTGAGACATACGAAATTATTGACCCAGAAGAAGTTGGTGTAACAGAATCGGCTATTGTATTAACAGCAAGAAGTGGTAGAGCCGCATTGGCTTACCGTGCTAAAAAAGTAGGGTATGAACTTACCAAGTCGCAATTAGACATTGTATACGAAGAGTTTTTAGTTTTTGCCGATAAGAAAAAAGAAATTCTTGATGAGGACATTCACCAAATCATGGAAATTCACAAAATAGATATTAAAGCAACCGCTTAATTATAACAATGAAAAAGACATTATTTGATAAAGTTTGGGATAGCCATGTGGTAGATACCGTACCTAATGGACCCCAAATTTTGTATATAGACAAACATTTAATCCATGAGGTTACAAGCCCTCAGGCATTTAATGAATTGGAACAACGTAACATTCCGTTGTTTAGACCCGACCAAGTAGTAGCCACGGCAGACCATAATGTACCAACAGAAAATCAGCATTTACCAATTGCCGATGCACTTTCTAAAAATCAGGTAGAGCAGCTTACTAAAAACTGCGAAAAGCATGGGGTTACCTTATACGGTTTAGGGCATAAATACCAAGGTATTGTACACGTAATGGCTCCGGAACTTGGTATTACCCAACCAGGTATGACAATGGTTTGCGGAGATAGCCACACCTCTACCCATGGTGCCTTTGGTACTATTGCTTTTGGTATTGGTACTAGCCAGGTAGCACAAGTATTTGCCAGCCAATGTTTATTGCTGCAAAAACCTAAAAGCTTACGTGTAAACGTAAATGGTAAATTGGCTAAAGGGGTATTACCTAAAGATGTAATTTTGTATATCATTTCTAAAATAGGTACCAACGCCGGTACTGGTTATTTCTGCGAATATGCAGGTAATGTATTTGAAGAAATGAGTATGGAAGGTCGAATGACGGTTTGTAACATGAGTATTGAAATGGGAGCTCGTGGCGGTATGATTGCTCCAGATGAAACCACCTTTGAATACGTAAAAGGAAAAGAATTTGCTCCTAAAGGGGAAGAATTTGATAAAAAAGTAGCGTACTGGAAAACCTTACCTACCGATGAAGGTGCTGTATTTGATAAAGAATATAGTTTTGATGCGGAAGACATTGCCCCTATGGTTACCTATGGTACCAACCCGGGAATGGGTATTAAAGTAAGCGGACACATACCTGCGGATATTAAAGATGCCTCTTTTGAGAAATCTTTACAATACATGGGCTTTGAGAAAGGAGAATCTTTATTAGACAAAGCGGTAAACTATGTGTTTATTGGTAGTTGTACCAACTCTAGAATTGAAGATTTTAGAATTGTTGCCGACTATATTAAAGGAAAACAGAAAGCCGAAAATGTAAATGCGCTTATTGTTCCGGGGTCTCAGCAAGTGGCAAAACAAATTAGAGAAGAAGGACTTACCGAGGTGTTTGAAGCTGCGGGCTTTAAAATTAGACAACCAGGATGTTCTGCTTGTTTAGGTATGAACGAAGACAAAGTACCGGCAGGAGAATATTGTGTATCTACTTCTAACAGAAATTTTGAAGGTAGACAAGGCCCTGGTGCACGTACCATTTTAGCAAGTCCGCTAATGGCTGCTGCTACGGCAGTAAACGGAAAAATTACCGATATAACTAAACAATTGAATTAACATGGAAAAGTTTGTAAAATTAACTACAACCGCCATTCCATTACCTATAGAAAATATAGATACGGATCAGATTATCCCGGCTCGTTTTTTAAAGGCCACCAACAAAATTGGGTTTGGTGACAACCTTTTTAGAGACTGGAGATATGACAAAGACAACAACCCAAAAGAAGACTTTGTTTTAAACAATACCACCTACACCGGTAGTATTTTAGTTGCCGGAGATAACTTTGGTTGTGGTAGTAGTAGAGAGCATGCTGCCTGGGCTTTAACCGATTACGGTTTTAAAGTAATTGTATCTAGCTACTTTGCTGATATTTTTAAAGGAAATGCGTTAAATAATGGGTTATTACCTATTCAAGTTACGCCTGAATTCTTACATTTGATTTTAGACGCCGTACAAGCCAAACCAGAAACACAAGTAACGGTAGACCTTGAAAAACAAACCATTAGCTTTAACGAAGCTTCTGAAAGTTTTGAAATAGACGCCTACAAAAAAATGTGTATGATGAATGGGTATGACGATATAGATTTCTTAATTAGTAAAAAAGAACAAATAGAAGCTTTTGAAGCTGAAAAAGCATAAAGGTGTATGAAGTTTAAAATTGCATTATTAGCCGGAGACGGTATAGGGCCAGAAGTTACAGAACAGGCGGTAAAAGCGTTACAAGCCATTGGCGACTTACACGGGCATACGTTTGAGTTTGAAGAAGCACTAGTTGGTGCTATTGCTATTGACGAAACAGGAGACCCGCTACCCGAAAAAACACTGGAGATATGTAGAAATAGTGATGCGGTATTATTTGGTGCTATTGGAGACCCTAAGTACGATAACAACCCCGATGCAAAGGTAAGACCTGAACAAGGACTTTTAAAACTTAGAAAAGAGTTAGGGTTGTTTACCAACATTAGACCTGTAAAGGCGTACCCTACCTTAATAGATAAATCGCCTCTTAAAAAGGATATTATTGAAGGTACCGATATGGTTATTTACCGTGAGTTAACCGGCGGTATTTATTTTGGCGAAAAGAAACTAAGTGAAGATGGTACCGTTGCCTCTGACCTTTGTGAATATAGCGAAGCAGAAATTGAGCGTATTACACACCTTGCGTTTAAAGCTGCCAGAACAAGAAAGAAAAAAGTAACCTTGGTAGACAAAGCCAATGTACTAGAGTCGTCTAGGTTATGGAGACGTGTGGTTACCAACATTTCTAAAAGTTATGAAGATGTAGCTTTAGACTTTTTATTTGTAGATAACGCAGCCATGCAGATGATTTTAAACCCAAGTCAGTTTGATGTGATTCTAACCGAAAATATGTTTGGTGATATTATTTCTGATGAAGGTAGTGTTATTGGCGGTTCTATTGGTTTATTAGCTTCGGCTTCTGTAGGAGAAAAAAGCGCTATGTTTGAGCCTATTCACGGCTCGTACCCACAAGCAACAGGTAAAGACATAGCTAACCCTATTGCTTCTATTTTAAGTGCCGCAATGCTACTTAGCCATTTAGGGTTACATGAAGAAGCCTTTGTAGTAAACAAAGCCGTAGAGCGTGCTTTAGAAAAACAAGTAGTAACTTCAGACCTGAACAAAGAAAGTACCTATGGTACCAAAAGTGTAGGAGAATATATTGCAAATACCATTGTAAATATTGATGAAGAAACCACCAACATCAACCAAGAGAATATAGATTTTGGAAGATCTACTATTATCTAGTTTTCCAAAAAAATAAACACATAGAAACCGATTCTGAAAAGAGTCGGTTTTTTTTGTGATTAATTTAGTGGGTGGTGGAGGTTATGAAATTTATGGATTAACCATAACTTCTAAGAAGGTGGTTATAGGTTTGAATTCCTGAGTTTTTAATTGTTCTAAGTGGAGTGTTTATTATTTTCCTTTTTCAAATATTACATTTCAGCCTAAATGAAATAATAGTCCTTTTTTGATTATTAAAGTATCTATTTTAAGAAGTTCATTAATTCTTTAAACTCTCAACCATTACAATAGATTTTTCTTTTTTCGTTCCGTCATCATTGGCGTGAAAGCTCTATCCTCTCGCAGGAATAAGGATTGCAATGTGCTTGAACTTGAATTGGGTTATTTCTCATAAATTTCATCTCTTACGTAACTTGCATTTAACCAAAAACAATGCTTTGTGAATTTTGTTAATCCCGTTAGTTTGTCTGCAATTGGTAAGCCATAAGTGTCTCCTGCATTTCTTGCGTGTGGTCTGACGTGACTAATTCTATTTTCCGTTTTCTTGGGGAAATAGGTCTTTCGGACACCTTTATCAGTTACTTCTTTTACAATTTTACCCTTAGAAACGGTTGTTTTCATTTTATCCCATACAGATTTTGCTTCTGTAATGTCTGATTGCGACATATTCCAAAACTTCACTTTTCTTAAAATTAAACTCTCACCTTCAAATTGATAGAAAACAAAGAAAAACTTGCTTTCTAAAATGTTTTTGAAATATGAATCCTCCCAATCTGTTTCAATTAATTCTTCATATTCAAAAGTTGGAAATGAAATATCTTCTTTTGGCAAATCGTTTTCTTTAAGACGAACAGTTTTAACCCTAATATCAGCCTTTTCAAATTCCTCTATTTTCTGTCCAAGTTCAAGACCTAATATGGCATTCGTCAAGCTAGCAAAATAACTTTTAGCTTTTTGATTTAATTTCAAACCTAATTCTTGTTCAATTTGTTTTGCTGATTTTCCATAAAAAAGTTTAAATTTTGAAATGACAACATCTTCGATAGATTGCACTTCATCAAGAATTTCAGGCTTTTCAATTAATTTTCCATAAACGGCAGTTTCTTCTTGGGCGATGTTAGCAATTATATGATTTACATATCCTTGCTTTAGTGAGTAAGCTCTTTGTTTGGCTTTTTCTTTATTAAAAGGTTGTTCTCTGTATGATTTTAAAGCTGTTGAACCTTTTGTACAAGCACCAAGATAAAATGTGTCTCCTTCTGATAATTCGTGTGCTTTTCCGTCTTTTATTTTTTGATTTATGGTTTCCCAATCGTGTTTGATTATTTTCAAATCTTCGTTTGGGTATTGCCAACCGTCAACTAATTTTATAAGGTAATCAAGCAAGTCTAAATCTTTATCGTGCAGATAAAACACTAAAAGTAAATGAGCATTTTTCTTCCAAAACGAGCTATTTTCAAAATCCTCATTAAATACTTCTAAATAGTTAATAATATTTAAGACAAGCCTTTCTTTGGAGCGAAATTCACCATTTCTCAAAATTTTTAAAGGACTTGATTTAAGCTCTAATCCTGCTTCCTTGAAATCAGGTTCTGCATCAGAATTTGGTTCGTAACCGAAATAGAACTTCTCTAATATTTGACCAAAATTGCCTTTCCCTTTGTAACCGTGTTTTTCAATTTCTTCCCCGCAAGCTTGTCTTAACGTTTTATTTTTTAAGTTTTTAGCAAATTCAATTATTGAGTCTACTGAATTTATATCAAAATTGTCTTTGTTATTCATTTGGTGTGACATCTACAAAATCTAATAAATTATTTTCCTGATTAAATCTGTATTGAATTAGTTTTACGTTATTCCATTCAGTAGAAACAGATGGTCTTACTCCTTTAATAAATTTACGTTCAACATTTTCAAGATAAGTTTCTAAAGCTTCATCTGTATAGCTAAAACCGAGCATAAAAGCTTTGATCATACTATAATCACCATATGCATACTCATTTTTTATCCAATCAACATATTTCATCAATTGTAATATATCTTGAGAATTAATTTCGTCTCTTTTAATTTCTACTACTAAATAATCTGAAATAGTTGGATTTTGATTTTCTATATATTTATAACCAAAGACATCCATTTTATCCATATAGTCAACAGGTTTAAATGGTGAAGCAATCACTTGATGAGAAATATAATCCCAAGAACCGAATATATTAACGGTGTTCTCAAAGTTGTTTGTAATCTGGTAGATAAGAGATGCCTCAATAGCCATTTCGTGTCTTAAACTACCGTTTTGGTTATTTATAGTATTTAAGAAGGGTGCTATGTTTAATTGGTAATCAATATTGTTGTTTGTTTTTTCTCTAATTAAATCATGATTAATTAGATAGTTACTTTCAAATGTATTGGTATTATCAGGATTATTAATAGCATCAATATTCCTTCGTAATATTATATCTTTGAATGCTTGATTTTCGGTATCTGAAAACTTAATAAAACTTAATTTCCAAAAGGCTCTTAAAATTTTAAATTTTTCTGGAGCAGAAGATAATGTTTCATCCATATCAATTCCATTTTGAAAAAAAAATGGAAAAGGTTCAAATGTGCAAACAAATCTATTGTTTACACTATTTTCTCCATTATCAAAGAGCAAATCATTTTGAATGTCAAAATAATCTTGATTATTAGGTGAATTGGCGTTAGGATAGTTTAGAAATTTACAACTACCATTTATGTTTATCAATTGACCAATTCCATAAATTTTTCTCT
Organism: Neptunitalea lumnitzerae; assembly: GCF_027924185.1. GTDB lineage: Bacteria > Bacteroidota > Bacteroidia > Flavobacteriales > Flavobacteriaceae > Neptunitalea > Neptunitalea lumnitzerae. Next base: position 374,917 of record NZ_BRVO01000003.1, read on the forward strand.
CGAAAAAAAAGTAGACATTATCTCCTTCTTTCATAGAGCAATAATCGGTAAAGGTTCCTTCGTGTTGAATTCTCCAAATATTATTATTTGGGGGTGATATTAAAGTTGAGTAAACTCCTAAATTTATAAATTCGATTAGTGATTCTATACTATTTAAACTAAATAAATACCCTGCCATTAAAAATTCATCTGTTTATAAAGTTCTTCTCCAATTCTTTCAATTATACCAACTACTAAAGCATTTCCCATAAAAAATGCTCGCTTTGTGTCTGTAATTCCTTCCAACTTAGTATGGTCATCTGGAAACATATTTAATCTTTCTAATTCAATTGGTGTTAATCTTCTTAAACCTCTATCAGAAACTACTACGTGCTTAAATCTTGAAGGTGATTTTCCTCCTTCACCGGTTATAATAGTTCTTGAAGCATTGTCTAAAGCATCTGGGTAGATCATTCCGCCTTCACTATAATTGTATTCAAATCCGTCCTTAGTTCTTCTTTTTTCTTTTTTACCACCTTTTAGGTATTCCCATTTTGGTTTATCATTTTCGTTAATGAAAAATTCAGATGTTACTTCTCCATTTTGTAGAATGTCTCCTAAAACAGTTCTTTTACCATAGTAATTAGGTTCTGTTTTAGTTGTAAAAACTTTACCATTAACTAAAAGTCCAGTATTCTGGAAAGGTGATAACTTCCCTGCTTTGTTAAAATTTTCTGTAATTTCAACTAAATCTCCTTTTAATTCAAATTTTTGTAGCGAATTTGTAATGCCTACCGGGAAAGCCTTTGCGATAGTTCCTTCTTCAAGCAACCAATCAATTTTCTTAGATTTTTTTAGATTCTTATAGGCTTCTGTCGATTTATGATAACCAATTATAAAAATACGTCTTCTTCTTTGTGGCATACCATATTCGGCTGCATTTATTACACGCCATTCAACTGCATACCCTAATTCATTTAGACTTTGAAGCATTACAGCGAAATCACGGCCTCTCTGATTTGCTGGAGATTTTAAAAGTCTATCAACATTTTCTAAAAAAAGATATTTTGGTTTATTCTTTTTCTCATCTAAAATTCTATGGATAGACCACCATAAAACACCTTTTTTTCCTGTAAGCCCTTTTGAATTATGTAAAGTTGTTGCTACTGAATAATCTTGACAAGGAAATCCTCCACATAATAGATCATGGTCTGGTATTTCCTGAGTAGGTACAGTTGCTATATCTTGATTAGAATGATTTACCTTTCCAAAACGAGCCTCATAAACCATTGAAGCGTGTTGTATCTTAGTTGAAGGTTCCCATTGGTTACTCCAAACAACTTCGTAATTACTTTTTTCAAGTCCAAGACGGAAACCACCAACACCTGCAAACAACTCTACTACCTTTACCTTCTTATTTTCCATTTTCTTGGCTTTTATAATATTTAATTTTTTCTTCAGCTACTTTTAAAATCTCAGAAGTTGATTCAGTATATTTTAGTTCATCTGCTATCTTTTCTGAATACCAATCGATGACTAGCTCACTTTCAGAAAGCTCATAAAACTTAGCTAGTCTTACGATTTGCTCCAACGTAGGCTTTCTCTCATTCTTCTCAAACTTACTAATTAAGGACTGGTCTATATCTACTTCAGCAGCTACCTTCCTAAGAATAAGTCCTTTTATCTCCCTAGCATCCTTTAAAGTTTCTCCTAGTGTTTTCATTAGACAAAATTGTTTTAGACAAACATTGTCCAAATATAAAAAAACATTTTGGTCTATCAATGATTAGTTCAAATTATTTTTTCGGGTAGTAATTAAAAGTTGAAAATTCGGTTCTCGATACAATTTTGTTCCGTTTCACTACACAAAATCACTCGAATTGACGCATTACTAACTTCAACACCTATTCTTAACACCACAATCTTATCAAATTTTCACTTGAATTGATGGTCTTGAAATTCAAGCTCGGCATTATTCAAACGTCTTAGAAGAATTAGACGTTAATTTATTTAATTCTGCCAATTCTTTTTTAGTTAAGTTTCTATACTGCCCAACCGGTACATCTAATTGAATATTCATAATACGAATACGCTTTAACTGTGTTACCTCATAATTAAGGTATTCGCACATTCTTCTAATTTGTCGGTTAAGTCCTTGGGTTAGCACAATTCTAAACTGATACTTACTCACCTTCTCCACTTTACATTTACGGGTAACTCTACCCAAAATAGGAATACCCCCTCCCATACGTTTTATAAAATCATCGGTAATAGGTTTATCAACGGTTACCAAGTATTCTTTCTCGTGGTTATTGCGGGCTCTTAATATCTTATTTACAATATCGCCATCGTTGGTTAAAAATATAAGTCCTTCACTAGGCTTATCTAACCTTCCAATAGGAAAAATACGTTCCGGGTAATTAATATAATCTATAATATTGTTTTTCTCTACTCGGGTATCGGTAGTACATACAATACCAACAGGCTTGTTAAAGGCCAAATAAACAAACTCTTTATTTCCCTTTTGTACTTCCTTACCATCTACACAAATGGTATCTTTAGGGAGTACTTTAGTTCCCATTTCTGGTACGCTTCCATTAATTGTTACCCTTCCCTGCTCAATTAGTTTATCGGCAGCTCTACGAGAACAATATCCTATTTCACTTAAATACTTATTTATTCTTTTTGGTTCAGACACAGTCTTCCTATTTTAATTCTTCTCTATCTATTCTCTATGGCTTCAATAGCCTCTTTAAAATCAATAGCCTCTACTTCTTTAAAAAAGTCAATAGGCTTATCATGCGGTAAAAAGTCAGATATAATACGCACTATAAAATCATCTTTCTTTTTTAAATGCATAAACGTATAATCTTCCATATTTACCAAAGTACCTATGGTTAAATCTGTTGTTTTTACAAACTTATCAGACGTTAACGAAAACAAACAAGGCAATTTTGTTTTAGAGGGTTCTACCTTAATACTTCCATTTTCAAAAAGTTGCCCTTCGTACCCGTATAAAGATCCTGCGGTTACCTCAACTGGTTTTCCTAGTTGTAGGCTTTCAGGTAAAATAGCACTTTTACCAATTACAGCCGCAAACCCTAGTAATACGGTAACATCAGACTCGGGTAAAGTCATCATTGTTTTGGCAATACTTTCCCTACCAATACCGCATACCATTACATGGTATTCATGCTTTAAATCTGTAAAACGTGCTAGTGCCGTTAAGGTTTTCTCCTTCTCTATTTCCATAGGAGTAAGAATGGTTACCTTCATAATCAATAATTTTTGCTAAAGTATAATAAAATTATCAGCAACCTATTATACAATATTCTATATTTGAGCGGTAAAACACGCTATAGTGTTACTACTTATGTAAATGAAACCGGCATTTTTCGTATGGGCAATACTAATAGGAATTAGTTGCCTGCAAGCTCAAAATACTACTATAAAGAGTGGTGAAAAATTAGTGTACACAGCATCTTATAACATGAGCGGATTAATGACCTCTTTTGCAGAGGTTGTGATGGCAGTAGAAAAAGTACCCGAAAAAAACCTTTTTCACTTAAATTGTACCGCTACTACATACACCAAATGGGATACTTATTTTAAAATACGCGATCAATACCAATCGTATGTAAATACAAGTACATTAAAGCCTATTTTGTATTACCGAAACATTAATGAAGGCGGCTATACTAAAAGTGAAAAGTATATTTTTGATTATAAAAATAAAAAAGTACAAGCCACTTTTAAACGCAAAAATACCCCAGAGCAAAAGAAAGAGGTTGCTATTACTTTAAACACCAGTGATGCTATTGCTACCTTGTATCAGCTAAGAAATATTGATATTAGCAAAGCCAAACCTGGTAATAAAGTAACCCTCACCATTATTTTTGACCAAAAGGAGTATGAAGTGGTGTTTAACTATTTAGGCAAAGAAACCATAACCACAGATGCCCTAGGCAAAAAAGAGTGTTATAAATTAGCGGTATATGCCAATACCAATAAATTAAAAGGTACCAATGCCAACTTAATTTATGTAACAGCAGATGAAAAAAAGATTCCCGTACTTATTAAATTTAACATACCCGTAGGTACAGGTCAAATAAAATTAAAAAGTGCGAGTGGCATTTAATGACTAACTCGCAAACTATTACATCTAAAACAATTATGAGAAGAATTTTTAGTATAAGCTCCGTTTTACTAACCCTATTTTGTATTGCAAACCTATTTTTACCTTTGGGCAGCTTACCTGTTATATTTGCTGCCTTGGCACTTATATTGGCCATCATTTTATTATTTCTTTCTAAAACAAAATTTAAAAAGAACCTACCGAAAGTATTAATTGTGTTAAACGTGGTACTTACGGGTATTTTTATTGCTAAACCAATAATTTTTAAAGACGAAACTCAAATAGATACAACCACGGAACAAGAGCGTGAAAAAATAAAATTGGATGCCAATTTAGAATTAGAACTGTTGGAACAAGAGGGTATTATAAATAATGAATTTCTTAGTCCTGAAGAAGTAGATAGCGTTCGTAATAAAATTATAGACACCGTACAAAAAGTACTAAAGCAAACTAAAGAACTAGAAAAACCAGTTCCTTCTAATTCTGCTAAGGAAGAAGAAATTCAATTTGAGCAACCCACCTTTAAATAATTTCGTTTCTGTATGATATCTGCTTATATTTGCTGTCTTTAAAAATGAAACAGAACAATGGCAAATAAACCAGGTATACCAAAAGGAACTAGAGATTTTTCTCCAATTGAAATAGCAAAGAGAAATTATATTTTTGATACTATCAAAAAGCATTTCCAAGGGTTTGGTTTTCAACCTATAGAAACTCCTTCTTTTGAAAACTCTGATACCCTAATGGGTAAATACGGAGATGAAGGTGACCGTTTAATTTTTAAAATTCTAAATTCAGGTGATTACCTGAAAAAAACCAACGAAGCAGACTTAGCGGCTAAAGATTCTACCAAAGTGGCTAGTCAAATTTCAGAAAAGGCATTGCGTTATGACCTTACCGTACCTTTTGCAAGGTACGTTGTAATGAATCAGAACGATATTGATTTTCCTTTCAAGCGTTTTCAAATTCAACCTGTATGGAGAGCAGACCGACCACAAAAGGGTCGTTACCGTGAATTTTTTCAGTGTGATGCCGATGTTGTAGGGTCTAAATCGCTTTGGCAAGAAGTTGAATTTGTACAATTGTACGATGCCGTGTTTACTGATTTAGCAGTAAACGGAGTTACCATTAAAATGAATAACCGTAAAATACTATCGGGTATTGCAGAGGTAATTGGAGCGCAAGACAAGTTGATTGATTTTACAGTTGCTTTAGATAAACTAGATAAAATTGGGGAAGATGGCGTTAAAAAAGAAATGCTAGAAAAAGGTATTTCTGAAGAAGCCATTACCAAGGTACAACCCCTATTTAACTTTACAGGAAGTAATAAAGAAAAGTTAGCACAATTAGAAAGTATGCTTGCTGCTTCTGTAACCGGATTAAAAGGTGTAGAAGAACTTACTTTTATTGCAGATAGTATTGAAACACTAGGTTTACAAACCGCTACTTTAGATATAGATGTTACCCTAGCTAGAGGATTAAACTACTATACAGGAGCTATTTTTGAAGTTGCTGCACCAAAAGAGGTTAAACTTGGTTCTATTGGTGGGGGTGGCCGCTACGACGACCTTACCGGAATTTTTGGACTTAAGGACATCAGTGGTGTAGGTATCTCCTTTGGGTTAGACCGTATCTTTTTAGTTTTAGAAGAATTAGGATTATTCCCAGACACGGTAAATAATAGCTTAGAGGTGTTATTTATCAACTTTGGTGAGCAAGAAGCACTAGCCTCTTTTAAATTAATGCAACAATTACGTAAAGCTGGTTATAAAGCAGATATGTACCCTGACTCGGCTAAACCTGCAAAGCAATTTAAGTATGCCAATAAACGTAATGTACCATATGTAATTACCATTGGATCTCAAGAACTAAAAGAGAATTGTTTTACATTTAAAAATATGAAAACAGGTGAGCAAACCACCTATGGTTTTGAACAAATATTGTCTATTTTTAAATCATAACTACCGAAGAATTTTTTAATTCGGCAAAGGATTTACCGGAATAACTTTTTACAAATTTATAGAGATGGCTTTCATCTGTAAAGCCAAACTCTATAGCCAATTGTTTATTACTTATAGCACTATGCTTTAGGCGTTGCTCTAATAAATTAAACCTGTATTGCTGTACATAACTTTTTAAAGAGGTACCAACCTTCTCTTTAAAAAAAGAGCCTATATAATTAGGGGAATAATTAAAATGTTCTGCAATCATTTTTAAGGTTAAACTTTTTGGCTCGTAGATATTTAACTCTATATACTCTAGCAAAGCTTCAGTTATTTCTGGTTGCGAATTGCGTTGCTGTTTACTACCGCAACTATTTTTATTGCGCTTTAACACTAACAAAATAGCTTTAAACATTTGAAATATAATACGCTTACTTAGCACCTCATTCTTTTTATATTCTTCAGCTATTAAAATAAATAATTGTTCAGCCAATTTTTTATCAGCTTCATTGTGCAATAAATCTCCGCGTTTTATCTGTGGTAAGTTTAATAAACAATCAATATCTTTATTCCATTCAGAGGGTTCACCTGAAACAAATGTATCCAAATAAAGATTGGTAAACTTAAAATAAATAAATCTTGTTTCTTCCTCTATCATAAATTCGTGCACATCTTCAGGCCCTAATAAATATAAATAACCAGATTGATAAGGTACCAAGTGCTTGTTTAAATGATGTAACCCTTTTCCTCTTACTATAAAAATTAACTCATAATGATTATGATTGTGCAAGGGATGCTCCCAAACACTTGTAGTAAAATCATCTACAATTAATCTATCAAACTGCTTATATCTTTCCATAATTTAAATTTACAATAAATTCACAGATTTTTACAACCCTATTAACGTAATCTTGTTGTTATTTAGACTAAAATTACACTATGAGAAAATCTCATTTAAAAACAGCAAAACTACCTTGCTATTACAACATGGCTCGCCGTAAAAAAAAGTAGCCGATGATATGAGATGAAACGCTCATCCTTTAAACAAACTTACCATACACAACATTGAATAATAAAAGATAAAAATGCTATGATTTACAGAAAATTAAATGAAACTGATTTAGAATTATCTGCTATTACTTTCGGAGCTTGGGCTGCCGGTGGATGGATGTGGGGTAAAACAGAAAAATCAGATGCTATTGAAGCCATCAAAGCCGCCTATATAGAGGGGGTAACTTCTATAGATACAGCCCCCATATACGGACAAGGTACTAGCGAAGCAATTGTTGGTGAAGCCATTAAAGATATCCCAAGAGATAAAGTACAAATTTTAACAAAATTTGGAATGCGCTGGGACGAAACCAAAGGAGATTTTGCTTTTAAAAGTAAAAATAATAATGGTGACCCTATTGATATCTACAAATATGCAGGCAAAGAAAGTGTTATAAAAGAATGTGAAGACAGCTTAAAAAGATTAGGCACCGATTATATAGACCTTTATCAAATTCATTGGCCAGATGTAACCACGCCAATAGAGGAAACGTTTGAAGCCGTTGAAAAATTAATTCAGCAAGGTAAAATTAGACATGCTGGTGTTTGTAATTACAATGTAGAGCAACTAAAAGCTGCAGATGCTGTGGTATCTATTGCTTCTAATCAAATTCCATATAGCATGGTATCTAAAGATATTGATAAAGAAGTACTCCCCTATTGCATTCAAAGTGAAACTTCCGTGTTAGCCTATAGTCCACTAGAAAGAGGATTATTAACAGGAAAAATAACTCCGGGATACAAATTTCAAGAGGGCGACCACAGAGCACATCATAAACATTTTACAGAAGACTACATTGTAAAAACAAATGACTTTTTAGACGAAATTAAACCTATTGCTATTGAAAAAGATGCCACTTTAGCACAACTTGTTTTACGTTGGACTATTGAAAAACCTGGTATTACTGTAGCATTGGCAGGCGCAAGAAACGCGCAACAATCGGTACAAAATGCACGTGCTGCCAACGTTGAATTAAATCAAGAAGAATTTGATTTTATAGATGGCTTGGTGAAAGAATTATAAACAAAAATTAAAACAATAATATGAAAAAGATCATCATAGGAAATACCGATTTAGAAGTTGCTCCTATAAACTTAGGAGGTAATGTATTTGGTTGGACATTAGACGAAAAAAAATCTTTTGAAATACTAGATGCCTTTACAGATAAGGGATTTAATTTTATAGATACCGCCGATATCTATTCGCACTGGGTAGATGGTGGTTCTGGCGGACAATCTGAAACCATTTTAGGAAAATGGATGAAAGAAAGAGGTAACCGAGATAACATAATTATGGCTACCAAAGTTGGTGGAGCCTCTGGTACACACCCTGTAGATACCAGTAAAAAACATATTTTAGAAACAGTAGACAAATCTTTACAACGCCTACAAACAGATTATATTGATTTGTACTACACTCACTTTGACGATGAAAAAACGCCTGTTGAGGAAACCTTAGAAGCATATGATGAAATTATAAAAGCCGGCAAGGTAAGATACATTGCAGCTTCTAACGTATCTCCTGAAAGATTGATAGAGTCTATGGAAGTAGCCGAAAAAAATGGGTTACCTAAATACCAAGCGTTACAACCACATTACAATTTAGTAGAGCGTACAGACTATGAAACCAAGTATGCCCCACTAGCAGAAAAATACGGCTTAACGGTGTTCCCATATTGGGCACTAGCATCTGGATTTTTAACGGGTAAATACCGTTCTGAAGAAGATTTTTCAAAAAGTGTGCGTGGAGAAAGCGTTAAAAAATATTTAGATGAAAAAGGTATTGCTGTATTAAATGCTTTAGATAAAGTTTCTGAAAAACATAATACTACCCCAGCTACGGTTTCTTTAGCGTGGTTACTAGCAAAACCAAATTTAGGAGCTCCTATTGCTAGTGCAACAAGCACCAAGCAATTACAAACCCTTTTTGATGCCCCTGAATTAGCATTAGATCAATCGGATATTGATTTGTTAGATACGGCAAGCAAATAAAAGCAACAACTATATTCCCCCTTACATGAAAAAAAATTCTAGAAGAGATTTTATTACAAAAACAGCAATGGCATCTGCTGCCATTGCTGCTACTCCATTTGCCAATTGGGCAAACAATAATTCATTAGTAACAAATACTGAAAATCAAAGTATGAGTAAAGAAAAACTGAACTTCACCTCTAAACACGGTATAGGAGGAGTAGGATTTGGAAACGGATGGCATGAAAACAGCAACCAACAAATAGAGGAAACCTTAGACGCTGCTTGGAACAGTGGTGTACGCTATTTTGATACCTCTCCTTGGTACGGTTTAGGGTTAAGCGAAAGACGATTAGGTCATTACCTATTTGATAAAAAAAGAGAAGATTATATTTTATCTACCAAAGTAGGTAGAATTTTAGAACCTAATGATAGCTTTACCCCTAACCCAGATTTACTGTGGAAAGGACGTTTAAATTTTAAACACCGCTATGATTATACTGCTGATGGGGTAAGACGTTCAGTGGAAGATAGTTTACACCGTATAGGGCTATCTTCTATAGATGTGGTATTTGTACATGACCTTTCTCCAGGTAATGATAAAGACCTTGGCGGATGGGAAAAACAGTTTGAAATTGCTCAAAAAGGGGCTTTCCCAGAACTTACTAAAATGCGTGAAGAAGGTATTATAAAAGCATGGGGAATGGGTGTAAATGAACCAGACCCAATATTAAAATGCTTAGAGGTAGCAGACCCAGACATTATGCTAGTAGCTATTCAGTACTCTTTAGTTTACCATAAACAAGCCTTAAACGAAACCTTTCCGGCTATGGATAAGAAAAACGTAAAAGCGGTTATTGGTGGGCCTATTAATGCAGGTTTCTTAGCCAACAGAGAGCGTTTTAATTATGGTGGAGATATGCCAAAAGAAATGGTAAAAAAGCGCGATAAAATAAATGATATTGTAAAACAATACAATGTAGATTTACGTACGGTAGCATTACAATTCTGTGCTGCACACCCAACTGTAAGCTCTGTTATACCTGGAGCTAGCTTACCTGAACAAGCTATTGCAAATGCAAAATCTTTTGATGTAAAAGTTCCAGCTGATTTGTGGGCTGAATTAAAAGACGCAAAATTAATTGAACAAAATGCACCTGTTTAGTTATAGATTAAACTTATTTATAAAGAGCCCGTGTTAATTAACATGGGCTTTAACTTAGTATTAACTTTTTAACATTTGTATATACAAATGTAGGAGTTACCTTAGCACTAAATACTATTTAATGAAATTAAAATATATTCTACTATACATTATAGGATTAGGCTTGCTTGTTTTTGGAAATAGAAATTTCTGGGATGAACTTCAAGAATCTAGAAAAAAAGAAAAACTTGAAGACGAAAAAAAGCACGTGAATGATGGTATAGCAAAACGTTTTGAAACACAACGTTTAGAATATGATGCTGCTACTGGTAAGTGGAAAAACCCTAATTACTATTTTAAAGTAATCAACTTAGGGAATTTCAATTTCAAAACATTGAACAAAGGCAAAACAACCGTTGAAACAAATGATGATGAAAATGCCTCTGACAGTCAATAAAAGCTACATAACACAAACTCATTTTTTGTTTTATTGCCATATCAAGGTTAAAATACCTATGCACTATGGTGAAGCTATTTTAAACCAAGCATTCAATCTATTAGAGAACATAGACAAAACCTATAATTCGTACCAACAAGGATCTTTTTTCAATCAAATAAACACCAATGCAGGTTCATTTACTGAAGTAGACGCTACTACTATATACCTATTAAAAGAACTTAAAAAAGTAGCTGAACTCACAAACGGGGTTTATGATATTACAACCATGCCGCTTATAAAACTATGGAGGTTCTATAAAAATACTACTACAGAAATACCTACCAAAGAACAAATTAAAAACACACTAAATAGTGTTAATTATAATTACATAGAAATAGAAGAAAATAAAGTTAAAATTGCTAACTTTCAAGAAATTATTACAGGCTCTTTTATAAAGGCTTATGCTGTAGATTGTGTAATACAACTACTGAAAGAACATGGAATAACCGATGCTATTATAAATGCCGGTGGCAGTACTATAGCAGCATTAACAGATGATACACACCCTAATTGGAAAATAAATTTACCCCACCCCTTCGACACCAATAAGCAAAAAGCAACCATTACGTTAAGTAATGGTTGTTTTTCATTATCTGCAAGAAATGAAAACTACATCAACATAAACGGTAAAAAGTACGGACACATTTTAAATGCAAAAACGGGCTATCCGTCTGACAACTTACAACTTGGCCTTATTTCTGAAAATGCATTTATAGGAGATGTATTATCAACTGCACTTTTTAGTGTACCACCAGAAGAGTTCATAGCAACCGCTAAAAAATTAGCTGAACATTACCTGTTTAAAGCCTATCTAATAGATGGTAATGAAAAATTCCATGATTTTAATTTTAATAATGCTTCGTAATTAATATATGATTCACATTCCCTCACTAAAAAGCACTACTAAAAAAATACCCATACAAAAATTGGCTGCCCCCAATATGCTGTATTTACCCCTTACTACTTATAAGGGCACATTATCCACGATTGTTGAAAAAGATTCTTATGTAAAAAAACATCAAAAAGTGGCAGCATCAGAGGGTGTCTTTGCTTCTAGTATTCATGCTCCTGCTTCTGGGTACATTAGAGGGGAGGTTAATATTGATAACCAATCCTATTTAATGCTAGAAAATGATTTTAAAGAAGTTGCTATACCTGCTAAGCAATTTACTATTAACAACATAACTGAAGATGAAATTTTAAGCACGTTACTAGATTTTGGTATAGAAGGTAGTGGTGGTGCTAAATTTCCAACCCACACAAAATACAATACAGGTAGCAAACCTATTGATACGTTTATCATTAATGCCGCCGAATGTGAGCCTTATTTATCAGCAGACTATACCTTATTAAAAAACTATACCAAACAATTACTCGAAGCGATACAACTCATGCAAAAAGTTATCAAAGCTTCTGCTATTGTTTTTGGCATAGAAAAACAACATAAAGAATTAAAACCACTCATACTGCAAACGGCTAAAAACCAAGACATACCTGTAAAAATAAAACTATTACCTAACGAATATCCGCAAGGTGGCGAATTACAATTGATAAAATCGGTTACCGGAAAAGAAATACCTAAAGGGAGTATTCCTGCTAATTATGGTATTGTAGTGAGCAATGTGGGTACGCTTTGGGCTATTTACAATGCTTTTTATAAAGGCACACCTTATACGAACAGAATAGTTACCATATCTGGTGAAAAAGCGGAGAATATTGGTAATTATGAAGTAGCTATTGGCACACCTGTTTCTTATATTTTAGAAACCATTGGACTTACTTGGAATGCAACTTCTCAAACAGTTATTCTAGGTGGCCCTATGATGGGGAAAGCAGTGCAACAACCTGAGATTGGAATTAATAAAGGTTCAGGTGGAATATTAATTATCCCTAACCCTACTAATAAAAGATACAATTGCATACAATGTGGCTATTGTGTAGATGTTTGTCCGCAACACTTAATGCCCATGGAATTTGCCCGGTACAGCACTACAGAAGATATCCTACAATTGAAGAACTTCCATGTAAATGATTGCATAGAATGCGGTGCTTGTGCCTATATATGCCCTAGTGATGTTCCCTTAATGAACAGTATTTTCAAGGGTAAAGAACTTTTAAAAGCCACTAGCCTATGAGTTTAAATCCGTACATAAAACCTAAAAAAGGAAACACATCTTTTGTTATGTTAGATGTTATTATAGCCTTACTCCCCCTAGTTATAGCAGGTTACTTTGCGTATGGTATGCAGGCTATGTGGCTATTATTAATTGCCAGCGGTTGTGCTCTTGCTACCGATGTTATCTTTTCAGCTTTATTACTTAAACAGTATAGGTCGGCATTAGATGGTTCTGCCATAGTAACCGCTTTGTTACTTTGTTTTACCTTATCGCCTATTACCCCATGGTACATGGTAGCTTTTGGTGCTGTAGCCGCCATATTATTTGGTAAAATTACTTGGGGCGGACTCGGTAAAAACAGATTTAATCCGGCATTGATAGGAAGAGAATTTATGGCAGTATTTTTCCCGGTTGTAATGACCTCTGCTGGTATTTGGGCTACAAAAGATTATATACAAACTCCTGCTACTAATCTATTCCCTGGATTAAGTAATGAATATCTATCCTCCTATCTATCTGGCTTGGTTTATAAAACCAATGGTGCTATGGGAGAATATTCCATTGCGTTGATAGCTCTAGGCGGATTTTACTTATTATTAAGAAAGCGTATTAGTTGGCATATTCCTTTGGCGCTTTTAGCGGTCTTTTTTGGTAGTTTTTGGTTTATTGAAAACGGACAAAACTATTCCTATTCCATTGCAGGTGTACTATTGGGCACACTATTTATGGCTACCGATATGCCTAGTAGCCCTACCAACAATTATGGTAAACTATATTACGGAAGTATGATAGGCTTGGTGGCTTTCATCTTTATTATAGGAAAAGTAAGCTATGAGTATATGTCGTACGCTATTCTGTTACTAAACGGATTCTCCTATAAAATTAGCGAAGTTTTTAGACCCAAAGTTTGGGGAGAAAAGCTAGATTATAAGAAAAGGGTAGAACACATTTTTTATCTAACCCTATCCATTTTAGGTTGTACGCTAGCCATACTTTCTTTACACTATTATGATATGGTGTCATACCTTATATACATCTATATAGCCTACATAGTTTTAAAATTTAATTTCTCATTTATAAAAAATATAACGAACCCGATATAAACCATCATACCATGAAAAAATTATTCATATTACTTATTTCTGCTATTATTATTTCTGCTTGCTCAGAAAAACCTGTTGAAAAGGTAACCTATAACGGAACACAAAAAGAAGCCATACTAAATAATATACTAACCAGAAGATCTATTAGAAAATATACAGATCAACAAGTAAGCAAAGAGTTATTAGACACTATTATGAAAAGTGCCATTTTTGCGCCAAGTGCTTTAAATAAACAACCTTGGGAAGTACGTGTAATTCAGAATAAAGAAGTATTAACAGAAATTAATAACCGATTTTTAAAATATGCTGAGGGTAAAGAATTTCAAGGAAGCGCAAGCCGTTGGAGAGAACCTAGTTTTAGCATTTTTCATAACTCTCCTACCCTCATTGTTATTGCCAGAGATAGTAGCAACAGCTACAGTATGTTAGATTGTGGTATAATTTTACAAAACATTCTATTAAGTGCGCATGCCATGGATTTAGGTACTTGCCCTATAGGATCGTTAGTACCTGTACTAACCTTACCAGAAAATAAAGATATTTTAGAGCTATTAAACATCCCAGAAGGATATGAGGTAGCTATTAACGTAGCTTTAGGATACCCTGCTGAACAACCAACAGCTCCTAAACGTTACGCAGAACGCGTGAAAATAATTGAATAAAAATTGATACTATGAAGAAGATTTTAATGTTATTAACTTGCTTGTGTACACTAACTACTGCACAAGCCCAAAAGAAACCTAAACTAGAAACCGTAGCTACCTTTGGCAAAAGTATGCCTATTGGGGTAAGTGTTACTACTGACAACCGAATTTTTGTAGCGTTCCCAAATTATGATGGAGCTGGTAAATATACACTTACTGAACTCAAGAACGGACAACCTACCGCGTACCCCAACAAAAGTTACAATACCAAAGGAGACTATAAAAACCATTTTGTGAGGGTGCAAGACTTGTATGTGGATAACCACAATCATCTTTGGGCTTTAGATACCAAACCTGCCTCTAAAAGCTCTATTTTTGGAGAAGATGGAAAACAAGCAGATGGTTTGTTCAAGTTGGTAGAAATAGACACAAAAACCAATAAGGTAGTACGAAGCTATTTTTTTGAAGACCTAGATAAATCGGTTACGGCATTAAACGATGTACGTGTAGATACCAATCATAAACTTGCATACTTATCAGACCCCGGGCAAGCTGCCATTGTAGTACTAGACCTTACAACTGGTAAAAGTCGTGTGGTGTTAAAAGAATCTTCTTTTACCTTGGCAGACGAAATAACCATTACTTACAAAGGAACTCCTATGGTAAACGCAGATGGTAAACCCTTTAGCTCTAACGTAAATGGAATAGCGCTTACCCATGACATGAAATACTTCTATTTTAAACCTATCAACAAGGAAAATCTTTTTAGAGTTGAAACGAAGTATTTAGCCGATGCTACTTTAACAAAAACCCAGTTAGCTTCTAAGGTAGAAGATATGGGAGCCGTTGGTATTACTCATGGATTGGTGGCAGATAAAAAAGGTAATATTTACCTAACTACCTCAACATCATACACCATTACATATATGAGTCCAGATGGGAAATTGCATACACTTATTAAAGACCAAAACTTACTATGGCCAGACTCATTGGGCATTGGCACAGATGGATATTTATATTTTTCTTGCTCGCAGTTACAACGATTACCGCAATGGAATAACGGAAAAGACCGCACAGAATATCCGTACAAGGTATATAAAGTTAAATTACCCTAAATTAATATTAAACAAAAAGAAATTCTTGTAACTTAAAACAAAATTCGCTTAACCCATGGAATTAGGAATTGGAATGTTTGGAGACCTTACCTACAATGAAACTGAAGGTAAATTTCAATCGGCACAAGAACGATTGAACCAAATGATTGAACAAGTAAAATTAGCAGATGAGCTACAAATAGATAGCTTTGTATTAGGAGAACATCACAGACCCGATTACGCGGTTTCTACTCCTGAAATTGTACTGGCCTCTTTAGCTTCTGTTACAAAGCATATAAAATTAGCCAGTGGGGTAACGGTTTTAAGCTCTGCCGACCCAGTAAAAGCATACCAAGATTACACTACAGTAGATTTACTTTCTAACGGAAGAGCCGAACTTATTGCCGGACGTGGTAGTTTCACAGAATCATTCCCTATTTTTGGTCAGAACCTTAATGATTATAATGAGCTTTTTGAAGAAAAACTAAACTTATTACTTCAGTTAAGAGATAATGAGGTGGTTAATTGGAAAGGAAAGTTTAGACCCAGCTTAAATAGTCAAACCATTTACCCAAGACCAGAGCAACCTTTAAATGTATGGATTGCCGTTGGGGGTACTCCAGAATCTGTATACCGTGCAGCACGTTTAGGCTTACCTATAATTTTTGCTATTATTGGTGGTATGCCAAAACAATTTAAACCGCTTATAGAATTTTATAAAGAACAATATGTAAAGCACGGGCACGATGTAGAGAAAATGCAAATTGGTGTACACTCTCATAGTTTTTTTACTGAAAATAAAGACGATTTAACTGAAAAATATTTTCCGTACTATGCCGCTCAAATGAATAGAATTGGGAAACAGCGTGGTTGGCCACCGTATTCTCAAATGCAATTTCTTGGAGGCATGAGTCCGGAAGGAGCCTTATATATGGGAGAACCTAATATGGTAGCCGATAAAATTATAAATACCATAGAAATGTTTGGCTTAACCAGATGGGTTGCACATATAGATGTTGGCGGACCAAGTCATAAAGACTTAATGAAAGCCATTGAATTATACGGTACTAAAGTAGTACCACAAGTTAAAAAAGCATTACTATAAAACTCTAAAAAAAACAACATGGAAACAATTAAAGCGTATGGTGCACAAAGTGCTACGGCAGACTTAGATCAACTAAGTATTGACCGCAGAGATGTGTTAGCCACTGATGTTAAAATTGATATTCTTTACTGTGGTGTATGCCATAGTGATATACACACTGCTCGTAGTGAATGGGGGCCGGCAAAATATCCGGTAGTTCCTGGTCATGAGATTATTGGTAGAGTAACCGCAACCGGAGAAAGCGTTACTAAATTTAAAGAAGGTGACCTTGTAGGGGTTGGTTGTATGGTAGACTCTTGCCAAACATGTGACTCTTGTAAAGAAGGTTTAGAACAGTATTGTGAGAACGGTGCTACCTTTACTTACGGTAGTGAAGATAAACACATTGGCGGACATACTTTTGGAGGATACTCTGAAGGCGTTGTAGTAGATGAAAAATTTGTATTAAGTGTACCCGAAAACTTAGATACTGAAAAAGTAGCCCCACTATTATGTGCTGGGATTACAACTTGGTCTCCACTACGCCACTGGAATGTAAAAAAAGGAGATAAAGTAGGTGTTATTGGTTTGGGTGGTTTAGGCCACATGGGAATTAAATTTGCGCATGCTATGGGATGTCATGTGGTAATGATTACCAGATCTCCGGGCAAAGCCGATGACGCTGCAGCCTTAGGAGCAGACGAGGTTTTAATTTCTACCAGTGAAGAAGACATGCAAAAACATGCTAATTCATTTGACTTTTTATTAAATACCATACCAGTACGTCACGATTTAAACCCATATATTACCTTAATGAAACGTGATACCACAATGGCATTAGTAGGTGCTATAGAACCATTAGACTCAATGCATGCTGGTTTAATAGTTTCTAAACGTAAAAATATAGCAGGGTCTATGATTGGTGGTATTAAAGAAACACAAGAGATGCTAGATTTTTGTGGCGAGCATAATGTAGTATCGGATGTAGAAATGATAGACATGCAAAATATAAATGATGCATGGGACAGAGTGGTGAAAGCAGATGTAAAATACCGCTTTGTAATTGATATGAAATCGTTAAAAGAAGCGTAAGCTTCTATTTTTGTTAATAGCAGGAAAAGCCGTCTTTTTTAAGATGGCTTTTTTTTATAGTTCATTGTGAGGTATTTTTTATATTTAGACTTTAAGTTTAAAATGAAATATAAGCCCTAAAAAATGATACACTACAATAATCAACACTACTACAGTATTCCAAATTCAACAGGATTACTATTTCAAATAACACTTTCAATCATTTTTTGCGGATTTATTGGTTTTGCTATATATGCTTACATCGCAGCAATATTAGTGCTTGCTATTGTATTGAGCATTGTGATAATTGTACTATATTTTAAAATTATCAGCCATATTATAAAAAGTAAAACTATATGGTTTAATGAAGACCACATATTGTTAGATAAAAAACACACCATTGAATATACAAAAGTAGTTGGTATTAATGATGACAACATCCTTATAGAAGAACATGGTTATGAGCGCAGAGTATTTTTTACATTTTTTGAGTCTAGTGATTTACGTGATAAAATGATAGACTTCTGGGAAAAGAAAAATCCGGAAGTTGCCTTTAAATATACAAAGCGCTAAAAGTAAACTCATTTTAAGGCAAGGCCTATAGCTACCGCTAGCTTCTAGCTAGTAGCGTACCAGATGTTCAAACTAAAAAAACTAACTAAATATACCACTTACTCACACCGCTACTAGCGTGACGCTAGCAGGAGCACTCATTTTTTAACCTCAAAGGCTGCCGCTAGCATCTTGCTAGGGGCGTACCAAATGTTCAAACTAAAAAACTAACTAAATATACCACTTACTCACACCGCTACTAGCGTGACGCTAGCAGGAACGCTCATTTTTTAACCTCAAAGGCTGCCGCTAGCATCTTGCTAGGGGCGTACCAGATGTTCAAACTAAAAAACTAACTAAATATACTACTTACTCACACCGCTACTAGCGTGACGCTAGCAGGAGCGCTCATTTTTTAACCTCAAAGGCTGCCGCTAGCATCTTGCTAGTGGCGTACCAGATGTTCAAACTAAAAAACTAACTAAATATACCACTTACTCACACCGCTACTAGCGTGACGCTAGCAGGAGCGCTCATTTTTTAACCTCAAAGGCTACCGCTAGCTTCTAGCTAGTGGCGTACCTGTTAAGTACATAAATAAATCTTTTTAATTACTGAATTCAGTAAAAAAGCTAATTCAATTCTACTTAATTATGTAATTAAAAAGTATTGTTAAATGAGTAGAAACTACAAATTTCTTAACCCTTCCGGGTGTTATTTTGTTTCCTTTGCCACAGTTTATTGGATAGATATTTTTGTTAGACCGTTATACTTTGATATAATAACTAAAAGTCTAACTTATTGCCGGAAAAATAAGGGTATGTTGATATATGCTTATTGTATTATGCCTAGTCATATTCATTTAATATTCAGTGCTACTGAAGATAATCCATCCGAATTACTAAGAGATTTTAAAGGTTATACCTCTAGACAACTTATTAAAGTAATAAAAGAAAATCCTCAAGAAAGCAGAAAAGAATGGCTTTTATACATGATGAAAAAAGCTGGTTCCAAAAACCCTACCGTAACTAACAAACAATTTTGGCAGCAACACAATCAACCAATTGAAATATGGAGCCCTCATGTCTTCACTCAAAAATTAAATTATATACATCAAAATCCTGTTGAGGCAGGACTTGTTGTTAAACCTGAAGATTACAAATACAGTAGTGCAAGAAACTACTCAGAAGATCATACCGTATTAGAAATTGATATTCATTAACACTTTAGTTAGTCAACTTATGACTATTATCTTTTATTTAGTGATGTGCTACATTTCAAATCTCAAAACATACTCTTCTTACTCGTACCGCTACTAGCGTGACGCTAGCAGGAGCGCTCATTTTTTAACCTCAAAGGCTACCACTAGCATTCTTACACTCACATCAAAAACATATCCTAAAAATAAAAAACTACTATCTTGCGTTATATGAACAGAATACTACTTTTAAAAATCGCCATTTTAAGCTTCTTTGGTTATTCAATTATAGGATGCGCAGAAAATAAAAAGAAAGAAAGAAGCAGTACGCCACCCGAAGTAAAAATTTCAGGAGCTATGAAAAATGTAATGCGTAAGGGGCAACTGCAAGGAACCATATTATTAGACACTATAAGCAATAAAACTGGTTTATATGGTTTGGGTCCTGTAGCCTATCTTAAAGGGGAGATACTTGTTAATAATGGAAATAGCTATGTGGCTACCGTAACCTCTGACACTACTATGAGTGTTACTAAAAATTCAACTATTTCAGCACCTTTTTTTGTATATGCAAATGCCACAGATTGGACTACTATTACAGTACCAGATACCATTAAAAATAGTAAAGCCTTAGAACACTTTATTGATACTATAAGTACCACTTATAAAAGACCTTTTCCTTTTAAATTAGAAGGTACTGTAAACAATGCTACTATACACGTACAAAATTTACCCGACGGTACCAAAGTAGCTTCACGTGCCGATGCTCATAAAGGACAAGTAACGTACCCTATAAGCAACAAAGCCGTTACTATAGTAGGTTTCTTTTCTACCGAACACCAAGCAGTATTTACGCATCATGACTCCTATGTACACATGCACCTTATTACTAAAGATGAAAAACAAATGGGACATTTAGATGCCATAGAAATTGATGCCCTTACCTTATATGTTCCGAAACAATAAAAATAGAGGGCAGTTTATTACTGCCCTCTGTATTTTATAAAGTTCCCCAAACTTCGTCCGCTATCTCTTTTATAAGTTTTATTTTATCCCATTGCTGTTCTTCAGTAAGTAAGTTTCCCTCTTCTGTAGAAGCAAATCCGCATTGAGGACTTAAATACAAATTCTCTAGTGGTACATATTCTGCTGCTTCATGTATTCGTTTTATTATAGCGCTCTTATTTTCTAATGTTGCATCTTTTGAAGTTACTAAGCCTAACACAACTTTCTTATGAGGGGCTACCTCCTTCAATGGACCGAAATCTCCCGATCTTTCCGTATCAAATTCTAAGTAATAAGCATTCACCAATTCTTCTCCAAACAATTTTTTAGCCACACGGTCATATCCGCCAGAAGCTGCCCATGTAGATTTAAAGTTACCTCTACACACATGCGTGTTTATAGTTAAATCTTCTGGTAAGCCTTCCAATACCGAGTTATTAAGATGTAAATATAAATCTATTAACTTCTCAGGATTGTATTCTGTAGTAACCATCGTGGTCCAAAAATTAGCATCGCAAAGCATACCCCATGTACAATCGTCTAATTGTAAATTTCTGCAACCCGCATCATATAGAGCTAAAATTAATTGTTTATATGCCGCAATTAAATCAGCTTGTAAATCTTCAATAATAGGATAAATACTTGCCGCGGCTTTAGCATTGTCACCTCTAAATAATTCAGCATAGCATTGTGCTGGTGCTGGTAAGGTTTGCCTTGCCACTGCGTCGTCTGTGCCAACGGCTGTTTTTAAAAACTCAAAATGTTTTACAAACGGGTGCGCTGTAAACCCAATTTTCCCTGTTACTACAGCAGACTCTGGTCTACTCTCTACTCCTTGAAACTTATACCCCGCATCTAAGGTTATTTTATCAATACCATCAAAAAACCAAAAACAATCTAAATGCCACCATGAGCGTCTAAACTCGCCATCAGTTATAGCTTTAAGTCCTAGTTCTTTCTGCTTTGCTACCAATTTTAGAATTTCTTCATCTTCAATACTTATTAATGTTTCTTTAGAAATACGGTTGGCGCTATAATCTAGTCGTGCCTGTTTTAAACGCTCAGGTCTTAAAAAACTTCCTACTGTATCTGCCCTAAAAGGTGCCTTATGTAATGTACACATATCATATAATTATTTAGAATTTTACACCTCACAAAGCTATCTCGAAAGATAAAAATGCAATAACTCACATATAAATACAGATATAATATCTACACCTTTAATAAATACAGAATTTTATACCTTTACCCTATGTTTGGCATATTTAAATGAGAACTATATTCTATGGACAACTTAGATACTATTGACCTTTCGCTACTTAAAACACTACATCATAATGCAAAACTTACTACCAAAGAACTTGCTGCAAAGGTAAACCTGTCTCCCACCCCTGTATTTGAGCGGGTAAAACGCCTTGAAAAAAAAGGATATATTAAAAAATACATAGCCCTATTAAATGCCGATAAATTAAACCAAGGGTTTATTGTATTCTGTAATATAAAATTGAAAAAACACGACAAGGAAGTGGGCAACCAATTTGTTGCCGACATTTTAAAACTTAAAGAAGTGGTAGAATGCTATAATATTTCAGGTGAGTTTGATTTTTTACTAAAAGTATATGCGCAAGACATGAAGCATTACCAAGATTTTGTTTTTAACAAACTAGGAGCGGTAAAAAGTATTGGTAGCACACATAGTACCTTTGTAATGTCTGAAATAAAAAACACGCATGGCATTGGAATTTTTTAAATCCTTAATTTTTTAAGAACCCATCTTATTTTATACTAAAATTAGTATAATGTTATAATTTCATATCTAAATCCCTTCTAAAAAAGGTTTTAACAAGCTGTTAAACAAGGCAAAAACATAACGCAAGCAAAATACCTTGAAAGAAAAGTTTTTGCTATGAGAAGATTATGCGTTGTTATTTTAATTTGTTTGAGTGTAAATTTTAAAGGTACTGCTCAAGAAAGTGGTTCAGATGTATATGACTGGAACTGGGCTATTGACGGCCCGTGGACCGCAGCTGGTTTAGGAGGTAGTGCATACGGTTTTGTTCTTATTCAAAATAAAAAAGAAATTTCTGAAAGTTATTTAGAAACCTTAAACCCTGATGACATTAATGATATAGATAGCTGGGCTGCTGGTAACTTTAGTGAAAATGCAGATAAGGCAAGCTATTTACCATTTTACGCCTCATTTGCCATGCCCTTTGCGCTGCTTTTAGATGATGAAATTAATGATGAGTCGTTAACCATTATAGGTTTGTATATAGAAAGTTTAAGTACTACGGCTGCCATGTATACCATTTCGGCAGGTTTGGTAAACCGTAGCAGACCGTATGTATATAGTGAAAATGCACCTATGGAAAAAAGAACTTCTAGTTCTGGGCAACGTTCTTTCTTTTCAGGACACGTAGCCGCTACGGCAACTGCTACATTTTTTGCTGCAAAAGTATTTGCTGATTATCACCCCAACTCTAACGCACGCTTTTTTGTTTGGACAGGTGCGGCAGTAATACCTGCAGCAGTTGGGTATTACCGCTTAGAAGCAGGGCAACATTTTTTAACCGATGTTCTTTTAGGATATGGTTTAGGAGCCTTAACCGGGTATGCAGTACCAGCACTTCATAAAAAAGATAGAAAGGTAAGGTTGTACCCCACATCCGAGGTTGATATTTACGGAAACAACGTACAAGCCCTTGGTATTAGCTATCGTTTTTAGACGTTGTTTTTATTAAAAAATTAAGGAATCTCCCTTAGGTATAAATATTTACCATAATTTTTCGTAATATTTAGTGTAGTACCATTCTGTTTTCTATTTTTGTAGATAACGTTTATAAAAACAATCTTAAAAACAATACTTTTAAAATAGCTACAGATGAATTTACATGAATATCAAGGTAAAGAAATACTAGCATCTTACGGTGTACGCGTACAACGTGGTATTGTAGCCAACAATGCTACAGAAGCCGTTGCAGCAGCAAAAGAACTAACAGCCGAAACCGGAACCGGATGGTACGTAATTAAAGCTCAGGTACATGCCGGAGGACGTGGTAAAGGTGGCGGTGTTAAACTTGCTAAAAACCTTCAGGAAGTAGAAGAAATTGCCGGTAATATTATTGGTATGGACTTAGTTACTCCACAAACTCCACCAGAAGGAAAACACGTAAGAAAGGTATTGGTTGCTGAGGATGTGTACTATCCTGGAGATAGCGAAACTTCTGAATTCTATATGTCTGTTTTATTAAACAGAGGTTCTGGTAAGAATATGATTATGTATTCTACAGAAGGTGGTATGGATATTGAAGAAGTGGCAGAGAAAACTCCACACTTAATCTTTACTGAAGAAATTGATCCATCTGTTGGATTACAAGGGTTTCAAGCACGTAGAGTTGCTTTTAACTTAGGTTTAAGCGGTGCTGCATTTAAAGAAATGGTGAAATTTGTAAGCTCTTTATATACAGCTTATACAAAATCGGATTCTTCTTTATTTGAAATTAACCCGGTTTTAAAAACTTCTGATGATAAAATTTTAGCAGTAGATGCGAAAGTGGTTATTGATGATAACGCACTTTACCGTCATAAAGATATTGCTGAAATGCGTGATATTACTGAAGAAAATCCAATTGAAGTAGAAGCAAAAGCAGTAGGACTTAACTATGTAGACCTTGACGGTAACGTTGGGTGTATGGTAAATGGTGCAGGACTTGCAATGGCTACTATGGATTTAATTAAGCAAGCAGGTGGTGAGCCAGCTAACTTCTTAGACGTAGGAGGTACGGCAGATGCTAAACGTGTTGAAGAAGCGTTTAGAATTATCTTAAAAGACCCTAACGTTAAAGCTATTTTAATTAATATTTTTGGTGGTATTGTTCGTTGTGACCGTGTGGCGCAAGGGGTTGTAGATGCTTACAAAAACATGGGAGACGCTATTAAAGTGCCTATTATTGTACGTTTACAAGGTACCAATGCAGAAATTGCTAAAGAATTAATTGATAATTCTGGTTTAGCAGTACACTCTGCAGTTATGTTCCAAGAAGCTGCTGATAAAGTAAAAGAGGTTTTAGCATAAGCTAAACACCAACATATAAATAGAAAAGGAAGCCAATTGGCTTCCTTTTTTTGTTTGGTATCGCTGTTGTGTGCTTCTTCTAGCGTCTTACTAATGGAAACCATAAAATCTTAAGTTACTTCTTTCTAACCAACCTAACATACACCTGCGTTAGTACCACAAAGAAAACACCGTAGACAAATGTATAACGGGTATTAAATACCTCATACATTTTTGTTATTTGCAATACCAATACCGTTAAAGCAGCCAACCATGTTACTGCTATAAAGGCTAAAAATGGCACTCCTAATTTATGTGCATTAAATGAGATACTTTTCATAAAAATGTTATTTATAATATGCACCAAGGTACGCAAAAACTACTAAAGCAAATGTCCTTTTAAGATAAATTTAGAGCTATTATAAACAACATTACTCACTTAATATATCAGGGTATTTTTACTATATTGTAGGATATAACTATCTACAAGTGAAAAGCATTTTTAGTATCGGAAAGCCGCTGCTCCAATGCCCATTCTACTATATTACTTTATGGGCTATAAGGTATAGGGAATGCTCTTCTCTACTAATAACTATAAATATACCTTATGAAGTTTAAACACGTACTATTGTTTATGACCATTTGTATGGTTACACTTATGAATGCCCAAGCTATAAAGCAAGACAGTATTCAAAGTAACCTTCTTAAAAGAGCGGTCTCGTATTCCATTTATCTGCCAGAAAATTACAATACAGACCAGCGTTCGTACCCGGTAATTTACCTGTTACACGGTTACGGTGATAACCACACCACATGGATTGATAAAGGAAACATTGCCTATTATGCCAATGAAGCCATCAAATCTGGTAAAATACCTCCGGTGATTATTGTAATGCCAGATGCTGGCGTAAGCATGTATGTAAACAATTATGACGGTACCAACAACTACGAAGATTTTTTTATTAAGGAGTTTATCCCTGCAGTAGAAAATCAATACCGTATTAAGAAAAATAAATATAGTAGAGCCATTACCGGTCATTCAATGGGTGGTTGGGGTTGTATGTTGTACGCACTTAAATATCCCGATTTATTTGTTGCCGTAGCTCCTATGAGTGCCGGTATTCATGATGACGAAGATATCATCACTTATGATGATGAAAAATGGGAGATTGTATTTGGTGATATTTTTGGTCACGACATTAAAGCTAAAAAAAGACTCAACAAATACTGGTACCAAAACTCCATTTTAAACATTGTAGAGGAAACCCCAAAATCGGAACTTGAAAAAGTGAGAATCCGTATTAGTAGTGGCGATCAAGATTTTTTACTTAAAGGCAGTCTGCTACTGCATTTAGCACTAAGCAAAAAACAAGTGTATCACCAATTGCGCATTAAAGACGGAGCGCATACATGGCAGTTCTGGAGATCGGACATCCCGGAAGTATTAGAGTTTTTAGGAGGTTCTTTTTGGTAAAAGACTAACAAGAATCAAAACAAAAAAGCCGATGAAAAAATCATCGGCTTTATAAGAACATGTATTTTTATTTGACTAGGTATCATCTATACCGAAAATGGGATAGCTTCTGTACTCCAAACTACTCCTGAAGCAGGAGAAGGATTGCTATCTAATGGCAGTGAATAGTTTTTTCCATTAAAATCAAAAGAAAACTCTTGGGGACCTCCCCAATTAATACCAATAGCTACCAAATTATAATCACCCGACCCCAGGTTTAAACTTTGCTCTGATTTCAAAGCATTTGATATGCCATTGAAAAAAGGCATACCTTGATATGCTCCTGCCTCAATATTTAAGGTAACATCTACAGGATTAGAATTTCCACTTATTATTCTAGCCAATTCAAAACTAGCTCCATATTGATAAGCGACAAAAATAACTTCATTGTCACATTTTGTAACATTAATAGTATTACTCATTTTGTTTAGTTTTTAGATATTCCTACTCTGTTTAACAAAGGCTTTTCGGATTACGCCTTTCACAATCTCTAACAAAACAGTAGCTACTTATCATATATATTTTTGTTTCTATTGCTTATTCAAATATCTAACATTGCTACGCAAACTAACAGCGTATTAATACCCTATTTAAACAATCCTTACTATTACCTACCAACAAACACGTATTACAAAAAACTGAAAACCAGAAATTTAAACACAAAAAAAGCCGATGAAAAAATCATCGGCTTTTGTATATATTTTAGAAAGTTAAATTTCGAAAAACGAATTATTTAACTTCTTCAAAATCTACATCCTGAACGTCGTCTCCTTGGTTAGCATCACCTGCTCCGGCTCCAGCTCCACCTGTTGGGTCTTGTCCTGGTGCACCTTGTTGTGCTTCTGCTTGTGCTTTATACATTTCTTCAGAGGCTACTTTCCAAGCTTCGTTAATTTTGTCTAACGCTGGTTGAATTGTAGCTAGATCTTTAGTTTCGTATGCTTTTTTAAGCTCTTCTAAAGCTCCTTCAATGTTCGCTTTTTTATCAGCAGATAATTTATCACCAAACTCACCTAATTGTTTTTCCGTTTGGAAAATCATTCCATCAGCCTCATTTAGTTTATCAACTGTTTCTTTTGCTTTTTTATCGGCATCTGCATTTGCTTCAGCTTCAGCTTTCATTTTAGCAATTTCTTCTTCTGTTAAACCAGATGAAGCTTCAATTCTAATGTTTTGCTCTTTATTAGTTCCTTTATCTTTAGCCGATACGTTGATAATACCATTGGCATCAATATCAAAAGTAACTTCAATTTGAGGTACTCCTCTTGGCGCTGGTGGAATACCATCTAAGTGGAATCTACCAATTGTTTTGTTATCTGCAGCCATAGGACGCTCCCCTTGAATCACGTGAATTTCAACAGATGGCTGGTTATCAGCAGCTGTAGAGAATACTTGCGATTTTTTAGTAGGGATAGTAGTGTTAGCCTCAATTAATTTAGTCATTACACCTCCCATAGTTTCAATACCTAAAGAAAGTGGAGTAACATCTAATAATAATACGTCTTTTACATCTCCTGTTAATACCCCACCTTGGATAGCAGCACCTACAGCAACAACCTCATCTGGGTTAACCCCTTTAGAAGGTTTTTTACCGAAGAATTTTTCAACTGCTTCCTGAACAGCAGGAATACGAGTAGAACCACCTACTAAAATAATTTCGTCTATATCACTAGCAGATAAACCTGCATTTTGTAATGCTTTTTTACAAGGAGCAATAGTTCTTTCAACTAAATCATGAATTAATTGCTCAAACTTAGCTCTAGATAAAGAACGCACTAAGTGTTTAGGTCCGCTAGCTGTAGCAGTAATATAAGGTAAGTTAATTTCTGTCTGAGAAGAAGAAGATAACTCAATCTTAGCTTTTTCAGCAGCTTCTTTTAAACGCTGTAATGCCATAGCATCTTTACGTAAGTCCATGCTTTCTTCAGCATTAAACTCATCAGCTAACCAGTTAATAATAGCCTCATCAACATCATCACCACCTAAGTGAGTATCACCATCAGTAGCTAATACTTCAAATACACCGTCTCCTAATTCTAAGATAGAAACGTCATGCGTACCACCACCAAAGTCAAAAACAACAATTTTTTGATCTGATGATTTTTTATCTAGTCCGTATGCTAACGCAGCCGCAGTAGGCTCGTTAATAATACGTTGAACTTTTAAACCTGCAATTTCACCAGCCTCTTTAGTAGCCTGACGTTGCGCATCGTTAAAATATGCAGGAACCGTAATTACCGCTTCACTTACATCTGTACCTAAATAATCTTCAGCAGTTTTCTTCATTTTTTGAAGAATCATTGCAGATAATTCCTGAGGTGTATATAAACGTCCGTTAATATCTACACGTGGGGTATCATTATCTCCTTTTACAACTGCATAAGGTACTCTATCTGCCTCTTTTTGAGATTCAGAAAATTTGTTACCCATAAAACGTTTAATAGAATAAATAGTTTTATGAGGGTTGGTAACTGCCTGACGTTTTGCAGGGTCACCTACTTTAATTTCACCACCATCTACAAATGCAATTACAGACGGAGTTGTTCTTTTACCTTCTGCATTAGGAATCACTACTGGCTCATTACCTTCCATTACAGATACACATGAGTTGGTAGTCCCTAAATCTATACCAATTATCTTACTCATAGTTTTTGTTATATTATTTCGTTTTAATCAATTTTTCTCTTGAAATCATATCGTTTTAGTCAATGATTATGCCAAGAGTAGATTACTGACAAGGTGTCATAAATACTTTTGGCAAAAGAGATGATTTTCAGTTGCCAGTAATTTTCTTACTTAATTAAATCAATTATATTGCACCTCATTAGCCTTTACCTATTATACACACATGAACATTACAAAGCTCTCTATTCTAATACCCGCATATAATGAGGGTGCCACTATTCATCATATACTTCATAAAATTGAGCAGGTTACACTTATTCATCAAATTGAAAAAGAAATTATTATAGTAAATGATTGCTCTACAGATAATACCCGAGAAGCTGTAGCTGCTTTTTCAGAAGCACATACAAAAATGAATATTGCCTATTACGAGCACGAAACCAATAAAGGTAAAGGCGCTGCTTTGCATACTGCCATTAAAAAAGCTACCGGCGAGTATTTAATTATTCAAGATGCCGATTTAGAATATGACCCTCAAGAATATAACGACTTATTAAAACCTGTGGTAAATGGCTTTGCCGATGTGGTATACGGGTCTAGATTTAAAGGTAATAACCCACACCGAATTTTGTTCTTTTGGCACACTGTAGGGAATGTATTTTTAACTTTTTTAAGTAATATGTTTACCAACTTAAACCTAAGCGATATGGAAACATGTTATAAACTGTTTCAAACAGAACTTATACAAAATATTACATTGAAGGAAAAACGCTTTGGGTTTGAACCAGAAATAACTGCCAAGATTTCTCGTATTCCTAAAATTAGAATTTACGAAGTGGGTATTTCGTATTACGGACGTACTTATGATGAAGGAAAAAAAATAAATTGGAAAGATGGTTTTAGAGCTATCCTATGTATTTTAAAATACGGAGCGTTACGACTTAAATAAACTATATCTAACCTTAAACCCTGTTT
Source organism: Neptunitalea lumnitzerae (assembly GCF_027924185.1). Classification (GTDB taxonomy): domain Bacteria; phylum Bacteroidota; class Bacteroidia; order Flavobacteriales; family Flavobacteriaceae; genus Neptunitalea; species Neptunitalea lumnitzerae. The sequence goes on from NZ_BRVO01000003.1 coordinate 404,673, forward strand.
AAAATAGTACCTTATGCTACCTACAAAGTTTAATAGTTTCACTTTAAAAAAGTATGGTTTTGCTATTGTACTATTGGTTGGCATCTCCATGTTATTCTTATGGGTTACTGCCCCCTATAATTTAGGCGTATCACCCGATTCTACTTCATTTATTCAGGGTGCTGAAAATGTAGCTTTAGGTAATGGCCTTACCGATTATTATGGAAATTTTATAAACCACTGGCCTCCTTTATATACCCTATTACTTGGCTGTATTACTAAAATACTTGGGGGTACACCTATACAAGTAGGTAGGTACCTCAACGCATTTCTGTTATTTAGTTCGGGTTTAATTTTTATAAAAATTCTTTTACAGTTAAACCTTAAAAGTAAGATTATAAACCTAGCTCCTTTACTTCTGTTAGTTTCGCTACCGTTTGCTGTATTTGAATATTTTTGGACTGAAACCTTATTTATTCCATTACTACTACTTGCATTTTATTATATTATGAAATGGCAAAACGAAGAGAAAACAAAGTTTATCTTTTTCTGTGGTATCTATAGCGGAGCTTTTTTAATTACTAGATATGCAGGGGCTGGTTTTATTGGTGGCATTATACTGTTCATAATATATAGCAACAGAACATCTATAAAAAAAACAGCAATACTATTATTCACCTATTTAATCCCTATTCTTATAATTTTTGCAGCTTGGTTTCTGTATAGTAATTCACACAGCGGACAAGGTGTAGATAGAAATATAGTATTTCACCTTGTTTCGTTCTCTAAGCTATTAGAATCTGTAAAAACAATTATAAGTTGGTTCACTGGTCCTTATTTCCAATATAAAGTGATAGGACTGCCTATATTTTTAATTAACTGTATTCTAATATACAGGGTACTGAGGTCTAATTTTATAACCTTTAAAACATACCTAAAAAAAAATAAGCAAACCATTACGGTCTGCTTGTTTTTTATTTTTAGTTACTATGGTTTTCTATTAATGTCTATTTCTTTTTTTGATGCCTTAACACCGCTAGACAATAGACTACTTGCTCCCTTATACCCTTTTGTACTTATTCTCATATGTTTTCTGCTTAATTTTATAGAAACAAACTCCTATAAACACAAGAAGTTAATCACCGGAATTTTCTGTTTTCTCATTCCTTTTGCGTCATTTCCTATATGGATACACCACTACAACAATGGTGAGGGTGTTAACTCTAAAACATTTAAAAACTCACAAATTATAGCATCTTATAAGGTAGCAGTAGATAAAAAAGTTTATACAAACGCTGATGACATTATTACCTTTCATTTACATAAAAAGGAACATATTTATCTAATTCCAAAAGTTGTAAATCCTTTTGACAATACTCCTAATCCTGAGTATCAAAATGAAATGGATATTCTAAAAAATGAAATTGCTCATAAAAAAGCGGTTATAGTATATTTCAAAACCATCACCTACCGAGATTTTCTAATCTCAGAAGAAGAAATTATAACACAATTCAGTGAATTTCCCATACAAGAATACTCCGACGGATTTATTATTGGTTGGCAAAAATAACCGTACTAGGTACTCAACAATTTAAAAACTGCAGCAAAGTCAAGGTCTGCCATACCTTGTTGTTTTGCCATAGCATACACTTCTTTCGCTGTGTTTGTTAAGGGCGTTGCTTTATCTAGTTCGTATGCTGTATCTGTAAACAGTTGCAAATCTTTTTGCAGGTGTTTCAGCGGAAAGTTAGGAGTATAATCTTCATCCTCTATTCTAGCTCTAAAGGCTTTTAAAATAGGGGCACTCACTGCCGATTCTAAAAGCACATCCATTGCTTGTGTTTTATCTAACCCCATAGCCATACCTAATGATAAACTTTCTGAAAAAGCCAACATACTCTGTCCTAGCATTTGATTAATCATCAGTTTCATAGCGGCACCCTTACCATGATCTCCCACATGAATAATTTTACTTCCCATTAAGTCTAACAGCGGTGTTACTTTTTCTAAGTCGTCAACATTTCCCCCTACTAAAAAAATGAGTTCTCCTTTCTCTGCCGGCATTTTAGAACCCGATACAGGGGCATCTAAAAAACTAACATTACGCAAAGTAGCCAGTTCGCTAAGCATTACACTAAATGATGGATTTACAGTACTACAATCTATCCAAATAGCTTTGTCTTTCATAGCCTTTATAAAGCCAGACTCCCCTACTGCCATTTTTTCTACTACAGCAGGATTTTCTAACATGGTAATAAGCACATCTACCTGCCCTGCAACAGCTACAGCACTATCTTCCCAAATAGCTCCTGCTTTTATTAAATCAATGGCTTTTTCTTTGGTACGGTTAAATATTACCAGTTTGTGGCCTCCTTTTAAAAGGTTCATTGCCATTCTACTTCCCATAATACCTAAACCAATAAATCCTACTTTCATATGTTTATTTTTTATCACTTTGAGACCAGTCTACAAAGTTTTTTAATTGAACATTTTTTTTACATACAAGACACGTTTGGGAGTTTTCATCTCGATGGTGCAGTAAGTTACGAAAGCAGGATTTACTAGAGTGTCAAAAACTCGTTAAGATTCTGTAGAACTTTCATTTGTAGCTGTTACTCTATTACGGTACAAACTAGTATCAATAGCTCCTTTCATTTTTTGTATATCTAAAGGAATCCCAACAAAATCAGTTATTTTAAGTAAGGTTGCATCTTCTCCATTTAGTAATTCTTTATAATCTACATAAATAAGTTCTACCCCAGGTTCTTTATCCTTCCATATATTCACCAACTGTAATTGTTTTTTAAACTTTTCTACCAATTGCAGCGGAAGTGTTTTAGCTTCTCCTTTCATTTTTTGCTGAGACATTACTACCTCGGTCAAATCTCTGGTCATAAAAATTACTTTATATCTATAAGCTGGAGATGTAAAATTTAACAACGGAGCTACAATTTTAACTACTTTGTTTTGAGCTTTCTCTAACCAAGAATTATCTTTATGTATAGACATAACTGGTTTATACTCCAAATATCCTTTTGGGTTAGAAACATCTGCTTCTCTTTCAGAGTCAGTTAGGGGAGTTAATCCACCCTGATGTAACATCTGCATCATTAAAGAAGTACCAGACCTAGGTAAACCACTTACCACTACAATCTGATTTTCTCGGTGTTTGTAAGCTACCTTATCAGTTAATTCAATAGCATCGGTAAGTTTTTCTTCAATATTCTCTATAGCTTTATTAGCTCTATGGTGCTGCTTAGGTTTTAACCGTGCTGCAGTTTCAAAAGCTATCTTAGCATTTTCTAAATCTCCCATTTTTTCCAATGCCTCACCCAATGTATAGTGTGCTTCAGGAAAATAGTTTACCAACTCAATACTTATAAAAGCATGCTCAATAGCTTCCTCATGGGCTTCTAAACGAACCAAAGTATGCGCTAACAATTGGTGGTATCTAGCATTGTCATTCTCTATAGCTATAGCCTTTTCTAGGTCTTGCTTTGCTTTCTTATAAAATTGTTTGGCCAAATTAAGCTTCGCCAGCTCATACCACAATGCCGATTTATTAGGCTTTTGAGCTATTGCTTTATTAAGCACTACTCTGGCTTCCTTTAACTTACCTGTACCTACTAAAATTTTAGCCTCTACAATATCTGTAGTATATAAAAAGGTTTTTTCAAGGCCACGTAATTTTGCTAGATAACCGGCAGCTTCTTCGTAATTTTCTTCTTTAACGGTAAGGTTTAGTAACTCTAAAAAATAGGGTACCAAATCTACATCTTGCTCTTCTATAAGTTCGTATAGTAATTTTTTAGCTGTAGCAAAATCACTTTTACCTAAATATACTCTAGCCAAATTATGCTTGTTATCACATTTAGCTCTTTTTATATTTTTCTTTTTATCTTCATCTGGTTTATCAATATAACCTAGGTCTATTAATTGTTGCATTACCTGCTCGTCGTCTAACGTATTTTGTGGTAACTTACTATGTTCTCCAAAATCACCAGGCATAGCATCCCAACTATCTATGTAGGAAACCTTTTTCTGCTCATTAAACATTCCTAAAATAGGTTTACCATCCATATCTTTTCCTACAGGCATATCAAACATATGCAATAATGTAGGTGCAATATCTATAAGACTTAAACCAAATAGCTTTTCTCCCTTTTTAATATCGGGTCCAGCGGCTACAAACATTCCAAACTGTCGGTGTTCCAAAGCAGGTGCTGCAGCAAACTTAGGCATCTTTACAATACGCTTATTTCCAGACTCATACCCATGGTCAGACATTACTATGATATTCGTATCCTCCCCTACCATACTTATCATTCTATCTAACATCATATCCTGAAATTGATAGGCATTATTCACAATATCTTTGTTACGCTCAAAAATATGATCAGGAAGTCCCTTTAATTGTGGTGGATGAAATTTCATAAAAGCATGACACATATGATCTATAAAGTCATAATATACTGCCATAAAATCCCATTCTGTAGTTCTCATTAAACGGGTGGCTGCTGCATGAATACTTACATTTTGTGCCAATACTTTTGACAATGTAAATACACCACCATCTTTTTCGTTTTTTTCTTCCTTTTTTTGGGGGGTATAAGTAGGCATAAAAGCAAGTACTTGCTCTAAAGACATCTCATTAGGGTGCATTCTACATTCCTTAAGTTGCTCTTTAAACGACTCTGGATGTATGACGCCATCTGGTAAGGGCCAATCTTCAAAACCTTTACTTTTTTGATATTGCTTTTGAAAAAAGTCAGATACCATCACCCCATTAATAGGTTCTGGAGGATTGGTAGGCCACCAACCTACTACATTACTTTTTAACCCTTGATTATGGAAAATATTCCAAATAGCTCTAGTTTTTCTAGATAATGAAGAAACTGGCTTTATTTGTTGCTTTTCTACATCTGCTTCTATAAACCCTAGAATCCCATGCTTATCCGGAGTTTTTCCCGTAGCTACGGAAGTCCAAAGCATAGGCGAATAAGGAGGGTTCAAGGTACTCATATTAGCATACACCCCGTTTTTAATTAATTTTTCCAATGCTGGCATTTTACCTGCCTTTATTAATGGCCATATAATTTGCCAATCAGCAGCATCCCAACCTATTAACAATACTTTCTTTTTACTCACTTACGTTCCTTTCTTTTATTTCTCCAAGCAGTTAATCCTATGTCTCCTAAAGCTAAAACACCTAAATAACCTCCTCGTATCATATTATCTGTTAAATCTTTAGAATCTAAAATTTCTTTTTTCTCGGTAATTTTATGTTTTTTTCTCACTAATTTTGATTTAGTTGTTAAATTTATAAATATTTAACTTACATTTAAACTTTAAACTTATATTCTATGAAAAAAAACTACCCTAAAAGTAACATTGGAAAAAAACTTTTGAAGTACGGAGCTTTTGCAGGCGCCTTAGCAGGTGTTTCAGAAGCTAGCGGACAAATTGTTTACACTGACATTAATCCTGATTTTGCAGGAGGTAATGACATGAACTATATGCTTGACCTAGATGGCGATGGCACAGATGATTTTAATATTTACCAAGTTCATAATTCCAGCTCTTGGTACGGATTTTCATATTCATACAATTACTTGTACATGATGCCAATGGCAGCTACTAATGAAATATTAGGAGACTCTGGCTACTATGCTTATCCTTTTGCGTTAGATGCTGGAGATATTATATCTAGCGGGCAAACCTCATGGAACAATAACAGTTTTTCCTATGGTTATATGTCATTAAATTACGCAGGTTATGATGGTAACTTTATTGGTGTTACCGATAAATATGTAGGTGTTAGGTTTGCTATTAGTGGTGCCATACATTACGGATGGGTGCGCTTAGATGTAGATGCAAGTGGAAGCTCTTGGGTTGTTAAAGACTTTGCCTATAATGTTACTCCTGGTGCTGCTATTGAAGCAGGACAAACAGTACTGGCTACAGATGATACAGATTTAGCTAACACTATTAAAGTAGTAGCTATGAATAAAACTGTTTCTTTATTTAACCTTCCTGAAAGTTCAGACTATAAAGTATATAATACAGCTGGACAAGTAATTATGAATGGTAGCTACTCCAATACCGATGTTGCTACTATTGAATTAGGAGGTGTTTCAAACGGGGTTTATATTGTAGAAATAACAGATGTAGCTTCTAAAGCTGTATTTAGAAAAAAGGTTATGTTGTAAAAAAACATTACAGCATCTTACATATAACAACAAAAGGGACCTAAAAGTCCCTTTTTGTTGTTTATGAATCTCCTTAAGAATTAAAAAGAAACTGTATCTACTATTCTTGTTTTTACAAATTCATCTAAATCTATTTTATACATATTAGAAGAAGGATTTTCTACACCTCTATTTGTAAAAATACCCCCTATTAAGTATAATGCATTTTCATAGTATACGATACGTGAACCATAATATTGCAGATTAATATGATATCTATTTAACTCTTTAGATAGTGTATTAAAAGTATAAAATATTCCATTCTCGTAAATGTAAATTAGATGATCATGGGCGCATAAGGCCGGTAATTCCATAGTGGTAAAAAGCTCCCCTTCATTTTTCCATTCTCCAGAAGAAAGATTGTAGCTTTTAATAATTTTTGATGCGGTATTTTTTATACCTCCAACAAAATAAATTTTATTTTCCACCAAAACACCTTTCACTGCTTGTTCTTTAGGCATATCCTTTACCGGATACCAAAAACCATGTGCGGCATCAAACAAATGTGCTTTAGCAGTATATTCTGGCTCTCCTTTCTTACTCTTTTTTATTTCTCCTCCTAGAAATAGAAAATTGCCCTTATAATTTACTGCGGTAAAATTAATAGCATCATGCTGGTAACTTCTATCTACATAAACAGTATCCTTTTCTAAATCGTAAATCTCCATTTCATTTTCTAAATACTGAAATCTTTTATTTCTAGACATAAACTTACCCCCTACTAAATACAATCTATTTTGGTAGGGTATCATTTCGTGATAAGCACGTTTTTTAAATACTTTGTCTACCTCTGTCCATGTGTCTTTCTTTATATCATATACGTACATTTCATCATTAATGCCTTCATAATTAGAACTGCGTCTTTGTTCATACATAATTACATCTAAAAAAGATGTACCTCTTCCTAAATTATTTGAAAGCAAATCACCCTTTAAAAACGTGTTTGTACTATTTGATAAATCTCCTCCTTGTACATAAATCTTATCTCCTACTAAGGCTAAGCCAAACCCATAAATTCTTTTATCCAATCCGCTTAGTTTGGTATATTTCAATTTACTCTGCAATTTTCTATCTCCAAAAAGGGTTACCTCTTCTAGTTTAGTAGGCTTCTCAATTAAAAAAATAGATTGTGCATCCTTCATTTTTCCACTTTCTATTTCCAAGCGTTCAAAATCAGAATGGTCAAAAATTATCATGGAAGAACTTTTTATATCCTCCATAGATAATACCACAAACCCTTTTCTATTGGTTTGACCAATAATGGTAGCGTTGCTAGTACTTACAGAAACATTACTAACAGGCTCATTATTTTTCTTGTTATATATGGTAACTCCAATGGTTTGTGCAATACCTATTTGAACAAAACAAAGAAGAAACAAAATGGATAAGTATTTTATTTTCATAGGATTATATGATTTTTTATAAAATTAATGAAAAACGATTGCTAAGCAATGTTAAATCTTAGAAAAGAAAAAATTAACTTATTAAATCAAGAGAAAATTCGTAAATAAAATTTTAAAACCAACTTTATCTAACTTTAATTATAAGTATTTCATCCATATACTTTCGTAAAAAATAATTTCTGCCCACGCTAACCTTTTTATAACCTTGTCAATTACAAACAAAATGTATCTTTACAGCCAAATTAAGAGAGCGTAATTGTATGGAGTGTATTAGTGTTTTCGACATGCTGAAGATAGGAATTGGGCCATCCAGTTCTCACACGCTGGGTCCGTGGCGTGCGGCAGAACGTTGGTTAGAAGAACTGAAAGAACAAAACCTTTTTCATAAAACTACCAAAGTTACGGCACATCTTTATGGTTCTCTTTCTTTAACCGGTAAAGGACACGCTACTGATATTGCCGTTTTACTAGGGTTATCAGGGCAAGACCCAGTAACCATGCCTATTGAAGATATTACCGCTATCACCAACCTAGTAAAAGAACACAAAAAACTTACACTAGGAAATACAAAAGAAATCGAATTCTGCATAGATACCGATATTCTATTTCATAAAGAATTTCTGCCATTTCATTCCAACGGAATAAAATTTGAAGCCCACATAGAAGGTAATACCATTGTAGAAGAAACCTATTATTCCATTGGTGGTGGTTTTGTGGTAAAAGAAGAACGTGTACATGCTCAAGAAAACAAAGCCATATTTAAAACATTTCCGTTTCCGGTTCATAATGGCACTGAATTATTAAAAGCTTGTGCTGAAGAAAATAAAACCATTTCTGAATTGGTTTGGGAAAACGAATGCTCTCTTAGAACTCCTGAAGAAATTGACGAAGGATTGCAACAAATTTGGAGTGTTATGTTGGAATGTATGTTTACTGGTTGCCATACCGAAGGTAGATTACCAGGAGGGCTAAACGTAAAACGACGTGCCTTTGATACGCACAAAAATTTAATTGGTGATGCTCCTTATACTAATCATGAAGAATGGCTACAAGCTATTAGAAAAACAGAGGTAAAGTTTCGTCAAATATTAAAATGGGTTAGTTGCTTTGCCTTATCTGTAAATGAGGTAAATGCTTCTTTAGGGCGTGTAGTTACCGCCCCTACCAATGGCAGTGCTGGTGTAATACCTGCAGTGCTCATGTACTACCTTACCATTGAAGACCATAAAGCTGGTTTTGATAAAATTAAACAGTTTTTACTGGTAGCTGCAGAAATTGGAAGCATCTTTAAAAAAGGAGCTACCATTAGTGCCGCTATGGGCGGATGCCAAGCAGAAATTGGAGTATCTTCTGCCATGGCAGCAGGGGCATTAACCGAATTATTAGGAGGCTCGCCTGAACAAGTTTTAATTGCAGCAGAAATAGCCATGGAACATCACTTAGGCTTAACATGTGACCCTATTGGTGGTTTGGTGCAAGTACCTTGTATTGAGCGTAACGCTATGGGAGCTATTAAAGCTATTAATGCCGCTGAAATGGCGGTAGATACCGACCCCGAAAATGTAAAAGTACCTTTAGACAAAGTGGTTAATACCATGTGGCAAACCGCTAAAGATATGCATACTAAATATAAAGAAACCTCAGAAGGTGGTTTGGCAGTAGCAGTATTACTCTCTGACTGTTAATTTGTTACTATAAGGTTAAAATTATTCAGCTAGTTTTAGGTTTAACCGTATTTTCTTAACAATAGCATAAACATGTGCTAATTATAAGCATGAAGTAGATTGATATTTTCGTGAAAATTCAATACACTTCATATGAAAAAACTATTACTTTCAATTTTATTAAGTATTTCTGGTGCTGCCATGGCTCAGCTAAGTCCTGGAGATATGTCGTTCATTGGCTTTAATGCTGATGGTAACGATGATGTTGCACTGGTTACTTTTGTAGATATTCCTGCAAACACCCTTATATTCTTTTGTGACTCTGAATGGGATGGTAACTCTTTTGGAACTGATGAAAATGACTTCTATTGGGATTCTGGAGCTACTGTTATTCCGGCAGGCTCTGTTATTACTATTTACGAACTTAGCGGCGCTACTAATGTAAACTACGGAACTATCACAGGTTCTCCTGGAGGAATTTCAGCTTCTAGTGAAGCACTGTTTGCTTACCATGCAACTACAGCTGCGCCTAGAGTACCTAGCAACTTTATCTGTGCAGTAGCTAATGCTGCTTCAGCTTATGGAGACCTTTCAAATACAGGGTTGGTAGAAGGTACCTCAGCGTTAACACTTACAGAAGGTACTGATATTGCTGAATACAATGGTACTAGAACAGGTTTAGATGTAAACGGTTATCAATTAGCTATTAATAACATGGCTAATATGGATCTTCAGGATGGTAGTGGTTCACAACATAATGATGGTACTGCTCCTGATGTACCTTTTAATACTACTTCGTTTGTAATTTCTAATGTAGACAACACAGCGCCGTCAGTAGCTACGGTAATGGTTACAGGGCAAACCACTATTACAGTTACATTTACAGAACCGGTTACTCAAACCTCTGCTGAAAACATAGCCAACTATGTTTTTAGTCCGGCACTTACTATTAGTAATGCTACCTATAATGCAACTACCAACACAGCTACTATTACTCATGATGGTTTTGCAGAAGGTACTGAATATACTGTTACTGTTACTAATATAGAAGATGCTGCTACCAATGTAATGAGCTCTTACACTAGCGATGCACTTTACTATAATACCACAACTTCAGGACTTATCATCACTGAAATTATGTATAATGCGCCTTCTGACGATTCTGATGCTTTAGAGTTTTTAGAAATTTATAATAACTCGTCAAACACCATTGCCTTAGGAGGTATTATGGTACAAGACGAAAACACCTTTGTATTTACATTCCCTCAAATGGATCTTGCTTCAGGAGGTATCGTTTTATTAGCTACAGATAAAACTGCTGCCGATGCTTTCTATGGTGTTTCATTTTTAGATATGCCTCAGGGTATCTTAAATGCCTTAGGTAATGGAGGGGAGCTTTTAGAAATTATCAACTCTAACGGTACTGTAATTTCTTCGGTTGAATATTCAGATGATGCTCCTTGGCCAACTATTGCTGACGGAGATGGTCCGTCTGTTGAACTTTTAAATCCTAATGGAACATTTAATGAGGGTACCAACTGGGCTCCTGCTACTAATTTTGTAGGACAATCTTTAGGAGAAGATGTTTTTGCTTCACCAGGTTCATACACTCCTGTTATCAATGTACTACCGCAAGTAGCCTTTGCTGAGATTACATATCCGATTGCGGAAGATGCTAGTACAGCACAATTAATTATAGAGCTTACAGCAGTGACTACTAATGATGTTACTGTAGATGTTTCTTTATTAGGGGGTACTGCTACAGAAGGAACCGATTTTACATTTGTAGACCAAACTATTACTATTACTGCAGGTAGTGCTACGGCTGTTGTAAATGTTCCTATTTTTAATGATACGGATGTTGAGGCAGGCGAAGTTTTAATGTTAGGCTTAAGCAACCCAACCAATGCAGATCTTGGAGATGATGTTAACTCTGGTGTTTACATTTTAGATGATGATACTACTTTATTTTATCCTGCTACTCCTTCTTTAAATATCAATTACGCTACAAGTTATTTAGTTGATGCTAGTGGCTCAGCAGAAATTTCTGCTTACGATGCTGCTTCTCAACGCTTGTTTGTAATGAACTCTACACAAACCAGAGTAGAAATTTTAGATTTTTCAGATATTAATAATATTTCTACTATTAGTACCATTGATCTTTCTTCTTACGGTACAGACGGCGCTACTAGTGTGGCAGTACATAACGGATTAGTAGCAGCTACCATTTCTAACGGACCTACTGCTGATGGTATTCTTGCCTTTATGGATATTGATGGTAATAATGTAACTACCGTTACTGTTGGTAATTTGCCCGATAATGTTTCTTTTACTCCAGATGGAACCAAAGTGCTAACAGCTAATGAAGGACAACCAAATGCTGATTACTCTATTGACCCAGAAGGAAGTATTTCTGTAGTAGACGTTACAGGTGGTTTAAGTGGCATTACACAAGCCAATGTTACCAACCTTAACTTTAATAATTTTGATGCTTTTCAAGCAACTTTAATGGCGGCAGGTGTTAGAATTTTTGGCCCTGGTGCTTCTGTTTCAGAAGATTTAGAGCCTGAATACATTACCTACGCTGCAAATAGCCAAACGGCCTATGTGTCTTTACAAGAAAACAATGCTGCTGCCGTAGTTGATTTAACTACTAATATCATAACAGATATTGTACCTCTTGGAGTTAAAGATTATTCTTTACCAGGTAACACCTTAGATGCTTCTGATGATACAGACTTTATTTATATGGGGAATTGGAATGTATACGGAATGTATATGCCAGATGCTATAGCTTCTTACGAAGTAAATGGTATAACTTATATAGTAACCGCTAACGAAGGTGATGCAAGAGAGTATGATACTTATGAAGAAGAAGCTAGAATTGGAGATAACGATTATATACTTGACCCTACCATTTTCCCTGAAGCGGATTTATTAAAAATGGATAGCAACTTAGGTAGACTAAAAACTACGCTAGCTAATGGTGATATTGATAACGATGGTGATTACGATGAAATTTATGTTTACGGCGGGCGTTCTTTTAGTATCTGGAATACAGATACTGGTATGATGGAATTTGATTCTGGTGACGATTTTGAACGTTACACAGCAGATGATGCTACTTACGGAGTATTATTTAATGCTAGTAATAGTAACAACAATTTTAAAAATCGTTCTGATGATAAAGGTCCAGAGCCAGAGGGAGTAACTACCGCTTCCATTAACGGACAAGTATATGCATTTATAACCTTAGAACGTGTTGGTGGTATGATAACTTACAACGTAACCAACCCTACTGCTCCCGAATTTGTTTCTTATAAAAACAACAGAGATTTAGGAAGTGACGAAGGCGGAGACCTTGGCCCAGAAGGAATTATTTACATTGCGCCTCAAGACAGTCCTACGGGTACGGGGTTAGTAGTAATGTCTAATGAGGTAAGTGCTACGGTAAGTATTTATACCATAGATAACGATACATTTGCTACAGATGACTTTACAACTACTAACTTTAAAGTATACCCTAACCCTGCTAATGGTAACGAAACTGTTCAGTTTACACAACAAGTTTCAGGAGCTATTTTTGATATGATGGGGAGAGAAATGCTTTCTTTTGAAAATACAAACACTGTAAAATTACCAAACCTAACTACCGGAACTTATATTATACATATAACCAATGGTGAATCTAAGAAGTTGGTAATTAAATAACATCTTGACTTTTGGATAGTAGCATAGCTAGAAGTCATTATAATTGGGTAGAAGAAAACTCCGGCAATAGCCGGAGTTTTTACAATCATACAGTCGCTAATTAACAACTAAAATATATTTAGAAGGTCATATAGCCAATTTTAAAGATGCGCTAAAGTAATAAAAAAGCGCAATACTTATAGTTAACGCTAAAAATTAACATTTAGTATACTAATCTATAAGAGTTTCAGTAAAAATACACTAAATATTACAATTATCAATCACTTTTAATTACAACTATAATACCTCATCCCTTAGTTATTGTCATCCATTAAAAAAACCGCTAATCATGCATAAACAATCATAGCGGTTTGCAACAATCATAAAAATGAAACGGAGTATTATGTTGAGATAAGCCTTGGGGTAATTAATTGTTTCCTATTTTTTCTTTCGCTTTATAGCATCAATTATCACATCTCCCATATCGCCTATTTTCACAAACAATAATAAGGCAGCTATAAAAATTCCTATTCCAAAAGTAAGTACTCCCCAGAAAAAGGTATCTGATGAAGTAATAGGCTTATGCTCTCCCGGAAGATCTAAATACACTATTTTGTGCCACGCACTAGTTTCGCCTTTGTAAGGTTTATAATTTTCTACTATTTTAATTTCTTTAGTACCTGCCGTTTTAAGACTCTCCTCTTTGATATAGGCTATTACATTTTTAATAGCAGTTGCACTTAAGTCTGCATGATCTGGCATTACTATTTGATTATTCTCTTTAAACAAACGTACTGCCGCAGTATCTCCAGATTTTATAACAGCTTGAGAACTATGTACAAAATTCACTATCCAATCAATGGTATGACGTTCATCTACATTTTTCAATGCAGGGCCTACCATTTTTTTAGCTACGCTGTGGCAGGCTGCACATCTTGTATTAAATGTTTTTTTACCTGCCACAACATCATCCTGAGCTACTATAGCCTGAGTCACTAAAAATAAAAATGTTGTGAAAATTATTTGTGTAAGGGATTTATATAATTTCATTGGTTTTAGTTTTTAAGCAATCTTTTTATATCATCAATCAAAAATGCTACATCTGTTTTACTGGTACCATCATAATATCCACGTATATGACGCTCTTGGTCTATTAACACCAACTTCTCGCTATGTATAAAATCTTCTGTACCTCCATTACCACTTGTAGCCACTATATACAAACCTGTTCGGGCAAAACGGTACAAATCCTTTTTAGTTCCTGTAACCAATTGCCACTGGTTTGTATCTATTCCTCTAACCTCAGCATAGTCTTTTAAAATATGCGGAGTATCGTACTCTGGATCTACCGTAAAAGAAACCAACCGTAACTCTTCTTCCCCTTTAAAAGCCTCCTGAACATCATATAAACCCGACATCATTTTAGGACAAATACTAGGACAACTGGTATAGAAATAATTAGCTACCCATACCTTACCTTTCGTAAAGTTGTTAGTAATAAGCAAACTATCCTGATTTATAAACTCATAATCAGGCACTCTATAATCGGTATCTTCAGAAACAATGGCGTAATTCTCTCCAAAAAATGGCAATGGAGCCATATAGCGTTTGTAACCAAAATAAATGGCAAACAATATAGCCGGCACCCCTATGGATAGCGCTATAAATAAGGTTCCTTTTTTAATTGTCTTTTTCATTTTCCAACGGCATTATAGTAGTTTCATCTTTATCAGGAAGATTCTTTATTTCATTTACAGGGCTCGTAGCCTCAAACTTATTTTCCACAGGCGTACTATATGTAAACACATTAATAAGTGAAGGCACGTAAGTTATCAATGTTAACAGAACACTTACCGCAATCCACGGTTTCATATTATGAAGTATCCCTATACGTTTTTCTTCATGTAATTCTTCTGCTTCTGGCAAAACAATTTCAGAAGGTTCCGTTTGCTTACTTAAAGCAGTACCAAAAAATGCTATAAAATAAAGTAGCGCTGCCACCCCCATTAAAATACCACCTACCATAGTAACCGTAGTAGTGGGTACCCAATGGGTATTAAACATTTCACTAGACGGATCTGTATAAGACAACCCTAAGTTGGTACGTCTTGGCTCTCCCATTAATCCACCTGCCATTAAACCATGAGATAACAAAGCCACACCCACCATCCATATATAAGGCACAATAGTTACTACACTCAACATTTTTATGGGTTTACCGGCAACTTTACTGTACATATAAATACTCATTCCTAAAATTACCAAGAGTACTGGCCCGGCAACCGTCATGTGAAAATGCCCCGGAACCCATCCTGTATTATGCACCATTTGATTTAAGGAGTAAGATGCATTTACAATACCTGATAGTCCACCAAAAATGAATAGCAACAACCCACAAATAAAGTAGCCAAACAGATAATTTTTAGATAAAAACCACGGCAAACGCGCCATCCATCCCAACAAGCTCTTAGCTCCATTTTTTCTTCCTGCATATTCTAAAGAAGCCCCTACAGTAAAAGCGGTCATAAAACTAGGTATAGATACACCAAAGGTTAACACAGTTACCCACAGCTTGGTATCTTGCCCTAATACAGGTTCACTAAACTGATGGTGAACCCCCACAGGAGTAGATAAGATTAAGAAGAGCAGAAACGCCAATCGTGCCGCATTACCAGAATATAATTTACCTCCGGCAACCTTTGGCAATACCGTATAAAAGGCAATATAGGCAGGCAATAACCAGAAGTACACCAATGGGTGACCAAACATCCAAAAAAGCATTCGTGTTAGAGGCACATTAATATCGGAAGTCCAACCCGCAGACCAGGGTAATAAAATAACTAACGACTCATAAGCTACGGGTAAACTAGCTACAAACCACATGGTAAAGTTTACAAAAGTACCCAATACAGCAATGGGCATTTTTTTATCGGGGTTCTCCCTTCTCCATTCACGGTACATCACAATCCAACCAAAAAAGGCTACCCAACTCCCCACAATTAGCAAAGAAGTACCTAAATAAAAGAATGGTGAATTTTTTAATGGAGCATAAAACGTATACAAAGCTTGGGCTCTCCCCATTACCATAAGTACAACATCTAACAAACTACCAAACACCATTAAAATAATACTGCCTAAATAAGACCACTTTGGCGGTTGTTTTTTTAAATAATGCCCCATAGTTACATGCCCAAATATAACCGCAAAGAATGTAGTTAATATAATGGCATTAATTACCCCGTGCATAGTTAACCCTTGGTAATAATTAATACCTGCAAAAGAATCTTCATGCAACACCCCTGCCCTATACAAGGTTTGCATAACTCCGTTGTAAGCTCCTAGTATAAATAATGCCATAGGAACAAACAACCCTACTAATATTGTATATTTAAATGTTTTATTATTTTTCATTCTGTAATTACTTATAGTTATAAAGCGCTATTAGTTACCAATACCCTTCCCATCATATTTTGGTGTCCCACACCGCAATACTCATGGCAAACAATTCGGTATTCACCATATTCATCAAACTTCACTGTAGTTTTATTCACCGCACCCGGTACTGCCATAAGGTTTACCCCTTTACGCTCTATATTAAACCCATGTACCACATCTGCTGAGGTTAAATAAAAATCTACCGTACTTCCACGAGGTACAATAATTTCGCCCGGATCAAAATTCCACATACGGGCAGTTACATACACCTCGTAATAATCTTCATCTACTTTACGCACTTCCGACTTTTGAAAAGAGGCATTATAAGGTATACAGGTAGGCACATCTATCTTTCTACTAAAGACATTAAACAAAAGCGCGAAGAAAAACACACCAAGGATAGTACTACTGAGTACTATAACCCTAATCTCATATTTATTCATCTGTAAAAAAGTTTAATGGCGTTCTAACTGAAGATTGTACACACTAAACCACACCATTATGGCTAAAAAAATAAGAATTACAATAAAAGCTATTGTTCCGTAAGGTTTAAAATGCTCATCCAATTCATTAAGATGCTGATCTTTACTTTGCTCCATATTATCAATTGTTTTGGTTTTGTGGAACAAATGTACCAGTGTTACGTAGGGTAATTATTACCCTTTTTACCCCATTAATGTAACTATTTACTTATTCTTAATTTTTTAAACGTTCACGTTTAAAGGTCAATGGTGTAACACCTTCGTACTTTCTAAAAAACCTAGAAAAATAAGAGTTGTCTTTAAAATCTAGTTGATAAGCTATTTCAGATATGGAAAGTTCAGAATTAATAAGTAATCGTTTTGCCTCTAGTAACAAACGGTTTCTGATAAAGGCACCTGCCGACACACCTTTTATTTTTTGACAAAGTGCATTTAAATAATTAGGCGTTACATTCAATAACTCTGCATACTCTTTAGGTAATCGTTTCGTTATATAATGCTTCTCTATTAAACGCTCAAAGTCTTTTAATAAGTAAAACTGAGGCATTCCATCATACAACTGATGTTGGTTTTGAGCCATTTCTCTATCGCATAAGGTAAAAAGTTCTAACAGGTAAATACGTATCAAATCCCAGTGAACCTCCTCTGGTGTTTCTATCTCTCTTATTATTTTCTGAAATATGGAACCTACAAAAGCAGTTGCTTTATCAGTTTTCATTAGGGCATAATCTGTACTACCCATAAAAAACAAGAAGTCTTTTATATAATCTCTTTTTGCTAAAAAGGAACTAAAAAACACCTCGTCAAAATTTACTATAACTCCTTTAGTAGTTTCGTTAAAATCCCATTTATGTATTTGCCCAGGGGAAAGAAAAAACAAATCTCCCGCAGCAATCTGAAAACTCTTAAAATCTATACTATGTACTCCCTCCCCATTTTCAACATAGAGTACTTGATAAAATGAATGCCTATGAGGGGTAGTAGCTTTTTGCTGATAATCTAGAAAAGTTCTTAAATCTAATACCACGCAATCTTGTGGTAAATTTTCAGTATTTAGTAGATTACAAATACTATATACAGGAATTTTAGCGCTCATATCTCCCAACATTTTAATTTCAGCAGACTAAATTACTATATAGATTGCTTTTAGAATGTAACAATCATTACATGTAAAGTATGCCAACAGTAAGAAACAGCACCTATTCTTACAATTAAAAAGGCTTGTGTTACAATGCCTTATTAACAAGGGTACGTTAAAAAATAATCTAGAACATTTCATAAAAAAGAGTACTTTTGCATTTTGGTAAAAACAACAACACAAACTGTTTTTTTATGATAGTTTTCTTCGGAAACCCGGCGCAAAAAATATTTGCAGTTCAAACGAACAAACAATTTTCAGAAACTGATACTGATAAGCTTACATGGTTATTTGGTAATCAACCTGTTGTAAAAGCGGCGTCTATAGACGCTTTTTTTGTTGGGCCTCGTGCAGCAATGATAACTCCATGGAGTACCAATGCGGTAGAGATTACCCAAAACATGGCCATTGAAGGTATTATTAGAATTGAAGAATTTGAAGCAGTAACAGAGGATTTCTCTGATTATGACCCAATGCTTTCTCAAAAGTATAAACAACTAAACCAAGATGTATATACTATAAACATTGAGCCAGAAGCTATTAAAGAAATTAGTGATATTGCAGCGTACAATGAAGCTGAAGGTTTAGCTTTAAGCCAAGAGGAAATTGATTACTTAAATCAACTATCAGAAAAACTAGGTAGAACCCTAACCGATTCTGAAGTATACGGATTTGCTCAAATTAACTCTGAACACTGTAGACACAAAATCTTTAATGGAACTTTTGTAATTGATGGTGAAGAAAAACCAACTTCTCTTTTCAAATTAATTAAAAAGACATCTGAAGAAAACCCAAACGATATTGTTTCTGCATATAAAGATAACGTAGCCTTTATTAAAGGACCAAAAGCGGTACAATTTGCTCCTAACACAGCAGATAAACCAGACTTTTATACAGAAAAAGAATTTCAATCTACCATTTCATTAAAAGCTGAAACACACAACTTCCCTACTACAGTAGAACCTTTTAATGGTGCTGCTACCGGATCGGGAGGAGAAATACGTGACCGTTTAGCTGGTGGACAAGGTTCTTTACCATTAGCAGGTACAGCGGTATACATGACATCATATGCTCGTTTAAGTGAAAATCGTCCTTGGGAAAAAGGAATGAACGAACGTAAATGGTTATACCAAACTCCGTTAGATATTTTAATTAAAGCATCAAACGGTGCATCTGATTTTGGTAACAAATTTGGACAGCCTTTAATTACAGGGTCTTTACTAACTTTTGAGCACGAAGAAGATGCTCGTAAACTTGGTTTTGATAAAGTGATTATGATGGCCGGCGGTGTTGGTTATGGTAAAGAAGAACAAGCTCAAAAACACACTCCAAAAGTAGACGATGATATTGTTATTTTAGGAGGTGAAAATTATAGAATTGGAATGGGTGGTGCTGCAGTTTCTTCTGCAGATACCGGAGAATTTAGTAGCGGTATTGAATTAAATGCAGTACAACGTTCTAACCCTGAAATGCAAAAACGTGCTGCTAATGCGGTACGTGGTATGGTAGAAAGTGACCACAACCCTATTGTGTCTATTCACGATCATGGTGCTGGTGGACACCTAAACTGTTTATCTGAATTGGTAGAAGAAACAGGCGGACACATTAATTTAGATAAATTACCTGTTGGTGACCCTACCCTTTCTGCTAAAGAAATTATTGGTAACGAATCTCAAGAACGTATGGGGTTGGTTATTGGTAAAAAAGATACCGAAACTTTACAACGTATTGCAGACAGAGAACGTTCTCCTATGTATGTAGTTGGACAGGTTACCGGAGACGACCGCTTTACATTTGAATCTGAAACTTCTGGTGCTAAACCTATGGACTTAGCTCTTGAAGATATGTTTGGTAGTTCTCCTAAAACTATAATGAATGATACTAAAGTAGCTAGAAACTACAAAGAGCTTTCTTATACTACTGATAACATACCTACCTACTTAAACCAAATTTTACGTATAGAAGCTGTTGCTTGTAAAGATTGGTTAACTAACAAAGTAGACCGTTGTGTAGGAGGTCGTGTGGCTAAACAACAATGTGCAGGCCCATTACAATTACCACTAAACAATGTTGGGGTAATGGCACTAGACTATAAAGGTAAAGAAGGTATTGCTACCTCTATTGGTCATTCTCCTGTTTCTGCTATTATAGACCCTGTTGCAGGTAGTAGAAATAGTATAGCAGAAGCCTTAACTAACTTGGTATGGGCTCCTATTAAAAATAACATGGCAGGTATTTCATTAAGTGCAAACTGGATGTGGCCATGTAAAAACGAAGGTGAAGATGCACGCTTATATGATGCAGTTCAGGCATGTTCTGAATTTGCTATTGAGTTAGGCATTAACATTCCAACAGGAAAAGATTCACTTTCTATGAAGCAAAAATACCCTAACGAAGAGGTAATTGCTCCGGGAACCGTAATTATTTCAAGTATTGGAAACTGTACTGATATTAATAAAGTAGTAGAACCTGTATTTAAAAAAGAAGGTGGTAAAATTTATTACATCAACCTATCTGGCGATACTTTAAAATTAGGTGGTAGTTCTTTTGCTCAAATAGTAAATGCTATTGGTACCGAAACGCCTACCATACAAAGTGCTGCTAACTTTAAAAACATTTTTAATACAGTACAAGCGCTTATTGAAGCTGATAAAATTACAGCAGGACACGATGTTGCTTCTGGTGGTTTAATTACTACACTTTTAGAAATGTGTTTTGCCAATGTAAATATTGGAGCTACTATAGATTTAACTTCTCTTAATGAAGAAGATACTGTAAAAGCATTGTTTAATGAAAATGCAGGTATTGTATTCCAAGCAGATGCTTCTGTAGAAGAAACACTAACTGAAAATGGTGTAGAATTCTTTACAATTGGTGATGTTGTAGAAGGTGCTTCTATGAAACTAACGAATGGTACTGATACTTTTGAATTTAATATTTCTGAATTAAGAGATACTTGGTTTGAAACTTCGTATTTATTTGATCAGAAACAAACAGCTAACAATGTAGCTACAGCTCGTTTTGATAATTATAAATTTCAACCTTTAGAGTATACTTTCCCAAGTCATTTTACAGGTAAACTTCCTGAAATAAGCACAGGGACTGCAAAACCTAAAGCTGCTATTATACGTGAAAAAGGAAGTAACTCTGAACGTGAAATGGCACACGCTATGTACTTAGCTGGTTTTGATGTGAAAGATGTTCACATGACCGATTTAATTACCGGGCGTGAAACTTTAGAAGACATTCAATTTATAGGTGCTGTAGGTGGCTTTAGTAATTCAGATGTATTAGGTTCTGCTAAAGGTTGGGCTGGTGCATTTATGTATAACGAAAAAGCTAAAACAGCCTTAGAAAATTTCTTTAAAAGAGAAGATACCCTTTCAGTTGGTATATGTAACGGTTGCCAGTTATTTATGGAACTTGAATTAATTAACCCAGAGCACAGCACTCATGGTAAAATGGTTCATAATGATAGCCATAAACACGAAAGTAACTTTACCTCTGTAAAAGTACAGGAAAACAACTCTGTAATGCTTTCTACACTTGCCGGCACTACTTTAGGAGTATGGATTAGCCATGGTGAAGGTAAATTTGATTTACCTGAAAGCGAGGACAATTATAACATTGTTGCTAAGTACGGTTATGAAGGATATCCTGCAAACCCTAACGGATCTGATTTCAACACGGCTATGATGTGTGATAAAACAGGTAGACACTTAGTTACTATGCCACACATTGAGCGTTCTATTTTCCAATGGAACTGGGCATACTATCCTAACGATAGAAAAGATGAGGTTTCTCCTTGGTTAGAAGCTTTCACAAATGCAAGAAAATGGTTAGAGAACAAATAGTTCTGCAACCCTAGATATAAACAAAAAGCCACTCAGTAGAGTGGCTTTTTTTATGGGTATAATTCATGGTATCGTTTCATTACATCATCTACACTTCTAATAGATTTTTGAGCCCAATCTATTTGCTTATCCAAAAGCTCTTCTTCTGAAAGTTTCCAATGGATATCAGATGCTCGTAACTTTTGTGTTACCGTATGTAAAATAATTGCCACACTAACAGATATGTTTAAACTCTCTGTAAAACCTGCCATGGGTATTTTTAAATAACCATCAGCTTTTTTCATTACATTTTCAGACAAGCCTTTACGCTCTGTACCAAAAAAAAAGGCACTTTTTTGTGTAATATCAAAATCATCTAACATACAAGAATCATCATGCGGAGTAGTAGCTATTATTTGGTATCCTGAACTTTTTAAAGTTTCTATACAATCATCTGTATTCTGATAACTATAAGCATCTACCCATTTTTGAGCTCCCATAGCTATATTCTCATCCAAACGTTTACCAAATCTTTCCTCTATCATATGAGCCTCTTGTACTCCAAATACATCGCAACTTCTAATAACAGCACTACTATTATGCATTTGATATAAATCTTCAACTGCTACAGTAAAGTGCTTTGTACGCAATTGTAATATCTCTAAAAATTTCTGATGCCTTTCAGGGGTAATAAAATCTAACAAGTAGTTCAGTAAATGAGCCTTGTTCATATATCATAGTTTTATAAAGTACAAAAGTACTTCTAAAAAATAAGCCCGGCAATGCCGGGCTTATTAGGGAGGGTGTTTAAATAAACTATCTTATAAACTATAAGTAGCTTTTAAAAATGTAGGTAAGCTAACAAGCTCTCTTCCTAATAAATCTTTTAACTCATTGGTTGGTCCATCAAATTCTCCAGCAGCAATACCCTGGCTAAATCCAACAGTAACATCAATAGCTCCTTGTGGCACACCAAAACCAGCAAGTGCTTGTTTATATTCTTCTATTTCAGGGCTTACATAACTAATTTCTTTACCAGATAATTCAGTTAATACTTTCGCTACATCTTCCATACCTAAAGAAAGTTGTCCACCAAACTCGTATTCTTTATTTTCATGACCATCTGAAGCCAAAATTGCAGCACCACCTTCTGCCATATCTGCTCTAGAAGCAAAAGAAACTTTACCATCTTTAGCAGGTAAATAAACAGTACCAGAAGACACTACATTTTCACCTAAGAATAAAGGTAATACCTCTAAATATAAGGCATGTTTTAAAATGGTATAATTTAAACCAGAAGCTTTTAATAACTCTTCAGTACCTATGTGAGACTCTGCTACAAAACCAATAATAGAATCTTTTTTATCTGTTGCTCTCTGGAAACTTGTATAAACTACCAACCCAACACCTGCTTCTTTAGCAGCATTTACAACATTCTCATGTTGTTTCATACGGTTAGCAATATCAGAACCTGATACAAAGTATAATTTATCTACTCCTTTAAACGCAGCTACTAAAGAATCGTAGTTATCATAATCACCTTGAACTACTTTAATTCCTTTTTCTTCTAAGTCTGCTACTTTTGCTTTATCTCTTGTTAAAACTGCAATTTCTGAAGCTTCAACTCTATTTAACAATTCATTTGCTACGGCTCTTCCTAAGTTACCGCTAGCACCTGTTACTAATATCATAATACAATTTTTTTAATTAATTTAATATATTTAATTACTTTTGGTAAGTCAAACTTATAAAGTTAGTATACAATACACAAGAAGGCACTTTTACGTTAGACACTTACCAAAAGGTTAGTATTACTGATTTAAAGCATTTTACAATGAAGAAGGAAATAAATTTTTATGATACTGTTAACTGTCCGGTACGAAATGTACTAGATAAAATAGGCGATAAATGGTCTTTATTAGTACTTATGGTACTAGACCATAACGAAGTATTACGCTTTAATGAAATTCATAAAAGCATTGGAGACATATCGCAAAAAATGCTCTCTGTAACTTTAAAATCATTAGAGGCTGATGGTTTTGTAAGTAGAAAAGTATATGCTCAAATTCCTCCTAAGGTAGAGTATAGCATTACCCCACTTGGCAAAAGTTTATTACCACATATAGATGCTTTAGCAACTTGGTCTAGCCAACACATGAGTACCATTATGCAAAATAGAGCTAGCTACACAAATGCTCAAAACTAAGTGCATTAAGAAATCTGCTCCTAGTACAAATTACTTAATGCAACCATAGTTAAGATTTAGAAAAGCTTTGTAACAAAGCCAAAGCATTGATGGCACCAAAACCGGTTTTATTTTTAGTATTACCATTTAGCACCTTGTAGGGTGTACAATGTTTAAACAAATACTGCCTTAAAGCATAAATATTAATCGTAGGATGGCTTTCTAAAACTTTTACTGCTAAAGACGCTACATAGGGCGCTGCCATACTAGAACCACTTTTAGCGGTTAATCTGCCAGAAGCTCTGTTTTCAAACCTTGAAGCCGATTTAGAAGCCATTATTTTTGAGCCTGGTGCTACAACCTCTGGTTTCATACGGCCATCTGAGGTGGGGCCTGCACTACTAAAAGAAAGTGGATTTTTATAAGCTGAGCGCTGATCGTATGCCCCTACCGTAATTACCAAAGGTGCATTGCAAATAGAGCCAGTGGTTCCATTAGTATCTATTTGACTTTTATTAAAATGAGACTGACCACGATCATCTCTCTCAATATAGGCATGATACACCCCATTTTTTACCTTGCTACCAATAATATGCACATACAATTTTGAAGTGATGGGCCTACCTGTTAAAATAATATTGATATGATTTTTTAATGTATTAGGTTCTCTTTTTCTGTGAAATATCACTGCATCTACCGTTTCATCTACATTAAAAACCATATCTTTAAAAGCAGGCATTTTTTTCACTAATTGGTACGCTTCATCATAAATTTCAATCGTAAATTCATCATCTCCCTCATACCATATTTCCATTTCGTTAGGCGTTTTATCCTTATTTTTAAATATCCACTCTAAGGTTTTTACCTCATCTTGAATCAGCTTACCAGAATGGTGACAATTAGCATTAAAATAATTACCTGTACTTTGCACTATAACCAGTCCAGGGCGTTTTTTCAAAGCATTATTCAAAGCACGCTCTACCAAGGTTTGTCCGGAATGTGCATCTCCGTGCCCGCCCAAGCTCATATTTATCACACAAGGCCTATCTCCTGCCTGTTTCAAGATAAAATCAATACCTTCTATAAGCTTTACAGAGTCACCTAAAGACAAATCGGAACCATTTACATAATTGGCACCCATATCTACTGCTATAATAGCACTATCTCCTGCATACCCTTTTCTACCGACTTTGCCAGAACTTGCTGCTATTCCTAAAACGTGTGTACCATGCATACCACGACCAGAAAAATCGGCCACTCCCGGATGATACTTTGCCACCTTAAACGGATGTTTTGTAGCATTTGCTGCATTTAACACCTCAGCATCTATAATTTTCCCATATCCGTAGGCATTCTCTTCATCACTTTTCAACGCCTGAACCCAAATTTTTTCAAAACGTGTATTGCCTTTAGCATCTGTAAAATTCGGATGTGTAAAATCAAATCCAAAATCAATAATACCAAATACCACATTGCTCTTTTGGGATTGAGCTGTTCCTTTTTCCCTTAACGATTCTACCAATTCTACATCGTCAAAATCTGTATTTTCAATAGCTGTATTTACCGGAATTACCTGTGGTGCCTTTAAACTAAAGGTTGCATCATCTGTATATACCATTAACAAATGCTTACGCAGAATTCTGCAACTAATAATATCTTTAAATCTACTAACTACTTTTACATATTTAGGCACAACATCAGGATTTCTAAGACGCAACAACAAATGTAGCTCTTCATTAGGGTTACCTTGAATGGTTAGTTTTAATTTAGGATCCATAGTTCAATTTTTAAAGTTTAAAAAGATTATAGGAGCCCTTAAAAGTTAAGACTCCCATAATCACAACATCCCAACTTTATTTATTCATCATCACCAACATTAATGGTAATAATGTATTATTAGTATCTGAGCTACCAGAGTTGTTTTGAGACATTAACAACACCAAAGGCAACATCATATCAGAGCTAGAAGACTTACCAGACTTAGCATCTCCCATAGTAGTAAGCATAGGCAATAACAAACTCATAGTTTGGTCATAAGTAACCGTTTGGTTATCTGCTGTTTCTTTAATTACTAAAGTTTCGCCTTGCTCTGTTTTAGTTCTGTCTATAGTCAAATTCTCTTCGTTAAACTTTGGTTTGTTCAATAGCGTACCCATCATATTCATGGTTTGCATATTCTTTAAAACCTTGGTTTGGTTAGCATCTTTTCTCGCCAAATCCTTTACAAAGTCGTTATACTTGCCATCTAACGATTTTAAAGCCTTACCATTCACCAAAGCACTTTTTTTAACAGCATTAACCGCTTTAGAAATAGCATCTAAAGACTTTTTAAGTTCAGCCTTTTTTACATAGGAAGTATTTCCAGAAGAAACACCTTTACCAAAGTTAGAACGTGTTTTTGCTGAACGTGGATACTTAGGACTAATTCTACCTCTTCTTCTTCGGCGAGACCTTCTTCGTCTTTCAGCAAAATCTTCTCCATAATCTTCAAACGGATCATCGTCAAAATCTTCATCAAGTAAGTCCTCATCAAGATCTAATAAATCATCGTCTAAAAGGTCTTCAATCAAAAAGTCGTCTTCGTAATAATTTTCTATCGTGTACATAATTCTTGTTTTTTTTGTTTATTGATAATTCATGTTAAAAGTACGTATGGCTGGTATCACATATTCCAGAAACAAATCGTAATCAGGAGTATAAAACCCTGGAACCCCTTCCCCCGAACAAGTGTCACAATCTTCATTGTCTCCACCGCAATCAGGGCAAGCACCTAATGCCCTTAAAAGCTCTTCATTGAAAGACCGCTCATTTGCCACCATCCCTTCTAACCGCTTAATCTTTTTTATTAATACAGGTTTAGCAGGCAACAAATCAGCTCGCTTATCAGCAATCACTGTTAATTCATCATCAGGAACATCAATGGAATCATTTTCAAGGGTATCTACCTCCTCTTCTTGTAATTGATTCCATTGTTCTATCATGGTTATATAAGGCTCTAGCTCCGGATTTTTCTGTCTTAGAAATGTCATTAAAGGATCCATACGTTTAAGCTATTTTGGGTTAGAAACTTTCTATATAGCTTTCAATTCGCTCTACTCTATCCTCAGGATAATTAGCAATTAATTCTCCGTACTGATCTACAGAGTATTCTCCATCGGTAATAATATTATTACCATAATACTCACTTAAAATACCCTCTGTTAAGTAGTTAATAGCCTCTACTTTATTGATGTAGTCAAAATCACTTTCCGATAATGATTCTGGAAAGTTATCGGCATAAGCATTTCTAATTAAAGCAGCCTCAAATACGGGGTCGTTAAAAAACTCGGTTAAAACAGACTCATTAGACTTTCCGTACTTCATAGGTTGTACCGGATGTTTAGCAGCATATTCATTACCTGCCACTATCATATGTCTACCCACATTTTTTGCAGTAGTTTTTGTTTGGTTCCAAGCCCTTCTAAGCGCAGGGTCTACGTATCTCTTACGTCTTACCCTACGTTTAGGAGTAGATTTAAAATTAGGCATTCTGTCCAGTGCTCTAGATCCGGCCCCAGCTAAGTTACCAGCCAAACCACCTACCATACCACCTAATTGTGGTACACCATACATAGCACCTACCGCAGTACCCACCATTGGAGCTGCTTTAGAAACCATTTTTAAAGCTCCACTACCTACTTTTTTGGCAACATTCCCTAAGTTACTCCAAAAACTTTCTGCCTCTTCAGGCGTCATGGTACTTACACGTTCTATTAAAAAGCTTTCGATTTCTTCTTGAGAAGCTCCTCCTATTTCTGGTTGAAATACATATTCGGCAGCTGCATAAAAATCTTCTTCGCTAAACGATTCTCCGTGATAAACTTCTTGATACAAGCTCATAGTAATAATTTTTTTGTGATTAATTGATTCTATTTCTATTTCCTTTTGCGCAATTCGGATGAGACAAATTTCAAAAATCAACACACACAAAAACAGCGTAGAACAACCCATTTTGCAATGGCTTTTAAACCTTAAAAACAGTTCCTAAAAAGCCTGAACAACATGATTATTCTTCCCCTAAACTGCTACTAGAAAACATGTAATGCAAAGG
Source organism: Neptunitalea lumnitzerae (assembly GCF_027924185.1). Classification (GTDB taxonomy): domain Bacteria; phylum Bacteroidota; class Bacteroidia; order Flavobacteriales; family Flavobacteriaceae; genus Neptunitalea; species Neptunitalea lumnitzerae. The sequence goes on from NZ_BRVO01000003.1 coordinate 432,820, forward strand.
GGATTTTTCCCCTTTTTCATCAAGGAAAACCTCAGTAACCTAAACACACAAACAACTAACAAACAGCATATTACATTAAAACACTCTACTAAACTCATTACATACAGGTATAAAAAAGAGCACTTTTATTTATAGCTTTGTTATAAACAAAAAGTCCTAACGTTATGAAAAAAAGAGATATTATTTATGGTATTATTATCTTGGTACTTATTGGTGTAATAGTGAAGCTTTATAAAAGTAGTTATAGCATACCAATAAACAGCCAAGCGCTAGAAGAACATTTAATTACAGAGAAAAACGCAGCTAATTATGCTAAAAACTACACCACTGTTCAAAAACGAATATTGGAAAGCTCTTTGTCTAAATTATACCACGATACCAATTACCAAGAAACCGAATTTGTATGGTATTCTTTAGAAAGCATAAAATCTTATATAGGATTATTAGAACGCCTGCAAGAAAAAAATCCGGAAGCCACTATAAGTGGTATTCGCTTTTATCTTATGTCATATCCTCTTAATGCTGATACGGCTGCCAAAGGACAACAAAGTATTTTTATGGTACCTACCGTAGCCCAGCCTATTAAGGATAATTCATATATAGCCTTAAATCATTTACCAGTAACTGTAACCTCTAAAAACAATCCTGAGTTAAAAATTATAGAAACCCTGACCGAGAATTATAGAAAAAAAGAACGCATTAAAAGTTTCTATGAGGGTAGAAAAACTACTCATCAGGCGTCTTTTTTTAATTACAATCTATTTGCTTTAAATACCATGGAAACTGAAGAAACAGCTGTTACCAGTACTATTTTTAATGAAGGAGAAGCATTCCCTCCTCCAAGAAATGATTAATTTATGGAAATTGACACGTACAGTATTATCATAAGAAAATCTATAAAGTATATAGAACTGGCCACTGCCATAGTGGCCTTGTTCCATTACTATAAATACAAAGGTACTTTTATCACCTATTTTGTGACTTTGCTATGTGTTACTGTGGTTATAGAATTTACTGGTTTGTACATGAAAGTTATGGGATACACCAGTAACTTTATTCTGTACAACATATATCATCTTATCAATTTTACTGTACTTCTGCTACTCTTTAAAAACTGTATTAAAAATACTAGTTATCAAAAAATCGTTATTGGTTTATTGGTTATATTTCTCATTATTTACAGTATAAATATGTTAGTAGAAAATTACTTTAACCAACTAATTACCTTTCCATTTATATGTGGCAGTACCTTTGTTATCATGGCAATTATACTGTATTACTTAGAGCTACTATCTACCAATAAGGTACTCTACGTAAAACGTAATTTAGTATTTTGGGTTAGCGTAGGACTCTTGCTTTATTTTGCCGGTAAAATACCCATGCGAATAGTTAGAAATTATTGGTTTGAAATTGTTGATTACCAAATCATATTTTTTACCGAATCCTTACTTAGTATAATTATGAATCTTTTCTTTTTAATTGCCTTTATATGGAGCGAGAAACGTTATCTATACTAATATCTGTTATTACCATAGTTACCTTAGTGATTACCATGGTATTACTTTTTCTTTTATTTCAGGGGAAAAAGAACAAACTTTTGTTAGAACAAAAAGAGAGCGAAAAAAACTTTGAACAAGAATTAGCCAACGCCCAAATAGAAGTACACGAAGAAACATTAAGAAATATTAGCTGGGAGCTCCATGATAATATTGGACAACTAATAACCCTGGCTAAAATACAAATGCAAAATAAAGGCCTATCAAATGAAGTAAAAAACACCCTAGACCAAGCACTTCAGGAGGTTAGAACATTATCTAAAGGGTTAAACTCTGAAGCAATCAAGCACCTAAATTTAATTGAGTCTATTAACCAAGAAATCAACAGGTTTAATAGATTGAATTACATAGCTGCTTCGTTAGAAGTTTCAGGTGATTATAAAGACATCCCTAAGAATGACAAACTAATTCTGTTTAGAATATTACAGGAATTCTTTTCTAATACTATTAAACACGCAGGAGCTTCAGAACTCATAGTAACCTTAGAATACACCCCACAGACGATTATCATAAATGTTTCTGATAATGGATGTGGTTTTGACAGTTCTAAGCTAAAACCAAACGGAATAGGACTCCTAAATATGAAAAACCGAGCCAACTTACTAAAAGCTGACTTCAACTTAACATCTACCCCAAACAAAGGCACTCAATTACTCATTACTTATAGGTATTCTTAATTGTTGAGATGGCTTTTATGAAGAACTTTTAGTAACTTAACATCACATGCAAATAGTTCACCCTCTTTTAACGCTTAATCCATTAGAAATTAATTGTAAATACAAAAAAAGTGAAAAAGAATACAGTTGTAATTGTAGAAGATCATTTACTACTATCACAAGCTATTGCAGAACTGGTAAATTCATTCTCTGAATTTGAAGTTTCCTACTTGTGTAAAAATGGAGATGATTTTTTGAAAACATTGAAAGGGAAAAAAGAACAGCCAGACATTGTGCTAATGGACATTAACATGCCTATTTTAAACGGAATAGAAACCTGTAAAATTTTAAAAGATAAATATCCTAGTATTAGAGTGGTTGCACTGTCTGTAGAAAATGACGAACCGACCATTATAGAAATGCTAAAAGCCGGAGCCAAAGGCTATTTACTTAAAGATATTGAAAAGAATGATTTAGAAATGGCACTTACGCAACTTATACAATATGGTTACTACCATACCAAAGAAGTTTCAGATATATTAATTGGCTCTTTAACCAATGAATTGAAATGCCAACAAATAGAACTTAAAGAAAGAGAAAAAGAGTTTTTAAAACTTGCCTGCTCAGAACTTACGTATAAAGAAATTGCTTCTAAAATGTTTTTAAGTCCTAAAACTATAGACGGATACAGAGATACCCTTTTCCAAAAATTACATGTGAAAAATAGAATTGGGTTAGTTTTGTATGCTATTAAAAACAACATTATCAATTTAGAATCGTAACCCCTTAAATTGAATTATTGTTTATAAATGCTAAGAATTTAGGTTTATACTGCTCAGATACCGTAATACGTTGGTTGTTAATTATAATTTGGCTACGCTCAATAACATCTATATTTTTTAAAGATACTATAAACGATCTGTGTACTCTCATAAAATCGGTTTCTGGAAGTTCTTCTTCCAATGATTTTAAACTCATTAAAGTTAACACAGGTTTAGAGGTGCCTTTAAGCCAAATTTTTATATAATCTTTTAGCCCTTCAAAATAAAGTACCTCCTCCAGCTTAATTCTAAGTTGTTTATATTCTGACTTAACAAATAAAAACTCTTTACCAGAAACTACATTGGGCTGTTTCTCTTTTTTATTTTTTCTCACCAAAGAAAACCATTCCTTTGCCTTATTGGCAGCACCCAAAAACTCGGCATAATCAAAAGGCTTTAGCAAATAGTCTAATGCATCTACCTTAAACCCCTCTATAGCGTATTGATCAAACGCTGTTGTAAAAATTACGCGCGTATGTTTTGGTACCATTTTAGAAAAAGCTATTCCAGTTAAATCGGGCATTTGAATATCTAAAAAAAGTAAATCTACTTTTTCTTCGCTCAAGTACTCCATAGCCTCTATGGCGCTACTACATTTTTTCTTCAATAATAAAAATGGCGTTTTCTCAACGTAACTTTCTACCAGATTAAGTGCCATTGGCTCATCATCTACAACTACACAACTTATTTGAAACTTTTCCATAGACTATGCTAAATTTATGCTCAATGTAGAGATATAAATGGTATCTACCACTTCAAAATTAAACTCATGCTTTTTAGGATACAATAAATCTAACCGCTTTTTTAAATTTTCTAATCCTATCCCAGATCCACTTTTATCCTTTACATTCTTAGGATAATTAAAGTTTTTTGATGTAAAAGTCAAATTATCTTCCACCAATTTCATCTCAAACTCTATAAAACACTCCTGACTAGCAGAAACTCCATGCTTAAATGCGTTCTCCACTAAAGAAATAAAAAGCAATGGGGAAATTAAAATAGATTGTACATGATCCGGAAATTGATAGTTTACTTTAGTTTTATCTGTCAATCTCAATTTCATTAATTCAATATACTTTTCCATAAAGTCTATTTCTTTCTCTAAAGGAACCTTCTCCGTATTTGTTTCATACAACAAATACCTCATCAACTTACTTAGACTATGAATAGTAGATTTAGCCTGTTCCGGAGAAATATCTACCAACGAATAAATATTGTTTAACGAATTAAAAAAGAAATGAGGTTGTAACTGATATTTCAAATGTTGTAACTCCGACTCTAATTTTATGTTTTCCGCTTCCTTTCGAGCAGCTTCGGTTTTAATCCATCGTTCTGTAATTTTTAATGCTAAGGCAAATAGGATAGGTATTAAAAATGAAAGTATCTGCACATAAATAAATAGAGAAACCGGCGGACCATCATCACCTTTCGGTGCCTTTGGAAAAACATGTTGAAAAAACAGTTCGTTCAATGTTTCTCTAAACCAAACACACGAAGCAATTAATACTATGTTTACAACAATAAATAGAACAATCTTTTTCTTATTAAAAACAAAGGCATTAATTAGGTAGAGGTAATTTACATAAAAGATAAGCGCATACATTGCAAGCGGAACCCAAGAATGGGCCACCACTCTAATAACAGCCTGTTCTTGGCTACCTGATGAAAGAAGGTATGGAAAGCTAAAAAGTACAATCCATACCAACACATGAAACAATAATGTTATATTTTTACTTTTATAGGTAAACATATTATTCGTATCTCAAAGCATTAATAGGGTCTAGTGCCGCCGCTTTTCTTGCTGGGTACCACCCAAAAAATATACCTGTTACGGCACATACCGCAAACGAAACTATAATAGAATAACTGGTAACACTTGTAGGCCAATTTAAGACATTTTCTATAAAAACGGTAGATGCTAGCCCTAAAAGTACTCCTAACAAACCTCCTGTAATGCTTATCAAAATTGCCTCTATTAGAAACTGCAGTAAAATATCGCGTCCCATTCCCCCTACTGCCATACGTAACCCTATCTCTCGGGTTCTTTCCTTTACAGAAACATACATAATATTCATTATTCCAATACCTCCTATAAGTAGTGATATACTTGCTATGGCTACTAATAAAACCGTAAGCATTTCGTTAGTAGAACTGAACATAGAAATTAATTCTTCCATAGAAAACACATTAAAATCATCACTATCATGAGCTGTAATGTTGTGTTGTTTTCTTAAAATTTCACTTACCTGCTCTACTGCTGCATCTGCCTTTTCTTCACTCACCGCCGATGCCACAATAGACTGTAAATAATCAATTGCTAAAATACGTTTCTGCACCGCCGTATAAGGAGCCAAAATAATATCGTCTTGGTCTTGCCCAAAAGTATTCTCACCCTTTTCGCCTAATACTCCAATAATTTTAAATGGTGTATTATCAAATCGAATCATTTTTCCTACCGGGTCTTCATTAGGAAATAGATTCTCTACAATCGTTTGACCAATCACAGCTACCTTTGCAAACGAGTTTACCTCACTCTGTGTAAACATACTTCCGTTTACTATATCTAATTTTTTAATTTCTATGTATGATGGTGACACCCCATAAATAGAAGTTGGCCAGTTATTTGCCCCATAAATTACTTGCCCGCTACCTGATACTTGAGGCGAAACATTTGTTATAAGTGACGCCTCTGTTTTAAGCGCATTGTAATCCTCTAATTTTAAAGATTGCATTTCGCTGGCATCTAATCGTACTCCTCCTCGCATATCTGCTCCTGGTCTAATATTAATCATGTTAGACCCCATACTAGAAATTTGAGTTCTAATACTTTGTTTAGAACCTTCTCCTATAGCCAACATAGCTATTACAGAGGCTACCCCTATAATAATACCCAACATGGTAAGTAAGGTTCTTACTTTGTTTAGCAAGATAGCCTTCCAAGCGGTTTTTAATAAATTTAATATTCTCATATCAATCTTCTTTTGGAAGCGCTGCTAAGGCTGCTGCTGCATCCTGAACGTCATTGTTAAATTCATCTTTTATAATAGCGCCGTCTTTTAGTATAATGGTTCTACTACTAAACTCAGCTATATCTGGCTCATGTGTTACAAACACAATAGTTTTTCCTTTATGGTTCAACTCTTGAAATAGCGCCATTATTTCATAAGAGGTGCGTGTATCCAGGTTTCCTGTAGCCTCATCTGCTAATATTACTACGGGGTCATTTACCAACGATCTGGCTATAGCTACCCGTTGCTGTTGTCCTCCTGATAATTGTGCCGGAGTATGATCTAAACGCTGTCCCAACCCTACTAGGTTTAGTGCATCTACTGCTCTTTTGTGCCTTTCTTCTGTACTTACTTTATTGTTATAAATTAAAGGTAACTCTGCATTCTCAATAGAGGTTGTACGCGGTAACAAGTTATACGCCTGAAAAATGAATCCTATTTTTTCATTTCTAATTTTTGCCAGTTCATTTCTAGAAAGCTTCTTTACCAATACACCATCAATCTCATAAGTACCACTACTAGGTTGGTCTAAGCAACCAAGTATATTTAACATTGTACTTTTACCAGATCCGCTAGACCCCATTATGGTTACAAACTCTCCTTCATGTATGGTAAATGAGATTCCTTTTAAGGCATGTACCGTCTCATCTCCCATGGTGAACTCTCTTTTCAGATCCTGAATCTTAATAATTTCTTTTTTCATGATCTTTTAATTTTATTCGTTCTCCTTTTCTTTATCCTTATCTTTTCCTGGTGGTTTAGGCATAAATGGGCTCTCAGTACTTCCTGAAGTTGTTACCTCTTTTGATGCTTCTAAGTTATACACCAACAAGTCTCCTTCGTTCAATCCGCTTTTCACTTGAATATTTACACCATCACTCTCGCCTAGCACTACTTTTTGCGGAACAATTTTTTTATTTTCCAATTTCCAAACAACACTTTCTTTCCCAGAAACTTGCGGTGTTTGAACTGGTTGCGGATTCTCTATTCCTTCTTGTTGCTCATAAGCCGTAACTAAACTCATATCGGGCGTAAAGTTTGCTGCCTTCGCCTCTATCGTTAATTCATTATCTAGCTCAAGAGTATAAATGTATACGGTGGCGGTTAAACCTGGTTTTAGTTTTAGGTCAGGGTTCTCTGCCTCAATTACCACCGTATACGTAATCACATTCGAATCTTCAGTATAGGCAAGACGTACTTGCGTTACCTCACCTTCAAACTCAACACCTTGATAGGCATCTACAGTAAAGGTTACTCGCTGGCCTTCTTTCACTTCTCCTATATCAGCTTCATCAACATCGGCCTCCACCTGCATTTGCTTTAAGTCTTTTGCTATAGTGAACAATGTAGGTGTTTCGTAACTTGCTGCCACCGTCTGTCCTTCATCTACCTCTCTGGAAAGTACTACACCATCAATGGGGGAATAAATTTCTGCATAACTCAAATTTGTTTGCGCCTCCTGAAGATCCGAATATCTTTGTTCTACCGTATTTTTTGCCGTTTTTAAATTGTACAACGCCTCATCATAATCGGCTTTACTAATTACTTTATTGTTATATAAAGATTCCTGACGATCAAAAATAGTTTGTAAATAATCTCTATCATTTACCGCACTATTGTAGCTTGCTTTTGCCTGAGATAAAGACGCTAGCAAATTGGTTTTATCTATTTCTGCCAACAAGTCGCCTTTCTTAACCACACTATTATAATCTGCATACAATTTATCTACTTTACCAGATACCTGTGTACCCACCTCAACCTCTGTTAAGGGTTCTACAGTTCCGGTAGCGGTTACCATCTTCACCACTTTACCTTTGGCCACCTTAAGGGTATCTGCTGTAATTACAGTAGCTTGTTTTCTTCCCCATATAAAGTAAGCCCCTGCTCCTGCTACAAGTAGCACTACAAGTACAATTGCTATATTTTTATTCTTTTTTTTCATTTTCTTAAAGTTTTATTTCTTGTCCCTGATAAAAGTTTAGTAACTGCGTATACAGTATGTTTAGGTATTTTGCCTGTAAATAGTTTTGTTGTGCATTAGTATATGTATTTTGGCTTACCACTAAATCTGTAGTATTTAAAGCGCCCAAATCATACTTCTTTTGAGCCAATTTATAGGACTCCTCCGCAGCATCACTTGCGGTTTTAGCTGCCGATAATTGTTCTTGCGATGACAACGCATTTTGATAGGCTGTTTCTATTTTTTGATAAATTTCTTTTTGAACTGTTTGTTGTTGTAATTGCGATTGCTCAATAGCTATTTTAGCTTTCTGAACAGCTGCTTTTGTTTGGTTTCCGTTGAATATAGGAATGGATAATGATAACCCTACACGCTGGTTAAAGTTTACATTTAACTGGTCTTGAAAAGTAAGATCTTGCGTAGAGGTATAACCAGACCCTACACTACCTGATAATGATAATGTTGGTAAGTAATCTCCTTTAGCTATATCTAAATCTTTTTCTGAAACCTCCACCCCTAATTTTGCTGCTTGAAACTCTGGTAAATACCCAAGAGCAGTTTCATACACAGATAACTTCTGAGGTAACAACTCTGGCTCATAGTTATCGGTTTCAGGGGTTACTACATCAAACTCTTCTAAAGGAGATAATTCTAATAACTGCTTTAAGGTTAAAATGTAGGTTGCATAATTATTCTTGGCATCAATAACATTATACCTATTTGTAGCTTCTTGAGATAAAGCATCGGTATAGTCTTGCATAGCAATACTACCAGCATCTAACCTAGCCTTAGCTGTTGCTGCTTCTTTAGCAGATGCTTCTAAGTTTTTTTGCGCTATTAAAATTCCTTCTTTAGCATATAACGCTTGTAAATACGCTTCGGTAACACTCAGTACTACATTATTTTTAGCTTCTTCAACGTAGAAAGAATTTTGGTCTACCAATAACTTATTTTGCTTAATGGTATTATTTAACTGACTCCCCTGAAATAACGTAACAGAAGTATTTAACCCTAAGCTTGTAGAGTGAATTTGAGAGTTTACATAATCACTGGTAATAGGGTCAATAGACTGACCATTGGTAAAACTTTGAGAAGCACTACCTGATAAACTCGGTAGTCTGGAAGTTTTAGACTGACTATAGGTTACATCGGCAGATTCTTTGGTAAATAGCGCATCTTTTACTGTTATATTATTTTCTACAGCATACGCCAAACATGCTTCCAATGTCCATACCTTTTCAGCACCTTCCAATGTTTCTGTATCTTGAGCCCCTGCCCAACAGAATACAAATAGTAATAGTATGGAAAAATATGTTTTCATTCTTGATATGTGTTTTAATTTCACATATCAAAATTGCATCACATTATCCTATATATAAAAGACAATAGAAGTTTGAGGAATTTCTATCTACGAATACTACCTTCTGTTCGATGGTTATTTTACAGGAAGTATCTTTTTCATGGTATTAGACTTATGTACCGTCTCTTGCCATTCTGCTTCTCCATCAGAGCCTTCTACAATACCACCACCTACATAAAAGTGTAATAAACCATCTGTATACTCCATACACCTAAGGTTTACAAATAAGTGACTTCCTGTTGCAGTAGATTTATAAACAGAGTTCTCTACGTTTCTTCTGTTTCTGTTTCGCTCCGTGGTTTGCACATTATTAAGTTCTCCTAAATAACCACTGTAAAAACTTCTATCATAGCCTTCATTGGCAACTATAAAGTTTTTAGCTCGTTCACGTGGTAAGCCACATACTGCTGGTGTTGGGTGTAAAGCAGTTATCACTTCTTTAATACCATCATCACCCATAGCCACAGTACCTGAAATATCTGTTTTCAAGTGCAATAAGTTTCCCGCTCTATGGGTATGTGCTTTAGAAACCTCTAATTTTTGTACTTTATCACTTAAAGCTTCCACAATAGTATCAGTCACTATTTGTTGCTCTCGTATTTCTTTTTCTCCCCAAGTTGCTTCGGTATGTTCTATGTATCTTTGGGTACCTGCCAATGCCATGGTACTTAGCTTATTTCGGTACACCTTCAATAACGTTTCAGGGGTTGCACCCAACCACAGTCCTATACTTGGGTGATACCAACAATAGCAAAAAGCTGTGGGATAAGTTGCCAATATATTTTGAAAAACTTCTAATGGAGAAAATGCTTCAATAGCCACCGATTCTTTTCTAGATAATACTACCTTTTTAAAATCAGTTTCTTCTTTTAATGTTGAAACAGCATTGGTTACCAAAGCTACATGAAACTGATGCGCTGCTTCAGAAATTATAGCACTTGTATCTACTAAGAATAGATTTTCTAGTTTCTTAAAGCTATCTATAGTGATTCTTTCACAATCTTCTTCCTTAAATAAAATGGGTTTTTCTGCCGTGTTAAATGGAGCAAAAACAAAACCTTTTTCCTGAAAATCTGAAACATAATTAATAGTAGAATCCTTTTGTAAAAAAGCAGTTACCTCACTGGCATTAGGCTTTCTGTAAACTACAAAAGGTAATTCTAACGTGTACTGTTCTTTTAGGTTGCTAAAAAATATATCTTGTTGCATTAACTTCTTTTTGGTAATGTAATAGTAGATAGTTTACATTGTGATATTAGCACCCCTTCATCATTCACCACCTTAATCTCCCATAATTGCGTTGTACGTCCTTTATGCACAAAAGATGCTGTAGCATGCACCTTTCCAGCTTTTACGCTTTTTAGATGGTTAGCAGAAATTTCTATTCCTCTAATCATAAAATTTTTAGCATCTAAAAATATATAACAAGCAGCACTCCCCACACTTTCTGCTAAGGCTGCTGTGGCTCCACCGTGCAAAACACCATCTGGCTGATGCACCTTAGGCGTCACCGGCATTGAAGCTGTTAAGGTTTCATTTTCAATATCTACATCTGTAAACTCTATCTCTAAGGTTTCCATAAGTGTATGCTCACACATTTTCTTACACACCTGTAAAATAGCTTCCTTTGTCATAGTACTATTCATTATTTGCAACAAAGTTACAAAACAGGTTTTGCTATAGCCCCATGTAATTTGAAAAATGAAGCAGAGCACAGCTTTTTACTGTTATCCTTTTTCTTTTAAAAAAATCAGACGTTACTTTGTAGTCTATGACAAAAAATACCGATTTACACAGTATTCTTAAAACCTATTTTGGATACGACACTTTTAGACCACTACAAGAAAAAATTATTACCGATGTTTTAAACGGTAAAGACACTCTGGTAATAATGCCAACTGGTGGTGGAAAATCTATTTGTTACCAATTACCTGCCTTGGCCTTGTCAGGAATTACAATAGTAATTTCTCCGCTTATAGCGCTTATGAAAGATCAGGTAGATGGGTTAAACACTAATGGTATTAATGCTGCTTTTATTAATAGCAGCCAAACAGAAGCCGAACAACACGCTATTTATGACCGTGTTAAAAATAATGATATTAAGTTATTATATGCTGCTCCAGAAAGCTTATCATATTTAGAAAGTATTTTTACCAACACAGAAATTGCTCTTATTGCTATTGATGAAGCCCACTGTATATCTTCTTGGGGGCACGACTTTAGGCCGGCATATCAGCAGTTAGGTTTTCTTAAAAACCGTTTCCCTAATGTTCCCGTTATTGCATTAACTGCTACCGCAGATAAAGCTACCAGAGATGATATTGTAAATCAGTTAAACATACCCAACGCCACACAGTACGTTGCCTCTTTTGACAGAAGTAACTTAAGCTTAAATGTAAAACCGGGTGTTGATAGAATGCAACAGATCGTACGGTTTTTAGAAAATCACACCAATGAAAGTGGTATTATCTATTGCTTAAGCCGAAAAAGTACCGAAGCAGTTGCTACTAAATTATTGAAAGAAGGGTTTAATGCTATTGCATACCATGCCGGCTTAGGGCACGAGGAGCGCAGTACCATACAAGACCAATTTATCAATGATGATATTCAAATAATTTGTGCCACTATTGCTTTTGGTATGGGTATAGACAAAAGTAACATCAGATGGGTAATACACTATAATTTACCTAAAAACATGGAAGGGTATTACCAAGAAATTGGTAGAGCCGGTAGAGATGGTTTAGCCTCTGACACGTTACTATTTCATAGTTATGCAGATGTTGTACAACTTAGGCAGTTTGCAGAAAAAACTTCTAACAGTGAAGTTCAACTTGCCAAGCTAGAGCGTATGAAACAATATTCAGATGCCTTAACCTGTAGAAGAAAAATTCTATTAAGTTACTTTGGTGAGTATTTAGAAGAAGATTGCGGCAACTGCGATGTTTGTAAAAATCCACCTCAATTTTTTGACGGAACCATTATTGCTCAAAAAGCACTCTCTTGCATAGCACGCTTAAAAGAACAAGAACCTATTGGTACGGTTATAGATGTTATAAGAGGAGCACAAAACAACACTGTTTTAGAAAAAGGATATAACCATATAAAAACCTATGGTATTGCCCCAGAAATATCATGGAACAACTGGCAACAATATATTATTCAACTGATAAACATGGGTTATCTTGAAATAGCCTTTCATGAGAAGAATACGTTAAAATTAACCACCTTGGCTAAGGCTGTTTTATTTAACAATGAAAAGGTTCCGCTTACAAAACCTACCGATGTTAAAATTGAAGCTCCTAAAAAGACCGTTGAAAAAGCTACACCTACTAATAATTTATTTGAACGTTTAAGACAATTAAGATTAGAAATAGCAAAAGAAGAAGATGTACCTGCATACCACATTTTTACAGATGCTACCTTAAAAGAAATGGAAGCAGAACGCCCTATGAGCGATGAAGAATTTATGCAGATTAGTGGTGTTGGTAAACGTAAATTGCAAGAGTACGGATATCAATTTATAAAAGAAATCATAGCGTTTACCAAAGAAAAGAAAGTAAAAAAAGAGCGCAAAAAAAACACTTATAACGAAACCCTTAAATGGTACCAAGAAGGACTATCACCTGAAGAAATTGCAGAAAAGCGCCGTTTAAACTTAGCTACTATTTATTCGCATATTGCGAAATTATACGAAGAAGATAAGCCTGTAGATATTTATCAATTTATATCAAAATCTCAAGTAGAGGCTATTGAAAAAGCTCAAGAAAGTTTAGACAATCCGTCACAACTAAAGCCCTATTTCGATTATTTTGAAGGATCAGTAGACTACTTTACCATACGGTTAGGTCTTTCTGTTTTAAAAAAGAACAAGTAATAAAAAAGCCGGCTTAAAACCGGCTTTTCTTTTATTCTTCTGCTTCAGGATAATCTGGATCTAAATAATCCGGAACTCCATCATTGTTATAGTCTAAGAAATTAATTTCATCTACACTAATTCTACCATCTCCGTTTAAATCAGTCCATTCTATCTCATCTTTGGTAAGTGTTCCATCACCATCATCATCCACATCATAAATATCTGCTATTCCGTTTTCATCGGTATCTACATTATAAAAGAATGCATCACCATCTTGATCTTCGTAATAAGAAGGTATTTTATCTCCATCATGGTCAGACTCTACACTTGCTAGCATATCTATTCTGAATATTAAAGGTGAATATGCCGCCACACCAGTAAGTGCTGTATTAAAATAAGCAAGACCAGAAGGCATCAATACCATACCTATACCATAATCTTCATATTCTGGCACTCCATTGTCTAAACCAACATAAGTACCTGTTTTAAGTTCAGGAGTAAACATTTTAAAACCTAATACCACCCCAGTTGAATTTCCGTAATAAGGATTCCCTATTTGGTCAAACCAAACAGGTGTTACCGTATGGTCAAAGTCTACATTAGTTAAAGACGTTCCTGTATATCTTACAAAAACTGAATCTGCAGAGTGCGGGTTGTGCCCTATTCCTTCTCTTGCAATAAGATAGTAAAGGTTATGATCTACCTCTTGATCATCTGCATCCTTAATGGTTACAGTTTTAGTTGTTACCTGATCTATAAGAGCTATTTTATCTGCGTTGGCTCCTTCAATAGTATCTAATACAATTTTATAATCAAAATCAGCAGGTGGATTTTCAAAATCCTCGTAATTATAAAAATGTGTTTCAAGATAAGCTTGCATGGCTTCTTCATCTTCCAACAATACTTCCGTTAAATCTCTTGGAGGTGTTATAGAAACATCATCATCGTTATTATTACAAGACATTATTATCGCAGCGATAATAAGTACAGTGAAAATGTAAGTTAAGATATTTTTTAACTTCATAGAATTTAGAGTTTTTAATAAAACGCGCAAGATACGATTTTATGTACTTTTACAAATGTTAAAAATTAAATATTGACCCCTTGCACTTGAATCAGTACTTTTGTAGTAGATGCAAAAAACGCTATGAAGTTGCGTAAAATGAAAATAAAATGAGAATTGATAAGTATTTGTGGTGCATACGCTATTGTAAAACCAGAAACATAGGAACTGAAGCTTGTAAAAAAGGCCATGTAAGAGTAAATGAGCAAATAGTAAAACCTTCTAGAGAGGTTTTTCCAGGTGATAAAATTGTATTTAGAAAAAATCAGATTGATTATCAAATAACCGTTTTAGACATCCCGCCAAACAGAGTAGGTGCTAAACTGGTAGATATTTACAGAGTAGACACTACTCCTAAAGAGGCTTTTGAACATGCAGACTTGGTAAAACTTTCGCAAGACTACTATCGTAAGAAAGGGGAAGGTAGACCTACTAAAAAAGACAGAAGATCTATTGATGATTATCTAGATGCCGATGACGATTTTTTTAAAGAAGAGTAACTATCTAAGCTACAAGCCTACAACGCATTTAATTTCATTTATGAAGTAAACCATGACACAAGATTTTTGGTCTAAAAAATATCAAAACAAGCAAACCGGTTGGGATGTTGGTTATCCCATTCCGGCGCTTACGAATTACATAGATCAATTAAAAAACAAATCGCTTAAAATTCTTATTCCGGGGTGTGGTAATGGTTACGAAGCCGCATATTTACACAAAGAAGGATTTACCAATGTATATATTGCAGACATTACCGAAGAACCACTAACAAATTTTAAAAATCAGAATCCAACATTTCCGAAAAATCATATTTTACATATTGATTTTTTTAACCTTCAATTAAAATTCGACCTTATTCTAGAGCATACTTTTTTTTGTGCATTACCCCCAACCAAAAGAACTGAGTATGTAAATAAAATGCATCATTTATTAAACCCAGAAGCAACTTTAGCTGGGTTATTATTTTCTTTTCCACTTTCAGAGGAAGGCCCTCCATTTGGAGGTAATAAAGAGCTATACGTATCATATTTGTCGCCACTATTCAATATCAAAACTATGGAATTGTGTTACAATTCCATAAAACCAAGAACTGGCAGAGAATTGTTCTTTATTGCTAAAACCAAGAAATAGAAGCGTATTATTAAAATATTTGGAGATTATAGTTATTTTTGAAGAACAAAAAGTTTTCAATACAAGCTTATGCAAAATAAAATTCTTTCTCACGAAGAAATCAAACATAAAATAAAAAGGATTGCGTATCAGATATACGAAACCAATATTAATGAAACAGAAATTGTTATTGCAGGTATTAATGGTAACGGTGTAATTTTTGCTAAAAAACTTAGCGAAGTACTTGCCAATATATCAGACCTTAAGGTACATCTTTCAGAAGTTTACATTAATAAAAACAATCCCTTAGAAGCCGAAATCTCTACCTCTTTACCAAAAGAGTTTTACAGTAATAAAGCCTTGGTTTTAGTAGACGACGTTTTAAATTCTGGTACTACGTTAATGTATGGAGTTAAGTACTTTTTAGACGTACCTCTTAAAAAGTTTAAGACAGCCGTACTAGTAAACCGAAACCACAAAAAATACCCTGTAAAAGCAGACTTTAAGGGTATTTCTTTATCTACTTCTCTTCAAGAACACGTACATGTAGTTTTTGAAGAAAACAACGATTATGTTTACTTAGAGTAATTGCTTTATTTCTGAAGCAATTTCTGCAATACTTTTATCTTTCACCAAAATTGAGTGATGTGCTTTTCTATAAAAAGCATTTCGCTCAAATAGGTGCTTACCTATAAATTCTGTTAAGTCGGCCTCATTTAAATGAGCTATAACAGGCCTATGACTCTTTTCCTTTATCAATCTACCAGTTAAAACAGGTATACTTGTGTTTAAGTAAAAAACATGCTTAGAAGCTGCTAAAATAAGTTCTATGTTACCAGAGTAGCATGGGGTACCCCCTCCTAACGATAAAACCACCTCTGGTTTGTGCGCTAATAATTCTTTTAAATGTATATGCTCTGCCTTTCTAAAGTAAATTTCTCCCTTGCTTTTAAAAATTTCGGTAATAGACATTCCTTCTTTCTCTTCTATGTAGTCATCAAAATCAAGAAAAGGAAGCGCTAAACTGGCTGCTAAATGTTTTCCTACAGCAGATTTTCCACTACCCATATAACCTAACAAAATAATCATCGTATTATAAATGGCTTTAAAAGAGCTAATTACACCCTTTGATTAAAAAAAAGACAAATTTATATCAAATTTTCCTTGAATTATAAAATAATGATATTATATTTGCACCCGCATTCAGCAAAGGAATAGCAATGACTCGGTAGCTCAGTTGGTAGAGCACAACACTTTTAATGTTGGGGTCCTGGGTTCGAGCCCCAGCCGGGTCACTTTTTTTTCTTTTCCTGATTGCACATATTACCAGACTCGGTAGCTCAGCTGGTAGAGCACAACACTTTTAATGTTGGGGTCCTGGGTTCGAACCCCAGCCGGGTCACAAAAAAGTTGAGTTTAACGCTCAACTTTTTTTATTTTTACCAAATAATGGCCTACGTGGAGAAATTGGTAGACTCGCCATCTTGAGGGGGTGGTGTCCTTACGGACGTGCTGGTTCGAATCCAGTCGTAGGCACAAACACTACGGTAAGGTTTTTAGCTTTCTCAAATAAGCATCACTAAAATCAATTTCTATTTCTACCCACAAAGGCAAATGATCACTCATTTGAAAACTACGCCATTCATCATAATATTCCTTAAAATTTTCATCGGTTAACATAGCTTTCTCCATAGAAGCAATCTTCTTTTCTGCTTTTTTAATTTTAGTTTTTGATGTAGTAGCCGCTATAACAGCTCTTTCATTCTCTATTTTAGCTAATATCATTTTTGTCATTACTGGCTTGTAAAGCTCAAAATCCTCTTCTCTATACACACTGTCAAAAAAAGTAATTACCCTATCCTCTCTATCTGGCTCTAGCAACCTTAGCTCATTGCGCTTAGACCTAAATGAAATCTGATCATAGTATTTAGTTCTATCCCTATTACTTCCCTTTCGGTTATTAATAACGGTAAATCCATTTTTCTGCAATGCATTATAACCTTCGCTTCCATGCTGCTTTATATTAAAATCTCCCACAAGAATATGATTAGACTCACTATTCTTTGCTTCTTTAGCCAAATAGGCCGCTACAGCGTTTATCTCTTCTACCCTTCTCTTATACTGTGGGGTATTTCCAGAATTAGAACCATAATAAATGTGCACTGTAGAAAAATAAAAGTTAAACCACCCCGATTTAAAATCAACCCCAAAGGGTGTTCTAGAAAACTGCCGCTTTTTGGTATTCTCTTCACTAATAAGCATCTTATCTGGTAAAACTATTTCTCCGGCAACACCAGTAAACTGAACTTTTGTTTTATCATAAATAAAACCCAAGCGTTCATTACTACCACCTGAACTATAGTGAGACACATCTGTTACAATATAATCGTACACATCATCTCCTAATAACTGAATTAACCGTTTTAAAGGCTTAAGGTCTATACAAATCTCCTGAATAGCAATCACATCAAAACAAGCCATAATCTCAGCCAAATAATAGAGCGACTCCTCAGTTCTTGGTCCATAATTAAACCTATCATCATCAAAATTTCTTATATTCCAAGTTCCAAGTATCAATGATTTTGCCGCTTTCTTGTGCGGAAAATTGACATCAATCAACTGTGCACGCATTCGCTGTAAACCATCAATAATGCGTAATCTATCTTCTTTAGGCAGGTTTTTCAAATCTTTATAAAAAGGCATAAGCTCACTATTTAAACACACTTAAATTTACCACAAAAAAACAATAAACAAACAGTTAAACATAAAAATAACAGTAACAAAACATTAGCATTCTGCAATGAAAAAACACCCTATTTTTGTCCACATTTAAATCAAAAACTTGACGACTATCATTTTTTTAATTAATTTTGTTTAAGTTTTATTCATTTTTAATGAACAATATCAAACGAATATTCAGCATAAAAGATTTAGAGAACCTTAGTGGAATTAAGGCTCACACCATTCGTATTTGGGAGAAACGTTACAACCTACTTTCGCCAGAGCGTACGGATACCAACATTAGAAACTATAATCTTAAAAGTCTTCAGAAACTTTTAAACATCACCCTATTGTACAACAATGGTTTCAAAATTTCTAAAATTGCAGATTTCTCGGAAGAAAAAATTATAGCACTGGCCAAACAACTGGTTTCTGAAAACAGTATTCAAAGTCAAGCTATCAATGCATTTAAATTAGCTATGGTTAATTTTGACCAAAGTTTATTTTTAAACACCTACACTTCACTTCTTAATTATAAGACCTTCTCCGAGATATTTTATGATGTTTTTATACCATTGCTTCATGAGCTAGGACTACTCTGGCAAACCGACACCATTACACCTGCTCACGAACATTTTATTGCTAATTTAATTAAACAGAAAATTTTAATTAATACAGAAAAAGTACAACTAAGCTCACCTACTAAAACAACACAAGTATTTGTACTGTTTTTACCCGAAAATGAAATACACGAAATAGGTCTATTATTTCTTAACTACGAGATTCTTTTAAGAGGTTATCAATCTATCTACTTAGGCCCAAATATGCCGTTAGACAGTTTAAAAGAACTCACCTCTTATTATGATGCCATTACATTTGTATCTTACTTTACAGTAGCTCCTAATAACGAAAAAGTAGAAGAATACATAACTCAATTTAATACAGTGTTAAACCCTAACAAAACCAACAAGCTATGGTTTTTAGGTAGAAAAACAAAAGATTTTGAAAACCTTTCTAATACTCCCCACATAACACCTTTCACCTCTATGGTTGATTTAGTTAAAAAACTGTGAATTTTTATCTCGTTACATTTTTTGTTTAATCTTTTACTATATTTGTTAAACAATGGGAAAAGATATTGCTATACTCGGTTCTGGTTTTTCATCTTTAGCGGCCGCTTGCTACCTAGCTAAGGCTGGTAACAATGTAACTGTTTTTGAAAAAAACAATTACATTGGCGGCCGTGCCAGACAATTAAAAAAAGAAGGTTTTACTTTTGACATGGGACCAACATGGTATTGGATGCCCGATGTTTTTGAACGTTTTTTTGCTGACTTTGGTAAAACACCTCAAGACTACTACCACATAGAAAAATTAAATCCTGCCTACAATGTATATTTTGACAAACTAGATTATGTTTCTATAGAAGATTCATTAGAAAAAATATACACAACTTTTGAAGGCATTGAAAAAGGAAGTAGCAACAAACTAAAAAAATTTATTAGCAATGCAGAAGACAACTACAATGTTGCTATTAAAGACTTAGTATATAAACCAGGAGTTTCTCCTCTAGAATTAGTAAACACTAAAACTATTAGTCGTTTACATCAGTTTATAAGCACCATTAAGAAAGACATTAGAAAGGAATTCAAAAATGAACGATTGGTTCAGATACTAGAATTTCCAGTATTGTTTTTAGGTGCAAAACCTTCTGATACTCCTTCCTTTTACAACTTTATGAACTTTGCTGATTTTGGCTTAGGCACATGGCATCCACGAAACGGAATGTTTAGCGTAGTTAAAGGTATACAGCAACTAGCTAATGAGTTAGGAGTTCAGTTTAAAATAAATGCTGCAGTACAAGCAATAGAAGTGATAAACGGAAGCGCAAAAAGTATTAAAATAAACAATGAAAGCTTAACATTTGATACCATTGTTAGTGGTGCAGATTACCACCATACCGAAACCTTATTACCTCAACAGTATAGACAATATACAGAGAAGTATTGGAGTAATAGAACATTTGCACCGTCTTCATTATTGTTTTACGTAGGTTTTGATAAGAAAGTAGAAAATGTAGCACACCACTCTCTATTTTTTGACGTAGACTTTGACATACACGCTAAAGATATATACGACACGCCTAAATGGCCAGAAAACCCACTGTTTTATGCTAGTTTTCCTTCGAAAACAGATATTAATGTAGCCCCTAAAGACAAGGAAGCAGGGATATTTCTAATACCGTTGGCACCTGGTATTGAAGATACAAAAGAATTAAGAGAACGTTATTTTACTAAGATTCTAACCAGATTAGAAGAATTAACCGATCAAAATCTAAAAAATTCTGTTATCTTTAAAGAGAGCTTTTGTGTTAACGACTTTATAAACGATTACAACTCCTATAAAGGTAATGCATACGGTTTAGCGAATACCTTATTACAAACCGCCTTTTTAAGACCCAAGCTAAAAAGTAAAAAAGTAGACAACTTATATTTTACCGGACAGCTAACAGTACCCGGGCCTGGTGTACCCCCAGCATTAATTTCCGGTAAACTGGTTTCAGAACTTGTTACCCAATACCAAAACAGTTAGTAATGAAAATTATTTTTGACAATGTTTCTTACCAAAGTAGTAAGTTAGTAACCGAAGCGTATAGTACTTCGTTCTCTCTTGCTGTAAAAATGTTAAGTCCTAAAATTAGACAAGACATTTATAACATTTATGGCTTTGTACGTTTTGCAGATGAAATTGTTGATACTTTTCACGAGTACCCTAAAGAAGACCTTTTTAACGATTTTGAAACACAATTAAATAAGGCCTTAGAACAAAAAATTAGTTTAAACCCCATATTAAATGCCTTTCAACATACCGTTCATAAATATCAAATAGAATATCATTTGATAGAAGCTTTTATGAATAGTATGCGACAAGATTTATCTAAAAAAGAATATACCACTGTAAATGAATACAAACAGTACATTTACGGTTCTGCCGATGTTGTAGGCCTTATGTGTTTAACAGTATTTGTAAACGGAAATAAAGAAAAGTATGAAGAGCTTAAAGATGCTGCCATGTCTTTAGGTTCTGCTTTTCAAAAAGTAAATTTTTTGAGAGATTTAAAAGATGACTTTGATAATTTAGAGCGCACATATTTCCCTGGCACTAACCTTTCAATGCTAGATGAAGTTTCAAAAGAAAAAATAATTGAAGAAATTGAAATAGACTTTATCAAAGGATATCTTGGCATACAAAAGCTACCTATAGAAGCAAAGTTTGGTGTTTATACAGCGTATAAGTATTACCATAAATTATTACGTAAATTAAAAGACACTCCTTCTTTAGAGATAAAAAATACTAGAATTAGAGTACCTAATTATCAAAAATTTGGAGTTCTTGCCAAATGTTACGTAAATTATAGACTTAATCTTCTTTAACATTAATGTTATGACTGTTTTTGGCTTTACACTTGTTTTTTTAGCTACTTTCTTTTTTATGGAGTTTATGGCATGGTTTAGTCATAAATACATTATGCATGGCTTTTTATGGGTACTACACAAAGACCACCATTTAAAAGATCACGACTCATGGTTTGAAAGAAACGATGCATTCTTTATCATATACGCAGTAATTAGCATGAGTTTTTTATTGGCTGGCGTAAATACAAATTTTTGGTTTGGTTACCCAATAGGTATTGGTATCATGGCGTATGGAGCTACTTACTTTATGGTTCATGATATATTTATACACCAGCGTTTTAAACTATTTAGAAATGCCAATAATTGGTATGCAAGAGCTATTAGAAGAGCCCATAAAATGCATCACAAACATATTGGTAAAGAAGATGGAGAATGCTTTGGCATGTTAATAGTTCCTTTTAAATATTACCGTAACGAATTAAAAAGTAAGTAACAGTCCTCACGAAATATTGAGCTTGACTTAGTAATTATTAATAAAAACAAATCTCCACTATAAAACACCAATCGTCCTTTATATTGTTTTTGAAAAAAAATTTACCTCTACTCAATATTTATAAGCGCATTTAATAGTTAATATTAGAAATAAACCCAAGCTTATTTTTAACTTTACATAAAACAAATAACTTTATGCTTAGTAAAAAATCAGCGATAACTTTACTTATATCAATACTAGTAAGTATCAGCTTCTACGCCCAAAATGGCACCATAATTAGTGATTCTATTTTTAGTAAAACCCTTAATAAATACAAGAATTTTAGCGTATACCTACCTCCAAGTTATAACTTAGACAGTATAGAATTAAAACGATACCCAGTTATCTACTTATTACATGGTCTAGGTGGTAAACCTTTAGACTGGGATACCCATGGAGATTTAAACAATCAGGTAACCAAAGCTATTATTGATAGTATTATACCAGAAACCGTTATTGTATTACCTGACGGTGAAGCTACCTACTACATGAACAACATTCACAAGGAATATGAATACGAAGACTTCTTTTTTAAAGAGTTTCTTCCGTTTATAGAAGCAACCTATAACTGCGGAGGAGCTAAAGAACAAAGAGGTGTAGCTGGTTTATCTATGGGAGGATTTGGTACTCTTTTGTATGCGTTGCATCACCCAGATATGTTTGTAGCTGGTAGCGCACTCAGCCCGGCTGTAAGAACTGATGAGGAAATGTTAGCATTAACCGACAAAGGCTTTGCCATTAGATACAAAACAGCATTCGGCTCTCCGCAAACTCCTAAAGATCGCATCAATCCATTTTACAACAACAACAGTATTATTTATCTAGTAAAACATCTTAAAGAGGAAGACAAAGGACAAGTTAAATTGTACATTGACATAGGAGACGATGATTATTTATACAAAGGAAATTCTACCTTACACATTGTCATGAAAGATTTAGATATCCCTCACGAATATAGAGTTAGAAACGGAGGACACGCTTGGGAATACTGGAGAACAGGATTAATTGATGCCCTGAGCTTTATCACAGATAATTTTAAAGATTAATCCTTTAATAAATCATCAAGTACCTGGTGTACTTTATCAGAGTTCCAAGCAGCGGCACCACTCTTGTTTATTACTATAGCTCCTTTTTTATCTATAAGGTATGTGGTTGGTATGCTTGAGTGGTTAAAATCTAAAGGTAGCTTATTTACATATTGGTATATAGGAAAGGTATATTTATGTTTCTCTTTAAACTGATTAATCACGGTTAAATCTTCCTGAGAAACAAATAAAAAAACCACTTCATTTTTATAAGCATCATACAACTCTTGAAGTTCTGGCATTTCCGCTATACAAGGTGGGCACCATGTTGCCCAAAAATTAATAAGAACTACTTTCCCCTTATAGTCTGAAAAATGAACCAAATGCCCATTTTCATCTTGTAACTTCCAAGTATTCACATCGGTACCTAAAGTTTTCTGATCTTCCTTATTTTCAACAGATGGACTTAGGGCTAACCATCTATTTACATAAATTTTCACTTGAGTACCTACAGGTGTAAAGAGTATAACACCTAAGACAACAACAAAAAGAATATTATTTACCTGAGACTTTGTTAGTTTCTTCAACTTTTTCGCTTATTAATTTATCTAGCAACGTTCTAACTTTAGTCGTATTCCAGTCAGTTACCTTACTAGATTCGGCAGCAACATACCCATTTTTATCTATAATATACCCAGAAGGTATTATCTCAGCATTAAATGGCATTTTCTCCCCTATAATTAAATAAGTCTCTTTAAACGTGTACCCTCTTGCCTCTTTTAACGAATCTACAGGCTTAGGAATCTCATTCGTAATAATATAAAAATCTACTTGGTCTTTATAGTCATCATACAATTGCTGTACTGTTTTAAGCTCTGCAACACTGGTAAGCCTCCATGACGACCAAAAGTTAACAAACGTTACACGCCCTTCAGACTTTTTAAAGTTAAACTGTGTATTATCCTTTTCTTTTAAAACCCAGTCAAAATCAATTTTTTCTTTAGGTGTTTCTACAATTTCAGGAGCCCCTGAAAACAGTCTAATCAAAATTATTTTAGATTCTCTACCTAATGGAGTTACAAAAAAAGAAAGTACAAATAAAATAAGTACAAGATTGAAAAAAGTCTTTTTTTTCATTTCAGGAAGTTTACGTTTAGCTATGGTTTTTAAATTACTACCACGCGGTAAAAATAATATTTAAAATAAAAAACTCCCGATTTTATCGGGAGTTTTCTAGTATTTATTTAGAGATATCTAAATTATGCATTTTCAGCAGCAATCAAATTAAGAGCAGAACCTGCTTTATACCATTTAATTTGATTTTCATTATAGGTATGATTTGCTTTGATAACATCTTTAGAACCATCTGCATGAACTACCTCAATAGTTAAAGGCTTGTCTGGTGCAAATTCATTTAAATCTAAGAAGTTAAAAGTATCATCTTCCTGAATTAAATCATAGTCGTTTTCGTTAGCAAACGTTAATCCTAACATACCTTGTTTCTTCAAGTTAGTTTCGTGAATACGAGCGAAAGACTTAACAAGCACAGCAGCAACACCTAAATGACGTGGCTCCATAGCAGCATGCTCACGAGAAGAACCTTCACCATAGTTATGATCTCCCACAACTATTGTTTTAATACCTTCTGCTTTGTAAGCTCTTTGCGTAGCTGGAACAGGACCATATTCTCCTGTAATTTGACTCTTCACAGAGTTAGTTTCTTTATTAAATGCATTTACAGCACCTATTAAACAGTTATCTGAAATGTTATCTAAGTGACCACGGAAACGTAACCAAGGACCCGCCATAGAAATGTGGTCCGTAGTACATTTACCAAATGCTTTAATTAACAATTTAGCTCCTGTAATAGAATCTCCTAAAGGTTCAAATGGAGTTAATAATTGTAAACGATTAGACTCCTCATCTACAACCACTTTTACACCAGAACCATCTTCCATTGGAGATTGGTAACCAGGATCCTCAACATCAAATCCTTTTGGAGGAAGTTCAAAACCTGTTGGTTCATCTAACTTAACCTCTTCTCCATTTTTGTTCGTAAGTGTATCTGTTAACGGATTAAAATCTAATCTACCAGAAATTGCAATAGCAGCCACTAACTCAGGCGATGCAACAAAAGCGTGCGTATTTGGGTTACCATCTGCACGTTTTGCAAAGTTTCTGTTAAATGAGTGAACAATAGAGTTTTTCTTTTGCTCATTTGCACCTTTACGATCCCACTGTCCAATACATGGCCCACAAGCATTTGTAAAAATAGTAGCATCTAAATCTTCAAATATTTGTAATAAACCATCTCTTTCTGCAGTATAACGTACTTGCTCAGAACCTGGGTTAATACCAAATTCAGCTTTGGTAACCAATCCCTTATCTAGCGCTTGCTTAGCCACAGAAGCAGCTCTTGATAAATCTTCGTAAGAAGAATTTGTACAAGAACCAATTAATCCCCACTCTACTTCTAAAGGCCAATCGTTTTCAGTAGCCTTTTTATTCATTTCTCCAACAGGTGTACCTAAATCTGGAGTAAATGGCCCGTTTAAGTGTGGTAATAATTCATCTAAGTTAATTTCAATTAACTCATCAAAGTATTTCTCTGGGTTTTCATAAACTTCTGGGTCAGCAGTTAAGTAGTCTTTGTACTTATTAGCCTCATCAGCAATATCATCTCTATCGGTAGCTCTTAAATAACGCTCCATAGATTCATCATAACCAAAAGTAGAAGTAGTAGCCCCTATCTCTGCACCCATGTTACAAATAGTACCTTTACCAGTACAAGACATAGAAGTAGCCCCTTCTCCAAAATATTCTACAATAGCACCTGTACCTCCTTTTACAGTTAAGATATCAGCTACTTTAAGAATAACATCTTTAGGCGCCGTCCAACCAGATAATTTACCAGTTAACTTCACACCTATCAATTTAGGGAATTTTAATTCCCAAGCCATTCCTGCCATTACATCAACGGCATCAGCACCACCAACTCCAATTGCTACCATTCCTAAACCACCTGCGTTTACAGTGTGAGAATCGGTACCAATCATCATTCCTCCAGGGAATGCATAGTTCTCAAGAACTACTTGGTGAATAATACCAGCCCCTGGCTTCCAAAATCCGATACCGTATTTATTAGATACCGACTCTAAGAATTTGAATACCTCAGAACTTTGATTAATAGCTTCTTGTAAATCTTTATCTGCTCCTATTTTAGCTTGGATTAAGTGGTCGCAGTGTACTGTAGTTGGCACAGCAACTTTACTCTTTCCTGCTTGCATAAATTGTAATAGAGCCATCTGTGCAGTAGCATCCTGACAAGCTATACGGTCTGGTGCAAAATCTACATAAGATTTACCTCTTTCATATGCTTCGGTAGCCACACCATCCCATAAGTGATTATACAGAATTTTTTCTGCGTGTGTTAAAGGTCTACCTACAATTTCACGCGCCGTATCAATACGTTCTTTCATACGTGAATAAGTAGCCTTTATCATTTCAAAATCAAATGCCATATTCTTTTTTTCTTTTCATTTATGTTATTCCTCTAAATTATTAAAAATAAGCGACTCTATACGCTAAATATGTATAGCCCCACTTAATTTAGACTGAGTATAAGTTACTAAGAAAACAGCTAATCAAGTTGTAAAAAAACGTTAATAAAAAAGCCCGAATTTGTTAATTCGGGCTTTCTATATATCAATAAGTTATTCTTTTAGAATGATAGTAAATGACCTGGTTTAGAAGTCAACTGTTGTAAAGGTGGTGCAAACTGTGTTAATTTTATGCCTTTAACTGCCACCTTATACTCTTCTATAGTAGGTATTCTACCCAAAATTGCTGACAACACTACTACTGGAGTAGATGCTAATAAAGATTCTCCTTTTTTACGATCAGAATCTTTTACTACACGACCTTGGAATAAACGTGTAGAAGTTGCCATTACAGTATCACCTTGTTCAGCTTTTTCTTGGTTACCCATACATAGGTTACAACCAGGACGCTCTAAATACAAAATGTTCTCGTACTGTGTACGTGCCACTGCTTTTGGAGCATTATCGTCAAATTCAAAGCCAGAATACTTTTGTAATAACTCCCAATCACCTTCAGCTTTTAGCTCTTCAATGATGTTATAAGTAGGAGCCGTAACTACAAGCGGAGCTTTAAACTCAACTTTTCCGTATTCTTCTTCTAAGTTTCTAAGCATCTTAGAAACTATTTTAATATCTCCTTTATGCACCATACAAGATCCTACGAAACCTAAATCTACTGCCTTTTCTCCACCATAATAGGTTAAGTCTCTAATAGTATCGTGTGTATATCGTTTAGATACGTCTTCATTATTTACATCAGGATCGGCAATCATAGGCTCATCAATAATATCAAGATTCACCTCAAACTCTGCATAATATTTTGCATTCTCATCTGGTGTAAGTGGTGGTCTTTTACCTGATCTTACTTCTTCTATTCTTGCGTTTGCCTTGTCTATTAATCCTTGAAGTACTTTATTTTCGTTATCCATACCTTTTTCAATCATGATTTGGATACGACTCTTAGCTATTTCTAACGATTCAATAAGCGTTTCATCTTGAGAAATACAGATAGACGCCTTCGCTTTCATTTCAGCGGTCCAGTCTGTAAATGTAAATGCTTGGTCGGCAGGTAAAGTACCAATATGAACTTCAATAATTCTACCTTGGAAAACATTCTCACCACCAAACTTCTTCAACATTTGTTGTTGCGTAGCATGTACCACATCACGGAAATCCATGTGGTCTTTCATTTCTCCTCTAAACGTAACTTTTACAGATTGTGGAATTGGCATAGTAGCCTCACCCGTTGCTAAAGCTAATGCCACAGTACCAGAATCGGCACCAAAAGCAACCCCTTTAGACATACGTGTATGCGAGTCTCCTCCAATAATAATATCCCAATCACTAACCGTAAGGTCATTTAATACTTTATGAATTACGTCTGTCATTGGGTGGTAAACACCTTTAGGGTCACGACCGGTAATTAAACCGAAGTCATTCATAAACTTCATTAATCTAGGAATGTTAGCCTTCGACTTGCTATCCCATACAGAAGCAGTGTGACAACCTGATTGATATCCAGCATCTACAATTGGAGAAATAACAGTAGCTGCCATCATTTCAAGCTCTTGAGAAGTCATTAAACCTGTAGTATCTTGAGAACCTACAATATTAACCTCTACACGAACATCTGAACCCGCATGTAACACTTTACCTGGTGTGTTACCTACAGCATTTTTATTAAATATTTTTTCTACAGCAGTTAAACCTTGCCCATCTACAGATATTTCTTTTGAAGGTGCATACACCTGAGGAATATCTATACCTAAAATTTTACAAGCAAGCGTTTGTAACTTCTTACCAAATACAACAGCATAAGAACCACCAGCTTTTATAAACTCCATTTTCTGAGGAGTTAATGCTGAAGAGATATCTTTAAGTTCCTGATCTCCGTTGTAAAGTTTTTTCTCTTTTGTATTAATAGTTAAAACAGTTCCTGTTTCAACAGAATATTCTTGTTTTAAAACTGGCTCACCATCAGCATCTACAATAGTGTTGCCGTTTTCATCCTTTTGTTTAACCCAGTTTTGTAAATCTATACCAATACCTCCTGTAACACCAACTGTTGTTAAAAAGATAGGCGCAATACCATTGGTACCCGCAATTACAGGAGCTATATTAATAAATGGCACATAAGGAGAAGAAGATACTCCTGTCCAAAGTGCTACGTTATTAACACCAGACATACGAGAAGAACCTACTCCCATAGTTCCTTTTTCTGCAATTAACATTACACGCTTATCAGGATGTTGCTCTTTTAAAGCTAACACTTCTTTCTGCATGTCTTTATTGTGTTCAAAAATACACTGACCGTGTAATTCTCTATCTGAACGTGAGTGTGCATCTGCACCAGGAGATAATAAATCGGTAGAAATATCACCTACACCAGCAATATACGTTACAACCTTTATTTCTTCCTCAACCTCAGGTAACTCTGTAAAAAACTCAGCCTTCGCATAACTTTCAAGCAACTCTTTCGCTACTTCACTGCCGCTATTATAAGCTTCTTCTAAACGTTGTGTATCTGCCTCGTACAAAAACACCTGTGTTTTTAAAACATCAGTTGCCTTTTTTGCTATAGCTGAATCAGTTCCTAATGCTAGGTCTAATAAGACATCTATAGAAGGTCCTCCCTTCATATGAGATAACTGTTCCAATGCAAAATCTACTGAAATTTCATTTACAACAGATTCTCCTAAAATAATTTCTTTAAGAAATTTAGCCTTCACTGCAGCAGCACTAGTAGTACCTGGCAATGTGTTATAAATAAAGAACTTAAGAGAATCTTCACGATACTGATTCTCTGTATCTTTGATCTGACCAATAATTTCGCTTAATAATTCAGCACCATCAATTGGTTTAGGACTAAGCCCTTGGGCTTTACGTTCCTCTATTTCCTTCAAATAGTCTTGGTAAGTCTGCATAAAAGTTGTTTAAAATAAAAAACCGTTAATTGAATAAACCTTAATCATTTCCTCAATTAGCAAAGCAATATTACAAATTTTATTACCTATTTTAAAATAAGTAACAAAAATCATTGTTTTTACAAAATAACAAACATTCTAATGAAGATTCAACAAACTACTCGTATAATTTTCGCTAAAAAGATATAGCTCATTACAAGAAAATAGAAGGCCCTGAGAATCCATAAAATTGCCTGTTCATTTTTAGAAACAATGTTACCAAAATAAACAACTTTAAAACACATAGACTTATCAATTATATCTATGAATGCATAAGTATTAAGCATTACACAAATACACCATTAAGGCTTTTGAAGTAACACATTTATAGACCCTGCCAAAATCTCTTCTTCTGTATACTTAGCAAAATCCTCATGTAATTTAAGATGTTTGAACATTTTATATTTCACAGAATCTTTTTTAGGCTGATCATAATCCAAATAAACTATCTTAAATCCAATTTCCTCAAAAAGTTCAACATATTGAGGCAAACGTAATCTATTATGATAGTCAAAACGTGTTTGTATAGCATCCCATTGCTTCTGTGAATATTTTAGAAAATCGTAATACGATAAAGAACTATCTGAGTAAGCCCTATGATCACTAGGAGAAATTAGATGTAAAACATATGCTCCTTCCTTCATTTCATCAAAAAAACGTTGATGCATTGCTTTAATGGCTTCTGGAGGAACATGCTCTAGAACAAATCTAGAAAAACAAAAATCTATATTATTTGGTAAGCGTGTAGTTGCAACATTTGTTCTTGGAAAGTACTCTATAAAATCAGGTAATTCACCTTGCGCACCTTCTGAGCTATTATTAAAATAAGTATTAATCCTAGCAATATTATCCTTATTGTAATGAGCATTTATATCATAGGTAAACACCTTCTTTACGTTACCTTCTGTTTTAAATAGGTATGGCATCAAAGGCAGCCATCCCGATCCAATTTCAATAACTTGAGCGCCCTCTAAACTAATAAAGTTGTTAGATAAGATACGGCTAATTAACTTCCAACTGGCTTTGTTAGACCTTAAATTTTGATCTATACTTTTAAAACTTCGCTCTTGAATTTTATGATAAATCGCATCGCCTACTTTCAGAGGAAGCACTTGTAACATGTGAAAAAAACCCCTCCTAAGTACATGGACTTTCATATTTGAGCAAATTAAAAAATTCTATAAAATCTCTTTAATTAGATCTTCCTCGGTAATGTTTTCTGCTTCTGCTTTGTAATTCTTAATAATCCTGTGTCTAAGTATACCAAGCGCTACTGCTTTTACATCTTCTATATCAGGAGAAAATTTACCATGCACAGCTGCATGAGTCTTAGCTGCTAAAATAAGGTTTTGAGACGCCCTAGGCCCCGCTCCCCAATCTACATATTTCTTAACAATTTCTACCGCACTATTAGCATTTGGTCTAGTTTTACCTACTAACGAAACCGCATACTCTATCACATTATCTGCTACCGGCATTCTACGAATTAAATGCTGATAACTAATAATTTCTTCTGATGTAAATAAAGGAGTAACCTCTACTTTATTATCTGCGGTAGTAGCCTTTACCACATTCACCTCTTCTTCAAAGCTAGGATATTTTAATTCTATAGAAAACATAAACCTATCTAACTGTGCTTCAGGTAATGGATAAGTACCCTCTTGTTCTATAGGGTTTTGCGTAGCCAACACAAAATATGGTAATGAAAGTTTATACTGTGTACCAGCAACCGTTACTGCCTTTTCCTGCATAGCCTCTAAAAGCGCAGACTGCGTTTTAGGTGGCGTACGGTTAATCTCATCTGCAAGAATAATATTAGAGAACACAGGCCCTTTTAAAAACTTAAAATTGCGGTGTTCATCTAATATTTCACTTCCTACAATATCACTCGGCATTAAGTCTGGTGTAAACTGAATTCTCTTGAAATCTAACCCCAAAGCTTGAGCAATAGTATTTACCATTAAAGTTTTAGCCAACCCCGGTACACCTATAAGTAAAGAATGTCCACCAGAAAATACAGCAATCAAAATTTGATTTACTACATCTTCTTGACCAATAATTACCTTTGCTATTTCTTTTTTAAGTGCTTTGTGTTTAGATACAAGTTGCTCAATTGCAGTTACGTCAGACATAAAATTTGTTTAATTTTTTAACCAGTTATTGGCAAATTCACAGTTTCGGTTATCCTCTCCTACATTGATAAAGGTATCCTCAATCTTTTCTTCTGTCCACTTCTTAATCTCCTTTAACTGCTTATCTCTTAACGCCAATTCTGCAATTTGTGTATAATCTTGAGAATAATCTGCTTTATGGTCAGGTACTCTCTTATTTACTTTTATAATTTTATAAAAAACCTCTCCGGTTCTCTCGTTATCTTCTAATATTGGAGTTGTAATTTCTCCTTCTTTTAAAGAGTAAATATTACTGTGAATCTCTTGATCCATTTTTGCCAACTCAAATTTAAGATCTAAAGTTTGTGGGTTAATTAATTTACCTCCATCATACTTTGTTTCCTTTTCATCTGAATATGCCTTAGCAGCTTCTTCAAAAGAAATTTTATCATTAATCAATAAACTTCTAATAGAGTCAATCTCAGATTTAGCCGCTTCAATAGCACTTTGTGGAATTTCAGGACGAATTAAGATGTGTCTTACATCACGTTGCTCTCCTTTAATTTTATCTACAGTTAAAATATGCCAACCAAAATCTGTTTGAAATGGCTCAGAAACTTCTCCTTCTTTCAATGAAAAGGCTACATCTACAAATTCCTTTGCAAATTGAGTTTTACGAGTAATACCTACGTATAATCCTCCTCTGGTTCTTGAACCAGGATCTTCTGAGTACAACATTGCTTTAGATGAAAAACGAACACCATTATCTTCTACATCCTCTTTCATTTTACGCAATCTCTCAATTACTTTTTGCGTTTCTTCTTCAGGCACATCTGGTTTAATAACAATCTGAGCTAATTCTACAGACTCTCCAAAAACCGGACGTTCTTCTTCAGGTATAGCATAGAAAAAAGTTCTTACCTCTTCCGGTGTCACTTCAATCTCCTCTATAATTTTATCACGCATACGCTCTGTTAGCATTTGCTCTTTAACAATATTAGAAAGCTCTTCTCTTAGCTCACCTTCAGTTTCCATACCGTATAACTCTATCAGCTTTTTCATGTCGCCATTAACTTGCTGCATAAAGTAATCAATTCTTCTATCTACACCTGCTCTAATTTCAGCCTGACTAACTTCTATACTATCCTGTACTGCAGAGTGCATGTACAGTTTGTCTTCCATTAGTTTACCTAATAAATTACAATGTGTTAAATCTTCAGACGGATACCCTTGATTTTTTAACCCTTGTAATGTTTTTTCAATATCCGATTCTAATATAATATAATCTCCTACAACTGCCGCTACACCATCAACCTTCACCATTTTTCTTTTTACGGTATCATTTTTTACCGCTCCAGTTTCCAATGCTACATCATTGTCTTGAGCTTTTGCTATAAATGAACCTGCAAATAAAAACAGGAAAAGCATCTTATTCATCATCTTCATATATTTCAAATTGTTTATCTTTAATTGCATCGCTAATAATATCTTTTTTAAGCTTTTGAATAAACTTGATCTTTCTCTGATTTAAAATAATTTGACGTATGGTTGGCTTAATAAAACTCAACGGAGCTGCGTCATTTCTTAATTTATAATCTTTTACAAACATCAAATATACTCCTAATGAGTCTTCTAATTCAAAAAAATGTGATTTTTTTAAGTAATCTTGTACATTTTCGTCTGTAACCGGAGGTATTTTAGTAACCACATCTGATGACTTTATCCAAACGCTATCGTTAAAAACGTAATTAGTGTACATATAAGACAATGAATCTAAATAGTACATATCTTCATCATCAAATCTTTTAAACTTATCTCTAAATTTTTTAATGTTACTATTACTTGTAGGCACGCCCATGTAGCGCAGCTTAAAAACATCTTCGGTAAGTTTAAAATTATCCTTATTAGCCTCGTAATAATTTTTCAATTCTTCTTCACCTACTATGGTATCTAAAGATCTTAACACAAGCTCTTCCAGATAGGCTTTTGAATAAAGATCATTCTTATAATCTGAAACTAATATTTGAAATTCTTGAACTTTCTTTTCGTCTAAATTCTTCTCTGCATTTTTCATAAGAAGATTCTTTGTAGCCCAAGAGTTGATAAAATTTTGCACAATCAAAGCACTATCCTCTTTAGAAACCCCTTTAGGCACTAAAGCTTCTAACTCATCCTTATACAAGTATTTTTCTCCTACTCTAGCAACCACTTCTTTTTCTTCTTCTTTTTTAATTAAATTACAAGAAGAAAAAAACAAGACTGCAAGAAATAATCCTGTTAAAAATCTCACTTAACTTCCTTTTTTACTTTTTTCAGCACTTTTTTATTAACTTCAATAACATGACCTTCTCTTAAACCATCTAGCCATTCTTGTTCCAAATACTGCTGATAATCACTAATCACCTTACCCTTAGCATCTTCTAATGTTTTTAATTCAGGAGATTTTACAACCCCAGCTTTAATCACATAAAATTCACCAGGTCTGGTTTCTATTACTTTAGAAACACCTTCAGCCAATGTATAGCTTTCTGGTACAGCAACATCACCTACCTCTATAGTTTTACTAGTAATTACCGCATTAATACGGTCTGTTGTATTTACTGTTTCTTTAATGTTTGCAACATCTTTATTAGCTTTAAACAAGTTTTGTACTGTTTCTGCTATTTTCTTACTGTTACATTTAGCTATTACAGCTTCGGCTCTATTTTTCCACATATAATTATCCTTATGGTTCTCATAGAACGTTTCTAAGCCTAATGTATCAGTTTTAGCTTTATCCCAAATTTTAAACTGCATTAAATCAAAAAGCAACAATCCGTCTCTATACTCTTTAATAGTTCCTGCATACTCAGGATTTTCTTCTGCCAGATGCTCTTCTTTATAATCTAATATTTGTTGTTGAACAAAACTCGTATACCCAGCATTTACAAATCTATCTACATTTTTAATTGCAGCCCTTTTTTGTCTTATTTCTAGCAAGCTTAAAAACTCTACAACTTTCACAGACTTGTCATTATTAATAGAAAACAACTCTTGCTTAACTTTAGGGTCTTCCTTATCAAAAGACCATCTTCTCATCATTAAAGAGTCGTTAACCATAGCTTCTACAACATCCCATCCCTCTTTATTCTCTTTAAAGCTATATTGGTTCTTTAATTCATCTACATATTTTTCAGTAATATATTTAGAACGAGAATCTTGTTTTATTTGCATCTCTAAATTCCCTTTTTCTTCTTCGTAAGAACCTACTGGGTATTTTTTAAGCAATTTTATAATATGCCATCCAAATTCACTTTTAAAAGGCTGTGTAAAGTCACCTGGCTCTTTTAAGCCAAAAGCAGCCTCTTCAAAAGTTGACGAACTTAAATTACCAGATCCAAATCTTGATAATCTTCCTCCATTAACAGCTGATGCTTTATCATCTGAATATGTTGCAGCCAATTCTTCAAACGGAAGCTCATCATTCTTTAACTTCTCGTAAACTTCTTTTATTTTTTGTTCTGCATGTTTTTTAGCATCTGGCGTATCACTTCCACTAGATGCCACCATAACGTGAGCTACTTCTAACTCTCCTCTATTTTCTCTAATATCTTCTACCTTAATGATGTGATACCCAAATTTGGTTCTTATAGGCTCTGAGATTTCACCAACAGGAGTATTATATGCGGCAGATTCAAACGGATACACCATTCTAAAAACAGAAAAATACCCTAAATCTTCTCCATAAATAGACCTTCCGTCGTGCACTGCTTTCATTTCAGCATCAAAACCTACTTTTAAAGCCTCATCTCTAAAACTAACAATTTTATTATAAGCATTTAACGTATCATCTGGCGAAGCTGCTTCATCTACCAATACCAAAATGTGTTTTGCTTTTACTTCTTTTAGCAACCTGTCATATGCCTCTTTCACCAAAGCTTCAGACGCATTCGTATCTGTCAGGTAATTTTTAGCAAGCTGTTTTCTGTACCCATCAAACTCTCTTTTGAATGAGTTTTTCTCATCAAGATTTAATTCTTCTGCTTGTAAAACTTTTAACTTGTAGTCTATAAAAAGTTGTAAGTATTCATCTACGTCTTTCTGTGACTCATCTTTAACTAAGTCTATGTTTTTATTATAAATTCTAACAAACTCATCTTTGTAAACAGGCTCATTATCAATACTAAAAATAACTTCTTTTTGGTTTTGCGCAATTGTAAGATTTACTAACAACACAAATAACAGAAAAACTGTGTGTCTCATTTTAAAAACAAATTTAAGTGCAACAAAAATAAACATTAGCTACAATTAATCAATATGACAACGATACTATTCTAAAATATTGTTTAATTTTAAAAATTTAACTATTATATTTGGCATAGAATTTGTAATTTTAAATTGCAAAGATTGTAACTATGAAGAAACTATACACATCAATTTTTATATTGATTTTTTTACTAACAGCTCAGTACTCTGAAGCTGCAGTTTCTTTGTTACCTACACCCACCCAGAAAACTACACTCACTGAGGACCAAATAAAAGTTTTTTATAACAACAATGCGCTTCATATAAGCGGTTTAAGCGATAGTAATACTACTATAGAAGTATACAATATGCTTGGAAAAAGAGTAGCCAGCTATCAAAACATTAGAGTTACCGGGAGTTTCAGTAAAAATATCTCGTTACCCAAAAACAATATTTTTATTGTATCTGTACAAACAGAGAGCTTCAAGAAAACTTTTAAGATTGTAACCAAATAACCAAATTATAAGACAACACACTACATAGGTGTGTTTTTTTATTGATTACAAAATTTAACCTCAGGCATGAAGTACACTTTAGAAATTGCTATACAGAAACCTATTGAAGTTGTTGCCAGTACGTTTTATTCAGCTGAAAACATGAAACATTGGCAAGAAGGTTTTGTAAGCGCAACCAACATTTCAGGAACCCCTGGAGAAGAAGGCTCAAAAACTAAGCTTACCTATAAAATGGGGCGAAGAGAAATTTCTATGATTGAAACTATTGTAAAAAATAATCTGCCGCATGAGTTTCATGCAACGTATGAAACCAAAGGTATATACAACATTCAAAAAAACTATTTTGAATATTTAGACTCTAGCGCCACTAAGTGGATCTCTAAATCTGAATTTAAATTTACTAGCTTATTTTTTAAAGTATATAGTTTTATAGCTCCGGGAAGTTTTAAAAAACAGAGCCTTAAATACATGAAAGACTTTAAGAAATTTACAGAAAAAGGAATTTCTGTAGTAGATATATGAGAGACATTAAAATTATATGGGACTTTAGAGGTCCTGCTGCATTAAAAACAGCCGAGCACCATGCTATTCATTTAAAAGAATATGCAGCTAATTGTGCTATAGAATACACAACTATTGACATTCAAACTTTCAATGAATTTTATACCATTGCCTTTATAGTGGTTAAAGAAAAAGACATGCTTTCTGTTAGGGATGCGCTTAAGCCACACAGAGCAGAAGTATACATAAAAAAAAGAAGAGACTAATTAGTCTCTTCCTCTTTTTTTGAAGTATCATCCTTCTTTTTCTTCTTTTTCTTTTTAGCAGGCTTTCCCAAAATTATTTTAACCTTTTGCTTAATTCGCTTTTCGGTTTCATCAATCATTGAACTCCAGTCTGCACTAAAAACGTACAATCGTAATTTCTTAGAAAGCTCCAACGCCTTCTCTAAATCTTGCTTCATCTCATATAACAAGACCTCTCTTAGCTTAACTTCAATTTTATTAACCCCTTTAACTGTTAACGCAAAGGCAATTAATTTTTCAGCTTCGTCAAAATCTTCATTATACAGTAAAGTATCTAAATAATAAGGATATATTTCTAATGCATTTATATCTATAGACAATGCTTTTTGAAAATACATCTTAGCTTCTTCGTACTTCTGAAGCTGCTCTGCATATAATCTGCCATAAAGGCACAATGCCATCGTATTATTCTCATCATATGACAATGCATAATCCAACGACTCTAATGTTTCTTCTAAACTATATGGATAATTATCCATAGCCTGAAACAAATACTTATCTATCGACGTCATCTTTTAAATTCTTTTTTAAGGCTAGCCTTTGTTTCTTGTACTTCTTTTCTATAAATCGTTTCTTAAAATCAGAACCCCTAAAAACCCGTACCGGGTTTCCTCTTTCTACTTGTAACTGGTTTTGCCATTCTTGCAAAAACCGTTCCTCATATT
This sequence comes from Neptunitalea lumnitzerae, assembly GCF_027924185.1. Lineage (GTDB taxonomy): Bacteria > Bacteroidota > Bacteroidia > Flavobacteriales > Flavobacteriaceae > Neptunitalea > Neptunitalea lumnitzerae. Next base: position 470,787 of record NZ_BRVO01000003.1, read on the forward strand.
GCTTCAGTTGTTCTTTATTTAATTTCTCTTTCAAACGTTCTTTTGCTATTTGTTTATTTTTATGCTGAGAACGTGTATCCATCACCTGAACACTAATACCGGTGGGCTCATGTGTAGCTCTTACGGCAGAGCTTACCTTATTAACATGCTGACCACCAGCACCACTACTTCTATAAGCCTGATACGTAATCTCTTTTTCAGAATACGTATGTAGGTTCAGTTTTTCGAGCTCAAATATACCTATAAACCAATTTCTACGCTTATGAAATTTCCTAAAATTGCTTTTTCCTATCCATTGAATAGTACCTACCCATGAATTTGCAAATTTCTTGATTTCATTTCCGCTCAAATGTAGTAATACAGAAGCTACAGTACCATTTTCCTGTCCGTCTTCTTTTGCTAGCACTTTCACCTCTATACCCTCATTCTTAGCCTCTTGCATTAGTTGCTTTAACACCTGAGCTACCACCCAAGTACACTCTGCCGGCCCCCTACCTGATGTAATTTGAACAATTGTTTCCATTATTTACTCATTCTAACAATTTTAGGAGTAAACGTACCTAATACATCTACCAACTCCTCTTGAAGTTTCATAACAGTTTCAATATTCTTATACGCCATAGGAGCCTCATCTACGCCACCTCCTAACAAATGAACATCATTCGTTTTCAAGATTTTCTTCATATCGCTCTTGGTAAAATTAGACTTACACTTAGCTCTTGAGAATACCCTTCCAGCACCATGAGAAGCAGACTGTAAACTATCCACATTCCCTTTACCACGTACAATATAACCAGGAGCAGTCATAGATCCCGGAATAATTCCTAATTGACCTTCAGCTGCAGGGGTAGCCCCTTTTCTATGAACCACACACTCTTTACCATCTACCATTTCTTTCCAAGCAAAATTATGATGGTTTTCTATGGTTAACGCCACATGCTTACCTAGCGCCTTTGCTATACGATAATGAATATTATCATGACAAGCTTTTGCATAATCACCAGCTAAATTCATAGCCATCCAATACTCTTGCCCATCATGCGTATCTAAATCTAACCAAGCCAAATGCTGTACATTTTTAGGTAACGGACATTGTTTTGTAGCTAAGTAAGTATAGTGCTTTGCAATGTTTGCCCCCAATCCTCTTGAGCCACTATGAGAAAGCACGCCTAAATAAGAACCTTTGGGCAACTTACTAGCTGGAACTTCCTCTAAAATATCTACTACACCAAACTCAACAAAGTGGTTTCCTCCTCCAGAGGTCCCCAATTGCGCATAGGCTTTATCAAGTAATCCTTTAACTAAAGGAATATCTTTAAACTCGACTCTAGAAAATATTTCATGATCCATCTTTTTAGCATGAACCTCTTTCATACCAAATTTAGTATGATCACTTAAAATACCTTTTAGAAAATCTGTTTTACCTTTTAAATAACTTGCCGGTAAATTAAAAACAGACAAGCTCATTCTGCAACCAATATCTACACCAACACCATAAGGTATTACAGCATTATCTGTAGCTAATACACCCCCAATTGGTAAACCATACCCTGAGTGAGCATCTGGCATAAGTGCCCCTTTAGTAGCTACCGGAAGCTTCAAAGCATTAAATAACTGACTTTTAGCTACAGCATCAATTTCATTTTCACCAAAAATAGAAAACGGAGCTCTTGTTTGTTCTAACTCTTGTTTTCTAACCACCACCGGAGCAATTAACCCCTCAGCTAATTTACCCCAAGTTCCATGCGACTTAAATTTATCTGGTGAAAGCAACACCTCTTTTGCTTCTGCTAAAATAGCTTCTTTCTTCTCCTTTTTTCTGTATCTATGTATTTGCCCTAAGGCTATATTGATTGAATTATTCTTCGGAAAACCTAAATTTATCAGGTCCCTTCCATTTAATTTCTTTCCCATTTTAAAAAAATAATATTGAATTAAGCCATAACAGACCTAACCTTTACTCCTAAGAGTAATTAAATTTTACATTCGGGAATTATCAAACTAGTGTGAAAAAATAGCATATAAAAAAACCCGAATCTTTACATCTTCGGGTTTCTCATTTATATCTTATTTAGAAAAGTATAATCTATGAAAAATAGAAACCACGAAGAACATTGGCACTAGCCAACGGCAACTTGAAGTAATCTTGAAACATTTGCATTTTTCTTCGTTTTTAAAGGTTAATAATTAATTTTTACGCTTCAAAAGTATAAAAAAAATTAATAGGTACAACAAAAAATAAAAAATCCCCCTAAATAACATAGGAGGATTTTTGATATTATCTGTTAAAAAGATTCTATTTTTTCTTTCCTTTTTGCTGAGCCTCAGCTTGTTCCATCATTTGTTTTAGACGTTGCTGAAACTTACCTTCTTTCTTAGGCTTCTTCTTATTCTCTTGAATCTTAGCATGAATTTTATCCTCATCTATGATAAACTTCTTAATTGCTAACATAATAAAAATGGTAATAGTGTTAGAAACAAAGTAATATAAACTTAATCCACTAGCATAGTTATTAAAGAAGATCAACATCATTACAGGAGACAAATACAAGATAAATTTCATATTTGGCATACCTGGCTGTTGTTGCTGTTGCATACTCTGCGCAGAGGTCATTTGCATGTAAATAAAAATTGCAACCGAAGCTAAAATTGGAAACAAACTCACATGGCTTCCATAAAACGGAATGTCAAATGGTAGTTTTACAATAGCATCGTATGACGATAAATCATCTGCCCATAAAAAGCTTTTCTGACGTAACACAAAAGCTGTTGGGAAAAATGTAAATAACGCATAGAAAACAGGCATCTGCAATACCGCAGGTAAACAACCACTCATTGGATTTACTCCCGCTTTACGATACAACGCCATAGTTTCTTGTTGCTTTTTCATTGGCTCGTTCTCATACTTCTCGTTGATTTCATTCATTTCTGGACGAAGAACTTTCATTTTAGCTTGAGACACAAACTGCTTGTATTGAACAGGAGACAACACCAATTTCACCAAAATTGTTAATGCAATAATAGCAAAACCAGCAGGTAAAAAGCTCATTAAGAAGTTGAATAACGGAATAATAATCCAACGGTTAATTACCCCAAAAATACCCCAACCTGTAGGCATAGAATCAACTATCCCTAAATCTTTATAATCATTTAACACCTTATAATCTGTAGGCCCATAATACATGTGCATATTATAGTTTAACTCCCCACCAGATAATTCTAAAGGCAATTCTGCAGCATACGCTTTTAAAAACTCTACATCTACATCTTTTACATCTTTTCCAATTAGATTTTTAGAAGTTAATTCTCCTGTTTTAAATGGAGTATCACTCACTAAAATACTACTAAAGAAATGCTGTCTAAAAGATAACCACTTGATGTTTTCTTCTACTTCTTCATCATCACCAGACTGGCTTAACTTAGATATTTTACCATCTTCATGGTTATACGTTAAACGTGTATATCTGTTTTCATAAGATGCACTTTTAGCATGTCTAATACCATTTAAAGACCAATCTAATGTAACAGGTTTAGAAGTATTAAAAGCTCCATTTAATCCTTGAGACCTAACCGTAAAATCTACCAAATAATCATCTGGCTTTAACTCATACCTATACTCTAAATACGTATTATTAGAAGTTTTTAACTTCATAGATACTACCTGAGCATTTCCGTTACTAGATGTTGTAGGCTCAAAATAAAGCTCTTTTGTATTTAAAGTTCTATTATCGGCAGTTGTAAAATCAATACCAAAAGAGGCATTTCCATCTTTAATTAAATATACTGGTACCGAATCATAGGTAGAAAACTCTTTTAATCTAGCCTCTACAATTTGCCCACCCTTATTACTAATTTTAAGGTATAGCTTATCATTAGAAAGTTCGGTAAAATCATTACTAGCAGATGGTAATGTTGCCGAATAAGCAAAAGCACCCAAGCTTTGTTGATACTTTGCAACCTCTGTAGAATCTGCAAAATTGATAGTTTCTTCCTTAGCTTCTTTATTAGCATCGGTTACAACTTCCTTGTTTGCTTTCTCTACTTGTTCTGTTTTAGTTTCAGTTACTGCCTTTTCCTCGTCTTGTGACTGAGTGTAAAACATAATAACCATTAGTATACCAATTAAAACAATTCCGATAATACTACTGGTGTCTAACTTTTTTTCTTCCATTAGGTTATTCAATTACATCACCAAAGTGATGGCTCTTAGTTTATTTAAACATTTTATTTAAGCACTTGGCTAAGTGTTATTTGCTTGTCAAAAATGTTTCCAATTTTATAATCTATGTCAAACTGACACAATTACTTTTTTCCTTTATTCTCTACAGCCGCTTTTACAAATGCTACAAATAACGGATGTGGGTTAGCAACGGTACTCTTATACTCTGGATGATACTGAACCCCAACAAACCAAGGATGCGCCGGATTTTCAACAATCTCTACCAAACCTGTATTAGGGTTTACTCCAGTGGCTTTAAGACCAGCTGCCTCCATTTGCTCTTTATAATCACCATTAAATTCATAACGGTGTCTGTGACGTTCAGAAATTACTGAAGCACCATATACTTCTTTTACAATACTACCATCATTTAACTCGCAGTCCCATGCACCTAATCTCATAGTTCCTCCCATTTCAGTAATATTCTTTTGCTCCTCCATAATACTAATTACAGGGTGCTTAGTATTCGGGTTCATTTCTGTAGAACTTGCTTCTTTTAACCCAAGAACATTTCTAGCAAATTCAATAACCGCCATTTGCATACCTAAACAAATTCCTAAAAACGGAATGTTATTTTCTCTTGCAAATTGTACTGCAGCTATTTTACCTTCAATACCACGCTCACCAAATCCCGGTGCTACTAATACACCATCCAATCCGGCAATTTTACTCTCAATACAATCCTCAGTTAAAAATTCTGAATGAATAGATTTCACCTCTACTTTAACTTCGTTTGCAGCTCCGGCATGTATAAAGGCTTCTTGAATAGACTTATAAGAATCCTGTAACTCTACATATTTACCTATTAAACCAATAGTAACCTTGTCTTTAGGATTTTTATGCCTGTCTAAAAACTGATTCCATTGTGTTAAGTTAGGATCTTGCTTACTTGGTAAATCTAATTTTTCAAGCGTTACAGTATCCAACCCTTCTTCTAACATTAAGTTAGGCACATCATAAATAGTAGATGCATCAATAGATTGAATAACTGCTTCTCTCTTAACATTACAGAATAATGCTAATTTATCTCTTAAATCTTTTGAAAGTTCGTGCTCTGTTCTACACACTAAAATATCTGCCTTAATACCACTTTCCATAAGTGTTTTAACACTGTGCTGAGTAGGTTTTGTTTTCAACTCTCCTGCTGCAGCTAAAAATGGCACCAACGTTAAATGAATTACAATAGCATTATGCTCTCCTAATTCCCATAACAACTGACGTACAGATTCTATATAAGGTAACGATTCTATATCCCCTACAGTACCTCCAATTTCAGTAATCACGATATCATACTCACCGCTTTTACCTAAAATTTGAATACGCTCTTTAATTTCATTGGTAATATGAGGTACCACCTGAACGGTTTTACCCAAAAACTCACCTCTTCTTTCTTTCTCAATAACACTTTGGTAGATACGCCCCGTTGTTACGTTGTTAGCCTGTGAAGTGCGCTCATTTAAGAAACGCTCATAGTGCCCAAGATCCAAATCGGTTTCTGCTCCATCATCTGTAACATAGCATTCACCATGCTCATACGGGTTTAGTGTTCCCGGATCTACGTTGATATAAGGATCTAGTTTTTGAATTGTTGTTTTGTAACCACGTGCTTGCAGTAACTTTGCCAAAGAAGCGGCTATAATTCCTTTACCTAAGGAAGAACTTACCCCTCCTGTCACAAATATGTATTTGGTTGCTGCCATATACCCAAAAAATGTATTTAGTTGTATTGTTGAAAAAGACGCGCCAAAAGTACAACTCTATCTGTCAAAAAACAATAATACTATTTTGAATTTACGACTACTCAAAAATTTAACATGAAGATGCTAGTGTTTAAAGCCTTTTACACCTTTTTAGGATATAGCTTTCTTACATTTCTTATCAGGGGTTCTAGCTCATTAGTTTTAATTTCTAACATACTTTGCATTTGCAACCCCAATTTATTCTCCGGAAACCCTTTTTGTCTGAACCATAAATAATAAGCTTCAGGAATATCTACTAAATAATATCCTTTATATTTCCCAAAAGGCATTTTAGCATATGCCAATTCTACAAGTTTCTCTCTATTATCAACCATCAATCTTTAAAGGCCTTAGTTTCTTCAAGCGCTTTGGCTATTTTATGCCGCCATAACTCTTGTTGCTCATCATTTATACTAAAATTGGTTTCTTTGTCGTAAAGGTTTTGAAGTTTATTCAAGGAGTCTGTTACTTCTTTATAAATAACTTTCACCTCTCTCTTTACATTTGCTGAAAACTTTTTTTCTTTTACTCTTCTTCGAAATTCTCGAGCCATCAATTCTGATATATCAAAATGCAACTGCTCATGCCCTAGGGTTTTCCCATCAGCTAAATGCACTTTATACCATGACTCATTAGGATAGAAATAGGCACCTATATTACAATCTACATGTACCTCGTTATTATTAATTTCGGCTGCCAATTGATAGCTTACCCCAGAAGCTGTAATAGCTACAGCTTTGGAAGCTTCATCTGGCAACCCTCTAAAGTCATTAATAGACAACCTACTTTCCTGATTCCATCGTATTGGAGAATTGTCAGGTTCAGAAGTAAAAGCCAGGCATATCAAACATAATAGTACCCAGAAATATTTCAAAATTAATTTTATTTAAGGAGCTTCTATAATCTCCATATCTTTATACATAACCACATATACGGCATTGTTAGCAAAATACCCTTGTGGACTAGAAAGATAATAAAATTTATTTTCAATATAAACTGTTTCTCCAAGAATAGGAGTTACTTCATTTGTTAAAGTTGCTGTATAGGCTACTCTCAACGCTACATCCATTGCAATATCAAACCCTCTCACCACTAGTCTATCAGGAAATTTCCCATATTCCTCATGGTAATTTTTAGCAAAAGATAAATTCAACGATGATGATTTATCTACGGTAGCATACAAAAAGTTTAAATTATTCAAATACTCATTCTTCACAGAATCTGCATTAAAAGCATCTGTTTTTACGGTAGTTGTAAGCTGAATTGAAACCTCATCAGACACCAAAGTGTTCAAAATATTGGTAACATTTGTTAGCAACGGAATATTATTAGTCTCTACAAAAACAAGATTTTTCTTAGTTAGCGAAAGCACTGCTTTCATACCATTCACCGTAATGACATCCTTATTAATAATCTTAGCATCAGGAAATACTTCCTTAATTCTATTTTGTGATGCTACATGTTCATCATCTGCAAAAACAATAATATTATAATCTAACTCATGTGCTTTTACATATGACAATAAAGATCTACTTAAATCTTCATCGGTAGGAACTGTAGAGAATACGTTTGCAAATTGCTTTAAGTTTTTATTAGACAAAGGAGAAAACAAAGGAATTCCTTTTACATACAACTCATTAGCCAACCTATTAAAAGCAGCATTATAAAGCGGCCCTATAACAGCTTGTACATCATCAAAAGCCCCTTCTCTTACCAATTGTTGCACTACAGTTTCATCACCTTGACTATCTAACACTTTTAAGTGAACCGTTAACCCCTGTTCCTCAAGAGAGTCTACTGCTTTTAATACCCCTGAATAAAAATCAAGTGATACATTAAGCAATTTATTTGTCTTAAGCTCATTAACCATATAAGGAACCGAGTCTATACTCATTCCTTGTGTTTTAAAAGGTAACACTAATGCTAATTTCACCTCTTTAGCTCTAATACTATCTAATAAATTAGTGTAAGGAACTCCTAATACTGGATGAAATGGCTGTGCAGCCACCTTTTTGGGTAATTTTAAAATCATACCCGGCTTTAACCCATTAAGAGCTACTTCCGGATTTAATTTTTCTATGATTTCTTGAGTATACCCTGTATTTTCTTTAATTCTAAAAAAACCTTCTCCTTGCTGAACAGTGTAGAAATCAAATTCATCCGCTAAATTTTCTTTAGGCTCTTGCGTAGGTATTAAAATAGTATCGCCCTCTTTTAAAGCATCTGCTTTCATGTTAGGGTTTAACTTCTGAATTGCCTCCACACTAACACTATGGTTTACCGCTATTCTATATAACCCTTCAGATTTCTGAACGATATATTTTTCAAGCTTCTGACCATGCTCATTCACAACAGGCTGTTCTTCTAAAGTTTGCTGTACTATTGATTTTTTATACACAGGTATCTGAAGCACCTCACCTTTCTTCAACTCTCTACTATAAAGCTCGTTGTTATACTTTTTAAGGTCATCAACCGAAACATTATATTCTTGAGACAAAGAGAAAAGTGTTTCTTTTCTTCTCACCTTATGCTCTTTAAAAGAAACTTCAGTAGCCCCATCTAACGGATTAACATTAGATGGAGTTTCTGTTTGTTTTAAAGGTATTATTAAGATCACATTTTCTTTAACACCATTCTGTACCTCCGGGTTAAATTTATAAATGTCTGCAGGTTCAATATTGTATTTTTCAGCTATACTTTTTACAGTTTCACCTTTTACAACCTTATGACTTTTATACCCTTGAGCACTTATACTTGTTATAGCAAACAAGAAAAGGCTAAAGAAACAAACCAATACTTTATTCATTCAATATTTTTTTATTCCCACTCAATAGTGGCTGGTGGTTTAGAACTAATATCATATACTACTCTATTAACGCCCTTAACCTTATTTATTATCTCATTAGAAGTTTTTTGTAAAAACTCGTATGGTAAATTCACCCAATCGGCAGTCATACCATCTGTACTTTCTACAGCTCTTAAAGCAACACATTTTTCATAAGTACGCTCATCTCCCATTACCCCAACACTGTTAACCGGCAACAACATTGCTCCTGCTTGCCATACTTTATCATATAGCCCCCAGTTTTTAAGGTTGGTAATAAAAATATGATCTACCTCTTGTAACACAGCTACTTTTTCAGGAGTAATGTCTCCTAAAATTCGTATTGCTAAACCTGGCCCAGGGAATGGGTGTCTACCTAATAATTCAGGGTTCATTCCTAAACTAGCCCCTACACGTCTTACCTCATCTTTAAAAAGCATACGCAAAGGTTCTACAACTTTTAGTTTCATAAAATCTGGCAAACCACCTACATTATGATGACTTTTAATAGTTGCAGAAGGCCCATTAACAGAAATGGACTCAATAACATCAGGATAAATAGTACCTTGACCCAGCCATTTCGCATCTGTGATTTTGTGCGCTTCATCATCAAAAACTTCTATAAAGACCCTTCCGATAATTTTTCTTTTCTGTTCAGGGTCATCCACTCCTTTAAGAGCATCCAAAAAGCGTGCCGAAGCATCTACACCTTTTACATTTAACCCCATACCTTCGTACTGATGCAATACACTTTCAAACTCATATTTTCTAAGTAAACCATTGTTTACAAAAATACAGTGAAGGTTTTCACCAATAGCTTTGTTCAACAAAACAGCCGCTACAGAAGAATCTACTCCTCCTGATAATCCAAGTACAACTTTATCATTACCCACTTGCTCTTTCAAGTCGTTCACCGTCATTTCCACAAAATTGTACGGAGTCCAATCTTGCTTCACACCAGCTATATGTACTAAAAAGTTTTCTAGTAATAATTTACCATCTGTAGAGTGGTAAACTTCTGGGTGAAACTGAATAGCATATGTTTCTTCTCCTTCAATTTTGTAAGCTGCATTTTCTACATCTTCTGTACTTGCTAACTTAACTCCATTTTCAGGTAAAACTTTAATGGTATCACTATGGCTCATCCATACTTGACTACCAGACTCAATACCTTCAAAAAATGCTTCCCCTTCTTTTACATAAGAAAGATTAGCTCTACCATATTCTCTTGTATTAGAAGGCGCTACAGCTCCACCATTAAAATGAGCTAAATATTGCGCTCCGTAACAAACTCCTAAAAGCGGTAACTTGCCCTTAATCTCTGAAAGATCAGGATGCGGAGCCTCTTCTGAACGCACTGAACTAGGCGAACCAGAAAGAATAACTGCTTTAAAAGTTGAAACATTATCAGGTAAACTGTTGTAAGGATGTATTTCGCAATAAATATTTAGCTCTCTTACTCGACGAGCTATAAGTTGCGTGTACTGCGAACCGAAATCTAAGATTAAAACATTGTTTTGCATGCGCAAAAATACTATTTAATGTAGAAACTGAAAATAAAATTGGCTACTATGTAAAATATTCCTTGAGTACTGCCATAAAAAAAGGCTATGATAGTTATCATAGCCCTAGGTTTTTATTCTTATTAATAGCAATTTTATCCCTTAATCATTTTTTTATAAAGAACTCCATTTACGGTTTCTGCTTCTATAAAATATACTCCTTTTTCTAAAGAAGATACATTTAACCCGTTCTCTAAAACCGGATTCATTTTTTGCAATACTACTTTACCATCAATATTATAAATTGAAATAGCAGTAACCTCTTCTAAAGTTTTCACATATAAACTATTCGCTACCGGATTAGGATATAACTGAAGTCTATCTTGTTTAAAAGCATCTACCCCCAACAAATTAAAAGTAGCATTTAAACTATACCCTCTATTACTACCATGATACGATATTGAAAAAGATGATGTACCCCTAGCGTAAGCAAAATCTATTGAGCTACTATTGTAATCAAATACATAATCATTACTATCTCCTGTATTAAAACTACGTGTAGCTACCAGAGTTCTTGTTCCGCTAGCAACTGTATTAGATGTCACTGTCCAATCATTAGAGCTATCTGTAGCCGGTGTTGTTTGACCAATCATCTTGGCATCTACCAAAGTAGAACCATTATAGTATACCACATCACCAGCATCTGAAAAACCAGACATACCTTGCCCCGAATTAAACGACCCAAAACGAACTGCGAACCAAGCTCCTGAAGGCGCTGTAATAGTTAACGTTGCCGTGGAGGTACTACTTTCCATATCTAGCTTGGCCGTAACCGCACTTCCTAAAGATACAACTCCGGTTGATTTTGTTTGTGCCCCCACCCACAGCGAGGCAAATAAAGTAAAAGTTAAAAGTAATTTTTTCTTCATTTCATCAAGTTTTTAAAAGTTTTATAATTTCTTGGTTCTTAGTAAAAACAGCATATTCAAAAGGACTTTTCCCCATATGATCCTTCTGAGTTTTATCTGCACCTGCTGCCAACAAAAGTTTCACCAATTCATGATTTTGAAATTGAACCGCATAAATTAAAGGAGTAGTTCCTTTTTCATCTCCCATATTAGGATTAGCACCATGCGCTAAAAGTGCCTTTGCTAAATCTATATTTCCTTTAAAACAAACAGCCATAAGCGCAGTACCGTTATCACATGTATAATCTACTTGTTTAGTTTTTTCTGCCAAGAATTTTGCCACTTCTGTATTACCTCTGTAACAAGCCAAAATTAAAGGCGTAAAACCTCTTTCATCTAAACTATCTATCTGCTCAGGGTGCACCTTATAAACAGATTCCATTTGTTCTAAAGTACCGTAACGTGCCGTATCAAAAACATCAGGTGTTTTTGTATTATTAGGCTGTTCCTGACTTATAAGATGAAAAGAACACATTAAAAAAAATAGAGTTAGTAGTAACGTTTGTTTCATACACTATTGTTTTTTTAAATTAAAGTCAAAAGTTACAAGTATCTCTTCAGCAATTTTACTACTTACCACACTCGGAATTTCAATATCAAAATCTTCTGGTTTTACTTTAAAATCGCCTTTTATATGAAGTACTTCATCTTTATAAAAAAGCTGGGCCTTGATAGTAACTTTCTTAGTTTTTCCGTGTAAGGTGATATCACCTATAAGCTCACATTCTTTCACCTCAGCACTTAACATTGCTTTTGTAAAGTTTTTCACACCCCCTTTAAAAACTGCTTTCGGATAGGTATCTGACTCCACATAATTTTCATTAAAATGCTCTTCCATCAAAGCCACTTTAAACCTAAAAGCTTTCATAAAGGTTAACGCAGCAAGCTTTCCTCCATTTTCCGAAAAAATAACAGAAACCTCCTTATTTTGCGCAGCAACCTCTTCAAAAGAGGGCACAGATGCTTCAAAAGAAACCTCCCCTGTTCTAGTAACATATTTCTGAGCATTAACACTCAGCACCACGCACATTAAACAAACTATACTTAAAAAAAATGTTTTCATATGTTGTTTACTTTACTCGATTAGCGATATACTATTTAATTGTAACACGCAGTGGTTTACTCTTGCAAACCATCAGTATTCCACTGTAGAATAATATCTATAGTATTCTGTGGCATTCTACCTGAGGTAGGCATTAAACCACCCTCGCCATTTTGCCTTTGAATTCTATCTAGCAAGTTGGTATTTTCAACTGCAGTTTTAACCTCAGCATAGGTAGTTAATGGCCTAAAAGAGGCTGTTTGCCCTGGCGCATGACAACTCACACAATTACCATCTATTATCTGCTTTACATTAGTTGTATACGTAACGTCTTCCTCTATAATTACTGGGTCTTCACTTATATCCTCAAAAGTGTGAGAAGTACAAGCCCCAAATAACATCACTAACAGTATATAATATATCTTCTTCATGTTTCGTTACTTTTAAAAAACTCTATAAAGGTTAAACCCAAAGAAAAAGTCTCCCTCTCCCCAATCACCAGTGGCATTTGTTAAATACCCACTTTCTGTCATAGCCTGTGAATTTGTAAAAATCAACTGAAAAACATGCCCTCCAGTTTCAATATCTAAACCTACAGACAAAGGCTGCGAATAAAAATCGGGCTTATCAAAATTATAAGCATACTCTAAATTAAGAGATAGCCTATTACTTAACTTACATCTTCCACCAGCACCTAATACAAACTGTTTGTCGTTTTCTATTGCAGGGTTATATAAGTTTTTATGAACATAAGAAGGCGCCACCTCTAAAGACACGTTAGAAGAAAACTTTCTAGAAATAAGCAATTGATTCACGTAGCTTAACCTATCTGAAAATTCCATTTTCGGATAGTCATCTGCATCTATAAAACTATTCGCTCCTATTACACTGTGCCCTACAATGGTAACAGGAAAATCTTCTGTTTGCCCCACCAATCTATACTTACCAGACACTTCATACGTTTTTAATAACGTGTGTCTAGATACCGCTACAGACAACCAATCGGTTACTCCATAAACCCCTCCTAATTTAGTGGTAGCATTATCTAACCCAAAAAACTCAGAAATACCATTTTTCACAGTTCCAAACCTATGAGAAACTACAAAGTAAAAATCACCTTTAGCTGCTAACTTAGTTGACTGCAACGTTACTATTTGCAACGCTTTAAATGCTGCTGATACCCGTACAGGATTTTCCTGAGCTACACTATCTAGCTCAGATAAAAGATCGTCTTGCCCTTGAACAGATACTATTCCGAACAAAAAAACAAAACAGCAAATAGCAATTAATTTTCCCATAATTATTTTATTAAACACTGGTCTAGTTTCACTTGTTCAAAAAGCTCATCGTACCCTATACATCTACCTTTTACAATTACGGCATCATTTACCTTTACCATTGGCAAATTGGCAAAACTGCAGAAAACACTATTATCCACTACTAAAGTAGAATCTGCCATTTCAGTTACTTTACCCGAAACTTCAATAACTTTATCTAAATACTTTTCTAATGAAGCATCAGGATTCTCTACTAGTTCTGTCTGTAATGTTAATGCAGAAATGGTTACTTCTGGTTTTTCAGAAGAAACATCTCTGTGCCCTTGATATATATAGAGATAAGAAACAACACCAAGGCACAGCACTATAAAAAGCGCTATTACGATACCTTTTTTCATAATAAACCCAAACCTAATTTCACCACGAATTAACCCTTGAGTAAAAAGTTAAAAATGTAACATTTTAACTTTTAAACTAAGAATAATCAAATCTAAACACCCCAAGATGTAAAAAAAATGACCTAGATTAAGAAATTTATTATTCAGAACAAATAAATCGATAAGCCTTTATAAATATAAATTTTAAAGTACTGTTTTAGAACGCTGAGATTTCATTCTACTAAAAAACTCTGGCGTAACCCCTAAATAAGAAGCTATATGATATTGAGGTATCTTCCCCTCTAGGTTAGGATATCTTCTTAAAAATTGCTCGTAGCGCTCTTCTGCCTTAGAACACAGCATATTTAAGATTCGCTCGTCTTTTGCAGAAACAGCTCGCTGATACAACTCTCTAAAAAACACATTCAGTTTAGGAATGCGTAAATACAAATCATCTAAGTCTTGTTTACTCAGAAATATAATCTCAGAATCTACCATAGTTTCTATACAAAACTTAGCAGGAGCTTCATTCACGAAACTATCTATATCTGAAAACCACCAACCTTTTACTGCAAAAATAGAAGTATGCTCTATGCCTTCATCATTTACAATATACTGACGTAAAATACCGTTTAGCATAAACATTTTCTGAGTAGCTACTGCACCAGTTCTCAACAGAATCTCCTTCTTTTTAACCTTTTCATAGCGTAAGCGCGATACTATTAAGGCTTTCTCTCTATCTGTGAGATCTATATAATTACTTAGGCTTTCCAGCAATACCTGAAACCCATCCATGCTCTTAAGTTTTTATGATGATTTGGTTATAAATATATAACATTTTACAATAACCAACTACCTAGCAATAGTTCACCTATTTTTTCTTAAAAAACATATTACCTCCGTTTGGGTATACGGGCATATTAGGCGGCACAATTAATATACTATTATAATAAATATGGAAAATATCTTTGTAGGGCTGCTTTACTTTATCTAAAACGGCTACCGCTAACTCTGGCATAGCATAAAAGATAAACTCCCCCAAACCAAGTATTAAATGCTCTAACTGATTTTCTTCTCCCATAGCATTAAATACTCCATCTGACGATAGTAACTTAAAAAAGTCCGCATAGGTTACATCTGTCCACTCATAAAAAGTAACTACCTCTTCAAATGTTTCAGGCAAATAGGGCGCTACCAAATCCTTCCAAAACATAAATCGTTTTTCTTTCTCGGCTAATTTTAATAAAAATAAAGCCACGGCTTTCAACGGACTCTCCAATACCATTGCAGGATGTTCTCCACTGCCTCCACCAATAACTATTTGCTTAGTAGTACAGACAAAATCTCCATCAATATCTTCCAACGGATGATATACAGGTACCCAAGAAATATACCCCACCAACTCGTGCTTAAAAGAATCTATATGACTCATATTTATTATAATTTACAGTTAAGAATACAGCATACAAATGTAATTTCTTACATTAGCACCTTAAAATCAACTAATTTATGAAAAAACTACTAGTACTTTTTACCATTGTTACAATGCTTGTTTCTTGTAATAATGACGATGATAACGGAATTTTAAATACAGCTGCCGGTACTTGGTCAGGTATCTATACAGGTTCTGGAGACAACGGAACTTTTACCGCTACGGTAAATTCAGATGGCTCATTAAACGGAACTGCAGCATCAGACAATTTACCTGATTTTGAAATGAACATTACGGGTACAGTTGATGCTGATGGCAATATGACCGCAGATTTAAGTGCTTTAGGTATCCAAATTGGAAATTTTACAGGGTTATTACTAGAGACTGAAGCTTCTGGTAATTGGAACACCAATTATTTAGACACATCATATTCAGGAACTTGGACTGCTAGCAAAGAATAATCACTTCTTACATTAAAAAAATGTAATGAAAATGCTTTGCAGTTATCTGTAATTCATTTTATATTTGCAGCATCTTTGCGGGAGTAGCTCAGTTGGTAGAGCGTCAGCCTTCCAAGCTGAATGTCGCGAGTTCGAACCTCGTCTCCCGCTCTTTTTTATTTCCCTTTTAAAATATCGAAAATCCTGTTAGCGTTGTTAAACGTTCTAACGTTTCTATCCCTAAATAAGAGTTTCCTTTTTTATTTAGTTTAGGACTCCAAACCGCAACACTGTAATGACTTGGGTGCACTGCTACAATACCACCTCCTACACCACTTTTACCTGGCAACCCAACTCTAAAAGAAAACTCACCAGATTCATCATAGAAACCACATGTTTGCATAATAGCATTAATACGTTTAGCATGCCTTGGCTCTATATACACTTGTTCATCATTCAACAACTTGCCTTTGTTAGCAAATATCATAAAGCTTTGCGCTAAATCTTTACAAGACATTTCTAGACTACATTGGTAAAAATAAAAATCTAAGATGTCTTCAATATCATTATGAATATTCCCAAAAGACTTCATTAAATTAGCTAAAGATGCATTTCTAAAACCATGCTCTTTTTCAGACATAGCCACCTTCTCATTATAATCTAAATTCGGGTTCCCCGAAATTTTACGTACAAAATTTAAAAAGGCCTCTTTCGGGTTTTGATAATAAGACATTAAAATATCTGCTATTACAATGGCACCAGAATTAATAAACGGATTTCTAGGAATACCATTCTCATATTCCAATAAGGTTAAAGAATTAAATGGGTCGCCCGAAGGCTCTACTCCCACTCGTTTCCAAACATCTCTATCTAGCACCTTCATAGCCAACACTAAAGAATATACTTTGGAAATACTTTGAATAGAAAACCGCTCGTAGGCATTACCCAAACTAAAACCAACACCATCAATACTATCTAAATAAATACCATATTTAGATGCATCTACATTTCCAAGTTCAGGGATATAATCTGCTACAGCACCTTTACTTTCTAGGCTACTAACCTCTGTAAATATCTCCTCTAATATTTCTTGATAATTCATTCGCTAAAATTTCAAACTTGCACCGGTGGATATCTCATAGGCCTCTTTTGTCTGCTCAAAAATTCTCGCACTCAAGTCACCTTTTAATACTATTTCTTCTCCGTTAACCGCTAACCAGCTACCCTCTCTTAAACCAATTACTGGTTGGGTATTAATTTTATGAAACTCTTTTATTCTAGTTTCTCTGGTTTCACCCATGTGTTTGCTTTGTGTATCTGCATCTATATAATGGGGGTTAATATTAAATGGCACCAACCCTAAAGTTTTAAAGCTTGGCGGATAAATGATTGGCATATCGTTAGTGGTTTGCATAGTTAACCCGGTAATATTACTACCAGCACTAGTACCAAAATAAGGGGTCCCTTCATTAACAACTCCTCTAATAACCTCCATCACTTTATTTCTATAAAGCTGGCTTACCAATAAAAAGGTATTTCCTCCACCAACAAAAATAGCTTCAGCATTTTCTACAGCCGCTACCGGATTCTCAAAAGTATGCAACCCAACTACCTTTTTATTAATTGTACCAAATCCTTTAGCCGCAATAGCAGTATATTCATCATGTGTAATACCACCTGGTCTTGCATAAGGCACAAAAAGCACTGTTGCTACATCTTTAAAAAACGCTTCAAGCTCTGGCAATATATAAGACAAGTAAGTACCTCCGTGTATGGTAGAAGTACTTGCAATAATCATTTTTTTCATTCGTTTAAATAAAATTTTGATGTAAATTTAGTGAACATAAGCATTAATTAACAAAAGTTTATATACACGTTGTTTTTAAATGTGCCAAACTTATAATTTCTTTACTAGACAATTTAAGAATCATGAAAAATATTACTCCAATAAAAATAGTTTTTGCATTTATCCTACTGGTACACGGTTTAACTTTTGCACAAGAAGAACGTGAACCACTTATGGGGAAAGTAATGTACCGCAATGTAAATGTTGAAGGCATGAACGTTATTAACGTAACTGCCGAAACCGTACAAACCACTGACGAAGATGGAGAGTTCTCTATTGACGTAAAACCTAGTGATATGTTAGTTTTTACTTCTTTAAACTACGAGCTTACTTCCGTAGAAATTACACAAACCATTATAGACAACGGAAGATTAGTGGTAGAAGTAAATGAAAAAATTACAGAATTAGATGAAATTGTACTTTCACCAGAAGATCAGGAAAAATTTATAGATGCCAAAAGTGAAGAGTTTGCAGCATACAACACCTTTTCTTATGAAAAAGATGATGCTACTAAAATTGACAATCCATCTTTACCAACACAAGTAAGAGGATTACAAAACGGATTAAATTTTGCTAACATTGCTAAACTATTGTTTAGAAAAAGAGACAAAGACGCTAAGGAAGAAGAAGAATTGTCACAACTGAAGCTTAGCGAAATCATGCTTCAAGTATACGATATTGAATTTTTTGTGATAGACCTTAAAATTCCGCAAGACAAGGTGCAAGAATTTGTATACTATTTAGACAGCCAGCCGTTCTCTAGAGAATTACTTAAAAAAGATCAAGAGTTTTTATTTGTAGATTGGTTAGTAGAACAAAGTAAAAATTTTAAAGAGCAATTAGAAGAACCTAAAGAGTAAAGGCGCTTTGTTTGTTTTATAATCAAAATTATATTTCATTTACAGTCATGAAATATACCAAACTCACATTACTAACAGCCGTATGTATTTTTCTGCTAAGTTTCACAGTACATAAATATTATGTAAGCACCACAGAAGTAACATATAGCAGTAAAGCAAAATCGTTTCAAATAACATCAAGGTTATTTATAGATGATGTAGAACGTACCCTAAATGAGCGTTACGGAATCAACTGCCAATTAGATTCTGATAAAGAATTTAAAGATGCCGAAAAATATCTTTCATTGTACTTTCAGGAAAAATTTAAGATATATCTAAACGGCAAACAAACACCGTATCAATTTTTAGGAAAAGAGTACGATACAGACCTTATCAAATGTTACATTGAAATACCAAATATTAATAAAGCAGACATGAAATCTGTTACGGTAGAAAACTCCGTACTTTTTGAAATGTTCCCTGAACAACAGAATATCGTACATATTAAAATGAACAATTCTGTAAAAAGCTTTATACTTACTAGAGAAAATAAGAAAGCTTTGTTAAAAATTTAACATTTGCTAAACATTTTCTTTTAAATTGAGTAAATTCCGCCTTTTAATTCATCATTACAAAAATCCAATCTACTATGACCAAGTACACGTATAGCTTTTGGGCATTATTGCTTGTTTTAGGAATAAGCACTTCTTGGGCCCAAGAAACGGAAGAAAAGGTTGAAAAAAAACCTGGCCACGAAAACATTAACAGGTTCAGACAGTTATATCAGGAATTCTCTTCTCCTAATATGTTCAGAACTGCTTCGGGAGCTCCAGGACCTTCTTACTACCAACAGCAAGCAGATTATGTTATGAACATTGAGCTTGATGATAAAAATGAAAAAATTACCGGTGAAGAAACCATTACATATACAAATAACTCTCCAGATGTATTAGAATACCTATGGATGCAGTTAGACCAAAATGTAAGAAGCAAAGATTCTAAAACTCCACTTATAGAAGAAGACGGATTAAGACCGGCAACCATGCCTAATTCTTTCGCTCAACAATATATGGAAGACCCGTTTGATGGTGGTTTCAACATCACCTCTGTAACCACAGAAAGTGGAGCTCCTTTATCATATACCATCAACCAAACCATGATGCGTATTAACATTGATACCCCATTACAACCAGGAGAAAAAATATCTTTTAAAGTACAATGGTGGTACAACCTTAACAACCATGTTACCAACAGAGCTCGTTCTGGGTTTGAACATTTTGATGAAGATGGTAACAACTTATATATTATTGCCCAATTCTATCCAAGAATGTGTGTGTATAATGATGTAGAAGGTTGGCAAAACCTTCAGTTCTGGGGGCGTGGAGAATTTGCATTGCCTTTTGGTAATTATGATGTAAACATTACTGCACCTGCAGACCACATAATGGATGGTACAGGAGTTTTAGAAAACAGAAAAAAAGTACTTTCTAGAGAAGAATATAAAAGATGGGAAAAAGCTGAAGAAACCTATCACGAACCTGTAGTAATTGTTACCCAGGAAGAAGCAGAAGCTAAAGAAAAAGAGTTTTCTGATAAAACTAAAACTTGGCACTTTGTAGCTAATAACGTAAGAGATTTTGCTTTTGCGTCTTCTCGTAAGTTTGTTTACGATGCTATGGCTGTAAACATTAACGGTAAAAAAGTAATGGCTATTTCCTTATATCCTAAAGAAGGAAACCCACTTTGGGGAGAATACTCTACAAAAGCTGTTGCAAGTACTTTAGAAAGCTATTCTAAATATACATTTGATTATCCTTATCCTAAGGCTATTTCGGTGCACTCTAAAAATCAAGGTATGGAATACCCTATGATTTGTTGGAACTATGGTAGACCAAACCCTGATGGAACGTATTCTGATAGAGTTAAATTTGGAATGATTAGTGTAATTATTCACGAGGTAGGACATAATTTCTTCCCTATGATTGTGAACTCTGACGAGCGCCAATGGACTTGGATGGATGAAGGATTAAATAGTTTTATGGAATACTTAGCAGAACAAGATTTCCAGAAAAAGTATTTACCAGAAATTGGTGAATACCCTTCTAGAAGAGGACCTGCTGAAAAAATTGTACCTTACATGAGCGGAGATCAAGATTATATTTCCCCTATCATGTCAAACTCTGAAAATATTTACAAGTTTGGTTCTAACGCATATTCTAAACCTGCTACGGCCTTAAATATTTTAAGACAAACTGTAATGGGACCTGAACTTTTTGACCACGCTTTTAAAACTTACGCTAAAAGATGGATGTTTAAACACCCTACTCCAGAAGATTTCTTTAGAACTATGGAAGATGCTTCTGCAATGGATTTAGACTGGTACTGGAGAGGTTGGTTCTATACCACAGAATATGTAGATATGGGCGTTAAAGACGTAAGAACATTTTATGTATCATCTAAACCAAACAAAGAAATTAAAGACCTTGCTAAACAAAGAGGTATTGAACTAGCAGATTTACCTCCATTAGTATATTTAGTAGAAGAAGGAAGCGAAGATTTTGATGCTGCTTTAAAAGGAAAAACACCAACTGAAACCTCTCAAACTTTGAACGAGTATGTTATGGATAACTTTACTCCAGAGCAGAGAGCTTCATTAAAAGCACCTAAATACTTCTACGAAATCACCTTTGAAAAGCCAGGAGAATTACCAATGCCGTTAATTGTAGAATACACTTATGAAGATGGTACAGTGGAAACTGTGAAATATCCTGCTCAAATTTGGAGAAGAAACGATACCGAAGTGAAAAAGGTTATTGCTTCAGACAAGGTTCTTAAAAGCGTAAAAGTAGATCCTAAAAAGGAAACTGCTGATATAGACACAGCAAACAACTCTTGGCCTAGAGAAACTTACGAGTCTGACTTTGAAAAATTCAAAAACAAACAATAAGATAGCTAGCTCTTACTGAGTAACTTTTAGTTTTAAACATAAGAAAATCCGGTTCTACTACAGAATCGGATTTTTTTATTGTACAAATAGAAACACACAACCAACCGTTCTAAGAAAATCTTTCTATTTTTGCAGATAGTATGAAGTCAACACAACTTACCATAGCAGTAGATTTTGATGGCACCATTGTAGAGGATAAGTATCCTCACATTGGAACACCACTACTTTTTGCTTTTGAAACATTAAAGAAGTTACAAGCAAATGGTCATTTACTAATTTTATGGACGTATCGCTATGGCGATAAGCTACAAGAAGCTGTTGACTTCTGTAAAGAAAACGGGATTGAATTTTACGCCGTTAATAAAAGCTATCCGGAAGAAAAATTTAATGGGGAAATTAGCAGAAAAATTCATGCTGATATCTTTATTGACGACAGAAATTTTGGAGGCATGGTTAGCTGGGGAGCTATATACCAAAAAATAGTAAAAGAAGAACCCGAAATAAAACAGAACAAAAAGGGAGGTTTCTTCTCTTTTTTAAAAAATAATTAATTATGATTAAAGTTAAGACTTTAGAAGAAATAGAATTAATGCGAGAAAGTGCTTTAATTGTTTCTAAAACATTAGGAATGTTAGCTACTGAGCTAAAACCAGGTGTTACTACGAACCAATTAGACAAATTAGCTGAAACTTTTATCAGAGACCACGGTGCAGAGCCTGGTTTTTTAGGTTTATACGGTTGCCCGTCTACCCTTTTAACCAGTGTTAATGAAGCTGTTGTTCACGGATTACCTACCGATAAACCTCTTGAAGAAGGTGACATTGTATCTATAGACTGTGGTACCCTAAAAAATGGTTTTTACGGAGACCATGCATATACTTTTGAACTTGGTGAAGTAGCACCTGAAACCAAAAAGCTACTAGAAATTACAAAACAATCTCTTTACGAAGGCATAAGAGCTTTTACCAATGGAAACCGTGTTGGCGATGTAGGCTTTGCAATACAAAACTTTTGCGAAGCAGAAGGGTACGGTGTTGTGAGAGAACTTGTAGGTCATGGCCTTGGTAAAAAAATGCATGAAGACCCAGAAATGCCTAACTACGGACGAAGAGGTAGAGGTAAAAAATTTGTAGAAGGTATGGTAGTTGCCATAGAACCTATGATTAACTTGGGTACGCACCGCGTAAAGCAACTTAAAGATGGCTGGACTATTGTTACTGCCGACGGAAAACCTTCTGCACACTTTGAGCATGATGTTGCTTTAATTAATGGGAAACCAGAAATTTTATCAACTTTTGCTTATATCTACGAAGCATTAGGCATTGCATCAGACGAAGAAAAAGAGTTTAGACAACAGGATTTGGTATTGTAATTTGAAAAAGCTTTTTAAAACGGTACTAAATACTGTACCCCGCCCATTACTGATACGTTTAAGCTATGTTGTACGCCCTGTAATAGCAATAGCACTAAAAGGTACAAAATACACCGACCCTATAGATGGTAAAAGCTTTAAAGAGTTTTTACCTTACGGGTATGGTACGCAACGTAGCAATGTTTTATCTCCGTCTACCCTGTCGTTGGAAAGACATCGTTTGTTATGGTTGTATTTAAAAAGCGAAACAGATTTTTTTACTGCCTCTAAAAAGGTATTACATTTTGCACCCGAACAAGCCTTTTATAAAAGGTTTCGCAAAATGAGTAACCTTACCTATACTACTACCGATTTAAACTCTCCTTTAGCAGATGTAAAGGCAGATATTTGTAATCTTCCGTTTCCAGATAATGCGTATGATGTAATTCTATGCAATCATGTATTAGAGCATATACCAGACGATACAAAGGCCATGCAAGAACTCTTTAGAGTGTTAAAGCCCGGAGGAATGGCTATTTTACAAATACCGCAAGATTATAGTAGAACACACACTTTTGAAGACGATTCGATAACCGATAAAAAAGAGCGCGCTAAAATATTTGGTCAGTACGACCATGTACGTGTGTACGGCATGGATTATTTTGACAAGCTTAGAAGCATTGGTTTCCAGGTAACAGAAGAACATTACACCGATAAACTTACCGCAGAAGAAGTGGAAAAATATTGCCTTGCAAAAGGTGAAATTATTCCGGTTTGTAAAAAACCGGAATAATATAACTTCACTTATTCTATTACTAGTTTTGCAAAATTATCTGATTGATAAAACTGCTCTTCCCCCTGCTCATCCATATAGATGAAGTACACATATATTTCAGGGTGTCTTTTAATAAATTCTATACTTTTTTCTACATCCATAGCCATAAAAGCAGTTGCAAGTCCGTCTGCTCTCATAGTACTAGATGCTAAAACCGTTGCACTCAATATTTTTCCTTTTTGAGAAGTTCCAGTTTTAGGGTTCATGGTATGTACAAATTTCTCTCCAGTAATACTGTCTACCGTAACTTTTCTATAATTACCAGAAGTTGCCATACCCAAATTGTTCAAATAAATTTTAGCTATTAATTTTCTAGGTTCATCTGGTGATTGTAAGGGGTCGTCTATTCCAACTACCCAACTCTTATTTTTTAGAGTATTAGTACCCATAGCAGCAAGTTCTCCACCAACTTCTACTATAGCGTCAGTAATTCCCTTTTCTCTTAAAAAATCTAACACTACATCAACTGTGTACCCTTGTGCAATAGCATTAAAATCCATGTACATTTCAGGATACTCTTTAATCACATGTCCTTCGGTATCGAGTTTAATTTTATCCCAGCCAATCAAATTCATAACACTATCATGTTCCTCTTCTGATAACCTTACAAACTTCTTTTTAGGGCCAAAACCATACAACTTCATCAAAGTACCCACCGTTGGGTCAAATAAGCCGTCAGACTCTTTGTAAATAGCCTCCGTTTCTGCCATTACGTTTTTAAAATGAGTATCTACCACCACCGTAGAATCACCTGCATTTACTTTACTAATTAAAGACGTAGGCACCCATGTAGACATAGAATTATCAATTACAGTAAAAACTGAATCTAACTGAGTTTTACTTATTACCTTTTCTTTGGCTATAAATTTAACTGCGTAGGTGCTTCCTTGGGCTGCACCTTGAATAACAAACTCATCTAATTTGTTTGGTTTATCGCAAGACACTAAACCAATTACTGCAGCTATGGCAGTTATATATAAACTCTTCTTCATATTAAATTTCAACAAGTCCGTTATAATTTACAATATAATCATTGTCTTTTGACACTGGCAGTTCATAGTTCTCTGCATTCGCCAACCCCACACCAGCATAGTGAGTTTTAGCCTCAAACTTCATAGCGTGTTCTTTTACAGTTTCCATAAAAACATAATCTATATCTTGTGGATTATCAGGATAGCTAATAGCTCTAACAATAACAAAATGCTTTTTGTTTTGTGCATCCACACAAACAAACTGCGGATCTCTCTTCAACTGGCTATTCACAGCTAAAAACTCCCACTTTCGGCTCTCTATTTCTTTACCCACAATATTCATGGCTAAATTGTGTAACTCTTGTTCGTCTAAAACATTCATAGTACAAAAATAGAAATCCTGAACTTGAGTTGAATCAAATTCAGGATTTAATTTTTAAAAGTGTTCTCATACTAATCTTTATGTAAAGAAATTCGCGTAACTTGTGTAACTGTTAATTCAATCTTAGCAGAAGATTTAATGTAAAACTTGTAACCATTTCCGGTTCCGTATGGTGCGGGTAAACTAGTACTATCGGCAATAGTTAACATCAAAAAAGAAATAGTACCTGTATTAGCAAATGCAAAACTAGACTCTTCTAACTCAAAGTTTGATCCAACAGCCTCGTTAGCAATTTTAAAAGTTAGTTTAGTTTCAGAACTAGCACCACCACCAGATTTAACATAATCCATTTCTATTCTCCATAAATGCACTTGCCCTAAAACGGCATTCTCAATAAAACTACCTTCTGCACTATTATACACACTAGCATCCGCTTGGTACTGATCATTTTCTGGCCAATGGGTTACTGGGGCATCTGCATAATCTAAACCACCACTATACTGTATATGTTGAAAAACATCGATTTCATTGTTTTGATCTATATTCAAATATGGATTTCCTCCGGCACTTGTATTAATCTGAATAACCCCCTCATTTTCTGGTTCCTCAACTTCATCTTTAGAGTTTACTACTTGCCATTTAGCTCCATCATAAAACCTGATAACTTTATCTGCTTTATCATACACCATCATACCTTCTATTGGAGTAAATACTCCGTCATCTGCGGTACCCACAACATTATCTGCACCATCTGGGTCAGCATTTCTAGGTAACACTAAACCTGAGTTTTCTGAAACTATATCTAAAATACCTTCTGGGGCAGTAGTACCTATACCTACTTGTGCTGTTAATTGTAATGCAAAAAACAATATAAAAACTGTACTTAAAGTGACTTTATTTTTCATGACATCTAGTTTAATTACACCGCAATTTACCATCATAAAACCACAACAAACATCAAAAACCGCCAGCTAGAACAGTTGTTACGACAGACAACCTTTTACACCCGATAAATCAAAAAATTACCATTCGTCGACACTTAATACAAAAAAAGAGGCTATCGATTTCGATAGCCTCTCCACTAAATATATCAAATAAATATTATTCTCCGAAGTCGTCAAAACGAACATTTTCGTCTGGCACTCCCCAATCTTCACACATTTTCACAACAGCCTTGTTCATCATTGGAGGTCCACAGAAATAGAACTCAATGTCTTCAGGTGCTTCATGCTTAGATAAGTATTGATCTATTACCGCTTGGTGAACAAATCCTGTAAATCCATCACCCGGACTATCAACGTCAGCTTTTACATTCCAATTATCTTCTGGTAATGGCTCTGAAAGCACTATGTAAAACTTAAAGTTAGGGAAATCTCTTTCTAACTCTCTAAAATGCTCTAAATAGAACAACTCACGTTTAGAACGACCACCGTACCAATAAGAAACCTTTCTTCCAGTTTTTAATGTTTTGAATAAGTGATATAAATGCGAACGCATTGGCGCCATACCAGCACCACCACCTACATATAACATCTCTGCTTCAGAATGGTTAATAAAGAACTCACCGTAAGGACCAGAAATAGTTACTTTATCTCCTTGCTTTCTAGAGAAAATATAAGATGAAGCCACCCCAGGGTTAACATCCATCCATCCATTTTTAGCTCTATCAAAAGGAGGTGTTGCAATACGAACATTCAACATAATATCTCTTCCTTCTGCAGGGTAAGAAGCCATTGAATAAGCTCTCTCCACTGTTTCAGAATTTTTCATTACTAACGGCCATAATTTAAACTTATCCCACTCTAATTGGAACTTATCTGGTGTTTCATGTTCTTCTGGGTGAGCCGTAATATCAATATCAGAATACTTAATTTCACATGGAGGAATTTCAATTTGAATATATCCACCAGCTTCGTAATCCATATCTTCCGGAATTCTAACTACAAACTCTTTAATAAAAGATGCCACGTTATAATTACGTACTACTTCAGCTTCCCATTTTTTAATACCAAAAATTTCTTCAGGAACTTCAATTACCATGTCTTGTTTAACTTTCACCTGACATCCTAATCTCCATCCTGCTTTTAACTCTTTTCTAGTAAAGTTCGGTACTTCAGTTGGCAATGGCTCACCACCACCTTCTAAAACTTTACATTTACACTGTAAACAGGTTCCCCCTCCTCCACATGCAGAAGGTAAGAATATTTTATTGTTTCCAAGAGTCCCTAAAAGCGATCCTCCAGAAGAAACTTCTACATTTTTCTCTCCGTTAATCTTTAAAGTAACTGGTCCAGAAGGTACTAATTTAGCTTTAGCCACCAACAGGATAATTACTAATAAAAGTATTAACCCTAAGAATACAATTAAACTTGCTACTATTACCATAATATAATATCTTCTAAAAAATTAATCTAAACTAATACCCATGAAACTCATGAATCCAATTGCCATAAGACCGGTAATAATAAAAGTAATACCCAATCCTTTTAAAGGTCCTGGAACATTTGAGTAGGTTATTTTCTCTCTAATAGCAGCAATTGCTAAAATAGCTAAGAACCACCCAATACCAGATCCTAAACCATAGGTAGCTGCCATACCAACATTAGGAAAATCTTTTTGTTGCATAAACAACGAACCTCCTAAAATAGCACAGTTTACAGCAATAAGTGGTAAAAAGATACCAAGTGCACCGTATAATGCTGGTGCAAACTTCTCAACAATCATCTCTACTAACTGTACCATAGATGCTACAACCGCAATAAACATGATAAAACTTAAGAAACTTAAATCTATACTTGCATACTCTTCACTTAACCAACTTAAAGCTCCGGGTCTTAACAAATACTTATCTAACATATAGTTTGCAGGTACTGTAACAAATAATACAAATATTACCGCCGCACCTAAACCTACAGCTGTTTTTACAGACTTAGAAACTGCTAGATATGAACACATCCCTAGGAAATATGCGAAAATCATATTATCTATAAAGATGCTTTTTACAAACAGACTAAAATACTCTTGCATTTTTCTAAATATTTTTTAGGCCTAAAACCCGATTAATTTTCAATTAATTTTCTATTTCTAGCACGTTGTGCCCAGATAATGATACCCACTAAAATTAACGCCATAGGAGATAATAACATTAAACCGTTATTCTCGTACCCTAATGCGTATAATCTTGTAGACTCTGCCATAGTAACACCTTTATGACCAAGAACTTCAATTCCGAATAATTTACCAGAACCTAAAAGCTCTCTAAAAAATGCTACAATAATTAATATAACAGCATACCCTACTGAGTTACCAATACCATCTAAAACAGATTTCCATGGTCCGTTACCCAAAGCAAAAGCTTCTAAACGTCCCATTACAATACAGTTGGTAATAATTAAACCAACGAATACCGAAAGCTGCTTACTTACATCATAAGCAAACGCTTTTAAAACCTGGTCTACTAAAATTACTAGCGCTGCAACAATTACTAACTGTACAATAATACGAATACGGTTAGGTATTAAGTTTCTTAATAACGAAACAATTAAGTTACTAAATGTTACTACTGCCATTACCGCCATAGCCATAACTACTGCAGGCTCTAATTGTACGGTAATTGCTAATGCAGAACAAATACCTAATACCTGTACGGTAATAGGGTTATCATCATCTAAAGGATCTGAAAGTAATTTTCTGTTTTGTTTAGAAAAAAGAGGTTCTTTTTCCTTAGCTACAAAAAGTACTACAGGTGCTTTTTTACTGTTTTTATTTTCTTTATTCTCCATACCTAACTAGTTGTTTAATGCCATTTCAGACTTTTCTTTTTTAAAGTATGCTAAATAATGATCAAGTCTTTCTTTAATCATGTTTTCAACACCTCTACTAGTAATGGTTGCTCCAGAAATTGCATCTACAGCATTATCATTACCCTGACTACCACCTTTCATAACAGTGATACCAACAAAGTTTCCGTCTTCGTCGTTAATTGCTTTGTCATGAAAACGTTGCTGAAACCAAGTTTGTGTAATCTCAGCTCCAAGACCAGGAGTTTCCCCTTTGTGATCAAAAACAACACCTTTAATAGTGTTAAGATCGTCATCTAAAGAAATATATCCCCAAATAGCGTCCCATAAACCAGCACCTCTTAAAGGAATAATATAAAATTTAGCCCCATCCTTTTCAGCAATGAATAAAGGAAAACGTTGCTCGTCTACAGGCTTTTTAATTTCGCTTGTTAAATCTAATTTAAAAGCATCCACAGAAGCATCAACTGTTCCGTCTGCTTTTAATGAAATTTGCTCTTTAACATATTTAGAATAATTTTCTTGAGCCAAATCTCTTGTCAATGGTTCTTTTGCTCCGTTTACTTCAACAGAATCAAGACCAATAGTAAACAAAATATTCTGCATTTTTTCTTTACGAATATTATCGTCTTGCATTGGCTTTAAAGAAACCGCTGTAAATGCTAGTGCAGATGCCACAATTAACACCATTACAATAGCAAATATAAAAGTATATGCGTTACTATCTCTATTCATGATTTAAGTAGTTTTAAGTTGTTTAGCTGCCAATCTTTTCTTTCTTCTATTAACGCTAGATTGTACTACGTAATGATCAATGGTAGGAGCAAACACATTTAATAATAAAATGGCCATCATTACTCCTTCTGGATATGCAGGGTTAAATACTCTAATCATAATACAGAACAGTCCCACTAGTATACCATAAATCCATTTACCAGTAGTTGTTTGTGCCGCAGAAACAGGGTCTGTTGCCATAAACACAAGTCCAAAAGCAAAACCACCAATCATTAAATGACCATACCATGGGAACTCCATTAATGCATTTACGTGGAATGCATTAAAGATTAAGCCCATAATAGAAGCACCAATTACACCACCTAGCATAATTCTCCAGCTACCTACACCTGTTAAAATAAGAATTGCAGCACCTACTAAAATCCATAAAGTAGAAGTTTCTGCAACCGAACCAGGAATAGAACCAGCAAACATGCTCCACATATCATAACCTGCAGCATTACCCGCAGCTAATTTTCCTAAAATTGTTTCTCCAGATATAGCATCAACATTAATAGCATCTGCTACCCATACTTTAGTACCAGACATAAAAGTAGGATATGCAAAAAATGCAAAAGCTCTGGCAGTTAACGCAGGATTTAAAATATTCATCCCAGTACCTCCAAAAGCTTCTTTACCTATTACAACTGCAAACACTACTGCAATTGCTACCATCCAAAGTGGTATATCTACTGGCATTATCATTGGTATCAATAAACCAGTAACCAAATATCCTTCGTTTACTTCGTGACCACGATAAATAGCAAAAGCAAACTCAATACCTAAACCAACACCATAAGAAACTACAATCATTGGTAATATCTTCCATAAACCAAATAAGAAGCACGTCATAAAATCGGTAGCTTCACCTGTTTGAATGTTATGTTGATATCCTGTATTGTACATACCATAGATTAAAGCAGGTAATAATGCAATAACTACAGTAATCATGGTTCTTTTTAAATCTACACCATCTCTAATATGAGCACCCTTTTTGGTAGTGTGATTTGGAACAAATAGAAAAGTATCTAAAGCATTTACTGCCGGAGCCCACTTTTCATATTTCTCGCCTTTCGCAAAAGGCTTCTTAAAATTATCTATCTTATCTCTTAAACTCATAATAACTGTAATTATTAACCTACTTCTTTAATCATTACATCCAATCCTTCTCTAATGATAGCTTGAGCTTCTATTTTAGAAGTACAAACGTAGTCTACCAAAGCAAAGTCTTCTGGTGCTACTTCGTATATCCCCAAGTTCTCCATTTTTTCAAGATCACCTGCTAAGCATGCTTTAAGTAATTGCATAGGATATACATCCATTGGCATTACTTTTTCCATTTCACCGGTAACAACCAAAGCACGCTCTTCACCATTCATGTTGGTAGTTGCTTCAAACTTTTTACCAGACATCCATGCAAAAGAAGTTTTTGCATAACTGTGAATGTAATTATCTTTAAATGGCATCCAACCAAATAATCTATAATTATTACCTTCTGGAATAGCCGTAATTTCACTATCATAGAATCCTAAGAAACCATCTGCAGTTACATTATCACCTGTTAAAACATTACCAGAAATAATTCTTGCCCCTTCAGGTATAGTTCCTAAAATATCTGCAACAGCACTACCAATAGTAGTGGCATAATATTTTGGTGCCTCTACAGAAGTACCAGCTACAGCAATAACACGAGAAGCATCAAACTTACCTGTTAAAAACAAGTTTCCGATAGCTACTACGTCTTGAGGTCCAACAACCCACACACGCTCACCTGCATTAATAGGATCGATATGATGAATTTGAACTCCAACATTACCTGCTGGGTGAACTCCAGATACGTTATGAAGGGTAACTCCGTTAATCTTATTAAAATAAGATGAAGCTCCGCTTTCAACGCTTAGATGAACTTTACCAGTAGTTAATTTTGCTAAAGCATCTACCCCAGCCTGAAAAGCTGCTTCTTTATCTTTTAAAGCAAAAGTTACATCTGCCGCTAATGGTGCAGAATCAAAAGCTGAAATAAAAATAGCCTTTGGTGAATCTGCCGGATTAGCAACCACATCGTAAGGACGTTGCTTAATAAATGGCCAACAACCACTATCTAACAACAACTGTTTAACCTCATCTCCACTTAATGAAGATGGAGATTTAACTCCATGCTCTACAAATGTGTCTGCAGCATCTGCTTCAATTAAAACATCTAAAATAACGCGCTTAGCACCTCTTCTAATTTCCTTAATCTTTCCACTTACAGGCGCTACGAATTTAACAGAAGGAACATTTTTTGAGAAAAAAATTGGCTCTCCCGCTTTTACTACATCGCCCTGTTTTACAACCATCTTAGGGGTAACTGCATGAAAATTTGAAGGATTTATAGAAAAGACTTTAGACCTAGGCGCTTCAGAAAGTAGGCGCTCCGCCTCTCCTTTTAGCTTGATATTTAAGCCTTTTTTGATACGAATGTCGTTTGACATATTTACTTGATTTGATATATTAGTTGCATAAAAATCGACGCAAATTTACTGAATTACACTTAGTTTTTTAAGGCATTCTCTTTTAGAAGCTTTATTTATATTTATTCTAAATAATACAATAAATTCTTAATTTTAGCATTTTATACTCAACGCAATATTTTGATTATATTTATCGAAATTTACAAGTATAAAAATGCAAAGAATATATATATTATTCAGTATTACCCTTTTCTCCCTTATTTCTTATGCTCAAGAAAAAAAGGAAGTCACTCCCCCATACTACTTACGCTCTATTATTTTTACCGGCGCTACCGATGAGCAGTTTCCTGTAATAACTTTAAGCGAAACAGCCACACTGCAATTTGATGATATTGATGCGCAAGAGGCTGATTATTATTATAAAATAGTGCATTGTAATTACGACTGGACACCTTCTAACCTAAACAAAAGTCAATACCTAAATGGAGTTGACGACCAACGAATTATTGACTATTCTAATTCATTTACCACCTTACAACCGTACTCTCATTACACATTAACCATACCCAACAACAGAACGAAGTTAACCATTACCGGAAACTACATGTTGGAAATTTACAATGACTATGACGAACTTATGTTCTCTAGAAGATTTGTAGTTTACAAACCAGCGCACGCGGTTGAAGTAAACATTAAACGATCTAGAGACTTAAACTACACCTACACCAAACAAGTAGTACAACTAGGTATTAAAAACACTACCAATATTATAAATCCGCAAGAACAACTAAAAACGGTTATCTTACAAAACTACAACTGGAACACTGCCATTTACAACATTAAGCCTCAGTATACCTTGGGTGATGAACTCATCTACAAGTACGACCAAGAAACAGCCTTTTGGGCGGGTAATGAGTATTACTTTTTTGACAACAATAACATTAGAATTTCTGGTAACGGAGTACTCAAAATAGAGCTTAAAGACATCTACCATTCATACTTATATCCTGCGGAAAGAAGAAGTGAAAAACCATACACTTATTATCCTGACATTAATGGAGATTTTGAAGTAAACACTTTAAACGGAAGAAATAACGAAACCGAAGCAGAATATGCCTTTGTACATTTTTTCTTAGAAAACGAACCTTCTTTAGCAGATAAAGATATTTACGTATACGGTAAGTTTAATAACTATGAATTTACCGACGAAAACAAGCTTACAATGAATAAAGAAACCGGGGTTTTAGAATCAACCATGCTTTTAAAACAAGGGTTTTACAATTATAAATTTGTTACTATAGACAATTCTGAAACCATAGATTACAACAACATTGGCGGTAATTTTTATCAAACAGAAAATGATTATATGGTATTAGTGTACTACCGAGGGTATGGAGATTTGTACGACAGTCTTATAGGAGTAGGCTATGGCAGCAGCCAAAACATTACCAACTAGCTATACAAACCACAACCTTTAACCAACTAACTAAACAACCATGTGGAAGCTTAAAACAAACAAAAGAAAATTATTAAAGTACAGAGGAGAGAAATGCCTTAACTGCAATTACTCATTAAACAAAACCGACAGGTATTGCCCTAAATGCTCTCAATTAAACTCTACTAAAAGAATAACGCTAATTGATTTATTTAGAGATTTCTTTGATGTTATTTTCTCTTACGATTCTAAGTTTAGAAAAACCACATGGACCTTAATTAGATACCCAGGGAAAGCCACTAAAGAATATACCTCTGGAAAAAAAGCATCCTATTCAAACCCGTTTAGGTTTTTCTTAAGCATGTCTTTTATCTATATAATCATCTTGCTATTAACCTTTGACTTATCACAGGTAGACGAGTTTGCACAAGAAAAATTTTCTGAAAAATATTTACAAGAAACAGCACATAGAGCCGACAGTATTCAACAAATTGTAAGAGACTCATTAGACATAATTGCACCAGAACTAAAAGACACTACCAAAATAAGCGCTCCTTTTTCAGCAATAAAATTAGTAAGCAACAGAGGACAAAAAGAAAAAAAAGAAATTAACAAAGATTCTATCCACTTTTTTAGTGCTAAAAAATACTTTGATTCACTTGCTACTACAAACCTAAGTTTCACTGACATTACTGATTACAAATCAGATGTTTTTAAATATGGAATTGAAAAGCAAAACATGCGTTCCTATTCACATTTATTAGAAGAAATGAAAATAGAAGACACTTGGGAAAATCAAATATCTTATAAATTAGGACTTAATTATTACAAGATAAAAACAACCCCAAGCCTCTATTTATCTTTCATTATTAGTAAGCTCCCGTTCTTAGTATTTTTCACCATTCCGTTTCTCGCATTTTTTATATGGCTGGTATACCAGAAAAAAACTTTCTACTATATGGATCATATGGTGTTTTGTTATCAAACACTCACTATCTTAATATTTTCCGTATTGTTATGGACGGTCTCAGTATTTTTCACAGGAGGAGGTATTTTATCCTCTTCAATTTTTTTGGTTATTTTTATTTACAACTTGATTTATCTGTATCTAGCCATGAGACGATTCTATGGGCAAGGCCGATTAAAAACTTTTGTTAAATACATTTATATACATACTATTTTTAGTATATTAGCCATAATAGCAACAATCATTTTTTCAATTATCAGTTTCATTCTTTATTAATCATGGTAACACAAGTAACCAGAGGTATCAAAATTACAGTAAGTACATCTTTCGAGGGCACTTTCTTTAAAAACTACAAAATGCACTACGCATTTGGGTACTGGATTACTATTAAAAACCAGGGTAAAGATGCTGTGCAATTACTTTCTAGACATTGGGATATTATAGACTCTCTAAATGACATGGAAATTGTAGACGGTGAAGGTGTAGTTGGAAAAAAACCAGTTATAAAACCAGGTGAATCTTACACCTACAATTCAGGTTGCTTGCTTGCTTCACCTATCGGAGCCATGAAAGGTCATTTTAATATGATCAATTTCACAACCACTAAAAAGTTTCACGTAATTGTACCTACATTTAAGCTAAATGCTCCTTTTGCTATTAATTAGTTAACAACCTCTTTATAACATTAAGATTATTCTAACGCATTTAAAATTAGAAATCGTTTATAAAATTATACATTTGCCATATAGCATTTAATAATTTTAAAACGATATCGAAAATGGGAAAAGGTTTTTTTCAAGTTCCAGTTGCGGTTAATGAGCCAATTAAATCGTACGCTCCCGGGACTCCTGAAAGGGCAACAGTTTTAGAACAATACAAAGCATACTATGGTAGCACCGTAGATATTCCTTTATATATTGGAGGCGAAGAAATTAAAACGGGCAATACTCGTAACATTACCCCTCCACACGATCACCAACACGTAGTTGGTTCTTACCACTTAGCAGAACAATCTCACGTAGAAAAAGCAATTAGCACTGCTTTAGAAGCCAAAGAAAAATGGGCTGCTATGCCATGGGAACAAAGAGCTGCTATCTTTTTAAAAGCCGCAGAACTTATTTCTGGACCATACAGAGATAAAATGAACGCTGCTACTATGATTGCACAATCAAAAAATATTTTCCAAGCTGAGATTGATTCGGCATGTGAAATTATAGACTTCTTACGTTTTAATGTTCAGTACATGGCAGAGATTTACGAAGATCAACCAGAATCTGACAAAGGTATTTGGAACCGAGTAGAACACCGCCCATTAGAAGGTTTTGTTTACGCTGTTACTCCATTTAACTTTACTGCTATTGCTGGTAACTTACCAGCCAGTGCCGCTTTAATGGGTAACGTAGTGGTTTGGAAACCTAGTGATAGCCAAATTTTTTCTGCTAAAGTAATTGTAGACGTATTTAAAGAAGCAGGTGTACCAGATGGTGTTATAAACGTTGTATATGGTGACCCTGCTATGATTACAGATACTGTATTAGCTAGCCCTGATTTTGCAGGTATCCATTTTACAGGTTCTACCACTGTATTTAAAAATATCTGGACTAAAATTGGTGCTAATATCAACACGTACAAAACCTACCCTAGAATTGTAGGTGAAACTGGAGGTAAAGATTTTATTGTTGCACACCCAAGCGCTATTGAACAACAAGTAGCAACCGCTATTTCTAGAGGTGCATTTGAGTTCCAAGGTCAAAAATGTAGTGCTGCTTCTAGAGTTTACTTACCAAAATCTAAAGCAGATGCAATTTTAGAGTTAGTGAAAAAAGATATTGACTCTTTCAAAATGGGATCTCCTGAAGACATGAGTAACTTTATTACAGCAGTTATTCACGAAGCCTCTTTTGACAAATTAGCTAAGTATATAGACCAAGCTAAAGAAGACGCTGATGCTGAAATTATTGCTGGTGGTACCTATGACAAGTCTAAAGGATACTTTGTACAACCTACCGTTATTTTAACTACCAACCCAAAATATACTACTATGGAAACTGAATTATTTGGTCCTGTAGTAACAGTATATGCTTATGATGATGAGAAATGGGAAGAAACCTTAAAACTTGTAGACGAAACTTCTGAGTACGCACTTACCGGAGCTGTATTTTCTCAAGATAGATATGCTTTAACGCAAGCAACTACCGTTTTACAAAATGCTGCTGGTAACTTCTACGTTAACGACAAACCAACTGGTGCTGTAGTAGGACAACAACCATTTGGTGGAGCTCGTGGATCTGGAACAAATGACAAAGCTGGTTCTAAACTTAACTTATACCGTTGGGTTTCTCCAAGACTTATTAAAGAAACCTTTGTTTCTCCAACAGACTACAGATATCCATTTTTAGGAGAATAAAAAATTTATCTATATAACTAAAAAGGTGCTCAATGAGCACCTTTTTTAATGTATAATATATTGTAAACCTATCGTCATTCCGTTGATGCTTACATCACCTAGCATATTGTGGTGCCAACCTACAAAAGGAGATACTCTTTTAAAATAATACTTAGCCTCTGCCTGAAATTCATCTACACTATTGGTGTTTATAAAACTCTGTTTCCACAGCAACCTAAAACTAACCGGTCTTACAGGAAAAACATCTACCCCTAATTGATACGCAAAACCACCTGTGTCTACACCAGACCCAACATAGGTGTAACCAGCGCCCCACCACCCTGTAACATACTTAGTACGCACCCGGTAATAATCTGCCATAATACTAAACATAGTTAATTGCGCTCTCTCATCAATCACATCTTCGTAGAAGCTAGTGTAAGTAGCATCTACCCCTACCAAATAAACAGGTCTATAATCTAGCTTAGCTTTATATCCGTTTACAGAACTTCCAGTAAAATAATTTGCCTGACCTCGCAAATCAGACAATTTAAAGTCATATAAATGGTTTGTTATAAATGTGGTATCGTTATCGGTTTCCTCCCAGCCTGCATATTCACCAGGAGAACCATCATGGTAAGGATATAAATTAAACTCCGTTCTTTCAGCTCCTCCTATCAACACACCTACAGTAGCGTAGGTTGCGCCCACAAAAATTGCTTCAAACAACTCTCCACTTATTCCACTTGAACTTCCACTACTACTGCTATTGGTAGCAGTACTACTTTGCGGATGATCTTTTACATAATCATCAAGTGTATTGTAATTTGGAGTATCTAAACTAGCTTTAGCTTTGTTTACTTTTCCTTTTTGCGCCGAGGTTATCAAAACACAAAAACTAAAAAGTGCTGTAAAAAATAATTTCATTGGTAGGTTGTAAAAGTTGTATTACAAACTACCTCAAAAAGTATTCCTTTTCCAAAAAAATAATTAATTTTCTTACTTACTTTTTATATTTCATAGGTAAGTAAACAACCTTTTTAGTTTCAAAAAAGTCTTCTACAAAATAATCGGGTAAGTCAAACAACTGTACATTTTGGTAAATAGCCAACTCTTCAGACAAGTCTCCACCTTTCAAATACAGAATTCCGTTTTTAAAATCGTGCACAGAATCTTTCTTAACTTTGTTACGCACCCATTTCACAAAATCGGGCATATTAGTTACCGCTCTACTCACAATAAAATCAAACTCTTGTTTTACCTTTTCTGCTCTTCC
Organism: Neptunitalea lumnitzerae; assembly: GCF_027924185.1. Lineage (GTDB taxonomy): Bacteria > Bacteroidota > Bacteroidia > Flavobacteriales > Flavobacteriaceae > Neptunitalea > Neptunitalea lumnitzerae. The sequence continues at coordinate 508,869 of NZ_BRVO01000003.1, forward strand.
ATGCTCCGCAATAACATTAGTTAACCCAATAGCTTCTGCTACCGCGTTTACCACTTTAATCTTTTTACCAATAGCATCAATTAAATAAAACTGAGTTTCAGGAAATAATATAGCCAACGGAATCCCAGGAAAACCTCCACCTGTTCCAACATCCATCACATGAGAACCTGGTTTAAAACGCTGCACTTTAGCTATACCTAGCGCATGCAACACATGACGTATGTAAAGCTCGTCGATATCTTTTCTAGAAATCACGTTAATTTTAGAATTCCAATCTTTATAAAGATTTTCTAATTGCGCAAACTGTTTTATCTGTATATCAGTAAGTTCCGGAAAGTACTTTAAAATAATATCCATATACCTTTAAATGGGTCAATTTTTAACAAAAGTAATTAAAATCAAATAGATATTTAAGCTGAAAATTGATACCCTACAAAATAGAATTGTTACTTTTGTATTTTGAAAATATATTATATCGTTATGGTATATAATTTCAAAATATACAGAAAAAGCTAATGAATTCAGTAAAAACCATACGTTTTTCAAGAAAAGATCCTCAGAAATTCTTCAAGACTCTGAATAGTAGAATCAATAATTATTTTCTTGAAAATAACATTAAAAAAACAGGAAACTGGAAATTATACCTGAAAACGGTTATTATGTTCTCCATTTTTCTAACACCTTACTTTCTTATTCTTACTATTGACATGAACCAGTGGTTACAATTATTGCTTACTATAGTAATTGGTATTGGTATGGCAGGTGTAGGAATGAATGTAATGCACGACGGAAACCATGGCTCTTATTCTTCTAAGCAATGGATTAATAAAGCTATGGGAGCAAGTATTTACATACTTGCCGGTAACGTATACAACTGGAAAGTACAACACAATGTACTGCACCACACGTACACCAACATACACGGCCATGATGAAGATTTAGATGCAGGCCGTATTATCAGATTTACAGAACATGCCAAATGGCAAAGATTCCATAGATTTCAGCACTTATACTCTATTTTGTTATACGGATTATTAACTCTTAATTGGGCTATTACTACCGACATTAGACAAATGCGCCGCTATATAAAAAGAAAATTATCTTACGGAGAGTTTAAAAGTCCTGTAGAACAATGGAGCATTTTGGTAATTACTAAAATTATTTATGTGAGCATTTGGATTGTGATACCTATGGTATTTTTAGACATTGCTTGGTGGAAAGTGCTTATAGGATTTTTTGCTATGCACTATACCGCAGGTTTAATTTTAAGTGTAGTTTTTCAATTGGCACACGTAGTAGAGGATGTAGAAACACCGTTACCTGAAGAAAACGGAACCCTGAAAAACACTTGGGCTATTCACCAATTGTTCACTACTACCAATTTCTCTACTAAAAATAAGATTGTAAATTGGTTTACCGGTGGTTTAAACCATCAGGTTGAACATCATATTTTCCCAAATATTAGTCATATCCATTATACAAAAATTGCTAAAATTGTAAAGGAAACGGCGCAAGAGTTTAATTTGCCATACAATGAGTATGACACTACTAGAAAAGCAATTATATCACATTTTAAACATTTAAAGGAATTGGGTAAAAAACCATCCTTACAAGCATAATTTTAAAAACGTTTAGTAAACTATAGAAATGAATCAGCACTTATCTGAAAGAGTTTTGAACATGGCAACCTCAGCAACACTTGCCATGGCAGCTAAAGCCAGAGAGCTTAGAGCAGAAGGAAAAGATATTATTGGATTAAGTTTAGGAGAGCCTGACTTTAATATTCCCGATTTCATTAAGGATGCAGCAAAAGAAGCTATTGACCAAAATTATAGTAGCTACTCTCCTGTTGATGGATACGGAGATTTAAAACAAGCAATTGTAAATAAATTTAAAAGAGACAATGGTTTAACATACGGTTTAAACCAAATTTTAGTTTCTACCGGAGCTAAGCAATCTTTAGCAAACTTAGCGTTAGCAATGATTAACGAAGGTGACGAGGTTATTCTTCCTGCTCCTTACTGGGTAAGTTATAGTGACATTGTAAAACTTTGCGGAGGTGTACCTGTTGAAGTAGCTACTACTATAGACACTGATTTTAAAATGACTGCAGCACAACTAGAAGCAGCTATTACACCAAAAACTAAAATGATGTGGTTCAGTTCTCCTTGTAACCCAAGTGGATCTGTATATAGTAAAGAAGAATTAGAATCTTTAGCAGCCGTATTAAACAATCACCCTGATATTTATATTGTTTCAGATGAAATTTACGAGCATATTAACTTTACTGAAACAGGACACACAAGCATTGCTAGCATAGAAGGTATGTTTGACAGAACCATTACAGTAAACGGTGTTTCTAAAGCATTTGCTATGACAGGATGGAGAATTGGTTACATTGGTGCTCCTGAAGCCATAGTGAAAGCATGCACTAAAATTCAAGGTCAGATGACAAGTGGTGCCAATGCAATTGCACAAAGAGCTACCATTGCAGCGCTTGAAGCTCCTGTAAGTGAAATTAAATTCATGATTGATAAATTTCACGAAAGAAGAGATTTAGTTTTAGGTCTTTTAGGAGAAATTGAAGGTTTTAAATTAAACGTACCAGAAGGTGCTTTTTATGTATTCCCTAACATTTCTCACTTCTTCGGAAAAACACTAAAAGGCAAAACAATTGAAAATGCTTCAGATTTTTCATTGTACTTATTAGAAGAAGCTAACGTAGCAACAGTTACAGGTGAAGCTTTTGGTAACCCAGACTGTATAAGAATTTCATATGCTGCTTCAGAAGCGGAATTAAAAGAAGCTATCAAAAGAATTAAAGAAGCATTAGCATAAGCTACATGCCATAAACATATTTACAGAAGCTGCTCACAAGAGCAGCTTTTTTTGTACGTTCTTCTAAAATAATTGAAGTTCTAATTCGTTTCATAAATCATTATGTATCTTTGCCCAAAATTTTTTAAGGTTCATGTCTGAAAAAGTAAAACCATACAAAGAGTCTACCCTAAGCAAAAAGGAACAAGTAACTCAAATGTTTGACACCATTTCTGGTAACTATGACGGTCTAAACCGCGTAATATCGTTTGGTATTGATGTAAAATGGAGAAAAAAAGTGGTTGCATTGGTAAACGAAACGCAACCTAAAAAAATATTAGATATTGCTACAGGAACAGGAGACTTAGCAATTGCCATGGCAGCAACACAACCAGAGAAAATTGTTGGTTTAGATATTTCTCCTGGAATGCTTGAAGTAGGAAAAGAAAAAGTAGCTGAAAAGAATCTTTCAAATACTATTGAAATGATTATTGGAGATAGTGAAGACCTACCATTTTCTGATAATGAATTTGATGCTATTACTGTTGCTTACGGAGTACGAAACTTTGAAAATCTTGAAAAAGGACTTGCAGAAATTTACCGTGTTTTAAAACCTGGTGGAAGATTTGTGGTTTTAGAAACCTCTGTACCTACTAAATTCCCTTTTAAACAAGGATATAAATTTTACTCTAAATTTATTTTACCTTCTATTGGCAAAATGTTCTCTAAAGACAAAACAGCCTACAAGTACCTATCAGAATCTGCATCTGTTTTTCCTTTTGGAGAAGAGTTCAACAATATTTTGAGAAAAATTGGGTTTATAGATGTAGAAGATAAACCTCAAACAATGGGGGTGTCTACTATTTATGTAGCGATGAAATAATTTTATGAAACGTATTTTCCTAACAATATTAGCATTAACTGCCGTACAAGCAGTTTTTTCTCAAAGAACACACCGAGTTGTAGAACAACTACCTAATTTTGATAAGCAACCCGTACACTGGGGTTATTTTTTAGGTTTTAATAGCTACGACTTTGTTTTTAGCTACAATGAAACGCCTCCTGGTGGAGACGATGTACTTGTAGACCCAGAGATAGGCTTTAATGTTGGGTTGGTAGGTAATTTACGTTTAAACGATTATTTTGATTTACGTTTAGAACCTGGATTATACTACACAAAACGTACTTTAAATTATCAAAACCCTATTTTAGTAGGTGACGATGCTATTAGAGAAACCAACTCTACCTACATTCACGTTCCTTTATTACTAAAAGCTAGTGCTAAACGTTGGGGTAATGTAAAACCTTATATTGTTGGTGGTTTATCTACCTCTTTAAACTTAGGTAGTAAAGAAAAAAGTGCCGACGACAATAGCTCTGGAGTGTTTAGAATGAAAAAAAACACCTACTACTATGAAGTTGGTTTTGGTATAGACTTCTACACCCCTACCTTTAAGTTTTCACCATCTATTAGAGGTGTATTTGCAATGTCCGATGAACTTTTAGATGACATAGACCCTAACAGCCCTTGGACAAGCAACATCAACTACATACAAACTAGAGGGGTATTTATTAACTTTACGTTTGAATAGACTTATAGAACTACCTTCTTTTAAATTCGCTCAATAAAATTGCCGTTGCGGTAGCTACGTTTAAACTTTCAGTTTGCTGAAGTTTTCCAAAACGGGGTATACCAATGCTAGAGGTTACTAATTTACTAACCTCATCAGTTAAACCGTTAGCTTCGTTACCCATCACCAAAATGGCATTTTGCTCTAATTGAGCATCATACACATTAGCTCCCTCCATCGTAGCGGCATACACTGGCAATTGTGTAGAGTTTAAAAATTCTTCTAAATCTGTATACACTATATTCACTCTACTAAGAGACCCCATAGTGGCTTGTATTACTTTTGGGTTATAACAATCTACCGTATTAACAGAGCATAGCAACTGCTCCACTCCAAACCAATCGCATAAACGTATAATAGTTCCTAAATTTCCCGGATCATTAACACCATCTAAAGCAACCAACAAACCATTTTCAACAATTTCTTTAGCTGCCGGAATTTTAAATAAGGCTACTCCAACGTTTGGCGTAGACAATCGGCTAATTTTTTTAAGTGCCTGTTCATCTATCACCTCAACAGAATGTGCCTGCGGAAAACTATCTTCTTTAGTGGTAAATAATATTTCTAAATCAAATCCTGCGTTAAGGTATTCATTGATAACTTTAACACCTTCTGCTACAAATAATCCTGTCTTCTGACGATACTTTTTTTGTTGCAGACTCGTTATTAATTTTATTTGGTTTTTACTAACCATGTAAATAATGTATTTTTGAATTTATTTTCTAAAAAACGCTTTGTTTGTTGAAAAGGTTTCTGGCAAAAATAACAGTTATTGTTATAATATTTTTACTTGGTTCGTGTAATGCTGTAAAAAGAGTTTCGGAGGATGAGCTATTGCTTACCAAAAATACACTTATTGAAAACGGTAAACCAATCAAAGACATTAATATGGAGGGGCTGTATTATCAGTACCCTAATAGTAATTTATTAGGCTTTCCGTTAGGGCTTCATATCTACAACACCGCAAAACCAAAATCTGACTCTATTTATTTAGCTCGTTTAGACACCGTTTTAAAACAACATACATTTGCCGAACAATTGCTATCTAAAAAGCAGTTAGTAGAATGGACCAAAACCAAAATTGGTTTTCAGAATTGGCTGCGCAAAACAGGAGAAGCTCCCGTTATAATAAGTGACCTGCAAACTAAAAAATCTGCTGATAAACTTACAGCATACCTTAATTCTCTTGGATATTTTAACGCTACCGTAGATTATGAAATATCGGCCCTAGAGAAAAAAGAAAAAAGAGGAAAAGTAGATTACTTTATTAACAGAGGAAATGCGTATTACATAGATTCACTTTCTAACGAAATTGCTTCGCATGACGTAGACTCTATTTTTAAAAGATTTAAACGAAACACCTTTATTAAAGAAGGTGATCGATATGATTTAAATAATTTTCAAAAAGAAAGAGACCGACTTACATTTACGCTAAGAAATTCTGGTATATATAACTTTCAACAAAATTCCATTGAATACGAAATCTTAAGAGATACTGTAGCAGAGCATCAAGATTTCAAGATGCCCGTAAAACTTATAATAAACAACTACACACAACGTAGTGGCGATAGCTTAATAGTATCAGATTACAAGGTGCACACCATCAAAAAGGTAAATATATATGCAGATTATTCTTTCTCAGACAATTATTATGAGTTAGATTCTATTGTATACAACGGCTACACCATTTATTTCTCTAAAAAACTAAGGTATTCACCTAAAACATTAACCAATGTTATTGCTGCCAGAGCAGGAAGCATCTATAGAGATATTGACCGTACCAATACATACCGACAAATTAGCAACCTTAACACCTTTAAATACCCAAATATTGAATATGCGTATGTTGAGAATGATAGCACCAATACGCAATTAGTAAACAACATATACCTTACCCCTCAAAAAAGATTTACTGCGGTTTTTGATGTAGATGTATCGCACTCTAACATTCAAGATTTTGGTATTTCTTTTATGGGATCTGTAATCAGCAGAAATATATTTAGAGGAGCCGAAACATTGGAAATTTCTGGTAGAAGCACCTTTGGTTCTCAAAAAAGTGCTGCCGAAAACGACCGGTTTTTTAATATTTCTGAAATAGGAGCCGATGTTAAATTGAGTTTCCCTAGAATTTTCTTCCCTCTAAATACCGATAAATGGATTACTAAAAATATGATACCTACAACGGTATTTTCTGTGGGTACCAGTGTGCAACAAAATATTGGATTAGATAAAAGAACCTTAGACGGTGCATTAATATACAACTGGCACCCTACTACATTAAAAAAACTAAGCCTTGAGTTAATAGATATTCAATTTATTAGAAACGTTAACATTGATAACTTTTTTAATGTATACCAAACTACTTATAGTAGACTTAATGACATTGCTCAAGATTATAATTTAGACAATAGCTATTTAAACGATAACGGAAACCTAAACATACCTTACGGTGCAGATAACTTTATTGCCGATGTGTTAAGCAACCAACTAAGTGTTACCAGTAACGACCGTGAAGATATTAGAAGTATTAACGAAAGAAAAGAACGGTTAACAGATAACAACCTTATAGTAGCTTCTAACCTTACTTACACCATAAACAGCAGAAGAGGTTTACTAGACAATCAGTTTTATCAGTTTAGAACTAAGTTTGAACTAGCAGGTAATCTACTTTCTCTTTTTGCCAACTCTGCCAACTTAGAGCAAACCGATAATGATAAAAACCTATTATTTGGTGTACAATACTCTCAATACGCAAAAGCTGAATTTGATTATATTAAATATTTTGAAGTTTCTAGAGACAAAGTACTTGCCTTTAGAGGGTTCTTAGGTATGGCGGTGCCTTTTGGCAACTCTACCAGCATCCCTTTCTCTAGAAGTTACTTTGCCGGAGGATCTAATGACAACCGTGGTTGGCAAGCCTACTCATTAGGACCAGGAAGCTCAGGTTCTGTAAACGACTTTAATGAAGCTAACCTAAAATTAGCCTTTAACCTTGAGTACCGTTTTCCAATAGCCGGTAGCGTAAAAGGTGCCTTATTTGCAGATGCCGGAAATATTTGGAATGTTTTTGATAATGTAGAAGATGAAGACGCCACTTTTAGCGGTATTTCATCTATTGCAGATATTGCTCTAGCATCAGGAATAGGACTACGTTATGACTTTGGTTTCTTTGTATTTAGATTAGATACCGGATTTAAAGCATATGACCCCGCACTATCATATGACAGACGATGGTTGACAAATGTCAACTTTAAGGACGCTGTGCTCAATATTGGTATCAATTATCCATTTTAAGCCATATAATTTTATTACATTTGTAGTATATATAAAATTAAACTACATACTCATGAGTTATAACATTCAACCTGGTGTAGCTACTGGTAAAGAAGTACAAGAAATCTTCAAACTTGCTAAAGAAAAAGGATTTGCTTTACCTGCAGTTAACGTTATAGGATCTAGTTCAATTAACGCAGTTTTAGAAACAGCTGTAGAGCTTAATTCTCCTGTTATTATTCAATTTTCTAATGGTGGTGCACAATTTAACGCCGGTAAAGGTCTTTCTAACGAAGATCAAAAAGCTGCTGTTGCAGGAGCTGTTGCCGGAGCTAAACACATCCACGAATTAGCTAAAGCATACGGTGCTGTTGTTATTTTACACACAGACCACTGCGCTAAAAAACTTTTACCTTGGGTAGATGGTATGTTAGACGCTAGTGAAAAGCACTTTGAAGAAACTGGAAAACCATTATTTAGCTCACACATGATCGACTTATCTGAAGAGCCGATTGAAGAAAATATTGAGATTTGCAAAGGCTATCTTGAAAGAATGAGCAAAATGGGTATGACACTTGAAATTGAATTAGGTGTTACTGGTGGTGAAGAAGATGGAGTTGATAATACAGATGTAGACAGCTCTAAATTATATACACAACCTGAAGAAGTTGCTTACGCTTACGAAGAATTATTAAAAGTTAGCCCTCAGTTTACTATTGCTGCTGCTTTTGGTAATGTACACGGTGTTTACAAACCAGGTAACGTAAAACTTACTCCAAAAATTCTTAAAAATTCTCAAGAGTACATTAGTGCAAACTACAATGTACCAGCTAACACTGTAGACTTTGTTTTCCACGGAGGATCAGGTTCTACTGTTGAAGAAATTAGAGAAGCTATAGGATACGGTGTAATTAAAATGAATATTGACACTGATTTACAATACGCTTACTTAGAAGGAATCAGAGATTACGTAACTAGTAAAATTGACTACTTAAAAGGTCAAATTGGTAATCCTGAAGGACCAGACTCACCTAACAAAAAGTACTATGATCCAAGAGTTTGGGTTAGAGAAGGTGAGAAAACTTTTAAAGCTAGACTTACAAAGGCTTTTGAAGATTTAAATAACATCAATACGTTATAAAATATTTTTTTATAATTTAGCGCTGAATTTTTATTGAATATAAATTCAGCGCTTTATTTTTTTATATGAGTTGGTTTAAGAGAACAGAAAAAGGAATTCAAACTGCTACTGAGCAGAAAAAGGACACACCGAAGGGACTTTGGTATAAGTCTCCTACGGGAAAAATTGTGGAAGCTGATGAGCTTGCCAAAAATTTTTATGTGAGTCCTGAAGATGATTATCATGTACGTATTGGAAGTAAGGAGTACTTTGAAATACTTTTTGACGACAACGAATTTACAGAACTAGACGAAAAGCTTACAGCAAAAGACCCTTTAAAGTTTGTTGACACTAAAAATTATGTTGACAGACTTAAAGATGCTAAAGAAAAAACAGGACTTAAAGATGCCGTTAGAACTGCCGTTGGTAAATCTAAAGGAGAAGACCTAGTGATTTCTTGTATGGATTTTGCTTTTATTGGTGGGTCTATGGGAAGTGTTGTTGGTGAAAAAATAAGCAGAGGTATTAAATATGCTATAGATCATAAAATGCCTTTTGTACTTATTTCTAAATCTGGTGGTGCAAGAATGCAAGAAGCTGCTTTGTCTTTAATGCAAATGGCTAAAACATCTGCAAGATTAGCACAGCTAGCAGAAGCAAAGTTACCTTACATATCTTTATGTACAGACCCTACTACAGGGGGAATTACAGCATCATATGCCATGTTAGGAGACATTAACATAGCTGAACCTGGTGCTTTAATTGGTTTTGCAGGTCCTCGTGTTATTAAAGAGGCTACAGGAAAAGAATTACCTGATGGTTTTCAAACCTCAGAGTTTCTATTAGAACATGGTTTCTTAGATCACATTGTTCATAGAAAAGAACTTAAAAATAAAATTAATCTTTATATAGATTTAATTTTAAACAACCCTATTAGATAATAGCTCTAACAGGAATAACAAAACATAAAAAAGGCTGCATTTTAAAAAATGCAGCCTTTTTTATATAACTCAAATACTAAAGCTATTAAAATATAATATAGTTTAAGCTCAAACTAAATAGCGAGTATTTATAATCAGACTCTACAGTAGCAGTACCATATTCGCCAAAATTATAACGTACCCCTTTATACAAATCACTAAAACCTCTTTCGTAAGTCACACTCGCATAAAACTTGTCGGTAATATAACCATTTACACCAATAACCCCACCTACAACTACAGATTGTTCATTATCTATAGGAGCAGTAACGTCATAACCGTCTCCTTCAAGTTCTGTTTCTGCAAGAATATTAAAACCAATTTGAGGCCCTAATTCAAAAGAAAACCTATTTAACTTATATTCTAAAGTAAGCGGTACTTCAATATAATCCATTTTAAGCACCCCGTCTACATCATAAGTAACCACTTCAACCTGTGAATCATCAAATTCAGAAACCTGTGTAGTAAACTTATTACCTTGCATGCTATAAATAGCTTTAAGATTAAGGTAGAGAGAGTTGTTTAAGTCAAACTTTACAAAAGCACCAGCTCTAAGTCCAACACGTGTAGAAAAATCATCACCATCTTCTGCATTTGTCATAGAAGATAAATTTAAACCACCCAAAACACCAAACATAGCTTTTCGGCTGGCAACATCATCTTGAGCCATCCCTAAAACGGTAAACCCAAGAAACATTAAAGTAAGAAAATATTTATTCATTATAGATTAATTTTATCACGAAAGTACACTTTTTTAAATTATTAGGTAAATGTATTTAATTCATAAATAAATCATATATTTGCAGCTTGATGAGATAGTCTTATCAATACATAAAAATCATTAAAATAATATTGGCATGTATTTAACTAAAGAAGTTAAGGCAGACATTTTTAAGAAACACGGAGGAGCTGAAAGCAACACTGGATCTGCTGAAGGACAAATTGCATTGTTTACACACAGAATTAATCATTTAACTGAGCACTTAAAAAGAAATCGTAAAGATTTTAATACAGAGCGTTCATTAGTAAAGCTTGTTGGTAAAAGAAGAAGCTTACTTGATTATCTTAAACACAAAGATATTACAAGATATCGTGCAATTATCAAAGAATTAGGATTAAGAAAATAATCAGAAAAAGAGGCTTCGTGCCTCTTTTTTTTATTTGCCAATATTATAATAAAAAGCTGAAGATCATTAGTTTTTCATTGGGTTCACAACAACTACACAACAACACAACACCCATTGTTTAATTAATTAAGAAATTTATGATTCCTGAAGTAAAACAAGAAATTATTGAATTAGGGGATGGAAGAACCATTTCCCTTGAGACAGGAAAATTAGCAAAACAAGCCGATGGCTCTGTAGTTGTAAGAATGGGTAACGCTATGTTACTAGCTACAGTGGTTTCCGCTAAAACTTCCGACCCATCGATAGATTTCCTACCATTAACAGTAGATTACAGAGAGAAATTTGCTGCTGCAGGTCGTTTCCCGGGAGGTTTCTTCAAAAGAGAAGCTCGTCCAAGCGATCAGGAAATTTTAACTATGCGTTTAGTTGACCGTGTGTTACGTCCTTTATTTCCAAAAGACTATCATGCAGAAACTCAAGTTATGATTCAGTTAATGTCTCATGACGAAAACGTAATGCCCGATGCATTAGCAGGTTTAGCTGCTTCTGCATGTATTGCTTTATCTGATATTCCGTTTGAATACCCAATTTCAGAAGTAAGAGTTGCAAGAGTAGATGGTGAGTTTGTTATAAACCCAACTGCTGCACAACTTAAAGTTGCTGATATTGATATGATGGTAGGTGCATCTGAAGATTCAGTTGCCATGGTAGAAGGTGAAATGTTAGAAGTATCTGAAAAAGAAATGGCAGATGCAATTAAGTTTGCACACGAAGCTATTAAGGTACAATGTGAAGCACAAAGAAGATTAGCAGAAAAAGTTGGTGTAAAACCAGTAAGAGAGTACGAAGCAGAGAAAGAAAATGAAGAGATGGCTCAGAAGATTCATGACTTTGCTTACGAAAAATGCTATGCTATTGCTAAAGATGATACTGGTAAACAAGAACGTGGCGAACGTTTTGCCGAAGTAAAAGAAGCTTGTGAAGCTTTATTTACAGAAGAAGAACTAGAAGCTGATGGTGATTTACTAGGTAAATACTTTGGTAAAACCCAAAAAGAAGCGGTTAGAAATCTTATTTTAGACGAGAACATTCGTTTAGACGGTAGAAAAACAACTGATATTAGACCTATATGGTGTGAGGTAGATTATTTACCTTCTACACACGGTTCTTCTATATTTACAAGAGGGGAAACTCAGGCTTTAGCTACTGTTACTCTTGGTACATCTAGAGAAGTAAATGTAATTGATCTTCCTTCTGAACAAGGAGAAGAAAAATTCTATTTACACTACAACTTCCCTCCTTTCTCAACTGGTGAAGCAAGACCTTTAAGAGGTACTTCTCGTAGAGAGGTTGGACACGGTAACCTAGCACAAAGGGCACTTAAAAATATGATTCCTGCAGATTGCCCTTACACTGTAAGAGTTGTTTCAGAAGTTTTAGAATCTAACGGTTCTTCTTCTATGGCTACTGTATGCGCAGGTACTATGGCGTTATTAGATGCAGGTATTCAAATGAAGAAGCCGGTTTCTGGTATTGCAATGGGATTAATTACCGATGGTGATAAATATGCTGTATTATCTGATATTTTAGGAGACGAAGATCACTTAGGTGATATGGACTTTAAAGTTACAGGTACTGAAAACGGTATTACTGCTTGCCAAATGGATATTAAAATTAAGGGACTTTCTTATGAAATTTTAGAAAACGCTCTTAACCAAGCAAGAGAAGGACGTATGCACATTTTAGGTAAATTAACCGATACTATTGCTGCTCCTGCTGACACTGTAAAAACACATGCTCCTAAAATTATTAAGCTTGAAATTCCTAAAGAATTTATTGGAGCTGTTATTGGACCAGGTGGTAAAAACATCCAAGCTTTACAACAAGAAACTGAAACTACTGTTGTAATTGAAGAAGTTGATGACCATGGTGTTGTTGAAATCTTAGGTACTAGCCCAGAAGGAATAGAAAAAGCAATAGCTTCTGTAAAAGCTGCTACTTTTACTCCTAAAGAAGGAGAAGTTTATAAAGTGAAAGTAACCAAAATCTTAGACTTTGGTGCAGTTATAGAGTTTGTACCAGGAAAAGATTCATTACTTCACATTTCTGAACTTGCATGGGAGCGTACTAATAATGTTACCGATGTAGTAAACTTAGGTGATGAAATTGAGGTGAAATACATAGGTATAGACCCTAAGACAAGAAAGCCTAAAGTTTCTAGAAAGGCTTTATTACCAAGACCTCCTAGACAGGATAAAAAAACTTTCAAGAAAAAAGAAGAAGAGAACTAAACCCTTAGTTTTCAAATATAATAATGAAGCGGCTACCAGTACTGGTAGCCGCTTTTTTTGTTAAATAAAATATTATTTTTGATAATTAACATATTTTTCCTAATTTTTTAATAAATTTAATCTTACACTAAACTATACTTGCTATTTTATGAAAATCATCTACGAAACAAAGCACTTAATCGTGTTTCTTTGTCTTTTCTTCATCTGCAATATTTACGCTCAAGAAAACCAAGAAACTATATATATTCAGCACGACAGTATTGCTGGGTTAAATTATTTAGATGTATATAATGGAACTGTACATTTTAATAAAGACATCACACTAAAAGGTGAGCACAGGTACTTATACACAAATTTTAAGAGCACTACGGTTAATTATGACGGAGAAAAATATTTTCATATTCAAACTAAATATGATTTAGTGAACGATGTACTAACCATACTACCCTATAAAAGTACCTCAAACGTTTCTATAAATGCAATCACAGACAAAGTAGCTTCTTTTTATATCAATGAGTTAAACCGTAACTTTGTGAATTTAGACGTACTAGCAGTAGAGGGCTCTGCACATGGATTTTATGAAAAACTTACAGAAAATAAAGAGTTAGAACTTTATACTAAGTTTATCAAAAAACCGAGAGATATTATAAAAAACAACAGAAGTTTAATTACATACAACCTTTCGGAGACCTACTATGTAGTTTATAAAAATACCTTACATGAAGTTGAATCTGCATCTTCATTTATTGATTTATTCCCTTCTAAAAAAGATCTTATCAAAAACTTTTTTAAAGAAAATAAAAAATTACGTAAGAACAACTTGCCAGATTTTCTAAGTAGACTTACAAAACAACTAGACCAATCACTATAATAACCAACCATCTGTTTTATGAATAAAGTACTCTACATAGCAACGCTGTTTCTATTACTTACATCTTTAGCCTTTGCTCAAGAGCAGGAAACTATTTCAATTACTTTTTCTAATGAAAGCTTAGAAAGTTCATTATCTAAAATTGAAACTAAAACCGGACTTAATTTTTATTACCAAGAAGATTGGATTAGTAATTATAGTGATTTAAAAATTAATAAATCTTACAGTAATAAAACACTTGATTTTATTTTAGAAGACGTTCTTATAGAAACCAATCTTAATTTTTTTATTACAGACGGAAAGATTATTTTATCGCAAAACATAAGAATTCATAATGATTTGGCCAACAATTTTTTTGGACTTGAGGAAGACAATGTATTAAATGACACCACTAACAACATAGCTCCTATTTTTTACAAAGAATATTCAGATGGTACATTAGACGCAGATTCATTAGATCTTTTAACACAAGAAAAAAAGAAAGCTATTGTTAAAGATAGAATTGTTACCCAAAACGAATTAAAATTTATTGGTAAAGAAACTGAGAAAAATGCAGAACGTTTCTTTACCCTAAAAGGTGTTATTAAGAATAATAAAACGGGAGAACCAATTCCTAATGTTGCCGTAAGAACTAAAGACAATAAATACAGTGCTGTAAGTAATATTGACGGACGATATTCCATCAAACTACCAGTTGGTTTAAATAGTTTAGAGTTAAGCTCTATAGGTTTCAACTTTGTAGAGCAACAAATAATTATGTACAATGATGGTACTGTAAATTTTGATTTGGTAGAAAGTGTAACTGAATTAGGTGAGGTTGTTGTATCTAGTAAACAAAATCAAATTATTAAAGAAACGGTTACAGGGGTTACTTCTATAGATGTAAAATCTATAAAAACCATCCCTATGGTATTAGGAGAAAGAGATATTATAAAAGCTGCTGTTACAATGCCAGGTATTAAAACTGTTGGTGAAGGAGCCCAAGGTTTCAACGTTAGAGGTGGTAAGTCAGATCAAAACTTAGTGCTTTTAGATAATGCAGTAGTGTACAACCCATTTCACTTTTTTGGCTTTTTTAGTGCTATTAATCCTTATACTATTGGTTCTGCTAATATTTACAAAGGAAGTATTCCTATTGAATATGGAGGAAGATTATCATCTGTATTTGATATTAAAACAAAAGATGGTGACATTGATAAATTTGAAGGAGAAGCAGGTATTGGCCCTGTAACAAGTAATGTAAAAATATCTACACCAATAATTAAAGATAAGTCTAGTCTTATGGTTGGGGCTAGAGCCACTTATTCTGGTTGGATTTTGAGAAGCCTAGACGAAGAAGACCTTAAAAATAGTGATGCTAATTTTTATGACCTTTTGGTTAATTACACGCATAAATTTAATGAAAAGAATACTGTTAAAGCCACAGGCTATTATAGCCGTGACAAATTTAACCTTTCACCAGATTCATTATACACTTATAGTAATTCACTTGCCTCGGTAGAATGGAAACACATTTTTACAGACAAGCATAACTTAACAACACATTTAAGCAATAGCCAATATAAATATAGCATTGATTACGAAAACAACCCTGGTAGCAATTTTGATTATGGTTTTGATATCAATGAAACTCAATTAAAGTTAGTTTTCAACTATTACTTAAATAAACAACACGACTTGAAATATGGTGTATCGTCTAAATTATACAACTTAAACCCAGGATATTTAGACCCGACTGATGGTACCTCGCAATTAGAGTCTATTAATGTTGATAAAGAAAAAGCTCTAGAATCTGCCATCTTTGTTGGAGATGAGTTTAAACTAAGTGATAAAATATCATTAAATGCAGGATTAAGATATACTGTATTTAATGCTATAGGACCAGCTTCTCAATTTACTTATGAAGATGGCTTACCAAAAAATGAAAGTACTGCCTTAGAAGAATTACAGTATGACAATGGTGATTTTTATAAAACCTATTCTGGACTAGAATATAGAATTTCTGGAAGATACTCATTTACTGATGATTTTTCTATTAAGGCTGGTTTTGATACTAATTATCAATATATTCATTTATTATCTACCAATACAACACAATCTCCTACAGATACCTGGAAACTATCAGATTTAAACATTGAACCTCAAAAAGGTCAACAAGTATCTGTTGGTTTATTTAAAAACTTTAAAAACGAAATGTATCAACTAAGCTTAGAAGGGTACTATAAAAGAATGGATAATGTACTAGATTATAAAGTTGGTGCAGAAATGTTATTAAATGAAACCATTGAAAGAGAAATTATTCCTGCAAAAGGTAAAGCTTATGGAGTTGAATTTTTACTTAAGAAAACCAAAGGTGACTTTACCGGGTGGTTAGGCTATACCTACTCTAGAGCTTATTTAAGAACCGATTCTCAATTTAATGATGAAATGGTTAATAATAATGATTATTACCCTGCTAATTTTGATAAACCACATGATGTAAGTATAGTAGCTAATTATAAATTAACAAAAAGATATAGCTTTAGTGCCAACTTTGTTTACCAAACAGGTAGACCTATTACTTACCCTGTGGGTTCTTACCAATATGGAAATAGTGAATACACTTTGTACAGTGATAGAAACCAATTTAGAATACCTGATTACTACAGATTAGACATTGGAGTTAATATAGAAGGAAATCATAAAATAAAAAAGTTTGCACATAGTTTCTGGAATTTTTCTATTTACAATGTTTTGGGTAGAAACAATCCATACTCAATTTATTTTGTAACAGAAGATGGAGAAGTAAAAGCTTATAAAACATCAATCTTCTCTATTCCAGTTCCTACGTTAACCTATAACTTTAAATTTTAATGAATACATCATTTTTTAAAATATTACCAATCTTATTAATACTATCAGGTATAACCTCTAGTTGTACTGAGCCCTACCCAATAGCTTCTGAAACTTTTGAAGAGCTATTGGTGGTGAACGCCACACTTACCGATAGTTTACAATACCAAACTGTAAGGCTTACTAACAGCTACCCTTTAAATACAGACACTTTAGTGTATGTAAACAATGCTTCGGTATACATAAGAGACAACAACAATCAAATTTTTAATTTTAGTCAAGTAGCAAATGATTCTACTTATATATCAGACATGCCTTTTAAAGCAGTAGAAAATGCCTCTTATAGCTTGCATATAACTACACAAGACGGAAGAGAATATGAATCTACCGAAGAAACTACCCCTCAAAAGGTAACCATTGATAATTTGTATGCAGAAGCACACACAAACCAACAAGGTGTAGAAGGTGTTCAAGTATATGCTGATGTAACAGGAAACACTAATGACAATGTGTACTGCCGGTATGAATATGAAGAAACTAACAAAGTAATTACACCTTATAACATAACTCAAAGAATGAACGTAGGTGGCTATGAATATTATTATGATAGTGTGCGCGAGTGTGACTATATGTTTTACTACATAATGCTTGTACCAGTAGAAGAAAATATAAATATATGTTATAGAACAGAAAATTCTAAGGATATTTTATTAGCTACAAGCACTAATAATACGGAAAATAGCATTAA
>NZ_BRVO01000004.1 GCF_027924185.1 Neptunitalea lumnitzerae
ATGAATCGCTTAAATAAATACTCAAAATGGATTTGCTTAAATCTTATTTTTTTGACTCTGTATCGCTACAAAATCGTGCTGTCAACAATATTTTCAATGAACTTATCTTCTTTATCTTTTTTGCCTTCTCTCCGAAAGCGGGTGCAAATATAAAAACTTTATTTCTCTTAATCCAAATCTTTTTTCATCTTTTTTTTCGAAACTTCCGTCTCTTAAAAAATCACTCAAAAGCTTTATACTTACTCAATATTTTAAAGAACTGCTTTCTCTGAAAGCGGATGCAAAAGTAGTACTTTATTTTAAACTACAAAACCTTTTTTGAAAAAGTTTCTGTGAGCTTATTGCTAATACCAATCTCTATAGGAACATCGCCCTGAAAGCGGGTGCAAATATAGAAACATTAATAACCTTTTTCCAAGCTTTTCTTAACCTTTTTTTAAATAAAAAGTCTAAGCGCTACAAGACAAGTAGTTACATATAAAAGTTTCTAGAAAAAAGGTAAACCACTATGAGAATAGGTTCCAAACAAGTCCAAAACGAATTACAAAATCTCTATAAGGATTGTTTACCGCAGAATAATAATTGTATTCTGGAGCTATTAAATTATTAATATGTTCTGCCTTGAAAAAGAATCTGGTTTGTCTAATCTTGAAATTAAGAAACAAATCAAATACCGGATACTCCCCTATCTGCGTATCATTTTGAACTGTAAACTCAGATAATAATGGGTTATAAGTATTAGCATAGTACTTTGTAAAGTACTTAAAAGTGATTCCTGTTTCTAAATACAGGTTGTTTTTAAACATTGGTGTAGCAAAGTAAAGTGTATTTCTAGTTACAAACTCTGGTACATTTAAAATATCATCATCTTGCCCCACTTGCTGATACATGATAGTATTATTTAAAGCAAATTTACCAACACGAAACTCCCTCATCAGTTTCAACTTTAAATAATTTATAGTACCACTATATTGTGTAGGGCTAGCAATAAGCATAGAATCTATAGCTCCTACCTCTTCAGAAAAATAAGCATACTTATCTAACAAACTATAGGTAACATCTACATTTGCTATTTTATTCAGTTTTAATTTTGCATTAAAAGTACTAGAGGTCTGCTTCTCAAACGTATCTACATTATACCAATTGTAATCTATATAATCACTCTGATACATTAAGTAATTAAAATTAGGCATACTCGTATTCATATGTAAAGAAGCCTCAATTCCGTTTTTATCATTAAAATTGTAAGAAGCTTTAGCAAATACATCTGTACCACCCATATCTCCAACCACAGTAGTAGATGCTGTACCTTCTAACTTAAAGCCACCTATTTGTTTTGCGTATGTAGCTTGTATGGCCGTTTCGTTATCCTTTAATATATTAGGTATAGTTACACCATCTATAGTAGTAACACTTCTTGTAGAATAATTATAGTTGTAATTGATTACCTTAAAACCTATTTTACCCAACAAGCTATTATTTAATTCAGCAAAAACCTGATTCTCCATAGTTCTTAACTTCATATGATCTCTCATATCTTCACTCAAGTATGCCTCTCCAAAATAATCAGAAACCAATTCATCTGCGTAATAATAAGACTTGGTTTCGTAATTAAAACGATGCCCAACATTCAATATATTGTAACTCAAACTATCTTTATTATTAAGTATAGCATAGGTTTGATTTATAAAGTAACGTTTACTTACCAATTGGTTTTCTGCTTCATCTAAAATTACTTCAAGTCTAGACCTGTCAGTAAAATCATCCTCACCCGAGGTAAAATACTCATTATATAGTAACCCTCCGTTTTCTTCATTACGCAAACTTTGCCCAACAAAATGCGCTTTTAAATCATACCTATCATTTTCAGAGTGATATACTGTACTAAACCTAAAAGCCCCTGCATTAGCCTCTACATTCTGGTACTTCCCTAAAGATTTCATTCCTTTATAAGCTAAATAAAAGTTTAACCTTCTAGAAGTATTAAAAGAAATAGAAGCATCTAATAGCTGTCCTTGCTCAAAAGTGGTCTTAAAAAACAATTCGGTTAAAGGAGTAGGCATACTATGGTACTTAATATCATTTACCCCAAAGTAATTGTAGTATTTAGATTTTTGTCCCATTTGAGGAAACAGACTTGTTTCTTCATCTAAGGTAAGTCTATTATAAGGTTGCCCAACATTAGCAAAAGGCACTAACTCAAAATCATCTCTCCTTAAATAATTAAACTTATAATCTTTATATATAGTAAGTGTAGTATCTACAAAAGTGGTATCATTCTCTAATGTAAATATTTTATAATCTTCAATTCTATTTGGGTTTTTCCACAATCCTGTTTGTACAGTATCTTTAGTAGCCACTAATAACGAATCGTTAGGTTGTGAACTTCCCATAGGAGTATTTAAATTAACCTGTGCCTTAGTAATTCCAAAGACACCCAAAAAAATCAATAAAAAAACAAATCTCATTCTTTTCATTTTATGGCAAAAGTATGTTTTTTAAACGAAAACAGGTTTAAATATATTTCGTTAATTAGCAAAGTAAATCACATGTGGGCTTTACCTCTATTATTATTATGTAAATAGTAATTTAAATTAGCACCCTTGTTACTTTATTTAATTTCTAATAACTAGCAAATATCACACCATTATGCTACAACCTTTTCACCATTGTATTATGGAAGCCGGCACCGATGAAGCAGGAAGAGGGTGCCTTGCCGGACCAGTTACTGCAGCTGCGGTAATTTTAAAAGAAGGTTTTTCTAATACCCTATTAAACGATTCAAAACAACTATCTGAACAAAAGCGTAATTTACTACGCCCTATTATTGAAGAAAGTGCTTTATGTTATGGGGTAGTTCATGTGAGCCCAGCAGAAATTGATGAAATAAATATATTAAATGCTTCTATTAAAGGAATGCATTTGGCTATAGACCAACTTACAACCATTCCTGAATTTATTAGTGTGGATGGTAATAAGTTTAAACCTTATAAAGAAATTACGCATGCATGTATTATAAAAGGAGATGGTAGATATATGAATATTGCCGCCGCCTCTGTACTAGCCAAAACCTATAGAGATGCTTATATGGAACAAATACATGAAGAATACCCGATGTACAATTGGAAAAAAAACAAAGGATACCCCACAAAAGAACACAGAGAAGCCATTAAAAAATATGGTGTTACTAAATACCACAGAACAAGTTTTAAATTGCTACCCGAACAGCTAAAACTTGCTCTTTAAAATATGTATTTTTGTATTAAAGACGCTAAATTATGAAGACCAGGATATTTCTACTATTATTAGTTACACTAATTTTGGCAGCTTGTTCAGACTCCATTCATGAAAATAAAACCATTACAGATTATATACCTGCAACTGCAAACTATGTTTTAAAAGTTAATGATGCCACTTCTTTTAAAGGAGAAATTAGAAACAACGCCTTTTTAGCTACTTCTAATTATGAAGAAGATTTATCGGTAATGGAATCTATAGATTTTATACACACCACCTCTCCTTTTTATATATGTAGAGCCAATGACCAAATTACTTTTGTGTATGAAGTTACCTCTACTGAATTTTCTAAAGATTCTACCGTAACACAAATAAACACACATAATTTAGATAAAAATAAATCTGTTTCCTTAAATATTAACAACACCAACTGGCATCTTGAAAAAAATAAGAACATCTATTTTTTAAAGAATTATGACACCCCGGTAATACTTGATGATAAACATACTAACGGATTACATAATATAGCTAAACTAAGCAATAGTAAAGCCAGTGCTACCTTATTTTACAAAGAACAAACTACCTTATTAACGGCTCTATTCCCTGAACTGAACTCCCTATCTACCGATTGGATGTTTTTTGATATTACCGCAAAACCTAAGGAAGCTTTATTTTCAGGGGTACTACCTACCGTAGAAAAATCACTTGATTCTGTTTTCTACAACAACTCCCCACAAATATCTGAAACAGCTCAATTAGTAGGTGCAAGCAATACACACTTTACGGCTTTTATGTTTGATAATATTGACAACCGTTTTTTTCCTAGTAGTATTGACTCTTTAACCGTTGCTACCATTTCTGAAATTGGTTTTATTGAAAAAGATAATAAAATAACAGCAACCGCATTATTTACATCTTTACCAGATAATCTGCTTTCTTATTATGCCTCTTCTCAATTAGAAGATTATAAGAATACTGCAATTTATCAAATGGAAGCAGATAGCCAACTGATTACTTTAAAGGAATTTACAGAAAAAAGCTTTGAAGCTAACTACTTTTGTAGCGGCACCAATTACCTACTATTTACAAATACGTTAGAAGAACTACAAAGTCAGTTAGATGATATTTTAAACGAAAATGTTTTATCGGAAAAAGAATATTACACTAGCACTCTAGAAAAACTACCTTCTGCTTCTAGTATTCTAAGCGTAAGCATACCGAATGAAACCATATTTAAAAGTTCAAAAAACACTAAAGGTCTAGCTGTTTTACAAGCCACCAAAAGTACTAAAGGTTTTTACGCTACTGCTATTTGTACAGAAACCACCTTAACTAGTCCACAAGTAACTAACCAAGCTATTACCGAAGCAGGCACCTTTAAATTAGACAGTGATATGGCCACCAATCCTATTTTGGTGAAAAATTATATTACTAATTCATTAGACGTAGTTGTGCAAGATGTTAGCAATAACTTATATTTAATTTCTCAAGGTGGCAAAATTCAATGGAAAAGAAAGCTTGATAGTAAAATTCAAGGGGAAATTACTCAAATTGACATGTACAACAATGGAAAGCTTCAGTTAGCTTTTACCACCAAACATAACTTTTACATAGTAACCAGAACTGGTAAAGATGCACCAAACTTTCCTATACATTTTAACGATGAGTTTTCTAACCCCGTTGCTATTTTTGATTATGATTTGAAAAACGATTATCGTTTTCTAATTACTCAAAAAAACAGGCTCTACATGCTTAGCAACAACGGAAAACGAGTTAAAGGTTTTAAACTTAGCAAAACAAGAGGAAATATTATTGCCACACCCCAACACATTAGAGTTGGTAAAAAAGATTATTTAATTGTAAAAACTGATAAAGACAAATTGTATATACTAGACCGCAGAGGACAAATTAGGATTCCTGTTAGTACTGCTATTCAATTTTCTGACAACGAAATGTTTTGGAATAAAGGCTACTTTACCACCACCAATACAAAAGGAAATATAATACGTGTTACAGAAAAAGGTGATGTTAGCGAAGATGCTGCACCTTTAGCACTAAACCATGCTATTACTGCAACACAGGAAACACTGGTTACCTTTACAGAAAATTTACTTACCATTGGAGCCTACCCACTTGTTTTAGATTATGGTGTTTATACCAACCCAAAAATATATAACCTACCCAAAAAGACGGTAATTACATTAACAGACACACAAGGCAACAAAGTATACGCCTACACTACAAAAGGTGAATTACTCAATGGGTTTCCTATATTTGGAAAAGAAGAAGCCTACCTAAAATACAACCCAAATGACAAACTTACTTACCTAGTAGTTAAAGCAGCTAATAACGAACTTATAGTGTATACATTTTAAAAAGAAAAAGCCCGGTTAAACCGGGCTTTTATAAGTTTTAATAGCTGTTGCTTATTCGCAAAGCATAGAAAGTGCTTCTTTAGCATCATCCCAATCAACTCCAGATAATTCTACATCTTCAGTTTCTCCATCTTCATAAGTTACTGTATAGAAATCATCATCACCTGTATGGCAATATTCTTGAGTTTCTCCAAAAAATGTACAACTAAAACAATCTGTAGAAGATCCTCCAGCAGAATCATCATCACTTGAACACCCAACAAAGCATAACGATGCTACGATAGCCGCAGCTAAAAAAAATTTTTTCATAAGAAATTGATTATTTATTGATTATTATTCTTTGACGAAGAAAGCCAAAAAATACGTACTCACCAACTAGGAATTTAAAAAATGTCTAATTATAAAATTTACATTATTTTAACATATAAATAATCAAAAAACAACATACTTCATTAATAAAGTCATAATGAAATTACAATCTACCTAATGTTTTATAAAGTTTTAAAACAGAAACTAAATAAGTATTGATAAGTTCTATATTAGATATTTTAGCTTTTACTAATTTGTTTTCTCTAGTGTTTACGTAGAATATAGAACTTTCTCCCATTTCAAACAGGCGTACCTCAGCATCTAACATTTGCTGGTAAGAAGCTACCAAATCTTCATTAAGTACTACTTGCCCTTGGTAAGAGTCTAACTCTTGGTATTGTGCTCTAATTTTATTTTGTAAACTTTCTTGTTGAAACTGTAAACCATACTCTGCATCTTGTAGCTTAATTTTTGCTAACCGCAACGAAGCCCTTTCTTTTCTTAAAAATATAGGAAAGGAAAATGTAGCTCCTATTTTATAGTCTTCAAACTCATAATCGGTAAAATAATCTGGCTCAGATAGGTAATTATAACTTAGCTCTAATTTAGGTAATAAACTATTTGCCTTTAACTTTCTATCTATCTCCTGAATTCTAATTTTAGTATTTAGCGCATTAATCTTTGGGTGATCTTCTAAAACTTGCTCTTGCTCTAGCGGGTTTACCCCAAGTATATCTACCAACTGCCCCGTAAGCTCTAGTTGCGGAATCATACGCTCGTCCAACTCTAACGGAATATTATCTTCCGTCCATATATAATTAGACAATTCTAACCTACTCTTAACAAGTTTCAATTCAGCTTGCGCTAGTTCCAGTTTTCTAGTCTTTACATTTATTCCTGTTTCTACGCTGTCTATGGAAGCCAAACCTCCTAAATTGATAGATCTTTTTGTCCAATCTAACCGTATTTCTGCATTTTCTAAAAAAGCCTTATACAGAGCTACTTTCTCATAATTCTGTTTCCAATCCATATAGGCTACTGACGCCTCATAGATAACCTCAAGAGCTGCTAGTGTTTGCTCATAAGAACCTAACTCTACATATAGCTTTCCTTTTTTCAGTTCTGCCATACGCTCATTAATCCACAAGCCTTGCCCTACAGGTACGGTAACTCCTAAAGAAGTAAGTCCGCCACTAGGGGTTCCGTTTTGCGGATTCAAATACACCCCTTCATTATTATCAAAAGCAGCTTTTATCTCAATACCATACCAAGTTGGTATTTTAAATGTACCATTGAATAACGAGTAATAGTCGTATCCATGGTAATCTTTTTTAGAAAAGTCTGCCTGAATTTTAGGATCAAACGCCCCTCTTGCTTTTAACAACTTAGCTTCAGATTCAGAAAGAATCAAATTAGCCTGTTTAACCAAAGGGTGAAACTTTTTTACATGCGCTAAAAACTCTTCATAAGTAAATTCTTCTGGGAGGTCTTCAACCTGTCCAATCACAGAATTTACACTTAAAAAAGCAAAGAGTATAAAACTACAAATTTTCTTAATCATAGAATTTAGATAAACTATATCTTATTATTTTTTCTTCTTTTTAGCATCGGCTGCCTTGTCTCCTTCTTTTGCCGGGTTGTAAAAGTTAGGAGGGAAACCATTTAGTGTTCTCCATAACTCAAACCAAATAGGCACATCTTGTAACAACGCAATGGTTTGTGCCCCTGCCCCAATACTTAATTGTTTTGGCCAATTTTTTTCTTCCGGGTCTGGTGCTATCAAAACTCTGTATTTACCATTATCACTAATAAAGTTTTCCTTAGCCACAATAACACCTCCAAAAGTACCATACGAAACACCTGGCCATCCGCTAAATACAATAGTAGGCCAACCATCAAACCAAATTCTTACTTTCTCTCCTTTTTTAATTAAAGGGAAGTTTAACGGATCTACATACGTCTCTACCGCTATCTGGTAATCAGAAGGCATAATACTTACAATAGAAGTACCTTCTTTAATAGTTTCCCCAATACCCGATTGCAAGGCACGGTTTACATACCCATTCTGTGGAGCAGTGATATAATACATTCCGTTTCTAATTACATAATTAGCATATTGCGTACGTAATTTGCTTACTTGAGATTCGGTATCGTATTGTGTACTAATAGCTGTTTGCCTGTCACTTTTCGCCTTTGCTAATTTTTCGGCATACGTAGCTTGTACCCTATTAATTTCTACCTCTGCATTTAATAGCTCGTTTTGGCTTACAACATATTTATTTTCTTGGGTAATAACCTTTGCTTGCATTTGTTGTAGTTTCACCTTTTTCTCTTCTACATAGGTCATAGGTTTTAACCCCTCAGCATTTAAATTAAAAGCACGATTGTATTGGGTTTCTGCAATAGTTAACTGCGTTTTCACCGCTTCTAGATCAATACTATCACTCTTCATTTTTAAGAGTGCTTGTTTACGCTTGTTCTGTGCTTGTTGCATTTTAAGCCCTCGCTCTTTATCTATAGCTGCTATTTGTATGGTTAAAGCTGCTACTTTATCTCCGTACGATTGCAAAGCACTTTCTTTAGCACGCATTTGATTCCCCGTATTTTCAACCAAATTAGGATCAAAATAAGATTCTTTAATTTCCGACAAACGCATAATGGTATCTCCCCTATTCACAAAGTCACCTTCTTGCACATACCATTCTTCTACTTTACCTGGTATAATATTATGAATGGTCTGTGGTCTTTGTCCGGGTTTTAATGTAGTTACATAGCCAGAACCCTTTATGTTCTGAGTCCATGGTAAGAAAAATACCAAAATGATTAGGATACAAACAATCCATACTATCTTTCTTATAACTTGATAGTGTTTATTGTCTGCAAATATTTGAGTAGACTTATACTTACTCTTGTCTACGTACTTATCTATATGATTGTTAGATATATTCAGCATAAGTTATTTTTTTAATTCGCCCTCTTCTAAAAGGAAACGTTTGTTACACTTCTTTTTCCAATACGGATTTTTAGAAATTACTACCAACGTCCAATTCTTATCTTCTGCCGTTAAGTAGTCAATAATTTCATGAGCCGATATTTCATCAACTTTTTCTAAAGGCTCTTCTAGATACAATATTTTAGGATCTGAAATAATGCATCTGGCTAAAAGTATTTTTTGAACCACTGAAGAATTCAACTGCTTCCCTTCAGAATGTACTTGTGTTTCTAAACCATTAGGTAACGAACGTATATAAGCATCTAACTTTAAAGCTTCCAACACTTCATTCACTTGTTGCAATTCTATATTCGGATTTTTACAAGTAATGTTTTCTAGTATGGTACCCTCAAAAACATTATCATTAATAGTAATACTCCCTATGTTAGATCTATACTCGTCTATAGCAAACTTCTTATAATTGGTATTATTAATAAATACAGTTCCACCAGTAGGCTCAATAACTCTACTTAACAAACGTATTAAAGTGGTTTTACCAGAACCATTTTCCCCATCAATAATTATTTTATCACCCTGATTTATGGTTAACGAGATATTCTTAAGAATAGGTTGTTCTCTATCAGGAAATGAATACGATAATTTTTCTGCCTCTATACAAAGCTTATCATCATTTAAATTATATCCTACAGTTCCTGTTTCATCTTCTAACTCCATATCTACTACCTTCCCTATTTTTTCTAAAGAAGTAAGTACATCATAGAACAACTCAATACCACCAAACAGTTTTTCAACTGCGGTTATAATGGTAAGAATTATAATTTCTGCTGCTACAAACTGCCCAATATTCATTTGTTGACTAAGCACCAACAATCCTCCTATAATTAGTAGACCAGCAGTAATTAAAACTTTGAACCCTGTTAACTGAATAAACTGACGTCTTAATATGGTAAAGTGACTCTCTCTGTGGTCTAAGTAAGATGATACCAAACGGTCGTTTTTATCTAATGAATAATTAAATAACTTTTCATTTTTAAAGCTTAAGTGATTTCTAGCAATTTCTTGCAACCAGTGTGCTACCTTATATTTATAATTAGACTCATCTAAGCTGGTATTTAAACCAGAATAAAAGTTTACTCTAAAAATTAAATACAATAAGAAAATCAAGAAAATACCAAAGAATATAAAAAACGTGTGGTATAACGATAATAATAAGATACCAAATAATATTTGTAATGCTGCTCCCGAAATATCTAGTAATAGTTTAGAAGTACCTTTTTGCACATTTAAGGTATCAAAAAAACGGTTGGCTAATTCTGGTGGCGAATAGTTGTATAGCTTACTAAACTTAATTTTAGGAAAACGGTATGCAAACTCAAAAGACGAGCGTACAAATATTTTCTGTTGTAAGTTTTCAATTATGCGGTATTGCATTATTTTAAATATACCTACCAAAGCAACACCAGCAACTACTATTATTACCAGTACTACCCATGACGTACTAACTTTACCCGCTTGCAAAAAATTAATAATAGATTGTATACCTAGTGGTAGCGACAAACTTATAATTCCGGACAAGATGGAATACAGGATGATTTGATAAATATCTTTCTTATCAATCCTCAATAAATTTTTGAATCGTTGTATAGGGGTCATAGCAAAATTTTGTTTATACTTTGAATGTAAAACTCGGTAAGATCTTTGCCTTCTTCAGCAAAGTCGGTTATTGTTTGAAAATGAACTTTTAAATAATGTTGATGTAGGGCCCCTTCTACTATAGAAGAAGCTAAACTTTTTACATAAGGATACGCTGGGTTTACCTCTACCATTAACTGCGATAGCAAACAAATTACGTTTTTGTATACCTTAAAAAAACCATCTTTGTTTTCTTCATCAACTTCTTTCGTTAAAAACGTTTTGGTAAACTCGGCAATAATAATACGGTTTAGTACCGACTCATTAATATACACCGTACGGTCATCGTCTAATACCTCACCGGTTACAATTCTAATTCCTCGGTGCAATCTATCTAAAGGATCTTGTACATTGTTAATGGCAAAAATCATTCGGTATTCTACCCACGACCAATACCAAGAAGATAAGTACAACAACAGTTTATGCTTGTTTTCAAAATAACGGTACACAGAACTCTCGTTGCTACCAATGCGCTCTCCTAACTTTTTAAAGGTAAAGGACTCAAAGCCTATCTCATCTATAAGCAAGATGCTATTTTCTAAAATACGCTTTCCTAAGTTACTCGTCTCGGGGTCTTTAACAAACAACTTATCGTTTATAACCAAATGAATATTTCTTGGTATTACTTCCATTTCATGAATCTTATAATAATCAACCTCTCAAATATAATAGTATTACTATTAAAATATGGAGGTTTAACAATTATTTTAGAAAGTAGCAGTGTTAAAATAATGATTCTGAAACAGAAAGGCACCTGCCGATAACATTTACCTAACAAATTTGTTAAAAAACAAACTTACCAATACACTACAAGGTTATCTGATTAAGAAAATAAAAAACGATAGCCTACACCCCGTATACTTTCTATTTTTATAGAAACATCTTGAGATAAGTATTTACGAAGTCTACTAATAAAAACATCTAAACTTCTGGCTGAAAAGAAATCTACCTCTTCCCATAGGTGATTTAGTATTGCCTCCTTTTTAATAATATGCGCGCGGTTTACGTACAGAAACTCTAATAACTGAGCTTCCTTTTCGGTTAGTACCTTTTCAAAACCAGGTGCTGTTAATAACAAATTTGCCACATCAAACGTATACAACCCTATACTGTAGCTAGTGGATTGAGGAGAAGTTGTAACTGTAGTCCTTTTTAAAATATTCTGAATTCTCAGTATTAATTCATCTGCATCAAAGGGTTTGGTTATATAATCATCTGCACCAAGTTGAAGTCCTTTTATAATATCATCTTTCATTTTTCTGGCAGTCACAAAAATAAAAGGTAAGGTAGTATGTGTTATTTTTAATTTTTCAGCAAGCTCAAAACCATCTTCATCAGGCATCATTACATCTAGTACTGCAATATCAAAGTTATTCTCTTTTAATGCCCGCCTAGCCTCTACGCCATTAAACGCTCTTACCACATAAAACTTATTTAACTCCAGATATTGTTTTAGTAAGTTCCCTAAATCTAAATCGTCTTCTACTAATAGTACTTTAATCATAGCGGTAATTTTATCGTAAACACACTTCCTTTTCCTACTTCGCTAGTAACTGCTAATGCACCTCCTAATTGTTGCATTAATTGCTTACTCAAATACAAACCAAGTCCTAAACCTTTCACCCCATGCCTGGTACCTTCAGGTACTCGGTAAAATTTATCGAATATATGCTTCTGCTCTTTTAAAGAAATTCCAGCACCCTCATCTATCACCTTTATATAGCAATAAGATTTATGCTGATAGGCACTGACGCTAATCTTACTTTGCTCCGGACTATACTTTACCGCATTCTCTAATAAATTATACAGCACCCGTTGCAGCAAGTAAACATCGGTTTGTAGTTTGGGTAATTCCTCTGGCACGTCTAAACGTAAGATATGGTTCTTCACATCAAAATCTTTACAAACATTTTTTAATACTGTTACTACATCAACCGTTTCCTTGTGCACTTGTTCTGTTATTACACTTTCCAATACCCTATCGGTTATATATTGCATGCGTTTATGTTGCCGCTCTAAAGTAGCAATCAACTCTTCCCGTTTCTCTCTATCAGCTATAAAAGCCTCATTTTTTAAAGACTTTGTAATTAAGGCTATTGAGGTTATGGGTGTTTTAAGTTCGTGAGTAATATTATTAGCAAAATCGGTTTTCACCTCGGCAACTTTACGCTCTTTTAAAATTGCCTTATACATACTATAAAACAATAGCACCACTGCCAACAATAAGGACGATGCCGCTATAAGCATCCAGCGCATTCTATAAAAAACCTGCTGCTCCCAATTAGCAGCACTAAAAACAACATCATAATACCCCCAATAGGCAACATTTACATCATCATTGGAATAGGTAGAATAGAAATTACTATTGTTTAAGTTAAACCCCTTGGTTGTATTGGCAGCACCAAAAAACACCATAGGTGGTTCGGTAGTTTTTAAAATGGTATCGGTTATACCGTTAATACTTACATATAACTGATGATACCTAAAACTTAATGCTACACCGGTTAATAGAGAGTCCTGATATAATTCTGAAGCAATATACGCATCTCCGTGCTGCTTTATACTATCAATCTTAGTACGAATTGTTTGTTTAAAATCTGGTTTTGATAAAGAACCACTCTCTCTTTGTACTATTAACTTTTTTAAAGACTCTTCTAAAGAGTCTTGCAAGCTATCTAATACTGCTGCATTTACTATGGGGTTTACATGCGCCTTTACTTCTGCTATATATTCCTTCTTCTGTAAATTATAGGTATTATGAATTAAATAGTATTGTATAGACACCAACCCTATTAATACAATAGCACACACCACTACCAGTACTTTTATTTTATTTCTACTACTCATCTGTACAAAAATAAGAAGTAAAGTACGTATTTACTTTACAAACCCAGCCATTAACCCTTCATTAACCATCGGTTAACCTATTTTGTTTTCAATAGGCTTCATCTTTGTATCTCAATCTTAAAACAGTATAGTTATGAAAACATTAGTATGTATTTTAATTATGGCGGTACAAGCCGTTAGCCTTAATGCACAATCTGCAAGTCATTCTGTAAGCAAGAGCAAAAGCTCTTCTTCACACGTATCTATTTCGGCAAAAGATAACGGAACCGAGTACAGTTACCGTGCTTCTTTTGACGATGTACTTACCGAAAAAGTAAGGAAAACCATTACCGCAACACTAGGAACACCCAACGATGCCACCCAACGTACCGCAATTTGGGAAACCAATGCCTACGAAATTATGCTAAGAAACGGTAAGGTAACCATTGAATTAGAAAAGGCAAACACTAGCAAAGCACAATGTACTACCATTAAAGATTTGGGAGATCAGATTTCGGAAGTACTAGGTTCACCAAAAACACCCGAACCACCTAAACACTAAGTAACACTACACTTAGTTCTCATTTAAAATCTAAAAACCCCTGCTTATGGTAAGTAGGGGTTTTTAGATTTTATCGGTACTATTCTTTCATCCAATATTCTTGAAGCCTCTTCTTAACTATATCAAACTCCTTTTGCTTCATCCAATTGCGTTCTATCAAGTGTATTCCTTGTCTGCTTTCTATCACAATTACATTACCGTAGGTGTCGAACTCTCCAATTTCTGTAATTTCACTAAAGTTCAGTTTTGTTCTGTCTTTCCATCGTCCCGGAATTTCAATAAAGTCAGTTCCTATTTTTAGTTTACCTATATTAAATTTCCTTATGAATATAGTCAAAAATCCAATTCCCATACCTAACCCCAACACTGAGAAAATCCCAACAATAATAACGAACCAAAGCTCGTCAGCTTTTAATAAAGCTATTCCAAAGATAGAAAACATGATGAGTCCGCAAAGTCCCACGAACAAGTACTTGATTGGTGGTTGATATTTATATTCTTTAATCATATTTAAAAAAGCACTAGACAACTTTGTATACTATAGATTTGCTATTTTGTAATAACTAGGACAAGTAAAATTACTGTCCTTTATGCGTGTGCGATTGTTTCGAAAGGCACAAAGCCTCAATTGTTGTTATACGGTGTTACCTGCAGGCTTTTATTCCTATTTAAAATGGTGGTTCAATATTTTCTTTAGTTAGTTTTTTAATAAATACATTATTTCTGTTTTTAGCCCTCTCAAGAAGAGTAGAATATTTCACTACTTCTGTATAAAGAGAACCGTCTTTTCCTTCGTTGCTATAAATTCCAGCGATAGTTTTAGATGGTCTAAATAAATAATCAAAATTATAAGCGTTTTTAAAATCAGCATCATAAGCTCTAACATCATTTGGCTCAATTTTTTCTCCAATTAAATACCCATAAAAAGTAGTTAGTTTCATATCTGGAATTGAAAAATTTCTCAAAAGTGTTGCGTAATTATTTATTTGATTTAAATGGTCAGAAACACTAACGTCAGGGTTTTTAAATTCAATAATTATACATTTCTCTTCTTGTGGAAATAATAGAATATCAGGTCTTTTATGAAGCCTGTTTTCTCCAATAGAAGTTATAAATTGAGTTTCTTCTTCAGATAAATCTTCTCTAATTATATTTTCTCCTTTAAATTTGATTTCAGATAATTTTGACTCTGAAATTCCTTGAAAATATATAAAATCTTCATTTATAATCCACAAATCACTTTTATCAGGTGTTGTTGCGTTTTGTTGAAAAATTAGATTATGTAATAATGCTTCATCTTTATTTCTTGAACCATCATTTTGAATTGATAATTTTCTGTTTAAAATTAAAGAGAATAATTCCAGAACAAGTTTTCTTCTAGCAATATAATGTGTTAAATCGGCTTTATTTTGTTGAGGAATTACTTTAGCTATTCTTTCAATTTCAGTATCTAGTGTTTCAGAATAATTTTCAGAAGTAGTATCTAGGTGATTTAGTCTTTCAATACTACTTTTTAAATTCGAATCTAAATCAGCCTTTTTTTTTGCTTCAGCAGTGTAAAATTTTTCTAATATTTTTTTATCACTATCGTTTATAGAAATTTCAATTTCTGAATCTTCTGGCAATAAAAACATTTCCTTAAGGTTTTTAATGTCTAATTGATGTTGTTCTTGAATTTTTTCTATTTGTGGATATAAATTGTTGATTGTGCCATTTATTTCCATTTCTAAAAGATTTAGAATTATAACTTCTTCATTAAACATATTTGGATCATTTGAAAAAATATCATTGTTGGGAATATTTATTTCTCCTCTTTCATTAGTGTCTTTGTTATCTAAATATTCACTAGAAACCAAAAAAAGAAAATGACTATCATCAATTACTTCATCTTTAGAAAGAGAAGATAAATTGACTTCAAAGTTTTCTACTACTTCGTGTTTACTTGTTAGTTTTAAATCATTTTGCTTTAAAAATGATTTATCCAATTTGTATGAATTTATTGTAAATGTTTCATGATTTTCAGTTTCAATGATGCTTTTTGCATCATCAGATAATTTTGAATAATGAACTTTTACATTATCTGTTTTGTCAATTTTTGGAATGTCAGATTTTGATATTGTTGAATGACTTTCTTTATCGTTAAATACATAATGTTCTAAAATAATTTCAGGCAAACTATTTTTGTTTAAACAGAAGTATTGAATGTATCTTTTTAAAAGAGAATCTTTTAAATTGACATCATTTAAAGTATGATATATGTTTCTAGTTTGGTCTAAAAGACCTTCGAAAGTGAGAATTGTTCCAGAAGATTTAGCCTCAATTTCAATATCTTTTTTGTGAAAAATTATGGAGTTTTTTTTAAGGTAATCTTCTTTTTTTGAAACATAAAATTCTCTTTCTCTATATTTTCCACTTTTTAAATATATGCTCTTTATTTGAGTAGTATCAAAATAATGAGTGTATTGTATTCTTCCAGAACCAAGATTTTTAAATCCTTTTGTAAAATCTTTATATGTATTGAATCTCTTAAATTCTTTATCATCAAAACCAACTCCGTTGTCACTTATTTGAAGTTTAGAAAAAGTATAACTTTGGTCTGTATTTTGAGTTGAATATATTTTTATTTCAATTTTTCCTTTGAAATCTTTGTCTATTTTTTCCTTAATTCGAATTGCTTCAAGTGAATTAGTAAAAGCTTCATAAACTGGTTGTAACGAAACTTTCGAGCGTTTAACATCTCTTATTACTCCTTCATAATAAACTCCATCTCCACTTATAAATGTGTTATTTTCAAATTTCATTTTCAAATCTTGATATGTGAGTAAAGTATGTTTATTTTCCTGATTTTTTTGATAACGAATGTTTTTTTCGGCTTGCAGGTAACTCGTTATATTACGGATAAATATACACAATATTCCATGTTATTTTCCGCATAAGAGAAACTTTTGTTTATTATTTGTACAACTCAAATATAAAGCTTTACACGTAAATATTTTACGGATAACCATAAAAAGTAAACTGATAAAACAAGTCGCATCACGCCGTTGCACATGCTATTCGCATTTAGTTAGTGCAGTTATCCTTATTACAACAAAACTACTTTAATATGTCTTCGGTGAAGTGTATCAGATGCCACCCCTTTAAATAGCTTTAGAAATCCAAGTTTAGTACCTTTCTAGGCTACCAAGCGAGTGAAGAATGCCTGGTTGGTTCTACAAAACCCTATAAAACACAAAACCCTAACACTTAACGTATTAGGGTTTTATTTTTGTGACCTCGACAGGATTCAAACCTGTAACCTTCTGAGCCGTAATCAGATGCGCTATTCAGTTGCGCCACGAGGCCGTTTTGCGGGTGCAAATATATACATTTAATTAACTTCCTAAAACTTTTTTAGAGAAAATTTTTAGCGAGAAGTATCTTTTATTGCTAAGGTAGTTTCTATCACCTCCTTATTCAGCAACTTAGAGTTTCCAATTTTTATTTTGTCTACAATCATATCTACCGCAATTTGCCCAATTTTCTCAGGATATTGGTTAATATAAGACACTCTAGGATGTATTAATCTGTTGAATTGTTTGTTTACATACCCTATTAAAGAAATCTCTTCTTTGTATGTTTTACCTAACATAGACACCACAGCATTGGCTAAAGATGTAGACTCAATATCTACACCTAACACTGCATCTACCTTTTTAGTATCTAGCGCTTCGTATAGCATACTTTTAAGCACCGTATTATCGTCTGCCTCTAATATGGTACCATTTACCTCCGGATTGTCTGTTATAAACTTCTCAAACGCTTCTTTACGCTTTTTACCAACACTTACATCTGGTATTGCCGATGCTAATACAATATCTCTAGCACCTTTTTCATATAAATAATCTAAGGCACTAATAATACTTTTATAATCGTCTACCGAAACCGAGTCAAATTCTAAATTATCATCTACCCTATCAAAAATTAATACTGGCGTATTCATATTCTTAATGGCATTAAAATGATCAAATTTCTTTTTCTTAAAAGTTTCATCAGAAGGACACACAATAAGTCCGTCTACCAAACCTTTAGATAAGATTTTAAGACTCTCCTCTTCTTCTTTTAACGTCTCGTTGGTAAAGAAGGTAACAATTCTATAGCCGTAGCTTTTGGCATGAATTTCAATATTCTTTAATACTGAAGCAAAAAATGAATTTTGAATATCAGGTATAATTACACCAATCGTGTAGGTAGCACTATTTTTTAAACTTAACGCTATCTGATTGGGGGTATAACCACGCAATGCTGCATATTCCTTAACCTTCTTCTTAGTTTTTTCACTAATCTCTGAACTATCGTTTAACGATTTTGATACAGTAGAAAATGAAACTCCTAAATCTCTTGCTATTTCCTTTATGGTAATTGGTTTGTTCATCAGATAATTTTGGGCAAAAATATAAAAATCAATGATTTGAAATCATTTTGTGAAACTTAATTTTTACTAATTTAATAAAAATTTAAGCTTTTCGAAACAAAAAAAACAACGATAATGTTTAAACACTCAAAAAAACACAAGTGTTTTTATCACACTATTTCAGCACTTAATCCTGCCTCTAACATAAGGCTACATCTAGGTTTTAAGTCTTCGTAATCTCCTGTTTTTACAGTACATTTACCTTTATAATGTACTATAATAGAGCATTGCTCAGCTTGTTCAGAGGTATGGTCACAAGCACGGATTAATGTTTCAATAACATGATCAAAAGTATTTACATCATCATTATACAACACAATCTCATTCTGATCTTTGATCTCCTCTTCAAGTAATAAATCCTCTAAATACTGTTCTTGTGTACTCATATTCATTGTTTTACACTAATTTACATATTTTGCGGCAATCCAATTATTTTTTTCAAAATTTTCAGCAAACTTTAACCCTTCTCCTTCACAACATTCGGTAATCATAGGTAAATCTTCGCTGTAGAAACCGCTTAATAATAATGTTCCGCCTTTTGCTAAATACTTTGTATAGGTTGAAATATCATCTAACAAAATATTACGATTAATGTTGGCTATAATAACATCATACGTTTGTTTTCTATCCTCTAGAACTTGTTTATCCCCTTCAAAAACGTTGATGTCTGCACAATTATTGCGCTCACAATTCTCAATAGAGTTTAGGTAGCACCAGTTATCAATATCTATAGCATCTACCAGGGTAGCACCTTTCATAGCTGCTAAAATAGCAAGCACTCCTGTACCACAGCCCATATCTAGCACACGGTTGTTTTCTACATTCATTTGTAGCAAATGCTTAATCATCATAAAAGTAGTTTCATGGTGCCCGGTACCAAAGCTCATTTTAGGCTCTATCACTATTTCATAAGCTACCGCAGTTTCATCATGAAATGGTGCACGTACCACGCAGGTATCATCTACCACAATAGGATGAAAGTTTTTCTCCCACTCCTCGTTCCAATTCACTTGCTCTACATCCTCTATTTCTGTAGTAATATCAAATTCTCCAGATTCTAGAATATAAATATCTTCCAATACATTCGGCACCCATAATTCAGTTTGAATATAGGCAGATAATCCTTCTTCAGTTTCCACAAAACTATCAAATCCTCTTTCAGATAATTCTGCAATCAATATTTCTGAAGCCGGTTCTTTAGGGCTCATTTTAAAATGATATCCTTTATAAGCATTTAGCATACGTACTATTTTTTGCAAAGGTACTAATTAAAACTACTTGAACCTTGTTTAAAATAAAAGAGCGAAGTGTAGTACACTTCGCTCTTTACTATTCTTTTCTAAAGTAATCTTAGTTATCCTTGTGTTTTTTCAAGTGCAGATACTCTTTCTGTTATTAATGTCTGTAATTTTTGTTGTAGTTCTGTACTTGCCTGTATTTTACCAGCCAACGCTTGGTAAGTATCAATAGTCATTCCATTAGCGGTAACAATCTGAGTCATTTTAGCTTCTAACGCTGGTTGCATAGCTTCTAATTTACCCATTACAGTTTCAAAAGATTTCATTTCTTCTTCGGTTGCATCTACCGTTGCATCAGGGTTTACTTGTGCTTGTTGTATCACTTGAAAACGTTCTACACTTAACCCACTATCTTCTACAACTTTCACCATATCTTGCTGAATTTTCATGTTCTCCATTTGAATGGCCATATACACATCAGCAAAGGTTCCTAAATCTTCATTAGACACTTCTGTTGTAGTTTGTGCTGTCATGCTCAACAGTCCAAATACACTTAACAGCATGCATAACTTTACACTTAAAAACTTTCTCATTTACTTTTCCTTTTAATTATTATAATAGTATTAAGAATGCCAAACTAACATAATTAATATAGAGCACCTAGAAAATGGAGCATCTTAACATAGATTTAAAATAATTTTACAATAAAAAAGGACCCGCAAATGCGAGTCCTTTTTTATCACTAATATATGGTTGCTACTTATAGAGCTTCTACAATAGCTTTAAAATCTCCAGCGTTTAAGGCAGCACCTCCAATTAATCCACCGTCAACATCTTCTTTAGAAAAGATCTCTACAGCATTTCCTGGCTTCACACTTCCTCCATAAAGAATAGAAACACCTTGCGCTACTTCATCTCCGTATTTATCTGCAATTACTTTTCTAACAAAAGCATGCACTTCTTGAGCTTGTTCTGGAGAAGCTGTTTCTCCTGTACCAATAGCCCATACTGGCTCGTATGCTAATACGATGCTTTTCCAAGCTTCTGCATCTAAATCAAATAGAGCATTTTTAATTTGGCTTTCAACAACATCAAAATACTTATCTGCTTTTCTATCTTCTAACTCTTCACCAAAGCAAAAAATAGTACGCATATCATTTTCTAAAACAGTTTTTACTTTTTTAGCTAACGTTTCGTCAGTTTCAGCAAAGTAAGCTCTTCTTTCAGAGTGACCTAAAATAACCGTTTTAACACCTACGCTTTTTAACATAGTTGCAGACACCTCACCGGTATATGCTCCGTTTTCAGCAAAGTGCATATTCTGAGCTATTACTTCAATAGCGCTATCTTTTAAAGCTTCAAACGCACTATAAAGGTTGGTAAATGCCGGAGCTATCATTACCTCTACTGTAGGTTTTTGTATTTCTTCTTTTAATGCAGTTATTAATGTTTCTGTACCTGCAAGATCATTGTTCATCTTCCAGTTACCTGCAACTATTTTACTTCTCATTGTAAAGATTTTAAATTATTAATTAATTGTTCGTCGTTTGCTTTAATTGCTTTGTAATATGCTATTTTACCGGTTTTGTCTACAATCATATAACGGGGTATCCAATCTAACTTTACATCTTCACACAACTTGCTACCCTTCCATCCTGCTTGAATGTAGTAGTGTTCTCCTACCACATCAAATCTTTCGATTCCTTTTTTCCAAGAATCTACAGCCTTATCTAAAGACAGAAAAAGAAATACGGTATTTCCATCTTTATACTGCGCTTGTAACTTTTTTACTTCTGGCATTCCTTTAATACAGTCAGAGCACCAACTTGCCCAGAAGTCTATGACAACCACTTTGCCTTTGTATTTTTTTAAAACGTCTTTAAAACTAATTTCTTCATTGTTTAATCCTACTACTTTTTCCTTCAACGCCTCTTTAGAAAAAGTTTCTTTCTTCACGTCTGTCTGTGCCTTTACACCCGCAAAAGCCAACATCATGAAAACACATATAATTGTTTTTAATTTCATTCTCTTTAATTTAAATTCTAACTTTTGGATCTAACCAAGCATACATTACATCTACCAAAATATTAATAATAATAAACATAGTTGCTATTACTAATACACTTCCCATAATTACCGGAAGGTCTGAGGTATTTAATGCATCTACAATTTCTTTCCCCAATCCGTTCCAACCAAAAATATACTCTACAAAAACCGCCCCGGCTAACATACTGGCAAACCAGCCAGAAATTGCGGTTACTACCGGATTCAAGGCATTTTTAAACGCATGTTTTGTAACTACTTTATACGTACTTAAACCCTTTGCTTTTGCAGTACGAATATAGTCTAAACTTAAGACTTCTAATAATGAATTTCGCATTAATTGTATCACCACAGCAAGGGGTCTTATACCCAGCACCACCGCTGGCAGAATTAAGTTTTTCCATTGTATGTGAATAGCCTCTCCAAAATCGTCCATTTCATACAAACTACCTGTCATTTTAAGTCCGGTATACTCATGCAGTACATAGCCAAAAATCCAAGCAAATAAAATAGCACTAAAAAATGATGGCACACTCATACCCAAAGTACTTACTACTTGAATACATTTATCTAGCGCATTATCTTTATTTAAAGCTGACACAATACCCAGCACAACTCCAATAATAATAGCTATACAAATGGCACCTACTGCTAGAACAAACGTATTTGGCAACGTATTACCAATAACCTCTGACACCTGCTTACCCGATTTTTGAAAGGAAGTACGCAAAAAGGGTGTTTTAAAAACTACCGCTATAGCCCCAATAGTAAACACTTTTACACCATTGTATTTCTCTGGAGTAAAGTACGTGTAATCGTCTGTATGAGTAGAATGAAAAGAAACTACGGAAAGGTCATTTACATAATACCCATACTGAGTTAGCAAGGGTTTATCAAAACCATACTTTTTTCGCACTATTGCCAATTGCTCACTACTCTCATTCTGATCTAGCATCATCCGCGCCGGATCACTTGGCAACATATTAAACAACACAAAAATAACCGTTACCACTCCCCACAATGTAAGCAGCGCATAGCCTATTTTATGTAGTAGATACTTCAGCAAAAATTATAGTTTTAATTCATCAGCATCGTTATAATGCAGTTTCTGAGTAATCACTCCTTCTTCTATTTTAAGTATTCCTGGGTTGGCTCTTACAATAGTTTTTAACGTAGTTCTATCGGTATAATAAAAATCTATATCAAAACCATATTTTTCTTTATAAGGCTCAGCTTCTTCTGGTAAAGAAGATGTCATTGCAATTACTTTATACCCTGCTTTCAAGGCTTTATCTGTAAGTTCTTTTACTGTTTTTAAACCATCTTCATCTGCCAATGCCAAATCATACGATATCATTACCAAAAGTTTTGGCTCCGCTAACATCTCCTCTGCGTAATCGTCACCATATACATCCTCTATCGTAAAATCATGAATTGGTGGCATCCCACCATCTACCAAAGTTTTTGTATCTACCGAAATAAAATCTCCTTCCACCGTTGGGTACTCGCCCATGGTAGTTATTATTTCTTCTTTACCATTTACATTAAACTTCCAGTAAAACTCCGTTACAGACTCAGGCATTTCCATCCCCTCTTTAATAACAGTTCCTACTTTATACGGTCTAAAATCTATAATAGGCAAATGACTTAACACATAATTAGCCAATACAATACATGCAATTAACGAAAGTAAAGAGACTCTAAAAGCAAACTTTTTACTAGCCAATGGCTTTATATGTTTTGCACCAGCAAACAGTAGTAAAATTAATACCAATAATGCTACATCTTTCCAAAAGGTTTCCCAAGGTGTTAGTGAAACCGCATCTCCAAAACAACCACAGTCTGTTACTTTACCTGTTACAGCAGAATATAATGTTAACCCGGTAAAAAACACAATCATTAACAAAAGGCTCCAAAGTGTAAATTTTCTTTTAAAACCTACCAACAGCATAACCCCAACAAGCACCTCAAATATCACTACAAATAATGCTATTGGTAATACTAAAGGTTCTAAGAAAGGCAGATTAAGCACAGGCTCACTAAAGTATTCCTCTAACTTAAAAGAGAACCCCATTGGGTCTACCAGTTTTACAAATCCGCTTAGTATAAATAATACCCCTACTAAGAATCTACATATATGGGTTACAAATTTCATTACAAGTTATTTTTAGTTAGTTAAGATAAGACTATGAAAATATATTAAGCCATCTCGTTAGCCGCTTAAATATAATTTCACAAAGTGTTTACTCTTGGTGACGAAGTAAAACCATAGCAAACACCGAATAGTTTATCATATCTTGGTAATTGGCATCAATTCCTTCAGAAACCAATGTCTTCCCTTTATTATCTTCTATTTGTTTTACGCGTAGTAATTTTTGCAAAATTAAATCTGTAAGAGAGCTAATACGCATTTCTCTCCATGCCTCGCCATAGTCATGGTTTTTATTTTCCATCAACCCTTTGGTTTCTGCAATATGCTTTTCATATAGCTCAACTGCTTTATCTGCATCTAAATCGGGTTTTTCTGCAACTCCCAATTCCAACTGAATTAAAGCCATAATAGAATAGTTAATGATACCAATAAATTCAGCGGTTTCATCTTCCTCTATTTTTTGCACTTCATTCTCTTGAAGTCCTCTAATACGTTGTGCTTTAATAAAAATCTGATCTGTTAAAGATGGAAGTCTAAGAATACGCCAAGCACTTCCGTAATCTTTCATTTTTTTAGCAAAAAGTTCCTTGCAAACTGCAATCACTTCATCATATTGCTTCGATGTTTTTTGCATGTGTTCTTACAAATTTCCGTAAATTTCGCTTAAATATTTGAATTGTTCAAAAGTGATTCCTTAAACTTTAAAATTTCAGGGATAGAATTACAGACAATCATTTAAAAATCAATTAGTACGTATAATGACCATAAACTGCAACGGCAACTTAATAGACCTCTCATCTCCTAAAATTATGGGGATACTAAATGTTACTTCCGACTCTTTTTTTGACGGAGGTAGCTACACCAATCCGCAATCTATTGTGAAGCAATGTGAAAAACTACTGAGTGAAGGTGCCGATATAATAGACCTAGGAGCCTATAGCTCTAGACCCGGAGCTATTGACATAAGTGAGTCAGAAGAGATAGCTAAAATAAGTAGTGCTACTGAAATTATACTAAAGCACTTTCCCGAAACTATTATTTCAATAGATACCTTTAGAGCCAAAGTAGCCAACGCTGGTATAGCCGCTGGAGCCGCTATTATTAATGATATTTCAGGTGGTGATCTTGATGATAAAATGTTTGAAACTGTTGCCAACTTAAACGTGCCTTATATTTTAATGCACATGAAGGGCAATCCTCAAAACATGCAAACGCAAACTAGCTATAAAAACATTACTACAGATGTTAATCTGCATTTATCTGAAAAAATAGCCAAAGCCAAATCGTACGGTATGAATGATATTATTATAGACCCTGGTTTTGGTTTTGCTAAAACGCTTGAACAAAATTATGAATTAATGAATCATTTAGAAATGTTACATTTTCATAACTTACCCATACTTGTAGGCATCTCTAGAAAGTCCATGATTTATAAATTATTTAATAGCACCCCGCAGGAAGCCTTAAACGGAACCACCATTTTAAACACCATTGCACTACAAAAAGGAGCCCATATTTTAAGAGTGCACGATGTAAAAGAAGCCAAAGAATGTATTACCATTTACCAACAATTAAATTCAACCGCTGTAAAATGAAAAAACTAATTCTTTTAATAAGTGCTATTTGCCTATTCTCTTGTGGTAAGCAAAAAACTATTGAATTACCAGAAACTTTAAGCAGTGACACCACAGAAATGGAAGACTACTCTCCGGCTTATTTGTTCTACAATACAGAGAATAAGGACTCTATTGAATTAAACAGAAAGAACCTAATTATTACCACCAATTGGGTATTACATATAGACAAGAGGTTAAAGCTATACCAAGCCATTCCTACCATTAAAATACTACAAG
The DNA here is from genome assembly GCF_027924185.1 of Neptunitalea lumnitzerae. Lineage (GTDB taxonomy): Bacteria > Bacteroidota > Bacteroidia > Flavobacteriales > Flavobacteriaceae > Neptunitalea > Neptunitalea lumnitzerae. The sequence continues at coordinate 25,694 of NZ_BRVO01000004.1, forward strand.
CAAAAAAGGCCGATGCTAAAATGCACAAAAATGAGGACGCTAAAAATTACCTTACCGTAAATGATAAAACTATTGAAAATTTAGGTTTTATAGACTTTACAGAAACTGAGTTTGTTTATGACACGGCATTCTCTAAGTTTTATATAGATGACAACCCAGAAAAGTTTACAGAAACCTTTCCTCTAACAGTAAACTTTAAACAAAATAATGGCGTTACCTTAAACCAAACTGAAACTACCAAAGAAGAATTGGTAGACTTCATAAAAGAATTTTCTGCTGCTTCTGCCATGGGAAGAGCTCCTCTTATTTATCTTAATTTTGATAAACACGTAACCTATCAAGATTATATAACTGACTTACAATTGGTAAAAAAAGCAATTGGAGACTCTATAAAACTATCGCCAATACAATTTATATATGACGAGACGAAACTACCCGATTGTGGTTGTACTCTGTAATTAAAATTTATACATTTACAAAAAAAGCAGCTTTGAAAAACCCTCTGAATTTTCTGGATTTTAGCCCTGTAGATCTAATTGATATCTTTTTGGTTGCTTCGCTATTGTATTACCTCTACAAATTAATAAAGGGTACAGCTGCGGTAAATATATTTATTGGTATTGTTATTATCTATGTTATTTTTCAAATAACAAAGCTGCTTCAAATGGAGCTGCTTAGTAGTATTTTTGACAACTTTTTTGAAGCAGGCTACCTAGCACTTATCTTGGTATTTCAGCAAGAAATAAGAAAATTCCTTTTAATGGTAGGGTCTTATAACTTTACCACAAAAAAGAGTTTAATAAGACATTTTCACTTCTTGAAAAACCAAAACAAAGAAAGCATCAATACCGATGTTAGACTTATTGTACAAGCTTGTAAAAAACTTGCTATTACCAATACAGGAGCACTTATAGTTTTGCAGCGCAACGGATCGTTAGATTTTGTGAAAAATACCGGAGACGAGATGAATGCCATTGTAAACATACCATTAATAGAAAGTATCTTTTTTAAAAACAGCCCCCTGCATGATGGTGCCATTATTATTAAAGAAAATAAATTGGTAGCTACCCGTGTTATTCTACCTGTATCTAACGAGCGTACCATACCACAACGTTTTGGTTTACGCCATAGAGCAGCCTTAGGCATTACCGAAAAAACAGATGCTGTAGCACTCACAGTCTCTGAAGAAACCGGACAAATTTCTTATATGAAAAACGGAGAATTTGTATTGTTTAATGACCACGATGAACTTATGAATATCATGTCTGAAGACTTATCATAAACTACTAGTTCACAAAACTCATTAAAGCAATTTCATATCTAAGTAGCAATAAAGCAAACAGTTTATTAGCGGTTTACTTTTTCTTCTGCCATAAATTGTACTTCATATAAGTTTCTATAGTAACCATTTTCCATAGCTAATAATTCTTTATGGGTACCAGTTTCTACAATTTCACCAGCATCCATTACTATAATCTTAGAAGCTTTTTTAATAGTTGCCAAACGGTGCGCAATTACTATAGAAGTTCTATTTTCAGTAATACGCTCAGTAGCTTGCTGAATTAACTTTTCTGAATATGAATCTACAGAAGAGGTAGCCTCATCCAAAATTAAAATACTCGGATTACTCACATACGCTCTCAAAAACGCAATTAACTGTCGTTGCCCAGAAGACAACATAGTACCACGCTCTTTAACATTATAATGATAACCACCTGGTAAACTACTAATAAAATCGTGCACACCAATATCTTTAGCGGCTTGTATTACATGAGCCTCTTTAATATCTGGGTTTTTCAACGTAATATTATTTAAAATACTATCGGCAAATAAAAACACATCTTGCAATACAATAGCAATATTACTACGTAAAGACTGAAGAGTATACTGTGTAATATTTACTCCATCTACTTTAATAGCCCCAGATTGAATTTCATAAAAACGATTCAATAAGTTAATAATAGTAGACTTTCCGGCACCTGTTGCTCCTACAATAGCAACGGTTTCCCCTTGCTGTACATTAAAAGAAATACCGTGTAAAACTTCCTCACCTTCTATGTAGCCAAAATGTACCTTTTCAAAATCAATAGTTCCCTTAATATCATTAGCCACTTTGGTCCCGTTATCATCTATATAACTTTCAGTATCTAAAATACCAAAAACACGCCCCGCAGCAACCATTCCCATTTGCAAACCATTAAACTTCTCAGCAATTTGGCGTAAAGGTCTAAACAACATGTTTATCAGTAAAATAAACATAATCACTGTTCCTAAATCATTATCACCAGATTTCACAGCATTTAACCCACCAAACCAAACAACTAAACCTACTACTATAGAAGAAACCATTTCTATAACCGATATAAAAATAGAGTTATACCATACTGTAGAAATCCATGATTTTTTATGACGGTCGTTAATCTCTTTAAATCGCTTATACTCCTGCTCTTCTCTAGCAAAAATTTGTAATATTTTAATTCCCGTAATACGTTCCTGTACAAATGAATTTAAGTTGGATACTTCCTTTCTCACCTCAATAAAGGCTTTTTTCATAGCTCTTTGAAACAAGAAAGTAGCATATAAAATTACAGGAAAAATACAGACCACTATCAATGTTAATCTCCAATCAAAGTATAGCATTACGCCTAGAAACACTACTATTTTTAGTAAGTCACTAATAATTTCAAAAAATCCATTACTAAAAATTTCGCCTATACGCTCCATGTCTTGTACGGCTCTGGTAACTAAAAGACCTACTGAAGACTTATCATAATACTTCATTCTAAAACGAAGCATATGTTTAAAAAGCTTAATTCTAATATCTTTTATGAGATTTTGCCCTAGCCAGCTAGAAAAATAATTATAAGACCACTGCATACCTACCTCTAAAAACAGAGCAGCAACCATTAAAATACAAATAAACAGCAGCCCCTGTTCATCTTGATCTGCCATATACGTATTTACCGAGTAATTCACCATTATTGGTCGAACTACCGCTAAAAAAGCCAATAATATAGCGGAAAATACCACAAAATTATATGTAGGTTTATAAGGTTTTGTGTAGGTTACAAGTCTTTTAATCAATTTAAAATCAAAAGCTTTTCCTGATGTTTCTTTACTCATTAATATCTATATAAGGATATTCTACTTTTGTTAAATACAAGGCATGCCCCGGCACAGACACTCCCGCCTTACTTCTATCTCTACTTTCTACTACCGCTTGCACATTGCTTATCTCACTTTTACCAAGCCCTACCTCTAATAAAGTACCTACTACAGCACGCACCATATTTCTTAAAAATCGATCTGCTTGAATAGTAAACACCAAGGTATCACCTTTCCATTCCCAATGTGCTTTCATCAATTTACAAATATAGGTCTTAACATCGGTATTAGATTTAGAGAAACACTTAAAATCTTCATAACTAAAAAGCAATTCAGCTGCTTTATTCATCTTCTCTACATCAATATCTTTATGTACCAAATAAGCATAATCAGTTAAAAACGGATTTTTTCTATTCACTATCCAATATTCATAGGTTCTGCTTGTGGCATCAAAACGCGCATGAGCATCATCCGCTACCAAGTGAAGTGCATGTATAGCAATATCCTTTGGCAAAAAAGAATTTAACTTATGAACTAAATTATCATCTACGGGCTCTTCTACATCAAAATGAGCAAACATTTGTTTCGCATGTACACCCGCATCGGTTCTACCAGCTCCCACAATAGTCATTTCCCTACGCAACATAGTAGACAATGCCTTTTCTAAAACCTCTTGTACAGAAATTGCGCTTGGCTGATTTTGCCAACCGTGGTACCCTGCCCCATTATAAGAAAACTCTAAAAAGTATCTCAAAAGAAATAAGTATTTTTGTATACAATCTGCAAAGATACATAGAACCATTTACTTTTTTCAACAGCATTCTAAATGACCCGAATTTTACTCCTTTCAGACACTCATAGCCATATAGATGACTCCATATTAAAATATGTAAAAATGGCCGATGAAGTATGGCACGCAGGTGATATAGGCGATATAACAGTAACCGATACCATAAAAGCATTGAAACCATTAAAAGCAGTCTACGGAAATATAGACAATCATGTAGCACGCGCAGAATTCCCTGAAAACAATCGGTTTTTTTGTGAAGGTGTAGATGTTTGGATAACCCACATTGGTGGTTACCCTAATAAATACAACCCTAGAGTTAAGGAAGAAATCACCAAGAACCCTCCAAAATTATTTATCTGTGGGCACTCTCACATACTAAAGGTTATGTGGGACAAAAAACTAAATTTACTACATATGAACCCTGGTGCCTGTGGTAAACACGGATTTCATAAAGTAAGAACCATGTTACGTTTTGTTATAGACGGTAATGATATAAAAGACTTAGAAATTATTGAACTTTCTAATTAAAACAACAAAAAGCCCGGTATAACCGGGCTTTTCTACGCACTAATACTACTAAGATGTTAGGTTTATCGTAATCGATCAACTGATTTTACAAGATCTTCATCCTTTTTAATTGCTCTATTAGCGAGCACAAGAAAAACGATAGAAATGATCGGAAGAAGCATCCCAATACCCTTCTCAGAAGTTTCCACTTCTCCGGATATAGTTAGCGACCAATACACAAATAATCCTAGTAAGATAAGATTTAATATCATGTTCAATCTGTTTATCACAAATTGATTTTTTCTATTCTTAAAAGATACAATAGCACCAATACCTAATAATGCAGACACTATAAAAGCAACCATATACATCATATTGTCATATGCCATTACAGCCACTCCATTTTCGGTATACATTGACAGTAAAAACGACAATACTCCATTTAGTATTACCACTATCAACAGGTATAAAGTTTGTATGCGTTGTATCATTTCTTAAAATTCGACCACAAAAGTATAACTTCTGTTTGAAAAAAGCGCAAAAAAAATTATTGTATTCGTAAAAAATAATTTGTAATATTGTGAAACCTATTCGTAGCACACATAATATCGACATATCGATAGTCTTCGAAAATTTTTCAATTTATATTTTCATTTTCAACTTCAACACTTAAACATATTTTCATTATAAATGTTTGAAATAACAGATTTAAAAGCTAAAAAACTATCTGAACTACAAGAAATAGCCAAGGCTATTGATGTACCTAAATTCAGAAGTTTAAAAAAAATGGATTTGATCTACCAAATCCTTGATGTTCAGGCTGCAGACCCTCAATCTGTTGCTCAGGAAAAGAAGGAAAGTAGTGCTGAGGAAACCCCTACAGAAACTACAAATGCTAAGGACACAGCACCAAAGGCTAAACGTGCACGCACAAGAGTATCTAAAAAGATTACTCCGGAAAAAAAACCTGCTGAAAATACAGATACACCAGCTCCTGTAGCTGAAAAAACTGAACCCGAAGCAAAGAAAGAAGCACCAGCAAAAATAAAAGCTGAAGCCCCTAAACAACAAGCTACACCTCAAAAAGAAACTGCTACTGAAAAGGATAATAAACCTCAAAATAAAGAGCAGCGTAGAGATAATAATAGAGACGATTTCAAAAAACGTGACAACAACAATAACAAGAAAGAATTCTCTAAAAACACCAATAACCACCGCAATCAAAATCATAAAAACAATAACGAGAAGGATAACTTTAATAAAGATACCCGAAACCGTTATAGAGAACCTGATTTTGAATTTGACGGAATTATTGAAAGTGAAGGTGTACTAGATATAATGCAAGACGGATATGGCTTTTTACGCTCATCCGATTATAATTACCTATCATCTCCTGATGATATTTACGTATCGCAATCTCAAATTAGATTGTTCGGATTAAAAACAGGAGACACTGTACTTGGTAACGTTAGACCACCAAAAGAAGGAGAAAAGTATTTCCCTTTAATTAAGGTTAATAAAATTAACGGATTAGAACCACAGGTAGTAAGAGACCGTGTTTCTTTTGAACACCTTACTCCATTATTCCCTGATGAGAAGTTTGCTATAGCCGATAAGAACAGTACTGCCTCTACCAGAATCATGGATCTATTTGCTCCTATTGGTAAAGGACAACGTGGTATGATTGTATCGCAACCTAAAACTGGTAAAACAATGTTATTAAAAGACATTGCTAACGCCATAGCTGCAAACCACCCAGAAGTATACCTTATAGTATTACTAATTGACGAAAGACCTGAAGAGGTTACCGACATGCAACGTAATGTAAAAGGTGAAGTTATTGCTTCTACTTTTGACAAAGAAGCTACCGAACACGTTCGTGTTGCCAATATTGTTTTAGAAAAATCAAAGCGACTAGTAGAATGCGGACATGATGTTGTTATCTTACTAGACTCTATTACACGTTTAGCTAGAGCATACAACACTGTACAACCTGCATCTGGCAAAGTATTAAGTGGTGGTGTAGATGCTAATGCATTACACAAACCAAAACGTTTCTTTGGTGCCGCAAGAAATATTGAAAACGGAGGATCTCTTTCAATTATAGCTACAGCATTAACAGAAACCGGATCTAAAATGGACGAAGTTATCTTTGAAGAATTCAAAGGTACTGGTAACATGGAACTTCAATTAGACAGAAGAATAGCTAACAGAAGAATATTCCCAGCTATTGACCTTGTTTCTTCTTCTACCCGTAGAGATGATTTATTATTAGACGATACAGCATTACAACGTATGTGGATTATGCGTAAGTACATATCTGACATGAACCCTGTAGAGGCTATGGAATTTATGGAACAACGTATTAAACAAACTAGAAATAACGATGAGTTTTTAATGACTATGAATCAGTAACACTCATCCTATCATAAAACTAAAAACCGATACTTAACAGTGTCGGTTTTTTTTATTCCAAATACCAACCCTATAAAAGATTTCAACACCCCAACAACCTTCCCCCTACCAACCACACTAAACACGCTGTTTAGAAGCCACAGAACAAACAAAAGAAGCAAACTGAAACTCCCTAATCTAGATACTTAAAAAAAAGAATACAGAAGACGCTACGCCTAAACCAAAACACCTTATAAAAGTCAAAAGCCGACATTTTACAATGTCGGCTTTCTTTATTCACCAATTAAAACAAAAAAACCTGCATAACAATGCAGGTTCTGTTTTATCTTTCTATTAAAAAGAGCTTAAGCTAAAGAAGCAATTTTCTTAGTTAAACCACTTTTTAAGTTAGCAGCTTTGTTACTATGAATGATGTTTTTCTTAGCTAACTTATCAATCATAGAAGCAACAGTAGGATATAAAGTCTCAGCTTCTTTCTGATCTTCTAAAGAACGTAATTTTTTCAATGCATTACGCATTGTTTTGTGCTGATATTTATTTCTTAAACGAACCGCCTCGTTTCTTCTAATTCTTTTTAATGCTGACTTGTGATTTGCCATTTCTTTTTGTTTTAAACAACCAAAAGGTTCAAAATTTTTACTCTTCTAATATATAACCAAGTTGTAGCCCGTAGGGGAATCGAACCCCTCTTACCAGGATGAAAACCTGGCGTCCTAGCCGATAGACGAACGGGCCAACAATAACAAATAAACTTTTCGTTTACTTAGTAGTCCGTAGGGGAATCGAACCCCTGTTACCAGGATGAAAACCTGGCGTCCTAACCCCTAGACGAACGGACCATCTTTTTCGTTATTGCGGATGCAAAGCTACAACATTTTTTAAACTACGCAACACTTTTTGAAAAAAAATTAAAATTAATATGCTTTTGCAAATAGCACGCGCTTCTTAGACGGCTTACCAGTGTACATACAAACCCCTTCTTCCTCCTTGGAATCCAACGGAATACATCTAATTGTAGCTTTTGTAAGCTCCTGAATTTTTTCTTCTGTCTCTGTTGTACCATCCCAATGCGCTGAAATAAATCCTCCTTTATTTTCTAAAACTTCTTTAAATTCTTCAAAAGAATTCACCTCGGTAATATGAGACGCTCTGTAATCAAATGCCTTTTGGTATATGTTATTTTGAATATCTTCTAGCAACGTTGTTACCGTTTCTACAAGATTTGTAATATCAATTGTTTCTTTTGTGAGCGTATCTCTACGAGCCACCTCTACGGTTCCGTTAGCAAGATCTCTATTTCCTATACCCACGCGTACAGGCACCCCTTTCAACTCATATTCGGCAAACTTCCAACCTGGTTTTTGCGTATCTCTATCATCAAACTTAACAGAAACACCCAACTTCTTCAATTCATCTAAATAAGGCTTTATATGCGCTCTAATAGCCTCTAATTGATCTAAACCTTTGTATATAGGCACTACCACTAATTGAATTGGCGCTAATTTAGGTGGCAACACCAAACCTTGATCATCACTGTGCGTCATTATCAAAGCTCCCATCAATCGGGTAGATACCCCCCAAGAAGTAGCCCAAACATGTTCTTGCTTTCCTTCTTTGGTAGTATATTTAACATCAAATGCTTTCGCGAAATTCTGCCCTAAGAAGTGAGAAGTACCCGCTTGTAGTGCTTTACCATCTTGCATTAATGCTTCTATACAATATGTTTCATCAGCCCCTGCAAATCTTTCTGCTTCGGTTTTAAACCCTTTTACAACAGGTACCGCCATAAAGTCTTCTGCAAACTCTGCATATACATTCATCATTTGTTCTGCCTCTGCCAAAGCTTCTGCTTTCGTAGCATGTGCCGTATGCCCTTCTTGCCATAAGAACTCTGCTGTTCTTAAAAACAAACGCGTTCTCATTTCCCAACGCACAACGTTTGCCCATTGGTTTACAAGAATAGGAAGATCTCTGTAAGATTCAATCCAATTTTTATAAGTATTCCAAATAATAGCTTCAGAAGTTGGTCTTACCACCAATTCTTCTTCTAATTTAGCATCTGGGTCTACTATTAATTTTCCTTTGTTTTCCTCATCACTTTTTAATCTGTAATGAGTAACAACAGCACATTCTTTAGCAAAACCTTCAGCATTTTTTTCTTCCGCCTCAAAAAGACTTTTAGGAACAAAAAGTGGAAAATATGCATTTTCATGTCCAGTTTCCTTAAACATTTTATCTAATTGTGCTTGCATTTTTTCCCAGATAGCATACCCGTAAGGTTTAATAACCATACAACCTCTAACTCCCGAATTCTCAGCTAAATCGGCTCTTACAACCAATTCGTTATACCATTTTGAATAGTCTTCTGCCCTAGTAGTTAACTTTTTGCTCATTATATATATTTTGGCACAAATTTTGCGCTAATGTTAAATAAATAATTGTTTCGACAAAACTAATTATTTTTGTTATGTTCAACAATAAAAAGATGCAATGATGATGACTTTCACTACTCAAAACAAACAAGCCAATATATTTAGATGGACGTTGCTTATAGCACTTCCTGCATTATTGGTTTCCTGTGGCTCATTCCAGGGTTCATCGTATTACGATACAGACGGAATTTACAATGCCGATTACTCTAGAGAAGTTCCTGTTGCAGAAAACAACGTTACTTATGCTTCCGCAGATTATTATAGAGACTACTTTAATGAACTTGCGAACGAAGAAATACCTTCTGATTCTACTGCTTTATACTTTACCAACATAGATGCTTATACCAGTACTAACGAGGTAGTTGACACTACAGACGTCACCACCAATGTAGACTACGGATATGTAGATAATGGCTATGCCGGTTGGGGAAACAACACTTCTGATGTATATGTAAATGTATACAACAATCCTTACGGATATGGTTACGGTTGGGGAGGCTATGGCTACGGATACTCTAGATGGGGTTGGGGCTTAGGCTGGAACACCGGATACTGGGGTATGGGTATGGGATGGTATGACCCTTATTGGTACGGAGGATTCTACGGATATCCAGGTTATGGTTATGGTTACGGATGGGGAGGCTACTATGGTGGATATCCATATTACCATCACCCACGTTACTACAGAAATAATGTTGCTTACGTGAGAGGAAGAAGAAACACTTCTGCCAGAACAGGAGTCGAAAGCATTAGAAGAACTACTAGAAGAGCTGTTAATACCGCAACTAGAAACACAACCGTTACTAGAAGAAGAACAGACAATAACAATTCTACAGTTAGAACAAGAACGAGAACAAATCCAAGAAATTCTAGCTTCCAGATTAGAACTAGAAATAACGGTACTAGAACTAGAAGTAATAACACTAGAACAAGAACTACTACTACACCTAGAACAAACACAAGAAGTACAACAAGATCGTACAGCCCTAGTAGAAGCTATTCTCCAAGCAGATCTGGAGGTGGCGGAAGAACCGGAGGCGGAAGATCTGGAGGAAGAAGATAACAACCCTCTCTATGTACTTGCGTAAACACTAAATTAAATTGCCTTTTTAATGAAAAAATTTGCTTTACTATTAGCTACGGCATTAACTGCCTCAATAGCTACTGCCCAAGATATAAATGACGCTTTACGTTACAGTTCTACTGAATTATCAGGTTCTGCAAGAGTAAGAGCTATGAGTGGCGCCTTTGGCGCACTAGGTGGAGATGTTTCTGCCATAAGCATTAACCCTGCTGGGTCTGCTGTATTTGTTACTTCTGAAATTGGACTTACCATTGGTAATTATAGCACTCAAAACGAGAATAACTTTTTTAACACATTAACTTCTGAGAATAATGACAGATTTGATTTATCACAAGGAGGCTTTGTGTTTGTATTAAACAACACAGACACTGATTCAGATTGGAAGAAATTAAGTTTTGGAGTTAATTATGATCTTACCAATAATTATTCTAATTCCAATTTCATTGCAGGTATCAATCCAAATAATGGAATAGATCAATATTTCCTAGCTTATGCAAACGGAATAGAATTAAGTAACTTAGATTTATTACAAAACGAAAGCATTGATGACTTATACCAATACTTAGGCGAATATTATGGCTTTGGTGCTCAACAAGCGTTTTTAGGATACCAATCTTATATTATTGATCCGCTTACAACAGATACTGATAATACTACCTATATTTCTAACGCCATGTACAGTAATGGTGTTGACCAAGAATATAGCCTTGAAACTAAAGGAGCAAGCAGAAAGTTCTCCTTTAACTTTGGAGCTCAGTATAAAGATTTTCTTCATTTAGGGCTTAATTTAAATAGCCACGTTATAGATTACAAGAAAAGCACTTACTTATCTGAGATAGGTTTTGACCCTTACGTAAATTCTAGTCAACCATACTCTGCTATTCAAGAAACAGGTTTTGAAAATTACTTAGAAGTATATGGTAATGGATTTTCTTTTCAATTGGGAACCATTATAAAAGTTGGAGATCATTTACGCCTAGGCGCTGTTTACGACTCTCCTACTTGGTATAATATAGATGAAGAACTAACTCAAGGTGTATTTGGTGTTTCCATTGATGAAAATGGAGATGAATATAATCCGGATGTTATTTACCCAAACATTGTAAATGTTTACGAAACGTATAGACTAAAAACCCCAGGTAAATTAACAGGTAGTTTAGCTTACGTATTTGGCAAACAAGGGCTATTAAGTTTTGATTACTCTAGAAAAGATTATAGTAACATTAAATTTAAACCTACTAACGACCCTGATTTCAGAAGTGAAAATCAAGTGATTTCTAATACACTAGCGGTAGCTAATACCTATAGAGTTGGTGGTGAGTACAGAATAGAACAACTAAGCTTAAGAGCTGGATACAGATTAGAGGAATCTCCATACAAAAATACAGCCTTAATGGGTGATTTAACAGGATACTCTTTTGGTCTAGGCTATGACTTTGGTGGTACCAAGTTAGATATTTCTTACGACAGAGCAGAGCAAGACAATACTTACCAGTTATATTCCGTAGGACTTACTGATAGAGCAGCTGTAAATAATGTTTTTCAAAATATAATGCTTACAGTTAATTTCAAGTTATAAACTATAAGAAAGAAAAAAAGGGGGAATAAGGGGGAAAAATGAGGTCAATAGTAGTTTTAAGAGTGTTTTAAAACATATATCCTAAACTGAATTGCACAGTTGATAATCTAGCGTATGGGTTACCCATAAAAGCATTTTTAATAAATTGATCCGGAACACCATAGATATATCTACCAGTTACAAAAAATCCGTTGTCGAATTTATAACTTAAACCAGCAACAATACTTGTATCAAAATCTCTAGCAAAATCAGCATCAGGTGTCTCCCCTTCAACTTTCTCCGTTAATTTATAGCCAAATTGCGGTCCAATCTCAAAACTACTATACCCTTCTGCAAAATATATTTTTGCTAAAACAGGCAATTCAACATACGAAAGTTGAAACTCTACAGTGCTTGCATCTCTTTGGATTACTTGAGTACCTTTATCGGAATAAAATAATTCTGGTTGAATAGAAAAAGAATCAGAAAGCGGAAACTCCGATACAAAACCGGCGTTGAAAGATACTCGCGTTTTTTGGCCATAAGGAAACTCTCCAGTAAGGCTTCCTAAATTTACACCAGCTTTTACGCCAAAACTTGCTTGCGCCTGTAGCAAGTAAGAAGTGAACATAGATAACAAAATAAAAAGAACAGTTTTTTTCATAGTTTTTGGTTTACAATTTTTACATAAAGTTAATACAAAAATTTACAACTATCAGATTTACAATAGTTTATATGTTTAATAAAGGAACCGTCCAATTTTATTGAAAAATAATAACCAAATCGATTAAAAACATAACATTATCGCATAAAATTAACAAAATTTAACAGATAACTACCTTATTCTCAGATGTATAAATTTTAAGTAAAATTACAAATATTGCATTAGTGTAAAAAAATTATCGCTAAAGAATAAAAAAAGCAGGACAAACTACATTTATCCTGCTTTTTTATTCCATAATTTATACTAAAACATAAATCCTACACCAAATTGCCACACAGCATTTTTAGCATCTACATTTCCTAGTAGCGATGAATCATCAAATATATTTGTTAAACCATGTGTGTACCTTCCAGACACAAAAAATCCATTATCAAACTTATAAGCAGCACCTAGCGCTACACTGGTTTCAAAATCTTTAACACTTGAATCATCGGCATCAATATCAAAATCACCGCCATCAGAAGTAGGATCAAAATCAACTTCCTCGTTCACTTTAAAACCAAATTGCGGACCTGCCTCTACACTTAATCCTTTTATTAGATAAAGTTTAGCTAACACCGGTACCTGTATATAATCTAACTGATATTCTACATCATCCCCATTATCGTTCTGACGAATATCAAAACCCTGAGCTGAGTATAGTACCTCAGGTTGTATAGAAAAACGGTCACTTATAGGTAACTCAGCCAACAAACCAACATTAAAACTAGTTCTTGACTCCTCCCCATCATTAAAATCATCTGAAGTGATGGTAGATAAATTTAAACCCCCTTTAATACCAATCTGTGGTAAACTTTGATCTGCCTGTGCTTGTACTGCAACTGCCCCCATTAGAAATAAAGCTAATGTTACTAACGTCTTTTTCATAATTTTAAATTTTCTTAATTTTTAATAGCTCTAAATTATAACAGCTAGAATGTTTAAACCGTTAAGAAAATTGGAAACAATGCTTAAAATTTGTGAATACCCTATAACGTTTGCGAAAAAACAATTAAAAATTAAGAATAATATAATCAAAAAAAAACCAGTTTTATTACGATATTATTTTTTTATTAAAGAATTATTGCGTTATTAAAAATAATATTTATATTTGCTATAGTAGTGAACTATTAATTACTAAGGATTTTTTGAAGATTCATTTTGTGTTTGGGGGAATGTAAATATGACTTCAAAAACCGAAACCACCTGCTAGGCAGGTGGTTTTTTTATTTGTACTATATTAGCCTTTATGAAATGGAAAACTGCTATTAAAGATTACACATTTTATTTGAAAATAGAAAGAGGCCTTTCTGACAATTCTGTACAAGGTTATATAAGAGATATAACCAAACTAGAAAAATACTTAGAAGAAAATTCTATTACCACTACACCCCTAGTCATTACCGATGAGATATTGCAACAATTTATATACGAAGCATCAAAAAATTTAAAAGCTACATCACTAGCTAGGCTAATATCTGGAATTAAAAATTTCTTCTCTTATCTGGTTTTTGAAGATTTAAGAAAAGATAATCCTGCTGAATTATTAGAGTCTCCTAAAACTGGTAGAAAACTTCCTGATGTACTGTCTATTGAAGAAATAGACATGCTCATAGCAGCCATTGATTTAAGCTCTCCAGAAGGGCAACGAAATAAAGCTATATTAGAAACACTTTATGGATGCGGTCTAAGAGTTAGTGAACTTATCACCCTAAAGATTTCTGATTTATTTTTTGATGAAGGTTTTATAAAAGTAACTGGTAAAGGAAACAAAGACAGATTTGTTCCTATTGCGAATACAACAATGAAATACATTAATATATATGTACAAGAAATAAGGTGTCACTTAAACATTGACCCACAATTTTCTGACAATGTATTTTTAAACAGAAGAGGAAAACAATTAACAAGAGCGATGATTTTTACTATTATTAAACAACTCTCTGAAAAAATAGGTCTACAGAAGAAAATTAGTCCGCACACCTTCAGACATTCATTCGCTACCCATTTATTACAAAATGGCGCCAATTTAATTGCTATACAACAAATGCTTGGCCACTCTAGCATTACCACTACCGAAATATATATGCACCTAGATAGGCAACACCTATCAGAAGTAATGCAAAACTTTCATCCTCGTAAGCATTAAAAATTGGCATCTATTAGATACATTAAGCTAGCCATAGTAGCTGCTCCTAACTCTAGCTCTCTTTTATTAATTGCATCAAAAGTATCATTTTCTGCATGATGGTAATCAAAGTAGCGCTGCGAATCTGGACGCAAACCAGCCAAGATAACACCAACTGCTTTCAAAGGACCAATATCGGCTCCGCTTCCACCCTTTTCAAAATAATGAATTAAATACGGTTTAAATAATTCTCTCCAACTTTGAATTATTTCTAACTGCTCATCATTACAATCAAAGGCAAAACCTCTAGGAGTAAAGCCTCCTGCATCACTTTCTAATGCAAATAAGTGTTTTTCGTTTTTAGCTTCAGCATCTTTAGCATATTTTAAACCACCATCTAAACCATTCTCTTCATTCATAAACAACACTACTCTAATGGTGTGCTTAGGCTTATATTCAAGTTTCTTAAACAACCTCAACACTTCCATACTTTGCACACAACCAGCACCATCATCATGAGAACCATCACCTAAATCCCAAGAATCTAAATGCCCTCCTACAACCATAATTTCTTCTGGCTTTTCGCTTCCGGTAATTTCACCAATAACATTATAAGATTGCACCTCTCCTTTATAAGAACAAGATTGTTTAAAATAAACCTCTTGTTCAGGTGTTAGCGCTATTATACTACTTAAAATTTCTGCTGCATTCGTACTTATTGCAGCGGCTGGTATGTGTTTATTTAAAGGTAAATCTCCATAACTTACTGTTCCTGTATGCGGATAATCATCCAAACGTAAATTCATAGACCTAACAAAAACACCTACTGCACCTTTTTTTGCTGCAGCCTCTGCCCCGTGCACACGCTGATCTACACATCCTCCATAAGCTTCAAAGGTCTGAATTAAATCTGCCTGCATAGGCCTGTTAAAAAATACTATTTTACCTTTTACCACAGCATCATCCAACGCATTTAACTCTTCTATACTGTGTACCTCCACTACTTGTGCAATAATTCCTGAAGGTGGTGTAGGTCCAGAACCTCCTAATGCGCACAAAGGTAAATTGGTATTAATGTCAGATTTAATATAAGCAACTTCCTTAGCACCTCTTACCCACTTTTTTACTAAAACCGGTTGTAACCAAACCCTATCTAACCCTAAAGCTTCTAACTCTTTCTTGGTGTATTCTACAGCCATTTCTGCCCCTATAGACCCCGTTAATCTACTACCAATACGGTTAGACAGATGATCTAACCAATTATAACTTTTACCATCTAATAAAGAGGTTGAATAGAATTGTTTTAGAATTACTTCATCGCTATTAGTTTGTGCATTATTCACTAAAAAACTAAACAACAACAAAAGGGTAAACATATATTTCATCTTATTCAGACTTAAGTTGATCTATAAAAGTATCTATATTTTTTTGAATTTCAGGATCTAATGTAGGCTCTTTAATATCTTTATATTCCTTAAGCTTCTTGTGCATTATGGAAGTAACTATTAACCTAGCTGCATCTTTATTATCTGAAGGGATAATATGCCAAGGCGTATTTTTAGCAGAGGTATTATTAATAGCATCTTCATAACAAGATTGATATTCATCCCAAAGTTCTCTTTCTTTTAGATCGTCTGGTGAAAACTTCCAATTCTTACGTTTCAGCTCCAGCCTTCTTATTAACCTATCTTTTTGTTCATCCTTAGAAATATGTAAAAAGAATTTGAATACAATGGTACCTGTACTGTAAATATGATTTTCAAAATTATTGATTTGCTTAAACCGCTTTTGCCAAAATTTAGTATCAATATCATCAACAGAATGTATTCCTGGTATTTTTTCTCCTAGAACAAATTCAGGGTGTACCCTACTAATAAGTACATTTTCATAATGTGTTCTGTTAAACACACTGAATTTTCCCTTTTCAGGTAATGCTATGTAATGTCTCCATAGAAAGTCGTGCCTTAATTCTAGTGCAGAAGGACTTTTAAAGCTATGCACCACAATACCACGAGCGTTGAAATCTTTAAAAATTTCACGTATCAAACTATCCTTACCAGCGGTATCCATTCCCTGTATACAAACCAATACCCCATATTTACCATGCGCATATAAGGTATTTTGAAAATCCCCCAACTTCACACGTACTTTTTTAAGTTCCTTTTCTAATTTTAAATCAGAAACTCCAAAATCTTCATGTGTTGGTATGGTTGATAAGTCTACAGGTGTTTTTACTAAATATTTATCCGGATCTATTTTCATCTAAAACATTAAGATTTTCCAGAGAACAATTCTACATCTCCAGCAGATATTTCATTACCTCCTAAAATAATTAAACGCTCTATAACATTACGTAATTCTCTAATATTCCCTGTCCAATCAAATCCTTTCAAAAGTTCTACAGCTTCTTCTGAAAACACTTTTACTGGCGCTCCTTGTTCCTCTGCTATTTTTTTGGTAAAATGATTTATAAGTAAAGGTACATCATCCCTTCTATCATTTAGTGAAGGTACTTCTATTAGTATTACCGCTAAACGGTGATAAAGATCTTCTCTAAACCTACCCTCTTCAATTTCTTTACGCAAGTTTTTATTAGTAGCTGCTACTACACGCACATTTACCTTAATATCTTTATCACTACCTACTCTAGAAATTTTATTTTCTTGTAAGGCTCTCAAAACCTTCGCCTGAGCCGCTAAACTCATATCACCAATTTCATCTAAAAAAATGGTACCATTATTAGCCGCCTCAAACTTACCTGCTCTATCTTTAACAGCAGAAGTAAACGCTCCTTTTACGTGTCCAAATAATTCGCTTTCTATTAATTCAGCAGGAATAGCTGCACAGTTTACCTCTATCATAGGAGATTTACTTCTGGAACTTTGCTCATGCAATTGATGCGCTACAAGTTCTTTTCCTGTACCATTGCTACCTGTAATTAACACACGTGCATCGGTAGGAGCCACCTTTTCAATAATTTCTTTTATTTTAGAAATCCCCTCACTATCTCCAATAATCTGATAGTTTTTACTAACCTTTTTTCTAAGACGCTTATTTTCGGTTACCAGGGTTTTGGTATCTAAAGCTATCCTAACGGTATTCAACAACCTATTTAAATCTGGTGGTTTAGATATAAAATCAAAAGCCCCTAAACGCATTGCGTTTACAGCAGTATCTATATCACCATGACCAGAAATCATTACAAAGGCTGTTTCTGGCTTTATTTTTTTTGCTTCTTCTAATACCTCAACACCATCTTTTTTAGGCATTTTAATATCACAAAGCACCAAGTCATAATCGTTATCTTTTATTTTCTCTAATCCCTCTGCACCATCTCCGGCTTCATCTAATTGGTAGGTATCGTTTTCTTCTGAAAGTATTTTTAGCAGCACTCTTCTAATTGCTGCCTCGTCTTCTATTACAAGTATTTTAGACATAGTTAAAATTTAAATCTAATTCCAGTTCTAAAATATAAGGAATTTTTATCATGTATAACGTAGATATCATCCCTATCATTGTTTCGTAACCTATAATCATTATAAACAGAATGTGCTACATACGTATAGAAAAGCAAATGATCTGTAAAATAATACTCATAGCCTACACCCAATAATGCATTAGTCATGGATATATTTTCTGCTAATTTACCATCAACAATTTTATTTTGTTGAATATTAGCAAAGAAATTATCAAGAGTCGCAAAACCTTGAATTCTATGTTTCTCGGTAAGGTAGTAATGCACATTGGTTTTTGGAACTCCTAAGGAATAACTCCACTTACCTAACTCTACATGATAATTTATAAAAGGAAGCGGATAATTTCTACCGGGAGTAGTACTGTACAAAAGTCCTAAAATTAATCTGTATGGCCTATCTAAAGATTCATCTTCTAACCTATTGTTTAAAGCATAAGCCGAAACCAAATATAAATAGTCATCAGATACCATAGCACCATCAAAATTAGATGCTAACCTTACTCCTCCTCTTAATGCAAATCTCCAATGATCGTTGTATTTATGAATATAACCAACCGTACCTTCTATACGCTGAGTAGAACCTAAATCATCAGTTGAAAACGGTACATCATCATTAAATTCTAGGGTAAGATATCTATAGTCAAAAGCAAAAACCAAATAATCATCTTTTATTGGTATAGGCACCTGAGCAAGTGCTCTAAAGCGTTGAATAGAATTATCATCAGATGAATTTGGGATATTCATGTATTCTAACCTAAACAAATCGGTTGTTTGAGCGGTCATAGTTCCTGACACAAACACCATAAACAATAAAAAATGTACAATTAAAGATTTTCTCATAGTAGCAACAATAATGTTAAATAACATTGGACAATGATAGGTCATTATCTAAATTCATTAACAATATCGTTATTAATAAGACTACTCGTTTTCTGTTTCAGAATAATTTATGATAGATTTATAGTTTTATTTGCTTCTTAAGCCCAGTAAACTTAAGGATTTCTTAAAAAGCTACTCTACCAGGCTAATACTTTAACCACTTATACAACTCCTTATAAGAAGGTTTTTTACCATACATTAAAATACCTATTCTATAAATTTTAGCAGCCAACCAAACCACTCCAACAAAAGTTAGGTACAAAATAATTACAGATACTACGATTTCCCATAAATCAACCCCAAACGGAATACGCATTAACATTACAATAGGAGATGTAAATGGTATAAAAGAAAACACTGTGGCAATGGTACCATGCGGATTGTTTATTACTGTAAAAAAGCCAACATACACTGCCAGCATTAACACCATAATTACGGGCATCATAAACTGTTGTGTATCGGTTTCACTGTCAACTGCTGCCCCAATGGAAACATATACAGAACTGTACAACAAATACCCCCCAATAAAATAAATTAGGAATGACACTATTAAGGTAAGTAATGGTAATTTGAAAAATTCTATAACACCATCTTGCACCATGGCTTCCATAGCTCCTGAATTTTCTAACATGGCTTTATGTGGGGTTTCTACTGTAGACAAGTCTACATGAAAAATTGTTGATACCACTACACTAAGTACTACACCTATACATAACCACACTACAAATTGAGTAATACCAGCAAGCGAAGTACCTATAATTTTACCCATCATTAATTTAATAGGCTTAACAGACGATATAATAATTTCTATAATTCTATTGGTCTTTTCTTCAATAACGCTTCGCATAATCATATTACCATATATAATTATAAACATCATTAAAAAATACCCTGCTGCACCACCAAAAACCAGTTTTAAAATATTGGCTGTTTTTGAAGATTCCTCTCCATTAAAATTTTCAATTTTAATGTTTACAGAGGTTGACGCCTTGTGAATATCTTCTACTGAAACTCCATCATTCTTTAAATTACTCTCGAAGGCTTTATTCTCTAGTACCTCAGTGATATAATTTATAACATCCATATTAGGGGCATCTTCTGCAAAAAATACCACATCATCTTTAAGTTTTGTCACTGGCTCATTAGGGATATACAATAAACCATATTTCTCACTTGAAACAACTTGGCTGGTAACTTGTGCAAATTCCTTTTCTGTAGAAACATAATCAAACTCATAGTTTTCATATCCTTCAAAATCATTTGCATACAACCCGGTCTCATCATACACAGAAATCACCTGTTTTTCTGCATTATTAATTTTAGATAAATACGCTACTAAAACAATTAAGCCCGTAAAGATAAGCGGACTTAAAAAGGTCATTATGATAAACGACTTATTGCGTACTTTTTGCAAATACTCTCTCTTTATAATTAATAATAACTGGCTCATGCGTTATGATTATTAACAGCTTTTATAAAAATATCATTTACACTTGGTATCAACTCCTTGAAATGGGTCACAGAAGATTTTTCCATTAAAAAACGTAACAATTCATTAGGTGCGGTTTCTTGAGGAATTTGAATAGTACAAGTAAACTCATCTCCAAGTGTATCAAAATCGGCATCGGCAATCTTAAAACCTCTACTTTCAACATCTGACATTAAAATGGTTTCATTAACACCTTCTAACGCTACCTCATAGGTATGGGTCCTAAACTTACGCTTAACATCTACTAAAGTACCTTCTAAAATTTTATTCGATTTATTTATCAAGGCTATTTCATCACATAGTTCTTCTACAGACTCCATACGGTGGGTAGAAAAAATTACAGTAGCCCCCTGATTTTTCAATCTTAAAATTTCATCTTTAATTAAATTAGCATTAATGGGATCAAAACCACTAAAAGGTTCATCAAAAATCAATAAGTCAGGATTATGAAGAACGGTTACTACAAATTGTATTTTTTGAGCCATCCCTTTAGAAAGCTCTTGTATTTTCTTGTTCCACCAATGTCCTATTTCTAACCTATCAAACCAATACGTTAGTTTTTCTTTGGCTTCGGTTTTACTCAATCCTTTTAACTGCGCTAAATACAAAGCTTGCTCTCCTACCTTCATGCTTTTGTACAACCCACGTTCTTCAGGCAAATATCCTATTTTGGCTATATGTTTAGGCGCTAAGGCTTCTCCATTAAAAAGAATGGTTCCTTCATCTGGATATGTAATTTGATTTAAAATACGGATAAATGAAGTTTTCCCTGCACCATTTGGCCCCAACAACCCGAAGATACTTCCCTTAGGGATACTTAACGATACGTTATTTAGAGCGGTATAATCGCCATATCTCTTATACACATTGGTTGCCTCCAACAGATTCTCTGCCATACATCAAAATTTAATCAAAGGTATTGAAATAGGTATAAACAATTGAATAATTATAAGATTTTTAAGATTGTAAAGGCAGTTCCCTTATACAAAAAACCCACCCTTAAGGTATTAAGGATGGGAAAAAAATTGCTATGAAAAAGAAAAAATTAATGCTAGCTTTAACTAGCATGTGCCAAATATAAAGTTTTTTAATAAAAAAACAATATTAATTTAGGAAAACATATCTTTTACTTTTTCAAAAAATGATTTATCACTTTTTTCCGGTTTCGGATTAAAGTGTTCATCATCCTTATATTTATCAAAAAATGCTTTTTGCTCTTTATTAAGGGTTTTCGGAGTCCAAACATTTACATGCACTAGTAAATCTCCGCTTCCGTAGCCATTTAAGCTAGGAACACCTTTTCCTCTTAATCGTAATATTTTACCAGACTGAATACCTGCTTCTAACTTAATACGTACCTTTCCTGAAACGGCATCAATTTCCTTAGAAGTTCCTAAAACAGCATCTGGCATAGAAATATATAAATCGTAATGAAGGTTTTCACCTTCTCTCTTTAGTGTCTCGTGCTCTAATTCTTCTATTGCAACAATTAAATCACCAGGAATACCATTACCAGGAGCTTCGTTACCTTTACCTCCTACTTTTAATTGCATTCCATCAGCTACACCTGCTGGTATTTTAATAGAAACGGTTTCTTCTGCCACTTCCATACCTTGCGCATCTGCACCAGCTGGTCGATTTCCTATAATTTGTCCAGAACCACCACAAGAACTACACACTGCAGACGTTTGCATTCTACCTAAAATAGAGTTGACTACTTTGGTAATTTGCCCGGTACCATGACAAGTAGGACACGTTTTGTACTCTACTCCTTGTGCTTTAACTTTTCTTCTAACCTTTACTTTTTTCTCTACACCATTAGCAATTTCTTCTAGCGTAAGCTTTACTCTAATTCTTAAATTGCTTCCTTTCATTCTACGTTGGCCTCCGCCACCACCAAAACCAGAAAAACCGCCTCCACCAAAGGCACCTCCAAAGATGTCTCCAAATTGGCTAAATATGTCATCCATATTCATGTGATGACCACCACCGCCAAATCCTTGTCCACCTTCAAAAGCTGCATGCCCATATTGGTCATATCTTGCTTTTTTGTCAGGGTCACTTAAAACCTCATAAGCTTCAGCCGCAAGTTTAAATTTCTCTTCAGCTTCTTTATTGCCCGGGTTTTTATCTGGGTGAAATTCAATAGCTTTCTTTCGGTAAGCTTTTTTAATCTCTGCCGCCGTAGCTCCTTTACTTATTCCTAATATTTCGTAAAAATCCTGCTTCATAGGTATTGGTTACATTTTATTGTCCTACCACAACCTTCGGGTGGCGTATAATTTTATCTCCTAGTTTATATCCTTTTTCAATAACATCAACAATCTTACCTTTCAAATCTTCAGTAGGAGCTGGTATTTGTGTTATCGCATCGTGCATATCTGCATTGAAAACATCTCCTGCATTAGCGTCTACTAACTCTAACCCTTTTTGGTTTAGTGTATTTTTAAATTTGTTATGAATTAGCTCTACACCTTTTAAAGTTTCAGCATCATCAGACTTAGAAAGTTCTGCTAAAGCTCTGTCAAAATCGTCAAGAATAGGCAACATAGCTACCATTACCTCTTGGTTGGCAGACTTCATGTTTTCTACACGTTCTTTTGCAGTTCTTCTCTTATAATTTTCAAACTCAGCAAAAAGTCTTAGGAATTTATCTTTTTCCTTATCAAGCTCTCCTTGTAACTTTTCTTCTACACTAACTTCTACTTGCTCTTCAGCAGCTTGTTCCTTAGTTTCAGTAGTTTCGTTAGCCACTTGCTCTTCTACTCCAGCCTTGTTTTGGTCTATATCTTTCTTACTCATGATTATTCAAATAATTAGTTTAATTTCTCAAACAAGAAAATGATTGGCAAAAGTATTGCCAATAAATGTAAAATGCCAAAATGTCACAAGATTTTATAGAATAAAAGTAGATTATTGGTAGGCTATTACTTTAAAACATCGGCTAGCGCCTCTTTTAATGAAGAAAATTTAAACGAATAACCAGATTCTATAACTTTGTTTGCAGCCACTTTTTGACTACTAAATACCAAATAACTCATTTGCCCTAATACCAATTTAAGCATAAACTTTGGCACATTAATAGGCCAAACAAAACGGTGTAGTTGTGTAGCAACCTCTTTAGTCATTTCCTTATTAGTTACAGGTTGTGGTGCCACAGCATTGTAAACACCTTCAAGGGTATTTTTTAACACATGAAGATAAATCCCCGTAATATCATCTATATGAATCCAAGATTGCCATTGTTTACCTGATGCCAAAGGCGCACCCACTCCATATTTTACAGTTTTTACAATAGGCTCTAAAACGCCACCGCTAGTACTTAATACTAAACCTGTTCTAATTTTAGCCACCTTAATGTTCTGCATCTTAAATTTATCGGCAGCGTTTTCCCAAACCTCCACCACTTCTCCTAAAAAAGAATCATCTACCTCTGCAAAGTCTTCATGATAATACGTCTCAAATGAGCTAGGATAGATACTAATACCAGATGCAGATATAATTTGCTTTACAGAATTGTTTTTACTTTCTATTAAAGCTTTATAAAGTAACCGTGTAGTTTCGGTTCTACTTTTCACTATTTTTTCTTTGTAAGAAGGCGTCCAGCGTTTAGCTATACTAGCACCTGCTAAATGTATAATAGCACTTACACCTTCTAAACAGGCCAGATCAATTTCTTCTTTATTCGGATTCCAAAAAAAGCCCTTAAAATGCTTTTCTTTCTTTATTTTTTCTTTACTAGTAGTTAGGTAATTTACCTCTATATTATCGGTAAGACATTTACGTACCAACTCACTACCTATTAAACCAGTAGCACCCGTAATTAAAATTTTCATAGCAATATTTTATCATTAATTACCCTTAAACAAATTTAAGGTTATCTTTATTAAATACTGCTCATATAAATATGTTTAACAGTATTTTGAAAAATCTTAACTACATACGAAATTTAGCTTACTCCGGTTTTGTAGCCCGTAACATTTCTCTTTTACCCGGAGGCCCAGGCAAGCGTTCAACGGTAAACCCAACAGCCAACATAGCTCTTCTAACACTACCCTTTGCCGCGTAAGTAACCAAAACACCACCAGATTTTAGCGCTTCAAACATTTTTAGAAAAATAGCCTCTGTCCATAAATCAGGTTGTACTCTTGCTCCAAAAGCATCAAAATAAATAAGATCAAAAGTTTCCTTATCAGTTATATCTGCGAAGAATTGATTTCGTTTGGTCAATTTAAAATTCTCAGAAAGCACTATTTCCTGCTCCCAAGGCTTCACATGCATGGTATCAAAAACAGTACTGTATTCAGTAGCTTCAAGTGCTTCTACATAATTAAGCGCTGCTATTTCATCTGCCGAAACCGGATACCCCTCTACCCCAACATATGTAATATCATGTTGTCTTTTTAAACACTCTAAATAGGTTATAAAAGCATTTAAACCAGTACCAAACCCAATTTCTAAAATGCTTATTACTTTCTGTTTATTCAAAAAACAATTCAGGCCCATATCTATAAATACATGATATGCTTCCTGAATTGCTCCATGAGTAGAGTGGTAGTGCTCACCCCACTCTTCTATATGAATGGTGGTACTTCCATCTGCAGTTTTTACCACACGTCTTTTCATACAATCTATTTAATAAGTAATTTTTTAATTCTAGGAATAGGCCCTCCACATTTTTGCTGATGACACTGAATACATACGTTAATAGCATTATTATAAGCATCTTTTACATTATCTGTAGATGCATATAAATTTTCTTCAGCAGCTATGTATAATTTTGCCCAGTTCTTAAAATTATCATCATTATCATGCTCATCGGTAAACGTAGCAAAATGAATGTCGTAAAAATAATCTGGTATCTCTCCTAAGGTATCTCCTTTTAAGATTTTAGCTTTAACTACTTCATGCTCTTTATTCATTCGCTCCATCAACTTTGCCATTTCAGACATATTATCCATATCTAAAGCAGCATCTAAAGAGGCACCCTTGGCAGATTTTTTTTCTTCTTTAATTCCGTTATTACAAGCTAGTAGTAATAATGAAAGTCCTAAAAACCAATACTTCATAAGTATTACTCCTTAGTAGTATCTTCTATAAGAACACCTGATGCTAAAAAAGCATACTCTCTTTTAGGCTCGGTAATAGCAGCAATTTCTTCTTCTGATTTACCAGCATCTTTAGCATAATGCTTCAATTCGTCTATAGAAGTTTCTGTTACAAAAGCTTTACCACTAACTACCGTTTTATGGTCGGCTGCATTTTTAGGTACAAAAAAACCGTAATCTTTAAACCTAACAAAAGCAGATTCTTCTCCTTCTAAATCCACTTTCATCCAACAACCTTTTTTCTGGCAAACATCTTCAATAGTGCTTTCAAATTTCACCTCAATAGTGTCTCCAGCTTTTAAATTTTTATATGCTTCTGTTAACTCAGATGTTGCAATAGCACCATCATCCTCAATTTTTTCACCAAAAGAAGCATAGTTCACTTCCTTTTCACAAGCTACTATTGCCATAAGCAACCCGCAAGCGATCATAATTTTTCTCATTTGTCTAATTTTTGAAATTTAGTTGTAAAAACGTAAAATTATAACATTTATATTGATAATAACATAATTTTTAGAGATTATCTAATTACCATAAAAAGCATTATTTAGTTAACTTTGCATATCAAAGTTAATTTTTATGAAAACATCAAGCTTAGTTAAAGTTACAAAAGCAGAAAAAAGTAAAATTGATCAGGTAGATTTTGATAATCTAGTATTTGGAAAAACTTTTACCGATCATATGTTTGTTTGCGATTTTAAAGACGGACAGTGGCAAACTCCAGAAATTTTACCTTACCAACCTTTAACTTTAGATCCGTCAGCTAAAGTATTTCATTATGGGCAAGCGGTTTTTGAAGGTATGAAAGCCTACAAAGACACCGATGGGAAAGTATGGTTATTTAGACCAGAAGAAAATTACGAGCGTATCAATAAATCTTCAGCTCGTTTACAAATGCCTGAATTCCCTAGAGATTTTTTCTTCGAAGGATTGGAACAATTATTAAACCTTGACAAAGAATGGATTAAAAGTGGACAAGCAGACGGAAATGCTTTGTACATTAGACCATTCGTTATTGCTAGTCAGCCTGGTGTTATGGCTTCTCCGTCTACTGAGTATAAATTTATCATCATTTGTTCTCCTGTACAGGCGTATTATACAAAAGATGTAAAAGTTAAAATAGCCGATTATTATAGTAGAGCTGCTAATGGTGGTTTTGGTGCTGCTAAAGCTGCGGGTAACTATGCCGGACAATTTTATCCTACTAGATTAGTGCAAGAAGAAGGATTTGACCAAGTTATCTGGACAGACGATACTACGCATGAGTATTTAGAAGAAGCAGGTACTATGAACATCTTCTTTAGAATTAACGACACCTTAGTTACATGCCCAACTAGCGACCGTATTTTAGATGGTGTAACACGTAAAAGTGTAATTGCTATGGCAGAAAAACTTGGCATTACTGTAGAAGTAAGAAAAGTTACTGTAAAAGAAATTACAGAAGCTGCTGCTAACGGAACTTTAAAAGAAAGTTTTGGTAGTGGTACTGCAGCAGTAATTAGCCCAATTGGTACCATTGCTTACAAAGACCAAGTTTGGGATTTAGAAAAACCTGAAAACTGTTATTCTGCTACCATCAAAAAAGCAATTTTAGATGTACAGTATAACGCTGCTGAAGATACTTTTGGATGGAGACATGAAGTAAAATAATACTTCTACCATACTATAAAAACAGAAAAGCCGTAGTTAACTACGGCTTTTTCTATTTAAGCGCTTCTGCTATTTCAGGTTTAAAATAATTGGGGCCTTTCATTACTTTACCATCTTCTCTGTAAATAGGTTTACCATCTTCTCCTAATTTACTCATGTTACTTTTTTGTATGGCATTAAATACAGCATCAATTTTATCTTGCATTCCATGCTCTATAATAGTACCACATAAAATATACAACATATCACCCAAAGCATCTGCCACCTCAACCATATCGCCATTCATTGCAGCTTCTAAATACTCTTCATTTTCTTCTTTCATTAATTCGTAACGCAACTTAATTAAAGATTCGCCAATGGCGGCCTTTGGATTTTCCCTAACCCCTAAACCAAAAGCATTATGAAACTCAGTTACTCCATCAATTTTACTTTTCATAAGTACATTTATTATAAATTTGCCTAAAATTAAAGAATATGTTTAGTTCAGGACAATGGATTTTTGCAGCAATTTTCGCAATTGTGTTCATCACGCTTATAACTATCAGTTACTCAAGAGATAAGAAGCTTCATAAGAAAAATTACAAAGGAGTACTGTGGGTTTTGTTAGCTTTCATAACGTTTATCATTATGATAATCCTAATCAAACATCTAATAATTGGGTAATTTATCGATTTTTGTTAAGTAAATTTTAAATTACCATAAAAATAACTTAATAGCGCTTTACGAAAGGGTTTAATTACTACTTTTACTACTGTGAAACCCAAAAAACATTTGCTATGATTATGTTTTTTACTATCCTTTCAGCGCTTTTAGCGATTAACGTTTTATTGTTATTGTTTAGCGTAAACAAGACAGGTAAAGCCAAAAAAGAAGAACAATCTCGTTTAGAAAAAATTTATTTTAAACCTAAAGTGAGAGAATTTGAATTAGAAAATAATGCAAGCTACTCTATAAGTTAAGCTATTACTTTTCTAATTAGAAAGATTGAAACCTTTAAATCTTATGTTTTAAAAGACTAAGATTTAAAGGTTTTTTTTTATTTTCATACTCCGAATAGAATTCCAACTTACAATTTGTTATATAATAACAGCTAACAACGTAGTATTGTTATAGTTATAATATTTTTAACTTGATATTTAAAAGGTTATTAACAGTAATTAGTAAAATATTAATAATTTAACATTATAAAAATAAAAATAATAACAATTTAACTATCAATTCTTTAAAAACTCAATAAAAACTCCTGTTAATTGCATAAATAATTTTTCTTATACATTTTTTAATATAAATTTAACATACTTAAAATCATTATACAATGAAGAAAATTGAAGCTATTATTAGAAAGTCAAAATTTGACGAAGTAAAAAAGGCGCTACATCAAATTGAAGTAACCTTTTTTAGTTATTGGGACGTCACCGGTGTTGGTAACGAAAAACAGGGGCACGTCTACAGAGGTATTACTTACAGTACTACTGATATCCAAAGAAGATATTTGTCCATAGTAGTGTCTGATGAGTTTGTTGACAGAACCGTTGAAGCTATTTTAAAAGCAGCCTACACAGGAAATGTAGGTGACGGTAAAATATTTGTTTTACCTGTAGAAAATGCATACAGGATTAGAACCCGTGAAAAGGATGAAGTATCCTTAAAATAAAACAAATAAAATCTAACAACTAATTAATTACACAAAAACACAAAACTATGGAAGTACAACAAGACGCTTTAGATAAAGCTCTAGAAACGATTAATGGAGACATGGGAGCCTTATGGATTACAATTGCTGCCGTATTGGTCTTCTTTATGCAAGCTGGGTTTACCCTGGTAGAAGTTGGTTTTACCAGAAGTAAAAACTCTGGTAACATTATTATGAAAAACGTAATGGACTTATGTGCAGGTTCTATTATGTTCTGGGCTGTTGGTTACGCCTTTATGTATGGAGATGAAGTAATGTTAGGTGGACTTTTTAGAACAAGTTCTGCTGAGCAAGGGTATTTTGCCTTTCATGCTGATGATTACTGGAACCTATTTTTCCAAACAGTTTTCTGTGCAACCGCTGCTACTATTGTATCTGGTGCCGTTGCCGGGCGTACAAAATTTTCAACATACTTAATTTTCTCTGCTATAATGACAACATTCATTTACCCATTCTCAGGTAGCTGGTATTGGCCATTTGATGATGATGCATGGTTAAATGTTATGGGCTTTGTTGATTTTGCAGGTTCTTCTGTGGTACATGCCGTAGGTGGTGGTGCTGCTTTGGTAGCTGCTATTATGGTAGGGCCACGTATTGGCAAATATGTAGATGGAAAAGCTCAAGTAATTCCTGGACACAATATGACCTATGGAGCTTTAGGTGTTTTCATTTTATGGCTTGGTTGGTTCGGCTTTAACGGAGGTTCACAACTTGCTTGGGGTGGAGATGATTCTATTGCTGCTTCAAAAGTTATTATAAACACCAACCTTGCTGCTGCTATTGGTGCAGTTGCAGCCCTATTCTTTACTTGGATTAGATATGGTAAAGCAGATATTTCTATGACCTTAAACGGAGCCCTAGCTGGGTTAGTAGGTATTACTGCTGGTTGCGGGGCTGTAGAACCTATTGGAGCCCTGGCAATAGGACTTATTTGTGGTGTTATGGTAGTTATATCTATTGAACTTATTGATAAGGTATGTAAAATTGATGATCCGGTAGGTGCTATTTCTGTACACGGTGTATGCGGATTCTTAGGTACTGTATTAGTAGGTTTATTTGCTACTGACGGCGGATTGTTCTACGATGGTGGTGCCAGATTACTAGGCGTTCAAGCATTAGGATCGTTATCTTACATTGCTTGGGCAATGGTAACTACTTTCATTTTACTACTTATTTTAAAGTATACCATTGGTTTAAGAGTAACCGAACAAGAAGAAGTAGAAGGATTAGATTTCCACGAACACGGAGCGGTTTGCTACCCTGAACACATTTCTCAGGAAGACTAAAAACGACTTTCTTAGCTTTAATGATATATAAAAAAAGGAGTGCTTGGCGGAGCACTCCTTACATAAAATCATTTATCAAAGTTAAGAATTACAGGAAGTTAAAACTCTAACATAATTTTAAAATCTCTCAAAACTATGAAAACGATTTACCTTACAAATATCGTAAAAAATTCTATTTTTTTAGCATTAACCTTACTATCTGCAAGTATTTTTGCGCAAGATGCTGATTCTCTAAAGACAAAGAAGCTTTCCATTAGCGGTTCTGTAGACGCATATTTTAGAGCAAACCTTACTGCTCCTAACGACGAAATGATGGTTGCACCAGGCACTTCGTTTGCTAATTTACCGGGCTTTGCACTTGGTATGGCTAATGTAGTAGCTAGCTATGACGGCGAAAAAGCAGGTTTTGTTGCCGACTTAGTTTTTGGACCACGAGGTACCGATGCTGTTTTTGCTTCGCCTATGTATTCTAACACCGGTGATATTATAAATCAATTATACGCCTACTGGAATGTAAGCGAATCGGTAACCTTAACTATGGGTAATTTCAATACCTTTTTAGGATATGAAGTGATTTCTCCGGTAGCTAACTTTAACTACAGTACCTCCTATATGTTTTCGTACGGGCCATTCTCACACACAGGTTTAAAAGCTGACTTTGCCCTATCAGAAGATTTCTCATTAATGCTTGCTGTTATGAACAGCACAGACCTTACAGAGTTTAATCCTGATGGAAAATATACTGGTGGATTACAACTGGGATATAAAGGACAGTTTTTAAATGTACTTTACGGAAAACAAACAGGATTATACGAACCTACTTTTCAAGTAGATTATACCGGAGGTTTTGATCTTTCTGAAGAATTTTTCTTAGGTATTAATGCTACCTATAACGACACAGACAGTGTTGGTTTCTACGGAGCAGCTTTATACCCACAATATACGTTTTCAGAATCTTTTGCATTAGGACTTAGAGGTGAATACTTTGCAGAAAGCGGAGACTTTGGCGCTATTGGTACTGGTGTTGAAGACTCTAGTGTTTTTGCGGTAACACTTACTGGTAACTATATGGTAGAAGATTTAACTATTAAACCAGAACTTAGATTAGACAGCACTTCTGAAGAAGCTTTTATAGACAACGATTTAGAAGCGTCTAAAAGTTTAGCATCGTTCCTAATTGCCTTTGTATATTCATTTTAAGTAATTATTTTGATGTTGCTTAATAGACTCCCGGTTTTACCGGGAGTTTCTATTTTAATGAAATTTTTTAACCCCGGCTTTTATAGATACGTCTAATGTATTCTCTTTTGGTACTAATGGGCAAGAGTATCTTTTATTGTAAGCACAATAAGGATTATATGCTTTGTTAAAGTCTAATACCATCGTTGTACCATCTGGTATGGTGGCGTCTAAAT
Organism: Neptunitalea lumnitzerae; assembly: GCF_027924185.1. Taxonomy (GTDB): domain Bacteria; phylum Bacteroidota; class Bacteroidia; order Flavobacteriales; family Flavobacteriaceae; genus Neptunitalea; species Neptunitalea lumnitzerae. Next base: position 57,411 of record NZ_BRVO01000004.1, read on the forward strand.
ATCTACCACCTCCATAAGTTTCGGTTCCGCTAGTAGCATCTAAAAACGGTATAAACAAATAATCCTCATATCCCTCTACCAACATCAATTCTTGACTCTGATAAACATTTAATCTATATTCTTTTCCTTTTAAAGTAAAAGAAGCAATACCATAACGCTTGTACTCTGGGGCTCTATCCGTTGTAGTTTTCATTCTAAAAGAAGGTTCAAAAGGAGTTTCTTCAAACCTAGCGGTTACCCTAAAAAGGGTATCAATTGGAAAAAAATCTAATCCCTTAAATGTCTTTCTATCTTCTTCTGTTAACGGAGAGCTATCTCCGTTCTTAAACTCTTTATTCAACTCTGCCTGGAAAGCTTTTATTTCCTCAATAGCATTAGCAGAATCAGACAATTTAAAGTTAACTGTCTCTTCTTTTGCTATATAGTGTTTATCATCTTTACAGCTTGTTAAAACAAGTACACCTAAAAGTAAAGCCGCTGTTAATTTAAAACCCTTCATGGTATTTTTTTTTTAAAAGTTAGTACAAGTAAAAGAATAATTATTTACTTTTGAAACAAATAAGAAGAAAACAATGTTAAGAATCAATACATATATCGTGAAATGTTCATACCAAGTGGTATGCAAACATCGGGCTATAATGTATTGAGATTCTATAACTAACAAATAACGTACACGTCAAAAATCCCGATATGAGCTCATATCGGGATTTTTTTATATATAAACCAAAATGAAAAAATTAGCTTTAAACTATGTAGATACCTTTAAAGGCTTATCTAAAGAGGTATGGTGGCTTGCCTTAATTACACTTATAAACCGTGCAGGCACTATGGTAATACCATTTTTGTCTATTTACCTAAACAAAAACCTTGGCTTTACTAAAGAGCAAGTAGGTACGGTAATGGTGTGTTTTGGTTTAGGTTCGTTAGTAGGCTCATGGCTAGGTGGCATCTTAACGGATAAAATTGGCTACTACAAAGTTATGGTAGGCAGTTTAGTGTTAACTGGCATCCTATTTTTTGGCTTGCAATTTCTAGAAACCTATACCCAATTCTGTTTAGGTATTTTTATTGTAATGACGGTTGGTGATATTTTTAGACCTGCTGTTTTTACTGCTTTAAATGCGTATAGTAAAGAGGAAAATAAAACACGCTCACTAACACTCATAAGACTTGCTATAAACCTTGGTTTCTCGGTAGGTCCGGCTGTTGGAGGTACAATTATAGTAGCATTTAGTTATACCGGACTATTTTGGGTAGATGCCATAACTTGTATTGTTGCCGGTATTTTACTTTTAAAAGTATTACACCCTAAAAAAGCAAAGGTGCTAGATACCCATGAAAATAAAAAAGGAAAATCGGTACTAACTGATATACCTTATCTCATGTTTTTTGGTTGTATGGTTATGTTCAGCTTTATATTTGTTCAACTGATGTCTACCCTACCATTGTTTTACGAAGAGTATTACCACCTACCAGAAAATGTAATTGGTTTTATTCTGATGACCAACGGTGCTTTGATTTTTATTTTTGAAATGCCTCTTGTAAAGTATTTTGAAAACAAAAAAATACAACACCTCAACAGTGTTATCATAGGAGTTCTTTTAACAGCCTTAGGCTTTGCGGTATTGTTATATACCGCATCTATGTATGCATCTATTCTAATAGGAATGGTATTATTAACCTTTGGTGAAATGGTTGGTTTTCCGTTCTCAAATGCCTTTGCTGTAAAAAGAGCCAAGCGCGGCAACTTTGGTGCCTACATGGGGCTTTATAGCATGGCTTTTTCTATAGCACATATAGGCGGACATAAATTTGGGTTAGAGAGTATTAAAGCGTATGGCTTTTTACAAACATGGCAATTTATGGCTATTATAGGAGCCATTACCGTAGTTTTTCTTTTCTTCTTAAAAAGAATCATTCAGAAAGAAAAATAAATTACTGTAAACGCTTTCGGGTATTTCGTTGAATTTCTCTATTCTCAACAACATTAGATAATACAATATGGGTTCTTGTTTCCCCATATTGTATTACCTTATCTATAAATTCTTCTAAGTGATTCTGATCAAAAAAAGCCACCTCCATAATTATATTTTCTACTCCCGTAATACGGTAGCAGTTAATTACTTCTTTAAATCCTTTCACAATTTCTAAAAAGGGTTTCAACCTACCAGAAAATACTTTTAAGGTTACAATAGCCCTTAATTGATGTCCTGTAGCAGTATGATCTATATTTGCAGCATAGCCCTTAATAATACCAAGATCTTCCATTTTTTTAATACGTTCGGCCACTGCAGGTGATGTAAGCCCTACCCTACGACCTATTTCTGCATTAGAAAGTCTTGCATTACGCTGTAACAACAACAAAATTGACCAGTTGATTTCATCTTTTATCATGAAAGTAAATTTACAATAAAACTTAAATTATTAAAGTAAATTTTAAAAAACACTTTAATAACTAAAGCATACGTACCCAATATCTCATTAAATTTGTGAAAACAATTGCTCTAAACTATGTCTATTCACTCATCTTTACATAATCAGGCTAACAACCGTATCACTCATTTAGAGGTGTATAAAAAGGCAATTACACTATTTAAAACCAGTAGATTACTAGCTACCTACATTACAGACAATAAAGATATTGCTACCATGCATACTTCTAGCCATGGTTCAGACAGATATTCTTTACAAATGGTAATGGATAGTATGAGTTTAGCACCAGACATTGCAGAAATTCATACCACCTTTGATATGCGTATGAAACGCTACCGTATAAGACGTATGAAGAGAACCATTTCTAGAATTCACAAATATTGTGATTTTATAGAAAAACATTACGGCCACGCAAAAGACTATATTTCTTTACTAAGACAAGAAATTGCTGCCTACCGCAAGGCTCATGCCAACTGGGAAGATAATCTTTTTAAAAATCAGATGAATTAAGTTGGGATTTTAGAAAACCCCAACAAAACCTACCGTACCTAATCCTGCTTTAAAATGCCAAGTAACATTTTTTGGCTTTTTACCAGGTACATCATATTTTTCTTCAGCATTTAAAAATCTGTCAACAGCATCTACAGTAACAATACTTAATACAATACCAGTAGTTACATCGGTTGCCCAGTGCGCTCCATCCCATAATCTAGATACTGGAGCTATAAGTCCAAACCCGTAAATACCACCTTTTACCCACCAGCTATCAAACTGCTTAGCTAAGGCATGTGCCAATGTAAAAGTTAATATAGAGTGCCCAGACGGAAATGAATGGAAACCAGCTTTATCACTAAAAAATTCAAATTCATGTTTACCTAACCCTTCTTTAGGTCTAGCACGCCCTACTACTGTTTTAGTTACGGTTTGTAACAAACCTGCAGCAGATGCAGAGGTAATCATTAATACTCCTGTTCTTCTAATTTTTTGGTTATTAGTTACCAACCCTGTTAAGTAAACCGCTCCCATAGCCATGTAGGTGTTCTGCGGACTACCCGAATACCATCCTATTTGTTTTAACGCTTGAGGTGCATCCTCATCTTGTTCACTAAAATATCGGTTAATATTAGTATCCATAGAGTAGATAATAAACTCACTCCCCACAAAGGCACCCAACTTCACAAAATCATCTTTCTGCCAGTGAAAAGGTCTTGAATAACTGTATTTAATACCTTGATAGGCGGTTAAACCATCATACGTAAAACGCTGCCAAATATTCTGCTCGGTAGGCTTTTTATCAGGTACCACCAAACTATCTATTTGAGCAAAAGACGAGATAAACGATAATAATAATAGAGGAAATAATAGTTTCTGCATATGCTATAACATTAGAAAGTGCAAAAAAACTAAAAAAATTAGTTCTTTTAAGGTTTTGTTTTATATTTTAAATATTTATAAATAATACTTTAACTTTTATTATGAACTTATTTATGGTTCTTATTGGTTGTACCCCTGAAGGCAGGTATACCGAACAACACGACATATTTTTTGGAATAGCTAACGAGCTTAAAGATTTAGTAACTGATTTTAATACTTTTTGGCCAGAGGCTAAAGGAAAATTTCATATTGATGCTTGGAGAAAAGTTACCCACGTAGACGGATATAAAGTAAGTGTTGTACCGCGTACTAACCAAGAGAAGAATCAGCAATTATTCTTTTTAAATCTTGGTGGTTATAAGCCTGGAGATTTTGAAGAATACCATTATAAAACTTTATGCTTAGCCGAAACCCAAGCCAAAGCTATTAAAGCTGCTAAAGCAACTACCTTTTATAAACATTGTGGCTTTAAAGGAGCAGAGTCACATATTGATGATAAGTACGGTATTGACGTAGACGATATATATAACGTAGAGGACATTTTAGCAGATAAATTCAAAAACCAATATGAGCTTTCTTTCTCTAAAGATGAAACAGGAACAGAAGACCCTTACCATATTGGATATTTAAAATTAAGCTCACTTCTAAAATAAGTTTATCACTAGCAGTCTTAATATAGAATATAATACCTAGATTTTTTTTTCAAATATTGAATTTATGAAAATGATTATGACGTTAAGGAAATTTAAAAGTAGCATCTACCCAATAATTTCTATATTACTATTTTTCTGTACTCTACAAATAAATGCTCAAACTAGTCAGGAACTAGACTCTCTTATAGTTGTAGCAGTAAAAGAAATTCAAATTGAAAAAAAAATTCCAGATGCTATTAAGCAATTAGAGAATATTCAGGAAATAGCATTTCAAAAAAACTACTCAAAACAATATATACTTGCCACCAACAATCTAGGAATGGCTTATTATTTATTGCTAGACTACGGCAACTCCATCAAATATTACCTAGATGCCTACAATAAAATATTGAAAGATGGTGACCCTACTAACGAGATGATGGTATTAAATAACATTGCCATTGTATATGCCAGCGATGAAAATTTAAACAAAGCCGAGGCTTATTTTAAAAAAGCATATGATATAGCTATTAATCAGCAAAGCAAAGTACGCACTAACATGTATGCATCTAACCTTGCTAAGTTAAATTTTGAAATGGGGGCTATTGATAAAGCTAAAGAATATGTAGACATTACTTTAAAAACCTATGATGCACAAGAATGTGAGCTCAGTTCTAAGTTAAATGCACTTATCACTCAAAATCAAATTTTATTACTGGAAAAAAAATATAACGAGGTAATTGAAAATAGCCTTCAAATTTTAAAACAAGCAGAAAAACATCATCTATCAGAACCCAGTGTTGAAACAGAAATTATTTTATCAAAAGCCTATCTTAAAATTAACAATTGGGAAAAGGCATCACTCTTCATTTCTAAAGGTATTGCAGATGCCCCAAACGATGCTTACAAATTAGATTTATATGAATTGAAATCTCAGTTAGCTTTAGCCACAAATAATATACGTCAAATTTATGCCGTAAAAAACAGTATGCTACAGCTTACTAATAGTATTCATAAAAGTAAAAACCGTGAACTATTAGAAACATCTAAATTACAATTTGAGTTAGCCTCGTCTAAACATGATTTAGTCTTGAATAAAGAGAAATCGGCTGCACAAAAAAACATATATATTATCCTTACCATATCGCTGGTATTTATTTTATTAGTAGTTAGTTGGGCTTTTAGAAAAAAGACACAAGTAGATGCTCAAAAAATAGTATTAGCAGAAAGCAATCTCAAAATATCTGATTTAGAACTGGAAAAAGAAAAGCAAAAAACGGCTATACTAAATCAAAAATTTAAAGAAAAAGAACTTTTAAACGCACTCGAAAAAGAAAAGCTTAAAGAAAAGGAGAATCAATTAAAACAAGAAATTGAAAAAGGGAACAAAAAATTGTCCGATAAAATCCTATTTCAATCTACCAGAAACGAGTTAATAGAAGACATTATTCAAACAATTTCAAATCTACCTGACATAAAAAAGAATGATGAACTAAGCAATTCTATCAACAACCTAAAGTCACACTTAAAAGAAGCTACCAAGTGGGATGAGTTTACTTCTTCATTTGAGAATGTTAATACAAAATTCTTAAATAGACTAAAACAAAAGCATCCTAATTTAAATGCTAATGACATTAGATTTCTATCTTTTATATATCTCAATTTATCTTATAAAGAAATAGCTACGCTCTTAAATATTACCCCTGATAGCTGCCGAAAAAGAAAAGAAAGAGTCTCAAAAAAAATGGGGCTCGACTCTGGTAAATCACTTTTTGAATACTTATCAAAAATATAATGTCACAAATTGTCACGCTTTATGTCACAAGTTGTAGCGTCTATTATAGAGTAATATACACATAAGTTTCGGTTATTTGATTTCATGATGAAATAATAAAACTAAACATTATGAAAATTAAATTACTATTAGCTTTTGCTCTTTTCAGCAGTATCTTAGTTACCGCACAACAAGCTCCTGTTATTGATGGAGATCTTTTACTATGTCCGTACACAGATGGTACCGCAACTGTTACAAATGGAGAAACCTACGAAACTTATCAATGGTATTATAAATATTGGTTTTTAAGCGACCCTTACCAAGCCATTCCAGGCGCTACCTCTGAAACGTTCACTTACGATTGGTACACTTATGACCAAGCTCTTCTTAAATTAGAAGTTACTGTAAACGGAACAACATTAGAGTCTAATGAAATACAAATAGATAGCTACGCTTGGGCTAGTTTAACCGTTCTTCATGACATGAGTCCTAATATAACAATTGATCAGTCTAATGGTAACTTTATCATGTGTGATGGCGATTATATAACTAACACTGTTCAAAGTCCATACACAGAAATACAATGGTACAAAGACAACGCCCCTATTCCCGGAGCCAACGGTACTGTCTATACAATTACTGAACCTGGTGATTACTACGCGGTTGCTGCTCCTAGTTTCTGCCCTAACAGCACGAGTACTACAGTAACTTTTACAGCAGTACAAGGCCCTAATTGTAGTTTAAGTACTGAAAATCCAGATGATCTTGAAGGCATAAAACTTGAAAACAACCCGGTAAATGAGTTTTTAACAATCAGCGCTCCTGATAATACGACCATTGAAAACATTATCATTTACAATATGAAAGGTCAACAAATGAATACACCAAATATAGGTTCTGCAAATACTACAGTAAATGTAAGCGCTCTTAAGCCTGGCATATATATCGCACAAATTATTGCAGGTTCAAAATCGAAAAGAATAAAATTCGTAAAACAATAAACCACATAATTTAACTAAAACAACACAGATTTAGTTAAGTAATTCCTCCAACATGTAACCATAAAAAAAGGTTCTGATTATTTATCAGAACCTTTTCACTTCTATAGAATAACTTTTATTACTACATATTTCTTCTATATTGCCCCCCCACTTCAAATAACGCATTGGTTATTTGACCTAAAGAACAATACTTAGAAGCCTCCATTAAATATTCAAAAATATTATTGTTTTGAATGGCTGCTTCTTGAACCTCTGTCAAACAACTTGCAGCAGCAGCTTCATAAGCCTTGTGAAGATTTTCTAAAGTTGCAATTTGATTTTGCTTTTCTTCTTCTGTAGCACGTATTACCTCACCTGGTATGGTGGTAGGCGATCCTTTACTACTTAAAAATGTATTTACTCCAATTATAGGGTAAGCACCCGAATGCTTCAAATGTTCGTAGTGTAAAGATTCCTCTTGAATTTTAGAACGTTGGTACATGGTTTCCATAGCTCCTAAAACACCTCCTCTTTCAGTTAGTCTGTCAAACTCGGTAAGCACAGCCTCTTCTACTAAATCGGTCAGTTCTTCTATAATAAAAGATCCCTGCAACGGATTTTCATTCTTAGCCAATCCTAACTCTCTATTAATAATTAACTGAATAGCCATTGCACGTCTAACAGATTCCTCTGTAGGGGTTGTAATAGCTTCATCATACGCATTGGTATGTAATGAATTACAGTTATCATAAATAGCATACAATGCCTGCAAAGTGGTTCTAATATCATTAAAATCAATCTCCTGAGCATGTAAAGATCTTCCTGAAGTCTGAATGTGATACTTCAACATTTGTGCTCGCGGATTAGCAGCATACTTATGCTTTAACGCTTTTGCCCATAATCTTCTAGCTACACGACCAATTACAGCATATTCAGGATCGATACCATTAGAGAAGAAGAAAGATAAATTAGGACCAAAGTCATTAATATCCATCCCTCTGCTTAAATAGTATTCTACATAGGTAAACCCATTCGCTAAGGTAAACGCTAATTGAGTAATTGGGTTGGCTCCAGCCTCAGCAATATGATACCCTGAAATAGATACTGAATAAAAGTTACGTACCTTTTCTTTGATAAAATATTCTTGTACATCACCCATTAAGCGCAATGCAAACTCAGTAGAAAATATACAAGTGTTCTGTGCCTGATCTTCTTTTAAAATATCTGCTTGCACAGTACCTCTTACTTGGGTAAGTGTTTCTATCTTTATTTGATTATAAACCTCTTCCGGCAACACTTGGTCTCCAGTAATACCTAATAAAAGTAATCCTAAACCGTCATTACCCTCTGGTAAATCTCCTTTGTAAGAAGGGCGCTCTATACCTTTTTCATCATACAAGGCAACTAACTTTTGCTCAACCGTAGCTTCTAAGCCATGCTCTTTTATATACTTCTCACAATTTTGGTCGATGGCTGCATTCATAAAGAAGCCAAGTAACATAGGTGCTGGTCCGTTAATAGTCATAGATACCGACGTGGTAGGATTGCTTAAATCGAATCCTGAATACAGTTTCTTAGCATCATCTAAACAACAAATAGACACCCCTGCATTCCCTATCTTTCCGTAAATATCAGGTCTATGATCTGGGTCGTTACCATAAAGTGTAACCGAATCAAAAGCCGTAGACAAACGTTTTGCAGGCATTCCTAAACTCACGTAATGAAACCTTCTGTTGGTACGCTCTGGACCTCCCTCTCCGGCAAACATACGCGTTGGGTCTTCACCTTCTCTTTTAAAAGGATACAAACCTGAAGTATAAGGGAACTCCCCAGGTACATTCTCTTGTAATATCCATTGTAAAATATCTCCCCAAGCAGCATATTTAGGCAATGCTATCTTAGGTATTTGCGAATAGGATAAGGACTCTGTATGGGTTTTAATCTCAATAGTTTTATTTCTAACTTTAAAACTATACACCGGATTTTTATAAGCATTTACTTTGGCTTGCCACTGCATTAAAACCTCCCAATTATAAGGGTCTAAATCCATTTTTACTTTAGCAAATTCAGCTAATAGTAACATAGCCAAAGGTTTGTTCTCTTCTGTTATATAAGATGCCAAAGCATCTTCATTAATACCATGCTCATACAAAAACTCATCTTGCATCTTAGCATCGTCAACTGCTAATACGGTACCTAAGGTTTTGTAGATACCATATAGCTTTTGCGCTACTTCACTTTGCGTTTTCACCTTTTCATCGTACCCACGATTATTCTCTGCAATTTCAGATAAATAACGAGTTCTATTAGAAGGTATTACAAAAATCTTTTCGCTCATCTCTTTGGTAATCTCAAAGGTAGAGTGCAAATCTCCAGAAGCCTTTTCTACAATGGTATCCATTAACGCTTTATACAAAGCATTGGTTCCAGGATCGTTAAACTGAGAAGCAATGGTTCCATATACAGGCATTTCATCTACATTGCTTTCAAACAATACATGGTTACGTTGGTATTGCTTTTTCACATCTCTCAATGCATCTAAAGCACCACGTTTATCAAATTTGTTAATTGCCACTAAATCGGCAAAATCTAACATATCAATTTTCTCTAGCTGTGTAGCAGCACCAAATTCTGGTGTCATTACATATAAAGAAACATCAGAATGATCTAATATCTCGGTATCACTTTGTCCAATACCCGAAGTTTCTAAGATAATAAGGTCATATTTAGCCGCTTTTAAAATCTTAACGGCATCTGCCACATATTTAGAAAGTGCTAAATTTGACTGTCTAGTAGCTAACGAACGCATATACACTCTATCAGTGTTAATAGCGTTCATTCTAATACGGTCTCCCAATAAGGCACCACCTGTTTTACGTTTAGAAGGGTCTACTGAAATAATACCAATACGCTTCTCAGGGAAATCAATTAAAAATCTACGTACCAGCTCATCTACTAAAGATGATTTACCTGCACCACCTGTACCGGTAATACCCAATACTGGTGTAGTACTGCTAGCCACTAAATTTTCTATGGTATCTAAAGCACTCTTTGCTACTTCCGGAAAATTTTCCGCACTAGAAATTAAACGGGCAATGGCACTTGGATTCTTTTCCTCTAAATGAGCAACCTCATCTGTAAGATGCTCTCCTATGGCAAAATCAGATGTTTTCACCAAGTCATTTATCATTCCTTGTAAACCAAGTTCCCTACCATCATCTGGAGAATAAATACGGGTAATACCATAGGCTTCTAACTCCTTAATCTCCTCAGGGAGTATAACACCTCCACCTCCTCCAAAGATTTTAATTTGTGAAGCGCCTTTCTCTTTTAAAAGGTCATACATATACTTAAAGTACTCTATATGCCCTCCTTGGTAAGACGTCATTGCAATGGCATTAGCATCTTCTTGAATAGCTGTATTCACAACTTCCTCTACACTTCTGTCGTGCCCCAAGTGAATCACTTCTACCCCTGTAGCTTGAATAATACGGCGCATAATGTTTATAGCTGCATCATGCCCATCGAATAAGGAAGCCGCCGTAACGATCCTTATCTTATTTTTAGGTTTATATATTTCTGGTTGTTTCATCATTAACAAAATATACTTTATATGGCTGCAATTTACGGAAATTTCAAAAAACAATAAATATCATTATTATTAACTCAAAAACATTACATAAACAATTAACTTAAATCTAAATATTTTAAATTTAAAGAATTTACATCTTTGAGTAAAATCAAAGAAAGTTTAGAAAGCCTTTAAACGAATAAATAACAAAAAAACTTTAGGTTTATCTTAAAGTAGAATGCTTTAGCTATGGAAAAAATTATGCTACTTATTCACTGCTCAGATACCTCTGGTATTATTGCTGCAGTTACCAATTTCATATACAAAAGAAAAGGGAATATTGTTTATATAGACCAACATGTAGATAGCCAAAATGGGATTTTCTTTATGAGATTGGAGAGCACTTTTGAAGACATTAACTTTAACTATGAACAGTTTAAAGAAACCTTTGGATTGGAAATTGGTGGTCAATATAATATGAAATGGAAAATTTATGCTTCTGACTACACTCCAAAAATGGCATTATTTGTTTCTAAGTATGACCACTGTTTATATGATATTTTAAGTAGATACAACGCCAAAGAATGGAATGTAGAAATTCCCTTAATTATTAGTAACCATCCAGATTTAGAACAGGTAGCAAACAATTTTAATATTCCGTATTACCATATACCCGTTACTAAAGATAGTAAAGCAGAAGCCGAGCGTAAACAAATTGCGTTACTAGAAGAATTTGAAATAGATTTTATTGTTTTGGCAAGGTATATGCAGATAGTATCTCAAAAGATAATTGATTTATACCCGAATAAGATTATAAATATTCATCACTCTTTTTTACCTGCCTTTGTAGGTGCAAAACCTTATCATTCGGCATTTAAAAGAGGGGTTAAAATTATAGGAGCTACAAGTCATTATGTTACAGAAGAACTAGATGCAGGTCCTATAATAGAACAAGATGTTGCTAGGGTAACACATACCCATAGCATTCAAGACCTAGTTATGAAAGGAAAAGATTTGGAGAAAATTGTACTCTCAAGAGCTATTAAATTACATATAGAAAGAAAAACTATTGTACACGACAACAAAACCATTATTTTCAGTTAAACACCAACTGTTAATTTTTGTTTAATATCCTTGAAAAAGGTATGATATCAGGCAGGAACATCTTTATTTTGAAAAACACAAACAAAACCCATGATAATGAAATATAAAATAGCTATAGCATTAGCCTTTAGTGGCTTCGTTTATACACAAACCAACGCACAAATTAAATTAGGCGATGTTATAAATACCGCTAGTACTGTTATATCTGACGGAAACATTAATCTGAGTACCGATGAAATTGCTGCCGGATTACGAGAAGCCCTAGATAAAGGTATTGACGAGCAAGTACAAAAACTAACTGCAGAAGACGGTTTCTATAAAAACGAATTGGTTAAAATTGTGCTACCTGAAGAACTTCAAAAAGTTGACAAAGCCCTAAGAAAAATGGGATTGGGAGATTTGGCTGATGAAGGAATCAAATCTATGAACAGAGCTGCAGAAGATGCAGTAAAAGAAGCCACTCCTATTTTTGTAGATGCTGTTAAGGGCATTACATTTACCGATGCAAAAAATATTTTGTTAGGGGAAGATACCGCTGCTACATCTTATTTACAAGGTAAAACAAACACTGCATTGTACGAGAAATTTTCTCCTGTAATAGACTCCTCCTTTGCAAAAGTAGGTGCAGCCGATATTTGGAAAAAAATAATTACAAAATATAATAGTATCCCATTTGCTAAGAAGGTAAACCCAGATCTTATAGATTATGTTACATCGGAAGCTTTAAATGGTGTATTTACCATGATTGCCGTTGAAGAAAAAGAAATAAGAACCGATTTATCTTCTAGAACCACAGACCTTTTACAAAAAGTATTTGGTGCACAAGACTAAATAATATCTTTTAATTTAATGTATAGCTAAAGTTTAGTTAACTTGTTAAAATATTAATTTTTAGACATTTGCACCATTCCTGTTTAGGCATATAGTTGGACAAAAAATTTGAATTAGCACAAGAAAAGACCAAGTACATTTGGTCTTTTTCTTTTTTAATAAGCATATACTGTACTGCTGTAGCGTTGAGTTGTTTCTACTTTTCTTAAGTACATTAACACCTCTTTATTATAAATTTCTTTTTTATCTATGTTAATGCCATGCCCTCCATTCTGGATAATTTTCAACTCCGCAGTCTCATTCTCTCTAACAAACTTTTTAATATATGGAAGAAATAAGTAGTCTTGATTTCCGTTAACAAACAACACATCAGACCTTAACCCTACTAGATTAAAGAAGTGCATTAAAGCAAAATTCTCCTTTGCCAATTTCAACCACAATCGATACATCTCCCTAGAAAACTCGTCCATACTTTCTAAAAATAGTTGTCTACTAGGTTTATTACATGGCATTGGAAAGCTTATAGCTACCGAAAACTTATATAAATATTTATGCGGAATAATCTTTTCTAGAAATAAACAGGAATATAATACTAAAGTAGCCATAAAATTTAAGTGTAATACAGCTGATGTCATTACCACAGCATTTACACACTGCGGATCAGTTTCCATAATTTGTCTTACAATAATATTACCTAAAGAAGCCCCTATAAAATGACTGCTCTTAATATTTTCTTCGCGCATAATTTTAACTACTTCCGAAGCTAAAAGCTCAAAACTGTAACTGGTCTCATTAACTACAAAGGTGGTATCTTCACTATAGCCGTTAAAATCTAAAATAAGCACATTGTAATACTTTTTAAAAAACTCAATCTGATATTTCCAGATACTAGCGCTCGCACTAGCACCGTGTACTAATGTAAGCCATTGAGAGGTAGATTCGTTTCTTAAAATTCTATAGGCAAGCAAGGTATTCCTTAATTTTTTTAAATATAAAGAATAAATTTAAGAAAAAAATAAAAGGTGTAATATGGAAAACCATACTACACCTTATAAATCAATATTTTTTTATAAAAAAAAACTATAAAAATCGTTCCATTTGCTGTTGAAGTTTCAAGGCTTCCGCCCTTGCTGCTTCTGCATAATCCTCTCCTTTAGAAGCATATATAATACCCCGAGTAGAATTAACCAACAACCCTACATTAGCTGCCATACCGTATTTACAAACGTCTTCTAAACTACCACCTTGAGCTCCTACTCCAGGCACTAAAAGGAAAGCATTAGGCACAATAGCTCTAATCTCTGTAAAGTATTCAGCTTTTGTAGCACCTACAACATACATCAACTGCTCACTATTCACATACGTTTTAGAGGTTTCTAACACCTGATGATACAGTGGTTTTCCATCTAACGCTTTTGTCTGAAAATCATAGGCGCCATTGTTAGATGTTAAAGCCAACAAAATAGTGTGCTTATTTTCAAAACTTAAAAAAGGCTCTACAGAGTCTTTTCCCATATAAGGTGCAACAGTAATACTATCAAAACTCATGTCTTCAAAAAAAGCTTTTGCATACATAGCTGCAGTATTTCCTATATCCCCTCTTTTTGCATCGGCAATGGTAAATACCTCCGGATAATTTTCGTTTAAATAAGCAATCGTTTTTTGTAATGCAGTCCACCCTTTTAAACCATAAGCCTCATAAAATGCAATATTTGGCTTATAGGCTACGGCAAGGTCATGAGTAGCATCTATAATAGCTTTATTAAATTCAAAAATAGGATCTTCTTCCTCTAAAAAACTTGAAGGAATTTTAGCCAAATCAATATCCAATCCTACACATAAAAAAGACTTCTTTTTTCTAATTTCAGAAGTAAGCTGTTGCGTTGTCATTGTTTGTTTATTTTCTAGAATACTTCTGACTCTTTTAACTTCTCAGTATTTGCTACCAACTGAAGCTCGTCTATAATTTTTTGAATATTCCCGTTAATAATTCCATCAAGATCATACAGTGTTAAACCAATTCTATGGTCTGTAACACGCCCTTGCGGATAGTTATACGTTCTAATTTTTGCAGAACGGTCACCACTACTAACCTGAGAACTTCTCTTCTGAGCATCTTCTTCTTGCTTCTTAGCCAATTCCATTTCATACAATCTGGAACGTAATACCTGAAGTGCTTTGTCTTTATTTTTATGTTGTGATTTTTGATCTTGACATTGCGCTACCAACCCTGTAGGAACGTGCGTTAAACGTACCGCAGATTTAGTGGTGTTCACCGATTGCCCACCAGGACCAGACGAACAGAATAAATCAATACGCACATCATTCATGTCAATTTGTACATCAAACTCTTCTGCTTCTGGTAATACCATTACAGTAGCTGCCGAGGTATGCACACGCCCCTGCGTTTCTGTTTGTGGTACACGTTGTACACGGTGCACACCAGCTTCAAACTTAAGGGTACCATATACATCTTCACCAGCAACCTCAAAAACAATCTCTTTAAATCCTCCCGAAGTACCTTCGTTCATATCTACTAAAGATGTTCTCCAGCCTTTGCTCTCACAATATTTGGTGTACATTCTGTAAAGATCTCCTGCAAAAATACTAGCTTCGTCTCCACCGGTACCGGCTCTAATTTCCACCATTACGTTTTTCGCATCTTCCGGATCTTTAGGAATCAACATAAATTTAATTTCTTCTTCTAATTGAGGTAAACGCTCTTTGGCTTCTTCCAACTGCATCTTAGCCATTTCCACCATTTCTTCATCACTACCATCAGAAATAATTTCATTAGCTTCCTCTAGGTTAGCAGTAAGCATTATATATTCCTCTCTTTTATCTACAAGAGCCTTTAAATCTTTGTATTCCTTATTTAACTCAACATAACGTTTTTGGTCTGCTATCACATCTGGTTGTATGATAAGATCAGACACCTCGTCAAAACGTTGTTTTACATATTGCAATCTTTCTAACATATATAAACTCTTGATTAAAAGTGCAAAATTACAAAATTTTCTGGTTATTAGTAAATAGCCGTGCTACTTAGACCATTTTCAAACAAATATCATTTCATACTAAGTTTAAAGTTTTTTTCATTTTCTGTAATTGATTAAATAACAAGCCCTTCGTAAATTTGAATATAGACAGTTTTAACTTTCTACTTCTACTTAGTAAACATATCATGGATAAAGAGAATATAAAATTTATTGAAGAAACCCAAAATGCATTAAATACCATTAATGAAATTATTCGTTTATGCTATTTAGAGGAAGAAAAATATGCCTCACATCTTCAAAAACTAAACAGTGAATACATTTACAGTGGCCGTAACTTGCTACATTATCTAGTATACAGACGGTACCACTCTGGAGAGCTACAGTCATTTTTATTTAAAAATGGATTTAGCGGTCAAAAAAATGCAGAAGGCAACATTATGTCTAGCCTTATAGCTACCAAAAAACTACTCGCCTTAAGCTTAGGACAAGAAGTTCAACTTTCTACTGAACCTGCAGTTTCCTTAAAAATGGGGCAAAAAATTTTAAAAAAGCGTACCAAATCACTCTTGGGCGATAAAAAGAAAAAACGCCACGTTAGAATTATGGTTACGCAACCTAACACCTCAGCTAAAGACCCTAACATTGTGTATGACATGATGGAGAAAGGTATGAACACCGTACGTATAAATTGTGCCCATGACGATAAAGATACGTGGCTACAAATAATAAACAACACCAAAACTGCCATGGAAAAACTTGATAAAAAAGTAACCATTTCTATGGATCTTGGTGGCCCAAAAATACGTACCGGCAACATTACCTCAGGCCCCAAAGTAGTACACCTAACCCCTGAACGCGATGCTTTAGGCGCTGTTATTAATCCTGGGGTTGCTATTTTAATTAAAGAAGGAGAATTATTTCCTGATGAGGAACACAACTATATCCCCGTACCAGAAGGTATGCTAAATGCGCTGGATGAAGGTGATGTGATAAAATTTTACGACACGCGAGACAAAACCCGTGAACTGAAAGTTATTGAAAAAGAAAATAAATTAATTTGGGTACATAGTTACGACTCTGCCTATCTACAAACAGGAAATGAGCTATTTATTTTCAAAAAAAATATTAGCTTTAAGATTGGTGAAATACCGCCTTTAGAGCAATATATAAGACTCAAAAAAGGAGACGCTATTCATATTCACAAAAACAGAATTGACGGATTACCTGCGGAATTAGATGCAGAAGGAAACACCTTAAAACCCGCTTGTATATCATGCACTTCTCAGAAAGTTTTTAACCTTGTTAAGAAAGGAGAAGTAATACTTTTTGACGATGGTAAGATTTCAGGTATTATTGAAGAGAACACTGGCGATGTTTTAAAAGTACGCATTACTTACGCTAAAGAGTCTGGTGCTAAACTGAAAGCTGATAAAGGAATCAACTTCCCTGAAAGCAACTTACAACTGGCAGGATTAACAACTAAAGACAAACAAGATTTAGATTTTGTAGCTAAACACGCAGACGTAGTTAACATGTCGTTTGTAAATACAGCTACCGATGTAGAAGACCTACTAGAAGCATTAAGAAACACCCATTCAGACAATGAGGTTGGTATTATTTTAAAAATTGAAACCATGAAGGGTTTCAAGAACATTGTAAAGATACTCTTAGCCGCTATGCAGCATAAGTTAGTTGGTGTAATGATTGCCCGAGGCGATTTAGCCGTAGAGTGCGGATGGGAAAATATAGGCTTGGTACAAAAAGAAATGTTACGCATTTGCCATGCTGCTCATATACCAGCGGTATGGGCTACACAGGTAATGGAGAATTTAGCTAAAAAAGGAATTCCCTCTCGTGCAGAAATTACCGATGCTGTAATGGCTCAACATGCCGACTGTGTAATGCTAAACAAAGGAATGTATGTTAACGAAGCCATTGAATTACTAGACACCATTCTTATAAACATTGAAAAAACTAGGTCCGACAAAAGAGCTTTCTTTAAGCAAATTGAAGATTTAGAACACCCATAAAAAATAAATCCGCTTCAGATGAAGCGGATTTATTTTTTATTGACTTGTTAAATACATTTTAAAATTATTCACAAATACCATACATTTCTTTAAACGCAGCTATATTACTCTTTCTTTCATCAATTTCATCAGTTAAAGCTTCACAAGTAGTTATCAACTTTTGAACAATATTTCTATCACTACCTGAGCACGTATTTTTAGCACTTCTTAATTTAGGAAACGCTTTTTCCGTAAGATAATATTGAGCACTATTATAATAATCAAGAACTTTATCAAAGTCATTACAAATTGCTTTAACCTCATCATCAATATCTTCTCCGTAAGCAAGCTTGGTTGCAAGTCCGTTTACCCTTTTTTTAGTTTTATTGTAAAGGGTTATCCCTTCCTTATAATTTTCGTAAGCCTTAGTGTAATAACTATGCCCGTCACTGTAGAGAGTTCTACAATCTTGTGCAGACATTAATGAAGGCATAAAACATAAAAAAGCAAAAACCATTAAAGCGTAAGTTTTCATAGTTTAAAATTGTTAGTTGATTTTATTTATTAAGAATTTTATAGGAGCTAAACTCACCTATTTTTACATCTACAAAATAACTTATTATAATATCCTTTATCACTAGGGGTTACCCTAAAAACCAATAGGTATAACCCTAGAATCAAATACAAAAATTCATATAATTCGACTTTTCTTAATCTGAAAAACTAAAATTATTAAGTTAAATCTTACGTGTAAATTTGTATCTTACACTCTCAACTAACAGTAATTTTAAAACCTATGGAATTCTTTAAATACAAATGGCAAATTTACCTTGCTATATCAATATCTTTCAGCATTTTATTTTTGGTAAATACATTAGCATTTAGATTTTTACCAATAAAACTAATACTTATGGCGTGGGCAGCAGGATTTTTAACCGGAGGTATGATTTTTAGCATCAGAATGTACGAGAACCGAAAAAATAAAGACTAAAATCAGGAAAACATTTTGCCTTAAAATACAAAAACCCACTCAAATGAGTGGGTTTTCTTGGTTGTTACTATGTATACAGGCTTATCCGCATTTAGACGAGCCACAATCTTTACAGGTTAAACACCCTTCTTGATACATTAAATTTGTACTATTACAATTTCCGCACTTTTGTCCGGTAGCATCGGTTCCGTCTGGTACGTAACGCTTTAATGCTCTTGCTACACCATTTTTCCAAGTATTGATAGATTCTGTATCTAACTGTAAACTATTAATTAAGTTTACTACTCTTTCAATGGCCATTCCGTGACGTAATGTACTTGAAATTAATTTTGCATAGTTCCAATATTCCGGATTGAACTTATGAGATAATCCTTCAATAGTAGTTTTATAACCACGTTTGTTGGCGTACTGGAAATCGTAACGAGAAGTACCATCTTCATTACGGTTTTTAATAATAAGTCCGTCTTCTACCCATCTTGGTAACAAGATACCATCTTCATCATCAGATAAACCAGTAAAAATTTCATAAGGTTCTCCATCTATCAAACCAATAAATGCAATCCATTTTTCTTTATTGTTCTGGAAGCGTACCACATCTGCCTCTAACACTTGCGGACGTTTTGTTGTGAAAAGACTACCAGCTCCGTTTTCTTCTTTCTTCTCTTCAGTAGAAATAAGTACTCCGCTTCTAGAACCATCTCTATAAACAGTTACCCCTTTACAACCCACTTTCCAAGCCTCTAAATAAAGTTGCCCCACTAGTTCTTCTGAAACATCATTAGGCAAGTTGATAGTTACACTAATTGAGTGGTCTATCCATTTTTGTACATCTCCTTGTAAGCGTACTTTACTTAACCAATCTACATCATTAGAAGTAGCCTTATAGTAAGGAGATTTTTTCACTAACTCATCTAACTCTTTCTGACTAAAATTGGTAGATGTTTCAATTCCGTTAACCTCCATCCATTGCTTAAATCTATGGTGGAAAACCACATATTCTTCCCAAGAATCTCCAACCTCATCAACAAAGTCTACACGAACATTCTTATCGTTAGGGTTTACTTTTCTTCTTCTTTTATAAACCGGTAAAAATACAGGCTCAATACCAGAAGTTGTTTGTGTCATTAAACTAGTTGTACCTGTTGGCGCAATTGTTAACAACGCTATATTTCTTCTTCCATATTCTAGCATTTCATAATAAAGCTTTTCATCTGCTTCTTTTATACGTGCTATAAACGGATTCTCTTTTTCTCTTTCTGCATCAAAAATAGTAAATGCTCCACGCTCTTTTGCAGTATGTACAGATGCTCTGTACGCCTCTATTGCAATAGTTTTATGCACCTCTACTGAAAACTTGTTTGCCTCTTCAGAGCCATAACGCAATCCTAAAGATGCTAACATATCTCCTTCTGCAGTAATACCAATACCAGTTCTTCTACCTTCATAAGCTTTCTTACGAATGTTTAACCAAAGGTTTTTTTCTACTGCTTTTACTTCTTCTTCTTCTGGGTCTGCATCAATCTTAGCTAAAATAGCATCAATCTTTTCTAACTCTAAATCTATAATATCATCCATCATTCTTTGAGCAAAAGCAATATGCTTTTTAAACAACTCAAAATTAAATGACGCCTCTTTAGTAAACGGATTCTCTACATACGAGAATAAATTGATAGCCAATAAACGACAAGAATCATACGGACATAAAGGAATCTCACCACATGGGTTAGTAGATACTGTTTTATATCCTAAATCTGCGTAACAATCTGGCACAGATTCTTTCTCTATCGTATCCCAGAATAAAATACCAGGTTCAGCAGATTGCCATGCATTATGTACTATTTTAGACCAAAGCTGTGTGGCATTAATCTCTTTTGTATATGCAGGATCATTGCTATGAATAGGATATTTTTGAACATAATCGGTTCCGTTATCAACAGCTTTCATAAAAGCATCATCAATACGAACAGAAACATTAGCCCCTGTAACTTTACCTTGTTCCATTTTAGCATCTATAAAATCTTCCGCATCAGGATGATTAATAGAAACCGATAACATTAGAGCACCACGTCTACCATCTTGCGCTACCTCTCTCGTAGAGTTTGAGAAACGTTCCATAAATGGTACAATTCCCGTAGATGTTAAAGCAGAATTTTTAACTGGCGAACCTTTCGGACGTATATGAGATAAATCGTGTCCTACTCCACCTCTTCGTTTCATTAATTGCACTTGCTCTTGGTCTATCTTCATAATTCCTCCATAAGAATCTGAAGCTCCATTATTACCTATCACAAAACAATTACTAAGTGATGCTATTTGAAATGGATTACCAATACCCGCCATTGGACTACCTTGCGGAACAATGTACTTAAAGTTTTTGATCAGATCAAAAACCTCATCTTCTGATAATGAATTAGGATATTTTTTCTCTACTCTTGCTATTTCTTTAGCAATTCTCCTGTGCATATCATCCGGAGTAAGTTCGTAAATATTCCCATCAGAGTCTTTTAGTGCATACTTGTTTACCCAAACAGTTGCTGCTAAATCATCTCCTTTGAAATACTCAATAGACGCCTGTATCGCCTCCTCTTGCGTATACGTCTTTTGGGGTTTCGTGGTTCTTGTTATTTGCATTGTAAAATATGATGAGCGTTATGAAATTCTAACAATACAAATCTAACTAAAAATGAAACGCTAAAATTTTATTTTTTTCAAAGTTAACAAGAAAAAGCAGTCAATACACTGTAAATCAAAGTATTAAAAAATTACTAACACTAAAAAGTTTACAACTTTTAATGTTTTAACTAAATTTTAAATTGGAAAATAAAATGATTTTTCGTAATATTAAAAGACCCTTGAATATCAAAATCCAAGGGTCTAATTATCTTAAAAAAAAGTTATTTTTCTTATCTTTTTTTAATACTCAAATGTACCATACTCACTTTCAATGGTAAGCCTTTTTGTTTCTGAAGCTTCTACTCGTCCAACAACTTTAGCTCTTACGTTAAATGACTCTGAAATTTCAATAATGTCATTTGCTAAAGATGCATCTACATACAACTCCATTCGGTGACCACAATTAAATACTTGATACATCTCTTTCCAATCTGTTTTAGACTGCTCTTGTATCAACTTGAATAAAGGTGGTACTTCAAACAAGTTATCTTTTATAATATGAAGACTGTCTACAAAATGTAAAATTTTGGTTTGTGCCCCTCCACTACAATGCACCATACCATGAATTTCGTTAGGTGTATACTTAGAAAGTATTTTTTTAATAATTGGCGCATATGTACGTGTTGGCGAAAGCACTAACTTACCAGCATCTAGTGGTGCATCTGCAACAGCGTCTGTAAGTTTTACATTTCCTGAATACACAAGTTCCTCTGGAACGGCTGCATCAAAACTTTCAGGATAGGTTTCTGCTAAGTATTTAGAAAATACATCATGGCGCGCAGATGTTAAACCATTACTCCCCATTCCTCCGTTATATTCGGTTTCATAAGAAGCTTGTCCAAACGATTCTAGCGCTACAATAACATCTCCTGCTTTAATATTAGCATTATCAACTACATCCGAACGTTTCATACGAGCGGTTACCGTAGAATCTACAATAATAGTTCTTACTAGGTCTCCTACATCAGCCGTTTCACCTCCGGTAGAATATATTTTAACACCAAATTTTTCTAGTTCTGCAATCAACTCCTCTGTTCCGTTAATAATAGCAGAAATAACTTCTCCTGGTATAAGGTTCTTATTTCTACCAATAGTAGAAGACAACATGATATTATCTACCGCACCAACACACAATAAATCATCAATATTCATAATCAATGCGTCTTGTGCAATACCTTTCCAAACAGAAATATCTCCGGTTTCTTTCCAATACATATACGCTAAAGACGATTTAGTACCGGCTCCGTCTGCATGCATAATTAAACAATAGTCATCATCATTGGTTAAATGATCTGGTACTATTTTACAAAAAGCTTTAGGAAATAAACCTTTATCTACTTTTTTAATGGCATTGTGCACATCTTCTTTGGAGGCCGAAACTCCTCGTTGACTGTATCTTTTACTAATTTCAGAACTCATAGAGGTTGATTTGTTTGCGCAAAAATAAGATTTATTAATTAATTCATTGATGCTAAAATAGCAGTTATATCTTCTTCGGTGGTATCTGGGTTAATAAAACAGAACCTAGCCACGGTTTCATAAGTCTCGCCAACCTTCCATTTTGTAGGGGTTACTAAGGCAAAACCTTCTCTTTGGTTTTTATAAGTCCACTCCTTATAATCTTCTGGCGTCCATCCTATTTTTCTAAACAACACACACGATAAACTTGGCTCGCGTACCAATTCTAATTCAGAATTATTACGAACCATCTCTCCTGCGATATTCGCCAATTCAATTCCTCTTTCAATAGCCTCTTTGTACTTATCGGTACCGTGCATAGCTAATGAAAACCATAACGGCAAACCACGTACACGCCTGGTTAATTGAATTTGATACTCCGCCGGATTAAAGCCTTGCGCACCTTCATCTTTAAAAATATCAAGATACGACCCTTCTTGCGAATGTGCTTTCTTAGCCAATTCAGGATGCTTATATATAATAGCGCCACAATCGTATGGTGAGAATAACCATTTATGCGGATCGATAGTTACGCTATCTGCTCTTTCTATTCCATGAAACAAATGCCTTACAGAGTCTGCTGCTAAAGCACCACCTCCGTAAGCCGCATCTACATGAAACCAAATATGGTGTTCCTCACAAAAGGTTGCCACCCCATCTAAATCATCAATAATACCCGCATTAGTAGTACCGCCTGTAGCTACAACAGCAAATAATCTTTTTTTACTTAGTTCATCTAAGCCATCAATGGTTTCTTTTAATCTTTCATAAGTTAAAATATCTTCTGAAGGCACTAATAATATTTCAGCATCAATCACTTTTGCCATCGCCTTTACAGACGAGTGCGCCCCAATAGAAGTTATAATTAACCCCTTGTACGCTTTGTTTTCTTCACATTGATCTCTCCAATGTTCTCTAGCGGTAACCATAGCCGATAAATTTGCTGCTGTACCTCCACTAGTAAATACACCAAAAGCACCTTCTGGCATACCCGTTAAAGATACCAACCAACGCATAGCTTCGTTCTCGGCAAAAATTCCTCCTGCGCCTTCCATCCAATAAGCTCCGTGTATACAACTAGCAGACGTTATTAAATCAAACATAATAGCTGAACGTGTTGGCGAAGCTGGTACAAATGCCAAGTGCCTAGGATGGTCTATAGGCACAATAGCTTTAACCAATACATCTTTCCATTTCTGAAAAGCATTCTCTCCACCAATACCTTTTGCAGTAATTGTTTCACCAACCAATGCTTTTAATTCTTCTTCTTTCTTAGGCATCCCCAATTCAGGGTCTGTTTTTGTAATTCTGTTGATCACATATTTAGTGACATCTAAAGTCATTTCAACCAGATCAATATCTATATTGTGCATATGAGTTTAAGTTTTCGGCACAAAGGTACTAACTATAGATTTTATAACTATGCTAATTTTTGTTATATATATTTGATTTTTTGTATATTACATAACACTTAAAATACGATTATGACAAAACAGATGCTAAACAACGTCTTTACAGAGCTTACCGAAGCCAGTAAAGAGAAGAAACATCCGTACCGCTATTTTTTCATGTCGTCTTGTGGTTTAAATGGACATATTCGACAGCGAACTATGGTATTGAGAGATGTTATTGATGGGCAATTTTTACAGGCCTATACCGACCGACGCTCTAAAAAAATGACTCATATTAATGAGCATAATGAAGTGAGTCTTCTATTTTTTAATCCGGAAACCTTAACCCAAATTACTATGGTAGCCTATGTAGAAGTAGAGAAAGACAAAGAGGAATTACAAAAAAAATGGGAGACTATTCCTGATTATTCCAAGATTGACTATATAGCTTCCGACATACCGGGAACTATTATTGACAACCCTAACAATATAAAATATAATGACCATGGCGGAAACTTTACCATTCTATATTTTATCCCGGAAAAAATAGAAATTTTACAGATTAAAAGACCTAACCACATCAGAGCCAGCTATGAAAAAACCAATTTCGGATGGGAGGGCGTGTACATTACCCCTTAAAAGCAAAATGGGTTAGCGGGTTATCCTGAAGAATTCAAAATCAGCGTACCCGCCCCTTTTTACTTCGGGTTCACTTATACTAAACAATCCTACTTTAGCACCTACCCACTTACCTTCTTTAGCCTTAAAAGGTTTCCCTATACTTTTAAACCTTTTCCCGTTAGTACTATAACTAAACTGACACAAGCCGTCAGGACCAGACACCTCAACTCTAAAATATACTTTGTCCCCATCTAAAGATACCGCTTCTACAGTTTCTTCTTTAGCTGCACCAATTGCATCTATAGCTACGGTTTGTTTTACCACAAAACCATTTTTAGTATTGGTTAACGTAAGCGTAGCATAATCCATACCCATTACTATTAAACCAGCACTTTTACCCGTAGTAGCATCTTCAGGCATTAAGGTTACTTGCGTAGTAGCTTTAAAATCTGGTGCAGGAAATTTTTGCAACAACAGATTAGGTACCGTCCAAAGATTCTTGGTACCCTCAATCTTCTTAATTGAAAATAATCTTAGATAAGACTTCCCTGGTAGTTTAACACTCCAAACCACTTCAGGGTTGGCATTCCACTGCCATTGCAACCCTAAACCATTACCTTCAAACTCATCAGTATCACAAGGCGACATCACTTCAAAATTCCCTTTAACTGGTTTACGGTATGTCATTACAGGCTCACCAATACCATTACCGTCTTTATCTTCCCCCATCATAGGCCAATCATCAACCCATTGCACAGGCTGTAAATGCACTATTCTACCGTAAGCACCAACATCTTGAAAATGATAAAACCATGATGAACCATCGGGTGCATCTACCCAAGCCCCTTGGTGCGGACCATTCACATTGGTAGTCCCTTGTTCTAATACAATTTTCTCCTCATAAGGACCATATATATTTTTAGATCGTAAAATCAATTGCCACCCTGTTGGTACTCCCCCAGCAGGTGCAAATATGTAGTAATATCCATTTCTCTTATAAAATTTAGACCCCTCTACGGTTGGGTGCGCATCGTGCCCATCAAATACATGTGTACCTCTATCTAAAATCTTGGTACCATCAGAGCTCAATTTATGTACTGTAAGCAAACTCTTTACACCGGCTCTACTACCAGCCCAAGCATGTACTAAATACGCATTACCATCGTCATCCCATAAGGGGCTAGGGTCAATTGATCCTTTAGCCTCCATTACTAAAACCGGTTCATCCCACACTCCATAAGGGTCTTTGGTTTTTACCATGTAAATACCAAAATCAGGATCTCCCCAATAAATATAAAGCTCTTTGTTGTGGTATCGTATACTCGGGGCCCAAACTCCATTCCCATGCTGAGGAATCTTAAAATGTGCTTCCGGCGTTATAACAGGAAGCGCATGATTTATAAGTTCCCAGTTTACCATATCTTTAGAATGGAGTATTGGCAATCCCGGCGCTGCGTTAAAACTAGAAGCCGTCATGTAATAGTCTTCCCCCACTTGAACTACGTCCGGATCTGAATAATCAGCATATAAAATTGGATTGGTATATGTTTGTTTTCCGGTATCCGCTATCCAAACTTCAGAAGTACATTTTTCAGTTTGAGCTTTAATACTCATTGAAGCACATAAAACGGTTGCAAGCAGCACAGTATATTTCATAAAAACAACTTATTTCTTTTTGTAATCGATTACAATATGTAGACCATATAGTTTAAACGACTACAAGATATTGTTTAACTTTGATAATATCAAATTTTTTAAGCTTATAAAATTCCATATTCTGAAAATACAAAGTGTAATTTTACCCTCATCACAATAAATTTCTCATTACTTCATCCATCTCTCTAACTAAACTAAGCATAAATAAATAACCAAGTAATTTATCATATGAATGTAACCTATTAAAATTATTCAGATTTGTTATTTTTGTCACTAGCCCTTATTTAAAAAAACCTCATACACGTGTACCCATGACGAAACAATTTATCGATGAAGAATCTGGAAAACAAATAGAAAAGTCGGTAATGAACTCCATTACCATAGACTGTGTTATTTTTACTTTTGACGAAGGCAACCTTGAAGTATTGTTAATAGAACATGCAGAGGGAATAAGTAGAGGTAAATGGGGCTTACCAGGAGGTTGGATTAAAAAAGAGGAGAGTATAGATAATGCAGCTAACCGAATACTTCAAGATTTAACTGGTATCAAAGATTTATATTTAGAACAACTTAAAGCATTTGGAGAACCTGATCGTTTTCCATTAGACCGTGTAATTACCATTGGCTACTATGCATTGGTTAAAAAAGATGATTTTGATATTAAGGCTGGTTTTACAGCTTCCGATGCAAAATGGTATAAGGTAAGTGATATAGGCACCTTAATTTACGACCACAATAGTATTGTAGATTATAGTTTAGAACGCCTTAGAAACCGAGTAAAGCACGCACCTATTGGGTTTAACTTATTACCTGAAAAATTCACCTTACTACAGCTCATGCAGCTTTATGAAGAAATTTTAAATATAAAGCTAGACAAACCCAACTTTAGAAGAAAAATACTTAAAATGAAATTACTGGTTTCATTAGACGAAAAACAAACCAATGTTTCGCATAGGGCAGCCAAACTATATCAGTTTGATACCGACCGCTACGAAATGCTTACCAACAAAGGATTTATATTTGAAGTATAAAGACTATTTTACTAAAATAGTAAACTCTAATGCCAGTGGCTTTAATTTTTCTAATAAGGTTGTCACCAATTCTTCCCCGTAAGAAAGATACAGCTCAGAAAAATTAGCCGTACGCTCTTGTAAAGACTCATTAGGGAATAACTCGTTTCTAATTTCAGTAATACGCTCTACATGGTCAGATAACTTACGTTTCTGCGCTTTTAACAATCGCTTTTCTAAATTATCCAAGCCTTTTAACTGTTTCACCTCTTGTGCTTTTACAGCTCCTAAAAACGATTTATCTGTTTGTTCTGCTAAATCATACAAACCCGCAAACTGCTCTTCTAAATGTGTACGTTGTTTGGTAAAGTCAATATCAATATTACTTATCTCACGTACCTTTTTGTTTATAAAGCTATCTTTTTTAAGAAACAGATGCTTGTATGATATATTGAGCTTATTTAATTTTTCTTGTTGCTTTTCAGATACAACCAACACAGAATTTCTTAATAACAATATTGGAAATGTTACTTGCATAGCGTTAAAGTAAGATTTTAACTCTAACCAATAGGCAAGCTCTCCGCCTCCACCTATATAACACAAGTTAGGTAAAATAACCTCTTGGTATAGCGGACGCATTATTACATTAGGACTAAAACGTTCTGGGTGTTCTTTTAATTCCGTTTCAAGTTGTTCTTTGGTAAACGTGATACCTGCATCTAAAACAACATAAGTACCATCTTGCTCCACAATACGTTCTCGCACTCCTTCTGCCAGATAGAATAAATTAATTTCTCTTGGGGTTACTTGTACGTTATATCCCAGATCTGACATTACCGCTGCAGTCTCCGTAACTTTCTTAAAAGGTGTCCCCTCAAAAATATCGGTTTTCATATATGGCACAAACAACTCCTTTAAGCTTGCATCATCTGCGTCTAAAACCACTAAACCGTGTTTGCCAAAAAGCTCATTTACTAAAAACTGTGAAGCCGCTGCTAACGTATCATGATTTAAATACGCATCTTTAAATAACCGTCTTAAATAATCTGCATTTTCGCCTACTCCCAACTCTTGCTCATACAGTTTATAAACCTCATCTAAACCTTCTGTTGTTAAATGCCCTACTGCACCACCATCTTTTCTATTCCAATGGATTTTCTTTCCTTTAAAATTAAAGTAATTGATTTCCTCAAAATCATGATCTTCTGAAGCCATCCAGTAAATAGGCACAAAATTATATTCCGGATATGCTTCTTTTAATTCCTTAGTAAGATTAATAGTAGAAACAATTTTATATAAGAAATACAACGGACCCGTAAACAGGTTTAATTGATGCCCAGTGGTTACGGTAAACGTAGTATTATCTGCCAACAAGTCAATATGATGTTGGGTAGCTTCGCTTACTTCTAAGTTCTTATACTGATGGTTTAAGGCATTCACCAAAACCTCTCTATGCTCCTGAGAATAACTAGACGCCTTTTCTTCTATTTGCCCTTTAAAGTTTTCCAACTTTGGAAAACGAGCATACAAATTTTGTACTTCTTCTTTCTCATCTAGATAGTCTAGCATTAGATTAGAAAAATAGCGCGCATCTTGAAACGAAATTCCGGTAACCATAGATTAGAGTTGTCTTAAAACCGCAAATATACTGTAGTAAGACTGTATAACTACTAAAATTTAGTTAAATACATACTGCACACACATCGTACGATTTATTCTCTTACAAATTTCTTTGTTTCAACAACGGTTTCGTCAATAGTCATTTCTAAAAAGTAAATTCCAGTAGTTAGCTCCCTAACATCAAGAGGTTCATTTACAACTACACCCTCCAAATCTTTCAACAACTCCCCTTGAATATTGTATACTTTCACTGCTAAGCTAGCAACAGCATCACCTTTATTTACAATGGTAAGAAATCCATCTTTAACCGGATTAGGACTAATACTTAAATCAATATTTTTAAAATTCTCAGTAGCGGTAAAATACATAGGTGTCTTGTAAACCCTAGGCCCCGAAATAACATACCCTACTTGATCTTTATACATAGAAATTCTACGGAAGCCGTAATACATACTACATTGGTTACCTGTGAAGTTTTGAACCAACTGTTCCGTCCAGCTAACGCCTAAATCGGTAGATTTATAAATATAAAAAACACAACAATCACATAAGGCATAATCTCCACCTACTGCGTGCCCCACTCCATTAAAAAACGTAAGATCCTTTATCATACCATAACTAGTATGCTCCGTCCAATTGGTTAAATCTGATGAATACAGCACATAACTTACCATTCCATTTCCCAAATCATCTAATCCTACAGATAAAAATAGGTCTCCATTTGAATATTCAACCTTCATAATATCTGTATCGTAATTTGGGTTTAAAGACAGACTTACATTTTGCCATGAAGCACCACCATCTGTGGTATGGTATAACACTCCATTTACACCAGAAATAACTCCCTCTAAATTATTTTTAAATGCCACCGATAAAAGTGTTTCTGAACCTAGCGTCGATTCCGTCCAGTTGACCCCATCAGCAGAATTTACAATGGTACCATTAGTACCCACACACCAAACAGATCCATTAGGGGTTGTAGCTACAGCAAGTAAATCATTTGTTGTGGTAAGTGATACTAAATTCCAATTACCCCCAGCATCTACAGTAGTTAGCAGCGCACCTTGAGCTCCCACCGTATAACCCGTATTTACATTTGAAAAAGTAACATCTCGAAATTCTTTCTGGACACCAGTATTATAGGCACTCCAAGTAAACCCTTGATCATCGGATTTGTAGATATACCCATTTTTAACAACATAAACCGTATCTAACGACTGAGCAAAGACATCTCCGTAAGCACCAGAAGTAAGTTGAATACTAGCAAGATCATCCCAATCTTCTCCAACTACCTGAGCACTCACTGTAGTATAGAAAAAAATAAATAACGAGGTAAAAAGTAATAGTTTTTTCATCATGTACATTCGTTTATTGATTGATAATAAATGTACTAAAAAAACTAACTATATCCTATAAAAAAGTAAGAATTTTACTTGTTTAATTAAATAGGTTCGCCGTACAAGTCAAAATCTGCTGCATCAAAAATTTTGATATTGGTAAACTCCCCAATTTTCACATAATGTTGTGTAGCATCTATAAGCACCTCATTATCTACATCTGGGCTATCAAACTCAGTTCTTCCAATAAAGTAATTTCCTTCTTTACGGTCAATCATACATTTGAATACCTGTCCTACTTTCTCTTGGTTTAATTCCCAAGAAATCTGAGACTGAATATCCATGATTTCGGCAGCTCTTGCTTGCTTAACTTCTTCCGGCACATTATCCTCTAAATTATAGGCATGCGTATTTTCCTCATGAGAATATGTAAAGCACCCTAAACGCTCAAAACGCATTTCTTTTACCCACTCTTTCAAGGTTTGGAAATCTTCTTCCGTTTCTCCAGGGTATCCTACAATTAAAGTAGTTCTTATAGTCATTTCAGGCACAGCAGCTCTAAACTCTTTCAGCAAACGCGTAGTTTTTTCTTGCGTAGTACCACGGCGCATACTTTTTAAAATGCTATCTGAAATATGTTGTAAAGGAATATCTAAATAATTACACACCTTCGGTTCTTCATTCATCACCTCTAGCACATCCATAGGGAAACCAGTAGGAAAAGCATAATGTAAACGAATCCACTCAATACCCTCTACTTTCACCAACTCTTTTAAAAGCTCAGCTAAGTTTCTCTTTTTATATAAATCTAAACCATAATAGGTTAAATCTTGTGCTATTAGAATAAGTTCCTGCACCCCTTTTTCTGCTAACTTTTTAGCTTCGGTAACCAAATCTTCAATAGGGGTACTTTTGTGTTTACCTCTCATTAGCGGAATTGCACAGAAACTACACGGCCTGTCGCAACCCTCCGCAATTTTTAAATAGGCATAGTTTTTAGGAGTTGTAGTCAATCTCTCTCCTATTAATTCATGTCGGTAATCTGCTCCTAAAGCTTTTAATAATATAGGTAAATCAGAAGTACCAAAATACTGGTCCACATCCGGAATTTCCTTTTCTAGATCTGGCTTATAACGCTCACTCAAACACCCCGTAACAAACACTTTATCTACAGCACCTTCTTCTTTACGCTGTACATACTCTAGTATTGTATTAACACTTTCTTCCTTGGCGTTATTAATAAAACCACAGGTATTTATAACTACTATATTACCTTCTTCTTCATGCACCACATCTTTCCCACTAGCTTTCAATTGCCCCATTAAAACCTCACTATCATATACGTTTTTAGAGCATCCTAGTGTTACAACATTAATCTTGTTCTTCTTTAACGATTTGGTTCTCATACTGTTTACCGATTTTGGAGTGCAAAAGTACAATATTAATTCTATCTATCTAATTGTTTAGTATATTAGATGCTTCAGATTTATAGCTTAAACACCATTATTATGCTTAGGTACTTACTTATTCCATTTCTATGTGTAGCTTTATGTAGTTGTACATCAGAAGATACTACCCCCGTAGAACAACCTGTTACGGAAAATTGGTACTACCCTCCAAATAATTCAAGTGAATGGACTACTACAAGCATTGAAGAAGCCGGATGGAATAGCGCTAAACTAGCCGATTTACTCGCATTTCTAGAGGATAAAAACACCAAATCATTCATCATATTGAAAAATGGAAATATTGTAGTAGAGCATTATTTTGATGATTTTGACGAGTCTTCTATTTGGTATTGGGCTTCTGCAGGTAAAACTTTAACAAGCACCGTAACTGGTATTGCACAAGACGAAGGTTACCTTACTATTGAAACCCCTGTGAACAACTACCTTGGTAACTGGACTAGTTTACCTCAAGAAAAAGAAAATCTTATACAGTGCAAACACCTGCTAACTATGACCAGCGGTATAGACGACTCCCTAGGTGATGATGTGAGCCCTGAAAACCTGCACTATCTTTCTGATGCAGGTAGCAGATGGGCATACCATAATGTATATGTAAAAACACAAGATGTAGTAGCGAATGCTACCAACCAGAGCTGGAATACATATTTCAACCAAAAATTACGTAACCCTATTGGTATGACGGGAGCATGGACCAACCTAAACAATCTTAATGTGTATTGGAGTAATACTAGGAGCATGGCTAGGTTTGGGCTTTTAATTGCTGCCAATGGAAATTGGAACGGAACTCAAATTATTTCTGAATCGTACTTAAACGAAGCTACCAATACGTCTCAAAATATCAATGACGCTTATGGTTACTTATGGTGGTTAAACGGCAAAAACTCCTATCACTTACCACAATCTCAATTAGAATATTCTGGGTCTCTGATACCCGAAGCCCCATCTGATATGTTTGCAGCCTTAGGTAAAAACGACCAAAAGATTTACATTGTACCTAGTGAAAAACTAGTAATTATTAGAATGGGCGAATCTGCAGACGGTGATAACTTTGCCCTCTCTGATTTTGATAACTTACTTTGGGAAAAAATCAATGCGTTTATGGAGTAACGAACGCACTTATAGTAGATAGAAAATACTGTAAATCATTCCAAGATTAAATCCGGAATGACATAACACTGCACCCCAAATAGAACCTGTAAGCTGTTTCATTTTAAAGAAAAGTAGACTCACCAAAAACATACTACTTACCCAAAGCAAGGTTGGCACAAAATAGAAATCCCATCCCCCAGCAATAAACACCAAGCCAAAATGCGATATATGTGTTATAGCAAAAGCCGCACTATCTATAAACGATGCTTTTCTATCTCCCACAGATTTTGCAAAACTAAAATGCACAATTCCCCTAAAAAATAACTCTTCACCAATTGGGCTAAATATCATACCCGTAATTGCCATAATAATAAACATGGTTCTTTTAGCATCGGCAGTTATGTTTTCGGGGATGGCGTAAGACTTACCAATGTATTCATACCAATTCTCATAAGAACCTCCATATAATAAATCACCTATAAAGTACAGCACTACACTAAATACAATACCTGCCAATAAAGCAAGTAACAAAGTAAAAATGCTTTTAGGCGTTCTCAACCCTATGTTCTTAGTTCCGTTTCTATTCAGAAAAATGAATGGTACAATAGCCGAAAGAAACATCACCATACCAATTACTCCGTAGTTGCCTTGCTCATTTGCTTGTAATACTAGGAAAAACCTTGGCACACACAAAAGCACCACTAAAAACAATCCAAACTTCCAGTGTAAACTAAAATACTTCCTCCAAAATTTTCGTAAGTTATTATCCATGGTTGGTTGTTGTTATCGCTTAGAGACATGAGATTATATACAATTCTCCCTCAGTAAAACCTTCACATAAATGTATAAAAAAACCCATGATAAAATATCATGGGTTTTATATTTATAGCGTATATAAATTATATTTTAAGAAGCTGCCTTAAGGGTACTAATAGTAGCTTTATTCAACATATCTTTCGCGTATTGCTTAGACACATGGAATGCATGCACCTCCTCGTCACTTGGCAACTGGAACATAGCATCTGTTAAGATAGCTTCACATAAAGAACGAAGTCCTCTAGCCCCTAACTTATACTCAATAGCCTTTTTCACAATATAATCAAGTGCATCGTCTGAAACTGTTAGCTCTATGTTATCCATAGCAAACAACTTCTCGTATTGCTTAATTATAGCATTTTTAGGCTCGGTAAGTATAGAACGTAGTGTAACCTCATCTAAAGGATTCATATATGTTAACACCGGTAAACGACCAATAATTTCAGGAATTAAACCAAAATCTTTTAAGTCTTTAGGTATCACATACTGCAATAAATTCTCTTTATCTATAATCTTACCAGATGAACTAGAACTATAACCAACCGCTTGCATATTTAAACGTCTGGTAATAATTCGTTCAATACCATCAAAAGCACCACCGGCAATAAACAGAATATTTTCTGTATTTACCTCTATAAACTTCTGATCAGGGTGCTTTCTACCACCTTTTGGCGGAACATTAACCACAGTACCTTCTAATAATTTAAGAAGTGCCTGCTGAACCCCTTCACCAGATACATCTCTGGTAATAGACGGATTATCACTTTTACGAGCAATTTTATCTATTTCGTCAATAAATACAATTCCTCTTTCTGCTTTTTCTAAATCGTAATCGGCAGCTTGCAACAAACGAGTTAAGATGCTTTCTACATCTTCTCCTACATACCCTGCTTCTGTTAAAACAGTAGCATCTACAATAGCCAACGGCACGTTTAACATTTTAGCAATGGTTTTTGCTATTAATGTTTTACCAGTACCTGTTTGCCCCACCATTACAATGTTACTTTTTTGAATTTCTACATCGTCTTCAGTAGAAGTTTGTAACAAACGCTTATAGTGGTTGTATACTGCTACAGACATCACCTTCTTGGTACTGTCTTGCCCAATTACAAATCCATCTAAAAAATCTTTAATTTCTCTAGGCTTCTTCAACTCAAGTTCCGCCGACAAATCTTTTGATCTGGATTGTTTAGATTCTTCCAGAACAATACCATGCGCTTGCTCAATACATCTGTCGCAGATGTGAGCATCTAATCCGGCAATCAATAAATTTGTTTCCGGCTTCTTTCTACCACAAAAGGAACATTCTAACTCTTCTCTCGCCATTCAAAAATTTTTATTTTCTAGTTAAAACCTCATCAATCATACCATAATCTTTCGCTTCCTGAGCTTTCATCCAGTAATCTCTATCAGAGTCGTCACTTACTTTATCAAATGACTGCCCTGAATGGTTAGCGATAATTTGGTATAATTCTTCTTTTAATTTTAAAATCTCTCTTGCTGTAATTTCTATATCACTCGCCTGTCCTTGAGCCCCACCAAGTGGTTGGTGAATCATTACTCTAGAGTGTGGTAATGCAGAACGTTTACCATCGGCACCTGCACATAATAATACAGCACCCATAGAAGCCGCCATACCTGTACAGATAGTAGCTACATCTGGCTGAATAAATTGCATTGTATCGTAAATACCTAAACCTGCATACACCCCTCCACCAGGAGAGTTAATATAAATTTGAATATCCTTAGAAGCATCTAAACTTGTTAAAAATAACAACTGTGCTTGCACTATGTTAGCAATTTGATCGTCAATTCCAGTACCTAAAAAGATGATTCTATCCATCATTAATCGAGAGAACACATCCATTTGGGTTACGTTTAACTGACGCTCCTCCATAATATAAGGAGTCATACCAACAGGATTCATTTTACTTACAATCTTATCATAGTACATATTATTTATACCATGATGCTGGGTAGCATATTTCTTAAATTCTTTCTTGAAATTCATAATCATTTATTAAAAAAGGCGTTAATCCTATCGAGTAAGATTAACGCCTAAAGATAGGTATTTATTTTTTAACAAACTTATGAATAAGCCTCTTTAACGAAGTCTTCGTAAGTTACCTCTTTAACTGTTAAATTTGCGTTATCTTTAAAGAAAGTAATCATCTTTTGACTCATTACCTGATCTGAAAGACGTTTTACTTCTTCTTGGTTAGACATAATACGCATAGTAATATTCTCAACTTCTTCATCAGAAGGGTCTAATTGACCAAATTGAGCCATTTGCGCTTTAATGTATGTTTTAGCAAATTCTTTTAACTCGTCAAAAGTAACTTGTAAATTGTTTTCAGTAATAATTTTACCTTCAATCAATTGGTAACGAAGTCCTTTTTCAGACTTTTCATATTCTGCTTTTGCTTCTTCTTCTGTCATTGGATTTTCACCTGCAGTTTGAATCCATTTAACTAAAAACTCAGCTGGTAAATCAAACTTAGCGTTTTCAATTAAAGTTTCAGTAACATCATTTAAAAGCTTTTGGTCAGATTGCTGAACAAATTGTTTTTCAGCATCTTCTTTAATTTTAGCTTTCATTTCTTCTTCTGAAGTAACATTACCTTCACCAAATAATTTATCAAATAACTCTTGGTTTAATTCAGCTAAATCACGTGTGTTAGACTCTTCAATAGTAGCAGTAACTTCAATATCTAAACCATGAGCATCGTCATGAGACACTTTTAAAACTTCCATTAAATCATGGTCGTCTTCAAATAAACCTTTAGTAGAAAGGGTTACTGTTTCACCTATTTTAGTACCTAATAATTTCTCAGCAGCCTCTTCGCTCTTAATTTTATCAAAAGTAAAAGTTGCTTTGTTGTTTATTTCTTTTTCCTCGTTTACAAAAGTAGCAGTGATTTCTGCATCTTTAATAACCTCTTTATGACCAACTAATTTTCCAAATTGTTTTTGGATACGCTCCACTTGTCCATTAAGCATTTCTTCATCTGCAACAATGTTGTAATGCGTAATAGCATCTTTACCAAAATCTATATCAAAAGAAGGCGCAAGACCAAGCTCAAACTTAAAGGTTAATTCTTCAGCATCCCAATCAAACTCATCTTGAGCCATTGGTAATGGGTTTCCTAAAACATCAAGCTTCTCTTCTGTAAGATAGTTATTAAGAGCTTCTTGTAACATTTTGTTCACCTCATCTAATAACACAGCTTTCCCATATTGCTTTTTAACAAGCCCCATAGGAACGTGTCCTTTTCTAAAACCTGGGATATTAGCAGTCTTACGGTAATTTTCTAATGTAGTATCTACTTTCTCGCTATAATCTTCCTTAGATAATGCAACTGTTACAATTGCATTTAAATCATCTACTTGCTCTTTTGTAATATTCATTATATATACTATAAAAATTGGGTTGCAAAATTAATACTTTTTACCAACCCAACCAAGTTTTTAATAAGCTGTATTTCACAAAGTTAATTTATCAACATTTTTCATCGTCCAATCCTGAATTTAAAAGCGATTGTAAGAACGATAACAACAGACTAAAAATTAATGCCCACCAAAAACCGTCTACCGCAAAACCATCTACAAGACCATCGGCAAACAAAATGATAAAAGCATTAATAACCAGCAAGAAAATACCCAATGTTAAAATAGTTATAGGTAGCGTTAAAATAACCAATACAGGTTTTACCACAATATTTAACAAACCTATGATAGTCGCCACAATAACTGCTGCTAGATAATTAGATACGTGAACACCCGGAAGTATATACGACAGAAACAATACTGCCACTGCCGATAATAATATTCTAATAAGTATTTTCATCTTTTTATTGTAAAAATAAAAAAGGAGCTGCATGGAACCAACATGCAACCCCTTTTTTGGGAATTATTTAATACAAAAACTCAAAACTATTCCAAATACAAAGCGGTATAGTCTATCGGGTTTACCCCCGGAAGATCTGAACCGTACGTAGCGTTAATTGCCGCTATAAACTCATTAGCCAAATACGCATACCCTCTGGAAGAAGGATGTACTCCATCTAATGAAAAAGCACCTCCTGTAGCGTATGTACTAGTTAACGTAGAACCATTCACAGTAATACCTCCATTAGCCAACATATCCATTACTCCTTCTACATCTACCATAGCCAAACCATAGTTAGTAGCTAAAGCGTCAATGGTTGCATTAAACGAAGTTTGAGCTGTAGCAACCATTTGCTGCTCTTGAGGCGTTAACACCCACTGATCTGACAAGGGTACTGACACTCCATTTATAAGTGTTGGATCTTCATTAACAGTAGTACCTATAATATTTTGTGCAGTTAACACAATTAAATCATTAGCCGTGGTTAATCTATAATTAGGAATACCATATGCTGTTAAATCAGTTAAATCTTCATCTTCTATCAACATAGCATTACTAGCACCTTCTGAATACACTATGGTACGCGCATTCATTTCATCCATTGTTATAAACCCATAACTCTGCATTTGCTGTAAACCTGCATTATAATTTGCAAAGGCCGCATTTAACATACCCGCTGTTGTAGCATCTAACGGCACAGGATTATAAGGTACTGTTGTAAAATATGGTATGGTAGTTATATCTGGTATATTAGCTACCACCCCCTTAGCTCCGCCAGAAGTAAGTATTTGCAATAACCCATTGTATACTGCCGCAAAAACGTTAGGATCTGTAATATCATTACTTCCGTAAGTGGTCGGGTCTA
This sequence comes from Neptunitalea lumnitzerae, assembly GCF_027924185.1. Taxonomy (GTDB): domain Bacteria; phylum Bacteroidota; class Bacteroidia; order Flavobacteriales; family Flavobacteriaceae; genus Neptunitalea; species Neptunitalea lumnitzerae. The sequence goes on from NZ_BRVO01000004.1 coordinate 96,003, forward strand.
AATTCCCCGCTTGGTTTTCTCCAGCTCCCCCAGCTATAGCATAACTTAAAATATCGTTATTCCCAATCCATAAACTAAAAAAGGTAGGACTTTGCGCCATGGCGTCTGCCATAATAGAAGCATTCGCAGAAGATGCGAATCTAACAAAATACGGATTAGCAGTTCCGTTTAAAAGACCTCCAACATTTCCATAACCTTCCACTCCTAAATGAAAAATTTTAGCTCCTGGAACCCCCATATTATTAAAACCTCCTGATAGCACACTTGAAACTTCAGTACTTGGCATACCTGAAACATTCACAGGAGCAGGACTACCACTTGCAAAAGATAAAATTAAACGGTTATCTAGTATTTGCTGACCACCAAGTGTCATTCCACCAAGATTGTCACTCACTAAAGGCTGTGTAAATTCACCTCCACCAACTAGCGAGAATTGCTCTGATAATATATACGGTAAGGAAGCTTCTTGACCCTGTAATGACAAAGCTCCGTCTGAATACCCTGCTGTTAAAGAATTTCCTAAAGCCACAAAAGTACTAAAGTCTGCACTTCCGTTGGTATACACCACTTCTTCTTCATCATCCACCATCATAGCATCATCTGAAGAACACCCCATCATCAATAGCCCTAAAAGCAAAATGCTATAAGTAAAACTGTATTTCATCTTTTATAATTATTTGATTACTCCAAAAATAATATAAAATATGAATTTATCAATTTTTTATTGCAAAAATTACATAATTAATAATTATACAGTTTTAAAATAGCATTCTAACTCTTTATGCTTTTAAGAAAGCAACGGACTTCTCAAAAAACTCTTTCGGATTCTCTGCATGCAACCAATGCCCAGAATTACTAACAGTTTCTATTATACTATGAGGAAAATGTCTCTTAATCAATGTTTCATCTGAAGGCATTACATATTCAGATTTATCACCTCTTAAAAACAACACATCTCCTTCATATGATGTAAAATCTGGCAGCGCCTCACCTATTTCAGCGCCTTTGGTTCTCAACACCTCTAAGTTAAACCTAAAACCAAGCTTCTCTTTTTCTACCCAGTACAAGTTTTTTAACAAAAACTGACGTGTACCCCAATCAAAAATATATTTAGACAACGCATCATCAGCTTCTCTTCTATTTTTAATTACATCAAAATCTAACGATGAGAGGCCATTTAAAATAATTTCGTGATGTGGTGGATAGAATTTAGGCCCTATATCTGCTACAATTAATTTCTTAACTATATCCGGATAGGTTACCGCAAACAACATAGCTGTTTTCCCCCCCATAGAATGCCCCAGAATAATAACATCTTTCAACTGCTTTTCGGCAATATACGCGTTCAAGTCTTCAACAAGTACTTCATAGTTAAAAGTTTCATCATGAAAACTTCTACCATGGTTACGCTGATCTACCAAATGCACCTGATAACCTTGCTCGGCATAACCTCCAGCCATAGTTTTCCAGTTATCAGACATCCCTAAAAACCCGTGAAGTATAATCAAAGGAGTACCTTCTCCTATTATTTTAGAATATAAATGTGGCATTATTTCAATTTATTCAAGTAAAGATTTACAACATTCTCAATCCCTAAATATAAAGATTCTGCAATTAATGCATGCCCTATAGACACCTCTAATAAATTAGGTATATTCTCTTTAAAATATTTTATATTCTCCAAACTTAAATCATGCCCTGCATTAATACCCAACCCTACTTCATTGGCTTTAATAGCAGCTTTCACAAATGGCTCAACACCTTTCAAATCACCTTGCTCATAAGCACTCGCATAAGATTCTGTATACAACTCTACCCTATCTGTACCAGTAGCTACCGCAGCCTCTACCATACGCTCATCTGCATCTACAAATACCGATGTTCTAATACCATTTCTTTTAAACTCTGCAATAACATCAACCAAAAAATCTTTGTGTTTTATAGTATCCCATCCAGCGTTAGAAGTTATTGCATCCTCTGCATCTGGCACCAAAGTAACCTGTGTTGGCTTTACTTCTAAAACCAAATCCATAAAACTTTTTATCGGGTTACCTTCTATATTATATTCGGTATACACAACCTCTTTAAGATCACGTGCATCTTGATACCTAATATGACGCTCATCCGGCCTTGGATGAATGGTAACTCCATGCGCCCCAAACTTTTGTACGTCTTTAGCCACCTTTAATACACTTGGTACATCTCCCCCTCTTGAATTTCTAAGAGTTGCTATTTTATTAATATTTACACTTAATTTAGTCATGATTAATATTTTTTCTTTAAGTCTGCAAAAATACGAACAACATAATGCTATTATGTAGACTAAAATTACTATTTTTCGGGCTAATTAGCATACTTATGGAAATCACATCGTACATAAACATTGATTTTCAACCCGTTGGATTAAATGATAGTATAAAAAAGGTTTGCTCCATCTTTGAAAAATCAACGTATAGCCATTTACCGATTATTGAAGATAAAACTCTGATTGGTAATATTGCAGAAGATGACTGTAAAAGTTTTGATAACAATAATAGCGTAGAAACCTACACTTATTTATATAATGCTTTTTTTGTTAAAAAAAGCACCAACTGGCTAGACGTTTTGGAAGCATTTGCGCAAAATGAGAGTAATATTATGCCTGTTTTAGACGAGCATAACGAATATATTGGATTTTATGAGTTAAATGATATTCTAACTTTTTTCAATGAGACTCCATTCCTGAATGAATTAGGAGACACTATTGTAGTTGAAAAAAACCGTAAAGATTATTCATTTAGTGAAATTGCTCAGATAATAGAAAGTAATAATGGAAAACTACTAGGTGCCTTTGTTTCTGAAATGAAGGACAACTTAGTACAAATTACCATTAAAACTACTACTGGAGCTCTGAACGAAATTTTACAGACATTCAGAAGATACAATTATGAGATTATTTTAGGTAGTGAGGAAGACACCTATTTAAACGAGTTAAAAGACAGATCAAACTATTTGAATAAATATTTGAATATTTAATTTAATAATAAACCCCCAAACAACCATGAAAATTGGAATTTATGGACAATATTACCATGATAATTCTGCTACTTATGTAGCCGAACTTCTGGAAATACTAGAACATAAAAACGTGGACTTTATTATTAAAGAAGACTACCTACAGCTTTTACGTCAAGAAATAACGCTAGAGAAAAACTACCAAACATTTAATACCCATGCCGAACTTGACGACACTTTTGACCTAATTATAACCATAGGGGGTGACGGAACTATACTGAGAGCCATCACTTTAATTAGAGATTTAGGCATTCCTATATTAGGAATAAACACTGGTAGACTAGGATTTTTAGCTACCGTTCAAAAAACGGAAATCAAAGACACTATTGATCAAATTTTAAATAAAGAATTCAAGGTTGAAAGTAGAACACTTTTAGAACTAACTACCAACAACGACGAATTACTCATTGCAGATGATGTTTTAAATTTTGCTTTGAACGAAATTACCATAAGCAGAAAAAACACCACCTCTATGATTACCATCTCTACCTATTTAAATAATGAATACCTTACATCTTATTGGGCAGACGGATTGATTATCTCTACCCCAACAGGATCTACAGGATATTCACTAAGCTGTGGAGGTCCCGTGATTATGCCACACGCAAAAAACCTTGTATTAACACCTATAGCTCCGCATAATTTAAATGCAAGACCGTTGGTTATACCAGACGATATGGAAATTCAACTACAGGTTTCAGGTAGAGAAACATCTTTTTTAGCATCATTAGACTCTAGACTATTAACTATAAATCAGAATACAATTATAAAAATTAAAAAAAGTCCTTTTAAAATTAAATTAGTAGAATTGTACTCTGAAAGCTTTTTAAAAACAATAAGAAAAAAACTACTATGGGGAGAAGACAAAAGAAATTAATCACATAATACTAATTACATATTACGCCCGTTAAATCATTAAACTTAATTATTCTAAAATACACAACTTTAAATTTATATATTTGCAAACTTTTAAATTATGAGGGGATTATTTATTACATTATTACTTTGTTGTGGCTCTTTCCTTGTATCTCAAGGACAGACTCATGAAGTTGGAGCATTTGTAGGACTTAGCGGTTTTACCGGTGACGTTGGAGAGTTGAGTTATTTCAACCCAAAGAACCCGGCAATAGGAGCCATTTATCGCTATAGCCCACATCCTAGGTACGCACTTAGAGGATCTGTAATTCTAACCAAATTAGAAGGAGACGATTTAGATTCTGGTCACATCTCTAGAAACAGTAGAGGCTATAATTTCCAGAACAACATTATTGAAATTAATGCTAATTTCGAGTTTAACTTCTTAGAATTTGAACCAGATGATACAGAAGTACACGTAACACCATATTTAGGAGCAGGTTTAGCCTATTTTTTAATGGACTATAACTATTACAACGGAACCAACCCTACTGCTGTAAGCAATCAAAGAAATGGAGATGTTGCTTTACCTTTTACATTAGGGGTTAAAAGCAACGTAAGTCCAGGTTTTATTTTAGGACTAGAACTTGCTGGAAGATATACCTTCTCAGATAGTATTGACGGTAGCGGACATAAATACAATCCTTTTGGAAATGTAAACAGCAACGACTGGTATTTCTTTTACGGATTAACAGCTACTTTTACATTAGGAAACAACTACAAAAATTGTCGTTGTCCTTTCTAAACAGTAAATTGCACACGTTTACTTTAATTACATGAAATTAAGAGATCAAATACATAATAAAAGTTTACCTAAGCACATTGCCATTATCATGGACGGTAATGGCAGATGGGCTAAGGCTAAAGGTAAAATTAGAGTGTTTGGTCACGAGCATGGTACAAAAGCCGTAAAAGCAACCGTGACAGCCTGCGCTGAGCTTGGAATTAAAAATCTTACCCTGTTCGCATTCTCTACCGAAAATTGGAACCGACCAAAATTAGAAGTGAATGCACTGATGAAAATTTTAGTTTCATCACTTAAAAAAGAAACAACCACTTTTCTCGAAAACAATATAAAATTGAACGTTATTGGTAATACTGACGATTTACCAAAAAACGCAAAATCCGAACTTTTTGACGTAATTAACAAAACCAAAGACAATGATGGACTTGTTTTAACGTTAGCTTTAAGTTATGGAGCAAGAGAAGAAATAAGAAACGCCGTAAAACAAATAGCCTCTAAAGTTAAAAATAACTTAATTTCTTTGGAAAGCATTGACGATTTGGTGATTAATAAGCATCTTTACACGCATGATTTACACGATGTAGACTTACTTATAAGAACCAGTGGAGAATGTAGAATTAGTAATTTTTTACTATGGCAAATTGCCTATGCCGAATTGTATTTTACAGATACACTTTGGCCAGATTTTAGAGAAAACGATTTGTTTGAAGCAATAATAAATTACCAGAAAAGAGAACGAAGATTTGGAAAAACTAGCGAACAAATTTGCAGGCCGATGCAAGATGCAACCTAAACTAACAAAAATTTTATTTGCACTTTGCGTTTTATTTATCAGTTCATATTCAGTAGCGCAAGAAGAAAATGACATTATAAAAAATGGTAAAGTGTATACCCTTGGTGGTATAGACGTAACAGGATTAAAAAGTTTTAACAAACAAACCGTTGTTACCACAACTGGCCTTAGAATAGGTCAGGAGATTTCTTTTCCTAGCACTGAAATTAGCGATGTTATTAAAAAATTAATTGGTTACGACCTTTTTAGCGATGTAAAAGTATACGCCGCTACTGAAGGAGACCAAGTATTTCTTACCATTGACCTTAAAGAATTACCTGCTTTATCAGACTTCAAAATTGTAGGTATTAAGGACAGAAAAAAAGAAGATATTATTAAGGATACTGAACTAAAAAAAGGTAAAAAAGTTACCGAGAGTTTCCTTGTTAATACCAAAAACTACCTTGTTAAAAAATACAAAGACGATGGCTTTAACAATGCCAAAGTTACCATTACTACAAGAGTAGATACTACAGAAGCCAATGCCGTAAAAATGTTAATTAACATTGATAAAGGTGATAAGGTTAAAGTAAAAGATATTCAAATTGTAGGCAACGAAAAGCTTTCTGACAAAAAGATCAAGAAAGCTATGAAAAATACAAAAGAGCGTTTCTTCTTAAGATTCTGGAAAAAATCTAAATTTATTCCTGAAAATTACGAAGAGGATTTAGCTAACATTATTAGCAAATACGCTGAAAAAGGTTATAGAGATGCTCGAATTATTTCAGACTCTATTATTCATAATGAAGACAATTCCTTATCATTAAAAATAAATGTACAGGAAGGTGAAAAATACTATTTCGGAGATATAGACTTTGTTGGTAACAATGTATACTCTGACGAAACATTAAGAAAAGTGTTAGGTATTAAAAAAGGAGACACTTATAACGGAGTACTTCTTAAAAAACGTATTGCAGATGCAACTGACCCAGATGCAGACGACATTACTAACCTATACCAAAATAGTGGTTACTTATTCTCTAACGTAAATGCAGTAGAAATTTCTGCTAAGAATGACACTATTGACTTTGAAATTAGAATTATTGAAGGTAAGCCTGCTTATTTTAATCACGTAACAGTTGTTGGTAATGATAGAACTAATGACCACGTAATATATCGTGAACTTAGAACAAGACCAGGAGAATTGTACCAAAAAACAAATATTATCCGTACCATTCGTGAGTTAAGCCAGTTAGGCTTCTTCGATCCGGAAACTATTAAACCAAACATTAAAAACCCTGACGCAAATGCAGGTACTGTAGATGTTGAGTATTATTTAGAAGAAAAAGGTTCTAGCCAGGTTCAGCTACAAGGTGGATATGGTGGAGGTGGTTTCATTGGTACCTTAGGACTATCTTTTAACAACTTCTCGCTACGTAACATTTTTAATAAAAAAGCATACCGCCCATTACCTATGGGAGACGGACAAAGTTTAGCATTACGTTTACAAGCTAGTAGATTTTACCAGACCTACAGCTTCTCATTTGCTGAACCATGGTTAGGTGGTAAAGAACCAAAACAATTCTCGGTTTCTTTTAATCACACCATTCAGTATGCTACTTCATATAACAACGGTTATTATACAGGTAATGTAGATAGAAGCAGAAGATTCCTTATCTCAGGTGTTTCTGTTGGATTAGCAAAACGTTTAAAAGTGCCAGATGATTATTTCTATTTCTCGCAAGCGTTAAGTTTTCAACACTACAACCTTAAAAACTATACTACCTCTTTATTTACTTTTGGAGACGGGTTCTCTAACTCTTTAGCTTACACTGTAGGTTTATCAAGAAAATCATCAGGACCTAACCCTATCTTCCCTACAACGGGGTCAGACTTTAGCGTTTCTGCTAAGGTTACGTTCCCTTACTCATTAGTAGACGGAACTGATTGGGATGCTCTTAAAGAAGAAAGAGATGAATTAATTGAAAGTGGAGATGACGCAGATAGAATTAGTGAAATTGACCAACAACGTTTTGAATGGTTAGAATTCTACAAAGTAAAATTCTCTGGTAACTGGTACACCACACTTCCAAAGAAATTTGTACTTAAAACAGGAGCAGAATTTGGTTTCTTAGGAAGCTATAACAGCTCAAGAGGTTTAGTACCATTTGAAAGATTCTTTGTTGGTGGTGATGGTATGGCTAACTACACCTTAGACGGTAGAGAAAACATACAGTTAAGAGGTTACCCTAACCAAAGTTTATCATCTGCAGACGGGTCTGTAATTTATAACAAGTTCTCTCTTGAACTACGTTACCCTATTACCTTAGGAAATTCAGCCTCTATTTATGGTTTAACCTTCTTAGAAGGTGGAGCGGCTTTCGATGAATTTAGAGATTACAATCCGTTCCAATTAAAAAGATCTGCTGGTGTAGGTTTACGTATTTTCATGCCTGCTTTCGGATTATTAGGAATTGACTTTGGATATGGATTTGACGCAATCGACGGTACCAATCAAGCCAACGGATGGGAAACACATTTCGTAATTGGACAACAGTTTTAAAAGTTTGGCATGATTTTTAATTATCTATTTATAGCGTAAAACAAATTATAGCTTTTGAATCTAAAAATCACAGTATGAAAATTAAGTTTCTTGCAATTATAGCTATCTTTTTTAGCGCAACCTTTTTAGCGTCTGCACAACGCGGACTAAGAATAGGCTACGTTGACATGAAGTTTATTTTGCAAAACGTTCAAGAATACCAAACAGCCACCAAACAGCTTAACGATAAAGCTATGAAGTGGAAGAAGGAAATGGACAAAATGCAAAATGAAATTGATAAAATGAGAGCGGAGTTAAATGCCGAAAGAGTTTTATTAACCAAAGAATTAATTGAAGAACGAGAAGAAGATATTCAGATTTTAGAAGATGAACTTATAGATTATCAGCAGCAACGTTTTGGACCTGAAGGGGACTTAATGTTACAAAAACAAAACTTAGTTCAGCCAATACAAGACCAGGTTTTTAGTTCGGTACAAGAAATTGGAAAAAGCAGAAAGTTTGATTTTGTATTTGACAAGTCTTCAGATTTTATGATGTTGTATGCCGACAAAAAATACGACATTAGCGACATAGTACTAGCTTCTATCAACAGAGCAGAAAAAATTCAAGCTAGGGAAAAAGCTTTAGACGAATTTGAAAAACAGACTGACCCTGTTTTACAAGAACGTGAAAAGAAACTAGAAGAAAAACGTAAGGCACTTGAAGAAAAGAAAGCTGCCAGACAAAAAGCATACGAAGAGAAAAGAAGAAAATTATTAGAAGAAAGAGAAGCCAGGCTTAAAGAAAAAGAACAAAAAGAAACTGACGCCGAGCCTGTAGACGAAGAAGAATAAATAAGAAAATTTAAAAACTTAAAAAATGAAAAGCATTAAAAAACTTGTATTATCATTATTATTAATTGTTGGGGGAATGGCATTCTCAAATGCTCAGTCTAAAGTTGCACACATCAACATTCAACAATTGATGACAGAAATGCCTGAGTTCAAAACTGCTCAAGCAGAACTTAAAAAATTAGAGGCTACTTATTCTCAAGACATTCAAGATTCACAAAAAGAATTACAAGCACAAGCGAAAGCTTTTGAACAAGAAACAGCAACCTTAACAGATGCTGAAATTGAAGCTCGTAAAGAAGAATTTGAGAAAAAAGCTCAAAAATTACAAACTATGGGCGCTTACATTCAAGAAGCTCAAAATACCGCAGTGCAAGACCTTCAAAAAAAGAGACAAGAAAAACTAATGCCTATTCTTACCAAAGTACAAGAAGCTCTTGAAAAAGTAGCTGCAGCACAAGGGTATGACTATGTACTAGATAATTCTCAAGGAGGACAAGTTCTTGTTGCTAGAGGTAAAGACCTTACAGAAGATGTAAAAAAGGAACTTGGTATATAAGTAAATATAAAATACTAAATATTAAAAACTGCCCCTACTTAGAGGGCAGTTTTTTATTTTTGTACTATGAGTTCACAACCCATTGGCTTTTTTGATTCAGGTATTGGTGGCATCACCATTTGGAAAGAAGTAACAACACTCTTACCTAACGAAAACACTATATACCTTGCTGATAGTAAAAATGCTCCCTACGGTGAAAAACCAAAAGAGGACATTTTAAGACTTTCTATTAAAAACACCGAATACTTACTTAACAAAGGCTGCAAGCTTATTGTGGTAGCTTGTAACACTGCAACTACTAATGCCATTGATTACCTCAGAACACATTACAACGTGCCTTTTATTGGCATAGAACCCGCTATTAAACCAGCGGCGCTACAAACAAAAACCAACTCAGTGGGTATATTAGCTACTAAAGGAACCCTAGCCAGCAGTTTATTTAGTAAAACCTCCGCATTATATGCTAGCAACATAAAGGTAACAGAACAGGTTGGTATTGGACTGGTAGACCTTATAGAGCAAGGAAAACTAAATTCTCCTGAAATGACCTCCTTATTACGTACCTATATTGCACCAATGGTAGCTGCAGATATAGACTACCTAGTACTAGGTTGCACTCACTACCCTTTCTTAATTGAGCAGTTAAGAACCATGTTACCAGAAACTGTAACTATTATTGACTCTGGTAAGGCAATTGCCAAACAAACACAACATATACTAACTGCTAACCACATAGAAAATACTACTAACAAAATAGCAACACATAGCATTGCTACCAATTATAAACCTGAAATTTTACAGCAGTTTTTAGGTGATGATGCATCCTTAAAAGCTAGTTACCTCAATTTTTAGGCTATTTCTCTTCATCCTTAAACCAACCAGAATACTTTACGTAATTGTTAGCTATACGGTCAATTTCTCCACTTATTAATTCTTGGCTAATATCTTTTACCTTTTTAGCAGGTACACCTGCATAAATACTACCTGCCTCTACCCTAGTGTTCTTTGTTAGAACTGCTCCAGCCGCAATAATAGAATTACTCTCTATAACACAATCATCCATCACAATACTACCCATACCTATTAACACATTATCATGTATAGTACAACCATGTACTAAAGCATTATGCCCTATAGAAACATTATTACCAATGGTAGTAGGCGACTTTTGATAAGTAGCATGAATAACAGCACCATCTTGAACATTCACTTTGTCTCCCATTTTAATATAGTGCACATCTCCTCTTAAAACAGCATTAAACCATACACTACACTGTTTACCCATACTCACCTCTCCAACAATAGTAGCATTAGGTGCTATGTAACAATCTTCTCCAATCTCAGGAGTATTCCCATTAACTTTTTGTATAATCATGGTATTATAATTTTAATTAAAATAAGCAAGCAAGTCAGCCTTCTTGGCAGCAGAAACCATTACTTCGTAATTGTTATCTAGCACCACACTACCTCCCTTACCTTTTTTATATTTAACAATTTTTGAAACATTCACTAAATAAGATTTGTGCACCCTAGCAAAGTCATAATCTACCAACAACCCTTCAAAATACTTAAGCGTTTTACTCACCAACATTTTCTTATGCTCAAAATACACCTCTGTATAATTGTCATCTGCTTTACAAAAATAAATATCACTCACATTAATAACTTCAAACCCATCTTGCACCGGAATGGTAATTTTACCATTTACATTAGACACTTTAGGAGTTAAAACCGTATTATATAATTGTTGCTCTTTAACCTTAACATCAGTGATATATGCTACCGCTTTAATCAACTCGTCAATATCAATAGGTTTCATTAAATAATAAGCTGCATGCTGATTCAAGGCATCTATTGCATAATGGTTGTAAGCCGTAACAAAAATTACTTCAAACTCTCTATCTGGCAACTTATCCAACAAGTCAAAAGCATTACCATAAGGCATCTCTACATCCAAAAAAATAAAATCAGGCTGATATTTTTCTATGGCTACCAAGCCCTCTTTAATATTTGAAGCCTCTGACACTATAGTAACATTATCACAATATTTTGCCGTATAGTTTCGTAAAATATCTCTACTTACCGCTTCATCTTCTATAATTATAGCTTTCAATTGCATAGCTAATTCGGTTTTAAAATTACAGTAACTCTAGTACCAGTTTCAACTCCTTCAATATCTTCAATCATTACACTCACAATATCTTTATACATAGTATTTAAAATTTGAATACGTCTGTCTATGTTACCCATTGCCTTAGATGTTTTCTTCTTCTGATGTTCAGTTTTAAGAGCCTTAGACTGTTTTCTACCAATACCATTATCTAGTATTTCAATTTTAATAGAAGCATCCTCATTTTTTACTATTTGAATTCTTAACAAACCTTTTGTATCTCTATACCTAAGTCCATGCCAAATAGCATTTTCTACATACGGTTGCAACAACATTGGAGGTATCTGATAATTATCGGTATCTATAGTTTCATCCAAATCAAATTCAAAATCAAATTTATCTGTAAACCTAGAATGCTCTAGTTTCACATACAGCTTTAATAACTCTACCTCTTTAGAAAAAGGAATAACATCTTCTTCTGAGTTTTCTAAAACACTCCTCATCAAAGAAGAAAACTGACTTAAAAATCGGTTTGCATTACGTTCATCATTTGTAGCTATGTAATGATTAACAGAGTTTAATGCATTAAATATAAAATGAGGATTCATTTGAGATCTCAAAGATTTTAAAGCCAACAGATTATTGGTTATTTTCTGTTGTTTATTATTTCTAAAAAAGAAATACGCTGTTAAAGCTAAAAGAGTTAATCCTATTATTAGAAGATAAATTGTTAACTGCTTTTTATGATTACTTTCTACAGTTAATTGTTGATTTTTTATAGCCAATGCCATTTTACTACGCTGTAACTCACGGTCGTTTTCTAAGCTTTTAATACGGGCCTGCTTAGTTGCTATGTCATTTCTAAAGCGATTGGCTTGCGAAATCTGCTGCTCCTTTTTTCTATACAAAGTATCTACTAAGGCAACATAACTTTGGTAAGACTCTAAAGCCTTCTTAAAATCACCAACCGTACGGTACAATTCAGACAACTTACGCGTGGCATCTTTCTCCACCACAATATCCTTCTGTTCACTGGCCTGTTTAATACTTTCCTTTAAATAGGGAATAGCCAATGTAAAAGCATTTTTAGAAATATAAGCACGTGCAATTTTGTAGTTCATTTTTTGCAATGAAATAGAATCTAACACCAAACTATCATTTGCTACCAGCGATTCCATTTTCTTTAAATTCTCTTGCCTAATTTCAATTTCTTTATCGTACAACTGATTTGCATTATAAAAATCAGCTGTATTCTCACTTGCCTTTAAAACATCAAACTCACTTCTAGAATTTTCTTTAGCAATAACTACAGAGCCATTTAAATACCCCAGTGCATTACTATTGTCTCCTATAGCAGCATAAGACTCTCCTAACTTAGCACTTATAGCTACCGCTAGCTCATCGTTAGATTTTACAGCTAAATCTAACGCCTTTTTACGATACTCAATAGATTTATCAATTTCTTCAAGCTGAACTAAAGCCTCCGCCAAAGAATTTAGAACCTCCACCCTAGAATGATCATCTTTCCAGGTAGTGTCTAGTAGCTTTGTAAAAACATCTTTAGCCTCTGCGTATTGCTTATTTTTTAAATAAGCCTTTCCTAGTTTTAAAGACAATTCAGCATTTGAGGCACCACCTATTGCATTTTTATAATTAGAAACAGCCAAATCAAACTGTTTCCAATACATATAAACATCTCCTAAAAGCTCATAGGAAGCCATACGCTCCTTCTCATACTCATCTAGCTGAAGTAACCTCAAAGACTTCTCAATAGCCGTTAAACTCTTCTCTATAGATGTTTTCTTATACATCTTAGCACTATCTAGTAAACTAGTATGCATTTGCTTTACTTCTTTACTATTATTAGGCACGTAAAATCCTCTTACTAATACCTCTACATCATCATTACTAGTCAGCGTATGGTACACAGGTACAATATCTAAACCGGTAATAACCAATTCATCTCCCACTTTAGCCCTAATAGAAAATTTACCCAGCTCATCGGTATACTCAGGCAAACCACCACCAACAACATATACCTCAATATCTCTTATAGGTTTTTTACTTTCAAAATCTTTCACCACCCCCTTTAAATTAAAGGTAGTTTTAGATTTATCCTTATTTTTTGTCTTAGCCTCTTGGGAATACCCTAAAAAACTAAACACCATAAAAAATATTAAAATTAGCTGCTTCATTACATTTCTTAAGAACTATAAACTTACATGGAAAATCTTATATAATAAAATGATAAAAGTCTAGTAACAGCTATTAAACCACTAAAAAAGTATCGGTTACTCAACCATACATGGGCAATACTAAATAACACCCCTACTACACTCATTCTAATTTTCATTTAGAAAATGTTTACCTCAAATTACAGATTTAAAACTATAACATTATGAAACACGTATTTCTTTCAGTAGTAGTATTACTCATTAGCATCCAAGCACAAGCACAAGTAAAAGGTAACGCCAATTACCAACCCAACCCTAATCTTGTATCTAGAGCTAACCTAGCCACTACACAAGGCTACCTCCAAAAGCAAGTGGCAACACAAAACTTATTCAACAATCCCACATCTAGCAACATAAGCATTACCACAAATGCACTTTGCAACGTGAAAGCAGCCAAGTATGTTGCAGTATTTAATATTTCGCAAGTAGGCAAAACAACGGAACAAACCAACAAATTACTATATGATAGAATAAACGCTATTAAGAACACCCTATTTGAAAAAGGGGTTTCAGAAGAAGACATAGTTACCGATGTAATATCGTTTATCCCGAATTACGAAGTTACTGTAGAAAAAAAGTTATTTAGTAAAAAATATGTTGAAATACCAACAGGGTTTGAGCTACAAGTTAACCTACACATAGGTTTTAAAAACATAGCTTTATTTGAAGACATATTAACTTCTTGCGCCGCAAACGAAGTTTACAACTTAGTTAAGGTTGACTACGTAATAGACAATATTGAAAATATTTATAAAACACTACAAGAAAAAATAATAACCTCAGTGAAGTCAAAAAAAGAATATTACAACTCACTAGGTATTACACTGGACAATTATAATATTGAGTATGCAGAACAGAAGTACTGCTATACACCAAAAGATTTTTACCAAAGCTTTCAGGCTTTTAACAGTATCAGTATGGAAGCCATAACAAAATCAAATGGTATTACACAGGCTAAAAAACAAACCTCTTACTATTACCAGCCGCTAGAAAACAACCAGTTTGATATTGTTATAAACCCAACCATTATAGAGCCTGTAATACAAGTAGTATTAAGCACTCATATAAAATATACTCCTAAACCCAAAGATGTAAGCACACCAGAAAAGCAATACATACTAATTTCACCAACCGGAGAAATAGCTACCAAAACTATTGACCCTACCATGTAAACAAAAAAAAGAGGGGTTAAAAACCCCTCTAATAATATATAACAAAATAGTAATTACTAATATCTTATTGAGCAAACGGACAGTTACAGTGGTAAGCTTGTTTTTCTTCTCCAAAGGTAAGTCCTAAAGTAAGTTGGTGGTATCCCCCATTCTGGAATTTTATATCTCCCATTTGATAAGAATACGTATAACCAAACATAAAATTATCATAATTAACCCCTAGTAAAGGAGATAATAATTGCAATTTTTGCTCGTTAGTAGCTTGTCCCAATACATACTCTGCACCATCTAAACTACTTCTGTATGACAAACCACCCCATATTCTACCAAACTCCATTTCTCTAAAAGCAAGCATATTTAAATCAATATTACTTTCTCCTGTAGAACTAACATGTTGAAACAACATAGAAGGTTGAAAACTCCATTCTGTTTCACCAAAAGTGTATCCACCAGAAAGAATAAATCTTCTTCTATTTGTTGGCTCTAACTCAGAATATAAATCTCTACTAACTTCTAAAACATTATGCACAGAAAATTGAATAAAGAAATCAGATACTGCATAAGCCATCCCTATATCTACATTAGGCTCTGTAGAAGTTTGATCGCTACCAATAATGTTGTTATCTGTAGTTCCGTTATAATTAAAAAACTCTGATTCGTCTAATCTTCCTTGAAAAATAGAAACACTAGCACCAAAAGAAAGTTGATTTAAATATCTAGATCTTTGATCCAAACTAATGTGGTGAGCATAGGTAACTTTCATCCCTGTTTGAGAGTGGTAACCATTTCTATCATTGATAATCATTGCTCCAATAGCCGATCTTTCTCCCATTCTAGAATTCACACTAAGTGTTTGTAATGCTGGTGCATCTTCTATACCAAACCATTGTTGTCTTGCTGTTAATCTAACTTTTGTACCAGAACCAGCACCTGCCATAGCTGGGTGTACTAGATAGTAGTTGTCTGTAAGATAATCAAGATAAACAGGTAATCCTTCTTGTGAATATAAATAGCCTGAAAAGGAAGTTAATAAAAGTAAAAAAAAGTATTTCTTTAAATTCATGGTTCTATTTGTCATATTTATGTAATACCAAATTCAAGTTTATAGCTGGATGCTTTTGTAAACTCACCCTACAGTTTCCTAATTATAACTTAAAATTTGTTAAAATATTATATGCAAAAAAAATATTCATCAAAATTCATGGATGAATATCGATTAAGAAATAACTAAATTAACATTTATTCATTTTATAGTAGGTGTTGGGCTTATTCGAAAGCAATAATAAATCTTTTTTATGAAACTGTTAACTAAAACATCAATATTTAACAGCTTTATTCTTAAAATTTATTTAAAGCAGCAAATTACAGAAATACTTATTAAATTTCATAACAAATTATTAAAATATCTTAAAAATTATCAATAGTAGAAATAATAAACTCTAAGAAAATTAAAAATATTTTGATTTACGTATTTTTGTGAAAAATTTTTAATTAATGAGCAATTACAAAATTAGCATACAAGAAACCAACAACCCTACTATAATTAAATTCAGTGCAAATGAATTCCTATCTAAGAATTCTTATGAGTTTAAAAATATAGACGACGCACAGAACTCTCCACTAGCACAACAGTTGTTTTATTTACCATTTGTAAAAACGGTTTACATTTCAGGCAACTTTATTGCAGTAGAGCGTTACAACATTGTTAACTGGAGCGATGTATCTGAAGAAGTAGCTACACAAATAGAAAACTACTTAAACGAAGGTAAACCAGTACTTATAGAAGACGAAGCTTCTAAACAAGTACCTGTTACTGTTTACGCAGAGAGCACCCCTAACCCAACAGTTATGAAATTTGTTGCAAACAAGAAATTAGTAACTACTATTTGGGAATTTAAAAACATTGACGAAGCTTCCGATGCCCCTTTAGCAAAGGCACTTTTTCACTTTCCGTTTGTGAAAGAAGTTTTTATTGATGAAAACTACATATCTATTACCAAATACGATATGGCAGAATGGGGAGAGGTTACCTTGGAATTAAGAGAGTTTATTAGAACTTACATTGCAGATGATAAAGAAATAGTTTCTAAAAGTGCTCCTCAGAAAAAGGAAACAGAACAAGTTACCGATGAGCAATTTGAAAAACTAGACACTACTTCTCAGCAGATTATTAATATTCTTGAAGAATATGTAAAACCAGCTGTAGCTAGTGACGGTGGTAACATTATGTTTAAAGACTTTAATGAAGAAGAACAACGTGTATCTGTTATTCTACAAGGTGCATGTAGTGGTTGCCCATCATCTACTTTTACTTTAAAAAATGGAATTGAAACAATGCTTAGAGAAATGCTAAGCAATCCTAATATAAAAGTAGAGGCTCTTAACGGTTAAGTTAGAGCCTCTCTTTTTTCTTTTCTTATGTATTATGTTTTATCTCACGATTTTTCTATAATCATCGTGAAACTCTTTAAACATTTCTAACAGATTAATTGTTGCCCCAATTAAATCTTTAGTTTCTAACAATAAACTAAAGTATAACTTCGTGTTTTTAGGACTGGTTTCTGTAGTTCTAATACGGTCAATTTGTTTCTGTATCAATACCGCAACGTGATCTTGCAACTGCTTATGCTTTAAAATAATGGTAGAAACATCATTAAACTCTTCCTTACCAAAGCTCACAGAAATCTCATCAAACAACACCTGTAATTCTTTATCTATACTCTTAAGGTCTCTAATTTGATTAAACTTAAGATTCTTATGGTTGTTATTTACGTGAGAATAACTATTCTTAGTTATAAACCCTATAGACTGTACCATATCTTGCAAGTAATCTAGTATAAGAATGTAAAACTTACTTGCCTCAACAGAAGTATCATCTAAAGACTTAATAAAGTAGAATACATCACTCTTAAGTCCGTCTACTTCCTCTTCTAATTTATTTAGAGCCTTCTTATTCTTTTTCAAGTTACCCAACTCTTGTAACCCTAAATTATCTATTACACCAGTATATAATCTATTTACTTTAGATATAACACTTGAAATATTATCTGAACTTTCATTAATAATCTCATTGATCGTTATTAAATCGGCTCTATCAAATTTTCTATTTGCTTCTTTCTCTTTTTCAGAACGTTTATGTGCCACATAGCTTCTAAACAACAATAACCCTGCAATAATTAACATTGCAACAATAGCTATCATTTCTCCAAAGTAAATAATAGTAGCAAAAAGTGATGCCGCCACAAACGCTACTAAAGCGGTAACAAACCACCCTCCAATAACGTTAAATACACCAGCTACTCTATATACAGCACTTTCTCTACCCCAAGCTCTATCTGCTAAAGAAGACCCCATAGCCACCATAAAAGTTACATAGGTTGTAGAAAGCGGTAATTTTAATAAAGTACCAATAGAAATTAAAATACTAGCTACTACTAAGTTTACAGCAGCCCTAACCAAGTCAAACGCTGGAGCTTCCTCATCTTTAGCAGGCTTTTTCTTAGGTTCTGCAAAACGAGCATCTATTTTTTTACTAATAGAATTTGGTATTACATAACCAATACCTTTAGATAAATTAACGGTTCCTCTTACTACCATTCTAGAAAGGTAGTTTGGCTCAAAACGCTCCGCACCATCATTTTGTCTAGCAAGGTTTACCCCGGTTTCTACTACAGCTCTTGCTTTTTTAGAAAACCATAATGTAATTACCATAATAACACCTGCTAAAAACAGCATATAGGTATTTGCTGGCACTTTTTGTGCCAATGCTCCCATGGTTAAATCTGAAGGCATCCCTTCTCTAACCCAAATTTGGAAAGAGTTAAATGCTGCCAACGGAACTCCAATAAAGTTTACAAGGTCATTACCTGCAAACGCCATTGCCAAACCAAAGGTTCCAATTACAATAATTACCACTAGAATATTAATCTTCATTACGTTTTGCAGCAAGTATGACACTAATGTCCAAACCACAAAACTTACTAGAAGCAACAACATTGTATTATTGTTCACCCAGTTCAAGGTATCTTCAGTGATAAATGAAACACCTTTTAACCCCTTAAACAATATGAAATAAGATATAGCCGTAATAGCAATACCTCCAAATAAACCTCCTACGGTTTTTAATTTTTTCTCATAATCGAAAGTAAAGATCAATCGGGATATATACTGTATAATAGCCCCCACAGAAAATGCTACAATTACCGAGACAAAAATACCCCGTATAATTTCGAATGCCTTTGTGGTGTTGATGTAGTTCAGTACTTCTTGAAAACCATCTCCTTTTTCAAACACTTTAATAGAAGCAATAGCCACAGCCGACCCTAACAATTCAAATACAATAGATACTGTGGTAGAAGTAGGCATCCCCAAGGAATTAAACAAATCTAACAGCAAGATGTCTGTAATCATTACTGCTATAAAAACAATCATAATTTCCTGAAAATAAAACTGATCTGGATTAAAAATCCCTTTCCTGGCAACTTCCATCATTCCACTAGAAAAAATTGCACCAAAAGCAATCCCTGCACTGGCTACAATCATAATAGTTTTCATGGATACTGCTTTAGAACCAATAGCGGAGTTTAAGAAGTTCACGGCATCGTTACTTACCCCTACTACTAAATCAATTACTGCTAGTACAAATAAGGCTACTAGCATGAAGATGTACACTTGTTCCATTCTATTTTAATTATGTGGCAAAAGTGTGGCAACTTGGAAAATTATATGTTAAGTTAATGTTACCAAATTGGCACTTTCTCACTTTTTAAGTATGATTGCGACAAAAATACTACTTTAGGTAAGAAATGAGGTTATTTAAAAATTAATTACCTCTCAAAATACGTTAATCTATTTAAAAAATGGCTTCACTTACACCCAATAATCTTATTACAGAAAACAGCCCGTACCTTTTACAACATGCGTACAACCCTGTAGCATGGAATGCGTGGAAACCTGAACTACTAGAAGAAGCTAAAAAGCAGAAAAAATTACTGATTATAAGTATAGGATATGCTGCGTGTCATTGGTGCCATGTGATGGAAAAAGAAAGTTTTGAAAATGAACGCATAGCTAGCTTTATGAATCAGAACTTTATAAATATTAAGATAGACCGAGAAGAACACCCAGATATCGATCAGCTTTACATGAATGCATTGCAACTAATGCAAAACACCGGCGGTTGGCCTTTAAACATGGTAGCATTACCAGATGGCAGACCTTTTTGGGGCGCCACCTATGTAAAACAAGACGATTGGCTGCAAATACTTCAGCAACTGGTTCATATTTATAAAACTGATACCCCGAAAATTTACGAATATGCAGAAAAATTAGAAAAAGGATTGGAACTTTTCAATCTTGTAGAACCCGCTTCTGTTGATACTATTTCTGTTGAAACCATTAAAAATACCGTACACCAATGGCAACTGCAATGGGATGAAACTTTTGGCGGCAATCAGGGAGCTCCTAAATTCATAATGCCTACACAATTCAATTTTTTTCTATCGTATGCTTTTCAGACCAATAACACATCGGTTTCTAAGCATATTGTAAATTCTCTAACCAAAATTGCCTATGGTGGTATTTTTGATGTGCTAGGCGGAGGATTTTCACGATATAGCGTAGATGAAAAATGGCATATTCCGCACTTTGAGAAAATGTTGTATGACAATGCTCAACTTATTTCTTTATATGCCAAAGCATATACTGCTTATAAAACACCCCTATTCAAATGGGTTATTGAAAAAACTATAGATTTTACTATACAAGATTTATCTAACAACAAAGATGCATATTATGCATCGTTAGATGCCGATAGTCTTTTGAGCGACAACACCGAAAAAGAAGAAGGCGCTTTTTACGTATGGACAAAAAACGAATTAAAAGCACTTTTAAAAGAAGACTACCACATATTTAAGTACGCATACAACATTAACAAAACAGGCTATTGGGAAAACAACCACTACGTACTATACCGCACACATTCTTTAAAAAATATAGCAACCACATTTCAGCTAACAGAAACAGAAGTAGAAAACCTATTAAGTAAATGCAATAAAATCTTAAGTACAGAAAGAAATAAACGAGCGCAACCAGACAAAGACACAAAAATTATTACCGGATGGAATGCTCTACAAATTACCGGCTTTATAGACGCTTACTTTGCTACTAAAACAGAAGATTACCTTAGCCTTGCAGTACGTACAGGAAACTTTATCTCAACCCAATTAACTAACGATAAGGAACAACTATACCGTACTTTAAAAACAAAAAACAAGATTACCGGGTACCTAGAAGATTACGCTTTAACTATTGAAGGTTTTTTAAAACTATTTGAAGCAACTGGAAATATTAATTGGCTACAACAATCTGAGAAGTATACCGCTGTTTGCCTTGATGAGTATTATGATACCGTAAAGGGCTTGTTCTACTTTTCATCATCTAACACCCCTGTAGTGGTTCAGCGATCTATTGAAAAAGCAGATAATGTAATACCGGCTTCTAACAGTGTAATGGCACATAACTTAAAAAAACTAGGCATTTATACAGGTAAAAAATTCTATACAGATACTTACCAAAAAATGCTTAGCAACATAATTGCCGACACCTTAGAATACCCTCGCTCTTACACTAACTGGCTTACTTTAGCATTGGAAAAACAAAGTAGCACCTACGAGGTTATTATTGTTGGAGACATTGCTAAAGAAACTTTATTAGCATTTAAAGAACATTATATACCCAATGCTATTTTTGCCATAAGCACCTCAGAAGCTCAATTGCCAATTTTTAAAAATAGGTACAAGCCAAACCAAACACTTAT
The DNA here is from genome assembly GCF_027924185.1 of Neptunitalea lumnitzerae. Lineage (GTDB taxonomy): Bacteria > Bacteroidota > Bacteroidia > Flavobacteriales > Flavobacteriaceae > Neptunitalea > Neptunitalea lumnitzerae. Next base: position 117,774 of record NZ_BRVO01000004.1, read on the forward strand.
TTACGTTTGCAAAAATAACACGTGTCAATTGCCAGTAACAACTATTGAAGAAGCTATGGCTATTATAAAAGCTAAATAAAAAAGTTATTTTCTACCAGCTACGAAGTCTTTTAAGTAAAAAGGCTCAAAATATGCTACATCTTCAAATGCCTGTTGGGTAAATTTAGTAAAAGCTATTTGCCCAACTTCAGCTGCCGAAGGAAACTTACCATCTAAAAACCTTGCATTAGCACTAGTAAATACCTCCTTGCATTTTTCTGCTCCATCTCCTAAAAATAAAACAGTCCCCTTATCTAAAAACTCTTTAAAAGAAGTTTCATCAACTATAACCGCAGTAGTTTCTTTCTCAAGCACCATATCTGATGTAAATATAGCTGCATAAACTTCCATTCTGCGTGCATCTAAAAGCGGTATTATATAATCTACTGCACGCTCTTTACCTTGGTAAGCCAATGCCTCTAGAGTAGATACAGCAATCAGCGGTTTATCCCATGCAAAACACAGTCCCTTTGCAGCAGAAACACCAATACGCAACCCCGTGTAAGACCCAGGGCCTTTACTTACCGCAACAGCATCTATAGCTTCTACCGCTACATTTGCGTGCTCTATAATATCTTTTATAAAAGCATGTAATTTTTCAGCATGTGAAAAGTTACCGGTATTTTCTTCTTTCAACACCTTTACTTCACCAGCTACACTTAATGCAACAGAGCAATTGGTTCCTGAGGTTTCAATACTTAATATATATCCCATGAGATAAAAATTTACTGCGAAAGTAATAAAAAAGAGAAGTGCGAAGAAATGCACTTCTCTTTATATATTGATTCTGTCCCAACACATACAGAACCAACATCTCCGCTAACAAACTTGGGTTACACAAAATATGTGCTTTAATACTTTCTTTTTCAACAGCAATGTTAGCTTTTTCCCCCTAACAAAATTTGTAATTAAATATTAAAAGCCCCCCATTAACTTTAATTACATTACAAATAAACCACATTTGTTAAACGAAAAAAATCCTCAATAGTGAGGATTTTTATAAAATTATAGTGTGATTTTGTTATTTTTTTACTTGCTCTAGCTTCACCTTATCACCTGGTTTTAAGGTTTTTGACACCATATTATAAGGCCCTACAATCACTTCTTCACCTTCTTCTAAACCAGATACCACCTCTATATTAGTATCATCTTGTATACCTGTTTTAACCACTTTCAGTTTAGCCTCATCTCCCTTCTTAACAAATACACACTCAAAACGCTCACCTGTGGTATCAGGCTTCGCAACTTCAAACACATCTTTTTTAGTACTTGTAGTATCTGTTTTCATTACCACCGCACTAATAGGCACACCTACTATGCCTGTTTTCTTTTGAGTAATAATATCTACAGTAGCTGTCATACCAGGACGGAAAGGCGAATAATGCTCAGGCTTTCCTTCCAATAAGTCTTTATAAGACTCCTCTAATATTCTAACTTTAACTTTAAAGTTGGTAACCTGGTCTGCACTTGTAGTTTCGTTAGAAGTATTTGCAATCTCAGTAACAATACCTTTAAATTCTTTTTTCAAATAGGCATCTACTTCTACAATTGCACTATCTCCCACTACTATTTTAACAATATCATTTTCATTTACATCTACCTCTACCTCCATGTTATTTAAGTTAGCCACACGTAAAATTTCGGTACCTGCCATTTGTTGGGTTCCTAAAACACGCTCACCAACCTCTACATCTAGTTTAGAAATAGTACCAGATACTGGTGCATAAATAGTAGTTCTTTTCAAATTATCTCTTGCCTCAGAAACAGAAGCTGCAGAACTTTTTACATTATAAAAAGCAGACTCTTTAGTTGCTTTTGCTACCATGTAAGCAGAAACTACCTGATCCCATTCTGCTTTAGAAATAATCCCTTTATCAAATAAAATTTTGTTACGGTCGTAATTTTGCTTAGCCTCTAACAAACTAGCTTCTGCTTGTTGTTGGTTAGCTTTCATATTTTGTAAAGATGCTTCCGTTCTGTTTAAACTAGACTCGTAAATATCTGGGTTAATTCTTACCAACAAATCTCCTTTAGCTACTTGTTGCCCTTCTACTATAGGCAAATCAATAATTTCACCAGATACTTCAGAAGTAATTTTAACTTCTACCTCTGGCTGTATTTTACCTGTTGCAGAAACCGTTTCAGTAATATCTAACTTATCTATTTTCTGAACTGTAACCTCTTTTAAATTTTCATCGTTACCAAGCATTCCTGAAGTTTTAGCAAACACCAATCCGGCTACTATAACAACGGCAATTACTAATAATATAATGACTGACTTTTTACTCATGATTTATAAATGGATTAATTGGCTGATATTGGAATACCAAAATAAAATTCTAATACTTTTAGTTTAAATATATAATCGTACTTGTTTCTTACTACGTCAGATTGCGCACTTTCATAATCTGTTTTAGACTGGTTATAGTCATACGAGTTTAACAAACCTACATTATAGCGCTCTTCTGTAAAGTTAAAAGCTTGGCTTCTGGCTTCTAGCGTTTTTAAAGAAGCCTCATATAATTTTTTTGCATTAGAAGCATCTATGTATGCCTGATACACATTCTTCTCCAAATCAAGTTCTGTTTGCTCTAAATCATTTTGAGCACGTAACACATTAATCTTACTACGTTGTACCTGTGCTCTGGTACTAAAGCCATTTAAAATAGGAATACTTAACTGTGCTCCAACTCCCATACCATCGTAAATAGCTAATTGATCAAAGAAATTTGTATTCTCCAAACTAGACCATCTAGTATTATAACTAATAAAACCACTCAGCGAAGGATAGTAAGAAGACCTAGCAAGCTTTGTATCTAATTCCGCTAACTCTAAATTAGAAGCTGCAATTTTTATAGTATTTAAAACTTCTTTTGCTTTATCAGAAATCTCACGTGGAGATTTATCTAGTATAGAAACATCTAAAGGCACTTCAAACTCTTCATCCACCACATCAAAATCCATATACTCCTTAATTAATAAAGTTTGTGCTAACCCTATTTTAGAAATAAGTAAATTATTCTCAGCATTAATTATTTGTTGCTCTTGTGATGCATTGGTAGCTTGTAGTTCGTAAATATCGCCAGCTGGTAAAGACCCTGCATTTATTAACTCCTGTGTACGCTCAATATTTTCTTGCGTTAACTGGTTCTGGAATTCTAATACACGTAATTGTTCTTTATTTGCCAGAATTTCTAAATACGCATTCGCCACCATAAGTATTACATCATCTTTCATTCCGTCTAAAGAATACTCAGATGCTATTTTATTCAACTTAGCCCTTTGGTAACGACGCCAAGCACTCAAACCAGATGATAAATTAACAGATGAAGTTCCACCTCCGTTAAAAGTAGAAAAACCAGTGCTATATGAGTTAGTTGTTTGGTTAAGACCTACACTTGGATTATACGTATATGACCCACTAAAATTTAAAGTTGGAAGAAACCCACCCTTAGCTTCAAGAATATCAATATCGGTAGCATCGTAATCTAGCATTGACTGCTTTACCGAAATGTTATTCTCTAAAGCATGGTCAATACATTCAACTAAGGTCCATTTTTTCTCTTGTGCCCCTAGCAGTGTCACACAAAAAAAGAGAGAAAAAATTAAAGTCTTTTTTATTGGTATAGAATATTGCATATAAAGTAATTCTGATAGTTTATCTGAAAATTAATTCATACCATTAGACTACCCTATATGCTATTTGTTACAATAAAAATTTAATTTCTGAATTTTTTATAGATAATAAAGCCTATTACCCCTACCAATAAGTAAGGCATTGCCATAAGAAAAACAATACCATTGTTAACACCCTCTGCCGCCGATGTATCGTCACTGTTTTCTAAAACAGCTCTACACATAGCACATTGTGCCGAAATAAAATTAGGCACAAACACCAACAGTGCTATAACACTATATTTTACAACATTTGTTTTATTAGCTACCATAGTAAGGGGCTATCATTACATATACAATTACACCCGTGATGGCTATATACAACCAAATAGGAAATGTAATTTTTGCAATTTTTCTATGCTTATCAAAACGTTGTGCAAGCGCTCTCACATAAGAAACCAACACTAACGGAATTACAGCTATAGACAAGAATACATGCGTAATTAAAATAAAGTAGTAAAACAATTTACCTATACCCTCGCCTCCATAAGGTGTAGAATCTGCACTCATATGATAAGCCACATACATTACCAAAAACAGTAAAGACAGTCCAATACATGTTTTCATTAAATTCTCATGAAGCTTCACATTCTTATTTTTAATAGCCCATAATGCAGCTACTAATAAAATAGCAGTTACCCCATTAATACCCGCATAAATAGGTGGCAAAAAGTAAAACGGCTGTACATCTAATCCAAAATCTGAAAGCTTTATGGTAAAAAGCACAGCAACCGCAACCGGTATGATAACAGACAATGCTATTATCCAAAAATTATATTTTTTCTCAATGGTACTTTGTCCTTCCATAACTACACTACTTCTTTAGTTCAATTCCTATATCTGTTATTAACTTCTGTAACTCTTCCTCTTTCAACCCATCGTAATAAATAATAGGGTTTCCATTCTCATCTAAACGAGATACAATATTTCCTTTTTTATCAATTAACGCAAACAAGCCAGAATGCTCAAAACCTCCATTAGAAGCATCACCTTCACCTACATAAATATTAAAACCAGTATTGGCTAAATCAAATACTTCATTTTGACCTTTGCCTGTTAAGAAATGCCAGTTTTCATTTACCACACCATATCCTTCAGCATATTTCTTTAAAACTTCAGGAGTATCATGTTCCGGATCAATAGAAAAAGAAGCTATCGCAAAATCATCATTTGTTAAAAAATGATCTTGTACTTTAATCATATTTCTATTCATAATAGGGCAAATAGATGGGCAGGTAGTAAAGAAAAATTCTGCTACATATACCTTTCCCTCATAATCTTTATTGGTAATAGTCTCACCATTCTGATCGGTAAAAGAAAACTCAGGCGCCTTACCTATGGTTTTCATTTCAACATATTCTTCAGCAGCTACTCTATGCCTATCTTCATCAATTACCGTATTCGACTGAATTTTTTTTGAAACCATTCTAAAGGTTAAAAATCCAAACACCACAATAATTACAATTAGGCCAATAACATAACTCTTATTTTTCATGCTCCAACTCTTTTATTCTTCTTTGGTCAGAATCAAACTTACCAGTACGTTTATCTCTATACTCTTGAAAAAGCACTCTTAAATCTGGCACCACCTTTTTATGTAGTTCTGCAATACTAGTAGCATCATACCCATATATTGGTCCGTTACCATCATCATCAAACCTACCACGCATATTACGTTCTCTGTCTATAATATAAAAATGAGTATTTAATTGAAAGGTACTATCTACAGCCACACCACTTTTTAACTGATTAAAGTAATCATTAATTTGAGCTTCGGTACCAAACAGAAAAGTCCAATACTTTAAATCTACATACTCTCCTATCTTCTCTCTAATAACCATTTCCGAAGACTTATACTGTTCTGGCACTAGAAACAACACCTGAAAACCTTTATACCCCATAGCCCATTTATAGGTTTTCTCGTTTACATTAGAAATTTCTGCAATGTGCTTTAATGGATCTTCATTAAAAGGCATTACTACCGATATATGATTTTCTAACAAAATAGAATCTGCAGCTTCATCTACAGGGTGCATACCTTGTATTTCTGGCACGTTCTCTTTTACTATGTCTAATGGAGAGTAGTAATGCTCAGATGTTAACATAACTAGCAAAAACATTACCGGTAAAAAAAACAAGATTCCTAAAACTAACTTCTTCTTCATTTTATAATATATACGCTGCAAAAATAAAAAAAGGCGGTTAAAAAACCGCCTTAAAATTATATCTTAACTTTTATTAAAAATCCCATTTAATAAAACCGTCTAAGTACACATTGTAAATATAATTACCTTCTACTAGTAAAATAAATGCTAAGTAAGGAATTAAGATTAATAATGGAACTACTAATGATATTCTAAACCATTTAACTTCGTCTCTAATGTGCATAAAGTCCCAAGCAATATAGTATGCTTTTACAATGGTAAGGATAATAAATATCCAGTTTAAAAGTTTCATACCTAAAACCATCCCCATTAAAGACTCTGGCTTAATAATACCTAATACAACCTCTATAGCTGTAATAACAGATAACAGTATAAGTACACCAACAATTTTTTGTTGATTAGACTTAAATTTAAGCGCTCCTCTAAAGATTTCTAATTTATGTGTATCGTGTGCCATAATATGCTATTTCTTTATTTGGTAATTAAACAAGGTAAAAGAATGTAAATACAAATACCCAAACTAAATCTACAAAGTGCCAGTATAAACCAACTTTTTCAACCATCTCGTAGCTTTTTCTTTTCTCATAAGTACCAACAATTACGTTAGCAAATATGATGATATTAAGAATTACACCAGAGAATACGTGGAAACCGTGGAAACCAGTAATAAAGAAGAAGAAATCTCCAAATAATTTACTACCGTACTCGTTTCTTATAAGGTTTGCACCTTCTACTACGTGCTTAGCACCTTCTAATTTAGCAACAGACTCTGCTCTAGTTAAAACAGTCTTATGACCATCTTCAGTAAGCTTTTGAGTTCTTACAAGTAAGTCTCCGTGCTCTTCAAATCCTTTTAAAACACCAGCTACACTATATGTAGTAGCACCTTCACCTGTAAAATCATCTTCTAAATGAACAGCAAACTCAGACAAAGCAACTTGCTTATGCGTTTCAGCGTCTACAAACTGTAAAATCTGTCCACCTTTAGTTTCTACTGCACCATACTCACCTCTAATAAAAGTTGACCATTCCCAAGCTTGAGAACCAACGAATATTAAACCACCAATAATAGTTGCAAACATTAACCATGCAACTCTGTTTTGCTTTAATTTATGTCCAGCATCAACAGCTAATACCATAGTTACAGACGAGATGATTAAAACAAACGTCATAAAGGCAACATAAATCATTGGTTGCGGATTTCCATGCATAAACGGAACGTGGGTAAAAACCTCATCGGCAATAGGCCAAGTGTCCATAAATTTAAACCTGGAGAAACCATAGGCTGCTAAAAAGCCTGAAAATGTTAATGCATCAGAAACGATGAAAAACCAGATCATCATTTTACCGTAGCTAGCCTTAAACGGTCTACCTTCTGTAGTATCTGCATGTGTTACAGTAGCTTCCATATTGAATAAAGTATATCTGTGTTAAAAATTTCTCAAATCTACATTTTTTTTCGTTTTAAACGAAATAGAAAAATGAAATCAATAATAACCATAAAATATCTAAAAAGTGCCAAAACGTAACACCTTGTTCAAATCCAAGGGTTTGTCCGTTTTCGTATTTTTGTTTAAAATGATTATAAATTAGTACTAATAGTACCACCAAACCAGCAATAACGTGCAAAATATGCAAAAATGCTATCACATATATATATGATGTTCTTACATTACTAGCAGGCCCTGTTAAATATAAATTGTTATTTATTAATTCCTGAAAACCTAAGAACTGGCATACAATAAAACCAATTCCTAAAACAAACGTTACCCCCAACATTAAAGAAGCTACACTTCTTTTTCCACTCTTAAGGCCCGTCCAAGCCAAATGCATTGTTAAACTACTCACCAAAATAATAGCAGTACTTACTAAAAACAATGATGGTATATCAAAATCTGTTAACCAATCTTTTCTTTTACTACTTACTATATAAGCACTAATTAAACCAGCAAACATCATAAACAGACTTATGATAGCAAACCAAAGTATCATTTTCTTTGCTCTGTTTAGCTTTTCTTGCCCCGTTCCTTGTGTAAAGTCCATTACCATTAAAATGAAATAAATTTATCTGCTACAAAAATAATTTGTATTAGTGTAATATACACCACACTTGCCAACATTAAATTTCTGGCAGACTTACTATCCTTATTATGAAATAGTTTAAATGCAAAAATTAACATTCCAATACCCGCCGCAGTCACTAAAACAGCGGCAACTATAGATAAATGTAACGCACCGGTAACACCCGTAGCAGGCAATACAGCAACTATCATCATCCAAATAGTATACATAATTATTTGCATAGCGGTACCTTTATCTCTTTTTCCTGTAGGCAATAAGTTAAACCCTCCTTTTTTATAATCATCATACAACACCCAGCCAATTGCCCAAAAATGAGGAAACTGCCAAAAGAATTGAATCATAAATAAAGCACCTGGCTCCACACCAAAATCATTTGTTGCAGCAACCCACCCTAACATAAAAGGAATAGCCCCCGGAAATGCACCTACAAAAACAGCCAAAGGTGTTTTTGTTTTTAACGGTGTGTATACCATTGTATATAAGAAAATAGACAACGCCCCAAACATAGCTGTTTTAGGATTCACATAATACAAGGTAATAATACCCATAATAGTAAAACTAACAGCCACCATCATAGCATACGAAACACTCATTCTTCCTGAAGGTATCGGTCTATTTTGTGTGCGTTTCATTAACGCATCTAAGTCTTTTTCTATAATTTGATTAAAGGCATTTGAAGCACCTACCATAAAGTAACCTCCAAACCCTAATAAAAATAATGTAGTAAAAGATATCTCATCTGCTCCTAGAAAGTAACCCGCAATAGATGAAAAAACAACGCTTGCTGCCAAACCTACTTTGGTCAACTGTTTAAAATCATCAATTGCTAAAGTAAAAGAACTAGATTTAGATACCACACTCAATACTGACTTCATCAATAAATTTCTTATTGCTGGCAAAGATAACAGCCAATATGCTATTGCGCAATCTATTAATCGCTTTTTTTATATACAAACCGCATGTTTAACAGTTGTAAACAATGATATCTATCAGTTAATTTATATTTAACCATAAATAAATGAATATGTTAATCTTCAAAAAAACTATTATTTTTGAGATACAACCAACATCATAAAAATGAAAAAATTTCTACTTATCGTCGCTGTTTCATTCATTTACATATCCTGTTCTGAAAAAGAAACCGCTAATAATACTAAAACTACACCCAAAAAACAACTAACGTTAACCGAGGCGCAAGCGTTTACCATTTCTCAACTACCTATCACCTGCATTGACACCGAATACCCTAACAAAACCGGGCAGTTACTACAAGCAGCAACCGATTTAGGCACTCCCTCTGAACTACACCCCGCGTTTTACGGTTGTTTTGATTGGCACTCTTCTGTTCACGGTCATTGGTCTATTGTAAGTGTACTCAACAAATACCCAAACATTAAAAACAGAGACACGCTTATCCGTATTTTAAAAGAACACATTACTACAGAAAACATACAAGCAGAAGTAGCCTACTTTAATAGAAAGGGCGAATATGCTTATAAACGAACTTACGGCTGGGCTTGGTTACTTAAACTCTCAGAAGCACTTCAACAATCTAAAATTAATGAAGTAGCCAACTTACACACTACACTAGAACCATTAACCCAATGTATTGTAACCAGATACTTAAACTACTTACCTAAATTACAATACCCTACCCGCGTTGGCACGCATACCAATACAGCTTTTGGTTTAAGCTTGGCTTACGACTATGCAACATCATCTAAAAACGACACCCTCTCAAAAGCTATTAAAGAAACTGCATTACGCTTTTTTAAAAACGATAAAGACTGCCCTTTTTCATGGGAACCAGGTGGCAGTGATTTCTTAAGCCCTTGTTTAGAAGAAGCCAACCTAATGCGAAAAATTTTATCTAAAAATGAATTCAAATTATGGTTAGAAGATTTTTTACCACAACTAAAAAACAAAGATTTTGAATTACCTATTGGTATTGTGAGCGATAGAACAGATGGACATTTAGTACACTTAGACGGACTGAATTATAGTAGAGCTTGGTGTTTATACGGAATAGCCAACACACTAAGCCCAGACTACAACCACTTAAACAACCTAGCAAATAACCATATTGAAAGAGCATTACAAAATTTAACAAACGATAGTTACGAAGGCAGCCATTGGTTAGGCACCTTTGCTCTTTACGCCCTATTAAGCAATCAACCTTAGGACAAGCCTAAGTAATATTGATTATGTAAAATACTTTTTTTCAAATAAGACTAATCCCAACACTTTACAGCTTGAGCATCAAATAAAGTCCTTATTAAAAATCGTTATACCAGTTAAACAAATCAGTTCTAAAACCTAAGGTAAACCAAACGGTATTCTGTTTAAAATCTGTTTCAGTAATGGCATTCGGGTCGTAGTTTCTAATCAATATATTTCCGTACAAACGTAGATTAGTCACAGGATTCACTACATAACCTGCTTGTAATTCGGTAATAAAAATAGACGTTTTATTCCCTTGAAGCATTTCAATACCCGTATCTCCTACCCTATCATCATACGATCTGTAGATATTACTTCCGTAACTAAAGGTATCGTCTGCAGTATTAAAATCTAATCCTCTTTGTCCATATGTTATTTTACCATAACCAAACCAACGGTCAAATCTGTAATTAGCCATTGCTATTACCTCTTTAAAGTTTGCTCCCCAAAGGTGCGCCATAGATTGGTTATTGTGTCCGTAGTTATACTCAACCTCTTCATGAGAATAAGTATACGGACGTGCCTGGTTATATTCTAACTGCAACATTAAATCTTTTACATGAAAAGCATCATAATATTTAGCACCTAATTGTAACGCAAATTTGTTAGCCCAGCTTTGCTCTCCACTATTAATGTTACCTACAGACAATTCATCTAACACAAACTGCCCGTACATATTCACACGGTTATTAAACTTATACTTTCCTGTTAAACCAATCAAAGCATTACCAGAACGTGACCCTGCATAAAACTCCATAGCTCTATAAAAAATCAACGGATTCAAATAACTTACATCAAAACCTCTATGGTTATCATCTTTCCAAATTACTGACTCAAAGAAACCTAAATTCAACTTTTTACTCACATTCCAGCTTAAATAATGAGTAGCCATGTATTTAGTTAAATATGCCCCGTCTTCAGTAGCATCTCTCCTTACATCTTTTAACCACATCCACGTATTGGTATACTTAAATTTCCAGAAAGAAGTATTCAATTTTAAAAACGGATACGGACTAGCAACATCACTTGTTATTAACGAACGGTACCCATCACCAATAAAATTTTTACCCTGCCCAAATTGAACATTGAAAAAATCTGTTGGAGAATATGACAAATACGCCTCAGCAACAGGATAATCATAAGCATCTTCACCAAATTCTTTAGCAATACCTCTACCAGGTATTATAGCAGGGTTACCACCATCTGGTGCCATACTCTCTGCATAATCATTAAAATACGAAGCAAACCTACCTTGACTCTCATAAAAGGAAGTATAGAAATTCAGCTTTTTACCAAGTCCACCTTGAATTTGAACCGCTCTTGTATTATTATAAGTACTGGTACTACTGTAGGTGTCTCTTCCTAAACGTAAATCAGCAACTATATCAAAAGCCATCCAATAATCTTCACCGGTCACCGTAGCAAAATGTTCATTCCAAAACTTTTTACCAAACCAAGTTCTTCTATCTTGCATTAGTGAGTTGGTATATTTTTCTAAGTCATAATACTTCTCTACTTCCGTAAACAAAAACGGTTTAGATGCTGTATGAGAATTGGTACCAACAGCATTCATAGCAGGATCAAAAATAGCGTAACGCTGATGATGAAAAGGTACATTCAAATTACTACCAAACTCTTTATTCTGATACGCACTTTTTCTAGAAACACTATCGTATTGAAGTGTAGCCGACGCTTTAGCAAACGGATCTGAAAGCGCTTCTTTTGTTTTTATAGTATCTGCCGCAACAATTTCGGCATATGTTCTACCAGCCCCCTGAGAGAACGGGTATTTAAACGCTATTTTAAATTGTCTAAAAACTGGTCGGCCATTATATATAGAAGGTTTTACATTTGGTAACCCCTCAAACACACGCTCCACCTCATTTTTTAAATCTACATCATCAACATCAGTGTAAAAAACCTTAAATACTCCTTCTTCAGTTACTTCAAACAAAACATTTATCTCAACTCCTTCGACAGGCACTTGATAATCTGATGGTGCAGTAAACAATTTCTTAATCTCTGACAGTAGTGTAGCATTAAAACACGCTTTTTGATCAGCAACAGAATCACACGCTTCAAACACTGGGTAACTCTCAGTGATAACGCTATTGGTAGTTTGAGCAAAACCAAAATTAGCTACTACACACAATAAAAAGATGATTAGATATTTATTCATGGGGCAAAATCCATTTTTTTACAGCCGAAAGATACTATATTTCAAAAAAAATGCACCCATTAAATAAAAAAATCCGCCGAAGCGGAATTTATATTAGATTATTGAATTTTCACTACAATTGGTAACAAATACCTAACAGCCACATTTTTATTCTGAACCTTGCCAGGGGTCATTTGTGGTATTTTTTCTACCACTCTTTGTGCTTCTTTTTCTAAAACATTATAAGGCGCTCTAGTTTTAATATCGTTTACATTACCATTTTCATCAATTTGAAATTGAACTGTAACTCTTTGCACCCCTTCTATACCAAATTCACTAGCATTTCTGGTATCAAAATTTTTAGCCACAATCTGATTTATCTTTTTAGATAAACAATCTGTTTTTTCCTTATTGGTTTTACATTTTTCACACCCAGGAAAAACTGGCACTTCTTGCACCTGCCCAATATCATAAAATTCAGGCGCCTCTACTTCACCATCACCATCAGTATTATGTAAGGTTATTTGTGGCACAGCATCCATTTGGTCATCAGAAGCTAATTGATCTGTAACCTCCTTCACATCTTCCTGATCACTCACCTGCTTAAAGTCATTTAAAAACTTAGGAACATCAACTTCAATTTCAGGTGTTGAAGGCACAGGTGTAGTTTTAGGTTTAGGCTGATCTGGAACCACCTTATAGATTTTGCTCTCTGGTTCTTGAATCAAATGTTCTACTTCAATACTGGCAACATCCTCAGTTTTGGTTTCAAAAGGTATCTGAAACACCCCATAAACCGCCAATAAACTTAAAATCAAGCCAATTTGAAATCTAAAAAAACTGTTTTTTCGTAAGTTTGCATCATGTTTACTTGGTACATGTTCCTTGCCATTGCCGTGGCCGGAACTTTTAAAAGTCTTGTTTTTCATAATGATAAATATTTTAATGTTAATTATCTCACTTAAAACAAGAAGCGTACCAAAACAAAAAAAGTCCGGTAAATACCGGACTTTTTAATTTATATATTTAAAAGAATCTTAGTTCAATTTAAACACGATAGGATAAGCAAATGTTACAGGCGTTGGTTGCCCTCTCTGCTTACCAGGAATCAACTTAGGAAGCGAATTAATAATTCTGTTAGCTTCTTTTTCTAAGTTTTTATCAGGACCTCTAGTACCTAAAACAGTAATAGTACCATCCTTATTAATTCTAAAGTTTACGTAAACTCTACCTTGGATTCCCATCTCACGAGCTATTTCAGGATATTCGAAGTTCTTTCTTACGTGATCATCTAATTTCTCCTTGAAACATTCAGCTTGCTTGTTTTTTGGTTTTTTCTCACACCCAGGGAACATCGGTTTGTCTTCAATTACGGTAAAAGGAACGTCAGCAACAATTACTTCCTCTTCTTCTACTTCTTCGAATTCTTCAACCTCACGGATAACCTCATCTTTGGTTACCTCAGTAGATTTAATTTCTACTTCTTCCACTTCTGCATCATCTTCAACCACCTCAATAACTTCAGGTGCTGGTGGCGGTGGCGGTGGTGGCGGTGGTGGCGGTGCTAACTGCATAGTAATTGGCACTTCCTCATCAAGTTCATTCTGTAGATCCATTGAGTAATCAAAGTCATCAACTTTATCATAAGTTTTATACTCAATAGCAAACCACATAAGTCCTGAAACCAATGCCAAACCAACAGCGAAAAACAGACCTATATTTCTGTTAAGATCGGCTTTTGGGTTTTTCTTAAGTTCCATAATGTTTGTTAAAATTTACGATTGCTAATTTAATTATTTATTTCAATTAAAAAAACCTCTACTTACTGGTTTTCTTAATTATTATCTTCACTAACACAGCAGCAATAACTATGCCAACTGCGTTGCTCAAGATATCAAATAAATCTGCATGCCTAGTTTCTGTAAGTACTTTTTGCAATACTTCTATAATACAACCATACAGAAAATCTATAGCCATAGCTAAAATTAAACTATGTCTTAGATACTTATTCTTTAGCTCTAACTTAATAAATAAATACCATAAAATGGTTCCAATAAAGTGAAAACCTGCATGTACTAATTTATCAAAGTTTTCAATCTCTATCTTAGGAGCATCACTCATATTAAACAAGCTTAAATAAGTAACAAAACTTATCCAGCCTATTAAAGCAATGAGATATTTATTTTTATTAAGCACCAATTAATTCTTTGTAAGCTTCCGGCGTTAATAAATCCTCTACTTCTGAAGCATCAGAAAATTTAATTTTAACCATCCATCCGTTACCATAAGCATCAGAGTTTACCAATTCTGGTTCTTCCTCAAGAGTTTCATTAAACTCAACAATCTCTCCGCTTATAGGCATAAACAAATCAGATACTGTTTTTACTGCTTCTACAGTTCCAAAAACTTCTTCTTTATCCAAAGTTTCATCTACTGTATCTACTTCAACGTATACAATATCTCCTAGCTCACTCTGAGCAAAATCAGTAATACCAACAATAGCAATATCACCTTCTATTTTAACCCATTCATGATCTTTAGAATACTTTAAATCTGCAGGTATGTTCATTTTTTACCAATTAAATTAATCTATTAAAGTGCCAAAAATAACCCTTTATTTTGATTAGAAAAACAAATTAGTTACCAAAATTATACAATATGCTAAAGCCAGATCTAATAGTAGTTTGTGGGTAAGCCGTTGAAATAGCAAACTGAGAAAACGAATGATCATAATAAAACTGTGCATTTATATTTTTAGTAAGCGCATAATCTGCTGTAAACTTTAAAGACCACACAGATTGCCCCGCGGTTACTTCGTTGGTATCTAGGTTCAAATATCTTATTACTGTAATGTTATCACTTAAAGTAACATCTGCCTTTAAGTTAAGATCTCCTGAGAAGGTAGTTTTCTTGCCTCCCATATTAGTGGTTAACCTTAAATCTTTAATTCTATACCCAATACCAAAAACATAATCGTTACCCGATAAATCAGTTAGTAATTGATTATCTAAACTTAATGAAAGTGAACGGTTTTTTCTAAGCTCAGCTGCCATACTAATCGAATTCTTCATCTCAAAATCTACACGTACAAGCGGATTAAACTGATCTACTAAATTCACTGTAGAGTACGCCAATTTACTTTTAAAATCTCCGCCTGCATTGATAGCTTCTGCTGGTTGGTTATCATAAGTCAATCCGTTCAACCCTGGCTCATAGTCCAAATCGGTTGTAAATTGATTTACGGTGTAACTAGATCTATATCCATGAGAAACTGAAAAACGCGTAAACTTCTCTTTAAACCAATCAAATTTCATGAATCCGGTATACTTTAATGTCCATCCCGGAATTGGAATATCTCTAAATGTTCTAAGTTTAATTTTACCAGCACTTGTACCACTATAGGCAGATAAAAATGCAGGCAATAATACCTTCTGACTACTTTTACCAAATCCTTCAGGGTACCCATCTTCATCTACACCGTAATTATTAGGTCCATAGAAATCATCTGCTAAACGTCTTGCTACTATTAATCGGTTCTCTTTAAAATCTTCAAATGCTTGAGAATCTACCTGACCCGCCTTTTCAAATGCCGTAGAAATCATATTATTAGAAATACTAAAATTCCCATATCTGTTTTCTATTTGCATATTGTAATCTAGCGTACCATCTGCATCTAAATCTTCTACTGTAAACGACTCTGCATACGAATCAGAATAAGTTCTGTCTCCCGATAAATTAATTTTCAAATCAGGGATTGGTTCAATTTCAGCAGTAAAGTTCAACGTTTGTGTATTCACCTGTAAAAACTGCTCATTATACTCATCATACGTAGTTAACCAACCTCTTCTAGCGGCTTCATAACGCACATCTGCCTGACTACCAAAAACAAACCCTAAAGTAGGTCTGGTAGTACCAATAAACCCAATACTATTGGTATACCCTGGCAATACCGTACCGTTTGTTTCTTGATAACTAAGATTCATACGTTTCACCATTGTTACCGTGCTTATAAATGCGTCCTTAAAAGCATTTTTCTTCTCCTCAGGATTCTCTTCGCCAGGCGCTTGTGGCGCCCCCGGTCTACCTGCTCTTATACCACCAGCTCTGGTTGGGGTACGTCTACGCTTTTGCGTTTTTAACCCTAAATAACGGTACAAACGCTCCATATTAAACCCAGTATTAAAGGTATGTGTATTAGCGTTCTGCACTACGTTAATATTTTGACCAGATTCTTGCTGTAAAATATCTGATCCACGCTGCCAATCAAAGTCTCCCGTATACTGGTAACTACCATTCATAAACTGTAATACCGGAATTTTATTAAACGGAATGGTATAGTTTACTTTCAGTGATTGCGCATGGTGATTTGGCTCCCCTGTATCCCAGTAATTACTCCAAATATCTTTAGAAGAATCTACCAATTTATTACCCTCCTCATCATACAAGAAATCTCCATTATCATCTGTTAAATAATAATTCTTAACAATATTATTATTAGACGCTGTTAAGTTAAGACTCAACGATTTTGTTAACTGGTGACTAATTGCATATTGCCAATCAAACAAGAAATTTCTAGACTGAATTAAGGTTGGTGGCAAACTTCCTTCTGTTGCTAAAACATCTCTAAATCGTTGCTGATTAAAAGACCTGTTAATACTAGAGGTAACAGAAACATTCTGCGGCAATAAACTCACATTAAAATCTTTTAACCATTGCCAGTACCCACCTGTAAATAACGAATCTGCATTTGCAAAAGGCTCTATATCTAATGGCTGAAAGCTATAAGAATATACCGCCTCTGTACGTACCATTTGATTACGATAAAAAGCAATTTCATAATCGCGGTGATTCACTTCTGTATACGACTGGTTAAAGGTTAAGTTCTCTACATCATAAAAATGAGGTTTCTGTTCTGCCCCTCTATTTTTTCTAACCCCAATAAAGTTTATACTTTCCTTTTTAGTAAAGTCTTGCGATTGCTGTAGTATCTCGTCTTTCTCTGCCTGTGTATCGGCAGCATCAATTCTATCCTGAAGTTTTAAATCTTGATAATATGCATCATACTCAGGGGTTATTAATTCTTCAGAATGACTATAATTGAAAGGTATTTGCAAGCCCCAATTTTTTGGTAATAATTGCCCTAGCTGAACATTACTTACCACAGAAAAGCTTTTGGTATCCTCCATACTTCTTTCAGTAGGTGTATCTTCTATACCTCCAAAACCTATAGTAGTAACTTGCCCTGTTGCAGACACTGTTGCAAAGTCGGCTAAATTAGCATCAAACTGACCTACCGCAGCCCAACCTCCTGAGCTTTCCATTTCAGATAAACGCAATTCATTAAACCAAACCTCACCACATACCGTATTAATATCTGAAGGGTTTTTAAGACCTACCATCAGCACTTGAATATTACCTAAAGACGGATTTCCTTTTATACCATATCTAAACTCTCCGGTATTATAAGGCACACCCTCCGCTACCATATTCAAATCTTCATCATAAAACACCAATTCACTTAAAGAACCATCTGATATTCCTTGCGCTTTCATATCGGTTAATGTTTCCAATACTACCTCCAAGTTATTTTCATCTGGCCACACCAATTCCGCCGTAGAAGATCCTGGTGCAGTTACTTGTAATGGCACATCAATTTGATAAAAGTTCTCGGTAAAATCGGTACCAATTCTAATAAATGCTACCAAATCATTATCATACAACGGCATGTTATTAGCTTCTTCAGCATGTAAGAACATTTTAAGGTTCTTATACTGTCTAAAGTCTACATTTACATTTTTATAAACCCCTCTAGAATCTAAAGGCTCTAAACCGCAAACAGTAAAAGATAAAGATTGTTCATTTTGTCTAACAACCGTATTGTTATTATTCAATTGCTCTCTAATAACCCCCGGAGGCAATACGTAAGGTATTGGCTCTCTGGTTTCATTTTCTTGTATATTAACAGTAGCAACCTCAACAGAAGTTCCATCATCAGCAGGATCATCTTCGTTCGTTTCAAGTGTATTACTGTAGGTTCTCCAATCTCCTCTAACTAAATCTAAGGTACCAAAACGTAACACTACGTTATTATTAAAACCAGTTAAGAACATACGCAAGTGCGTAATAGAAGTAAAATCTTCAATACCTCCAATAGAACTAGTTGGGGTATCTAACGGAATTTTATACTGAATCCAACGAACTGTATACGAATTACTATTAGGCGTTTCCACTTGCACCTCTCTAATATCGGTTACATATTGGTCGTTTACTGTTAAGTTAGGCCTTACAGGTACACGGTACTCAAAATAACTATTAACCGTGTTCATAGTAAAATCGCGGTTTACATCTTCTACATCTGGTAAGGTAGTAGACCCTTGGTTATCTCCCGTACTTACCGGTGAATTTCCTTGCGACCCATTATATCTATAATAACGTTGTTGAATACCTCCATCTGCATTCAAATAATACTGGTAGTTATCCTGCGCCGGGTCATCTGGGTTTAATGCTGCGTTGTTAGGATAATACCCTGCTTCTTCTGCATCTGTTAAACCATCAAAACCAACATCTTGCGCCGTTCTTGCTCCTTCATCGTCATCAAAAGCATATACTAACGAGGTAGTTTGTGGTACTTTACCCCAACTAGTAGTAGTTTCTAAACCATCATTTAAACCATTCTCGTATTGCTTTCTACCATCTTTTAAAACATCCTCAGAAATTTGCCCCATGTTAAATACTAGCTCTCCATCTTCACCAGACAATACACCATCTTGGTAATATGGGTCTAACACCCAAAACTGAATAAACTCTACGTTTGACTGTTCAAAATTAGTAGTAGAAACCGGACGTATAATACCTCCAAACTTATCGTCTGCATTTACAGTTGAAAACGTTGGGTTATCATTATAAGCTCCTTTTACTTGTGGGTAGTATGCTAAATCTAGCGTAGCCTGTACAGTAGTTTGTCCTTGAGAAACATCTTGTTCAGGAAAAATCTCATCTATATATACCCTACGCGTAGAATTTAATGAAAGATCATCGTTTGTAATTCCGGTAGGACGCTGATTGGTATAGAAAATAGGATCAATAGTATACCAGTTTAACTTAGCTCTTTTATACCCTGCGGCAATATCATCATTATTTAACTCACCTCCATAATTTACAGGCGGACTGGCTAACGACCAAGATAAAGCTCCACTAATATCTATTGCAGTTTGTGCTCCTTCAAAATCATCAATATAAGCTGTAGTTTCTCCTTCAAAATCAGCATTTTTGTTAGTTCCTGCTTTTAAATAAGCAAACTCACCACGAACCGAAATTCTAGAAGGCACATCTGTGTCTACATTCGGCAACTTATTTACCAACCTAGTTAAAAACGGAACCTCTGTAGCATACGTAGCATTTAACCCATAAATGGTATTATTTACAGATTCTTGCCCGTAATTTGTTTTTTGTGTTAAAGGTCTTTCAGACATATTAATTAAGGTACCCCCAATAATAAAGTCGTCATTAAACTTATGCTCCACATTAACCCCTGAAAAACGTCTTGTTTGCTGCCCAAATAAAGAGTTATTCTCTACCGTAGCATTAATAGTAGCATTAGAAGCTTCTAAGGTAGGGTCTAATATTTGCACCGTACCGGCCTGATAGTTTACCGTATAGTCAATACCCTCTGTTAACGTTCTACCATCTGCTGTAACAGTAACAGACCCTCTAGGCACATTATACGCCCCAAGTTGAATATCAGAAGAACCACCCTCAGACTTATATCTACCTTTTAATACAAACTTATTCTTCTCTGCATCTTCAGTTGCATTAGCCTTTGTTTTCTTATACATTTCCCTAAACACGTACTTCTCTTGGTTAGGGTTTAAACTAGTCTCGTAACTTACATCATCATCATAATAAATACCTCCACCTAAAAGATCATATAAATACTCTCCAAAAGGCTCTACTTTGGTAAATATTATTTTTCCTTTTTGCTGATCAATGGTCAATCCATCATAAAAATCGAAGAAACCATCACCACCGGTTTGCACATCGCCATAAACATTTAAGCGGTCTACCCCAAAAACGTTTAGTAACGATCTTTGTTCTAGCCCAGCTGGCCATGTAGTATCATCTACTGAAGAAATATAGTTTACAGAAGAAGGATCTGTATATAAAATACTCATTCTAAAATCGTCTGGAGAAATATTGTATGCCCCTGTAGAATACACGTTCTTCATCATAATATCCCAGATAGGATCTTTTACTCTGGTAATATTACTCTTTAACATTTTTACCACCAATGCATTATTGGTTACCACTATATTCCCATCGGTATCTGTTTGAGAATCGGTAGCACTTACCCCATCACTTGCAAATTCACCTACCTGATACACTTGCCCTTGGTAAGTATACTGGAAAGCTACAGCTAACACCTCATCATTAGACAAAGATTGACTTAAGGAAATATATCCTAACTGCTGATTAAATGTATAATCTTGATTTCTAACTAACTTTTGAGCACTCTCTAAAATACCATAATCTAGCCCTTGAGACACATAGGGTTGTAAAGCCCCAAAACCATTAGAAGCCGTTGCCGTTTCTCTAACCGCATTGGTTAACACAGAAGAACCTCCTATTTGAGTAGGGTCATAATCATTCGCGTTGTTACGCGGTAAAGCATTAGGCCCTGTTGAATTGGTATTAAAGAATCCTGAATACGGATAGTTTTGACGCTCAAAACGGGTATTATCATCATCAGACTGATATTCACCTAAATCCTGAATAGCTACTATGTTTCTAACATTATCAGTAGACTGTCCGCGGTTAGTTACCCAAACCTCAATATTTGTAATTTGAATTCCCCCTCGTATAAAAGGATATAATTCTGCATTGTAGTCATATACATCTCGAAAGTACTGAGCTAAGAAAAAGTGCTTATTAGCTTCATACTCTAAGGCTCTTAACTCAAACTCATTAATAGTACCACCACCTTGAGAGGTAACACTTTTAGTTTCTGAGCGCTGTTCAGAAAACACCCCTGTAATAGTAGTACCTCCAAATTGAAGTTGTGTTTTAACCCCAAATAAACTTTGCGCACCAGAAATTAACTGGTTACTTAAAGGCATACTAACATTACCTACTTCTATACTACGTATAATAGCATCTTCATTAGGTGTATACTCTAGCTTAATAAGATTCTGAAAATCAAAGGTAGCCTCGGTATCGTAATTTGCATTTACATTTAAGTTTTCACCTACTTTACCTTGTAGTGCTACTCTAATCTGTTGATCAAAATCAAAACTTAGCGAACTTCTGTTTCTTGGTGAAACCGAAGGATTATCTGTTTTTTGGTAACGGATACCCAAATTGATACCCACACTACCCTGAGGCACTACTGTAATTGTATTACCACCAAATATAGATTCAAAAAAACTATTATTTACGTAAAAACTAGGAAGTAAATTTTTCTGTGCTTCTTCTCCGTCTTGGGTTTTACCATCAACAGCACTAATTTTTTCTTTAAAATAATCACGCATACTCTCCTGCAATACCAAATCTTGATACTGCTCAGGTGTTAACACTACTGGGTATGACACATTATAATCTCCTACAGTTTGGTTATAAATATACATATTCAACGTTGGGTTGTATGTATATTTACCAACTACACTCCCAGGGTCTGGGAGTTCAATTTCTCCGGTTGCATAACCCACCGATGTATTATTTCCATCATCATCTTGGGCATATAGGGTTCCGCTAACACAAAACAATAAGACCCAAAAAGTAATTTTAAAATAGTTGCGCGACACTAAGTTAGTTAAATGGTTAGTATAGTTGTTAGTCATTATAATCTTTTAAGTGCTTCTTTAATAATTGCTTCAACACTTAGTTCTGAGTTCTCTGATACAATTCTCTGGACCACTTTCTCAGCTTGCTTTCTTAAAAAACCAAGAACCTCTAATGCAGATAACGCCTCATCTTTATTGGTATTGCCCATTGAAATGTTAATATCTTCAATTTCACCAATTTTAAGTACCTTGTCTTTTAAATCTAGTATTACACGTTGGGCTGTTTTGGCTCCTATTCCTTTTACAGATTGAATAGCAGAAACATTGCCTGTTGCAATAGCTGTAGACACTTCTTTAGGTGTTAAAGAGGAGAGCATGGTTCTGGCAATTCCAGGACCAATACCCGATACAGAAATGAGTAGTCTGAAAATTTCACGTTCTACTTTGGTGTAAAAACCATATAACGTGTGTCCATCTTCTTTAATTTGGAGATGTGTAAATAATTTTAACTGTTCTCCTTCCCCTATACTAGAATAGGTATTTAGGGATATATTAATAAAATATCCAACCCCGTGGCAGTCTATGACCACATAGGTTGGATTTTTTTCGGTTAACTTTCCGTTTATATGAGTTATCATCGTTAGATCAAAATGCTGAACCCCAAATGTAATAAAATTATTTACAAAGCTTTTGAACTTTACATCAAGAGCACATTTTTACTTTGAAGCGAATGCCTTTTCTTTTTCCTGCGCATCTACCACAGCAATAGCAGCCATATTTACCATTTCATTTACGCTTGCCCCCAACTGAAATATGTGCACCGGTTTATTTAACCCTATGAGCATTGGCCCTATAGATTCTGCACCGTTTAACTCTTTCATTACCTTATAGGTAATATTGGCAGCATCTAAATTTGGAAAAATAAACGTATTCACTTTTTTACCTGCCAGTTTAGAAAAAGGAAACTTGTCTTGCATCATTTTTTGGTTCAATGCAAAATCTGACTGCACTTCCCCGTCTATAATTAAATCAGGGAAATTATTATGCAAATCTGCTACTGCTTTATTTAGCTTGTCTGCAGATTCGTTATGAGAAGAACCAAAGTTAGAATAAGACAACATAGCCATTACAGGTTCTAAGCCAAACATTTTCACTACACGAGACGTCATCACTGCAATTTGCACCAACTCTTCTGCATTTGGGTTAATATTAATAGCTGTATCTGCTAAAAACATCGGACCTCTATCAGTAAGCATTAGGTTTGCTGCAGCAACAATATGATCTCCTTTCGCCTTTCCTATCAATTCCAATACAGGTTTTACTACTGAAGGATAACTTCTTGAATACCCTGTAACCATAGCATCAGCATCGCCTTCATTTACCATGAGCGAAGAAAAGTATATACGCTCTCTCATTCTTCGTCTAGCTTCATACAAGGTTATCCCCTTACGTTTTCTAGACTCCCAGAATTTCTGTGCATATTTTTCTATTAAATCTAATCGGTCATCGGTTTTAGGGTCAATAATTTCAACATCAGCATCAAACTCCAATTCTGCCATCAATTCTAAAATTCTATTCTTATCTCCTAGTAGAATTGGTACTCCAATACCTTCATCATTTACAATTTGAGCTGCTTTTAATACATCTAAATGATCCGCTTCTCCAAAAACAATCTTTTTAGGATTTGCTTTAGCTCTGTTATGAAGCATACGCACAAGCTTATGATCGTTCCCTAAACGCTCTAACAACTCCTCTTCATATTTCTCCCAATCGGTAATTTCATCGGTTGCCACACCACTTTCCATTGCAGCTTTTGCTACTGCTGGTGGTATTTTAGCAATTAACCTAGGATCAAAAGGTTTAGGAATAATATAATCTCTACTAAAAGTCATACGGGTTTCTCCGTAGGCTATATTCACTTGTTCAGGCACTGGTTCTTTAGCCAATTCAGCCAAGGCTTTTACAGCTGCCATTTTCATTTCCTCATTAATTTTAGTAGCCTTTACATCTAAAGCGCCTCTAAAAATAAAAGGGAAACCTAATACGTTATTCACCTGATTAGGATGATCAGATCTTCCCGTAGCCATAATAATATCTTTACGCGTAGCTACTGCTAAATCATAATCAATTTCAGGATTAGGGTTTGCCATAGCAAACACAATAGGATTCTCCACCATAGACGTTAGCATTTCAGGAGAAACAATATCGGCTACAGATAAACCAATAAACACATCGGCATCTACCATAGCTTCCTCTAGCGTATCTATTTTTCTATCGGTAGCAAATTCTAATTTTTCAGCAGTAAGGTTTTCACGGTCTTTACGAATAACCCCTTTACTATCTAACATTACAATATTATCTCCATTAGCTCCAAACGCCTTATACAAACGTGTACAAGACACAGCAGCAGCCCCTGCTCCACTTATAACAATCTTTATCTCTTCCATTTTCTTCCCTGCAATCTCAACCGCATTTAACAAGGCTGCTGCCGAAATAATTGCAGTACCATGTTGGTCGTCATGCATTACAGGAATATCTAACTCTTCTTTTAACCTTCTTTCTATTTCAAAAGCTTCAGGAGCTTTAATGTCTTCTAGGTTAATTCCTCCAAAAGTAGGCGCTATCGTTTTAACGGTTTCAACAAACTTATCTACATCTTTTGTATCTAGCTCTATATCTATTCCGTCTATATCAGCAAAAATTTTAAAAAGTAATCCTTTACCCTCCATTACTGGCTTAGCAGCCTCCGGACCAATATCACCAAGACCTAGCACTGCTGTTCCGTTAGAAATAACAGCTACTAAATTACCCTTAGCAGTATACTTGTATACATTTTTGGTATCCTTATGAATTTCAAGACACGGTTCTGCTACTCCTGGTGAGTATGCCAAAGAAAGGTCTCTTTGTGTAGTATATGGTTTGGTTGGTACTATTTTTATTTTTCCTGGCTGTGGTTTTGCGTGGTAAACCAAAGCTTCTCTTCTCCTACTTTGTTTTTTTGTCATATTATATTTTTTAAGCAAGCCTAACAAATATACAAGTATTGGTAAAAAAAGTCTTATAAATTTTACAAATGAACAATACTTTAACCCTTAATTTGACAAATATCATATTAACACAATCGAAATTGTAAGAAAATGAAAAAATCAGATTACATCTGTAAACAAATAGTTTTACTTAAGAAACTCAATATTCCTTTTCAAACCAACGTATTTAGTACGTTTTACAGCAGACTTTTTAAACACCTTACTAAAGGTTTCTTGGGTAAGTTCTTCCCAATCTTTATAAGTCATTTCCAAAAGATCAGGATGCGGGTTAAACAATGGTTCATTATGCGGTTTTGAAAAACGATTCCAGGGACACACATCCTGGCAAACGTCACAGCCAAACATCCAATCATCTGTTTTACCCTTAAATTCAGTCGGAATATTATCTTTCAACTCAATAGTTAAATAAGAAATGCATTTACTACCATCTACCACATAAGGTCCCACAATAGCCTCGGTAGGGCATGCATCTATGCAAGCAGTGCAACTACCACAATGGTCTGTAGTTGGGGCATCATATACCAATGGCAGATCTATAATAAGTTCTGCTATAAAGAAAAAAGATCCTGTTTGTTTGGCTAACAAATTAGAGTGCTTACCTATCCAGCCCAAACCACTCTTAGCCGCCCAAGCTTTATCTAACACCGGTGCCGAATCTACAAATGCTCTACCGTTTACTTCTCCTATCTCCTCTTGAATAGCTTCTAAAAGTGTTTTCAATTTATCTTTTATCACAAAATGATAATCGGTACCATACGCATATTTAGAAAGTTTAGGTGCATTTTCTGTTTGCATTTCTGAAGGGTAATAATTTAGTAATAAAGATATCACTGATTTTGCATCATCTACCAACAAACGCGGGTCTAAACGTTTATCAAAATGATTTTCCATGTAATGCATTTTCCCATGCCTACCATCGTTCAACCATTTTTCTAATCGCGGTGCTTCCTCTTCTAAAAAGGTAGCTTTAGAGATACCACAAGCCAAAAACCCAAGCTCCTTTGCTTTGGTTTTAATAAAGTCTGTATATCTAATAGTGGTAGCCTCCAAAAAAATTATCGCGTTTTAAAATGCAAGATAGCATTCTTAGGCTTTAAGGTAATCAACGGTAAAATTTCAATAGGGGTACCTTTTGCTTCTATTTTAAAACGTTTTAAGAGTTCTGTAACTGCTAACACCATTTCAAACATGGCAAAATTATTACCAATACATTTACGAGGCCCTGCACCAAACGGATAATAGGCACCATTGCTCAGTACTGTTGCATCCTCAAAACGTTCGGGTTTAAACATTAGCGGGTCTTCCCAAAAAGCTGCACTCCTATGAATTTCGTAAACCGACATTAATATATTTGCACCAGCAGGTATACGAATATCATTATATACATCATCCTCTAAACAAACCCTATCTATAAAATATACTGGTGGGTACAAACGCATCACTTCATTAATTACAGCATTTGCATAAGTACCCTGCTGAATACTGCTCATGAGATCTAAAGAAGCGTTTTCTTGCACCTCCTTAGCTAACTTCTCTTGAACACCTTGGTTTCTTGCCATTAATTCACAGAAAAACGTAAGCGCATTAGAAGTAGTCTCATGCCCTGCAATAAATAATATTAATATTTCATCTATTAATTGTTCCTCTTCCATAACACCACCATCTTCATAGGTAGCCTCCAATAGCATATCTAGTAAATCGCCATAGCGTTTCCCTTCATCCCTTCTTTCAGCAACAATTTGTTTTAAGATGGTTCTAGCCTGGTGAGCATAGGCAACATTTCGCTCTATCTTGCCCGTTAACTTAAACCACCATGCTTTATAAGGTTGACGCAATTCCGACACTAACATTTTTTGGGCTGTTTCCGTAATTTCCTGAAGATTGTTAATATCATCAGAATTAGCAGCACCACTAAATAAAGCCTTAACTACGGTTTGAAAAGCCAAATCGTTAAGGATAGGAAAAATATCTATAGGATTTTCTACAGTAATTTTATCTATTTCGGCAACTATCGCTTTTTGTACTGTTTCTAATAAGCGTACCAGATGTTTTTTATGAAAAGCAGGCTGAATCAACTTTCGTTGTTTTCGCCAATGTTCACCATTGGTGGTTAACAACCCATAGCCAACATACTTAGCTAAATCATCGGTTTGTATGCTAGACTTATAAAAGTTCTTTTGGTTTTTCTGCAATACATACCTAGTTAACCCTGCATCTCTTGAAAACAATAACGAGGTTTTATTCCCTATTTTCAATCGAAACGTATCTCCCAGTCTTTTAAAATTAGCCTGATGAAATGGCAACGGATTTTTAAGAATCTGTGCTGCATTTCTTAAAAACCGAAAGGTAGAAACGGTAGGTATTTCTTTTTGCAAACTCATCATAAGGTATTAGAACAATCCGCCTTGTATATTCCCTTTCACTCTCCCTAGGTGCTTATAAGCTAACTCTGTTACCTCTCTTCCCCTTGGGGTTCTAATAATAAAGCCTTGTTGAATTAAAAAAGGTTCGTATACCTCTTCTATGGTTTCGGCACTATCAGAAACAGCCGTAGCCAATGTGGTAATACCTACAGGCCCGCCTTTAAACTTATCTATAATGGTAGTTAATATTTTATTATCCATTTCATCTAAGCCATGCGCATCTACATTTAATGCTTTCAAGGCATATTTAGAAATTTCTATGTCTATAGACCCATTACCTTTTATTTGAGCAAAGTCTCTAACTCTACGTAGTAATGCATTTGCAATACGAGGTGTACCTCTACTTCTTCCAGCAATTTCTATAGCCGCCTCCATACTAATAGGTACTCTTAAAATACTAGAGCTACGCTGTACAATATCTGCTAAAAGTTCGGTAGAATAATATTGTAACCTACTCTGAATACCAAAACGAGCACGCATAGGTGCTGTAAGTAACCCAGAACGTGTGGTGGCACCTACCAATGTAAACGGATTCAAATTAATTTGTACGGTTCTAGCATTAGGCCCCGATTCTAACATAATATCTATCTTAAAATCTTCCATGGCAGAATATAAATATTCTTCTACAATAGGACTCAATCTATGAATCTCGTCTATAAATAAAATATCTCTTTCATCTAAATTGGTTAATAACCCAGCTAAATCACCTGGTTTATCTAACACAGGGCCCGAAGTTATTTTAATTCCTACCTCTAATTCATTAGCTAAAATATTTGCCAAAGTAGTTTTACCTAGTCCCGGAGGTCCATGAAATAAGGTATGATCTAAAGCTTCGCCACGTAAATTGGCTGCCTTTACAAAAATCTCTAAATTTTCTAACACCGATGCTTGTCCTGTAAAATCGTTAAAAGACAACGGTCTAAGTGCTTTTTCTATATCTATTTCTTCAGAAGAAAAGTTAGATTTCTCAGGATCTAAGTGACTATTCATAAAATTATTGCTTAATTTAGAGGAAAATATTTACACAAACATAACCCTCCTTTAGCAAAGATACTAAAAGTAAAGTCATAATATTATAGGAATAAAAATAGCACCAACCGATGATAATTGTCATGTGTGTTATTAAAAAAAAGGATGACTTTTACAGTGTAATAAAAACAGAATTAAAAATTAATTACTAACTACATAAAATTAATTAAAATGGGATTTAATCTTAAGCAATACGGAATTGAGGTAGAGACTATCTTTAGAAACAGTAGTGTACCAGTTTTATATGAACTAGGTTTGAGATTGGAAAAAGGAACTGCGATATCTGACGTAGGAGCCTTGATGACTTACTCTGGTGAAAAAACCGGAAGAAGCCCTAAAGATAAAAGAGTTGTTAAACATCCAGAGTCTGAAAACAACATCGACTGGGGTAAAATTAACATCGCTTTAGAAGAAAGAGTTTTCATGCTAAACCACGAAAGAGCAATTGACTACTTAAACATTAAAGAACACTTATACGTAGTTGACGCCTTTGCAGGTTGGGATCCAAAATATAGACTAAAAGTTCGTATTATTTGTACAAGAGCATACCACGCATTATTTATGCAAAACATGCTTATTATGCCAACAGAAGAAGAGTTAGCTAACTTTGGTGAGCCAGATTACGTAGTATTCAACGCTGGTGGATTTAAAGCTAACAGCTATACTACAGGTATGACTTCTAAAACTTCTGTAGATGTATCTTTAGAAAGAAAAGAAATTGTAATCTTAGGTACTGAGTATGCAGGTGAAATGAAAAAAGGTATCTTCGGTATCATGAACTACTTAATGCCATTAGAAGGTGTTATGCCAATGCACTGTTCTGCTAACGTAGGTGAAGAAGGAGATGTTACCGTATTATTCGGATTATCTGGTACTGGTAAAACAACTTTAAGTGCTGACCCTAAACGTAAATTAATCGGTGATGATGAGCACTGCTGGACAGACGAAGGTACTTTCAACATTGAAGGTGGATGTTATGCAAAAGCTATCGACTTATCTGCTGAAAAAGAACCAGACATCTTTAACGCTATCAAGTTTGGTACTGTATTAGAAAACGTAGTTTATGATGAAGCTACAAGAACAGTAGATTACACAGATGTTTCTATCACTCAAAACACTAGAGCATCTTACCCAATCAACTATATTGAAAATGCACAGATTCCTTGTGTTGCTGGTCAACCTAAGAACATCATTTTCTTAACTTGTGACGCATTTGGTGTACTTCCTCCAGTAAGTAAACTAACTCCAGAGCAAGCTAGTTACCACTTTATCTCAGGATATACTGCTAAAGTTGCAGGTACTGAAATGGGAGTAACTGAACCAGAAGCTACATTTAGCGCATGTTTCGGAGCTGCTTTCATGATGTGGCACCCTAACAAATACGCTGAGTTATTAGCTGAGAAAATTAAAAAACACGGTGTTACTGCTTGGTTAGTGAACACTGGATGGACTGGTGGAGCTTACGGTGTAGGTAACAGAATGAAATTGAAATATACTCGTTCAATGATTGACGGTATCCACAGTGGAGCTTTTGATAATGTAGAGTACGTTAAAGATGCTAGCTTCGGATTTGAAATCCCAACAAGCTGTCCTGATGTACCATCTGAAATCTTAGTACCAGAAAACACTTGGTCTGATAAAGCTGCTTACGCTAAAACTAAAGCTAAATTAGTTTCTTTATTCCAGAAAAACTTTGAGCAATTTGCTGATGGTGTGAATGAGGAAATCACAGCTGCAGGTCCAAAATCTGACTTAGTAGACGCTTAATCAATAGAATTATAAATAAGATTGAAGTATAAGTTGTGTTAAAAATCAATCGCCTAAAGCCCTCCTTCATAAGGAGGGCTTTTTGTTATATAACCATTTCACCTACTACACCAACCAAAAAGCCAGCAATAGCACCCAGCGAAGTAATATAATTTTTAGAAAGCTTACTCTCTGGTATGATATCTTGAATAAGCAAATAGAGTATACCTCCACCAGAAAAGGTCATTAAAACGTCTCTAAAGTAGCTATGCTCGGCTAATAGATAATGCCCGCCTAACGCACCAACTACCCCACAAAAACTCAAAAAGAAAAATATTATTAATACCTTTTTTGTAGTATAACCACTCAGTACCAAATCTCGAAACGAGTTAAAAGCCTCGGGTAAATTCTGTAAACCAATAAACACCGCTAACAACATAGCCATTTTCACATCTAATGCAAAGGTGGCACCTAACGCAATAGACTCTGGTATAAAATCCATCATCATGGCTAATAAAGTAGCTGTCTGCCCTCCTTTCTTAGCTAGATACCTGTCTAACCACATAAATAATAAAGCCCCAAACATAAACACAACTGCAAATACTCCAACTGATAAACCTTCCATACCTGTTGGTACTAAAACTAATGCTACTGCCGATAACATAATACCAGCACCAAAAGACATTAGTCCGTGAATAATTTCATACTTTACAGGCTTCTCTTTTACATGATGATTAAACACATTAGCCAACACACCACCCACAAACACCGTGATACCAGATAACAACGCAAACAAAACCATTTTTAAAATCATACCTCAAGCTTAATTAAAGATTAGTAACATCCGTATACCAAATTACACAAATACTATACAAACAAAAAAAAGGGCTTTCTAAAATTAGAAAGCCCTTTTTTATAATATATAATAGTTTTTAGTGGTTCGAATCTTCTTCCCCGTCTATTAATGGAACCGTTTGTGGAACGAAATCCTGACCTGGGATAATATATTCTCCATCTTCTCTTAACTTACTATAGTCATAAGCCCATCTGTGAACCTCTGGAATAGCACCTGGCCAGTTACCATGTAAATGCTCAACAGGAGTTGTCCATTCTAATGTGTTAGACTTCCAAGGGTTTTGAGTTGCAGGAGCACCATAGAACATACTTCTAAAGAAGTTGTATAAGAATATTAACTGAGCAAAACCAGCTATAATAGCAAATACAGTAATTACTACTTGTGTATCTTGTAACTCATCAAATAATGGGAAATTTGTATAATCATAATAACGTCTTGGTACACCAGCTAACCCTACAAAGTGCATTGGGAAGAATACCCCATAAGCAGCAACTGCAGTAATCCAAAAGTGTAAATACCCTAAGTTTTTATTTAACATTCTTCCAAACATTTTAGGGTACCAGTGGTAAATACCAGCAAACATACCATATAAAGAAGAAATACCCATTACTAAGTGGAAGTGAGCCACTACGAAATATGTATCGTGAACGTTAATATCTAATGTACTATCTCCTAAAATAATACCAGTTAAACCACCAGTAATAAAAGTAGATACTAAACCAATAGAAAATAACATTGCAGGGTTCATTTGTAAGTTACCTTTCCAAATAGTAGTAATGTAGTTAAATGCTTTAACTGCAGATGGAATTGCAATTAATAATGTAGTAAAGGTAAACACAGACCCTAAGAATGGGTTCATACCAGACACGAACATATGGTGACCCCATACAATTGTAGAAAGGAATGCGATACCTAAAATAGATAATATCATAGCTCTGTAACCAAAGATAGGTTTACGAGAGTTTGTTGCAATAATTTCAGAAGTAATACCTAATGCAGGTAATAATACAATATATACCTCTGGGTGACCTAAGAACCAAAATAAGTGCTCATATAATACTGGAGAACCACCTTGATAATGTAAAACTTCACCACCAATAAAAATATCTGACAAGAAGAATGAAGTACCAAAACTTCTATCCATTATTAATAATAATGCTGCAGATAATAATACAGGGAAAGAAACAACACCAATAACAGCAGTAATAAATAACGCCCAAATAGTTAAAGGAAGTCTAGTCATAGTCATTCCTTTAGTACGTAAGTTAATAACTGTTACAATATAGTTTAATGACCCCATTAAAGAAGAAGCAATAAATATTGCCATAGACACTAACCATAATGTCATACCTAAACCAGAACCAGGTTGTGCTGCTGCTAAAGCACTTAAAGGAGGATAGATTGTCCACCCAGCAGCTGCAGGACCAGCTTCAATAAACAATGAAGACACCATGATGATACTTGATAAAAAGAACATCCAATAAGAAAGCATGTTCATAAAACCAGAAGCCATATCACGAGCTCCAATTTGTAATGGAATTAATAAGTTACTAAAAGTACCACTTAAACCCTGTGTTAATACAAAGAATACCATAATAGTACCGTGAATAGTAACCAATGCTAAGTAGATGTTTGCATCCATAACACCTTCTGGTGCCCATTTACCTAGTAATACTTCAAAAATTTTGAAGGATTCACCTGGCCATGCTAATTGCATTCTAAATAGCAACGACATTCCAATACCTATAACACCCATTAACAAACCGGTGATAAGGAATTGTTTAGAAATCATTTTATGATCCTGACTAAAGATGTACTTTGTTATAAAAGTTTCTTTATGATGTGCGTGTCCTGACATGATTTATTTTCTTTCAGTTAAATTTTAATATCTTACTAATTAACTCCTATAATTTTAGCTTCTTCATCAGAAACTAATTCTACTTGAGCAACTGCTTCAGTGGTTTCGGTTTTGGTATCTTCTTTACCCATTGATGCAGCAAATGTTTTTTGTTCGCTCAACCAAGCATTGTATTCTTCCTCAGTCTCTACCACTATTCTCATTTGCATGTTATAGTGAGACTGACCACAAATTTTATTACATAATAATAAATAGTCAAACTCGTATGGATCAGCATCCATTCCTTTAGCTCTCTTCTCTGCTCTAATTTCGTTAATGGTATTCACTTTTTCAACAATTCCATCATCTACACGCATTTCCTCAGTAGTAACTGTAGGTGTAAACGCAAATTGTGTAATCATACCAGGAACACAGTTCATTTGAGCTCTAAAGTGAGGCATATAAGCAGAGTGTAAAACATCTTGAGAACGCATTTTAAATAACACCTTCTTACCTACAGGTAAATGTAACTCTGTTGTAATTTTATCATCTTGTGCATATGGGTCAGACTCATCAATACCTAAAACATTTGCTTTAGCAATATCAATTAATCTAACATTAGCATCACCTAATACATTATCCGCTCCAGCATATCTTGCTTTCCAGTTAAATTGTTGAGCATATAACTCAATAACTATCGGATCCTCATCTTCATCAATACTAGTAATACTTACCCAGTTGTATAAACCGTATAAGATTAAACCAGCTAATGTTAACGCAGGAATGATAGACCAAATAACCTCTAATTTATTATTGTGAGCCAAGAACATAGCCTTTTTACCTTCTTCTCCTCTGTATTTAAAAGCAAAGTAGTGTAATAAAGCCTGAGTGATGAACTGAACAATAAAAATTAAAACAAACGATATTGCCATTAAATTATCATAATCTTCACCGTGTGCAGAAGCAGGAGTTCCTAATAAGAAACTACCCCATTTCCACATAGAGAAAATCATTAAAATGTAAAGGAATACCAAGAAAGCAAACATTAAATAACCATTCAATTTGTTATCCTTGTCATTTGCTACTTGCGAATTATCTGCATTTACCTGAGATAATTCGAAAATTTTAGTCATTTGCCATACTGCAATGGCAACTAATATTAAAACTATTATAGCTAAAAAAGTAGTCATTATATATTTTGTTTACTTGATACTCTATTAATAATGAAAATGTTTACTCTCTCCAATAAACGGATTACGCTTAGCCAATAAAGGCACTTTAGTTAAAGCTGTAAATACAACCATAATAAATAACCCTAAGAAGAATAATACACTTGAAATTTCTGGAATACCTATTGACCATTGAGAACCAACTGTAGATGGCATAATCATGTTGTAGATATCTAAATAGTGACCTACTAAGATTACACATCCTACCATAATGATAAACCAACCTAAACGTTTGTAATCACTATTCATTAATACTAATAATGGGAATAAGAAATTCATAACTACCATTCCAAAGAAAGGTAATTTATAATCTGCAATTCTTTGAACGAAGTATGTAGCTTCTTCAGGTATGTTAGAATACCAGTATAACAAGAATTGAGAGAACCATAAATAAGTCCAGAAGATACTAATACCAAACATAAACTTGGCTAAATCATGAAGGTGACTATCATTTACATATTCTAAATAACCTTTAGATTTTAAGTAGATAGTTACCATTGCAATAACTGTAATACCAGATACAAACATACTAGCAAATACATACCATGCAAATAAGGTACTGAACCAGTGTGGTTCAACACTCATAATCCAATCCCAAGACATCATAGATTCTGTTACTAAGAAGAATACCAAGAAAACCGCAGATATTCTAAAATTTTTCACATAGTATCTATCATCTTCAGCAGTATCTTGTGCAATAGAGAATTTACGAGAGAACTGACGGTATAATACCCAACCAGCAACGTAAATAACCGCACGAATTAAGAAAGATACCATATTCAAGTATCCACTCTTACCTTGTAATAAGTGGTCTTCTGCTACAACTTCTTTATCTGTCCAGATAAATAAGTGATGGTGCCCCATATTAGCAACAACCCAAACTACTATTAAGATTACAGCACCTGGTAACAAGTAAGCTGTAATACCTTCCATAACTCTAAACAATACTGGAGACCAACCTGCCTGAGCTGCACGGTTAATAGCATAGAATGCTAAAACTCCTAAAGAGATCATCATAAAGAAGAAAGCAGCTACATATAAAGCCGCATATGGCTTATTTTGTAACTGATGAAAAACATGCTCATCATGCTCTGCACTATGCCCTTCAGCATGTGCCTCATGAGAAGCTTCTCCATGATGTGCCGTAACTGCCTCACCATGTTCTTCATGAGCCTCTGTTTCATGTCCTCCATGTCCGGCATTTGATACCATTGCTTTAGCTTCTTCCACAGTACCCGGCGCACTTATAAAACCGTATGCTATACCAAGAAGACCAACAATCATTAATATGATTGCTCCCATTCTTAATTTACTAGAAAACGTATACATATCTTTAAAATATATCTCTTTATTGTATTGTTTTATTTATTTCGTAACTCTAATACGTACTGTGAAACTTGCCAACGCTCTTCTTCATTAAGTTGAGCAGCGTAAGATCCCATTGAGTTCAGTCCGTAATAAATGACATGATAAATACTACCTTCGGTAATGTCTCTATCTTTGTAATTAGGCACCCCTAAAAACTTTTCTCTTTGTACTAAAGTACCTTGCCCATCACCTTTATCACCATGACAAATAGCGCAATAGATAGTATATAACTGCATTGCTTTAGCGTCATCATACTTAAGGTCTAAACTATCAGACATTAAAGGATTCATTAAATTAGCTTTTGCTAACTCATACCCTTCTGTAGTATTTTCATACTCATAAGGCATCCATCCTCTTTTTACAGTGTGTGCAGGTGGTAATTGACCCTCTTTACCATTAGCAAAGGCATCAGATTCTTGATAAGTCTCATAACTCACCCCTTCGTACATATTTGGAAAGTACTGATAATTTGGCTTTGAATTGTTAAAACATGACGTAACTGATGCAGCTACACCAAGAACAACTCCTAATTTAATCAAGCTTTTCATATCTGGTTTAATGCTTTTCTGTAACAATTAATTCAACAGCTCCTGTTTCTTCTAACAACGCAGTTAATTCACTTTCGTTATTATCAACAGCAATCTCCATTAAGAAGTGATCGTCAGTTGTTCTTACATCTGGATTCTCAGCTTCTTTAAATGGCCATAATTTACTTCTCATGTAAAAAGTAATAACCATTAAGTGAGCTCCAAAGAATACTGTCATTTCAAACATAATTGGCACAAATGAAGGCATATTCTCTAAGAAACTAAAGTATGGTTTCCCTCCAATATCTTGTGGCCAATCTGCAATCATGATATACCCCATCATACTTGTTGCAACGGTTAAACCAATACAACCATAGATAAAAGCAGCAATTGCAATTCTTGTATGAGGTAACCCCATAGCTTTATCTAGTCCGTGAACAGGGAATGGTGTGTAAATTTCTTCTATATGAAGTTTTTCAGCTTTTACCTTTTTTACTGCAGCCATTAACACATCATCATCGTTATAGATGGCTTGTATAATTTTATTACTCATGATCGCCGTCTCTTAATTTTTTATATTTTTCACCAGATGATTTCAAAATCGATTTTACCTCTGCCTGTGCAATTACAGGGAATGTTCTAGAATATAGTAAGAACAACACAAAGAAGAATCCTATAGTTCCAATGTAAATTCCTATATCTACAAATGTAGGAGAGAACATAGTCCATGAAGATGGAAGGAAATCTCTGTGTAACGATGTAACAATAATTACAAAACGCTCAAACCACATACCTACGTTTACTACAATAGAGATAAAGAAAGAGAACATAATACTAGTTCTAAGTTTCTTGGACCACATAAACTGAGGTGAGAATACGTTACAAGACATCATCATCCAGTAAGCCCACCAGTAAGGTCCTGTTGCTCTGTTTAAGAATGCATACTGTTCGTACTCAACTCCTGAATACCATGCAATAAACAACTCGGTTATATACGCACATCCTACAATAGAACCTGTAATCATAATTACCAAGTTCATTAATTCAATATGCTGTAGTGTAATGTATGCCTCTAAGTGACATACTTTTCTCATGATAATTAAAAGTGTGTTTACCATCGCAAATCCTGAGAAGATTGCCCCTGCTACGAAGTATGGAGGGAAGATGGTAGTGTGCCAACCTGGTATTACCGAGGTAGCAAAGTCCATAGATACAATGGTGTGTACAGAAAGTACTAATGGAGTTGCTAAACCAGCAAGTACCAAAGATACTTCTTCAAAACGTTGCCAATCTTTAGCACGTCCACTCCATCCGAAACTTACAAGACTATAAATTTTCTTTTGGAAAGGTTTTACCGCTCTATCTCTTAACATTGCAAAGTCAGGAAGTAAACCTGTCCACCAGAATACTAAAGAAACAGATAAATAAGTTGAAATCGCAAATACATCCCAAAGAAGCGGTGAGTTAAAGTTCACCCAAAGAGATCCAAACTGGTTTGGTATTGGTAATACCCAATATGCCAACCATGGACGCCCCATGTGAATAATCGGGAATAAACCTGCCTGAACAACCGAGAAAATGGTCATTGCTTCTGCAGAACGGTTAATTGCCATTCTCCATTTCTGACGGAATAACAAAAGTACTGCTGAGATAAGCGTTCCGGCGTGACCGATACCTACCCACCATACAAAGTTAGTAATATCCCAGGCCCAACCAACAGTCTTGTTTAATCCCCAGGTTCCGATACCAGTAGATACCGTGTAAATAATACATCCTAAACCCCATATAAAGGCAGCTAATGATATTGAGAACACTATCCACCATTGTTTGTTTGCTCTTCCTTCTACAGGAGCAGCTACATCTAAAGTTACATCATGATAAGTCTTATCTCCTGTAACTAAGGGTTTACGTATAGGTGCTTCGTAATGCGACGCCATAATACTTTATAAATTGTTTCTTTATTAATTATTTATTTAAGCTTCTTCTGTATTTCTAACTTTCACATGATAGAATACGTTTGGTTGTGTTCCTACATGCTCTAGTAAGTGATACATTCTGTCGCTTTCTTTCAATTCTGCAACTTTACTTTCCGTATCGTTAATATCTCCAAAGATCATAGCTCCTGAACTACATGCAGCTGAACAAGCTGTTTGGAATTCTCCATCCTTAATAGCTCTTCCTTCTCTCTTAGCATCTAAGATTGTTTTCTGAGTCATTTGGATACACATAGAACATTTTTCCATAACCCCTCTTGAACGTACAACAACATCTGGGTTTAGCACCATTCTTCCTAAATCATCATTCATATGATAATCAAACTCATCATTTCCATTGTATAAGAACCAGTTGAAACGACGAACTTTGTAAGGACAGTTGTTTGCACAGTAACGAGTACCAACACAACGGTTATACGCCATGTGGTTTTGACCTTGCTTACCGTGTGATGTAGCAGCAACCGGACAAACAGTCTCACAAGGAGCATGGTTACAGTGCTGACACATTACTGGTTGGAAAGCAACTTGAGGATTAGCAGATGCGTGCTCTAACTCTCCAAAAGTAGATAGAGACTCACCTAGTCCAGAGATATTCTCAACAACCTCTACATCTTCTGCAAATGTTTCTTCTGCCGAATAATATCTATCAATACGCAACCAGTGCATATCTCTAGACTTTCTAACCTCTGACTTACCAACTACAGGTACATTGTTTTCTGCGTGACAAGCAATCACACAAGCACCACAACCTGTACAAGCATTTAAGTCAATAGATAAGTTAAAGTGGTGTCCAATTGATCTGTCAACATTTTGCCATAAACCAACTGTAGTAGAAGGCACCTCTTGGTGATCTAAAGACACCATTGGTTGCGGATTCCATACTTCAGGCTCTTCTGTATTAAATGTACCTAATACAGTATCCTTAAGAACATCACCTCTACCCATTAAGGTATTATGCAACTGCACACAAGCAAACTCATGCTCACCTGCAGCCTTTTCAATGCTAACCGATTGAACGTTATTAAAATCAGTGTAAAACTTAAACGCATTTACACCCGTTTTCATTTCTTCTTTTACACCAGCTTCTCTTCCGTATCCGTAAGCTAAACCTACAGATCCTTTAGCTTGACCTGGCTGCACTAAAACTGGTATGTTACTAATAGTAACCCCATTTACAGTAACATTTGCCAAACTACCATTTAAAGCTCCGTTAGCTACATTCCAGTTTTCAAAACCAGCTGCATTAGCATCTGCCAACGATATTGTTAAATAGTTATCCCAAGAAGCTCTTGAAATTGGATCAGGGAACTCTTGTAACCAAGGGTTATTAGCCTGTTGACCATCTCCCATTCCCGTTTTAGCATACAACACTAACTCCATTCCTGAAGAAGCAGCTTTAGAAAGCTTTAATGCATATTCACCAGCACTAGTAGAAACCACTGCAGCTTCAGCACCTTCTTCTGTAGGTACTTCAGTAAATATTAAACTAGTTTCTGATTTAAATACACCATCATGTAATGCTTGGTTCCAACTTGAACCTCCTAAAACACCAGAAGTCCAGTTAGATTTTATATAATCATAGTAAGACACATCATTACCCATCCAAGCTAACAACACTTCTTGAAACTGCATTGTATCAAATAACGGACGGATAGTAGGCTGCATTAAACTATAATGACCTTTCTTAATTTCTACATCACCCCAAGACTCTAAATAATGAGGCACTGCAGCAACATAAGTTGTTTTAGAAGCTGTTTCATCTTCTTTCATTGAGAAAGCAACCGAAGTTTCAACCTTCGCTAATCCTTCTTCAAATCCAGCAGCATCAGCAAGTGTATATAAAGGATTTACACCTACAGTAACTAAAACACCCACTTTTCCAGCTTTCATATCAGCAATTAAAGACTTAACTGCTTTATTATTACCAGAACGAACTTTTAATGGTGCCGCAGCATCAAATGCAACACTGTTATATTGTTCGTTAATAGCCAACACTAAAGCTTGGGCATCTACATCCTGAACACCTGTAACTACAACAGCTTTACCATTTGCTTTTTTATATGCTTCCGCAGCAGCTTTTACAGCCTTATCAGCTTTCTCAGAAAGTTGCCCTCCGTAAGAAACACCACTTAAGTAACCGTAAAACTTAGCTAAAGCTATTTTAACTTCACTTGGCTTTAATGCAACTCTTGTATCTGCATTAGCACCAGTTAAAGACATATTAGATTCAATTTGAAAATGCTTAGACATTTTACCATCGGTAGGGATTCTTCCTTTAGCATATCCTGCCTCAAATCCACCACCTTGCCAATCTCCTAAGAAGTCAGCACCAAAAGAAACTATAACATCTGCCTTTTCAAAATCATAATCAGCCATGGCTCTTTCACCATATTTAGCCTCAAATGCATCTAAAGCAGCATCTTCTGATATAGCATCATATACAACATGTTTAACACCACCTACACTATCAGAGAATTCACTAATCAATTTTGAAGTAGAAGGACTTGCAAAAGTTTGTGTTAAGAAAACCACTTCTTTACCAGCAGCCTTAGCACCTTGAATCTTAGCTTTCACATCTTTATGTAAAGCATCCCACTCAATACTTTCACCTCCTTTTTTAGGCCCTTGCACACGCATACTATCATACATAGATAATACAGATGCAATTACACGAGCATTAGCACTACTATCTACTTCAGCTTTATCATGATTGTTTACAAAAATCGGCCTACCCTCTCTGGTTTTAACCAATACACTTGCAAAATCATAACCATCTGCTATAGTAGTAGCATAGTAATTAGCCACACCCGGACGAATTTCTTCCGGCTGAACTACGTAAGGAATCGCGTGTTTCACAGGACCCTCACACGCAGCCAATGTTGCAGCCGCTGTACTAAATCCAACATACTTTAAGAAATCTCTTCTTGTAGTTGAAGATGAATCTAGTGATTTTTTATCCCCTAAGAACTCGTCTACAGGAATTTCTTCTACAAACTCATTCTGTTTTAGTGCTTCAACAATAGAGCTATCAGGATTTAACTCCTCAACACTTTTCCAGTATTTTTTGTTTGATGCCATGTTATATATAAAATTAGCTCTTTAACAATTATTAATAGTGACACTTACCACATTCTAAACCACCCATCTCAGCAATTGTATACTGCTTAAGATCTCCGTACTTCTTAGACAATTCTTCGTGAATCTTCTCGTAATACTCATTACCTTCCATTTTCACGTTTGTCTCACGGTGACAGTTTATACACCATCCCATAGTCAATGGTGCAAATTGCTCCATAACCTCGTAAGTCTCAACCGGACCATGACAGTGCTGACACTCTACACCAGCCACAATAACGTGCTGCGAGTGATTAAAGTAAGCAAAGTCTGGTAAATTATGTATTCTAACCCATTTAACAGGTTTTGTTTCTCCAGTATATTTCATGTTCTGAGAATCCCATCCAGCAGCTGCATACAACTTCTGAATTTCTCCATCATAAAACTCTTTTGAATGCTCTGGTGTACCAGTTGACTCAGCAACCTCTCCAATATTCTTATGACAGTTCATACAAACATTTAAAGACGGTATACCAGAAGTTTTACTAACTCTAGCAGCAGAGTGACAGTATTTACAATCAATACCATTATCACCAGCGTGAATTCTGTGAGAGAAGTGAATTGGCTGAATTGGCTGATACCCTTTATCAATACCAACTTGCATAAAGTAACCATAAGCAAACCAAGCAGACACTAATAAAAGAAGCACTACAGAAACCAATACTAAAAATTGATTCTGAATAAAAGCTTTCCATAAAGGCAATCTTTTCTCACTTTCTTTCTTAAGCTCTATTCCGTTTGCTTCAGCAATTCTTCTTAATGTTTGATTAACCACATAAAGCATCACAATCATCATTGCAAAACCTAACGCTAGCGCACCTAACATAATATTAGTATCTATACCACCTGAAGAAGCACCAGCTCCTGCACCAGCCTCAGCACCTCCGCCGTTATCAACTTTCGGCTCAGCTTTCGGCTGCATAGTATATGCGATAATATCATCGATTTCAGCTTCTGACAACTGCGGAAAAGCAGTCATTTGAACCTGATTATACTCTTCATAAATTTTCACTGCATCTGGATCTCCAGATTGAATCATAGCTGAACTATTATGAATCCAACTATACAACCACTCCTTATCATGCTTATCACCCACACCTCTTAAGGCAGGACCTGTCATTTTTTTATCTAACTTATGACAAGCAGCACAATTAGAATTAAATAATTTTTTTCCATTGGCCGGATCACCGGAACCGGTGTCGGAAGCTGTTGCAGCAGCAGTTTCTGCAGCTGGCTGTTCAGTTTCTTGAGAAAAAACAGTGGTAGAAAATGCTAGCAATAAAGCTAGACTTAAACCTAAAATACTCGAGGCTGAATTACGGTGTTTCACCTTTTTCATATTAATAAATTGTATTATCAATCTAAATTTGGCACGATTTTTACAATGATAAAAATCATAGATTCGTGATGAACTGTGAGCAAAAATACAATATCGAGTTGAGTTAAGAAATGTTAGAAACACGTTAATTATTAATTTATATAGATTCTAAATAATATTCAATTTATTAACATCTCACAATAAAATTTAATTTTGCTGCATTATGTATTCACTATGAGATTTTTAAGCATGAAAAAATATATTATGACAAGCCTGGGACTTGCATTATTCTCCCAAATAATAACCGCTCAAACCGAAGAAAATGTTGAAAATAAAAACATTGAGCAGAGCGAAGTAATTGCCAAAT
This sequence comes from Neptunitalea lumnitzerae, assembly GCF_027924185.1. GTDB lineage: Bacteria > Bacteroidota > Bacteroidia > Flavobacteriales > Flavobacteriaceae > Neptunitalea > Neptunitalea lumnitzerae. Next base: position 160,744 of record NZ_BRVO01000004.1, read on the forward strand.
TGGTGGAACTAAAAAAAACAACCGGACTAAACGAGAACCTAGACAAAATCTACACTATACAGATTTTTAGCGGCAAAAAGGACAATGCCATGGTTGCCCTAAAAGAAGTGAAAGAGAAGCACCCAGAATTGCTCTCAAACATTTATTACGAGTACCCTAATTATAAAATTAAAATTGGTAAGTACCGAAACAGATTAGAAGCCGACAAAGAGCTCTTAAGCATTAAAGAAGAATACCCTCATGCGTTTATTATAAACCCAAAGAGATAAAAAAAAGCGACTTTTAAAAAGTCGCTTTTTTTATGATTTTAATATTATTTTAAGAAATTACTTGATTTTCTTCTTAACAGCAACTTCTTGGAAGGCTTCTATAATATCACCCTCTTTTATATCATTATAATTCTTCACCTGCATACCGCAATCATATCCTTTAGAAACTTCTTTAACGTCATCTTTAAATCGTTTTAAAGATGCAAGCTCTCCAGTGAATATAACCACACCATCCCTAATCAGACGAATATTAGAATTTCTGAAAATCTTACCATCGGTAACCATACAACCAGCAATAGTACCAATTTTAGAAATCTTGAACGTTTCACGGATTTCAGCATTACCTGTAATCTCTTCTTTCATTTCAGGAGACAACATACCTTCCATCGCGTCTTTCAGATCGTTAATAGCATCATAGATGATAGAATACGTTCTGATATCTATTTCTTCTTTATCTGCTATCATACGAGCATTACCCATAGGACGAACATTAAATCCGATAATAATTGCATCAGAAGCCGAAGCTAACAACACATCAGACTCTGTAACAGGACCTACCGCTTTATGTATAATATTCACCTGAATCTCTTCAGTTGATAATTTCTGGAACGAATCTGTTAAGGCCTCTACAGAACCATCAACATCACCTTTCAAGATAATATTAAGCTCTTTAAAATCACCTAAAGCAATACGTCTACCAATTTCATCAAGCGTAATATGTCTTTGTGTTCTTACAGACTGCTCACGTTGTAATTGAGTACGCTTAGTAGCAATTTGTTTTGCTTCTTTTTCGTCTTCAAATACATTGAACTTATCACCTGCTTGTGGCGCACCATCTAAACCAAGTATTGACACCGGTCTAGAAGGCCCCGCTTCCTTAACTACATTACCACGCTCATCGTGCATAGCTTTTACCTTACCACTATTCTTACCTGCCAACACATAATCACCAACACGTAACGTACCACCTTGTACTAAAATAGTAGCAACATAACCTCTACCTTTATCTAAGAACGCTTCTACTACGGTACCAGATGCATTCTTCTCTGGGTTTGCTTTAAGATCTAAAATCTCTGCTTCTAAAAGAACCTTCTCTAAAAGCTCATCAACACCTGTACCTTGTTTAGCAGAAATATCATGAGACTGAATACTACCTCCCCAATCTTCTACTAATAAATTCATACTAGCCAACCCTTCTTTAATTTTATCAGGGTTTGCTGTTGGCTTATCTATCTTGTTAATTGCAAAAATCATTGGTACTCCAGCAGCTTGCGCGTGAGAAATAGCTTCTTTTGTTTGTGGCATGATTGAATCATCCGCCGCAATTACAATAATAGCTATATCTGTTACTTGAGCTCCTCTTGCACGCATTGCTGTAAACGCTTCGTGACCTGGTGTATCTAAGAAAGTTATTTTCTGACCATCTTTTAATTGTACCCCATAAGCTCCAATATGCTGTGTTATACCTCCACTTTCACCTGCAATTACATTCTCTTCACGAATATAATCTAACAACGATGTTTTACCGTGGTCAACGTGACCCATAACTGTAACTATAGGTGCTCTTGTTACTAAATCTTCTTCAGCATCTGGCTCTTCTAAAATAGCCTCTTCAATATCAGCTGTTACAAACTCAACCTCATAACCAAACTCTTCAGCAACAATAGAAAGGGTCTCTGCATCTAAACGCTGGTTCATGGTAACCATGATACCTAAAGACATACACGCTCCAATAACTTTGTTAATTGGCACATCCATCATGGTAGCAACTTCAGCAACCGTAACAAACTCGGTTACTTTTAATAATTTGCTATCCGCTTCTTGTTGTGCAAGTACATCCTCCGTTTTTTGACGGTGAGAATCTCTTTTCTCTCTACGGTATTTAGCACCTTTGTTCTTAGAACCTTTACCTTGAAGTTTTTCCAAGGTTTCACGTACTTGTTTTTGTACATCTTCCTCAGTTGGCTCTACTTTAGGAGCAGGTCTAAATTTACCTCCACCTTTCTTAAAGCCACCTTTACCTCCTTGGTTGTTGTTAGAACGTTGGTTGTTATTACGGTTATTATTGTTGTTATTACCGTTATTATTACCACCACCAGACTCGCCAGAAATTCTTCTACGCTTCTGTCTGCGTTGGTTATTGTTATTAGACCCCTTGTTATCTTTCTTATCCTTAGGATCTTCTTTTTTCTTCTTAGGTTTTTGAAACTGAGAAAGGTCAATTTTTTCACCTACAAGCTTAGGCCCTGTAAGTTTCTTATACTTAGTTTCAATAACTTCCGGTTCTTGGGACTCAGGAGCAGGTTTTTGCTCTTCCGGCTTTTTAAATTTAGGCTTTTGTTGAGTTTGTTTTTGCTCACCAAAAGACTTGTTTTCATGTCTGAGCTTAAATTGAGGTGACTTGTGAGGTGTGTTAGGAGCTTGCTTTTCTTGCGGTTTTTGCGGAGCTTGAAATTTCTTAGGAGCTTCTTCATTCTTTGGAGCCTCAACTACTTTCTTCGGTTCCTCTTTCTTCACCTCTTCCTTTTTAACCTCTTCCACTTTTTCCTGTACTGGTTCAGGTTTCTTTTCTTCAACCTTTGGCGCTTCCACTTTTGGTTCTTCTTTCACCGGGGCTTCTGCTTTAGGCTGAACAACCTCTTCTTTAACAGGTTCTGGAGCGGTTTCTTTTACAGGTTCTGGAGCTTCAGTTTTCTTGTTACCATCCAAATCTATTTTACCAACAGTTTTTGGACCTGAAAGCTGAGCCTTGGCTTTTACCACCTCTTCAGATTTCTTACGCTTCATCTCCTGCTCTTTCTCCAACTCGATACGTAAAGCCTCTTTCTCTTTACGCTTCTCTTCTCCTACCTCTTTTGACGCTACTTTTTTACTCTTGTCGGTTTGAAATTCCTGTTGCAAAACATCATACACCTCGCCTGATATTTTGGTAGTAGGTCGCGCTTCAACTTCATGTCCCTTTGAAGTTAAAAACTCTACAGCACGATCTAAAGAAATATTCAATTCCCTAAGTACCTTGTTAAGTCTTATTGTTTTGTTGTCAGACATATATTATTTTTTATTCCTCTCAATTTAAATTAAAAAACCGCAGACAATAAAATCAAGGCCTATTCTTCAAACTCATCTTTTAGAATTCGAAGCACCTCTTGCACGGTTTCTTCTTCAAGATCTGTTCTTTTGACAAGATCTTCGGCGTCTAGCTCTAACACACTCTTAGCCGTATCTAAACCAATTTTTCTAAACTCATCGATAATCCAAACATCAATTTCATCAGAAAACTCAGTCAATTCAACATCCTCTTCAACACCTTCTCTATACACGTCAATTTCATAACCTGTAAGGAAACCTGCTAAACGAATGTTATACCCACCTTTACCAATAGCTTTAGAAACTTCATCTGGCTGCAAGAAAACTTGCGCATGTTTAGTTTCATCATTTATAACTACCGAGTTTACCCTTGCCGGGCTTAAAGCTCTGGTAATATATAACTGTGTATTTGTGGTAAAGTTTATAACATCTATATTCTCGTTACCCAACTCACGAACAATTCCGTGAATTCTAGACCCCTTCATACCAACACAAGCACCTACTGGGTCAATTCTATCGTCATAAGAATCTACAGCTACTTTAGCCTTCTCTCCAGGTATTCTAACCACTTTTTTCACAGAAATCAATCCATCAAAAATCTCAGGAATCTCTTGTTCAAAAAGCTTCTCTAAAAATACAGGAGAAGTTCTAGACATTATAATAGAAGGCTTACTACCTTTTAATTCTACACTATCAATAATACCTCTAACATTTTCTCCTTTTCTAAAGAAGTCAGATGGTATTTGTTTTTCTTTAGGCAACACAATCTCGTTACCTTCATCATCTAATAAAATAACAGCTCTATGTCTAATATGATGCACTTCAGCTGTGTATATTTCACCTACAAGGTCTTTAAACTGCTTGTAAATGGTAGTATTATCATGCTCATGAATTTTAGAGATTAAATTCTGACGTAAAGCCAAAATAGCACGTCTTCCAAGATCAATTAACTTCACCTCTTCAGATACATCTTCCCCTACTTCAAAGTCAGGCTCTATTTTTCTAGCTTCAGACAATTCAATTTCTTGATTAGGGTCTTCAACCTCACCATCCGCAACTACTATACGATTTCTCCATATTTCTAAATCACCTTTATCAGGGTTTACAATAATATCAAAGTTATCGTCAGATCCGTATTTCTTTCTTAGTGCATTTCTAAAAACCTCTTCAAGAATTGCCATTAGCGTTACACGATCTATGAGTTTTTCATCTTTAAACTCCGAAAACGAATCGATCAATGCTAGATTTTCCATGTCATGTTTTTAAATTAAAATATTACCATCACTTTAGCTTCATGTATAGCTTCAAAAGCTATCTCTTCCTTTTTTAGAACAGTTACTTTACCTTTCCCAACTGGCTTAGGCTCTCTAACTTTATATTCTAATACAATACCAGTATCTGTTACTTCGGCCAACATTCCCTCTACAGGCTTACCTCCTCCTACAAGTTTAACCGATAACTTTCTACCAACATTTTTAACAAATTGTCTTTGTACCTTTAAAGGTTCAGAAATACCTGCTGAAGCCACTTCTAATGAAAAATCATACTCTTCTCTATCAAGATTATGCTCAATTTTTCTACTAACCTCTATACAATCATTTAAAGCCACTCCATTATCACCATCCAAAATTACGGAAATTGCATTAGATGATGAAATAGTAAAGTCTATTAAAAACAAATCTTCTCTTGCTTCTAATGCTTCAGCTAATAATTCTTCTACCTTTTCTCTAAACATAAATGAGTTATATGAATTAAAAGAGGGGACTCCCGTCCCCTCCAAATAACCTTTTATTATTCTTTAGGCTGCAAATATAATACTTTTTTACTGTTATAATAAATACATTCCATAAATTATTCTTATCTTTAAGATTATTGACATCACTCAACTTTAAATCCAAATGAAGAAAATTTTAGTACCCACCGACTTCTCGGAGCAGGCAGAATACGCATTAGAAACAGCTGCGCTAATAGCCAAAAAGCACAACGCAGAACTTTTTATTGTGCACATGGTAGAATTACCCGTACACCTATTAAGCGCCGACAAAAACGAACTCCCTGAGGCTATTTTTTTTCTAAAACTAGCCCATAAACACTTTGAAACCTTTTTAGACAAACCTTACTTAAAAGACATTACCGTTCATGAAATGGTAAAAGAAGAAAGCATTACCGAAGGTATTAACAAAGTAGTTGCTGAAAATGACATTAACCTTATAGTTATGGGCTCTAGTGGCGCTTCTGGTGTTTCTGAAATCTTTGTAGGCTCTAACACAGAAAAGGTGGTTAGAATGGCCGAAGCACCCGTAATGGTAATTAAAAAACCACTGAAAGAAATCAACTTTAAACACATGGTATATGCGTGTAGCTTTTTACACAACTACCATGACACCTTTAAAAGAGCCGTTAAAATGGCTAAAGAGTTTGGATACACCTTACACCTGCTTTATGTAAACACACCAAACAACTTTAAAACAACGCACACTATAAAAGATAGAATCAACTCTTTCTTAAGTCTTGAAGAAGTTTCTAACTACACCGTAAACATCTACAACGACGAAACCATAGAAGAAGGCATTTTAAACTTCGCCAACAGCATAAGTGCCGATTTATTAAGTGTAAGCACTCACGGAAGAAGAGGACTAGCCCACTTTTTCAACGGCAGCTTAAGTGAAGATCTGGTTAACCACGCCATACGACCAGTAATTACTTTAAAAATATAATCAAACATAAAAAAAGCCTCTTAGAAAACTAAGAGGCTTTTTTGTTGGCCTACAAGGACTCGAACCTTGAACGACTGAACCAAAATCAGCTGTGTTACCAATTACACCATAGGCCAGTGCTTTATTGCGGATGCAAAACTACGAATAATATTCATTTGCACAAGTTTTTTAGAAAAAAAATTCAATATTTTTTTTCGCTAAATTGACGACAACAACATTAAACACTGATTTTCAGATAAATTAAGAATTTTTAATCTTAAAAAAATATTAATCTTTTTTATCCGTTAAAAAACCTGACGCAACTTTTATAATTATTAGTAAATTCGCCACAACTATATAAATATAAGAAAAAAGAAACACTTCTATGTTTTCAATCAACTTTAATAAATGGAATACTATCACCGGATGGATAGTTTTTGCAATTGCCTTATTCACATACGGATCTACTGTAGAACCTACAGCTAGTTTTTGGGATTGCGGAGAATATATTTCTACCGCCGCTAAACTACAAGTAGGCCACCCACCAGGAGCACCTTTCTTTCAAATGATGGGAGCTTTCTTTGCTATGTTTGCTTTAAACAATGAACAAGTAGCGCTAATGGTAAACTTTATGTCTGTATTCTCAAGTGCTTTTGCGGTACTTTTTATGTTCTGGAGTATTACCAATCTGCTTCGAAAATTAATTAAAAACGATGAAGAGGAATTTACCAACCCAAAAGCCATTGCAATTTTAGGAAGTGGAATTGTAGGTGGCTTAGCACTTACATTTTCTGATAGTTTTTGGTTCAATGCAGTAGAAGCCGAAGTATATGCCATGGCCATCTTTATGATGTCTTTAATGTTTTGGCTTGGTTTAAAGTGGACAGACGATCTTGATAACCCAAGAGGTAGCAAATGGTTAATTCTTATTGCATTGGTAATTGGTTTATCATTCGGGGTACACTTTATGGCTCTTTTAACCATACCAGCCATTGGAATGATGTATTTCTTCCAATCGCATTACGAAAAAAACATAAAGAATTTCATTATAGCTAATGTTGTTTCTATCGCCATCTTATTATTTATATTCAAATTACTTTTACCGTACACCCTTTCATTTTTTGGATATGCGGAGGTATTCTTTGTTAATACTTTCGGACTTCCATTTAACTCTGGAACTATCATAGCCGGCTTAGCAATAATTGCGGTGTTCTATTTTGGATTATCCTATTCTAAAAAGAAAAACTATGTGAATCTTAATACCGGTATTTTATGCACCATTTTTGTTTTGATTGGTTTCTCTACATGGTTAATGATTCCTATTAGAGCCAATGCAAATACCGTTATTAATGAGAACGACCCATCGGATGCGCGTACTTTACTTGCTTATTATAACTTAGAGCAATACCCAGAGACACATTTATTCTACGGTCCTATGTACTCTAACAAGTACGCACCATTAGACGACAATCAACCTTATATAGATGGGAAACCTAAATACGAGAAAAACGAAACTACTGGTAAGTACGAAATTGTAAACCATTGGAAAGGTGAGATTCAAAATGCCAATAGCACACAATCTGGTTTTCTACCTAGAATGTGGAGTGAAGACCATGCTGCTAACTACATGAAATTAACCGAACGCTTAAATTTTAATATTAAAGCAGAATATTTAGACAACGAACAATTACAAGCATACATATCAGGCTTTAGAGGCCAAATGGCAAAAGGCCAAGTATCTACCGATGATTATGAGAAGTTTTTACAAGACTTTAAAGATTATATAGATATTGAAAAACCATCGTTTGGACAAAATATATTCTACTTCTTAGATTTTCAGATAGGCTATATGTATTTCCGTTATTTTGCCTGGAACTTTATAGGACGAAAAGATGATATACAAGGAAAATTAGATTCGCACGGACAATGGTTAAGTGGTATTACTTTTATAGATGAGATGATTCATGGGCCACAAAGTAACTTACCATCAGACACGTTAAACAACCCAGCGCGTAATACATACTTCTTTTTACCACTACTTTTAGGTCTTGTTGGTTTGGTATTTCAACTAACTAAAAGCCAAAGACAATTCTGGGTACTACTTATACTATTCTTATTTACAGGTATTGCCTTAAAGCTATACTTAAACGAGCGCCCTTTTGAACCTAGAGAAAGAGATTATGCTTTAGTAGGTTCTTTCTACGTATTCTGTATGTGGATTGGAATAGGAGTTTACGGGTTATATGATGAATTTAGAAAATTATTAAAACCAAAAGTACTAGCCCCTGTAGTTGTAATTATTACTATGCTTGCTGTACCAACCGTAATGGCATACCAAAACTGGGATGACCATGACAGATCTGGACGATATACCGCACAATCAATGGCTAAATCATACCTCGACTCGGTACAAGAGGATGTTGGAGCACTCCTCTTTACTATTGGAGATAACGATACTTTTGCACTTTGGTATGCTCAAGAAATTGAAGGCTACCGTACAGATATAAGAACCATTAACACACAGTTATTTGCTACTGCATGGTATATAGATCAAATGAAACGTAAAACATACGAGAGTGAACCTATACCAAGCAGCTTAACACACGACCAATACAAATGGGGTACTAGAGATGCTGTCTATTATCAGGCAATCAACGAGTCTATCGCGGAACAACGTTGGGACATTAAAAAGTTTATGGATTTTATTACTAATGAGAATCCTAAAACTAAAATGCGTTATATGTTAGACGAACAATCTGGTTACCCAGAAAGTTTATTAGAAACCAACTACTACCCTACTAATAAAATTAGAGTACCGGTTAACAAGGCGAACGTGTTAAAAAGTGGTTTAGTTAAACCAGAAGATGCAGATCTTATCGTAGATTACATAGATATAGACTTACCGAAAACCGCTATTGGAAAACACCGAATGATGATGTTAGACATATTAGCAAATAATGATTGGAAACGCCCAATTTACTTTACAGGCGGAAGTTTTTCTGATGAAGAATACATCTGGATGAAAGACTATCTTCAATTAGACGGTATGGTTTACAAACTAGTACCTATTAAAACACCTATCGATCCGAAAAATCCTTATGAAATGGGTAGAATTGATAGCGACCTAATGTTTAACATTGTACAGAAATGGGATTGGGGTAACTCTGGTGACCCAGATATTTATTTAGACCCTGAAACTCGTAGAAACAGTATTAACTACAGAGGTAATATTGCTCGATTAATAGAAACCTTATTAAACGAAGACCAAACTGAAAAAGCAAAAGAAGCTATTGAAATAGCTATGAAAAACATGCCTGCAGACAGATTTGGTTACTATTTCTTATTAGACCCGTATGTAGATGCTTATTACAAAACAGGTCAAAAACAAAAAGCAAGAGATTTATTTAATGAAGTAGCATCACACTACCAAGAAGAGTTGAAATACTACCACTCATTAACACCAATAGAAATCAATAACTCATTTGATGCTATTGAATCTAACCTGTATAGATATAGCGCATTGCTTGATGTATTGGGTATAAATCAAGATTTTGAATTCTTTAAGGAAGAAGCTACTAAGTTTAACAACTATGTGACTATGTTTGGAGGTGAAGAAGATATGGAAGCCATGCCAGATGGTTTACTTGAAGAGCAAGACACTACTAAAGTAAAAGACACAGTAGAGAACATGACCATACCGGAAACTGACCCGGCAATATTACCAGAAGAAACAAATTAATAATACTCCCAATGGCAGCTAGTTGATAACTAGTTGCCATTTTTTTATATGCTATTAGTTAAAACCCCAAATATTGTAAAAAAGCTATTTCCTAAATTGGTATGGGATGTACCCACTACTAACAAAGAAGTATACCTTACATTTGATGATGGCCCTACACCAGAAATCACAAATTGGGTTTTGGCACAACTGCAACAATTTAATGCTAAAGGAACCTTTTTTTGTATTGGTAAAAACATACATGAAAACCCTGAAATTTTCGCTCGTTTATTACAAGAAGGACACAGTGTAGGCAACCATACAAACAACCACCATAACGCTTGGAAAGTAGGCTATAAATGCTACATTAAAAACACGCTGAGAGCTGAAGAAGAAATTATAGACAACTACCCTGCGTTTAAAGAAAAAAAATTGTTCAGACCACCGTACGGAAAGTTTACACCTAAAATTGTTAACCACCTAAAACAACAACAATACACCATTGTAGGTTGGGATATTATAAGTGAAGACTACGATGCTACTTTAAGCATAGAAAAAGTATACAACAATGTTATAAACCATGTACAACCTGGTAGCATTATTGTATTTCACGACAGCGTTAAAGCCTTTAAAAACTTGAAAGAAGTACTACCTAGGGTACTAACCTACCTAAGTGATAACGGGTATACTTTTAAAGCGCTTTAATATTAAACAAACTCTTGTAAAGTTAATGCTAATGTATTAGCATCTAACTCACCGGTTTGCCTCCATACCATTTCGCCTTGTTTATAAATAATAAAAGTAGGCAATGCTTTAATTCGTAAAGCATCTGATAATTCCGGATTTTTGTCAACATCAATTTTAATAATCTTAGCACTATCACCTAAGGTAGCTGCTACATCGTGCAGTACCGGGTGCATTGCTTTAGATTGCTTATTCCAATCGGCATAAAAATCCAGTAACACCGGAACAGAAGTATCTATTAATTCTCCAAATTTCGACATTGATATAAACTTTATCAGATTACTAATTCAAAAGTAGGAAATTATATTGTAACTGCTATAAATATAACAATGCTTAACATTCTATATTTTACGCTAACTTTTTCTTAAGTTTTATAACCGTTATCTCTGGCCAGATACCTACCCTACCAGGAAAGGCAAGATACCCAAAACCACGGTTTACATTAATAAACTGACGGTCTGACTCATAAATACCAGCCCAGTGCTTATAACGCCATTTAGAAGGACTCCATTTTATCCAACCTGGTATTTCTATACCAAACTGCATCCCATGCGTGTGCCCTGATAAGGTTAGATGAAAATGGTACGGATCATCAATCACCTTTTCCTCCCAATGCGTAGGGTCATGACTCATTAATATTTTAAAATCGTCTGGTTTTACATTTTCTTTGGCTTTATCTAAATCACCTACTTTAATAAAGTGTCCGCCACCCCAATTCTCAACACCCAACAAAGCCAATCGTTGTCCATCTCTCTCAATAAACCTGTTTTCATTTAACAGCAAATCAAACCCCATATCACGCTCACGCTTTTTAAGGTCCTCTAAATTTGCTTTTTTCTCCTCATCACTATTCCACTCGTAATAATCTCCATAGTCATGATTACCAAGTACAGCATATTTACCATCTTTGGCAGATAAGGTAGCAAACAAATCCATCCAATTATCCAATTCATCTGCCCTATTATTTACCATATCACCAGTAAATAATAACAAGTCACTCTGTTGTTTATTAATTAAATCAATACCATAAGATATCTTTTCTTTATTATCAAAGCTTCCGCAGTGAATATCACTTACCTGGGTAATGGTGTATCCATCAAAAGCATCTGGTAAATCATCAAACTCTAATTCATAAGACAATACCTTGTAATTATACTTACCTCTGTACATACCATACAACATAGAAGCAAACGGCACTGCAGCCAAACCTAACAGCAAATTCTTTACAAATTTCCTACGTTCTGGCACTGCAAAATCAGCTCCGGAATCCGATACTTTTTTAGCCCCACCAATAATTAATCGTATTAAATTTTCGCCTAAAAAAAGCACCAAGAAAAATACTTTAAACAAAAGTAACGACATAAAGAAACCTATAGCATAACTTCTAGGAATAGACAAGACACGGCCTCCGCCATCGTCAACAACAAAAAACTGAATAAGCAAGTTCCCTAAAATACCAACAGACACCACTAAATACCCGTAAGAAAGTAACCCACGCCCCATTCCTTTAAGAGACCTGAATATGTAAACATCTATTAAAACGTACAGAACAATAAATACAATAAAACTTAAACGCATATCTTATATTAAAATCAAACTAAAAAAATCAACAATTTTCAATTTGTAAAAAAGCAAAAGTTCTGCTTTACAACAGAACTTTTGCTTTATCAGTTATTATTTTTTATACATATCATTAGGCCAAACATCGTTAGAACTATTAATATCTGGCGTTAATTTATCAGGATCAATCTCTACAGACTCTAATTCTTTATCCGTTTTTAACAGATAATTCCAGCTATCTCCACGCTGCCAAATTTCTACCGGAAGTTCTTTCAACTCTTCAGTACCATCTGTATAAGTTACTTTTAATTTAACCGGCATTGGTATATCGCCACGGTTATCTAACATTACCACATAAGCCCCTCTAAACGGTTGTACTCTATTAATAGCAATATCTACATTACCATTGCCATAAAACCAACCTCTCCAAAACCAATTTAAGTTTTCACCAGCCGCATTTTCCATTGCATTAAAGAAATCTGAAGGTTGCGGGTGTTTATAAGCCCATGTTTTAATATAGTCTTTAAAAGCATAATCAAAACGATCATGTCCTAAAATATATTCTCTCAACATCATCATTCCCATAGCAGGCTTGTAATAAGCTGTATAACCCAAATTAGAAGTACTCACAACATCTGGGTATGTTGCAATACTTTCTCTATTCTTTTTGGTATAATACCCTAAATTACTTCTTGCCTGAGTTAATTCTGAAGGATACTCACCATCATTAAAAGCAAGCGTACTGTAATGGTTAATAAACGTATTAAAACCTTCATCCATCCATGGGTACAAACGCTCATTAGACCCTACAATCATAGGAAACCAAATATGACCAAATTCATGGTCTGTAACACCCCATAATCCAGCACCGGTACTATTAACACCACAAAATACAATTCCTGGATACTCCATACCACCCACATTAGAAGCCACATTAATAGCGTTAGGATACGGATACTCAAACCATTGATTTGAATAATTTTCAATAGAACCTTTTACATATTCTGTAGAACGCCCCCAAGCATTATCTCCTGCCACCTCTTTTGGATATACAGATTGTGCTAAACATGCATTACCACTAGGTAAGTTTATTTTTGCTGCATCCCAAACAAAAGCTTTAGAAGAAGCAAAAGAAACATCACGCGTATTTTCCATACTAAAATGCCAAGTAACCATACCACTAGAAACCGGACGTGTTACTGACGGATTGTTTACCTCATCAGGAGTAATAATATATACTGTTTCTTCACTATTAGCTGCTTTTTCCAAACGCTCTTGTTCTGTTTTGGTTAGCACTTCTTTAGGGTTTTCTAATTGACCAGACCCCACCACAATATGGTCGTATGGTACCGTAACCGAATAATCAAAATCTCCATACTCTAAATAAAACTCACCAGCACCTAAATACGGTTCTGTATTCCATCCTTTCACATCATCAAAAACAGCCACTCTTGGGTACCATTGAGCAATAGAATAAATAATACCATTATCTGTTTCCAATCTACCCATTCTATCCATACCAGCTTCTGGTATTTTAAACGTAAAATTCATGCTAATAGTAGCCACGCCTTTTTCAGCCGGAATAGGCTCGTTAAAATACACCTGCATACGAGTGTCATCAATCAAATACTTATTAGAAGCTTCTCCTCTTTTTCCTACTTTGGCTTGTACCGAAGATACGGTGTACCCACCATCTGTATCTCCTGAATATCTGTTACCCATTACCGGGGTAGTAAGGGTTCCTCTTGAAGTTTCAGTAAAACGATTTTGCTCAACATATAACCAAATATACTCAAGCGCCTCAGGACTATTATTATGATACGTAATAGTTACTTTACCTGTTATGGTTTGTTTCGCATCGTCTAACGTAGCATCTATTTTATAATCTGCTTCATTTTGCCAATACTCAGGTCCTGGCTTACCAGAAGCCGACCTGTACACAGACCCCTGACGATACATTATAGGATCATACTCTGGTTGGTTGTTTGGGGTTACATCTTGGGCAGATAGTTGCATAAACTGGAAAAGGAAGAATCCTGAACATGCCCATTTGAAGATATTTTTCATGTACATACTAATTAATTCATCAGCCGCACAAGTTAAAGCAAACTTCAACACCGCTTTAAAAATGTCTTTATTTTAACAAATCTTTAAAACAATGTACTACAAAAAGTATCGTTTCTTCTATTTTCACTAATTTAACCCCATTAATAACACTACAACAACTATGGAAAGAAGAAAGTTTTTAAAAAACGCCTCGCTAAGCACAGCTGCTGTTTTAGTTGGCGGCAAAGCACTAGCTTCTCAAACAAATACAAACCATCCCCCTAACCATCAAAACACTAACCACACAAAACCATTGGTAATAGCTACTTGGAATGTAAATTTGGAAGCAGAAAAAGCCTTCCAAACTTTACAAGCAGGCAAATCTGCTGTAGACGCAGTAGAAGAAGGTTGTAAACTTGCCGAAGCTAATATTGATAATATCACAGTAGGTAAAGGTGGCTTACCAGATAGAGACGGCCATGTAACATTAGATTCTAGCATTATGGATAGCCATGGTAATTGTGGCTCTGTAGTATATATGCAAAATGTTACGCATGCTGTATCGGTTGCTAGAATGGTTATGGAAAAAACTCCCCATGTAATGTTAGCTGGTAAAGGTGCAGAACAATTTGCCTATGAAATGGGTTTTAAAAAAGAAGACCTCCTAACTGAAAAAGCAAAAAAAGCATGGGATGAATGGAAAGTAAAATCTCAATACGAACCTATTATTAATATTGAAAACCACGACACCATAGGGATGTTAGCTATGGATGCTAATGGCGACATTGCAGGTGCTTGTACTACTAGCGGACTAGCCTATAAAATGAATGGCCGTGTTGGCGATTCTCCTATTATTGGCTCGGGGTTATTTGTAGACAATGAAATAGGTGCTGCTGTGGCCACAGGACTTGGAGAAGAAGTAATGAAAACCGTGGGTAGCTTTTTAATTGTTGAACTTATGCGACAAGGTAAAACACCACAGGAAGCCTGTGAAGAAGCCGTTAGAAGAATTGTTACCAAACCCGGAAGCAATTATAAAAATTTTCAAGTTGGCTATATAGCCATGAATAAAAAAGGAGAAACAGGCTATTACAGTATTCATAAAGGATTCTGGATGACCAAATGTACCTCTGAAAAAGCAAACAACTCTGAATCTGAAGCCTTTATAAAATAAGAAAAAGGGAGTTCTATTTTTTAGGATTCCCTTTTTAAGTTCCGCTTTCTAAAATCTAATGGGCGCATGTGTACCATTTGTTCAAACACATTACTTAGTGCTGCCACATTACTATAACCACAAGCATACGCTATTTCACTAACAGACATTTCAGTTTCTAACAACATTTCCATACCTAATATTACGCGGGTTAGTTTCACATATTGCAGAAACGAAATATCCATTTCATCTCTAAACAAGCGCGATAAACTGCGAGAGCTCATACCAAACTCTCTTGCCACACTATCTAATTTCAGTTCACCATCTAGGTGTTGATGAATATATTTTAATATACCCTGTAAATTAATATTCTTAGTAGTAGGCAATGCTACCGGAAGTGGTTTTCTAGATACTGCCATCAAAACATTTCGCAAGGCAATTAAAAATTCGTATTTCTCAGCCTCCTTTTCAGTAAATCCGCCCCGCCACTTCTCTGTGTATAGAATCATCTCCATAATTAAATCGGTTACCGGATAAATACCCATCTTCCGAAGCTTATGATCTTTTGGAAATAAATCTGCAGGAAAATATAAGTTACGCACCATTACAATAGAAGATCGCAACTCTACATTATGCCGTAAGCCAGCCGGTACCCATACAAAATGACGCGCAGGCAAAAAATAAGAATTGGTAGGCGTATTTAAAAAAGCTATTCCACCCTCTACATAACTTAACTGATGTTTATTATGACTATGGATTGGCAGTTTCTCTTCAATCTTAGTATGATGCACATAAATACAACTATCCACCGTATCCACATCATCTAAAAATTGCAAAGCAATACTACTTACATTCATCAAAAGTAATTTTGGCTCAAATTAATAAATATTTGGCTATTTATAAAAAATAACATTTTAACATTCTTCGGAAATTTGTACCAAACAAAAAAAAGAAAATGAAAAGCAATTTGATAAAAAGAGTTCTATTCTTTTTACCACTTCTTTGTGTTGCTATGGTACATGCCCAAGATATTACCATTGATAGCATTCCGCTAAGTCTTGAAGACGCTTGGAAAAAAGCAGCAACATTTAGCAAAGAGCTAAAAGAAGAACAATTAAAAACCAATATTAGCGAAGCACACATAAAAGACGCTAAAAACCAACAATTGCCCTCTGTTGATTTAGAAGCTTCGTACGGAAAATTAAGCAACATACCCATATTTGTAAACGGTATAGACCACGATGCTGAGTTTATTCATTTAGAAGATCACAGTGTATATGACGCAGAAGTAAGCACTTATTTCAACATTTATGCTGGTGGTGCTACTAAAACCGCCATTAAAACTGCTGAAACCCGTAGAGAACTACAAGACCACATCACCGCAGAAACAGAAGATCAATTACACTTAGAAGTAATTGAAAACTATTTGAATTTGCAACGTTACTATGAGTTTAAGGAGTTGATAAAACAAAACATCAAACAAAACAAAGAACGCGTGCGCTTAATAACACAATTGTTTGAAAACGGGGTGGTTTTAAAAAGCGATGTATTACGAGCTAAATTACAACTGTCTCAACAACAAACTCAGCTTTTAACTATTAACAACAACATAGTTATTGCCACACAATCTTTAAATATTATTATAGGTAATGAAGATAATACACCTATAGTACCTTCAGATAGTATTCAACTACAATCTATAGGACTTAATAAAGAGTACCAAAAATATGTAGCTTCTACACTAAAACAGTCTCCTCTGGAAAAAATGGCCGAAAAGCAAATTGAATTGAGCGAACTGAAAGAAGAAGCATTGAAAGCTGATAAACTTCCTAAGATTGGTTTGTTTGGTAATTACACATACTCTTACCCTCAAATTCGTTTATACCCTTACGAACAAGCACCGTACTTAATGGGTATGGCCGGATTAAGATTATCATATGACCTATCCGCCTTTTACCATGACAAACACAAAGAAAAAGCTGCTGAAATAGAAGTGGAACAACAAAAGGTTGCCAAAGCAAATGTGGAAGACAACCTAAGAAAACAGGTTAAAACAGCTTATAGCAGGTTTAATGAAGACTTGGTAAAAGTTCAGGTATCTGAAGAGAGTATCTCATTTGCAGAAGAGAATTACAGAATAGTAGACCAAACCTATTTTAACCAACTCTCTTTACTAACTGATTTAATTGATGCCGATACCCAGTTATTACAAGCACGATTTGAATTGGTAAATAACAAAATTGCCGCCAAACTACACTATTATCAACTACTAAAAATATCAGGAGAATTATAATGAGCGAAGTATTAAAAAAACACGAAAAGACAGATAGAGTGGTTGTAAGAATCACCTACCTTGTTGCTTTATTTATCTTAATTGCATTAATTATTTGGGGAGTAGCCTCTATGATTAATCACTGGAGATACACCTATACTAACGATGCACAAGTACAAGAATACATTAACCCTATTTTAAGTAGAGCCAATGGATATGTACAAGAAGTACGTTACACCGATCATCAAAAAGTACAAAAAGGAGACACTTTAGTAATATTAGACCGAGACGAAGCATTGGTACAAAAAGAGCTAGCACAAGCTGCTGTTACCTCTGCAGAAGCACAGCTAAGAGTATTAGAAAGTAATCAAACTACCGCCAACTCTAGCTCTAGTATTAACCAAGCAAAAATTGATGCTGCCCAAGCCCAGTTATGGCAACAACAAAAAGAGTACAACCGTTACAAAATCTTATTAGAAAACAACGCGGTTACTCAACAGCGCTTTGAAGATATTGAAACCAAACTTAAGGTTGCCGAAGCCAATTTAGAATCTATGAAGCGTACGTATAAAACCTCGTTAAATAGAACCAACGATGTTAGCGCACAAATAGAAGTTGCTAAAGCTACCATAGAAGAGAAAAAAGCAGCCTTAAACAGAATATACTTAGATTTAAAATATGCTGTAATTACAGCCCCAACTGATGGTTACATGGGGAAAAAGAATTTACAAATTGGCCAGTTAGTTCAAAAAGGACAAACCATTGGCTTTATTGTAGACCAAAATCAAGGCAAATGGATTGTTGCCAATTTTGAAGAAACCCAAATTGCTAATATGCACGAGGGGCAGGAAGCTAAAATTAATATTGATGCCTACCCCGACAAAACCTTTACCGGAAAAATTGAATCGTTCTCTCCTGCTACCGGTTCTCAGTTTTCATTATTACCCCCTGATAACGCCACCGGAAACTTTGTTAAAATAACACAACGTTTCCCCGTACGTATTCAGTTCACAGAAGAAGACCAAGCTTTAGTAAAACTGCGTGCAGGTATGAATGCTGAAGTAAAGGTTCCTAAATCTTAAATATAACTATGACTACATATCATCATTCATTTAAAAAATGGGTTCCACGCTGGTTAATGATTGTAGCTATTTTTGCCACAATGGTTCCGGTAGGTATTGGTCTCGGAGTTTATTTAGCCGGAACCACAAGTGCCATGAGTTACTATAACGCCGATGCCTACGATATTCGATTTTCGATAGTTTTATATTATTTATCAATAGCAGCAGCATTCCCTTTTGAAAAAGTTATTTCTAGTAAGTTTAGAACAAAACCATACCTAACTACAAGTTGTATTCTATTTATTTTTATAAATCTTATATTATACAACACCCAAAGCTTAGGTACACTACTTGTTTTAAGATTTTTATCTGGTGCTTTATCAAATGCCTTTATAGGAACCCTGTTTACCCTTATTTTTCAACAATTTCACTCACAGCGCAGTAGAGTATTAAGCTATGGTATCTTATATGGTACTCTTTTAGGTTCTGTACCGTTATCGTACTTAATAGATGCCTATGTTTTTACCACTTACAACTTTAACCTTGTTTTCTTATTAATGATTTTTGCCTGTATACCCGGCTTTATACTACTTTTTGTATGCCTTAAAGACAACATTGATTTAAGAAGAGAAAAAACAGCTATTAGCGCCAGAGTAGACTGGCCAAGTTATGTACTATACGCAGCTGCATTAACTTTATCTGCATATATATTATGCTACGGACAATACTATAATTGGTTTACTAGCTTACACATTATCTTAGCTACTATAGTATTTGTTATATTCTTAATGCTATACTTCTTCCGCCAATTAAAACTTAAAACACCTTTTGTAAATCTTGATATATACAAAAGCAGAAATTTTAGAATAGGTATGCTTATGCTACTCGTTTTCTATTTTGCAAAAGGTGACACCAGTGTTTCCTATGGTTTTTTCAACACAGCTATTAATTTAGATGTATACCATAGAGCCTACGTAATGACAATCAATGGTGTTGGAGTATTTAGCGGGGCATTATTAACAGCCAGATTTCTATTAACAGGTACTAGAATTAGGCTCATTTGGCTTACTGGCTTTGCCTCGCTATTATTTTTCCACATCTATATGTTATTTATATTCGGTAGCCAAGCAGAAACGAGCGACTTACTTTTACCCTTATTCTTTCAAGGTTTTGGTAACGGTACACTTATGTTATCCATTGTTATCTTTTATGCAACAGCTGTACCTACTGAAATTGCATTCTCCGCTTCTGCCACAGGAATATCCTACAGGTTTTTCACATTCACAGCAAGTATGGCATTGGTCACCTTCATGGGGCTGCGTCAACAAAGCATACACTATAATGATTACGGAAAAGAATTGGTAAACACCAACCCAGAGGTAGCACACCATGTAGCCACCTACCAGCAAACATTATTAGACAGAGGCGCTTCTACATTACAAGCAACCGCAGGAGCCAGCAGACAATTAGGTGCGGCAGTACGTGCACAAACTAATTTACTATACGCAAGAGACTACTATATTTATATGAGTGCCTTCATATTTTTAACCATGTTAGCCATTGCGTTAATACCTCATTTTCATTATCATTTAAGAAAAATTTCCGACAAGCTCACCCCTATTTAAGTCTAGAGCAAGTAGAAAAGCCAAATTCTTTGTAGCTTTGAAAACCCATTATCAAATTTTAAAACAAAGAAACAATGGCAAAGAAAAGGCTTTTCTTACTAGACGCTTACGCACTAATTTTTAGAGGGTACTACGCCTTCATTAAAAATCCTAGAATCAATTCCAAAGGAATGGACACCAGTGCCGTTTTAGGGTTTATGAATTCTTTATTAGAAGTCATAAAAAAAGAAAAACCAGACCATCTTGCCGTTTGTTTTGATAAGGGAGGTAGCGTAGGCAGAACAGAAATGTTTGCAGACTACAAAGCTAACAGAGATGAAACTCCGGAAGCTATTCGCATTGCCGTGCCAATTATACAAGACATTATTAAGGCTATGAACATACCTTGCATTGAAAAAGAAGGATATGAAGCCGATGATATTATAGGTACGCTAGCTAAGCAAGCCGAAAAACAAGGGTATATGACCTATATGGTAACCCCTGATAAAGATTATGCCCAACTAGTTTCTGAAAACATATTTATGTACCGCCCTGCTCGTATGGGTAATGGTATTGAAATTTGGGGCATCCCAGAAGTACAAGCTAAATTTGGTGTAGAAAGACCAGAGCAGGTAATTGACTTCTTAGGTATGATGGGAGATGCTGTAGATAACATCCCAGGATTACCTGGAGTAGGTGAAAAAACAGCTATTAAATTTTTACAACAATTTGGTAGTATGGAAGACCTTCTAGCAAACACAGATCAGCTAAAAGGTAAAATGAAAGAGAAAGTAGAAGCCAACGCCGAAATGGGACTACTCTCTAAAGAGCTAGCACGTATTATGCTAGATGTTCCTGTTGAATTCCATGAAGAAAATTTTGAAATGTGTGACCCTGATTTTGAAAAAGTAGGCGAACTATTTCAAGAATTAGAATTTAGACGTATGGCAGAAAATTTAATGAAAACCTTCGGTAAAGAAGAATCATTACAAACTGCCGTAGGTACTGAACCTGTTACCAACGGACAAACGAATCTATTTGCTGTAGCCGATACAGACAACACAACAGAAAAAACTGTTATCAATGGCTACATTACTATAGAAACACACCCACACCTTTATCAATCGGTTTCAACACCACTAGCCCGAAAACTACTTTTAGAGAAACTACTTCTTCAAAAGGAGGTTTGTTTTGATACAGAAACCACCAGCCTAAAATCTTTAGAGGCTGCATTGGTAGGTATTGCTTTCTCTTGGGAAGCAGGCAAAGGATATTACGTAACCATTCCAGAAGATAAAGAAGAAGCACAAGCCATTGTAGAGGAATTCCGCGTATTTTTTGAAAACGAAGAAATTACCAAAATTGGTCAGAATTTAAAATACGACATTAAAGTACTTTCCAACTACCATATTGAGGTAAAAGGAAACATTTTTGATACCATGATAGCGCACTATCTTATTAACCCAGATATGCGCCACAATATGGATGTATTAGCTGAAACCTACCTTAACTACCAACCAGTTTCTATTGAAAGCTTAATTGGTAAAAAAGGAAAGAATCAAAAATCGATGCGTAGTGTACCAGTTACAGACCAGACAGAATATGCCGTTGAAGACGCCGACATTACATTAAAATTAAAACAAATTTTTGCTCCTGAATTAGAAAAAAGAGCCGCTAACAAACTATTTGAAGAAGTAGAAGCTCCTTTAGTTAAGGTATTAGCCGATATGGAAATTGAAGGTATTAGTGTAAATAAAGAATTCTTAGGCTCCCTATCTGAAGCTTTAAAAACAGATATTGCTGGGCTAGAAAAAAATATTTTTGAACAAGCAGGTGAAGAATTTAACCTTTCGTCACCAAAACAATTAGGCCCTATCCTTTTTGACAAACTAAAATTGGTAGACAAACCTAAGAAAACTAAAACAGGACAATACTCTACAGCAGAAGATGTACTATCCTATTTGGCAAAAGACCATAAAATAGTAGAAGATATTCTTAACTGGCGTTCTTTAAACAAATTACTGAACACCTATGTAGATGCGTTACCTAACGAGATTAATAGTAAAACTGGAAGAATACATACCGTATACAGCCAAGCAGTTGCAGCTACCGGGCGTTTAAGTAGTAACAACCCTAACCTACAAAATATTCCGATTCGAACAGAGCGAGGTAGACAGGTACGTAAAGCATTTGTACCACGTAGTGAAGACTATACCATACTAGCTGCCGATTACTCACAAATTGAATTACGCATTATAGCAGCACTTAGTGAGGAAGAAAATATGATAAACGCATTTAAAAACGGAGAAGATATTCATGCTGCTACAGCTGCCAAAGTTTTTAATGTAGCACTAGATGAAGTAACACGTGAACAACGTAGCAATGCTAAAACTGTAAACTTTGGTATTATATATGGAGTTTCTGCCTTTGGGTTAAGTAACCAAACCTCTTTAAACAGAAGCGAAGCCAAAGAACTAATAGATACGTACTACGAAACCTATCCTAAATTGAAAAACTACATAAGTTCACAAGTACATTTTGCACAAGACAATGGGTATGTAGAAACCATTTTAGGCAGACGTAGATATTTAGCAGATATTAACTCTAGAAACCATACCGTACGTGGTGCCGCAGAGCGTAACGCTGTAAATGCACCAATACAAGGAAGTGCAGCTGACATTATTAAGCTTGCTATGATTAACATTCACACCCGCCTAAAAGAAGAAAACTACAAAACCAAAATGCTACTTCAGGTACATGATGAATTGGTTTTTGATGCATACAAACCAGAACTTGATAAAGTAAAAGCCATGATTAAACACGAAATGGAAAATGCATACACCTTAAGCGTTCCGTTAGATGTTGAAATTGGAATAGGAAATGACTGGCTAGAAGCACATTAAAATTATAAAAACTAAAACAGTTTAACACTATACTCCCCAACAATTAAATTACAAATATTCAGTATTATAACAATATCAAACCGCCTTTATAAGGCGGTTTTTCTCTTTCACAGAAAAGTTGTTAAACCTAAAACATTCAACGCCAATTACTTTCAAATCAAATATTTCTCATTTAAGATTTGCAATTAATACAAATAGTTGTACTTTTGCACTCCCTTAATTGGGAATGGAATGTTTAATTATATAAAATAATTTAGTGTGGATTCATTAAGCTACAAAACAATTTCAGTTACTAAAGCTGGTGCAGATAAGCAATGGGTTTTAGTTGATGCTGAAGGACAAACGTTAGGGCGTCTTGCTTCAAAAGTAGCAAAACTTTTAAGAGGTAAGTACAAGCCTAGTTACACCCCGCACGTTGATTGTGGAGATAATGTTGTAATTATCAATGCTGAAAAAATCAATTTAACTGGTAAAAAGTGGAACGACAAAGTATACGTTCGTCACACAGGTTACCCGGGTGGACAAAGAACATTAAACGCAACGGAACTTTTTGAAAAAGATCCTACTCGTTTAGTAGAAAAATCAGTAAAAGGAATGCTACCTAAAAACAAATTAGGTGCTGCATTATTCCGTAATTTAAAAGTGTATGTAGGTACAGAGCACGGACAAGAGGCTCAAAAACCAACTGCAATTAACTTAAACGATCTTAAGTAATGGAAGTAATTCACAAAATTGGTAGAAGAAAAACTGCTGTTGCGCGTGTATATGTTACTCCCGGAAACGGAAACATTACCGTAAACAAAAAAGAATTTAACACCTACTTTGCTACTCCAACTTTACAGTACAAAGTAAAACAACCATTTGCTTTAACTAATACAGAAGATGCGTACGATGTTAAAGTAAACGTTTATGGTGGCGGTGTTACAGGACAAGCTGAAGCTGTTCGTTTAGCTATTTCAAGAGCTTTATGCGAAATTGATGCTGAACACAGATTAAGCCTTAAACCAGAAGGTTTATTAACTAGAGACCCAAGAATGGTAGAGCGTAAGAAATTCGGTCAGAAGAAAGCTCGTAAGAAATTCCAATTCTCTAAACGTTAATTTTTTATCACGTTCATTAAAACGTATTTTTTATTTATTAAAATCAGTTGTCGTTGTCTCTGTCAAAAGAGAATTAGTTTAGCATCCAAATGCTGAAGGCCAATGCTAAATTGCCACTTCAACATTGCTAACCTCAACGGAACGTAAACTATTACAAAAATGGCAAATAACATAGAAGTAAAAGACTTACTAGATGCAGGTGTTCACTTTGGTCACCTTACTAGAAAGTGGAACCCAAACATGGCTCCGTACATCTACATGGAGCGTAACGGGATTCACGTTATCAACTTATATAAAACTGCTGCTAAAATTGAAGAAGCTAACGAAGCTCTTAAAAAAATTGCAGCGTCAGGTAGAAAAATATTATTTGTTGCTACTAAAAAGCAAGCTAAGGACATTGTTGCTGATAAAGCTTCAAACGTAAACATGCCTTACATCACTGAAAGATGGCCAGGTGGTATGCTTACTAACTTTGTAACTATTAGAAAAGCTGTTAAAAAAATGGCTTCTATAGACAGAATGAAGAAAGACGGTACTTTTGATACTTTATCTAAAAAAGAGAAGTTACAAATTGACCGTTTAAGAGCTAAGTTAGAGAAAAACTTAGGATCAATTGCTGATATGACACGTTTACCAGGTGCATTGTTTATCATTGATACAATGCGTGAGCACATAGCAGTGAAAGAAGCACAAAAATTAAACATTCCAATCTTTGCAATGGTAGATACAAACTCTGACCCAAGAGAGGTAGAGTATGTAATACCATCTAACGATGACGCTTCTAAGTCTATAGAAAAAGTTCTTACATACGTTACTGAAGCTATTTCTGAAGGTTTAACTGAAAGAAAAGCGGATAAAGAAGAAAAGAAAGCTGCTAAAGAAAGTGATGCTCCTAAAGCTGAAGCTACAACAGAAGCAACTGAAAAATAATTAATAACAATTTCATAAAGTCTGTACAGGCATTAAGTAACTTGTATATCTGATTTTTGTACAGACTTTAAAAAAACTACTAGATCATGGCAAACATCACAGCCGCTGAAGTAAATAAATTAAGAAAAGCAACCGGTGCAGGTATGATGGACTGCAAAAAAGCGTTGGTTGAAGCAGAAGGTGATTTCGATAAAGCAATTGAAGTTCTTCGTAAAAAAGGACAGAAAGTTGCTGCTAAAAGAGCTGACAGAGATTCTTCTGAAGGTGCTGTTATCGCTAAAGTTAACGATGCTGAAACTGCTGGTGTAATCATTTCTTTAAACTGTGAAACTGATTTCGTTGCTAAAAACGAATCTTTCGTAAACTTAGCAAACGACTTAGCTGCTTTAGCTGTTAACACTGCTTCTAAAGAAGAGTTATTAGCTGCAGACTATAACGGTACTACAGTTGCTGATAAATTAGTTGAACAAACTGGTGTTATTGGTGAGAAAATTGAAATCGGTGCTTTTGAAAAATTAGAAGCTCCATTTGTAGGTGCTTATATCCACGCTGGTAACAAAATTGCTACTATTGTTAGCTTATCTGCTAATGTAGAAGGTGCGCAAGCTGCTGCTAAAGACGTAGCTATGCAAGCTGCTGCAATGAATCCGGTAGCTTTAAATGAAGAAGGAGTTGACCAAGAGACTATTGATAAAGAAATTGAAATTGCTAAAGATGTTTTAAGACAAGAAGGTAAGCCAGAAGCTATGTTAGAAAACATTGCTAAAGGTAAACTTAACCGTTTCTTTAAAGACAACACCTTAGTAAACCAATCTTTCATCAAAGATTCTAAAGTTAGTGTTGCTCAGTATGTAAAATCTGTAAACGCAGATTTAACTGTAACAGGATTTAAAAGAGTTGCTTTAGGATAAGCTATTCTTCCATATAATATTTAAAAGCCGGTTTAATTGTAAACCGGCTTTTTTTATATTTAGTTTTAACAGTTTACATTCCGTTTTTACAATGCCACCGCCAAATGAATGGTGTGTGCTGCACCATGATCTTCACCATCAAACTCTCTAAACTTCTCGGCCTTATAACCAAAAATTAATTTTGCCTTAGGAAGCTTCTTTATAAATAAAAATCTAAACTCTCTAGAATTGGCATAACGTTCACCAATTGCAGGGTCTTTTAAAAAATACCAAGTATAGCCGGTTTCTACAGCCCAAGTTTCTAAATTTAAGTCATGAAGCTCATACTCAAACCCCACATCAAAAGTGGTTCTTATATAGGCTTCATTATCCACTCCATCATAAAAAAAGTTTCGCCACTCCAATCTACCTACTTGAATCATGGCCAAATGATTAATTAATTCGTTGCGTAAGCTAGCACCCACCCAAGGGCGTACCTCTAAGCTATTAACAATCTCATCATCAAAAGTATATTGTAAAGACAAACCTCCTTTAAAACCCCATACACCATACTTATAATTAGTACCAAAATCACCACTTAACCTTCTCCAACCAATTTCATCAAATATATGTTTGTAAGTTAAAGCACTACTATACCCCCAATTACCGCTACCAGCAAAAGACTTCCCCACAGATAAATTTCCAAAAAGTTCATCTTCTTGAGCATTCGTAACACTAGTAACTAAGAGTAAACAAATAACAACCACATATAAGTGTTTAAACTTCATCTTATTCATAGCATATTTAGTTTTTAAACATGTATTACTTAGGAAACAAGAATATAACAACTGCTCTCCAACCCCAGTCAGCTTGTTGCCCATCAGGCGCAGCAATATTAAACCTTGGCCCAATAGCCAACGAAACCTTTTGCTTACCCAAACTTGTTAAACCACTCACTGTAGGATTTAACCATATATTAGAGGTACTAGCCTGCCAGTTTTGCGTCAACTCCATATTACAACCTAACCCAGCACCACTTGGCCAATTATAAGTTACAAAAGGCTGCAAGAACATTTGATTTACATCTGCCCTATCAGCGTCTCCGGCAACACTCCATATTTGATTTACTAATGCCCCGTAAGTAACACCATTAGCTTGCTTAAGAATAACAGCCGTAGGTCCTACACCAAACTTTTTAGTAGTTAACAACTCATCGGTACCCGTTGGCACTAAAAACACTGGACCCACACCCCAAGTAAGTCCATTTTTAGATTCTTTAGGACTCAAAAAAGTACTTACTACAGCATCACTTAATCCGCTTTGCTTGGTACCGGGCGCATAAATATCGTACTGTGTAATAACTGGTAAAACAACTCTCCCTATTAAATTCCAATCTTCACTAATCCCAATAGGAATCACTGGCTGAATATTTAATGTATTCCGGGTTCCATTGTAATCACCTATACCATAATCCGTATTATTTTGGAAAGGCACACTGATTAAAGAAGCAACAGGATTGGCCAATTTCTTAGCCAATGCCGCTGCATCATCTTGAGCGTATAGCAATGAAGATGCTAAAACACTACCTATAAACAATATAAACTTTTTCACATCTAATAATTTAGATTATTTAACACAAATAACCGTTACTGTCTACTCCCCGCCATTAAAATCTTCTCAATTGCTTTATTAATATCTAAAGAGGCAGATTCTTGGCGAGGTGGAAACTCAGCAAATGTTTGTAGATGATCGGTTAGCATACCTATTGCCGGCTGCATCACCCATGACTTCATCATAGCAAGATGAAACCCTGTAATATCATCGTAATGCTCAAAAGGGTCTTTTCTTAAATTATAAAGCTGTGGCATGGTATGAGATATCATATCATCAAAATAGCGCTCTTTGGTAGCAAAGTGCATTTTCCACGGACCTACCCTTATTGCCGTTAAATTAGTTTCATAGTAATAGAAGAAATAGTTACGAGCAGATTCATCTGTCTTACCTGTCCAATAATCCAAATTATTAAATCCATCTATATGAACCTTATAATTCATATCTCCAAACTTTTTCCCTTGCTTCAATTCTTCTATAATATTAGTATCGCCTACCGCAGCCATAACTGTTGGCAACACATCTTCATGAGAAGAAATACCATTTCTAATAAGCCCTGCAGGTATTTGCTTAGGCCATCTCACTAAAAACGGAGAACGCACCCCACCTTCATAGGTTGTCATCTTTTCTCCGCGGAACATGGTAGTACCCGCATCTGGCCAAGTACTTTGCTCTGGTCCGTTATCGGTAGTATAAATTACCAACGTATTTTCTGCAATACCCAATTCATCTAAATAATCAAGCAGCTCCCCTACCTGCATATCATGCTCCATTAACCCACTACCAAACTTATCTATATCGGTACTTATACCGCCTGCCAAGTTCTTATGTTCATCTGTTAAATGTGTATATACGTGCATACGACTAGAGGCAAACCACAAAAAGAATGGCTTATCAGCTTTTTTTGCGCGTTTCATAAAATCTTTAGATTTATCCACTAAAACCTGATCAAAGGTTTTCATCATTTCTGAGGTTAACTGCCCCACATCTTTCACCTTTTGTTTCCCTATTTTACCAAAACGAGGATCTACCGTAGTATCATCTACATCCGATGCGTATGATTCTATAATACCACGAGGTCCATACTTATCCTCAAACTTTTTGGTTTTAGGATAATCAGGCTGTTCTGGTTCTTCGGATACATTTAAGTGATAAAGGTTTCCATAAAACTCATCAAACCCATGCACGGTAGGCAAATGCTCATTACGGTCTCCCAAGTGGTTTTTACCAAATTGCGCTGTCATATACCCCATAGGCTTTAATAACTCTGCCAATGTAGGGTCTTCTTTCTGCAAACCAATTGGGTTACCAGGCTGCCCAACTGTAGTTAACCCTGTACGCACTGGTTTCTGTCCTGTAATAAAAGCAGCCCTACCCGCCGTACAACTAGGTTGCGAATAATGATCTGTAAACAATGCTCCTTCTTTTGCAATTCTATCAATATTAGGTGTAGGGTACTGCATACCCATAGAGTAAGCACTTAACGAGTTAGGTGCCACATCATCTACCATAATAACAAGAATGTTTGTTTTTTTCTGAGCAAAAGTGTTTGTGCTAAAGGCAACACATGCCAATAACAACAGCCAAAAGAAATTCTTCTTCATATCAATTAATTTATTTAGGTTTTAAGCACAAAAAATTGCTAATCCCAAAAGATTAGTTGGTTTGGTTTTCACCAAAGGGAAAAGGGGATGAGGGAATAATTTGTTACACCTATGTAGATTTTTTAAAAAAACCTACACATTGTCCGTCAGAATAGAACTATATAATTAATCTAAGAATACTTAAATATAGTTAAATTTCTTTACACAATTAAACAAACAGTCTTTTTTTTAACGTTAAAAAAATATACTTAACACTAATTTTCAGTCACATAAAAGAAAATAAGAAGCGTGTTATGCGCTAACAGAAATTATATTTCATCATATTCTCAACATCACATCTCTTTACAATAAAAACTATGAAACATTACTTTTTACAGAAGCCACACTATAACCGTAAAAATTTAAGAAAACATAAGTATTTTAACATTAATAATTTTCCTTACCTTTGGCATAGTTTTTAAAACTCTTACAACACAATCAAAAAAATGCAATACAAAAGAATTCTTCTCAAGTTAAGTGGCGAAGCGCTTATGGGCGAAAGACAATATGGTATTGACCCAAAAAGACTTTCGGAATACGCACAAGAAGTTAAGCAAATTGTTGATAAAGGTATCCAAGTAGCTATTGTTATTGGTGGTGGAAACATCTTTAGAGGTGTAGCCGGAGCAAGCAACGGTATGGATAGAGTACAAGGAGACCACATGGGTATGCTTGCAACCGTTATAAACGGACTAGCATTACAAAGTGCTTTAGAAGATGCTGGTGCGCAAACACGTTTACAATCGGCTATTCAGATTAACGAAGTAGCAGAACCTTTTATTAGAAGAAGAGCACTTAGACATTTAGAAAAAGGGCGTGTTGTTATTTTTGGTGGCGGAACAGGAAACCCTTATTTTACTACTGACTCTGCTGCAGTTTTAAGAGCCATTGAAATAGAAGCTGATGTTATTTTAAAAGGTACGCGTGTAGATGGTATTTACACTGCAGACCCCGAGAAAGATAAAAATGCTACTAAATTTGATTTCATTACATTTGACGATGTACTGAAAAAAGGTTTAAAAGTTATGGACACCACAGCCTTTACCCTTAGTCAGGAAAATGAATTACCAATTATTGTTTTTGACATGAACAAACAAGGTAATTTACTAAAGGTTATGGAAGGAGAAAATATAGGAACGATAGTGAATTTATAAAATTCTTAAATCTGGAATTAAATGAACGAAGAAATTGACTTTATATTAGATAGCGCCAAAGAATCAATGGAGGCTGCTCTTACCCACTTAGAAAAAGAATTTTCAAACATTAGAGCTGGTAAAGCAAGCCCTGCTATGTTGGGTAGCGTATTTGTAGATTACTACGGATCTATGACCCCACTTGCGCAAGTTGCTAACGTAAATACTCCTGATGCTAGAACCATTAGTGTTCAACCTTGGGAAAAAGCTATGTTACAGCCTATTGAAAAAGCTATTATGTTAGCCAATTTAGGGTTTAACCCAATGAACAACGGAGATCTAATTATTATTAGCGTACCACCGTTAACTGAAGAAAGAAGAAAAGAATTAGTGAAGCAAGCTAAGAGCGAAACTGACGATGCTAAAGTTAGTATTAGAAGTGCTAGACAAGACGCTAACAAAGAAGTGAAAAAATTAGATGCTTCTGAAGATTTAAAAAAGAATGCTGAAGTAGATATTCAAGAACTTACAGATGCATTTATTAAGAAGTCTGATGAACTACTTGTAATTAAAGAGAAAGAAATTTTAACAGTATAAGCTGTTTAATTCTTAAGATTATACTAAATAAAAGCGACTTTAACCATAAAAGTCGCTTTTATGCGTTATTATCGCTAAATTCCCTAGTTCTCTTTAAAGAAGTATCACCTTATGTACAGGCTTTTAATCCTAATTATTTTTTGTTGTACATCGGCAACAGCCCAATATCAAATTTCTGGTATCGTAACCGATGAAAACACCAACACCCCACTACCCTTTGCCAATGTTACTACCAACAATGGCACAGGTACTATTACCAATAGAGATGGTGAATTTACCATATCTGAGAACACCCCTATAAAAGAACTCTCTATCTCATACATTGGTTATCAAACTAGCACTATAGCTATAGCCAATCAGAAGAAGTTTTATAAAATAACTCTTAAAGAAAACGTAGAAAATTTAGCTGCGGTAACAATTTCTGCAACAGATAGTGTAGCACTAAACATTATCAAAGAAGCAATTGCTAACAGAAAGCAAAACAATCCCGAGAAAGCACTTAATAGTTTTAGGTTTTTATCTTATAGTAAACTTTTAGTTACCGCAAACCCCGACTCTATTTCTAATACTATAGACACTGTATACCAAATTAAGAATGGAGAAAAGAAATTAGTATATGTAGACTCTACCGATTACAACTTAAAAAAACGTTTAGAAAAATCACATTTATACATTACTGAAAAAGTATCCGAGTATAAATTCAATAAAACCAAAGGTAAAAGAGAAAACATATTAGCCAACCGTATGGCAGGTTTTGAAGAACCTATTTATCAAGTACTAGCCATTCAAATGCAATCGTTCTCTTTTTATGACGATACCTATACTATATTTGGTACCTCATATACAAACCCAATTACTCACAGCGCCTTAAAAGAGTATACCTATAAAATATTAGATACTGTACCAGGTAGCAGACCTGCTTATCTTGTTTACTACAAACCAAAACGTACCGAAGATATTGCCGGATTACAAGGAGTAATGTATATTGACACCTCCTCTTTTGCCATACAAAAATCAGTAGCGCAACTAAAAGGCTCTATAGATGTTGAAGCAAAACAAACCTTCACCTATCTACCCGAACAAAATATTTGGTTTCCGAAAAGCAAGACACTTGCTATAAAAAATGGAGAAACAGATCAAGCAGTTAGTCTATTTGGTGGTCGTATTAAACTGGAAGAAGATGAACATGAATTCCCCAGAGACAGCACCGTTATAAGAACTGACGAAAAAGATGACCAAGCTGCAGTTCAAATGATTTTGAAAGAGCAGAATTTTAATATAGCTATTAATAAGCCAGTAACTATTAAAGGACACGGATTAGAAATTGCATTTGACGACAACGCTTTTAACCGTGATGAAAATTATTGGAATACGTACCGTATAGATAGTATTACGCCCAGAGGACTAGAAACCTACAGATACATTGACAGTGTAGGAAAAGCGGAAGACTACAAAGACAAAATAAACTTTGTACTTAAGCTAACCAATGGATACCTACCTACTAAATACATAGATCTTGATTTAAGATACCTACTTAAATACAACGCCCATGAGGGCTTTAGATTAGGTATGGGAGCCACTACCAACAAAAACTTTTCGAATGTTTTTAAAATTCACGGATACACTGTTTATGGTACCAGAGATAAAAAAATGAAGTTTGGTAT
Organism: Neptunitalea lumnitzerae; assembly: GCF_027924185.1. Taxonomy (GTDB): domain Bacteria; phylum Bacteroidota; class Bacteroidia; order Flavobacteriales; family Flavobacteriaceae; genus Neptunitalea; species Neptunitalea lumnitzerae. The sequence goes on from NZ_BRVO01000004.1 coordinate 193,425, forward strand.
TGGAAGTGACGTTAGGTTACACAAATTTACCAATACCTGGTTAGGCTTAATGTATATTGACGACTTAGAAGAAATAGGAAATCATAATTTTATAACAGACGGCAGAGCTTTCTATGTTTTTCAGCCAAGATTATTTAATATAGAAACCTTTCACAGAACCAAAGTAACACAGATAAGCCTATCACATAACATCACCTCAAAAATGCGTTTAAAAGTTATGTTGGCTCAAAACCAAATTGACCCAACGTATGCTTATACTTTTTTTAATGATGGGCAAAGCTTTCAGAACTTTACCACTACAGAGCTAACATCGGCAATTAGTTGGCAACCGTATAGCAAATTTATGCTAACCCCTGACGGGTTTAGTCAAATTGAAAGAGGATACCCATCATTTACACTACAAGTACAACAAGGACTTTCTGATTTTCTAAATGGAGATTTTAACTATACTAAATTCAACTTTAGAACACATTACCAAATTCAACCGCTAGAATCAGGCAAAAGTAGTATCACCCTAAATGCGGGTATTGCTTTAGGAGATTTACCTATCACAGAGGTGTTTCATGTATCACCTAACAGCCCTAACAAAGCAAGTATTATGCGACGTTTTTCGGTAGCGGGGATAGATAATTTTGAAACCATGTATTTTAACGAGTTCTTCTCTGACCGATATGCTACCGTAATGGGCAGACACGACTTTTTACCATTTAAAATTACCAATAAAATAAAACCACAATTAGCACTATTTAGCAAAGCGGGTTGGGGTAATATGAGTAACAGAGAAAAACACGACTTCATTGAGTTTAAAACATTAGACAAAGGATATTTTGAAAGCGGCTTAGAACTTAACAATATACTATCTGGTTTTGGGCTTAGTGGGGCTTACAGATACGGCTATTACCACCTACCGCATTTTGATGATAACATCTCATTTAAATTTACATATAACTTTAGCCTTAATTTTTAGTTAAACTTGGTAGTAATTTAAAGCCTCAATTCTTTTAAAACCTTATTATTTAGCTAAATTTGCCACTCTAAAATAAAATCATGGCAAAGAGAAAGTCCTCCGGATTTTGGAATTTTTTAGCTGGAAAACTTCTTAGAAACAGATTTCTAGTTATTTTAATGATTCTTGGTGCAACTGTATTCTTAGGTACCAAATGGAAAAACATGCGCTTCACCTATACAGAAGCTAACTTATTACCAGATCATGACACCGTTAACATACAGTACAATAAGTTTTTAGATATTTTTGGCGAAGAGGGTAACCTTATTGTTTTAGCAGTAAAAGACAGTGCCTTATTTACACCTGAAAACTTTAACAACTGGAACACGCTTAACAGAAGGTTACAAGCCTTACCAGAAACTACACTGGTAATGTCTACTGAAAACCTGCAAACCATTAAAAAAAATGTACAAGAGCAGCGTTTTGATTTAGAACCCCTCACAAAAGGTAAAATAAAAAACCAACAACAACTAGATAGTATTACTGACAAGCTATTTAACAATTTACCTTTTTACGATAAATTACTTTTTAACAAAGAAGACCGTACCCTTAGAAGTGTAGTGTACATGGATAAGGAGATTGTAAACACCTCTGTTAGAAAAGACTTTATTTTTAATGACTTTATCCCCCTTATAGAAGACTTTGAAAACCAAACTGGTTTAGATGTTAAAACATCGGGTATGCCATACATTAGAACCTTAAACTCTCAAAACATTATTGATGAGATTAGCATGTTTATTTTGGCAGCACTTGGAGTTACTTCTTTAATCTTCTTTTTCTTCTTTAGGTCGTTTAGGGCTACTTTCATTTCAATGATTGTAGTAATATTTGGAGTTATGTGGGCCTTTGGTATTTTAGGGCTATTAAACTATGAAATTACTGTACTTACAGCTATTATTCCTCCGCTTATTATTGTTATTGGTATACCTAACTGTATTTTCTTAATTAATAAATATCAACAAGAGTACCAAAAGCACAGCAACCAAGCAAAAGCTTTACAGCGTGTTATTAGTAAAGTTGGTAACGCTACTTTAATGACCAACGCAACAACTGCAGCAGGTTTTGCTACCTTTATAATTACTGAAAGTAAGCTATTAAAAGAATTTGGTATTGTAGCCTCTATAAACATACTTGTGATATTTATGTTATCACTAACCATAATACCTATTATATATAGTTTTATGGCTACCCCTAAAACAAAACACTTAAAGCACTTAAACAGACGTTGGGTAGAAGGTTTTGTAAATTACTTAGAACACTTAGTTAAATACAGAAAAATATCGGTATACATTGCATCTATTGTTTTGCTCGTGGCTAGTATTATTGGTATTTATAAAATTAGAGTTTCGGGTAGTATTATAGAAGATATGCCAAAGAGTGCTCAGTTTTTCAAAGACATTAAGTTTTTTGAAGAAGAGTTTGACGGAATTATGCCTCTTGAAATTATGATTGACACCAAAAGAAAAAATGGTGTTATGAAGCTTCCTACTCTTAGAAGAATGGAAGAACTACAACAGCTAATTGAAGAAACACCACACCTTTCGCACCCGCTATCGGTAGTTAACTTAGCTAAGTACATAAAGCAGGCGTATTACAATGGCAACCCTAAATACTATGAACTACCAACCAGCCAAGAAAACACCTTTATTCTTTCGTATCTTAAAAACGGCGGAGTACAAGGCAACGTGCTTAACAATTTTGTAGGCAACGAAGGGCAAGTAGCTCGTATTACAACCTTCATGAAAGATATTGGTACAGACGAAATGGAAAAAATAGAAGAAGATCTTAAAACTAAGATTGAAAAGCTATTTCCAACAGATAGGTATACCGTTACAGTAACCGGTAAAGCCTATATGTTTACAAAAGGAACCAATTACTTAATAAACAATTTAGTTGTATCGTTAGCATTAGCCATCTTCCTTATTTCATTATTGATGGCATATATGTTCCGCTCCTTCAAAATGATTGTTGTATCGTTAATACCAAACATACTACCTTTATTAATTACCGGAGGTATGATGGGGTATTTAGGCATACCATTAAAACCATCTACCATTTTGGTATTTAGTATTGCCTTTGGTATATCGGTAGATGATACCATTCACTTCTTGGCTAAATACAGACAAGAGCTAAAACTGAACAACTGGAAAATTAAGAAATCTGTTTTTGCAGCCTTAAGAGAAAGTGGTGTGAGTATGTTCTACACCTCCATAGTACTTTTCTTTGGTTTTTCTGTATTTATGATATCTAGTTTTGGTGGTACAAAAGCCCTAGGTGGGTTAGTATCTTTCACCTTACTTTTTGCAATGTTATCTAACTTGGTTTTATTACCAACCTTGTTATTATCGTTAGAAAGAAGTGTAGCCAATAAAGAAGAATTTATTGAACCGAATATAGACATTCTAACACATGATGATGAGGAAGAAGAATTAGAAGCCTCTGAGGATGAAACAGATGAAAAAAAATAAAGCCTGTTAATAAATTAACAGGCCTTACACCCCCAAACCTACTTTTACTTAACGGTTGTTAAGTACGAGTATGAGTTGCAAATATAATAAAGTTATCTTATAAAAAACAATATGGCACAACTAGTTAGCTTACAATTTTAGTATTTATAGTTATTTTTTTAAGTTAACTATGAATTAACTAGTTACAGCTTTCATCAATATGGGCAAAAAGTTATATTTGCCTTTCTTTTAAAGAACAGAATACATGAAAACTTACAGTGTAAAAGAACTACTTTCAGAAGGAAAAACACAACAAGATGTTGTTGTAAAAGGATGGGTAAGAACATTCAGATCAAATCGTTTTATTGCTTTAAATGATGGGTCTACTATAAACAATATTCAGTGTGTTATAGATTTTGAAAATACAGATGAAGAAGTTCTTAAAAAAATAACAACCAGTGCTGCTATAGAAGTAAAAGGTACTTTGGTTGCCAGTCAAGGAAGCGGACAGGCTGTTGAAATACAAGCACAAACCATTACAATTTTGGGAGCATCTAACCCAGAAGAGTACCCTATACAACCTAAAAAACACTCTCTTGAGTTTTTAAGAGCTAATGCACATTTGCGCGTACGTACTAATACTTTTAGCGCTGTAATGCGTGTGCGTTCTGCCCTATCATTTGCAGTACATAAGTTTTTTCAAGAGGATGGTTTCTATTACGTAAACACACCAATTATTACTGGTAGTGATGCAGAAGGAGCCGGAGAAATGTTTAGAGTTTCTGCTTTAGATGCTAAAAACCCTCCTTTAACAGAAGAAGGTAACATAGATTATGCAGAAGATTTTTTTGGTAAGGAAACCAACTTAACCGTATCTGGTCAATTAGAAGCTGAAACCTATGCCATGGGATTAGGTAAAGTATACACTTTTGGTCCTACGTTTAGAGCTGAAAATTCTAATACAACACGTCACCTTGCAGAATTCTGGATGATTGAACCAGAAGTTGCCTTTATGGATTTAGACGGCAACATGGATTTAGCAGAACGCTTTATCAAATCGGTTTTAGGATATGTTAAAGAACATTGTGCAGATGATTTAGCTTTCTTAGAGCAACGTTTATTAAACGAAGAAAAAACAAAACCACAGAACGAGCGCAGCCCAATGCCGTTACGTGAGAAAATTGATTTTATACTTGATAACAATTTTAAACGTGTAAGCTATACAGAAGCTATTGAGATTCTTAGAAACTCTAAGCCAAACAAAAAGAAAAAGTTTGACTATATTATAGAAGACTGGGGTGCAGACTTACAGAGTGAGCATGAGCGTTACCTAGTTGAAAAACATTTTGAATGTCCGGTAATTTTATTTGATTACCCTGCAAAAATTAAAGCATTCTACATGCGCTTAAATGACGACGGTAAAACCGTTAGAGCCATGGACATCTTGTTCCCAGGTATTGGTGAAATAGTTGGTGGTGCACAAAGAGAAGAACGCTACGAAGTTTTAGTAGATAAAATGAAAACTATGGGTATTGATGAAGAAGAACTTTATTGGTACTTAGACCTAAGAAAATTTGGTACTGCTGTACACAGTGGTTTCGGATTAGGTTTTGAGCGTTTGGTTTTATTTGCTACCGGAATGACAAATATTAGAGACGTTATTCCTTTCCCAAGAACTCCAAAGAACGCAGAATTTTAACAAATTCAGTTAAAAATACTTCAAAAACAATCTACACCCTATGGGCTGTAGATTGTTTTTTTTACTTTTATAGCAAACACTTTATACATCAATGTTAAAACAGCATTTACAGTTTAAATTATCGCAAAAGTTATCTCCGCAACAGATTCAACTTATGAAGTTGATACAGTTGCCTACACAGGCATTTGAACACAGGCTAAAACAAGAGCTTGAGGAAAATCCTGCGCTTGATACCGGTAAAGAAGAAATGCATGATGAACAGCACGATGAGTTTGATACCGACTATGAAGACTACGATAGCGAACGCATAGAAGCTGAAGACATTAATGTAGATGAGTATTTAAGTGATGACGAAATACCTGATTATAAACTTCAGGCAAATAACTACAGTAGTGACGACGAAGAAAAAACACTTCCGTTTGAAGCCTCTGTGTCTTTTCATCAACATTTAGAAAATCAGTTAAACACTTTTACACTAAGTGAAGACGACCGTGAGATTGCCTATTTTTTAATTGGTAGTATAGATGAAAGCGGTTATATACGCAGAAGTGTTTTAGACATTATGGACGATCTTGCGTTTACTCAGAATATTTTCACCACAGAAGAAAATATTGAACGCATGCTAAAAGATGTAGTGCATGAGTTAGACCCTGCCGGGGTTGGTGCACGTGACTTACAGGAGTGTTTACTTATTCAATTAAAAAGAAAAGAACCATCTTCAAGAACCACTTTAGCTGTTGGTATTATCGAAGAAGCCTTTGAACAGTTCACAAAGAAACACTACGAAAAATTACTACAAAAATTTGGCTGTACAGAAGACGAACTAAAAGATGCTGTACATGAAATTGAAAAACTAAACCCAAAACCAGGTGGTTCTTACACTAATAACAAAGTTGTTGAACATGTAGTACCCGATTTTTCGATTAAGATTAGAGATGGTGAATTAGAACTTACTTTAAACGGAAGAAACGCACCAGAGCTTCATGTTTCTAAAGACTATAAAAACATGCTTGCTGGGTACAAAGAAGCCTCTTCAAAATCTAAATCTCAGAAAGAAGCCGTACAGTTTATCAAACAAAAACTGGATGCTGCCAAATGGTTTATAGATGCTGTTTTACAAAGACAGCAAACCCTTTATGTAACCATGAATGCCATTATGGATTACCAACAGGAGTATTTTTTAACTGGTGACGAACAGAAATTACGCCCCATGATTTTAAAAGATATTGCGGATGTAATTGGCATGGATGTATCTACCGTATCTCGTGTGGCTAACAGTAAATACGTAGACACACCTTATGGCACTAAACTTATTAAAGAATTCTTCTCTGAAGCTATGAAAAATAATGAGGGAGAAGATGTATCTACCATTGAGATTAAGCGTATACTACAAGACATCTTAGACGAGGAAGATAAAAGAAAACCACTAACAGATGATAAGCTAGCTGCAATGCTTAAAGACAAAGGTTACCCTATTGCCCGAAGAACAGTTGCAAAATACAGAGAGCAATTAGATATACCTGTTGCACGTTTAAGAAAGCAATTGTAATATGAGGCTATTTTTTAAACTAGTATCTGTACTGTTTCACCCTATTCTTATGCCTATACTTGGGGTATTTCTGTATTTTAGAATATCACCCATCTATTTTTTACCAAAAGTGATTAACGCAAGTTTATTATCTGTAGGTATCTTAACTATACTTGTACCGTTATTGCTTGCCATAGTTTTAAAAAAATTAGGAGCTCTATCTAACTTCACCGCATCAAACACTAAAGAGCGTATTATACCTCTTGTATTCAACATTGTTATTATTCTGGTAATTCTTATTAGGTTAATACCAAAAACAGGCGCTACAGAGCTCTATTACTTCTTTCTGGCTATCTTAGCTAGTAATATTTCGTTGCTCATTATGGTGTTGTTTAAAATTAAAGCAAGTATACACCTAACCGGTATTACAGGAGTACTAATGTATATTATTGGCTTAAGCTTTCACTTTTCTAAAGATGTTACCTTATTAGCCGCAGCAATAATAGTATTCACTGGCATGGTAGCTTCAGCAAGATTATACCTTAAAGCACATACTGGAGTAGAAATTATTCTAGGGATTTTCATTGGGCTTATACCCCAACTTTTAACTTTTCAATACTGGTTATAAAATATAAAAAACCAAGCCTGCATTTAAATAACTCATATCTAAAGATTCTCCAGTACTTCTAATAACTGTACCGTCTTTAAATAGTTTACTAAAAGCAAAACTACCATACAAGTTCCAGGTTTTATACCCCAAACTAACATAAGCAGCATATTGTAAAGGCTCTATAGTATCATTCGTAAACACATCCTTTTCTGAGTCGGAAATAAACTTAGATAAACGCGAAAAAGCATAACTAATACGAACACCTGTATAGATACGCCAAAACTGATTAGAAGTTGCTGTAGATGTACGCCAGCGGTATTCTATAGGTATCTCAATAGCATGTGTCTCAATCTTACTACGTTTGTAAGAGGTATCACCATCTATATAATCATATTGCACCACACCATTTACCCGTGTAGCGCGCATATTATAATAAAAAGAATTATTAGTATACCCCAAACCTACACCAAAGCCCTTATTTCTATTTGTATTAATAGGGATATCTTTTATAAACCCCACAATAAAACCATTAGAAAAATTATTTTGTGTAAGATTAGCTGGTGTGTTAAGCAGTACATTATACACCATACCAGCATAAAACTGATCTTCAAAGTAAGTTGAGTCTGGATACTTATAATGCAAGCTATCTGTAACAGCAGATTGCGCCTTTACCAAAGCAAGCGGTAATACCAACAGTAACATTAATAAAGTAAACTCCTTTCTCATACCACAAATATATATTAGAAATTAAAAAAGCGTTTCAAAATTGAAACGCTTTTTTATATCATTTATTAAAGAATTAAAGATTCTTAACTATTTTAAGCCTTCAAGAGGATCTCCCTCTGTTGTAATATAATTAATCTTTAATGCATTCGCATCACGTAATGCTTCTTTAATATCGGTAACAATACCCATTTTAGTTTCTTTATCTACTTTTAAAGCAGTGATAAAACGATCTTGTAACTCTTGACGTAATCCTGATTGATATTCTAATACCAAATTAGGAATTTCATCTGGACTCACAAATTTATCGTTGATCTGAACTTGGTCCGAAGTACCACCTTTCTTTTGGTACTTAGGTGTTGGTTTCCCAGCGTAGATATACATAACAGGATCTTTCTTATCCAGTTTTTGTATTTCACTAGCTTTAGGTACCGAGTTCTTCACCATCAAATCACTATCCTTCATAACAGTAACTGTCATAAAGAAGAAAAGTAACATAAATACGATATCCGGTAACGAAGCCGTAGATACCGCTGGTAATTCACCTGATTTCTTTTTCTTAAATTTAGACATAGTTATGAATTTTAATCTCTTTGTGTATCTGCTTCAGATAATTTTTGTGGAAAAAGTTCCTGTAGCTTTTTAATCTTAGGTTCTAGAGCTTCTTTTCTAGCATCAGATGTTTTCGCAGCATTATACTGTGCCCACATCTCTCTCCATTCAACCTCGTTAGGATACAATCTTTTACGCTCACGCTCTCTAAGACTGTTGTATGCCGCTTGTAACTCATTCTGTACAGCTACATACATTTCATAAGAGGTACCTCTATTGTTTTTTAAAGATATAACAGCTTTGTTAGGGTTATCAGAAGACGCTGGGTCTTTAACACCCTGACAATATGTACAAGAACCATCACCACCGTTATCTAAAAAGTCTTCTGCAGCTTCTCTAAGGTCTTCAATCCCCATTAGCTCCTCTTCTACCAACAACTGATCTTGCTCATTTACCATAACCATGAAAACATTCTTTTCCTTGATCGGTGGAGCTTCCTGATTCGGCGGTTGTCTTTCCGGTAACTTAGCACTCACCCCTTGATTGGTTTCAATGGTAGTGGTTACCAGGAAGAAGATAAGCAAAAGGAAGGCGATATCCGCCATCGAACCTGCATTTACTTCCGGTGCTGATCTCTTTGCCATAATTAATTAAACATTTTTTTGATTCCTGAAAGTAACATTGAACCTAAAGCTACAACCATTAAAATGTAGAAAGTAATTAAACCTGCTCCTACAGTTTTAGATTCTGCTTCAGTAACGTTAATATCTGCTCTAGATAATGCATCAAAGTCAATGTTGCTACCATCAGCTAACACATATCCTAAGATTACAACTACAGCTAAAGCGCCTAGTCCTATTAAAGTTCTTTTAATTTTTTCGCCAGAGCTAACAATATTGATAATACTAAATATTGCAACACCCACTACAGCGATAGCTAAAAGAATATAAGACACGTAAAATAATACGTCTGAATATGGATCGGTATTTTGAAGTAGTAAGTACCATAGAACAAAGCAGATGATACCTAACGCCAAAATTCCTATATTAAATATTTTTTGCATAAAATCGAGTCTTAAAATTTATTAAATTTTGTGGTATTGATTAAGAATGTACTTTATTTCTAATCAATAAGTCTATTAAGATAATAGAAGCATCTTCCATATCATTTACAATACTATCAATCTTAGCGATGATGTAGTTGTAAAAAATCTGAAGAATAATTGCCACGATAAGACCGAATACTGTTGTTAATAATGCTACTTTAATATCACCTGCAATTAAAGATGCATCAAGACCACCAGCAGAACTAATTTTATCGAATGCTAAAATCATACCAATTACCGTACCCATGAAACCAAGCATAGGAGCAACCGCGATGAATAAAGACACCCAAGAAACGTTCTTTTCTAACTGACCCATTTGAACACCACCATAAGCTACAACAGCTTTTTCAACAGCTTCTAGACCTTCATCTACTCTATCTAATCCTTGATAATAGATAGAAGCAACAGGCCCTTTGGTATTTCTACAAACTTCTTTTGCAGCTTCTACACCACCTGAAGCTAAAGCTTCTTCTACACTAGCAGCTAATTTTTTTGTGTTTGTTGTTGCCATGTTTAAGTAAATAATTCTTTCGATAGCTACAGCTAAACCTAAAATTAAACACAATAACACGATACCCATGAATGATGGTCCACCTTCAATGAAACGTTCTTTCAAAACTTGGTGAAATCCTTTAGTAGGCTCCGCATCTTGTGCACTTACAGTAGCAACATTTAAAATTGTTAATGCTGCAAAAGCAAACATTGAGAATACTCTTTTCATTTCTTTCGACTTAAATTTTGTTAGTTAATAGGGTTTAAAGATATAAAATTTTTGTATCATTTTGTAAAAAAATATGCAGAGAGGAAGGGATTCGAACCCTCGATACGCTTTTGGCGTATACACACTTTCCAGGCGTGCGCCTTCGACCACTCGGCCACCTCTCTGTTTGTGCTATTTTTTCAGGGCAGCAAATAACAAATTTTTTTTGGAATGATAAAATAATAAGGGTTAATTTTAGGATAACTCACCACGAAGCGATGTTTCGTAAATAGTTTTGAAAACTCGCGGTTGAATTCCCTCTCCTAAAAGATACATTAATTTGGTTAAAGCCGCTTCGGTAGTAAGGTCTTTACCACTTATGATCCGCATTTTCTCCAAAGCTGCACTGGTTTCATATTGCCCCATGGAAACACTTCCACCTACACATTGCGAAACATTTACAACAATTACTCCTTTAGAAACTGCCTTTTCCAATACGTTCAAAAACCACGATTCGGTAGTGGTATTTCCTGCACCAAAGGTTTCCAGAACCACTCCTTTTACATTTGAATGTAGCATAATGGACGCCAAAACAGACTCCGTAATTCCAGGAAAAAGTTTTACAATTGCCACATTATTATCTAATTTTTTATGCACCTTAAGGTCATTTTTACCATTTTTAGACAACAAATGCTCCTTAGAAATTTTTAAATGAAGGCCACTTTCGGCTAGCGGAGGATAGTTTAATGACAAAAACGCTTCAAAATCATCTGCATTTACCTTAGAAGTTCTGTTAGCTCTAAACAATTTATATTCAAAATACAAACACACTTCTTGGATTACAGATTGTCCTTTTTCCTTTAACGAGGCAATTTGTACCGCTGTAATTAAATTTTCTTTGGCATCTGTTCTTAAATCTCCAATAGGCAATTGAGAACCTGTAAACACCACAGGCTTTGTTAAATTCTCTAGCATAAAACTTAAAGCAGACGATGTATAACTCATGGTATCACTACCATGCAATACTACAAAACCATCAAAAGCTGTATAATTACGTTCAATAATTTCTGCTAATTCCACCCAATACGATGGTTTCATATCAGAAGAATCTATAGGCACTTTAAAAGATACAGTTTCAATATCACAATCAATTTGATACAATTCTGGTATCTTACTTAACAACTGATCAAAATCAAATGCTTTTAAACTCCCTGTTTCATAATCTTTCATCATACCAATAGTTCCACCGGTATAAATAAGCAATATTTTAGATCTATTTGCCATCTTATATTCCAAATATTTCTTTAGCATTAGCAGTAGTAATCTCAGCAATCTCAGCCGGAGTAGATTTATATATTGTAGCTAACTTTTCTACCACATTTATGATGTACGAACTCTCATTTCTTTTTCCTCTGTAAGGCGTTGGCGCTAAATACGGAGCGTCAGTTTCTACCACTATATGAGACAAAGGTATTTCATGTAAAAAAGTATCTATCTTACCATTTTTAAAAGTAACTACACCTCCAATACCCAATTTCATTCCGTAACCAATAGCTTTTTTTGCTTGCTCTAGCGTTCCCGTAAAACAATGAAAAATACCGAATAAATCAGCTCCTTTTTCCTCTTCAAGCACTTCAAAAACTTCATCAAACGCATCTCTACAATGAATATTGATAGGCATTTTATTGGCTTTTGCTATCTGTATCTGCTCTTTAAAAGCCATTCGCTGTTCGTTTATATAGGTTTTATCCCAGTACAAATCCATACCAATTTCTCCAACAGCATACGCCTTATGTGTTTTAAGCATCTCCTTAACATGCGCTAATTCTTCCTTATAGTTTTCATTTACATGTGTTGGATGCAACCCGAACATTAAAAAAACTTCTTCAGGATATTTTTCTTGTAACGTCAACATCTTATTTGTGTATGTTGAGTCTATAGCCGGTAGAAAAAATCTACTTACCCCATTTTCTTTAGCTCTTTCAATCATGGCATCTCTATCTTCCTCAAATGCCTCAGAATATAAATGTGTATGTGTATCTGTAATCATGCGGCAAAAATATAAAAGCAACTTCTTATAGCCTCACATTCAACAGAAAATATCCACACCACTTACTTAACGATTTGTCAAAAGATGTTAAACCTACTTAAATAATCGCTACTACTCAATGTCATTATAACAAGATTCAAATTAAAAATCATAATTTTACTGCATTATCAAATTACAACACCCCGAGCATTGTCTCGATTTTAAAAAAAAGATGCTTGTAGTTATTTTATGCGCACAGTAAAAAACAACTACAATAGCCACCTTACTATGGAACAGAATTTAAAAGAGTTTTTACTAGCAAAGGGATACAACAAAATTCCTTTAAGCTTTACCAACACTAATCACTTTGAACTAAGAGCCCACTTAAACGGTATTCAAGGAAGATTTATTTTAGACACTGGCGCCTCTAATACTTGTATTGGATTAGATTGCGTAGACCATTTTAAACTTTTTGCTGAAGATTCAGAAATAAAAGCTTCTGGAGCAGGCGGTAACAACCTACTTACTAAAGTTTCTAAAAACAATGTACTACATATAAAAGGATGGAGTAAAAGAAAACTAGAAGTGGTAGTTTTTGATCTTACCCATGTAAACCAAGCATTAACCATGCACGATGCCCTACCTGTACATGGAATTATTGGTGCAGACGTACTAAAAAAAGGAAAAGCAGTTATTGACTATAAAAAGAAAAACTTGTACTTAAAATAAAAATACGTGTTTTTACCGATGTGTACCCTAGTTGAAAAATACACTTTTGTAATACCAACTAGAAAAAGAAAAACCATGACACATCAAAATCAACATCAACCGCAAAACAGTTTAGCCGTATTAATAGTATGCTTATTCGGCTTTTTATTTGGAGTATTTACATTAGTAAACTCACTACTATCTATAGCAATTTAAACTCTTAAACAATACAGTACGTTCACTAACGTTTTTTTCATAGTTACCCAATAACTTACCCCCCCTACCTACTTATTAAATGGCATCATTTTTAATAATGCTATGAAACCTATTAGAAGAATAAAATTTATCTACAGTAATCTGTTACTAAATCCTAGTAGCCGAAAATCGGTGTTTTTAATTATTTTACTATGCCTTGCGTATGGCATTTACACACTTATAAACACCATCATTGCTGTAATTATATAATAAGCATCTTATATTCATTACCTAAATAAATTACTCAAACACCAATTCTAAATTTACGGCATCTACACCTTTATAATACTCAGAGGTAATCATCAATTGTCCGGTTTCTAAATCAAAAACATGTTCTACAGGCCCAGCCACGGAATGCTTATCTTTAATACCAAAGAAATCAAAATAATCAATTGACCTTCCTCTCTTATTAAAAAAATGAACATAAGCTAACGACTCATATTCTTCTGAAAAGTTATCATTTGCATCAATTTCAATCATTCTTTTACCATTAGGGTAAAATAAACGTACTGATTTAGTTTTTGTATCATTAGGATAATACACCTCTTCACGAGCCACTACTCCATTTCTATAATAAGCTTTCCAAGTTCCCGTTTTAACCCCTGTAAAAACCCACTCGCCCTGACCTTCTTGCATTATATTTCCATCGTCATAAAATATTTTATACTCACCATCAAAACCTCCTGGATTCAAAAGACTCTTCAACTGTCCGTTTTCATAAAAAATCTCTCTACGTCTTACCGACCCAACTTCAAACGTCTCTTTAGACAATAAAACTCCGGCTTCAGTCCATTTAGTCTCAACACCTGTTTTTTTACCCCACTCACCATAAAAAGATTGTTGTTTTAAATTGCCATTTGGGTAATAATAACGCGCCTCACCATGCATATAAGAAGCATAGTAATACTTCTCAGGATCCTCTTTATTATACTCTGATAGCTTATAATTATAATTAGATCTTAAAGCTCCATTAGGATAATACAAAAAATGTTCTCCTACAGGCACTATTTTATTATTCTTGATGGTTTCTTTATAGGTTCCCTTAAACTTTAGAGTTCCGTTCTTATAATACTCTAGCCAATCACCAGTCTTATTTTCTTTATAAAACATACCATTAATAGCTATTTTAGATGTACTTTCAGAAAACACACCCGCTTTAGTGGTATCAGACACTACCACATCGGTACCTTTATAAACAGCTATAAGTTTTTTATAATTTCTATCAGCTAAATAGCTGTAATTTTCATATGTTGAATCGGTAGCTATCCGTTCACTTTCAATTAAATCATCTTTTTTACGTACTTCTTTTAAAAGCCCACCTTTTTCATCAAACTTTTGCGTTACCTCAGAAACAAAATCTGCATTGTTTCGCTTCACTATTTTTTCTTTAAGCCTTCCACTTTCATAATATTCTTCAGAAACTTCATACTCACTATTCTTCTTCACCTGCTTACGAACAACTCCTGTATTATATAAATATTTTGAATCCTCATTCCCATCTGCACTTCCATGAGTATATCCCGTACGTTCTCCATTCTCAGAAAAATACTCTCCAGAAAAGCTACCATCCTTATTACGTTTAAACTTTCCTCTTAACTGACCGTTATCAAAATATGCAACAAACTCCATCCTCACATTATTTTCATACACATACCTAGTCTTTAACCTCCCGTCTTTAAAAAAACGCTCTAATTTACCACTCCCATCTTTTTTACAATCTTCTTCCTTTACCTGACCATTTGCGTAATATCTGGTAAAACATTTACTCTTATCTTCTTCACCATCTAGATAATACTTTATTTGCTCAACAACTCCATCCTTAAAAAATCGTTTATAAACACCATTCAACTTATTATCCTTATACGTCTTAATTTCATACAAACTACCATCGTCAGAATATATTTTCCACTCCCCTTGCTTCTTGCCTTGAGACCTATTTCCTTCTCTGTGAATTTTACCAGAATAATACCGTTCTTGTACAAACTTCATATCTTGAGCTAGTATATTTCCGCTAGTAAAAAGCAAAAGGAACAAAAAGCCATAACGAAAAGTAGAAAACAGTTGTAAAACAGATTTACGGGAGATTGTAGTACACAGCATTATAAAATCGAATTAAATAACAGAAACGCAATATACCATTAATTACATTTCTTACAAGAAAAAAGAAGATATTGCCTTACAAAAATAAGCAATAAAAAAGCCTCTCAATTATAAAACTGAGAGGCTCTTATATATTTAAAAAGATGTATTCTTAAAGCTCTAAAGCTCTCTTAATATCACCATTCATTAACACGTTTACAGGATCTTCTACAGCCTCTTTTACTGCCACTAAGAAACCTACAGACTCTTTACCATCAATAATTCTATGGTCATATGACAACGCCACATACATCATAGGAGCAATAGCAATACCTCCGTTTTTAACAACAGGACGTTCTACAATATTGTGCATACCTAAAATACCACTCTGAGGAGGGTTAATAATAGGAGTAGACATCATAGAACCAAATACACCACCATTGGTAATAGTAAATGTACCGCCAGTCATTTCATCAACGGTAATTTTTCCGTCTCTTGCTCTTAGCGCTAATCTTTTAATATCAGCTTCAACACCTCTAAAAGTTAAGTTTTCTGCATTTCTAACTACAGGTACCATTAACCCCTTAGGACCAGAAACCGCAATTGAAATATCGCAAAAATCGTATGAAATTTTATAATCACCGTCAATCATAGAGTTTACATCTGGGTACATTTCTAAAGCTCTAACAACAGCCTTAGTAAAGAAACTCATAAACCCTAAACTTACACCATGCTTAGCTTTAAATGCATCTTTGTACTCATTTCTAAGTTCAAAAATAGCACTCATATCTACCTCATTAAAAGTAGTAAGCATTGCTGTTTCATTTTTAGCAGACACTAAACGTTGCGCTACTTTTCTACGTAACATAGAAAGCTTGTTTCTAGTTTCTCCTCTGTTTCCTCCACCAGGAGTACCCATAGAAGGCACCGCATTCACAGCATCGTCTTTAGTAACTCTACCATCTTTACCAGTTCCTTTTACCTCAGAAGCCTCAATACCTTTTTCTGCTAATATTTTTTTAGCAGCCGGACTTGCAGCACCCGTAGCATAAGTCTCCTTAGGAGCCTCTGTTTTTGGAGCTTCAGCCTTAGGAGCAGGCGCTTCTTCTTTTTTCTCTTCTGCAGGAGCACCACCTTCTGGTTTTGCAGCACTAGTATCTATCAAACATACTACTTCTCCAACTGCAACTGCGTCTCCTTCTTCAGCTTTAAGTGTAATTACACCACTAGCTTCTGCTGGCAATTCTAAAGTAGCCTTATCTGAATCTACCTCAGCAATAGCCTGATCTTTTTCAACGTAATCACCATCCTGAACCAACCAGGTAGCGATTTCTACTTCGGTTATTGATTCTCCCGGAGAAGGGACTTTCATTTCTAAAACCATACGTTATAATTTTTATTTGGTATTGACATTTATATGAGCGCTCCTTTCCATTGATATTTTCAAACTTCAAGAAATCAGACAGAGCCTTACTTAACTCAATCTAACAAACGCATTTTTATTATTATTTGTTCATATTATCTTTAGACTTATCAAAAACGTACTCTATAACTTCGTTTTGACGTCTCTTATCTCTTGTTGCACTACCAGCTGCTGGCGACGCATAGAATCTTCTAGAAGCTACTCTAAAGTCTCTAGCAAAATCTAAATGCATAGACAAGTGCCCCCATGCTCCCATATTTCTAGGCTCTTCTTGTGCCCAAACAATATCGTCTGCATTTTTGTACCCCTCAATAATAGCTTTCATTTTGTCATTATTAATAGGGAACAATTGCTCTAGCCTTACCAATGCAACATCTTTAGTTCTTTCCTTATCTTCTCTCGCCTGTAATAAGTCATAATAGAACTTACCAGTACAGAAAACAACTGTTTTTACATCTTTAGGATTTACAGAAGCATCATCTATAATTTCTTGGAAACTACCATTCGCTAGTTCCTCTACAGTTGAAACTGCTTTAGGATGACGTAGTAAACTTTTTGGAGTAAACACGATTAAAGGCTTACGGTAAGGTGCTTTTAACTGTCTACGTAATAAGTGGAAATAGTTAGCA
Source organism: Neptunitalea lumnitzerae (assembly GCF_027924185.1). Taxonomy (GTDB): domain Bacteria; phylum Bacteroidota; class Bacteroidia; order Flavobacteriales; family Flavobacteriaceae; genus Neptunitalea; species Neptunitalea lumnitzerae. The sequence continues at coordinate 210,918 of NZ_BRVO01000004.1, forward strand.
GGCGTTGTACAGTCTGCAATAAACATATTATCTTTTGCACACAACTGAAGGTAACGCTCCATACGTGCTGATGAGTGTTCTGCACCTTGCCCCTCGTATCCGTGAGGTAACAACATAATAAAACCACTCTGCATTTTCCATTTATCTTCTGCAGCAGAAATATATTGATCTAACATAATCTGCGCACCATTACTAAAGTCACCAAACTGTGCTTCCCAAATAGTTAATGTATTTGGATTTGCCATAGAATACCCATAATCAAACCCAACTACGCCATACTCAGACAGTAACGAGTTGTAAATATAGAAATTCCCTTGTGCTTCACCTAATTGAGATAATAACACAACTTCTTCTTCACTATCCTCTACTTTAGTTACCGCATGACGGTGAGAGAACGTACCACGTTCCACATCCTGACCAGAAATTCTAACATCAAAACCTTCTTCTAACAAGGTACCATACGCTAGCAATTCTCCCATAGCCCAATCAAGACTATTTCTATCAAAATACATAGCATTTCTATCTGCTATTAAACGCTGTATTTTTCTAATGAACTTTTTATCTTCAGGAAGTTTCGTAATTACTTCAGCAATTTTATCTAGTTTGGCTCTGTCATAAGACGTATCTACATCTTCTAACATTTTCTCACGAAGTGCCAACTCAAAACCACTCCATTCATTTTGCATAAATGGCGTAATTACCGTTTTATCTTCTTTTCTAGAATCTTCTAGTTTAACCTCTAAACTATCTTTGTAATTTCTTTCTAAGGTACTCACGTAATCACCATCAATTACACCTTCATCCATTAGCTTCTTAGCATATAAGTCTCTAACGTTACTGTGTGCAGCAATAGCTTTATAAAGTAATGGTTGTGTAAAACGAGGCTCATCACCTTCGTTATGCCCATACTTTCTATACCCTAAAAGATCTATAAATACATCTCTTTTAAATTGCATTCTAAAATCTAATGCAAATAAACTTGCATGTACTACTGCCTCTGCATCATCTGCATTTACGTGTAATACCGGAGACAATGTAACCTTAGCCACATCTGTACAATATGTAGAAGAACGAGCATCTAAATAGTTAGTAGTAAAACCAACTTGGTTATTTACTACTATGTGAATAGTTCCATTGGTTTTATAACCATCTAACTGTGCCATTTGCACCACCTCATAAATAAGGCCTTGCCCAGCAATAGCAGCATCACCATGCACTACAATTGGCAATACCTTAGAATAATCTTCAGGGTAATGATGATCTTGTTTTGCTCTTGTAATACCTTCTACCACCGCACCTACAGTCTCTAAGTGAGAAGGGTTTGGTGCAATATTCATATTAATACGGTTACCGTTATCGGTAGTTCTATCAGATGTCCATCCTAAGTGATATTTAACATCACCATCAAAAACATCCATCTCATAGTCTTTACCGTCAAACTCACTAAAAATATCTTTAGCAGACTTACCAAAAATATTAGTTAGCACGTTTAACCTACCACGGTGCGCCATACCCATTACAAATTGCTTTACGCCATATTCTGCAGCTTGCTCAATTACTGCATCTAAAGCAGGTATTAAAGACTCACCACCCTCTAAAGAGAAACGCTTTTGCCCCACATACTTAGTATGCAAGAAGCTCTCGAAAGAAACAGCTTCGTTCAATTTTTTAAGAATATGCTTTTTTCTTTCCGGATTATAGGAAGGTCTATTCTCGTTGATGTTTAATTTCTGCTGAATCCATTGGATTTCTTCGGGTCTTCTTATATACATATATTCAACCCCAATAGACTCGCAATAAATATTTTGTAAATGCTTCAAGATTGTTCTTAATGAAGCTTTACCGATACCAAGAATTTTACCAGCTGAAAATTCAGTATCCATATCGGCTTCGGTTAACCCGAAATTCTCCTTCTCAATGGTAGGAGTATAAGTTCTTCTGTTACGTACAGGATTGGTTTTGGTAAACAAATGCCCTCTGGTTCTATACCCATTTATCAGCTCTACAACCTGAAATTCTTTCTGAACATTATCAGGAATTTCTACAACGTTATTGGTACCAGGTATAGGAAGCTTTACGCTTTCATGAGACTCTACCAATGTTGGTTCAGCACTCTCTAATCCAAAGTCAAAACCTTGAAAAAAAGCTCTCCAACTTGGCTCTACACTATCCGGGAATTGTAAGTATTGATCGTATAATTCTGCGAAGTATTCCGTATGAGCGGCATTTAAAAATGAAAATCTGTCCATGTTATCTTTTTCTGGAAACTGTGTTCTTTTTATTTTAGCAAAAATACAATAATTATGTATATTAGTAGAAGGAATTCAACATATTGTATACAAATTTAGCAGAATTTATTAGATAGCTTCTTAAATTATTAATTATGCATAAAAGACTGTTATTTACGACATTATTAATGTTATTCGCACTTTTTTCAAGTTTCGGACAAGATAATGACAATTTCTGGGATCACGTTAGATACGGTGGTGGCGTTGGACTCTCATTTGGTAGCGGATATTTTAACGCTGGGCTGTATCCTAGCGCCATTTATCAGTTTAATGAGTATGTTGCAACAGGGGTTGGTGTCAACTTTGCCTACACCAATAGTGATGGTTTTTATGAATCAACCGTGTGGGGACCATCGGTACTTGCTTTTTTCAATCCAATGCAAGAAATTCAACTGTCTAGTGAGTTTGAATATTCAAACATAATCCGTAATTATGGAAACATCAGCTCCTACGATGAGAATTATTGGCAACCAGCATTGTACCTTGGCGCAGGTTTTAGAACAAGAAATGTAACTGTAGGAGTACGTTATGACGTGTTACATGATAACGAAAAAAGCATCTACACCGAAGCGTGGATGCCTTTTGTAAGGGTTTATTTTTAACATAAGAACTAAGAAAGTCCTCGCACTTTTTGTTCCCATTTCCATGCAGATGCCATAGCATCGTCTAGCGAAAGTTCAGACTTCCAGCCTAATACCTCATTAGCTCTGGTGGTATCTGCGTACACTGCAATTACATCACCTTCTCTTCTTGGTGCTATGCGGTAATTTAATTTCTGACCAGAAACTCTTTCAAAACTTTGAATCACCTCTAACACAGAACTACCTTTTCCAGTACCTAAATTGAAGATTTCATAATTCTTTTCATTCTTATCATTTAGTAATCGTTCTAAAGCTACAACATGCGCTTTAGCCAAATCAAACACATGAATATAATCTCTAACACAAGTACCATCTTCTGTTGGATAATCATCTCCAAACACAGCTAATTCCTTACGTAAGCCTGCAGCAGTTTGCGTTAAAAACGGCACTAAGTTCTGCGGCACCCCTAACGGAAGCTCTCCTATTTCAGCAGATTCATGCGCTCCGATAGGATTAAAATAACGCAATGCAATGGCTTTTAAACCATCAACAACCTTACAGGTATCTTTAATTATTTCTTCTCCTACCTGCTTGGTATTACCATAAGGTGATTCTGCTTTTTTAACAGGAGCTTTTTCAGTAATTGGCAAACTATCTGGCTCACCATATACTGTACAAGAAGAACTAAAAATAAAATTAGCTTCTTCTTTATTAGAAAGCTCTTGTAATATATATACTAAAGACCCCAAATTGTTTTCATAATACAACAAAGGTTTCTCTACACTTTCTCCTACAGCCTTAGAAGCTGCAAAATGTATTACCCCAATAATATCAGTATACTTTTTAAAAAATTCTTGAACCTGAGCTTTATTCCTTAAGTCCAATTCTTCAAAGGCAGGTCTTACTCCTGTAATATTAGCAATCCCGTCTAACACATCAACACTAGAGTTAGATAAGTTATCTATAATAACCACGTCATAACCCTTTTCCTGAAGTGCTACTACAGTATGAGACCCAATAAAACCGAGCCCTCCTGTAACCAATATTTGTTTCATTATGTTATATTTAGAGTTGTTAGTTTCGTTTTAAAAAAGCTATGCGTTTAAAAACTCTTTTATCTTATCGGTAATAAAAGTTATTTGCTCGTCATCAAGCTCTGTGTGCATAGGTAAAGAAATCACTTCTTTGGATAACTGATTGGTAACTGTAAAATCAGCCTCATTATAGCGTGCATCTGTATACGCCTTTTGGCTATGTAGTGGTATTGGATAATACACCCCACAAGGAATTTGATGCTCTCCTAAGAATTTTACTAATCCATCACGTTTTCCATTGGTAATTCTAAGTGTATATTGGTGGTATACGTGACTACTTTCATCTCCATATTGCACTGGTGTTACAACACCATCAACACCTTCTAAAGCAGCCGTATATTTTGCAGCAGAAGCTTTTCTGCTATTGTTATAAGCATCTAAATTTGGCAACTTAGCTCTTAATACGGCAGCCTGTAAAGCATCTAATCTAGAGTTTACACCTACTACATCGTGGTGGTAACGCTCATACATACCGTGGTTAACAATACCTCTAATAGTATACGCTAAATCATCATCATTGGTAAAAATAGCACCACCGTCACCATAACAACCTAAGTTTTTAGAAGGGAAAAAAGAAGTTGCCCCTACATGCCCTATAGTTCCGGCCTTTTGTTTAGTACCATCTGCCCATGTATAGTCTGCTCCAATAGCTTGTGCATTATCTTCTATTACAAAAAGATCATGAGCTTTAGCTACTTCCATAACAGCATCCATATTAGCTACTTGCCCAAATAAATGCACAGGCACTATAGCCTTGGTTTTTGGTGTAATAGCCTTTTTAAGAGCCTCAATATCTATATTAAATGTTTCTACATCAACATCAATTAACACAGGGGTTAATTGTAACAAAGCTACCACTTCTACAGTTGCAGCAAATGTAAAGTCTACAGTAATTACCTCATCGCCTGGTTTTAAACCTAGCCCCATCATTGCTATTTGTAAAGCATCTGTACCGTTTGCACAAGGTATTACGTGCTTTACATTTAAATATTCTTCTAATTCTTTTTGAAACGCATGAACCTGAGGGCCATTAACAAAAGCAGTATTTGACAATACTTCATCAAACGAAGTAGTAATTTGGTCTTTAATTTTTTCGTATTGACCTTTTAGGTCAACCATTTGAATTTTCTTCATTTAAACTACCATCTTAATAATAAACAATATTACAAATTTACGTATCCTTATACAATCAATACTATATTTATTATATAAATAACAGGTAGCCTTCTAACCCCTCCAGTACCTACCAATTTTTTAGTTCTTAAAACATCTTAAATAAAAAAGCGACAACCAAAATTGATTGTCGCCCGAGAACTATAAAAGTGGATTTCTCCTATTAAGAGCCAAACAACGACATACACGTATTAGCATCCAACGGGAAATCTAACTGATTTGCCTCTGAATAATCTACGGTATAGGTAGTTTCGTATATTTTATTGTTATACAGTGTCCAATAGTCGTAAGTTTGACCATCTTGGGTTATATCTGAATTAATGGTTAATTGGCCATCTTCCACATGTCCAATATATATGTATTCCCATAAACTAGCCCCTGCTGGTTTTTGGTATAAATAAAACGAAGGCTTTTCCACCGTTCCGTTAGCACAAGAAGCAGATCCTTTAAAAATAATATCACTAGAAAATAACGAAGCATCTAAAGTTACGGTGTTGTTAGTATCGCAGCCAGAATCTAAGTCAAAAGTGTACAACAAGTTACCTTTATGAGTCTGGTCTACACCTTCATAAATATGTAACTCATAATCACTTTCATTAGGATAACCATAATAATGATAACTTACACTTGAACCATTGTAAACTGTTTTTGGCCCACTCGTGTAAACGTTTTTAAGACCATATTGTTCTTCCACAAATTCCATATAAAACGTACGCTCACTTGTACCTGTTCCAGGAACCGTAAAATTAATAACCTTGTTACAATTTTCTGAGAGAGGTAGCCCTGATCCTCCCAATAAATCAATTGCGCCATCCCATACCGCAATAAAAACAGAGCCATCAATAATCTCAATCTCAAAATGAGTTAAATGTGAAGTATGACCTATTGCCATTAATGTACCATTTACCTCCTCTACCACTAGCGTTTCTTCTACCGATAAATATGGTTTCTCCTCATCGTAACTACTCAGTGTCAGCTCATCACCCACCATGAAGGTAGTTTGCGTATTAATGTTAATGGCGTCAGGTGCTATTTCTGTAGCAATTTCAATTGGATTATTAAACGTTTTAACCTTAGTACCCGAAACAAACATCTGAACATCTGCAAAAGAAACAGGAAAAACTTTACCTGCAAACACTCCATCTGGCGTACTTATTAGATCTTTATAAATACCTCCGCCTGGCATAACTGCTATACACGCGTCATTGGTACCATCAAAATGAATCATTTGTACATCTAAGGTTCCTCCGGTTAATTGGTTTCCGTTAACATCATAAAACTTCGTTCCTGCCGGTATTGTAATTGATCCTCCCATTACTTTATCTCCGCTAGCATTCACCGTAATGATTTCTGTGGTAGTAAGCTCTCCTCCTGTTAAAGAAAACTGTTCGGTAGCAACCGCTGCGCCAGATGGCGGATTACTTATATTTACCATGGGAAGTGTTACAAATTTTTCTTTATCTGTATTGAACATTCTAAACTCTTTTCGTACAGGCAAATAACCAGGTGCATTTATTATAACTGTAAAGTTTAAAGGATTTCCCTCTTCTGGTTCAAACGAAGGATTTACAACCAACTGCAATTGTCCTCTTGTAAGTTTAAACTCTCTAGAACCTCCAGATTCAAAAATCAAATCTGCATCGTAGCCTTCTACTGTTACAGTTGCATCCTCTACAGGAAAACGGTAATCTGCTGCGTCTACCACATTTAGTTGCATACTATAGTTAATCAACGAAAATCCATCAGCTATATTTACATATTCACCTGAACTATCAATAATATCTTGTGGGCTTTTTTCACACCCTGAAATTACTAAGGCCATTGCTAAGCCAAATAGAATGTATATTTTTTTCATTTGTTGCGTATTTAAAGTTATTTAGTAAGGTTTACAGCTATTCTAAAATTAAGAAATGGGTACCACCGATAATCTGAAATATCTTGTTGAAATTTATCAAGATTAACCACTGTATTCTCTGCCAACAATTCGGTAGCCAAAATAGACCCTTCTGGCTCCCCTAAGTAAAAGGTACCAATTTCAAACCCTACCCCTACACGTTTTCTAGGAATGGCTCTACCAAAACCAAACCCTAAATAAGGGGCAATACCTGAGTAGTCTATATTAAAAATTACAGAACCCACATCTTCAGCTTGTATTTGCATTTCTTTATAAGAATACCCGCTAACATTATTACTTCTAACAGATAAATCTCCCTCAATAAAATACCCTAAGCCTCCTACTAATTTAAAACTGCTACTTCTAAAAGGTAAATATTCAATACTCAAATCAAATTGAGTACTCTTAGGACCAGCATCTACTAAAAAATCTTCTCCTCCTATTACCTCCTCTTCTCCAGTCATTGCATTTTCAAGGTTCAAATAGTTACCTCTAAGTCTTAATGAAAATTGTTCATTAAGGGACATTCCTATCTCAGCCCCAACCCCTAATGCAGACCCATTAATGGCAAGTGCGAAATCTTTCTTTTTTTTACTTTCTAACTCTAGGTCTATATCAGTTTGTGCAACACTACACAACGTAAAGAACCCTAAAATTAAAAAGATATTTAATTTAGTTTTCATGAAATAAAGTTTTGATTGTTTCGCAAAATACTTCATACACGTCAAATTAAAATACTCAACAACAGGTATTTAAGAGCTAAGCAAGTATTTCATCCTGAAAAAACAGACAAAATACCTACCAAACCTTTAACGTGTAAAAAAATCCTACACAAACATAACGTCTTTAACTATAATAAATAAGATTTCAATTAAATAATTACTTTTGTATTTCAATCAAGCAGGTGTTTCATGTACAACATTTTGGTTCTATTTATACAGCAAGTGCTAAAACTGGTAGCTCTGTTTAATAAAAAAATGCAGTTATTTGTTTCAGGCAGAAAACATGTTTATACAAAACTGAAAAAAAACATTCAACCCAGTGACCAAATTATATGGTTACATGCCGCCTCTTTAGGAGAATATGAGCAAGGCTTACCCGTAATTAATAAACTCAAGAAACTATATCCTTCTTATAAATTTTTAGTTACCTTTTTTTCGCCTTCTGGTTATGAGGTAAAAAAGAACAGCACCGATGCCGACATTATTACCTATCTACCGCTAGACACAAAACAAAACGTACAACGCTTTTTAGATATCACCAAACCAAGATTAGCCATTTTTGTAAAGTATGAGTTTTGGCCTAATTACCTGAGCGAACTTCAAAAAAGAAACATTCCTACGTTATTAGTTTCGGGTATTTTTAGAGAAAAACAAGCATTCTTTAAATGGTATGGTGGGTATATGAGAAAAGCACTAAAGGCTTTTAATCATTTTTTTATTCAAGAGGAAACATCCGCTCAGTTGTTACAATCTATACATTTAACCAACTATACGGTTTGTGGAGATACTAGATTTGACAGGGTATTACAAATTTTAAACCGAGACAACACACTAGACTTTGTAAAAGAGTTTAAACAAAACACCCCTTGTATTGTTATTGGTAGTTCTTGGCCAGAAGACGAAGCACTGCTTATACCATACATTAACAACTCTACTAAAAACGTTAAATTTATTATTGCACCCCACGAAATAAAAACCCACAAAATAGAAGCTATTACCTCAGCTTTAAAGAAAAAAACAATTTGCTACACAGAAATAGAGGGTAAAAACCTTGCCGATTACGATGTACTTATTATTGATACTATTGGTTTACTAACAAAGGTGTACAGCTATGCCGATATTGCGTATGTAGGCGGTGGCATGGGTACTAGTGGCTTGCACAACACGTTAGAACCTGCGGTATTTGGTATCCCTGTAATTATTGGCAAAAACTATGCTAAGTTTAACGAAGCAAAACTTCTTGTAGAAAAAGGCGGTGTTGTTTCCATTAACAACCAAACAGAGCTTACTACAATATTTAATACACTTTTAGACACTCCATCTGAACAACAAAGAATAGGTAACATAAATAATAACTTTCTACAAGCCAACAGCAAAGCAACAGAAAGTATTATAGCTTATATTAACAACTCGATAAAATTATAACCTCATAGTTTACAAGTACCTAAAAATCACTGTTTCATCTATATCATTTAGATTTCTTTAAAAGTTTTTAACGTTCCTTAAACTAGCTATCTATCTACATATCACTAGTTTTGAATCAGAATCAATAAAAAAAAAGGATTATGAAGAAGTTATTTTTAAGTATTACAATGGTAGCCGCTATGATGTTTGCAACAACGTCTTGTTCAGAAACTACCCAAGAAAAAACAGAAGATGCAGCTAAAAGCGCTGCTAACGACATTGACAGAGCTGGAGAAGAAATTGATGACGCTGCAGAAGGAACAATGGAACGATTAGGTAAAGCCTATGACGATGCTAAAGAATCTGTAGATGATGCAGGTGAAGATATTGAAGAAGCTGCTGACAAAACAGAAAAAACACTAGATCCGGATAATGATTTAGAATAATAAATGCTAGGCTTAGCCTAACACTCCAAACCAAAAAGGTTGGCTTTATAAGCCAACCTTTTTTATATCTTTTTACCATTAGCGCAATCAATAAGAAACCTGTACCTTAGTATCTAAATTTCAATTTTCTTGAAGAAGTCTTTATACATAGTTGGCGCTATAACTTTGGGTATTTTATTACCTCAATTGTATCAGCTTACTTTTTTAATACGGTATTCTTTAATTGTTATGCTACTGCTTACCTTTACAGGTATACGCATTACTTATAAAAATATTGGTCGCACACATATACAGGCCGCTCTTATTGTAGTAGTACTTACCTTTATCCATTACGGCTGGGTAAAACTATTTTTTCCAGAGCTTGCAATGGTAGGTTTTATTCTAGGTGCTGCACCTACTGCAGCAGCAGCAGCTGTGGTAGCTAATATGATGAAGTTAAACGTATCATTTGTTACTGTATCTACCGTGTTTAGCAATATTGTTTCTGTTATTTTTATTCCGGTAATGCTCCCCATTTTTATTAAAGAACCCTTAACCACTTCTCCACTTTTCATCGTATTACAAGTATTTATAACATTAGGTATTCCGCTTATAATTGGGCAACTTATTACATTATATTCCCCGGTTTTAAGTAATAAAATAACCCAATACAAACCTTTTTCATTTGTTCTGTTTATATTAAATATGTTTATAGCAAGTGCTAATTGTTCCCACTACATACAAAACAATGCAACCATATCTATACAAACCATAATTACTATTGCTGCTATTACCGTAGTAATAGGACTCATTAATTTTAAGGTAGGAGAATGGACAGCTCCAAAAGCTTTAAAATATGAATCTGGATTAGCAACAGGAAGAAAAAACACCATGTTTGCCCTTTGGATATGCTTAACTTATATAAACCCCATGATTGGTTTAGCTCCTGTTTTTTATATAGTATTTCACAACGTTTACAACTCTGCTCAATTATGGTTCTTAGAACGTAAGCGAAATATCCCAAAAAAAACAGGCACTAACTGATAATATCAACTAGTGCCCATTTATATAAGTATTTACCTTAAATTATTTCACTTCTGAAAGTAATTTAGATATCTCATCTAATTTTGGAGTTAAAATAACCTCAATTCTACGGTTTTTAGCCTTTCCCTCTTTTGTTTCATTAGTAGCCACAGGAGCAAACTCACCTCTACCCGCTGCAGTTATATTAGAAGCATCAATTGCAGGGTTTTCAGTTAAAAGTTTTACTATAGCCGTAGCTCTTTTAACAGATAAATCCCAGTTACCACTAATAACACCACTTGTGCTATAAGGCACATCATCTGTATGCCCTTCTATAAGCACAGATATATCTGGGTTTTGCGCTAGCACCTGCCCTAATTGCTCTACAGCCTTTCTACCTTCAGTTCCTACAGACCAGCTTCCAGATTTAAACAACAATTTGTTTTCCATAGAAACATATACTTTACCATCTCTTTGCTCAATGGTTAATCCGTTTCCTTCAAAATCTAACAACGCTCTAGACAAAGATGTTTTCAATGCTTTCATAGCTTCGTCTTTAGCGGCAATCACCGCTTCTAACTCATCTATTCGTTTTGAGCGTTCATCTAATTCTGCTGCAAGCTTTTGTAACCTGGCAGTTTCAGTTTCTAACTCTTCAAGTAATTCTCTATTCTTCTTTGCATTAGCAGCTAAGCTAGTATTACTACGCTTTTCAAGCGCATCGTAAGACTCTTTTAAATTTGCTAAATTATGTTCTATAGCAGCCTTTTCTTGTTGCAATCTATTGCGTTCTGCCAATACTTTATCATATTCTTCTTGTAAAGTAGACAGCTCATTATTAAGTCTGTTGGTTTCTACTTCAAGCTCTTGTTTTTGCAATGCAAGTGTATCACGTTCCTCCGTAAGCTCTGCATATTTATCCTCCAAATCTTTATATACTTTGGTAGACACACAAGAAGTTGTTAAGGCTATTAAAGCCATAACAGTAATCACTTTTTTTATCATAAACTATTCATTAAGTTCAACTAAAATTGGGCAATGGTCACTGTGCTTTGCCTCTGGTAATATAACGGCTCTTTTTAATTTATCTTGTAATGGTTCTGCTACCATGTTATAATCTATACGCCACCCTTTGTTATTATTTCTAGCATTAGCGCGGTAGGTCCACCAAGAATAATGATGAGGCTCTTTATTAAAAAATCTAAAACTATCTATAAATCCATTATTAATAAAGTTGTCTATCCACTCTCTTTCCACTGGTAAAAACCCAGACACCTTGGCATTTCTTACAGGGTCATGTATATCTATAGCTTCGTGACAAATATTATAATCACCACAAATAACCAAATTCGGTATATCTTGTTTTAAAGCATTTATATAGGTTTGAAAATCTGCCATGTACTGTAGCTTCAATTCTAACCTGTCAATATTGGTTCCAGAAGGCAAATACAAGCTCATTACAGAAACCCCATCAAAATCGGCACGTATATTACGTCCCTCTTTATCCATATAATCAATTCCTGTACCATATACTACATTCTTAGGTTCTGTTTTGCTAAGAATAGCTACTCCACTATATCCTTTTTTTTCTGCACTAAACCAATAATGGTATGGATACCCAGCTTCTTCAAACAATGATAAATCTAATTGATCTGCCGTAGCCTTGGTCTCTTGCAAACAAATTACATCGGGGTTAGCACTTACCAACCATTCCAAAAACCCTTTTTTAATGGCTGCTCTAATACCATTTACATTATAGGATATTATCTTCATCTATTTTAATTTTAACAGCTAAAATAAATATTAAGAATCTTTATACCTTACAATCGAACTTTAAATTTTTAATTTCGAGCTGATTTTGAAATAATTTGATAAGATTTCTGTTTTTAGAATAATGAGAAAACTGCTACTATTATGTATTTGCTTCATCGGCTGGACCCTTCAGGCGCAGGAAATCTCTTCTAATTACAAAACGAAAAAAACAGCGGTTACCGGTACCATAACGCTTGATACAGTACCCATAAACAATACCTTTTTAGAAATTTATAATCTTCAGCAAGAACCTATTGACAGCTCCTTGTTTACGGTTGATTTTAATACTGCTACTGTAAATTTTACCCCGGAAGCATTGATTTTGTTAGATTCTGTTCAAATAAATTATTTAAACTATCCTGATTTTATTACCAAATCTTATAGTGCTATTGACCCTAAATTAATTGTACCTTCTAACAATAAGCTTACTACTTTATATGCCTTACAGCAGCCCAAAAAAGAACAAGTAAACTTGTTTGATGGGTTGAATACTACAGGTAGTATTTCTAGAGGGGTTACGGTTGGGAATAATCAAAATGCTGTACTAAACTCGCAATTAGACCTTCAAATATCAGGAAAGTTAGCCAACGATATTACGCTTAGAGCATCTATTAGAGATGATAACATTCCTATACAGTCCAACGGATATTCACAAAGAGCACGAGAATTTGACCAAATATTTGTAGAAATAGAAAGCACCAACTGGGGCATTAGAGCAGGTGACATTAATTTACAGAATAGCAATACCTATTTTATGAACTACACTAAAAAGGTTCAAGGGTTATTGCTGAATGCTAACCTTACCCCAAACCGAGACAGTAATACAGAAGTATTTGCTTCAGGGGCTGTGGTAAGAGGGGTGTATACTTCCGTTAATTTTACAGGGGAAGAAGGCAACCAAGGTCCTTATAATTTATCTGGTTCTAGTTCAGAGTTATATGTTATTGTAGTTTCTGGTAGTGAGCGTGTTTATGTGAACGGTGTATTATTACAACGTGGAGAAAACAATGATTATGTAATTGATTATAGTACAGGAGAGGTAACCTTTACTGCAAAATACCCTATCACCTCAGACATGAGAATTCGTATTGAATATCAGTATACCGATTATAATTACACGCGCTATGTAACCTATAATGGGGTTAAACATACCAATGACAAACTAACTTTTGGCGCTTATATTTATTCTGAAAACGACGCGAAGAACCGACCAGTGCAAGCCAACCTTTCTGAAGAACAAATAGCTATTTTACAACAAGCCGGAAATAATACCGACTTAATGACGGCTCCATCGGCTATGGAAAACACCTACAATGAAAATCAAGTACAGTATACAACCAACGTGGTTAATGGTGAACAAATATATGTGTATTCCGCAGATGAAAATGCTACCTTATACAATGTTACGTTTACCTATGTAGGCGCCAACGAAGGAAATTATGTTTTAAGTACAACTTTAGCAACCGGTAAGGTGTACGAATATGTTGCCCCTATTAATGGAATTAAACAAGGGGACTATGACCCAATAACCACTTTAACACCTCCTACTAAATTACAAATGGCAGTTGTAAACGGTAGTTACAGACCTACTGAAAAAACTACAGTTTCTTTTGAAGGAGCCGTAAGTAATAAAGATGAAAACTTATTCTCTGATTTAGATGATGAAAACAATACTGGGCTTGCAGGGAAAATAACTTTTGAACAAAAACTAGTTGACAGCATTACCAAAATAAACGTTTTTGCCAACATAGATTATATAGATGAAAACTTTGAGAGTATAGAGCGTATTTACAATATTGAATTTAACCGAGATTGGAATATTGATATCACTCCTACGGCTCAGCAAAATTTAATGACTGCTGGTATTAATTATGCCAACCCTAAAACAGGAAATGCACAATACAAATTTGAATATTTAGACTTGAAAGGGTACACCCAAGGAGGCAGACATGTGGGTATTGCTAACTTAAAACTGAATAATTTAGCCATAAGTACCAATAGCAGCTACCTTACCAGTGATGGAGAAATTACCAGTTCCAATTTTGCCAGAACCTATACAAGAGCAGCCTATAGTTTTAAAAAGCAATGGATTGGTGGAAGATTTAATTATGAAAACAACCAACAAACCGAAAAGGTTACTAATACACTAACTAACCTATCACAACGATATAAAGAATACCAAGTATTTACAGGTATTGGAGACAGTTTACAAGTTTTTGCAGAAATAGGATACAAACACCGCGTTACTGATAGTATTTTAAATAATAGCCTACAGAAGTACAATACTTCGCATACCTATTATATCAACTCACAATTAATAAAAAACGAAAACACCAATTTAGCAGCTTACATTAGCTACCGAAATTTTATTTATGAAACCACCAATACTGAAGATGAAAACTCTTTAAACTCAAGAATTCAATACAACCAACGACTATGGAAAGGTTTTACCCAGTTAAGTACCGTATACGAAACCAATGCGGGTACCATTGCACAACAAGAATTTAGTTATGTTGAGGTAGAAGCCGGACAAGGAACTTATACTTGGAATGATTATAACAACAACGGTATTCAGGAAATTGATGAATTTGAGGTGGCACAGTTTCAAGATGAGGCTACATACTTAAGAGTATTTTTGCCAAATCAGACCTATGTTAATACACACCAGAGTAAAATAAGTCAAACCCTTACCTTAAACCCAGGAACCTGGGGACAATCTAAAACCAAAATGGGTACTTGGGTAAGACGTTTGTATAACCAAACCTCTTTATTAATAGATAGAAAAACCAGAAGAGAAGGAAATAATTTTGACCTTAACCCATTTGGCAATACCTCATCAGATGATGTTTTAGGGTTAAGTCAATCTTTTCAAAACACCGTATTTTACAATAGAGGAAAGCAAAAATACACCACCGCTTACACCTACTTAAACACTAAAACAAAAACATTGTTAGCGGTAGGTGCGCAAGAAAGTAGCATACAAAGTCACCAAACACAATTTGCACATCAAATCAATAGTTTTTGGTTAGCATCTTTCACAGGTAAAACAACCATTACCTCTAGCATGTCTGAAAACTATGAAAGTAGAAATTATGAAATAGATGGATATAGTCTAGCACCTAAAATAAGTTACTTCTTTTCATTAAATAGTAAGTTAGATTTAACTTACCAGTACCAAAATAAGCAAAACCAAACAGGTAATTTAGACAATTTAAAGCAGCATAATTTAGGGGTGTCTTTCAATTATGCCAATGCACAAAAAATATCGCTTAGTGGAGAAGTAGACTTCTACCAAAATACTTTTGAAGGTAATGCCTATTCCGCAGTAGGGTATCAAATATTAGAAGGATTACAAGAAGGGAAAAACTTTACTTGGACATTACTAGCTCAAAAACAACTCACCAAATTTTTAGACCTGAACATATCCTATTATGGTAGAAGGTCAGAAAACTCAAACACCATACATACAGGTACCATACAATTGAAAGCCTATTTCTAGTTTTCTAATAATTCTGCTATATCGTTTAACCCTTGAAGTTTTGCCTGCATTAAGGCAGTATTGCCACGAGTATCCTTAATGGTTTTATCAGCGTTGTTATCCAATAGCAATAATAAAATTTCCTTATTGGCAAACGTAGCTGCATATACCAAGGCTGTTGCTCCGTTAGCATTGGTAGCGTTAACATTAGCCCCTGAAGCTATTAAAAAGGCTACCACATCTTTATAACCTTTAAAACAAGCCCCCATCATAGCTGTATTACCAGAATAATCTTTATCGTCAATATTAGCTCCGTTTTCCAGTAATAATTTTACAATAGGTAACGCATCATAATAAGCAGCCAATATAAGTGGTGTAGATCCTCTTTGGTCTCTTACATTTACCAATTCAGGCTGTACATCAATTAAATTAGCTACTTTCTCAGCATCTCCATTTCGTATGGCATTAAAAAACTTATCTAACAAGGTATTACTTTCCATAACATATTTTTTTTTAAAATAACCCGGCATTATACTTTTACATCTTAAAGGTATGACACCAAACCAGTAAAGAATTTTCTAAGAAACAATTTCAAGGCAAGCCTAGCAACAGTTAATCTCGATGATCGAGTTGGGAGGTGAAAATTCAATTCGTATGTATGCCGGGCGCATTACAACAATTTTATTTCAACATTGGTACATCAAATTCATTTCTTTAGGCTAATCCTAAAGCTTTTCTAACACCTGCACCGTACTCAGGATCTGCACCATCAAAATGCACCAATTGTCTTTCTACAATTTCTATTGGCACACCCGCCATAGCCTCTGCTATGTTAGAAAACAAACGCTCTTTTTGTTCAGTACTAAACATTCTAAACAAATCTCCTGGTTGCTTATAATTTCCTATTACATCCTGATCTTCATATCTGGTAATATCACCATCTATCTTCATTGGAGGTTCTTGAGCAGAAGGGTCTTCTACAGGACCATCAAAGGAGTTAGGCTCATAATAAGCGTCTGGATTACCAGAGTTATTATCAAAAAATCGCATCGAACCATCTTTATGGTAATGATTGACTTCACTAATAGGTGCATTTGCCGGTAAAGCCTCATAATGTGTACCTAAACGGTGTCTGTGTGCATCTGCATAAGAGAATATTCTTGCTTGTAACAATTTATCAGGTGAAAAAGCAATACCAGGAACAATGTTAGAAGGAGAAAATGCTGCATTTTCTATATACTGAAAATAATTATCAGGATTATAGTTTAGTTCCATTTCTCCAACGTCTAACAATGGATAATCGGCATGTGGCCACACTCTGGTAATATCAAATGGGTTATATGGGGTATTAGTAGCTTCTTCTTCCGGCATAATTTGAACTTGTACTTTCCATTTCGGGAAGTTTCCTTCTTCAATAGCACCAAATAATTGCTCTTGGTAAGACTCTCTAGTTTTACCCACAACTTTTTCTGCTTCAGCATTGGTTAAAAATTCATGTCCTTGCTGAGTTTTAAAATGAAACTTAACCCAAAAGCGTTCACCCTCATTATTCCAAAAAGAATAGGTATGCGACCCATAACCATTCATGTGCATTGGCGATTTTGGCAATCCTCTATCAGACATTAAGATGGTAACCTGGTGCAAACTTTCAGGTGTTAACGACCAAAAATCCCACATGGCAGTTGCAGATCGCATATTTGTTTTTGGATGTCTTTTCTGAGTTCTAATAAAATCTGGAAACTTATACCCGTCTCTTACAAAAAAAACAGGGGTATTATTCCCTACTAAATCCCAATTTCCTTCCTCTGTATAAAATTTTAAAGCAAAACCTCTTACATCTCTTTCAGCATCGGCAGCTCCTTGTTCACCAGCCACTGTAGAAAAACGTGCTAACATTTTGGTTTGTTTCCCTACTTCCGAAAAAATCTTGGCTTTGGTATATTTAGAAATATCATGTGTTACGGTAAACGTACCAAAGGCTCCCCATCCTTTTGCATGCACAACACGCTCTGGTATGCGCTCTCTGTTTTGGTGAGCTAACTTTTCTATTAATTGATAATCTTGTAACAAAACAGGACCTCTGTTTCCTGCGGTTAAAGATTTCTGATTATTGGGTACCGGAGCACCGGCAGTTGTAGTTAATTTTTTTGAACTCATGGCTTACTATTTTTATTGAAACAAATATAAATAGTTAAACACTATCAGAAACAAAAACATTATAGATATAAACTATACATAGATAAAACCCCCCTATAAACAAAAAGACCTCTTAATAAATAAGAGGTCTTTATATTTATATGATAAAGTATGCTATACTTCCTGCTCTACTATTTCTTTAGCCCCTTTTCCAATTACAATTTTTAAAACAACATACCCAATAATACAAGCAATAAAAGAACCAGCCAAGATTCCTATTTTAGCTGAACTAAGTAACGAAGGTGATGTAAAAGCAAGGTTGGCAATAAACAATGACATGGTGAAACCTAGTCCACCTAAGAAACCAGCACCTATGATATGCTTAAAATTAACCCCATTAGGTAAATGTGCTATACCTGCCTTAACCGATAAGAACGAAGCCAACGAGATACCTACCACTTTACCTACAATAAGGGCTATGGCAATATGAAAAACTAAGTCATACTCTATAGCAGCGTCTCCAGTAAAGTTTACCCCTGCATTGGCAAAGGCAAATATGGGCATAATTACAAATGTTACCCAAGGATGTAAATCGTGCTCTATTTTTTGCAAAGGTGAGTTAATAAGCTCTGAAGCTTTTTTAAGAGTATGTGCAGCATCTACACGTTCCTCATCCATAATATGGTGACTCTCTAAATGTTCTTTATTCTGCACAAAACTCTGCACTGAATTTTGAATTTTATCAAAAAACTTATCTAAAGTTGTTTGTCTGGTTGCCGGGATGGTAAATGCTAACAATACTCCAGCAATAGTTGGGTGAATACCAGACTTTAAAAAGAATATCCATACCACTACACTTAACGGAAAGAAAATGTAACGCGAAAAATATTTTTTAACACCTAGGAATGCCATAAACCCTAAAATAATACCAGCGTACATAAGTAAATCCCATTGGATGTCCGATCCGTAGAAAATTGCAATCACAATAACAGCTGCTAAATCGTCTACTATAGCAAACGCCGTTAGGAACACTTTTAGCCCTAATGGAACTCGTTTACCAAATAATTGTAAAATCCCTAAAGAAAAGGCTATATCAGTAGCCATAGGTATTCCCCATCCTTTGGCTGTATCTGGGTTAGAGTTTAGTAATAAATAAATAACTATAGGCACAATAACCCCACCTAAAGCAGCAATTACGGGTAACGATGCCTTCTGCATCGTTTTCAGCTCTCCATCTAAAATTTCCCGTTTAATTTCAAGTCCTACATGAAAAAAGAACACGGCCATTAAACCATCATTTATCCACAAATAAAAGGGTTCCGTAAGCTCTATGCCATTCTCAATAAAACCAAAAGTAAATTCACTATTTAAAAATTCTGTGTAATAATGATGCCAAGGTGAGTTGGCAACTATGAGCGCGAGGGCGGTAGCAAAAAGTAAAAGAAAACTCCCTGAGTTAGAAGATTTCATAAAACTATCTACCGGCTTAAGTATTTTGTTCATTTGTTTAAATTTAGGTACAATTTACGAATAAGTGTAATTTTTCGTATATGATTAACGTCATTTTATTATTAATTCATAATCTTTATTAAAACCATCAAAGCATTTGGTTTTAACTTAAAAAAATGTTAAAAACCTAACCCTAAAAATTAAACTCTTTAGATTAAAAAATTCTTTATCTAGAATATTTCTTAATAAAACATTTGACTGTTTTCTGCTATTTTATACCTTAGCCAACGCTATTATTTGTATTGATAATCTTCTTACAAGATTACCAAATCAGTAAATCAACCAAATGAAAAAAATCAGTTTTTTTATAGGACTAGCATTAGGCTATACCATGATTGCCAATGCACAGGATCAAACCCCTAAAGAAAAAGAAGAAAACCTAGAAGAGGTGGTAGTTTCCTCTACCCGAATTGACCTTCCGTTTCCTGAAAACAGCCGAACCATTCAGGTAATTACCGCAACAGACATCAAACAAAGTGGTGCTACTACGGTTGTAGAGGCATTACAGCAAGTTGCTGGGGTAGATATTAGACAACGTGGTTTAAAAGGATCACAAGCCGACTTGTATATAAGAGGTGGTAGTTTTGACCAAACCTTACTATTGATAGACGGTATTAAAGTAGAAGATGCACAAACAGGCCATCATTCTTTAAACTTAGCATTACCTATTGAAGTTATAGAACGCATTGAAATTATAAAAGGGCCTGCTGCAAGGGTGTTTGGACAAAATGCTTTTACCGGTGCAGTAAACATTGTAACCAAAACTAAACCAGAAAAAATGGTGAAAGTAGCTGCTGAAACGGGCTCTTTCCACCAACTAAACGGAAATGTTACTATTGGTACCGATTTTGAAAAATCTTCGCATGTTGTGAGCTACCAAAGAAATAGGTCTGAAGGTTACAGATATAATACTGATTTTGACAATCAAACGTATTTTGTAAAAAGTACCTTTAATAAAAACCACAACCCTATTAATGTAATAGCCACCTTAGCAGAGCGTAAGTTTGGTGCTAACGGATTTTATGCAACTCCTGCCGCTACCGACCAATATGAAGAAACAAAAGCTAGTTTGGTAGGTGTTTCTACTATTATTGAAAAAGGAAACCTTACCTTAAAGCCACGAGCCTACTGGAGACGTAACGAGGATATGTATTTATACATTAGAAATAATCCGCCTGCATACCGAAACTTACATATTACCAATAAGGTAGGTACAGAAGTGAATGCCGCCTACAAAAGTGATTTAGGGGTAACTGGGTTTGGTGTAGATGTGGCTAAAGTATTTATATCAAGTAATAACCTAGGTGATAACAACCGTTTTATGACGAATGTTTTCCTAGAACATCAGTTTAATTTGTTGAACGATAAATTAGATATTACGCCAGGTGTTGCCGTTAATTATTTTTCAGATTTTAAATTTCATGCCTTTCCGGGTATTGATGTAGGCTATGTTATTACCGATTACATTAAAGCATATGCGAACGTTGGATACACATACAGAGTACCTACCTATACAGATTTATACTATACTTCTGCTACTACCATTGGTAACAGTAATCTTGACACTGAAGAAGCTTTATCTGAAGAAATAGGAATTAAATATTTAGCACCTAATTTTCAGGTTACCCTAGCAGGTTTTAATCGTGATGCTAAAAAGTTAATTGATTACGTAAAAGAAAATGAAGCCGACCTATGGCAAGCGCAAAACATTAGAGATGTACAATCATTAGGTTTTGAAGCAGAAGTAACCTATCATTTCAACATAGGAGACTTTAAAAACACTTTAAAGTCGGGCTATATGTATTTAGATGATGATGTTAAGAATTTAGACCTTAACTATTCTCAATACTCTATCAACTCTACCAAGCACCATTTTACAGCATCTTACAGATCGCAGTTTATTAAAAACCTTAGTCAAGTAATTAGTTACCGATATATTGAAAGAACTTCTGGCTTTGCTTATAAAGTAATTGATGCAGGTATTGCTTATGAAGTACAAAATGCAACTTTTAACATACAGGCAAATAACATATTTAACGAGGAGTACACCGAGACTAACTTAGTACCTATGCCTAAAGGCAATATCTTATTTGGGTGTAGCTACACATTTAAATAATTTTAGGCTCTTACAAGAGCTACACAAACAAAAAAAACAGGTTTATTGAATTATTCAATAAACCTGTTTTTTTTATAACTACCTATAACAAGCAACAAAGTTTCTTATCTAAATTGTTGAGGAAGTCTCTTTATATGTTAGGTTAAAGTTTATAAATTGTTAAATTAATATTATACGCTCTCAAATCAAATTTATACTTTAGCGAGCTGAATTAAAAAACTGAGGTTTAAAGTAACTATCTTC
Organism: Neptunitalea lumnitzerae; assembly: GCF_027924185.1. Lineage (GTDB taxonomy): Bacteria > Bacteroidota > Bacteroidia > Flavobacteriales > Flavobacteriaceae > Neptunitalea > Neptunitalea lumnitzerae. Next base: position 232,816 of record NZ_BRVO01000004.1, read on the forward strand.
AAGGTACATCTTGGAGCATTTAATCTCGATTATCGAGTAAAACCCATGAGAATAATCAGCACCCAACTAACTACATTATTGAGCTTATTTTGTTTGTGTATTACTGTAATAGGTTTTTCACAAACCAATACCAACGACTCGGTTCCTAAGTTTTCCTTAGACTATGGCAAAAGAGGTTTAGAAATAAAATCTTCCGACAATTCATTTTCATTACACCTACAAAGCAGGTTTCAATTTAGGTTTGCAACCCCTAATGATATTGACCCTGTTACATTAGACAATTACAACGAGAAAGATAACACACTATTTAAAGTAAACAGAGCCCGTGTAAAAGTAGGAGGACATGCCTACAAAGAATGGCTTAAATACTATTGGGAATACGATATTAATCAATCGAACCTATTGGATTATAGAATTATGATTGAAAAATGGAAGTGGCTTAACTTTAAAGTAGGACAATGGAAAGTAGAATATTCTAGAGAACGACGAATTAGTAGTGGTGCCCAACAATTAGTAGACCGCTCTATTTTAAACAGGCATTTTACCGTAGACCGCCAACAAGGTGTTGAAGTATATGGTAATCTAAAAGGCAAAGGCATGTTGAACATGAGCTACTGGGCTGGGGTTTTTACTGGTACAGGTAGAGGAAACCCTGCTAATGACGACCATAACTTAATGTACTTTGGACGATTACAATGGAATGTATTAGGAGACGATATTGGCTTTAGATCTACTGATTTGACGCTACACAAAACACCCGAAGCCAACATTGCTGCTGCGGTAGTTACCAATGAAAGTCCGTACACCAGATTTTCAACTTCTGGAGGAGGTGCATTAGAGCGCTTTGAAGAAGGTGAAAATGGCCAGTACAGAGTAAATCAGTTAAACATAGAAACAGCTTTTGTGTATAATGGCTTTAGCTGGCAATCTGAATTTCATACCAAAGAAATTATAGATAAATATGATAACAACAGCATGACACACATGACCGGGTATTATCTTCAGGGAGGTTACCTTGCTCATCAATCTTTTGATTGGTGGCCAAAACCTTTAGAAATTGCAGCTAGATTTGCGCATTACAACCCCGATAGAAATACCAGTGCTACTAATAACTTACAAGAAAAATCTATTGCTTTCAACTGGTTTTTTAAAAACCACTTAAACAAACTAACACTAGAATGTTCTTCGTTTGATTATGAAACTCCTGAATTAAATACAAAAAATGAATTTAGATTCAGAATACAGTGGGATATCTCTTTTTAAAATAAACTTTCAATAGATAGACAAAAGCTAACCAGATAGGTTGGCTTTTTTTATGGTATTCCACAAACATGAGCTAAAGTAAACTTGTACTTTTAGCATTACTCATGTTACAAGCTATAAAAAACATAACTAACATTTTCTTTCCTAAAACCTGTCCGGGTTGCAACAACTATTTAGACCTTTCGCAACACACCTTATGTTTAGATTGCAGACATACACTAGGTATTACAAATTTTCATGAAGACACCGAGAATATATTGGCAAGAACTTTGTACGGTAAATGCAGCATAGAAAATGCTACTGCAATGTTTATATTTAAAAAAGAAAGTACGGTACAACACCTTATTCACAACTTAAAATACAAAGGGCAACAACAAGTAGGTACCGTATTAGGGGCATGGTATGGCGACCTATTGAAAGATGTTCACCGCTTTAAAAATATAGACGCTATTGTACCAGTACCACTACACCCTAGAAGAAAAAGGCAACGCGGGTATAACCAAGTAACCACATTTGCTAAGGAACTTTCTTTTGCTTTGAAAATTCCTCTAGAAGAAGACATTCTTATTAGAACCAGATACACCAAAACACAAACTTTTAAAAACCGACTTTTGCGCCAGTATAAAAAAGAGGTTTTTGATGTACACCCCAATAACTTTAGAACCCCTAAACATATATTATTGGTAGATGATGTAATAACCACTGGCGCTACTATTATTAGCTGTGTAAAGGTGTTACAAAAAATACCCAACGTAAAGGTATCTGTAGCAGCAATAGCTTTTACAGAATGATTTCAAATATCACAAATTTAATGTTACTTTGTAACCTATTATAGCATTACGCATGAGACACATTTTTATAAAGGTATTATTGGTAGTTTTTATATCGGTATTGTTAACCGAATGCGCCAAAAGAGGTACTCCGTCAGGTGGACCAAAAGATGAAACACCACCTGTTTTACTAAAAGCAACGCCTCCTTTAAATACTACCAACTTTAAATCGAAAGAAATTAAGCTATACTTTGATGAATTTGTAAAGCTTAACGACATACAAAAGCAGTTGATTATTTCGCCACCGATGGATAATGAACCAAACATCAATCCTTCTACCTCGGCTTCAAAGGTTTTTACAATTACCATTAATGATACTTTAAAAGCAAATACAACCTACGTTTTAAATTTTGGACAAAGTATTGCCGATTATCATGAAGGAAACCCGTTTCCATTTTTTAAATATGTGTTTTCTACAGGCGATTATATAGACTCGCTAACCGTTAAAGGATCTATTAGAGATGCATACGACAGAGAAGCAGAAAACTTTGTTACCGTAATGCTATACCCGTATGATGAGAATTATACAGACTCTTTAGTGTTTAATGAAAAACCGATGTATGTAACCAATACATTAGATAGTTTAAGCACTTTTGAAATTACCAATATAAGAGAAGGCAAATACAAACTTTTTGCTTTAAAGGACAAAGCTAACAACTTTGTTTTTAATCAAAAGACCGATAAAATTGCATTTCACGAAGGTATTATTACGATACCTTCAGATAGCACTTACACCCTAAACTTATTTAAAGAAATAAATAACTATAGAGCTACCAAACCTGCCCTAGTTGCTAAAAACCGAATTGATTTTGGATTTGAAGGGGATAGCGTTGGCATGGATATTAAAATGTTATCTGAAGCTCCTGAAGATTTTAAATACCGTATTTTACCCGATACCGAAAAAGATACGTTACAATATTGGTTTACTCCTTTTGAAGCAGACTCTCTTATTTTCACCGTAGCCAAAGAAGAGGTTATTGACACCTTTACGGTGAGAATAAAAGAACTTTATGCAGACTCCATTACGCTTAAACCTAATTACAAGTCTATATTACCGCCTTATAAAACATTTAAAATTGGCGCTAATACACCTATTTCAAAGATAAACACCGACTCTATTACAGTGATGAGCAAAGACTCTGTGTTTATAGATTTTACTGCCGATTTATTAAAAGACAGTAACGAAATTAGATTTACCGATTTTGACCCGGAAGAAGAAAGCTCCTATCAAATAAAATTATTCCCAGGAAGTATAACCGATATGTTTGGAAAAACTATTGACACCACCACCTATAGCTTAAAGCGCAACAAATACACTACCTACGGTACCATAGTAGTAAAACTTTCTAATGTAGAACGCTACCCTATTATTGTACAATTAACAGATGCTAAAGGGGTTGTAAAGGAAGAGCAATTTGCAGAAACTCCAGAAACCACTTTTAATTTTAGTAGCATTGAAACAGCTACTTATTATATACGGGTAATTTATGATGATAATAACAATAAAAAATGGGATACCGGTAACTACTTAAAAAACATACAACCGGAACAAATATACTATTACCCAGAACCTATTGAATTAAGAGCCAACTGGGAATTTGAACAGCAATTCAATTTGAATAAAGAATAAACAAAAAAAGAGACGTTATGTAACGTCTCTTTTTGTTTTATAGAATAGTAAACTCATCTGCATCTTGTAAAAACTTAAAACGCATTCTTGCTTGCTGTTGCGCTTCATAAGATAAGCTAACAACTAAAACCGTTTCAGTAGCTTCACTAAAAGTCATTTGATCTCCTAAAGTATCATACACTGCGGAGTGCCCATTATAGGGTATTTCATTACCATCGTTCCCTACTCTGTTAACACCCACACAATAACTCATATTTTCTATAGCCCTAGCCTTTAAAAGCGCATCCCATGCTGCTATACGTTTTACGGGCCAATTAGCGCAATACAATAAAACATCATATCCTACCGTGTTCCTTGCCCAAACAGGGAATCTTAAATCATAACATACTTGTAAACATAATTTCCAACCTTTATAGGTTACTATGGTTGGTACATTGCCTTTGGTAAACACTTTTTCTTCTCCTGCCAAAGTAAATGTATGTCGCTTATCGTAATTAGCAAGTACCCCTTCCGCAGTTACAAACACAAATCTGTTATAATAGTTGTTATCTTCTGTACAAATAAAACTACCACAAATAGCAGCTCCTCTTTCAGCAGCTAGCCCTTGCATCCATTCAATTGTTGCTCCTTGTAAAGTTTCAGCATAAGATTCAGCATTCATAGTAAACCCTGTAGTAAACATTTCAGGTAATACATAAACATCTGCTTGCGCTGCTTTTAAAACCAATTCTTTTAAATGGGTTCTGTTAACCTCGGGTTGTTCCCAAGCTAAATTAGCCTGCACTAATGCTATTTGTAAATTAGCTACCATTTCTTAAATAATTTCCATTTTACGAAGTAAGAAAGAGGCATTCATATTTTGGCATACCCCATCTTTAAATCTATAATCAAAATACAATTCATCATTTACAATTTCAGCATCAAAATAATGATTTGCCACCTGCGGAATCTCATCCTCAAGTTCACATAAACTTAAATCATGTGTAGCAATAATACCCGTAGCATTTGCCTTTACCAATTTCTCTACAAACTTTCTAGATCCAATTGCCTTATCGGTACTATTTGTACCTTTTAATATTTCGTCTAGTATAATAAAATAGGCATCGTCCTGTAAAGCATCTACAATGTATTTAAGACGCGTTAACTCTGAAAAGAAGTAAGAGCTATCATCATTCAACGAATCGCTTGTACGCATACTTGTAATAAGTTTTACAGGGGTATATTTACTAGACACTGCACATACCGGCAACCCTAAATTAGCCATTACAATATGTAAAGATACCGTACGTAGAAAAGTACTCTTACCCGCCATATTAGCCCCGGTAACAATAAAAAATTGACGATTATCAATACTTAAGTTATTGTCTACTCGTTTTTCAGGATTTAACAACGGATGCCCCAACCCTTCTGCATGTATACATTTAGCATCATTAGTAAGTACGGGGTATACATACGCTTCATGGTTAAACGCAAAGTTACCTAGAGTGTTATAGGCATCAAACCAGGCTACCACTTCAAACCAATCTGAAACCTTTGCCCCGTATTGTTGCATCCACTTTTCAATACGGTAACTATTTCTAAGATCCATTAGAAAGAAACCATTTCCAAAAATGGCCCCCAGCATATTGTTTCTACTGTCAAGGGCATCTAACAATTTAGAAAAATCTTTAAAAATGGTAGACGCCAGCTTTTCAGATTCTTTTATAGCTGCTTGTTTACGCTTTAAAAGTTCACAAGAAAAGGACTCTTCTTCTATCGCCTTTAACAGTACCGAATATTGCTTAAAAGTATCTCTTGCCTTTTCTGTATTAGCAGCAAGTGCAGTAACCTTTTTAAGATATGCAGCCGTACTAAATAATCCTACCGCTAAAACATACCCCATAGCATCCATAGGTATTACCCCCATAAGTACCAACACAAAAGCAATAACCGTAACAGCAGACAACCCATAAGCGGCATACAAAAAAAATGGTTTTGTAAAATGTGTATGCAATTTTAACCAACCTAATATTTCTTTATTAGGGGTCTCGGTTTTGATAAGTGTAGAAGCTGCGGTAAAAGACTGTCTAAATTTAGTTTTACTTGCTAATTCCTGTATCACAGCTTGCTTCTTATCTATATCGGTAATACTATTTTCGGTAAGTAAATGAGCAAAGTAATCTGTTCCTTCTTTTAAACCGGTTCGGTTGATGTATTGAAAAAAAGAACCTTTACCAAACAAATCTATATCTAAGCTATAAAAATGTGTTGGGTTTACATAAGCTTCTCCAGCTGGCTCATTAGAGTAGTTACCCTTACCTATTTCTATTTCTCTTTGGTTAAGCGCTAAAAGTGCCTTTACAAAGTTTCTATGATCTTTTAAATCGGTATATCTTGATATTAAAAACAGAAATGCCGCAGTACCAAGCACACCACATACTAAAGCCACTTGCCAACTATTCCAAAACAAATAAACTAACAGCACCGTAAGCAAGAAAACCGATAGCCTGAACATACTAAAGTACCATAATCGTTTTTTTAGTACCGCTACCTCAGTAGTAAAAACATCTATTTGCTTGGTATAAAATTGTGTCGATTTTTTCATGTATAACAATTAATACGGAAAAATACTAAAAACAAACACTACAAAAAACAAAAAACCCTTAAGCTTTTGCTTAAGGGTTTTGTTATATATAATTCGGTTTTAAAACCTAGCTAATTCTTAGAAGCTATATTTTACAGAAAAGTTCCAAGTTGTTCCAGGTCCGTAAAAGATACCATAACTATCTTTTTGGCTCACATATTTTCTGTCGAATAAGTTAAATACGTTAGCTCTAAAAATTAAGTTATCATTTCCTATAGCCCAGTTGTAACTAGCACCTAAATCAACTAAACCAAAATCGTTTAATTTTTCTGGCTCTACAGAAGAAGTAGCAGTACCACCATCTGTTTCTTGGTAAATATTTCCAACAAAGTTAAAGTTACTGTTTACACTTAATTTGTTTAAAATAATATCATAAGAAGCACCTAAACCTCCAGTTAATTGAGGAGCACCACCTACACGTGTACCAGATAAATCAACTTCACCTTCAGCCTCTAAAGCATTGTTATTATCGGTATTGATAGTTGTAAAAGGAGTTGTTCCTTCATATCTATACTCACCGAATGTAAAATAACCATTTAATTTAAGAGCTAAAGTAGGAGTATATTTCATATCTAACTCTAAACCTTTGTGTCTTTGAGTAATGTTAGTAAATCTAGTTAAAATAGACTCACCACCTGCATTTTGACCACCAGAAGTATCAAATCTATTAGACCACTCTGTATAGAAAGCATTAAGGTTTAAAGAGAAATCTTGAGTACCAAAACGGTAACCAGCCTCTAAACCAATAATTTCTTCATTATCCGTTCCATTTTCAGCTTCAGCTGTATAATCATCATAAGATGGGAATACATTATCTAAATAAGGTTGTCTAGAATAGAACCCTGCATTAAAGAACACTTTATTGTTTTCAACAAAAGTATAAGAAGCTCCCCCCTTAACGTTATAACCAATTTTACTTACAGTAGAACCTTCTACGTTAGTAGCAAAATTTGTTCTATCTTCTCTTTTATAAGATTGATTAGATACTGCACCTTGAACAAAAACAGAGAATACATCATTTGCATATTCAGCTTGTCCAAAAACACCTTGATAGTTTAAGTTTTCAGAGTAATCGTAAGCAACTCTTTCTCCCTCGTCTGCAAAATCAAATAATGAAGACCATGGATCTGCATCAAAAGTAGCAGTAACAATATCTCCATCATACTGAACGATATCACCAACTTGTCTACCAGTTAATCCTAATAAATCAACTAACTGACGGAAGTGATCTCCTTTATAAAAACGTACATCAGCACCAACATTCACAGTAAAATTCTCAGAGAATTCTTTTTCGTAGTTAGTTACTAAACCATACCAAGCGTGGTTATTCATAGAAGCTCTTAAAACAGTACCATTGTATGCTGAAGAAATACCACCTGCAACTGTTGGGTTATAATCATTTACAATATAATCCCAGTCAACTAAACCATCAGCTGTATAAGCTCCAGATGGAGTAGAATTAATACCATTATCAATATATCCAGGTCCGTTACCTAAAGTACCTGTTCCACCACCTCTACCAACAGAAGCATAAACAACAGTTGAAAGACTAGATGTATCATTAATATCCCAGTCCCAGTTTAAGTTCATAACTGGCTTATGATAGAAGTTCTTTCTAATTGTTAAGAACTCACCATTTAAATAACCATAGTTACTGTTATACTTTCTTCCATATGTTTCGTAAAGAGAAGCATCTTTAGTATAGTTCTGACCGTGAGACTGAGGAGCACCAACAACCATAAAGTTAAATTTGTGATCTCCTGCTAATTTACCAACAGAGAAGAAGTAGTTTTGTCCTTCACCTTGAGTACCAGCAGCCCAATCTCTATAACCTTGCCAGTGGTCAACCATGAATGAGAATCCCCATCCATTCTCGTTAACACCAGTATTGTAAGAAACAGTTCCTTTAAAGTAACTATCGTTACCAGTCATAAATCTAGCAAAACCACCTTTTTTAAGATCAGTTGCTTTTGTTACAATGTTTACAGTACCCCCTACAGAAGAAATAGCTAATTTAGAAGAACCTAAACCTCTTTGAACCTGAACTGCATTAGCAATATCTGCTAAACCAGACCAGTTAGACCAATACATATTTCCATCTTCCATTCCGTTAATTGGTTGCCCATTTAATAAGAATGCAGTGTTAGACTGATCAAAACCTCTTAAATACATTTGAGAATCTCCAAAACCTCCAGCTTGACTAGCTACATAAACGTTAGGAGTATTCTTCATAATCTCAGGAAATTCAACGTTACCTACACCTTGTGCTTGAATTTCTTCTGTTGTAATAGTAGAAACAGCAATAGGAGTTTTTCTATCGTCCTCTAAATCGATAACCCCTTTACCAATTACTACAACACCTTCTAATTCTTCAGCATCAGCTGATAAGGCAATTGTACCAACATTTTCAGTAGTACTAGAGAAAGAAACCTCTTTAGTAATAAAACCTACGTAAGAAATTGTTAAAACACCAGCAGAAGTAGCGTTAATTGTAAATTTACCGTCATAATCGGTAGTTGTACCATTTGAAGTTCCTTTAACAGAAACCGTAGCACCCGGCAACGCCAAACCGTCACCGTCAGTTACAGTACCTGTAACCTGAGAAAAACCTACTGCACCTATTAATAAAAAGGCAGCAGTTAGAATTAATTGTTTGATTGCTTTCATGTGTTATTAGTTTAATTAAGCGCAACAAAATTGTACTATTCTCACTTAACGTATATTAAGCGAATGTTAAATATTTTAACACAGTCAAAGATAATTGTTATAAACAAAAAATGCGGTTTTAAAACCGCATTTTTACACATGATATTTTATCAATATTTTAATTAATTCCCTTGAAAATCTTCAAAAGATTAACAGTAGAATTGTCATGTTCTGAAATCTCGTCTGAAGTTATATCTTTCAGTATACCAGAGGCTAACTGCTTACCAAGCTCTACTCCCCATTGGTCATAACTAAAAATATTCCATATAAATCCTTGTATGAAGATTCTATGCTCATACAGTGCAATTAAATTTCCTAAAGATTTTGGAGTTAATTTCTCACCTAGTATAGTTGTTGTAGGTCTATTACCTGTAAACATTTTAAAGTTTACAAGCGCCTCATATTCTTCTTTAGCTACCCCTTTTTCTTCAAACTCTGCAATTACTTGTTTCTTTGTTTTTCCGTTTAACAAAGCTTCCGTTTGTGCAAAAAAGTTTGCCATTAACTTATTGTGGTGATCTGTATCTCCGTGTAAGGATGCAATGTACCCAATAAAGTCTGTAGGGATTAATTTTGTACCCTGGTGAATTAATTGGAAGAATGCGTGCTGAGAATTAGTTCCTGGTTCTCCCCAAATAATAGTACCCGTTTGGTAATCTACAGGTTTTCCAGCTCTATCTACCCCCTTACCATTACTTTCCATAATACCTTGTTGTAAGTACGCAGAAAATCTTGATAAATATTGTGTGTAAGGAATGATAGCTTCACTTTCTGACCCGAAGAAATTGTTATACCATACCGTCAATAATCCTAAAATAACCGGCACATTCTCTTCAAATGGAGTAGTTTCAAAATGGCTATCCATTTCCATAGCACCTTCTAACATGCCATCAAAATGCTCATAACCTACTGCCAAACTAATAGAAAGTCCTACAGCACTCCATAAAGAGAAACGACCACCTACCCAGTCCCACATAGGGAACACATTTTCACTTGCTATACCAAATTCTGATACCTTTTCTAAGTTAGTAGATACCGCCACAAAGTGTTTTGCAACATCTGCTTGCGTACCATGCTTTAAGAACCAGTTTTTAATAGTAGTTGCATTACTAATAGTTTCTTGTGTAGTAAAAGTTTTAGAAACAATTACAAACAAAGTAGTCTCAGGGTCTAAAGTTGCAATGGTTTCATTTACATGATCGCCATCTACATTACTAACAAAGTGAACATTTAAGTGATTCTTATAGTACTTTAATGCCTCTACTACCATTGCAGGACCTAAATCTGACCCTCCAATACCAATATTTACCACATCTGTAAATGCTTTACCAGTGTACCCTTTAAACGCTCCATTAATTACTTTTTCAGAAAAGTCTTTAATCTTTCCTCTTACTTCATACACCTCAGGTACTACATTTATACCATCTACAAAAATTTCTGCGTCTTCTGGTGCTCGTAATGCTGTATGCAATACAGCTCTGTCTTCTGTTTTATTTATATGATCGCCCTCAAAATACTTTGTAATAGCTTCAGACAAACCAAGCTCGTTTGCTAACTCTAAAAGTAATTCAATAGTTTCTTCGGTTATTCTATTCTTAGAATAATCATAATAATAACCGCCTTGTTTTAATGTGAATTTTTCGGCTCTGTCAGCATCTTCCTTAAAAAGGTCTTTCATTTGAACCCCTTTAATTGACTCGTAGTGCTCTTGCAGTTTTTTCCAACTTTCTGTAGTAGTTGGGTTTGTTGTTTGTAGTGCCATAAAATAATTTTATAATTCTGTTACCAACTCTTCATCTACAAAATCATCATACGGAATAGCATCTAGTCTCTTCTTTAATGGTTTTATAGCTTTAAAGAATTCTTCTTTTAAATTTTCGTCTAACGGATCAGATGGTGGCAATACTTCTCTTAGCGGATCTACTTGTTTTCCGTTTTTCCAAAAACGATAACAAACGTGAGGTCCGGTTGCCAACCCTGTACTACCTACCAACCCAATAATGTCTCCTTGTTGTACGTATTGCCCTGGTTTTACCAAGCGCTTACTCATGTGCAAATATTGTGTTGTATAGGTATTATTGTGTTTTACTTTTACATAATTACCATTACCAGCGGTGTAGCTAGATTTTATAACGGTACCACTAGCAGTTACCCTAATTGGGGTACCTGTTGGCGCAGCATAATCTGTACCTTTATGCGCTTTCCATCTTTTTTGTACCGGGTGAAATCTTCTTGGAGAATAACGAGAGGTAATTCTAAAAATATCTAACGGAGCTTTTAAGAAAAAACGCTTCATCTCGTTAGCATCTTCATCATAATAGCCTCTAGCCCCTTTTTTCTTATCGGTTACAAAATCAAATGCATAAAACTCTTTCCCTCTATGCTCAAAAAGCGCCCCTTTAATTCTTCCGGAACCCGCATAAATGGTGTCATCTATAAATTTTTCGTCGTAGATAAGTTTAAATTTATCACCTTCTTGTAGTGTAAAAAAGTCAATTGTATAGTCAAAAACTCTGGCCATACGTTCCGCTACATCATACCCCATACCCGCTTCTAACATGGTTTGAGAAAGCGAGCTATTTTCTGTAATAACCCCAGAAACTTTTTTCTCTACAAACTTAACAGGTTTTCTATCTTTATATGTTATAATAGAATCTGTAAAATCTAACACTACATAATCTATACTATTAGGCTGATATATAAAACATTGTGCTGCTTGTAGCGAATCTTTAGAGCACAAGATAGTGTAAGGTTTCCCTATTTGTAATTTACGTATATCAAAAGTATCTCTAGCTTTATTAGCTATTTCATAAACCCTAGGGTAGCTAATATGGTTTCTAGCTAATAACTCACCAAAACTATCCCCAGATTTAATGGTATCTTTTATAACTACAAAGTCATTTAAGTCGTACCCAAACTCTACTACAGGTTGAATCTCTTTAATTTCTTTTACTTCTTCATTTTCTACTAATTCCTTGTCATTTTTAGGTTTCTCACTACATGCAAAAACACTCACCAAAACCCACACTAAAAGAAAAATTCGCTTCATTATCATTTACTATTTTTCAGGATTAAACATATGATCTACCCATTGTTTTCCCCAATCATTTTGTTCTTGTTCAGTCCAAAGTTCAGGAAAAAATATAACTTTTTGAAAACTTGGAGGCAAATAATTTCTCCAGTTAGTACCACCTGTAGCGGCAACCTCACCAACCTCTTTGCGTAAATACCTATATGCAGACCCCATGTGCATTAAAGGCCAATGAACGTTGGCACTCACATCTAAAGCACGCATCGCTGAAATTAATTTCTCATCAGCTTTCACCTCTTCTGGCAACTGCAAGTATTTTTGGTAAATAGAAGTATTTACCACCTCATTTGCTATACGCATAAAACGAGGGGTATAACGGTATTCAAATTGTTTCAGGGTTAACGTTTTTTCACCAGTTTTGGTATCTACAGCACCTTTTTTCCAATAAATATTTTCATACTGCTCTTCAAGATTTTCTGAAGTTGCAAATTGATCTCTTACAGTATGATGTATTAAATTTTTTAATGGGGTAGCATACAACTCAATCATTCGATATTGAGCCGACTGAAAACCACTTGCTGGCAATAACGACATACGGTATTGTAAAAACTGCTCTTTATCCATTCCATTGATCATAATTTCAAAAGAAGAGATAAGCGTTTTAAAATACGTATTTATTCTATTAACTTTTTTTATAAAAAAATCGGCATTCTGAAGTTTATCATCAATAATTTGTTTTTGCTCATGAATGATAAGCTTAAAATACAATTCGGTAATTTGATGATACATGATGAATATCTCCTCATCCGGAAAGTGAGTTCTAGGTATTTGTAAACTCAACAAAGTATCAAGATGTATATAATCCCAATAGGTTAAATATCTTTGGTGCAAAAGCCCATCTAAGTAAGAGCCTAAATCTTGCCCCGAGTTTTTATATTTTTCTTCAAGTTTTTTAACTCTTTCCGCAATTTCGGAATCTATGTTCATCAGTCAAAATTAATTTTAAATTGGTTTTTCAACCCTTTGTAAGCATCCAAATCTGCTTTAAGAGAACCCACTCTTAAATCGGCTTGAATTCTCAAAGGAATTTTATTATCGTCATTAGACACCCACAAAGTTAAACTTTCTTTTTCTTTAAACACTCTTCCAGACTGAACATATGGTCTAAATTTTAAACATTCAACCTTTCCAAACTTTGTCTTTAACTCTTCTTTGCCTAAAAACTTCAATTTAAACTTAAAAACCTCATCATCATCATATAACATATCAATCTCTATATAATCATCTACTTTTAAATGATCTCTATCTACATTGTTTCTCAAATAATAAAATCCAGAGATAAGATCTTGAACATCTTTAGTAAAATCTATATAAGTAGTTTTATCATTTTTATGGTCTAAAACTTCAGCTTTGTCTTTCTCATAGTCAAAATTAATCTCCATATCTTTGGTATAGCCACCCTCATCAATTTTTCTAATAAACTTATACGGTTTATTAGAAAACTTATCAAAATAGCTCTCATAGGTATCTTCAACCTTAAAAAACCAACTAGCTAGTCCGGTTGTTTCGCCATACCCTACTGCATGGTACATCCATTTACCATTAAGATAGGCATCCTTTAATTCTAACGTAGCATAACTAGCATTAAAAATTCCGTAGTGTATTCTAAATTTAAACCACTCACCCGCCTTATAAGAATTGCCTTGAGCGTTTACCTCTGCAACTCCAATAATAGCAAATAAAACAAGTAATTTTAAAATCTTCTTTTTCATATTTTTTGACTGATTGTGCTGTAAAAATAGCAAATTGATTAATATTTATCTTTTTACAGAACGTTATATTACAATTACTATACCGAAATAGTTTTCATTGAACAATCACAACTAAATAACCAGTAAAGGTATTGTATTTGTAATTCAAATTAATTGCTTTTTAGATGTAATGCTCCTTTTTAAGTTTAATTCTTAAAACAGCATTCCTACTCACTACATAAATACAAAAAAGCAAAATCTTACAGGATTAAGATACTGTTAAAATATATCCTCATTTATAAGTATTTTTCAATTATCACAGCATCAAAATTGAAATAATCACTATATTTACAACGATTTAACACTAAAAATTGCAAAGATATGACCCATAAAAACCGCTAATTTGAACATTTATATCTTTTCCCCTACCTTATTAAAAATACCTTTGTTTAACTTTTAATATTGAGTTTTAGCTCATTTTTATTAGACCCATAAGTTCTTATAAAGAACTATCCCCTCCCCCTTATCTTATTCCATAAACTTAATTTAAAAATTGAGGAAGCTCTCTGTAGCCTTTTTCAATACAACCAAATATTACACAACTTAATTATAAACTTTAAAAAAATTATGGAAACGAACGAATACCTAGGTATGGTAAAACTTTTTGCTGGAAACTATGCTCCGCTTAACTGGAGTTTTTGCAATGGAGCTTTATTAGAAATTAGTAAATATCAAGCTTTATTCTCTGTAATAGGAAATTTTTACGGCGGGGACGGAAGAACCACTTTTGCACTACCAGATTTAAGAAGTAGAGTTCCCGTAGGTATGGGAGCTTCGCCAGGACATATTAATTATGAATTGGGTCAGTTAGGCGGAAATGAAACTACCTACTTAACCACCAGCAATTTACCAGCACATACACATAATGCGCATTTGATGATTAGTAATGAAAACGCAAACTTGCGAACACCAGATGCTTCAGGCGTTTCATCATTAGCTGTTAACGGCGAATTAAACGGAAGAGAATTCGCTCCATTTCTTAATTATATAAACGAAAGTCCAAACACTCCACTAAATAGTACTTCTGTAGTTAATGGCAGTACCGGAGGAAATGCACCTTTTGACATAAGACAGCCTTATGTAGCCTTAAACTATATTATTTGTATTGATGGGCTATACCCCCCTAGATCTTAATTATCTACTATGATAAATATACATTTTTTATACCAACAGTAACTACAGCACTCTTAGGAGTGCTTTGTCTGTTTAAACACTAAAAATGAAGCTTTTAAAACACTTGAGATCAATCTTTTAAAATAATTCTATGAAACACATTTATTTTCTATGCAGTTTACTGCTGCTATTCCAGATATCTTGGGGACAAGTTTATCAGGAAAATTTTGAAGATGAGAGTTTAGGCTCTGCATCGTTTACAAGCAATGGCCAAATATTTAATATTACTAGCCAAGCGCAAGGACCTTTTGATATTTTCTTATTTTCAGGAGGAGGGTACAATGGTACTACTAGTGACAATAAATTTATTGATAATACGGGAGGTACCGCTGCTAATGTACCTGTTCAATTCACCATATCAGCAAATAGTGGAGCTACCTTTACTTTAAAAGGCTTATACATATTTTTATCTAGATACAATTTGGTTTTCCCTTCCTCAGGATCAACCTGTACAATTACAGGTAAGCTTGCCGGAAGCACGCAATTCACTGCTACTAAAAGTTCAGGATTTGTTACTTCATTTACTGTCAACAATGGATTTACATATTTTGATATGTCTTCGGTTGGCGGTTCAGATAATTCTAACACCACTATTGATGAGTTTGTAATTACTACCACGGGTAATTTTGAATATGTTGCCGTAGATGCCATGAGTTGGTCTCCAGCAACACCTGCCTGTAGTTTGTCTGCATCTGTAACTTCACAAACCAACGTTGCATGTAATGGCAATAATACGGGCGCTATAACAGCCACAGCTAGTGGCGGTACTGGCCCATACACATATTCATGGAGCAACGGATCAACAACATCAAACACTTCTAGTACATTTAATACCATAGGAGCCTTATCAGCAGGAACGTATTCTGTTACAATTCAAGATGCAAATGGATGTACAGCTACAACTTCTACTACTATTACGGAGCCTTCAGCAATTGTTTTAACAGCTGCTTCGCAAACCAATATTTTATGTAATGGTGATTTTTCTGGAGCTGCTTCTGTAAACGGTGCCACCGGTGGTACTGCACCTTACAGCTATGATTGGTCAGGCACTCCTACTGGAGACGGAACTTCTTCTGTTTCTGGATTATACGCAGGAACTTGGACATGTACAGTAACCGATGCAAACGGATGTACTGCCTCTCAAAGTTTTACCATCACAGAACCTGCAGCGTTTTCTATAAACTCTACAGTTACCGATGTTACTTGTAATGGTGGTAGTGATGGAGCGGTTGCTATAACCATTACAGGCGGAGCCACCCCATACAGTTATTTATGGAATAACTTAGCCACAACACCTAGTTTATCAGGATTAATTGCAGGCAATTATAGCCTTACAGTAACCGACGCAAACGGTTGTATGGAAACCGAATTTTTTACGGTTAACGAACCCGCCGCAATTTCTGCTAACGCAACAACTACAAATGTATCTTGTTTTAGCAACAATGATGGCGCTATAGATATTCTACCTTTAGGTGGTGTTGCGCCTTACAGTTTCGCATGGAGTAATGGTGCTACTACGGAAGATATTTTTAATATTACAGCAGGTAACTACACTGTAGATATCATTGATGGGAACGGATGTATACAATCATTTTCATACACCATAACCCAACCTTCTCAATTGACAGCTACGGCTATTGCAACCAACCCTGGCTGTTCTGATAACGATGGTAGTATTACAGCAAGTGTTTCTGGAGGTACTGCTCCTTATACTTATTTATGGAGTAATACCGCTACCACTGCAAGTATTACAGGATTAACCACAGGTACATATATGGTAACCGTTACAGATGCTCAAGGTTGTTCTACCACAGCTAACGCTACCATAACAGCGCCATTAGTAAGCGCAAACATATCTGCATATACAAACAACTGTGGAACCGAAAATAACGGATCGGCAACAGTTACTGCTACAGGTGGGTCTACGCCTTATACTTATTTATGGAGTAACGGAACCACCACTGCTACCGCATCTAATTTAGCACCTGGAACATACACTGTTACAGTAACAAATAATGAAGGTTGTTCAGACACTGCTTCAATTACTATTATCACAAATCCTGCTCCGGTTATAAATGCACCTTCAGATATTACAGTTTGTGAAGACGAAATTGTTAATTACACGATCTCGTCAGATCCAATGCCAGACGCAGCGTCAACGTTTATAACACAAAACACAAGTGACACACCATTACCTGGCTACGGAATATCATGTTCTACAGGACCAAATTCATATTTTAGAGTTTTTAACCTTTCAACATTAGGATATTCTAATGGCTTACTACTAGACACGGTACATTTTGCAGTTGAACAATCAGCAGCGCAAAATATCACAGTAAGTGCATACACGCTATCAGGTTCGTTTACTTTAAGTAACTTAACACTTTTAGCGTCTGATGTAGTTCCTATTACTTCTGCATCATTAGCTAATTATAGTGCCGATATGGGAGGTATAACCGTACCTGGAAACACCATATTAGTTTTAGGTATTTCTTCTAATCCAGGTACTGGGTTTTATCCAGGAGCAAATGACGGAGGTGAAACTGGAGATTCTTACATTTTAGCATCTGACTGTGGGGTAAATGATCCTGTATCCTATAGTAGCATAGGCTTTACTAATAATCATTTAATTTTAAACTTTGATAGTAGAATATTAAATGAGCCTTTACTAACATTAGAAGCTGGTTTACCTTCGGGCAGTGTTTTCCCAGTAGGAACCACCACAGTATCTTATAGCGCTACCAGTGTTTTAGGATGTACCTCATACGAAAGCTTTACTGTAAATGTAACAAGTACAGCAACACCTACGGTAACTTCTCCTCAAGAAATATGTACTAATGGAGGTATCACCGTAGCTGAACTTACAGCTACCGGAACCAACATACAATGGTATGCAGACAGCACTACACCAACTCCTTTAAACCCTACAGATACACTGATTTCTGGCACTTATTATGTAACCCAGACAGAAAATGGTTGTGAGAGCGACCGTGTTGCGGTAACAGTGATCTTAAACAATAGTATTACCTTAACAACATCACAAACAAATGTGAGCTGTTATAATCAAAACGATGGTAGTGCTACTGTAACACCTACAACGGGCACACCTCCTTACACCTATTTATGGTCTAATGGAGCTACAACAGCTACCATTGCAGGAGTGCCAGCTGGCACTTATAATGTTACGGTATCAGATACTAACGGATGTTCTAGTACTACATCTGTTACAATTACGCAACCCGCTGAAATTAATGTTAACATTACTGCACAAACCAATGTAAGCTGTAATGGAGACACTACAGGAAGTGCAACAGTAACGGCAAGTAATGGAACGGCTCCTTATACGTATGCATGGTCTAACGGTGCTACCAATGCAACCAATACTAACTTAGCAGCAGGAGTTTATACTGTAAACGTTACTGATGCTAACGGATGTAGTTCTACAGCTACCGTTACTATTACAGAACCGGCACCTATTTCAATAGCTGCTACGGTAAATAGCAATGTTTCTTGCAACGGACTTACTGATGGTAGCGCTACAGTCAACGCTACTGGAGGTGTTGGCCCTTATAGTTATGCATGGTCTAATGGGGCTACAACAGCCACTATAACCGGAGTTGCAGCAGGTACATATACTGTTTTTGTTACCGATATGAACGGATGTACAAACTCAGACACAGTTACTATTACAGAGCCTAATGCTATTGCCACTTTAATAACCGTGAATACACCTATCGCTTGTAATGGCGATACAAATGGTGAAGTTACAATTGTTGCTTCTAACGGAACTGCACCTTACTCCTTTGCTTGGTCTAACGGTGCTACAACAAATACTATAACCAATTTAGCAGCAGGAACCTATTCGGTTAATGTTACAGATGCTAATGGTTGTACTACTTCAGACGCGGTTACTATTACAGAGCCTACTGTTTTAACAGCATCTGCAACTGCAAACACTATGGTTTCTTGCAATGGCGCTGCTGACGGAAGTGCTACTGCTACCGCAAACGGAGGTACTGCACCTTACACTTATGCATGGTCTAACGGTGCCACTACTGCTAGTATTGCAGGAGTTGCGGCAGGTACTTATACTGTAAATATTACAGATGCCAATGGATGTTCAGATAGCACTACAGTAACTATTACAGAGCCGGCACCTATTATAATAACTACTACAGTTAACAACAACGTTTCTTGTAACGGATCTACAGATGGTAGCGCTACGGCTAATGCAACTAGCGGTTTAGCACCTTACACCTATTTGTGGTCTAATGGGGCTACAACAGCCACTATAACCGGAGTTGCAGCAGGTACATATACTGTTTTTGTTACCGATGCTAACGGATGTACAAACTCAGACACAGTTACTATTACAGAGCCCAATGCTATTGCCACTTTAATAACCGTGAATACACCTATTGCTTGTAATGGCGATACAAATGGTGAAGTTACAATTGTTGCTAATAACGGAACTGCACCTTACTCCTTTGCTTGGTCTAACGGTGCCACAACAAACACTATAACCGGAGTTGCAGCAGGTACATATACTGTTCTTGTTACAGATGCTAACGGTTGTACTGTTTCAGACGCAGTTACCATTACAGAGCCTACTGTTTTAACAGCATCTGCAACTGCAAACACTATGGTTTCTTGTAACGGAAATAATGACGGAAGTGCTACTGCTACCGCAAACGGAGGTACTGCACCATACACTTATGCATGGTCTAACGGTGCCACTACGGCTACAAACACTAATTTAGCAGCAGGAACCTATAACGTAACTATTACAGACGCTAACGGATGTACAACCTCAGCTACAGTAATAATAACAGAACCTACGGCTATTACTACATCTATTTCAGGAACTATGGCTTCTTGTAATGGTGGTATGGACGGAAGCGCATCAGTTACTGCAAATGGTGGTACAGCACCATATACTTACGCATGGTCTAATGGTGATACCGCTGCCACTGCTACCAACTTAGCTGCAGGCACTTATTCTGTAGATGTTACAGACGCTAACGGATGTATAGCTTCCGAAACAATTGTAATTACAGAACCAACACCTATCACTACCTCAACGGCTACCACTATGGTATCATGTAATGGTGGTAATGATGGTAGTGCTACAGTCACAGTAAATGACGGTACTGCACCATATACTTACGCATGGTCTAACGGTGCTACAACGGCTACTATTACCGGAGTTGCAGCAGGAACTTATACGATTGATATTACAGATGCTAACGGATGTACAACTTCCGATACGGCAACCATAACAGAACCTTTACCACTTTCTACAACCATAACAGATGTACCTGTTTCTTGTAATGGTGGTACAGACGGTAGCGCTACAGCAGCGGTATCTGGTGGTACTGCTCCTTACACATACTTATGGTCTAATGGTGCTACAACTGCTACTATTGCAAACCTACTAGCAGGAATATATTCTGTTGATATTACCGATGCTAATGGTTGTATTACATCAGAAGCACTAATTATAACAGAACCTACTGTTCTAACAGCTAGTGCAAGTGCAGACATAATGGTTTCTTGTAACGGAGGTATGGATGGAAGCGCTACAGTTACTGCTACCGGAGGTACTGCACCATATACTTATGCATGGTCTAACGGAGATACCAATGCTACAGCTATGAATTTAGCTGCAGGAACATACACTGTAGATATTACCGATGCTAACGGTTGTACTACCGATGCAACAGTAATTATAACCGAACCTACTGCCCTTTCTGCTACTGCCACTGCAAACAATACTCCGCAGTGCTCTGAAAGTTTAGATGGTTCTGCTACTGCCATGGCAACCGGAGGAACAGCTCCTTACAGTTACCTATGGGATAATGGTGAAACTACAGATACGGCTATCAACCTATCAGTAGCTACACACACAGTAACAATTACTGATGCAAACGGATGTACTACTACCGCTACGGTAACCATTAACTTTAATGACACTACAGCACCAGTACCAGATGTAGCAAACTTACCTAACATTACAGCAGAATGTAGTGTTGTTGCTTCAGATGTTCCTACACCTACAGCAACCGATAATTGCGTGGGTACCATAACAGTTACTAATGATGCTACGTTCCCTATTACAACACAAGGAACTACCATTATCACTTGGACATATACTGATGTTAATGGCAACACCACTACGCAAACACAAAACGTAATAGTAGATGATGTTACGGCTCCTGTTCCTAATGTAACATCACTTCCAGATATTACAATGCAATGTGAAGTATTACCTAGTAACATACCGTTCCCATTAGCTACCGATAACTGCTCGGGTACTATAACTGCTACTACTAGTAGCCCGTTAAACTACACCACAGTAGGTAGTTATACAATTACTTGGGAGTATGATGATGCAAACGGTAATGTAAGCACACAAACACAAACGGTAACTGTTACTGAATCTGATTTGAGTGCTGTTACTTTTAACAACACCACATATACTTATAACGGAGCTGCACAGTACGCTACAGTGAATAACTTACCTGCCGGAGCAGGTGTTACTTACACTATTTTACCTGATACAGGTTTAAACAACGGAGCTATTGATGCCGGAACTTACACTGTAACCGCAGTAGTTTCTCCTGCACCAAACGCACCAAACTGTAGCCCTGTAACATTAACAGCTACGTTAATTATAGAGCAAGCTACACAGCAAATTATCTTTGATCCAATTCCTGTGAAGCATTTAGAGAATGATGTTGATTTCCAATTAACAGCTTATGCTACTTCAGGATTACCTGTGTACTACACCTATACATACACTGCAATAAATCCGCCAGCAACGGTAACTAGTGCAGGTTGGGTAGATATGCTTACCTCTGGTATTGTTCAAATTACGGCACACCAAGATGGTAATGCAAATTACTTGCCAGCACCTTCTGTAACCAGAGAACTTGAAATCATTAGTAGTGACTCTACTATTCATACCATAATTATTGATGGTGTGGTTTACGATAGTCCGGGAGAAAACATTTACTACTTAATGGAATGTAATAATACTGCCGATGAAATTTATATTTCTATTGAAACAGAAGCCAATGCTACAGTAGACCCTTCTCATGAGTTTACTATGAGCACACCGCAGCCTGGTATTTATGAGCAAGAGGTAACAGTAACATCTCAAGATGGAACTACTACACATACCTACTACATTGTAATTGAAAAAATGTTCCAATTCTTTGATATTGTTGAACAAAAATTTGATAACGTGTTATTAGCTAACAACAACCCTCAAAACAATGGAGGTTACCAGTTTGTAGCTTATGAGTGGTATGTAAACAATGAGTTAATTAGCACAGACCAATACTTTTCTGCCGGACCAACAAACAACGATTTATTAGATGAATCTGCGTTGTACTATTTACGTTTAACTACGGTTGACGGTGATGTATTACAAACCTGTGTTTCTACCATTACTTTAGAACATGATTATAGCATGTCCATTACTCCAAACCCGGTATGGTCCGGTAAGCAAATTACGGTAACGGTAGACTTCCCTATAGAAGAGCTAGACAACATGGAAATAGCCATATACGATTTATACGGTAAAAAGGTATTTACTACCCAAGCCTCTGATCGTATTAACATAGTACAGTTACCTGTTTCTATACAACCGGCTCCTTATTTAGTAAGATGCGTTACACCAAACCGCCAAAAAACCTTTAAAATCATTGTTCGATAAGTAATAGACCTTATAAATGTATCACATGAAATCATATAAATTATTTAACATAAGTATGTCAACCATATTCCTTACAGGAATATGGTTACTATGTTCCTGCTCAGTAAACGCTCAGGCACTAAGACCCGATTCGCAACACAAACATGAAGTAGCTGTTACTCTTGGCGGATTATATTCTTCATTAGAATACGATATTCCACAAACCGATAGTAGAGATGGTAGAGATATATCTTTAGGTTTAGAATACACTTATATGTTCTCAAAGAATTTTGGCTTCTCTACAGGAGCAGAATATCAAGGCTTTGGTGCCAAATCAACTACAGATTATTATACTGGCGCATACCAAACCACAGACTATGAACAAGAAAGTTTTGAGTTTAGATATACAGCACAAAATTTTGTAGAAGAGCAACAAGTTGGCTTTGTAAATATTCCTTTAATATTTACCTACCAAAACCAAGAACATGGATTCTATATTAAAGCAGGGGCTAAAATTGGACTTCCTATATACAGCAAGTACACCAATAGCTATAATCTAGAAACCAGTGGTTTTTATGAGCAGTACAATGTAGAGCTATTTGACCCTCAGTTTATGGGGTTTGGCTCTTTTAACGGTATTAGCAACGAGGGTAGTAATATTGATTTAAACACCAATTACATAGCTACTTTTGAATTGGGTGTAAAACAGCCTCTAAAAATTAAAAACCTATACGGAGGTGTTTACCTAGACTATGGTTTAACCGATATTAGAAAAGGAGATAATCATCCTGTAGAATACACATTAGAAAGTAATGGTGCTGGCTTTACAAGCAGTAGTATCTTAAATTCTAACATTTCAGGTGAAATTAAAACGTTAGCCTTCGGAATTAAAATTAGATATGCTTTTCTTAATTTCTAAGTAATCTACTCACATACTAAAATAAAAAACCCCGGATTATACATCCGGGGTTTTCTTTACCAACTAAAAACTCTTACTTATGAAAACTTTTACTATTAAGTTTACTAAAAAGGCACCACCCTTTTTAGCGGAGGCAAATATAGATAGGTAACCTAAAAAAAATACCTGTTTTTTTTACTTTAACTTTTTTAAGAATGCTTTGCTAACAAAAAATGAAATTCTTTAAATAAAACACATGTTTTTATTATTTTCTTAGAAAATAATGCAATATTAAAAACTGCTCTAAAATGGGGTTAACTACCTGAAATACAGAATAAAAACATTAACATTATGCTAAAACCAATACCCTACACTAAAAAACCAATTCCCCTCTCCTCTTTCAGGAGACCAAGTATACTTCATTTCTATTGGTCCCATAAAGGTTTCTAAACCATAACCCAGTGCATACCCAGAATATTCAGGCCATTCAAGCCACTCTTCGGTAAATATATCATACCCAACATTAGCTACATTATAGGAAAAATTAACATGATTTCTTCTTACAAATTCATAATCTAAAGTTCCTAAGGCTTTTATATAACTATTACCTCCTAAAGAACCAAAATCATATCCGTAGAACGGAATCATATTATTGATAAACTTATTACCATAACCGCCCAACAAAAAATCAAGCGTTCTCACCTCAGAATCTCCAAGACTAAACCCTCCTTCAAAATTTAAATTTAAAGCTAGTTTATCTGTAAAAAACGGATACGCAACCCCAAACTTACCGTTTGCCACGGTTATTTCATCAAATGTATCTGTATAGTCTGTAGAGAATAAATAAGTATGTACTCGCCCGTCAAATAAAATACCAGATTTAGGGAAGTACTTATTATCATAGGTATCTAACTTCATATAGCCAAATGCACTGTAATAATTGCTTCTATCAAAATAAGTTTTTGTACTCTCTCCATTAATAAGGTTCTCTGTTTCTAAAACATATCTAGAATGCTCAGCCCCTAAACCTATAACAAACTCTTCTCTAAAAACTGTTTGAATATATAATTGATTAACCAAATTAGCCACACTTAAATTAACCTTATTCAATTCAAAAGGAATTTCGTCTGTGTTAAATAAATTACCA
The DNA here is from genome assembly GCF_027924185.1 of Neptunitalea lumnitzerae. Taxonomy (GTDB): domain Bacteria; phylum Bacteroidota; class Bacteroidia; order Flavobacteriales; family Flavobacteriaceae; genus Neptunitalea; species Neptunitalea lumnitzerae. Next base: position 257,627 of record NZ_BRVO01000004.1, read on the forward strand.
TCTACATCAAACCTAAAATAGTTGAATTTAGATCGAAACCCATAACTTGTATAAAATCCTTTATCTACGTAATACTCAAAATTATAACGGATATTATCACCAATAATAAAATCTAGTGCAGCCCTATCATCATCTTGTAATAAATTTTTACCGGTTACATTAATTAATGCAGAAGATTTATACAAATCGTCATAATGCACGCCTAAACGTAACAGCCATCTATCTTTATTTTCTTCAATATTTAAACTCAGCTTATAATTATCTCCCTCTACATGATGCAATTTATACTTTACAGCGTTAAAGTTATTAGTTGCCAACATGTTTCCAATACCATTATTTAAGTCTTCAAAACTAATTTTTTCACCGTTTCTAAATCGAAGTTTTCCTTTGATATAAGCTCTAGAATAGTGGTTATTACCATGCAACTCTATACCATCTATTATAATAGAATCGTTTACAATGCAACTTGGCCTTTTTTCGGTATGCTTTTGTTTAAGAGCAATCTCTTTTAAATCGGCATAACGTAAAAAAGCAGCCTTCTCACCCTGGTCTATAATTTCTGAACCTTCATCAAAAGATACCACCGTATAATCATCTATGTATGGGTGTATATATAAATCGGTTTTCTTTTGCTTTTCTTTCATATCGTGCACAGTTCGGTAATTGTTAATTTGCAACAACACCCTAACTGCTGAGTTCAACTCATCTACGGTTGCTAAATCATCTTGTACATCTATCCCTATTACCAAATCAACCCCCATACTTTTTACCTCATCAATTGGGTAGTTATTTACTACTCCTCCATCAATAAGTACTTTACCGTCTATTTCTACGGGTTGAAAAAGTGATGGAAATGCACCACTTGCCAAAATAGCTTCTGGGAGATATCCTTTATCCAACTTAACTGCTTCACCTGTTTCAATATCGGTAGCCATACAGAAAAATGGAATTGGCAACTCATTAAAGTTATTTATATCACTTACCGGAGAAAGTAACCTAGCAAGTAAATTGTATATATTTTGTCCTTTAGAAATTGATTTTGGGAACCCTACCTTAAAATCATTAAACGGCAAAGTAATAGCGTACCGTTCGGCATCTTCTTTTTCATAAAATGTTTTAGCAGATCGGGGTAATAAATCTTGAATAAGAATATCAAAGTCAGCAGCCTTAAAAATAGAGTCCATTTCATCTGGCGTATACCCAGATGCATACATAGCGCCAATAATAGCACCCATACTGGTACCACCAATATAATCTACCCTAACACCTGCCTTTTCTAACACTTTTAAAGCCCCAATGTGTGCAAACCCTTTGGCACCACCACCGCTAAGTACTAGCCCAACCTTTAAATCTTTTGGTATAGAATCTGTTTGAGCAGATAAGGTGGTTATAGATAAAATGCTAAAGAGCACTAATGGAAGATACTTTTTCATTCCGGAGCATTATTTGTATAAAAGTACACAATTAATGAAAATGCTCATAAACTTTTTTAGCTCTTGAAGCACCAACCACAGCTATTAGCTGTTCTAATGAAGCTTCTTTTACTCGTTTTACAGATTTAAAAGCTCTTAGCAGATCTTCAATTGTTTTTTCTCCAATACCAGAAATAGCCTCTAATTCTGAGTTAATGGCCGCCTTACTTCTTTTATTACGGTGAAAAGTAATACCAAATCTATGCGCCTCGTTACGCAAGTACTGAATTACTTTTAAAGATTCTGATTTCTTATCAAGGTATAACGGTATAGAATCTCCTGGATAGAATATTTCTTCCAATCGCTTTGCTATACCCACAATGGCTATTTTTCCTCGTAACCCTAATAAGTCTAAACTTTTTAAAGCAGAAGACAATTGCCCCTTACCACCATCTATAATAATTAATTGAGGCAAAGGCTCGCCTTCTTCCAACAAACGTTTATACCTTCTAAAAACCACCTCTTCCATAGATGCAAAATCGTCAGGACCTTCTACCGTTTTAATATTAAAATGGCGGTAATCTTTTTTACTTGGTTTTCCGTTTTTAAACACTACGCAAGCAGCCACAGGATTTGTACCCTGAATATTAGAGTTATCAAAACACTCTATATGGCGTGGCTCTACGCTTAAACGCAAATCTTTTTTCATTTGCGCCATAATTCTATTCACGTGCCTGTCGGGGTCGGTAACTTTTACCTGTTTAAAACGCTCTAACCTGTAAAATTTAGCATTACGCTCAGAGAGTTCTAACAATTTCTTTTTATCACCAAGCTTAGGTATGGTTATTCTAGCCATTTCACCAATAGCAACTTCAAAAGGCACTAATATCTCTTTAGATTGCGAGTGAAACCTATTTCTAATTTCTGCAATAGCAAGTGCCAACAACTCCTCATCAGTTTCATCTAACTTCTTTTTCATCTCTATGGTGTGTGAGCGAATAATAGAACCATATGATACTTGTAAAAAATTCACATAACCATAGCTTTCGTCAGATACGATAGAGAATACATCAACATCACTAATACGCGGATTTACCACCGTAGATTTTGCCTGATAATTCTCTAAAACCTCTATTTTCTCTTTTATCTTTTGAGCTTCTTCAAACTGCATATCGGCAGCTAACTCCTTCATTTGTTTTTTAAAATGTTGTAGCGAGTCTTTAAAGTTACCCTTAATAATCTCTCTAATAGCTTTTATCTGGTTATCATATTCCTGCACGGATTGGTAGCCTTCACAAGGTCCTTTGCAGTTACCTAAATGATACTCTAAGCACACCTTATATTTACCAGCATCAATTTTCTCTCTAGATAAATCGTAATTACAAGTTCTTAGCGGGTATAAACCTTTTATTAGGTCTAATAACACCCGTACCGTTTTAACACTGGTATAAGGCCCAAAGTACTCTGAACCATCTCTAATTACATTTCTGGTGGAAAAAACTCTTGGGAAACGTTCATTTTTAATACACAACCACGGATACGATTTATCGTCCTTTAGCATTACATTGTACCTAGGCTGGTATTTCTTAATCAAATTATTCTCTAATAGCAATGCATCGGTTTCGGTAGGTACTACGATATGCTTAATGTCTGCAATCTTTTTAACCAACACCCTTGTTTTACCATACTCATGGTTTTTATGAAAGTATGAAGAAACCCGCTTTTTAAGGTTTTTAGCCTTTCCTACGTATAAAATTTTTCCATCTTTATCGTAATACTGGTATACTCCCGGACTATCGGGTAGGGTATCTAACTGCAGTGCTATAGGTAATTTTGACATGCTACAAAATTAATAAATTCTGAAACCTTCTTTCTAAACTTATCTTAAACTAAGGCAAAACATACTTTATTAACAGCAAATTTTTAATTAAAATTTCACAGCTACTCATTTCAGTACATTGTTCTGTAGTATTTTAGCACTATCAATAGCTTTTTTATTAAAATTCCTCCAACCGGTCAAACCATCACATTTGGCTAACCCAAAAACTTAAAAACAATTGTTTTGAATAAATCAGACTTAAGAAAGAAATTTAAACTTCTTAGAGCTTCACTTACCATTACTGACATTGAAGACCTAAGCATTGCTATAGCAAATAATGTACTTACCCTACCAATATGGGACCATACTTACTATCATTTATTTATATCTATAGCAGAAAAAAAAGAAATAGACACCTCTTTTGTGCTTAGTGTTTTACAAGGAAAAGACAAAGAAGTAGTAGTAAGTAAAAGCAATTTGGATGACCATACTCTCACAAATTACTTGCTTACCGAAAACACCCGATTTGTAAAAAACAGTTTAAACATACCAGAGCCTGTAGATGGCATTGAAGTGCCTACCCCAAAAATTGATGTTGTTTTTGTTCCCTTATTAGCTTTTGATACCACCGGACAACGTATTGGATACGGCAAAGGATACTATGATAAGTTTTTAAGTGACTGCAAACCAGAAACACTTAAAATAGGGCTTTCCTTTTTTGAGGCTGAATCAAATTTTGATGATATTTATGAGTTTGACGTACCACTTGATTACTGTGTTACACCAACCAAAGTATACGACTTTACAAAAGCTTAAACAGCGTTTTCCTGAGACTCTTCTGCGTCTTTAGGAAATGCTTTTTTGTGAAATACCAATAATATAGCAACACCTACACTAATAGCAGAATCAGCTATGTTAAATACTGGATCAAAAAAGGTAAAGCGCTCACCTCCCATACCTGGTACCCAGTCTGGCAAAGTTGTATCGATTAACGGAAAGTGAAGCATATCTACAACTTTTCCATGAAATAAGGTTCCATACGGGTCTTCTGCAAACAATGTAGCTACTTGGTTATAGCTATGATCAAAGATAAGTCCATAAAAAACAGAGTCTATGATGTTACCAAAAGCACCTGCAAAAATAAGCGCTATTGATGCTAGTAAAACTGCAGGCTTTTTATCTTTTACACTTTCATAGAGCCAGTAGCCAATTCCTGAAATAGCAAACAACCTAAACACCGTTAAAATAAGCTTTCCTGTTTTATCTGAAATTGGTAATATATCGCTCAGTTTAGTACCCCAAGCAGCACCTTCATTTTCTACAAACTCTATTCTAAACCAACTAAAAACCTCCACGGCTTCATGCAATTTAAAGTTGGTTTTTATGTATATCTTAAAAATCTGATCTATAAGTAATACCGCAACTATTAGCAGTATTGATTTTTTTAAATTCATCTGTTCGTTTTTATTCCTAGAACCTTCTAAGCTCCAAGGCTCAAAAATAATAATTATTTCTTTGTATTAACGCTTATATTACCGTTAACCGTATGAATATTTAGCGTTGTAAGCTTTACCTCATTAGGCAAAACCTGTACCTTACCATAATCTGAAGCGGCCTTTACAATACCTTTGTAATTACCTGCTATCACACTACCATTAAAGGTTTCTATAGTAGCATTTCCCTCAAAGGCATCTAAAAAACAATCTCCTGTATTCATATACAACTGCAAGTTCTTGTAAGTTCCTGTAACATGAGAGGTTGTATTAGCTCCATTAACAATAACTACTTTATCCTTAGGCAGCACCAATTTCATTTTAACCGACAATACCTTATGCGCCGCCAACTTATCATCAAAAGATTCAAATACAGGACTATAATCTACACCAACAACAAGTTTATTCAAATCTATTTGTGTTGTTATAAACAAGCCTTCTTTGTATTCTCCATCAAAAAAAGCTTCTACAAAAACCTTATCGGTTGCACCTGTTGTTATGGTAAGATCAAAAACATGCGTAGTATTAATAGTAAACAAAGAAACCGAAGGCACCGCAATTTCTTTACTAATTATTTTTTGAGCAGACAATACCCCACACGCCATGCACACCACACAAAACCACACTGCTTTTATCATGGGCACAAGATATAAAAAAAGCGCCGTAAAGGCGCTTCTCTATTTATTTTTGCATTTTCTTAGCTTCGATGCTTAAAGTAGCATGCGGAACTAATTTCAAACGCTCTTTATTAATAAGTTTTCCAGTAACCCTACAAATTCCGTAGGTCTTGTTTTCAATTCTAATCAAAGCATTTTTTAAATCTCTGATGAATTTCTCTTGTCTCAAAGCCAATTGTGTATTCGCTTCTTTGCTCATGGTCTCAGACCCTTCTTCAAACGCTTTAAAGGTTGGTGAAGTGTCATCGGTACCATTGTTCCCGTCGTTCATATAAGCACTCTTAATAAGATCTAGCCCTTCTTGAGCTTTTTCTATTTTCGCTTGTATAACAACTCTAAACTCCTCAAGGTCTTTATCGGAGTACCTTACTTTCACATCATCTGTTTGCATAGGCCTTATTGTTTTTCAATAGACAATTTAGTTTGTAAATCATCAAACTCTACCTCTAAACCACCATCTAATGTTTCTTCAAACTGCAAGTTAGCTGTTAAGGTTTCTGCTTTAATATATTCCTCATTAGCTAATACTGCTTTTTCAATAGTGTCGTTCTTCAGAAGTTTTATGTTAATTTTATCGGTTACTTCAAATCCTGAATCTTTTCGGATATTTTGAATACGATTTACCAACTCTCTCGCAATTCCTTCACTTCGTAATTCTTCGGTTAATGTAACATCTAAAGCAACTGTTAAAGCACCTGAGTTTGCTACCAACCATCCTTCAATATCCTGAGAAGTTATCTCTACTTCTTCGGTTTCTAAAATAACACTTTTTCCGTTAATATCAACAGTAATACTACCCTCACGCTCAATTTGTTGTATTTCTTCTTGACCTAAAGCAGCTATCTTACTGGCTATCAACTTCATATCTTTACCAAAACGAGGCCCTAAAACCTTGAAATTTGGCTTAATTTGCTTCACTAAAACCCCGGAAGCATCATCTAAAAGCTCCACTTCCTTCACGTTAACCTCTGATTTTATGAGATCTGCAACAGCAGTTATCTCTTCTCTATCTGCCTCGCTAAGTACCGGAATCATTACTTTTTGTAACGGTTGACGCACTCTTATCATTTCTTTCTTACGTAACGATAGTACTAATGAAGAAATTGTTTGAGCCTTAGCCATTTTGCTCTCCAAAGATTTATCAACAAAGTTTTCTACAAAAACAGGGAATTCTGCAACGTGAACACTCTCAAAATGCTCTTTTCCTGTGGCTGCCACTAAATCTTTATAAAGTCTATCTGTAAAAAATGGGGCAATAGGCGCTGCAAGCTTCGCTACCGTTACCAAACAATTGTACAATGTTTGGTATGCAGATATTTTATCTTGACCATATTCCCCTTTCCAGAAACGTCTTCTACTTAAACGAACAAACCAGTTACTCAAGTTTTCTTGAACGAAATCTGAAATAGCTCTAGCCGCTCTTGTAGGCTCGTATTCTGCATAAGCTTCATCTACTCTATTAATCAATGTATGAAGTTCAGATAAAATCCATCTATCAATCTCTGGGCGCTCTTCTAAAGGCACATCTGCTTCTGCATAGGTGAAGTTATCTATATTAGCATACAAGCTAAAGAAAGAGTATGTATTGTAAAGTGTACCAAAGAATTTTCTTCTAACCTCAGCAATACCTTCTACATCAAACTTTAGGTTATCCCATGGGTTAGCGTTGCTAATCATGTACCAACGGGTAGCATCTGGACCATAAGCGGCCAGAGTTTCAAAAGGATCTACTGCATTCCCTAAACGCTTAGACATCTTTTGCCCGTTTTTATCTAACACCAAACCGTTAGACACTACATTCTTGTACGCAACAGAATCAAACACCAACGTACCAATAGCATGCAATGTATAGAACCATCCTCTAGTTTGGTCTACACCCTCTGCAATATAATCTGCTGGATATGAAAGTTTATCTTCAATTAACGCTTTGTTTTCAAATGGGTAATGCCATTGTGCATAAGGCATTGAACCAGAATCAAACCAAACATCAATTAAATCACTCTCACGTTTCATTGGTTTACCACTAGCAGAAACAAGTGTAATTTTATCTACTACATTTTTATGAAGATCAATTTTATCATAATTCTCTTCACTCATGTTACCAACTTCAAAGTCAGCAAACAAATCTTCTTTCATCACACCGGCTTCAATAGCTTTTGCCATTTCAGCCTTCAATTCTTCTACAGAACCAATAATAAGCTCTTCCTTACCATCTTCTGTTCTCCAGATAGGTAAAGGAATACCCCAAAAACGAGAACGAGATAAATTCCAATCGTTTGCGTTTTTAAGCCAGTTTCCAAAACGTCCTTCACCAGTAGCCTTAGGCTTCCAGTTAATAGTTTCGTTTAACTCAAACATTCTATCCTTAACCTCGGTAACCTTAATAAACCAGCTATCTAATGGATAATATAAAACTGGCTTATCAGTTCTCCAACAGTGCGGATAGCTGTGTACATATTTTTCAACCTTAAAGGCTTTATTCTCTTCTTTTAATTTGATAGCTATTTCTACATCTACCGATTTTTCAGGAGCAGTACCCTCATCATAGTATTCATTCTTCACATACTTACCTCCAACTTCCGGAAGCTCTGCTCTAAATCTACCTTGTAAATCTACTAACGGAACCAAATTATCATTCTCGTCCATTACCAACATAGGCGGCACCTCAGGTGTAGCCTCTTTAGCTACCTTAGCATCATCTGCACCAAAAGTAGGCGCTGTATGTACAATACCTGTACCATCTTCTGTTGTAACAAAATCACCCGCAATTACTCTAAAAGCATTTTCTGGTTTCTCATACGGAAGCGCATATTGCAATAATTGCTCATACTTGATACCTACTAGATCTGCACCTTTAAACTCTTTTACAACAACAAAAGGAATCTTTTTATCGCCTTGTTTGTAACTTTCTAAAGCATCCTCAGTTTCAAACTGCTTAAACTTACCAGCAAACTGTTTTGCAACTAAAGGCTTCCCAACAATAACATTAATAGGCTCAAAAGTATACTGATTAAATGTTTTTACTAAAACATAATCAATTTTAGGACCTACAGTTAACGCGGTATTAGAAGGCAACGTCCAAGGAGTGGTTGTCCAAGCTAGAATATGAATATCTCCGTACCCTAATAAAAACTCAGGTAAAGAAGCATTTATTGCCTTAAACTGGGCAACTACTGTAGTATCTGACACATCTCTATAACAACCTGGCTGATTCAACTCATGAGAACTTAACCCTGTACCCGCTTTAGGAGAATATGGTTGAATAGTATACCCTTTGTAAAGCAACTCTTTGTTATAGATTTGCTTTAATAACCACCATACACTCTCCATGTATTTTGGTTTGTAGGTAATATATGGGTCATTCATATCTACCCAATACCCCATTTCTCTGGTTAGGTTATTCCAAATATCAGTATAGCGCATTACTGCACTTTTACATGCCTGATTATATTCTTCTACGGTAATTTTCTTACCTATATCTTCTTTGGTAATTCCAAGTTCTTTTTCAACGCCTAACTCTACAGGTAACCCGTGGGTATCCCATCCTGCTTTACGTTTAACCTGATACCCTTTTTGGGTTTTATATCTACAAAAAATATCTTTAATAGAACGCGCCATTACGTGGTGAATTCCTGGCAACCCATTAGCAGATGGCGGCCCTTCGAAAAACACAAATGGTTCATTTCCTTCTCGGCTAGTTACACTCTTTCCAAAAATATCCTGCTCTTCCCAAAAATTTAGTATTTCTTCGGCAACTTTTGGTAAATCAAGTCCTTTATATTCTGCAAACTTCATTATAAAACGTCGTTACTTTTATTAAGTCAGCGAAAATACTAAATTTCAACGAATTGAACTTTAAATTACCGCTAAAAGTTACGCCATAATACCCGACAATACCTTGAGTGATTTTGGTTTTCTAAAACCATCTAAATGTAACTGATAAAAAACCAGCATTTTCTCCAACAACTCCCGTCTATTTACCTTCGACATTTTAATAGAATGAAGCGCGTCTAAATTTGTTTTCAACAACCTCTTAAACAGCTCTAATTGCTCATCTTCCAAATACTGCTCAGACACCTTTCTATCTAAAAACATCCCTTCTACTAAATCGAAATAAGGAGCCCCTTCTGAATCCTCATCCGGAAAAAATCCTAAGAAACGAGTTAAATGCAACATAAAATAGACGTGAAAATTAGCTACCTCATCATGCACATCTAACCACTGTAGCAAGCTACTTACATATTGAAAAAGAGCCTTATTTTCTTCCTCTTCTTGAAGCACCGCATATAGCACCTCAACTAGAAAAAACACCAACGTATTTTTTACAATATTGGTATGCACCGAAACATACGGATAAGCAACTTTAACTTCTGAAATTGAATTTAATGCAGCCGATTGCTTGTGTGTTGCAACCACCTCTAACTGCATTAACGGCTGAAAGTATGCCGCTTTTGTTTTTCCTTTTTTAGAGGTAAGCACCCCTCTTAACAAGTATGATTTTACACCTGAAGTTTCAGTATATAATTTTACTATGAGCGATGTATCTCCATATTTATGCGCATGCAACACTATAGCTCTTGTAGTAACTTTCATTTATCTCACCACCATAATTTTTGTAGCCTCTACTTCTTCTCCATCTTCGCTACTTACTAACACCATATACACACCACTCACAACATTATGATTATTAAATGCCGTTAAGTTCCACTGAACAGTACCACCCTGAGCCACCGTATCAAACACCAAATTACCCGCAATATCGGTTATCTTAACCCTAGAATTATCGGTTAAATTTGTAATAGTTACCATACCACTATATTCTGGACGTACAGGATTTGGATACGCATACACATCAGACAACGTTTCTCTACCTCCTGTAGCTACACCCTCAAACGAAACAATACCTCTATCTGTTGCAAAAAACACTTCCCCAGTATCTTCACTTACCACAATCTGATTCACGTTATTAGACGGCATAGGAGAATTCTCTGTAGTAAAATGATAAATAGTTTCTTGTCCGTCACTACTTATATAAAATGCTCCGGAATCTGCAGTACTTATCCATTTATTATTAGCTCCATCTACAAAAATATCGTTAATCCATTGTTGATACAACAATTCACTAGCCTCTCCATTTTCTAAAATCACTATCTGACTCGCTTCAACATCATTGGTAAAAAAGCCTGATATATTATATAAAACCCTTAACCCTCTTGTAGTTCCTATCCACAACAAATTATTATTATCAAAAGCTAAAGCCCTCACATCATTACTTGGCAGATTCCCTGAACCATCTCCTTGCTCTAACAACTTTACAGATGGCGAACCTGAATTTTCATAAAACCCTAATACACCATGCGCAGAAGTAGTTACAAACTTAAATCCATTAGAAGCTATTACCATTTCTTTATACCCTAAATCAGAAAACGGATCACCAATCACCTCTTCCACACTATAAGAGGACCAGGTATCATTCTCTCTTAAAACTTTAATTGCATTATTGGTATACCCATTGGCAATCCATAAATTATCCTCATCATCAAACGCACTACCAAGCACCCTCACATCACTTGTATTGTTTGGGTTGTCAGTATACACCACATAATCTAAAGGACTATTGGTTTCATCATACCTTGTTATCTCATCGCCTTCATTGCGCACTTTTACAATTCCGTCTATATAAGAACTTATAAAAACTTCATTTACCTGATTACGACTATACGTTATGTTTGATAAATTTCTACTCCCCAACAAACTATCATAAGGTATTTGCAACCACTCTTCTGTAGGTGGCTTATAAACACTTATACCTCTTTGATTATTAGGAGTAGGATTATACTGGTTGGTATACTCCCCAAAGGTTATCCATAAATTTCTACTCACCATATTTACCGAGAAGGCATTATTAAAATAAGGTCCATCAGGTAATAACTGTAATACATTTTCAACATCTGGATAAGACAACACTAGCAAGCCGTGCTCTTCTGTACCTAGATACAATAAACCATCTTCATAAAAAGAACTTGTATAGGTAACCGTAGCATACTCTGGTAGATCTGTATTTAATAAAGAAAACTCAAAATCTAAATCTGCATTATACACATACATTCTAGCATCTCTAGTCACCAACACATATCCATCTGATGCTCGTAACTCATTTATCTGCCAAACTATTGCCTCCTGAACAAAACTTGATCCATTATAAGAATACAATCTATTATTATAGGTACCTACTAAAGTACCTTGGTTTACCACTATACCCGTCCAATTTCCGGTAGTTACCAACTCCCAGTTAGCAAAGTCAATAATATTATCGTTAGATATCATGGCACGGTACACCCCTTCAGACGTTGCCGCGTACAAATACCCTTGATACACCGCTGTCTGACTAACATTTAATTGAGAACCGTTAGCACCAAGAAAATAAGTATCATCAAACTCTAAATTCACCAAATCATATACCGAGATACCAAACCCGCAAGACAAGTACACATACCCATTATACTCCATGATATTATTGATAGCCTTGCTATCACCAGGAATGGTTACTTTATTTCTAATTTCTACAACCGAGGTTACCTCATTAATTCCATTTTCATATACCTGAAGTAAACCATCCTCATACCCTAACACATAAGCATCGGCATAATCACTATAATAACCACTTACTACACTACCACCAGACAATCCATCTACGGTAGAATATGTTTGCATTTCTAAAGTAGATTTATCTACCTTAAAAAAAGCATTCTCTGTAGCCACATACAACAGATCTCCGCCATCAGAAATATCCATAACCTTATTATAAGAGAAATAAGGTTTCCATGTACCCTCCCAATCTTGCGCAGAAACTACAGCTACCAATAAAAAAGCAAAAATTGTAAAAATTTGTTTCATTCGTCTAGTAAGTACTTCTTTATTCTTATTGAAACACCTCAGGCTTAAACCTAAGAGGAATTACTTGAAAATTAACTCTAACCTCAATTAGTAAGTAACGTATATTCTAGTATAATTGTTATCTAAGTTAGCAATTAATCTTCGATATCTTTCCACTCTAAACTCTCCATAATCTTTCTAACATCCTCTCTAAGATATACTGCAGCCGGAAGAATAGAATCGTAATTAGGTTTGCTATCAAAGTAAATAGAACCGGTAATAAAATGAGAAACACTATCTGTTAAGTAGAATTGAGATTGAGAAGCTGCATTACCAGACACCTCATAAAACATCCCATATTTTTTTGCGTCGGCATTTACATAAGGTTGCTCTACAATATTATCTGCTTTCACTACATGCTCATAGGTTAATTTCTGAACATCTGTTAGCAACTGTTTAATATCCCCTTGAACATTTCGGTAACTCAAATAAATAGTACCTTTCATTTTAGGATACACTAAGTTTACACTGCATCCGTTTGGTTTATCTGCAAAAGCCAAGTAACTTTTCTCAAAAGTATAAGGACAAGAAGGCAACTGAAAACTTTCATATTCTGGCTGCGGATACTCTAACCTCAACATTGCATTTGGTTTCGGAAGTGTTTCTTCACAAGAAATCAACCCCATTAGTGCTACACATAAACTTACTACAACTAATATCTTACCTTTATTACTCTTCATTTTCAGCAGGCGCTATAATTACCTTTATTTGTTTAATACGTTTTTTATCTAGTGCTTCTACAGTAAACGTATAATTCTTAAAAACTATTGTTTCTCCTTTTTTAGGAAAGTTACCAGCTATCTCTAGCACAAACCCTGCTATAGTTTCTGCTTCTCCTTTATGATCTTCAAAAACAGCATCCTCCTCTAGTTTAATAACCCTATAAAAATCCTTTAAGGCAGTTTTACCTTCAAATATATAAGTACTTTCATCTAGCATAGAGAATATCACATCTTCATCATCAAACTCATCTGATATATCTCCAACAATTTCTTCTATAATATCTTCCAAAGTTACCAAACCAGAAGTACCCCCATACTCATCTACCACAATAGCCAAGTGCTTTTTCTTCTCCTGAAATTCTATCAATAAATCATCTAACTTCTTATTCTCTGGCACATAATAAGGACTCTGTTTTAGGGTAACCCAATCAAACTCTTCCTTATCTAAATGAGGCAAAATATCCTTTACAAATAGCACCCCGGTAATTTCATCTATATTTTCTTTAAATACGGGTATTCTAGAATAGCCATTAGCTATTACCTCCTCTAACACTTCTGCAAAAGTCATATCTTCAGACACTGCAAAAATATCTATACGCGGGCGCATCACCTGTTTGGTTTCTGTACTACCAAAAGAAACAATACCTTTCAATATCTTATGCTCTTCCATAGTAGTATCTTCTCCAGAGGCTAACTCTAATGCATGCGATAATTGATCTACCGAAAGATTAGATTTCTGTCTAGATAAATGCTTTTGAAAAAACAAGGTAGTATTTCTCATAGGAATACTCAACGGAGAAAAAATAACATCTAGAATATTTAACGGATATGCCATAAATGAAGCAAATTGCCTTTTATTTCTATTAGCATATACCTTTGGCAAAATTTCACCAAACATCAAAATCAGAAAAGTAACCACCCCTACTTCTAAGGTAAATTTTAACCACAATGGTTCTACCTTACCAAACAATACAGGGTTTACAGAATCAAACAATAATACCACAGCAATATTAATGGTATTATTAGCTATTAGTAAAGTAGCTAAAAACTTTTTAGGCCTTGATAAAAGCTTATAAATTATACGTCCGGTTGGTGATTTTTCTTCATCTACTTCTCTAATATCACTAGGTGTAAATGAAAAATAAGCAACCTCTGCACCTGAAACCAAGGCAGAACCTACTAACAATAAAAAAAGCAATAAAAATCTAAAGACAAGAATTGTGTCTTCTGTTAATAATAGACTAATAAATAAACTCGAGGGTTCCGGGTCCAATATTGATAAATTAGTTAAACATTAATTTAGAATGGTAAATCGTCTTCCTCTTCTTCTACAAAACTATCCTGTTGTGGGGCAGCTTGTGGCCTAGCCTGCTGCGCAGGTGAAGACGACTGATTGTAAGATGACTGCGACGCACCTGTTGATTGCTGCTGTCCTTCTCCTTTATTTGTCAAAAATGTAAAATCGTTTACATGCACTTCAGTGGTGTAACGGGTAACTCCATCTTCACCCTGCCATTGTCTGTTTTTCAAACGACCTTCTACATACACCTTATCTCCCTTAGAAAGATATTTTTCACACACCTCAGCAGCCTTGTTTCGAACCACTATATTATGCCAATCTGTATTTGTTACACGCTCTCCCGTTTGTCTGTTAACATACGTTTCATTAGTAGCCAACGGAAAACGCCCAATACAATTTCCTCCTTCAAAATAGTTCATTTTAACATCATCTCCTAAATGACCTATTAACATCACTTTATTTAGTGTTCCACTCATAATATTCTTTCAATTAATTCAAATGTAGTAAAAATAAGATAGTTTTAAAAACCAAAATCTTCTATAAAGTTTGCCACCAAAACAGGCACCGCAAACTCCTTAACCTTCTCAAACGGGATACCGTTTGGCAAAACATCTTGCAAATGTACAACCCAAAACTTGGTATACAGATGCTGATGCGATAATTTATGCACAATCTCCTTTGTATTATACAAGGCTAATCGCTCAATATTCATTTCTCTTAAACCCTCGTCTTCCAAAAGTACATTTTTACTTTTAACAGGTTTTACGGTTTCTATCAATGGAAACTCATATAAATTATACCATATTCCTTTAGCCGTTCTTTTGGTTAAAATTGTTTTACCCTCCTTATCTATATATACTATATAATTAAAGTAACGCTTGGTAACTTTAGTTTTCTTCAACTTAACAGGCAACTCCTTTACCTTATTAGTAGCTAAAGCCACACACTCTTTTTGCAAAGGACATACTGAACAATCTGGACTTTGAGGTTTGCACTGAGTAGCCCCAAACTCCATAATAGCCTGGTTATACACTGCTATCTGTTCAACATTCTTTACTTTGTGCGCAAGTTCTTTAAAATATTTTACACCCTCTGCACTATTAATAGGAGTATCTACTCCAAAAAAACGCGCCAACACTCTATATACATTACCATCTACTACCGGCTGTGCCTCACCAAAACTTATAGATGCTATAGCACTAGCAGTATAATCACCAACCCCTTTTAGTTTCAAGAGCGCTTTGTACGTATCTGGAAAATTGCCATTCAATTCAAAAGCTACTTTTTTGGCCGTAGCATGTAAATTCCGAGCTCTA
The DNA here is from genome assembly GCF_027924185.1 of Neptunitalea lumnitzerae. Lineage (GTDB taxonomy): Bacteria > Bacteroidota > Bacteroidia > Flavobacteriales > Flavobacteriaceae > Neptunitalea > Neptunitalea lumnitzerae. The sequence goes on from NZ_BRVO01000004.1 coordinate 273,302, forward strand.
GAATAATACCCAAGACCTTGCCATAACTTTAACACCTCATCTTCATCGGCATTAGCCAAATCTTCCACCTTTGGGAAAGCTTCTAAAAACTTTAAATAATATGGTAATCCTTGAGCAACTCGCGTTTGCTGAAGCATAATTTCTGACAACCAAATTTTATACGGATTACGGGTTCTACGCCACGGCAAATCTCGTTTATTTGATAAATACCATTCTATTAAACACTTAGCAAAATCCATCTCTAAAAAATAAACGCCAAAAATAAAAGTTTAGTTGGTTAAATTTTAATTATTTAGGTTGCAATTTATGTTTAATTAATTTTTATATTTGCAACCCCTAAAATATAAACACTTATAAAAGAATAAATAAGATGACGAAAGCAGACATTGTAGCGAAGATCTCAGAAAAGTTGGGAATTGAAAAAGGCGACGTTCAGGAAACCGTTGAAGCTTTTATGGATGAAGTTAAGAATTCCTTGGAAAACGGAGACAATGTTTACCTAAGAGGTTTTGGAAGTTTTATTATTAAAACAAGAGCTGAAAAAACAGGAAGAAATATCTCAAAGAACACTACTATTAAAATCCCTTCTCACAACATACCTGCATTTAAACCTGCAAAAGTTTTTGTTGAAGGTGTTAAGACTAACGTAGAAGTTAAAGAAGAAAAATAATTATTAATTTATAAAAAGTTTTAAGTATGCCTAGTGGTAAGAAAAGAAAAAGACATAAGGTTGCTACGCACAAACGTAAGAAAAGAGCAAGAGCTAACCGTCACAAAAAGAAGAAATAGTAGTTTTTAAACTACTATTTCTTTTTAAAGAATTAATGTTCTTTGAAATAGAAACTATAGTTAAGTTTCAACGGGGATTATTACCTGTGAAAATTTTGTTTAATCCATCTGTTTGATTTTTCAAGCAGATACAAATTCATTCAGAGTGAATAAAGAGCTGATTATTAGATCCGGTTCCTCTGACATTGATTTTGCCTTACTTAAGGATGGAAAATTAATCGAATTACAGAAAGACAAAGACAGTGATGATTTTTCGGTAGGAGATATTATGCTTGCCAAAATCAGAAAACCTGTTCAAGGTCTTAACGCAGCATTTGTAAATGTTGGGTATGAAAAAGATGCTTTTTTGCATTATCATGACCTTGGGCCAAAGCTGTTGTCTTTACTGAAATTTGTAAAACGTGTAAGCACAGGTAAACTTAAAGATTATGCTTTAAAAGATTTCCCATTTGAGCAAGAAATAGATAAAAATGGCCTTATTACAGACGTACTAAAGGCAAATCAATCTATTTTAGTACAAATAGTAAAAGAACCTATATCTACTAAAGGACCAAGAATTAGTTCTGAACTTTCATTGGCAGGTAGATACTTAGTTTTAGTTCCTTTTTCTGAACGTATTTCAGTTTCTCAAAAAATTGAAAGCAGAGAAGAAAAAGACCGACTTAAACGTTTGGTACAAAGTATCAAACCAAAAGGGTTTGGTATTATTGTTCGTACTGTTGCAGAAGGCAAAAAAGTTGCTGAACTGGACAAAGATTTACACAATCTTATGCAGAAATGGAATACGATGTGTAAAAAAATGGTAAAAGCTAATTACCCGTCTAAGGTTTTGAGTGAAGTAAACCGAGCTGCCTCTTTTTTAAGAGACATTTTTAATGATGACTTCACCGGAATTTATGTAGACGACGAATCACTTTACCTAAAAATTAGAGATTATGTGCATGAAATTGCACCTCAAAAAGAATCTATTGTAAAGCTGTATCAATCGAACGTTCCTATTTTTGAAAAATACGGAATTGAACGACAAATTAAAACCTCTTTCGGCAGAACCGTTTCCATGAGTAAAGGTGCCTATCTTGTGATAGAACACACCGAAGCCCTCCACGTTATTGACGTAAACAGCGGAAACCGATCTAATAAAGCCAAAACTCAGGAAGAAACAGCCCTTGAAGTAAATCTCATAGCAGCCTCTGAAATTGCACGTCAATTACGATTGCGTGACATGGGAGGTATTATTGTGATTGATTTTATTGATATGGGGAAACCTGACAACCGAAAAAAACTTTACGACTTCCTTAGAGAAGAAATGAAAGAGGACAAGGCCAAACATAAAGTGTTACCTCCTAGTAAATTTGGCCTGATACAAATTACAAGACAACGAGTAAGACCAGAACGTAACATTAAAACCAGAGAGGAAAATCCTAATGGTAACGGGGAAATAGAAGCTCCTATTCTGATTATTAATAAGATTACTTCTGATTTAGAAAGAATTATTACAAGTAAACCTAAAACTAGCGGCATTGTGTTAAACACACACCCGTTTGTAGCAGCTTACTTAACAAAAGGATTTCCATCCGTACGTTCTAAATGGTTTTTAGAACACAAAAAATGGGTTAAGATATTACCTAGAGATGCTTACACGTATTTAGAGTACCGCTTTAAAGATAAAGACGGAACACATTTAAATTAACAGAAAAGCCGCATACATTATGTATTGCGGCTTTTTTGTTTTATCAATGTTTTATTTATTTAAAATCTATACGCGAAACTTACTCCGGCTCTAAATTCTACCGAGTCTATATAGTAGCTATCAAAACTACCTAATGTTCTAGAAAGGTTAGCAGTAATATCTAAGGTAAACTTATCTTTTAAGACCCATTTATTACCTACACCAAAACCAGCAGCAAACCCCTCAATACTATACTTTTGTTTAAAATCATACTGTTCAGAAATTACATCATTCCCTACATATTGAACATCATAATAATCTTCACTAGTACTCACTTTACCCGTTCTATATTTTACCATAGGATAAAAATAAAACCCTCCATACTCTTTACGTTTACTAAAGTATAAATTATAAGCTAAGCGCGCACTAACACCTGTACTTTTATCTATATACCCAACATCATAATACCCAAAAGTATCAAAAAAGCTAACATCTAAAGACAACGATTGGTTACCTCCTAAAAACCGTTCGTACCCCACATCTAAGGTTCCGGCAGCTACTAAATCTAAAAGATTGACAGACACCTCATTCTTTATAGCCATAGGCACATCTGCATCTTGTGCATTACTTACCCCCACAGTAAGTAACATCAAACTAAATAAAAGTTTTTTCATAATTTTTTAAAGTGAATTGATTCTTACTCTGATTTTCAAGAACCTTGCCAAATGTAATAAAATACTTAAATTAAGTGTATTAAATTACCGCTTACCCATAAAAAAAGAGCTGTTATATATATAACAGCTCTTATATCTTTAAAGAAAATATATTTTTTACTTATCCTCTATCTTCTGTAACCAATAACGCATATCTACTTCTTTCAGTATCATATCACGTAATTCAGCTATAGCAACACGCTCTTGCTCCATAGAGTCTCTATGACGTATAGTTACCGTATTATCTTCTAAACTCTGGTGATCTACAGTAATACAAAACGGAGTACCCGCTGCATCTTGTCTTCTGTAACGTCTACCAACTGCATCTTTCTCATCATACGTAACATTGAAATCCCATTTCAACTCATCTACAATTTTCTTAGAAAGTTCTGGCAACCCATCTTTTTTAACTAAAGGCAGTATCGCAGCTTTTGTTGGTGCAAGTACTGCTGGCAACTTAAGTACCGTTCTAGATTTACCATCTCCTAAATCTTCCTCTTGTAAGGCATTAGAAAATACTGCTAAGAACATACGATCTAAACCAATTGAGGTTTCTAAAACATATGGCACATAGTTTTTGTTCTCTTCCGGATCAAAATACTGTAATTTTTTACCTGAGAATTGCTCATGCTGACTTAAGTCGAAATCGGTTCTAGAGTGAATACCCTCTAACTCTTTAAAACCAAACGGGAATTTAAACTCAATATCTGCCGCCGCATCTGCATAATGCGCCAGTTTTTCATGGTCGTGGAAACGGTAGTTATCACTTCCTAAACCTAATGATAAATGCCATTTTAAACGTGTTTCTTTCCAGTAATCGTACCACTCTTGCTGCGTACCTGGCTTAATAAAAAATTGCATTTCCATTTGTTCAAATTCACGCATACGGAAAATAAACTGACGTGCAATAATCTCGTTACGGAAGGCTTTACCTGTTTGGGCAATACCAAAAGGAATCTTCATTCTTCCTGTTTTCTGAACATTCAAGAAGTTTACAAAAATACCTTGCGCTGTTTCTGGTCTTAAATACAAATCGGTAGCCGATTCTGCAGATGCACCTAACTTAGTACCAAACATAAGGTTAAATTGCTTCACATCTGTCCAGTTCTTAGAACCTGTATCTGGGTCAGCAATTCCTAATTCTTCTATCAACGCTTTTACATCGGCCAAATCTTCTTTTTCTAAAGATTGCCCTAAACGTTTTAGTATAGCATCGCGCTCTTCGGTATACTTTAATACTCTAGGGTTGGTAGCTAAAAACTGTTCTTTATCAAAAGAGTCGCCAAAACGTTTTGCCGCTTTCGCTACTTCTTTATCTATTTTGGTATCGTACTTTGCAGCGTAGTCTTCTACCAATACATCTGCGCGGTATCTTTTTTTAGAATCTTTATTATCAATCAACGGATCGTTAAAAGCATCTACGTGTCCAGAAGCTTTCCATGTTGTAGGGTGCATAAAAATAGCAGCATCAATACCTACTATATTATCATGCATTTGCACCATTGCTTTCCACCAATACTCACGGATGTTTTTCTTTAACTCAGAACCATTTTGTCCGTAATCGTAAATAGCACTTAATCCATCGTATATTTCACTCGATTGAAAAATGTATCCATACTCTTTAGCATGAGATATAACCTTCTTAAATTGATCGTCTTGATTTGCCATAACGCAAAAATAACTGTTTTAAATTCCTGATTACAAATGTAGCAGATGCATTTAATTATTCCATAGGAAAATACAATTTCTACAACAAAATACTTAGAAATGCATTATTTTTCCGGTATGGGCATTTCGGTGTTGGCTATAGAATGCCTGGTTATCATTTTTCCCGAACCAATTTTTCACTCTGTTATAGTCTAAGAAATAACTAATACGAATAGAAAATGTATTGGACTGCGGTTGTGCAAAAAGCGCATCAAAATTATCATTTAAAGGTCTACCCGAAAGCGCTTCATAACTCTCTATAGAGTTTCTGTATAAAAATGTAAGCTGACTACCAGGCGCAAACCACCAAGAGTAACTTAAATCTATATTCCAGCTATTGTACGTACCATCATGATTTTCTGCATACCCTGCATCCTCCAGAACGCTACCATTATTTTGTAATGTAAAATACCTGTCGTAACTCACTTCTGAGTAGTAATGACGAAATGCTAAATTAACAGACATAGTGGGATTAAATATATATTGCGACTCTAACGAGGTTTCTACAGTATTTCTATTACGCTCCCCAATGATAATATTAGGATTGGTATAGTTTACAAAACCTCTATCATTAGTATCAAAATAGAAATTCATATTATAAAACATCTTCCACTTATCAGAAAAACGATACCTAGGAGAAAAATATACATTTATATTATTTCTATTCTTTGCATCGTAGGCATACCAATCAAAGGTAAGATCCATAGCAAACTTCTTGCGGTAATCGGTAGATATCCAAACCCACGGATTGTAATACGCCGGCTCATCTAGATGTTTGCCATCAATACGCGGCTCATAAATATCATTTACCCCAATGGGCGTTGTTTCAAAACCACCACCATAAGCCAAGAATTTTTTAGTAGTAAAACTAGAATTAAAATTAAAGATAAACTCACTATACAAATCTGGTTGTAAACGTCTGTTCAAATGTAAATTAAAATTCAAGTACATATTATTAAGGTTGCCCTTAGGTTGTAAGTATCGGTAACCATAATACCCATAATAATTAATATAGTTGGTAATAGACGAATATCCCAAATCATTAATATCATAATCTTTGGTACGCAAACTTACTTGCCCTTGTACTCTATGCGCTCCACTAATTTTAGAAAAACCAGCAGTACTTTCAAGCCCTATTTTGGTATCATCATCCCACACCCAGCTACCTTCCGCTTGTGCATAGTAATTATAAGTGTTCTTTTTATTGGTTAAATTCATGTACGCCCCTGTAGCGTTTGCATCTCTAAAACCACCATCTCTTGTCACGTTGGTATTTACAAAAGATACCGATGAATTATCACCAAAACGCTGATCTAAAACCAATACATTATAGTTAGCCAAAGGCTCTACTACTTCTTCTCTTCTTTCTCCTGTAATGGTATTCTCTACAGTTGCTTTGGTTTTCTTAGTCACTGCATTAAAAAAACCAAGCCCTAACCCTTTGTCTGTTCTACCAGATATCTTCATAGCATTAATAAGATCTACCTTACTTGGGTAATCTACCAACTGTTCATTATCCCCTAAATTTACCGAACCACTTGGGCTACCTCCTATCCGTCTAGAATACACCAACTCCCCTTTGCTAAACAACTCGGTACCCTCTGTAAAAAAAGGGCGCTGTTCATCGTACTGCACCTCAAAAGCAGATAAGTTCAATACTTTATTATCAAACTTAGTTTGCCCAAAGTCGGGTATTAAAATCATATCTAACGTAAAAGCATCATTAATACCATACTTTACGTCTAACCCCCCGTTTACGGTTACTTCAGATTGCCCATCGTAATCTGCTACATAGGTTGATATATAAGGTTGAAATGATAAACGTGTTGGCGTATCTATATTTTCTATACCATGCAACACACCATCATAAATAGAAAAAGAGCCTTTGGTATTATCGATATGCGACCAACTAAACCTTCTGCGGTCTCGTCTAAATTCGCGCTCCATATTAAGCCCCCAAGTTTGTACATCTTTTTTAGGAAAACGCAATTGCGAATAAGGTATAAACATTTCTGCCACCCAACCATCTTTCTGTATAGAAACATCACTATACCAAACGGCATTCCAAGAATCGTCTTCACTATCATTAGTCATTCTAGAATCCCATTGTACACCTGCAGCGGTTACCACAAACTCTAAACTCTGCTGCCTGTCATTATATCCATTCAGTAGTACAAAAAAGAAATCGTCATTCCCTATATTATCTCTTTCGGTAAGTTCTCTTTGAATTTTTTCAGGCTCTGGGTCGCGCATAAAGGCACCAAAGTAAATCCCTAAATTATCATACACTATTTTCACTTCGGTTTTCAGGCTATCTGGAACAATAAGACCATTAACAGGTTGCCGCTCTATAAAATTTGTAGCAATAGGAGCATCTATCCAAGCAGCATCATCTAACTTACCATCTATTACCGGTGGCACTGTCACCCTTGTTATGGTAATATGCTTTCTTGGTATAGTATCCTTTTCCTGTGCTTTCCCAACCAGTATTCCCAGACACAGGAAAAGGGTTACATATAACTGTTTCATTTTATATTTTGATTGATTGATGTACCTTAAAGACGTTCTTACGAAACATCTGTTACACTTTTTTTAAATTTTTTCTAAAAAAGCATTGTAACATTTATATCCTATCTGCGACTAATACACTGTGATGCGCAACCAACCGAGGGTTTACAGTTAATGTAAACAGAAGTACTTCAAACAAATAAACATCACTTTTACCAAACCACTTCGAGGTAAATCCGCGAAGCATGTACGAAACATTTTGTAGTTATACTGAAAATAGGCTAAGGAACTTCTTCCTTTTATACACGTATTTTATTTTTCATTTTATGCTATACTTTTAGTACATAAAAATTACAATTATCTTATATTCGAAAACATTTTTTAAACTGATAAGTTATGCTTAATTGGTACACCGAACTTGCCATTTTTCCAAAAATATACTGGACAACAGCTATTATTGGTACGCTATTTCTGCTTGTACTCTTGGTACTTACCTTTATTGGTGGCGATACCGGAGACATGGGAGATGTAGATATGGAAATTGAAGCCGATAACGGTATAGGGTTTCAATTTTTCTCACTTAAAAACTCCGTTGGATTTTTTACGCTTTTTGGTTGGAGTGGGCTAAGCTGTATAGATGCAGGATGTTCACCAACTGTTACTGTAATTGTCTCGGTAATTAGCGGACTTATTATGATGGCACTTATGGCTACCATATTTTACTATATGCAAAAGCTTAATGCTAGCGGTACCCTAAATTATAAGAATGCCATAGATACTGTTGGCGAAGTATACTTAACAGTGCGTGCCAAAAGAGGAAACATAGGTAAAGCCCACGTACGTATACAAGGCTCTCTAAGAGAGCTAGAAGCGCTCACCGACTCAGAAACTGACTTACCTTCTGGCACGGTAATTATTGTAAAAGATGTTACACCTAACGGAATTTTAATTATTGATAAACTTAACCATTAATTTATTTTTAAATCTATGAATTTACTATTTGCTTCAGGACTCGGGATTGGTTTTGGCCTCATCGGGTTCGTAGTTGCCGCCTTATTCATTATCATCATTTTAGTAAGCGGTATTAAGCGCTACAAACGTTGCCCATCTGATAGAATTTTGGTGGTATACGGTAAAGTAGGTGGCGGACAATCTGCCAAATGTATTCACGGGGGTGCTGCCTTTATTTGGCCGGTTATTCATGACTATGAGTACTTAGACCTAACCCCTATGTCTATAGAGGTAAACCTTTACAATGCTTTAAGTAAACAAAACATTCGTGTAAATGTACCATCACGTTTTACCATTGGTATCTCTACAGAACCAGGAGTAATGCAAAATGCTGCTGAACGTCTTTTAGGTTTAGGCTTAGATAGCATTCAGGAATTGGCAAAAGAAATCATTTTTGGTCAATTGCGTTTGGTTGTTGCCTCTATGGATATTGAAGAGATTAACTCTGACCGTGACAAATTCTTAACAAACATCTCACAAAGTGTTGAATCGGAATTGAAGAAAGTTGGTTTAAAATTAATCAACGTTAACATTACCGATATTGTAGATGAGTCAGGATATATTGAAGCTTTAGGTAAAGAAGCTGCAGCACACGCTATCAACGCAGCACGTAAATCGGTTGCAGAGAAAAACAGAGACGGTTCTATTGGTGAAGCCAACGCCTTACAAGATGAGCGTACTCAGGTAGCTGCTGCAAACGCCAAAGCGGTAGATGGAGAAAACACCGCTAAAATTGAAATGGCTAACTCTAACGCTACCCGTAGACAACGTGAAGCAGAAGCAGAACGTTTAGCGGCAGCTTCTGAAAAAGTACAATCTGCTAAAGCATTAGAGGAATCGTATGCTGCGGAAAGAGAAGCCGAAATAGCCAGAGCAGAAAGAGAGCGCTCTTCTCAACAAGCCGATATTATTGTCCCAGCAGAAATTGACAAGCGCAAAGCTGAAATTGATGCAGAAGCAGAGGCAGAACGTATTAGAAGAAGAGCTAAAGGGGAAGCAGATGCTATTTTATTTAAAGCACAAGCAGAAGCACAAGGTTTATATGAAATATTAACCAAGCAAGCACAAGGTTTAGACAAAATTGTGGAAGCTGCTGGCAACAACTCAAGAGATGCGGTATTATTAATGATTGCCGACAAACTTCCTGAATTGGTTAAAACGCAGTCTGAAGCTATTAAAAACATTAAAATTGATAAAGTTACTGTTTGGGAAAATGGTCAGAACAAAGACGGAAAAGGCTCTACTGCTAATTTCTTATCTGGCTTATACCAAAGTGTACCACCATTACAAGATATGTTTAACATGGCGGGGATGGAGTTACCAGAATACCTTAAAGGGAAAGATGTAACACAACCTACCCCTACACAAGTAACTTCTGAGGAAGATCCTAACCCTGAATCAGAAGCGTAACCTTTCCAATAACAACTACCTTGAAGCCTCGCATTTTGCGGGGCTTCTTTACTAAAAATATCCTCTATTATGCCGTCTAATAATATATCTTTTGAAGACAAACCCTCTCTATTCCTAAAAATTACTGGCTACATCTTGGTACTTTTTGGATTATTATTAACCTTACTAATTTCATCTTTCTTTCTAATATTTGTTAGTTTTGGTTTAAAAGCCTTATACCGCAAAGGAACAGCCATTAATACAAAAGATAAAAAATACAGAATTTATGGTAAATTACTAGGTATAACCTTTGGGCAATGGAAACAACTACCAAAACCAGATTACCTTACTTTACTTGCCGCTAAAGAAAGTCAACGTGTTTGGGTTGCCAGTGCATCTACCCGAGTAGAAAATAGCTTTTACAAAATCAACTTATTTTACAATGAAACCGAATACATTGAAATATTTAGATGTGAACATGAAACAGAAGCTTACACCAACATCATTGAACTAGGAAAAATCTTAAATACCAATGTATTTGACTCCATACACCAGAAGTGGCTATAAGTTTTACTGATAGCACAATCTATAACAAATGTTAAAGCATCAAAAATTCACATAACCTTTTCTTAACTTTGATGTACTAATTGCTATAGAAAACACATGCTTAATTTAAAAGAAATCCCCAGAGTAAAATCGATAACACGGCAAGAGTTCTTAGACAATTATTTTAAACCTCAGAAACCCGTTGTTATTGAAAAATTTATTGAAGACTGGCCGGCATACTCCAAATGGTCTTTAGATTATATTAAAGAAGTTGCCGGAGACAAAACTGTACCGCTTTATGATGACCGCCCAGTAAAGCATGATGAAGGTTTTAACCAACCGCATGCCGAAATGAAAATGAGTGAGTACATTGACCTTCTAGAAAAAGAACCTACCAAGTTCCGTATATTTCTTTGGAACATTTTAAAAGAGGTACCTGAGTTACAAAAAGACTTTTCATATCCTAATTTTGGGTTACGACTTATGAAAGGGCTACCCATGCTATTTTTTGGTGGCACAGACTCTTACACCTTTATGCACTATGATATTGATTTGGCAAATATTTTCCATTTTCATTTTCATGGTAAAAAACAATGTATTTTGTTTGACCAATCGCAGAGTAAATACTTATACAAAATACCACACTCGTTAATTACTCGAGAAGATATTGATTTTGTAAACCCTGATTATGAGAAGTGGCCAGCATTAAAACATGCCCAAGGGTATATTGCCAACTTAAATCATGGAGAAGTATTATACATGCCAGAAGGTTATTGGCACTACATGCGTTATTTAACACCTGGTTTTTCTATGAGTTTACGTGCTATTGCCCGTAACCCTAAAAATTTATCTAAAGCACTTTACAATATTTTTGTAATGCGCAATTATGATAATTTCATGCGCAAAAGGAAAGGACAAGCCTGGATAGATTGGAAAAACGAACAAGCCATTACAAGAACCCATAAAAAAGTCGCAGTGTAAACTGCGACTTTTTGGTTGTATTATGTTGTACAAATTTATTCTTCCGTTGCTTTATTTTCTTCCACACCCCCAGACAAAGCGTTCCAACCTCTCGCTGTAATAGGAATTTTAGTATTGGCCCTTGTAACCATGTGCACACCTTCACTTTCTTGGGTCATATACCCAATTACAGTAAAATGTGGGTTAGCCTTTATTTTAGGATAATCTTCCTGACTAATGGTAAACAACAATTCATAATCTTCACCACCACTTAATGCTACAGTAGTACTATTCATATTAAACTCTTCTGCAGTAGAAATTACCTGAGGGTCTAGTGGTATTTTATCCTCATGCAAATTACACCCCACTTTAGACTGCTTACTTATATGCAGAATTTCAGAAGAAAGTCCGTCACTAATATCAATCATAGCGGTAGGTTTTACCCCTAACTCTTTTAATAATTCAGGAATATCTTTACGCGCCTCTGGTTTTAACTGGCGTTCAATAATATAACTATACATAGAAATATCTGGCTGGTTATTAGGGTTTACCTTAAAAACTTCTTTCTCACGCTCTAACACCTGCAATCCTAAGTAAGCACCTCCTAAATCACCACTTACCACAAGTAAGTCGTTTTCTTTAGCACCATCACGGTACACCAAATCATTTTCATCAGCTTCACCAATAGCCGTAACCGAAATGATAAGTCCTCTAGTAGACGAGGTGGTATCTCCACCAACAACATCTACATTATAAATTTTAGCAGCAACAGCAATACCTTCATACAACTCTTCTAAAGCCTCTAACGGAAATCTGTTAGAAACAGCAATAGAAACCGTAACCTGTGTTGCTTTTGCATTCATTGCGTAAATATCAGACAGGTTTACCATTACAGCTTTATATCCTAAATGTTTTAAAGGCACATAAGCCAAATCAAAATGTACACCTTCCACCAAGAGGTCGGTAGACACCACTGTTTTCTTATCTTTAAAATCTAACACAGCAGCATCATCCCCTATTCCTTTCAAGGTAGATTCCTGTTTAATTTTCAGATTTTTAGACAAATGTTCAATAAGCCCAAACTCACCTAACTCAGACAACGAAGTTCGTTGCGGATTTTTATCTTCTATCATATTGCAAAGGTATCAATTTTCTCAATTTCCTTAGGTATAAGATAAAACTATCGTAGAATTTAATTAATATATGTTTTCGATATGGAATATCATATATAATATAGTATTTTTGCATTATCATAAAGTATTCGTTATTTGTAAATAACTGAATACTCGAAAACTAAATAAGGTAAGAGCAATGATTAAAGTATCTGAAACTGCAAAGAAAAAAGTAGCGGAGCTAATGTCTGACGACGGCTTTGATGCTACTGTAGATTACGTACGAGTAGGTGTGAAAAGCGGAGGCTGCAGCGGATTGTCTTACGAATTAAATTTTGACCACAACATTACAGAGACGGACAAAGTGTTTGAAGACAATAATATAAAAATAGCTGTAGACAAAAAGAGCTTTTTGTATCTGATAGGTACAACCCTCGAATATTCTGGAGGACTTAACGGAAAAGGTTTTGTTTTTAACAACCCCAATGCACAACGCACTTGTGGTTGTGGTGAAAGTTTTTCGCTATAACATTTGGCTAAGTTTAAAGTTCAATATTATAAGTAACGGCGGGATTTTAAAAATTTAGAATTTAGCCAGAACACTGTGTTCAAACATTTATAAGATTGCGCAACAAACCAAACTAAAGAACGATTACAGGCGCTACTCACAAACAGATGGGACTTCAAGATTTATATGAACAACATCTAAATGAGTTTTGAGAGTAACGGAAAAAAGAAGTTTTAAAGGATCAAAATTCAATAACCCACAACGTTAAGCCTTGAACCTCAAACATTGAATACCAAATATAGAACATTGAATTATCATAGATAACACATGGCATATACCGAAGAAGAATTAAAAAAAGAACTGGAAACACAAGAGTATGCGTACGGATTTTATACCGATATTGAAGCAGATACGCTACCGGTTGGTTTAAATGAAGATATTGTACGTGCAATTTCTAAGAAAAAAGAAGAACCAGAATGGATGACCGAATGGCGTCTGGAGGCTTTTCGTGCTTGGGAAGAAATGAAAGAGCCAGATTGGGCAAACGTACATTATGAAAAACCAAATTTTCAGAACATTTCTTATTATTCTGCTCCTAAGAAAAAACCTAAATACGAAAGTTTAGACGAAGTTGACCCTGAGCTATTAGACACTTTCAACAAACTTGGAATTTCTATTGACGAGCAGAAAAAATTAGCCGGTGTTGCTGTAGATATTGTAATGGATTCGGTTTCTGTTGCTACTACTTTCAAAAAAACATTGGCAGAAAAAGGAATTATTTTCTGTTCTATTTCTGAAGCTATTAAAGAGCATCCGGAATTAGTAAAGAAATATTTGGGTACTGTAGTACCGCAAAAAGACAATTTCTATGCAGCCTTAAATTCAGCTGTATTTTCAGATGGTTCTTTTTGTTACATTCCTAAAGGCGTTCGTTGCCCTATGGAATTATCTACCTACTTTAGAATTAACCAAGCAGGTACCGGACAGTTTGAAAGAACTTTGGTTATAGCTGACGAAGGTAGTTATGTAAGTTACTTAGAAGGTTGTACCGCACCCATGCGTGACGAAAACCAATTACACGCTGCGGTAGTAGAATTAATTGCATTAGATGATGCTGAAATTAAATATTCTACAGTGCAAAACTGGTTCCCTGGTGGTAAAGATGGTAAAGGTGGAGTTTTCAACTTTGTAACCAAAAGAGGTTTATGCGAAAAGAATGCTAAAATTTCTTGGACACAGGTAGAAACAGGTTCTGCAGTTACTTGGAAATATCCTTCTTGCGTATTAAAAGGTGACAACTCAATTGGTGAGTTTTACTCTATTGCTGTAACCAACAACTATCAGCAAGCTGATACGGGTACAAAAATGATTCACCTTGGTAAAAACACACGTAGTACCATTATATCTAAAGGTATCTCTGCTGGTAAATCTCAAAACTCTTATAGAGGTTTGGTACAAGTAAGCTCAAGAGCAGACAACGCCCGTAACTTTTCTCAATGTGATTCGTTACTAATGGGGAACGATTGTGGTGCACATACCTTCCCGTATATTGAGGCTAAAAACAAAACAGCACAAATAGAGCACGAGGCTACCACAAGTAAAATTGGTGAAGATCAAATTTTCTATTGTAACCAAAGAGGTATTGATACTGAGAAAGCCATTGCTTTAATTGTAAATGGTTTTAGTAAAGAGGTATTAAACAAATTACCAATGGAGTTTGCGGTAGAAGCTCAAAAATTACTTGAAATTAGCTTAGAGGGATCTGTAGGTTAATGCACATATAGCAATAAGAAATTAAAATTAAGAATACGATATAAATAGCAATAAAGGTTTTTGGAACAAAGTAGTGTTAACTTTCAACCATCAACTCTAAACTTAAAAAGACAATGTTAAAGATAGAGAATTTACATGCTTCAGTAGAAGATAAAGAAATATTAAAAGGCTTAGGTATAGAAGTAAAGCCAGGAGAGGTACACGCTATTATGGGACCTAACGGAGCTGGTAAAAGTACCCTTTCTTCTGTAATTGCAGGAAGAGAAGAATTTGAAGTTACTGAAGGTACTATTGAATTTAATGGAGAAGATATTACAGAAATGGAAGCTGATGAAAGAGCGCACAAAGGTATCTTTATGTCATTTCAATATCCTGTTGAAATTCCAGGTATTTCTGTAACTAACTTTATCAAAACAGCTATTAACGAAACTCGTAAAGCAAAGGGATTAGAAGAAATGCCAGCTAACGAAATGCTTAAAAAGATAAAAGAGAAAGCTGCTTTATTAGACATTGATATGAAATTCCTTTCTCGTTCTTTAAACGAAGGATTTTCTGGAGGAGAAAAGAAGCGTAACGAAATTTTTCAAATGGCTATGTTAGAACCTAAACTAGCTATTTTAGATGAAACAGATTCAGGATTGGATATTGATGCTTTAAGAATTGTTGCCAATGGGGTTAACAAATTAAAAAGTAATGACAATGCTGTAGTTGTAATTACGCACTACCAAAGATTACTAGACTATATAGTACCAGATTACGTACACGTTTTATTTGATGGTAAAATTGTAAAATCTGGAACTAAAGAATTAGCACTAGAATTAGAGGCAAAAGGGTACGATTGGATTAAACAAGAAGTGACTGCTTAAACGCATGAGCCCAAAACTTTGGTTAACCATATTAGTTGTTTTCTTTTTTTTCACCGGATACTCACAGGACAATACTAAGATTCGGGAGGTGTTTTCTGCTTATAAAAATGCAGTTAACACAAAAAACGGAATTGCAACATATAGCTTAATTAACCAAAGTACTATTGCATTTTACCAACAGGTATGGGACCATTGTAAAAAGGCAGATAGCCTTACCATAAGTAAATGCCCTTTTGAAGAAAAACTATGGGTACTTACAACAAGACATCTTATACCACAAGATTTGGCAAAACAACTAACAGCTAAAGAACTGTTTGCTTATTTATTAAGAAACAAATGGATTCATAAAGAAGACATTAGTCAGCTGGAAATTGGAGAACTAGAAATTGAAGGAAGCTACGCCATAGCTCAAATGCAATATAAAGGAGAAGACATACCGTATTTTTTTCAATTTGAAAAGGAAAACGGAAGTTGGAAAGTAAACCTTATTTCTATGCTGGAAACAGCCGGAAGAAATGTAGAAGCAGTGATAGCTTCAGGTAGCCTTTCCGAAAATAAGTTCATTATTGAATCAATAGAAAAAATATCAGGTAAAAAAACCAATAAAGCCATTTGGTTACCTTATAAAAGTTAAAGAGAACATGAGTCTAAAAGATAAATTAGCAACATCATACATGGTGTTAGAAAATCAAATTGCAAAAAATGACCCATTGAGTGACATTCGCTCTAAGGCCATTCAACAATTTGAAAACCAAGGTTTCCCAACTAAAAAAGAAGAAGCTTGGAAATACACCTCATTAAACTCGGTTTTAAAACCAGATTATAACGTTTTTGCTAAAAAAGAAAAGGCTATTGAATACAAAGATGTTAAGCCTTACTTTATTCATGATATTGAAACCTATAAAATTGTTTTTATAGATGGTATCTACAGCTCTCATTTATCTGAAACTTCACACGAAGGTTTAGATGTATGCTTAATGAGTGCTGCTTTAAGCAAACCAAAATACAAAGAAGTAATTGATACGTATTTTAACAAAGTTGCTAAAGAAGACGATAGCTTAACAGCCTTAAATACCGCTTTTACTAAAGAAGGTGCTTACATATACATACCTAAAAGTAAAGTTGTTGAAAAGCCTATAGAAATTATACATTTTGCTACAGGTGTAGAAGATGCATTAATGCTACAACCACGTAATTTAGTAGTAGTAGAAGAAAACGCACAAGTTCAAATTATAGAGCGTCACCAAAGTTTAACTAGCCACCCGGTATTAACCAATGTGGTTACAGAAATGTTTGTTGGTAAAAACGCTGTTTTAGATTACTACAAAATACAAAACGATCTTGAATCTGCTTCGTTAATAGACAATACCTACATTTCTCAAGAAGGTAATAGTAATGCAAGCGTTCATACGTTTTCTTTTGGTGGTAAACTTACACGTAATAACTTAAACTACTACCATAAAGGAGAGTACATTGACTCTACATTAAAAGGAATAACCATTTTAAATGATAAGCAACATGTAGACCATTATACATTGGTAGACCATGCTGCACCAAACTGCGAAAGCCACCAAGATTATAAAGGTATTTTCTCTGAAAAAAGTGTTGGGGTATTCAATGGTAAAATATTAGTAGACCGTATTGCTCAAAAAACAAATGCGTTTCAGCAAAACAATAATATTTTATTAGATGATACTGCTACCATAAACACAAAACCTCAGTTAGAAATTTTTGCAGATGATGTAAAATGTTCACACGGTTGTACTATTGGTCAATTAGATCCTGAAGCATTATTTTATTTAAAATCTAGAGGTATTCCTGAAAAAGAAGCAAAAGGTTTATTAACCTATGCCTTTGCTAATAACGTACTAGAAAGCGTTAGAATACCTGAAGTTCAAAAACGAATTAACAAATTAATAGCTAATAAATTAGGCATTAATTTAGGTTTAGACTTCTAAAAAAATTCACTTAGTGATTGCTATTGAAAACATAAGAAAAGAGTTTCCTATACTTAACAGAACCGTTAACGGTAAACCGTTGGTATATTTTGATAATGCTGCTACCTCACAAACACCACAACCGGTGATTGATGCAATAGTAGATTATTACCAAAATTACAATGCCAACATTCACCGTGGGGTACATACGTTAAGTCAGGAAGCAACTGATAAATACGAAGAGGCACGTATTAAAATTCAAAAGCATTTTAATGCGGCCAACTCCTATGAAATTATTTTTACCAGTGGTACTACCGATAGCATCAACTTGGTAGCAAACGGGTTTACTTCGTTACTAAATGAAGGAAACGAAATTATAGTATCGGCCTTAGAACACCATAGTAACATTGTGCCATGGCAAATGTTATGTGAGCGCACAGGTGCCTTGCTAAAGGTAATACCTATGACGCAAGAAGGAGTATTAGATATGGAAGCCTATAAAAGCTTATTATCTGATAAAACCAAACTTGTTTTTTGCAACCATGTTTCTAATGCACTAGGTACCATTAACCCTATTAAAGATATAATAACACTAGCCCATGGAGTTAACGCCGCTGTTTTAATAGATGGCGCGCAAGCTGCACCTCACATTAAGGCAGATGTACAAGCCCTTGATGTAGATTTCTACGTTGCTTCTGCCCATAAAATGTGCGGACCAACTGGGCAAGGTATGCTATATGGTAAAGAAACTTGGCTTAAAAAGCTCCCCCCTTACCAAGGAGGTGGTGAAATGATAGCAGAAGTTACTTTTGAAAAAACCACCTATGCAGACCTACCTCATAAGTTTGAGGCTGGCACCCCAAATATTTGCGGAGGCATTGCCTTTGGTGCCGCTATTGACTATATGAACAACATTGGTTTTGATGTTATAGCTGCTTACGAACACGAACTACTTGAATACGCTACCGAAAAATTGTTAGCTATTGAAGGACTACGCATTTATGGGCCTAAAGATACCACCCAAAAAGCGGCTGTAATTTCTTTTAATATAGAAGGTATTCACCCGTATGATATGGGCGTCATATTAGATAAGTTAGGTATAGCTGTTAGAACGGGGCACCACTGTGCACAACCTATTATGAATTTCTTCTGCATACCAGGTACAGTAAGAGCTTCATTTGCTTTTTACAACACTAAAGAAGAAATAGATATTTTGGTTGCCGGCGTAGAACGTGCTGCCAACATGCTAAGATAAAAGTACTGACAACAAACCTTAAATATTTTATAAAAAGTACCGTACGCGGTACTTTTTTTGTATTATTATTTTACATATCAACATTATAGTTATGAAACATCTATTAATTGCATGTAGCTTTATAGTATTATTTGCTTGCAACTCACAAAAAAAAGCTTCAGAAACCAAAGTGAAAGAAGACACTAATTATACTTTTACCTATACCAAAAAAAGTAGAGGTAACTACACCACTACAACTGTTTCTACAGAAGGCGCTACCGTAATCAATGCCCTTACACAAGAAAAGAAAAACATTACGGTACCACCTAATGCTTGGGAAAACTTAATTGCCGCGGTTAAGCAAATAGATTTATCTGAAATTAACACCTTTGAAGCACCTACACAAAACAGATATACAGACAGAGCTGCTACGGCTACTCTAACTATTACGTACCAAGACAACACCTATACCTCTGTAGAATTTGACCATGGTAACCCTCCTGCGCAATTAAGAGATATGGTAAGCAAAATTGTGGCTTTAACCGAAACCGAAAAGTAACATATAATATTTGTACTTTTGTACCAAATAAATGTAGTTATGACCATACAGGAAATACAACAAGAAATAGTAGAAGAGTTTTCAATGTTTGATGATTGGATGCAGCGCTATGAGTATATGATTGAACTTGGAAAGAGTTTACCTCTTATTGAAGATGAGTATAAAACCGATGATAATTTAATTAAAGGATGCCAAAGCAAAGTATGGGTTCATGCCTCTTTAGAGGGAGATAAAATTGCCTTTACAGCAGACTCAGACGCTATAATTACCAAAGGTATTATTGCTATTTTAATACGTGCATTTTCAAACCAAAAACCAAAAGATATTATTGAGGCCAATACCGATTTTATAGATGAGATAGGTTTAAAAGAACACTTATCTCCCACCAGAGCCAACGGATTGGTTAGCATGATAAAACAACTTAAAATGTATGCTATTGCATACCAAACCCAATTGAATTAGAATATGAGCGAAGAACTGAATGATACCACAAATTTGGGGGAAGAAATAGTAAAAACTTTAAAAACTATTTTCGATCCTGAAATACCTGTAGACATTTATGAGTTAGGACTTATTTACGATGTTTTTGTAAACGAAGATAACGATGTAAAAGTTTTAATGACTCTTACCACACCTAACTGCCCGGTAGCCGAAACGTTACCTGCAGAAGTAGAAGAAAAAATAAAGTCAATTGACCAGGTAAAAGATGCAGAGGTAGAAATTACGTTTGACCCACCATGGAGTCAAGACCTTATGAGCGAAGAGGCTAAATTAGAACTTGGCTTATTATAAACCATTTTCTAAAAGCCATTAATAGAATTATAATGTGGTTTCCAAAATTAATTTGGGAATAACAAATATTGATTACCGAATAATATATGGCAGACGAAATTGTAAATAGAGTAGCTAATAGCAAATTGGTAACAGTAGACCTTGAGGAGCTATACCCAAAGGGAGAACGTATTGTATTTGATATTAAAGATTGGCTATTAGAAGGCTTTATCTTAAGAGAAAAAGACTTTAGAACAGCCGCTAAAAACCATAATTGGGAACAATACACCAACACCTACGTGGCCTTAACCTGCTCTACCGATGCTATTGTACCCGCATGGGCATATATGCTTATTAGTACCTATGTAGCACCTTATGCTAAAAAAGTAATTATTGGTACTTTAGAAGAATTAGAAACAGCCATTTACCAAGACATCATTAGCAAAACTGATTTCTCATATGTAAAAGATGCCCCGGTAATAGTAAAAGGTTGCTCTAACAAACCGGTACCACCCAACGCGTATTTATTTTTAATAGAAAAAATACAACCCATTGCAAAAAGCCTTATGTACGGAGAGGCTTGTTCTTCTGTACCATTATTTAAAAACAAAAATTAGTCATCATCATTAATTGTTTTTACTAATGAATACCAAATAATACACTATGAAAAAAAAATTATTGCTTGGCTTACTTTTAGTAGGCTCTTTTAGTGCCTTTGCACAACAAACCAATGACAAAGAAAAAGACACTGCCTGGACAACAGCCGGAAACATCAGTCTTTTATTTAATCAATCTGCTTTTAATGCCGATTGGCTTGGAGGAGGAACCAGCAACGTAGCAGGTAACCTTTCTGTTAGTTACGATTTTAACTACGAAAAAGGAGACTGGACATGGGACAATAAATTATTATTAGACTATGGTCTTACCAAAGTTAAAGACGAGGAGTTTACTAAAAAAACTAATGACCGTTTAGAATACAACTCTTTATTAGGTAAAAAAGCAAAAGGTAACTGGTACTATTCAGCCTTTTTAAATTTTAAAACCCAAATGGATAAAGGGTACGAATACGGCACAGATGCAAATGGAAATGAAATAAGAACTGAGTACACTCACTTCTTATCTCCAGGGTATTTACAAGCTGGTATTGGTATGCTTTGGAAAAAAAGCGACAACTTAAAAGTAAACGTTGCCCCTTTTACTTCTAAATTCATTTTTGTAGATAAAGATTTCACCTCTATTCCTGGTTATGAAGATGGAGACTACTTTGGTTTAGATGCTAATAAAACCATGCGTTATGAATTTGGTGCTTCTTTAAGCGGTTATGCCAAGTTTGACATTATGGAAAATGTATCTGCCGAAAATATATTGGCACTCTATAGCAATTACTTAGAAGATCCACAAAATGTAGATATTGATTACACTTTGAATGTAGTGATGAAAATCAATAAATACCTTTCTACCAACTTTACCTTCCAAGCTATTTATGATGACAATGCTATTACTGCATTTCAAATCCGTGAAGTTTTTGGTTTAGGTATTGGTGCTAAATTCTAAAAAACACATTTACATACCTTATGAAAAAAGCTACCTTATTAAAGGGTAGCTTTTTTTGTTTCTCAATTTTTAATTATGAGGAATTACTGAGATAAACTAAATTACATTTGGAAGATAAACTTTCATTTTAAGAAGTTTATACGGTTACCCATAATCCTAAATATTTTTGTCCTCGCTCTCTTCTTCCTCTTTGTTGGTATCTCCAAAAATATCTTCTTCCTTTGGCATTTCTAAGGTTTCGGCAGCTGGCACATATTTCAATAAATGGGTAATTCCCTTTTCCATACTTAACTCGGTAGAAAACTTTCTACTAGTAGCCAACACTAACCCCCCTTTAGATATTCTAAAGTATAATTTACCAGCAGGTGTTTTTTTGCGCGTAAACACAAACTCATCTTTATCAATATGCGCTCTTAACGCATCAATAATACTTTCACAATCTTCTTTTCTTTTACAGGCAATACTTGTAAACACCGTGTGTCCTTTTCTGTTTGTAAAAACAAATTTATAGTTACCATTAAGTCTTTTATTCACTAAAAATACACTCATAAACCATAGTTTTAAAGGGGCGGCAAAACTAAGTAATTTTATAGAAAGCACCAGCAACACACACCCTCTTAACACCCAAAACTTATTAACGTAAACATACCACGCCTATTAAATACTGCAAATCAATCTCATAAAAAAAGCCACCTAATATTAGGCGGCTCTATATTCTTTAAAAATTATAGTAAGACTTATTTCTTTTTCTTCTTTTTCTTTTTCTTGTCGTTTTTCTCTGCTTTACCAAAAAGTATATTCGCATCCTTTTCATTCATAAAAATAGAAAGCGATTCGTAACCACTACCCGTTGGGGTAAAATTAAAATTGAATACATGTTTTCCATAACTCTTAGTAAAAATAACTCTTAAAACACCTTCTGGCAATTCAATTAGTATAGGTTCTGGTAACGTTTCTAATCCATTAATAATTACCGCATAGAAATTTTCAAATGCATTATCTACATCTTTAAAACTAAAAGTTTCCAGTTCGGTTATAGACGTATAATTAAGATCTCTAAAAGTAAAATGATACGTATTATCTGAATACTTCTCACAGTAGACGTGAAAGCCACCCATTTTTTTAACATGCCCAATTGTTTCCGGAGTTTCTTGGGTACCTAAAACTTTAATCTGCGCAAACGATGCACTAATAACAAATAATAATAGAAACGTTAATTTAATTTTCATTGGTCATAATTTTTGTTCTTGGTAAAACTACAACACCCAACGAATCATACTTTACGGAAAACCCTTTACTCCTCACTTCAAAGTACAAAAAAAGCCAAAACACATGTTTTGGCTTCCTATATATCTTCAGATATGTTACATTATTCCTCTTGCTGATCCACAGCAATCTCTGGATATAAAAAGTTATTATAAGGAAAACGAGTTACATGAATTTCTCTTACTGCACTATACACCTTTTGTCTAAACTCATCCATATTTTCTTTACTTATAGCAGATATAAACAAAGCATTTCCGTTCATAGTATTCATCCAGGTTTGCCTCCACTCTTCTAAGGTAAAATGCTTCGCCTCCTTCTCTGTTACCAAATCATCTTCCTCTATAGCTTCATACTCATACTGGTCAATCTTATTAAATACCATTATAGTAGGCTTATCAGAGCATTTAATTTCATCTAAAATACCATTTACAGAAGCTATATGCTCTTCAAAATTAGGATGTGAAATATCTACAACATGCAGCAACAAATCAGCTTCCCTTACCTCGTCTAATGTACTTTTAAAAGACTCTACCAATTGCGTAGGCAACTTACGTATAAACCCAACAGTATCACTTAACAAAAATGGCAAATTACCAATTACAACTTTTCTTACCGTAGTATCTAGCGTAGCAAACAGTTTGTTCTCGGCAAATACATCAGATTTAGAAATCACGTTCATTAGAGTAGATTTACCAACATTGGTATACCCTACTAAAGCAACACGTACCAGCGCACCTCTATTTCCTCTTTGGGTAGCCATTTGCTTATCAATAGTCTCCAGCTTTTTCTTTAGCAAAGCTATCCTATCTCTAACAATTCTACGGTCGGTTTCAATTTCTGTTTCACCAGGACCACGCATACCAATACCCCCACGTTGACGCTCTAAGTGTGTCCACAACCCGGTTAAACGCGGTAATAAATATTGGTATTGTGCCAACTCTACCTGAGTTCTTGCATAACTTGTTTGAGCTCTTTGTGCAAATATGTCAAGAATTAAACTGGTTCTATCTAAAATTTTACACTTCAGTATCTTCTCAATATTTTTTTGTTGTGCAGGTGACAATTCATCATCAAACACTACAGTTCCCACTTCATGCTCATGAACAAATTCATAAATCTCTTCCATTTTACCAGTTCCTATAAAAGTTTTAGGGTTAGGTACTGCTATCTTTTGGGTAAATCTAGCTACTACTTCACCTCCCGCCGTATAACTCAAAAACTCTAACTCATCTAAATACTCCTTAGATTTGGCTTCATCTTGCTCTTGATTGATGATACCCACCAATACAACTTTCTCGTACTTTATATTTATTTCTTCTATCATATTCTATAAATCGCTACAAATTTACAAAATGTTAAACATTTTAGTGCATTTGTTAAATATCTAAAGCTATCAGAAATTTAATTATATTTTTAACATTGAATAACTTAATTTAACAATAATTTTTAAATTTGACCATAATTAAGTAATCTTAAAAGAAATAGCGAATTCAATTCTCTAAAAATCAAAACTTTTCATGAAAAAAACTACTTTACTAATCTTACTGCTGCTTGTGAGTACATTTGGGTTTTCCCAGGTGTTAAACGATGCAGCAAACTGGCCTAACGTAGCCTGGAGCATTACAGGTTCTTATGGCACTGCAGCTGGTTTATTTGAAGCTGACCCAACTGTTGATAGTAACTTTGCCTTTGATGACAATCAAGCAGGCTCAGGGGTTACTAACAATATTGCGGCAGAATCTTCGTATATGGATTTAACGGGAGCATTTGTTTCTGGTGAAACCTTCATATATGTTGATCTTTCTTATATATATAACCAACAAAACTCTGAAATACTGGCACTTCAGTATTGGGATTTTGACGCATCTGCATGGGTTACATGGGATAACTTACCAGACACAGGATCTACTGTAGGTAATACAGGGTCTACTGCGGGTAATGTATATTGTGCCGATGTTGCACATCAAATTGATTATACATCTTCTGGATTAGACATCTCAAGCTTTAGTTCTACTCAGTTAGCTGGTTTTAGATACCGTATTTTATTTGACGATAACAATATCTGGGCTAAAGGATTTTGTATTAGCAGCCCTACAATCTACTCACAGTCGTGCCCTCCGATTGCGAATACTTCTGTAAGTGGAATTACTGATACCACTGTAGCTATTTCTTGGACAGCAGGTGGTACAGAAACTGAATGGGAAGTTACAGTACAACCTGCAGGGACAGGTACTCCAACAGGTAGTGGTACTGTTGCTAACACTAACACAGACTTTGAAGTTACAGGTTTAACAGCCGATACTGATTATGAAATTTATATAAGAGCCAATTGTGGCGGATCTGATTATAGTACTTGGGTAGGTCCTTTTACTTTTACTACGTACGCAGTACCTCCTACTGCTCCTACAGGCGTTACTTGCACTACAGGTAGTGCCTCTTTTATTTTTACAGAAGATTTTGATAGTAATATTGGTGGATGGACAGGTAACTTAAACTCAGGCGGTGGTTCTTGGGAAATTCCTGACGGAGCTACTTCTGCAGGTACTGGTGCCGCAAATGCCTATAGCGGAGCTAGTTTTATGAACTTTGAAGCTTCAGGAGCTAACCCTGCTAACCCAGGTTCTATTGTTTCTCCCGTTATTGACTTATCTGGAGCAACTGGTGCTGTTGAACTTTCTTTCTTCATGCATGCTTATGGTGTAGGTATGGGTACTTTAGAAGTGGGTATTGGTACCGCTGTTACGGGGCCATTTACAAATGAATTTACGTGGGTTGGTCAATACCAAACATCAGCTAACCAAGACTGGGTTCCTGTTGGTATAGACTTAACTGCTTACGCAGGACAACTTATTTATATAGAATTTAGACAAACCGGTACTGGTCTACCAACTGGTGATATGTCTATTGATTATGTTAGAGTTCAATCATGTGGTACATACTGTATTGCTCCTTCTACTTTAGCTGCTACTAATATTACAGATACTTCAGCCGATTTAAGCTGGGTACCTAATAATGGTGAAACTTCTTGGGAATATGTAGTACAACCAGCTGGTACAGGGGTACCTTCAGGAGCTGGAACTGTAGTAAACACTACTCCAACTGTACAAGAAACAGGCTTAACACCTGATACGGCTTACGAAGTATACGTAAGAGCTGATTGTGGAGGAGGTTTCTACAGCGATTGGTCTTATGTTTATACCTTTACAACTGAAATTCAAACTGAATTTATAGTGGATTGTGCAGTAGGTCCTACCAATGTAACTTACTGTTGGGGGAATAACGATAATACAATGTTCACATTTACCGCTACAGACCAAACATTATACCTAACAGCAATGTTCAACTCTGGTACTGTTGGTAGTGGTGATGATGAAATTATTATTTACGATTCAGACGGAACTACTATTTTATATCAAGGATATGGTAATAGTGGAGATTTAGCCGGCTTAGAAATACAATCTACTGGAAGCACCATTTATGTACAAATTCAATCTAATGGTTCGGATAGTTGTGCTTCAGGTACTTTCACGTCTTTAGATTTTGATGTTATATGTAATACTTGTTTAAACCATGCTGTCACTTATACTTCTATAGATGATTGTAACAATCAACAATATTACGTAGATGTTGATATTACAGATATGGGAGATGCTACTTCGTTAACAATTTTAGATGATCAAAATAGCACCCCGCAAATAGCTACTGCCACTGGCACATATACTTTTGGCCCTTATCCTCTTGGAACCGACGTTTACCTTACAGTAAATAACACGAACGATCCAAACTGTACGGATATGAGTCCTAATATGAATGACAGTAGTTGTCCTCCTATGAATGTTTCAACAACTCAATATACAGCTGACCAATTAGTAACAGATGTATTAATGAACTCGGGTTGTGCACAAGTTTTTAACGTACAATATTCTACAGGTACTAATTTTGGCTCAGACAATGGTATTGGGTATTTTTATAATGCCTACAATTTCCCTGTTCAATCTGGTGTAGTACTTACTTCCGGTGACGCGAATGCTGTTCCTGGACCTAATATTGTAACACCAGCGCTATCAAATGGAGGCTCAACATGGCCTTCTGATCCTGATTTAGTAGCTATTTCTGGTCCAGGTTACAATGCTACCGTTTTAGAATTTGACTTTATTCCGCTAACAAGCAACATGAGCTTTGATTTTATTTTTGCTTCAGAAGAATATACGTCTACTTTTGAGTGTAGTTATTCAGATACCTTTGCATTCTTTTTAACAGACGCTGCCGGTAACACCACCAACTTAGCTGTAATACCAGGTACTACCATTCCCGTTACTGTAGTTAACGTACACGGCGGTATTGGTAGTTGTGGACCAGCTAATGCCGCTTATTTTGATCAGTATAATGCCAATGGAACTGGAGAAATAGATTTTAACGGACAAACTGTTTTAATGACTGCTCAATCTGCAGTTACTCCTGGCCAAACGTACCACATTAAACTAGCTATACAGGATGATTCTGACAGTAGCTGGGACTCAGCTGTATTTATAGCAGCAGGATCATTTGACATTGGAGATATTGATTTAGGTGAAGATATTTTACTAACTGGAGGTAATGCAAACTGTGAAGGTGATGTAGTAACAATAGACACTGCTAACACAAGCATAACTCCAGGGGGTGTACTGCAATGGTATCAAGATGGTGTTGCCATCCCTGGAGCCACTGGAACTACATTAGATGTTACTGAAACAGGCACCTATGGATTATCTGTAACATACCCTGGTTCTAGCTGTTCACTAGAAGGTGACATCTTAATTGAATTTTTCCCATTACCAGAACCAATAGTTACTCCAGACGTAATTACTAAGAGCGCTTGTTTAGAAGAAGATGTTACGGTTACAGTAACTAATATTTCAGAACTACTTGGTAACCTTACCTATATCTTTTACGATGAGAATGGAAATGTATTACAAAGTGGACCATCTGACACATATACTTTATCAGGAGACATAGATAATCCTGAAGATGGAATATTTACTGTAGAAGTTATTGACGACACCAATAACTGTAGTGGAACAACTCAATTCGAAGTTATTTTAGATGGGTATGTTTTTGCCGGGCAGCCAGATGACATTGAAGCATGTGACGATATTTCAAATGATGGATACGCAGAGTTTGATTTAACTACTCAAGATGCGGCCGTTATAGATGGCGCTACAGACGTAGTAGTTACGTATTACGAAGATGAGACAGATGCTTTAAATGGCGTGAATGCTATACCAACACCTGAAGCTTACACAAATACCGATGCATCCTTAGAAACTATCTATGCTCGTTTAGAAAGTACCGTTTCTGCATGTCCTGATGTAGTAGCTTTTGATCTTATTATTCACAATTCACCTATTTTAGATTTTGCACCATATTATGATGTATGTTCTAATGGTATTACAGCGACTACTTTAACACCAAACATTCTTGGATTTAATGTTACAGACCCAGGAGTTACATTTACTTGGAGTCAAGATGGTACTGTGTTAGCAACTGAAACAGGTAGCACATTAGATGTACTAGATGCTGGTTTATATGCTGTAGAAGTTACTACTGAATACTGTACTAATTATTTCGAAGTATTAGTTGAAGAAGCAGACGACTGTTTTATACCTCAAGGTATTTCTCCGGGTGGAACTTCTCCAGGACAAAACGACACGTTTGATCTTGATGGATTTAATGTTGCCAAACTTCAAATATTTAACCGTTTAGGTGCTGAGATATATACATTCTCTAACTATACAGATGAATGGTATGGACAAGACGAC
>NZ_BRVO01000005.1 GCF_027924185.1 Neptunitalea lumnitzerae
AGTTCTGAGTGAATAATGGAATTTTCTATAAACCATTTATGTGTTTCCATACCACCACAAATAACGCCTGCTAAATAAAGGTTGTCTATATTGGTTTCCATTGTATCAGGGTTATAAGTTGGTTTCAGCGCATCTTGTTCATTTAAATCAACACCAATCTTTTTCAAAAAGTCAAAATTAGGCATATACCCAGTTAGGGCTAAAACAAAGTCATTTTCAATTTCTACGCTACCATCAGGTGTTCTCATAATTACAGAACCTTCTTTTATTTCTTCAAGTTCTGAGGTAAAGTAAGCTTTGATACTTCCTTCTTTAATTCGGTTTTCAACGTCTGGTTTCACCCAATATTTAACGCGTTCTCCAATAGCCTCTTTTCTTACAATCATGGTTACATCAGCACCTTTTCGGTAACATTCAAGTGCAGCATCTACCGAAGAGTTACTGGCGCCAATTACAGCCACTTTTTGATTCACATATAAGTGTGGTTCTCTGTAATAATGACTCACTTTTGGTAAATCTTCACCAGGTACGTTTATGAGATTTGGAATGTCATAAAACCCGGTAGATATAATAACATTTGAAGCTGTATAAGTACCTTTAGAAGTATTGATATGAAAAACGTCACTCTTTTTTATTTCTTTTACCTCTTCGTAAAGCTTTATCTGTAAATTATTAGAGGTTACAATTCTTCTGTAATATTCCAAAGCTTCATTTCTTTGTGGCTTCGGTTCTTTACAGATAAAGGGTATATTATCTATTTCTAATTTATCTGAGGTAGAAAAGAAATGCATGTTCAGCGGATAATTGAAAATAGAATTAGCAATGCATCCTTTTTCTATAATAAGATGAGATAATCCTTTCTTTTTGGCTTCTAGTGCACAGGCAATACCAATAGGTCCGCCACCTACAATTATAACGTCGTACATGATATTTTGTTTAAATAACAAAGGTACAATAATCAGATTTTTTAACTTCTGCTAAGCACTTTACTGGGTGTTAAATATTTTACAAAAATCTTCTAATATTTGGAATGACTAAAATCAGTAATCCGGACAAATTTATTTCTGACATTTACAATGTATTAAAAAGCACTAATCATGAAAGTTAATATACCGGTATCGGAAATAATGTCAACAAATTTGGTGCTGCTCAACACAGATGATAGTCTTGATAAGGCAGAGAGACTATTTAGAAAGCATCATATAAGACACATTCCTGTTGTAAAAGGAAAAGTAATAGTGGGGATGCTTAGCTTTACAGATATACTAAGAATTAGTTTTGCCGATTTGAATGATGATGACGAACAAGTAGAAACAATTGTTTATAATATGTTCACGATAGAGCAAGTAATGTCTAAGGCGCCTGTAGTAGTTAGGCCAACCAGTACTATAAGAGAGGTTGCAGAAATTTTATCGCAGAAAGAATTTCATGCATTACCTGTAGTTAATAAAAGAACCTTGGTAGGTATTGTTACCACTACCGATATTTTAAGGTATTTATTAAAACAGTGTGAAGAATAAAGTTTAGAATTTCAGATTTTTTTGGGTTTATAGTTAGCAAAAAGCCGTTTCATACTAAATGTGTGAAACGGCTTTTTCTCTCATCAATCAACCATCATTTTTTATCTTCTTCTACCTTGACCTTCTTTTCTTTCTTCCATACGACCTTTAAAATGCTCTTTCATTTTATCCTTACGGCTTTCTTTCATCTCACTCCACTTTTTATATTGCTCATCCGTAAGTAATGATTTCATTTTAGTACGCATTGCAATTTGTTCATCTAGTCTGGCATTTTGCATAGCAAAGCGTTCTTCAGATGTTGGTCTTTGAGGGGTTTCTCCTTTCGCTTTAGCTTCCTCTCTTTTAGCTTTTATTTCTTCAAATTTGGCTTTATGCTTTTTAGCAACTTCGGTATTAATTTTTAATAATTCTTTTTGTTGTTTTTCGGTAAGGTCTAAGGCTAATGTCATTTTTTTTGTTTTCAAAGTAGCCATTTGTTCTGGAGTATAGTCATCCATCATTCTTTCAAACCTAGGTTGGTGTTGCCCTCTGTGTTCTCTATCTCCTCTTCCTTTAAACTCTGTTTGTGCTATCCCAGCAGACGTAACTAAGATAGCGGCTAATACTAATAACTTTTTCATGATAACTATTTTAATGTTTGTATATAAGAC
This sequence comes from Neptunitalea lumnitzerae, assembly GCF_027924185.1. Lineage (GTDB taxonomy): Bacteria > Bacteroidota > Bacteroidia > Flavobacteriales > Flavobacteriaceae > Neptunitalea > Neptunitalea lumnitzerae. The sequence goes on from NZ_BRVO01000005.1 coordinate 2,171, forward strand.
CGTTACAGTATTAAAAGGTTTAATGAATTGATGCCTGAAACAGAAAAAGCACCCTATTTTGGGTGCTTTTTAACATTTTTATGCGGTATTTGATTATTTCGTCGGATTTAAAATAAGGTCTATACGCTTTATTAAATCTTGTAAATGATACTTAGTAGTTGTGTCACTAGTTCTGTACGTAGCGCTTTTTAATTTCTTTTGAAGCGTGTCTAGTTCACCTCTTACTATAGCGCGAATATCAGACTGACTTACATTTACTGAAGTATCACCGTAAGTTTGACCTTGGTCTTCTGTCATTAAATATTCCATTCTGTCAATATAGGCACGTTGTAAATTACGTCTATAGGTATCTATTGTTTTACCTTTTGATAGTTCACTAAAAATACCATCACGTAAATCGGTCATCATTTCTAGTAGGCTATATGCTTTATCTGCTTGGAATGTTTCATTTTCTATAAGACGTTGCATTCTACCAAAATCTAGAATTTTATTAATTCCGTTTACTTGTAACTTACGGATGCGTTCAATAGCACCAGCACTTTCAATCTTGTTGAAAATAGTTTCATCTAACATCCATTCTGGTGTAGTAAATAATTGTTCTTGAATAAAAGCCATACAATTTTCTTGATGTTCTTTAGCCACAGGAACATACACAGCACCTTCTTGGTCATACGTTTTATAGAACTCATAAACACCACCAATGTTAGAAATTACGTGCCCCATGTATCTATTGTACTGGCTTAAAACTTGTCCGTACATATACTCTAATTCTTCAAAATCTTCCCCTTTTTCATAGGTCCAAGTAATTAAGTTAGGTACAATTCTTTTCAAGTTTTCAATACCATATAAAGAAGCTTTAATAGCATCGTCTCCTAAATCTTCTGTTTGAGAACTAGGGTCAATAACAGTCCATTGTTGGCTACCAAAACGGTACATAGGATCGTTTTCATGCGCTAATATCCAGCTGTCTAAAGTTTCCTTTTCTTCAGTAGCAGTTTTGTCTAGTAATGGCTTATATCCCCATTCAATAGCATATTTGTCATATATACCAATATTAGGCATAAGGGCAACACCTTTATCTTCTGGTTGTGCTACATAGTTAAAACGTGCGTAATCCATTATAGAAGGCGCCGTACCGTATTTTTGCGTAAAGCTAGCTGAACGTAAAGAGTCTACCGGGTACGCAACACTGCTACCCATGTTATGAGGTAACCCTAAAGTATGGCCTACTTCATGAGAAGAAACAAAACGAATTAAACGCCCCATAACTTCATCTTTAAATTCAGGAGATTGTGCATCTGGGTTAATGGCTGCCGTTTGTACAAAAAACCACCCGCGTAATAACGACATTACATTGTGGTACCAGTTAATATCAGATTCTAAGATTTCACCACTTCTAGGGTCACTTACGTGAGGTCCGTTAGCATTTGGTATAGGTGAAGCCAAGTAACGTACTACAGAGTATCTAATGTCTTCAGGAGACCATTCTGGGTCTTCTTCTACTGTAGGAGCATCTTTGGCGATAATTGCATTTTTAAAACCAGCCTTTTCAAAGGCTACTTGCCAGTCTTCTATACCTTGTTTAATAAAAGGTACCCATTTTTTAGGGGTAGCTCTATCAATATAATATACAATAGGCTTTTTAGGTTCTACTAATTCACCTCTTTTAAATTTTTCAAGATCTTCATCTTTAACTTCTAAACGCCATCTGTCCAAGTACTGTATGGTTTTACTTTGCTGTACATCTAACCCATAATCTGTTTGGCGTGTGGTAAACCACCCTACACGCTGGTCAAAGTACCTTCTTTTCATAGGTTCTTTAGGAAGTAAAATCATAGAAGCATTCATTTCTACAGAAATAGTTCCTAAGCTAGAGTTTGAAGGTGGATCTCCGGCAGCATACGTTTTTACGTGTCTTGCTTCAATGTTTAACGGATAACTCTTAATATGGTCTATAAAAGATTTATCGCCATCTATACGGCTTACTTTATATTTTTTGCGGTACCATTCAGGTAATCCTAAAGCTTTTACATCTTTCTCAAATAAATTGTTTATTTGAATTACGGTACTGTTACCTACAGAATCTTTCTTTTCTGCCTTGATATCAAAAGTTTCTAATATAGGCTCAAAGTTAGAGTTTACTACAGCTTCATGAATAGGTAATGAATCGGCAGCATAGATATTGTACGATACAATACGTAGTAATACTTTTTTATCTTTTTTCTCCCAACGTAATACTTGGGTGTTAGCCTTACCACCACCAAAACCAAGACCGCTTGCAGTTTTAGCAATTCTAGACACCATAAGCATTTCTCTTCCAAATAAAGAATCTGGAATTTCGTAGTATTCTTTCTCTTCTATTTTATGAACTTTAAATAGCCCGTCGTCTGTAATGGCATCCTTCGTAATTACCTTACTATACGGTTGAATACTTCCTTTAGGAGTTGGTTTGGGTTGTTCGGTTTGTTTTTTCTTGTCTTTCTTTTTCCAAAATTGTGCTTCTGCATACTGTATATTACAGAGTCCTACACACAAAAGCAGAAATGTTAACGATATATGGTTTTTCATAATAAAATTTTAGTAAACAGATGCAATTACGAGAAAATAGAAACATTAAGGAAATTAAAAAGTGAAAATATGTTATTTGCGCAGCTTGAAAATGCTGATAATGAGCTCTTAAAGAAAACATAAAAATGTTAAAATTTATTTAATAAATGCAACATTTTCAACGTTTTAGAGTCTATATAATAAAGGAGTTTGAAACACTTCTTTTTTTGAGTTAGAATTATTTGAATTAGCAATTAAAAAGAGCCCATTTGGAGAAATAGGCTCTTTTTTTTATGGTTGAAATTCTGATGGAAATATATTGGGATTAATATCCCATATAATAGGAATAAGATAATAGACAGCAACCGTTACTATGAGTATGGAAATAATGTTTAATACAACTCCTTTTCCTACCATATCCGGAATTTTTAAGTAACCAGAACCAAATACTACGGCATTTGGTGGTGTGGCTACAGGTAGCATAAAGGCACATGATGCAGCCACTGCTGCTCCCGTCATTATAATAAGAGGGTGAATATCTAAGGTTAAAGCCATGGGAGCTAAAATAGGCAATAGCATGGCTGTGGTAGCTAAATTAGAAGTAACTTCTGTTAAAAAGTTAACCGATGCCACTAGTATTAGTAATATAATGAATAGTGAGAAACCTTCTAAGCCTGCCATTTTTTCTCCTATCCAAACGGCTAAGCCACTTTGCTGAAAAGCACTTGCCAATGCCATACCACCCCCAAAAAGCAGAATAATACCCCAAGGTAGTTTTTGGGCATCTTTCCATACCATAAGCCCTTTTTTGTTGGTGCTATCCGGAATAATAAATAATACAATGCTAAAGGCTATGGCAATTACAGTGTCGTCAATAATTTTGCTGTCTACCTCTGGGAAGAACGATTTCATTACAATACTTCTAAAAATCCAGCAAAGTGCGGTTAGTGCAAAAACAATGGTTACTTTTATTTCTTCGTTACTTATTTTGCCAAGTTCTTTTTTTTGCTTTTTAATTTCTTCTTTACCACCAGCATAATTCTTTTTTTCAAACTTGTAAGCTATTTTGGTAAGGTAGAAGTAGCATATCACTAATATGGTTATAGAAATTGGAAACCCAAATTTAAACCACTCTACAAAAGTAATCTCATAGTTATAGGTTTCTTGTACAACGCCTGCTAATACTAAATTAGGCGGTGTACCAATTAACGTTGCAATACCACCAATGCTAGCACTATAGGCAATGGCTAGCATGAGAGCCTTGCCAAAACGTTTATTTTCATTTTCCGCTGTTTCTGGGTTGTCCTTTAATTGTGTAACAACGGCTAAAGCAATGGGTAACATCATTACCGATGTGGCGGTATTAGATATCCACATTGATAAAAATGCTGTGGCTATCATAAAGCCAAGAATAATTTTCTTTACATCGGTGCCTACATAGTATATAATGTTTAAAGCAATACGCCTATGTAAGTTCCATTTCTCAATAGCTAATGCAATTAAAAAACCACCTAAGTACAGAAATACAAATTTATGACCGTACGAGGCTGTGGTGTCAGAAATGGAAGCCCCGCCAGTAATAGTAAATAATACTATAGGGAGTAGGGATGTAGCAGCTATGGGAATAGCTTCAGTAATCCACCAAGTGGCAATCCATGCTGTAACAGCAAGAACCGAGTTAGCCTCTGGGGATAATCCTTCTGGATGAAAAAGAAAGCGAATTAAAAGAAATGCTATGGGACCCAAAATGAGCCCTATCTTTTTGGTTAGTTTCATGCTACAACGTTTGCTGGTAGCTAATTTAAAAAAATAAGTGAGCGATTCCACAAAAAAAAGGAACCCTACATAATTCAGGTTCCTTTTTGACAAAGAATATAAATACAGAAAATAAATTTTAGTCTAATAGTTTGTTTGGGATGGTCCAGTTAATGCCAAGGTTTATGTAAAAACTGTCTTCTATATCAAAGTTGTAAACCTCGTTGTTTTCTGGGTCTAGAATACTTAAATCGTTATAAAATGTTTTTCCTGCCTTTAACTGTAATTTGCTGTTTTTCCATAGGTTTAGGTCGTACCCAAAACCAGCTAGTACATAGGTTTGTCTTAAAATACCTGTATCTTCATAACTCTCTGTTCTTATTTCAAGGTTGTCATTAAAGGTGCCCATAAAACCATCTAACTTAGCAAAGGCGCTAAAGGTGTGCGCTTTACCCACTATGTATTTGGTATACATTTCTGGTATACCAATTTGGTAACTCCATCTTTCAGTAGCTTGTTTGGTATAGGCAATTACAGGTATAGGAGTTCTAAAACCATATTGCGGATTATAAGTTGCCCCAAACGTCCAAGAGCTGTTGGTGGTACTGTCTGTTTTACGTACTAAAATGGTTCCGTTAAAGTAATAACTGTCCTTAAAATCGTTAGTGTCATAGTTAGTAGCTAATTGTCCACCTCCTTTTATAATAAGGCTCCACTTATTGCTAAATGCATGTGCATATTTTAAAGTAGGTGTATAGGTGTAAAACTGCTCTAATTGATCAAAAGAAAAAGGCACATCTTCATCTACAAAACTGTAATTGGTGTATTTGTAGTCAAACCCTAAGCTAAAACTATTTTTTTCATTTTTAAAAATTGGGACACTAAAGCCGGCATTGAATTGATACACATCGGTAACACTATTACTACTAAGGATACCTCCGTTAACATATAGGTTGTCTGATAGCTGTGCTGAGGAAAATTGACCAATTAATAAAGTAATAAAAATGGGGGAAAACTTCATGAAACTCTTCATATACATATTATTTTATGGTAAAACTATGGCGTTTACCATAACTTTCAATGTAAAATATACGAAGTGGCAAAATGTGTCTACGAATCGAAAAATGATGGTAAACATTAGGTTTCCTTTCACATAAGCCCACTATGGAAACTGTATATTTGTGAAGAACAACGATTTGTATTCAAATGTATATGTACAAAGGAGTAATTTTTGATTTAGATGGTACGTTGGTAGACTCTATTGAAGATCTGGCGTTGGCAATGAACGAGGTTTTACAGCAACATAATTTCCCTACGCACCCCATAGAGGCTTATAAAACTTTTATTGGTAATGGAATGAATAAATTAGCGGAACGTGCTTTACCAAAGGAATACCAAAATATAGCAACTCTTGACCATTATGCAAGTGCTTTAAAAGAAGCGTATAAAGTGTATTGTAATACACATACTAAGGCTTATGATGGAATTGGAACTCTTTTAACTACCTTACAGGTAATGGGAATACACATGGGAGTATTATCTAATAAAATGCACAATTTTACGCAAAAAGTAGTGCTAACTGCATTTCCTGATATTAAGTTTACAGCGGTGCATGGTATGTATGATGAGGCTACTAAAAAACCAAATCCGACGAGGGCTCTAGAAATGGCTAAAGAAATGAAATTACCTGTAGAACAGGTTTTATTTGTGGGCGATTCTGATGTAGATATTCAAACCGCTAGAAATGCCGGAATGCGTGCTGTGAGTGTAACTTGGGGATTTCAGCCTAAAGAAAAATTGGTAGCCAATCATCCTGATTTTATGATAGATGTACCAGAAGCTTTATTAGGTATTATTAAAGAATAAAAAAAAATGGAACCTATTAGGTTCCATTTTACTAGATAATTGATATATTATAAGACTAATCTTGTTTAAAATGTTTCTTATGCTACAGAAACAAATAATCCATCGTCTGTTTTTTCAACTTTGGCAACTTTTTTACTAGTTAAACCTTTAATGGCTTTATCCCATTTTTTGTTGCTCATGCCTGTAGCTTCTTTCAGTGCAGGCAATTCAATTGGCGATTGTTTTTTCAATAATTCAAAAACAACTTTTTCGTCTTCACTTAGCTCTACCTGTTTTTTCTCTGGCTTCATTTGTGGGAAGAACAATACTTCCTGAATCGATTGGTTATTGGTTAAGAACATAATTAAACGATCCATACCAATACCTAAGCCCGAAGTAGGAGGCATACCAAACTCTAAAGCTCTTAAGAAATCCTGATCTATAAACATAGCTTCATCGTCTCCTTTTTCAGCTAATTTTAATTGCGCCTCAAAACGTTCGCGTTGGTCAATAGGGTCGTTAAGTTCTGAATATGCGTTTGCAATTTCTTTACCACAAACCATTAACTCAAAGCGCTCTGTTAACTCAGGGTTATCACGGTGTGCTTTACACAACGGACTCATTTCTTTTGGATAATCGGTAATAAAGGTTGGTTGAATAAAATTCCCTTCACATTTCTCACCAAAAATTTCATCAATAAGTTTTCCTTTACCCATAGTATCATCTACATCAACTCCCATGTCTAAGGCAGCAGCTCTAAGCTCATCTTCGGTTTTTCCTGTAATGTCAAAACCTGTGAATTGCTTAATAGCATCGGTCATGGTAACACGAGCATAGGGTGCTTTGAAATCTACTGTATGTTCTCCAAATGTAGCTTGAGTGGTACCGTTTACCTGCATTGCGCAATGCTCTAACAAGTTTTCGGTAAACTCCATCATCCAGTTGTAATCTTTGTAAGACACATAGATTTCCATAGCGGTAAACTCAGGGTTGTGCGTTCTGTCCATTCCTTCATTACGGAAGTTTTTAGAAAACTCATAAACCCCATCAAATCCACCAACTATTAATCTTTTTAAGTATAACTCATTCGCAATACGCATGTACAATGGTATGTCTAATGAGTTATGGTGCGTAATAAACGGACGTGCAGCAGCACCACCTGGTATAGATTGTAATACCGGAGTTTCCACTTCAAAATAACCTTTATCATTAAAGAAGTTACGCATAGCTGTAAACAACTTGGTACGCTTTACAAACACCTCTTTAACTTGCGGGTTTACTACTAAATCTACATAACGCATACGGTAACGTAATTCAGGGTCTGTAAACCCATCGTGAATATTTCCTTCTGCATCTGTTTTTGGTAATGGTAACGGGCGTAAGGTTTTACTTAGTAGAGTAAAATCTTTTACCAAAACTGTTTTTTCACCTACCTGTGTAGTGAAAAGTTCCCCTTCAATACCTATAAAATCTCCTAAATCAATAAGTTTTTTAAATAGGTCGTTATATTTTGACTTGTCATCACCAGGACAAATTTCGTCACGGTTAAAATAAATCTGAATTCTTCCTTCGCTGTCTTGCAACTCTGCAAAAGAAGCTTTTCCCTGAATTCTGGTAGACATTAATCTACCCGCTAAGATTACCTGTTTACCTTCTTCATATTCTTCTTTTACTTGCTTAGAAGTATGGTTTACAGGGTATAGTGCAGCCGGATATGGCTCGATGCCCATAGCTCTTAAGTCCTCCAGTTTTTTTCTTCGAATCAGTTCTTGTTCAGAAAGTTGCATACTATTTTATTTTAGAAGTGCAAAAGTACATTTTTTACAAATTTTGTACACACCTTTTTGAGGTATTTTTCAAATATCCCTAATTAATAGAAGAATTTAAAGTTTATATACTGCTATTGCTTTATAATTTTATGTGTTTGTGATTGTCCGTTGGTGGTTAGGGTTAATAAATACATTCCTGTAGGGTAGTTGTTCAGGGGCACTGATTGGTTATTAGTGTTTAAGGTACCTTGTTGTAATAAAGCCCCTTGAATATTGTATAGCGTATAGCTTGTTTGTTGGGTTACCGGTACGTTAATGTTATTATAGGTTGGGTTAGGGTAGGGCTGTAAATTTATAGCTTGGTTATTCTGCGTACTAAGTGGCGTACATGCCTGTGTTGAAAATTTGGTTAGGAAGAAATCGGTATCCCCCCCAATACTGGTAATGGCATTTCCGTTGGCATCGTTTAAGTAGCTGTTAAAATCGCCCCCTACCAGGTAATCTCCCGAATGGTCTACGGCAAGCGCTCTTCCGTTCCCTAATGCTCCCGGACCTCCATTGATAAAATACAACCCAGTACAATCTCCGTTTGCAGGGTCAAAAGTAGCCATCATCGGTCTGCTTCCGTTGTTGGTGCTAGGGTAAATGGTTTGGTTCCCCCATGTGTAATTACTATCGCCTTGTACTCGTCCGGTAAACACTACTTTGTTATTAACATCATCATATACAAGGTCGTATAAGTTATTAGTACTAAAGGTATCTGGGTAGGTATACCAATGTACGGTAGTAGCGGTAGTAGCATCTACTTTAAAAATAACGTGTGGTACTTGGTTTTCATTAATGGTAAGTCCTAAAAAAGTATTAAGCCCAAAGCCTGCTAATGAACAAGCGATATACATATCATTCTGACTATCAAAAGCGAGTTTTTTAATAGCAAGATAAAACAGATCAGGTTGTGCATCTTGTAGCATCCATTGTAGGGTACCTGTAGCATCTAAACAGGCAATATAAGAAGAGCCAGTAAGGGTTTGTCCTTGAATAGAAAATGTTTCAGAGGTACTGCTAGACTTATGCGCAGTTAAGTAGATGTAATTATTGTTAGGGTTAATATATAACTGCATATTAGCTTGTAATCCTCCATCAGACACATCAATGTTTAAGGGAATGGCTTCTATAAAATTACCATTGGTATCATATTTTAAAATAAAGACCTCTCTATCAGTACCCGTATAGGTAAAGCTATCTGCATAGGTGCCTGGGGCATCAATAGTTACGAGCCAATAAGAAGTACCATCAGCAGTAGTTTTTAAATCCATAGACCGCATATCATTAGAATTGGCACTGGATGATAAAGGTCTTTGTACCCATTGAAAATTCCCATCTTTATCAAACTTAGTAATAAAGGTATTTCTACAATCAATAGGAGTAACAGTTTGGTCAATAATATAATCTTCATCAATATGTGGTGCATAGTAATTATTGACTACACAGGTTTTAAAGTGTCCTGCTACATATACATTGTCATTGGCATCAATTTCAACACCTTCAATAGTTTCATTACCTCCGCCTCCAAAAACTTTACTCCACCGGTAAGTTCCATCAAAACTAAAGCTTGTTAATACATAATCAGGAATGTTATTGGAATAGCCATAAAAGGTAAGAGGGTTCCCCGCTACATCAGGTTGTAGCCCACCAATGGGCGACATGGTATAGCTGTTATTATCGCTATCTACTACAATGTCTACAATACCTTCTCTTGTATAGCCATTAGACATGGTGGTATATCCTCCACCTCTTTGTATCCATTGCCAGTCTTGGGCTTGCAGGGTACAGGTAGTGAGTAAAAGAATGTAGGTAGTTGAAAAAAGTAATTTTTTTAGCATGGGCTACTGCTTTATAATTTTGTGTGTTTGTGATTGTCCGTTTGCTGTGGTTAGGGTTAATAAATACATCCCCGCAGGGTAGTTGTTCAGTGGTACTGATTGGTTGTTAGTGTTTAAAGTGCCTTGCTGCAATAAAGCCCCTTGAATGTTGTATAGTGCATAGCTTGTTTGTTGGGTTACTGGTACGTTAATGTTGTTAAAGGTAGGGTTAGGGTAGGGCTGTAAATTTATAGCTTGATTATTCTGTGTACTAAGTGGAGTACATGCCTGTGTTGAAAATTTAGTTAGGAAGAAATCTCTGTTGCCACCCACGCTGTAAATAGAGTTTCCATTGGTGTCGTATAAATATCCACTAAAATCACCTCCCATTACATAATCACCAGAGTTATCAATAGCTAAGACTCTAGCATTTGCAGGCACACTACTTTGCCCGTTAATATAGTGTATGGCATTGCAATCTCCATTGGAAGGGTTAAAGGTAGCCATCATGGGTCTACTTCCATTATAACTGCTTGGGTATACCGTTTGCGATCCCCATGTGTAGGGTACAGCTCCTTGAATACGGCCTGTGTACACAAGTACATTTTGGTTATGGTCATACACTAAACTACCGGAACCATTAGCCCCTTGATTAGCATAGGTATACCAAAATACATTAGAAGCGGTAGCAGCATCTGTTTTGATAATCACATCTGGCCCCATAAATTCTGGTATGGTAATTCCCATAAAAGTATCAAGGTTATCACCTGACATTTGGGCATCTATGTACATATTGTTTTGGTCATCAAAAATAATACTGTGAATGTTTAGGCTATGTGTAGCTGTGGTATTTTGAATCATATATTGAAGCGTACCTGTAGTATTAAAGCAAGCAATATAGGAGGTTCCTGTAAGGGTTTGTCCTTGTATACTAAGTGATTCACCAGAGCTTGTAGTTTCTCTTGAAGTAAGATAATAGTATCCGTTGTTAGGGTTTATGTAGAGTTTCATGTTAGCAACCAAACCTCCGTCTGAAACATCAATATTTAAAGGGATTGCTTCTATAAAGTTTCCGTCGGTATCATATTTAAAAATAAAAATACCATTTTCGCCTCCTGGATAATTTAAACTACCAGCATAAGTTCCTGGAGCATCAATGACTACCAACCAATGAGAAGTTCCATTAGGAGTTGTGACTATATTCATAGAGCCCATATCATTTGTATTTCCTCCTACAGGACTTGGTCTTTGTACCCACTGAAAATTTCCGTCTTTATCATATTTAGTAATAAATGTCATTCTACAATCCAATGGAGTAGTAGATTGATCGAAAATAAAATCTTCATCTATATGCGGAGCATATGGATTGTTTAAAATGCAAGTTAAAAACTGACCTGCGATGTATATATTGTCATTGGCATCAATACCTATACTTTCAATGGTTTCTCTATTGTTTCCTCCTAAAGTTTTACTCCACCTGAATGTACCATCACAGCTAAAGCTTGCTAAAACAAAATCTGGGTTAGCCGTATTAGAACCATAAAAATTAACAGGATTTCCTGCGATATCAGGTTGAGAGTGTCCAATTGAAGAGAGTATATAGCTGTTGTTATCGCTATCAATTTTAATGTCGATCACAGCTTCAAAGTATTGAAGGTTGTTGACAAAATTAGTATAACTACCTCCACGTTGTATCCATTGCCAGTCTTGGGCTTGCAGGGTACAGGTGGTGAGTGCTAGGGTGTAGGTAGTTAAAAAGAGTAATTTTTTTAGCATGGGCTACTGCTTTATAATTTTGTGTGTTTGTGATTGTCCGTTAGTGGTTAGGGTTAATAAATACATCCCCGTAGGGTAGTTGTTCAGTGGTACTGACTGGTTGTTAGTGCTTAAAGTACCTTGTTGTAATAAAGCCCCTTGAATATTGTATAGCGTATAACTTGTTTGTTGGGTAACCGGTATGTTAATGTTGTTATAGGTTGGGTTAGGGTAGGGCTGTAAATTAGTTGCTTGATTATTCTGTGTACTAAGTGGAGTACATGCTTGTGTTGAAAATTTAGTTAGGAAGAAATCGGTATCCCCCCCAATACTGGTAATGGCATTTCCGTTGGTATCGTTTAAGTAGCTGTTAAAATCGCCCCCTACTAGATAATCTCCCGAATGGTCTATGGCAAGCGCTCTTCCGTTCCCTAATGCTCCCGGACCTCCATTGATAAAATACAACCCGGTGCAGTCTCCGTTTGCGGGGTCAAAAGTAGCCATCATGGGTCTGCTTCCATTGTTGGTGCTAGGGTAAATGGTTTGGTTCCCCCATGTGTAATTACTATCGCCTTGTACTCGTCCGGTAAACACTACTTTGTTATTAACATCATCATATACAAGGTCGTATAAGTTATTAGTACTAAAGGTATCTGGGTAGGTATACCAATGTACGGTAGTAGCGGTAGCAGCATCTACTTTAAAAATAACGTGTGGTACTTGGTTTTCATTAATGGTAAGTCCTAAAAAAGTATTAAGCCCAAAGCCTGCTAATGAACAAGCGATATACATATCATTCTGACTATCAAAAGCGAGTTTTTTAATAGCAAGATAAAACAGATCAGGTTGTGCATCTTGTAGCATCCATTGTAGGGTACCTGTAGCATCTAAACAGGCAATATAAGAAGAGCCAGTAAGTGTGTGTCCCTGAATTGAATAACTATCTGCAGTATTTGTTGCTTTATAAGAAGTTAAGTAAATGTAATTATTGTTGGGGTTAATATATAACTGCATATTAGAGAGCAGTGTTCCGTTTGGTATTGTTATGTTTAAGGGGATGGCTTCTATAAAATTACCATTGGTATCATATTTAAAAATAAAAATACCGTTGTCACCTCCAGGGTAATTCAAATTACCAGCATAAATTCCTGCATTATCAATACCTACTAACCAGTAGATAGTACCATCTTCAGAAATAACAAAGTCTAAAGATCCCATAGCATTCCCTGCTGCATCTATTGGCGAGGGTTGTTCTATCCACTGAAAATTTCCGTCTTTATCATATTTAACAATAAAGGTATTTCTACATCCAGCAGATTGATCCATTATAAAATCCTCATCAATATGCGGTGCATATGCATTAGTAGGATTGCATGTTGAGAAATGTCCAGCCACATATACATTGTCATTGGTATCAATTTCAACACCATCTATGGTTTCATTACCTCCGCCTCCAATTACTTTACTCCACCGGTAAGTACCATCACAGCTAAAACTTGTTAATACATAATCAGGAATGTTATTGGAATAGCCATAAAAGGTAAGAGGGTTCCCCGCTACATCGGGTTGTAGTCCACCAATAGGCGATATGGTATAGCTGTTATTATCGCTATCTACCACAATGTCTACAATACCTTCTCTGTCGTCGGCAGCGCCTAATGAAGTATATCCTCCTCCTCTTTGTATCCATTGCCAGTCTTGGGCAGTTAGAGGTAGAGAGATAACTAATAACAAAATGGTTATGAGTAGTTTTTTATTCATTTACTGCTTCACAATTTTGTGTGTTTGTGATTGTCCGTTGGTGGTTAGGGTTAATAAATACATTCCCGTAGGGTAGTTGTTCAGGGGTACTGACTGGTTATTAGTGTTTAAGGTACCTTGCTGTAATAAAGCTCCTTGAATGTTGTATAGCGTATAGCTTGTTTGTTGTGTTACTGGTACATTAATGTTGTTATAGGTAGGGTTAGGGTAGGGCTGTAAATTTATAGCTTGATTATTCTGTGTACTAAGTGGCGTACATACCTGTGTTGAAAATTTGGTTAGGAAGAAATCGGTATCTCCCCCGATACTGGTAATGGCATTTCCGTTGGTATCGTTTAAGTAGCTGTTAAAATCGCCCCCTACCAGGTAATCTCCCGAATGGTCTACGGCAAGCGCTCTTCCGTTACCTAATGCTCCCGGTCCTCCATTGATAAAATACAACCCGGTGCAGTCTCCGTTTGCGGGGTCAAAAGTAGCCATCATGGGTCTGCTTCCGTTGTTGGTGCTAGGGTAAATGGTTTGGTTCCCCCATGTGTAATTACTATCGCCTTGTACTCTTCCGGTAAACACTACTTTGTTATTAACATCATCATATACAAGGTCGTATAAGTTATTAGTACTAAAGGTATCTGGGTAGGTATACCAATGTACGGTGGTTGCAGTAGCAGCATCTACTTTAAAAATAATGTGTGGCACTTGGTTTTGTGGCAGGGTAAGCCCTAAAAAAGTATCAAGGCCAAAACCCGCTAGTGTACAGCCAATATACATATCGTTCTGACTATCAAAGGCAAGGTCTTTAACAACTAAATACAAAGCATCGGGCTGTGCATCTTGTAACATCCATTGAAAGTTACCATTGGTATCTAAGCAGGTAATATGAGCCGATCCTGTAAGTGTATGTCCTTGAATGGCAAATGTTTCAGAGGTGCTGCTAGATTTATAAGAAGTTAAGTAAATGTAATTATTGTTAGGGTTAATATATAACTGCATATTAGCTTGTAATCCACCTTGAGATACATCAATGTTTAAGGGAATGGCTTCTATAAAATTACCATTGGTATCGTATTTAAAAACAAAGAAACCTTTATCCGTATCGGTATAATTAAAGCTACCTCCATATAATCCTGGTGTGGCAATCACTACCAACCAATATATAGTACCATCTTCAGAAATGACAAAGTCTAGTGAGCCTATGTCATTAGATCCTGCCCCTACAGCAGATGGCTGCTCTATCCATTGGAAGTTTCCATCTTTATCATATTTAACAATAAAGGTATTTCTACAATCATTGGACTGATCCATTATAAAATCTTCATCAATATGAGGAGAATATACATTAGTAGGATTACATGTTGAGAATTTACCTGCTACATATACATTGTCATTAGTATCAATTTCAACACCATCTATGGTTTCGTTACCTCCGCCTCCAATTACTTTACTCCATCGGTAAGCACCATCACAGCTAAAACTTGTTAATACATAATCAGGAATGTTATTGGAATAGCCATAAAAAGTAAGAGGGTTCCCGGCAACATCGGGTTGTAGCCCACCAATAGGCGATATGGTATAGCTGTTATTATCGCTATCCACTACAATATCTACAATACCTTCTCTTGTATAGCCATTAGACATGGTGGTATACCCTCCTCCTCTTTGTATCCATTGCCAGTCTTGGGCTTGCAGGGTACAGGTGGTGAGTGCTAGGGTGTAGGTAGTTAAAAATAGTAATTTTTTTAGCATGGGTACGGTGTTTTTTGGGTTTGTATTTTATTAAAAACATAGAACCATGCCTGTACTACAGGCATGGCTTTATGTTTGGTATGTTTTAGGGTATACTAGTTGCCTATTGTACCACTAATTTTAATGTTTTTATTACTTTACCATTTTGTTGTAGGGCTACCACATAGGTGCCTGCCTGCCAATGGTTGCAATATAATTGTAATACCCCTTCACTATCGGTTAGGGTTTTTACGGTCATGGTTTTTCCACTTAAAGCCGTAACTGTTAACGTAGTGGCTGCTTTACTAGCTGTTTTATAGTACAGCGTGGTACTTTCTTGTACCGGGTTAGGGGCAGCCATCAGTTGTATTTCGGTCATTTCTGCTTCTGCGCCTTGCGCCATTTTGCTATTACCGCAATTAGGTATGGTAATGCTAAAGTCACCTACTGAACATTCAGCGCCGTTAGCAACTGCTTGAATATTAAACATAACGCTACTACCAGATACACCCGATGCTGGAAAAAAGTAGAACGATCCGCTACTAGCATTACCAGGAAGTAAGGTGATGCTATTGTTGGCGGTATAACCTGAACTAACCAAAAACGGAGTAACGGTTAAGGTAACAGCCGTTGGGCCTGGGTTATAAGCGGAATAGAATATCTCTACAAACGTACCTCCGTTACTCTCCATGCATTTTACGTCTTCAGCCTTATATTCATATTTTATATCACAAGGGTTACAAGATTCTCCATCAGCCGTGTAATCCATATCACCAATGTTAATATGGCAATATCCGTTATCTAATGTTAACTGATAAACTCCCGATTGGGATAATGGATAGTTTGCAACCGTACCACTTCCACTAGAAACACTTCCTCCGTTTAGTATCCATGCCCAATCTGAATAAGTGCCTAATGGCCCTACTATATAGGTAGGATTACGTTTTATACAGTCATCAAAACAACCTTCAGGGAAAATCCAGGCAACAGCCTGTAAATCGGTTGGTAAGGTAATTTGGTTGGTAGCTGTACAGTCATTACGTTGTGCACGTACTTGTATAGCACCATCATGGTACATAGTGGTACTGGTACCTGTATCTCCATTACTCCAATAATAGTCTACTCCGCTTTCTACATTGGTTACGGTTACTTCCACCTCGTATGGATCACAACCTACTACATTGAAAGATAAGTAAGGCGTGTTTACCGGGTTGGTTACTTCTACGGTAAAAGTGCGTTCTGGCCCCGTACAGGTAGTACTACCATTGCTATAAGCGGCAGCTACGCCGTAGGTATGTAAACCTGTAGTGCTTGGTACATCGGTAATTTCTGTAAGTCCGTCATAGGCACTATCCGCAACACCGTCAACCGTCCAATAATAGGTAAGTTCTGGGTTGTCTGGTACCGAAAGGGTTACCGCACTACCTAAGCAAACCCCATCATTGCCTGTAATTACCGGAGCATCTGGTAACGGAATTTGATTTACGTCAGTAGGTTGTATCAAATGCGAGAAACAACCTTCGTTACTGCTTACATACACATAATAATGTCCGTCAGCATCGTTATTAACCGTATAGCTACCCGTAGTGGTAGTTCCTAACAAAACCCCATCCTTATACCATTCAAATGCATCTGGCATGTTACCATTAATATTATTGTTATAAGTAATAGTTACAGCTTCCCCTTCACATGTTTCTGAAGGTGTAATACTTAGATCTCCGTCTAAAAGAGGATCAGTAATAGATAATCCATGCGTAACACTGTTACTACAACCAAACTCATTCGTAATTGTTAAAGTAACGGGAGTAATACCACCAAGTCCAAAATTGAAGGTAGGTAGAGGTTGATAATTGCCCGTACCGTTAAAGTCCCATTCATAGGTTAAAGAAGAGTCTACTATACTTGGGGTAAAAGGAATACTTTGTCCTAAACACTCGGTATCCCAAGTAAAATCTATATTATCAATATCTATAATTTCTATAGTATCAAATGCTGTACATGCTGGGTACCCTGAAGTAGAAATTTTAACTCCAATTTCATACGTGCCAGGGGCAAGAGAAGTATAGGTGTGTGAGGTGCTGCTAGAAGCAGATGTCCATGTACTACCACCATTTTTGGTGAATTGATAATTGCTAATGCCTACAGGAGCATATTCTTGCGAAGCATCTAGAACTTCTAAATCATACGTACCGTTACCATTACAAACTATGTTGTATTTAACGCCTGCTTCGTACGGTATAGTTACTGTAAGGTCATATTTTATACTACAGGTTTCTCCGCCTCCTATATTATACGTAGCTATTACATCAACCGAGTATTCTCCTGGTGGTACGTCTGTTACTATAATTTGAGAGAAAGTAGAAGCACCAACGTCTACATAGTCATATAGGTCAGCCAAAGGACTTAAATATACATTGATAGGAGAACCCGAAGCGTTAATGTTAATGGTAGCCTCTCCACAAGCCGAATTGGTATACGTGGCACTTAAAGTTTCATTTACGGTACATGTGTTTGGCGCTCCACAGCTATAGTAATAGTATATTCTTTCTGTTTCACTGGAGCAATATGAATTAGATACAACTGCATAGTAATACCCATAGTTACTTTGTTGCGAAAGGTCTATAGTATCGGTGTTTTCTCCTGATATAGGAGATCCCGTACCTGTCTGGCTAGTACTGAAATACCATTGGTAGCCTGTAGTAGCCCCAAAACCAGTTTGTGCTGTTACGGTATAGGTATAGTCAGCCGTGGTTAAACTGGGGTCACACGCATTTAGATGTAGTGTTTCTGGACTTAAAGAAACTACCGGAGTTTGATACAGTGTTACTGTAAAAGTATCGGTAGCTGCCTGGCATCCGCTAGCAAATGTAGCCGTAGCTGTTACCGTAACCGTTGTATTGTTACTAGTAGGTTGCGGAAACGCGTAATCTACTGTAGCATCATCTACAACAATATCCCCATTAAAATTCCATTCAACTGATGAAGGCGTCATACCTCCTGCAACAGTTAGGGTATAGGTTTGTTCGTCTTCGGCACACATAGTACTGCTTGGTGCACTAATGGTTACCTCTGGAGACGTTACCACCGTTACTTCATAAGATTCGGCATAATCTTCACCACATTTTTTTACTGTAGCAGTTACTTCAGCTGTCATACTGTTAGACCCCGTAGGTGGTTCATTCCATAAAATTTCTACACTATTTGTATTTTGGTTGGCGTACACACTACCTGCTGTAGATGGGTAAATAGTCCATACATAACTATCAGCGTCTGCTACCGGGTCTATAGTGTAGGTTTGAAAGCTACTACCACAAACAGTATCTTGTGCTTGTGTAAACGTAATGGTAGGTACATCTTTTTCTACATTATAAGTAATAGCGTCAGATTCACAACCATTTTTTTCATAGTATAAAGTAACCACGTAATCTTCAAACGCAGGGTCAAAAGTTATGGTAGCATCGGTACTGGTAGAACTACCTATAATAGTACCATGATCTACAGACCAATGTGGGGTTACCCCATCTGGTACACTCGTTGCACTATACACGTTAGAAGCCGTAGGGCACACCAAGATGTCTCCTGTAATACCTGCCGGAGTAGGTACATCTGCATATACTTTTATGGTTTTAGCACCAATACAATAATTATCGTCAATAGCTTGTAAAACATACGTACCTGCCAAGTTAAAAGTTTCTGTAAAGGTAGTACCCGAGCTGGTAGTAGAAGATCCGTTTGGTTTTTCTAATACCCAAGAATCTGGTGTAATGGTAGCTCCGTTATATTCTACTGTGTAGGAGTTGGTAGTGTCAAAACATACAGGAGAGTCTCCTATTATAGTAGCTGATGGGTTTATGGTAATTTCTAAGCTTGCAGTACCCCCACAACCTAAAAGCGCATTGTTATATTCACATCTTAATAAAATAGTACCGGCACTACCTGCTTGTAGTACTATCTCGTTTCTTTGATCGTTTGTAATTAAAGTGGTTCCACTAGTACTAGCTAAAATACTCCAATTAAATTCTGTAGTAGGCCATTGCGGTAATGAGTAAGTAAATTGCTCACCCTCACAAATTTCGGTAGGGCCTTCAATAGTACCATCTTGTTGTACTACGGGTACTTTTAGTGTAACTTCACAATCAGAACAAGAAGATCTTACTGTAATTTCACCAAAACCTGAAGGATCTACATGGTCCCACACAATAGTTGCGGTGCCTCCATTATTATTAAGGATTGTTCCCCCTTGTGCCATCCAGTCATAATCACAACTGGGGTCATAGTTCATTATTTTATATATAGCCTGTTGTCCTTCACAAACAACCGAAGGACATTCAATAGGACCAATACCTGGGGAGATAATTACCCTGGTAGTATAACTATCAATACATCCACAACCATTAGATACAATTAGTATTACTTCATATACACCTGGAGCAGTATATTGATGCGATGGTTCAAAAGCAGTTGAATAGGTGCCATCACCAAAATCCCATTGATAGTACAGGGTGGTATGTCCGTCTGCTGAAGAAGATAAGTTGGTAAAATCTACTTCATCTTCTAAACATGCTCTAATATCTACCGTTTGCTCACCTACTGCAAAAGCAGCTGTTGGAGCACCAACTTTTTCAATACAAATTTCGGTTTCTTTAATAGTTCCATCGGTTAATGTACTTACCGCAGTAATAGAACTTTGTGTAGTGTTCATGGCACCCCATGCCACATTACATGTTGTAGAAGTTTGAGAAGAGATGGTTCCACCTGATACCAACCAAGTAGTACTACTAATGTAAGAGGTGTCTCCCGCAAGGTTGTAGCCAACCGTGCTTAGTTCGCACACACGTATGCATTCACCATCTTCAATGTAATCTCCATCTCCAACGGCAGCAGCAGCTGCTGCATTGGTTTTCTCTTTGTCTCGGTCTCGAGTTTTTTGGCAACTTACATCTGAATCCCATTCCAGATACAAATTAACGCTGTCTAGTACAGCTGTAGTTCTTGTGGTTGTAATGGGGTCTTTGTTTGCCCCTAAAGAAAAGTTGTTGTAGGCCATAGCCTGTCCTATGCATAGCAGCGTAGCCACTATACACATGAAGAGCGTAGTTTTCTTCATTTTAGCGAGTTTAGATTAGTAATTAAAAAGCGATAATTTTATGAAAGCAAATAAAAAACGTGCACGTATAATTATTAATTCACAAAACTGTATGATTGTACGATAAATGTATAAAAAAATTATTTGATTTGTAGGAAATAAGTTAATTTTTTGTGAAATAATATCTTTTTTTTGTTAAAAAAATATAGATAAACTTTCGCAGCTATTGTAATTACAGGCGTTAGGCGGCAGTAGAAACATTTTAAATAAATGTAACATTTTTAGTAAATTACCTACTTATAAGTATGTCAATCATCAATCAAAAAACTGAAAAATTAAACGTATGGGGTGTTTTAGAGTACTCTTAGCCATTGTTTGTCCGCCATTGGCTGTATTAGATAAAGGATGCGGATCTGTAGTAATTACTTTTTTACTCACCTTATGTGGTTGGGTGCCTGGGGTAATTGCAGCACTTATCATATTGAACAATCCTAACCGATAAATTTGTACCTTTACAGCCTGTAATTAGGTGTATGAATACCTTTAAAAAAGAGTGGTTTGAATAAAGAAGTGTACATAGAAGACTTAGGGGTAAAAGATTATAAAGAAACCTGGGATTATCAGGAAGAATTGTTTCAATCTATTTTAAATCTAAAGATTAAGAATAGGAGAGAAGATACAACCGAGCCCACTTCTAATTACTTTTTGTTTGTAGAGCATCCGCATGTGTATACCTTAGGTAAAAGTGGAGACTTGAGTAATATGTTACTGAATGAAGAAGAGCTAAAAGCCAAAGAGGCTACTTTTTATAAAATTAACCGAGGGGGCGATATTACCTATCATGGTCCCGGACAAATAGTTGGATATCCTATTTTAGATTTAGATAACTTTTTTACCGATATTCATAAATACTTACGCTTTTTAGAAGAAGTAATTATACTTACCTTAAAAGACTATGGTTTAGAAGCTGGGAGAAGCGAGGGCGAAACGGGAGTATGGTTAGATGTTGGTACACCATTTGCACGTAAAATTTGTGCTATGGGCGTAAGAGCTTCTCGTTGGGTTACCATGCATGGGTTTGCTTTAAACGTAAATGCTAACTTAGGTTATTTTGATAATATTATACCTTGTGGTATACGCGGTAAAGGGGTAACCTCTTTAAATGTAGAGTTAGGAAAAGTAGAAATACCTTTGGAAGAAGTGAAAGAAAAAATTAAAAAGCATTTTCAAGAATTGTTTGAAGCTGTTTTTGTGGAGAAAAGTGCAGCTTCTTTGTAATGTATTTTCTTTAACAGATTGCCATTTTAACTATCTCTTAATTGTAAAAAAATAAATCAGGTGGTTTGTTTTTTGTATTTTTAAAAAATCAAGAACAAACAAATAAAATTATGAAACACCTGCTAAGCGTGCTCATGCTATGTGGTATAATGCTACATGGCTATAGTCAGCAAAAAACGTATTGCAACCCTATTAACATTGACTACGGTTATACGCCTATTGAACCCTTTACTACCTTTGGGAAACATAGAGCCACTGCCGACCCAGTTATTGTAAACTACCAAAACAAGTATTTTTTATTTTCAACCAATCAGTGGGGATATTGGTGGAGTGATGATATGCTTCACTGGAATTTTATTTCCCGAAAATTTTTAAGAGAACGCAACAAAGTATGGGACGAGCTGTGTGCTCCTGGTGCTTTTGTGATGAACGATGAACTTTATTTGATAGGTTCAACCCACGGTAAAGCTTTTTCTATGTGGAAAAGTGACAACCCAACAGAAGACGATTGGGAAATAGCCGTAGATTCTTTAAAAGTAGGAGCTTGGGATCCTGGTTTTCTGTATGATGAAGATAAGGATAAGTTATTTTTATATTGGGGCTCTAGTAATGTATTCCCAATTCTGGGAACCGAATTAGATACCAAAACATTTCAGTCAGATGGGTATGTAAAACCCATATTAACCCTAAACCCTGAAGATCATGGTTGGGAACGTTTTGGAGAGCACAACGATAATACTTTTTTTCAGCCTTTTATGGAAGGTGCTTGGGTAACCAAACACAATGGTAAATATTATATGCAATATGGAGCACCAGCAACTGAGTTTAGTGGTTATGCAGATGGGGTGTATGTAAGTGAAAGTCCGCTTTCGGGATATGCTTACCAAAAACATAATCCGTTTTCTTATAAACCAGGTGGTTTTGCCAGAGGAGCAGGGCATGGTGCTACTTACCAAGACAACTATGGTAATTGGTGGCATACCTCTACCATAACCATTGCACAAAAAAATAATTTTGAAAGACGTATTGGTATTTGGCCAGCCGGTTTTGATGAGGATGATGTAATGTATTGTAATACGGCTTATGGAGATTACCCAACCCTATTACCTAATGGAGAAGCCGACCATACCAAAGGATTATTTGCTGGATGGATGTTGCTTAACTATAACAAACCTGTACAGGTGTCTTCTACCTTAGGGGGCTACCAACCCAATTTTGCGGTAAACGAAGATTTAGAAAGTTATTGGAGTGCTAAAACCGGAGATAAGGGAGAATACTTTCAAACCGATTTAGGAGCTATCGCTACGGTAAAAGCCATTCAAATAAACTATGCCGACCAAGATGCGGAGTTTATGGGGAAACAATTAGATACGTACCACCAGTATAAAATTTTAATTTCAGAGGATGGTAAGCGTTGGAAAACATTGGTGGATAAGAGCAAAAATAAAACCGATGTACCACATGATTATATTGAGCTTGAAAAACCTACACGCGGACGTTATTTAAAATTGGTAAACTACCACATGCCAACAGGTAAATTTGCCCTTAGTGGTTTTAGAGTATTTGGAAATGGAGATGGAGAAAAACCAGCGCCTGTAGAGAATTTTGTAGCCCTTAGAGCTAACCCTAAACAATATGGTGAGCGTAGAAGTGCTTGGATTAAATGGAGAATGCATGATATGGCAGATGGGTATGTAATTTACTTTGGTAAAGACCCTGATAAGCTGTATGGTAGTATTATGGTTTATGGTACCAATGAATATTGGTTTACAGGTATGGATAGAACAGACACCTATTATTTTCAAATAGAAGCATTTAATTCTAATGGTATTAGTGAACGTACCGAAGTAATAGAAGCAAAGTAATAATGGTATATATAAGAAAGTACAGTTACTTTCTTAAACACCAAAGTGGAACAGCCACTCTTAATTTTAATTTTGAGTGGCTGTTGCTTTTTATTTTACATGAATTTCCAGTTTGAAAAAAAATGAAAATGTTATTTGGTAATTGAGTTTATCTTACTGAAAACTCAAAAGTACTTTCATTTTTATATTCTTTTCCTGCTTCTAATATGGCAGAAGGAAAACTTTCTATATGCGGTGCATTTGGGAAATTCTGAGTTTCAAAACAAATAGAAGAGTAGTTGCTGTATTCAGCATCATCTTTGTAATTACATTCTCCTAAATCTTCAGGGGTAAAAATAACAACACCAGGTTGGTTGGTAGTTACTTTCATTTCAATGCCTGTTTTAGGACTATACAAAGTAGCTGCTTCTTCACTTTTAATAGGGAAACAATCGTCTACCCCTGTAAAGCCTTCTTGTTCTTTAATAATTTTAGGTGTTCTAAAATCAAAAGGAGTGTTGGTAACGTCTAATAATTTACCTGTAGCAATTTGGGTATCGGTTACCTCTAAAAAGGTATCACTATTAATAAATAATTCATGATTTAAAACCGTACCTTCTCCATTCAAGTTATAATAATTATGGTTGGTTAGGTTAATAATCGTTTTAGCATCAGAAGTAGCGGTGTATATATTTTTTACTTTATTACCTTCTAGCGCATAAGTTACACGAGCAACTAGATTACCAGGATACCCCTCGTCTCCATCTTCGCTTTCTATTTTAAATGTAATGCTAGTTTCGGTTTGTGTTTCTACTTCCCAAACTCTTTTATGAAATCCGTTTCTGCCACCGTGTAAGTGTACCCCGTTTTCATCGGTATAAATAGGAAATTTTTGGTTGTCAATCTCAAAATACCCTGAACCAATTCTGCCGGCATACCTACCTAAGCTTGCGCCTAAGCAATACCCGTGATTTTTGTAGTCTTCAACAGTTTTAAATCCTACCACTACGTTGGTATTGTTTCCTTTTTTATCTTTAACATAGAGTGAAGTAACGGCTGCCCCGTATACTGTGCAAAATAACGTAATATTGTTATTTTGAATGGTATATGTTTCCAATTGTAGTTAGTTTTAAAAAATTATAAACAAATTTACTACTTATTCAGGAAAATTTTGCAACGCTGATAGTTTTATATCGTCTTTAAGTATGTAAAGTAATTTTAACCACCAAGAAACTAGCCGGCATGTTTCAAGGCAATATTATTGAAAAGTGTAAAAAGAACGACCGTAAGGCGCAATTGCAATTGTATAATAGCTATTGCGAGGGCATGTTTCATGTGGCTTATCGTTTTTTAAAATCGGTAGAAGATGCAGAAGATGCTATGCAAGAATCCTTTATCAAGGCATTTAAAAAATTGCATCAGTATCATGGCGACGTAACTTTTGGTGCTTGGCTTAAAAAAATTGTAATTAATCATTGCATTGATCAGTTAAAATATGAGAAAAAACAATTGGTATCTTTAGAAGATCAATTGCTAGAACCTATACAACACGAGGAAGAGGTGATAAGTGAATCTTTGGTTATAGAAATTAAAGAGCACATATTAGAAGCCATAGATAAGCTTTCTGATAAGTACCGTTTAGTGGTTTTGTTATATTTAGTAGAAGGGTATGATCATAAAGAGATTTCAGAAATATTAGATATTACAGAAACGGCTTCTAGAACCAAATTGTTACGAGGTAAAAGAAAATTACAAGAATATTTAAAAGTTTATAGTAATGGCATTGGATAAACAAGAAAAAGATTTTTTCCGTAGCAATGTTTCATTGCCCAAAGGACATGAAAATCGTTTTTTAGAAAAACTAGAGCAAGAATTGCCTCAAAAGAAAACAGCTTTTAGTTACTATGTAAAAATAGCAGCTGCAATAGTAATTCTTTTAGGGTTGGGGGGTATTGCATACTTTGTGCAAACAGATTTTTCTAAAGAAAGCATACCAGCACCGTCAGTTGCAGAAGGAGTTGATGAGCAAAAACATGTATCGCCATCAGAAAACGAACAGATTACTTTGGGAGATTTATCTCCTGACTTGAAAAAGATACAAGAGTATTATGCTGCAAACATCAACTTAACTTTGGCAAGCCTTGAGGTAAACGATGCTAATAAACGCTTATTTGATGGTTATATGGATAGGTTGGCAGTTTTAGATAAAGAGTATAAAACATTAACTAAAGAGCTGAATACGTATGGGCCTAATGAACAAACGGTTAATGCACTGATTAATAATTTACAATTACGGTTACAATTGCTTTACAAGTTGAAAAATAAATTAGAAGAACTTAAAAAGACAAAGCAACATGAAAGTATTAGTTAAAGGAGTCACTTTACTTTTGTGCCTTATCACTCAGGCAGTGGTAGCACAGGTACAAAAGAAAGAGTTTAAAGAGAGTTTTAATGTGTCATCAGATGTTACTGTAGCGGTGAATACCATGAATGCCGATGTAGTTTTTGATACTTGGAACCAGAACAAAGTAGAGGTAATTGCTACTATAGAAATTGAGGGCTTAAGTAAAGAAGAAGCTCAAGAATACTTTAATAATTGGGATTTTGAAGCGTTGGGTAACAGCACTAAAGTTACTATTACTGCAGGCGGAGGAAATACCCCTTTAATTTTTAAAGGAGAGCCTGATAAGTTTGATTTTCATTTCGATTTTGATTTTCCTGAAGTGGTAGCAATGGAAATGGACTCATTGTTAATATTACCACCTCCGCCACCTGCCATCATGGAGCTTGCTAATGTAGATTTTGACTATGAAGCTTTTGAAAAAGATGGAGACGCCTATTTAAAAAAATGGCAAAAGCAATGGGCTAAAGAATACAAAAAAAGCAACATTGAAAAAGAGATGAAAGAATGGGGTGAGAAAATGGCGAAAAAACAGGAGGTATGGGCTGAAAAAAATAAGGCTTTAATGGAAAAACAAGAACTTCTTATCATAAAGCAGCAAGCTGAAAAAGCAGCTCAAAAAACACAAGAATTCTTTTTAAACTCTGGTGAAAACGAAATTATTATTATAAAAGATGGTAAAACGGTTCAATTAAAAATTAAAAAGAAAATAGAAATAAAACTTCCTAAAGATGCTAAGCTTAAAATTAATGTGCGCCATGGAGAAGTAAAATTGGCCGATAATGCAAATATTAATGCAACCCTGTTTTATGCAGGGTTGCATGCCAATACGGTACAGGGAAATCATACAGTAATAGAATCTTCTTATGCGCCTGTATCTATAGAGCAATGGAATCAAGGCAAATTGATATTAAATTTTTCTAAAGATGTTTCTATAAATGCTGTTAACAATATTGACTTGGTGTCTAATTCTTCTGATGTAACTATCAATAAGTTAACTAATAAAGCATTTATAAATGCTAATTTTGGTACATTAACCATGAGCAATATATCTCAAAATTTCACATTTTTAGACTTACGTATGGATAATATGGAGGGAACTATAAAAATGCCCAATGTAGCCTATAAATTAAAGCTAGCACTAGAAAATACAGATGTCAAATCTCCTGTAACTTGGAAATTTGTAAAAGAGAATAAAGGGTATAAAGAAGGTTATAATAAAACTAATAAGGTGACTAGTCAATTAGCTGTAAGTGGTATTTTTAGTAACTTAATTTTTCTTTAGTACAATTGTATTTCCTTCCTTGATATTTATTTTCTGCTTTCATTTTTTTGATGAGTTCATTGGTAAACTCAAAATTTTTAATTCCCCATGTAGGTGCTATTAACAATCGTAAGGGAGATTGCGATATAAAGCGTTCAATGGCAATTACGGGGTTGAGGTTTTCTACAAAATCACTTACCAGATTTATATATTCGTCTTTGCTGTACAATGAGAACCATTCAGGGTTGGTTTTAAATTGCTTAGCCATGATGGTGCCTTTCACTAACTGTAATTGATGTAGTTTTAGAGTGTTTAAAGGTAATTTAGAAACTTCTGTAGCATGTTTTATTATTTCTTCGCTGCTTTCTCCTGGTAATCCTAAAATTAAGTGAGCTCCTGTATGTATGTTTCTTTTGGCAGTAGCTTCTATAGCTTTAATGGAACTTTGGTAGTTATGTCCTCTTCTAATAAACTCAAGCGTTTTATTATTTGTAGACTCAATTCCATATTCAATCATTATATACTTTTCTTGTGCTAATTCAGCAAAGTAATCTAATAAGTCGTCTGTTACACAATCGGGTCTGGTACCTACAACAATACCTTCTATTTTTGGGTGTTTAAGTGCCTCTCCATAAATTTTCTGTAAATTTTCAATACTGTCATAAGTATTGGTGTACGATTGAAAGTAGGCAAGGTATTTTTGAGATTTATAACGCTTGTTGAAAAAGATGATGTTCTGATCTATTTGGTCTTGTATAGGGTCAACATCCTTTTTAAAATTAGGACTAAAAGATTGGTTGTTGCAATAGGTGCAACCACCATAGCCTAAATTCCCGTCTCTGTTTGGGCATGTAAAACCTGCGTTAATACTTATTTTTTGTACTCTACTACCAAATTTTTCTTTGAGTAAAGTATTGTAATTTAAATAGGGTATATGTAAAAAACCTTCTTTGTTCATGACTTCATTTAATCATGCGCAAAGAAGGTGTATTTTTTATTGTAAAAGAATGATATTTTGCAGGATTACTATTCTTTTAGTAAAAGAGTTCCAAAAATATCGGCATTTATCCAACCTTGGTTTTTGTCTTCTCCTTCTACGTAAATAGAACCTATAAAGTTTTCTCTTTCTTTACTATGGTCATTATCACAGTAAGCTAATGCAAAACCAACTTCTTTATCTTTGTGTAGTGTTACAGGGCTATTTTCTTCACCATCAACATAGGTGTTGTCATATAAATAAACTTTAAGCTCCCAGGTAGATATTTTTCCGTTTGTAATTCTTTTAGAAACTAGGTGCTCGTTATATAAATGCGGAATTTCGCCAGGACCTATATCCATAACATTTCCATCTAAGGCTACGTGATATGCAAAAGCATTGTGATTGTATTGGTGTTCACCGCCTGAGTTATTCTCATCTACAAATACCTCTACACAATCGTCATCCCACCACAATTTTTTGGGGTCTTTGTATTGGTCAAATAATACATCGTCATGTATCTGTACTAGTAAATAAAGAGCCTCGTCATCCCAAGTGATTTTATATTTACCACTAAAATCATCATCGGAATAGGGTGGTCCTATCCAACGTTGGTCTAGGGGTAGCCAATTGGTTTGCATCCAACATTTGTCTGTACCCTCACCATCTACTATAGGTGTTTCAACAGCTTTCTTTACAGTTATTAATTGTTTCGTTTCTTTAGTTTTTTTCTGGCAACTTATAAGGCTTGCCACTAAAAATATCGAGAAGAATATTTTTTTCATAAAGTATTTCAAATTTGCTCTAGCAAAGGTATCAAAAAAAGGAGTATTTATAGCTGGAATCTACAAGAGATGACCTTCATAAAGGTTTACTCTTTAGATTTGTTAAATTCTTTTTTAAACTTTTCAAGTCTTGGCTTAGATACACTTTGAATGTATGGATTTAAAGGATTTTCCTCTTCAAAATTTTGATGATAACCCTCGGCTTCCCAAAAAACGTCGAATTTTTTAATCTCTGTTACTATTGGTTTTTTAAAAGTTTTATTGTGTTTAAGTTCTGCCACATAATCTTCAATTATTTTTTTCTCTTCATTAGTGTTATAGAAAGCAATAGACCTGTATTGAGTGCCGGAGTCAGGACCTTGACGGTTTAGTGTGGTGGGGTCATGAGAGTCAAAAAAGGCTTTTACTAGCGTTTTAAAAGATACTTTTTTAGGGTCATAAATAACTTCTACAGTTTCTGCATGCCCAGTGTTTCCTCTACTTACTTCTTCGTAAGTGGGGTTAATGGTAGTACCTCCAGAATAACCAGATATGGCTTCTTTTACACCATTAATGCTTTCATAAATTGCTTCAACGCACCAAAAGCAACCACTAGCAAAATATGCCTTTTTTAAATTGGAGGGTGTTGTTACTTCCAAATCAGAGGTAGGTTTGTTATGTTTTGTAGCAAGTTCTGTTTTTTGCTCTTTTTCTGAAGTTGAGGATTGTGCACAACTAAGAAAAATAACACTTAATAATAGTGGTAAAGCAATAATATTTTTCATTTGCATTTTCATATTATAATTAGACAATTTTTTTTAGAATCTAATGAATAGCTTTCTAGTAAATGATTTTACATGGTTCAATAGGAACAAAGCTATTTGGTTGGTCGTTTAGTTTTGTAAAAGCTTACTTAAATTCTTCTTAAATATAGAATAAAGTATATTGATGTATCCTTAATATAGGTGTGTTTTTCAGGAGGTTTTTTAATATTTTAATTTTTATTAAGTGTCGGTGTTATTAATTTAATAAAAATTTGGAATTGTGTTGAAGAAAATTATTTTGTCTCGGTTAAATAAAAAGTATTGTTCAGTGAAAAATCCCCAAAAAAAGTTCTTAGATTTTCATTACCCCGTATTTATACCCTCAGCTATTATTGTATTACTTTTTGTAATATTAGCTATTGTGTATGGAGAACCTTTAAGTGATTTCTTTTTAGAGGTTAGAAATCAGCTATATGACAAAATAGGTTGGTTTTTTATTCTTACGGTGAATTTGTTACTTATAGCAGCAATTTTTATTGCTTTTAGTAAGTTTGGTAAGATAAAACTTGGAGGTCGCAGTGCTACTCCAGATTTTAGTAATTTCTCTTGGTATTCTATGCTGTTTTCAGCAGGAATGGGAATAGGTCTTATATTTTATAGTGTTGCAGAACCCATTCAGCATTTTGCTACCCCGCCAATACCTGTAGAAGGCGATGTGAATGCTGCAAAACAAGCCTTTAAATTTACGTTTTTACATTATGGTTTACACCCTTGGGCTGTATATGGGATGATAGCTTTGGCTTTTGCTTTCTTCACTTTTAATAGAAAGTTGCCATTGACCGTTAGGTCTTTGTTTGCTCCTTTATTAGGACGTAAAATACATGGGGTGATTGGGCATATAGTAGATACCTTAGCTGTAATAGCATGTTTGTTTGGTTTAGCAACTACCTTGGGTTTTGGCGCGCAACAAGTAGGCTCAGGATTTAATTTTTTGTTTGGGTTAGAAAATAATGTGACTACGCAAATTATTTTTATTTCTATTACTACAATTTTAGCAACTCTGTCTATTGTTTCTGGACTAGATAAAGGTGTTAAGGTGTTAAGTGAGTTAAACGTACGTATTGCGATTGGTTTTATGTTGCTGATGCTTATTTTAGGGCCCACAGTATTTTTATTAGACTCGTTTGTAGAGAATATTGGCTTGTATGCTCAGAATTTGTTAGAGTTAGGTACTTATACCGAAGTGTATGCAGAGTCTAAATGGCAAAATAATTGGACTATCTTTTATTGGGCATGGTGGATTGCTTGGAGCCCGTTTGTTGGTATTTTTATTGCTAGAATATCTAAAGGTAGAACCATTAGAGAGTTTTTAATGGGGGTAGTAATTCTTCCGTCTCTACTTTCATTCTTATGGTTTACCATCTTTGGATCATCTGCTATTTATTTAGAGTTGAATGAGCTAGCTGATATTTCTACTGCAGTAAGTGCCGATATTTCTACTGCTTTATTTGAGATGTTAAAACATTATCCGTTAACTAGTATTATGAGTTTTGTGGGGATTGTTTTAGTAATAAGCTTTTTTGTAACCTCTAGTGATAGTGGATCTTTAGTGGTAGATTTTATTACTACAGGAGGGAAGTTAGATGCACCGGTAGCTACTCGTATTTTCTGGGCCTTAGTAGAAGGATTGTTAGCAATAGCATTATTAGTAGGTGGAGGATTAAGTACATTACAAACGGCTGTTATGATTGCTGCATTGCCATTTGCCATTATTTTGCTTGTGATGACATATTCTTTATTTATAGGGTTGAAACGCGAGCGAGTGAAGTATTTAAGACATCGTGTGGCGCGTAATCTTAGAGTACAGTCATCTCAAATGGAACGTTTTATGGAGGACTTTGATAATGATGATGAGGACGAGGATGAAGAAGACGATGATGATATTGAAATTATCTCAAAATAATGATAACTAATACAATAAAAAACGGCTTGCATTTGCAAGCCGTTTTTTTATATCTAATTTCTAAGTAAATTATTCTTCTTCAACAATCACCCATTCGCCATTTTTTACTAGTGGCTCTGCTTGTTTAAACTTAACGCTTCTTGTTTGACCATTCATTACATTTTTAATAGTCACCTTCTCGTTACGTCCAATTTTTGGTTGCTCTCTAGTAATGGTTTCTGTAATTTGTGGTTGTTGTTGTGTACTAGCACCCGCAGCTCTGTTTTGAGCAGCTAACTCATCACTATTAGGAATCTCCTCTTTAGAGGTTTCTAAATTTTCTTTTGGTCTTCTTACTTGAGAAGCTTCTTTGATATTGGTAGTATCATTTGTTGGAAGCTCTCCTTTAAATAAGAAAGAAATAACATCTCTGTTTACTTTTTGAAGCATACCTTTAAATAGTTCAAAAGCTTCGAACTTATAAATTAATAAAGGATCTTTCTGTTCGTGAACAGCTAACTGAACAGAGTCTTTCAACTCATCCATTTTTCTTAAATGCGTTTTCCATGCATCATCAATAATGGCTAAAGAAATGTTCTTTTCAAAATCATTAATTAACTTTTTACCATTAGACTCGTATGCTTGCTCTAAGTTAGTAACTACATTTAAAGATTTTTGTCCATCACTAAATGGTACTACAATACGCTCATATTTGTTATTAGGGTTTTCATATACATCTTTAATAACAGGGAATGCAGTAGCTGCATTACGTTCCATCTTATCGTTATAATGTGTATAAACCGCTTTATAAATTTGTGCTGTAAGTGCTGTAGAAGAAAGTTTATTAAACTCTTGCTCTGTAACTGGAGAAGTCATAGAGAAATATTTAATAAGCTCAAATTCAAAGTTCTTATAATCGCTGGCAGCTTTGTTATTTTCGCAAATTAACTCCGTAGTATCGTAAATCATGTTTGCAATATCTACTTTAAGTCTTTCTCCTTGTAAAGCGTGCTTTCTTCTTTTATAAACAACCTCTCTTTGTGCGTTCATTACATCATCATACTCTAACAATCTTTTACGAACACCAAAGTTATTCTCTTCAACTTTTTTCTGAGCTCTTTCAATAGATTTGGTCATCATTGAATGCTGAATTACTTCACCATCTTCTAGCCCCATTTTATCCATCATCTTAGCCACACGCTCAGAACCAAATAAACGCATTAAGTTATCTTCTAACGAAACATAGAACTGAGAACTACCTGGGTCTCCTTGACGACCAGAACGACCTCTTAACTGACGGTCTACACGTCTAGAGTCGTGGCGTTCTGTACCAATAATAGCTAAACCACCTGCTTTTTTAACCTCGTCAGATAATTTAATATCGGTACCACGACCAGCCATGTTTGTTGCAATTGTAACAATACCAGGTTTACCAGCTTCTGCAACAATGTCTGCTTCTTTTTTGTGCATCTTAGCATTTAATACGTTGTGCGGTATTTTACCACGTTGCAACATACGGCTAAGTAATTCAGAAATTTCTACAGAAGTAGTACCAATAAGTACTGGTCTGCCTGCTTGCGAAAGTTTAATTACTTCCTGAATAACTGCATTATATTTTTCTCTCTTTGTTTTGTAAATAAGATCTTCTTTATCTGCTCTAGCAATAGGTCTGTTGGTTGGAATTTCAACAACATCTAGTTCATAGATTTCCCAGAATTCTCCTGCTTCTGTAATAGCAGTACCCGTCATACCAGAAAGCTTACCATACATTCTAAAGTAGTTCTGTAAGGTAACAGTAGCGTAAGTTTGTGTAGCGGCTTCAATTTTTACATTTTCTTTCGCTTCAATAGCTTGGTGCAATCCGTCAGAATATCTTCTTCCGTCCATAATCCTACCGGTTTGCTCATCTACAATCATTACTTTGTTATCCATTACTACATACTCTGTATCTTTTTCAAATAAAGTATATGCTTTTAGTAATTGACTTAAAGTATGAATACGCTCTCCTTTAATACTATAGTTTTGGAATAACTTTTCTTTTAGTTCAGCTTCCTCTTCAATAGGTAAGTTTTGCTTTTCAATATTAGCAATCTCTGTACCTATATCTGGCATTACAAAGAATTGCTTATCGGTACTTTTTTCAGAAAGATACTCAACCCCTTTATCGGTAAGCTCTGTCTGATTGTTTTTCTCGTTTGTAGTAAAATAAAGTTCTGCATCAATAACCGGCATTTCACGGTTATTATCTTGCATATAGTAGTTTTCAGTTTTTTGAAGTAATTGTTTAATTCCTTCTTCACTTAAAAACTTAATTAAAGCTTTGTTTTTAGGTAAACCTCTGTGTACTCTATATAATAAAAGTCCTCCTTCTTTAGTATTACCTTCTGCAATTAATTTTTTTGCTTCCGCAAGAACACCTGTTAAATATTTACGTTGCATTTCAACAAGTTCAGAAACTACAGGTTTCAACTCGTTAAACTCATGTTCATCTCCTTTAGGAGTAGGACCAGAAATAATTAAAGGGGTACGGGCATCATCAATTAATACAGAGTCAACCTCATCCACAATAGCATAATTGTGTTTGCGTTGTACTAAATCAGATGGCGTGTGTGCCATATTATCTCTTAAGTAATCAAAACCAAACTCATTATTGGTACCATACGTAATATCAGCGTTGTAGGCTTTTCTTCTTCCTTCAGAATTAGGTTGGTGCTTATCAATACAATCTACTGTTAAGCCATGAAATTCAAATAAAGGAGCCATCCATGCACTATCCCTTTTTGCTAGGTAATCATTCACAGTTACTAAGTGTACACCATTACCTGTTAAGGCATTTAAGTATACCGGTAAGGTAGCTACTAATGTTTTACCTTCCCCTGTTTGCATTTCAGAAATTTTACCTTGGTGTAAAACAATACCACCAATTAACTGCACATCGTAATGTACCATATCCCAGGTAACTTCTTTTCCTGCAGCATCCCAAGAGTTATTCCAAACAGCATTATCTCCTTCAAGGTTTACGTACTCTCTATCTGCCGAAAATTCACGATCATAAGGAAGTGCTTTAACCGTAATAGTAGGATTGTTAGCAAAACGTTTAGCCGTTTCTTTAACAACAGCAAAAGCTTTAGGAAGTAAGTCGTTAAGCGTGTTTTCAGTAATCTTATACGCTTCTTCTTCCAGTTTATCTATCTCAGTATATATGTCTTCTTTAGCATCGATATCTTCTTCAACTTCTGCTTTTGCAGTTAGTTCTTCAATTTTAGCATCAATGCTACTTCTTTCTTTTTTAATAAGCTGCTTAAACTCTTCAGTCTTCAGTCTAAGTTCATCATTTGAAAGCTGTTCGAATTCTTTTTCGTTTGCTTTTATAAGGTCTACTAAAGGCTGAATTTCTTTGATATCCTTCTGCGCTTTATCTCCTACAAAAATCTTTATAAGTGAATTAATGAAACTCATTATTCGTATGGTTTTATGTATTTTTCAAAATTAAACAAAAAAAAAGCCTCGTATGAGACTTTTTAAAGTTAATTCCGCAATTGTTAATATTCATCTTCATTCCAGAGGTAGTCTTCCTCCGTTGGATAATCCGGCCAGATTTCTTCTATCGATTCATACATGTCTCCTTCATCTTCCATTGATTGCAAGTTCTCCACTACTTCAAGAGGAGCTCCAGTACGGATAGCAAAATCAATAAGCTCATCTTTGGTTGCCGGCCATGGCGCATCATCTAAATAAGACGCTAGTTCTAATGTCCAGTACATGTGCTAATAGGTTTTAATTTATTGCAAAAATAAATTTTTATGTTAAAAAGTCAAGTGAAATTAATATTAATTAATCTTTTTTTCAGAGAACGTTTTTTTACCTCTATTTCATTGAAAAATAAGCAAATAAAAGTGTTAAGAAATTGTAATGTTTTAAGATTCCTTTTTAGGAACCCATTTTATCTCTTCCGCTTTCAAGTCATAAGACAACTTTCGTGCCAATACAAATAGGTAATCTGAAAGCCTATTGAGATACTGAATTACTGTCGGGTCTATAGTTTCATGGTCGTTAAGAAGGCAGGTAATACGCTCTGCTCTACGACAAACAGTTCTAGATATGTGACAGAATGACACGCTTTGGTGTCCTCCAGGAAGTATGAAGTGCGTCATTTGGGGTAGCTCTTCATTCATTTTGTCAATTTCTTTTTCAAGAACTTCACAATCACTTGTTTCTACATGAGGGATATTGAGCCTTTTTTTGCCATTTTTAAGAATTTCTTTTTCAGGTGGAGTGGCTAAAATGGCCCCTAGCGTAAATAATCTATCTTGTATAGTGTTTAGAATGCTCTTGGTATGAGTGGTAACAGGTTGGTCTTTTAGAAGCCCAATCCATGAGTTTAATTCGTCTACAGTTCCGTAAGCATCAATTCGTATATGGTGTTTAGGAACTCTAGAGCCACCAAATAGTGCGGTAGTACCCTTGTCTCCTGTTTTTGTATAAATTTTCATGTGTTCAATTTTACAGCCAACAAGGTACAAAGATTCTTAAATAGATTTTATAAGAAAATAGTATAAGTTAAGAAGCACTTATTCTGTTAGGTAAGTCGCTTTCTATTTGCCCATCTCTAAGTCTAATTATACGGTGAGCATGCTCTGCAATATCTTCTTCGTGAGTTACCAATATTACTGTATTTCCTTTTGCATGAATTTCATCAAATAAATTCATAATCTCAATAGAGGTTTTGGTATCTAAGTTACCAGTAGGTTCATCGGCTAATATAATAGAAGGCTTATTTACTAAAGCTCTACCAACAGCAACCCTTTGTCTTTGTCCACCAGATAGCTGATTCGGTTTGTGATCCATTCTATCTGCTAGTCCTACATCTTTTAATACTTCAATAGCTCTTTCACGTCTGTCGTGTTTAGAAACACCTGCATATACCATTGGTAATGCAACATTGTCTAAAGAAGATGTTCGTGGCATCAGGTTAAAGGTTTGGAATACAAATCCTATTTCTTTATTTCTTATTTCGGCTAAATCACCATCTGAAAGTTTACTTACATCTTTGCCGTTTAGCACATAGCTGCCCGAAGTAGGAGTGTCTAAACAACCTAAGATGTTCATTAAAGTTGATTTACCAGAACCAGAAGGTCCCATTAAAGCAACATATTCTCCTTTTTTGATTTCAAGATTAATACCTCTTAGTACATGAACTATTTCAGTGCCTAATTTAAAATCTCTTCGAATATCAGAAATAGATATAAGACTCATACAGTTTATATTTTAATATTAGCAAATCCAAAATGTGAATACTGGATTCTTTAGCCTATTAGTTGTAGTTGTCTTTTATTTGTTACAGTCTTATAGTAAAATTCTGTTTTGCTTGTTCTTTTCTAAAAAAAACAATGCCCCAGTAAAAACTATCTATGGTAACTTGTACTTCCGGATGCTCTTTTATGATTTCCCAAGCTTCAGTCATTTCTTTAGACCAATGTATGTCATCAAATATCCATACAGAATTGTTGTGCTTGTAGGGTAGTAATAATTCAAAATAATTAAGTGTATCTATTTTAGTGTGGTTGCCATCAAAATAGATAAGGTCAAACGGTTTTTGATTAATCTTAGGTAGTTGGTTTAAAAACGAGGTGAATTCCGCAATTTCAATTTTAGTGTTCTTAATGTTGAATTTCTGTAAGCTAGCTGCTGCGGTTTTTGCGGTATTGTTACAGCCTTCAATAGAGGTTATTTTTGCTTTCTTGCTGCCTAATGCCATAGGGAAAGTAGCCATCCCTAGAGAAGTTCCAATCTCTAAAATGGTTTCTGGTGAAAAATAGTTTGTAATTCTGTATAGTAGTTTGGCTCTTCTGTATGTAATTCCTGCAGTTTTGGCAATTTTATGAATAGCTCTTTGATTAGATTTAAATACTTTAGAGCCTGCTCCAAAATCTTCTACAGTAATAGTGGTTGTGTTTTTAAAAAGCGTTTTTCGGTAGTTTTTTATCTGTTTGTATTCAGGTTGTTTTGCTTTATTATAGCAGCATTTTGTTACAAAATCATAAACAAAAGGGGAGTGTACCCCATGTTGATTGGTAGATTTAGCAATGAATTTGAAATACGCACGTATTAAATGTGTGTTCATGTGGTAGCTGCTAGATGTATTATTCTTCCATTTTTTCCATAAGTTCCATCCATCTCATTTCTTTCTCTTCTATTTGGTCTAGAATGGCTTGTAATTGCTGTGAGGCTTCATTTACCTGGTCTGCTAAAATAGTTCCGTCAGCAAATGCTGCTTCCATTTGTTCTTTTTCTTCGGCTAGCTTTTTCAGTTCTCTTTCAATTCTACTGTATTCTTTTTGTTCATTATATGAAAGTGCAGAATTAGCATCTTTTTTCCAGTTTTTCTTTTCTTTTTTAGGTTCTGTTTTTTCTTCAACTTCTACGCTATCCTCATAAATTCTGTAGTCAGAATAATTTCCAGGGAAATCTTCAATTTCTCCTTCACCTTTAAAAACAAATAAGTGGTCTACAATTTTATCCATAAAATAGCGGTCGTGCGAAACCACTAATAAACATCCTGGGTAGTCTAGTAGAAAATCTTCTAATACGTTAAGGGTAACAATATCCAAATCGTTTGTAGGTTCATCCAAAATTAAAAAGTTTGGATTTTGAATTAATACGGTACATAAATATAAACGTTTTGATTCTCCACCACTCAGTTTTTCAACGTAATCATATTGTTTTTTACGGTCGAACATAAATCTTTCTAGAAGTTGACCAGCAGAGATAACTTTACCTTTAGTTAATGGTATAAATTCTCCAAACTCTTTAATAACATCAATTACTTTTTGCTCAGGTTTAACCTCAATACCAGACTGTGTGTAGTATCCTATTTTTATAGTGTCGCCAACAATAACTTTACCTGTGTCTGGAGCGGTAGATTTTGTAATAAGGTTTAGGAAACTAGATTTTCCAGTACCGTTTTTACCTATAATACCAACCCTTTCTCCTTTTTTAAAAGTGTATTCAAAGTTTTTTAAAATTTGTTTGTTGCCATAGGCTTTAGAAACATTGTGTATTTCTATGATTTTGCTTCCTAGGCGTTCCATATTAATTTCTAGCTGCACCTTGTGTTCTTTTCGTCTTTGGTGTGCCTTTTCTTTAATTACATAGAAATCGTCAATTCTTGATTTAGATTTTGTAGTTCGAGCCTTTGGCTGTCTACGCATCCAATCAAGTTCTTTGTTGTAGAGGTTTTTAGCTTTATCTAATGAAGCAGCTTCTGCAGTCATTCTAGCGTCTTTCTTTTCTAAATAATAGCTGTAGTTTCCTTTGTATTGGTATAGAGTGTTGTTGTCTAATTCTATAATCTCATTACAAACTCTTTCCAGAAAAAAACGGTCGTGAGTAACCATGAAAAGCGTTATTTTTTCTTGAGCAAAATAATTCTCAAGCCATTCGATCATTTCTAAATCTAAATGGTTGGTTGGTTCATCTAAAATAAGAAGGTCTGGTTTACTAATAAGAATTTGAGCCAATGCTAGTCGTTTCTTTTGTCCTCCTGATAAATTGGCAACCTTTAGGTTCAAGTCTTCTAATTTAAGTTTGAAGAGTATCTGTTTATATTGAGTTTCAAAATCCCAAGCATTATGAAGTTCCATTTGCTCAAAAGCTTTTTGGTACTGTTTGGTGTCTTCAGGATTTTTAAGAGCCTGTTCGTAATTGTGAAGTACTGTGAGAATAGGGGAGTCAGATTGGAAAATAGTTTCCTCAATTGTTAAATCTGGGTTTAGGTTTGGTTCTTGGGGTAAGAATGCAATGTGTATACCGTTTCTAGAAACAACCTGACCAGTATCTGGAGTGTCAATACCAGTAATAATATTTAATAAGGATGTTTTACCAGTACCGTTTTTGGCAATTAAGGCTATTTTTTGATCTTGATTGATTCCAAATGAAAGATCGGAGAACAAAACGCGTTCACCGTAAGATTTAGATATATTCTCGACAGATAGTAAATTCACTTCTTCTATGTTTTTTGCAAATTAAACGGAAAAAAAGACAATAGCCATATTAAAATTTTTTAATTAATGTTATAGGATTATATTTGCTCAAAATGCACATTATAAATGCGATTTAAATTTCTTTTTTTATTACTTGTTGTTTGTTTGGGTTTGCACTCATGCATTTCTCGAAAGCAGCTTACTTATCTGCAACCCAACGAGAATGAAATAGATTCATTAGAAATGGTTTCTGCTTTGCCAGAGCCTTATAGAGTTCAGGTGAATGATGTGTTGAATATTGATTTGAAGGCAGAAGATCCGCAGTTGGTAGCCATGTTTACCAAGAATGAAGGGGCAGCTCAATCACAATCGGTTTCAGATGCTAATTTATATTTGAATGGATACAGTGTAGATTTACACGGTACAATACGTATACCTGTTCTAGGAGAGATTAATGTTTTAGGGTATACCGTTGATGAAATTAGAAAAAAAATTGAGGATAAACTTTACGACGAATATTTAACTTCTGAATCTGGACTTTTTGTTAGTGTGAAATTAGCAGGTGTTAATTTTACGGTGACAGGAGAAGTTGGTAGCCCTGGAAGATTAACTGTTTTTAGAGATAGAGTTAATATTGTAGAAGCTATAGCTATAGCAGGAAACATGAAAGATGTAGGTGATAGAGCGAATGTTGTGATAGTAAGGCAGTATCCTGGTGGTACTAAAATACATCACATAGACCTTACAGATGCCAATGCGATAAGCTCACCTTATTATTTTGTAAAACCTAATGATATGATTATTATTAATCCGTTGCCGCAAAAATCAATAGGTGCTGGTACAAATGGTTTACAAACTTTTACAACCATATTTTCTGTTTTTTCTGTATTAACAAGTACAGTATTGTTAATTAGAACCCTATAAAACACAAGCTAAGATGTTAGATAGTAATTTTGAAATAGGGTCTGGTAAAATTCAAACCAGTTTTGATACCAAGGGATTTCTTTTAAGGTTAGTTAATTATTGGTACATTATTGTACTATGTCTCATTTTAGCCTTAGGGGTAGCTTATTATATAAACTTAAGAACACAAAGATTATACAGGTTAGATACCCTTATTTCTGTGAAAGAGGAGACGAATCCTTTTTTTACTAGTAGTATGAGTTTGACCTTTAATTACGGAGGGGCATCTGATAAAGTAGAAACGGTGCGTACTATTTTAAAATCAAGATCTCATAATGAAAATGTAGTAAGACTTACGCAAACTTATATTCATTATATGAAGCAAGGGAGATTTAGAATGGAAGATATTCATAATAAAGCTCCTTTTATTGTAAGTATTGATGAGTCTGATTTTCAAGTTTTAGGCACGCCTGTTAAATTAACTTTTGTTTCAGAGTCGGAGTACACACTTTCACTAGATCCTGGTGAAAATAAAGTAGTGAATCTGACACGTTATGTAGATGGTTCTACAGAGAAGTTATCAACTTCAAAGGTGACCTCTAAAAAATATGTTTTAGGGCAAGAGATTTCTGAGCCTTATTTTCATGGTGTTATAGCTAAGAGAGGTAATTTAAAAGGCGGCAAAGGGCAAGTCTACTATATTCGCTTTAATTCTATAAATTCAGAAGTTAATAAGTTTAGAAAGATTAATATTGATATAGAGGTAAAAGGGGCCTCAATGCTAAGGTTGAACTTAGTAGGTACTAATAGAGATATTTTGGCTGATTATTTGAATGCTACCATTCAAGTGCTTAAGAAAGATCAATTAGACCAAAAAAATCAATTTGCTACAAATACACTCAACTTTATAGAGGAGCAGTTAGAAGGGGTTACCGACTCTTTAAAAAGAAATGAGAAGCAGTTAAGAGATTTTAGACAGAATAAGCAAATTTTTGACTTATCAAGTAAGGGTAGTGCTATTAATGATGAAATGAGAGGTCTTCAGATAGAGGAAAATTCTGTCACCTCTAGAATAGCTTATTTGAACTTACTTAGAGATTATTTAGTTAATAAATCTGATTACGCTTCACTGCCAGCTCCTGGTTCATCAGGTATAGAGGATCCTAATATTCTTATGAACGTTGGTAAGATTGTTGAATTATCTGTTCAGAGAGATAAGATAAAATCTAATGTTAAGAATCCTATTTATTATACAAAGATTGATGAGCAAATAAGCGCTTTGAAGAGCGTGTTGATAGAGAATATAAAAA
Source organism: Neptunitalea lumnitzerae (assembly GCF_027924185.1). Taxonomy (GTDB): domain Bacteria; phylum Bacteroidota; class Bacteroidia; order Flavobacteriales; family Flavobacteriaceae; genus Neptunitalea; species Neptunitalea lumnitzerae. Next base: position 43,701 of record NZ_BRVO01000005.1, read on the forward strand.
CAGCAAAAGAGAAGCTTCAATTTGATTTAGCGACTCTAGAGTCAAGGTTGCAAAGGGCTAAATTTGAGTTTAATAAATTGCCTTTAGAGGAACAGCAGTTGTATAATATTCAACGTAAGTATGAGTTGAGTAAGGCGAGTTATGATATGCTTTTGGTGAAACAAAATGAAGCACGTCTTGTTAGAGCAGCCAATGTTTCGGATATTAAGGTAATTGATCCTGCCCAGAATTTATCACAGGGGCCTTTAACTCCGAATAGTTCTAAAAATTATTTTATGGCGTCACTAGCAGGTGTGTTAGTACCCTTTATAATTATTTTTATTTTGACGCTATTAGATACCAAAATTCACGGCGCTCAAGATATAGAGAGGTTAACCTCTTTGCCTGTGTTAGGAATGGTTGGTCATAGTTATGTGAAAAGTAATTTAGCAGTTTTTGAAAAGTCTAAATCGGCAGTTTCAGAGTCTTTTAGAGCAATTAGGTCTAGTTTACAGTATTTTATGAGGTCTTCAAAACAGGAAGTAGATGATAATAAATGTCAGACTGTTTTGATAACATCTTCGGTTAGTGGAGAAGGTAAAACGTTTTTTTCTATTAATCTTGCCTCTGTTTTTTCTCTAGGTAATAAGAAAACTGTATTAGTTGGGTTAGATTTAAGAAAGCCTAAGATTTTTGGAGATTTCAATTTGAATAATGATGTAGGGGTAGTAAATTACTTAATAGGTCAAAAGGAACTAGATGAGGTTATTGAATATTCTGGTTTTGAAAATTTAGATGTAATTACTTCAGGACCTCTACCTCCAAATCCTTCAGAGTTATTGATTAGTGATAAAATGACTCAGATGGTGAATGAGTTAAAGAAACGATATGATATTATTGTTCTAGATACCGCTCCTATGGGGTTAGTGGCAGATTCTTTAGAGTTGATAAAATATGTAGATGTAACGCTATATATGGTAAGGCACAACTATTCTAAGAAGGAAATGCTTACGTTGATTAATGATAAAAGAAAGAAAGGTGAGTTAGGACCAACTGGTGTTATTCTCAATGATTTTGGAAGTAAGTCGGGTTATGGATATGGATACGGTTATGGATATGGGTATGGTTACGGATATGGTAACTATGGAAATGGTTATCATGAACGAGAGAAGCGGGATTCTATCTTTAAAAGATTAATTAGTAGATTTAAATCGTAAAAGTTGTCTAGTTTAGATAAGATTAAGAAAAGATTGTTTGATATTGTTGTAAGTCTTTTGGCTATAATAATATTGTTAATACCAATACTTTTTTTAATTATAATAGCGACTTTTGATACTACTAAATTTGGTCTTTTTTTTCAGGAAAGAATAGGAAAGGGAGGAAAGGTTTTTTATATTTTTAAAATACGAACTTTAAAAAATACCGGAGCCAAACCTTCTAATTTCGGAAGTTTTTTAAGAGGATGGAAATTGGATGAGCTACCTCAGTTTTTTAATGTTTTTTTATCTCAAATGAGTGTGGTGGGGCCTAGGCCTGATCTGGTAGGGTTTGCAGATGAATTAAAAGGAGGAGATAAGATGGTGCTAAATGTAAAACCCGGTTTAACAAGTAGGGCATCTCTAAAGTATTTTAATGAAGAGGAGATTTTAAAAAGACAAAAGAATCCAGTTTTTTATAACGAGAGTGTGATTTGGCCAGATAAAGTTAAACTGAACCGATTATATGTTCAAAATTGGACGTTTAAGGAAGATTTAAAGATTTTGTTAGATACATTGCTATTAATTATTAAAAAAAACAATGCAAAAAACCGAGGAGCCTGATTGGATTTATGAAATATCGCCTAAGCGAAGCTTGTTAGAGTTGAACTTTGCTGAAATATGGCGTTATAGAGATTTACTAACATTGTTCGTGAAGCGTAACGTTGTTACTGTTTATAAGCAAACAATATTAGGTCCTTTATGGTTTTTGATACAACCATTGTTGACAACATTAACTTTTACCCTAATATTTAATACCGTAGCAGGTGTAGAAACGTTGGGTGTGCCTAATTTTCTTTTTAACCTTGCAGGAGTTTCTTTGTGGAACTATTTTAAAGAGTGTTTAACTACTACCTCTTCAACCTTTGTTACTAATCAAAATCTTTTTGGTAAGGTATATTTTCCAAGGGTTATTATGCCAATGTCTACAGTGATTTCTAACATTGTGAAATATATTATTCAGCTTTTTATATTTATAGTATTTTATTGCTATTATATTTTTGCAGGAGAGCATAATTTTGGAGTTAATGTAACATTATTGTTTTTCCCTTTTCTGTTAATAGCTATGGCGCTTTTAGGTTTAGGGCTAGGAATGATTTTATCTTCATTAACAACTAAGTATAGAGATATGTCTTTTCTAATTACTTTTGGGGTACAGTTGTTAATGTATGTCTCTGCAGTAATGTATCCATTAGCATTTTTAATAGAGAAGGCTCCTGAGTACGCATGGCTTGTAAAATATAATCCCCTAGCACTAATTGTAGAAACCTTTAGGTATATGGTTTTTAGTAATGGAACATTTTCTTATGTAAGTTTATTTGCTTCTTTTGGTATATCTATCTTTATATTTTTAGTAGGTTTGATTATATTTAATAGAACTGAAAAGTCATTTATAGATACAGTGTAATTATGAAAAAAATAAATCTGTATTGGTGGAGTGAGATATTTATTCAACGTAAGAATAAAGAAAATTACGGTGACCTTTTAGGGAAATATTTAGTAGAGAAAATATCTAATAAAACTGTGGTTTGGTTTAATCCTAAAAAAAAGTTTCAATTTTTTAGTAAACAAACTGTATACGCTACTATTGGAAGTATATTGGCGCATGTAAAAAAGGATTGGATAGTTTGGGGTAGTGGAATTATTAGTTTAAAAGATGACGTTGAGAATGCTACATTTTTAGCGGTTCGCGGACCTAAAACTAGAGCGTATTTACAGAATTTGGGATATGATGTTCCTGAAGTATATGGTGATCCTGGTTTATTATTACCTGATTTCTATACCAATGATAAAATTGAACAGAAATTTGAAATAGGTATAATCCCTCACTATAACGATTATAAGTTTATAGAAGAGATGTATCGGGATAACGATGCTATTAGGGTAATTGATTTGATGACTAATGATATAGAACATACCACAGATGAAATTTTATCTTGTAAGAAGGTTTTGTCATCTTCATTACATGGTATAATTATGAGTCATGCCTATCAAATTCCAGCGGTATGGATTCAGTTTTCTGGTAAGGTTTTTGGAGATGGAGTTAAATATGAAGATTACTTTTTGTCAGTAGGCTTAGAGCCATATGTTCCTTCTATATATAAAGAAGAGTTATCTTTAGAGCAGTGTAATGATTATATTAATAGTTTAGTTTCGTTGCCTAAGAAGGAAAATTTAGATAGTTTAAAGGTGAAATTAATGAAAGCATGTCCTTTTAAATAAGTTTTTATAATGAGCGTCATATTAAAGGCAGAAAATATATCCAAACAGTATAGATTAGGAACGGTAGGAACAGGAACACTATCTCATGATCTAAATAGATGGTGGTATAAAGTTAGGGGAAAGGAAGATCCTTATTTGAAAATAGGTGATACTAACGATCGTTCTAAAAAAGCAACTAGTGATTATGTTTGGGCTTTAAAAGATATTAATTTTGAAGTAGAAAAAGGGGAGGTTTTAGGAATTATTGGAAAGAACGGAGCTGGTAAATCTACTCTTTTAAAGATATTGTCAAGGGTGACAACACCAACTACTGGGAGTATAAAATGTGCGGGTAGGATTGCATCTTTACTCGAAGTAGGAACTGGATTTCATCCTGAGTTAACTGGTAGAGAAAATATCTATTTAAATGGTGCAATTTTGGGTATGACTAAGGCCGAAATAACCTCCAAATTAGACGAGATAGTTTCCTTTAGTGGTTGTGAGCGTTATGTAGATACACCAGTGAAGCGTTACAGTAGCGGTATGAAAGTACGGTTAGCTTTTGCTGTAGCAGCACATCTTGAACCAGAAATTTTGGTAGTAGATGAAGTATTAGCAGTAGGAGATGCTGAATTTCAGAAAAAAGCTATAGGTAAGATGCAGGATATTTCCAAAGGAGAAGGTAGAACAGTTCTTTTTGTGAGTCATGATATGGGTGCGATTAAGAGTTTATGTTCTAGGTTGCTAGTGATTGATAGTGGACAAGTAGCTTACTCAGGAAATGTTAATGAAGGAATAGAGTTTTATTTGAATGAATCTAAACTAAAAGATTTACATTATTATAAAACGTTTGGAATTATACGATGTGTTGAATTTAAAAATAACTCTAAAAATAGGATTAATGGAGTTTTAGTTGGTCAAAACATCTATATAGAAGTAAGTTATGAAAATCCTGAATTTTTTCAATTTGCATTATCTATAGGTTTTTTTGATAGTTTTTCTAATTTTCTTTTTTCTTGTAGAAGCGATGTTATCGATGTGAAATATTTTAAGAACAAGGGTGTTGCTACCTTAGAAATACCTAAATGGCCATTAAGTGAGGGAGTTTATTCTTATACTATTACTTTATTTAATGGAAATTCACCTGTTGAGAGTATTCGAGATGCAGGTAATATTAATGTAGAAAAAGGAGATTATTATGGTTACGGGAAGTTGCCTGGTAGGAGAAAATCATTTTATATAGATTACAAATGGAGTTGAAAATTAGAAAAAAACTTGTTAAAAAATTAGATCCGTTTTTTTTCAAATTGTATAGGTATTTATTAAAATTTGAAAAAGATGAAGTGGCTTTAGTAAAACAAAAGTATTTGAAAAGTTTTCAAAGTGTAGGATTTAATTGCAGGTTGAATGGCAGTAATTGGATTTTTATTAATCCAAAGAAAATTATATTAGGAAATAATATTCATATAGGAAATAATGCTTATTTTAATGCTAAGGGTGGTTTAATTATAGGTGATAATACTCATATTTCTAGAAATGTTACTATTTATACTGTTAATCATGATTACGAAGGAGAATGTTTGCCATATGATAATAATGAAATTCATAAATCAGTTATAATAGGTAAGAATGTTTGGATAGGGATGAACGTTTCAATAGTCCCAGGTGTTAGGATTGGTGATGGAGCAATAATAGGTATTGGATCTGTAGTAGGTCGCGATGTAGGTCCCTTAGAAATAATTGGTAACTCAAGTCAAAAAACTTTAAAGAAGCGTTCAAGCGATCATTATGAACGACTGCTTAAGGAACAAAAGTATGGAGGAGTAAATGGGAAAGCTTTAAAATTAAAGATGTCTGAGTCTTTTTTGAATACTTATAGCAAAAATAAAATGAATCAAATTGTTTTTGTTTTAGGAACTGGAAGGTCAGGATCAACTTCCATAGTTGAAATTTTAAATCAGCACCCTAACTTTGTCGCTTTTCATGAGGATATTAGACAATTAATTCGGTTGAGTAACGAGAAAGCGTTGGGTGAAAAAGTGTATGAAGAATTAAATGAAATTTTTGATCATAAATTATGGTATGCTGACAAAAATCAATTGATTATTCATTCAGATCAGAGATTATGGAATTTTATAAATTATTTAAATGATTATTTTCCTAATAGTAAATTTATTCATTTAAAACGTGATCCTGTGGATTGTGTTAAATCAATGGTAGCTCGAGGGTGGTATACAGAAGGAGATCTTAAGGAGCCAACACATGATTGGGCCAGATATAGGTTAAAGGCGGATGAAATAGGTGTCATGGGCCAGGATCAATGGACTTCGTTAAATCAAATTGAGAAGTGTACATGGTATTGGTCTTATTTGACTAGTAAAATAGATGAGCAATTGAAAGAATTGCCTAAATCCAAAGTTTTACACTTAGAATTAAATAATTTGGACAAGGAACTAGAAAAGTTAGCTGGGTTTTTAAACGAAAGTAATTTTGTCTTTAAACCAATTATTTCAAATAAAAGGTTTGCTCATAATGATGTCAAGTTTTCTCAAATAAATAATTTGAAAACAGATAAGGTTATAATGGAATCTTTAAATAAATTTTATACGAGCTAATGTTTTCTCCTCTAATCTCCATAATAATACCTGTTTATAATAGGGAGGGGTTAATTATTAAAACAATTGAGAGTGTTAATAATCAGACCTATTCTAATTGGGAATGTGTAATAGTTGATGATGGGAGTAATGATGGATCCGAGGAGATTATTTTAGGTTATATTGGAGGGAACTCTAAATTTATTTTTTTAAAGAGACCAGAAAATCGGCTTCCAGGCGGAAATGCTGCTAGAAATTATGGTTTTGAATGCTCTAACGGAGATTATGTGAATTGGTTTGATAGTGATGACTATATGCATCCAGAATTTTTGGAGCAAAAAGTGGCTGGGATTTCTCAGGATACTGATTTAGTAGTTTCGTTATATAGATATGCAAATTTTGATTTGACCCGTTTTCGGGAAAGTAAGTTAAACTCGTTTGTTCCTGAAAAACATTCCTTGTTTAAAAAATATGCCAGTGATTTTCTTGAAATACAGTTAAATGCTTGCATGTGGTCGAGGAGATTTTTAAAAGGTAAAAAACTCTTTGATGAGTCGTTTAGAAGGTTTCAGGATAATGAATTTCAAATAAGGATGTTTTTCTGTAATCCAAACTTAATTTATGTAAACGAAGTTTTAGCTACGATAAGAGGGGGTAATGGTCAAGAGAATCAGATAAGTTCTAAAGTATCTCAAACTCACAAGAAAATTGAAGATATTTATAAATATCGTTTTAGAACTCTCAAGCTAGCTTATGATTATGATAAAAGTGATAGGGAATTGATCAATATTTTATATAAAAAGAATATATGGTCATTTTATGAGGCAATTGCATCAGTTAATGGTATTATAGCTAGGTTAAATTTTTTTAGGCGAAATAGTCAAAATATTAGGCTAGCTATAGAAATTTCTAATCCTTCTCTACTTACTAGATTAAAGTTTCATCTTTACAGTATAAAACTCATATTTTTTTCTTAAAAGAAAATGTCTCCTATGAATTTACCTTTAGTATCTATTATTATTCCTACTTATAACAGAGCAAACTTATTGAGAGAAACCCTTGACAGTGTTTTTAATCAAACTTACTCTAATTGGGAGTGTATTGTTATTGATGATGGTAGTTCGGATGATACTTTTGATTTGATGAAAGAGTATCAATTAAAAGATAGTAGGTTTCAATTTTATAAAAGACCGGATACAATATTACCAGGAGGTAATGGTGCAAGAAATTATGGTTTTACCAAAAGTAAAGGGGGTTATATAAATTGGTTTGATAGTGATGATATTATGCATACAAGTCTTCTAGAGAAGAAAATGGAAGCTTTTATGAAGAATCAAAATTTATGTTATTGCTTGTGCCAGATGAGAGCATTTCAGATAGATCGTCAAGGGAAGGTAAATTGGCTAAAAACAACACAAGCTTTTAAAGAAAAACAAGATTTATTTGTGTCATATATTAGAGGAGGTGTGTCACTAGGCTCTCCAACAATTATTTGGAAAAGAACATTTCTTGACCCAAATAATTTATTTGATGAGAAATTAAAGCAATCCCAAGATTTAGAATTTAATTCTAAGTATTTATTTAAGCAGGCTGAGTATGCTTATATTAATGAGCCTTTGATTTTTTATCGAAAAACTGATATTTCAATAACTTTAAATTTTTATCCTAAAATAGAGAAGTATTTAGATTCTTATTTGGAGGTGAGGAGGAGAATATTAAAATTTGATCCTCTTAATTTAGAGGTTAACTTAGTTGTCTTAAAGTCAATTTTAGGTGTTTTTAGATATTGCGTTTCAAAAAGAAAATTTAAATTGAGCGATGAGATATTAAAATTCATACATGAAAATAACAATGATAATTCTTTATTGATGAAATTGAAGCTTTATAGAATTCATTTATTTTACTTGTTGTTTCGAATAATTCGTAAAGGGGATACCAAATTCAAAAATCTTTTAAAATTATAATGCTGACGATTGTATTAACATATAGAAATAGAGATTTGAATATTGTTCGTCGTTGTTTGGACTCCTTACAAGGACAAACCGATCAGGATTTTGAACTTATTTTAGTAGACTACGGAAGTGATGTTAAGTTTGCAAAGGATTTTAAAGAGTTAGCGAACAATATATCTTTTGCAAATTATATATATGTTGCAACTAATGGGCAGCTATGGAATAAGAGTAGAGCAATTAATATTGCTTTAAAAAAATGTAAGACTCCTTATTTTTTAATGGGAGATATCGATTTGTTATATCATCCTGAAATGATTTCTAGGTGTAAGTCTTTTATGAGACAACACGATTGTGTCTATTTTCAATATGGTTTTTTATCGAAAGAAGAAACAGATTTGGATAAGAATTTTGAAGGCTATGTTCCTGAATTTTTAGGTAATGGTGACGTTACAGGTACTACATTATATAAAACAGACATATTAAAGGGTATAAACGGTTATGATGAATTTTATCATGGATGGGGAGCCGAAGATACAGACGTACATTTGAGGTTAAAAAATGCTGGGTACGGTATTAAGTTTTACGAGGAAGAGTTGTTAGTCAAACATCAATGGCATCCTAAATCTTATAGAACTAAAAAGAGTACAGCTCCTTTTCATACGAGACAGGAGAAAGTGAATCATGATTATATGTGGCAGCAATTAAACAACAAAAAAACTGTTGCGAATTTAAATTATGGATGGGGTGAATTACCTTCAGAAACTCAGCTTCAGAAATTAGAGAGGCCTGAGAAAGTTATTAATCTGACTACATTACAAAATAGCTTTGAGGCTTTTGTTTATGGAGTACTCCCAGAGTTAAATTCTTCTATAGACATTAATATAAAAGAAGATACTACTTCAAAAACCCTTAAGAATAAGATTAAAAAAATGCTGGGTAAAAAGCATTTCAGTTCATTTTCAATAGAGGAGGCTAATAACTTATTACTTTCAATGATAATAAGTACGCATCGATTATCTTCTTATAAGTATACAATTGATTGGAACAAGGGTGTTATAAATTTAAAAATAGTTCCGTATGAGACCAAAAATTAAAATTTTAATGGTTTCTATGCCTACACTTCACTTTTTTAGATGGGTTAGTCAATTAAAAAACACAAATTTTGAAGTATATTGGTTTGATATAGTCGATGGTGGAAATTCAATTGAAAAAATATCTTGGGTTCATCAAATTACAAATTGGAAGCGAAAATTTGATTATCCTGGAAGAAGTTTTATAAAAAAGAATTTTGAGGGGATATATAATACTATTCAGAAAGTAAACGATAGAAGTACAGAGAAGGTTTTTGAGGAAACATTAAAAAAAATACAGCCTGATATGGTGCATAGTTTTGCCTTATATGTTTCATGCACTCCTATTATTTCAGTGATGAAAAAGTATAATAATATTTCTTGGATTTATAGTTCGTGGGGTAGTGATCTTTTTTATTTTCAAAATGATGAGCTTTATTTAAAAGATATAAAACGTGTGTTACCTCGGGTAAATTATTTATTCGCTGATTGTCGTAGAGATTTTCTTATAGCTAAAAAATTAGGATTTCAAGGTGATTTTTTAGGAGTATATCCTGGTGGTGGTGGATTTGATTTTTCTTTAATGAAAGATCTTAAAAAGGATTTTAAGGAGAGAAATGTAATCTTGATTAAAGGGTATCAAGGAAGGTCAGGTAGAGCAGTTGAGGTTTTAAAGGCATTGCTTAGAATTAAAAATGAAGTTGAAGATTTTGGTTTGACAATATTTGGGGCGGCGGAAGAAGTTGTTCAGTTTGTAGAGAATTCAGATCTTCATAATTGGGAAAATCTTCAAGTTTACAAACGTGTTAAGCACGAAGAGGTATTAAAACTAATGGGAGAGGCTGTTTTGTATATTGGGAACAGTAATTCTGACGGAATGCCTAATACACTATTAGAAGCAATGTGTATGGGAGTTATTCCTGTGCAATCTAATCCTGGAGGTGTAACCGAAGAGGTGATTAAGCATGCTGAGAATGGTTATTTAATAGATGAGTGTGAGAATGTTGACCATATTAAGATGGTTTTGACTATGGCATTGAGAGAACTTAAGGGTAAATATGAAAGTATTACACTTGAAAATGAAAAGCTAAGCCAAAATTGGGAGTTTACTCATGTAAAAGAAGAAGTTATTAAAAAGTATAATTCAGTTTCTGAAAAAATATAAATATCATGAAAAAAGTTGGTGTTATACCAGTACGTAAAGGGTCTAAGGGAATTCCTAATAAGAATAAAAAGAAAATGGTTGGGAGACCTTTGTTTACTTGGGTGTTAAAGGAAGCTATTTTTTCTGATTTAGATGAGGTGTATGTTTTTACAGATGATGATCAAATAATAGCTTTTATAGAAAAGGAATATCATTGGACTAATAAAGTAAAAGGTATTTTACGAGGAGAAGAAAATGCTTCGGATACGGCTTCTACAGAAGCGGCAATGCTTGAATTTAGTGAAATGATAAATTTCGATTTTGATGTTATTTGTTTGTTGCAAGCTACTTCTCCATTTACCTTATATACAGATATAAATTCATGTGTAAATAAAGTAGCGGAACAAAATTATAATGCTGCTTTAACGGTGGTTAAAACTCATAGGTTTACTTGGACAGCAAATGAAGGTGCCGATAATTATGATATTTATAATAGACCTCGCAGACAAGATTTTAAAGGACTTCTAATAGAGAACGGAGCTGTTTATTGTACTACAAAAAATGATTTTAGTAAAAGTAAGAATCGCATAAGTGGTAATATAGCAACTGTAGAAATGCCTGAAGAGTCATTAACAGAAATAGACTCAAAAGAAGATTGGGTTATAGTTGAAAAACTATTGGCTAGACGACTTAAAAAAGGAAGGCAGCCAAGTAGAATAACGCATTTAGTGTTAGATGTAGATGGTGTTTTTACAAATGGATGTATTACGTATACAGCAGATGGAGAGCATACAAAATCTTTTGATATGAGAGATGGAATGGGGCTTGAAATACTAAGAGAAGATAATATTAAAGTTATTATTATGACTTCTGAAAATTCTGCCTTGGTAGCAGCAAGAATGAATAAGTTAAAAATTGAAGATGTATATTTGGGTGTAAAGGATAAATATGCATTAATAGCAAATATAGTCAAGAAAGAATCCCTAGATTTAGCTCATATAGCTTACATGGGAGATGATGTAAATGATTTGGCTAATTTGTGTAGTGTAGGTTGGGCTTTAGTACCTCATAATGCTACAGAAAGAGTAAAACCTTATGCAGATGTACTTATGAATGCTGATTCAGGGAATGGGGCTATAAGAGAAGCTTGTGAGTGGATTATAAGATATAATGAAAGGTTTGATTAATTAATCTTCAGTAAACATATAACTCCACTGAGTTCCTTCAAATTGTTTTTTAAGCTCATAGTAATTTATAAGCAAATCAGTTATTTTCTCTGTATTTTGCTTTGTTATGTTGGTCTCTATTTTTTCTTTTGGTAATTGCAAGGCAGTATGTAGTCTATTTGTAACAGCTTGCTTGTCGTTTAGAATTTCACTATAATCAACCTCAATAAACAGCTTGTCTTTAAATGTTATTTTAGTATTCTTTTCATAATTGCTTATTTTTTCAAAAGTAGCTAAGCAATCTTGATAACTTATAGATACCTTCTTATCTTCTAACTGAAAATTATCAGGGTTGTTAGAATTAGCTGTCCATTTTCTTGTTTTTTCTCCAATCTTTTGAGATAGTAAAGCCTCTAAATAATTCTTTCTCGTAAGATGAATAATTACAAAATTAGGATCCTTTTTCATTAAATCCCAAACTTCTTTATCTTCCGAAAATGGGTGGTAATAAAATATTTTATATCCGCAGTATTTAATTTTTTTCGGTTGAAATGAAAAGAAATTGTCCCAAATTTCTCTAGAGGTTTGCGCCCCTAAATCTCTAAAGATTTCATCTTTACACATCACATTAGGGTGCCCATTTAGTAAATAGGTCAGTAAAGTAGACCCAGTACGAGATCTTGTAACAATGGCAAATTTGGTGTAATCTTTAGTTCCTGCTACTTTATTTTGTAACCGTAAAACACTTTTTTTTAGATTACCATAAGTTTTTTTTAAATTATTCATTTATTACAAGATATACATGGTTGATTAACAAGGTGTTACTTTTATTTGCGATATTTAAGTTTATCTCTTTGAACTTGTTCAATAGATAAAATATCTTTGTTTTTAAAAGATAATGCTTCATAAACAGCACTAAGGTCTCTTTTAAGTTTTCTTAGCCCCATGGGTTCTAGAGAAGCAGCATGGTCTGTACCTTTCCATGTTCTATCTAATGTATAATGACGCTCAATAATATTAGCCCCTAATGTATATGCTGCTATGTCTACTGCAATACCTAAGTGATGGCCAGAGAATCCTATATGTTTTACTTTATCTGCATACTTATCTATAAGTAAAGTAATATCTAAAAGACAAACATCTTCAAAAGGAACAGGGTAGCCAGAAGTACAATTGTAAACAACTAAATCTTTATTTCTATCTTTTTCAATAAAAAAGGCAATTAATGTGTCAATTTCATCTTTAGAGGTCATTCCTGTAGAAATATGAATCTCACCTTTATAATTATCACATAGCCATCCTAACATTTCGTAATGATTATTACATGCAGAAGGGATTTTAATAAACTCAGGATTTAAAGAAGCTATTTCTTTTGCAGATGTAGTATCCCATACAGAGGTTGAATATACAATACCTATTTCTTCACAAAAATCTTTAAGTTCTTGATGTTGTTCTACAGAAAACTCTAAAAACTCTCGGTGAGCACCATAGGTGTCTCCATAAGAGTTCGTTGGGTTAGGGTGTGGTGCGTTATATTGCTCTTCTGTTAGCAATTCTTTGTTATGTCTCTTTTGAAACTTAACAGCGTCAGCATTACAGAATATTTTAGCCACTTTAACCAGCTCTTTTGCTATTTCCATGTCTCCTTTGTGATTACATCCAATCTCAGCAATAACAAAAGGTTTTTTGTAGGTATTGTTTTCCATTAAATTTTAGATAAAATTCTTGTGGGCAAATATATATATAAGATATCTAAGGACAAATTCAATATATCCTCAATAATTTACTTTTAATCTAAAAATAATAAATAAGAATAACATAAATATTTATTTTTGACCTTTAAGAGTAAACTAACAACCAAGAATGTCAAAAAAAGTATTTGTTTTATTTCCTGATGGTATTGGGTTAAGAAATTTTGCACTGACAGATTTCAAAGAAGAAGGCGAGCGCCAGGGAATAGATGTGTGGTATTGGAATAATACTAATTTTTCTATTAAAGAAAGATTAGGATATAATGAAGTAGTGATAGAAGATCAAACCACTCATAAATTTACGCCTATATATAGTAGGGTTAGAAAAAGAGCTGAATTAAACGTTTGGACAAAGAAATTTGCCGATAGCGTTTATCAAATGTATAAATTCCCATTTAACATTAAGGGGGCTAATAATAAAATTAAAACGGCATTGATTAGAACGCTAATAGGTCTAAACTCTTCTGAGCGAGGTGTTGAGTATATTAGAGAGAAAATAAAAGAATATGAGCGTTCTACTACCAAATATCAATATTGTAAAAAACAATTAGAGGAGCATAAACCAGCCGTAGTAATGAGTACTAGCCAACGTGCTACTCAAGCTATTGCACCTTTATTAGCAGCTAAAGATTTAGGGATTCCTACTGTAACCTTTATTTACTCTTGGGATAATGTGCCTAAGGCTATGTTAGTGGTAGAAACAGATTATTATTATGTGTGGAGTGACCATATGAAAGGTGAATTATTACAGTATTATCCTTTTATAAAAGAAGAGCAGATAGTAGTTACAGGTACACCGCAGTTTGGGCCTCATTTTGATGAATCATTGGTAATCCCTAGAGAAGTGTTTTTTGAAAAACATGGGTTAGATACTGAGAAAAGATATATTTGTTTTTCTGGCGATGATGAAACTACCTCTCCTTTAGATCAATATTATCTAGAAGATTTAGCTAAATCGGTACGTAGTCTAAATGACGATGGGTATAATTTAGGTATTATTTATAGAAAATGTCCTGTAGACTTTACTGATAGATATAAAAAAGTTCTTGATACATATTCTGACGTAGTAGTTAATATAGAACCTATATGGGAACAGATTGGTAAGAACTGGAATGAAATAGCACCATCAAAAGAAGATTTTGGTATGTTAGTAAATGTATGTAAGCATACAGAACTAGTAACTAATGTATGTTCTTCTACAGTATTTGATTTTGTGGCCCATGACAAGCCTTGTATTTATTATAATTATGAGCAACCACAGCTAAAAGAGGGAATAAGAGATATTGGGCAAAATTATCATTATGTACATTTTAGATCAATGCCTTCAGAAGATGCTGTAGTTTGGGCTCTAAATAAGGAAGAATTAAAAGATAAAGTAAAAGCTCTTATAGACAATAAAGTAAATCCGGTTCCAGTTACCAAAGATTGGTTTCGTATTATTGTGGGCGATACTCCCACTAAGGCATGTGAGAATATTTGGAGGTCTATCAAAAGTATTATATAATTTGATTTTTTAAGATATAGCTTATGCTAACCTTTAGTAAGATAGGAAGAAAGGGAAATTTAGGAAATCAGTTGTTTCAAATAGCTTCTACTATTGGTATAGCATCTGAGCATAAGGTATCTTATGGTTTTTCTGCATGGAAATATCAAGAATATTTTGAATATGAATTGCCCGCTATAGATATTGAGAACGAGACTTTTGAGCATAGAACAGAAAAGTTATATGAATACCATGATTGGGAGCTTAATGAGGCTACAAATTATGATTTAGAAGGATGGTTGCAAACAGAAAAGTATTTTGATGTAGCAAAAACCAAACATTATTTTACTTTTAAAAAGGGGTTTATTACTAAAATACAGAGCTTATATGCACAGGCTTTTGAAAAGGAAACTATTTTAATATCTATTAGGCGAGGTGATTTTGTAAATCATGCTGATTATTATCAAACACCTATCCAATATTTTATAAGCAGTTTACATACGTATTTTCCAGATTGGTTGCGTACCAAAAATTTAATTGTGTTAAGTGACGATTTGGATTACTGTAAATATCACTTTTCATTTTTAGAGAATGCCTTTTTTGCAGATAGTTTGAATGCAGTTGAACAATTATGTTTAGGAAGTTTATGTGATGATTTTATCATTAGTAATTCAACTTTTTCATGGTGGTCTGCTTGGTTAGGAGAAAAGGAAACTTCTAAAGTGATTACACCTATTAAGAACTTTAGAGGAGCAAAAGCTCAGGAATTAAATGATAAAGATTATTTTCCTGAGAGATGGATTAAGCATGATTTTTTAAGCGCAAAAGTAGCGTTAAACTCTATAAAGGTTAGATCAGGAATAAATACAGTTGAACTTTCTGAATATATCAATGCATTTTATGATTTGAGTAATGCTAAATCTGAGATTACAGTAGAGTTATTAAAAGCATATGTACTACCTCCATTAGTGTATTATATGCTTAATTTTAAAAAATCGGTTTCAGGAAACATATATAGTAATCATGCTATAGTGAAAATTTCGAAACCTTATAATTATGAGGAGTTCATATATAACTCGTATGATTTTGGTTTCTTTTCATCCGTTTTCAACTTTGAGAGTAACAAAGAAGTTCTTATAGGTACAATTAAAAATAAAGAATATTCAAATATTACAGTGCTTGCTTTAAAAAGTATGGTGGGGTTATTTGTTAATGTAGGAGGTTATACTTTTAGTTATAAAAGGTACCTTAAGAAGAAGGAAATACAACTTAAAAAAACAGTAAAAAAAATAATATACAGATAAAATGGCAGCGCTATCACATGTAGGTTATATTGTATCTCATTATCCGCATAAGGCTTTTGGCCATGATGGTGGCTTGGGTACTAGTGTGTATAATTTAGTAGAAAATTTAAGTGAAAAAATAAAGGTTTCTGTTTTTGTGTATGGGCAGCAGAAAGATTTTGTTATAACTGAGGGTAATCAGACTTTATATAGTATTAAAAGTCCTGCTACTAAGTTGGGATTTTATTATAACAGAAAGCATATAGAGCAATTTGTAAATGATAAAATTAAGAAAGATCATATACAACTAATAGAGGCACCAGATTGGACAGGAATTACAGCTTTGATGAATTTTCCAGTTCCATTGGTAATTCGCTTTCATGGTAGTGATGCATATTTTTGTCATATTGAAGGTAGAAAGCAAAAGTTTAAAAATAAATTATTTGAAAGTTTAGCAGTAAAAAATGCACATAGCTATATAGCACCAACAACCTTTGCGGGGGAGGTGTCTAAAGAGTTATTTAAAATAAAGGATAAAGAAGTTAGAACTATCCATTACGGACTTGAGTTGGAGAAGTTTCATAATCCAAGTCCAGATGATTTTGAGGAAGGGTTAGTCTTGTATATGGGAACTTTAATACGAAAAAAAGGAGTACTAGAGTTACCTGAAATAATGCAAAAAGTTGTAAAAGAGTATCCAAATGCCAAATTATTAATGGCTGGTAGTGATGCACCTGATATTAGAACGGGAGCAAACTCAACTTGGCAATTGATGCAAGATAAAATGAGTGAAGAAGTGAAGGGATGCGTTACTTATTTAGGTAGAGTACCTTATACAGAAATAAGTGAATTGGTTAAAAAAGCTCATGTTTGTGTTTTTCCCACATATGCTGAAACCTTGGGCATGGTAACTATAGAGTCAATGGTTATGCAAAAACCGGTTGTAAATAGTAATATAGGTTGGGCGCAGGAACTAATGGAAGATGGAAAAAGTGGTTACTTAGTGCATCCTTCTAACCATGATTTGTATGCAGAGCGTATTGTAGCCTTATTGAAAGATAAGGAGCTTTGCAAGCAAATGGGAGTAGAGGCTAAAAAGTACGTAACTGAAAAATTTGATATTAAAAAACAAGTAGACAAGAACATAGCATACTACGAAGAAATTTTATCATGATTATAGTATACCATTTACATACAGCGGTAACAACTATAGCATATAAAGATGGCGCTATTAATGGTTACTCAGGGAAATCTATAGTGCAAACGTTGAAGAGCGTGGCCTCTCAATTTCCTGAGGAGCTAGTAGTATGGTGCAGCGAAAAAGTAAAGGATGTATTAGATGTAGACAACATATCTAATTTGGTACATCATAATTCCATGTTTGTTTCCTATCAGCCTAATGGTAATTATCTAGGTAGTAAAATAGGTTATGTTGATGAATCGCCTTTTATAAATGTGAATAAGGAGGTTGTTTACCCAACCTGGCAAATGAGTAGTTTGGTAGGTGCAACTTCTGCTTCGGTTCTTAATCAAATAGATGATGCTTTTTATCAAGAACACGATTTTGATTATTTCTTAAATTCTGTAGCTAAAACCTATATGCCTTTAGGGTTATTATGCTATTCAGAACCAAAGTTGCTAAAAGAAGCGGTAAGTGTAAGTTCAACATTTGCATCTCATAAAACTTTATTCAGATTTGTAAAGACACATTATAAAAATGTTTGGATAGGCTTTCTATTGTTAAATACCTTCATGTATGAAAAACAATTTTTATTGTTTTCTTTTTTAAATGCTTTATTTGTTAGTAAACCAGGTCATAAGAATTTAAAGTTAAGTGTATCAGTAGCGTCTAGCAAAAGCATTATTACTAATAAAACTATAGACGTTATTATTCCAACTTTAGGAAGAAAAAAATACTTGTATGATGTTTTATTAGATTTAAAAAAACAGACCCATTTACCAAAAAAAGTAATTATTGTAGAGCAAAACCCACTACCTGATAGTGTTTCAGACTTAGATTATATAACAAAGGAAGAATGGCCATTTGAAATAGACCATACTTTTACACATGTTACAGGTGCCTGCAATGCTAGAAATTTGGCTTTAAGTAAGGTAACCAGTGAATGGGTATTTTTAAATGATGATGATAACAGGTTTGAAGCTAATTTATTAGAAGAGGCTTTTAATCGCATAAAGCAATACAGCACCAAGGTGTTAATGGCATCATATGTTAAGCCTCATGAAGAAAAAGTGTATCAGGTAAATTTTCAGGCTCCTTTTTTTGGTTCAGGAAATAGTTTTATGAAGTGTGAACTTTTAAAGAAAGTAAAGTTTAATAAGGCGTTGGAGTTTGGGTATGGAGAAGATACAGAATTTGGCTTACAACTTAGGAATATAGGAGAAGACGCTATCTACTTTGCAGATTTAGATATCATCCATTTGAATGCGCCTTCAGGTGGGTTTAGAACTAAGTTTGTCCATGAATGGGATGCAGACCAATTGCAACCTAAACCGTCACCTACAGTAATGTATGTTAGAAAAAAGTATAGTACTCAAGAGCAGTTAAACTCTTATAAAACAACCTTACTATTAAAGTATTATAAAGATCAGTCTATAAAAAATGTGATTACGTATTATAAGACATTTCAAAAAATGTGGGAACGTAGTATATTTTGGGCGCAACAATTAGATAAGCGAAATGAAGTTTAGTTTAATTATTTGCACATATAAAAGGAGAGAAGCTATTGCTCACTTAATGCAATCTGTAGTAATCCAAACAGTATATCCTGATGAGGTATTGATTATAGATGGTTCTCCTGATGATGATACCAACGAGTATTTTAGTACAACTTCATTTAAAAATTTAAAGTACTATAAAGTACCAGCAGATCAAAGAGGACTTACTAAGCAAAGAAATTTTGGTATAGCTAAGATAGATAAGGATATTGAAGCAGTTTGCTTTTTAGATGACGATACAGTTTTAGAACCTGATTATTTTAGTGAAGTAATTAAAGTATTCAACAACAACCCTGATGTTACTGGTGTTGGTGGTGTAGCTATTAATGAAAATAGGTGGGAAGAGAAAAAGGAAGGTGTGTTTTACGATTCTAAAAAGTATTATGAGTTTGAAGGGTATGTTTGTAAAGAGGGTACTAGAAATGTGGCAAGAAACTATTTAGGGTTGTCATCACATTTGCCTCCAGGTCAAATGCCTGAGTATTCTCATGGTAGAACTATGGGGTACCCTTTAACAGATAAATTTTATGAGGTAGATTTGCTTGTAGGTATGTCAATGGCGTATAGAGTTAATGTTTTAAAAAACATTAAGTTCTCTACCTATTTTGAAGGATACGGACTATACGAAGATGCTGATTTTAGTTTGAGAGCTTTGACCTTTGGTAAAAATGTTATTGCCACTAGTGCAAAGCTCAACCATTATCATAATGCGGCAGGCAGACCAAACAAATACAAATACGGTAAAATGGTAACCATTAATGGTTGGTATGTTTGGCGTATAAAGTACCCTAAACCGTCGGTTAAGGCAAAATTAAAGTGGTTTGCAATTACTTGGGTGCTTATCATGGTAAGAGCTACAAATATTATAACCACTTCTAAAAGAAAAGAAGCGTTTACTGAAACTATGGGTAGAGTTGCAGGGTGTATTAGTTTATTAATTAACAAACCAACACACTAAATATGAAATTTCTAATTGTAACCCATGTAGAGCATGTGTATAAAGACGGAAAGTATTATGGGTATGCTCCGTACGTAAGAGAAATGAATATTTGGTTAAAACATGTAGATGAGGTGCTTATTGTGGCACCACTTTCTAAACGTGCTATTACAGCTATAGAAATACCTTATGAACATAGCCATATAGACTTTAAAGCTGTACCTGCATTTTCTCTAACTTCGGGTAAAGAAATAATTAAAACATTATTTAATTTACCCATGTTGTTATGGACAATTTTTAGGTATATGAGAAAAACTGATCATATACATTTAAGATGTCCAGGTAATATGGGACTGCTTGGTTGTATAGTTCAAATATGCTTTCCTAAGAAAACTAAAACAGCCAAATATGCAGGTAATTGGGACCCTAATAGTAATCAGCCTGCATCATATAGATTACAAAAGAAAATTTTAAAAAGTACCTTGCTAACCAAGAACATGAATACTCTGGTATATGGTGATTGGCCAAATAGTACAAAGAATATAAAGTCTTTTTTTACAGCAACTTACTATGAGAAAGATAAACAACCTCTAAAGGCGAAACTGTATACAAACCATATAAAGTTTTTGTTTGTAGGTACACTATCTGTGGGTAAGCAACCAAAATATGTAATACAGTTAGTGCAAGGGCTCAAAAAAAAAGGATATGATGTTAGTTTAGATGTTTTTGGAGATGGAGTACTTCGTAATGAATTGGAAACATTTATAGCGGCAGAGCAAATAGCCTCTTATATTACGTTGCATGGTAATAAAACCAAGACAGAAATTGAAAATGCTTATAAAGAAAGCCATTTTATGGTATTGCCCTCTAAAAGTGAGGGGTGGCCAAAAGTTGTTGCAGAAGCAATGTTTTGGGGATGTATACCGGTAGTGACGCCAATTTCATGTGTACCTTATATGCTAGCAGAAGGGCAAAGAGGTGTGTTACTTTCTATGCAGTTAGAGCAAGATGTAGAAGCTGTGAAAAATGTGATGATTAATACCGATAAGTGCACAGCAATAAGAAAAGAAGGTAGTGAGTGGTCTAGAACATATACGTTAGATTATTTTGAAGCAGAAATTGTAAAACTACTATAGTAAAACACAGATGAGAGTAGTTCAATTAATAGATAGTTTAGATATTGGAGGTGCAGAGCGTATGGCTGTAAATATTGCTAATGGTCTTGCTGAGTGTAATCACTTTTCTGGGTTAGTAAGTACTAGGAAAGAAGGTGAACTTAAGGAAAAGATTAGCGATAAAGTATCTTATTTGTTTTTACAAAGACAGAAAACTCTTGATATTGGTGCTGTTTTAAGATTAAAAAATTATTTAAAGCAACATAAAATAGAAATAATACATGCGCATAGCAGTTCTTATTTTGTAGCTGTACTTGCCAAAGTATTTTATCCATCTGTTAAAATTGTATGGCACGATCATTATGGTAAAAGCGAATATTTAGCAGAAAGACCTGCGGGTGTTTTGAAAGCTTTCAAATTTGGTATTCATGCTGTCATATCTGTAAACGAACAGTTGGCAAAATGGGCTAGGGAGGTAGTTGGTTTTAAAAAGGCTTGCTACGTGTCTAATTTTGCTTATTTAGAAGATGATAAAGTACTGCTAACAAAGTTAAAGGGTACTGAAGGTAAAAGAATTTTATGCTTGGCAAATTACAGGCCTCAGAAAGATCATAAAAACTTATTAAGAGCTTTTGAGCAGCTACATGAGCAACACCCAGATTGGACATTACATTTGGTAGGGAAGAACTTTAACGATGCCTATGCTGATGAAATAGCACATTTGATAAAGGAGGCTACATTAGAAGATAGGGTGTTTATGTATGGTAGCAGAACAGATACTAAAAATATTTTAGAACAGGCTACCATTGGTGTTTTAGCATCTGAGTCAGAAGGCTTACCTTTGGCGTTATTAGAATACGGACTAATGAAGTTGCCCGTAGTAGTAACAAAAGTGGGAGAATGCAGTACAGTAGTGAAAAATAATGAAAATGGGTTGTTAGTACCACCTAAAAATAATGAGTTACTATGTGTAGCTATGTCAACTTTGATTGCAGAAAATGACAAGCGCATTAGTTTAGGAGCACAATTATATGAAACGGTACAAAACCATTATGGTCAAAATCAATATTTACAAAGATTGATTACAATTTATGAACAAGCTTAAAGCACGCACAGGGCAATATTATACTGAGGTTTTATGGTTGCTAATTCATATTGGTTTAGGCATGCTATTCTCGTTTGCTAAACCATTAGCAAAACTGTATGTGCCTATTATTTTGGCATTGGGTTTTATATTTATATTTAAAAGTAGAAATAAAAACCATGAGGTGTTAATGGTATGTGCTTATATGGCAGGTGCTGATGTTTTTATGAGAATGACAAGCGGATTGTTTTTCTCAGAGCTCATGAAGTATATTATTATTGTATACATGGTTTTGGGGATAGTTTATAATAATATTAGTAAGCCAGCCTTTTTGTATATTGTATATATACTCCTTCTTATACCAGGTATCTATATGTCTGGTATTAATATTTTAAATTATGAGGCAGAATTTAGAAAGGTAATAGCCTTTAATTTAAGTGGGCCAGTATGTACAGGTGTTTGTGCTATTTATTGTATTAATAAAACTGTGTCTTATCAAGAATTAAGCAGAATTTTATATTGGTTTTTATTGCCTATAGTAAGTATGACTTCCTATATGGCATTGTACAAATCAGATCTTTCTTCTTTATTTTTAAACACGACTTCTAATTTTGGAGCTTCAGGGGGGTATGGACCTAACCAAGTAAGTGTGGCATTAGGGGTTGGTATATTTATATTATTATATCGATTTTTATTATGCTCTGAGAAAATCTGGCTAAAAGCCATTAATGCAGCATTAATGGGGTATATGATATATCGTGGATTACTAACTTTTTCCAGGGGAGGCATCTTAACTGCTGCCGCTGCAATTGTACCATTTTTAGGTTTTTTATATCTTAGTTTAGGGGATAAACTGAAGAAAAGTTTGTTTAAAACTCTTGGAGTTTTATCGTTATTACTTCTAATAGTTTGGGGGTATTCTAATATTGTATCTAATGGTTTGTTAGAAAAACGATACAACAACCAAGATGCGCTAGGAAGAGAAAAGGAAGACGCTTTAGGAGGTAGAGAAGAGCTTATTGCTTATGAGCTTGAGGCATTTAATGAGAATCCATTTTTGGGTATTGGTGTAGGTAATAATAAATTCTACAGAGAAGATGAATCGGGTATTGAGGCTGCATCGCATAATGAAATAACCAGGTTATTAGCAGAACATGGCATGCTAGGTTTTTTAGCTTTTTCAATCTTATTTATAACACCTTTAGCTAGGTTTTGGTTTTATCATAGGAACCCGTTAGCATTATCATTTTTCATATTTTGGTTTTTAACCATTAACCATAATGCTACACGTATTTCAGTGCCAACATTTTTATATGCTTTATCCGTAATAACCTTATATAATGACAATAGCAAAAAAGAATCTACTGTACATAGGGAACAAGCTATCGGGGAAGGGTAAAACTGTAACCACCATAGAGGAGCTTGGAAGTAGACTAGAGCTGCAGGGATATGCGGTTACCTATGCATCATCAGTTTCTAATAAGTTACTTAGAATGTTGCACATGGTTTATGTGTTTTTAAAGGAAGCCAAAACTACTAATGTGGTTTTAATAGATACTTACAGTACTTCTAATTTTTACTATGCTGTAATTATAGGTAGGTTGTGTACGTTATACAAAGTGTCATACATTCCTATACTACATGGAGGGAATTTGGAAATTAGATTAAAAAACAATCCTAAACTTTCGAGTCATTTATTTAAAAATTCGAAAACCAACGTAGCCCCATCTAAATTTTTAGAGTCGGTTTTTCTTAACTATGGTTTTCACGTAGTTCATATACCAAATGCACTAGAAATAGAAAATTACCCATATAAAAAACGTCTGAATTTACAATGTAAATTATTATGGGTGCGTTCTTTTGCAACCTTATATAACCCTGAGATGGCAGTAAAGGTTTGTGAACAATTAAACAGTAGTGGTGTAAATGCTACTTTATGTATGGTGGGGCCAGATAAAGATGGAAGTTTAGAAACTTGCAAAAGCTATGCAGAATCACATAACATACCAGTAACCTTTACAGGTAAATTAGCAAAAGAAGAATGGATAGCAATGGCAGCTGATTACGATATTTTTATAAATACAACTACTATAGATAATACCCCGGTAAGTGTGCTAGAGGCTATGGCACTAGGATTGCCAGTGGTATCTACCAATGTAGGAGGAGTTCCGTTTATGATAGAAAACGGTGAAAATGGATTGTTGGTTACATCTGGTAATGTTGAAGAAATGGTAGCAGCAATCAATAGATTATTAGTTTCAACTACTTTAGTAGAAACAATAACTGATAATGCCAAGCAATATACAGACCAGGTAGACTGGGAAGTGGTTAAAGATAAATGGAACACTGTTTTACAAGGTTAAATGAATTTTTCAGAAAAGCTATATACACTAGGTGAGAGGTATAGAAACCCAAGTATTTCAGAACATTATAAATTTCTGAAAAATTCGGAACAATGGTCTCTGTCTGAGTTAGAAGTATATCAATTAAACCAATTAAAAAAGCTTATAAAACATGCTTATGAAACGGTACCTTATTATAAGTATTTATGGGATACCGTTAGTCTTAAGCCTTCTGATATTCAAACGTTAGAAGATTTGACTAAAGTGCCTGTTTTGTCTAAGAAAGACTTACTTACAAATACAGAGGCATTACATAGCACCCAAAGTTTTAAAAAAACATTTTTAGCAGTAACTTCAGGCACTTCTGGTAATAGCTTAAAGTTTCAAAGAGAAGAATCGGCAGACTCCTTTAATAGAGCATCTATCAAAAGAGGATATAGCTGGTACCTTGTAAAACCTTGGGAGTATAACGGGTATTTTTGGGGCTTCAACTTTAGTAAATTGGCTATATTGAAAACTAGGAGTTTAGATGCTTTACAAAATAGGTTTAGACTTTTTAGTTATGAGAAGAAAAATCTGGTAAAGTTTTCTAAAAAACTTCAAAGAGCAAGTTATATTCATGGATATTCTTCTATGATTTACCAAACGGCAAAAATGATTTTAGAAGAGAATTTACCGAAGCCTACAAACTTAAAAATGGTTAAAGGTACTTCTGAAAAAATTTATGAGAGTTACAAACCCATTGTAAAGGAAGCTTTTGGGCTACCTATAATTAGTGAATATGGAGCAACGGAATCTGGTATTATAGCTTTTGAATGTCCGCATGGAAATATGCATGTGAATATGGAAGGTGTTATTGTAGAAAAGATTGATGAGAAGATTGTTGTAACCAATTTGCAGTTATTCAAATTTCCTGTTATTCGTTATGAGTTAGGTGATTATATAGCTTTAGCAGCGGATGATTACCAGTGTAAATGTGGTATGAAACATGCTGTAATTAAAGAAGTGACGGGAAGAGTAGGGGAAGCTGTAAAAGGTTATAAAAATGAGTATCCGAGCTTGTATTTTTATTATATTTTTAAAAACTTGTCAAGCCAACATAAATTAAATTTAACGTACTATATTGAACAACGTAAGAAGGGTGAACTGCATTTTTTTCTTGAAGAGTCTATAAGCAAAGGAGAGCAAGATTTGTTGGAGAAAGAAATTCGTAAGTATTTTAAGGAAGATGTGGTTTATTTTATCGAAAACAATATTAGTTATTCAAATAGAAATGGTAAAACTAAGAGTTTTAAATCTTATATTTGACCCCTATGGCTCCAGCAAAAAGTAAAATGCATTTTGAACTATCAGAACGTATTGTCTTATTACGAATACTTGATAATTTGAGTATTTTTTTAGGACTGTTCTTAGTAGGTGAAATTTTTCAGTTTGATTATTTTCTTTTGAGTTCTCAAAACTGGTATTGGATATTTGTTTTATTACTGTATTATAACATATTTGCTACTGTTTTAGAAATGTATAATTTGCAAAAAGCCAGTAGGGTAGACCAAATTATTCAAAACGTGGTGGTGGTTGCTTCGTTAACTACTTTAATATTCTTACTGACGCCATTTTTTACTCCGGTGTTGCCAGATAATAGAATGCAGTTGGTGTATTTTTATTTGGCCGTAACCATTTCTTTATTAATATGGCGTTATTGCTATGTGTTTTTTGTATCCTCTCCACGATTTTATAAATCGGTTTTAATTGTGGGTACTGCATCTGAGATAGATTTAATAATACAAACCATAAGACACGAAGCTCCTACTTTCTTTATTGCAGGTGCTATAGTTACTAATAATAAAGAGATAAAAATTCCAGTAAAGATTATCAATCCTGATGATTTATTTGATCTGATTGAAACAGAGAAAATATCTGAAATTATTGTAGCATCAAATGTTGGCGTAGAGTTTCCTGAAAAAATTGTAGATAGTCTTATTCGCTTATTAGAGCAAGGAGTGCCTATTAAAGAATATACGCAAGTATATGAAGATTTAACAGCTAGAGTACCTGTACAATATGTAGGAAAGGATTTCTATAAGTATTTTCCTTTTAGTAGAAGCAATCAAAACAGATTATACTTGTTCTTTAGCAGAGTATTAGATATAGTATTGGCATTTATGGGACTTTTAGTTTTCTGTTTTTTTATTCCTGTAGTTCTAATAGGGAATCTTATCGGAAATAAAGGGCCTCTTTTCTACAATCAAGAGCGTATAGGTAAAAATGGAAAGTCTTTTAAAATATTTAAGTTGAGAAGTATGGTAGTTGATGCTGAAAAGCAAGGAGCTGTTTGGGCACAACAAAACGATCCTCGTATTACACCTTTTGGTCATTTCTTAAGAAAATCTCGTTTAGACGAAATGCCTCAGTTTATCAATGTATTGAAAGGAGAAATGAGTATGATTGGACCTAGGCCAGAACGCCCTATTTTTGTAAGCGATTTGTCTAAGGTAATTCCGTTTTATGAAGTTAGACATATGATAAAACCTGGAGTTACAGGTTGGGCGCAGGTAAGTACCGAGTACGGTGATTCAGAAGAAGATAGTCTTAAGAAACTACAATACGACTTATATTATATAAAACATAGGAGTGCTTTTATGGATTTTAATATCATATTTAAAACCTTAAGTACCATTTTGTTCTATAGAGGAAGATAAACTTTTATCTTGTTCTTCACTCGGTAAACAATATCTTAGTTAAATTAGAGTTTATATATCAGTTGAAAAATAAGATATTTGCAAAAAATAAATATATCATTGAAACCATTAATAGCCATTTTTTCTTTCTTTACAATTTCTGTTTGTTTTGGGCAAACTACTACTTATTCTAACGAGTTTATGAATATAGGGGTAGATGCCAGAGCGTTAGGGATGGGTAATGCAGTTGTGGCACATACCAATGATGTAAATTCTGGGTATTGGAATCCTGCGGGATTAATTCACTTAGAAGATAAGCAAATAGCTTTAATGCATGCCGCGTACTTTGCTAATATAGCACAGTATGACTATGTTGGTTTTGCAGTACCAATAGACCATTATAGTGCTATGGGTGTATCGTTAATTCGTTTTGGGGTTGATGATATTATGAATACTACACAGTTGATAGATAGCGAAGGAAATATAGATTACAATAGAATTTCATTGTTTTCTGCAGCAGATTACGGACTTATATTTTCATATACGAGAACTCCTAAAACGAATGATTATCTATCCTATGGAGGAAATGCCAAAGTAATACACCGAGTAATTGGGGATTTTGCAAGCTCTTGGGGTTTTGGCTTTGATTTAGCAGTTCAATATCAAAAAGATGATTGGTCTTTTGGTATTATGGTAAGAGATATTACTACTACTTATAACACTTGGCAAATAGATGAGGATATATTTGATGGAGTAAGTGACCAAATACCAGCACAAGATATTCCTGAGACTACCGAGATTACATTACCCAAAGCTCAACTAGGAGTAAGTAGAAAATTTGAATTTGGGTTTGATTATACCTTATTAGCTGAGGTAGACTTGAATATGCGTTTTGCCCAGACCAATGATATTATTTCTGGAAAGTCAATGAGTTTAACACCAGCTACTGGTTTTGAGTTTGGATATCGCAATATGGTTTTTCTAAGAGGAGGAGTGGGTAACTTCCAAAATGAGTTACAATTAGATGGCTCTGAAAATGTTAGTTTTCAGCCTAATATTGGGGTAGGGTTTAAATATAAAAGTATTCAAGTAGATTATGCACTAACCGATATTGGTGACCAAAGTGCGGCTATTTATTCAAATGTTTTTTCTGTAAAAGTTGATTGGAAATTATTCAGATAGGTATATCTTTAAGCTCAGAAACTAACTATACTTAATGAAGAATCCATATACATTAGCTATAATTTCAGGAGTGTTACTAGCACTCGCATGGCCTACCTACGGTGTTTCTTTAATCATATTTTTTTCTTTTGTTCCTTTGTTGTATGCAGCACATGCTATTAGAAATTCAGAGGTGTTTAAGAAAAAATTAAAAGTGTTTGCAGTAGCATATCTTACCTTTTTAATTTGGAACGCTATTACTACTTGGTGGATTTATTTTGCAACTCCTTACGGTATGTTATTTGCCGTTTTGGTGAATTCACTCTTAATGACGTTGGTTTTCTTATTGTATAATTCAGTAGCAAAAAGATTACCACAAAAATTATCGCTTATTTTTTTACCGGCTATATGGTTGACATTTGAAAAATTTCACTTGAATTGGGATTTTTCTTGGCCATGGTTAAACTTAGGAAATGTTTTTGCTACATCTACTAACTATATACAATGGTATGAGTATACGGGTAGTTTTGGTGGTAGTTTATGGGTATGGGTAGTAAATATTGCTATTTTTAAGTTGGTGCTTAAATATGCAACGTCAAAGAGTATAAAAGACATTCAGAAAAACATAGTAGTAGCCTTACTTTTAATAGCATTGCCTATAGCACTATCTTTGGTTTTAAAGATGAATTATAAAGAGGAGGGCGCTACAGCAGAGGCTGTTATTTTACAGCCTAATATAGATCCGTATTCTGAAAAATATAATACCTCTAATATTCAAATTTCAAGATTGTTATTAGAGTTAACTGCTGAAAAAATTACGGACAATACAAGCATTATTATTGCACCAGAAACTGTATTTGCTGATAATACAAAGTTGAGTAGTGTAAATAAAACTTTAATGTTTTTTAGATTAAGGGAATATTTAAAACAATATCCTAATGCTGATTTATTAGCGGGTATTTCGCTGTTTGAATTGATTAAGAATGAAAAGAATGTGGGCTACCAAACAAATAAAATAAAAGACGGCTTATGGTTTAACGATTATAATTCAGCCTTTTTTATGAATGGTTTGGTAGATAGTGTTCCACTATATCATAAATCTAAATTGGTAGTAGGGGTAGAAAATTTTCCGTATAAATGGTTTTTTGAACCATTAATGGGAGATATGATGCTTGATTTAGGAGGAACAGTAGCCACAAAAACTACACAGGAAGACAGAACACCCTTTACAGGAAACGATTATAGGGTAGCCCCTATTATTTGTTATGAGTCTGTATATGGTGAGTATGTATCAAAATTTGTTAGAAATCGGGCAGACTTTTTGGCTATTATAACTAATGATGCGTGGTGGGGTAATACCCAAGGGCATAAGCAGCATCTCAATTACGCAAGGCTTAGAGCCATAGAAACCCGTAGAAGCATTATCAGAAGTGCTAATACAGGTATATCGGCAGTAATTAACCAAAAAGGAGATATAGAGCAACAGCTGGGGTATGATGAACAAGGAGTGTTAAAAAGTACTATACATAAAAACCAATCTTTAACCTTTTATGTTAAATACGGAGATTATATTGCCAGAATTGCTATTTTCCTATCGGCATTAGGGGTGCTTTTTGCATTTACTAGAAAAAGACCTTCTTAGCACATTACTATATTTGTAAAACAGTAAGTTAGATTTTATGAAAAAACATATTCCAAACCTTATTACACTTTTAAATCTTTTAAGTGGCTGTATAGCTGTAATTTTTGCTGTTAATGATAATTTGGAGTATGCTGCTTATTTTGTGTTTTTAGGAATCTTTTTTGATTTTTTTGATGGTTTTGCAGCACGTGCTTTAAAAGTACAATCAGAATTAGGATTACAATTAGATTCGTTGGCAGATATGGTTACATCGGGTGTGGTGCCAGGTATTGCCATGTATCAAATGCTGCAGTGGAGTACAGGCGATGTTGTGCCAGACGGCAATGCATATGAGGGTATATCAGATTTGAATTTGGTGCCTGTTATAGGGTTGCTTATCACTTTAGCTTCTGCTTACAGATTGGCTAATTTTAATATAGATACTAACCAAACAAGTTCTTTTATAGGATTGCCTACGCCTGCGAATACTTTATTAATTTTATCATTTCCGTTAATTCTTCAATTTGAAAACGGTGATGGATTGCATGCTTTTATTCTTAATAAATGGTTTTTAATAGGGTTAACGTTGGTATCTTCTTATTTGCTTAATGCCAAGATTCCTTTATTTGCACTAAAGTTTAAAACATACGGATTTAGAACTAATGCAGTTCGTTATATCTTTTTGATATTGGCTGTGTGTATGGCGGTTACAATGCAGTTTATTGCAATTCCTTTTATTATAGTGTTGTATGTAGTATTATCGGTATTAGCTAACCGTTTAAAATGGTAGAATATGGCAGCAGGGGCAAATGGCAAAGACAAAGATAAAGATAAAGAGCACCCATTAAAACCTTTGGGAGTACGCAAGGCAGATAATGCTCCTAAGCGTAAGCCTACTGCAAAAAAAGCAGCTGTAAAAAAAACAACTGCTTCTAAAAATACCGGTAAACGAAAGCCAGTAAAAAAGAAAAAAGAACGTCGTTTCTCGTTCGGTAAACACATTATCTTTCCCATATTTTTAATAGCCCTTCTGTTTGCTGTTTGGCATTATAGGTACGCTTTGTATTATTTTGTTGAGAAGAAAGTTCAGAGGCGTTATGAGGTTTCTTTAACTGATGAAATGCGAATTTTTGATGTGCTGAACAGGCATAATTCACATTTGTATGGTATTGATATTTCTCACTATCAAGGTAAAATTGATTGGGAAGAAAGTTTAAAAATTCAAGATAGCTTTCCGGTTTCTTTTGTTTTTGTGCGTGCTACAGCAGGGAAGGATCTGGAGGATCGAAAATTTAAAGAAAATTGGGAGTCTTTAGAAGATTTAGGAATTATAAAAGGAGCTTACCATTACTACAGACCTAATGAAAACTCAGTACAACAGGCTATTAATTTCATCAATACGGTAAAGTTGAAAAAGGGAGATTTACCTCCTGTTTTAGATATAGAAAATGTGCCCTCTACACAATCTATTGATAGTTTAAAATTGGGCTTACGCCGTTGGCTTACACGAGTAGAAAATCATTATAAAGTAAAACCAATTTTATATAGTGGCGAAGATTTTTATAATCGGTTTTTATATGAAGATTTTGAAGATTATACCATTTGGATAGCCAATTACAATTTTTTTGTAGAGCGTATAGAACCCGATTGGCACTTTTGGCAGTTTACAGATAAGGCTACCATACCAGGATGTAGAGAACCTGTAGACGTAAATGTTTTTAATGGAGATTCTTTGAAGATAAAAAACTTACTAATCCGATAAGTTAGGGGAATAAAAAAAGGAGCAATAAGCTCCTTTAGTATTAATGTGCGTTAAAATCTATTTTCTTTTTACGTAACTCAAAATTTTGTCCTAGATATACTTTTCGTACCATTTCATCGGCAGCAAGATCTTCGGGTATTCCGGCTTTTAAAATACTACCCTCAAACATTAGGTAAGAGCGCTCTGTAATAGCTAGCGTTTCTTGTACGTTGTGGTCGGTAATTAAAATACCAATGTTCTTATTTTTAAGTTGCGCTACAATACGCTGAATGTCTTCTACTGCAACTGGGTCAACCCCTGCAAAAGGTTCATCTAACAGAATAAAACTAGGGTCGGTAGCTAAGGCACGTGCAATTTCAGTTCTACGTCTTTCACCACCTGATAACAAATCACCTCTGTTTTTTCTAATATGATTTAAACTAAACTCATCAATAAGTGCATCCATCTTTTTAAGCTGTTCACCTTTGGTAAGTTTGGTAAGTTGAAGCACACTCATAATATTGTCTTCAATACTCATTTTTCTAAATACTGAAGCTTCTTGAGCCAAATATCCAATTCCATTTTGAGCTCTTTTATACATTGGGTAATTGGTTATTTCTTTATCATCTAAGTAAATTTTTCCACCGTTAGGTTTAATCAATCCTACAATCATATAGAAAGAGGTGGTTTTACCAGCACCATTAGGCCCTAATAAACCAACAATTTCTCCTTTGTTTACTTCCAAAGAAATTCCTTTAACTACCTTACGCCCTTTATAGGCTTTCATTATATTATCTGCTCTTAATTTCATAAAGTGTATTTGGTAATTGGTGTAAAAGTAACCTTTTTATTCTGTTTCCTCCTGTAAGGCATCCCAAAATTCATAAGCTCGGCGTAAATGCGGAATCACTATGGTACCCCCAATTAAGGTGGCAATACTTAATGCTTCTGCTACTTCTTCCGAGTTTAACCCAGCCTCTTTACAAGATTTTAAATGGTATTTTACACAGTCATCGCAACGCAACACAGCAGAGGCTACTAAACCAAGTAATTCTTTGGTTTTTACATTTAAAGCACCTGCGGCAAAAGCGTTGGTATCTAGATTAAAGATTCTTTTTATAATCTTATTATTGTCATTTAGAATACGGTCGTTCATTTTAGACCTGTATGCATCAAATTCTTCTACTAAATTGCTCATTATATGTTTGTCATTTTCTTTTTATCTCTCTTCAAAACGTATGCCGAAATATAGATACTTACTTCATAAAGTATTAAAATAGGTATAGAAACTATAATTTGGCTTATAATGTCAGGTGGGGTAATAATGGCAGATACTAAAAGTACCACTACTACAGCATGTCTTCGGTAAGTTCTTAAAAAGTCTGGTGTAACTAAACCAATCTTTGTAAAGAAGTATATAATGATAGGTAATTCAAAAATAACACCACAGGCTAATACAGAAGATCTTACCAATGATATGTAAGAGTCAAGGTCAATTTTATTCTCTACAGCATTACTTACTTGGTAGGTACCAAAAAAGTTGATGGATAATGGAGAAATTAAAAAGTAACCAAAGGCTGCTCCTAAGAAAAATAAGAAGGAGGTAACAAAAATAAATCCTTTAGCATTTCTTCTTTCTTTTTCATAAAGTCCGGGGCTAATAAATTTCCATAACTCATACGCTAAATAGGGAAATCCTAAGACAATACCAGTCCAGATAGAGGTCCACATATGTGCAGTAAACTGACCTGCCATGGTTCTGTTTTGGATATCAAAACCTATTTCTGTAGTACAAAAAGCATCATCTAATCCAAATTTTTGCGATAAATCACAGAAAAATCTGTAGGTAATAAAATCAGCTTCTTGTGGGCCTAAAATAATGGTGCCAAAAATAAAGTCTTTCATTATAAAGGCTACAATAGCAATAATTAATACTGCTAAAACAGACCTGATAATATGCCAACGTAATTCTTCAAGGTGATCCAGAAACGTCATTTCATCTGGTCCTTTTTTCTGTTTTTTTGCCATTATAAAATACCTTCTTTAATTAAGTCGTGAAGATGTATTACACCAATATATTGGTTGTTTTCTTCTACTAAAAGTTGTGTAATATCGTTTTTTTCCATCATCTCAAGGGCATCAACAGCCAATTCACCTGCTTGAATTCTTTTCGGATTTTCAGACATAATATCAGACGCTTTTAATTGTCCTATATTGTCATGCTTGCTTAGCATTCTTCTAATGTCACCATCTGTTATCACACCAACAATTTTATGGTTTTTTGTCACAGCTGTAACACCAAGAAGTTTTTCAGAGATTTCTACAATGGCATCTTTTATATTAGTTTCAGGGCTTACTTGAGGTATCATATTACCGGAAGCAATGTCTCTAACTCTTAAATACAATTTTTTACCAAGTGCTCCACCAGGGTGAAATTTTGCAAAATCGTTGCTGGTAAAGCCTCTTAATTCTAATAAACAAACCGCTAAAGCATCACCCATTACTAACTGTGTGGTAGTACTTGTAGTAGGGGCAAGGTTGTTAGGGCAGGCTTCTTTTTCAACCATAGCATGTAATACGTAGTCAGATTGTGTGCCTAAAAAAGAATCTCTATTAGCTGTAATAGCAACCAATTTGTTAGTACCGCCCTTTAAAAGCGGAACCAATACTTTGATTTCAGGGGTGTTACCACTTTTAGATAAGCAGATAACAACATCGTCTTTTTGAATAATTCCTAAATCACCATGTATAGCATCTGCGGCATGCATGAAAATAGATGGTGTTCCGGTAGAGTTAAGAGTGGCTACTATTTTGTTGGCAATGATGGCACTTTTACCAACCCCTGTAACTACAACTCTGCCTTTGGCGTTGTATATAAGTTGTACAACTTCTGCAAATTCATCATCTATTAATGAGATAAGATTCTTTACAGCTTCATATTCATTTTCAATAGTTTTCTGTGCAGTAGCTATTATTGATTTTAAATGGCTCAAAATTAATCGGTTTTTTCTGTTTGTATAAACTGAATAATGTGTTATCTTTATTAGTGCAAATGTATGTAAAATAGTAAAAAGATAGCATGAGTTCAGTTGAAATTGACTTGCATAAAGCGCTTAAACATTATTTTGGATTTAATACCTTCAAAGGTCTTCAAGAAGAGGTGATTAAGAGTATAGTTGGGGGGAATAATACTTTTGTGATTATGCCTACCGGTGGTGGTAAATCTTTATGTTACCAGCTACCTGCTCTAGTGAAAGATGGAACTGCAATTGTAGTATCGCCTTTAATTGCGTTAATGAAAAACCAAGTAGATGCCCTTCGAGGAATTTCTTCGGAAGAAGGAATTGCGCATGTACTTAACTCTTCGTTAAACAAAACTGAAATTAAGAAAGTAAAAAGTGATATAAAGGAAGGTGTAACTAAGTTGTTATATGTAGCACCTGAATCACTTACCAAAGATGAGAATATTGAGTTTCTTAGATCTGTTGAAATTTCATTTGTGGCCGTAGATGAAGCGCACTGTATTTCTGAATGGGGACATGATTTTAGGCCAGAGTATAGAAATTTAAGAAATATAATAAAACGTTTAGGTGAAGATATCCCAATTATTGGGTTAACTGCTACTGCAACACCTAAGGTTCAGGAAGATATTTTGAAGAATTTAGGAATGACCGATGCAAATACTTTTAAGGCATCTTTTAACCGCCCTAATTTATTTTATGAGGTACGTCCTAAAACTAAAAATGTAGATGCGGATATTATACGGTTTGTAAAACAAAATGCTGGTAAGTCTGGTGTTATCTATTGTTTAAGTAGAAAACGTGTTGAAGAATTAGCACAAGTATTACAGGTAAATGGTATTTCTGCAGTGCCTTACCATGCAGGGCTAGATGCTAAAACCAGGGCTAAACATCAAGATATGTTTTTGATGGAGGAAGTTGATGTGGTTGTTGCAACTATTGCCTTTGGTATGGGTATTGATAAACCCGATGTTCGTTTTGTAATTCATCATGATATTCCCAAATCTATAGAAAGTTATTACCAAGAAACTGGTAGAGCTGGTAGAGATGGAGGAGAAGGTCATTGTCTTGCTTTCTACTCTTATAAGGATATAGAGAAGTTAGAAAAATTTATGTCGGGTAAACCAGTAGCCGAGCAAGAAATTGGTCATGCTTTATTGCAGGAAATGGTTGCTTATGCCGAAACTTCAATGTCTAGAAGAAAATTTATTCTCCATTATTTTGGAGAAGAATTTGATGCAGTTAATGGTGAAGGGGCTGATATGGATGATAATATTAGAAACCCTAAGAAAAAGACCGAAGCTAAAGACGAAGTTGTTACTTTAATAAAAATTGTAGGTGATACAAAACAAAAGTATAAACCAAAAGAAATTGTAAATACTTTAGTTGGAAAGGTAAACGCTTTAATAAAATCTCATAAAACAGATGATCAGCCATTTTTTGGGATTGGTAAAAATCACGACCCTAAATTTTGGATGGCTTTAATTAGACAGGCGCTTGTAGCAGGTTTATTGAAGAAAGATATTGAAACCTATGGAGTGCTTTTCTTGACAGATGCAGGAAGGGCTTTTGTAGAAAATCCGCATTCTTTTATGATGACGGAAGACCATACATATGAAGAAGCCAATGATGATACCATTGTAACTGCTGGTAAAAGTGCTGGAGGTGCGGCAGATGAGCGTTTGCTAGGAATGCTGAAAGACTTACGGAAAAAAGTAGCTAAAAAACTAGGAGTTCCTCCGTTTGTAGTTTTTCAAGATCCTTCTTTAGAAGATATGGCATTGAAATATCCTATGACTATTGAAGAACTTGGTTCTGTGCATGGTGTAGGAGAAGGGAAGGCTAAAAAATATGGTAAAGATTTTGTTCAATTTATAACCCAATACGTAGATGATAATGATATTACCAGACCAGATGATTTGGTGGTAAAAAGTACGGGTGCAAATTCTTCTTTAAAGTTATTTATTATTCAAAGTGTTGATAGGAAATTATCCCTTGAGGATATAGCTTCTGCAAAGGGCTTAGATATGAACGACTTTATTAAAGAGATGGAACAGATTGTTTACAGTGGTACTAAACTTAATATAACCTATTGGATTGATGAAATTTTAGATGAAGACCAACAAGAAGAATTACACGACTATTTCTTGGAAGCTGAATCTGATAAAATATCAGTAGCAATGGATGAGTTTGATGGTGATTATGAAGATGAAGAAATAAGATTGTACCGTATTAAATTTATAAGTGATGTTGCTAATTAATTTAGTGCAGAAATAATAAGTTTTGATTGAACTAAAAAAGCCTCATTATTTAATAATGAGGCTTTTTTAGTATTTATATAATTACTAATAAATGTCTTAGACTTATCTAGTAATTAAAAGACTTGTTCAGTTATTTTACTTATAATGCAGAAAATAATTGATTCATTTTTTCTCTTTCTTCATCTGCTAAAGCAGGGTCAACTAAAATACGTCCACTATGCTCATCAGTAATAATCTTTTTACGAGAAGAGATTTCCATCTGAATTTGTGGAGGGATAGTGAAGAAAGATCCACCAGAAGCACCTCTTTCAATAGATACTACTGCTAATCCGTTTTTAACACTACCTCTAATACGCTTATAAGCGCTCACCAATCTTGGTTCAATTGAATTTTCGTATTCTGCAGACTTTTCAATTAAAGCTTGCTCTTCTTTTTCAGTTTCACCTAAGATAGCATCTAACTCATCTTTTTTGTGTTGTAAGTGAGTTTCTCTTTCAGAAAGACGCTCTTTAGTTGTAGAAATAACTTCTTTCTTTTGTTCAACCTGAGCTTTAAACTCACGGATGTGTTTTTCAGCAAGTTGAATTTCTAATTCTTGAAATTCAATTTCTTTAGAAATAGAGTTGTACTCTCTGTTATTTCTAACATTTTTTTGCTGCTCGTTATACTTTTTAATTAAAGTTTTAGCTTCTTCAATTAAATTTTTTCTGTTACTTATTTGCTCGTTTAGAGTTTCTAACTCATTGTTAAGCTTAACCATACGAGTTTTTAAACCTTCTACTTCATCTTCAAGATCTTCTACTTCTAAAGGTAATTCTCCACGTACGTTTCGTATCTCATCAATTCTGGAGTCAATTAATTGTAAGTCATAAAGTGCTCTCAGCTTCTCTTCTACGGTAACTTCTGTTTTTTTTGTCATGTCTTATAAATACTTGATGGGATTCGTATTTGTTGTTGATAAAATGATTGCAAAATTAGGAAAAATTTTTGTAAGATACTCAACTAATAAATTTTTTGTAAACTGCTCACTTTCATAATGGCCTATATCGGCTATGATCATCTTGTTTTCAGCTTTGTAAAATTCATGATATTTTACGTCTCCTGTAATGTAAATGTCTGCTCCTGCACTAATTGCATTTGTAATAGCAAATGCACCGCTACCACCTAAAACTGCAACTTTTTGTATGGGTTTATTTAAAAGGGCTGAATGTCTTATGCAAGAAACGTTCATTTTTTCTTTTAAATAGGTTAAAAAGTCTTCTTCTGTCATAGCCTTGCTAAGTTCTCCAATCATACCCATACCAATGTGTTGGTTGTTGTTTTCTAAGGTGGTTACCTCGTAGGCTACCTCTTCGTAAGGATGTGTATTAAATAGTGCTTTGAGTATTTGTTGCTCTAAATGTTTAGGGTAGGTAACCCCTATTTGTACTTCCTTTTCAAAATGTAATGTTCCTTTTTCACCAATTTGCGGATTGGAGTCTTCATTACCTTTAAAGGTTCCAGTGCCCTCTATTGCAAAGCTGCAATTATCATAATTACCTAAACTGCCCGCACCTGCATTGAAAAGAGCATTTCTTAGTTGCTCTGCATCTCTTGTAGGTACAAAGGTTATTAGTTTTTTGATAGTACCTTTTTGCGGAATTAAAACAGAACGATTTTGTAATTCCAAAACATCACAAATTCTGCCATTAACACCATTAAAAACATTATCTAATGCTGTATGCATTGCATAAATGGCTATGTTGTTTTGTATTGCTTTAATTACAACACGTTCTACATAGTTTTTTCCAGTGATTTTTTTTAGTCCTGAAAAAATAATAGGGTGAAAGCTAACAATTAGATTGCAGTTTTTCTCTATAGCTTCGTCTACAACAGCTTCTAAAGTGTCTAGTGTAACCAGTACTCCCGTTACTTCGGTAGATGCTTCGCCTACCAAAAGGCCAACATTATCAAAACCTTCTGCGTAGTTTAACGGAGCTAGCTGTTCAATATGGTTTATTACGTTTTGTACAGTCATAAATAAGAATTCAAAAGGTACAAAAATAAATCTTTTTCAGTACGCATAAAATAAGTTAATTTCGCTTTTATAATTAATGATTTATGAAGGTATTACGATTTTTACTTTTTCCCATAACTGTTCTATATGGTATGGTTGTATGGTGTAGAAATTTATTATTTGACTATGGTGTATTAAAAAGTAAATCGTACGATTTTCCTATTATTGTGATAGGTAATCTAAGTGTTGGTGGTACTGGTAAAACACCTATGACAGCGTACGTTCTGGATGTTTTAGGAGTTACCTATAAGACTGGGGTGTTAAGTAGAGGATATAAAAGAAAGTCTGAGGGATTTGTTTTGGCTGATAATGCTGTAACAGCCGATGAAATAGGGGATGAGCCGTACCAATTATATTCAGATTTTCCTGAAGCAATTGTTGCTGTAGATGCTGATAGACAACATGGTATTGCTACCTTAAAAGAGAAAAATACATTACCAGAGGTGCTTATTTTAGATGATGCTTACCAGCATAGAAAAGTAAAAGCTGGTTTTTATGCTTTGTTAACTACGTATGACAGGTTGTATATTAACGACTTTATGTTACCAACGGGGAATTTACGAGATACTAAAAATCAAGCAAAGCGGGCCAGTTGTATAATTGTTACCAAGTGTCCTCATTATATTACGGAAGAAGAGAAAGCAAAAGTAAAGCAAAAACTTGGCGCTAATCAACCTGTATATTTCACCACTATTAGTTATAGTGATACTGTTGTAAATGAGCATTCAGAAATACCTTTAAAGAATTTTAAAGATAAAGCATTTACACTGGTTACTGGTATAGCAAAACCAGCGTATTTGGTGAATCATTTAAAATCTGAAGGGTTACAGTTTAATCATTTAGATTTTCCAGACCATCATAATTTTACCGATAAAGAAATTGCGTTATTGGCAGAACAAGAATGCATTATTACCACCCAAAAAGACTATGTTAGGATAAAGGATAAAATTTCTAAAGTTTATTACTTACCTATTAAAACAAAGTTTTTAGGAGCAGAGGAAGCCTTTGTTAATCAATTACACGAATTTATAAGCTCTTATAAATAATTAAGACTCTTGATTAAATCTAATATTTTCTAGAATGTTCTTAGCTATTTTCTTGTAGAATTCATCTGGCTTAAATGGTTTGGTTACAATGTCATTACAACCAACTTCATAAAAGTCTTCTGTATTTTCATCTAAAGAAATTGCAGTTAAGGCAATGATAGGTATTTTAGTGTCAAACTTTCTAATTTCTTGGGTAGCTTTTAAACCACTAATTCCAGGCATATGAATATCCATTAATATGGCATCATAAGTGTTTTCTTTAGCTTTTTCTATAGCAATGTAACCATCATCTGCAATATCACAAGTAATATTTTTCTGGGTTAACATTTTTCTAGTAATAACCTGGTTTATTTTGTTGTCTTCTACTAGTAATAAGTGAAGATCTTTAATAATATCGTCTGTGTTAAGTTCATCAACAATTTCTTCAGGTACAATCTCAAGGTCTTTAGCTTTCTCAAAATTAATATCAAAGTAGAATGAGCTACCTTCGCCTATTTTACTTTGTAAAGAAATCTGACTATTTAGAAGTTCTAAAAGACTTTTTACAATGTTAAGTCCTAAACCTGTACCGCCATATTTTCTGTTAATTTGAATAGATCCTTGCGAGAAACTTTCAAAAATATTTTTCTGTACCTCGTCTGAAATTCCGATACCATTATCGTTTATTTCAAAATGAATATTGATGTGCGTTTCAGTTTCGTGTAGAATTCTAGCAACTAAATTTACTTCTCCATTTTCTGTAAACTTAATAGCATTACCAACAAGGTTAATGAATATTTGAGACAATTTAAGTGGGTCTCCTATCAATTGAGGAGGTATTCCATTGTCTACTTTTAGTTGCATTACATTATTACTCTCTTTAGAGGTTTGCTGAAGGGAGTTAATAACGTCAGACATTATTTCTTCTAAATTGAAGGGTACATTTTGTATGGTTAATTTTTTCGCTTCAATTTTATTTATCTGAAGAATATCATTTATAAAAGTTAATAGATATTCACCTGAGAATTTTAAAGATTTTAAGTGCTCCTTTTGGTTTTCGGTAGGGTTTTCTTGTAGCAACAAATGGGTTAAACCGGTAACTGCATACAAGGGTGTTCTTAACTCATGACTTACCGTAGATAGAAATTGCGTTTTAGCTTTCATAGCTTTTTCTGCATTCTCTTTGGCTCTAAGTAATTCGTTATTCTTCTTTACTAATAGTTCGTTAGTTTTAAGCTTAATCTTATTATTTCTGTATAGAGAAACCGTAAGAAGCGATATAATAATTAGCAGTGCAGAAGAAAATATAGAGGTGTAGTTAGATTTGCTTAACTTCTCGTTATTTTCTATATTTTGTTGGTTAAT
Source organism: Neptunitalea lumnitzerae (assembly GCF_027924185.1). Classification (GTDB taxonomy): domain Bacteria; phylum Bacteroidota; class Bacteroidia; order Flavobacteriales; family Flavobacteriaceae; genus Neptunitalea; species Neptunitalea lumnitzerae. The sequence continues at coordinate 84,723 of NZ_BRVO01000005.1, forward strand.
AGATTCAATTAACTTGTTCTGAAATTCAATTTCAGATTGGTCTGCATATACATCTTGGTTGTCTAGAACAGAGTTGTCAAACTCTTTATTAAGTTCTTGTTCATATTTGTTTGCATATAGTAGCGCTTGTTCGAAATCTCCTTTGCTTTTGTAGATGTCGCTATATAGCTTATATGTTTTTGTAAGGATCTTCTTAAAATTAAAAATTTCGCCATATTCTCTAGCCTTGTCAGCGTTTAATTCTGCCTTTTGTAGTTGGTTTGTAGCCAGATATGCCTGCCCTAAAAACAAATACCCCAGATTAGTTAAATAATCTTGTTCGTATTTGTTTTTTACGGGTAATGATTTTTCAAAAAGTGGAATAGCACTATGATATTCACCCGAAAGATGCAGCAGTAATCCTTGAGTAAAAACAATGTTAGATTTAAATTCCTTTAAGTTGTTTTTAGATAATATAGAAGCACTTTTTTTTAGTAATTTTTCAATTGCATCCTTATTCTCTATATTTTGATTGATGAGTATTTGAGCCTTAATAATATTGCTCATAGCAATAAGATAATCATTATTACTTTGCGTAAACTCAGAGTGTGCTACATCAATAAATTTAAGAGCTTTATCATATCTTTTCAAATTTTCATTGGTTTCTGCTAAAACCAAATGAGCAATTCCTGAATATTCTATATTCTCTTCAGTTTCAGAAATTTCAAGTAGAATATTAGCTTTCTCTAAAGCAAGTTCATAGTTCCCTTGGTTTTTGTAGATAAAAATATCAGAAATAAGTAAGGGTATACTATCATTTTGGCTCTGAGTAGCATAACTCTCAAAGGAAAATGTTAGGGAAATGAGAAAGAAAAAATATTTTAAAAAACTAAACTTCATTAATTACTAAAAAAATAGTATCCAAATATAGCAATATTATGACATATAATTAATTAAGTCAATAATTCTGTTAGAATATCCAACTTCATTATCGTACCAACCAATGATTTTTACCATTTTATCAATAACAGATGTCATTTGTGCGTCAAATAAACAAGAATGTGAATTGTTTACTACATCAATAGAAACGATTGGGTCTTCCGTATATTGTAAAATACCTTCTAGGTAAGTTTCAGAAGCATTTTTAAAAGCGTTGTTAATGGTATCTATAGAAATTTCTTTAGTTACATTAAAGGTTATATCTGTCATAGAACCATCTGGTACGGGTACCCTAATACCGCATCCTCCCATTACATCTGATAGGTTAGGGAAAATTTTTGTGAGTGCTTTTGCTGCTCCGGTAGTAGTGGGTACTATAGATTGCCCTGCTGCTCTAGCTCTTCTTAAATCTCTATGTGGTTGGTCATGTAAACTTTGGTCTGTGGTGTATGAGTGAATTGTAGTTATATATGCTTGCTCAATACCACATAAATCATTAATCACCTTAATCATTGGTGCAGCATTGTTTGTGGTGCATGAAGCATTGGAAACAATGTCTTCACTTCCATCAAGTATATGTTGGTTAACCCCTAAAACAATCATTTTAATACTATCATCCTCCGGCGGAACGGATAGAATTACTTTTTTAGCACCATTGTTTATATGGTGTTTTAATAAGTTTCTGGTTTTATGTTTTCCTGTAGCTTCTACTACAATATCTACATGGTAAGGAGACCAATCTAATTGTGTAATGTCTTTTTCGTTTAATAATGGAATCTTCACTCCATCATTAATAATGTGCTTTTCGTCATAGGTTACCGTATGCGGTAGTACGCCATGAATACTGTCGTATTTTAATAAATGACTTAACGTTCTTGAGTCTGCTAAATCATTAATAGCAACAACCTCTATGTTAGGGTTGTTTTGTAAAAGTCTGCAAAGGGTTCTTCCTATTCGTCCAAAGCCATTAATGGCAATTCTAGTTTTTTTCATTACCTGTAAAGACAAAAAATCCTGCTGAATCTAAATAAAGCAGGATTTATTTATACGTTATAAATATACTATTCAATATGTTTATGTGCCTTATATGAAGATCTTACCAAAGCTCCACTTTCTACATGGCGGAAACCAAGTTCTTTACCTATATCTTCATATTTCTTAAACTGATCCGGAGTAATAAACTGTTTTACCGGTAAGTGTTTCTTAGAAGGTTGTAGGTACTGACCAATGGTAACAATATCAACATTGTTTTCTTTAAGGTCATGTAACGTTTCAATCACTTCTTCTTCTTTTTCCCCAAGCCCAAGCATAATACCAGATTTAGTTCTGTTAATACCTTGATCTTTTAAATATTTTAAAACTTGTAAGCTTCTGTCGTATTTCGCCTGAATTCTAACTTCACGCGTAAGTCTTCTCACAGTTTCCATATTATGAGAAACTACTTCAGGACTTACTTCTACAATACGGTCTATATGTCTTTCTATACCTTGAAAATCTGGAATTAGCGTTTCCATGGTAGTAGTTGGGTTCATTCTTCTAACAGCTTTTACGGTTTCTGCCCAAATGATAGACCCCATGTCTTTAAGGTCATCTCTGTCTACAGAGGTAATAACTGCGTGCTTAATATTCATTAATTTAATAGAGCGAGCTACTTTTTCAGGCTCTTCCCAGTCAATAGTTTCGGGTCTACCAGTTTTAACACCACAAAATCCGCAGCTTCTAGTACATATATTTCCTAGTATCATAAAGGTAGCAGTACCCTCTGCCCAACATTCTCCCATATTAGGGCAGCTTCCCGAAGTACAGATGGTATGTAAATCATATTTATTTACAAGACCTCTTAACTCGGTATATTTTTTACCTGTAGGTAACTTAACACGTAACCATTTAGGTTTGTTTTTAGCAGGCGCTGTATTGCTTATCGTCTCTGTACTCATACATTCAACTTTTGAGAAGCAAAGATACAAACTATAAAATTATTACAATAACGGATTATGATGGGTTTTTAAAAGAACTGAATTACGTACCAAATGCCAAAACCAATTAAGAAAATAATACCACTATAACTTAAAATTCTTAACAATATTCCTGGTTGCCAGCTTTTTGGGGTATGCTTAGAAGTTATTAAAGCATAGTTTATAATGGCATAAAAGGGTGCTGTAACAAAAGAGAGTACTGTGGCTATTTGAACAAGAACTTTCATTTCGGACAGGAAGAAAAGAAAAATTGCCATGGTGCCTAATACCAATATAATCATCCAAATTGCATACGAATGTTTTATCTTTTTACCGCTAAGCAGTTCAAAAGAGCTTGCCATTACACGTGGGGAGGCATCGGTAGTAGTTAGGGTAGTACTAAACATGGTGGTAAAAGCAGCAATTGCAATTAAGTAATAGGTGCTATCTCCTAAATGTGTGGTGTACATATTAATTAACTGCGAAGCAAAAACGGCTGCCTTTGAGCTAAATGTTTCTTCTGCATTGTACATAATTAAAGCTCCTAAACCAATAAAAAGTAGTCCGATAATGGTGGCTGCAATATAGCCAATATTAAAGTCTATCATTGAGGTTTTGGATGGCGTGCTAGAAGCGGTTTTTTGTTTTTCTAGTGTCCACATAGATTGCCATATAGAAACATCAATAGGAGCGGGCATCCATCCCATAAATGCAATAAGAAAAGCTATCCCCGCAGTACCACTAGGTATTACTTGCTCAAAGCTAAATTGGTGCTCGGTTTTAAAAATAGCCATGACAAGTGCAATAACTGTAGAAATGGTTAATGTGGTCACAATAACCTTCATTAAAGTATCTAACAGTTTATACTTACCTATAATTAAAACCAATACACATATTAGCGTAACTATAAAACTCCACGTAATTACATCAATAGAAATGTTGAATAAATTTGCAGCCAGACCTGCTGTTACTATGGTAACAGCAGTTTGTATGGTAAACATAGTAGCTATGTTTAATATAAAATATACCCAAAGCACCCAAGGGCTTAATTTATAATACCCTTTTAAAATACTCTCTCCTGTAGCAAGTGAATATTGTGGTGCAAATCTAAAAAACGGATACTTAAATAAATTTACCAAAATAAGTGCCCATACAAGTCCAAAGCCAAATTCGGCTCCTGCTTTGGTAGATTGTACTAAGTGAGAAACTCCAATTGCTGCGCCGGCAAAAAGAATTCCCGGTCCGAGTTTTTTGAGAATTCCCATGGTTTATTTTTTCTTAATAATCTCTGCTAGTAACTTTTTAGCTCTTAGAAGTTTTACCTTTACGTTGTTAATAGGTTCTTCTATAGTTTCTGAAATTTCTTCATACGTCATTTCTTGAAAATAACGCAATTGAATCATTTCTTGATAGTGAGGTTTTAACTTTTTAATATACTTAAGCAATTTGGCAAGATTCTGTTCTTGTATAAGTATATCTTCAGCAGTAGGGGCGTCGTCTGGCACGTTAAAAATAGCATCATCACTTGCCTGAATAGCCTTGTGGGCTATGCTGCTTTTTCGTTTTCTAATTAAGTCAATATGTAAATTTTTAGAAATGGTCATTAACCAAGTTTTAAATTCATATTGCTCATTAAACGTATCTATTTTATCAAAAGCTTTAGAGAAAGTTTGAATGGTAATATCTTCAGCATCATTTTCATTCTTGGTACGGGTAAGCTGAAACCCATATACATCATTCCAGTAGGTGTCTAAAAGAAACCTAAAAGCATTCTGATCTCCCTTTTTAGCAAGCTGAATACTTAGTTGAATTCGTTCTGATTTTATTTCCAATCTACTGGTTTTGAAATGATGTTAGCAATAAAAATAAAAAACTGGAAGAAAAGTAATAATAACTCATAAATAGGTAAAAGCCATATTAGTCTAGTTTCTTGTAGTTTTTTGGCTGAAAAACCAATGACAAGGTACTGAATTAAAAATCTGAAACCTACAATAGCACCTAAATATATGAATTGATATTGAAACGTTAAAAGTGTGATGGCTAGTATCCAAAATAAAAGTTGTGATACGTAAAAAAGACCTAGGGTAAATTTATGTTTTTTCTTGTAATACTTAGCAGTAGATATGTGTCTTCTTTTTTGAGCTATCCAACTAATGAAAGTTGTTTTTGGGGTAGAGCTAGTAAAAGACTCAGGACTAAAACAAATGGCAGTATTTTTTTTTGTAGCAGCTTCATTTACAAATAAATCATCGTCACCACTTCTTACGTGCATATGATTGGCAAAACCATTGTGCTTTACAAATTCATTTTTATGATAGGCTAAGTTTCTGCCAACTCCCATATAGGGCATGCCTATTTTTGCTAAAGAAAAATATTGCATAGCGGTTAATAGGGTTTCGTACCTTACTAGAGCGTTTAAAAGTGAATTTTTAACTCTGTTGTAGGCTCCGTATCCTAAAACAATAGTTTTATCTGCTGTAAAATTATTTACAATTTCTTGTAGCCATAGGTTAGAGGCAGGTTTGCAATCGGCATCACTAAATACCAAATAATCATAACTGGTAACTTTAATGCCTAGTACTAATGCATATTTCTTCTTTCCCCAAAAGGTTTCGTTATGGGCTACATTTACTATTTTAATATTGCCATGCTTTTCTGCAAATTCCTCCATTACCTCTAGTGTGTCATCACTAGAAATATCATTGATTAATACCAATTCAAATTTTTTAAAATTTTGATTGATAAAATGTGGGAGGTTTTCTCGTAAATTATCGGCTTCATTTTTAGCGCAGATAATTACAGATACAGGAACTTCTTTACGACTAGCGGTGTCTTTTGAAGATAGAAAAGCAAAATTACTGAAAATGCCCAGGTAGTAAATGGCTTGTATTGCTACAATAACACAAAGGGCATAAAATAAAGCTGTAACCATTCGTTGGGTTTACAGTTAGTTTTGGAATTTTTCCTGATTTCTACATTCTTGTTCTTCCGGCATTTTACCGCAAAAACTACATGCTTCACCATCTTTGTTAAGGTAAGGACTTTGACTAGCACAAGTACCGGCAAATTTACCGTCTTTTTTAGCCCAAATCTTAATTGCGATTCCTGCAAAAGCTAAGGCTAGTAATATTGCGGTTATGATAAATACTTGCATAATAAATGTCTTTTAATTTATAAGGCAAAGATAACTAATTAAGAGAAAAACCTAAAATAAATGCTATTAAACTATGTTAACTTCGGCTTCTATAGGAATATTGAATTTTTCAGTTACTGTTTTTATAATGTTTTTAGCTAACTCTAAAATTTCAGAACCTGTTGCATTTCCGTAGTTTACAAGCACTAAAGCTTGGTTTTTATGTACACCGGCATCGCCAAAACGTTTGCCTTTAAAACCACTTTGTTCAATAAGCCATCCCGCTGGTATTTTATATTCGTTTTCAGATACTTTATAAAAAGGAGCGTTAGGATATTCTTTTTGAAATGCAGTAAACCTATTTTTATCTACTACGGGGTTTTTAAAAAAACTACCACTATTTCCTATTTCTTTAGGGTTGGGTAGTTTGCTTTCTCTAATTGTAATTACAGCATCAGAGATGTCTTTAATAGTTGGTGAGGTTACACCATTGGTAGCTAATTGTTGTTGTATAGCTCCATAAGCTGTATGAAGAATATGGTTGGTGTTTGTTAGTTTAAAAGTAACATTGGTTATGATAAACTTGCCCTTTTCTTGCTTTTTAAAAACAGACTCTCTATAACCAAACTCACAATCTTCTTTAGTAAAAACACGTTTTTTACCAGTGCTAATTTCTAATGCTTCACAAGAGTAAAATACATCTTTTAGTTCTACTCCGTAGGCGCCAATGTTTTGTACAGGAGAAGTTCCTACGTTACCAGGGATGAGTGATAGGTTTTCAACCCCGCCTAGGTTGTGGTTAATGCACCATATTACAAATTCATGCCAATTTTCGCCAGCATTTACTTTTATTAGTGCATACTCGTTGTTGCTTTCTAATGTAGTAATCCCTTTAATATTAACATGAATTACCAGTTTATCTACATCTTGAGTAAGTAGCATATTGCTGCCGCCTCCTAAAATAAATTTAGGGGTTTCTTTGTGGTAGGTTAAAACCTCTTTTAATTCGTTTTCAGAATTGATGCTAACAAACTGTTTTGCGCTAGCATCAATTCCGAATGTGTTATAAGGTTTTAAAGATATATTTTCTAGTAGCTTCATGCGTTAGGATATACCTTTAGTGCTTCTTTTAATATGTTAGCAGCTTTTACAAGTAGTTCTTTCTTTAAAACATACGCAAAACGTACTTCGTCTTGGCCTATATTAGGAGAAGAGTAGAATCCGGCTGCAGGTGCCACCATAATAGTTTCACCATCTAAGTCAAAACTTTCCAGTAACCATTGTGCAAAATCATCAGCATTTTTTACTGGTAACTTTACAATGCAATAAAAGGCTCCTTTGGGTTTAGCAACGCTAACCCCTTCAATTTGCTCTAATGCTTCAACTAAAGTGTTTCTGCGCTCAACATATTCTGTAATTACATCATCAAAATAGCTTTGCGGAGTATCTAATGCAGCTTCACAAGCAATTTGTGCTAAGGTAGGAGGTGATAATCTTGCTTGTGCAAATTTTAAAGCCGTAGTAATAACAGCTTTATTTTTAGAAACTAAACAACCTATACGTGCGCCGCACATACTATATCTTTTAGATACAGAATCTATAATAATAGCATTGTCATCAATACCTTCTTCTTGTAAAATAGAGTAGTGTTCTGCACCATCATAAGTAAATTCTCTATATACTTCGTCAGCAATAATAAAAAGGTCGTGTTTTTTTACTAGGGCTGCTAATTTTTTAATTTCCTCTTTAGAGTATAGGTAACCAGTAGGGTTTCCTGGGTTACAAATTAGGATAGCTTTAGTTTTAGGAGAAATCAATTTTTCAAATTCCTCAATAGGAGGTAAGGCAAAGTTATCTTCAAATTTAGAAACAACAGGAACTACTTTAATATTTGCAGAGGTAGCAAAACCATTGTAGTTAGCATAAAATGGCTCTGGAATTATAATTTCATCCTCAGGATCTGCTATGGTACCAAGTGCAAAAAGTAATGCTTCAGAACCACCAGTGGTAACAATAATATCTTCTGCTTTTACATCAATGTTACATTTTTTGTAGTACGCAGCTATTTTTTCTCTGTAGGTTTCAGAACCTTCACTTCTGCTGTATTCTAATACTTCTATAGTACTGTTTTTTACAGCGTCAATTGCAATTTCAGGAGTTTTAATGTCTGGTTGTCCTATGTTTAAGTGGTACACTTTGGTACCTCTTTTTTTAGCATCCTCAGCATAAGGTACTAATTTTCTAATAGGTGATTCGGGCATATGTATACCCTTAATAGATATAGCAGGCATTTATTTGAATTTAAAAATACTGATGTTGCAAAGTTATTTTTTCATTGTAAATGCTAAAATGGATTTCGATTTTTTTTTGTAAATTCAATAAAAAAGGTAAAATGTATTGGGTGAAGCTTGTTACAATGGGGGTGTTGTTGAGTATTTCCGCACAGATATATGCACAGCCTTTTTCTTTTCAGAGCGATAAATCTTACGAAGAATTTCATTTTAAGTCTAAAGGCAATCTTATTTTTTTACCGGTAGTGGTAAATGGTGTAGAAATGAATTTTATTCTAGATTCTGGAGTTAATAAAACGGTGATACTTAGTTTAAGTAAGGTAGACTCTTTACCGTTAAATCATGTTGAAGAAATGTTTTTAACAGGGTTGGGGAGTAAAGAGCCTTTTAAGGTGGTGTACTCAGAAAATAATACCATTAAAATAGGGAATCTGGTAGATACTCATCACGAGGTGTTTATACTTATAGATGAAGCTTCTGATTTTAGTAGGTTTTTGGGAGTAGAGGTACACGGAATTATTGGGTATGATATTTTGAAAGATTTTATAGTGGAGATTGATTATGATAAGGAGTTGATTCGGTTTTATCCGGAAGAAAAGTATAAGAAAAGAAAGAAGCGGAAGGAAGTAGAGTTGCCTATTGAGTTTTTTAAGCGGAAACCATATGTGACTGCCGAGGTTGGTTTGGCTGATAAAGAGTTGAAGCAGGTTACACTTTTGTTAGATACAGGCAGTAGCGATGCGGTTTGGTTGTTTAAGAGTGATACTATACAAGTAACCGAACCTAATTTTTCAGATTATTTAGGAGTGGGACTTTCGGGAGATATTGTTGGTAAACGTACAAAAATCCCCACTTTTGGTTTGGGCGGTATGTTTGAGCTCAACGAAGTTAAGTGCGCGTTTCCGGATACGGAATACATGATTAATTTAAAACGAGATGACTATAGTAACGGTAGTATAGGGGCAGAATTATTAAGTAGATTTTTGGTTACCATTAATTATAAAGAAAAGTGGGTTAGGTTGCGTAAGGGGCATCATTATAAAAAACCATTTTATTATAATATGAGTGGTATTATTGTGCGGCATAACGGAGTGCGCTTTGTAGAAGAGCATATAAGTAATGGTAGTAGAAGGTATGACCAAAATGCTTCTCAGGGTGTTACCAATACTGTTAATTATACTTCTTTTTTTCAAGAGCAAGTGCAGTATCATTTAACGGAGGCTATAGAAATAGCAGAGTTAAGGGAGGGGTCTCCGGCAGCAATAGCAGGTTTGCGAAAAGGGGATGTGTTACTGCGTATTAATAATAAAGTAATAACCAACCAGTCTATGGAAGAAATTCAGGAGTTGTTGAATACTAAGCCTGGTAAAAAAATTAAGTTGCTAGTGAATAGAGGAGGAGAAGAAATGAAATTTGTATTTATACTAAAAAAGCTGTTGTAAAACAGCTTTTCTTATTATTTCTTATCCATTACAGATGTTTTCTTCATTAAAACACTTTCTTCTTTTTTATCGTCAACGGTACCTTTAATTCGTAAAGCTATTGTTGGAGCGTTTTTAGCATTAGAGTGTACGGTAATGGTTTTAGATATTGGCCCTACACGGGTGGTGTTATATTTTACTTCTATAACTCCGGTTTTACCTGGAGCAATGGGTTCTTCTGGTTTTTTAGGTATGGTACATCCGCAGCTAGAGTATACGTTGGTAATTACTAGAGGTGCTTCTCCGGTATTGGTAAACTCAAAAGTTCTAATACCATTACTACCTTTAGCAATAGTGCCATAATCAATTTCTTGTGTAGTAAACTCAATATTAGCTACTTTTTCTTGGGCGTAGGTTATACCAGAAAATAGGCATACTAAGAATAATAGGTAAAAGTTTTTCATGGTGATAAGATTAGTGATGTAAATGTAGCTAGTTTCTTCTAATCATCAAAATATATTAATTGCTTTTAAAATCATATAGATATAGCTACTTTTGCAAACTATATTGAAAAAAGTAAACCAACATGGAAATTCCTTCTAAGTACGAAGCAACGACTATTGAGAATAAATGGTATGACTACTGGATGCAACATAATTACTTCCATTCAGAGCCAGATGAGCGTACGCCATATACTATAGTAATACCGCCACCAAACGTTACAGGTGTATTGCACATGGGGCATATGCTTAACAATACCATTCAAGATGTGCTTATTCGTAGAGCACGTTTAAAGGGTATGAATGCTTGCTGGGTGCCGGGTACAGACCACGCATCTATTGCTACCGAAGCAAAAGTAGTAGCTAAATTAAAAGAAGAAGGAATTCAGAAAGCTGACCTTACGCGTGAAGAGTTTATGAAACATGCTTGGGAATGGACCGATAAGCATGGAGGTATTATTTTAGAGCAGTTGAAAAAATTAGGGTGCTCTTGTGATTGGGATAGAACTAAGTTTACCCTTGATGACGATATGTACGCTTCGGTTGTAAAAGTATTTGTTGACTTATATAACAAAGGACTTATTTACCGTGGGTACCGTATGGTAAACTGGGATCCGGAGGCTAAAACTACCTTGTCTGATGAAGAGGTTATTTATGAAGAGCGTCAAGGGCATTTGTATTATTTAGCATATCCTATTGAAGGAAGTGATGAAAAAGTAACCATTGCTACTACCAGACCCGAAACTATTTTAGGTGATACCGCTATTTGTATTAACCCTAATGATGAGCGTTATACTCATTTAAAAGGTAAAAAGGCTATTGTGCCATTAGTTAATAGAGTAATTCCTATTATTGAAGATGAGTATGTAGATATTGAGTTTGGTACTGGTTGTTTAAAGGTAACTCCTGCACACGACGAGAATGATAAGAACTTAGGAGAAAAACATAACTTAGAGGTTATTGATATTTTTAATGCTAACGCTACCCTTAATTCTTTTGGTTTACATTATGAAGGGAAAGATCGTTTTGTGGTTAGAAAAGAGATAGCAAAAGAGTTAGAAGAAAAAGGGTTTTTAGTAAAAACAGAAACGCACTTAAATAAAGTTGGTACTTCAGAAAGAACCAAGGCTGTTATTGAACCAAGACTATCAGACCAGTGGTTCTTGAAAATGGAAGATTTGGTAAAACCTGCATTAGAAGCTGTGTTAGGTTCTGAAGAGGTGAAGTTATTCCCTAAGAAGTTTGAGAATACTTACCGCCATTGGATGGAGAATATTAGAGACTGGAATATTTCTCGTCAGTTATGGTGGGGACAGCAAATACCTGCTTTTTACTATGGAGATGGTAAAGAAGATTTTGTAGTAGCTGAAACATTAGAGAAAGCACTTGAACTTGCAAAAGAGAAAACAGGAAATGCTACCTTAGTAGCAGCAGATTTAAAGCAAGATGAAGATGCTTTAGATACATGGTTTTCTTCTTGGTTATGGCCAATTAGTGTTTTCAATGGTATATTAGAGCCAGAAAATAAAGAAATTGAATACTACTACCCAACAAATGATTTAGTTACCGGACCAGATATTTTATTTTTCTGGGTGGCACGTATGATTATTGCAGGGTATGAGTTTAGAGATAAAAAGCCTTTTACAAATGTATATTTGACAGGTTTGGTACGTGATAAGCAACGTAGAAAAATGTCAAAATCTTTAGGGAATTCACCAGATGCATTAAAGTTAATTGAAGATTATAGTGCAGATGGAGTACGTGTAGGGTTATTATTAAGTTCTGCTGCTGGTAACGATTTATTGTTTGATGAGGCACTTTGCCAACAAGGAAAAGGCTTTGCTAACAAAATTTGGAATGCCTTTAGATTGGTAAAAGGTTGGGAGGTAGATGCTACCATTGAGCAACCAGAAGCTTCTAAAATAGCTGTTAAGTGGTATGCTAACAAACTGCAGAAAACACTTGTGGAGATTGAAGATCATTTTAGTAAGTACCGTATATCAGATGCTTTAATGGCGTCTTATAAATTGGTATGGGATGATTTCTGTTCATGGTTGTTAGAAATGGTAAAACCTGCTTACCAAAAACCAATAGATGCTACTACTTTTAAAGAAGTGATTGCATTGTTTGAAGATAATCTTAGAATTTTACATCCGTTTATGCCATTCTTAACAGAAGAAATTTGGCAATACATTGAGACAAGAGATAAGGATGAGGCATTAATAGTTGCAAAATGGCCAGAAATAACTTCTTATGATGAAGAGATGTTAAATGCTTTTGATTTTGCTGCTGAGGTTGTTTCTGGTATTAGAACCATTAGAAAAGAAAAGAATATACCTAATAAAGATAGTTTAGAGTTGTCCATTTTAAATGGAGAACAAGTGGCTAAAGATTTTGATTGTGTAATTCAGAAGCTTGGAAATATAACTGAGTTAAGTTATGTAGATGAGCAAGTGGAAGGTGCTTTATCTTTCCGTGTAAAATCTAATGAATATTTTATACCTGTGGCTGGTGCTATTGATGTAGAAGCAGAAATAGAAAAGCTAAAAGGAGAATTAAAGTATGCTGAAGGATTCTTAAATTCTGTGCGTAAGAAACTCTCTAATGAGCGTTTTGTAAATAATGCACCTGATAATGTAGTGGCAATAGAAAGAAAGAAAGAAGCAGATGCTTTGGCAAAGATAGAAACTATAAAAGCAAGTTTGGCTAACTTAAGCTAGATTAAAACTATAGAAATTAAAAAAGGCTTTTCGTTAGAAAAGCCTTTTTTGTTTTATAATGAGTTAAAATATTTATTTACACAGTTTACATAATTTTGTTTTGCCTCGTTAGTGTCCATCTCTTGCACTTGAAATAGCGCATTTGCCTTAAAGGCATTAATTAATGGTGTTTTACTACCAGGACCATTGTTGTCTCTTGTAGCTATTTTAAAGTATGCATAAAGCCTTAGTAATACATCTGCCGGAAATGGCTCTTGATGACTATTTACTCGCTCTACAGCAGCCTTAAAATCAGCTTCTAAATCTTTGTTCATAGTCATATTTAATCTGCAATAATATCTACCCCTCCTTTAACTTTTTGATTAAGGGTAACTTTGATGTTGGTATCTAATGGTAAAAATAAATCTACTCTAGATCCAAATTTTATAAAACCAGCATCGGTACCTTGGGTAACTTCATCATCTACTTTAGCATAATTAACAATACGTTTTGCTAAAGCTCCAGCAATTTGTCTGTAAAGTACAGGGCCGTATACTTTATTTTCAACTACAATGGTAGTTCTTTCATTTTCTTCAGATGCTTTTGGGTGCCATGCTACTAGGTATTTGCCAGGGTGGTATTTGCTAAATAATACCTTACCACTAATAGGGTATCTAGTAACGTGTACGTTTACTGGCGACATGAAAATAGAAACTTGCATTCTTTTTTCGTTGAAGTATTCTTTTTCAAAAACTTCTTCTATAACTACAACCTTACCATCTACAGGAGCTAGTACATGCTCATTGGCAAGTGTACCAGATCTTTTAGGATTACGGAAGAATTGTAGAATAAGAATTAAAAATATAATAGCGCCTACTTCTATGGTTTTCTGAAACCAAAAGTTTTCAATAAATAAATGTGCTATTAAAACCAATACAATGGTTGTAACAAAAGCACTTAAAATAATTTTATGTCCTTCTTTATGAAACATACTTTAAAAATTGAATACATGCATATGCAAACGGAGCTGCAAAAACTAAACTATCTAAACGGTCTAACATACCACCATGTCCTGGTAATATGGCGCCACTATCTTTTACGCCGGCCACTCTTTTGAATTTAGATTCAATAAGATCTCCTAACGTGCCAAAAATAACAATTACAAAGGATAAAACTATCCAATTGGTCATATTCATTTCATTTGTTAACTTAAAAAGTATAATTGAGGCAATTATGCTAAATACCATACCTCCTAAAAAGCCTTCAACAGTTTTTTTAGGTGATATTCTGGCAAAAAGTTTGGTTTTTCCTATTAAGCTACCCGTAAGGTAAGCAAAGGAGTCGTTTACCCAAATTAAAATGAAAATGCCTATGATTAAAATTTTTGAGAACCCTTCGGCTTGATAAGGTATCATGGTTAAAAATATACAACCAGTACCTATGTAAAATATACTAATTAGAAACTTTTGAAGTTTGGTGAAAACAATTTCTCTAACCGAGAACAGGTGTCTTATCAGTAATAGGTTGGTAGCTAAGTTTAGCCCCATTAAAATGTATATAGAGTTTAACTTAAAGGTTTCTGAAACGGTATCGTTAAGAAAATAGATGTATACCCACCAAAAGAGTAAAAAAACAATAAATATAGAGTACCCCTTCAGGTGAATCATTTTTTTAAACTCGTGTAAGCATGCAATTCCAAATATCATAAACAAGAAATCAAATGCATCTGAGTTTAACCAAACGGCAGCTAATATCAATAATACATAAATGATTCCTGTTATGGACCTCTTTAATAGTTCCTTCATTATTATAAATCTTCAAGAAGCAGCAAATATAACTTTTTTGAACTACTTCCGTAAGTCATAAAATTATCGTCAATTGGCGTTTCAAAATTTTTGATAGTGGTAATATTTGAAGGAATCCTGTTAGGGTGCTTCATTTTAATACCTTGCAAACCATCGCTTATGGTTTTAACAAACTGACTAGTAGTGGCAAAAACTATTAAATAGTCGGGGAATTCTTTGATGTTTTTTTCTGTAATTTGTTCAGATGAGAATAAAATAGCACCTGTATCTGCAACTAAAAACTCACAGGTAGCTAAAAAACAATCGGCATTAACTGCTTCTGCAGATAGCTTTACCGTAGATTTAGCAAACTTTTCTTTTAATGCTTTGTCTAAACAAAGTAGGGTAGAGTGTTCCCATTTATTTTCATAAACAATGTTTTCAAAATTCTCAAATGCCTCATCCATCGATTCACAATACAGAAACTTTCCACCATTATTTTTAAAGTTAATAGCGAATTTCTCGTCAACCGGTTTATTTTCTAATTCATTTATTGCTTCATTAGAAGCAGCGTCATCTTCCTTTGGGGTTGGATTTGTTTTAGAAAATTGAAAAATTTTTCTCAGTAAGCTCATGCAAATAAAAATCTACTCTTTTTCAAAAATTAATATAAAGATAAAAAATCTTAATTGTATGGCACTACAATTAAGATTTTTTAATAAACGGATGTTAATATTTTTTATAATCTAAATATCAACTAAGCCTCTAGATTTTTTTCAACACCAATGTTTTCTTTTTCAAAAGGTCGTTTTCCAAAAATGATTTCTAAATCATCTTTAAAAATAACTTCTTTCTCTAACAATTGGTTTGCTAATTGTGTAAGCTTATCTTTATTTTCTTCTAAAATTTTGATAGCTCTTAAATATTGGCCTTCAATAATTTCAGATATCTCTTTATCTATAACCTGAGCAGTCTCTTCACTGTAAGGTTTAGAGAAGTTATAGTCACTTTGTCCAGACGAATCGTAATAGGTGATGTTGCCTAGTTTATCGTTAAGACCGTAGATAGTTACCATTGCCTTTGCTTGTTTTGTAACCTTTTCAAGGTCACTTAACGCTCCGGTAGATATTTTATCAAACATTACTTTTTCAGCAGCTCTACCGCCCATAGTAGCACACATTTCGTCTAACATTTGCTCTGTTCTAACAATTTGGCGCTCTTCTGGTAAGTACCATGCAGCTCCTAAAGATTGTCCTCTAGGTACAATGGTTACTTTTACCAACGGAGCAGCGTGCTCTAATAACCAGCTAACAGTAGCGTGGCCAGCTTCATGAAAAGCAATAGTTTTCTTTTCTTCAGAAGTAATAATTTTATTTTTCTTTTCAAGACCACCAATAATTCTATCAACGGCATCTAAGAAATCTTGTTTGTCTACAGCTTTTTTACCTTTTCTTGCAGCAATTAATGCAGCCTCGTTACAAACGTTAGCAATATCTGCCCCAGAGAATCCTGGAGTTTGTTTTGCTAAGAAGTCTAGGTCTAAAGCTTCTTTAGTTTTTATTGGGCGTAAATGCACTTCAAAAATCTCTCTTCTTTCGTTTAAGTCCGGAAGATCTACATAAATCTGTCTGTCAAAACGACCCGCACGCATTAACGCTTTATCTAAAATATCTGCACGGTTGGTAGCGGCTAATACAATAACATTAGTATTAGTACCAAAACCATCCATTTCAGTTAACAATTGGTTCAATGTGTTTTCTCTTTCATCATTAGAACCTGTAAAGTTGTTTTTACCACGTGCTCTACCAATTGCATCAATCTCATCGATAAATATAATAGCGGGAGATTTTTCTTTAGCTTGTTTAAATAAGTCACGTACTCTTGAAGCACCCACCCCAACAAACATCTCTACAAAGTCTGAACCTGATAAAGAGAAGAATGGAACTTTAGCTTCGCCGGCAACCGCTTTGGCTAATAAAGTTTTACCGGTACCTGGAGGTCCTACTAATAAAGCACCTTTTGGTATTTTACCTCCTAAAGAAGTATATCTTTCAGGGTTTTTAAGAAATTCTACAATTTCTTGTACTTCTTCTTTAGCACCTTCTAAACCAGCTACATCTTTAAAAGTAGCACGGATGTCTTTTTTCTCATCAAAAAGTTTAGCTTTTGATTTTCCTATGTTGAAGATTTGGCCTCCGCCGCCACCGCCGCTTCCGCCAGACATACGACGCATAAGGAAAATCCAAATACCAATGAATAGTAATATAGGAAGTACATTAATTAGAATAGCACTAACCCAACCGCTTTCATCCTTATCAAAACTTAATTCGGTAGTTTGATTAGTTTCAGTGATTGTATTACGTATTTGAGTTTCAAAGTTTTGTTGATCTCCAAAAGTTACTTGATATTGAGGAATCTCTTCATTAGCAGTTTGAGGAATTAAACTGTCTTCACCTTTAACATCTTGGTGAACCTCTTTTTCAAGCGCTTCCTTTTTAATATAAACCTTTGCGGTATGAGATTCATTTAAAATCTCAATTTTTTTAACGTCACCGTTAGCAACAAATTCTTTTAATTGCGAATTTGAAATTTCTTTAGGTTGGTACCACATTCCGCCACCACCACTGAAAAATTGAGTTCCTAGTATAAGGAGTAATATAACTACGTAAATCCAGTACATACTGAATTTAGGCTTCTTGTTATTATTTGGATTGATATTTTTCTTACTGCTTGCCATAAATTTTAATAATTAGTTGCTATTGAGGTTACTTTGGCGTCGCCCCATAAGCCTTCAATGTCATAATATTCCCTAATGTGTTTTTGAAAAACGTGTACTACAATATTAACGTAGTCAACCAACACCCATTCAGCATTTTCTGTGCCTTCAACGTGCCATGGTTTTTCACTTATTTCTTTACTTACAACTTTTTGTACTGAGTTTACTAATGCATTTACATGTGTATTAGAAGTACCATCACATATAATAAAGTAGTCACAAACTGTATTCTCAAGTTCTCTTAAATCCAGGATATCAATATTCTGTCCTTTTGCATCTTCAATGCCTTTTAAGATAAGTGTTACTAATTGATCTGTTTTTCCTGAGTCTTTTATCATTAAAAATTTTAATTTTTCACAAAGTTATCACTTTTTTGCTTTCTTATTGGTGTAAATTAACATTACCTTTAATAAATCAAACAAAGCAAATGAATTTAATCAAACTTAATGCCACAGAATCTACAAATTCTTATTTAAGAGGACTTTTACGAGAGACCGATTTACATGATAATACGGTAGTGGTTACTAAAGACCAAACTAGGGGTAGAGGACAAATGGGTACTAAGTGGATCTCTGAACCCGATAAAAATCTGACTTTTAGCGTATATAAGAAGATTCAGTGCCTTGAAATAGATGAGCAATTTTACATTAGTATGGCCATATCTATTGCTATATACAAAGCACTATCAAAATTAAATGTACCAGACCTGAATATTAAATGGCCTAATGACATACTGTCATCTAACTGCAAAATTTGCGGTATTCTTATAGAGGGAGTAATAAAACAAGACAATTTGGTGTCAGTAATAGCAGGCGTAGGCTTAAATGTAAATCAATTAGAATTTTCTGGTTTACAAAGTGTTTCGTCTTTAAAAAGACTTACTGGTGTACATTATGATTTAGATGAATTGCTAATGGCTATTGTAGATGAATTTAGAGAGGTAGTGAAATTGGTAGAGCACCAAAAGTTAGAAGAAATTAAAAGTACTTACGAGAGTTTGTTGTTTAGAAAAGATAAACCCTCTACGTTTAAAGATAATGGCGGTAATTTGTTTATGGGCTTTATTAGACGAGTAAATAAATCTGGACGATTAGTAATTGAATTAGAAAATAAAGTAGAAAAGGAGTTTGAACTGAAAGAAGTGAAGCTACTTTACTAATAAAAATAAAAAAACCGGAATCACTTCCGGTTTTTTTATTTTTTATGAGATAATTAATTTCTTATAATTTACTTAGGTTTTCTGCTAAAGTGCCTATAAAATTGGTGATAGGGCCTTTAATCATCATTCCCATCATAGGGTTAAATTGACCTTCAAAAATTAATTGTGCACCCGTAGTATTAGCGTCTACTTCATTTAAGTTGGATGTTAACGTAAATGGTAGCTTATCACTTGCTGCACCTAATATAATTTTATTATTAGGTTCTGTGCTTTTAAGTTCTAAAACAATCTCAGGCATTCCTGATAAAGCAAATAGAAAACGCTTGTCGTTTATTAATTCAAACTTGTTTAAGTTAGAAGGCATTAATTTTTCAAAGTTCTTTACATCGGTAAGGAAATTGAAAACTTCTTCCTGACTTTTAGCAACGGTAACCTTTGGGCTTTCTATTGTCATAATAATTTTTTGTTTATTGGTTCCACTTATCCGGAGCTTCTCTCCATAAAGAAAGTGTTTCTACTTCATCTTCACTAATGTAACCAGTTTGTTTGGCTTGTTGTAAAAGATGCTGGTAACTGCTTAGGGTATAAACCTCAAGGTTAGCCTCTTTAAAATTGTCATCGGCAATATGAAAACCATACGAAAATATGGCTACCATACCTTTTACTACAGCACCTGCTTCTTTTAAAGCTTTTACTGCGTTTAAGCTACTGCCACCTGTGCTAATTAAATCTTCTACTACCACTACATTTTGACCCTTATCTAAAAAACCTTCAATTTGGTTTTGTCTACCGTGTTTTTTAGGTTCTGGCCTTACGTATACAAATGGTACACCTAAATACTCTGCAACAAGCATACCAATACCAATGGCACCTGTAGCAACACCGGCAATTACATTTGGCTTGCCGTAAATATGTTCAATTTGTTTTCCTATGTTTTCTCTAACATAATTCCTAATAGTTGGATATGAGAGAATTACTCGGTTATCGCAATAAATAGGCGACTTCCATCCTGAACTCCATGTAAAAGGATTTTTCGGATTCAACTTTATTGCATTAATTTGCAATAGGAGTTCGGCTGTTTTTTTAGCTGTGTCTTTATCTAAAACCATAACGCAAATGTATGAAGTTTTTGTAAATGAACATCCAATAATTTTAATTAGTGAATTAAAAAAAGAGGATTCATTTAAGTATTTTTTACTTGAAAATGTTGATTTACCTAAGGTAATCAAAGAACTTAACAATGGCAAGATTGATGCTGCTTATTTGTATCACCCTAATAAGGAAAAGTTACTTAAAAAGTTTAAGAGTAAACTAAATGTGGTTTTAGCTGCTGGTGGAGTAGTTAAGAATAAGAAAGGAGAAATATTATTTATTTTTAGAAACGGAAAATGGGATTTAGCCAAAGGGAAGTTAGATAAAAATGAAAGTATTCCTGAGGCCGCTATACGTGAGGTTGAAGAGGAAACAGGTGTTAAGAATTTAAAGTTAGAGAGTTTTTTTAAAACTACCTATCATATATTTAAGCGTAACGGGCAATACAAGCTTAAAGAGACGCATTGGTTTTATATGAAAACTTCGTATTCTGGTAAATTAATACCACAAGAGGAAGAGGGTATAACACAAGTGTGTTGGAAGGGTGCCGAAGAAATAAAACAAGCACTTACGAATTCCTATGCTAATATTGAAAAATTATTTAAAGAGATAGAAGTTCCGGCAGAGTAATTATTCTGCCGGAGGTGTTTCTAATCTGTATATAGGATATTTTAAATATGCCTTTTCTGCGTATTTAGAGTGTCTGTAAATCCAGTCTAACTGAGCTCTCCAATTATTATTAAAGTCAGTGTCCGTTTCTTTTTTAGTTAAGAATTCTTCTTTTAACTCTTTGTTTTGTGCTAAAATTTCCAAGGCTAAATCTTCAAAAACATAAGGCGAGTATCCTTCTTTAGCCTGTAAAATCATGTCAAAGAAATTCCAGTTAAAAAATGAATCTGTAGCCTCTGGTTCCAATGTTTCTAGAAGATAGCGCTTACCTTTTTGATTCACTTTTACAATGTAGTCTCCTTTTTTAATTACAATAGAATCTTTAGCGGATGATGTGTTAGTGCCATAATGTAAATAATGCCCTTCGTAAGCACTGCTAACAGTATTGAAGTCTTCTATGTGATATGTGGTTGCGTAAGCGGTAGAGTCTTCCTCCATTTTACGCATAGCAATTTTATTAATCTTTAATTTCTCTACAATTGGGTACCATCCTTTAGGAATAACATAAGCATAGGGTACTTTTACCTTTTTAGCGGGTTTAAAATAATTATAGTACTTAAGGTCTTTTGTAAAAGGTTGGTCTCTGTTGTATTTTAAGCGGTCTAAGCCTGTTATTTCACTGGTAATAGTATCGGCTTCGTACCCTTTAAAGGCAAATGAAGTATACTTGGTAGAGTCTAATTCCCATGTAACAGGGTAGTAAGTAGCATCATTTATAGACTCATATGCCATAGTACGTAAGTCCTCTATACGCTTTGATTGATCGTCTGTGATATTAATAACAGATTTCATTAACTCATAAGTAGCTTCTACTCTTGGTTTATATGGTTTTAGCATATGAGTTTCAATCATTAGACCTACAGTGTTCCATAAGGTTGTATATCCAGTAGAATACCGTGGGTAATCCATAAACTGAGAGAATCCGCTTTCTGGTACTCTGTTAAATACGTTTACGTACGGAGTAATATCTAAATTCTTTTTGCTTAAGGAGTCTATTAAATTAGGCATAAACTCGGTTTGTACATAATTACCAAGGCTACCTTGTAGTTTATTGTGTTGTGTGAAAAGGTGTGTTAGTGTGTATTGGTAATCGGCACCATTACTTACGTGATTGTCAATAAAAACATCGGGCTGTACTTGATGAAAAATAGCAGCAAAAGACTCCATGTTTTTAGTGTCCATTTTAATAAAATCCCTATTCAAATCAAAGTTTCTGGCATTACCTCTAAAACCATATTCTTCAGGTCCGTCTTGATTTACACGTGAAGTGCTGTTTCGGTTTAAGGCACCCCCAATATTGTAAATAGGTATTGCTACAATAACGGTGTTTTTAGGAGCTGTAATTTGTCCTTGTACCAAATTACGCATAAGCAGCATTGTAGCGTCTACACCATCGCTCTCACCTGGGTGAATTCCATTGTTAATTAATAAAATTCGTTTATTATTTTCTTTTAAGTTGATAAAATTAAAATCTCCCTCTGGGTTATATACTACAATGTGTAAGGGTTCTCCGCTATCGGTAGGCCCCATGGTTTGGAAATTAATGGTAGTATATTCGTTTGCTAATTTTTTATAATAAGCAATCACTTCTTCATAAGTAGCGGTTTCTTTTCCTTCAGAACTTTCAAAAACGGTAATGAAGCTATCTTTTTTCTGAACAGAAGTATCACTACAACTGACAAAAAATAAAATAGTAATTAAAAGAAAAACAACGTTGCGCATAGTAATTTTTTTGTGTGAATTTTGTTTGGGTAAAATTAAAACTTAACACTATCAGGTACTAGAACGGTATAGTCTCCCTTATTTCTAATTACGTCTCTAACAATAGAAGAAGATATAAATGAAGTTCTAGATTCCGTTAGCAAAAATACGGTCTCTATATTAGATAGAATTCTGTTGGTATGGGCAATTGCTTTTTCAAACTCAAAGTCTGCCGGATTTCTAAGTCCTCTTAAAATAAAATCAGAATCTACCTCTTTGCAAAAATCAACGGTTAGTCCTTCATAGGTAACCACTTTAACCTTTGGTTCATCTAAAAAGGCCTCTTCAATAAATTTTTTACGGTCTTCTATACTAAACATATAGTTTTTATCGGCATTAACACCAATAGCTACAATAATTTCATCAAACAGGGTACATCCTCTTTGAATAATATCATAGTGTCCAAGTGTTACCGGGTCAAAAGATCCTGGAAAAATAGCTCGCTTAAAAGGTTTGTTATTGTCCACAGTGTATAGTTTTATAGAGCCATTTCAATGGCATTTTCAAATAATTCAGGTAAAGTAATTCCAGCCTTAGCTGCTTGTTGGGGTAAAATACTAGCTTCTGTTAATCCAGGTACTGTGTTTACCTCTAATAAATAAGGGGTGTCGTTAATAAAAATAAATTCACTACGGCTAAAACCGCTCATTTTTAATACTTCGTATATTTTTTTGGCAGCTGCTCTTACATTGGTTTCCTGTGTTTTAGAAATTCTGGCAGGTGTAATTTCTTGAGATTTTCCTAAATATTTAGCTTCATAGTCAAAGAAATCATTTTCGCTTACTATTTCAGTAATTGGTAATACAGTAATAGTTCCTTTATAATTAATAACACCAACGGAAACTTCGGTACCAGATAGGAATGATTCTATAATAATTTCATCATCTTCTTTAAAAGCTGTTTCAATAGCACTGGCTATTTGGTCTTGGGTGTGTACTTTGGTAACCCCAAAACTGCTACCTGCTTTATTTGCTTTAACAAAACAAGGTAAGCCAACGGTGTCTACAATATCTGCGGTAATAATTTCATCACCTTTATTTAGGTAATATGATTTAGCTGTTAAAACACCATAAGGTTTTAAAATAGCCAATAAATCTCTTTTGTTAAATGTAGTAGCCGCTTGGTAAAAACCACAACTTGTTTGTGGGATCCCCATTATTTTTAAGTAAGCTTGCATATACCCATCTTCACCTGGGCTACCGTGTATGGCGTTAAAAACAACATCAAAAGTTATTTTTTCGTTGTTCACTACCACTGAAAAATCATGTTTGTTTATAGGGTATTCTGTGTTGGTATCATCTACATAAACCCATCTGTCTTTAAAAATATGAATACGAAATGCATTATATTTTTCTTTCGATAAATGTTGATATACAACATTTCCACTTTTCAAGGAAATCTGATATTCACTTGAAAATCCACCCATTATTATGGCAATGTTTTTCTTCATACGGCGTTAGCGTCTACAGTATTATATGTATTCTAGTAATTCAAAAGTATCTATAAAATTTGAAAGGGTAAAAAGAAAACTCTTTTATATATATTTGCTAAATAAAATAACGTTTATGAGTTTCTTTAAGTTTCTTTTTAGTAAGACTTTTTTAATACAAATAGGACTAGCCATAGTGGTATTGGTTTTAATTGTATTTGGTGTTTTAAAATGGTTAGATATTACTACCAATCATGATGAGTTTGTTACAGTGCCAGATTTATCTAAAATGTCGTTACGTATGGCAAAAGAAACAGCAGAAGGAGAGCTTTTAAGAGTAGAGGTTACCGACTCTGCGGAGTACGACCCAGATATACCTAGGTTTGCTATTATTAAGCAAGAGCCAAAAGCGGGTAGCAAGGTTAAAGAGAACAGAAAAATATATGTAAGAATCAATCCGTCTGGGTACCGTAAAATTACGGTACCACAGTTAAACCAATTAACTAAACGAAATGCACAGGCTATTTTAGAGGCAATAGGTTTAAAAGTAGGCGAGATAGAATATGTAGATGATATAGGAAAAGATATGGTACTAGGAGCCTTGTATAAAGGAGATACTATATATGCAGGAGATAAATTACCTAAAACAACCACTATAGATCTTATATGTGGTAACGGAGTTAACCCTGATATGCCTAATTTTCAAACAGAAACGGTTATTGATTCTACTTTAATACAAACACCAGAGGGAGATGAATAGTGAAGAAACGAATGATATAGATGTGAATGAGGATGAACTATATGAACATTATAGTTTTAATGCAGACAAAGGGCAGCAACCTTATCGAATAGATAAGTTTTTAATGAATAGAATTGAAAATGCAACCCGAAACAAAATACAACAAGCTGCAAAAAATGGTAATATTCATGTAAATGGTACGCCTGTTAAGCAAAATTATAAGGTAAAAGCCTTTGACCAAATAAAGGTGTTGTTTGAACATCCGCCACATGAATACTTGTTGACACCAGAGGATATTCCGTTAGATATAGTGTATGAAGACGATTCTTTACTAGTAGTAAATAAACCTGCTGGTATGGTTGTGCATCCTGGGCATGGTAATTATTCTGGTACGTTGATTAATGCGCTGATTTATCATTTTGAAAACTTACCGCTAAATAGTAATGAACGCCCTGGGTTGGTTCACCGTATTGATAAAGATACTAGTGGTTTGTTGGTAGTTGCAAAAACAGAACATGCCTTAAATCATCTGTCTAAACAATTTTTTAATAAAACTTCAGAAAGAGAATATGTAGCTTTAGTATGGGGTGGTTTTGAAGAAGAGGAAGGAACTATAGAAGGTCATATAGGCAGACACTTAAAGAATAGGTTACAGATGGATGTTTTTCCTGATGGGGCTTATGGCAAAGAAGCAGTTACACATTATAAAGTGTTAGAACGTTTTGGGTATATTACCATGGTTAGTTGTACATTGGAAACAGGTAGAACTCACCAAATTAGAGCGCACATGAAACATATAGGGCATACCTTATTTAATGATGAGCGTTACGGTGGTGATAAAATTTTAAAAGGAACTACATTTACTAAATATAAACAGTTTGTAGAAAACTGTTTTAAGATTTTACCAAGGCAAGCGTTACATGCAAAAACCTTAGGTTTTGAGCATCCTACAACAGGTGAGTTTTTACGTTTTACTTCTGAGATACCAGAAGATATGACAGAGTGCATTGAAAAATGGCGTACGTATGCCAAGCATGTAAACGAATAGGTACTATTAGTAAAATCAATACACGTATAATCACAATCTAAACCAATGCATTGATTATGCTTTGTTTGAAGATTATCTTTGTATAAAACAAAAAAAATGAAAGTAGTTATATCGCCGGCAAAATCATTAGACTATGATAGTAAGTTGCCTACAGAACAGTATACGCAGCCATGTTTTTTAAAAGAGGCAGAACGCATTAATAAACTATTAAAGAAAGAGTCTCCTAAAAAACTATCTGATTTAATGAGTATTTCTGATAAGTTGGCAGATTTAAACTGGCAACGTAATCAAGATTTTAGTATTCCTTTTAATACAGATAATGCCAGACCAGCTATGTATGCCTTTAATGGTGATGTATACACTGGTTTAGATGCTTATACTATTCCTGAGGCGCAAATAGAAAAATTACAAGATACACTTAGAATACTTTCTGGCTTATATGGGGTGCTAAAACCATTAGACCTTATACAGCCGTACCGTTTAGAAATGGGTACTAAGTTTCCTGTTGGAAAAAGTAAAGATTTGTATGATTTCTGGAAGCAAAAAGTAACTACCAAATTAAACGAAGAATTGGCGGATGACGAGTTGTTTTTAAATTTGGCGAGTAATGAATATTTTGGTGCTGTAGACAATAAAGCATTAAAAGTTCCGGTAATTACTCCGGTATTTAAAGATTGGAAAAATGACAAGCTGAAGATTATTAGCTTTTATGCTAAAAAGGCAAGAGGTTCTATGGTACGCTACATTATAGATAATAACGTAAGTACACTTGAAGAATTGAAAGGGTTTAACTATGATGGTTACGCCTATAGCGAAGAATATTCTACTAAGAAAAACGAGTTGGTATTTGTACGCTAAATACTATTGTTTTCCCATAATATTTATATAATTTGCAGGAGTTATGTATTACCTAGTTATACTTCTGCAAATTTATTGCTTTTACCATGTATATAGTAATAGGAACAGCTATTACTGGATTTTCCTTATTTTATTTTTACCAGGTATTGGTTCTGCTATTTATTTACTAACTCAGGTTTTTGGTAAAACCGATGTTGGAGCAGCCCAAGAACAAGCTTTTAATGTTTTATACCCTAGTAAAAGAATCAATGATTTAGAAAAAAAGTTGGCATTCTCAGATACTTTTGAGAATAGAGTTGCTTTGGCAGATGCCTATTTTCAAAATAAACGATACGAAGAGGCAAGAGATATGTATCTGTCTGCCTTAAAGGGAAACTATGAAAATGATTATTACGGAATCTCTAATCTTATTAGAGTATATTTTGAGTTAGAAAACTACGATAAGGTAATAACATATAGTGAGCGTTTTTTGCTTAAGATGGAATTTAAGCAATCTGATTTGCAATTTTTATATGCCATAGCTTTAGAGAAAACAGGACAAACAGAAAAAGCCGAAGAAGCGTTAAGAAAGGTAGATATACCTTATAAAAACTATAAGGAGCGTTTGTATTTGGCGGAGTTTTTATTGGCTAAAAATTATAAGGATGAAGCCAAAGAACTTTTGGAAGATCTGCTTTCTGAAGCTAACCATATGCAACGAAAAAATTATAGAAAATACATGTTGATTTTTCAGAAAGTGAAAGCATTACATTCTCAATTATAACACGAGCGTATGTTTTTGCACCAGCACCCATATAAGCCCTTTATACAACCAAATACTACAAAATTGATAGTTGGTACGTTACCACCACCTAGATTTACCATTGGAGAATTTAAACCAGGCGATGTAAACTTTTGCTATGGTAGTATAGACGGACAATTATGGAAAATACTAGAGGCTATTTTTAATTTGAATTTGGTTTTTGAAACTACCGATTTTGCGATTCAACAACGTAAGGATTTTTTAATAGCTCATAAGATTGGTATTTGCGATATGGTAGAGCGTGCTTATAGAGATAAAATAGATGCTTCTGATATAGGTATGCAACAAGTAGTATTAAGAGATTTAATAGGCTACTTAAAGAAATATCCAAAGGTAGATACTCTTCTATTTACAGGAGGTAATTCTAAAAATGGTCCGGAATACTTTTTTAGAAAGCATATAAAAGATCATAAAATATCCCTTCAATTGGTGGATGCAACCACTCCAAAAATTCACGAATTTGTATTAGATGGTAGAATTATAACTACAGTTTCTTTAACAGCTCCTTCGGGCTCGGCTAATAGGGCAGTAGGTAGCAATCCGTTATATAAAAAACTAAAAAGAGAAAATCCTGATTTTAATACAATTGATTTTAGAGTATTACAATATACCCCGTACTTTACTAAATAAGCCAAGATTTAATAGCTGTTATAGTGCTTTGTTTTAGCCGTATAAAAGCGGTATTTCTGATTTTAACATGTAAGAAATTGTTAAAAATATAGTAACAAAATAGATATAAAGTATACTTGTATAAAAATCAGACCTAAGAGTTGATTTAAAATCATTTATAGAAATTATCGTGTTTAGAGTTTTACTGGTTATATTTTTGGCTGTTTTTTCAGTGTGCTTACACGCGCAAGAGGATGATGAATTTACGCGTGTTGTGGGTACGGTGTACGGAGACTCTATTCCGTTAAGAGATGCCTATATTAAAAATATAACTTCTGGAAATTACACCATAAGCACCCCAAGTGGAAATTTTACACTAGAAGTAAAAGTGGGTGATACACTTAGAGTGGTTTATATGGGGATGAAAGATAAAGTACAGGCTGTTTTATCATCGCATATAGAAAAGCAATTTATTGGTATTTATATGGTTACAGAACCTGAAGAGTTAACCGATGTGGTGGTAGAACAACAAACCATAGATGAGGTAACCTTGGGTATTGTTTCTGAAAAAACTCCTAGAAAAACAAAAGGAGAGCGTTTGCTTAAAGCTGCCGGAGATTTTAAGCCTATTCATTTAGTTGGGATTGTAGCTGGGGGTATGCCACTAGATCCCATATTAAACGCCATAAGTGGTCGTACAAAAAAGTTGAAAAAACGGGTTGAATTAGAACGTGATGGTTCTGATTTAGATGAGTTGTATGAGAAGTACTATGTGTTTTCTACACTCACCTTAAAAGTACCTGAAGATGAGGTAATGCAATTTATGTATTACGTGATAGATGCAGATAAAGGAGAGATGATATTAAAAGCAGAGGAGTCTTTAGCGGAGTTTTACCTCACTGAAGCATATCAAAGTTATAAAGCTAATAAGCAGGAGTAAGGTTATTGAGCTTGTACTTGATACACTAATTCTAACGTAGTGTTGTAAACATCAGTTTTGTACATTTTACTTTTTAGCCAGGCATAAAAGCACATTACAAATATGTCTTCCCTTTTATGAGATAGCCATTCAAAAGAATCTTCTACTTTGTTCTTATAGTCTATGGTTTGTATTTTTTCTGGGTTGGTATAGTATAAGGTAATTAGTTTTACATAGGTTATCACACGCTGTTGCCCTATGGCTTTTAGATAGTTGAAATAATTCTTTTTAAAACGTTTTAATCTAGCTTCTACCAGTTCTACATATCCTAAATCTATAAACAAGAGTAGTTCCATTAGGTTTTTTTTAATCACCCATTCGCGTCCTGCTTTTTTTTCGTACCAAGCATCTGTATGGGTTAGCTTGGTAAATAGTTGTTGTGCTTTTTTAAATTCTTTTTGCTGTAAGTGCATCATAATTAATGCAAGTGTAATGTCTAATTCATCAACACTAGCAAAGGAGGATTTTTCAACAAAGGGAATTAGTCTGTTTATAGCACCTTTAGCATTATTTGTAAAGTTTTCATTAAGGGCTAATAGCATTTGGTGTTTAAGCATGAAGATGCTTTGGTATTTGCCTTTTTGCTCTTTCATAACGGTTTCCATATACTGTAAATATGCTAAAGAACCATCAAACTTTTTATTTCTAAAATATACGTTGGCAATATGGTATAAGATGGCAATATGATAATAGAGCATTGATTCTCTTTTATGTTTGCCTTTTACTTGTTTATATAATGATAAAAGAAAATCTTCTTCGTACAAATAGTTGTTGGTTACAAAAGCCTTCATGCTGGTTATTTCAATAATCTGATACAACGATTTAAAAGATAGTAAAGCTTCATTTATACGGAACTGCTGCATAACTTCAGTAAAGGCAGGTAAAAAATCTATTACTTTTCCTTCGTGTTCTATAGCTTTTACAATTTGCTTTATTTCTGCATAGGCTATGTTAAGCTGGTCTTCTAACAACAAAGCTTCATGTGTTTGTGTTACTTTTTGTTTAAGTGTTTGCAGGTTGGTTTTGGTGTCATATTCTATATACTGAATATGGGTGTGCAAAATTTCATTAAGAATACTGTATAGCGCATATTCAGAAGCTATCTGTTCTGCTTTTGCTAAGAGCGAAAATCCTAATTGATAATGCTTTTTTAAAAAGAAAGACCTAGCCGTTACAATTAGTTTTATCAATTGCATTTCTGTAGAGTTTTCAGTTTTTATAGCATTCGATGCTACAAAATTAATAACTGATTGGTACAACCTTTTTTTTAGTGCATGAAACGTATTTTTAGGTGTTGCGGTATTATATAGTGTATCTATAATTGTCTGCTGGGTAAGAGTAGGGTCTAATAATAATGTAAACAGTTCAATGTTCTTAGCATCGCCTCTTCTGTTTTTATTTTTTAAAAAAGCAACACATTGTTTTTGTTCTTCTTTAGAAAAAGTAAGAATAATATTCTGTAATGTATCCATTTTAATCGTCATTATTATTTTAGTAAATATACATTATATAGGTGTTAAATGTTATTTATACATGTTTTTAATCGTCATTATTTTAATTTTTTGAGGTTTGTGTTTTTATAAGAAGGGGAGATATTTGAACCAAGAAATAAAAACATATACCATGAAAACATTTTTAAAAACAACAGCAAGTCTACAGGTGCAAAGGTTAGGAACGCACAGTAGCATCATGTCTCATAATTGGTCTTTCAATGAGATGGTAAGAACAACGTAATACTTTTAGGTTATGAAATTAAAGTTGTTGAACACTGCTTTTATCGTAACGTTGAGTATTTCAATAGTTATTTTCATATACCTTGTTTTTATTGGGTATGATGAAATAAGATCTTTCAAAGATGTTATAAAGATTATAGGGGCTATCCTTTTTCCTATCCCTATCTTATTTTTTACTAGGTTTTTTGTGATTTCAAATTTTATACCTGAACACACGGAGGCTTATAAAATGGCAAATAAGAAACCAGCATCTATACGTTTGGTCACCGGACTTTTAATCACTTTACTATTGCTGCACTTATTAGAGTGGAGTACTGGGAAGCCTTTAGAAAGTTTGTTGATAGTAGCACACTTAATTAATTCAACTACCATTAGTTTGTATGTATTTAACTATTTGTTATATAATAATTTAAAAGCTAATGGGGTGTTAAGCGGAATACTGCTAGCCTTAGCATTACATGTATTCTTCTTATCATCTAACTAAAAATAAGAAATCATAATATGGAAACTAATTTTATAAAAAACATAGACGATAATAATAATAACAACAGTAAAAAAAGAGAAACACTGTATTTGTTTCAGAATATAATAGTAACCGGTCTGTTGGCATTTACCGCTATAGCATTTTTCTTTTACAATAGTTTAGAAGTAGAAAAAGGAATTAAAATCATATTTGCCCCGTTTTTATCTATAGTACCGTTATTGTTTGTACTTAGTATTTTAAAGGATTTAAAAAAAGGTTTTAAGAATGCCGATTATAATAGAGATGAAATTATAAAATTCTCTATGGTTGCTGCTGGGGTTGCTGCATTATTTGTAGGAGTAACGTATCTGTTTTCTAAAATAGATGCATTAGAAATTTTACTGGCCTCTTTAATGGCTGTACTAAGTATTGTATTCTTCTTAAAAAGTAAGATTAAGGATGTTTTGGGAATGGCAATTATTACCGGTATAGCCGAGGGAATAATTGTTTACATGGTGTTTTTATTTTAATAAGTTGCTGCCCGGATAACCTAACCAATCACCGGGCAGCTTCTTTTTTATATAGTTACTCCAAAAAGGTGACCTACTGCAGCACTTAAAACCATAGCAATGGTACCCCACAGTGTAATTCTTAATACTGCTTTTCTTTTTTTTGCACCTCCAGTTTTTGCCGATACGGCTCCTAATATGGCTAGAAAGAAAATGGCGCTAGCATATTGATAATATACCATGTGTTCTAACGGGAAAAAGATTGAAACTAACAGTGGCATTAAAGCCCCAAATGTAAAAGAGGCGCCAGAGGCAAAAGCTGCTTGTAATGGGTTTGCCTTATTTATTTCATTAATACCTAGTTCATCTCTTACATGGGCAGCCAATGCATCATGCTCGGTAAGTTCTTTAGCAACAATCATTGCTGTTTCTTTTTTCAATCCTCTGGTTTCATATATTTTGGCTAAAAGTTGAAGTTCTAATTCGGGTGTTTCTTTAAGTTCTTGTTTTTCTCTTTCTATATCTGATTTTTCAATATCAGTTTGTGAACTTACAGAAACATATTCACCAGCAGCCATAGAGAGTGCACCTGCTACCAAGCCAGCAAGGGTAGCAAGTATAATGGCTTCTCTTTCTGTATTAGCGGCAGCAACACCAACAGCTATACTAGCGGTAGACAGTATACCGTCATTAGCACCTAATACAGCAGCTCTTATCCAATTACTTTTATGAATGTAATGAACTTTAAGGTAGTCGTCTAAATCAGCTTCCATAACAGCATCTAGTTTAATAGTATAAGTTAGTTAATTAGCTTGTTTTAAACTAAGGTGTTTACACTTTATTAGTAGTGAAATTTCAATTTATAATAAGACAAGATAAATACATTATAAAATAAAACATCCCGAAGGGAGGGGACCCTCGGGATGCTTAACAATCACCAAAAGTTGTAATTGCTATCCATTTCCATTCACAACCTCATTCTTAACAACTTTTGGCTTCACTCTAAACTTGTTTCTTCTAGGTCTAAGTTTACCAAACGACCCTATACTAATTTTTCCTTTTTTAGATTTTCTATCTCCTTTTCCCATAGCTATTTATTTTTTTGATTGTTGATCTTTTATAGTTGCATCATCCAAATCAAAATCATTAGTGGCTACGTTACGGTTGCCCGTTGGGTTTGTAGGATTGCTTTGTTCTACGTTTCTTTTAAACTTTCTTTTGTCTTTTATAGTTCCCATATCATTCGTTTTTAATTACATTATAAAAGTACAATTGATAGAGCAGAAACTGTATTAAAGCTTTTCTAAACTATTGTTAATACCTATTAATGGGCAGCATTACTCATGTCTACTTTACCGGCTCCTTTTTTAATAAGCATTACAAATGGTACACATAATAAAAATAAAATACCTAGGTATAAGAAAACATCCATATAGGCTAAAACGGTGCTTTGGCGTGTAACCGACAAATCTAATAGCTGGTATGCTTTATCCATAGCTTCGTTAGGGGCAAAACCTCTACTAATAAACATTTGTTTATAGCCTTGTAGTGTTTGCTGTACTCTAAAGTTAATAGCTGTTATGTTAGGTATTAAATCTACCCTATGCTGTATGGTAATTCTAGTAATAAAGGTGGTAATAATAGCAATACCAAACGATCCTCCTAACTGTCTCATCATTCCTGTAAAGGCAGCACCATCACCAATATCTTTACCTTGTAGGGTAGATAGGGATAGGGTAGTAATAGGTACAAATAATAAACCTAGCCCAATACCTCTTACTACTAATGGCCAGAAGAAGTGCTCGGCTCCAGTATCTGGTGTCATTAATAAGAACATCCATAAGCTATATAGAAAGAAAATGGTAAATCCACCAATAACTAGATATTTCTGTGGTACGCCCCGTTGCAATAATTTACCAATAATAGGCATCATTAAACCGGTGGTAATAGAACTTGGTATTAATAATAAACCAGCATCGGTGGCTGTCCATCCTAAAATTGACTGCGTGTAGATGGGGATAATAAAGGTAGAACCATAAAGTCCGAAACCTAAAATAAAGGTCATAATAGTACCTACCCGCAAGTTGCTATCTTTTAATACTCTAAGGTTTACTACCGGATGGTCGTACACCAGCTCACGCCATATAAAACCAACCATACCAAAAAGAGATACAACACTTAAGGCAACTATTAAAGGTTCTTCAAACCAATCGTCTTGTTGCCCGTGTTCTAATACAAATTGTAACGAACCAATACAGGCGGCTAATAGCCCAATACCTAACCAGTCTACTTGGTTGGCTTTAAGTTTATCACCGTATTTAGGACTTTTTACAAACAGAATAGTTAATATGGTTGCTGCTATACCTACGGGAATATTAATATAAAAAATATCTCGCCAACTGTAATTGTCTACGAGGTACCCTCCTAATGGAGGTCCTAAAGTGGGGCCTACAATTACTCCCATACCGTAAATGGCTTGGGCCATACCACGTTTTTCTATAGGGTAACTTTCGGTAATGATAGTTTGTGCTGTAACTAACAACGCTCCACCACCCATACCTTGAATAAAACGGAAGGCTACTAACTCCCATATATTGGTAGCGTTACCACATAAAAAGGAAGTAACGGTAAAAATAATAATGGAAGCAGCAAAGTAATTACGTCTTCCAAATTGTTTAGAAAGCCAGCCCGTCATGGGTATAATAATTACATTGGCAATGGCATATGCGGTAATAACCCATGCCACATCTGTTAACGTAGCACCCAAACTACCTCTAATATCATTTAGAGCTACGTTAACAATGGTAGTATCTATAATCTCTAACAAGGCGCATAGAATAGCCGTAATGGTAATAATAACCCTTTTAAAGCCGTATTCTACTAAGTCGTTAGGATCTGTAACTTGTGCTTTTACTTCAGACATATCTTATTTTAATTGTACATCTACCAATACATTCATACCAGAACGTAATTTTGCAATTTTTTCAGGTGCATTTTCTTTCGTAAAATCAATTTTTACAGGAAGACGCTGGATAGTTTTTACAAAGTTTCCGGTAGCATTATCGGGTGGCAATAAAGAAAAGCGAGCTCCTGTTGCTGGCGAAAATGCGG
Organism: Neptunitalea lumnitzerae; assembly: GCF_027924185.1. Lineage (GTDB taxonomy): Bacteria > Bacteroidota > Bacteroidia > Flavobacteriales > Flavobacteriaceae > Neptunitalea > Neptunitalea lumnitzerae. Next base: position 119,161 of record NZ_BRVO01000005.1, read on the forward strand.
TAACTTCTGCATGAAATTCTTCCCCTGGGAAAGCATCTACTTCAATCATTACTTTTTGTCCTATTTTAAGGTCTTGTAATTGGGTTTCTTTAAAGTTAGCTACCACCCATTTGTCTTTCGTATTTACTAAGTAAAATAAAGATTGACTAGGAGATACAAACTGACCAGGTTGTAAGTCTACCGAAGAAAGTTGTCCATCAATAGGAGCAGTTACTACCGTATACCCAACATTTAGTTTTGCAGCACTTAATTGTGCTATAGCAGCTTGTACATTAGCTTCGGCTACGGCTACACGTTTTTCTGCAATTTCTGACTGAGAAATAGCTGCAGAACGTTGGCTGTTAGAAGCTTTTTGTTGGCTTTTTAAAATTTCAAGAGATTTTTCGGCTTCTTGTTTAGCAGCTAATGCTTGCTCGTACTGTTGTTTGGTAATAGATTTTTTGTCGTATAAATCTTGGTAACGTTCAAAGTCATTTTTAGCTCTCCACAATCTAATTTCGGCATTTTCTATATTTCCTTTGGCACTGTTCACTTGAGCGGTACTAGTGCTTACCCCTGCATTAGAAGCGTTAATACTTGCTTTAGCTACTAAAAGTTGACTTTCTGCAGCAGCTAAATTGGCTTTGGCTTGTTCTAATTGTACCATATAATCGGCATCGTCTATCACAAATAGGGTATCACCTTTACTTACGGTTTGGTTATCGGTTACAGCAACCTTTGTAATGTACCCACCAACGTGAGGTATAATAGGGTTCATATTAGCTTCAATTTGGGCATCATCTGTTACTTCATGTGCTAATGAATGCATGAAAGAATAACCTCCGTAAACAAGTCCTATCACTACCAAAACAGAAATGATAATGATAAATTTTTTATTTGTCTTTTTCTTTTGTTCCATGATTTTAAGCTAAAAATTGTGTTGTTAATTTAATTTGGCTGTTAATTGTCCTTGTGCGTTTAATAATTCGTAATAGGCTTTGGTAATATCTGCTTTCGCTATTTCTAAGTCTAATTTTGTTTGTAGTTGTTGTACATCTGCTTCTAGCAGGTCATTTGTATCTACCAAGCCGTTGTCATATTTATCTTTTACAATTCTGTAGTTTTCAACAGCTTGCTCTACCGATTTTGTATATACATTCAACTTTTTAAGTGCTAACTGATAATTTTGCTCTGCGTTTTCAATTTGAATTTTTACATTATCGTTAGCTTGCTCAATGGCATATGCTAAAGAAGAAGCTCTGCTTTTGGCAACTTTAATATCGCTTTTTGCTTTAAAGATATCCGCAATGTTGTATGAAATACCAACACCAACATTTACTGCATTATTAATAGCAACTACATTTTGTACGTCGGCCGCTATATAACCACCTGAAAAGAAAATAGAAGGGTAGTACTTACCTTTGGCTACTTTTACTTGTGATTCTGCAGCTTTTAATTGCATTTCCATAGCCTGAATATCATATCGGGATGTTTGTACATCCGGATTGTTTTCAGCAATACCAAAAGTGTTTTCTGTAGTTTCAATAGTAGTTCCTTCTGGCAATTTTAAGAAAGTGACTAGTTGATAGTTGATGATGTGCTTATTTTTCTTTGCCTCTTCTAAAGCTATTTCAAAGTTAGCTTCTTGAAGTTCTGCTTTCAAACGGTCATTTTTAGCCAATAAACCATTGTTTTCCATGTTGGTAAAATCTACCACACGTTGGTGAGCACTTTTAAGATTCTCGTTCAGTAGCTCAATAGTTTTAGTTGCTTTGTATAAATTAATATATCCGTTAATGGTCATTAAGGCTATATTTTCTTTTTCATTTTTAGCATTTAAAACTTCAGCTTCGTAATTGCTTTTACCAGCTTTAATACTGTTAGATATACTAAAACCAGAGAAAATAGGCATTTGCACAGTAGCCATACCAAACATTAATTGGTTAACATCAGGAGTGCCGCCACCAGACTCTTCACCTGCAGTATCTTGCCCTGTGGCTAATTTAAGGTCTATATTAGCATTGGTCAGGTACATATACTGTCCAGAGATATTAAAGTCTGGATACTGATTGTTTTTAATTACATTTAATTCACTTTCTGCAGTACGTACATTACTATCAGAAATTTTAATTTCAGTGCTGTTTTCTAATGCTAGCTTCACAGCATCTTCAATACTAAGGGGTTTGGTTTGTTGGGCATAAGTTAGACCTGCGGTCAAAACCATGAACGTTAGGTACAAACAATTTTTAATTCTCATACGTTAATAATGCTTTAATGGTTTTTTGTATGTGGTTTGTTAAGGTGTTATAAACAAAGTCATCAATATCTTCTTCTTTAAGATGATAGATAATCATGAACATTTTTTTGTTATAGTAGAAATTAAAGTAACTCCCTATGATGGTTGGCACAATAAGGGGTATTTCAACATTTTTAGAGAAGACACCTATGCTTTGTCCTTCTTTAATAAATTTTTCAATAAGAGTATAGCTTTTTAATTTCCGTTGTATGTGTTTATCTATATTTATATTTCTACATCCGTTGGAGTACTCAAAGTGTAAAATTTTGTGAATGCGTCTTTTGCTATGTATTCTTTGGGTTAAGAGCGCTATCATGGTATCAATTTTATGAAGATGGTCTAAATTGGTATCTTCAATAATTTGAGCTATTTCTTTTCTAAAATCAAAGTTTCTGTATTCCAATAAAGTTTCCAAAAGCTTTTCTTTAGAGCCAAAGTAATAGGATATCATGGCAATATTGATATCTGCCTCTTTGGCTATTTGGCGAACAGAAGTAGCATCAAAACCATGTTCGGCAAAAAGCTTCTCGGCTATTTCTAAAATTTGTATTTGTTTATCACTTAAGTCCATAACAACTTATTTAATCTTGGACAAAGTTAAACAACTGTTTAAATTAAACGTTTGTTTAATTTATGATTTTAAAAAATTTAACAATATAACGTTGTCGTTAATTTTATAGACATCGATTTACTTGTCTAAAAAGTTGATAGCATCCGCCAAGGTTTGAAATTTCTTGATAGCAGGAAGATTGTTATTACCAAAAAATAGTTTTTCAAACATGAGGTTTGTTAAGCTGGTTGAAGAGTTGTAGGTAACTATTAAGTAAGCTTTTATAGTGTATCGGTTTTTAAAAAATCGAATCCAATCTTTAGGAATGATAGAATATTTATAAATACGATTAGATATGTAATAAGGTTGACATCCTTTACCATAGATGCGTTCTGCTATATCGATAACTATTTTTGCTTTTTCCCAATTGAATAGCACCTCTTCATGAATTTCACTAATAACCAAATTATCAAAAAAGTAAAAATCACCAAATTCAAGCTGGTGTTCTTCTATTACCTGTGCATAAATGTGGTGATCTTTAACTTTCAAAATTGATTATGGGGTTTTTATGAGGGAAGTCTTAGGCAAAGATAAAAAAATCTTTAATCTTACCTATTGGGTGGTTGGTAATGTGTTTAACAAACGCCGACCCAATAATACCTCCCTTAGCATAGGTGGTAGCCTGTTCAAAGGTTTCTTTATTGCTTATTCCAAAACCAACTATTTGTGGTGTTTTCAAATTCAAATTGTTTATTCTTTCAAAATAAGCCTTCTGTTGTTCTCCAAAAGTATTTTTGGCTCCAGTAACACTGGCAGAACTTACCATGTAAATAAATCCGTTTGAGATACTGTCAATATAGCGTATACGTTCGTCACTAGTTTGTGGAGTTATTAAAAAGATATTGGTAAGGTTATATTTCTCAAACAGGCTTTTGTACGCTTCATCATATACATCTACCGGAAGGTCTGGTATAATAAGCCCATCTATACCTATTTCATTACATTTTTTGCAAAATTCTTCAACACCATATTGTAGCATAGGATTAAAGTAACCCATAATAATTAAAGGTATGTTTACGGTACTTCTAATATCCTTTAATTGCTCAAACAATACCTCACTGTTCATACCATTTTTTAAGGCTTTGGTAGAACTTTCTTGAATGGTAGGTCCATCCGCTAATGGGTCACTAAAGGGTAATCCTATTTCAATAATGTCAGTCCCTGCTTTTTCAAGGTTTTCTATAATGCTTTTTGTATCTGTTAAAGTAGGATAGCCCGCTGTAAAGTAGATAGATACTAACTTTTTATTTTCTTGTAATTTTTGTTGAATTCTATTCATAATGAAATTCTTTATGCAATTTTTTTAAAACGTTTTGTTGTGCTGTAGAAAGGTCATCTACAGTAAAGATAGAAACTCCTTGTGCTCCTTTTTCTTTTGTTAACCGTATGGCTTCTTCTAGGTCTTCGGGAGTTTTTAAAGCCGGACTATAGAGTCCTGCAATAATGGGAAAGTCAACACTTTGTACTCCTTGTTCTGTAGCAAAGCCTATCCAATTGATATTTTGTTTATAAAAGTTTTGATACAGCATAGGAAAGGCTATGTCTAAATCCCAATCGTTCCAGGCTTGTCTTACCATTTGTCTAGACATTTCTGGGAACGGAAATACAGCTGCTGTAAGTTTAACTTCTTTTTGGTGTGCCATAGCTGCAATTTCATTGACCAAACTGGTAACAGCATTTAAGCGGTATTGTCTCCATTCCGTGCTTAGTTCTGGGTGTTCCATAGTTATAGGGTCTATGCTAAATATTTCTTTAAAGCCTTCTCTTGCAATGGGGTGATAACCATAATCATATTCGGGCATTTCATGGTCTTGTACCAAACCATATTTTGGTTGCAAATCGGCGCCTAATATTACATCTACATAACGCACATAATCTAAGTGAACAGAAGCTAGGCCTTCAATGGCTAGTAGTTCTTCCGCATTCTTTTTAATGTAGGCTCTTGCTTCTGGGTGAAACGGACTTAACCATTGGTAATAATCTACATAAGCACGGTACTCTAAAGAGTTGTCGCCATTTCTGTTTACTGCATACCAATCAGGGTGCTTGTTTGCAATAGTGTCGTTAGGGCGGTTAAGGGTCCACATCCAGGCGTGTACTGCTATATTGTGTTTATTGGCAATAGGAATAATTTGTTTCAGTATGTTTGGTTGTGCACCTACCTGTATTTGACTTATTCCTAAGGAATCATAATGATTAAATTTTTGTTCCCATTCCTCTTTATTAAAAGTATTACCAGCATGCACCCAACTAGCAAAAACAAAATTGTCTTCAGCAGTAGAAGTTTCAATAATAGGTTTGGTTGATGAGGTATTACAACCAATCAATACTAAGAGAATACCTATTTGTAATACTATTTTTTTCATGCCTTTATCAGTTTTAAAACGCCTTCTTCATTAATAACATAAATACTAGAAGTATCCGTATTAGTCACCTTAAACTCAAAACCAAACTGCGTTTTTGTAAAAATGGCTACTACTTTTTTATTACCATCATAGGTAACTTCATAGGTTTTTGTGAAACCTGGAGTTTCTCTGTTCAGTTTTTTCAAACTACCATAGCTAGCTTCTCTAAATAGTGCATAGGTGGCTTGTTTTATTTTTAAATCTTGCTCTGGAGTATAGGTGATTTCTTTTGCTGAGGTTTTCTCTGTAAATTGTAAATATCCCCATTTTTCAGGTTCGTGCATGTTAATCACCTTTTGGTTACTCCATACCCAATTGTATTCCGGTAGATATTTACCATGTACCTTTTTGCGCTCATATTTTCCGTCAATCAAATCAAAATCCCATTCTACTCTAGAGAAGTTGATACGCCAAAAATCGCCTTCTTTAGGTATATTACCACTACCTTTGAGCTCATTAATAGCTTTTAAGGGAATAGCCATTTCAACTGTCCATTTGGTATCTGTATCGGTTGCATTGTTAAGTGTGCCATAAACTTTAACAGCTGACTTCAGTTCTTTTAAATCCCAATGGTTATTAGGTTTTCCACTAACACGATAAGGTTTGTCTAAATGCAAGTCCCATACGGTATTGTTCGCGTTTATTTCTATCTCACCATAGTTTTTGGTGGTGTTAGATGGGTCTATAAACACCTCAAAATCGTTGTTGTAGAATATAATCGTATCGCGCTGTTTTAAAGTGGCCCAAATATGAGGTTCCTCTAATTCAGCATACAAATATAAGTACGTATCATCCCATAGCATTTTAACTTTGGTGTCGTACTTAGGTTTTTTAATTCCTTCAATATCTATAAAACTACTTGTAAACCTGGCTTCTTTCCAAGCAGTTTCGTCAGCAATGCCATCAATTATTATATTGCTTTTAGCTTTGGTAACTATATAGTGATTAGGAGTTACCATCAGGTTAGAAACATCTAATGTTTCTACTTGTGCATAACTTGTTACAGACCAACAGAAAGTACAAACTAAAAGGCTATTTAAAAGATGTTTCATTATAGGTTGAAATATTTAATATAGGTATCTAAATCTTTATCGCCTCTACCAGAAAGATTTATAATCACAATATCATCTTTTTTAAATTCTTTTTCTTTAAGAACAGCAAAGGCGTGAGAACTTTCAATAGCAGGTATAATACCTTCTAGTTTGGTAAGTTCTAAACCAGCTTGCATGGCTTGGTCGTCGGTAATGGCAATAAACTCAGCTCTACCAGTTTTAAATAAATGAGCATGCAACGGACCAACACCAGGGTAATCTAATCCTGCAGAAATAGAATAAGGTTCTGTTATTTGCCCATCTTTGGTTTGCATTAAAAGGGTTTTACTACCGTGAATAATACCTTCCTTCCCTAAAATAGAAGTAGCTGCACTTTCACCACTATCAACACCATGCCCAGCAGCTTCTACAGCAATAAGATTTACTTTTTCCTCATCTAAAAAATGATAAAACGCCCCAGCTGCATTACTACCACCACCTACACAAGCAATCACATGGTTAGGGAATGCCGTATTTTCTTGTTCTAAAAGCTGTTTTTGTATTTCTTCTGATACAACACTCTGAAATCTTGCCACCATATCAGGATACGGATGAGGGCCCACAACTGAACCGATAATGTAGTGCGTATCTACCGGGTTGTTAATCCAGTCTCGTATAGCCTCATTGGTAGCATCTTTTAATGTTTTACTACCCGATGTTGCTGGTACTACTTTAGCCCCTAGCATTTTCATTCTGGCAACATTGGGAGCTTGCCTAGCAATATCAATTTCCCCCATGTATACAATACATTCTATACCCATAAGGGCACAAACAGTAGCAGTAGCCACACCATGCTGTCCGGCACCGGTTTCAGCAATAATTCTATTTTTGCCCAAACGTTTAGCCATTAATATCTGGCCTATGGTATTGTTTACTTTATGAGCACCTGTATGGTTAAGATCTTCTCTTTTTAAATATATTTTAGTATTATATTTTTCAGATAGTCTTTTTGCAAAATAGAGCGGGGAAGGTCTACCTACATAATCTTTTAATAACTGATGGAACTCTTTTTGAAAAGATTCCTCTTGCATTATTTTTAGATAGTTTTGGCGTAATTCTTCTACGTTAGGGTATAACATTTCAGGAATATAAGCTCCGCCAAATTCTCCATAATATCCTTTTTCATCTACGTGATAACTCATAAGTTTTATATTAAGTTAACGGCTGCAAGTTCCGTTTTAAATTTTTTTAAAAGTTCAATGTTTTTTAATCCTGGTGCTGTTTCAAATTTACTATTTACATCTATAGCAATACATTTTTCAGATGCGGGTAAATTAAAAAAATCTTTAAGATTAAGTAATGATTCTATTCCAATACCACCACTTAAAAAATAAGGTTTGGTGGCATTATAGTTTTTTAAAACACTCCAATCAAAAGTGTATCCGTTACCCCCTGGTAGTTTTCCCTTGGTGTCAAATAAAAAATAATCTACATAAGGTTCATAAGCCGTTAACTTCGTAAAGTCAAAATCATCTTTTATTGAAAACACTTTTATAATTTGGGTATTGTGTAATACAGTTTTTAAGTATTTACAAAATTCTACAGACTCATTACCATGTAATTGAATAGCCCTTAATTGATGTGTGTCTATTCTATCTATGATAAACTCAACCGGACTATTCACAAATACCCCTGTTTTCATAATTGAATCTGGTAGAGTAGGTGTTGTTTGAGTAACGTAACGACTCGATTTATCGTAAAAGATAAAGCCCATATAATCTGGGTTTAATTTAGATAGCTCCAGAATATTATCGTTATCTCTCATACCGCAAACCTTCAGTTTCATGCTTCAATATTTTTAATGAATTCAGTGGCACTTTTTCCTGGGTTTTCAGTCTTCATAAAATTCTCTCCAATAAGAAAACCTTTAAAACCATAAGGCTGTAGTTGCTTAATAGCTGCAACACTACTGATGCCGCTTTCAGAAACCTTTACAAAATCATTAGGGATGTAATTAGATAAGTTTTGGCTAGTTTCTAAATGAACCTCAAAGTTTTTTAAGTTTCTATTGTTAACTCCTAGCATATCAATACTAGGCATTACCGACATATCTAACTCTTCTTTATTATGTACTTCAAGCAGTACTTCAAGTCCAAGGGATTTTGCTGTTTTAGATAATAATTCTATTTGTTTTCTGTCTAGTATGGCAGCTATTAATAAAATAACATCAGCTCCGTAGGCCTTCGCTTCTAATAGTTGGTATTCATCTATTACAAACTCTTTTCTTAAAAGCGGTAATAGGGTAGCAGCTCTGGCAAGTACTAAATCATCCAACGATCCTCCAAAGTATTTACCATCTGTTAATACAGACATACCACAAACTCCTGCTTGCTCATAACCCATAACTACGTCGGCTACATTTAAGGAGTGGTTGATAACCGATTTAGAAGGCGAACGTCTCTTATGTTCGGCTATAATACCACTATTACTTTTTCGTAATGCTTGTGCTAATGAAATAGTTTCTCTTTCAAAAAGAGTTGCTTTCTCTAAACTTGATTGGGGGATGATAGATTTTTTTAAGGCTACTTCCTTTCTTTTATCTATCACTATTTTATCTAGAATATTCATGGCGTTTTTAGTTTTGACTTAGGGTTCTAAGGGTTTCAAAAGATGCAAGTGCTTTACCCGATAAAAGCGATTCTTTAGCTATTTCAAAACCTTCTTTTGGAGACAGCTGTTTTACGGTAGCTATTGCAGTACCGGCATTGGCACATACTACATTCATTTGAGCATCGGTTGCATTACCTTTTAATACATTCATAAAAATTTGAGCAGTACCTTCAATAGTATCCGCTCCTTTTATAGCTTCTTGTGAATGTGCTTTTACTCCAAAATCTTCAGCTGTTAGCATTTGCTCAGCATTATTGGTAATCGCTTTAGTGACTCCTGTTAAAGATATTTCATCGTACCCATCTAAAGCGTGTAAAATGGTATAATTTTTATCTGTTTTTTGATAAAGATAACTATATAATCTGGCTAGTTCTAAGCTAAAGACACCTACCATTTGATGTTTAGGAAATGCTGGGTTAATCATGGGACCAAGCATGTTAAAGAATGTTTTAACACCAAGTTCTTTACGTATTGGTCCAACATTTTTCATAGCAGGGTGAAACAATTGTGCATGCAAGAAGCAGATATTAGCTTTTTCTACCGAACGTTTTAGAAAATCTACGTCACTCGTAAATTTAATACCTAAGTGCTCCATTACGTTACTAGATCCACATTTAGAAGACACTCCGTAATTACCATGTTTTGCTACATGTACACCAGCACCTGCCGTAACAAAGGATGATAAGGTAGAGATATTAAAGGTATCTTTGCCATCTCCTCCTGTTCCACAAAGGTCTATAGTTTCATACCCTCCAAGGTCTACAGGTATGCAAAGTTCTAAAAGGGCATCTCTAAAACCTTCTAGCTCATCTGTAGTAACGCTACGCATCATGTATACTGTTAAAAATGCAGCTATTTGACTGGTATTGTAGGCTCCGTTAGATATATTTACCAACACATTTCTTGCTTCTTCTTTAGAAATGGTTTCGTGATGTATAAGTCTATTTAATATTGTTTTCATGACATTTTTTGTATTTAATTAGTTTCAAAAGTTTTATCTGTTTTACATGTGATTAAGAACTTTGAAGCCAATTTTCTAATATTTTTTTGCCATGTGGGGTTAGTACCGATTCTGGGTGATATTGTACACCACTTACATCATATATGGCATGTCTTAACGACATGATTTGGTTGTTTTCATCTATAGAGGTGATTTCTAAAACCTCTGGTAGTTGTTCATTAGCTACTACCCAAGAGTGGTATCTGCCTACTTCAATTTCTCTAGGTAAATCTTTAAAAAGTACATCTTCTTTAGTTATGGTTACTTTTGTAGCTACTCCATGATAAACTTTGTTGAGGTTGGTAATGCTACCACCAAAAACTTCACCAATGGCTTGTAGGCCTAAGCATACTCCAAAGATACTTTTAGTAGGCGCATATTCTTTTATGATTTCTTTTAAAAGTCCTGCTTCGTCTGGTATTCCAGGCCCTGGAGAGAGTACTATTTTTTCAAAAGGTTCAACTTCATCTAAGGTAAGTTGGTCATTTCGCTTTACAGTAACATTGCAACCAAGGTCTTCTAGGTAGTGTACCAAATTGTAGGTAAAGCTGTCGTAATTATCTATCACTAAAATGTTCATTGTCTTAAATTTCTTTTGCTATTTCAATAGCCTTGGTTAATGCTCCTAGCTTATTATATACTTCTTGTAATTCTGATTCCTCGTTAGATTCCGATACCAAACCAGCACCTGCTTGGTAATGTAATTCATGGTTTTTGCTTAAAAATGTACGTATCATAATGGCATGGTTAAAATTGCCTTTAAAATCCATAAACCCGATGGCACCACCGTAAAAATCCCTATTGGTTTTTTCGTACTTCTCAATTAGTTGCATAGCCATGTGCTTTGGCGCTCCACTTAATGTACCAGCAGGGAAAGTGTCGGCAACCACCTGCATGGTTGGTATTTCAGGTTTTTTAGTTCCAGTAACTTTAGATACTAAGTGGATTACATGTGAAAAGTACTGAACCTCTTTATAAGTATCAACGGTAACATTGGTTCCGTTTCTGCTTAAATCATTTCTGGCAAGGTCAACAAGCATTACATGTTCTGCATTTTCTTTTTCATCAGCGGCTAATTTTTTAGCCAATTCAGCATCCTGAACATCGTTACCTGTTCTTTTAAAGGTACCGGCAATAGGGTGTATTTCTGCAATATTGTCTTGTACTACTAATTGTGCCTCTGGTGAGCTACCAAATATTTTGAAGTTACCGTAATCAAAATAAAACAGGTAAGGAGAAGGATTAATGCTTCTTAAAGCTCTGTATACGTTAAATTCGTCTCCTTTAAATTTTTGAGAAAAACGTCTGCTTAATACCAGTTGAAAAATGTCTCCTCTGTGGGCATGTTTTTTAGCAAGTTTTACGTGTTCTTTATATTCTGCATCAGTTAAAACAGAAGTAGGATCCCCTTCTGGTGTAAAGTTATAGGTAGTAAAATTACGTGCATTCAAGAGGGTTTCTATTTCTGCAATATTGTTTTCTTCTTCATAGCAATGCGCAAAAACATAAGCCTCATTTTTAAAATGATTAATGGCAATGATGTTTTGATATACAGAGTAAAAAGCATCAGGGATATTTAAAGAAGCTGGTTTTTTAGAAACCGTTACATCTTCAAAGTATTGTACTGCATCATACGCTAAATAACCAAACAAGCCATTATTTATAAATTTAAAAGTAGTTTCTTCTGCTTCAAATTGACTTGCAAAAGAGTTGATATGAGCCGGTACATTTACATGTTGGTCAATGCTCAACTCTTCTGAAGTACCATCAGGAAACGATTTTCTAATCTCATTATTCTCTAGAGAAATAGAAGCGATGGGATTAAAACAGATATAAGAAAAACTATTATTATTAGCGTGATAGTCACTACTTTCTAATAATATACTATTAGGGTAATGATCTCTAATTTTAAGGTATACACTTACCGGAGTAAGGGTGTCTGCCAGTAGGTGTTTGTAGTGTGTTTTGAGTTTAAATTTTTTCATTTTCGTTCATTTTTGACATAAAAAAAAGGCTTGTCGTGAAATTGACAAGCCTTTTAAAATATATTGTAATACTTATATAGGTGCTTTGCTCACGACTTTTGACGTAAGTTTATCCACCACCAAGTATTTGTTAATCTAATGTTCATTTTTGTTTTTTGTATAGTCAAAGATAGAAAGGTTCTTTTAAATAACCAATAGAAAAATATATTTTTAAACAAACAAACCGCCTTTAAGGCGGTTTGTTGTAACGTAAGTTTTATTAAAATGGGGGAAAAGGCTAATAAAAATTGATTTTTGGGGGCATCAATATTTTTTAGAATTGTAAGTCAACAACTAAGTCAAACTCATCATAGATAGTTTTATCTCCTAAACCATCAAAGAAACTACCAGATCCGTATCTTACATCATACTTAGAACGGTCAACTTTTAAGGTTGCAGTAGCTTTACTTCCGTATACAGACATATCAAAAGTAATAGGCTCTGTAGTTTTCTTAATAGTTAGGTTACCAGTTACTTTATAGCTGTTTTTACCAGTAGATTTCACTTTAGTAATAACTAACTTAGCAGTTTTGTAAGTGTCAGTACCAAAGAAATCTGCAGATTTTAAGTGACCATCAAGTTTACCTTTCATATCACCTTCTAAATCGGTAGCTCCGATAGTAGTCATATCAACAACAAACTCACCACCAGTTAATTTATCACCGTCAAATTTTAAAGTACCACTTTTAAGGTCAATAGTACCTTCGTGAGATCCTGTTACTTTGTAACCTTTCCAAGTGATTTTACTTTCACTTGCTTTCACTGTTTTTGTTTGTGCACTTACAGTAACAACTGCAACTAATGCTAAAGCTAATGCTGCTAACTTTTTTCTCATCGTTTTGTTTTTAAATTAATTTAATTATATAGTTGTAAATAAATCCTCTGTTGATTTTCTAACTTTTGCTGCATCTTTAGTTACGTCTTCTTCGCTTCTGTAACCAAGGGTAGCGATAACAGCAGTATGTAAACCTTTTTCTTTTAAGCCTAAAACATCATCAAAACCATTTGCATCAAAACCTTCCATAGGGCATACGTCAATTTTTAGCGTAGCTGCTGCAGATAAAAGGTTCCCTAGAGCAATATAAGCTTGTTTAGCAGACCAAGTAGCTTTTACTTCTTGTGGTAAGGCAACAACAGCACCATTTATCATTCCGCTAAATCCTTCTAAATTTTCTAAAGGCACGTTTCTAGTTTCACTAACAAGTTTCATGTAAGTATCTACATCTGCCGATGTAACATCAGTCTTAGCTGCAAAAACAAAAAGGTGAGAAGCTTCAGTAATTTGTGGTTGGTTGTAGCCAACAGCTCTCAGTTGTTCTCTTACTTCTTCGTTTTGTACATCAAAAACTTCATAAGGCTGCATTCCGTAAGAAGAGGCAGTTAATCTTACAGCTTCTTTTAAGATGTTAAGGTTGTCAGTGCTAATTTTTTTTGAGGAGTCAAATTGCTTAGTAGCATATCTCCACTCTAAACTTTCAATATAAGTACTCATAGTTATGATCTAAATTTTTCTAATAATTTATTTAACGTGTCTAATTCTTCTTCATTTAATTTATTGGTAAAATGTTCTTCATGTGCCTTTACTAAAGGGTCTAAAATTTTTAATAATTCTAAACCTTTGTCGGTAATAGAAACATCCATTTTACGTCTATTGTCTTTACAAACTCTTCTAGTTACCAGTTCTTTCTTTAAAAGTTTATCTACTAACCGAGTAGTGTTACTTGTTTTAGCAATCATTCGTTCTTGAATATCAGACATATTAAGAGCGTTTCCTTTTTGACCTCTCAAAATGCGTAAAACGTTAAATTGCTCGGTAGACATATCGAAGGGTTTCAGTGCTACGTAAAACGTTTCATTCAATTTAGAATTTGAATACATTACATTTAGTATCACTTTTTTTGAAATATCAACGTTTTCCGATTTTATGATTTCTTCGATTCTCATTTGTTGTTACAATATTTGTATATACAAATGTATGTATATTTTAGATACGAAAACTAAATGATATGTTAATTTTTTATAATTAGCAGTAATATCATCAGTATCAGTTATAAAGTAATAATAAAGTTTTGATAGAAATCTTGTGACAGTGTAACTTGAAAGAAAAAATATGCAAACATTTCTACAGAATTGGGGTGAAGCTGCTTATACAAGTGCTGGCTTTTTTTGGATGTCTGTGTGGGCATTCATGTTGGGTTATTTAATAAGTAGTTTTATTCAGGTATTTGTAACTGAGAAGCGCATGCAAAGTGCTATGGGACAAAAGGAATCTAAAGGAGTACTTTTGGGAAGCTTGTTTGGCTTTATAAGTAGCTCTTGTAGTTTTGCAGCATTAGCCTCAACAAAATCGTTATTTAAAAAGGGCGCTAGTTTTGTTTCTTCTATAGCGTTTTTACTAGCATCTACCAATTTAGTAATTGAATTGGGAATCATCATTTCTATTTTCTTAGGATGGCAATTTGTAGTTGGGGAGTATGCCGGTGGAGTTTTATTAATTCTAATTTCTTGGTTGCTTATTAAAATTATTAAACCTAAAAAACTAATAGAAGAAGCACGTAAGAATTTAGGAGAAGTAGATGAGGATAATAACAATAGTAAGACCTCTTTTTCTGAAAAAGTCCAATCTGAAGAAAACTGGGCTAAAGTGGCAAAGCAGTTTGGTATGGAATGGAAAATGGTTTGGAAAGATGTTACTGTAGGTTTTACAATTGCAGGAATTGTAGCTGCTTTTGTACCTGATTCATTTTTTCAAACCCTATTTATAAATACTGGAGGAGAAAATACAGATTATGGTTTCTTTACCATTTTAGAGCATATTGTTATTGGTCCGGTAGTGGCTTTTATTACGTTTATAGGGTCTATGGGTAATATACCTTTGGCTGCCTTACTCTTTGGTAAGGGGGTAAGTTTTGCAGGTGTTATAGCGTTTATATTTAGCGATTTGGTAGTGTTTCCGGTACTGAGAATCAACGCTAAGTATTATGGGTGGAAAATGGCTTTATTTATTATGTTATTATTGTTTGTATCTCTTATTGGTGCTTCGTTGGTACTTTATTACGGTTTTGAAGCCTTTCAATTATTACCAGACCCATCACAAGTGACAATAAGTAGTCAAGAGTTTTTTAAAGTAAACTATACCTTATTCTTAAATATAGGCTTTATACTACTGTCTGGATATTTATTTTACTTGGCTCATGTGAAGTATAAAGACATGATGTATATGAAAGAGATGGCTCCTAAAAGTAAAGTTTTAGAGCAGGTTTTAAGGTATGCTGCAATAGTTTGTTATGTTTGGTTAATTGGAGGGCTTGTTGTTAAAGTATTTATAAACTCTTAATAATCTAGGTTTCACCTTGTTTAAAATATTTAATTTTAACACTTATAGATAAAATAAGCTGGAAAATGTAAGTGATATTACTTTGGATTTTAGATGGGTAAATGCTTCTTATTCTAGTTTTTGTGTAAAATTATATAATGATAAAAAAAATACGTTCTATCACTTTTTTAATGCTACTAACACTAGGCGCATTTTCGTGTGATTCTAAACCAGAGCATAAAGAGAAGGATAATAAAACGGCTTCTGAAATAACAGAAACGAAACCAGAGGAATCTACAGACTTACCTAAGTTAATCAATAGTGGTGATAAGGAAATTAGAGTCATGAACTTCTCTGAACTTCAAAAAGAAGTACTAAGTGTGAATGACGATAAAACTTATGTAATAAACTTTTGGGCAACTTGGTGTGGTCCTTGCGTTAAAGAATTGCCACATTTTGAAGAGTTAAACGCTAAGTATGCTGTAGATAATGTAGAAGTTATATTGGTAAGTTTAGATTTTCCTAATAAGGTAGAAACCCAATTACTACCCTTTTTAGCTAAAAAGGATATTCAAAGTAAAGTGGTGTTTTTAAATGATACGCATATGAATGAGTGGATTCCAAAAGTATCAAAAGATTGGTCAGGGGCAATTCCTGCCACCCTTATTTATAATAAGGATAAACGAGCCTTTTATGAACAATCATTTACCTTTTTAGAATTAGAAGAAACCGTAAAGAATTATTTTTAAGATATGAAAACATTTAAAATATTAGCAGGACTTTCCTTAGCCATTCTGATAATGGCTTTTGTGCCAAAGTCAATTAAAGAAATTGGCAAGTCGAACGGATACCAAATAGGAGATGTAGTAACTACTTTTAAACTTAAAAATGTAGATGGTAAAATGGTTTCTTTAGATGATTATGCATCTAAGAAAGGTGTGATAGTAGTTTTTACTTGCAATAGCTGCCCTTTTGCTAAAGCATACGAAAGTAGAATAATGGATTTAGATAAAAAGTATGCTGCTAAAGGGGTGCCGGTATTGGCTATTAACCCAAACAATCCGAAAGTAAAACCAGAAGATAGTTTTGAAAACATGCAAGAACGTGCCAAGACTATGAATTATACATTTCCTTATTTATTAGATGAGAAACAAACCGTATATCCTCAGTTTGGCGCTACCAAAACGCCGCATGTGTTTTTATTACAGAATACAAAAGAAGGAAGTGTGGTAAAATATATAGGAGCAATAGATGATAATGCGTTTGATGCAACCCAAGTAGAAACTAAGTTTTTAGAAAATGCAGTAGATGCAATGTTAAGTGGAAAAGCAATTACTACCGAAACTACAAAAGCGATAGGATGTACTATTAAAGTGTAACAACTATTGATATTTAAGTAAGAGAATAGTATTTTTGATTAAAACAAAAATTATGAATTTATCACAAGAAGAGTGGGCAGAGCAATTTAAAAATGATGATAATGCCTTTTTATTAGATGTTAGAACTCCTGAAGAGTTTGAAGATACACATATACCTGGGGCTACCAACATAGATATATATAAAGGACAAGGATTTATTTATGAAGTTGATGAATTAGATAAATCTAAGAACTTTTATGTGTATTGCCGTTCTGGAGCACGAAGCGCAAAGGCTTGCCAAATATTAGAAGAAATGGGTATTGAGAATACGTATAATCTTTTAGGAGGTATCATGGAGTGGGAAGGCGAAACTGAATAAGGAAAACCACATAGAATAGAATAAAAAAATCCCGTATTTACACGGGATTTTTTTATTGTGGTATCTATGAAAGAAGATTTTCTACATTTTCTCTGGAAGTTTAAGAAACTTGATTTTACGCAGTTAAAAACAACTGAGGGATGCAATCTTTATATTGAACGTTTTGGAACTTACAATACCTTGTCGGGTCCAGATTTTTCTAATGCTATAGTAATTATAGATAGGCAGTATTGGGCTGGTACTGTAGAAATGCATTTAAAGTCTTCAGACTGGTTTGCGCATGGACACGAGAAAGACCCTGCTTATAACAATGTAATACTTCATGTGGTATGGGAGCATGATGTAGAAGTATTTAATAGTAACAACCAAACCTTACCCGTATTAGAATTAAAGCACTACACCAGTTTAGGTATACTTAACGATTATCAAAAGTTACTTTACCATAAATATCATTTTATCAACTGTGAGAAACAGTTACAACATACAAACGATTTTGTGCGCTCATCATGGTTAGAACGTTTGTACTTTGAAAGATTGGAAGAAAAGTCAAAATTAGTAAAGCAGCTACTTAAAGAAACAGATAACAATTGGGAGGCCGTTCTATTTCAAATGTTAATGAAAAGTTTCGGAGGTAATATAAACGGAGCATCGTTTTTGTCTATAGCACAGAGTGTAAACTTCTCCCATGTACAAAAGTTGTTTCAGAACCCAGTACAGTTAGAAAGTGTATTTATGGGACAGGCAGGGTTGTTGTCGTCTGAAATTCCATCTGCTTATGAGAAGCTTCTTAGGAAAGAGTATGCCTATGTAAAGCATAAATTTGGTTTAAGTAATACAGGAGTTTTACCTCCTCAGTTTTTTAAATTAAGACCTTATAATTTTCCAACACTCAGACTATCTCAATTAGCACAATTGTATCATCAGCATCAGCAGTTATTTTCTTTGGTGATGAGTTTAGATAAAATCTCAGATTATCATAAAGTGCTAGAAGTGCCAACTTCTGAGTTCTGGGAAGACCATTATACGTTTCAAAAACAGTCGAAAAGAGTAAAGAAAAAACTTTCTTCAAATTTTATTCAGTTATTAATAATAAATACGCTTATACCTTTACGGTTTAGTTTTATGAAGTATAAAGGAGAGGAGGATATGGAAAAATTGATGAATTTAATGATGGCACTACCAGCAGAGAAAAATGCGGTAGTTGCTGGATTTAAGTCTTATAAATTAAATGTTCAAAATGCTTTAGAATCGCAATCCCTAGTTCAGTTATATCATCAGTATTGTAAAGCCCATAAGTGTTTACAATGTTCTTTAGGGGTGAATATTTTAAAATAAAATTTGAATTTATTAGTATCTTTACCCGTATGAAATGGTTTGATAATATTAAGTACTTTTTTGAGAGAAACGGTTTTGAGGTTTCCACTAGGTTTGCAGAGCGACTTGGAATGAAGGCTAAAAATGTACGTTTGTTTTTTATCTATCTAACGTTTGCCACTTTTGGAATTTGGTTTGCGGTGTATTTAACCTTGGCTTTTTTATTAAAGTTAAAAGATCTTATTTATACAAAACGTACTTCTGTATTTGATTTGTAATATATGTTTAAACTTTTTAGAGCCAGACTTTATATTGCAATCTCCCTATTTCTGACAATGATAGTTAGTGGGGTAGTGGGGTATCGTGTTATTGCCGGATACTCATGGGTAGAGGCAACTTGGATGACTATAATTACGGCATCTACCGTTGGGTATAGTGAAATACGACCTACCGATGAACCTACCAAAATATTTACCGTTGTTTTTATTGTTTGTAGCCTTTTTGTTATCGCTTTTGCAGTTTCTGTAGTTACTGAATATTTACTGGCACGTAGTACGATCTATAATGTTAAACATCGACGCATGAAAAAGAAAATTGACTCTTTAAAAAATCACGTTATAATTTGTGGATATGGACGAAATGGGAAGCAAGCTGCTGAAAAATTAAAAGCTTATAAGCGTCCGTTTGTTATTGTAGAAAAGAACGAAGAGATATCTAACCAAATACCAGACGATGTATTGTATATTTTGGGTAACGCCAATGAAGATGAGCTGCTAAAAAGTGCAGGAGTAGAAAGAGCGGCTTGTTTAATCTGTGCTTTGCCCGATGATGCCTCCAATTTGTTTGTGGTACTATCGGCTAGGCAATTGAATAAAAACATGACCATAGTCAGCAGGGCATCAGATGAAAATTCTTTGCGTAAATTAAAGTTAGCAGGAGCAGATAAAACCGTGATGCCAGATAAAATAGGAGGAGACCACATGGCAGCAATGGTAGTTTTGCCAGATTTGGTTCATTTTATGGATCAGTTAGCTTTTGATGGTAAATCAAATATTAATTTAGAGGAAATTTCTATTGATGAAATTTCAAAAGGGCAAGAAGCTAGTTCTATACTAGATTTAGATATTCGTAAAAAAACAGGGTGTAATGTGATAGGTTATAAAAAACCGAATGGAGAATATATAGTAAATCCTGAGAGTACGCAACTACTTGAAGCTCATTCTAAACTTATAGTTTTAGGTAGACCAGAACAAATAGTGAAATTAAATGAACTGTTCAGGATTAATTCCAACGAATTTTATCACAATTAAGACGTTTAACTTGATTATTGGTTAAATTTTTAAGAAATTGCCACCATCTTTTAAGTAAATTTAACTAAAAAATATAATAGAGACTGATTTTATGAAGAAAAAACTTCTAACCTTTCTACTAGCAATACTTCCAATTTTAAACTTTGCTCAGGAAAGCTCAACAGAGAATGAATTGAGTACCTCAGAAAAAATAGACGCCACTTTTAAGAGTTATACAGGTTGGTTTGTTGAAGGTATTTTTTCAGAAATTAAATTTGGTTCTGTCGATGCCAAAGTTACTTTAGATTTAACTAACGAAACACCAGATAACTACTCTAGAGAAATAGTAGGTGATACCTTATTTGTAAGTAATATTTTAATGCCTAGTGCAAAAATAGCAGAGGAAGTAGAAACAACAGCTCAAAACGTTACCGTTAAAGAGGGTGCTGTTTTAGCAATACCTACTGCTGCCTTGGCACAAACAAGTGAAGTAACGGTAGACGCTTGGTCTCCGTATGCTAAAATTCCTTGGGTGTTAATTGTATTGATTGGTGGAGCATTGTTCTTTACAATTTACTTTAAGTTTATCAATTTTACTGGGTTTGCAACCTCTATTAGAGTTGTACAAGGTAAATATGAAGATATAGAAAAGCATGGTGTAGATACCTTATATGGTGAAGATACTACACAAGATGAAGCTTTAGAGGCAATTGAAGAAGATGGAGCAGATGGAGAAGTTTCTCACTTCCAAGCATTAACTGCTGCATTGTCTGCTACAGTTGGTTTAGGTAATATTGCAGGGGTTGCTGTAGCATTGTCTATAGGTGGTCCTGGGGCTACCTTTTGGATGATTGTTGCCGGATTATTAGGGATGGCTTCTAAGTTTGCCGAGTGTACTTTAGGAGTTAAATATAGAGATGTAGGACCTGATGGTACTGTATACGGAGGACCAATGTACTACTTAACTAAAGGATTAAAAGAAAAAGGAGCTGGAGGTTTTGGTAAAGTATTGGCAATTATATTCGCAATCTTTGTTGTAGGAGGTTCGTTTGGTGGTGGTAACATGTTCCAAGCAAATCAGGCAGCTGCTCAGTTTGTGAAATTATTAGGTACTGAAAATGAAAATGCCGGAATGTATTTTGGTATGGTAATGGCAGTTATTGTTGCTGTGGTTATTATTGGAGGTATTAAAAGAATTGCTTCAGTAACCGAAAAAATTGTGCCATTTATGGCTGGTATCTATGTAGTGGCATCTTTAGTAATTTTAGGATTCCATTTCGATCAGATAGGTGATGCATTTGGACTGATATTTGAAGGAGCATTTTCAGGTTTAGGAATTGCAGGTGGACTTATAGGGGTAATGATTCAAGGTATTAGACGTGGTGCTTTCTCTAACGAGGCAGGTGTTGGTTCTGCTGCTATTGCGCACTCTGCTGTGCGTACCAAGTATGCAGCTAGTGAGGGTATTGTAGCTTTATTAGAGCCGTTTGTAGATACTGTAGTTATTTGTACAATGACAGCATTGGTTATTATCATTACTAATTTTGATGGTTCTGTAATGCAGTATGGTGTAGAGGTTAAAGAGGGTGTTGAGAAAACAGCTATAGCTTTTGATAGTGTAATTCCTCATTTCTCTATTGTGTTAACTATAGCGGTTATCTTGTTTGCTTTCTCTACCATGATTTCTTGGTCTTACTATGGTATGCAAGGATGGAAGTTCTTATTTGGTAAAGGAAAAATAACAGATTTAATCTATAAGATTTTATTCTTGATGTTTGTTGTGGTAGGTGCTTCTATTAGTTTAGGTGCTGTAATTGACTTTTCAGATGCTATGATTTTTGCTATGGTTGTGCCTAATATTATAGGGGTAGTGTTATTATCTCCTGTAGTAAGAAAAGAGCTTAACAGATATTTAAACGCTATACATAAAAAGCATGAAGCATTAGAAGAAGGTGCTGATGATTTAGCAAAATAATAATAAGATATATAATGAGTACAAAATCCCATTTCCAATTTCAGAAGAAAGAGCGAAATGGGATTTTGCTTTTAGTGCTACTTATAGTGGTTATACAAGCCATTTATTTTGTAGTTAAATTTACAGGTGTTTCCAATGCTTATAATGAAGAAGCTTCTTTAGAAGTTAATGGTTTTATAGATAGTCTTATTCTTAAAGAGCAGCAAAAGAAATATACCATTCAACCATTTAACCCAAATTATATAACCGATGCAAAAGGATATACCTTGGGTATGTCAGTAGAAGAAATTGATAGGTTACTCTCTTTTAGAGAAAGTAATAGCTTTGTTAACTCGGCAAAGGAGTTTCAAGAGGTTACACAGGTTTCTAATAAATGGTTAGATAGCATATCTCCCTATTTTAAATTTCCGGAATGGACACAAAAGAAATCAGCTTTAAGTACTAAAGAAACAAATACCATAGTATTAGATTTTTCAGAGTCAAATGAAAAGAAGATGGATATTAACCAGGCTTCGGAGGAAGATTTAATAGCGGTTAAAGGAATAGGAAAAGTGCTTGCTGAGCGTATTATAACGTATAGAGTAAAGTTGCATGGTTTTTCTTTAGATGATCAACTATACGAAGTTTGGGGTATTGATGAACCTACAATAAGCAAGGTGTTAGAAACCTTTACAGTTATTTCTAGTCCTGCTATTGAAAAGGTAAATTTGAATACGATTTCTCTAAAAAGACTAACAGAAAATCCGTATTTGACTTACAAAACTGCTAAATCTATTTTAAAATTTAGGAGTAGTCACGGAAATATTACTACATTTGAAGAACTGCTGAACGCTCAAATAATAACAGAGAAACAATTTAGCAGGCTTCCCCTTTATTTCTATTTAACTAACTAATAACCACTACTGCTTTGAAAAATACAAATAGTTTGTACTGTTTATATTTTTGTCTAAAGTAAACATTGATATATGGATATAGATACTTCATTGGATATGAATTTTGAGTATTCTGAAACTCAACAAATGGTTGCAGAATCTGCAAGAGATTTTTCTTTACAGTTTATAAAGCCTCATGTGAGAACATGGGATGAACAACAAATATTTCCCGTAGATGTTTTTAAAAAGGCTGGAGAGTATGGCTTTATGGGAATTTTGGTTCCTGAGCATTACGGTGGTTCTGGTTTAGGATACCATGAATATGTTGCTATTATAGAAGAGATATCTAAAATAGACCCTTCTATTGGTTTGTCTGTAGCAGCACATAATTCACTTTGTACAAATCATATTCTATCTTTTGGTAACGAAGATCAAAAGGCGAAGTGGTTGCCTAAATTGGCTACAGGAGAATGGATTGGTGCCTGGGGATTAACTGAACATAATACAGGTTCTGATGCTGGCGGTATGAATACGACTGCTGTGAAAGATGGTAATGAATGGATTATTAATGGAGCTAAGAATTTTATAACACACGGTAAAAGTGGTGATGTAGCTGTAGTTATTATAAGAACTGGAGAAAAAGGAGATAGTAGGGGTATGACCGCTTTTGTGATAGAAAAAGGAACACCTGGTTTTTCTAGTGGTAAAAAAGAAGATAAGCTTGGTATGCGTGCTAGTGAAACTACAGAACTTGTTTTTCAAGATTGTAGAATTTCAGATGAAAATAGGTTAGGAGAGGTAGGAGAAGGTTTTATTCAAGCGATGAAAATATTAGACGGAGGGCGCATATCTATAGCAGCATTATCTTTAGGTATTGCTAAAGGTGCTTACGAAGCCGCTTTACAATATTCTAAAGAAAGAGTACAGTTTGGTAAGCCAATTAGCGCTTTTCAAGGGGTTTCTTTTAAATTGGCAGACATGGCAACGCAAATTGAAGCTTCAGAGTTACTAATACATAAAGCAGCTTCTTTAAAAAATAAACACCTTCCTGTTACTAAAATTGGGGCTATGGCTAAAATGTACGCTTCTGAAGCTTGCGTAGCAATAGCCAATGAAGCGATACAAATACACGGAGGTTATGGATACACCAAAGATTTTCCTGTAGAGAAGTTCTACAGAGACGCTAAATTGTGTACCATAGGTGAAGGCACTACAGAGATTCAAAAAGTAGTTATCTCAAGAAATATACTTTCCTAAGTACTTCTTAATTTAAGAAGTTATTAACACTATAACGTTTAAGTTAATCCTTTATTGGTTTATAGGTATTTTTGCACTGGTTTATTTTATAAATTCATAAAAAATAAACCAGTATATTATGAAAAAATCAATTTCATTTATTTATTTACTATTCTTAGTGCTCACTTTAAGTTGTAGTAAAAACGATGTAGAATTCGAAGAAGCTGCAATTGACAATCCCTTTGACAAAGAAAATGCTTTAAACACCAATGCGCAGCGCAGTATGGGTTCTGGAGTAATGATGCAGGCCTTTTATTGGGATGTACCAGATGGTGGTACGTGGTGGAATACCGTGTCTACTAAAGTTGCTGATTGGAGTAATGCGGGTATTGATGCTATTTGGTTACCACCAGCAAGCAAAGCTCAAAACGGACCTTTTTCTATGGGGTATGATCCTTTTGATTATTATGATTTTGGTAATTACAATCAAATGGGAAGTACTGAAACCAGATTTGGGTCGTTAACAGAGCTTCAAAATTTAATTACTACAGCTCATAACTCAAACGTTAGCGTTATTGCTGATATTGTAATTAATCATAATAGTGGAGGAGGGTCTGAAGCGAATCCGTTTACAGGCGGGAATACTTGGACCGATTTTCAACCAGCATCCGGTAATTTCCTAAGATCTAGTTATGATTTTCACCCTAATGATTACCATAGCAATGATTATGGTGCTTTTGGAGGCTTCCCAGATTTATGCCATCACAAATCTTATGTACAAGATTGGTTATGGAACAATTCTAACTCTGTAGCAAAATACTATAAGAATACTATAGGTTTTGACGGTTGGCGTTTTGACTATGTGAAAGGTTTTGAGCCATGGGTAGTAAACTCTTGGGTAAATGCTGTTGGTGGTTTTGCTGTTGGTGAATATTGGGATAGCAATGTGTCTACTTTAGACTGGTGGACTAGTCAAGCAAATGCAAGTGCTTTTGATTTTGCTTGTTACTATGCCATGAGAGATGCATTTAGTAATAACGACTTAAATAACCTTAATAATAATATGTTATGGAAGGTAAATGGTAGTAAAGCTGTAACTTTTGTGGCAAACCATGATACCGATGAAATTTTTAACAATAAAATTTTGGCTTATGCCTACATTTTAACCCATGAAGGGTATCCTACTATTTTTTACAGAGATTATGAAGAATGGCTAGATAAGAATAAATTAAATAATTTAATTTGGATTCATAATAACTTAGCTAGTGGTAGTACCGATATTTTACATGTAGATAACGATGAGTATATTGCTAAAAGAAACGGATACAACTCTAGTGGGTTAATTGTATACATTAATAATAGTGATAGTTGGTTAGAAAGATGGGTGCCTACTAATTGGAGTAATACAGTAATTAAAGATTATACAGGAAATTCATCTTGGGAACCTACCACACAATCAGGTACTTGGGTTAAAATTCAGGCACCACCACACGGGTATACAGTATGGTCTACAAAATAATTTAAAAAAATATTTGGTATATTAAAATTATTTCTAATTTTGCACTTCCAAACGAAAGGAGGTGGTAAAGATATGTTGATTATACCTATAAAAGAAGGAGAAAATATAGATAGAGCGTTAAAACGCTACAAGAGAAAATTCGACAGAACGGGAACTATGCGTAAGCTAAGAAGCCGTCAGCAGTTCACGAAACCTTCTGTTGCTAAAAGAGCTCAGATTCAAAAAGCACAATATGTGCAACATTTGAGAGATCAAGAAGAAGTGTAAGCTTTGTCTGCATCATATAATTAAAATCCCGCTATTAGCGGGATTTTTTTGTTTATATTAGTTTGTAAAACATAAAAAAATGGAATCGTTAGAGGCTTTTATTAGGTATTTAAAATCAGAGAAAAATTATTCTCCTCATACCATATTGGCTTATCAGAAAGATATCGAGGCTTTTAAGTTGTATTGTATTTCTACTTATGAAGTGGAAGCTTTGGAAGAAGTAACTTATACTTATATAAGGGGCTGGATAGTTGAAATGGTTGAAGATGGGGTGTCTAATAGAAGTATTAATAGGAAGATAGCTTCTTTAAAAGCATTTTATAAATTTCTTATAAAAGTCAAAAAGATTTCGGTGAACCCTCTGGCTAAACATGTGGCGTTAAAAGTATCACAAAAAGCGGAGGTACCTTTTTCTGAAAAAGAAATAGATAAGGTGTTTTCTATGTTGGCTGAAGATACTTCCTTTGAAGGCTTACGCAATAAATTAATGGTAGAAATTTTGTATGGTACCGGTATACGAAGGGCTGAGTTAATTAATATTAAAGTTTCTGACATAGATTTGACCTCTAGTACTTTAAAGGTTTTAGGGAAAAGAAATAAAGAACGAATAGTTCCGCTGTTGCCGTTTATAATAGAGAGTTTTTATAAATACATGAGATTGCGTGAGAATATTGCAATAGAAGGTGATGTTAATTATTTATTTGTTGTAGAAGGGGGAGTTAAAGTTTCTGAAACGCTTGTTTATCGATTAATAAATAACTACTTTAGTATAGCATCAAGTAAGGTAAAAAAGAGTCCGCATGTGCTTAGGCATAGCTTTGCAACTCATTTATTAAACAATGGTGCAGATCTCAATTCTGTAAAAGAATTATTAGGGCATGCAAGTTTGGCATCAACTCAGAATTATACGCATACAAGTATTGCAGAACTAAAAAAGAGTTATTCAGGCGCGCATCCCAGAAGTAAAAAATAATTTTTTACAGAATATTAAAAATAATGTTGAACTTTAAATGTTGAGAAAATGAAAGTAAACACGCAATCTGTAAATTTCACGGTAGATGGAAAATTAGTCGATTTTATTCAAAAGAAAATGGATAAGCTAGATCAATTTTTTGACAAAGTAATTTGTGCTGATGTCTATTTAAAGGTAGAGAATACCAGTGATAAAGAGAATAAGATAGTGGAAGTGAAGGTGTCCGTTCCGGGCGATGAGTTTATTGTTAAAAAGCAACGTAAATCCTTTGAAGAGGGTATTGATTCAGCAGCAAATTCTTTAGAACGTATTCTATTGAAAAGAAAAGAAAGAGTAAGGGCGAGTGTTTAATGAAAATATTTTTCAAAAAATGTTTTGATTAAAAAAATAAATATATACATTTGCAGTCCGTTAGAAATAGCGGACTTTTTTTATGAAATATGCCGATGTAGCTCAGCTGGCTAGAGCAGCTGATTTGTAATCAGCAGGTCGTGGGTTCGAGTCCCTCTATCGGCTCTAAAAAAGTTCAGGAAAATATTGATAATGTTTGAGGGGAGATACTCAAGCGGCCAACGAGGACAGACTGTAAATCTGTTGGTTTTTACCTTCGCAGGTTCGAATCCTGCTCTCCCCACAATAAACGCGGGAGTAGCTCAGTTGGTAGAGCGTCAGCCTTCCAAGCTGAATGTCGCGAGTTCGAACCTCGTCTCCCGCTCTGAGATTTATTGTTTAAAAGCCGACGTAGCTCAGGGGTAGAGCGCTTCCTTGGTAAGGAAGAGGTCACGGGTTCAATTCCCGTCGTTGGCTCGATGCAAAGCAAAATTTTGAACACTAATATATAACTAAGATTAAAATTATTAAATCATGGCAAAGGAAACTTTTGATCGTTCCAAACCGCACTTAAATATTGGTACTATTGGACACGTTGACCACGGTAAAACTACTTTGACTGCTGCTATTACAACTGTATTAGCTAACGCTGGTCTTTCTGAATTACGTTCTTTCGATTCTATCGATAACGCTCCAGAAGAAAAAGAAAGAGGTATTACTATTAATACATCTCACGTAGAGTATCAAACTGCTAACCGTCACTATGCGCACGTTGACTGTCCTGGTCACGCCGATTACGTTAAAAACATGGTAACTGGTGCTGCTCAGATGGATGGTGCGATCTTAGTGGTTGCTGCAACTGATGGACCAATGCCACAAACTCGTGAGCACATCTTATTAGGTCGTCAGGTTGGTGTTCCAAGAATCGTTGTTTTCTTGAACAAATGTGATATGGTTGATGACGAAGAGTTAT
Organism: Neptunitalea lumnitzerae; assembly: GCF_027924185.1. Classification (GTDB taxonomy): domain Bacteria; phylum Bacteroidota; class Bacteroidia; order Flavobacteriales; family Flavobacteriaceae; genus Neptunitalea; species Neptunitalea lumnitzerae. The sequence goes on from NZ_BRVO01000005.1 coordinate 146,977, forward strand.
TAGAGCTTGTTGATATGGAGGTAAGAGATTTACTTTCTTTCTATGAGTATGATGGAGATAACGGGCCTGTTATTCAAGGTTCTGCTTTAGGAGCTTTAAATGGTGAGCAAAAATGGGTTGATTCTGTAATGGAATTAATGGATGCAGTTGATAACTGGATTGAATTACCTGAGCGTGATGTAGATAAGCCATTCTTAATGCCTGTAGAAGATGTATTTACAATTACTGGTCGTGGTACTGTTGCAACTGGACGTATCGAAACTGGTGTTGCTAATACTGGAGATCCTGTAGAGATTATTGGTATGGGAGCTGAAAAATTAACTTCTACTATTACAGGGGTTGAAATGTTCCGTAAAATATTAGATAGAGGTGAAGCTGGTGATAACGTAGGTCTTTTATTAAGAGGTATCGAGAAAACTGATATCAAAAGAGGTATGGTTATTTGTAAGCCAGGATCTGTAACTCCTCACACTAAATTCAAAGCAGAGGTTTATATCCTTAAGAAAGAAGAAGGTGGACGTCACACTCCATTCCATAACAACTACCGTCCACAGTTCTATTTAAGAACAACTGACGTTACTGGTACTATTACACTTCCTGAAGGAGTTGAGATGGTTATGCCAGGTGATAACTTAACTATTACTGTTGAGTTATTAAGCGCAGTAGCTTGTTCTGTAGGTCTACGTTTCGCTATCCGTGAAGGTGGTAGAACAGTAGGTGCTGGTCAGGTAACTGAAATTTTAGAATAATTCTCTAATATAGAATCAAAGGTGTCTCTTTGAGACGCCTTTTTCTTACGGGTGTAGTTCAATGGCAGAATAGCGGTCTCCAAAACCGTTGATGGGGGTTCGAATCCCTCCACCCGTGCAAAATAAATAAACTAAGAATGGCAGGTTTTGTAACGTATATTAAAGAATCTTACGACGAGTTAAAACACCATGTTACATGGCCTACATGGGCAGAAGGACAGAAGTTAATGGTAGTTGTTGCTGCTTTTTCTGTGATTTTTGCTTTGGCAATTTTTGGAGTAGATAAGGTGTTGGAATTTTTGATGAGTTCTTTCTTCGGTCTATTTAATTAATCTTATAAATTCTTGAACAATGGCAGAGGGTATTGTAAAACAGTGGTATGTAGTTAGAGCTGTAAGTGGCCAGGAAAATAAGGTTAAAACGTATATCGAAAATGAAATTTCTCGTTTAGGCTATGCTGATTATGTAGACGAGGTATTAGTACCTACAGAAAAGGTAGTTCAAATTCGTAACGGAAAAAAAATAAATAAAGAGCGTGTTTATTTTCCAGGGTATATTATGGTGAAAGCTAACCTTGGGGGAGAAGTTACGCATATTATAAAATCTATTACTGGTGTAATCGGATTTTTAGGAGAGGTTAAAGGAGGAGATCCTGTCCCTTTAAGAAAATCTGAAGTAAACCGTATGTTAGGTAAGGTAGATGAATTATCTGTGAGAACGGATAATGTTGTAATTCCTTATAATGTTGGTGAAACTGTAAAAGTAATAGATGGACCATTTAACGGTTTCAACGGAAGTGTTGAAAAAGTAAATGAAGAAAAACGTAAGCTTGAAGTAATGGTGAAGATTTTTGGTAGAAAGACCCCTTTAGAGCTTAGTTATATGCAAGTAGAAAAAATATAATTTTATTATAGAAAAGTGTATTTGCCAATAAATACACTTTTTATTAAATTTTGAACAATGGCAAAAGAAGTTAGTAAAGTAGTTAAACTACAAGTTAAGGGAGGTGCTGCGAATCCGTCGCCACCGGTTGGACCTGCTTTAGGAGCTGCCGGAGTTAACATCATGGAATTCTGTAAGCAATTTAATGCACGTACACAGGATAAACCAGGGAAGACACTTCCTGTTGTTATCACGGTTTACAAAGATAAGTCATTTGACTTTGTAATTAAGACTCCGCCAGCAGCAGTTCAATTATTGGAAGCGGCTAAGATTAAAAAAGGATCCGGAGAGCCAAACCGTAAGAAAGTAGCTAGCGTTACCTGGGATCAGGTAAAAGCTATCGCGGAAGACAAAATGCAAGATCTTAATGCGTTTACTGTAGAATCAGCAATGAGCATGGTTGCAGGTACAGCAAGATCTATGGGATTAACTGTTTCGGGTGATAAGCCTTTTTAAATCTTAAACGACTGGAAAAATGGCAAAATTGACAAAAAAGCATAAAGAGGCTTTAGCTAAAATAGAACCTAACAAATTGTACACTGTACAAGAGGCTTCTAACTTAGTTAAAGAAGTAAGTTACGTAAAGTTTGATGCATCTGTAGATGTAGCAGTACGTTTAGGAGTAGATCCGCGTAAAGCAAATCAAATGGTAAGAGGTGTAGTAACATTACCTCACGGAACAGGTAAAGATGTAAAGGTTTTAGCGTTAGTTACTCCTGATAAAGAGGCTGAAGCTAAAGAAGCTGGAGCAGATTACGTAGGATTAGATGAGTACCTTCAAAAAATTAAAGAAGGTTGGACAGATGTTGACGTTATCGTTACGATGCCTAGCGTTATGGGTAAATTAGGACCATTAGGTAGAATTTTAGGACCTAGAGGTTTAATGCCTAATCCAAAAACTGGTACAGTTACTATGGATGTAGCTAAAGCAGTTGCTGAAGTTAAAGCTGGTAAAATTGACTTTAGAGTTGATAAAACTGGTATCGTTCATGCTGCTGTAGGTAAAGCATCTTTTACTCCTGAGCAAATTGCGGGTAACGCAAATGAATTGATTCAAACATTAATTAAATTAAAACCAACTGCAGCTAAGGGTACGTACATTAAGTCGATCTATTTCTCAAGCACAATGAGTCCTAGTATCCCTGTAGATCCTAAAGCAGTTTAATTGGTAGTTATAAAATTTAGATCATGACTAGAGAAGAAAAATCATTGGTAATTGAAGATTTAACTGCGCAGTTGGCTGAAAACACTACTATTTATTTAGCAGATATATCTGGTTTAGATGCAGATACTACTTCTAAATTACGTAGAGCTTGTTTCAAAGCAGATATTAAATTAGCTGTAGTTAAAAATACATTGCTTGCTAAAGCAATGGAAGCTTCAGATAAAGATTTTGGTGAACTTCCTGAAACTTTAAAAGGTAGTACATCATTAATGTTCTCAGAAGTTGGTAATGCACCAGCTAAATTGATTAAAGATTTTAGAAAAAAATCTGAAAGACCAATCCTTAAAGGAGCTTTTGTAGAAGAAGCTGTATTTGTAGGGGATAATCAATTAGACGCATTAGCTAACATGAAGTCTAAGGACGAAGTTATTGGAGATATCATCGGATTACTTCAATCGCCTGCTAAAAACGTTGTTTCTGCTCTTAAGTCGGGTGGAGGTAAACTTGCAGGTATCCTTAAAACATTATCTGAGAAGTAAAAAACAGTATAGTATATACGCACTTTAATAATTATATATTTTAAAAAATTTAAACGATAGAAAAATGGCAGATTTAAAAGATTTCGCAGAACAATTAGTTAACTTAACAGTTAAAGAAGTAAACGAGTTAGCTGATATATTAAAAGAAGAATATGGTATTGAGCCTGCTGCTGCTGCTGTAGCTGTTGCTGCTGGTGCTGCTGGTGGTGGAGAAGCTGCTGCTGAAGAAAAAACTGAATTTGATGTAGTATTAAAAGCTGCAGGTGGTTCTAAATTAGCAGTTGTTAAATTAGTTAAAGAATTAACAGGTGTTGGTTTAAAAGACGCTAAAGATATCGTAGATGGTGCTCCTTCTACAATTAAAGAAGCTGTTTCTAAAGATGAGGCTGAAGGTCTTAAGAAGTCTTTAGAAGAAGCTGGAGCTGAAGTAGAGCTTAAGTAAGTTTTATAACAGCTGCCAAAGCTGTAAAATTTTGGTTTAGGTCTTGGGATAAGTATCTCCAAGACCTAAACCCTTTTACGTATATAATGATATGCGTTTTATATTTATTCTAATCTAAATTTTGTCCATTGATGTTATTAAATCAGACTGAAAGATTGAGTTTTGCCTCAGCAAAGTACACTCCTGAATATCCGGATTTCTTAGACATTCAAATTAAGTCTTTCCAGGATTTTTTTCAGCTGGATACCAAATCTGAAGAAAGAGGCAATGAAGGTCTATACAATACCTTCAAGGAAAATTTTCCAATCACTGATACCCGCAACCAGTTTGTACTAGAGTTTTTAGATTATTTTGTAGATCCTCCAAGATATTCTATCCAAGAATGTATAGAAAGAGGTCTTACATATAGTGTACCTTTAAAAGCTAGGTTAAAACTATATTGTACCGACCCTGAACATGAAGATTTTGAGACCATTGTACAGGATGTTTATTTAGGTGTAATACCTTATATGACTCCTAGTGGTACTTTTGTTATTAACGGTGCAGAACGTGTTGTTGTATCTCAGTTACACCGTTCACCTGGGGTTTTCTTTGGACAATCTTTCCACGCAAATGGTACTAAATTATACTCTGCTCGTATTATTCCTTTTAAAGGATCATGGATAGAGTTTGCTACCGATATTAACAGCGTTATGTACGCTTATATCGATAGAAAGAAAAAATTGCCTGTAACTACTTTGTTCCGTGCAATTGGTTTCGAAAGAGATAAAGATATTTTAGAAATTTTTGACCTTGCAGAAGAGGTGAAAGTTTCAAAAGCCGGTTTAAAGAGAGTTTTAGGACGTCGTTTAGCTGCACGTGTATTAAATACATGGCATGAAGACTTCGTAGATGAAGATACCGGAGAAGTTGTATCTATTGAAAGAAATGAGATTGTTTTAGATCGTGATACAATTTTAGAAAAAGAGCATGTAGAAGAAATTCTTGAAGCTGACGTTAAAACTATTCTTTTACATAAAGAAGAGAGTCAGTCTGCTGAATATGCCATTATTCACAATACATTACAAAAAGACCCTACGAACTCTGAAAAAGAGGCAGTAGAACATATATACCGTCAATTACGTAATGCTGAACCGCCAGATGAAGAAACGGCGCGTGGTATTATTGACAAATTGTTCTTCTCTGATCAACGTTATAACTTAGGTGAAGTTGGTCGTTATAGAATGAACAAAAAGTTAGGACTTGATATTCCTATGGATAAGCAAGTTTTAACTAAAGAAGATATTATTACCATTGTAAAATATTTAATTGAATTAATTAACTCTAAAGCAGAGATTGATGATATTGACCACTTATCTAACCGTCGTGTACGTACAGTAGGTGAGCAGTTATCAGCTCAGTTTGGTGTTGGGTTAGCACGTATGGCTCGTACTATTAGAGAGCGTATGAATGTAAGAGATAACGAGGTATTTACCCCGATTGACCTTATTAATGCTAAAACATTATCATCGGTTATTAATTCGTTCTTTGGTACTAACCAGTTATCTCAGTTTATGGATCAAACCAATCCATTAGCAGAGATTACACATAAGCGTCGTCTATCGGCTTTAGGACCAGGTGGTCTTTCTCGTGAAAGAGCAGGTTTCGAGGTTCGTGACGTTCACTATACACACTATGGTCGTTTATGTCCTATTGAAACACCTGAAGGACCAAACATTGGTCTTATCTCTTCATTAGGGGTATTTGCTAAAGTTAACAATATGGGATTCATTGAAACTCCATATCGTACAGTAACAGATGGTACCGTAGATTTAAGTAAATTTGATTACCTAAGTGCTGAAGAAGAAGAGGATAAGTTAATTGCTCAGGCAAACATTCCACTTGATGAAAATGGTAAGATAATTGTAGATAAAGTAATTGCAAGAGAAGAAGGTGACTTCCCTGTTGTTGAACCTAGTCAGATTCATTATACAGACGTTGCACCTAACCAAATTGCATCTATATCTGCATCGTTAATTCCATTCTTAGAGCACGATGATGCGAACCGTGCGTTGATGGGATCTAACATGATGCGTCAGGCAGTTCCTTTATTACGTCCGCAAGCACCAATTGTTGGTACAGGATTAGAAAGAAGAGTAGCTTCAGATTCTCGTGTGTTAATAAATGCAGAAGGAGATGGAGAAGTAGAATATGTAGACGCTCAAAAAGTTACGATCAAATACGATAGAACTGAAGAACAACGTATGGTTAGTTTTGATTCAGATTCTAAAACATATGATCTTATTAAATTCCGTAAAACTAACCAAGGTACTTCTATTAACCTTAAACCTATTGTTAGAAAAGGTGATAGAGTTGCTAAAGGTCAAGTATTATGTCAAGGGTATGCTACCGAAGGTGGTGAGCTAGCTTTAGGACGTAACATGAAAGTTGCGTTTATGCCTTGGAAAGGATATAACTTTGAGGATGCGATTGTAATTTCTGAGAAAGTTGTTAGAGAGGACATCTTTACATCTATTCACGTAGATGAGTACTCATTAGAAGTAAGAGATACCAAACTAGGAGCAGAAGAGTTAACAAATGATATTCCTAACGTATCTGAAGAAGCTACTAAAGATCTTGATGAATACGGAATGATTAGAGTAGGTGCAGAGGTGAAACCTGGTGATATCTTAATTGGTAAGATTACTCCAAAAGGTGAATCAGACCCTACTCCTGAAGAAAAATTATTACGTGCTATTTTTGGTGATAAAGCAGGTGATGTTAAAGATGCATCATTAAAAGCTTCTCCATCATTAAATGGTGTGGTAATTGATAAGAAGTTATTCGCTAGAGCTATTAAAGATAAGCGTAAGAGAGCTAAAGATAAAGAGGATATTTCTAAATTAGAATTAGAATACAGCTCTAAATTTGAAGCTTTAAAAGATTTACTTATTGAAAAACTATTTGTTTTAGTTAATGGAAAAACTTCGCAAGGAGTTATGAATGACTTAGGCGAAGAAGTTTTACCAAAAGGTAAAAAGTATACGCTTAAAATGCTTAACTCTGTAGAAGATTTTGCTCACTTAGTACACGGAAACTGGACTACTGATGATGCTACTAATGCTATGGTTGCAGATTTATTACACAACTATAGAATTAAATTAAACGATCTTCAAGGAGCTTTAAGAAGAGATAAGTTTACTATTTCTGTTGGGGATGAATTACCATCAGGAATTATGAAACTAGCTAAAGTTTACATTGCTAAGAAACGTAAGCTTAAAGTAGGTGATAAAATGGCGGGTCGTCACGGTAATAAAGGTATTGTAGCACGTATTGTACGTGAAGAAGATATGCCTTTCTTAGAAGACGGTACACCTGTAGATATTGTACTTAACCCACTTGGGGTACCATCACGTATGAACATTGGTCAGATTTATGAAACTGTATTAGGTTGGGCTGGTCTTAAACTTGGTAGAAAGTTTGCTACACCAATTTTTGACGGTGCATCGTTAGATCAAATAAACGAGTTAACTGACGAAGCAGGTATTCCTAGATTTGGTCATACACACTTATATGATGGAGGTACAGGTCAACGTTTTGATCAGGCAGCTACTGTTGGTGTAATCTACATGCTGAAATTAGGTCACATGGTTGATGATAAGATGCACGCACGTTCTATTGGACCTTACTCTCTTATTACTCAGCAACCTCTTGGTGGTAAAGCACAATTTGGAGGTCAGCGTTTTGGAGAAATGGAGGTATGGGCATTAGAGGCTTATGGTGCTTCTAGTACGCTTAGAGAAATTTTGACAGTTAAATCGGATGACGTTATAGGTAGAGCTAAAACTTACGAGTCTATCGTTAAGGGTGAGCCAATGCCAGAACCAGGATTACCAGAATCGTTCAATGTATTAATGCATGAACTTAAAGGTTTAGGTTTAGACATCAGATTAGAAGAATAAAAAGTTTCAGGCCTTGTGCCTGAAACTTCATTAAATTACACTTAATTCATTATCACCATATACTATGGCTAAAATAAAAGATAAGAATACAGTAAAGAGATTTAATAAAATCTCAATAGGTTTAGCGTCTCCCGAATCAATTCTTGCTGAGTCGAGAGGAGAGGTGCTTAAGCCTGAAACAATTAACTATCGTACTCACAAACCTGAGCGCGATGGTCTTTTCTGTGAGCGTATTTTTGGTCCTGTTAAAGATTACGAATGTGCTTGTGGAAAATACAAAAGAATCCGTTATAAAGGGATTGTTTGTGACCGATGTGGTGTTGAAGTTACTGAGAAAAAAGTACGTAGAGACAGAGTTGGTCATATTAACTTGGTAGTACCAGTTGCACACATTTGGTATTTCCGTTCTTTACCAAACAAAATAGGATACTTGTTAGGATTACCATCTAAGAAATTAGATATGATTATCTATTATGAGCGTTATGTGGTTATTCAACCAGGTATTGCTAAAGGTCCTGAAGGTGAAGAGTTAAAACGTTTAGACTTTTTAACTGAAGAAGAGTACTTAAATATTTTAGATACCCTTCCTCAAGAAAATTTATATTTAGAAGATTCAGACCCTAACAAGTTTGTTGCTAAAATGGGTGCTGAGTGTATTGAAGAGTTATTAAGAAGAATAGACTTAGATAGTTTATCTTATGACTTAAGACACAAAGCAAACAACGAAACTTCTAAGCAACGTAAAACAGAAGCATTAAAACGTCTTCAGGTTGTTGAAGCTTTTAGAGAGTCTCAACGAAACCGTGAAAACAATCCGGAATGGATGGTGATGCGTGTTGTTCCTGTGATTCCACCGGAATTACGTCCGTTAGTACCATTAGACGGAGGACGTTTTGCTACTTCAGATTTAAATGACTTATATAGACGTGTTATTATTAGAAATAACCGTTTAAAGAGATTAATGGAGATTAAAGCTCCTGAGGTTATTTTACGTAACGAAAAACGTATGCTTCAGGAATCTGTAGATTCATTGTTTGATAATACTCGTAAGTCATCTGCTGTTAAAACGGAATCTAACAGACCATTAAAATCACTTTCAGATTCATTGAAAGGTAAGCAAGGTCGTTTCCGTCAAAACTTATTAGGTAAGCGTGTTGACTATTCTGCTCGTTCTGTAATTGTTGTAGGACCAGAAATGAAGTTGTTTGAGTGTGGTTTACCTAAAAACATGGCAGCTGAGCTTTACAAGCCTTTCGTAGTTAGAAAATTAATTGAAAGAGGTATTGTAAAAACGGTTAAGTCTGCTAAGAAGATTATAGATAAGAAAGAGCCGGTAGTTTGGGATATTCTTGAAAACGTAATTAAAGGTCACCCAGTATTACTTAACCGTGCCCCTACGTTACACCGTTTAGGTATTCAGGCGTTCCAACCTAAATTAATAGAAGGAAAAGCGATTCGTCTGCACCCATTAGTATGTACCGCATTTAACGCGGATTTCGATGGTGACCAGATGGCGGTTCACTTACCTTTAGGGCCAGAGGCTATTTTAGAGGCGCAATTATTAATGTTAGCTTCTCATAATATTCTTAACCCTGCTAACGGTTCTCCTATTACGGTACCATCTCAGGATATGGTCTTGGGTCTATATTATATGACCAAACAAAGAAGATCTACCGAGAATGAAACCGTTGCAGGTGAAGGGTTAACATTCTATTCTGCTGAAGAAGTAAGTATTGCTTTTAACGAGAAGAGAGTTAACTTAAATGCTGTTATTAAGGTAAGAGCTAAAGATTACAACGAAGAAGGAGAGCTTGTATACCAAATTATAGAAACAACTGTAGGTAGAGTATTATTCAACCAAGTTGTTCCAGAAAAAGCAGGTTATATTAATCAGGTATTAACTAAAAAATCTTTACGTGATATTATTGGTAATATCCTTAAAGTTACTAGTGTGCCTGAAACTGCTGATTTCCTTGATAGAATTAAGGATATGGGTTATAAGTTTGCGTTTGAAGGTGGGTTATCATTCTCATTAGGGGATATTATTATTCCTCAAGAAAAACATGGAATGATTGCTGAAGCTAACGAGCAAGTAGATGGAATTATGATGAATTATAACATGGGTCTTATTACAAATAATGAGCGTTATAATCAGGTGATTGATGTATGGACATCTACAAATGCGATGCTTACAGAGCTTGCAATGAAACGTATTAGAGAAGATAATCAAGGGTTTAACTCGGTATTTATGATGCTTGACTCAGGGGCTCGTGGATCTAAAGAACAGATTCGTCAGTTAACTGGTATGCGTGGATTAATGGCGAAACCTAAGAAATCTAACTCTGGTGGAGGTGAAATTATTGAAAACCCAATTCTTTCTAACTTTAAAGAGGGACTTTCAATTTTAGAATACTTTATTTCTACGCACGGTGCTCGTAAAGGTCTTGCGGATACGGCATTAAAAACTGCCGATGCTGGTTACCTTACTCGTCGTCTTGTAGATGTATCTCAAGATGTTATTATTAACACAGAAGATTGTGGTACATTAAGAGGTTTAGAAGTAGAGGCACTTAAGAAGAATGATGAAGTTGTAGAATCTTTAGGAGAACGTATCTTAGGTAGAGTTTCTTTACATGATGTATTTGATCCGTTAACTGAAGAGTTATTAATTGCTGCAGGAGAAGAAATTACTGAAGTTCATGTGAAGAAAGTAAACAACTCTCCAGTAGAATCTGTAGAAGTACGTTCTGCATTAACTTGTGAAGCTGAACAAGGTATTTGTGCTAAGTGTTACGGTAGAAACCTTTCAACTGGTAAAATGGTTCAAAAAGGTGAAGCTGTAGGTGTAGTTGCTGCTCAGTCAATTGGTGAGCCTGGTACACAGTTAACACTACGTACCTTCCACGTTGGGGGTACTGCAGGTAACATTTCAGAAGAAAACAAGTTATTTGCTAAGTTTGATGGTCGTGCAGAGATTGATGATCTTAAGACTGTTAAAGGTGAAGATGCTGAAGGAAATGCAGTGGATATTGTAATTTCTAGAACAACAGAATTGAAATTAATAGATGAGAAAACAGGTATTACTTTAAGTACAAGTAACATTCCTTATGGTTCTCAAATATTTATAGATAACGGAGTTAAGCTTTCTAAAGGAGATGTAATCTGTCAGTGGGATCCATATAACGGTGTAATTGTATCTGAATTTGCAGGTAAAATTGCATACGATGGAATTCAACAAGGGGTTACTTACCAAGTAGAGATTGATGAACAAACTGGTTTCCAAGAAAAAGTAATTTCAGAATCAAGAAATAAGAAAATTATTCCTACGTTATTGATTCAGGATGCTAAAGGAAACACGTTACGTTCTTACAACTTACCGGTAGGTGCGCACATTATGGTAGATGACTCTGAGAAAATTAAAGAAGGTAAAGTTCTTGTAAAAATACCACGTCGTTCTGCAAAAGCAGGGGATATTACAGGGGGTCTTCCTCGTGTTACAGAATTATTTGAAGCACGTAACCCATCTAACCCAGCGGTTGTTTCTGAAATTGACGGTGTTATTTCTTTCGGTAAAATTAAAAGAGGTAACCGTGAGATTATCGTTGAGTCTAAATTAGGAGAGATTAAGAAGTATCTTGTGAAACTTTCTAATCAGATCTTAGTTCAAGAGAACGATTATGTTAAAGCGGGTATGCCACTTTCTGATGGATCAATTACTCCAGATGATATCCTTAAAATTAAAGGGCCATCTGCAGTACAACAATATCTTGTAAATGAAGTACAGGAAGTATACCGTTTACAAGGGGTAAAAATTAACGATAAGCACTTTGAGGTTGTAGTACGTCAAATGATGCGTAAAGTTAGAATTGAAGATCCGGGAGATACATTATTCTTAGAAGGACAATTAGCTCATAAGATTGACTTTATTAAAGAAAATGATAGCTTATTTGGTAAGAAAGTTGTTGAAGATGCTGGAGATTCTGGTAAATTAAAACCAGGTCAAATTATTACATTACGTGAATTAAGAGATGAGAATTCTATCTTAAGACGTTCTGATAAGAGTTTAGTTGTAGCTAGAGACGTTATTACGGCTACTGCAACTCCGGTATTACAGGGTATTACTAGAGCCTCTCTACAAACTAAGTCGTTTATTTCTGCGGCTTCGTTCCAGGAGACAACTAAAGTATTAAATGAGGCTGCTGTTAACGGTAAAGTAGATGGCTTAGAAGGTCTTAAAGAGAATGTTATTGTAGGACATAAGATTCCTGCAGGTACTGGTATGAGAGAATATGATAACATCATTGTTGGTTCTAAGGAAGAATATGATGAAATTATGTCTCGCAAACAGGAAATTAATTTTTAAATAGTGTTTTATCATGAGTGAACAAGAAAAAAAACAAGGACAGATTAACATAGAACTTGATGAAAAAATAGCAGAAGGTACTTATTCTAACCTAGCTATCATTAATCACTCTGTGTCTGAGTTTGTAGTTGACTTTATTAGTATGATGCCTGGTACACCAAAGGCAAAGGTTAAGAGTAGAATTGTTCTTACTCCTCAACATGCCAAGCGTTTATTAAAGGCACTTAATGATAATGTTCAGCGCTTTGAGAGAGCTCATGGTGAAATTAAAGATTATGAACAACCACCCATTCCAATGAATTTTGGACCAACTGGTGAAGCATAATCCATAAAATCAAAACCCTGAACTAGCAGTTCAGGGTTTTTTATTTCTATAAATAGCAATAGCTACAATTTTATTAATTTTGTAAGCTTAAAGAGAAAATAATGAAAAGAGTAGTAGTAGGACTTTCAGGTGGAGTAGATTCGAGTGTTACCGCATACTTGTTACAACAACAAGGCTATGAGGTGATTGGGCTGTTTATGAAAAACTGGCACGATGATTCGGTTACTATCTCAGATGAATGCCCATGGTTAGAGGATAGTAACGACGCTATGATTGTGGCAGATAAATTAGGGATTCCTTTTCAGACAGTAGATCTTAGTGAAGAATATAAAGAACGTATAGTAGACTATATGTTTAATGAATATGAAAATGGTAGAACGCCTAACCCAGATGTACTTTGTAATAGAGAAATTAAGTTTGATGTTTTTATGAAAATAGCATTGGGCTTAGGTGCAGATTATGTGGCTACCGGGCATTACTGTAGAAAGGGTATTATCGAAAAAGATGGTAAGGAAATATATCAATTGCTTGCTGGTATAGATAACAATAAGGATCAGTCTTATTTTTTATGTCAGTTATCGCAAGAGCAGTTGGCTAAAACATTGTTTCCTATTGGAGAATTAACGAAGCCAGAGGTGAGAGCTATAGCTGCTGAAGCTGGTTTAATTACAGCAGAGAAAAAAGATTCACAAGGGCTATGTTTCATAGGTAAAGTGAGATTGCCAGAGTTTTTACAACAAAAACTAAAACCTAAGGAAGGTGTTATTGTTGAAGTCCCTGATAGCATAGAAACTTATCATAAGGCAGTTCCAGAATTTCAAACAAAGGAAGAGGAATTAAGCTTTTATGCTGCTAAACCTACCTACCATTTAGCCGATGGTAAAGTAGTGGGGAAACACCATGGTGCTCATTATTTTACAAAAGGTCAGCGTAAAGGGTTAAATGTAGGAGGTACGGTAGAACCTTTGTTTGTAATAGATACTGATGTAGAAGAAAATGTAATTTATACAGGACAAGGTAAAATGCATCCTGGACTGTATAGAAGAACTTTATTTGTGAAAGATGAAGAATTACATTGGGTAAGAGAAGACTTAGCTCTTAAGGATGGAGAAACCATGGAAGTAATGTCTAGAATAAGATATCGTCAACCCTTGCAAAAAGCTATTGTTTACAAAACAGAAGGCGGAGCTTATGTAGATTTTGAAGCACCACAGAGTGCTATTACCGAAGGTCAATTTGTTGCCATGTATATAGCCGATGAATTGGTAGGTTCGGGAGTTATTTCATAAATTGCTGAAAAATATTCATTTTGAGAAATTATTTATTTGTACTTATTTTTTTATTAGGAGCCTATACTACATGGGCACAAGAACATGCTTGGGTATATTTTACAGATAAACCAAATGCGTCTGTTGCTTTGGCTAGTCCGTTATCTATACTTACTCAAGATGCTTTAGACCGTAAAGCGGCTCATAACATAAGTATTGATGTTAGGGATGTTCCTGTAGATGAAACCTATATTACTACTATTAAGAACCAAGCTGGTATTACGGTAATGGCAAAATCTAAATGGATGAATTGTGTACATGTAATAGGAACTCAAAGTGATATCAATGCATTAGAAAGTTTAAGTATTGTAGACAGTGTATTTTTTGCTGATAATAGCTTAAATGCAAAAGTTGCTGCTACGGCTAAAGATTTAGAGCAAACCAATAAGTTTGATCTAATGGAAAATTTTGTCTACGGTAATACAGATAATCAAGTAACCATGCTTAATGTGGATGTGTTACACCAAAACGATTATACTGGTGAGGGGTTGGTGATTGCGGTGTTAGATGCTGGTTTCCCTAATGTAAACACGCTTAACGGTTTTCAAAGATTAAGAGATAATAATGATTTGCTAGGGGGATATGATTTTGTATTAAGAAGTACAGATTTTAATAATCCGTCTTTAAGTCAGCATGGTACTATGGTACTATCAGATATGGCGGGTTATGTACAAGATATGTTTGTAGGTACTGCACCAGATGCCAGTTATTATTTATTTAGAACTGAAGATGCGCCAAACGAGACCCCTGTAGAAGAATCTTATTGGGTAGAAGCAGCAGAACGTGCAGATAGTTTGGGGGTAGATATCATAAACAGTTCTTTAGGGTATACTACTTTTGATGAAGTCAGATATAATCATACCATGGCAGATATGGATGGTAATACAGCCTTTGTAACCAAAGGAGCTAATATAGCCGTAGAAAAGGGTATTTTAGTAGTGAATTCTGCTGGTAACTCAGGTAATAGTAGTAGCTTTTATAGTATTGGAGCCCCTGCTGATGGAAATGTGTTTACTATTGGGGCGGTGGATGCTAATGGTAATTATGCTTCATTTAGTTCTATTGGTCCTAATGCAAACGGAACGGTGAAACCAGATGTAATGGCAAAAGGGGCTGGAAGCGCTATTATCAATTATCAAGATCTTTTAACAACGGCTAGTGGAACCTCTTTTTCATCGCCAATTATGGCTGGTTCTGTAGCTTGTTTGTGGCAGGTAGCCCCAAGTAAAACTAATTTAGAAATTATGCAGCTGGTAAGAGAATCGGCTTCTCTATATAATAATCCAACAGATTTAATGGGATACGGTATACCAGATTTTAGCATGGCAATGAATAATTTATTGGCAGTGAATACGGTAGAAGCAGATTTTAATGTTTACATATATCCTAACCCGGTAGCCGATAAGTTATATATATCAAATAGCAGAAATAGTTCTTTTAGTATTCAAATTTTTAATACCTTAGGGAAACAAGTTTTGGCAGTTACTAATACCAAAGAACCGTTTGTAGATGTGTCTACTTTAAAAAGAGATATTTATATAGTAAAAATACAGGTAGGTGACTTAGCTAAAACAATTAAGCTAATAAAAGAGTAAATGCAACTCAATACCATAACGTCACTGTTTAAGATACACTATCCTATTGTTCAAGGAGGAATGATTTGGGCAAGCGGATGGAAGTTGGCATCGGCAGTTAGTAATGCTGGTGGATTAGGTTTGTTAGGAGCTGGGTCTATGTATCCAGATGTACTTCGAGAACATATTGAGAAATGTAAAAAAGCAACCGACAAGCCATTTGGGGTAAACGTTCCTATGTTATACCCTAATATTGAAGAAATCATAGAAATAATTATTGAAGAAGGGGTGAAGATTGTATTCACTTCTGCTGGAAATCCTAAAACTTGGACTACTTATCTAAAAGATAAGGGGATAACCGTTGTGCATGTGGTTAGTAGTGTAAAGTTTGCCAAAAAAGCAGAAGAAGCTGGTGTAGATGCAATTGTAGCAGAAGGTTTTGAAGCAGGTGGACATAACGGAAGGGATGAAACCACCACATTAACGTTAATACCTATGGTAACAAAGGCAGTTAAGATTCCTGTTATTGCCGCAGGAGGTATTGCTACAGGTAGTGCTATGCTTGCTGCAATGGCTATAGGTGCTAGTGGAGTTCAATTAGGAAGTAGGTTTTTGGCTAGCCCTGAAGCATCATCGCATATAAATTTTAAAGAAAAAGTTGTAGCTGCCAGTGAAGGCGATACGTTGTTAACGTTAAAAGAATTAGCTCCTGTTCGTTTATTAAAAAATAAATTCTTTGAAGAAGTACAAGCACTTTATCAAGAAGGAGCTTCTGTAGAAGCATTAAAAACGCATTTGGGTAGAGGACGTGCTAAACTTGGAATGTTTGAAGGTGATTTAGAAAATGGAGAATTAGAAATAGGTCAGGTTTCTGGTCTTATAGATGATATTAAGCCAGTAGCTGAAATTATTAAAGATCTCATTGCAGAGTTTAAAGAGGCACAGCACCGTATAACATCTATTGAACTTTAATAATTATGGAAAAGGTTCAATTAATTGAATGCCCAAGAGATGCCATGCAAGGCATAAAAGAGTTTATACCTACTGAAAATAAAATACAATATATACAAGCGTTATTAAGGGTAGGTTTCGATACTATTGATATAGGAAGCTTTGTTTCGCCTAAAGCCATTCCGCAAATGGCAGATACCGCTACCGTAATAAAAGCACTCAACTTAACAACTACAAATAGTAAATTATTAACTATAGTTGCAAATGTTAGAGGTGCTGTAGAGGCTTGTAGCATGGATGAAATTACTTATCTAGGCTTTCCTTTTTCTATTTCTGAAATTTTTCAAATGCGTAACACGCACAAGACTATATCAGAATCGTTAAAGACATTGGAAGAAATAAGTAGTTTAGCGTATAAAAATGATAAAAAAATAGTAACTTACCTATCTATGGGGTTCGGAAATCCGTATGGAGATCCTTGGGATGTGGATATTGTAGCAAATTGGACTGACCGTTTACATGAAATGGGAATTACCATTTTGTCTTTATCAGACACCATTGGAGTGGCCAAGCCCGATACCATAAGCTATTTATTTTCTAATTTAATTAAGGCGTATCCGCAAATAGATTTCGGCGCGCATTTGCATACCTCCAAATTAACCTGGTTTGAAAAAGTAAATGCAGCTTTCGAGTCGGGATGTAGAAGATTTGATGGAGCTATACAAGGATATGGTGGGTGCCCAATGGCTAAAGATGAATTAATAGGTAATATGCCAACAGAAAAATTGGTGTCTTACTTTACATCAAAAAAAGTAGATGCGAATATGAGCGCTATGAGTTTTGAAAGTGCCTATAATGAGGCTTCTAAAATTTTTAAAAAATATAGATAAGATACATTTGCCCTTGAATGGTTCGATTTCTGTTCATATTATTGTTATTTCCTCTTCGGTTGTTGGGGCAACAACCGAATTATTTTATTTCAGATTCTTCTGAGATTTATCTTCAATTAGCAAAAGAAGCTACTTTTAAAGATACAGAAAAAGCAATTTCTTATTTAAATAAGTCAGAGAGCTATCTTAGTAAATCTATAAAAAAGCATAGTAAAGAACTATTGGCTGATATTTTATTGACAAAAGGTAGAATTTACTACGTAAAGGGTGAATATGCTGTTTCTTATAGAGCGGGTACTGCTGCCTACCAATATTATACACAGTTACGTAATGAGTATGGAAAGGCTAGAGCATTAAACTGTCAAGGCTTGGTGTTACAAGCCATAGGTAATCATGCTAGGGCATTGGAACTTTTTAAAAGTTCTTTGGATAGTTATGATAAAAGCCCTTTGAAAGATAATTTCTATGCTGTATATGTAAACATAGCTATAAGTCTTATTGAAAAGCGGCAATACAAAGATGCTAAGACCTATTTAAATGATGTATGGGTGTATGCTAAGCGGTCTAAAGATTATCATTACCAACATTTAGCATATAATAAATTAGGAAGTATAGCGTGTTTAGAGCAAAAATATGAAGAAGCTATAGATTATTTTTCGTTGGTGATAACTGATAAAGCAGAACCTACCATTTGGGAAAAGGCTTTTGCATATACGGGTATAGCTGGAGCTTATGAGGCGTTAGGAAAAACCGATGCAGCTTTAAAATATGGGTCTAAAGGGTTAGAATATGCTAAGGTTATTAATGCTAAGTGGGATTTGCAACAGAGTTATGATGTTTTATTTAAGATAGAAGAAGATCTTGGTAATTATAAAAAAGCCTTACAATATAACAAACTAGCCGAAGCTTATAAAGATTCCTTGTACAATCAAATACGTATTAATCAACTCGATTTGCTAGAAATGCATAGAGATGAAGACGAACGTAAAACTTTAATTGCAGAAAATAAATACAAGGATATTACTATAAAGCGAAATAATATAATCATCATATTTAGTATATGTTCTTTATTATTTCTTACATGGATAATGTACCAGAATAAGAAACGGATAACAATAGAAAAAGAATATACAAGATTAATTCAAATTCAGAATGAAGAAGTAGAGGCTCAGAACGAAACTATTCAGAATCATAACAAGATTTTAGTAAAACATAATCAGGCAAAAGATAAGCTTATATCTGTATTTTCTCATGATCTTAGAGCGCCAATAATTTCTATGGAGCAATTATTAGAGTTGATGGTAGATGGAGAGTTTACCGAAGAAGAGACAAAAGATTTGTTAGAAGAGTTGTTACTGCAAGTAAGGTCTACTTCATTTATGCTTAACGACCTTTTAAAATGGGCCAAAATGCAGTTAGATGGTTTAGAGGTAAACCCAGTACAGGTAAATATTGTAAAAAAGGTAGAGGTAATTATTAGTTCTTTTAATTTGAGTTTAAGACGTAAAGAAATTACGATAGTTCATACACCTGAAGAGCTAGAAGAGCCTTACGTGATGGTAGATGAGGCACATGTAAATATTATTTTACACAACCTCATAGCAAACGCAATAAAATACACCGATGTACATAAGAGTATCAAGGTAACTTATACCCAAAGTAATCAACATATTATTATTTCTGTATTGAACGAAGGTATTGTTATATCAGATGAAATGATTGCTCAAATATTAGGTAGTAATAGAACAGTGTCATCAGAAGAAGGTACTATGAAAGAAAAAGGAGAGGGGTTAGGACTACTGCTTATAAAACGCTTTATTAGTGTAAACAATTGTGAGCTAGATATTAAGTCTTATAAAGGTGTGGGTTCAGAGTTTTTAGTTACACTTCCAAAATTTATATCATAAAAATAATCAATAAGGCTTCTGTTTTTATTTAAATGCCTTATATTTGCATGCAATTTATTATAAATTGCATCATGAAATCACACGTAGCAAAATTTGTAGGAGAAGGACTTACTTATGACGATGTTCTTTTGGTTCCTAACTACTCAGAGGTATTACCACGCGAAGTCAGCATACAGACTAAATTTTCAAGAAACATAACCCTAAATGTACCTGTTGTATCTGCAGCTATGGATACAGTTACTGAAGCTGCTATGGCTATAGCTATGGCTAGAGAAGGTGGTATAGGTGTTTTACATAAAAACATGACAGCTGAAATGCAAGCTGCCCATGTTAGAAAAGTAAAAAGGGCAGAAAGCGGAATGATATTAGATCCGGTTACGTTGCCTTTAACTGCTACTGTTAAAGATGCAAAGTCTAATATGGCAGAGCACAGTATTGGGGGTATTCCTGTTGTTGATGCAGATGGAATACTAAAAGGTATTGTTACCAATAGAGATTTAAGATTTGAAAAAAATGATTCTCGCCCTATTGTAGAAGTAATGACTTCTGAAAATCTTGTTACAGCCGGTGTTGGTATGTCTTTAGCACATGCAGAAGATATTCTACAGGAAAATAAAATTGAAAAATTACCAATTGTTGATGATTCTTATAAATTAGTAGGTCTTATTACTTTTAGAGATATTGCTAAATTAACTAAGAAACCTTTAGCTAATAAAGATGAATATGGTAGACTACGTGTAGCAGCCGCTATTGGTGTTACAGGTGATGCTGTAGACAGAGCAGAGCATTTGGTAAATGCTGGTGTAGATGCTGTGATTATTGATACTGCACACGGACATACTAAAGGGGTAGTATCTGTTTTAAAGTCTGTAAAAGAGAAGTTTCCTAATTTAGATGTTGTGGTTGGTAATATTGCTACACCTGAAGCAGCTTTATATTTAGCAGAGAATGGAGCAGATGCTGTGAAGGTAGGTATTGGTCCTGGATCTATTTGTACAACTAGAATTGTAGCAGGTGTTGGTTTCCCACAGTTATCAGCAGTAATGGAAGTTGCTGCGGCACTTAAAGGTACCGGAGTTCCTGTTATTGCAGATGGTGGTGTTCGTTACACTGGTGATATACCTAAGGCTATTGCTGCAGGTGCAGATTGTGTAATGTTAGGGTCTATGTTAGCGGGTACCAAAGAGTCTCCAGGAGAAACTATTATTTACGAGGGTCGTAAGTTTAAGTCGTACCGAGGTATGGGTAGTGTAGAGGCTATGAAGAAAGGTAGTAAAGATAGATACTTCCAGGATGTAGAAGACGATATTAAGAAACTAGTTCCTGAAGGAATTGTAGGTCGTGTACCGTACAAAGGAGACTTGTTTGAAAGTATGCACCAATTTATAGGTGGTTTAAGAGCAGGTATGGGGTATTGTGGTGCCAAAGATGTGGAAACACTTAAAGAGACCGGACGCTTTGTTAAAATTACTTCTAGTGGTATTAACGAGAGTCACCCTCATAATGTAACTATTACAAAAGAGGCTCCTAATTATAGTAGATAATTAAATAGCTTTAACAATATAAAAAAACGGGTACATTAAGTATCCGTTTTTTTTTGTGCTTATCTTTTTAGAAAGGTATGTGTACAAACAAAAAATCCGATTCATAATTGAATCGGATTTTTCTTTTAAGCGAAATATTGTTAAACGTTTATTATTTTACTTTTTCTACGATTGCTTTGAAAGCTTCAGGGTGGTTCATAGCTAAGTCAGCTAAAACTTTTCTGTTAAGTTCTATGTTGTTAGCTTTAACTTTACCCATGAATTGAGAATAAGATAAACCGTGTAATCTGGCACCTGCGTTAATACGGGCAATCCATAATGCACGAAACGTTCTCTTTTTATTTTTACGGTCTCTGTACGAATATTGCATCGCTTTTTCAACCGCGTTTTTGGCAACTGTCCAAACGTTTTTACGTCTACCAAAGTAACCTTTGGCTTGTTTCATTACCTTTTTTCTGCGAGCTCTACGAGCTACCGCGTTTACTGATCTTGGCATAATTTTTTAAGTTTTTTGTAGTAGGCGGTAATAATTGTATTACACTTTGTTAAGGCCTAACTCCAGGGTTAAACAATTTTAATTTAATTGAACCGAAAGAACAATTGATTACTTTAAACGTAATTGTTCTTTAATGCTGTTAACATCATGATCGTGAACTAATCCACTGTGCGTTAACGCTAGCTTACGCTTTTTAGATTTTTTAGTCAAAATGTGACTTTTAAAAGCGTGCTTTCTTTTAATTTTTCCAGAACCTGTAAGCTTAAAACGCTTCTTGGCACTAGACTTAGTTTTCATTTTAGGCATCTTCTTTCCTCTTTAATTATTTCGCTTAAATCTTTATACTATATAAATAGTTTATTTTGGTGCTTTTTTTGGAGCAATAAACATAGTCATACGTTTACCTTCCAATTTAGGCATTTGTTCTACTTTACCAAGCTCTTCTAATTCTTGAGCTAAACGTAATAATAAAATCTGCCCTTGATCTTTATAAACAATAGATCGTCCTTTAAAGAAAACATATGCCTTTAACTTAGCTCCATCTTTCAAGAACTTCTCAGCATGTTTCTTTTTAAATTCATAATCGTGATCATCTGTTTGCGGACCAAATCTAATTTCTTTTACGACTACCTTAGAGGCTTTAGCTTTTAAAGCTTTATCACGCTTCTTCTGTTCGTACAGAAACTTTCTGTAGTCCATTATTTTACAAACAGGTGGTTTTGCGTTTGGTGATATTTCTACCAAGTCAAGCTCCATCTCTTGCGCTAAAGCAAGTGCTTTTCTAGTAGGATAAACATCCATCTCAACATTATCACCAACTAAACGAACTTCCGGTACACGAATTTTCTCGTTGATTCTATGTTGATCTTTCTCCTCTCTAGGATTCCTGTTAAAATTTCTTCTAATAGCTATGGCTAAAAATTTTTAATTAAACTTTATTTAAACGGTTTTAATATACTATTAATTTCGGTTTTTATCAAATCTGCAAAAGCTTCAATCGTCATAGTTCCTAAATCTTCTCCACCATGCTTTCTAACTGATACAGTTTGTTCTTTAGCCTCGTTCTCCCCAACAATCAACATATACGGTAATTTTTGAGTCTCTGCGTCTCTAATTTTTTTACCCATTGTCTCACTTCGGTTATCAACGAGGGCGCGAA
This sequence comes from Neptunitalea lumnitzerae, assembly GCF_027924185.1. Taxonomy (GTDB): domain Bacteria; phylum Bacteroidota; class Bacteroidia; order Flavobacteriales; family Flavobacteriaceae; genus Neptunitalea; species Neptunitalea lumnitzerae. The sequence continues at coordinate 169,292 of NZ_BRVO01000005.1, forward strand.
TTTCGTGATTTTCTAATAAATTTAAAACATTTTCGGCATATTTTTCATATTTCTCACTAAGAGACAGTATGATACACTGCTCTGGCATTAACCAAATTGGGAAATTTCCGCCGGTATGTTCTAGTAAAATTGCTACAAAACGTTCCATACTTCCAAATGGTGCACGGTGTATCATAACAGGTCTGTGTAACTTATCATCGCTACCTTTATAAGTAAGATCAAAACGTTCTGGTAAGTTATAATCTACTTGTATAGTACCTAACTGCCAACTTCTACCCAAAGCATCTTTAACCATGAAGTCTAGCTTTGGTCCGTAAAATGCAGCTTCTCCAGTTTCAACAACGTAGTTAAGTCCTTTTTCTTTAGCAGCGTTGATAATAGCAGTTTCTGCTTTTTCCCAATTTTCATCGCTACCAATATATTTATCTGGGTTTTCAGGATCTCTTAATGATACTTGTGCAGTAAAGTTTTCAAATCCTAACGATCCAAATACATATAATACTAGGTCAATTACATTTCTAAATTCTTCATCTAATTGTTCTGGTGTACAGAAAATGTGAGCATCATCTTGAGTAAACCCTCTAACTCTGGTTAACCCATGTAATTCTCCACTTTGCTCATATCTGTATACAGTACCAAATTCTGCAAAACGTTTTGGTAGTTCTTTATAACTCCAAGGTTTAGAATTGTAAATCTCACAATGGTGAGGGCAATTCATTGGCTTTAATAAAAACTCTTCACCTTCCGCCGGTGTATGTATAGGTTGAAAACTATCAGCTCCGTATTTAGCATAGTGACCAGAAGTTACATATAGTTCTTTTTGACCAATATGAGGAGAAACTACTTGTTCGTATCCTGCTTTTTGTTGCGCTTTTTTCAAAAATTGCTCTAAGCGTTCTCTTAAGGCAGCTCCTTTAGGTAACCATAACGGTAACCCTTGACCTACTTTTTGTGAAAAAGTAAACAATTCTAATTCTTTACCTAATTTTCTGTGGTCACGTTTTTTTGCTTCTTCTAATAACTCTAAGTATTCTTTAAGTTCTTTTTGTTTAGGGAACGATATTCCGTAAATACGGGTAAGCTGTGGTTTATTTTCATCACCTCTCCAATATGCTCCAGCAACGTTTAGTAATTTTACAGCTTTAATAATACCAGTGTTAGGTATGTGTCCTCCACGACATAAATCTGTAAAAGTATCATGGTCACAAAAAGTAATAGTACCGTCTTCAAGGTTTTCAATTAATTCAACCTTAAATTCGTTATTCTGATTTTTGTAGTAGGCTAAAGCATCTGCTTTTGTTACTGCACGCATTTTGTAATCATGTTTTCCTCTAGCTATTTCTAACATCTTGTTTTCAATGGTAGGGAAATCTTTTTCAGAAATGCTGTGCTCACCAAAATCTACATCATAGTAAAATCCATTATTAATAGCAGGTCCTATAGTTAGCTTTACGCCAGGATAAAGTTCTTCTAGAGCCTGAGCCATTACGTGAGAAGTAGAGTGCCAAAAGGCTTTCTTCCCCTCGTCGTTGTTCCATGTATATAATATAAGAGAACCGTCGGTGGTTAATGGAGTGGTGGTTTCAACGGTGGTACCGTTAAATTTTGCTGATATTACATTTCTTGCCAAACCTTCACTTATGCTTTTGGCTACATCCATTGGAGTTGAGTTTGCTTCGAACTCTTTGACTGATCCGTCCGGTAAAGTTATTTTTATCATTATATTATAATTATAAGGTCTGCAAAGATAATAGGTTGTTTGAATGATTACAATAATATTCTATTATATATTATAGGTATTTGTATTTCTGTGTAGGATATTAAAGGTTTAATCAGTTTTATGTTGTCTCTACAAAGAGTTGTATGTAATCTGTACTATATATATGTGTATTCTTGTGTAGTTTTATATTGTGATTTCAGAAGTGTGTATGGATAAAAGTATAGTAGGTTAGAGGATGTTTAATCCTTTTTTAAAAAAGATTTGTTTGTAACTAGCTAGTTAACAGTGTCTAGTGTTTTTTATTTAAAAAAAGGTTAAGAAAAGCTTGGAAAAAGGTTAATAATGTTTCTATATTTGCACCCGCTTTCAGGGAAAGCAGTTCTTTAAAATATTGAGTAAGTATAAAGCTTTGAGTGATTTTTTTAAGAGACGGAAGTTTCGAAAAAAAAGATGAAAAAAGATTTGGATTAAGAGGAATAAAGTTTTTATATTTGCACCCGCTTTCGGAGAGAAGGCGAAAAGATAAAGAAGATAAGTTCATTGAAAATATTGTTGACAGCACGACTTTGTAGAA
>NZ_BRVO01000006.1 GCF_027924185.1 Neptunitalea lumnitzerae
GAGTATGTCGCCGCCTTTTTTAAAACCCTTACAGGTAACTGTGAGGGTTTTTTGTTTTTTATAGCTTTGGTAAACTGTATGCTATAGCTGAAAATAAAGGGAAGTAATCTCTTTAGCTTGTCTAGCATACGTATACGGCTGTTACATTTTCTTTATACTCTTCTTTTAAGCCTATTTAATACCCTATAAATGTTTTCTTAGATACAACTCTCATGGAATTGGTTTTCTTGTTTTAGAATGTATGTTTTTGGTTTAGTAGTATAAGCTTCAAGTTGTATGCATTCTATGATAATGTGTCTTGTGGTGTAAAGGTTGGTAATGGATGGGGAGTGTATTATTTTATTGAAAGAGTACAATGAATGCTTTGTAGTACTTGTTTTAATGTTTAAGCGCTAGATAAAAAGAGTGTGAGATATACCATATCTCACGCTCTTTTAAATTAAACTATATTTTCTATTTACTCTACAGTAAAGGGTTTGTTTATGGTAATAGGAGTACCATCTGATTTAAAACCTTGAAATGAAATTATGTATTCACCTTTAATATCAGAGGTATATAATTCTAGTGATTTGTTAGTTTTAGGAGCTACAGTAGGTTGCCATAATAGCTGATATCTATAATCTGGTATTTTCGTTTTAGTTGTGCTACCATATTTTTGATTAAAATATACCTTAGGCATTAGTGGGCGAATAATGTCTGCATAGTATATGGGGTGCTCTTCTGTGCTTATTGGCATAAAGTCTTGAGTTTTTGTGAAAATTGATACCACCCCATAGTACAATTGGTCTCCGTATATGTAACCTTTATTCACCAACTCTATACGATCTATTCTTGTAGCACCGTATTCAATTAATTGGTGTATATCTTTTAGTAAGATGCCATCTACAAAAACTAGTGTTTCACCAAAAACTTCATCAGATGCTTTGTTTTCATAATCGCGAAGATGAAGAGTGTAAGTTTCTTTCTTTTTTTTAAGAAATAGTTCAGGGATTATTTCAATGATGGTTTCTTTGAAAGACTTGAATCTTGTGTACTCGTCTAAAATGTATGTTTTTTCTAAAGTAGTATAGAAGTTTTCAGTGTTGATTACTTCAAGAGGAATGGTATCTTGTTTAACCTCGAAAAATACATTTTCTATTTGGTTGGCAGTGGATCTTTGCTTTATGGTTTCAGATAATTTAGTGTTAATTGTGTAAGGTGTTTCTATGTTTAAAGCATTATAGTTTATTAATACGGTGTCCAAACTCATGATGATGGGTTTGTTTTCTAATAGTTGTAATGCTATTTTATTACTAGTTGAAGGGTTTGAAAGAATAAAATTGAAATGGCCTTCTTTATCTATTTCGGTAAGTTCATAATCAAATTGAGTACCATAACTAGATAGTGCCAAAGTAGGATCTGACAGTGAATTATAGTTGGTAATAGTACCCGATATAACCTCACCTCTTAATTCCGGCAAAAATGTTTTTAAACCAACATTGTTAGTATTAATTATATTCTGAGTAAAATTACTACTGGTAGGTACTTCTGTTAATGTATCTAAAGCATCAAATTTTCGCACAGATATGGAATATTGACCGTTTAAGAATTCATCGTCTTCTAATAGAGAGCTGTCAAAACTAATAGTTACTTTTTCGCGGTTTAAATATTTTTTCTTGTTTGTTTCTAATAAATTTTCATTCATTAATGGAACATTTGTTATGACTACATTAGTAGTTGTAGTATCAACAATTACTTTATCTGTATTTAAACGTTTAAACGGATTTATGATTAGAAGATTACCTTCAAATAACTTGTTGTTATTAAGCATTGCTTTTGTGTAAGCAACTACTTTATAACTACCAGAAGAAATATTAGTGGGTATGAAAAAATCTCCTGAACCAACACCATCTTTTATAGATATTTTTTGTTTGGCAACAGATTCCTTATCACTACTAATTAGTTCAACATAAGCAATTTTACTTAAGGAGCTTAAATTATTGTTGTTCTTGTTGTAACAATATAGTTTGTAGTATAAAGTTTCTCCTGTTAGTATAGAAGCGGTATTGTAATGAAGAAATATTTCTTCATTGATTAAATTATTTATTTGAGCATTAGCTTTGGGTAGTACACCCAAACCAATAATTAAAATTAAGAAGTGAATTTTTTTTAGCATATAGTTTAATTTAATGGTTAATCTTCCCAAAAAGCGGGTTTAACATTAGAGGCAAATGTGGTGCAATCTGCACATTCAGGGTTTATAACGGTATAGATTTTTCCGAGAATTTCAAAATTTGTTACTTCTTGTTGGTATTGAAGGACTTGATAATTTTCTAAAAGGAGAAGTGTACGTAACACTAAACGATCTGGCTGTTTAAAAGGATTACAGGCATCCATATAGTCTAATTCATGTATATCTTGTTCTACAGGATACGATGGTTGTGAAAAACCAAAATCTGTAAAATCGAAAAATATACGTTTAGTTTTAACAGCAGTAACATTAAAATTACCTATAATTTTTTCTTCAGAATTATTATTAAATATATTGCCTTGTATATGTCCTGTTTGAACAGGAGATAGCACAGAACCATTGCTATTGAGTTTATCTAGCGTTTGGTAATATTGATAGCTTTGATAGCTTTCTGAGTATACAGTAGCTAAGATAGAGTACCTTTCTGCAAGAATGTAATCATCCTTGTTAATAAATCTTATTGGGTGTTTATCTATTATATTTTGGCTAAGGTTATTAGAGTTAGCTAAATTTATATTATTTGAATAATTGGTCTTGTAGCAAATGTTCACTGGAGCATCTCTTTCCGTTAATATAATGTCATACTCTACAGTAATACAGTCTGGACCGTAAAAAACTGGTGATACATAGTTCTGAATTTCCCATTCAAAAGAACTCACTCTTGGAGTTCTTATTTTGTGTGTTTCTTCGTAGGTATATCTTAGATATATTGGGGTGGTGTCATCACTTTTAACATCTATATACACTTGCGCACCTTCAGTACCTTCTTCGTTAAAAGCATGTTCTGCATATAAATCATTTATTTGGATTTGCGGAGGAGTATTTTGCCATTCAGAGGTATACTCATTACCGTTTGACGTGGTTATATGTAGACTATAGCTGTTGTTTTGTTGCGCATTAAATTGGACATCTGATATGTACGTAGAATCTGTTTCTATTTGTGAAAAATTAAAAATTTGCCCATCTGTATCTTCTATCCAAACGGTGGCATTATTTACATAAGTTGCTGATTCTGTTGTAAGAGGGTAAGATTTGGTTAATTTTACTGTTTGGTATTGTAGGCTATCTGTTAAAGTAGCATCTACTACTAATAATTCTTCATAAGAATTTGTAGCAATAGGATAAGGTTCTACACATCCTATCAATATGATAGATGTAACAAAATACGATATGTGTGTAATTACTTTTTTCATAGCCTTATTAATAGTTTAACTAATCTTCCCAAAAATCGGGTTTTATGTTAGAGGCAAAAGTTGTACAATTAGAACATTCTGGTCTCCAAAGTGTGTAAATGGTGCCATTTCTTTCTTTAAGTTGAAAATTATGTTGGGTAATGAATTGATAAAGTCTGTCTTTTGGAGAAGGCCCTTCTGGACTACATTCAATTTCATAATCAAGAGTTATTGTAGGTGCAGGTGGGAGGAGGAAATAAGTAATTAAACAATCACTAAAATAGGATGGTTGGTTAAAACCAAAATCTGCATAATCAAAGAAAATACGCTTTTTGGCCGTTGTTGTAACATTGAAAAATCCTATAATTTTTTGGTTTGGGTTATTTACATTTACTAAGTTCCCTGTAAAGAACCCAGGTTGTGTAGTTGATAGAGTTTCATTCTCGCTATTCATATTTTTAGTAGTTTGATAGAACTGATATGCCTTATAATTTTCATTATAGGCTTTCACTAATATGCTATATCCTTCACTAATAATATAATTATCATTTTCTATAAAATGTATTTTTACGTTAAACACATTATTAGAATCGTTATTTTGTGAAGAAGCTAAAATTAAATTATTAGAATAATTGGTGTCATAACAAATAGAAGTTTCTTCTGTTACAGGTGTAAGCTCTATTGAATAGTTATAATCTAAGCAATGAACAGCACCATCATTTAAAGGATAAAAATAGAAATCCTTAACACTTATAATAGAATCAATTCGGTAGGGTGTTTTGATTTTATAAGTTTCTTCGTACTCAAACCTGTTCAAAAGATTATTGTTGCCCAAAGATGTTACATCCGCATATACTTGAATACCTTCAGCTCCAGCATCGTTCGTTTCGGCTTGTGCAAAAACGTTTTCAATTTTAATTGGGTCTGGTGTACTTTCTTCGGTAGAAGTATACTCTTCGCCATCTTCTGTTTTAATATGTAGCGTATATGAGGTATTTTGTTCTGCTTTAAAAGTGACATTGGATTGATAAATAGAATCAGTTTGAATTTGATGAAAGTTGAATATATCTCCATTAGAATTTTCAATCCATACCTCTGCATTGTTTATGTATGTTGTAGATTCAGTATTTAAAGGAATAGAATTGGAGAGTTTAACGGTCTGGTATTGCAAACTATCTGATAGACTAGCATCGACCACCAATAGTTCTTCAAAATCTTCAGAGGCTATAGGGTATGGCTCAGTGCATCCTATCAAAAAGATGTTAACTATTAACATTATGTAAGTATAGCTTCTTTTCATAAGTTAATCTTCCCAAAAATCAGGTTTAACGTTAGAAGCAAATGTGGTACAATCTGCACATTCAGGGTTTACCAAAGTATATATGCCATCTTCTACAATATTAACTAGTCTGTAGTTTCGGGTATTCGCATCATAATAAAGTAAATCTGCATTGTATATCCCTAAAGCACATTTATCTCTATAATCATATTCGTTCACATAGCATTCTGAAAAATACGCTGGTTTTGAAAATCCAAAATTTGAAAAATCAAAGAATATTCTTTTCGTTTTGACCGAGGCTACATTAAAATATCCGATAATTTTTTCTTGGTTTGATACGTTTGAAATATTTCCCTGAATAAACCCAGGTTGATTTGGAGATAAGCTACTTTCTTGACTATTTAATTTTTTTAGTGTTTCGAAATATTGATAAGCCTGATAATTTTCAGAATAAACATAGACTAAAAAACTATACCTTTCAGAAATTACATAATCATCTTTAGGGATAAATTTATTTTCAACTTTGTTGATAGTGTTAGAAATTAGTTGGCTGTTATTAGCTAAAACTATCGTATTAGATGTATTTGTTTTGTAACCTATTTTAGTTTGTTCTTCTACAGGATGTAGCATTATATAATAAAAATAATACCAGCAGTCAAGAAATGAGTTATAAAAATAAACTCTTTCGGAAAATTCCATATCAGCATACACTGTATAAGGAGTAACTATTTTAAAAGTTTCATCATACTCATACCTGCAATACAAATTGTTATTGTTAGTACCAGTAACATCTGTATATATTTGAACACCTTCTACACCTTGTTGATTTGTGCGTGCTTCTGCATATAAATTATCAATGGTTACTTTTTGAGGTGTAGTTTCTTCAGTTGATTGATATTCCCTTCCGTCTTGAGTAGTTATATGGAGGCTATATGAGGCATTTTCTACTGCTTTAAAGGGCATGTCTGATATATAAGTAGAATCATTTGCTACTTGACTAAAGTTGAAAATTTGATTGTTGTTGTCTCTTATGTATACGGTAGCATTGTTTACATATACTAAAGTATCTGTATTTAATGGGTAGCTATTAGTAAGTCTTACAGTTTGGTATTGTAAACTATCTGTAAGTGTGGCATTCACCACCAATAACTCTTCAAAATTTTCAGAGGCTATAGGGTATGGCTCGGTGCATCCTAACAAAAAGATGTTAACTATTAACATTATGTAAGTATAGCTTCTTTTCATAATTTAATTTTCCCAAAAATCGGGTTTAACGTTAGAGGCAAACGTGGTACAATCTGAGCATTCAGGGTTTACAATGGTATAGTTGTAATTGTCATAATCAATAAATTGATAATTACGCGTCATTATGTATTCATATAGCATAGCTCTTTCATCTGTTCCACCTCTAGGACAAACAATATTATAATTCCAAGTAACTACATTGCATTCCGAAAAATAATCAGGTTTTATATAATTAAAATCGGAGTGATTAAAGAATATTCTTTTTGTTTTAAGGGTAGCCACATTAAAATAGCCAACAACATTTTCATCAGTGTTGCTAATATTTGTAATATTA
>NZ_BRVO01000007.1:0-2500 GCF_027924185.1 Neptunitalea lumnitzerae
TTTAACGATGAAGAGTTTGATCCTGGCTCAGGATGAACGCTAGCGGCAGGCCTAACACATGCAAGTCGAGGGGTAGAAATAGCTTGCTATTTTGAGACCGGCGCACGGGTGCGTAACGCGTATGCAATCTACCTTGTACAGGGGAATAGCCCAGAGAAATTTGGATTAATGCCCCATGGTATTGTTAAACAGCATTGTTTTACAATTAAAGTTTCGGCGGTACAAGATGAGCATGCGTCCTATTAGCTAGATGGAGTGGTAACGGCACCCCATGGCAACGATAGGTAGGGGTCCTGAGAGGGAGATCCCCCACACTGGTACTGAGACACGGACCAGACTCCTACGGGAGGCAGCAGTGAGGAATATTGGTCAATGGTCGGAAGACTGAACCAGCCATGCCGCGTGCAGGACGACTGCCCTATGGGTTGTAAACTGCTTTTGTATAGGAAGAATAAGGTGTACGTGTACACTGATGACGGTACTATACGAATAAGGATCGGCTAACTCCGTGCCAGCAGCCGCGGTAATACGGAGGATCCAAGCGTTATCCGGAATCATTGGGTTTAAAGGGTCCGTAGGCGGAATATTAAGTCAGGGGTGAAAGTTTGCAGCTCAACTGTAAAATTGCCTTTGATACTGATGTTCTTGAATGGTTAGGAAGTGGTTAGAATATGTAGTGTAGCGGTGAAATGCATAGATATTACATAGAATACCAATTGCGAAGGCAGATCACTACTAACTGATTGACGCTGATGGACGAAAGCGTGGGGAGCGAACAGGATTAGATACCCTGGTAGTCCACGCCGTAAACGATGGATACTAGCTGTTCGATTTTCGGATTGAGTGGCTAAGCGAAAGTGATAAGTATCCCACCTGGGGAGTACGTTCGCAAGAATGAAACTCAAAGGAATTGACGGGGGCCCGCACAAGCGGTGGAGCATGTGGTTTAATTCGATGATACGCGAGGAACCTTACCAGGGCTTAAATGTAGACTGACAGGACTAGAGATAGTTTTTTCTTCGGACAGTTTACAAGGTGCTGCATGGTTGTCGTCAGCTCGTGCCGTGAGGTGTCAGGTTAAGTCCTATAACGAGCGCAACCCCTGCCGTTAGTTACCAGCATGTTAAGATGGGGACTCTAACGGGACTGCCGGTGCAAACCGCGAGGAAGGTGGGGATGACGTCAAATCATCACGGCCCTTACGTCCTGGGCCACACACGTGCTACAATGGTAGGTACAGAGAGCAGCCACTGCGCGAGCAGGAGCGAATCTATAAAACCTATCTCAGTTCGGATCGTAGTCTGCAACTCGACTACGTGAAGCTGGAATCGCTAGTAATCGGATATCAGCCATGATCCGGTGAATACGTTCCCGGGCCTTGTACACACCGCCCGTCAAGCCATGGAAGCTGGGGGTACCTGAAGTCGGTGACCGCAAGGAGCTGCCTAGGGTAAAACTAGTAACTGGGGCTAAGTCGTAACAAGGTAGCCGTACCGGAAGGTGCGGCTGGAACACCTCCTTTCTAGAGAACACAATTGAATTGTTTGTTAAGAATAATTACAAAGAGTGGTTTTGCTTAAAGTGCTGTTAATACAAGGAATTGAGAATAAGTGAGAGAGCTATAATAATATAATAAAGAGTCTCGTAGCTCAGCTGGTTAGAGCGCTACACTGATAATGTAGAGGTCGGCAGTTCGAGCCTGCCCGAGACTACAAAAGCTTTTTGACTTATGAAAGGAAATTCTAGATGTTGAGCGCCTGATTGCCAACCGGCTAAAGATTGCCGACATTATGGAAACGGGGGATTAGCTCAGCTGGCTAGAGCGCCTGCCTTGCACGCAGGAGGTCATCGGTTCGACTCCGATATTCTCCACAGAGTGTTGTATTAGGATGTAAATTTTAAGACGCACATGTGAGACTACTAATAGTAGTAACACGACACAGTTCATTGACATATTGAGATAAAGAGAGATACGAGGTTTCGTTTATGTATTCATACATAAATGGAATTAGAAGTAAAAAAGTAAAGAATCAAAGAGACAAAAAGTACAATAAGCTAATTAAGGGCGTATGGGGGATGCCTAGGCTCTCAGAGGCGAAGAAGGACGTGATAAGCTGCGAAAAGCTTTGGGGAGTGGCACATACACTATGATCCGGAGATATCCGAATGGGGCAACCCACTATATTGAAGATATAGTATCCGCAAGGAGGCAAACCCGCTGAACTGAAACATCTAAGTAGGCGGAGGAGAAGAAAACAAGAGTGATTCCGTAAGTAGTGGCGAGCGAACGCGGAACAGCCCAAACCGATGTTGTTACGGCAATATCGGGGTAGTAGGACTGCGACATTTGATGCTTAACGAATAAGAATTGTTTGGAAAGACAAACCATAGAAGGTGATAGTCCTGTATTGGTAAGTTAAGTTATTGATAGCAGTATCCTGAGTAGCGCGGGGCACGTGAAACCCTGTGTGAATCTGGCGGGACCATCCGCTAAGGCTAA
>NZ_BRVO01000008.1 GCF_027924185.1 Neptunitalea lumnitzerae
TAGTAAGTAAAACAAAAAATATTATTAAAATCTCAGATTACTACCCCCTTAGATTGTTAAGAATAACAATCACCGGCTTTTTTGATAAAACTATCTTAATAATGACGTTAATTTTTTACTTTTGTGTTAATTTTTATTTGCTATTTTAACACAAGAGCGTAAAAACAAGACGTTTGCATATTCATACAAGCTCACATAACATAGTCTTGATATGTTTACAAACACAATTGATTAACCAGTTTTCTTTACTGAAAACTTTTTAATATTTCATCCAACATTAATAACATAAATTAAATTTATGAGAAAATTATTATTACTTATTTGTTTTCTTGTTGTTCATTACATCAATGGACAAACCTATGAAGTGCTTTCCGTTACTTCTGGTTATAATGAAGACGTTATAGCCAATGGTTCTGGAAGTGCAGCTTCATCAACATCCAACATTTTAGATGATGACAGTTATGCATTAATGGCTGCAGATTTTAATCCGGGAACAGGTACAACACCTACAAATGGTTTAGTTGCCGGAGGGTTTTATTCAAGCCCGAATATTACAGGCTTATCCTTTCAATTAGCTGATTATTCTGCAAACAATTCATTACGACTTGGTAGTACAGTTACTAATGGAACCTTGGTGTTTTCTAATCAAGTAAATGCTACTAATCTTTATTTATTAACTACATCTGGGAGTGGTTCTTCTGTTATTACTGTTGATATACAGTTTACAGATGGAACAACACAAACAGCAACAGCTAACACGGTACCAGATTGGTTTAATAGTACGGCACTACCGGTAGAAGTTACAGGTGTAGGGAGAGTAAATGTAAACACAGATGGAATCTCTAACCTTTCTAACAACCCTAGATTGTATAGACTTAGTATTCCGATTGATGTGACTAATCAAACCAAGTTAATAGGTTCTGTTTTAATTACTAGAAACTCTGGTGGTATAGCAAATATTTTTGCAGCATCTGCCCAATTGTTAGATGCTTGTCCAGCACCAGATAACATTACATCAAGTGGTATTACTAATTCAGATGCCATTTTATCTTGGGATGCACCAGCGGTAGCACCAACTTCTTACGATTATTATTATTCAACAACTAATACGGCACCAACTGGTTCTACTACACCTAGTGGAAACACGACTAACACCAGCACAACTTTAACAGGCCTAACTGCTACTACCTCTTACTATTTCTGGGTAAGAAGTGTTTGTAGTGGTACCGACGTTAGTAATTGGACAGGTCCTTATGCTTTTGACACCGCTATGTGTCCAGTATCTGACCAGTGTACATATACTTTCAACATGACCGATACATTTGGAGATGGTTGGAATGGTAACACCATGGACATTATGCAAAACGGTGTAGTTATAGAAACCATCACTTTAAACTCAGGAAGTAGTGGTTCTACCTCTATAGGGTTATGTAACAACGCTCCATTTACTATTCACTGGAACTCTGGATCTTGGACTAACGAGGTAGGTATGACAGTTGTAAATGATTATGGCAGCCAAGTTGAATTTACATTACCTTCTGGAAGCGGTAGTTTAGCAGGTTCTGATATTTATACAGGTAACGTATACTGTGCTCCTATTACATGTCCACAACCTACGGCACTAAGCGTAGCTAACATCACCTCTACTGAAGCCGACTTAAGTTGGACAGCTGGCGGTGCTGAAACAGAATGGCAAGTAATTGTAGTACCTGCAGGAAGTTCTATCACAGGTGTTACCGGAACTACTACTACCACCATACCTTATACAGTTACCGGATTAAACCCATTAACTGAATATGATTTTTATGTATTAGCAGTCTGCGGACCTGCTGATTTAAGCTTTACTTCAGGACCTGAAAGTTTTACTACTAGTGCAGCAAATGATGAGTGTGAAGGAGCTATAGATGTACCTGTAAATACAGATGATACTTGTACCCAGATAACACCTGTTACTTTTACAGGAGCCACACCATCTACAACATCAGATTCTTGCAGCACTAATAACAATGGAGATTTATGGTATTCTTTTATTGCTACAAGCACTGTTCATGAAATTGAAATGATGGATCCTATTTCTGATAGTGGTTCTTTAGAAGGAAATTTTGATGATGTTGTTTTAACTTTATATGAAGGTTCTTGTGGTAGTTTAGCAGAGTTATATTGTACTACGGTAAATAATATTTTACAAACGGACTTAGTTGTAGGACAAGTATACTATATTAAGATTACCGATAATACAACAGCTAGTTATAACACACAATTTGATTTATGTATTAATATACCTTCTTTACCTGCAAATCAAGATAGTTTTAATTGTGCTATTAGAACTATTAATAGTGATTTTGAATTACCTGTAGTATCAGGTATTTATCCACCTCAGGTAAGTCATAATTTAGTTCAAGGATGGAGAACAACTGCAACGGATGGATTGATTGAAATTTGGCCAACTCCGAATTTTGAAAGTGTTCCTTCGTATTCAGGAAATCAGTTTATTGAATTAAATGCAACCAATACTTCTTTAGATCAAGGTGTTTACCAGGATTACCAAACACCAGCTGCTACTACATTTACCTATTCATTTGCACATAGAGCAAGGAGACCTGGTGGTTTTGACGAGTGTAAATTACTTTCAGGACCTCCTGGTGGACCATATGTAGAAGTAGGGACTTTTCAAGCAGATGATTCGGCTTGGGTACTTAATACAGGAACACACACAACACCTAGCGCACAACCCGTGACGCGTTTTATATTTCAGGCTTCGCAAACCGTTACAGGAGATCCTTCTATTGGTAACTTCTTAGACGCGGTTAGTTTTACTGCAGATAATAGTATTACTGTAGCCAATCCGTTAACTATTGATTGTGACGATACAAATGCGGTTGTTACTGCCGCTGGTGGTGGATTTTGGTCAGCTGTAGATTCTACAGATGGAACCGTAATTGCAGACCCAACATCAAACTCAACAACTATTTCTGGTTTTGATGCTCCTGGTAGTTACTTCTATGAATGGAACGGTACATATTGTTCGGATGTGTTAGAAATTATTTATGATGTATACGTAGTAGAGTTTGACTATGACACCCCTGAGGTATGTTATAATGAAGCAAACATTATCCCTACCCTTGCTGCTGACTTTAGTATGGGCGGAACCTTTACGTCTGATGCAGGATTAGTAATAGATGAAACTACAGGTGAAATAAGTGTAGCACAAAGTACACCAGGTACTTATACAGTAACCTATGCTTTACCACCAGCTACCAATACTAATTGTGACACAGAATATAGTGTAGATATTACTATATACGCTCCTGTAGAAGTAGCGTTTGTAGGAGGTTGCGAAGGCTTAAATAACTATGTTTTAACTGCTGAACCGACTAACATTACAGATTTAACAGGTGTTACTTTTGAGTGGACAGCTCCAGACGGAAGCATGGCAGGCTCATCACAGTCTATTACAGCTACAATGGTTGGTGATTACGTTGTTACCATTACCTCGGCTGACGGGTGTATTTCTGATAGCACTATTGCTGTAGAAAGCATCTTCTGTGATATACCTCAAGGTATTTCTCCAAATGCATCTGCCGGATTGAATGACAATTTTGACTTAACCGGATTAAATGTAGAGAGAATACAAATGTTTAACCGTTTAGGAACCGAAATATACACCTACACCAATTACACAGATGAGTGGCACGGACAAGATAAAAATGGAAACATTTTACCGGTAGGTACTTATTTCTATGTGCTTTATTTCAGTGACGGAAACAAAACCAGAACTGGCTGGGTATATCTTAATTATTAAAAAATAAGCTATAATGAAAAAGTTTTCTTTTTATGTACTTGCCATAGTGGCTTTCATAGTATCTGGAGATTTG
>NZ_BRVO01000009.1 GCF_027924185.1 Neptunitalea lumnitzerae
GTGATTGAATAATTATTCAGCACCTTCTTCTTGAAGGTTGGTGATAATAAAATCAGATCTTCTGTTTTTCTGGTGTTCTTCATTAGTACATCCACCTTTACAGTCAACAAGTGGGTTTTTCTCACCCATACCTTCGCTGGTTAATCTATCTTCAGAGATTCCTTTAGAGATTAAGTACTGTACAGTACTCTTAGCACGCTTGTCAGTAAGTTTTAAGTTATAGCTTTCACTACCTCTTATATCTGCATGCGTTTCTACTTTAATATTCATCTCAGGATATTTCTCCATGATTTGTACTAGCTTGTCTAACTCTAAAGCAGCCTCCTTACGGATGTTGTGCTTGTCAAAGTCAAAGTAAATTGGTTGAAGATTTACTTTCTTAAGCTCGTCAATAAGGTTGTCTATTGGTTGTAACGCTACTTCTACATTGGTAATTAAACTATCAGTACCTTCTACATCTTTAGTAGTACCTTCATAGTCTTGAGCTGTTACCTCTAAGCTAATGTCTTTTTTACATTCTACTTTAAAGGTTACTTTACCCTCAGCATCGGTAGTTTTTGTAGCAACTACATTACCTTCGGTGTCTGCTAATGCTACTGTAGCACCTGCAATAATTTCACCGCTCTCAACGTCTGTAACGGTAATTACATAATCTACATCACAAATAGGCGCTATTTGCGTAGCCATGTAAATATCATCACTTCCTTTACCACCTTCACGGTTAGAAGAGAAGAAACCAGTTTTAGTTTCAGCCTCAAAGCTAAAAGAAAAATCATCTTTGTTACTGTTGATAGGCACCCCAAGGTTTCTAATTTCCCCAAAGCTATCCCCGTCAATACTGGTTACAAAAATATCTAATCCACCAAGTCCTAAGTGTCCGTTAGAGGCAAAGTATAATAACCCATCATTTACAAAAGGGAACCCTTCGTTAGCCTCTGTGTTTACATCAGCACCTAAGTTCTCAGGGGTACCATAGGTACCATCTTCGTTAATGGTTACTTTATACATATCAGACTCACCGTATCCTCCTGGTCTGTCAGAAGCAAAGTATAATGTTTTTCCATCATCACTTAATGCAGGGTGTTGCGAGGTGTAGTTTTCACCATTAAAAGGTAAACGCTCTACATTATCCCACTCACCATCTACCATGGTAGCTTTAAATAAGTTTACCAGTCCAATACCTGTACTGTCTTTTACAAACTTACCATCATTGTAGTTAGTTCTCGCAAAGTACATGGTTTGTCCATCATCAGAGATAGCAACCGTACCTTCATGGTAACGTGTATTGATTTTCTCGCTTAACTCTTCTACAGCAGTAAACTCATCTTTTACATACTGAGCTCTGTAGATGTTTAAGTAAGGCTCTTCGTTCCATCCGTATTTTCTACCTCCTGCTCTAGCAGAAGTAAAGTAAAAGGTATTTAAGTGAAAGTATCCACCAAAGTCAGATAAAGCAGTATTGATGTTAATAGGCTTTACCTCAAACTTTTTCTCTCCAGCTAATAATTGAGGAATGTAATCAGGATTTTTTAAGAACGACTTTGCTCTTGAATCAGAAGGAGCAGCCGCAGCAAACTGACGCATTTGCTGATTAGCTTCTTCGTACTTTCCGTTAGCCTTTAGCATTTGTGCGTAACGGTAACGAATTTCAGGGTCTGTAGTCTCATCTGCTACCTTTGCATACCAACGCTCAGCCTCTCTGGTATTAAATACATAATAATACGAGTTAGCAAGTTGTGTGATTACATAGGTATCAGCATCATCTAAGGCTATTTTTAAATAGGCCTCAGCTGCATCTACATACTTTAATTGACTATACAGCTTATCCGCTTTTTTGGTCTTAGCCGATTGTGCTAAGGCCGACTGGCCAATAAGCAGTGCTAAGAATACATATACTAGTTTTTTCATTTTTAACAGCTTTTGGTATTAAAAGAAACGAGGTGATTTTGAAATCTTCTGAGGAAGGTTCAAATCAAATAACAACATGATCTCATGCGAAGAATTCGATACTACATTGATATCTGAATTCACCGCATCATACGCATATCCTACACGGATAGCTGGTGTGATAGCAAAGTTTACAAGTCCACTGAAGGAATCATCTAAACGATACGAAGCACCAAGCTCTAAACGATCGTAGAATAAGAAGTTCGCATTTACATCAAATGATACAGGTGCATCAAAAGCAGATTTTACCATAGTAGATGGTTTGAACTTCACATTGTCAGACAAATCAAACACATACCCTGCGGTAGCAAAGTAGTGAGAGCTTTCAGACCCTATTTTAGTACCATTCTCATCAATGTGAGTAGCACTTAAAATGTTTGGTACCGAAAAGGCGATATAGTACTTATCTGTATAGTAGAAAGCACCTGCACCTACGTTTGGTGTTACCGAGTTAATGTTGCTGTTAAAAAACGGATCCGCTGGATCAATCACTGCTAAGTCAGCCAATCCTATGTCGTGAAAAGTAGCCCCCGCTTTAATACCTAAGGAAAGGTTGTGTACCCCTCCTAGTGGAATTTTATAAGCAAAGTCTACATAGGTGTTGGTTTCGGTTACAGGACCAATCTGATCACTGATAAGCGATAAACCTAACCCTACACGGTCACCTACTGGTAAATGACCAAAGGCTGTTAAGGTTTCAGGAGCACCATCAAAACCACTCCATTGTTGACGGTACAAAAATCCAAACGATAGATTTTCCCTTGAACCCGCGTATGCCGGGTTCACTACATTCATGTTATACATGTACTGTGTATACTGTGGGTCTTGCTGCGCAAA
>NZ_BRVO01000010.1 GCF_027924185.1 Neptunitalea lumnitzerae
TCTTAAATATCTTTACAACGAATCGCTTAAATAAATACTCAAAATGGATTTGCTTAAATCTTATTTTTTTGACTCTGTATTTCTACAAAGTCGTGCTGTCAACAATATTTTCAATGAACTTATCTTCTTTATCTTTTCGCCTTCTCTCCGAAAGCGGGTGCAAATATAAAAACTTTATCCCTCTTAATCCAAATCTTTTTTCATCTTTTTTTTTCAAAACTTCCGTCTCTCAAAAAACCACTCAAAAGCTTTATACTTACTCAATATTTTAAAGAACTGCTTTCTCTGAAAGCGGATGCAAAAGTAGTACTTTATTTTAAACTACAAAACCTTTTTTGAAAAAGTTTTTGTAAGCTTATCGTTAGTGCCAATCTCTATATGAACATCGCCCTGAAAGCGGGTGCAAATATAGAAACATTAATAACCTTTTTCCAAGCTTTTCTTAACCTTTTTTTAAATAAAAAGTCTAAACACTACAAGACAAGTAGTTACAATAACCGATTTTGTTAATCACCGTGTTTTAAAACCTTCCACATTGACAAAACACCAAGTGTAAGCGCTAACAAAAATCATTTCCTTTAGCAGTTCTAGTGGTTAAATAATATAATTTTTAAATCAACCACACTCCTAGATTACTAGTTTAAAAACTCAATTTTAATATCAGCTATACTAAACAACAGTACATACACCAAAAAAAACGCCGGAAAAGGCAGCGTAGACTATCAAAAAAATATGAGAATCATTCTTGGTAATGATCTAACAAGGCTAGTTCCATCCTATTTTTTCAGGACATAAGCACTTCTTTTTGGTTTTCACCCCAGAAAAAGTCGCATTAGCATCTTTCTTTTCCTGTAACTAATTATAAAAGTTCTTGTTTCTATGCTAAAAAACAGTTTTTCAGGTAAAGAACTTCCACATATTTTTTAAAAAAGTTTTGAGAGCTCTAAAAGAACCTACAACCATTATTAACTCTTAAATGTTAGATAAGAGAAATGCTCATTATAAAACAACAAACACCTATATAGCATCTATTATTTTACAACTATAGATAATATAAACACCTGGAAACACCCTATACCTATAGATATACTTATAAATAAACTTAAGCAACTATAAGTTTGATAAAAAAATATGAAAATTATAAATACTATCTAACTCGTATAGCCTTTGCCTTAAAAGCAAGTATGTTAAAACAGCGTACTTAATTTTGAAGTAGTCTTTTCTTTTTTGAACCGCACCCTTTCTTTTCAGCAATAGCGTACCGTTTACCAAAGC
>NZ_BRVO01000011.1 GCF_027924185.1 Neptunitalea lumnitzerae
CAATATTACAAATACTAGCAACACTGATGAGAATGTTGTTGGCTATTTTAATGTGGCTACCCTTAAAACAAAAAGAATATTCTTTAATCATTCAGATTTTAACTATTTAAAACCTGATTATTTTTCGGAATGCAATGTAGTTACTTGGAACTATGATGAACTGTGTAAAAGAGGTGAACCAAATCAAAGAGCTATGCTATATGAATATATAATGACCCGTAATTATCAATTTATTGATTATAACAATTACAACTATACCATTGTAAATCCAGAATGTTCAGATTGTACCACGTTTGCCTCGAATGTTAAACCAGATTTTTGGGAAAATTAAATTATGAAGAGAAGACTAATACATACAGCGTTAATTTTAAACATCCTTTTGATAGGATGTACTGAGCCCTACCCAATAGCTTCTGAAACTTTTGAAGAGCTATTGGTGGTGAATGCCACACTTACCGATAGTTTACAATACCAAACTGTAAAACTTACTAATAGCTATCCATTAAATACAGACACTATTGTTTATGTAAATAATGCTACCGTATACATAAGAGACAACAACAATCAAATTTTCAACTTTAGTCAAGTTGCAACTGATTCTACTTATATATCAGACATGCCTTTTAAAGCAGTAGAAAATACATCATATAGCTTACATATAATTACTCAAGACGGAAGGGAATATGAATCTACTGAAGAAACTACCCCTCAAAAAATAACCATTGATAATTTATATGCTGAGGCATATACAAACCAACAGGGTGCAGAAGGTGTACAAGTTTACACAAATGTAAAAGGAACTACCAACGAAAATGTATATTGTAGGTATGAGTATGAAGAAACACATAAAATTATTACTCCCTATACCATTACAGAAAGAATGAATGTGGGTGGATATCAACTTTATTATAATGATGCATTAGACTGCGAGTATATGTGGTATTACATAATGCTTGTACCTGTAGAAGAAAATATAACTACATGTTATAAAACAGAAAATTCTAAGGATATTTTGTTAGCTGCAAGCTCTAATAATACGGAAAATAGCATTAG